>NZ_BMTO01000008.1:0-299551 GCF_014649715.1 Streptomyces lateritius
TGGACAACTACGTCACCCACAAGACGCCCGCCGTCAAGAAGTGGCTGTTGGCGCACCCGCGCTTCCACATGCACTTCACGCCGACGAGTTCGTCCTGGCTGAACGTGGTGGAGCGGTGGTTCGCCGAGCTGACACAGAAGAAGCTCAAGCGCGGTGTCCACCGCTCCGTCCAGGCCCTCGAACGCGACATCCGTTCCTGGCTCGCCGACTGGAACGAGCACCCCAGGCCGTTCGTCTGGACGAAGACCGCCGACGAGATCCTCGACAAAGTAGCCGCCTACTGCCGACGAATCTCCGACTCAGGTCACTAGTGACGGAAGAAGATGCGGTCGCGGTACTCGTTCATCACGCGTCCGTTCCACTCGTGTCCGCCGTCGACGTTGCCGGAGCGCAGCAGCGGCGGCTCGATGCCGAGACGGACCAGCTCCTCGGCGGCCGCGGCCGTCATGGCCTGCATCAGCGCACTGGTGACGACGGTGGAAGCGGGGGCGAACGGTGCCTCGATGCCCTCGTGGGTGAGCTCCGCGTCCCCGACGGCGATCTTGGAGTCGAGGACGATGTCGCAGTGGTCCTTCAGGAACGTCCCCGAGACGTGCCGGGACTTCGTCTCCGTCGCGTACGCCACGGAGGTCACGCCGATCACGGTGAGGCCGAGCGCCCGCGCGTTCATCGCCATCTCCACCGGCAGGGCGTTGCGACCGGAGAGCGAGATGATGATCAGTACGTCTCCGGCCTTGGCGGGCGAGGAGTCGAGGACCGCGCCCGCGAGGCCGTCGACCCGTTCCAGGGCGGAGCCGAGCGTGGCGGGCATGACGTCGACGCCGACGACACCGGGCACGGCGAGCAGGTTCATCAGGGCGAGTCCGCCCGCCCGGTAGACGACGTCCTGGGCGGCCAGCGAGGAGTGGCCGGCGCCGAAGGCGAAGAGGCGGCCGCCGGCGGCGACGGCTTCGGCGATCGCGGTGCCCGCGGCGGCGATCTCCCCGGCGTCCTCGTCGCGGACCTGCCGCAGCAGGCCGATGGCGGCGTCGAAGAACTGCCCGGCCAGCTTGGACTCGCGCGCGCTGTCGCCCATTCCCGAAGCTCCTTCTCGCTGGTGTCGCGGATCACGGTGCGGTCTGGACCATTGCTCTGTCAATACCGCCTTGTCCGGGCGCGGCACGGTTGTCGGTGCGATGCGTCAGAATTGGTGCAGGGCCAGCGCACGACTCATCGAGGGGCACGTATGTCCGGACTGATCGACACGACGGAGATGTATCTCCGCACCATCCTCGAGCTCGAAGAGGAAGGTGTGGTCCCGATGCGCGCCCGGATCGCGGAGAGGCTCGACCAGAGCGGCCCCACGGTGAGCCAGACGGTGGCCCGGATGGAGCGCGACGGGCTGGTGACCGTCGCGGGCGACCGTCATCTGGAACTGACGGAGGAGGGCCGCCGTCTCGCCACGCGCGTGATGCGCAAGCACCGCCTCGCCGAGTGCCTGCTCGTCGACGTGATCGGCCTGGAGTGGGAGCAGGTCCACGCCGAGGCCTGCCGCTGGGAGCACGTGATGAGCGAGGCCGTGGAGCGGCGGGTGCTCGAGCTGCTGCGGCACCCGACGGAGTCGCCGTACGGCAATCCGATCCCGGGTCTGGAGGAGCTGGGCGAGAAGGCCGGGGCGGAGGCGTTCCTGGACGACTCCATGGTGTCGCTGGCCGAGCTGGACCCGGGCCAGGAGGGCAAGACGGTGATCGTCCGCCGGATCGGCGAGCCGATCCAGACGGACGCCCAGCTGATGTACACCCTGCGGCGGGCGGGCGTACAGCCCGGTTCCGTGGTGAGCGTGACGGAGTCGGCCGGCGGCATCCTCGTCGGCAGCAGCGGCGAGGCGGCCGAGCTGGGCTCCGACGTGGCGGCGCACGTCTTCGTCGCCAAGCGCTAGGTCGCATCCGGAAGGTAGCGCCGTCTGCCCGCGGGCCAGGCGCGACTTTACGGATTCGGCCTAGGTCTCAAGGCCTCGGCGCCTTGTCGTGAGGCGGTGTTCCGCGCGCGGCCGTCAGGCCCTTCGGCCTCGCGCGGCGGAGCAGCCGCCCCGTCACGCCCTCCCAGTGTCCCGCTGTGACGCGCGTGCCGCTCCGTCGTCGTGCGCCGTCGCACTCCGCGGCCCGATTTACGGCGGAATCACCACGCCCCACCCCTCGGCGTGCCAGTCTTGGTTCAGCCGTACGGCCGGGGAGGGGTGTGCGATGCAGGCGTCCGGGGTGGTGCGTCTTCAGACAGAGGGCCCCGGCGCCCATGGGCGCCGGGGCCTGTCCTCCCCTGTGCTGACCCGGAGCCCCGAGCTCCCAGGGTCATTCCCGCGGACCGTTTTTCCCCGAGCGGTCCGCCTCCCGCTGAAGATCTCCCCTCGGCGGCGCGCGTCAACCCTTGAGCGCCGTCACTCGAACGAGGGGTGTTACGCGGCAGAACCACATTTTCGAATACAGGTTCGATAGTCTGGCGGCGCTCGACACGCTCGATGGGAAAGAGGGGGTGCCAGGAAACATGGTCCGACGTCTCGACGTGACCGGAGCCGACGGCGTACGCCTGGCTGCCTGGGAGTTCACGGAGCAGGGGCATGAGAAGGGGCGGGGGCGGGCCCGCCCGCGAGACGATCGCGATCCCCGTGCGCGGGCGGGGAGCTCGGCGGCCTTACTCCTCCACGGCCTCATGGGGCGCGCCTCCCACTGGGCCCCCACCGCCCGCTGGCTCGCCGCCCGCCACCGGACGGTCGCGCTCGACCAGCGGGGCCACGGCGGCAGCGACAAGCCCGCCGCGGGACCCTTCACCCGCGAGGTGTACGTCGCCGACGCCGTCGCCACGATCGAGCAGCTCGGCCTCGGCCCGGTCACCCTCATCGGCCACTCCATGGGCGCCCTGACCGCCTGGCAGCTCGCCGCCGAGCGAGCGGACCTGGTGCGAGCCCTGGTCATCTGCGACATGCGGGCATCGGCCCTGGGGGCGGCCTCGCAGCGCGAGTGGCAGGACTGGTTCCGCCGCTGGCCCGTGCCCTTCGCCTCGCTCGCCGACGTACGGAAGTGGTTCGCCGAGGACGACCCCTGGGTCGAGCGGCCCAACCCGGCCCGCGGCGAGTTCTTCGCCGAGGTGATGACCGAGGGCCCCGACGGCTGGTACCCGGTCTTCGACCCCGCCCAGATGCTGACCTCCCGCGCCACCTGGGTCCACGACGCCCACTGGGACTCCCTCGCCCAGGTCCGCTGCCCGACCCTCGTCGTCCGCGGCCTGGACGGCGAACTGGGCCGCGCGGAGGCCCAGGAGATGGTCCGCGTCCTCCCCCACGGCGCCTACGCCGAGATCCCGGACGCCGGCCACCTCCTCCACTACGAACGCGACCACGCGGACGCATGGCGCGCCGCGATCGACCCGTTCCTGACCGGCGTGCTCACGTCGTGAGGCCCAGACCTCCGCGTGGGCCTTCGCGAGACGTGGACCCGCGCTGAGGGGTGTCCTTGGGGCAGGGTACGGTGCCCTCGCGGCGCGTCGAGGACCTCTCCGCGCCGCACCTGGGAGGGAATGAATGCGCGCAACTTTGCTGCGGCGCCTGGCCGCGGTGGCCACGACGCTGGGGCTCACCTCGCTCGGTCTGCTCAGCGCGGGCTCGACGCCCGCGCAGGCCGCGATCAGCGACTGCCCGTCGGGTTACTTCTGTGCGTGGAAGACCGACAACGGCACCGGCACGATGTACAAGACGAACGTGAACACGGCGACGCTGGGCGCCTGGGACAACACGTTCCGCTCGGTCGTCAACCGCACGTCCAAGTTCGTCTGTATGTACGACGACCAGAACTACGGCATGAACGGCATGGTCTCCACGCGGGAGCCCGACCCGGCGGGCACCGAGTGGGGCGGCCCCGGAAGCAATTCCGTCAGTTCGCTCAAGTTCGTCCCCACCGAGCGGGAGTGTGTCCTGCCGGCCCACCCCACCACCTGGTACGCGGGTGCGACCCCCACGGCCAAAGGCTTCGGCGACCTGACCGCGGACCGGCGTGCGGACGTTCTCGTCCGGGACAAGGCCGGCCGCCTGTGGTTCCTGTCCGGTGACAACACCGTGAAGCTGGTGGGCACCGGCGGCTGGAACGTCTTCAACGCCCTCGTCCGGCACGGCGACTACAGCCGTGACGGCCGAGAGGACGTCATCGCCCGCGAGACGGCCACCGGAAAGCTGTGGCTGTACCCCGGCACCGGAACCGGCACGCTCGGCAGCCGCAAGCTGATCGGCACCGGCGGCTGGAACGCCATGAGCCGGCTCGTCGGCTTCGGCGACCTGAACGGCGACAGCCGCTCGGACCTCGTCGCCGTGGAGAAGTCCACCGGCAAGCTGTGGCTGTATCCCGGCACGGCCACCGGCACCCTCGGAGCCCGTACGCTCCTGGGCAGTGGCGGCTGGAACGCCATGAACGCGCTGGTCGGCGCGGGCGACATGAACGGCGACGGCCGAAGCGACCTGGTCGCCCGCGAGGCCTCCACCGGCAAGCTCTGGCTCTACCCGGGCAAGACCAGCGCCTTCGGCGCCCGCGTCCTGATCGGCTCCGGCGGCTGGAACTCTATGGAGACGATCCTCGGTGTCGGCGACTTCGGCGGCGACGGTCACAACGACATCGCCACCATCACCAACGCCAACTACTACAACGAGGCGTGCCGGGGGGTGGGTTGCCTGGTCATGTACAAGGGCACCGGCACCGGCGCCCTTGCCCCCGGTTCGGTCGAGGGCACGGACTGGTGGCATCTGAACGGCATCTTCTGATCCAGTGACGGTGACATGAGGGCCTCCACCCCCCGGGTGGAGGCCCTCGGAAGTCGTTTCTCCACCGATCACGGTGGGCGTGAGTTCGAGTGTGACTGCCCGGCAGGGTGATCTTTCGGCGGTCTGGGTATCAAGCCAAGGGTGATCGGCGGGCGCGAGGGGGCGGACTTCGAATGGGGGCAGCGGACGAGCAGGACCTTGAGGACGGGGAAGACTGGCTGACGAAGGCCGAAGTCCGGGAGATCTGGCCGCAGATCAGGCCGAGCAGCATCAGGGCCGTGGCGCGGGCCAACAGCGTACGTACCTCGGCTGCGCCCTCCCCGGACCTGACCCGCGAGCCGACCTACCACGCGGCCGACGTACGCCACGTGGCCGCGCGGATCGCCCGGGGCGAGGCCGATGTCGCGCCCTGGCAGCGCGCCGACTCCGACGCTGCACGCGACGACGCCACACCCGGCCCACCGGTTCGGCAGCCCGTCAGTTGGGGGCCCGAGAACGTGCCGGGGCTGATCCTGCTGGTAATCATCGTGGGGCTGATCCTCTGGGGCCTGACCTCTCCCGACAACCACGGCACAGTAACGGACTTCGTGCGCTGAGTGCGCTAACTAGCGGTTGCTCTATCGATCTTGGTGATCGTGAGTTCGAGTCTGCCGACTCGGTCGGGCGATCTCCTGGTCGGCAGGGCATGAAAGTGGGGCCTCCCGTACAGCTCGTGGGTGTCGAATCCAGTCGAGCAACAGGAGGCCCCTGGTGCCGCAGTTTTCCGTCTCCGTGACATTGCCGTCCAACTCCGCGCCCATGTCGTGTGATTGCTCGCTCACCGGTTCGGGGAACGCCGGGGACCGGCCGCACAGGCGTCCGAGGTGCCCCTCGGACATGACCGACGCGGAGTGGGCAGTCGTGCGCGACGCGATGCCCGTGCCCGCCTGGCTGGAGGGAAGGGGCGGGCAGCCGGAGAGCTACTGCCACCGGCAGCTGGTCGACGCGGTGCGCTGCCTGGTTGCGGGCGGCATTGCCTGGAGAGCGGTGCCTGCGGACTTCCCCGCATGGGACCGCGTCTACGCCTTCTTCCGGCGCTGGCGGGACAAGGGCCTGGTCGCCGAGTTCCACGACCCGGCTGCGCGACCGGGTCCGCGAGGCGTCGGGCCGTGATCCGGAGCCGACCGCCGGGATCATCGACGCGCAGTCGGTGAAAGGGGCCGCGTCGGTGCCGGTTGCCAGCCGGGGGTTCGACGGCGGGAAGAAGGTGAACGGCCGCAAGAGGCACATCGTCGTGGACACCCTCGGGCTTCTGCTGGCCGTGATGGTCATCGCCGCATCCGTCACCGACCGCGAGGCCGGCCGGACGCTGCTGGAGCGGCTGCGGATGCGGCACTGGCGCATCTCGCTGGTGTGGGCCGACGGCGGCTGCACCGGACGCCTGGTCGACCTCGCCCGCGATGTCCTGCGGATCGCGCTGACGGTGGTCAGACGCACCGACGACGCCACGGGCTTCGTGGTGCTGCCGAAAAGGTGGCTGGTGGAACGGACGTTCGCATGGCTGATGCACTCACGCCGCCTGGTCCGCGACTACGAGACCCGCACCGACACCTCCGAGGGCGATGATCCGGTGGTCGATGAGCATGGTCATGAGCCGCCGGCTCGCCCGGCGAGCACGCTGAACATCCCCGGACGTTTCTCGGCCATCCAGCCCCGCGCGGCCGGGCGCTTCACCTTCGACCGCACTCCCTCCACCTTCGCCGCGACCACCTCCAGACCCAAGGCCGCCGCGAACTGCCGGCAGTCCATCTCCTCCCCGCTCCCCGCCAGGACCTCCACGAGCCGTTGGTAGTCCGGCGCCGGTGAGTCGAGAGCGAGCCCTTCCCTCCAGGCGGGAACCACCGAGCCGGGCACCGCCCCGGCGACCCACGCAGGCCGTTGGATGGCGGAGGCCCTCCGCTCCTCCGCCAGGTAGTCCTCGAACCACGCCGCCACCCCACTCGCCGTCACCTCCTCCGCGACCTCCAGAAGTGCACCTTGTGCACCCAGCAGCTCGTCCACGATCACGACGAATCTGCCCCTCGGGCGCCGCTCCCCGCGCTCGATCATCGCCACCTGGGACTTGGAATATCCGGTCTCCCTGCCCAGCAAGTCCTGCGACACCTTCGCTCGCTCGCGGTAGAAGCGCAGGAGCCTCCCGAAGGCCTTCGCGGCTCCTGGACCGCCCGTGTTCACATTGTTCACAGACCACCTCCCCGAGTGCACAGTCCGCCACAAACGGCCTGTGGCGCTGGTCACAGTAGAGCTGGGCCGGAAAGCTGGCGTCATGAATTCGCGCAAGTCACTTGACGGCGTGCCCTCTTGGGTGCCCGCCACCGGTCATGCCCTCCGCCACGCGGGCGTGCACTTCGACGCCGTACGGATCGGAGGGTTCCTCGGTGAGGACGTGGCGTACCGGCTCATGGAGTTCACGGACTTCCAGGCCGGGCCGATCGTCCGCGAGGCCACCGGCGAGAAGAACCTGTACTTTTTGCTGCCGCCGGGGTCGGCCGCCGCCCACGCCTGGCCGGCTCCCGCGCGGGCGCTGAGCCGGAGCGGCCGGGGCTTGGCCTTCGTCGGCATCCCCGCGCTCCACGGCTCGACCTGGCCCCTGGACTGGCGGTCCCGGCCCACGGCCGAAGACCCCTTCGTGGAACCGGACTTGTTGCACAACATGGTCATTGATGCGGTACGGTGACCGCGACATCACGCTCCGTGAGAATGGAGCGGCCCTCGGTGGTGCGCCAACACCAGGATCCGAGGGCCTTCACCACTAGTGGACTGGAGCTCCACCAGAAATGCTTCGGCATGCTATCGCGCCGGTACGGTGCTTCACGAAGGTCTCGCACGATGTCGTGCGTCATCCCCGTCTCACCAACGACGCCAAGATTCTGATCATTTACGTCCAGGGACTCCCCGAGAGCGTGGCCGCCAAGCCCCTCGGCGAGCACGCGGCAGCCCTGGGTATGAAGCCCCGGGCGTACCAGAAGGCAAAGGAGTGCCTGACGGCGTGCGGCTTCCTCCACGAGTGGAGGTGGCAGGGCGGACGCGGGCACTGGGTCACCGACCAACTGCTCTCGAACGTCACCCTCACGCGTGAGGAGGCTGGCGCCGTCCGCGACGGCCGGTCGCCGACTCTCCCCGATCCGACCGTCGGTGCCCCGAACGGCCCCTGCGTCGGCTGCCCTCCTACGGAAGAAGAAGACGGAGGGAAGAAGAACCTTCCCCACCCACCCCCCGAAAAGCCGGAGCAGGAGCCGGCGCCGGGCCCGGCGCCGCGAGCGGACGCGGAGCCGGCGGGGCGGCAGGACGAACCGGACGCGAACCCGGATCCGGCACCGGAGGGCGGGCCGGCCGCCGCCCCGGAAGTCGCCTTGGCCGAGCGGGTGTTGCTCCTGCTGCGACATGATCACAGGGACCTGATGCTCGGAGTCCGAGAGGCACGTGGTCTCGCCGAGATGGCGGCGGAATGGCTCCGGCGCGGGGTCTCCGCGGCAGATCTTCGCCACGCCCTCACCCACGGCCTGCCGCGTGGCGGCGTCCGCTCGGCGGTCGGCTTCCTGCGTCACCGGCTGGTCCAGAAACTGCCGCCGGCTTCTCCGCCCGCGCCTGCCGCACCGGACACCCAGGCTGCCTCACCCGCCCCGGGAGCGCTCGTGATCTGTGACGGGCCCGGTGACGACCACGTGTTCCGCCCCGTCGCCGATGAGACCCGCTGCCGCCCCTGCCGTACCGAATCGGCACGCCGTCGGACCACCCCCGAGAGCCGGCCCGGCGCGGCCCCCCGGCCCTCCTGGCGACAACTCGTGCAGCAGGCTTCCCCGAGCACCTAGGGAGGGTGCGTGTCGTCGTCCGCGAGGCCGTCAGGGGTGTGCGATCGGCGGGCGCATGTCGTCGCGGTTCGGAATCCGGGGCCTGGTCGGTGCCGGCGTAGGTGGCGGAGAGGCTGGTCGAGTCCCTCCGGCCGGCATCATCCGGTTCCGGGTCCGGGGAGAGGGGGTGTTCCTCGTCGCGCTCGTATGCGCTGGCGCCAACGGGTTGGGTCTGGTGAGCGCGTAGATGCCGCCGCCCCCGCCGCCCACTCGAAACGGAGGACTGAGGGAACGGGAGCGATGCGAAGAGGATCACAAGGAGGCGTACACACTCCTTGCCACTCTCAACTTATAGCGCACAGGGGGGCTTGCGGCAAGGCCCCCGTCATGCCCCAGAATCACTCGCCTCAGGCCAAAGACCTGCGGAAATGGGGATTCCAGACGTGCGTGTGACGACCAGTGTGTTCGACCTTTCCGGGCGCCTCGCCCCCAAGGCCGACGCGAAGCTGATCGACGGGGACGAAAAGCACTTCGCCGCCATCGCGGAGAGCCTTGAGCAGGCGATCGCCGAACTGTCCGACCGGCTCGACGCCGCGCGCAAGGCGCCCGGCGGCGTCGGCCGGGAGGCGATGGAGCGTGACATGGAGGTCCACCGCCTGACCGCTCGGCTGCGCGCCCTGCGCCGCTTCGGCCTGGACCTGTGTCTGGGGCGCGTCGTCGGCGCGGACGACCCCGAGCCGGTGTACATCGGGCGGCTCGGGCTCACCGACAGCGAGGGGCGTCGGCTGCTGCTCGACTGGCGTTCCCCCGCGGCCGAGCCGTTCTTCGCGGCGACCCACGCCAACCCGATGGGTCTGGCGAGCCGCCGCCGGTATCGCTGGACCCGCGGCCGGATCAGCGACTACTGGGACGAGGTGTTCACCGCCGACGGGCTCGAAGGGCACGCGGCGCTCGACGACCAGTCCGCGTTCATCGCGAGCCTGGGCAGCGAGCGGTCGGCCAGGATGCGGGACGTGCTCGCCACCATCCAAGCCGACCAGGACGCCGTCATCCGGGCGGGATCGCGTGGCGCCCTCGTCGTCGACGGCGGCCCGGGTACGGGCAAGACCGTCGTGGCGCTGCACCGCTCCGCGTACCTCCTCTACTCCGACCCCCGCCTCGGTCACCGGCGCGGCGGCGTGCTCTTCGTCGGTCCGCACCAGCCCTATCTCGCGTACGTCGCCGATGTCCTGCCCAGTCTCGGGGAGGAGGGCGTGCGGACCTGCACCGTGCGGGACCTGGTCGCCGAGGGAGCCGGAGCGGTGAGCGAGAGCGACCCGGAGGTGGCGCGCCTGAAGTCGTCGGCGGACATGGTGAAGGCGATCGAGAAGGCCGTCGGGTTCTACGAGACGCCGCCCACCGAGGGGATGGCGGTCACGACCCCCTGGTCCGAGGTCTGGCTGAGCGCCGACGAGTGGGCCGAGGCGTTCGAGGCGGTGGAGCCCGGGACTCCGCACAACGACGCGCGTGAGCAGATCTGGGAGGAGCTGGTCACGATCCTCATGGAGAAGCACGACGGCGAGGTCTCGCCCGAACTGTTCCGGAAGGCGCTGCTGCACGACGAGGAGCTGGTCGGGACCCTCAACCGCGCCTGGCCGCTGCTGGAGGCGGCCGACCTGGTGGGCGACCTGTGGTCCGTACCCGCCTACCTGCGGATGTGTGCTCCCTGGCTGAGCCCCGACGACGTTCGCAAGCTGCGCCGCGCGGACGCCCGGGCATGGACGGTGTCCGACCTGCCGCTCCTGGACGCGGCCCGGCAGCGGCTCGGTGACCCGGCGGCGTCACGGCGCAGGCGCCGGCACGAGGCCTCTCTCGCCGCCGAACGCGAGCGCATGGCCGGTGTCATCGACAACGTGCTCGCGGCCGACGACGACGGCGAGGGCGCGGTGACGATGCTGCGTGGGCAGGACCTGCGGGAGAGTCTGGTCGACGAGACCGCACTGCCCGCCGCCGAGCCGGAGCCGCTGGCCGGCCCGTTCGCGCACATCGTCGTGGACGAGGCGCAGGAACTGACCGACGCGGAGTGGCAGATGCTGCTGCTGCGCTGCCCGTCCCGCAGCTTCACGATCGTCGGTGACCGCGCGCAGGCCCGGCACGGGTTCACGGAGTCGTGGCGGGAACGGCTGGAGCGGGTCGGCTTCGACCGGATCGACGTGGCCTCCCTGAGCGTCAACTACCGGACGCCCGAAGAGGTCATGACGGAGGCCGAGCCGGTCATCCGCGCGGTCCTCCCGGACGCCAACGTGCCGACGTCCATTCGCAGCAGCGGCATCCCCGTCGTTCAGGGGGCGGTCGAGGAGCTGGACTCGATCCTCGACACCTGGCTCGACGCGCACGAGGACGGGATCGCCTGCGTCATCGGCGATTCCACGTTCCGGGAGACGCCCCGCGTCCGGTCACTGACCCCGGAGCTGTCGAAGGGGCTCGAGTTCGACCTGGTCGTCCTCGTCGACCCGGAGGCGTTCGGCGAGGGTGTCGAAGGAGCGGTCGACCGCTACGTCGCCATGACCCGGGCGACCCGGCAGCTCGTCGTCCTCACCTAGGGGCGTCCGCACGGACTGTGGCGGTCGGACCGCTCCGGCGCCGGCCGTCGCCATCCCCCTCCATTCGGCTGCGCGGATGTTTGGTGGCATGGAAATGGTGTGACTGTGCACCTGCCGACAACGATCCGACACAAGGGAGGAGGGACGGCTGTGTCTTCAGGTGCGATGGATGGTCCCCCCGAAATCTCAGGGTCCCCGCAGTTCGCCGTTCGCACGCGGACCGTGCCCGGCGGGGAAGGCTGGTTCACGTGCGGGCAGGGATGCTGCACGGCGACTGCTGCAGCCCCACCGAGCAGCGGTGAGTCGACGTGACCCGTAGCGAAGACGCATCCCAGAGCGGCCCCGTACCCCCCTACGGGCCGCCGATCCACGACGCGATCGCCGGCAACGATCTGCAGCACATGAAGGCTGTCGCCGAGGCGGCCAGAAAAGCTCTGTACGAGGTTGATTTCGCACCCGTCACAGCAGATCGGTACGACGAGGTGAAGGAAGCACTGGCCGCTTTGGAGGCGGCGATCACCCGGTTGGACCAAGCAGGCCAAGCGGGCCGAACAGATGGGTGACGCGGGACCGGACGCACCCGTCGCACCCAACCGGTGGCTGAGGACCCCCGACGTCCGCGACCACCGGCTCGTGCACGCCGTCTGGGAACTGACCCTCGCCTGCAACCTGAAATGCAGACACTGCGGGTCGCGTGCGGGCGCCAAGCGCCCGGACGAGATGACGACTCAGGAATGCCTGGACGTCGTTCGACAACTCCACGAGCTCGGCGCGCGCGAGGTCACCCTGATCGGCGGCGAGGCGTACCTGCGACGGGACTGGGTGGAGATCGTCAGAGCCATCTCGGACGCGGGGATGCAGTGCACGCTGCAGACCGGCGCCTGGCACCTCACCGACACGCGCATCGCTCAAGCCGCCGAGGCCGGGCTCGTGGCCTGCGGCGTCTCCGTCGACGGCCTCGCGCCCCTGCACGACCACCTGCGGGGGCGTCCCGGGTCGTTCGACGCCGCGATCGACGCCCTCGCCAGGCTGCGCGCGCAGGGGATCAGAACGAGCGCCAACACGCAGATCACCGCCGCCGTGATCCCCCAGCTGCGTGACCTGCTGGGGGAACTCGTCGCGGTAGGGGTGCGCAACTGGCAGGTCCAGCTCACGGTCGCGATGGGCAGAGCCGCCGACAACCACCAGCTGCTGATGCAGCCGTATCTGATGAACGAGCTGATGCCGCTGCTCGCGGAGCTCCACACGACGGGCCTGGCCGACGGCCTGTTGCTGCAGCCGGGCAACAACGTCGGATACTTCGGCCCCTACGAGGCGGTGTTGCGGGGCAGCGGCCATGCTGCCGAGCACTGGACGGGGTGCTTCGCCGGCCGCAACGTTCTGGGCATCGAGGCCGACGGGACGATCAAGGGCTGCCCGTCACTCCCCACCACGTCCTACGCGGGCGGAAACGTGCGCGACACCGGCATCGCGGAGATCTGGGCCTCCGCGCCCCAGCTGTCGTTCGCGCGGAACAGCCGCCGCCAGGAGATGTGGGGATTCTGTGCGAGCTGCTACTACGCGGACGTCTGCGAGGGCGGCTGCACCTGGACCTCGCACTCCCTGCTGGGGCGGCCGGGAAACAACCCGTACTGCCACTACCGGGCGTCCGAGCTGAAGAAGCAGGGCAAGCGCGAGCGGGTGGTCCGCCGGCTGCCCGCCCCGGGAACCTCGTTCGACCACGGCCGGTTCGACATCGTGGTGGAACCCGATCCGGACGCTCCCCGGGCCGACCCGGCGACGGAAGCCCACCGGCGGCACCCGGCTCCGCCGGAACCCCCGTCCGAGCGGGAACACGCCTCTCCGCACTCGCCGTCCCTCGACCTGTGCCGTGGCTGCAACTGCTACGTGTATTCCGGCACGCGGCTCTGCCCCCACTGCGGGGCGGACGTCCAGGAGCGCCGGCGCGCCTACGAGAGCGCACTCGACGAGGCCCGCCACGCCTCGGCCCGGCTCACCAGCCTGATGCGAGACCTCACCCGGTAACCGGCTCCGTTCCGGGAAGCGGACGGGCCCCCACCCGAGGGTGGGGGCCCGTCCGCTGCCGAGGGGACGGCCTCGGAGATCTTCGCGGTCGGTCAGAAGGAGAGGACGGCGCTCTCCGCCACCTTCGACCGCATCTCGCACGGGTTGCCGTACGTGGCCGACCAGCTGATCCGCCGGCCCTCCCACACGCCGTCGCCGGTGACCGTGACCGGGGCCCACTCGCGCGTACACGGGCGGTCGCCCGGTAAGGCGGCGAGCCGGGCCAGGTCGCCGTCGGCGGCGGCCAGTTCGGCACAGGCCTCGGCGGGCGAGGGGTGGCTGCCTCCCGGCAGGGGCGCGCACTCCAGGGTCACCGCGCGCTGGACCGAGGCGGTCGCGGCGGACTCCCCCTGGCCGACCGTGAGCACGATCGCCGACGGCGGGTAGAGGGAGGCCGGCTGGGCGGCGGGCTCGGCGTACGCGCTGCCCGTGAGGGCGGTACCGACGAACGCGAGGCCGGTCGCGGCGGCGACGGCGGTGGCGGCACGTGTGCTGCGGAGGTAACGCACGAAATGACTCCTTTTCGGATGCGGGTGCGATTGCGGAAGGGAGTCTTGTCGGCGCTGAGCGTGATCGCACATCCGCCGCCGTTTTCCGGCCGCTTCCGTTCCGTATCGCTCCCGCGACCCCGACCGACTGGTCGTTCGGGCAGCTGAGGCGGGGTGCGCCCGGCCGTCGAGGCGTCCCCGACGGAGAAGATCTCCTCAGTGGTGCAACCTCGAACGACCCGCTGACCTGGGGTTTCCGAAAATTGGTTCACTTCTGGAACATTTGTCGCACCGCTCGGTCGACCGGAAGGCCACGGTTCGGACCGGCTACTCCCAGGCCGCCGCGCCCCGGAGGAGGTTGTGGTCCGACATGTTCGCGGTCTTGCCCATGGCGTCGCCCTGGACGGACCTGAAGTGGTCCGCCGAGACGAAGATGTAGTCCAGCTTGCCGTTGGGGTGCGTCGTCTCTCCGGAGCGGCAGTACGTGCCCGTGCAGCCGGAGGTGAAGTGGTCCTGGTCGGCCTCGTCGACCTCGCCGTAGCGGCCCGTGCCTCCCTGGAAGCCGTAGAACTCGCTCGTCTCGGGGCTCACCGGGGCCGCGTTGAAGTCGCCCGCCAGGATCACCGGCAGAGTCCCCGCCCAGGCGTCGACCTGCTTGCGGACCGCCTGCGCCTGCGCCAGACGGCCGGCGTCGCCGACGTGCGACAGGTGCGTCACGCAGGAGAGCGTCGTGCGTCCCTCGACCGCGCCCTTGGCGCAGAGCAGACCGCGCGGGTTGCTGTCCTCCGGGTTGGCCGGCAGCTCCGCCGTCAGCCGCTCCACGGACGCGGTCTTGACGAACACCGCCATGCCGAAGCGCTTGTCGGTGTCCCACTTGCCGCACCCGCTGGGCCCGCTGCTCGTGGCGTACCACGCGGGCGCGTACCCGGTGAGCCGGTCACGCAGGGCGGCGTACTGCCCGTAGCAGGTCTCGGTGAGCATGAGGGTGTCCGCGGACCAGTTGTCGACGGCGCTCTCGATGGTCCCGGCCCACTCGCTCGCGGTGACACCGGTGTGCGCGCAGGAGGCGCCGCAGGAGTTGTAGGTCAGCATCCGCACGGAAGGCGCGGTCGACGGCGAGACGACGTCGGCCTGGGCGGCCGAGGTCATGCCGAAGGTCATCAGCAGGACGGCGGCGGCGAGCGCCGTCACCCGCCGGACTGCTCTCTGCAGGGAAGGTACGGAAAGCATGGACTGGTTCACCGGGTCTCTCTGTGACTCAGAAGTGCCTGTGCGGCACGCAATTGGCCGTCACAGTGTCGCCCGGGGGGCGGTGGGCCGAACCGGTGACCCACCGCCCCTCGTGGCTCAGCCCTTGCTGACCGCCGTCAGGATCTCCGGCAGCCGGCCCGCCGTCCGCGGCGCCGCCAGCTTCAGGCCCGCCCAGGCGAGCAGCGCGCCGTAGAGCGTGCCGCCGGGCAGCAGGAGCCACAGCAGGGACTCCTCGTCCGCGAGGTGGAGGTAGATCGTCGCCCCGATCACCGGGGCGCACAGCAACGCCGCCGCGAGCATGCCGCCGAGGATCGAGATCCAGGCCAGACCGCCCTGCCCCGGAGCGACGTTCTTGTACGCGCTGTCCTGCGGGATCGAGTACGGGAAGGAGGCCGAGGCCACCGCCCCCGTCGCCACCATCGCCCCGAGCAGGGCGAAGGCCACGCCCAGCGCGTCCGGCAGCGACGACCAGTCGCCCAGGACCGCCGCCGTCGCCGCCGTCACCACGGCCGTGTACGGCAGCGTGATCACCAGCAGGGCGAGGGCCCGCGCCCGCAGCTCGGCGTACGCGTCCGCTGCCGTCGAGATCGTCTGCGCGACCATCCAGAACGCCGAGGTGTCCTGCCCGAACTGGTTGTACATCTGGATGCCGAGCATGCCCGAGGCGAAGCACGCGAAGTAGACCGAGCCCGTGCCTTGCAAGGCGTTGAAGAGCGGCACGATCGCGCCGATCGCGAGCGAACTGATCCACGCCGCCTTCGTCTTCGGATCACGCCAGACGTAGCGCAGGGTGCGCTCCATCACCGTGCCCGTGCGTCCGCCCGGCAGCAGCCGGGCCAGCAGACCCGTACCGCTCCGGTCCCGCGCGCCGGAGCCGGAGGCGGCGCCGATCGTCGAGCCGTCCGGCGTCGTCATCAGCTTCACCAGGCTCCGCTGCCACCAGTACACCAGCGCCACCAGGACGACCACGGTCAGCAGCAACTGCCCTGCCGCCACCGCGTAGTCGCCCTCGCTCGCCGAGTCCACCGCCGCGATCGCCGAGGCCGGCGGCAGCCAGCCCACGACCGCCGCCGCCGGCTCGAGCGAGGACAGGCCACCGGCCCGGCTGAGCCGCTGGGCACCGAAGTTGACCAGCTGGATGCCGACCGCGATCAACAGACCGCTCAGGACGGCCAGGTCACGGCCCTTGCGTGAGGTCAGCAGCCGTACGTTGGCCGCCGCCACCGCCCGCGACAGCGCCACGCACACGAGGACGACCAGCGGCACCGCCACCACGGCGGCGACGACACCGGCCGCGCCCCGCGCCAGCGCGAGGCCGCCCGCGCCCAGCGCTATGCAGAGCGTGAACAGCGGCCCGCTGCCCACCAGCGAGGCGACGAGCAGCGCCCGCACCAGCGGCCGGGGCCGCAGCGGCAGCATCACGAGCCGGGACGGATCGAGCGTCTCGTCCCCGCCCGGTACGAACAGCGGCATCACCGCCCAGCAGAGCGCGAGCACGGCGGTCAGCAGCACCGCGACCGAGTCCGCGTCCGCGCTGCCCCGCATCAGCACGAAGGCGAGCAGCATGGCCGCCGCGAAGACGACCGTGACGACGATCGAGGTGACGTACGCGGCGGTGCGGCCCGCCGACTGCCGCAGTCCGTTGCGCAGCAGCGACAGCTTGAGCCGGACGAAGACGGCGGTGAGGGAAGGAGACGCCGGGGAGGCGGGGGACGCGGGGGAAACCGGGGACGCCGGGGATGCCGGGGCGGCCGTGGTCATCGGGCGCCACCCCCGCCCAGCCAGTCCAGAGAGTCCCCGGCGGCCTCGCGCCCGTTGGCGCCCACCAGCTCCAGGAACGCGGCCTGCAGCGACGGCGCGTCACCGCGTACGGAGGCGAGCGGACCCTGCGCACGGATCTGGCCCGCGGCCATCACCGCGACCCAGTCGCACAGCGACTCCACCAGCTCCATCACGTGGCTGGAGAAGACGACGGTCGCGCCCGAGCCGGTGTACCGCTCCAGGACACCCCGGATGGTCTGCGCCGAGACCGGGTCGACGCCCTCGAACGGCTCGTCGAGGAAGAGGACTTCGGGGTTGTGGAGGAGCGCCGCCGCCAGCCCGATCTTCTTGCGCATGCCGGTCGAGTAGTCCACGACCAGCTTGTTCTGCGCACCCTCCAGGTCCAGCACGTCGAGCAGCTGGTCGGCGCGCTTGTCGACCTCGGCACCGGGCAGCCCGCGCAACCGGCCGCTGTAGGCGAGGAGTTCACGGCCCGAGAGACGCTCGAAGAGCCGCAGCCCCTCCGGCAGGATCCCGATCCGGGCCTTGACCTCGGCGATCGACTCCGGGTCGCGCCACACGTCGTGCCCGGCGACCAGGACCCGCCCGTGGTCCGGCCGCAGCAGGCCGGTGATCATGGAAAGGGTGGTGGTCTTGCCCGCGCCGTTGGGCCCGACGAGCCCGATGAACTTGCCCGCGGGAAGCGCGAGATCGATGCCGCTCACCGCGATCTGCTGCCCGAAGCGCTTCCACAGCCCCTCGACGCGAACGGCGGGCACCGCACCGCCGTCCGGTGCGTCGCCCGCCATTTCATACGTTCCGTCAAATGCCTGGTCAGGCATGGCCCGTCAACCCCTTGGTGGTCCCCGTATCGGTACGGCCACACCCTAAGGGTCACGTCGCGGGACCTCCGCCCGCGGCTCTACGGCCTGCGTGACCTCGCGGCCGCCGCCTCCCGGCCGCAGGCGTACGCGAGCGGGCTGATCAGCTCCTCCGCGTCGGGCAGCCAGCGGTTCGCCGGAGTGGGCCGCCGCGCCCACTGCACGGCCCCATGGCCGCCGACCCGGGTGGGCGGCGCCGCGACGAAGTGGCCCTCGCCCCGGGTGATCAGGTCGATGGAGGCCGGGACCCAGCCCAGCTTGCGGACCAGGTCGGGGACCTTCGTGGCGGCGCCGGGCAGCACGAAGAAGAACATCCGGCGGTCCGGGGTGCAGGTCACCGGACCGAGCGTGAGCTCCATCCGCTCCATCCGGGCCAGCGCCAGGAAGCCGGCCGACTCGGGCACGTCGATCGCGTCGAAGGCACGGCCGGTCGGCAGCAGGATCGAGGCCTTGGGCTGCTTCGACCACATGCGGCGCGCCCCGACGGCGCTGCCGGTCGCCTGGGTCGACCAGTCGGGCCGGGCCGGGTGGGCGCCGGGCGTGACGCAGCTCTCGGCCCCGCAGGAGCAGCGTTCCCTGCCCTCCACGGCCTCCAGCCAGGTGCCGGGAAACACGTCCCAGTGCCGCTCTTCCGCATACCGCACGGCGCAGTCCAGCAGCTGCTCTCCTCGCTGCTTGGGGATGCGTGCGGCTTCCGTGACTCCCATGGTCTCTTCCACGGTCAGCTCAACTCCCGCCGTCACCCGGGGTTACGGGCGGGGCGGACAGCGGTGTGGCGCATCGATCCTGCACGGCGGGGCGCATGGGTGCACGGACGGGGGCGCGCGTGCGGCCGGGGAGCGGTGGAGGGGTAGCCACACGTGGGGGTCGGCCACCCGACCGTGGTCGAAGCGTCCGGTTTCGCGTGTTCATATCGGCATTGACCGTATATCCGCCGGGCAGTGATCAGTTCTCTCGCTCGCACACCGGCCTCAGGGGGTACTTCATGGCGGCCAGACCACTCGTCGCTCGTCAGCCGAACGAAAGACTGCAGGCGCTCATCCAGGAGGCCGGCTGTTCCAACGCCGGGCTCGCCCGCAGGGTGAACATGGTCGGCGCGGAGCGCGGCCTCGACCTGCGGTACGACAAGACGTCGGTGGCGCGCTGGCTGCGCGGGCAGCAGCCGCGCGGCAGGGCGCCGGGAATCATCGCCGAGGCGCTGGGCCGGAAGCTGGGACGGACGGTCACGATCGACGAGATCGGCATGGCCAACGGCAGGAACCTGGCAGCCGGGGTCGGGCTGCAGTTCGCGCCGACCGTGCTCGGCGCGATCGAGCAGGTCTGCGAGCTGTGGCGCAGCGACGTGGGGCGCCGGGACTTCCTCTCCGGTTCGACGGTGGCGGCCTCAGCGCTGGTCGAGCCGAGCCGGGACTGGCTGATCACGGGCGCGGACGCCCAGGTGGCCCGGTCGGCTGGGGCGCGGGTGGGCGTCTCCGACGTGGAGGCGGTCCGGGCGATGACCGAGGCGCTGGTCGACCTGGACCGCAGGTTCGGCTCGGGGCACGTCCGGCCGGTGGTGGTGCACTACCTCAACAGCGTGGTCGCCGGCCTGCTTTCGGGGTCGTACCGCGAGGCGGTCGGACGGCAGCTGTTCGCGGCGGTGGCGCGGCTCACGGAGCTGGCCGGGTACATGGCGGTGGACACCGGGCAGCCGGGTCTCGCGCAGCGGTACTACATCCAGGCCCTGCGCCTCGCGCAGGCGGCGGGTGACCGGGGGTACGGCGGGTACGTGCTCGCGGCCTCGATGAGCCATCTGGCGGCCCAGCTCGGAAATCCCCGGGAGATCGCCCAGTTGGCGCGGGCGGCGCAGGAAGGGGCGCGGGGGCGGGTCTCGCCGCGCGCGGAGGCGATGTTCTACGCGGCGGAGGCCCGGGGGCACGCGCTGCTCGGGGACGCCCACTCCTTCGGGGCGGTCGCGGGCCGTGCCGTACGCGCCCTGGAGCAGGCGGATCCGGAGTCGGGCGACGACCCCGACTGGATCGCGCACTTCGATCACGCGTACCTGGCGGACGAGCTGGCCCACTGCCACCGCGACCTCGGGCAGGCGGAGGAGGCGGCCCGGGCGGCCCAGGAGTCGCTGAGCGGCCATCCGCCCACCCGGGCGCGGCGCCGGGCGATCGGCCTGGTCCTGCTCGCGTCGGCGCAGGTCCAGCGGCGGGAGGTGGAACAGGCCTGCCACACCGGCACGAGGGCCCTGGAACTCCTGGCGACGCTGCGGTCCTCGCGCGGGGCCGAGTATCTGGACGACCTCAAGGAACGGCTGGAGCCGTACGCGGGGGAGCCGGCGGTCCAGGAGTTCGGCTCGCGCCTCGCGCTGCACGCGGCGTGACGGAGGCAGCGGGCGGGACGCCCGGGCCCGGAAGGAGGTGCGTCCGCCCGGAGGCGGCGGGCACGTTCGTCGTGGGTCTGTAACCGGTCTCACACGCGTGTGCGCCGCGCCGGACGCACCCGGTAGCGTGAACCGACGATTCCGTAGGTCCATCAGTAGGAGTCCCGGTGACGCAAAGCGGACAGGGTCCGGAGCCGCAGTATCCGGCGGTGCGGCCCACGCACGAAGGTGTCGTGCTGCCCGCCGAGGGTGGCGTGGAGACCGGCCCGGCCGCAGGCCCGGCCGGAGGGCAGCCGTGGGGCGGCGCCTGGGGCCCCGGTGGGGCACCGCAGGGGCAGGGCGCCCAGCCCCTGCCGCCGGCGCAGCCCCTGCCGCCCGAGGCCGAGCCGGGCGGCGGCTCGGACATGCAGGCGACGCAGTACATCGCGCCCGTCCCGCCGCAGAGCGCGCCGCCGTCCTCCGGTCCCGGCCCCCTGCCCGGGCCGATGCCGGGCTCCATACCCGCCGCGTACCCGCCGCAGGGCGGGTACGGCTATCCTCCCGCCGCCGCCGACATGCAGGCGACCCAGCACATCCCGCCCGTCGCCCCGCAGGGCGGTTCGGACACCCAGTTCCTCGGCACCGGGCCGCTGCACCAGCAGGCCGCTCCCGCCCAGCAGCCCGCCGGCGCCTCCGACGCGACGCAGTACATCGCTCCCGTACCGCCGCAGATGCCCGGTGAGCGGCAGCCGCCCGCGGAGTTCGACAACCTCTTCCGCAGCGACGCGACGCAGCACATGCAGCAGCCGCCGCACATGGCGCAGCCGCCTCGGCAGCCGCAGCAACAACAGCGCTTCGCGCAGCAGCAGTTCGCGCCGCACACGCCTCACCCGCACACGCCTCCGCCGCAGCCGTCCCCGTTCCAGGACGCCTACCCGCAGGACGGCTACCAGGACGGGTACGACGACGGCCCCGCGCCGCGCCGCAAGTCGCCCGTCGCGCTGATCGCCGCCGTCGTCGTCGGCTGCGCGATCGTCGGCCTCGGCGCCGGGGCGCTGCTCAGCGGCGGGGACGACAAGGACAAGGACCCGGGCCAGAACGTCGCCGCCAGTTCGAGCGCCCCCGTCGACACCTCGACCGAGAAGTCCGCCGACCCGGCCGAACCGCAGGCGCAGGCGCTCGACAAGCTGCTCGCGGACAGCAACAACAGCCGTGACGCGGTGATCCGTTCGGTCGAGGCCATCAAGCAGTGCAAGAACCTCGACCAGGCCGCGACGGACCTGCGCGGCGCCGCCCAGCAGCGCCGGGGTCTGGTGACCCGGCTTCAGGGTCTGACGGTGGACAAGCTGCCGCAGAACACGGCCCTGACGGCCTCCCTCACCAAGGCGTGGCAGGCCTCGGCGTCCGCCGACGACCACTACGCCGCCTGGGCCGACCAGATGAAGGGCAAGAAGGCGTGCAAGGGCGGCAAGGCCCGGAGCACCAACCACGCGGTCGAGGCGAACAAGAAGAGCGGTGAGGCCACGACCGCCAAGAAGGAGGCGGCCGGGCTGTGGAACCCGACCGCCGAGAAGTACGGCCTTTCGAAGCGGACGCCCACCCAGCTCTAGGCCATGCCAGGCGTCGCGGGCCAGGCGGGGCTTTACGGACGCGGCCTAGGGGGTGGCCCCGGGCGGGCGTTCTAGGGGGCGGTGAGGACGGTTTCGCCGACGTCGACGAAGCCGGGCTTCTGTGCCACGAGCCGCCCCTGGCGGACCACCTGGAAGGTCACCTGGTGGTTGACGATCCGGGGGAAGCCGGGGGCGCCGAGCAAGTCCTCGTACCGCCAGCGCAGTTCGGGCGTCAGGCCGCCCGTGTCGATGGCGACGCCCCGGTCGAGGGCGTGCGACACGGCGCCCGCCGTGACCGAGTCCCGGTCGAGCGACTCGACGACCTTCTTCAGGACGGTGTACGCGATCCAGGTCGTCTGCACGCCCGCGTCGGCGGGGTCGACCCGGTTGTCGGCGAACGCGTGCTGCTGGATCACCTTCCGCATCGGCGCCCACCGCGCGTCGTTGGCCTCCGGGTACCAGCCGGTGACGTACGCGCCCTCGAAGGGGCTGCGCGCGCCGCCCGTGCGGTCGATGACCGGCTGGCTGACGCTGCCGAGCACGGAGGAGATCCGGACGGCGTCGGCGCTCTCGTCGTCCGAGGTCCCCCGGTCCGGCCGCGCGCCCCCGTCCCCTGGGCCGGGCAGGCGCCGGAAGGAGTCGAAGAACGTCTGGGTGCGCTCGCCCAGGACGGCGGCGACGCAGCCGTTCTCGCGCCCGGCCTTGGTACGCGCCCGGCCCGCCTGCTGGGTGTACTCGCCGGCGTCCTCGACCGCGGGGATGTCGGTGGCGCCGCCGTGCCGGCTCTTGCGCAGGCCGGAGTCGAGCAGGTCGGGCAGCTTGTCGCCGGCCAGGGTGTCGGGCCGGACGAGGGAGACCTTGCGGCAGGACTCGGCCAGCTGCATGCCGTGGCCGGCCATGAGCGAGGCCTGGCCGCCGTTGACGGGGTAGGAGAGCGGGCTGGTGAACTCGTCCTCGGAGATGCCGTAGCCGCCGATGTACGGGATGCCCGCCGCCTCCAGCGGCGCCATGAAGGCGCGCCCGTTCTGGCTGTAGGAGCCGACGACGGCGACGACCTTCTCACGGACGGCCCGGCGGGCGCAGGCCGCGGCGCCGGCGGAGGTGTTCTGCTCGTTGCAGGTGAGGATGCGGAGCTCGTGGCCGTCGATGCCGCCGGACGCGTTGGCCCAGCGGGCGTAGGCCTGGGCCATGGCGGGCATGCCCGGCATGTTGGTGGCCCGCGTGCCGTCGGGGGCCCAGGTCATCACCGTGACGGGCTCCCTGGATCCCCCCGTGGTCCCAGGGAGCACGCCGCAGCCGCTGAGCAGCGACGCCCCGGCCGCCGCCGTCGTGACATACGCGAGGAGTGAGGTCAGTCGCCTACCGGTCATGGGCATGCACATTTCCGCCTCATGGGTAACGCCGGAGTGAGCATGGTTCGACGTGGAGTGACGTGAAGGTGAATTACCGGGGCGGACCGGCGGCGGGGGACGCGGGGGGAGGGGGCCGGTCCGCTCGCGCCGAGGCGGAACGTACGATCGAAAGGTGTCCAGTCCCGTCTCCGGTCCAGACTCCGGTTCAGTCTCCAGTTCGGTGAACTCTTCCCGTCGCGGCCGTCGCTCCTCCACCATGGGCGGCATGCCGCTCAACGACATGCCGTGGTGGCGCTGGCGCAGCAACGTGCGCTCGGCGCTGCACATGCTCTCCGATCCCGGGTTCCACGAGACGACCTGGCTGGCCGGCCACGACGGGTACGGCGACGTCACCGACGCCGTCTACCGGCTCGTCGAGGACACCTGGCTGGACAACTGGTCCGCCGAGAAGTACGTCGGCACGATCTTCCGCGACTCGGGCGAGGCCGCCCTGGTGGACGTGGCCGTGCTGCGCGTGCTGCGGATCATGCACCAGGTGGGTCCCGACGCCCCGTTCTCCGCCTACATGGAGCACCACGGGTGGCCGGAGGCCGTACGGGCCGCCCGCGAGGCACACGTACGGATGGCGTCGGCGGACGGCGAGGACCCGGACACGCCCCCGCGCTCGCTGGACGTGCTCCGTATCATGACGCGGTCCGCCTGACGGACGCGGACCCTGCCCGGCCGGCCGGATATGGCACCCTACGAGGATGACTGACCAGTACGTCCTCACGCTCTCCTGCCCGGACAAACAGGGCATCGTGCACGCCGTGTCGAGCTATCTGTTCATCACCGGCTGCAACATCGAGGACAGCCAGCAGTTCGGGGACCGGGACACGGGTCTCTTCTTCATGCGGGTCCACTTCTCGGCCGAGGCCCCGGTCACCGTGGACAAGCTGCGGGCGAGCTTCGCCGCGGTGGGTGACTCCTTCGCGATGGACTGGCAGATCAACCGCGCCGACGAGCGCATGCGGGTCGTGCTGATGGTGTCGAAGTTCGGGCACTGCCTGAACGATCTCCTCTTCCGCTCCCGGATCGGGGCGCTGCCGGTCGAGATCGTCGCGGTCGTCTCCAACCACACGGACTTCGCGGAGCTGGTGGGCTCGTACGACATCCCGTTCCGGCACATTCCGGTCACCAAGGAGAACAAGCCGCAGGCCGAGGCCGAGCTGCTCGACCTGGTGCGCGAGCAGAACGTCGAGCTGGTGGTCCTCGCCCGCTACATGCAGGTGCTCTCCGACGACCTGTGCAAGCAGCTGTCGGGCCGGATCATCAACATCCACCACTCCTTCCTGCCGAGCTTCAAGGGCGCCAAGCCCTACCACCAGGCGCACGCGCGCGGCGTGAAGCTGATCGGCGCGACGGCCCACTACGTGACGGCCGACCTCGACGAGGGCCCGATCATCGAGCAGGAGGTCGAGCGCGTCGGCCACGAGGTCACCCCCGACCAGCTGGTGGCCGTCGGCCGCGACGTGGAGTGCCAGGCGCTGGCCCGTGCGGTGAAGTGGCACGCCGAGCGCCGCATCCTGCTCAACGGCCGCCGGACCGTCGTCTTCACGTAGACGCCTCTCACAGCCTGCTGAGAGACGCCGCTCTCACAGCCTGCTGAGAGACGCCGCCGCGAAGAGGACGTCGCGGATCGCCTCCCGGTCGCCGTCCTTGCCGGCGGCGGCCTCCTCCGGCGGGACGTGGCCCGCCACGAGCTGGCAGAACTCGACGCCGTCCATCGCCACCTGGGCCACCGCGTGATCCGGGGAGGCGACGGCGGCGGGGGAGTCCAGGGCGATGTACCAGTGGCCTCCGCCCGAGCCCTCCACCTCCAGGTGGAGCGAGCGGCCGGGGGCGCCCGCCGCGACCAGATGGCGCGGCGGAGCGGCGAGGCCCCCGCGGCGCCGGCCGGCGAGCGCCGCCGGGAGCAGCCGCGCCGCCAGGTCGATCATGTCGTGCAGATGCGCGCCGCTTGGCGGCTCGTACGGATACGCCACCGCGTTCGCGATGTCGTCCGCGTGCACCCAGCACTCGAAGGCCCGCTCGAGGAGCGAGTCCCGCATCGGCAGCGCGAAGCCCCCGTACGCAACCGTCAGGTCCGCGACACCTCGTCCCGCGAACGAGACCGTCCGGATCAGCGTGTGGCTCTGGTCGCGCCACGGCTCGCGCACCCCGCGCGTCGGCGGATGTTCAGCGCCCTGCCAGTACGCCTCGGTGCGCTCCGTCGGCGACGCCTCCCCGGCCCCCGGCCCCAGCGGGTCGTCCAGACCGAGCGCCGTCGACACCAGGCCGTCCACCGTCATCAGATGCCCGATCACCCCGGCGACGGTCGTCCGGCGGCTCGCCGGCCGCTCGCCCTCGAACCACTTCAGGCGCACCGGGGCGTGCCACTCCGACTCGCCGATGTCCCGCAGCAGCGCGTCCAGCCGGGCCGTCTCGGCGTCGTACGGACAGGCCCAGGCGGGCACCGGGATACGGGCGGGGCGCCGCCCCAGGCAGTTCTCCAGGACGCGGGAGCGCAGCAGCGGGTCGAGGTCGAGGTCCCGCCCGGCGTGGAGCAGCCCGACCGCGTCGCGCAGCCGCAGCGCCTCGTCCGCGCACGGGGCGCACTCGGTGAGGTGAGCCTCGACCGCCTGCGTCTCCTCCGCCGAGCACGCGGACAGCGCCCACGCCCCGAGGAGAGACTTGAGCACCCCGTGCGACGGCGGCACCGGTTCCGCGGCCCGTGCCGGTTCGTCGGCCCGTGTCGGTTCCTCCGCCTCCACGGGCTCTACGGGAACCTCCGGCGGTGCCCCGGACGCCGACAGGTCCGCGTGGTCGTCCGCCGCCCACCGGGGCCCCGGTATCCGGGGAGCGCGCGCGACCTCCTCCGGGTCGCCGTTCGCCCCGCTCACCACGCGCGTCCGGGGCCTGGCGGCGAGGACCCCTCCAGCGGACGGGTGTTCGCCGTCGACAGCAACTGCAGCCCGAGCCGCAGCCGCCGCCGCGCCTCGTCCTCCGTCACCCCGAGGTCCGCCGCCGTCTGGCGATAGTCGCGCCGCTGGAAATAGGCCAGTTCCAGAGCGGCGCGCAACGGCGCGGGCATCGACGTCACGATGTAGTCCGCGCGGGCCGCGACCGACGCCCGGCGCACCTTCTGCTCCAGCTCCTCCGCAGAGCCCTCGCCGGTCTCGGCGTACGCCGTCGCCTCCGTCTGCCGCAGCCGGTGGACGGCCTGGCGCTGGGTCAGCCGGGCTATCCAGGAGCGCAGGTTGCCCTGCTTGGGGTCGTACGCGTCGGGGTTCTCCCAGATGTAGCCGAAGACCTCGCGGGTGACCAGGTCGGCGGCGCTGTCGTCGTCGAGCACGCGGTGGGCGAGGCTGTGCACGAGCGACGCGAATCGGTCGTACAACTCCCCGAGCGCGGCGGCCTCCCCGCGCGCCAGCCGCTGCTGCATCCGGCGGTCCCAGCGCGGTGGTGTGTCCTTCGCCATACGAAGCCCTCCGGTGCTCTTCGGTGGCCCTCCCGGTCCGAGTTCATCCCCCAAAGTAGTGCGCCCCGGCGACAGCGCACTCTCCTTTGTGACAAGTACGCCCCCAGGAGCCGCGGGGTGGTAGGGAAAGCGCCACCTTTCACACCGGGGGTTTCGTTTCGTGGCCGTGGGGCAGCGGGAGGGGACAGGAAGCACAGCCTCCGTTTTGAAGGGCGCGATCTGTGACGATCCATGTCGGCGAAGACGAGCAAGGCCCCTGGACCGTGCTGCATGTCCGCGGCGAACTGGATCTGGTGAGTTCGCCCACGGTCCGCAGACGCGTGCACGACGCCGTCGCCGGGGGCCGGCACGACGTGGTCCTCGATCTCGCGGGCGTCGATTTCTGCGACTCCAGCGGGGTGGGCGTGCTGATCGCCTCCCGCCGGCTGATGCGCTCCTGCGGCGGCCGGCTGAGGCTGGTCCTGCCCGCGCGCGGCGCTCTGGAAGGCTCGCACGTCAACCGGGTCCTGGCCGCGCTCGGCGTCCGGCGCCTCTTCGACGTGTACGCGGACGCCGCCGACGCGGTCGACGAGCGCGCGCGGCCTCTGGAGGTGGAGTACCTCGCGGGGCAGACTGCGTCCGTTCCCGAGCAGCCCTCTCCCACCCGAAGGCTGACCGTTCCGCCCCTCTCGGCGTAGCGGGCCCCGGCGTCGTAAGGTCGCGCACATGGAGCCCATGGAACCCGAGCAGGAATCGGAGCAGCCCCCCGAGCAGCTCTACCGGCGCAGGATCGCCTCCCGCTTCGCCGCGTTCGACCAGGACGGCGACGGGACCATCTCGCGCGAGGACTTCACGACGGCGGCGAAACGGCTGCTGACCGAGTTCGACACGTCCTTCCGCTGCGACAAGGGCCAGGCGCTGGTGACCGGCGCCGAGGCCTTCTGGCAGGGCATGGCGGGGATCGCCGACGTCGACGGCGACCAGCGCGTCAGCCGGCAGGAGTTCGCCGGCGGCGCGGTCAAGCGGCTGCACGACCATCCCGAGCGCTTCGCCGAGATCGCCCGCCCCTTCCTCCACGCCCTGCTGGCCCTCGCCCCCACCCCGGCGGAGGTGGAACGCGCGCTTCGGGCCCTCGGCATCGCCCCGGAGGCGGCGGCGCTGGGCGCCGCCTCCCTGCCGACCGACGACGCGGGCGCGGTCGAGGAGGAGGCGGCCGTGACGGCCTTCGCCCGCTACTTCATGACGGAGGAGCGTTCGTGACGGAGTAGCGCTCCCGCAGCTTGTACTTGAGGACCTTGCGGAGCGTCTCGTTGCGCGGCAGGGCCTCCACCACCTCCAGCCGTTCCGGCAGCTTGTGGACGGAGAGGCCCGCCGCGCGCAGGAAGTCCGTCACGGCGGCGAGGGTGAGGGCCGGGGCCCCGGGCGGCTGCTCCACGACCGCGCAGACGCGTTCACCGCGCTCAGGGTCGGGGAGCCCGACGACGGCGGCGTCGCCGACCGCCGGGTGCTCGTGGAGGAGGTCCTCGATCTCCTTGGCCGAGATGTTCTCGCCCTTGCGGATGATGATGTCCTTGATCCGCCCGGTGAGGACGAGATGGCCGCTCGGGGTCAGATGTCCCACGTCGCCGGTGACGAGGAAGCCGTCCTCGTCGAAGGCGGCGGCCGTCTGCGCGGGGTCGAGATAGCCCTGGCAGACCGCCTCGCCCCTGAGCCGTACCTCGCCGCCCTCCGCGATCCGTATCTCCATGCCCTCCGGGGGCCTGCCCTCGGTCGTCGCCAGGTTCTCGGCGGTGTCGTCCGGTGAGCCCATCGTGATCATCGGAACCTCGGTCATGCCGTAGCCGTGGGTGAGCGCGCAGCCCATCTCCCGTACGACCGCGTGGTAGACCTCCGGCGGCTTGGGCGCCCCGCCGCCCGCGAGCAGCCGCAGGGTGGGGATGATCGGGCTGCCCGGCTGTCTGCGCTGCTCGGCGAGGAACATCGAGTAGAAGGCGGTGGACCCGCCCGCCACGGTCACACCGTGCCTGCGGTACTCCTCGAGCGCCTCGGGCAGCGCGAACTGTTCGAACATCACCGCGGGGAATCCGTAGAGCAGCAGCATCACCGTGTAGTCGGGCCCGGCGATATGGGCGTACGGGAAGGCCATGGAGCCCACGTCGTCGGCGGTCGGCTTCAGGGCGTGGGCGAGGCAGGAGCCGCCCGCGATGAGGGAGCGGTCGGTGTGCAGGACGCCCTTGGGGTCGGAGGTCGTGCCCGAGGTCCAGTAGATCCAGCGGACGTCCGTCCCGGAGGCCGGCGGCGGTGGCAGGACGGCCGGGTCGCCGTCGGGCAGGGAGTCGTACGCCTCGAAGACCCGGCGGGCGCCGAGCCGCCGCGCCATCGCGGTGTGGTCGAAGCCGCGCCACACGCCGGGGACGGCGAGGAACTCGGCCTTCGACTCGCGCAGCGCGAAGCCGACCTCCCGGTCCCGGTAGAAGGGGATGACCGGCGACTGCACGGCCCCGAGGCGGGCCAGGGCGAAGGTGAGGACGGCGGTCTCGATCCGGGTCGGCAGCTGCCAGGCGACGACGGTCCCGGGGCGGACCCCCCGGTCGTACAGCCCGGCGGCGCACCGTTCGGCGCGGTCGCGCAGCGCGCCGAAGGTGAGGCTCCTGTCCCCCTGGAGCAGGACGGGCCGGTCGGGCGTGAGGGCGGCGCGGCGGTCGACGAGTTCCCAGAGGGTGCGGGACTCGCCCAGGGCGTGTGCGATGTCGGTCACGACGACTCCCTTGACTGACTGTCCGTCAGATCGTGTCGAGAGCGTAGAGGGGTCGGTCCTTGTCGGTCCAGGGGTGCGCGGCTAGCCTGAGGCGGAACCGTATCTGACGGGCCATCAGAAAATGGAGGGGTCATGACGGAACTGCCCCGCATCATCAGCGTCGACGACCACGTGATCGAGCCCGCGCACCTCTTCGAGACCTGGCTGCCCGCCAGATACCGCGACCGGGGACCCAAGCCGCTCACCGCCGGGATCGGGGAGCTCGCCTACGTCGGCGGGAAGTACCGGATCACGATGGACCCGGACGGCCCGCCCACCGACTGGTGGATCTACGAGGACCTGAAGTTCCCGTACAAGCGCAACATCGCCGCCGTCGGCTTCGACCGGGAGGACATGACCCTGGAGGGCATCACCCGCGCCGAGATGCGGCGCGGCTGCTGGGACCCCGTCGAGCGGCTCAAGGACATGGACCTCAACCACGTCGAGGCCTCGCTCTGCTTCCCGACCTTCCCGCGCTTCTGCGGCCAGACCTTCGCCGAGGCGCACGACAAGGAGGTCGCCCTCGCCTGCGTACGCGCCTACAACGACTGGATGGTCGAGGAGTGGTGCGGCGACAGCGGCGGCCGGCTCATCCCGCTCTGCATCATCCCGCTCTGGGACATCGGCCTGGCGGTCGCCGAGATCCGCCGCAATGCCGCCCGGGGCGTGAAGGCCGTGACCTTCTCCGAGATCCCGACCTGTCTCGGGCTCCCGTCGATCCACTCCGGCTACTGGGACCCCTTCTTCGCCGTCTGCCAGGAGACCGGCACCGTCGTCAACATGCACATCGGGTCGTCGTCCCAGATGCCCGCCGCGTCCCCCGACGCCCCGCCCGCCGTCCAGGCGTCCCTGAGCTTCAACAACGCCATGGCCTCGATGATGGACTTCCTCTTCAGCGGCGTCCTGGTGAAGTTCCCCACCCTCAAGCTCGCCTACAGCGAGGGCCAGATGGGCTGGATCCCGTACGCCCTCGAACGCGCCGACGACGTGTGGGAGGAGCACCGTGCCTGGGGCGGCGTCCGCGACCTGGTTCCCGAGCCGCCGTCCACGTACTACTACCGGCAGATGTTCTGCTGCTTCTTCCGCGACAAGCACGGCATCGCCTCGCTCGACGTGGTCGGCCGGGACAACGCCACCTTCGAGACCGACTACCCGCACGTCGACTCCACCTTCCCGCACACCAAGGAGGTGGCCCTCGACCACGTCAAGGGACTCGACGACGAGACCGTCTACAAGCTGATGCGCGGCAACGCCATCCGGATGCTCGGACTGGGCATCGTCTGATGGACCTCGCGTACAGCGAAGAGGAGGAGGAGTTCCGGGCCGGGCTGCGGAAGTGGCTCGCCTCCGTCCTGCCCGCCCTGCCGCCGCGCCCCGACCCGCGGGACTGGCCGGCCCGGCGCGCGTACGACTGCGGCTGGCAGCGCGGACTGTACGACGCCGGGTACGCGGACGTGCACTGGGACGCCTCCCCGACCCGGCGGCTGATCTTCCTGGAGGAGTCCGAGCGGGCCGGGGCCCCCTACGTCGGCGCCAACTTCGTCGGGCTGCTGCACGCCGGGCCCACGATCGCGGCCGAGGGCACGAAGGCGCAGCGTGAGCGGTGGCTGCCGCCCGTGCTGCGCGGCGACGAGGTGTGGTGCCAGGGCTTCAGCGAGCCCGACGCCGGGTCCGACCTCGCCTCGCTCAGGACGAGGGCGGTCCGGGACGGGGACGCGTACGTCGTCACCGGGCAGAAGATCTGGACCTCGCACGCCGAGGTCGCCGACTGGTGCGAGCTTCTGGTGCGTACGGACGCGTCGGCGCCCCGCCACCGGGGCATCACCTGGCTCGCGATGCCCATGGACGCCACCGGCATCACCGTGCGTCCGCTGCGGACCCTCGCGGGCTCGACGGAGTTCGCCGAGGTCTTCCTCGACGAGGTGCGGGTCCCGGTCGAGAACCGGATCGGCGAGGAGAACGACGGCTGGCGGGTCACGATGGTGACCCTCTCCTTCGAGCGCGGCACCGCCTTCGTCGGCGAGGTCGTCGCCTGCCGCCGCGTCCTGGCCGAACTCGCCCGCGCAGCGCGCGCGAGCGGCGCCTGGGACGACGACGTCCTGCGCCGCCGGATCGGCAGGCTGAGCGCCGAGTTCCGGGCGCTGTGGCGGCTCACCCAGTGGAACGTCAGCGAGGCCGAGGCGTCGGGCGGGGTGCCGGGCATCGGCGGCTCCGTCTTCAAGCTGCGCTACTCCCACGCCCGCCAGGAGCTGTACGACACGGCCGCCGCCGTCCTCGGCCCGGACGCGCTCGACCTGGGGCGTGAATGGAACCTGGACCGGCTGTCCTCGCTCTCGTACACGATCGCCGCCGGCACCTCCCAGATCCAGCGAAACATCGTCGCCGAGCGCATCCTCGGCCTGCCGAAGGGGCGGTGACCCACCCATGGACTTCCGGCTCACCGAGGACCAGCAGGCGTTGAAGGCGGGGGTGCGGGCGCTTCTCGAGCGCCGCTTCGACCGGGAGGCGCTCCGGGCGGCCGTCGAGGCCGGCGGCACGCTGGACCGGGCGCTGTGGCGGGAGCTGGGGGTGGCCGGGTTCTTCGCGCTCCGGCTGCCGGAGCAGGAGGGCGGGGTCGGCCTCGGCCTGCCGGAGGCGGTCCTCCTCTTCGAGGAGGCGGGGCGCGCCCTGCTGCCGGGACCGCTGATCGCGACGCATCTGGCGGCGGGCGAGGTGCCGGGCGCGGCGGAGGGGAAGACGGTCGTGACCCGCCCCGACGGGGCGCTCGTGGACTGGCTCGACGAGGCGGACGTGGTGGTGGATGAGTCCGTGGGGGCCGGGGGCGGGCGCGAGTCCGTGGAGGCTGTGCGCCGGCGCGCCGAGCCGGTGCGCTCCGTCGACCCGCTGACCCCCCTGCACCGGCTCCCGGTCGCCGGCCCGGGGCCCGTTCCGGCCGACGCGATCCTCCTCGCCGCCGCCGAGCAGCTCGGAAGCGCCGCCCGCACCACCGAGACGGCCGTGCAACACGCGCGGGAGCGGGCGCAGTTCGGGCAGCCGATCGGCGCCTTCCAGGCGGTCAAGCACCTGTGTGCCGAGATGCTCGTACGAACAGAGGTCGCCCGCGCCGCCGTCTACGCGGCGGCCGTCACCGCCGACCCGGTCGAGATCGCCGGTGCCAAGCTCCTCGCCGACGAAGCCGCGGTGCGCTGCGCCCGCGACTGCCTGCAGGTGCACGGCGGCATGGGTTTCACCTGGGAGGCGGACGTCCATCTCCACCTCAAACGGGCCTGGGTCCGGGCGGAGCGGTGGCTCCCGGCGGCCGCCGCGGAGGAGCGGGAGGCGGCGGCGCTCCTCGGCACGCCCGCGGAGGCGGCCTGAGGGGTCACGGAACGTCGATATCGGGTTGTGTCCTTCGGCCGGGCCGTCACGGCCCGGAGTCGGGGTCCCGCTCCGGTACTCTCCGTGGGATGCGAGTGGTTGTGAACCCGGACACTCCCGGTGTCGCCCGTGCGGCGGCTCCGGCGCCGGGAATGCCCGCCGCTCGCGCCCCCTGGAGGCGTTTCACGCCCTCCTGTTCGACTCCCCGCAGCGTGCGTCGCACAGTATGGACCATGCGTACTCCTTCGCGCTGGAATATGCCCGAAGCGCTTGTTGCGGTGACTGTACGTCAACCATGCTGTTCCACAAGGGAATCACGTTCTGTAAGGGCGTCGATGGCTGTGGGGCGCGAGGCGATGTGTCCGCCGGTTCGGATGGTGTGAACGGTGCAGGTGCTTCAGGTTCAGTTGGAGGTCGGGCCGGACCCGGCGGAGGTGGGACGAGCCCGGAGATGGGCGCGTTCGAGGCTCGCCGGATCGGGCATAGGGGATGACGAGCCGCTGACCGACACGCTGGTGCTGCTCATCTCCGAGCTGGTCACCAACGCGGTGGTCCACACGGGCTGTCCGGCCGTGCTGCGGATGCTGTTCGCCGCGGGCTGTCCCGATGCCGGGACGGTACGGGTGGAGGTCGCCGACGCGAGCGACCGGCCCCCGCGGCAGCGTCACGCCGAGGGCGAGGACACCAACGGGCGCGGCCTGGAGCTGGTGGACGGCCTGGCCGACCGGTGGGGCTGGCAGCGCGAGGGCGCCGGCAAGAGCATCTGGTGCGAGGTGGACCGTACGGTCCCGGTCCCGGTCCCGGCGACCCCGGCACCGGTGGCGCCGACGGCGGTCACACCGCTCACACCGGTCACACCCTCCGCTTCGGCTTCCGCTTCCGTCTCATCGGCGCGCTGTTGACGGTTCGTGCCGATTTGTTCACTCTGGGGTGAGCGATTCGTCGTGAGGGGACGACGAGGGAGCGCGTGAATCGTGCTGCCCTCGACGAGCACGGGTCGCGGCCGGGTGGCGGACACCGTGCCGTGCTCGGGGCGCGTGCGAGTGCGCCGCCACCCGCGCGAAACTCCGCGCGAGTTCACAGCAGGGCGACCGGGGCCACCGGTGTGCCCGTACCGCCCACGAAGGGCTCGGGCATCGCGGAGAGCAGGAACGCGTACCGCCCGCTCTGTGCACAGGCTGTGGACAGACTTTCCAGATTCCAGTTCTGACCCTGGAGCATTCCCATCTCGACGAGGTCGAGCGCGTGCACGGGCAGCCAGAGGTTCTCGATCTCGGGCGGGAAGATCTCGAAGGTGAGCGTGTCGTTGGCGACGGCGGCGACATCGCGGGCGTGGAACCACTCGGGCGTACGGATCGAGAGGCCCGGGGAGGGGAAGGCGTACCCGTGCCTGTCCCCGGCGAGGTAAGCGCGCATCTGCCCGGTCCGTACGAGAACGATGTCGCCGGCCCGTACGGTCACCCGGCCGAATTCCGCCGCTTCGTCCAGGTCTTCCGGGGTCACGGCGTGGTCCCCGGGCAGCCGGTCCAGGCCCTTGGCGCTCGCCACGTCGAGCAGGACGCCACGGCTCACGAGATGGCGGGCGGTGTGGATGCCGCTGAACCCGGACCGTCCGTGCGGGGTGATCGTGGCGGCCGGCCGGCCGTTGTAGATCTTGCCGGAGTGGGAGACGTGGGTGAGCGCGTCCCAGTGGGTGGCCGCCTGGAGTCCGAAGGTCACGGCGTCGTCGCTGGTGGCGACGGTGCCGGGGCCGAAGAGCTCCTGGTTGATCTGGATCATGACGTGGAGCGGGTTGACCCGTCCGGGGATCACCCCGGTCTGCACGCCGTCCTGCTTCAGGTCGAGGGCCAGGGGGACGCGCTGCCCGGAGACGACGGTCCGTACCGCCTCCCGCACCACCTCGTCGGTGATCAGATTGAGGGTGCCTATTTCGTCGCCCCGGCCCCAACGGCCCCAGTTGTTCACGCGCTTGGCGATGTCGTGGAACTCCGGCGGGAGGGAGGAGGGGAGTGACATCGGGGCCTCCGGGGTCTTGTTCTCCAGTATCTGACGGGTCGTAGAATCCAGCTCTACGGTAAATCTAACGGACCGTCAGAAAATGCGGGAAGGGGCCGGGCGTGGGGAACTTCTTGGCAGGCAAGGTCGTCGCCGTGACGGGGGCGGGGCGGGGGATCGGCCGGGCGGTCGCCCTCGCGTGCGCGGCGGAGGGCGCGAAGGTCGTCGTCAACGACTACGGGGTCTCCATCGAGGGCGGGGAGCCGACGAGCGAGATCGCCGAGGCCGTCGTCAAGGAGATCGAGGCGGCGGGCGGGGCGGCGACGGCGGTCGCCGACGACATCTCGACGATGGCGGGCGGCGCGCGGGTGGTGGAGACGGCGCTGGCGTCGTACGGACGGATCGACGGGGTCGTGTGCGTGGCGGGCATCCTGCGCGAGCGGATGCTCTTCAACATGTCGGAGGAGGAGTGGGACCCGGTCGTCGCCACGCACCTGAAGGGGACGTTCACGGTCTTCCGGGCGGCGAGCGCGGTGATGCGCAAGCAGGGCGGCGGCACGCTGATCGGCTTCACCAGCGGTAACCACCAGGGTTCGGTGGCCCAGGCCAACTACGCGGCGGCCAAAGGCGGGATCATCTCGCTGGTGCGGTCGGCGGCGCTCGGCCTGCACAAGTACGGGGTGACGGCGAACGCGGTGGCGCCGGTGGCGCGGACCCGGATGTCGGCGAACGTGCCGATGGAGCTGAAGGAGATCGGCGAGCCGGAGGACGTGGCGGCGCTCGTCGTCTACCTCCTGTCGGAGCGGGCGCGGACGGAGAAGATCACGGGCCAGGTCTACACGATCGCCGGCCCGAAGATCGCGGTCTGGGCGCAGCCGAGGGAACTGCGGGCGGCGTACGCGGAACCGGGGGCTTGGACGCCGGAACGGATCGCGGATTTTCTGCCGGGGACGGTGGGGGTGGATCCGATGCCGATGCTGGCGCGCCTGGAGGAGATGGCCAGGGCGGCGGCGGACGGCTCCCGCCCGAACGCGTAGGGCTCGCGCTCGAACACGTAGGGGCGGGGGAGGAGACCCCCGCCTCCCCACGGACAAGGAGACGTACATGCGTGGAGTGGTGTTTGACGGGGTGCGCGTGGAGGTTGTGGGGGATCTGGAGGTGCGGGAGCCCGGGGCCGGCGAGGTGGGCGTCGCCGTACGGGCCGCCGGGGTCTGCCACAGCGATCTGGCGGTCGTCGACGGCACCATCCCCTTCCCGGCCCCCCTCGTCCTCGGCCACGAGGGCGCCGGCGTCGTCGAGGCCGTCGGCCCCGGCGTCACCCATGTCGTCCCCGGCGACCACGTCGCCCTCTCCACCCTCGCCAACTGCGGCGCCTGCGCCGACTGCGACCGTGGTCGTCCCACCATGTGCCGCAAGGCGATCGGCAGGCCCGGGCAGCCCTTCTCCCGGGCCGGGCGGCCTCTCTTCCAGTTCGCCTCGAACTCCTCCTTCGCCGAGCGGACCGTCGTCAAGGCCGTCCAGGCGGTGAAGATCCCGTCCGACATCCCCCTCACCTCCGCCGCCCTCATGGGCTGCGGCGTCCTCACCGGCGTCGGAGCCGTCCTCAACCGGGCCAAGGTCGACCGGGGTGAGACGGTCGTCGTCATCGGCACCGGCGGCATCGGCCTCAACGTCCTCCAGGGCGCCCGGATCGCCGGCGCGCTCACGATCGTGGCCGTCGACACCAACCCCGCCAAGGAGGCCGTCGCACGGCGGTTCGGCGCCACGCACTTCCTCGCCGCCGCCGACGGGGTGCGCGACATCCTGCCCACCGGCGCCGACCACGTCTTCGAGTGCGTCGGCCACACCGGCCTCGTCCGTACCGCGATCGACCTGCTCGACCGCCACGGCCAGGCGATCATCCTCGGCATGACGGCGCCCACCGCCGAGGTGAGCTTCCCGCCCGCGGCCATGTTCCTCGACAAGTCGATCCTCGGCTGCCGCTACGGCTCCTCCCGCCCGCAGAAGGACATCGCCCTCTATGCCGAGCTGTACCGCCAAGGCCGCCTCCTCCTCGACGAACTCGTCACCGGGACGTACCCGGTGGAGGACTTCGCCAAGGCGGTGGAGGACGCCGAACAAGGACGCCTCGCGCGCGGAGTCCTCACCTTTTAGCGGGTGATCGGGTGATCGGCGGTTACGGTCGTGACCATGGCGTACCGCGAGCTCCTCACCCGCCCCGTCCTCACCTGGTCGGCCGTCGCCCTGGCCGCCCGGCTGCCCGTGGCGATGGCGCCGCTGGCGCTCGTGTTCCTGGTGCGGGAACGGCCGGGCGGCTACACCCTCGGGGCGGTGCTCGCCGCCGCGTACGTCATCGGCGAGATCGTCGCCGCTCCGGTCCTCGGCATCCGGCTGAACGCCGAGCGCGCCCGGCCGCATCTGGCGATCGGGCTCGTTGTGGGCGCGGTCGGGTTCGCCGGACTCGGCCTCGCCGCCGACGCGCACCCCGTCGTCCTCGGTCTGCTCGCCTTCCTCGCGGGGGCCGGCCCCGCCGCCTCGCCCGGCGCTCTGCGCGCCCTGCTCACCAGCCTGGTGCCGGAGAAGGCCGTCACCCAGGCGCTCTCCATCGAGTCCGTGCAGACCTTCGTCATCTGGGCCCTCGCGCCCGCGCTCGTGAGCGGCCTGGCGCTCGGCGTCGACCCCGCGGTGCCCCTGTTGCTCCAGGGCGGGCTGATGGCGGCCTCCGTCGCCGGGCTGTGGGCGCTGCCCCCCGGCTGGCGGGCCGAGAGCCAGGAACAGGGCGGCGAGCCGATGCGGCGCGTCCTGCTGCGGGCCTGGCCGGTCTACGTCATGGGCGCCGGAAGCCTGACCCTGCTGGCCCTCGCCGAGCTGATCCTGCCCGCCCTCCTCGAACAGCGGGAGATCGCCATCGGCTGGGCGGGCCCGCTCCTCGCCGGCTTCTCGATCGGCTCGGCGGTGGGGGCGTTCGTCTACGGGCTCCGGAGCGGCTGGCCGGGCCGGCTGCCGGTGCAGTCCCTCGTGCTCATCCTCGGCGTCGCCGCGGGCGTCGCCCTCATGGCCGTCCTGCCCTCCGCGGGCACGATCGCCGTCGCCCTGACCCTGGCCGGCCTCCTCCAGGCCCCGGCGATGCTCACCCGCAACCTGGCCCTGCGTCAGATACTGCCGCCGAGCGCCCTGGCGGCCGGCTACTCGGTCATGTACGCGGCCGTCGGCGCCGGTTACGCGGCGAGCGGCTCACTCGCGGGCGGCCTGCTGACGGTGGTGGCCCCCTCGACCGCCATCCTGTTCGGCGTCGGCCTCACCCTGCTCCTGACGGCGATCGGCGCGGTGGGGGAGCGGCGGATCGAGAGCGCCGGGCAGCCGGCCGCTCAGCCCACCGCACCGGCGCGGAAGGTGCGGCGGTAGGTCGTCGGGGTGACGCCGATGGCCGCCTGGAGGTGGGAGCGGAGGGACTGGGGGGTGCCGAAGCCGGCGTCGCGCGCCACCTGGTCGACGGGGAGGTCGGTCGACTCCAGGAGGTGCCGGGCCCGCTCCACACGCTGCCGGGTGAGCCACTGGCCGGGGCTGACGCCGACCTCCTCACGGAAGCGGCGCGTGAACGTCCGTACGCTCATCGACTCCCGTACGGCCAGGTCCCGCAGCTGGATCGGCTCGTGCAGGTGCGCGAGCGCCCAGGCCCGGGCGGCCGTCGTGGTCGCGGAGCCGGGCTCGGGGAGCGGGCGGGCGATGTACTGGGCCTGTCCGCCGTCGCGGTGCGGCGGTACGACGGTCCTGCGGGCCACCTCGTTGGCGACGGCCGTACCGTGGTCCCGGCGCACGATGTGCAGGCACAGGTCGATCCCGGCGGCGACCCCGGCCGAGGTCAGCACGTCCCCGTCGTCGACGAACAGGACGTCGGCGTCGACCCGTACGCTCGGGAAGAGCCGCTGGAAGTGCGCGGCCGAGGCCCAGTGCGTGGTGGCCGGGCGCCCGTCGAGGTAGCCGGCGGCGGCGAGCACGTAGGCGCCCGTGCAGATGGACACGAGCCGCGTCCCGGGCCGGATGTGCGCGAGCGCGGCGGCCAGCTCGTCGGTCAGCCTGCCCTCCTCGTGGACCGGGCCGAGTTCGTACGAGGCCGGGACGACCACCGTGTCCGCCGTCGCCAGCGCCTCCGGTCCGTGCTCCACGTGGACGGCGAAGTCCGCGTCGGTGGGGACCGGGCCCGCGACCGGGGCGCAGGTCACGATCGAGTACAGCGGCCGGCCCTCGGGGTCCTTGGCGCGGCCGAAGATCCGGTGCGGAATGCCCAGCTCGAAGGGGAGCAGACCCGGCAGGGCGAGGACGGCGATACGGTGCGGCACGAGGAAATCCCTTTGTGGTCCAGACCACTTGCTGCTACAAGTCGGGTCCGTGACGGACGAGCAATCGGAGCACTACCCGTACAAGTCTGAGGCCCGGCGCACCGTTCCCCTACAGGACGGGGCGGCGGACGCCGCCGTACCGGCCGGGGCGGCTCCCCTCTGGAACCGCAACTTCCGGCTCTTCTTCCTGGCCCGGGCCGCCGCCGTCTTCGGCGAGGGCACGGTCCCCGTCGCCCTCGCCGCGGGGCTCCTCGGCGCCGGGCACTCCGGCTCCTCCGTCGGCTACGCCCTCGGCGCCTGGATCGGCCCCTTCGCGCTCTTCGTCGTCTTCGGCGGCGTCCTCGCGGACCGCTTCACCGCCCGCCGGATGATGATCCTCGCGGATGTGCTGCGGCTGCCGGGAGCGGCCGTCCTCGCCGTCTCCTTCACCGCAGGCAGCCCGCCGCTGTGGGCGGTGTACACGCTCACCGCCGTCAGCGGTGTCTGCGCCGCGCTCTTCCAGCCCGGGGTCGCCTCCACCATCCCGCGCATCGCCCCCGACGTGCAGCGCGCCAACGCCCTCCTGCGGGTCGTCGAGTCCCTGATGACCATGGCGGGTCCGGCCGTCGCCGGTCTCCTCGTCGCGCTCTCCGGCGCCGGGGCGGCCTTCGCCGCCAACGGCCTGACCTTCGCCGTCAGCGCTCTCTGCCTCGGTCTGACGCGGATCCCCGCCGCCCCGGGAGACACGGCGGCACGCGGCTCGCTCGGCTCCGAAATGGCCGTCGGCTGGCGGGAGTTCCGGGCCCGGAGCTGGCTGTGGGGGGTCATCGCGATCTGGACGGTCTACGGACTGACGGTCGCGGGGCCGCTGGTCCCGCTGACCGCCACCCTGGTGACAGGTGAGCACGGCTCGGCGGCTTACGGCGTCCTGATGGCGGTCAACGGCGCGGGCAGCGCGGCCGGCGGGCTCCTCGCCCTGCGGCTGCGCCCGCGCCGCCCGCTGGCGGCGGGGGCGGTGGCGCTGCTCGGCCTGCCGGTGAACCTCGTGCTGCTCGGTTCCGGGGCGTCCGTGACGGTCCTCGGGGTGGGGCAGTTCCTGGGCGGGGCGGCGTTCGCGTTCTGGCTGGTGATGTGGTCGACGTCGGTCCAGACCCATGTGCCGCAGGACGCGCTGAACCGCATGCACGCCTACGACGTGGCCGGATCGCTGCTGATGATGGCGGCGGGCCGCGCGCTCGCGGGGCCGGTGGCGGAGGCGGTGGGCGCGGAGGCGGTTCTGCTGGCGGGGGCCGGGATCGCGGTGCTGGTGGTGGTGGCGCTGCTGGTGGTGAGGCCGATCAGGACGCTGCCGCGGGTGTAGTGCCGCGTGCGGTGCTGCCGACTGTGCTGATCTCCTTGGCCCGATTCTTGTGAAAGCTGTCATCCGGGCCAGTGGTCGCCAGGGGAGCCGGTCGCGATGCTGAGTGACGTGACCCAGACAACCGAGAGCGCCGCAACGCCTCCCGTCCTCCCCCGTACGCCCCGAGTGCACCGCGCCTGGTTCGTCGCGGCCGTCACCTTCGTCACGATCATCGGCGCCGCGGCCTTCGCCTCCCTGCCCGGGCTGCTGATCGAACCGCTGCACACCGAGTTCGACTGGTCGCGCGGCACGGTCGGATTCGCCGTGTCGGTGAACCTCGCGCTGTACGGCCTGACGGCGCCGTTCGCCGCCGCGCTGATGGACCGGTTCGGCATCCGGCGGGTCGTCGCCGTCGCGCTGAGCGTGATCGCGCTCGGCTCGCTGCTCACCGTGTGGATGACGGCGGCCTGGCAGCTCGTCCTGTTCTGGGGAGTCCTCGTCGGCCTCGGCAGCGGCTCGATGGCACTGGCCTTCGCGGCCACCGTGACCAACCGGTGGTTCGTGGCCCGGCGCGGGCTCGTGACCGGCATCCTGACGGCGGCCGGCGCCTCCGGCCAGCTCGTCTTCCTGCCACTGCTCTCCTGGCTGGTCGAGAACCACGGCTGGCGACCGGCCTCGGTGACCGTCGCGCTCTCCGCCCTCGTGATCGTCCCCTTCGTGTGGCTGCTGCTGCGCGACCACCCGGCGGACGTCGGCCTGGCGCCGTACGGAGCGGCCGAGTTCGTCCCGAAGCCCGGGCCGGTGCAGGGCGCCGCCCGCCGCGCGGTGACCGTCCTCCTCAAGGCGGCCCGTACCGGACCCTTCTGGCTCCTCGCCGGCACCTTCGCGATCTGCGGCGCCTCGACCAACGGCCTGGTCAGGACCCACTTCGTGCCGGCCGCCCACGACCACGGCATGCCGATCACCGCGGCGGCCTCGCTGCTCGCCGTCATCGGGGTCTTCGACGTCGTCGGCACGATCGCCTCGGGCTGGTTCACCGACCGCTTCGAGTCGCGGCGGCTGCTGGCCACGTACTACGCGCTGCGCGGGGTGTCGCTGCTCTTCCTGCCGATGCTCCTCGCCCCGTCCGTCCACCCGCCGATGGTCTTCTTCATCGTCTTCTACGGACTGGACTGGGTGGCCACGGTCCCGCCGACGCTCGCCCTGTGCCGCGAGCACTACGGCGAGGACAGCGCCATCGTCTTCGGCTGGGTCCTCGCCTCCCATCAGGTGGGTGCGGCGGTGGTCGCCTTCGCGGGCGGCCTGGCGCGGGACGTCTTCGGCTCGTACGACGTGGTCTGGTACGCGTCGGGCGCGCTGTGCGCCGCGGCGGCCCTGATGGCCCTGGTGATCCGCCGCCGCCCGGCGGTGCCGGAGCCGTTGCTCACGCCCTGACCGCCCTCACGCGGTGACCGCCCTCACGCCCTGACCGCCCTCACGCGGTGAACCGGCCGAACCGTCCCCGGTGGAAGAGCAGCGGCCCGTCTGTCTCCTCCGCGCCCAGGGCCTCCACCCTGCCCACCACGATGAGATGGTCGCCCCCCGTGTGCACCTGGGCGATCGTGCAGTCGACCCAGGCGGGTACGCCCTCCAGGCGCGGCGAGCCCGTCACCGGGGCCGGGGCGTGCCCCACCCCCGCGAACCTGTCCGCGCCGCTCTTCGCGAAGCCCAGGCACAACTGCCCCTGGTCCGCTCCCAGGATGTTCACGCAGAAGACCCCGGCCCGGGCGATGCGGGGCCAGGTCGTCGAGGTGCGCGCCACCATGAAGGCGATCAGGGGCGGGTCCAGGGACAGGGAGGCGAAGGACTGGCAGGCGAACCCGGCCGGCCCTTCGGCCCCGGGGGCGGTCACGACGGTGACACCACTGGCGAAGTGCCCGAGGACCCGCCGGAACTCGGCCGGGTCGACGGGCAGCCGTTCGTCCTCCCGTACCGCCCGCAGCCGCGGCCGTGGCCCGGAGGGTGCTTGCACGGCCGTGGGCGATCCGGCCGACCTGAGGTATCGGACGGCGGTGGCCGCCATCCCAGCGTGTCCCATCACACCGTCATTGAAGCTGACGTGTCGTCAGATAGGAACCCTCGGGCCGGCCCCCGTCCGGCGGGGGCCGGCCTCGGTCAGATCAGGGCGTCCTTGTACGCGATGTTCACCCGGCGGTCGCCCGACTCGCCCGAGGCGAAGCCGAAGGTCAGCCGGGGCAGGAAGGCGCCGGGACGGGCCGGGTCCGGGACGAGCATGATGTTCATGCCCTCAGGCTCCCGGAAGACGAGGCTTTTCAGCGCGCGCGTGAGGCCGCGCTCCGAGACCCCGGTGTTCAGGTCGACGCGGGTGATGTGGGTGGTGCCCACGTCCGTGGTGTCGGTCGGCCCGCCGGAGGCGTAGGCCTCGCCCTCGTACATGTACATGTACGAGCCGTAGAGGCAGAAGCCCTGCGCGTCGTACACCGGCCGGGGCAGGTCCGCGAAGTGGTGCAGCGGCGCGCCGAGCGGGGCGGCGGCCGCGGTGTCCAGGTCCCAGACCGCGCACTGCAGCTGACCGTTGCGGTTGAAGCGCACGAGCACGCGGCGGTGCTGCATGTCGACGACCGGCCGCGGCGAGGTCAGCGTGGTGCCGGCGCCCGGCAGCTTGAGCGGGTCGGGCGTACGGTCCTTGAAGTCCATGGCCGTACGGTCCGCCGCGACGTCCCAGTGGAAGCTGCGCGGCGGCTGGTCGGCGGCCGGACCCACGTACTTGATCCGGCACAGCCTGCTGCCGAAGCCCGTGTCGTCCGAGTTCGGCTTGGAGTCGTACTCGATCCAGATGTACGGGGCCGAGCCCACCGCCGTCGTCTCGATGCCGATCTGGGCGCCGTGCCCGAAGCCGCGCAGGTACATCCGTCCGAGCTTGGTCGAGCCGTCGGCGCTCAGCTTGGTGATGGCGATGTCACCCTCGAGCTTGCGCGTCGCGTACGGCACGCCGTCACCCGGGTTGTACATGACCTGGGCGACGTACCAGTGCTTGTTGAGGTGGTCGTAGCCCGCGCACTGCATCACGGTGGGACACCAGGCCTGCTTGTGCATGAACAGGGCGTCCGACGGGTCGGCGAGGTCGAAGGCGAGCGAGGTGGGCAGCGCCGTGGCGCCCTCGGCCGCGATCTGCGCCTGCGCCGTCGAAGCGGTGAGGCCGCCGACCACCAGGCCGGCGGCGGCGCCCCCACCGAGCCGTATGAGACTCCTCCGGCTGACAGGTCCCGTTCCGAAAGTGCTCATGTGATGTAACCCCTCTTGGTAAGGAAGTTGAGGGGCCAACCTACGTCGTCGCAGGTGTGCGCGCTATCGACCTTCGTAGTGGGGCGAGCGCCGCTCCACGAAGCTCGCCACACCCTCGTTCGCGTCCCGTGTCGTCATGTTGATCTCCTGCGCGGCCGCCTCCGCCGCGAAGGCCGTCGACCGGTCGGATTCCAGGGCGGCGTTCACCAGCTGCTTGGTCAGAGCGAGGGCCCGGGTCGGGCCCTGGGCGAGGCGTTCGGCCCACTCCCGGGCCGTCTTCCCCAGCTCCTCCGCCGGGACCACGCGGTTCACGAGCCCCATCTCCCGCGCCTCCGCCGCCCCGATCGCGTCCCCGAAGAACATCAGCTCCTTCGCCCGCCGCGGCCCGACCAGCCGGGTCAGGAGGTACGCCCCGCCCCCGTCCGGCACCAGACCCCGTCGGACGAAGACCTCGACGAACGTCGCCGGCTCGGCCGCGAGCACCAGGTCGCAGGCGAACGCCATATGCGCGCCGATCCCGGCCGCCGTCCCGTTCACCGCCGCGATCACCGGCTTCTCACAGTCCAGTACGGCCCCGATCAGGCGCTGCGCCCCGAGCCGGATCGTCCGCGCCACGTCACCGGGGACCCGCGGTCCACCCGAAGGCGCCCCGCGCAGGTCCGCGCCCGCGCAGAAGCCGCGGCCGGTCGCCGTCAGTACCACCGCCCGTACGTGCGGGTCGGCGGAGGCCTCCCCGAGCAGGGCGATGATCCGCTCGCGCTGGTCCCAGGTGACGGCGTTCATCGCCTCGGGCCGGTTGAGCGTGATCCACGAGACGCCGTTGTCGACGCCGTGCAGTACGTCCTCCACGTCCACAGGTCTCCCCAGGTTCCTAGGTCGTGTCCGGAAAGCGGCGCCGTCTGCCCGCAGGGCAGGGCCCGCGGCGTCTGGTGCGCGACGCCCCGCAGGCGCGCTCGCTAGCGGCACACCGCGAGCGCGTCGAGGGCGACCGCCCCCTGCCCGCGCGGCAGCACCATCAGCGGGTTGATGTCCAGTTCGGCGAGGTCGCCGTCGAGTTCGAGGGCCATCCGCTGCACCCGCAGCACGACCTCCACCAGGGCGTCCACGTCCGCCGGCGGCGCTCCTCGCACCCCGTCCAGGAGGGCGCGCCCGCGCAGCTCGCCCAGCATGTCCCGGGCCTGGGGCTCGCCGAAGGGCGGGACGCGGACGGCGGTGTCGTTCAGGACCTCCACGAGGACGCCTCCGAGTCCGACCGTGACCGTGGGCCCGAAGAGCGGGTCGCGGGTCACGCCCACCACCATCTCGACCCCGCGCCCGACCATCTGGCAGACCAGGACGCCGTCGAGGTCGACGCCTTCGTAGCGGGCGATGTCGGTGAGTTCGCGGTACGCGTCCCGCACCTGGCTCGCCGAGGTCAACCCGACCTTGACCAGGCCCAGTTCCGACTTGTGAGCGAGCCGCGTGCCGGACGCCTTCATCACCACCGGGTAGCCGACCAGGCCCGCCGCCCGGACGGCGGCGGCCGCGCTGGTGACCAGCTGCTCGCGCGGTACCCGGATCCCGTACGCCCGCAGCAGCTGCTTCGCCGCGTGCTCGCTGAGCTGCCGTCCCGGGCGCATCAGGGCCCGCGACTTGCGGAAGGACGGGGAGGGGGTGCGCGGGGCCTCGTCGAAGGGGGAGCGGTAGGCGGTGGTGAAGCGGTGGTGGTCGAGGTAGGCCTTCACGGCCCCGATGCAGTTGGAGAACGTACGGAAGGTGGCGACGCGCGAGGAACCGAGCAGGGTCTCGCGGTAGGCCGCCTCGGTTCCGACCGGCGAGCCCCAGACCACGCACACCAGCTTGTCGGTGGCCTCCGCCGCGTCCACCAGGTCCTGTGCGAGCCTGTCGCTCATCGGCGGGAACGGCCCGGTGATGGGGCAGATCAGGACGCCGACGGACGAGTCGGCGAGGATCGCGTCGATGATCTTCCGGCCGCGCCGGTCCCCGACCGGGTGCCCGCCGTTGTCGACCGGGTTGGCGACGTGGAGATACGGCGGTATCCACTGGTGGAGTTCCGCCTGCTTGCCCTCGGAGAGGGTGGGGAGCGTCAGCCCGGCGGCCGTGGCGAGGTCGGCGAAGTGGGCGCCGGTGCCGCCCGAGATCGAGTAGACGACGACCCCGTCGGCTACCGGCTTGCGGGCCCGGGCCAACAGGGTGGCGGTGTCCTGGAGCTCGTCGAGCCCGTCGACCCGGATGACCCCGAACTGCCGCATCGCCGCGTCGACGACCTGGTCGGCGCCGGTGAGCTTGCCGGTGTGCGAGGCGGCCGTCCGCGCCCCGGTCTCGGTCCGGCCGACCTTCACCGCGACGACGGGCACCCCGCGCCGAGCGGCCCGGTCGGCGGCGAGCAGGAAGGCGCGCCCGTCCTTCAGGCCCTCGACGTAACAGGCGATGGCCCCGACCTCGGGCAGCTGCGAGAAGTACGAGAGGAAGTCGGCGGTCTCCAGGTCGGCCTCGTTGCCGGTGGGCGCCCAGTGGGAGAGCCGCACCCCCAGCTCCTGGAGGGTGTGGACGGGCCGGCCCTGGTGGCCGGACTGGGTGATCAGGGCGATGGCGGGCCCGTCGAGGTCTTCGCGGAAGCGCTCGAAGGCGTTGAGGTTGGTGTTGGGCCCCAGGAGCCGGATTCCGGAGCGCCGTACGGCGGCGGCGAGCCGCTCCTGCGCTTCGGCGCCGTCCTGCCCGGTCTCGGCGAAACCGGAGGCGAAGGCGACGGCGAACCTCACCTTCGCCTCGGCGAGTTCCTCGACGACGGGCAGCGGGTCGGCGACCAGCAGGACGGCGAGGTCGACGGGTTCGGCGAGGGTGGCGGCCAGCGCGCCGACGGACGGGGAGCAGCCGAGCCCGAAGACGGTCGTACGGGTCGGATGGACGGGGTGGACCCGGGCCCCGACCCGCTCCGCCCAGGCGATGAGCTGCCGGGTGATGCCGGTGCTGGGCCGTCCCTCGGCGTCGGAGGCCCCGACGATGGCGACGGACCGGGGGCGGAAGAACCGGTCGAGGTCGGGGACGGGGGCGTGCAGCGGCCGTCCGCTGACGTCCCGGTCACCGGGGGCGGTGATGGTGCCGTGCACGGCGGTCAGGGGCGGCTCTCCGCAGGCGACCACGCGGGCCCGGAGATCGTTGGTGAAGGTGCCGTGAGTCGATCCGAGCATGGTTCCGGTCCACCCTTCCGCCCGTCCGTACAGAGCTGACGCTCAGTCAGATTAGCGAACTGATGGTCAGTCAGGAATGGGGGCGGGGTCGTCGATGTGAGACGGTCCGGAACGGTGCATCGCCCCGTACAACCATTCGACGGGTCGGCGTGTCCTCCTTCCGGACCGCGTGATCCACCGCGCCCGAGACTCTGCCCTGGGGGAACTTTGACCCGAACTGCCCGCCTCCCCGGCCGCCGCCGCGCCCTCGTCGCCGCACTGGCCGTCCTCGCCTCCTCCGCCGCGCTCACCACGGTCACGGCGGCACCCGCACACGCTGCCGAGGCCGTGCCGCAGCAGCGCGTGGTCTTCACCGAGTACAAGTACGTTGACGGTTACCACACGAGCACCCTGGTCACGGTCAACGCCGACGGCACGGACCGGCGTAAGCTGGTCCCCACCGGCCCGGGCCTGTCCGGGGCCATGATCACCGATGTGACCTTCTCGCCCGACGGCCTACGCATCGCCTTCATCAGCCACGACAGCCGCCCCGACATCTGGGTCGCGAACGCCGACGGCACGAACGCCCGGCCCATCCGCATGGAAATCGACAGCCCCGACGGCTGGCTTGACGCGCTCGACTGGACCCCGGACGGCAAGCAGCTCTACCTGAGCTTCAGGGCCCGTGCAGGCCAGGACAGCCTCCGCCTCATGCGGGTCAACGTCGACGGCACCGGCCTCGGCTACGTCTTCGCCTCTCCGGAGAAGACCTGGGACACCCAGGTGGACGTCGCCTGGGACGGGCGCATCGCCTTCCTGCGCGGCAGCACGATCCACCTCTGGGACCCGCGCGTCGGCGGCGAACCGAAGCCCGTCACCCAGGGCCTCCACCCGACGTTCTCGCCGGACGGGCGGAGCATCGCCTTCGCGCGGGGTGACGATGGTTCGTACGACGTGCACGTCAAGGAGCTCACCCACGGCGTCGAGTACGAGCTCACCAAGGGCGAGAACGTCATGTTCCCGGAGTGGTCTCCGGACGGCGAACAGGTCGCCTACGTCTCCGGCGGCACGAAGCAGCAGGCCACCGTCACCCAGTCCAACAGCAACTCGGCCCGGCCGGCCAAGGTGCTGACCGGCGCCGACGCGACCGCCGACGACATCGGCTGGGCGCCGCCCCGAGGCGCCACCCCCACCGGTGCGCTCCAGCGCGACTACAGCGGCGACGACGTCCCGGACCTGCTCGCCGTCGACGGCTCGGGCGTCCTGTGGCGGTACGACGGCAACGGCACCGGCGGTCTCAAGCCCCGAGTGAAGCTCGGCTGGGGCTGGAAGGGCTACCGCTTCACGGCCGCCGGCGACCTCAACCCCGACGGCCGCCCGGACGTGATCGCCCAGGACGCCGCCGGTGGGCTGTGGCGGCTCGACGGAAACGTCTCCGGCACCTTCGAGCCCAAGGTGAAGATCGGCACGGGCTGGAAGGACTTCCGTCTGACCAGCACCAGCGACATGAGCGGCGACGGCTTCCCCGACCTCATGGCCATCGACTCCGCCGGTGCGCTGTGGCAGTACCGCGGCGACGGCCGGGGCGGACTCCAGCCACGCACTGATTTCGGCTCCGAGTACCAGGGCTACCAGCTGACGGGCGTCGGTGCGTTGAGGGGCGGTGGCGACGGCCGCCAGAACGTCCTCGGCAAGAAGACCACCGGCGAACTGTTCCGCTTCACCTCCGGGATGGTGGAGCCGGAGCAGATCGGCTGGGGCTGGAAGAACCTCACCCTGACAGGGGCCGGTGACCTCACCGGCGACGGTTCCCCGGACGTGATCGCCCGTGACACCTCCGGTGTCCTGTGGCGGTACGACGGCAATGGTGCGGGTGGTCTCAAGGCGGGCGTGAAGCTCGGCTGGGGCTGGAGCGGCATCACCACGTTCTGATCCCGACCCCCATCAGCCGATGCCCCGCTCCCCGTCTCCCGAGGGGCGGGGCATCGTCATGCCACCGTCATGTCGCGGCCCGGCTGCCGCTCTTCGCGATCCGCCGCGCGATCTTCTCCGCGTCGATCGCCAGCTCCCGCAGCATCCCGCTGATCGGGTTCGTGAAGCCGGTGAAGTACAGACCCGGCGCCTCCCGGGGCGTCCGGGCGCCCCGCACCACCGGCAGGCCCCGTTCGTCGAGCACGCCCAGGTGCCCCACCAGGCCCTCCAGGCCCCTGCGGTAGCCGGTCGCGGCGATCACCGCGTCCGGGGTGAGGGGCGTGCCGTCCGCGAGGACGACCTTGTCCCCGTCGAAGGACTCGACCGCGCCCACGATCTCCACCGTGCCCTTGCGCACCGCGTCGACGAGCCCCATGTCCTGCACCGGGATCGCGCCCTCGCGCACCCGCGAGTACAGGCCCGTGTCCGGCCGGGGCAGCCCCTGGCGCGAGAGGTCCGGCCCGAACAGGCGGCCCGTCAGCGCACCCGCCCTGTCGACCAGACGGACCGGCAGTCGGCGCACCAGGATGCCGGTGCGCTGGGCCGGCCAACCGACCGTGGAGCGGCGCACGATGTGCGGGACCGTGCGGACAGCGAGCCGTACCCGGGCGGCGCCGCCCTCGGCGAGGTCGGCCGCGATCTCCGCCCCGGTGTTCCCGGCGCCGACGACGAGCACGTCACGGCCCCGGTACGCGGCCGGGCCGCGGTAGGCGCTCGCGTGCGTGATCTCACCGCCGTACGTGGCGAGTCCGGGCCACTCGGGCACGCGCGGGGTGTGGCTGTACCCGGTGGCGACCACGACCGCCCGCCCCGTGAGCAGGCGCCCGCCCGTGGCGTGCAGGACCCAGTTCTCGCCGTCCTCGGCCCGCTCGATCCGGGACACCTCGACCCCCGTCACGATCTCCAGCTCGTGCACCTCGGCGTACTTCTCCAGGTAGCGCACCATGTCGGCGCGGGCGACCCAGCGTCCGAAGGAGCGGGGTATCGGCAGCCCGGGAAGCGCGGAGAGGCGACGGGTCGTGTGCAGCCGCAGCCGGTCGTAGTGCCCGCGCCAGGAGGCGCCGACGGCGTCGGTCTTCTCCAGGACGACGGCCCGTACGCCCCGCTCGCGCAGGGTGGCGGCGACGGCGAGGCCGCCGGGTCCTCCGCCGACGACGTAGACAGGGTGGTCGGGACGGTCTTGGGGGGTGTGGGACATGAATGCCCAGCGTAACGACATGCTCACTTGTTGGGTCTCGGTCAAGAGGGGAATCGGTTGCGAATCGGTCACGCCTGCACGGGTCTTGCGCGGACGGTGTGAAGTCCGCTGAACTGACGTACCGTCAGATAGTGCCCGAGGGAGGGAACCGGAAGAGATGAAGACCATCTGGCTCACCGGCGCCGAATGGCTCGCCGTCCTCCGTATCGGCCTCGGCCTGTGGTGGCTGGAGAGCTGGCGCCACAAGGACAGGAAGGGCTGGTTCGAGCGGGGCACGGGCATCGCGTGGGCGGCCGACATCGCGGCGAAACACCGGTGGGCGGCTGTCCGCAGCGGCTTCGACACCGTCGTCGCCCCGCGTCCGAAGCTCATGGCGCACGTCGTCGTCTACGCCGAACTCGCCCTCGCCCTCGGTCTGATCACCGGCTTCCTCACCCCGATCGCGCTCGTCGGCGGCCTGCTCCTCAACCTCCTCTACCTCGTCTTGATGATCCACGACTGGGCCGAGCAGGGGCAGAACGCGATGATGGCGCTGATCTCGCTGGTGGCCCTCTTCGCCATGTCCTGGCAGACCTGGTCCCTCGACCACGCGACCGGACTCTTCGGATGACGGCCGCGCGGTACGACCTGCCGGACGTCGACGCCTTCACCCGCCCCTACTGGCAGGCCGCCGCCGAAGGCCGCCTGCTCCTGCGCCGCTGCGCCGCCTGCGGCAGGGCGCACCACTACCCCCGCGAGTTCTGCCCCCACTGCTGGAGCGAGGACGTGACGTGGGAGTCCGCGAGCGGCCGGGCCACGCTCTACACCTGGTCCGTCGTCCACCGCAACGACCTCCCACCGTTCGGCGACCGGGTCCCGTACGTCGCGGCGGTCGTCGACCTCGCCGAGGGCCCGCGGATGATGACGCGGATCGTGGACGTGCCGGAAGCCGACCTCCGCATCGGCATGGAACTGGAGGTCGGCTTCCGGGAGGAGGGGGACGTCACCGTCCCCGTCTTCGGCCCCCGCTCACACGGGTGAGATGTTCCGCCAGAGGTGGCTGCGGTTGCCGGGGTCGCAGGTGTACGTCATCACGAAGGGGCCCGTCACCATGCAACCGCCGTTGTTCATGTTCTTGATGGTCCGCCCGGAGGACGTCGACGTGCCGATCTTCCAGGACTGGAGGCTGGAGCCGTTGCAGGCGGTGACCGTCATGCTGGAGTTCCCCGAGGGCTGAAGGCAGCGGCCGCTCTTCCTGTTGACCAGGCGGAACGTGCCGTTCGCGCCGGGGGAGTAGGTCCAGGCGTACGACATGGTGCCGCCGTTGCTGCTCGGGGAGCCGCACTCCGCCGTGCTGGCGAGGATGGTGAAACCCGCGTCCTGCTCCGCCAGGCACTGGCCGTTGGAGGCGTTCTCCAGGGAGTACGTCCCCGAGGGCGCCGAACCGCCGCCGCCCGACGAGGGCGGCGGGGGCGGGGGAGGAGCGGGACGCGTGGTCGAACCGCCGGAGCCTCCGCCGGAGCCGCCCGGGCTGCCGGAGCCTCCGCCCGAGCCGCCGGAGCCGCTCGAACCACCGGAGGAGGTGGGCGAGCCGGAGGAGTCCGACGAGCCGGAGCCGCCCGAGCCCGCGCTCCCGCCGCCGCCCGCCGTGGCCCCTCCACCGCCGCCGCCCGCCGTACCACCGCCCGCACCGCCGCCACCACCTGCCGCGCCGCCGCCGGGCGGCGGTACGGAGCCGGGGGTCGAGGGAGAGCCCGGCGGGCGGGAGGACGGGGCCCCGGGCGAGGGCGTGCGGTCGGCCGGGGCAGGCGCGGACGAGCTGGTGGACGGCGGCGCCGCGGAGATGCCGGGCCCGTCGCCCCGCGGGCCGATCACATAGGGGCCGAGGGCCACGGTCAGGGTGGTGCCGGTGGCCACGACGACGGGTACGGCGAGCATGAGGAAGCGGTTGCGCCGCTCGGGCCGCTTGTCGGAGGTGGCGGCTCCGGTGGCGACGGCGGGGTCGGGTGGAGGTGTCGGCTCCTTCGGCCTCTGCCTCTGCGGAGTGAGCGGTGTCGTCACGACGTCCTCACCCTGCTCGGCCGCCCGCTCGGTCTCCCCGAGCGCGGCCAGCTGTTCGGCCGTGGGGGCCTCGGCGGCGAAGGACGCCCGCTCGGTGATCCGCTCGGCGACCGCCTCGGGCCACAGGGCGTCCTCCGGCACGTGCTCGTCCGTGAGGCCGACGAGGTCGGCGGCCGTCGGCCGGGACGCGGGATCCTTGGCGAGGCAGGAGCGTACGAGCGCCGCCAGCTCCGGCTCGGTCTCGGCGAGCCTCCCGAACTCGGGCTCGCCGTGCACGACCCGGTACAGCAGGTCAGGTCCGGAGCCGTCGCCGAACGGCGGACGGCCGTTCGCCGCGTACAGAACCAGGCTGCCGAGCGCGAACACGTCCGCCGCACCGGTCAGTCGCGGATCCGCGACCGCCTGTTCGGGCGCCATGTAGGCGGGGGTTCCGATGACCATGCCGGTCCTGGTCAGCCGGCTCTGGTCGGCCGCCCGCGCCACGCCGAAGTCGATGAGCGAGAGACCGCCGCGGGTCAGCATCACGTTGGACGGCTTGAGGTCGCGGTGCACCATGTCGGCGGTGTGCACCGCCCGCAGCCCGCTCGCCGCGCCCCGCAGCAGCCGCCACAGGGCCGCGCCGGAGAGTGGGCCGCCGTTCAGCCGCATCGCCTCGTTGAGGGTGATCCCCGGGATGTACTCGGTCGCGAACCACGGCGGCTTCGCCGTCCGGTCGCTCGCCAGCAGCCGCGCGCTGGCCCCGCCCGGCAGCCGGGCGAGGTTGTCGAGCTCGTGCCCGAAGTGCCTGAGGAAATCCGCGTCCTCGGCGAGAACGGGCAGCACCCGTTTGACCGCCGCGAACTTCCCCGGCACGGCCCCGAGATAGACCCGGCCCATGCCCCCGGAGCCCAGTACGCCGAGCAGCCTGAACGCGCCGATCCGCCGGGGGTCGCCCGACTCCAGCGGCTTGGCCCCGCTGCCCTTTAAATTAGAGCTGTTTTCTACTTCCCCCTGCATGCGCCACAGGATAGCGGAGCTATCCTCCAAGCGGTACGGGTCATCAAGTCATAGAACACCGAGCAGAGTTGGCTGTCAGAATCTCCGGAGTCGCCTCCGCGAGCGAGTGGAAGTGCCGGTGCGAGCCGTCCGGGGGAGTGGGGCTGTTGACCGTCCAGACCGTCATCCCCGCCGCGAGGCCCGAGCGGACGCCCGACGGCGCGTCCTCGATCACCAGGCAGTCGGCGGGGTCGGCGCCCAGCCGCTCGGCCGCCAGCAGGTACGGCGCCGGGGAGGGTTTGCCCTCCGAGACGGAGACGGCGTCCACGATCAGCTCCGGCAGCGGCAGCCCGGTCCGCTCGAAGCGGCCCCGGACCCGGTGCGCGTAGTTGGAGGTGACCAGCGCCCAGGAGCCGGGGGAGAGGGCGGCGAGCAGCCCGGCCGCCCCCTCGAAGGCCGTGTAGGAGCCCGTACGGACGTCCGCGTCCTCCAGCTCGTGGAGCAGCGCCAGGCACGCGGCCGGGTCGCGCTCCGGAGCGACGGCCGCGAACGTCTCGACGGGCCGCGTCCGCAGCGCCACGCCGTACACCTCGTCCCCGTCGAGCCCGTACCGCCCGGCCCAGTCGTGCCAGACCCGCCGCTGGTTGGCGACGGCGTCGATCAGGGTGCCGTCGACGTCGAAGAGGACGAAGTTCTTGCCGTTCATGGCCGTCAGGCTAGGACACCTGTCAGAACGCGTGCCTCGTGCCGATGTCGCCGGGCAGGGAGATCGGCGTACGAGGACGGAAGAAGCCCCACTCCCGGTTGTCCTCGTTCCCCCGGTGGAGATGGGAGCCGCCCGGGCCGTACCCCACGAGATCGGGGATATGGTCGCGGTTGGCGCCGGCTCCACCTGACGGTCACCGGCTCCACCGGCACGACCAAGGAGGCCTGGCTCGGCTGTCGCCCCACCGGCGGCAACCACCCGGCCCCGGAAGCCGCCTGCGACGCCGTGCGTGAGGCCGGGGACGACTTCGACGAGTTGGTGGGCGTCGCGGCCGCCGACTGCCCGATGGACTACGACCTGGTCGAGGCATCGGCGAAGGGCACCCTCGACAGCAAGCCGCTCGACTGGAAGAAGACCTTCCCGAACGCCTGCGAGCTCAACGCGGAGACGGCCCCCGCCCACGCGAGGGCCGTCACAACCGTCAGAACGGAGACTCGGCGGGCTCCCCGTCGTTGGGGTTGACCTGCACCGACCGGGCTCCGAACGGCGTTGCCCACTGGCCGGTGCCCGGGTAGACGTACAGGTTCTTGGCCGTGTACCCGAGCAGATCCGGCCGACCGTCCTTGTTCGCGTCGCCGATGCCGACGATGTGGCTGAACCCGTTCCAGCCGGCGCCGATCTTCGTACGGGCGGCGAAGGTGCCGTCGCCCTTCCCCAGGTACGACCAGAGAACCCCGTCCTTGTCGCGGGCGACGAGGTCCCCGGCGGCGCCCCCGGCGATGTTGCCGACGGCGGTGACCTTGTTGTAGATCCCCCAGCCGGTGCCGGCCTTCTTACGGGCGGAGAAGGGCGCGTTGGCGTTCCCGGTCCCCGGGTAGAGCCACAGCACGCCCGCCGTGTCCGTGGCGAGCACGTCCGTACGGCCGTCCCCGGTGAGGTCCCCGCCGCCGACCACCTTGGTGTAGATCTGCCAGCCGGTGCCGATCTTCACGCGCGGCGAGAATCCGTCGGTGCGACCGGCGTAGAACCACAGCACACCGCTCTTGTCCCGGGCCAGCACGTCGGCGCGGGCCGAGCCGCCGAGGTCGCCCGGCGCGACGAGCTGGTTGTAGACGTTCCAGCCGCTGCCGAGCGTCGCGCCGTACGGCCACCTCAGGCGATCGGCCTGGACGTCGTAGTGGCTGTCGTAGGTCATCAGCTGACCCCAGCTGTCGACCGCGAGCAGGTCGGGCGAACCGTTGTCGTTGAAGTCGTGCGGCGCGGCCTTGCGGGCGACCTTGAACGCGCCCGTCGCCTCCAGGTCCGGTCCGACGCCGTTCGTCGGGCTCGCGGTGATCCGCCAGGTGTAGTCGCCGTTGAAGGCGGTGGTGTAGGACGGGGAGTCGTCCTGCGCGTGGTGGTACGAGCCGTCCCACACGACACTGAGGGGACCGGCGCCGGTCACCGTCTGGTCGGCCGGAACGTACTGCCTCCACACGTGGTTCGTCCGCGTGTGCCTCAGCTCGACGGCGAACGACACGTTGCGCCGGCTCAGCTCCCACGACAGCTGCACGCGGCCCCGGTTCGCGGCGAAGTCCACGACGGCGGGCACGCGGGCCTGGTTCAGCGCGACCTTCGTCGGCTCGTCGGTGGTGGCGACCTGCTCGACGACCGGCGGCGTGCCGCTCCCGCCGGGCGAGACGCGGTAGAGCCCCTCGCCCTTCTCGACGGTGCCGCCGCGCACGAGCAGGGTGCCGTCGGGGCCGGGCACGGAGGACGACATGTGGTCGAGGAGCGTGACGGTCTCCCCGGTCTCCAGGGAGCGGGCCCGCAGCGGGGTGAGCGCGCTGCCCATGCTCTCGGTGAGCCGCGTCGGGACGGCGTACGTCAGCCAGCTCCCGGCAAGGCCGAGGCTCAGCTCCTCGACCTTCCCGACCAGGATCCGCTCGGTCTTTCCGCTACCCCGCGCGGCCACCACGATCTCGAACCCGACCCCGGAGACGTACTCCGTCCAGGCCACGTGGGTCGCGGAGAAGGCGAGGTGGGCGCTGAGATAGCCGGGCTGGGAGCCCTCGTACGTCTCGGTGACGGTCGCCGTCGCCAGGTCGACCACCGCCCGGCCGCCGCCCTTCGGCATCTCCCGGGCGCCCCGGTCGTACGCCAGAAGAGCACTGCCGGGCACCCCGCCCGTGGCGGTGAACCAGGCGGCACCGTCGGGCATCCCGGTGACCTTGCGGTCGGACACCGTGTCGCCGCTCTTGCTCACGAGGTGCAGCTCGTGCGTCCCGTCCGCGTTCGTCACCTCGACGAGGAGCGTCGAGCCGACGGCTTCGACGTACGCGTAGTTGGCGCCGAGCTGGTTCAGGTCGATCGTCACGGGCGCGGCGCCCGTGGCCATGTCGTGCAGCTTCACGACCCGGTACTGGAAGGGCGCGGGGGCGTCGCCCGTCACGACGACGTCCGAGGCGGACCCGTCGTTCGAGTTGCTGCTCGTCGACAGCACGGTCGAGGTGCCGTCCGCGTACCGCGTCCAGCGCAGCTCCGGCTTCTCCGGGGAGCCCGCCGTCAGGAAGCCGCCAGGACCTGCGGCGGCGATCCTCGTGGCGTCGGCGGGGTAGCGGGGCAGCGCGTTCTGCGTCGCGGCCGCCACCGCGTCGTGACCGTCCGGTGTCGCGGCGACGGCCGGAACGGCCGGGGTGCCCACGGTCAGGGCCAGGACGGCGGCGATCGCCGATCCGAGCCGCAGTCGGGACGTACGTACGTGGGCCAAGGCCTGTTCCTCCAGAGGTCCAACCGGGCGCTGTCTGCGCCCCGCCCGGTTGGACCTCTGGTCAGGCGTTTTGGTTGTACGGCCGGACGAAAGAAGCCCAGGCGGCGGGGGCGAGGGCGAGCTGGGGGCCGTGGGGGTTCTTGGAGTCGCGGACGTGGACGGTGGTGGGGTGGGCGGCGACCTCGACGCACTCGCCGCCTTCGGAGCTGCTGTAGCTGGGCTGCTGTAGCTGGACTTTCGCCAGGCGTAGGCGACTTCGATGCACTCGCCGCCTTCGCCGCTGCTGTAGCTGCTCTTGAACCAGGACAGGTCCGTGGTGCTCATAGCTCTCCCAGCAATTTCTCGATCCAGACCAGGTGCGCCGTCCCGTCGACCTCGGACGGCCGTTCCGGCCGCTCCTCCTGGGTGCCCTGGTTGCCCGACATCCGTACCGCCCTCTTGGCGTGCTCGTACCGCTACTCAGCGTCGCCCCGTCGTCGCTGGTCAGCGTAGGGCGAGGGGGCCAGGCTCGTTGCATGAAGACCGAAATCCCCACTCCGGCCGGTGAGTTCATCGGCGATTTCGCGCTCCGGCTCTCGGCCACGCGCCGGGGCACGCGCCTCGCCCGGCTGCTGGCCGTGCAGCAGCTCCACGACTGGGGCGTGAGCGCGACCGACGCCGCCGAACTGGTCGTCGCCGAACTCGCCAACAACGCGGTCACCCACGGCCGCGTCCAGGGCCGTGACTTCGAGCTGCGCCTCGCCCTCGCCGCCGACCACCTCCGCGTCGAACTCTCCGACGCCCGCGCGGAACGGCGGCCGGAACCGGTCCGGACAGCGGACGAGGGCGGCTACGGGCTGGTGCTCGTAGCCGCCCTCGCGACCGCGTGGGGCGTCAGTCCCCGTTCCGTCGGGAAGACGGTCTGGGCGACGATCCCCCTGCCGGGGACGCCCGGACCGTCGTCAGGCGACCTCGTTGAACGGCTCGCTTCCCCGGTCCAGGGCGGCGAGCTCGCGCGGGCGGAAGGGCGCGCGCCAGTCGCCCGTGCCCTTGTAGAGGTACGAGGACTCGGACTCGATGTCGTACGCGAGGAGGTCGGGGCGGCCGTCCCTGTCGGCGTCGCCGGTGGCGACCAGGCGGCTGTACGCGTTCCAGCCGGTGCCGATCTTGGCGCGCGGGGCGAAGGTGCCGTCCCCCTTGCCGGTGTAGAGCCAGAGGACACCGGCCGTGTCGCGGGCGACGAGGTCCCCGGCGGTTCCTCCGGCGATGTTCCCGGTGGCCGTGAGCTGGTTGTAGACGCCCCAGCCCGTGCCGATCTTCTTGCGCGCCGCGAAAGGGGCGGTGTCCTTGCCGGTACCGGGGTAGAGCCAGAGGCCGCCGGTCTTGTCGGTGGTGACGAGGTCGGGCCGGCCGTCGCCGGTCAGGTCACTGCCGCCGGCGATCTGGGCGTAGGTGTTCCAGCCGGAGCCGATCTGCGCCCGGGAGGTGAAGGTGCCGTCGCCCCGGCCCTTGTAGAGCCACAGCGCGCCGGCCTTGTCGCGGGCGACGAAGTCCCCGACGGCCGAGCCGCCGAGGTTCCCGGTGGCCTCGATCCGGTCGTAGGTCTGCCAGCCGCTCCCCAGCAGCGTCCGCTCGCCCCACAACTGGCCACTCTGGTGCGGGTAGTGCGTGTCGATGCGCCACAGGCGGCCCACGCCGTCCCGGGTGAGGATGTCGGGTGAGCCGTTGTCGTTGAAGTCGTGGGGAGCGGCCTTGCGGACGACCTTGAACGCGCCGGAGGCGCGCAGGTCGGGGCCGATGCCGTTGAGCGGCTTGGCGGTGATCTCCCAGGTGTAGTCGCCGTTGAAGTCGGCGCTCCACTCCCAGCGGGCGATGCGGGACGCCGCGAGCGGGTCCTGGCTGGGGCGGAGGTAGGCGGTGTACGTCTGCCCGGTGCGGGTGTGCCGCAGGTTGACCGTCATGTCGACGTTGACACGAGACAGCTTCCAGTCGAGCGCGACCTGGCCGGCGTTGCGATCGGCGTCGATCACGCTCGGGATGGTGTGACCGACGAGGGCGACCTCGGTCGTTTCGCCCGTGCTCGCGATGAGTGTGGCGACCGGGGCGCCGTCGGCGCCTGGGGCGATCCGGTACAGGCCCTCGCCGTGGGCGAGCGTCCCGCCACGCACGAGCTGCGTGCCGTCGGGGGCCATGACCTCAGAGGCGACGTGGTCCAGGAGCTTGCGGGTGGCTCCCGTCTCCAGGGAGCGGGCCGTCAGCGCGTGGAGGGGGTCAGTGCCGTAGGAGTAGGACCCTCCCTTGTTCGCGTAGGTCACCCAGTTCCCCGCGAGGCCGACCACGGGGAAGGTCGCACCCGGGAGCGGGAAGCGCTGCGTCGCTCCGGACTGCAGCTCCTTGACGACCACGGTCGTGTCGGAGGAAGTGGCGGAACGTTCCGTCCAAGCCTTGTGGGTGGGCGATTCGGCCGAGTCGTCCACGATGGCCGTTCCCGCCGGAAGGTCATGCGTCGCGGTGACCGTGGCCGTGGCGAGGTTCACGACCGCCTGCTGCCGCTTCGTCCCGGTCGTGTACGTCACCTTGGCCGTGTCCGTGGTGGCGCCGAGACCGATGAGGTACCCCGTGGCGTCCGTCGGCAGCCCCTTCACCACGTTCCGCTTCGGGGCACCGTCGATCATGCGGATCAGGCTGAGGGTCTCTCCCTCGCTGTGGCGGTACGCGGCGAAGACCGCGGACTCGACGGCGCCGACGGGCCACGCGTTGTAGGGGAGTTCGCGGTATGTGACGGTCAGGACGTCCGTGCCGGTGGCCATCTCCTTGAGGACGGCACCTCCCGTGTGGATGACCAGGACCCGATCCGTCCCGGTGATGCCGCTGACCTCGCCGCCGGACGCGACCAGGGGCGAGACCCCGTCCGAGAACCGGGTCCACCGGTACTCGTCGTGTGACGTGGCGCTGTACGCCCGCGTGAGAAAGCCGCTCGGACCCGCGAAGACGATGGCGGCGCCGCGCGGGAACGGGATCACGTTCTCCTGCTCCGCGCCCGACGTCGTCGCCATGACCGACTGGCCGGCCGGCGAGGCCGGTGCGGCGACAGCCGGGGTCGCCGGGGTCGCCAGGGTCGCCGTCGTGACGGCGAGTACGGCCAGGATCGCGGCCGTCGTGCGTCTGTGCGTCAAGTCTGTTCTCTTCCCGAGGCGTAGGGCGCCGCGTTCGGCGGCGCCCTACGAAGGTGTGGTCAGGAGACCGGGTTGAACTTCGTTCCCTCGCCCGCGTAGAGGGAGGTGTACCACTTCGGGGCGAGCGGCACCGACCAGTCGCCCGTGCCCCTGTACAGGTGCGTGCCGCCCGGGCCGTACGCGATCAGGTCGGCGCGGCCGTCCCGGTCGACGTCGCCGGCGCCGACGAGCTGGGTGTACGCGTTCCAGCCCTCGCCGATCTTCGTACGGGCGGCGAAGGTGCCGTCGCCCTTGCCGAGGTACGACCAGAGGACGCCGTCCTTGTCGCGGGCGACGAGGTCGCCCGCGGGGCCTCCGGCGATGTCACCGACGGCCGTGATCTGGTTGTAGACGCCCCAGCCCGAGCCGATCTTGGTGCGGGCGGAGTATGGGGCGTTCCAGACGCCGGTGCCCTTGTACAGCCACAGCGCACCGGTGGTGTCGGTGGCGAGGAGGTCGGGGCGGCCGTCACCGGTGAGGTCGGAGCCGGCGGCGATCTTGTTGTAGACCTGCCAGCCGGTGCCGATCTTCGTTCGCGGGGCGAAGGTGCCGTCGCCCTTGCCGAGGTAGCTCCACAGGACGCCGGAGGTGTCGCGGGCCACGACATCGCCCGCCGGGGCTCCGGCGAGGTTTCCTGCCGCCTCGATCTGGTCGTAGATCTGCCAGCCCGTACCGACCTTCACGCGCTGGTACGCGTAGATGCCGGCGGAGGTGTCCGAGCGGACGAGGTCGTCCCGCCAGAGGACACCGGAGGCGTCCCGGGCGAGCAGGTCGGTCGAACCGTTGTCGTTGAAGTCGTGCGGGTTGGCCTTCCGCACGACGGTGAAGACGCCGGTCGCCTTCATTGCGGGGCCGATCCCGTTCGTCGGGGTGGCGTTGAACTCCCAGGTGTAGTCGCCGTTGGGGGCGTGCTCACCCTCGATGAGACCGGACCAGTTCACGGTGACGACCCCCGTGGTGGAGATCCCGTTCCCGGAATAGTCGAAGGTGTGACTGGCCGCCGTCCGGCCCGTACGGACATGGCGCAGCGTCACGGTCCCCGAGGCGGAGGACCGGGACAGCGTCCACTCCAGGGTCGCCTTGCCGCCGTTCTGGTCGAGGTCCAGGACGGTGGGAGTCTTGGCCTCCAGCAGCTTGAGAGCGGTCGACTCGCCTGTGCTCGCGATGAGCGTGGCGGTGATCGCGTTGTTCTCGCCGACCGCGACCCGGTAGACGCCCTCGCCGCCGGCGACCGTCCCGCCGCGCACGAGCAGGGAGCCGTCGGGAGCGGGCACGGAGGACATGGCGTGGTCGAGCAGCTTGACCTTGGCGCCGTTGGTGACGTTGAGGGCGGTCAGCGCGTGGAGCTGGTCCGGTTGGGCGGCCGTGGTGGCGCCGGGTGACGCGTAGGTGATCCAGTCGCCCAGGGCACCGATGTGCGTGTGGATGCGGTTGCCCAGGGGGACCGCCTCGACGGCCGGGGCGGAGACCTCACCGCCGCGCTCGGCGTACATCAGCCGGGCCGTGGAGGTCGTCGGCGCCTCGACCCAGGCCAGGCGCGAGCCGGAGGAGGCCAAGTCCGCGAAGTGCGCGACGCTGCTCACCTCGCGTTGCTCGACGACCGAGGCGGTGACGGTGTCCACGACAGCGAGGTACTCACGGAGAGTGTCGTCGGCGTCCACCGCCGTGTAGAAGACGTTCGCGGTGGAGACGGAGGTCGGTTCGGCCTTGAGGATCCGGGGGTTCGGCTTCAGGCCGGTCACCGGCCGGTCGGACTGGGCGTCGACCCCCCGCGTGACGAGACGCAGTTCGCCGGTGTGATCCGTGGTGTTCCACCTCGACATGACGAGCGTCGTGCCGACCACGGCCCGCAGCGAGAGGTCGCTGCTGGGGGAGATGCTCTGGTACGTGCCACCCGGCGACGACATGTCGTACACGCGGTAGAGACTGCGGGTCGGCTCCCTGGTCACGACGGAGTCGGAGAAGCCGCCGAAGTACGAGCCCTGCGCGGGCAGGACGGTGGTCGTGCCGTCCACGGTGCTCGTCCAGCGGTAGACGTAACCGCCGGCGTCCGTCCACTCCTCGGCGAGGAAGCCGGACGGGCCGGCGCTGATGATCCGCGTGGTGCGGGGAATGGATATCACCGCGTCCGTGGTGGCAGCTGCTCCGGCGGCGGCCGAGACGCTGCTCCGGTCGGTGGTGTCGGCGTTCGCGGGGACGGTCAGAGCGGTGGCGCCGAGAGTGACGGCGAGGACGGCGGTCACGGCGGCCGTGAGTCGGCGCCGGGACGCGTATGCGTACGACAAGTCTGTATGTCTCTCTGAAGGATCTGAATCTGAGGGATCTGAAGGGGTGCCTGAGGCCGGACGGGGCGTATGACGCTCCATCAGGCGCGTACATGTCCTGCGACTCGGCGTGGGAGTCGGAGGTGAAGGCCACGAGGTCCCCCGAGCCGGTGGCCCGCACCGGGAGGTCCTTCGGGAACGCGGTCAGGGCGCCGTCCGAGGCCCGTGCCCAAGCCCAGTAGCCGTGGTACTCGCGATAGAGGAGGTAGCCCGTCGCGGTCACACCCTGGATCTCGTGGCCGGGCGGCAAGGGCATCGGTGCGGTGGTCCGCGTGACCGCCGCCGTGTCCGCTGTCGTCGCGCGTTCCGCACCAGGGGTGGCGGACGCCGGGACGGCCAGAGCGCCCGCGCCGAGGGTGACGGCGAGGACTGTGATGACGGCGGCGCTGAGCCGCCGCCCGACCGGTCGTACCTGAGACCAAGTCAGTTCCTCCCAGAGGTACTGGCGCGCGGTGCGCCACACCTCATGGGACATGTGATCGAGCAGGATGGTTGTACGTTCGACGGGTCGCGTCCTGGTGCACGTCGACCTGCTCGCGCGCGGGGTGCGGGGTGCGGGGGACGGCGTACGGAGTGCGGCCGCCTCCGCACCGGTCACCGGTTCCGCTGCCGCTCCACGACCCCCCTGACGTACGCCGCCTGTCCCGCGTGCTGGTTGTCCTCCGCGATCACGCTCACCAGGCGGACGCCCAGGGAGACCGGCGGGTCCCAGGAGTCGTCGACGATGCGGTCGAGGTCCGCGTTGGTGACCTCCGCGACGCACGCCAGGCTCCGTTCGTGGACGGCGTCGTAGTAGCCGAGCAGCAGCTCCGCCGGGGCGCGGACCTGGCCGACCTGCTTGCTGGATTGGCCGTAGCCCGTGGCCCGGGCGGGGAACGGCAGGCCGAAGCGGGACTTCCAGCCGTCGGACGTCCATACCTGGTCCGTACCGAAGGCGTCCGCGACATGGTCGTCCTGGATGCGGGTGAGGTGCCAGACGAGCCAGGCGATCGAGTTGGCGTCGGGGTCGATCCGGACCGCCAGTTCATCTTCCGACAGCCCTTCGACGGCTCCGTGCACGGCCTCCCGCACGCGGTCGAACGCGTCCAGCAACAGGTCGGCGCTCTTCATGTCGTTCTCACTCCTCGGCGGTCGGCGTCTGCGGCCCGGTCAGACTCTCGTCGTCGAGCGGGGAACGGACGGGGACCGGCCGAGGGCCGGCCAGGAGGCACGCGAGTTTCACCTGCTCGGTGGAGACGCCGCACAGGCGGCCGCCGATCCTGGGGCGCCCGGCGGATCAGGACCGGCCCGCTCGCCACCCCGCGACGGTCCGCTCCACGTCGAACGGCTTCAGGTTCAGCGGCGGGCCCGCCGGCGGCCGGGCCAGCGCCTCGGCGATCTTGGTGTTGATCTCTCCGAGGATCCGGCGGACCTGCGTCTCCGAGACGGCCGCGGCCACCGCCTCCGCCGCGTCCTCCGCCTCCTTGCGCAGGGCGAGCGAGGGGGGAAGGACAGACGCACCCTCGCGGTGCATCTTGCCCTTGATCCACCACAGCTCGTCGTACGGGGCGCGGTCGTCGTCGAGCGGCCTGCCGAAGCCGGGCAGCTTCCGGAACTCGCCCCGCTCCTCCGCCTCGCGGATCTGCTTGTCCACGAATGACTCGAAGCTGACGCCGGGCGGTTTGCGTTCGGTCATGCGTCCAGCGTGGCACAGCCGCCACCCCGTAAGAAGGCGGCCGGAAAGAGGCGGGAAAGAGGCAGGAGCCCCGCTCGTGCCCGAAGGCACGGAGCGGGGCTCCTTGGGTACTTCTCTAGCCGTGCGCGATCGCCGATCCGGGCAACTTAGACCGGGGTGACGTTCTCCGCCTGCGGGCCCTTCGGACCCTGCGTGACGTCGAAGTTCACCTGCTGGTTCTCCTCCAGGGAGCGGAAGCCAGAGGCGTTGATCGCGGAGTAGTGGACGAAGACATCCGGGCCGCCGCCGTCCTGGGCGATGAAGCCGAAGCCCTTTTCAGCGTTGAACCACTTGACGGTTCCGGTAGCCATAAGCCCTCCTTGGGCCAAAGGGTTGCCCTGCTCCAGAACCTGCAAAGAAGTCTGAAAACTACAAAAGCCTGCGGGTCACATGCTCCGCAGGCTCTGTACTGCAAGGGAAACCAAACTGCAACTTGCGATGAGCGTAGCACGCAGGGTGTGCGACGCACTAGAGGGAAAGATCACGTCACCCACACGTTTGACGCGCCCGCGGCGCGCTGACGCGCAGCCCCGCCGATGTCCACCGTGCGAGACGGGTCTAGCCTCGCGTTGTGGACAATGCAACCGATGACCACCAGCGCAGCCGGCCCCGCGTCGGACACATCCAGTTCCTGAACTGCCTCCCCCTCTACTGGGGCCTGGCCCGCACCGGAACGCTCCTCGATCTGGAGCTGACCAAGGACACGCCGGAGAAGCTCAGCGAGCGGCTGGTGCGCGGCGACCTCGACATCGGGCCCATCACCCTCGTCGAATACCTCCGCAACGCGGACGCTCTCGTCGCCCTGCCCGACATCGCCGTGGGCTGCGACGGCCCCGTCATGTCCTGCGTGATCGTCTCCCAGCTCCCCCTGAGGCAGCTCGACGGGGCCCGGGTGGCCCTCGGCTCCACCTCGCGCACCTCCGTGCGCCTCGCGCAGCTGCTGCTCGCCGAGCGGCACGGCGTCCGGCCCGACTACTACACGTGCCCGCCCGACCTCGGCCTGATGATGCAGGAGGCGGACGCCGCCGTCCTGATCGGCGACGCGGCGCTGCGGGCCTCCCTGCACGACGCGCCGCGGCTCGGCCTCCAGGTCCACGACCTGGGGCTGATGTGGAAGGAGTGGACGGGGATGCCGTTCGTCTTCGCCGTCTGGGCGGCCCGCAAGGACTTCCTGGCCCGCGAACCGGAGACGGTGCGCGAGGTCCATCAGGCGTTCCTGGCCTCGCGCGACCTCTCGCTGGTGGAGGTCGCCAAGGTCGCCGAGCAGGCCGCGCGCTGGGAGTCCTTCGACGCGGAGCTCCTGGAGCGGTACTTCCGGACGCTGGACTTCCGCTTCGGTCCCGAGCAGCTTGCGGGGGTACGGGAGTTCGCCCGCCGGACCGGTCCGACGACCGGCTTCCCGGCGGACGTACGGGTGGAGCTGCTCGGAGCCCGCTAGCGGACCTTGTTCCACGGCTTACGGTGCGGCGACCGGGGCCTGCATGTGCCGGCTGATCCACCCGATCGAGCCGTCGCCCATCCCCCGGATGTAGCCCTTGGCGTTGTGGCCGCCGCCCTGGATGACCTGGAGGCGCGTCTTCACCGGGCCCTTGCCGTACTGCTTCATGAACGTCTTCAGCCGGGCGGCGCCGGCCTCCTTCGTTCCTATCTGGAACGCCAGGTAGACCCGGTTCTCCTCGGTGTCCGGCTTCGCGCCCAGCGCCTTCGCCAGCCGTCCGGGATCGTTCGCCAGGCGCGCGGCCTCGTGCCCCGCCCACAGCGGGGAGTCGGGGACGGTGTCGGGGCCGGACGCGATGACGGCCTTGAACTTGTCCGGGTGCTGGAGCACGGACTTGAGCCCGGCGAAGGCGCCCGAGGAAGAGCCCATGAAGGCCCAGCCGTCACGGGACTTGAACGTCCGGAAATTCGCCCGGACGAAATCCGGCACGTCCTCGGCCAGCCAGGTGCCCATTCTCGGCTGCCCCGGGATGTCACTGCCGTCGTAGTAGTACGTGTCGTCCGGGTTGAGCACCGGCATCACGACGATGAACGGCAGGCTTTTACCCTCCTGCGACCATTGGGTGATGCTGGACTGGAGTTTGAGGTCCGTGCCCATCCAGTAATTCACCGGATAGCCGTTTCCGCCGGGCAGCGCCACGAGGACCGGGAAGCCGCTGTCCGCGTACTTCGGGTCGAAGTACTGCTTCGGGGCCCACACCCACACCTTGCCTGTGAAACCGGACTTCGCGCCGGAGAGCGTGGTGACACCGATCTTGGTGCCGTCCTCCAGGGTGTTGGCCGTCCTGAAACTCGACGTCGGACCGGTGGGGAAGAGCGTCTCGGGGACGTTCGCGACCCGGGCCTGCCGCTGGTTCGGCTTGTGCGGCTTGTGCGCCTGTGTCGTCGAGCGCGGGGTGTCGAACGTGACCGGCTCGCCCTCGTCGGAGCAGCCGGTGACGAGAGCGCCCGCGGTGCCGAGGGCGAGGACGGCGGCGAGGATCCTGGGCAGGCGCCTCGGCGGACGCTTCGACAGGCGTTTCATGGTGCGACTCCGGGTGCTTTCGGACACGGCGGGTGATTACGGAAGGGAGGAGGGGCGTGGTGGGCGATCGGTTGGCTCGGTACCGTGCTGAATCGTCGTGATCCGGCCCACGAAGGGCTCCGCGCCGCTCGATGGGGGAGACACCATGCAGCCGCTCGAACCAGAGGCCCCGAGGACCATCGGCGGCTACCGGCTGCTCGGCAGACTCGGTTCCGGCGGCATGGGACGCGTCTATCTCGCCCGCAACGAGGGCGGCCGGACCGTCGCCGTGAAGATCGTGCATCCGCACTTGTCGCTGGACGAGCAGTTCAGGGCGCGGTTCCGGCGCGAGGTCGAGGCCGCCCGGCGGGTCGGCGGCCGGTGGACCGCGCCCGTCCTGGACGCCGACCCCGAGGCCGACGTGCCGTGGGTGGCGACCGGTTACGTCGCCGGACCGACGCTCGACCGGGCCGTGGGGACGGTCGGCCCGCTGCCCGAGCAGGCGGTACGGGCCCTGGGCGCCGGACTCGCCGAGGCGCTGGCGGGCGTGCACGCCCTCGGCCTCGTCCACCGTGACGTCAAGCCGTCCAACGTTCTCCTCACCCTCGACGGTCCCCGGCTCATCGACTTCGGCATCGCGCGCGCGATCGAGGGGACGGCCTCGCTCACCTCCACCGGGGTCTCCGTCGGCTCGCCCGGCTACATGGCACCGGAGCAGATCCTCGGCCAGGGCGCCACGGCCGCCGCCGACGTCTTCTCGCTCGGCGCGGTGCTGGCGTACGCGGCGACCGGCGCCCCGCCGTTCCGCGGCGACACCTCGGCCACGCTGCTCTACAAGGTCGTCCACGAGGAACCCGAGCTGGACGCCGGGCTCCGAGGGGAACTGCGGGAGATGGTGGCGGGCTGCCTCAGCAAGGGCCCGGCCGCCCGTCCGGACCCCGAGGAGGTGGCGGCGCTCCTCGCCCCGCACGGTGCCGCGGCGCTGATGATGCCCGGCTGGCTGCCGGGCCCCCTGGTCGAGGAGGTCAGCAGGACCGCCGTACGCCTGCTGGAACTGGACGCGACGAGCGCGCTCCCCGAGGCTCTGGCGTCTCCTACGGCCCCGGCGCCCGGCCCGTACGAGTCGGGGCCGGTGCCCTTCACCGCGCCCTCGGTGTCCGCCCCGGGAGCCTTCGGCCCGCCGGTGGAACCGTCTCCCGGCCCCTGGCCCGACGCCGGCGCGGGCGTCCCCGTGTCCATCGCCGCCGTCCCCACCCCCCGAGCCGCCCCGAAGACGCCCCCCGGCCGCGGAGCCCCGGCCGGAACCGGCCCCGCCCCCCTCCCCGCGCCCCACCGGAAGCTCTCGCTCTCGCTCGCCGCCGGGCGCCGGGTCAGCTGCACCGTCGCGCTCGCCGTCACCGCCGCGCTCGCCGGCGTCGCCCTCGGATCCGGTTACCTCCTCGGCCTGATGCCCGGCGGCCGCGACGCCGACACGGCCGGTACGGGCCCCTCGCGCTCGGCGAGCCCGGCGCCCCCTCCGGCGGGCACCCGCCCCACCACCCCCGCCGGCTCCGTGCCCGCCGCCTTCGTCGGCAGCTGGACCGGCCCCACCACCGAGCGCAACGGCTCCCCGCACGGGGACCTGACCGCAGTCGTCGGCAAGGGAAAGACGGGCGAGGACGTCGTCCGCACCAGTCACGTCATCAGCGTCCTCGGCACGACCGTGCGGTGCCACGGCATCGGCCGGCTCACCTCCGCCACCGCCACCGAACTGCGCGTCGCCGACCGCACCGACCCCGACCGGCCCGGCACCGCGGGGCTCTGCACCAGCGGTACGTCCTCCTTCACCCTCACCCTGAACGCCGACGGCACCCTCGCCTACCGCTCCGACGAAGAGGCCGCGGGCCGCCCGACCGGCACCCTGCGAAAGTCCTGACAACCGCTGGCGTAGGCTGGCTCGGTCAGTGCAGCACCCTCCGAAAGGGACCACCCGGTGACCGAGAAGGCCGACCTTCAGTCCGTCCTCGACCGCGCCGCCGAGGGTGGCCGGATCACCCCCGAGGAGGCGCTCGACCTCTACCGCTCGGCGCCGCTGCACGCCCTGGGCGCCGCCGCCGACGCCGTACGCCGCCGTCGCTACGCGGGTACCGAGCACATCGCGACGTACATCATCGAGCGCAACATCAACTACACGAACGTCTGCGTCACGGCCTGCAAGTTCTGCGCCTTCTACGCACCGCCCAAGGACACCGCCAAGGGCTGGACCCGCGACCTCGACGACATCCTGCGCCGCTGCGCGGAGACCGTCGAGCTCGGCGGCACCCAGATCATGTTCCAGGGCGGCCACCACCCGGACTACGGCGTCGAGTACTACGAGAAGCACTTCTCCGCCATCAAGCAGGCCTTCCCGCAGCTGGTCATCCACTCCCTCGGCGCGTCCGAGGTCGAGCACATGGCCCGGATCTCCAAGGTCTCGGTGGAAGAGGCGATCCAGCGCATCCACGCGGCCGGTCTCGACTCCTTCGCCGGCGCCGGCGCCGAGCTGCTCCCGGCCCGCCCGCGCAAGGCGATCGCGCCGCTCAAGGAGAGCGGCGAGCGGTGGCTGGAGATCATGGAGATCGCGCACGGACTGGGCGTGGAGTCCACGTCCACGATGCTCATGGGCACCGGCGAGACGAACGCCGAGCGCATCGAGCACCTGCGGATGATCCGTGACGTGCAGGACCGGACGGGTGGCTTCCGGGCCTTCATCCCGTACACGTACCAGCCCGAGAACAACCACCTCAAGGGCCGGACGCAGGCCACGCTCTTCGAGTACCTGCGGATGATCGCGATCGCGCGGCTGTTCATGGACAACATCGCCCACATCCAGGGCTCCTGGCTGACCACGGGCAAGGAGGTCGGCCAGCTGTCGCTGCACTACGGCGCGGACGACCTGGGTTCGATCATGCTGGAGGAGAACGTGGTCTCCTCGGCCGGCGCGAAGCACCGTTCGAACCGCATGGAGATCATCGACCTGATCCGCAAGGCGGGCCGGGTGCCGGCGCAGCGCGCCACGACGTACGAGCACCTCGTCGTCCACGACGACCCGGCGAACGACCCGGTCGACGAGCGCGTCGTCTCGCACATCTCGTCCACGGCGATCGAGGGCGGTACGGCCCACCCCGAGCTGAAGCTCCTGAACGCCAACTGACGCGACCGTGCTGACCGTTCACGCCGCGGACCTGCTGCTGTCCGGTGACGGCCGGGCGCCCGTACCGGGCGGTGCCGTCGTCGTCCGGGGCGGGGAGATCGCCGCGGTCGGCCCGTACGAAGAGGTGGCCGCCGCCCACCCCGGCGCGCGGCTCCGCCGCTGGCCCGGCGTCCTGACGCCGGGCCTGGTCAATCCGTACGGCCCGGAGCTCCTGGAGCGGGCGTACCACCCGGACCCGCGCGAGGCGGGGGAGCTCGGCACGGAGCCGCTGACGGGCGAGGCCCTGGCGGCCCTGGAGATGCCCGAATCCCGCTGGGGCGCGAGCGCCCGGCGCGGCGTGCAGCGGCTCCTCGCGCACGGGGTGGTCGCCGTCGCCGGAGACCTGCGGCGGCCCGCCGTCGTGGACGCGGTGACCCGTGTGGGCCTGGGCCGGGAGCCACGCTCCGACGATCCGCCGGGTCCGCCCTCGCTGGACCCCCTCGCGGACGGCCGTCCGCTCGGAGAGGCCATCGTGGCGCCGCTCGGGCCGGTCGGCGCCGCCGCGACGTTCGCGGTCTTCGACGCGCCGGACGAAGACGCCCTCCTGACCCACGGGGCGGGCACCTGCGTCGCCACCGTCATCGGCGGCCGGCTCCTCCACCGGACCCGCTGAGCGCGCCCGACGTCGTGCCGCCGCCCGGTCCGTACGAGACGGTCGGCCCGGTGCTCCACCCGCAGCGGCTGTGCGCGGGTGGACCACGCGAGGTTCGCCGTCTTCGGCGTACGGGACGGAGCGGCTGTCCCGGCGTGGCGGCGCGGGCACCTGCCGGAACGACCGCGCGGGCACCCGCCGGAACGACGGCCCTGGAAGGCCGCCGCTCCACGACCGCCGCTGACCGCGACGCCGCGGCCGGCCGGCCGGCCGGGCGAGCGTCCCCGTCCACGACCGGCGTGGCCCCGGCGGGCGGGGCACCGCGGGCCTCCGTCCCCGGCACGCCCCCGCCGGGTGGGACCGGCACCGCACGGCTCCGTCCTCGGCTTGCCCCGGTCGGGTGTGGCCGCTCCCGCCCCGGGAGGGAGCCGCGCGGGCCAGCGCGAGAGGGCCGGGGGCGGGCTGCTTGAATGGGAGCGTGACCCGAGCCTCCCTGGACAAGCAGCCGCACGAAGTCGCCTCGATGTTCGACGACGTGGCGGCGAACTACGACCTGACCAACGACGTGCTCTCGCTCGGCCAGGACCGGCGCTGGCGCAAGGAGGTCGCCAAGGCCGTCGACGCGCGCCCGGCGCAGAAGATCCTGGACCTCGCCGCCGGGACCGGCACCTCGTCACTGCCCTTCGCGGCCACCGGCGCGTACGTCGTCCCGTGCGACTTCTCCCTCGGGATGCTCCGCGAGGGCAAGAAGCGGCACGGCTGGTTGCCCCTCACGGCCGGCGACGGGACGAAGCTCCCCTTCCGCGACGGCGTCTTCGACGCGGTGACGATCTCCTTCGGCCTGCGCAACATCCAGGACACCGAGGCGGCGCTGCGCGAGCTGTACCGAGTGACGAAGCCCGGCGGCCGGGTCGTGATCTGCGAGTTCTCCCGCCCCACGTGGAAGCCGTTCCGCACGGTGTACGAGGAGTACCTGATGCGGGCGCTGCCGCCGGTGGCCCGCGCGGTCTCCTCCAACCCGGACGCGTACGTCTACCTCGCCGAGTCCATCCAGTCCTGGCCGGACCAGCCGACCCTCGCCGGGCTGCTGCAGAAGTCCGGCTGGACGAAGGTGGCCTGGCGGAACCTGTCGGGCGGCATCGTCGCCATGCACCGCGGCTTCAAGCCGTAGGGCCGCCCGGCCCTCATCCGCCGGAAAGCCCCGGTCGCCGCCGGCCGCCCCGCCGGAGAGCCGCCGGCCGCCCCCGCCCCGCCGGATCCCTGATCCCCCCGCAATAGACTGCAACCGACCTGCCCTCGACCTTCGGGAGACCCCGCCGTGACCGAGCCCCTCTCCGAGCACAGCGCAGATGTGATCGTCGTCGGGGCAGGCCCGGCCGGTTCCACGACCGCGTACTACCTCGCCAAGGCGGGACTCGACGTCCTGCTCCTGGAGAAGACCGCGTTCCCCCGCGAGAAGGTCTGCGGCGACGGCCTCACCCCCCGCGCCACCAAGCAGCTCGTCTCCATGGGGATCGACATCTCCGAGGAGGCGGGCTGGCTGCGCAACAAGGGGCTGCGGATCATCGGCGGCGGTGTCCGGCTCCAGCTCGACTGGCCGGATCTCGCCTCGTACCCGGACTACGGACTCGTCCGCAAGCGGGACGACTTCGACGAGCAGCTCGCGCGCCAGGCGCAGAAGGCCGGCGCGCGGCTCTACGAGCGGTGCAACGTCGGTGCCCCGGTCATCGACGACCGCACCGGCCGGATCACCGGCGTGCACGCCAAGCTCGGCGACGAGAAGCGTGAGGTCACCTTCCATGCCCCGCTCGTCGTCGCCGCCGACGGCAACTCGACCCGGCTCTCCCTCGCCATGGGTCTGCACCGGCGTGAGGACCGGCCGATGGGCGTGGCGGTACGGACGTACTTCACCAGCCCCCGCCACGACGACGACTACCTGGAGTCCTGGCTGGAGCTGTGGGACCGGCGCGGTCCGCAGGACCGGCTGCTGCCCGGCTACGGCTGGATCTTCGGCATGGGCGACGGCACGTCCAACGTCGGTCTCGGCATCCTCAACTCCTCCTCCGCCTTCAAGGAGCTGGACTGGCGCGAGGTCCTCAAGGCCTGGTGCGCCTCCATGCCGGAGGACTGGGGCTTCACCCCGGACAACATGACGACGCCGATCCGCGGCGCCGCCCTGCCGATGGCCTTCAACCGTCAGCCGCACTACACCAAGGGCCTGTTGCTCGTCGGGGACGCCGGTGGCCTGGTCAACCCGTTCAACGGCGAGGGCATCGCGTACGCGATGGAATCCGGCCAGATCGCGGCCGACGTCATCGTCCAGGCGCACGCCCGGGCGACCCCGGCCCAGCGCGAACTGGCGCTGCACCACTACCCGAAGATCCTCAAGGACACCTACGGCGGGTACTACACGCTCGGCCGGGCCTTCGTGAAGATCATCGGCAACCCGAAGATCATGAAGATCGCGACGCAGCGGGGTCTGACCCACCCGGTCCTGATGAAGTTCACGCTGAAGATGCTGGCGAACCTGACCGACCCCACGGGCGGCGACGCGATGGACCGGATCATCAACGGCCTGTCGAAGGTTGCCCCGAAGGCCTGAACGAGCGCCGGTAGTCGGTCGGGGACACCCCGACCGACCGGATGAAGTGGCGCCGCAGGTTCGCCGCCGTACCGAGCCCGCTGTGGTCGCCGATCCGCTCGACGGGCAGGTCGCTGGATTCGAGCAGGCTCTGCGCGCGGGCCACCCGCTGCTGGAGAAGCCACTGCAGCGGGGTGGTCCCGTAGGTCTCCTGCACGCGCCGGTGGAAGGTGCGCGGGCTCATCCGGGCCCGCCGCGCCAGCTCCTCGACGGTCAGCGGCCGCGCGAGGTTCCGCGTGGCCCACTGGAGCACGGGACCGAGGCTGTCCTCCTCGCTCGGGGGCAGCGGCGCCTCGATGAACTGGGCCTGGCCCCCGGCACGGTGGGCGGGCACGACCATGCGCCGGGCGAGCTGCCCGGCGACCGTGGCCCCGAGGTCCTTCCGTACGAGGTGCAGACAGAGGTCGAGCGCGGCGGTGGCCCCGGCGCTCGTCAGCACACCCCCCTCGTCCGTGTAGAGCACGGAGTCGTCGACCAGGACCTCCGGGTGGCGGGCGGCGAGCTGGGCGGTGTGCTGCCAGTGGGCGGTGGCCCGGCGCCCGTCGAGGAGACCGGCCGCGGCGAGCGCGAAGGCCCCCGTGCAGAGCGACACCATCCGGGCCCCGGACGCGGCGGCGGCCCGCAGGGCGTCCACCAGCTCCGGCGGGACCTCCTCGCCGTCCTCCACGACCGCGTCGGGGACGGACGGCACGATGACGGTGTCCGCGCCGGCGAGCCCGTCGAGGCCGTACTCCGTCCGCAGCGCGAAGACCCCGGGCCCGGCCTCCCCGCACAGCCGCAGCTCGTACCAGGGGTCCGCGAGGTCCGGCTGCGGGTTCCCGAACACCGTGCAGGCGATGGCGATTTCGTACAGCTCCCACATCGACGTCCCGACCCGCCGGTCCGGTACGACGGCGATGGCGACCACTCCCGGACCCGCTTCCGGACCCACTCCCGCACTCATACGGACGACCCTATGGCAGGAACCGTGCGGACAGAGTCAGTCCTGCCACTGTCGGCCGGATTCCGCCGCTGCGAGCGTGGACGCATGAGCGAAGAGAACGTCCGTAAAGAGAACGTCACCGTCATCGGGCTCGGGCAGATGGGCGCGGCGCTCGCCGCCGCCTTCCTGGACGCCGGCCACCCCACCACCGTCTGGAACCGCACCGCCGCCAAGGCCGGCCCCCTCGTCGCCCGCGGCGCCGCCCGCGCGGCCGGCGTCGCCGAGGCGGTCGCCGCGAGCGAGCTGGTCGTCGTCTGTGTCCTCGACCACGCGGCCGTCCACGAGCTCCTCGCCCCGCACGCGGAGGCGCTGCGCGGCCGGGTCCTCGTCAACCTCACCACCGGCTCGCCCGAGCAGGCCCGGGAGAGCGCCCGCTGGGCGGAGGGCCACGGCATCGGCTATCTCGACGGCGGCGTCATGACGACCCCGCCGGGCATCGGCGACAGCGCCAACATGATCCTGTACGCGGGCGGGCCCGAGCTGCTCGCCCGGCACCGCGCGACCCTTGCCGTGCTGGGCGACCCGGTGGACCTCGGTGCGGACGCCGGGCTCGCCTCGCTCTACGACGCCGGGCTGCTCGGGCTCATGTGGTCGGTCTTCGGCGGCTGGCTGCACGCCACGGCCCTCACGGGCGCCGACGGGGTGGCGGCCCGGGACTTCACGGCGGTCGCCACCCGCTGGCTGAAGACGGTCTCCTGGTTCATGACCGGGTACGCCGAGCAGATCGACGCGGGCGAGTACCCGGGCGCGGACGCCACGATCGACGTCCAGGTGGCGGCCATCGGGCATCTGCTGCACGCGGGGGAGGAGCGCGGCGTCGACGGCCGGCTGCCGCGGCTGCACCTGGAGCTGATGCGGAGCGCGGTGGAGGCGGGGCACGGCGGGGACAGCTACGCCCGGATCATCGAGGCATTCCGGAAGTAGGCACCGGAAAGGGTCGAAGGGCCGTCGCTCCCCGGAGGAGTGGCGGCCCTTCGTCGTACGACGGGAGGAGGTCCGGTCAGAGGATCCGCACGGCCCCGGACGGCGTGTCCCAGTCCAGGGAGCGCTCGACGACACCGGTGGAGGGGTTCTGCGCGCCGACGTACATGCCGCCGCCGACGTAGATCGCCACGTGGTACGAGCCGCTGCGGCTGCCCCAGTAGAGGATGTCGCCCGGCTGGAGGTTGCTCAGCGAGACGGACGTGCCCATGCTCGACTGCGAGCTGGAGACGCGGGGCAGGTCGATGCCGGCCTGGCGGTAGGCGGCCTGGACGAGGCCGGAGCAGTCCCACGAGTTGGGGCCGGTGCCGCCGGAGACGTAGGCGTCGCCGATCTGGGCGCGGGCGAAGGCCACGATCGCGGCGGCGGAGCCGGTGGGAGCCTGCGTGCTGCTGTCGGCGCTGTACGAGGAGCCGCTGTCGGACGAGCCGGAGCCCGAGGAGGAGGCGGGGGAGAGCTGCGTGCGTGCCTGGGTGCGGGAGGCGCGCTCCTGTGCCTCCGCGCGGGCCTTCTCGGCGCGCTCGGCCTCGGCCTTGCGGTCCGCCTCGGCCTTGGCCTTCTTGGCCTCCTGGGCGGCCTTGGCGATGGCGGCGTCCTCCTGGGCCCGCAGGCTCAGGTCGAGGGCCTCCTGGTGGGACGCCTCCGCCGAGGCGGAGACGGCGCTCGCCAGTTCGGTGTCGAGCGAGCCGAGGGTGGGCATCTCGATGGTCTCGGTCACCGGCTCGGCATTCGCCGGCCCGGCAGCACCGGCCACCGCGATGGTGCTGAGGACGCCACCGGCAACTCCGGCACGGAGCGCGAGCTTCGAAGCGCTGCGGCGGGGCTTCCGGTGGCTGGGTATGTGAGCGGTGTGGGACATGAGTACAACCGCTATCAGGGGTTCCCGGTTCCCATCAAGAAACGTGTGTTGCGCCACAGTTACGACCGGAACCATCCAATCCGCTTCCCTGACACCTTTATTGACGCCGTAACGGGCAATTCGGGCACGGCCTATCAGGCCCTTGATCACGGGTTTTCCGCGAAAGGTCCGAATTGACCGTCGCTTACCACCTCTTCACACCGTTGGCCAAGCCCCACTTTTGACGGCCCGTGAGGAAGGTGACGCAGGTCACGGCCGGCCAACTCGCGCGCCCGCCCCGTCGTTCGTGAACGCGCGCACGCGTCCACTTCGCTCCCCGGCGCCCCCCGGCCGAGTGGGGTGACCCCTCTATCACCCGTGCGAGTCCAGGGCGAATTTGCCTGTAGAGGCCATCTCTTGCTAGGAGAAGCCCCCTCCGACCAGCGGTGACACCCGCCGATGTCACGTCTCGTGCCCACTTGGCTACTTCCCGTATGAAGATCACCGTTCATCCGAATTCATGATCGTTCGCCTCGTGGTGGAGATCACAAAGTCGGTGTCGCACCCCGTGTCGCAGATCACAGATCGACGGGCATAGGATGCGAGTCAAACGGGCTTGTGAACTGCCTCACATGTACGCGATCTTCGAGGCGGCGAGACGGATGCCCGGTGCGGTCCAACGGTCAAGGACGACTGGAAGGAGCGAGGAGCGTGAATGCGTACGCGCCCATCCTCGTGCTCGGCGCCCTCGGGGCAGGGTTTGCGATCTTCTCCGTGGTCATGGCCACGCTAATCGGCCCAAAGCGGTACAACAGGGCGAAGCTCGAGGCGTACGAGTGCGGCATCGAGCCGACGCCCACTCCTGCCGGAGGCGGCCGCTTCCCGATCAAGTACTACCTGACGGCGATGCTCTTCATCATTTTCGACATCGAGATCGTCTTCCTCTATCCCTGGGCCGTCACCTTCGACGCCCTGGGGATCTTCGGGCTCGTGGAGATGTTGCTCTTCGTGCTCACCGTCTTCGTCGCCTACGCCTACGTGTGGCGGCGCGGCGGCCTGGAATGGGACTGAGGGGCTGAGGGGCACCTATGGGACTCGAAGAGAAGCTGCCGAGCGGTTTTCTGCTGACGACGGTCGAACAGGCCGCGGGCTGGGTGCGCAAGTCGTCCGTCTTCCCCGCGACCTTCGGCCTCGCCTGCTGCGCCATCGAGATGATGACGACCGGCGCGGGCCGCTACGACCTGGCGCGCTTCGGCATGGAGGTCTTCCGCGGCTCGCCGCGCCAGGCCGACCTGATGATCGTGGCCGGCCGGGTCAGCCAGAAGATGGCGCCCGTCCTGCGGCAGGTCTACGACCAGATGCCGAACCCCAAGTGGGTCATCTCCATGGGGGTTTGCGCCTCCTCGGGCGGAATGTTCAACAATTACGCGATTGTGCAGGGTGTTGATCACATTGTGCCGGTCGACATCTATCTGCCGGGCTGCCCGCCGCGCCCGGAGATGCTGATGGACGCGATTCTCAAGCTCCACCAGAAGATCCAGAGCTCCAAGCTCGGCGTGAACGCGGAGGAAGCGGCCCGCGAGGCGGAGGAGGCGGCGCTCAAGGCGCTGCCGACCATTGAGATGAAAGGTCTTCTCCGTTGAGTGACGAGACACCCAACCCCGACAAGGAGCTCAGCGCGCAGAACCTGCCCGGGCAGCGCGGCGACCAGGGCGAGGAGGTCCGCGTCCAGCGCGGGATGTTCGGCGCCCAGAGCGGCGCCGACACCTCCGGGTACGGCGGCCTCGTCCGCTCCGTCCGGCTGCCGGGCCCGGCCACCCGCCCCTACGGCGGCTGGTTCGACGAGGTGGCCGACGAACTCGAAGGCGCCCTCGACGAGCAGGGCCTCCTGCCGGAGAACGCCATCGAGAAGACGGTCGTCGACCGCGGCGAGCTGACCTTCCACATCGCGCGCGAGCACCTCCTGCGGGTCGCCCGCACCCTTCGCGACGACCCCGCCCTGCGCTTCGAGCTCTGTACGGGCGTCTCCGGTGTCCACTACCCCGGTGACAAGGGCCGCGAGCTGCACGCCGTCTACCACCTGCGCTCGCTCACCCACGGCCGGCTGATCCGCCTGGAGGTGTCCGCCCCGGACGCCGACCCGCACGTCCCGTCGCTCGTCACGGTCTACCCGACCAACGACTGGCACGAGCGCGAGGCGTACGACTTCTTCGGCATCGTCTTCGACGGCCACCCCGCCCTCACCCGGATCATGATGCCGGACGACTGGCAGGGCCACCCGCAACGCAAGGACTACCCCCTCGGCGGCATCCCCGTCGAGTACAAGGGCGCCCAGATCCCGGCTCCGGACCAGCGGAGGTCGTACTCGTGAACGCCCACCCGTCGCCCGACCACCACTCCTCGACGACTCCCTCCGGGAGGCACCCCTTGGATGACGCCTCCCCCCGGGAGACCACGGAAGGCACCGTCTACACCGTCACCGGCGGCGACTGGGAGGAGGTCGTCCAGTCCGCCGCCAAGGCCGACGACGAGCGGATCATCGTCAACATGGGCCCCCAGCACCCGTCCACGCACGGCGTGCTCCGGCTCATCCTGGAGATCGACGGCGAGACCGTCACCGAGGCCCGCTGCGGCATCGGCTACCTCCACACCGGCATCGAGAAGAACCTCGAGTACCGGACCTGGACGCAGGGCACCACGTTCGTCACGCGCATGGACTACCTCACCTCGTTCTACAACGAGACGGCGTACTGCCTGGGCGTCGAGAAGCTGCTCGGCATCACCGACCAGGTCCCCGACCGGGCCACCCTCATCCGCGTCCTGCTGATGGAGCTCAACCGGCTCTCCTCCCACCTGGTGTGCATCGCCACCGGCGGCATGGAGCTCGGCGCGACCACGATCATGATCTACGGCTTCCGGGACCGCGAGATGATCCTGGACCTGTACGAGCTGATCACCGGCCTTCGTATGAACCACGCGTTCATCCGCCCCGGCGGCCTCGCCCAGGACCTCCCGCCCGGCGCCGTCGACGCCGTGCGCGAGTTCGTGAAGACCATGAAGAAGAACCTGCCGGAGTACGACAAGCTCGCCACCGGCAACCCCATCTTCAAGGCCCGCATGCAGGACGTCGGCTACCTCGACCTCGCCGGCTGCATGGCGCTCGGCGCCACCGGACCGATCCTGCGCTCGGCGGGCCTCCCGCACGACCTGCGCAAGACCGACCCGTACTGCGGCTACGAGACCTTCGAGTTCGACGTCCCGATCGCCGACAGCTGCGACTCCTACGGACGGTTCCTCATCCGCCTGGAGGAGATGCGCCAGTCCCTCAGGATCGTCGAGCAGTGCCTGGACCGGCTGGAGCCGGGCCCGGTCATGGTCGGCGACAAGAAGATCGCCTGGCCCGCGCAGCTCGCGCTCGGCCCGGACGGACTCGGCAACTCCCTCGACCACATCAAGAAGATCATGGGCACCTCCATGGAGGCCCTGATCCACCACTTCAAGCTGGTGACCGAAGGTTTCCGCGTCCCGGCCGGCCAGGCCTACGCGGCCGTCGAGTCCCCCAAGGGCGAACTCGGCGTGCACGTCGTCAGCGACGGCGGCACCCGCCCCTACCGGGTCCACTACCGCGACCCGTCCTTCACCAACCTGCAGGCCATGGCGGCGATGTGCGAGGGCGGCCAGGTGGCCGACGTCATCGTCGCCGTCGCGTCCATCGACCCCGTGATGGGAGGCGTCGACCGATGACGGACGGACAGACGAGTCTCGGGATGCCCCAGCTCCCCGCCCCCGACTACCCGGCCGAGGTGCGCGCCCGGCTGGAGGCGGACGCCAAGGAGATCATCGCCCGCTACCCGGGGTCCCGCTCCGCGCTCCTGCCGATGCTGCACCTCGTGCAGGCGGAGGACGGATACGTCACCCGCACCGGCATGAGGTTCTGCGCGGACCTCCTCGGCCTCACCACCGCCGAGGTCACCGCGGTGGCCACCTTCTACACGATGTACCGGCGCAAGCCGTCCGGCGACTACCAGGTCGGGGTGTGCACCAACACGCTCTGCGCGGTGATGGGCGGCGACGCCATCTTCGAGGAGCTGAAGGCCCACCTCGGTGTCGGCAACGCCGAGACCACGGCCGACGGCAAGGTCACGCTGGAGCACATCGAGTGCAACGCGGCCTGCGACTTCGCCCCCGTGGTGATGGTCAACTGGGAGTTCTTCGACAACCAGACCCCCGAGTCCGCCAAGAAGATCGTCGACGACCTGCGGGCCGGCCGCCCGGTCGAGCCGACCCGGGGCGCGCCCCTGTGCACGTACAAGGAGACGGCCCGGATCCTGGCCGGCTTCCCCGACGAGCGCGAGGGGGCCGTCGAGGCCACCGGAGGGGCCGGCCCGGCCTCACTCGTCGGACTGCGCCTGGCCAAGGGCGAGACGTCGCACCACAAGATCGGCCACCCGCGCGGCGAAGCAGCCGGTGGGGAGGGGGAGTGATGACCTTGGCACCCGAGCTCAGCAACAGCAGCCCCGAGAAACTGCTCGCCCCGGTCCTCTCCGCGTTCTGGGACCAGCCGCACTCCTGGACGCTGGAGACGTACCGGCGGCACGACGGGTACGAAGGGCTGCGGAAGGCCCTCGCGATGTCGCCCGACGACCTCATCGCGTACGTCAAGGACTCCGGACTCCGCGGCCGCGGCGGCGCCGGCTTCCCCACCGGGATGAAGTGGCAGTTCATCCCGCAGGGCGACGGCAAGCCGCACTACCTCGTCGTCAACGCCGACGAGTCCGAGCCCGGCACCTGCAAGGACATCCCGCTCCTCTTCGCCAACCCGCACTCGCTCATCGAGGGCATCGTGATCGCCTGCTACGCGATCCGCTCGAACCACGCCTTCATCTATCTGCGCGGCGAGGTCGTCCCCGTCCTGCGCCGGCTGCACGAGGCCGTCCGCGAGGCCTACGAGGCCGGCTACCTCGGCAAGGACATCCTCGGCACCGGACTCGACCTCGAACTCACCGTGCACGCGGGCGCCGGCGCGTACATCTGCGGCGAGGAGACCGCCCTGCTCGACTCGCTCGAAGGACGGCGCGGCCAGCCCCGGCTGCGTCCCCCCTTCCCCGCGGTCGCCGGTCTGTACGCCTGCCCCACCGTGGTGAACAACGTCGAGTCCATCGCCTCCGTTCCCGCGATCCTCAACCGGGGCAAGGACTGGTTCAAGTCCATGGGCAGCGAGAAGTCCCCCGGCTTCACGCTGTACTCGCTCAGCGGGCACGTCACCTCGCCCGGCCAGTACGAGGCCCCGCTCGGGATCACGCTGCGCCAGCTCCTCGACATGAGCGGCGGCATGCGCGCGGGCCACCGGCTGAAGTTCTGGACGCCGGGCGGCTCCTCCACCCCGATGTTCACCGACGAGCACCTCGACGTGCCGCTCGACTACGAGGGCGTGGGCGCGGCCGGCTCGATGCTCGGCACCAAGGCGCTCCAGTGCTTCGACGAGACGACCTGTGTGGTGCGGGCCGTGACCCGGTGGACCGAGTTCTACGCCCACGAGTCCTGCGGCAAGTGCACACCGTGCCGCGAGGGCACGTACTGGCTGGTCCAGTTGCTCCGCGACATCGAGGCCGGCAAGGGCACCATGTCCGACCTCGACAAGCTGAACGACATCGCCGACAACATCAACGGCAAGTCCTTCTGCGCGCTCGGTGACGGCGCCGCCTCCCCGATCTTCTCCTCGCTGAAGTACTTCCGCGAGGAGTACGAGCAGCACATCACCGGCCGGGGCTGCCCCTTCGACCCGGCCAAGTCGACCGCCTGGGCGGACAACCACAAGGAGGTGACGGCATGACGGTGACCACGTCGAACCCGGCCGGCGGCGAAGCCGCCCGCCCGCCCAAGGCCGCCGGCGAGGACACGGTCACGCTGACCATCGACGGCGCCGAGATCTCCGTCCCCAAGGGGACCCTCGTCATCCGCGCCGCCGAACAGCTCGGCATCGAGATCCCGCGCTTCTGCGACCACCCGCTCCTCGACCCGGCCGGCGCCTGCCGCCAGTGCATCGTCGAGGTCGAGGGCCAGCGCAAGCCGATGGCCTCCTGCACCATCACCTGCACCGACGGCATGGTGGTGAAGTCGCAGCTGACCAGCCCGGTCGCCGAGAAGGCCCAGCACGGCGTGATGGAGCTGCTGCTCATCAACCACCCGCTGGACTGCCCGGTCTGCGACAAGGGCGGCGAGTGCCCGCTGCAGAACCAGGCGATGTCCCACGGCCGGTCGGAGTCCCGCTTCGAGGGAGTCAAGCGGACCTACGAGAAGCCGGTGCCGATCTCCACCCAGGTGCTGCTCGACCGCGAGCGGTGCGTGCTCTGCGCCCGCTGCACCCGCTTCTCCAACCAGGTCGCCGGCGACCCGATGATCGAACTGATCGAGCGCGGCGCGCTCCAGCAGGTCGGCACCGGCGAGGGCGACCCCTTCGAGTCGTACTTCTCCGGCAACACCATTCAGATCTGCCCGGTCGGCGCGCTGACCTCGGCGGCGTACCGCTTCCGCTCCCGCCCCTTCGACCTGGTGTCCTCGCCGAGCGTCTGCGAGCACTGCGCGGGCGGCTGCGCGACGCGCACCGACCACCGGCGCGGCAAGGTCATGCGGCGGCTCGCCGCCGAGGACCCGGAGGTCAACGAGGAGTGGATGTGCGACAAGGGGCGGTTCGGCTTCCGGTACGCGCAGCAGCGCGACCGGCTGACCACCCCGCTCGTCCGGAACCCCGAGACGGGTGAGCTGGAGCCCGCCTCCTGGCCCGAGGCGCTGGAGGCGGCGGCCCGCGGCCTCGTGCGCGGCCGCACCGGCGTCCTGCCCGGCGGCAGGCTGACCGTCGAGGACTCCTACGCGTACGCCAAGTTCGCCCGGGTCGCCCTCGACACCCACGACGTCGACTTCCGGGCCCGCGTCCACTCCGGCGAGGAGGCCGACTTCCTGGCCTCCTCCGTGGCGGGGCGCGGACGGGACCTGGACGGCAGCGGGACCACGTACACCTCGCTGGAGGCCGCCCCGGCCGTGCTGCTCGTCGGGCTCGAGTCCGAGGAGGAGGCGCCCGGCGTCTTCCTGCGGTTGCGCAAGGCCTGGCGCAAGAAGGGCCAGAGGACGTACGCGCTCGCCTCGCACGCCACCCGCGGTCTGGTGAAGGCGGGCGGGACGCTGCTGCCGGCCGCGCCCGGCACCGAGACCGAGTGGCTGGACGCCCTCACCTCCCGCGTCGGCCTCGACGAGACCGGCACGGCCGCGGCCGAGGCGCTGCGGCAGGGCGGCTCGGTCATCGTGGTCGGCGAGCGCCTGGCCGCCGTGCCCGGCGGACTCACCGCCGCCGTGCGGGCCGCGACGGCGACCGGCGCGACCCTGGTGTGGATCCCGCGCCGGGCGGGCGAGCGAGGCGCGCTGGAGGCCGGCGCCATCCCGACGCTGCTGCCCGGCGGGCGCCCCGTGACCGACCCCCGCGCCCGTGAGGAGGTCGCGACCGCCTGGGGCGTACGCGGACTCCCGCACGGCTACGGCCGCGACACGGGCCAGATCGTCGAGGCCGCAGCCACCGGCGAACTGGGCGCGCTGGTCGTCGGCGGCGTCGAGGTCCGCGACCTGCCCGACCCGGCACGCGCGCGTGAAGCCCTCGACGCGGCCTTCGTGGTCTCCCTGGAGCTGCGGCCGAGCGAGGTCACCGCACGGGCCGACGTGGTCCTCCCGGTCGCCGCGGTCGCCGAGAAGGCCGGCACCTTCCTCAACTGGGAGGGCAGGGCCAGGCTCTTCGAGGCGGCGCTCAAGCCCGAGCAGATGACCCGGCCGCTCGCGCCGACGGACGCCCGCGTGCTCCACATGCTCGCCGACGCCCTGGACGCGCATCTGGCGCTGCCGGACCTGAAGTCCGTACGACGGGAGATGGACCGGCTCGGCGGCTGGACCGGCGAGCGGGCCTCCGAGCCCGTCGAGCCGGCGCAGGCCGCGCCGCGCCCCGCCGAGGGCGAGGCCGTCCTCGCCGGACACCGGCTCCTGCTGGACCTCGGCAAGCTCCAGGAGGGCGACCCCGCCCTGGCCGGCACCCGCCACGCCGCCCTGGCGCACCTCTCGGCCGCCACCGCGGCCGAGACCGGGGTGAAGGACGGCGACGTCCTCGCCGTGACCGGCCCCGCGGGCTCCGTCCGCTTCCCGCTCCAGGTCACCGAGATGCCCGACCGCGTGGTCTGGGTCCCGCTGAACTCGGCGGGCGGCGGCGTCCTCTCCGACACCGGCGCCCACCCGGGCGACCTGGTCCGTATCGGTCCCGCGGCTTCGACGGAGGTGGAGGCATGACCACGCTGCTCGCCGCTGAAGACCTGTCCATGTTCGGCACGGACCCCTGGTGGCTCGTCGCGATCAAGGCCGTCTTCTGCTTCGCCTTCCTGATGATCACCGTGCTCTTCTCCATCGTGTGGGAGCGCAAGGTCGTCGCCTGGATGCAGCTGCGCATCGGTCCCAACCGGCACGGCCCCTGGGGCCTCCTCCAGTCCCTCGCGGACGGCATCAAGCTGATGCTGAAGGAGGACGTCGTCGTCAAGCGGGCCGACAAGGTGGTCTACATCCTCGCGCCGATCATCGCCGCGGCCCCGGCGTTCATGGCCATCGCCGTGATCCCCTTCGGCCCGGCCGGCAACGAGGTGTCGATCTTCGGCCACCGCACCACGATGCAGCTGACCGACCTGCCGATCGCCATGCTGTACGTGTTGGCCATCGCGTCCGTCGGGATCTACGGCATCGTGCTCGCCGGATGGTCCTCCGGCTCCACCTACCCGCTCCTGGGCGGGCTGCGCTCCTGCGCGCAGATGATCTCCTACGAGATCGCCATGGGCGCCGCGTTCGCCTCCGTCTTCCTCTACTCCGGGTCGATGTCGACCTCGGCGATCGTCGAGGCACAGGCGGACCGCTGGTTCATCGTCCTGCTGCCGGTCTCCTTCATCATCTACGTGGTCACGATGGTCGGCGAGACCAACCGCGCCCCGTTCGACATGCCGGAGTCCGAGGGCGACCTCGTCGGCGGCTTCAACACGGAGTACTCCTCCATCAAGTTCGCGATGTTCATGCTCGCCGAGTACGTGAACATGGTGACGGTCTCGGCCGTGTCGGTGACGCTCTTCCTCGGCGGCTGGCGGGCCCCGTACCCGGTCTCCACCTTCTGGGAGGGCGCGAACCACGGCTGGTGGCCGATGCTCTGGTTCGTCCTCAAGGTGCAGCTGCTGCTGTTCTTCTTCATCTGGCTGCGCGGCACGCTGCCCCGCGTCCGCTACGACCAGCTGATGAAGCTCGGCTGGAAGGTCCTCATCCCGGTCTCCGTGGTCTGGCTGATGCTGGTCGCCACCGTCCGCGCGCTGCGGAACGCGAACTACGACTTCCAGACGATCGTGCTCTACGTCGCCGGGGCGGTCCTCGCCGTGCTGCTGCTCTCCTTCATCGCGGACATGTTCCGCGACAAGAGGGCGAAGGGCGAGGCCGAGAAGACCGGCCCCGAAGCCCCGTTCGACCCGATGGCCGGCGGGTTCCCCGTACCGCCGCTGCCCGGACAGACCCTGCCGCCGGTGCCACGGCGACGGCCCCGGCACGACCGGGACCTCGTTGTCAGTGGCGCCGCCGATACTGCTACTGAGAGTGATGGAAAGGAGACGGACGGTGTCTGATTTCCAGAATCCGGTGGCCGGCTTCGGCGTGACCTTCAAGGCCATGTTCAAGAAGCGGCTGACCGAGCAGTACCCGGAGCAGCAGAAGACGACGGCGCCGCGCTTCCACGGCCGGCACCAGCTCAACCGCCACCCGGACGGCCTCGAGAAGTGCGTGGGCTGCGAGCTGTGCGCCTGGGCCTGCCCGGCGGACGCCATCTACGTGGAGGGCGCGGACAACACCGACGAGGAGCGCTACTCCCCGGGCGAGCGGTACGGCGCGGTCTACCAGATCAACTACGCCCGCTGCATCCTGTGCGGGCTGTGCATCGAGGCCTGCCCGACGCGGGCGCTGACGATGACCAACGAGTTCGAACTGGCCGACTCCTCCCGCGAGAACCTGATCTACACCAAGGAGCAGCTCCTCGCGGGCCTGGAGGACAACATGGTCGATACCCCGCACGCCATCCACCCGGGCACGGACGAGCAGGACTACTACCGGGGTCTTGTCACCGGGGCCGCGCCCGGCACGGTCCGGCAGGTCGCCACCTCCAAGGGGGAGAAGGGCGAGCCGGAAGAGGTGGACGTATGAGCGCCGACCTCGCGACCGCGACCCTCGCGGCGTACAGCACCTCGTCCGGCGAGGCCGTCCAGTTCTGGGTCCTCGGCACCGTCGCGGTGATCGGCGCCCTGTGCACGGTCCTGATGAAGAAGGCCGTCCACAGCGCGCTCTGCCTGGCCGGCACGATGATCGTCCTGGCGGTCTTCTACCTCGCCAACGGCGCGTACTTCCTCGGCATCGTCCAGATCGTCGTCTACACCGGCGCGATCATGATGCTCTTCCTCTTCGTCGTCATGCTGGTCGGTGTCACGGCCGCGGACTCGCTGAAGGAGACCATCAAGGGGCAGCGCTGGTGGGCCGCGGTCTGCGGCCTCGGGTTCGGCGTCCTGCTCGTCGCCGGGATCGGCCAGGCCGCGCTCACGGAGTTCAACGGACTCGGCGCGGCCAACGCCGCCCACGGCGGGAACGTGGAGGGCATCGCCGCCCTCATCTTCACCAAGTACGTCTTCGCCTTCGAGATCACCGGCGCGCTGCTGATCACCGCGGCCGTCGGCGCGATGGTGCTCACCCACCGCGAGCGCACCGAGAAGGCCCGCACCCAGCGCGAACTCGCCGAGCAGCGGGTGCGCGAGGGCACGCACGTGCCGCCGCTGCCGGCGCCCGGTGTCTACGCCCGGCACAACGCGGTGGACATCGCCGGTCTGCTGCCGGACGGCACGCCCGCCGAGCTGACCGTGATGCAGACCCTGCGCAAGCGCGGCCAGATCCGTGATGTGTCCGCCGAGGCGCTGGCCGACCTCAAGGCCCTCGAGCAGAGCTCCGAGGAGCGGCTCGGCCGGGACCGGGACGAAGAGGAGGCCACCCGGTGAATCCCGTCAACTATCTCTATCTCGCCGCCCTGTTGTTCACCATCGGCGCGGCCGGGGTGCTGATCCGGCGCAACGCGATCGTAGTCTTCATGTGCGTCGAGCTGATGCTCAACGCCTGCAACCTCGCGTTCGTCGCCTTCTCCCGGATGCACGGCAATCTCGACGGCCAGATCATCGCCTTCTTCACGATGGTCGTCGCCGCCGCGGAGGTCGTGGTCGGGCTCGCGATCATCGTGTCGCTGTTCCGTTCCCGCCACTCGGCCTCGGTCGACGACGCCAGCCTGATGAAGCTGTGAGGGGCTGACCCGTGGATAACCTGATTGCGCTGCTCGTCGCGGCGCCCCTGCTTGGAGCGGCCGTCCTGCTGTGCGGCGGGCGGCGGCTCGACAAGACCGGGCACTGGCTCGGCACGCTGCTCGCGGGCCTCTCGTTCGTCATCGGTGCCGTGCTCTTCGCCGACATGGTGGGCAAGGGCGCCGAGGACCGGGCCCTGCACCAGCGGCTGTTCAGCTGGGTCCCGGTCGAGGGCTTCCAGGCGGACATCGCCTTCCAGCTCGACCAGCTGTCGATGACGTTCGTGCTCCTGATCACCGGTGTCGGCACGCTCATCCACGTGTACTCGATCGGGTACATGGAGCACGACGAGCGCCGCCGCCGCTTCTTCGGCTATCTGAACCTGTTCCTCGCGGCGATGCTGCTGCTCGTCCTCGCGGACAACTACCTGCTCCTCTACTTCGGCTGGGAGGGCGTGGGCCTCGCCTCGTACCTCCTGATCGGCTTCTGGCAGCACAAGCCCAGCGCGGCCACCGCCGCGAAGAAGGCCTTCCTGGTCAACCGGGTCGGCGACATGGGCCTGTCGATCGCGATCATGCTGATGTTCACCACCTTCGGGACCTTCGCCTTCGGCCCGGTGCTCTCGTCCACGGGGGAGAGCAGCGAGGGCATGATGACGGCGATCGGGCTGATGCTGCTGCTCGCCGCCTGCGGCAAGTCGGCCCAGGTGCCGCTGCAGTCCTGGCTCGGTGACGCGATGGAGGGCCCGACCCCGGTCTCGGCCCTGATCCACGCGGCCACCATGGTCACCGCCGGTGTCTATCTGATCGTCCGCTCCGCCGACATCTTCAACGCCGCCCCGGACGCGCAGCTCGCGGTCACCGTGGTCGGCGCGGTCACGCTCCTCTTCGGTGCGATCGTCGGTTGCGCCAAGGACGACATCAAGAAGGCGCTGGCCGGCTCGACGATGTCGCAGATCGGCTACATGATCCTGGCGGCGGGCCTCGGCCCGATCGGCTACGCCTTCGCGATCATGCACCTGGTGACGCACGGCTTCTTCAAGGCCGGCCTCTTCCTCGGCGCCGGTTCGGTCATGCACGGCATGAACGACGAGGTGGACATGAGGAAGTACGGCGGCCTGCGGAAGTACATGCCGGTCACCTTCGTCACCTTCGGCCTCGGCTACCTCGCCATCATCGGCTTCCCGGGCCTGTCCGGCTTCTTCTCCAAGGACAAGATCATCGAGGCGGCGTTCGCCAAGGGCGGCACCGAGGGCTGGATCCTCGGCGGCGTCGCCCTCCTGGGCGCGGCCATCACCGCGTACTACATGACGCGTGTGATGCTCCTGACCTTCTTCGGCGAGAAGCGCTGGCAGCCGGCGCCCGACCCGGACAAGGCGCCCGGTGTCGAGCCCGGCATCGAGGTGCACCCCGGCGAGATGCCGCACCCGCACGAGTCCCCGAGGTCGATGACGATCCCGATGATCCTGCTGGCCGTCGGATCCGTCGGCGCCGGCGCCTTCTTCGGCATCGGCGACCGGTTCGTGAAGTGGCTGGAGCCGGTGACGAAGTTCGAGCACGGACACCCGCCGATCGGCGCCGCGGCCATCACCTCCGCCACGGTCGCGGTCATGGTCATCGGTGTCACGGTCGCCTACCTCCAGTACGGCCGCAGGCCCGTCCCGGTGGTCGCCCCACGCGGCTCGCTGCTCACCCGGGCCGCCCGCCGCGACCTGCTCCAGGACGACTTCAACCACATCGTCCTGGTCCGCGGCGGCGAGCACCTCACCCGGTCGCTGGTCTACGTCGACCACACCCTGGTGGACGGGGTGGTCAACGGCACGGCGGCCTCGGTCGGCGGCCTGTCCGGCCGGCTGCGCAAGCTGCAGAACGGCTACGCCCGCTCGTATGCGGTCTCCATGTTCGGAGGTACGGCGGTGCTGATCGCCGCGACCCTGCTGATGAGGGCGGTGTGATCGCCATGTCCCAAGTAGTCAACGCGGGGTTCCCCATCCTGACGGCCACGGCAGCGGTGCCGGCGATCGGCGCGATCCTCACCGCCGCCGTCCCCGCCGCCCGCCGCACCGCCGCCAAGTGGCTGGCGCTGCTCGTCTCGCTCGTCACGCTCGCGCTGGCCGCGATCGTGCTCGTCGGCTTCGAGCCCGGTGGCGACCGCTACCAGTTCGTCGAGTCCCACTCCTGGATCAAGGACTTCGGGGTCCGGTACGAACTGGGCGTGGACGGCATCGGGGTGGCGCTGATCGCGCTCACCGCTCTGCTGATCCCCTTCGTCGTCCTGGCCGGCTGGCACGACGCCGACCCCCTGGAGACGAAGAGCAGTCGCTGGCGGCCCACCCAGGGATTCTTCGCCCTGATCCTGGCCGTCGAGGCGATGGTGATCCTCTCCTTCGAGGCCACCGACGTCTTCCTCTTCTACATCCTGTTCGAAGCCATGCTCATCCCGATGTACTTCCTCATCGGCGGCTTCGGCGACCGGGCCCACGCGGGCTCCGACGAGAACGCGGCCGCCCAACGCTCCTACGCGGCGGTCAAGTTCCTGCTCTACAACCTGGTCGGCGGGCTGATCATGCTGGCCGCCGTCATCGGCCTGTACGTCGTCGCCGGGAACTTCTCGCTCACCGAGATCGCCGAGGCGCGGGCGAGCGGGCAGCTGGAGATGGCGACCAACACCGAGCGGCTGCTCTTCCTGGGCTTCTTCTTCGCCTTCGCGGTGAAGGCGCCGCTGTGGCCGCTGCACACCTGGCTGCCGAACGCGATGGGGGAGGCGACCGCACCGGTCGCCGTCCTCATCACCGCGGTGGTCGACAAGGTCGGCACCTTCGCGATGCTCCGCTTCTGCCTGGGGCTCTTCCCCGAGGCCTCGAAGTGGGCGACCCCGGTGATCATCACCCTCGCCCTGATCAGCATCGTCTACGGCGCACTGCTCGCGGTCGGCCAGCGGGACATCAAGCGCCTGATCGCGTACGCCTCGATCTCCCACTTCGGCTTCATCATCATGGGCATCTTCGCGATGACCAGCCAGGGCCAGAGCGGCGCCACGCTCTACATGGTCAACCACGGGATCTCGACGGCCGCGCTGATGCTGGTGGCCGGCTTCCTGATCTCCCGGCGCGGCTCGCGGCTCATCGCCGACTACGGCGGTGTGCAGAAGGTCGCCCCGGTGCTCGCCGGCACGTTCCTGATCGGCGGTCTGGCCACCCTCTCGCTGCCGGGCCTCGCGCCCTTCGTCAGTGAATTCCTGGTCCTGGTCGGCACGTTCGCCCGCTACCCGGTGGCCGGCATCATCGCCACCACCGGCATCGTCCTCGCCGCGCTCTACACCCTCGTCCTGTACCAGCGGACGATGACGGGCCCGGTGAAGGAGGAGGTCCGGGCGATGCCGGACCTGCGGGTGCGGGAACTGGCCGTCGTCGCACCGCTGATCGCCCTGTTGATCTTCCTCGGGGTGTTCCCGAAGCCGCTGACGGACATCGTCAACCCGGCGGTCACCCACACCATGTCCGACGTCCAGCAGAAGGACCCTGCACCCGAAGTGGAGGCGGCCAAGTGAGCGCATCAGCCGTCGCGCCAGCTGTCCACAGCCTGTGGACGGCGGCCGCCGAGCCGTTGACCAAGATCCCGGCACCCCACATCGAGTACGTCCAGCTCTCGCCCGTACTCATCGTGGTCGGCGCCGCGGTCCTCAGCGTCCTCGTAGAGGCCTTCGTGCCCCGCAAGCGCCGCTACCACAGCCAGGTGTTCCTCACCGTCCTGGCCCTCGTCGCCGCCTTCGCCGCCATCGTCGGCCTCGCCGCCGGCGGCTACGGCTCCACCAAGGCCCACATCGCGGCCATGGGCGCCGTCGCCGTCGACGGCCCGGCGCTCTTCCTGCAGGGCACCATCCTGCTGGCCTCGATCGTCGCGGTCTTCACCTTCGCCGAGCGCAGGCTCGACCCGGTCCACCACGGTCACAAGGTCGACTCCTTCGCCGCCGAGGCCGCCGCCGTCCCCGGCAGCGAACAGGAACGGGCGGCGGCCAAGGCCGGGTTCACCACCACCGAGGTGTTCCCGCTGGCACTGTTCGCCGTCGCCGGCATGCTGGTCTTCCCCGCCGCCAACGACCTCCTGACGCTCTTCATCGCCCTGGAGGTCTTCTCCCTCCCGCTCTACCTGCTCTGCGCCGTCGCCCGCCGCAGGCGGCTGATGTCGCAGGAGGCCGCGGTCAAGTACTTCCTCCTCGGCGCCTTCTCCTCGGCGTTCCTGCTCTTCGGCATCGCTCTTCTCTACGGCTACGCGGGCTCCGTCTCGTATGCCACGATCGCCGACGTCGTCGACGGTTCGGTCGCCGCCGTCGATCCGGCCCTCGCCCAGACCATGGGCAACGACGTCCTGCTGCTCATCGGCTTCGCGATGGTCCTGATGGGGCTGCTCTTCAAGGTCGGCGCCGTGCCGTTCCACATGTGGACCCCGGACGTCTACCAGGGCGCCCCGACCCCCGTCACCGGCTTCATGGCCGCCGCCACGAAGGTCGCCGCGTTCGGCGCGCTGCTGCGCCTGCTGTACGTGGTGCTGCCGGGCCTCACGTGGGACTGGCGGCCGGTCATGTGGGGCGTCGCCATCGTCACCATGCTGGGCGGCGCGATCGTCGCGATCACCCAGACCGACATCAAGCGGCTCCTCGCGTACTCCTCCATCGCGCACGCCGGCTTCCTGCTCGCCGGTGTCATCGCGGCCACGCCGACCGGCATCTCCTCGGTGCTGTTCTACCTGGGCGCCTACTCCTTCGTGACGATCGGCGCCTTCGCCGTGGTCACGCTGGTGCGGGACGCGGGCGGGGAGGCCACGCACCTGTCCAAGTGGGCCGGTCTGGGCCGTCGTTCGCCGCTGGTGGCGGCGGTCTTCGCGGTCTTCCTGCTCGCCTTCGCCGGTATCCCGCTCACCTCCGGGTTCTCGGGGAAGTTCGCCGTCTTCAAGGCGGCGGCGGAGGGTGGCGCGGGGGCGCTGGTCGTCGTCGGTGTCGTCTCGTCGGCGATCGCCGCGTTCTTCTACATCCGGGTGATCGTGCTGATGTTCTTCAGCGAGCCGAAGGCGGACGGCCCCACGGTCGCCGTGCCCTCGGCCTTCACGGCGGCCACCATCACGGCGGGCGTCGTGGTCACCCTCGTCCTGGGCCTCGCGCCGCAGTACTTCCTGGACCTGGCGGGCCAGGCGAGCGTGTTCGTGAGGTAGCGACTGCTTGACAGGGCCCGGTCCCCGCGTGAGCGAGGGCCGGGCCCTGACGCATGCCTACGGCTTCGCCATGTCAGGCGGGCAGTCGCACGTCACCCTCGGGTTGTACGGCGTGAACACGCCCTTCGGGTTCTTCTTGAAGATCCAGGCGTGCAGGGAGTAGTGGCTTCCCAGGCCGGGGAGGACGGCCGGCCCGTCGAAGTCCCGGTCGAACATCCGCGGGCGCGGTTGGCCCGTGTTGAGAACGATGTACTCGACCGCGACCAGCTGCCGCTTGCCGTGGTGGTCGTCCTCGTAGAGCAGAGCGGCGGGCCTGGTCGGGTCGGTGGAGCCGATGTGCGCGGGCTTGACGTAGTGGTAGCCCATGCCGCCGAGCGTCGGGTCCTCGACGCACTCGTCTGTCCGGAGGTAGCCGTCGTTCAGGGCGGCCTGCTCGGACGTGTACTTCACCGTGGCGTTGTAGGCCTTGGTCAGGTCCGGGTGGGGCCAGTCGTTGCCTTTCACGGCCGAGGCCGCCGCCGAGGCCGGAGCCGTCACCAGGGCCGACGAGACGGCGGCGGCGAGGGCGAGCGTGGCTATGAGCGGACGGGGGCGTACGGGCATCGCGTTGCTCCTTGGGCGGGGTGCGCGCGCCCCTGAGCGGGGCGCCGGACGAGTGGGCTCTCCCCTGTTCCCACAGTGAGCAGCATGGGCGGCCGAACGGGTCACCGCACGCCGGGTGACCCGTTCGGGACGCGCGCGATCAGGCGCCCGGCGCGGCCACGATCCGGCCGCTCACCTCGCCGAGCGCGACCTGCGTGCCGTCCGGGCCCGGCGCCCACGCGGCGAGCGTGACCTCGTCGCCGTCCTCCAGGAAGGTGCGCTTGCCGGTGGGCAGCTCCAGGGGGTCGCGGCCGTTCCAGGTCAGTTCGAGGAGCGAGCCGCGCTGGTGCACCTCGGGCCCGGAGACCGTGCCGGAGCCGTACAGGTCACCGGTCCGCAGCGAGGCGCCGTTGACCGTCATGTGGGCGAGCTGCTGGGCGGCCGTCCAGTACATCGTGGAGAACGGCGGCTCGGAGACCACCTCGCCGTTGATCCGGACCGTGATCCGCAGATCGAAGCCGCCGGGCTCCTCCTCGGCGGAGTCGTCGAGGTACGGCAGCAGGCCGGCGTCCCGGGCCGGCGGGTCGACGCGTGCCGCGTCCAGGGCCTCCAAGGGGGTCACCCAGGCCGAGACGGAGGTCGTGAACGACTTCCCGAGGAACGGGCCGAGCGGTACGTACTCCCAGGCCTGGATGTCGCGGGCCGACCAGTCGTTGAGCAGCGTCAGTCCGAAGACGTGCTCACGGAAGTCGCCGAGCGGGACCGGCGTGCCGAGGGTGGAGGGGGTGCCGACGACGAAGCCGACCTCCGCCTCGATGTCCAGCTTCACCGACGGGCCGAAGACCGGTGCCGGGTCGGTGGGCGCCTTGCGCTGCCCGGCGGGGCGTACGACATCGGTGCCGGAGACGACGACCGTGCCGGCGCGCCCGTGGTAACCGATGGGCAGGTGCTTCCAGTTGGGGGTGAGCGCGTCGCCGTCGGGGCGGAAGATGCGGCCCACGTTCGTGGCGTGGTGCTCGCTCGCGTAGAAGTCGACGTAGTCCGCGACCTCGAACGGCAGGTGCAGGGTGACGGAGTCCAGCGGGTGCAGCAGCGGCTCTATGTCGGGCCGGTGCGCGGGCACCGTCACCCAGGCGGTCAGCGCCCTGCGCACATCGCGCCAGGCGGTGCGGCCGGCCGCGAGCAGCGCGTTCAGAGAGGGCTGGGCGAGCAGCGCGGCGTAGGGGGAGCCGAGCGCGTGCGCGGCGGCTCCCGCGTCGAGGACATGACCGCCGATGCGGACCCCGACCCTCCGCCGGCCGGGCTCGTCGGCGGTGGAGAAGACGCCGTACGGAAGGTTGTGCGGGCCGAAGGGATCGCCCTCGGCCAGGTCGAGCGGGGACTGCTCGGGCATCGGTGCTTGCCTCGCTTTCCACGGGTGTGGGGGACACGTTACGGGGCGGGGCGCGGGGCGCGGATGACATGGGTCACACAAAAAGTGGGGCCCATGTGCACAACTGTCCATGTTCGAGGGGCTTTATTCGGCCTGTGTGCCGACTGTGCGTCCGAGGGCATCCAATTGCCGCTGTTCCGCGGACTTATTCGGGTCATACGATCTCGGCGACGGTCGCGCTCGCGTGAAGTCCCCCGCAGGCGTGACCCCCCTTTCTTTCATCTTCTTCTTCGACCAGAAAAGGTCCACCTTGAAGATCCGCCGCATTCTCGCGACCGCCGTGGCCGCCGCCGTGACGACACCGGTCGTCTTCCTCTCGGCGGCCCCGGCCTTCGCCGACACCAAGCCGACCGCGCCGGCGCAGACGCAGGACCAGAAGCCGACGATCGAGCAGCTGAAGGCCGCGGTCACCGCCGCCCAGACGGCGTACGACATCGCCGTCATCGCCGAGTCCGACGCCAGGAAGGCGATCGAGGCGCTGATCGACCCGGAGAACGGGCTTCAGATCCACGTCCGCGAGACCAGGGAACTCGCGGCGAAGGCCGCCGAGGACAAGGTCAAGGCCGACGAGAAGGTCACCACCGCCCAGGCCAAGCTGGACGCGGCCACCGACGAGGCGGCCAAGGCCGAGGCACAGAAGGAGCTCGACGAGGCCAAGACGGCCGCGGAGACCGCCGCCGCCGCCAAGACCGCCGCCGACACCAAGGTGACCGCGGCCGTGAAGGCCCTCGAGGACGCCAAGGTCGCCGCCTTCACCACGCTCGCCACGGCGACGTCCACCAAGGAGGTGGCCCTCAAGACGCTGAAGGCCGCCGAGAAGGCGCTCGCCGACGCCCTGGCTGAGGAGGGTGAGGAGCCGGGCGAGGAGGAGCCGCCGCACGAGGACTGCTTCCCCGAGTCCCGGTTCACCACCGTCGTCCACGGTCTGCCCGAGAAGGTCGTCGCCGGTACGACCGTCGACTTCACCCTGCGGGTGACCAACGGCACCGACAAGAAGATGGACGAGGTGTACCCGTACGCCGCCGTCCACGCCTTCGACGCGAAGGGCATCAAGGAGCTCGACACGTACCTGGACCTGGAGTGGGCCACCGCCGGCAACGCCAAGTGGCAGGACGTCGACCCGGGCGAGAGCCTGTTCATCGGCGCGGTGGGCGCCAAGTCCTCGGTCGACGTCAAGCTGCGGCTGAAGGTCGACGCGGACACCCCGGCCGGCCAGGGCGCCGCCTTCGTCGCGGGTGACTTCTGGAACGAGGACGAGTCCTGCGGTGGCACGCCGGACGTGGAGATCTACGACTTCAGCATCCTCGCCAAGGGCACCGAGCCGGGCAAGGTGGACGACGCCACGGCCAAGCCCGGCAACACCGGCACCACCCAGCAGGGCGGTTCCTCGAACACGCCGGTGACCAACAACGGCACCACCGGTTCGCTCGCCGAGACCGGTTCCGACTCGGCGGTTCCGCAGATCGCCATGGCGGGTGGCGCGGCCGTCGTCCTCGGCGCCGGCGCGATGTTCTTCGTCCGTCGCCGCAACGCCGGCGTCGACGCCTGACAGCAGTGAGCGAATGTCCCCGCGCCCCTTTCGGGGCGCGGGGACTTTCCTTTTCGTTCACCCCGCCGTACGCGGAATGCGCTTTTCCCAGGTGCGGTGGAAGAGGACTTCCCCGCCCTCCTTGCACACCACCTCGTTCGACGTGACGAATTCCTCCGCCTCGCACGAGATTTCGGAACGTGTGTCGATCGTGACGTCCCACGCCATTTCCGGTCGGTGCAGCCGGATCGACCAGTCCGAGCGGGTGTGGGCCGACAACGGGTCGTCCTCCGTGATCGTGTACGTCTCCAGGGCTTCCTCGGTGCATTCCAGGCCGTCCGGGTAGACCCGCGTACCGCCGTGGCGGGGGTCGACCTCCAGGCGCCACTCGCCCTTCGCGACGTCGCGTACCACCAGCCGCTCCGGGCGGGGTTCCTCCAGCGTCGCCGGGAAGCTCACGCCGAGGGGTTCGGACTGCTCCGGTTCCTGCCACACGAGCCTGTCCCGGGTGGGGCGGCGGACGGGCAGGGTCAGGTGGGAGGGGGCCGGATCGAGGGTGAAGCCCTCCGCGTCCGGCTGGGGCCAGATCCACGGCCAGTACGCGGAGGAGACCGCGAGGCGGACCCGGTGGCCGGGCGGGAAGGTGTGGCCGATGCCGTTCAGCTCGAAGACGACCTCCTCGCCCGCCCCGACCCGCGCCTGCACCACCCGGTCGCGGCCGTGGCGGGCGGAGAGGTTGAGCGCCCCCCGGGTGACCAGGGTCGAGGAGCCGTCCGGGGCGACGTCGCAGAGGCGGGCGATCACCTGACCCGTGGGGGCGCCCGCGCGCAGGGAGAGGCTCACCCGGGGCCGGCCCAGGATCTCCACGGGTGGGCCGCCCGCGGGGACCACGAAGTCGAAGCAGGCCGAGTGGGCGTCCTCGCCGCGCTGGTCGGGCGGCAGGTCGGCGTCGTTGCCGAAGGGGAAGAAGCGCCCGGCGTCCAGGCCGGTCCGCTGCGGGGAGCGGACCAGGACCGGCTCCCCCTGGAAGGCGTACGTCACCGGGGTGACGTGCGGGGACGGCCAGGCGGGGTCGGCGACCCAGCGGCCCGGCAGCTTCTCGTACACCGTGGCGGGCGGGTGCGAGTCGCTGATCCAGGAGCGCAGCAGCGGCTCCGCCATCACGTCGTTGTCCGCGCCCTTGAGGTGGTGGTCCCACCAGCGCAGCGTCTCCTGGAAGAAGCCGATCGCCGGCCCCGGCGGCAGGCCCCGGTCGGGGTACTGGTGGGACCAGGGGCCGATGATCCCGCGGACGCGGTCCTGGGGGAGGTGCTCGACCAGCCGGAGCACGGTGTCCCGGTACGGGTCGTGCCAGCCGCCGACCGCGAGGACGGCCGCCTCGATGGCGCCGTAGTCCTCGCAGACGCTGCCGTGCTTCCAGTAGTCGTCGCGGGTCTGGTGGGCGAGCCAGGTGTGGAGGAAGGGGTCGACCGCCTCCAGGCGCTCCAGCCACATCTCGCGCCACGTCTCACCGGCGTACCGCGGGTCGGGCGGGCGGGAGACGAAGGCGAGCATGGTCGCGGCCCAGGCGTGCATGTCCACGGCGAGGACGGAGCCGCCCATGTAGTGGACGTCGTTGTCGTAGCGGTCGTCGGTCGAGCAGACGGTGACGACCGCCTTCAGCGGCTCGGGGGCGAGCGCGGCGATCTGGAGCGAGTTGAAGCCGCCCCAGGAGATCCCGAACATGCCGACCTTGCCGGTGCACCAGTCCTGCTCGGCGAGCCAGTTCACCACCGCCACGCCGTCGGCCAGCTCGGTCGCGTCGTACTCGTCACCCGGCAGGCCCTCGCTGTTGCCGTGGCCGCGCACGTCGACGCGTACGGAGGCGTAGCCGTGCCCGGCGTACCAGGGGTGGCGCTGCCAGTCGCGGGGCGCGGTCCAGTCGGTGAGGCGGTGGGGCAGGTACTCCAGCAGGGCGGGGACGGGCGCGTCGGTGACCGGCCTCCAGATCCGGGCGTACAGCCGTGTGCCGTCCGCCATGGGGATGCGGACGTCGTCGTGGACGGTCTCGTACGGGAACTCGGTGCGGATCTTCACGGTGCGGACACCTCCTCGGGAGGCCCTGGGCGGGGGGAACTCAGTGGACGGGGTGCGTGGTGCGGCGCAGCCGGAACAAGTCCTTCGACGGGGCGAAGAGGGCATGATCTTCCTCGGGCGGTGGCCGCTCACCGTCCGTGTCGATATCGATCACTGTTCGGGACAAAAGGCGCACTCCTGATCGTATGAGCTGATCACGAACATACCGGGGGTGGCGGGAAGGCGCCCATGGTGATCGAAAGGCGACCGGATACGCTGACTTGAGTGAATCGAGCGACACATCGACAATCCGTGTGATCGTCGGCAGTGCCAGCAGGCGTGACAGCAGACGCTGGACCAGGCGTCAGCAGACAGGAGACCCCCTCGTGACCGTCGTCGGGCCGTTCGGTCTTAGCGTGCGGGACCAGGCTCTCGAGGCCGATGTCCAGGCCGGGTTGGCGGCCGTGGAGGCAGGGCTCCTCGACGCCACCAAGAGCGAGATCCCGTTCATCACGGAGGCCGCGCAGCACCTCGTCCTGGCCGGCGGCAAGCGATTCCGGCCGCTGCTCGTGATGCTCGCCGCCCAGTTCGGCGACCCCTACGCGCCCGGTGTCGTGCCCTCGGCCGTCGTCGTCGAGCTGACCCACCTGGCCACGCTCTACCACGACGACGTCATGGACGAGGCGGACGTGCGGCGCGGTGTCCCGAGCGCGAACACCCGCTGGGGCAACTCCATCGCCGTCCTCACGGGTGACTTCCTCTTCGCCCGCGCCTCGCACACGCTCGCGGATCTCGGACCCGAGGCCGTACGAATCCAGTCCGAGGCGTTCGAACGGCTGGTCACCGGCCAGATCCTGGAGACGGCCGGCCCGCAGGGCGACCGCGACCCGGTCGACCACTACCTCGACGTCCTCGGCGGCAAGACCGGCTCGCTCGTCGCCGTCTCCTGCCGCTTCGGCGCGATGATGGCCGGCGCCGACGAGAGCGTCGTCGACACCCTCACCCAGTACGGTGAGCGGCTCGGAGTCGCCTTCCAGCTCGCCGACGACGTCCTGGACATCGCCTCCGACTCCCACGAGTCCGGCAAGACCCCGGGCACCGACCTCCGCGAGGGCATCCCCACCCTCCCCGTCCTCCGCCTGCGGGCCGCCGCGGCCGCCCACGGGCGCCCGGAGGACGTGGAGCTGGTCGAGCTGATCGACGGCGGCCTCGCCGACGACGCACGGCACGCGGAGGCCCTGCGGCGGCTGCGGGTCCACCCGGCCCTGGAACAGGCCCGCCGCGACACCGTGCGCTACGCCGAGGAGGCGCGGGCGATGCTGGCGCCGCTGCCCGACGGGTACCCGAAGTCGGCCCTGGCGGAGCTGTGCGACGCGGTGGTCCACCGCGCGGGCTAGGGCCGTGTCCGTGAAGTCCCGCCTGGCCCGCGACGCCTGGCACGCACACTCGCCGCGTCGCCGGGATCACCCGAGTACGCCCGGTACGAGGGCGGCCCTCCGCCTTCTCGATCGCCCGCACCGGACGCCGCGGGCCCTGCCCTGCGGGCGGACGCCGCTGCTTTCCGGACACGACCTCCAGGGAGTCTCAGGGTTCCGTCATCCCGTAGCAGTACACGAGGTTGAGCCCGGAGTCTGACGATTCCGTACCGCCGATTTGGTCAGATGGAGTCATCGACCACGGAGGTAGGACAACCATGGCACCGAACGACAGCACGGACGGTATCGGCGGCGCGGACGGCATGAGCGGCGCGGGCGCCACGCAGACGGCGACCCGGCGCAGGGCGAGCCGCTACGTCGTCCCGGTCGCGGTGGCCGGCGTGGCCGCCGCTACGATCGGGCTCGTCCCGGCCCTCGCGGCGTCCGGCGACCCGGAGCTGCCGAAGATCACGGCCCAGGAGCTCATCGAGAAGATCGCCGCCTCGGACACCCAGACGCTCTCCGGCACGATCAAGGTGAGCACCGACCTGGGGCTGCCGTCCTTCGCGGGGCTGCTCGACGGAGCCCTGGCAGGCGCCGGAGGCGGCGGTGCGTCGTCCGCCGACCCGCAGGACAAGCTGACCCAGCTCGCCTCGGGCACGCACACGCTGCGCGTGGCCGCCGACGGCCCGGACCGGCAGAAGCTGACGATCCTGGACGGCTCGGACGAGTACAGCCTGATCCACAACGGCGACGACGTGTGGGCGTACGACAGCAAGTCGAACGAGGCGTTCCACGAGAAGACCGAGGGCGCGAAGGGCGAGGCGCCCGAGAAGGAGCTCCCCGGCACCCCGAAGGAGCTGGCGGACCGGATCCTCGAGGCGGCGGGCGACACGACGTCGATCACCGTGGGCGGGACGGCGAAGGTCGCCGGCCGGGACGCGTACCAGCTGGTGATCAAGCCGAAGCAGAGCGGCTCGACGGTCGAGTCCGTGAAGGTCGCGGTGGACGCCCGGAACGGCACACCGCTGAAGTTCACGCTCACCTCGGTCGAGGGCGGCAAGCCGGTCGTCGACGCGGGCTTCACGAAGATCGACTTCGGCCGGCCGGCGGCGTCGACGTTCGACTTCAAGGCGCCGAAGGGCGCGAAGGTGACCGAGGGCGACGCCGCCGAGCGCGAGAAGGCGGGCGAGGAGGAGCTCAAGGGCCTCGAGAAGGGGTTCGAGGAGTTCACCGGTTCCAAGGGTGGCCTCAACGTCATCGGCGAGGGCTGGACGTCGATCGCGAAGCTGGAGACCGGTTCCCCGGCGCCGAAGACCGACGAGGCCCCGGCGGAGGTCAAGGGCTTCCTCGACGCGCTCGGGGACAGGGTCAGCGGGAAGTTCGGCTCGGGCACGGTCTTCAAGACCAAGCTCGTCAACGCCCTGATGACGGACGACGGCAAGGTCTACGTCGGCGCGGTCACCAAGGACGCGCTGGTGGACGCGGCGAACGCCGGCAAGTAGACGGTTTCCGTACGGGAGTGGGTGCCCGGGTGGGTCGGGGCTGATGTCACCGACCCACCCGGGAGCTCTTTTTTTTCGCGTTCTACGGGATCAGAACGTGAGCTTGAAGCTGTTGATGTAGCCGGTGTCCTGCGCGGCCTTGTCCTGGGCCCGCAGCTTCCAGGCGCCGTTGGCGACCTCGCTGGAGGCGTTGACCGTGTAGGTGGTCTGGACGTTGTCCGCCGAGTCGGAGGACGAGAACGGCTTCAGGTTGTAGACCGAGCCGTCCGGCGCCACCAGGTCGACGACCACGTCACCGCGCCAGGTGTGGACGATGTCGACCCCCACCTTGAGGGTGGCGGGCGCGTTGCCGGTGACACCGGTGACGTCGACCGTGGAGGTCACCGCGGCGCCGTTGTCCGGGATCGCCACGTCGGCGGTGTTCTCGAAGACCTTGCCGGGCGGCGTGGTCGTACCGGCCGACAGGCTCCAGATCGCGTGGGCGACGGCGTCGCTGTTGCGGTCCAGGGCGGTGTCGTTGATGTTCGCGGTCGTGTCGCAGGAGGAGTGGTAGCAGCGGTCGAAGGCCGTGGCCGTGCCGCCCCACTTCTGGACCTGCGCACTGGTCTTCACCCGGCTGGCGCCGGTGAACAGACCGCCCACGGGTATGCCGACGTTCTTGAACGAGGCGTGGTCGGAACGGCCGTCGCCCTCCGTCTCGATCTCGGTGGGCACGCCGATGCCGGCGAAGTAGCTCTTGAAGGTCTGCTCGATCGTGGGGTCGTCGTCGTAGACGAAGTAGCCGGGGTTCGGCGACCCGATCATGTCGAAGTTGAGGTAGCCGGAGAACTTCGCCCGCTCCGTGCTGGGCAGCTGGCCGACGTAGTACTTCGACCCGACGAGCCCGAGCTCCTCGGCGCCCCACCAGCCGAAGCGCAGGTGCTTGGCGGGCTGAAGGCCGGCCCGGGAGACGGCGAGCGCGGTCTCCAGGACGGCCGCGGAACCGGAGCCGTTGTCGTTGATGCCGGCGCCGGAGGACACGGAGTCGAGGTGGGCGCCGGCCATGAGGACCTGGTTCGGGTCGCCGCCGGGCCAGTCGGCTATCAGGTTGTAGCCGGTGGTGCCGTTGTACGTGAACTGCTGGACGGTGGTGGTGAATCCGGCCGCGTCCAGCTTGGCCTTCACGAAGTCGATGGACGCCTTGTAGCCGGCACGGCCGTGGGCCCGGTTGCCGCCGTTGGCGTTGGCGATCGACTGAAGGTCCGTCAAGTGCTGCTTGACGTTGGCGAGCGGGATGTCGGGCGCGGCTGCGGCTGCTGCCGGGGCCGCTTGGGGCTGCGCGGTGGCGGCGGGCGCGACACCGGCCAGGAGGCCGGCGAGGGCGAGACCGGCGACCGCGGTGGCGCGTCTGGGTACGGAGAGGTTCATGTGGGGGCTCCGAATTCCGAACTGGGGATGGGACGGAACGTGCGAGACGCCCCGGGGCGTGGGTTGCCACGAGGCGCTGGAGCTGTGCGTGGTGCGCTTGTGCGACGTACGGTTGCGCGTGCTGAATGTTCAGCGAGAGTTTGATACCCCGTCAAGAGCGGAAACCGGTCAGAGGCGTTCGCTCAGCGGACGCCGAGGCGGGCCGACCAGCCTCGGCCCAGGCACTCGACCAGGCGGACGGCCCTCGTCCCGTCGGCGTCGAGGCGAGGGTTGAAGATGGTGACCGTCAGCCCCACGGCGTGTTCGCCGGCGAGGGCCGTGGCGAGTACGGTCTCCAGTTCCTCCCAGCTCAGACCGCCGGGGAGGCGGTAGTCGACGGCCGGCATGAGGGCGTCGTCCAGCACGTCGACGTCGAGATGGACCCAGAATCCGGCTCTGCCGCCGGTGGTGAGATGTCCGACCGCCCGGCGCGCCGCCGCCCCGGCACCGACCGCGCGCACCTCGTCGAGACCGATCGCGCGCAGCCGGGTCGGCAGGGGCTGCATCCCGGCCTCGTCCGACTCGGCGCTGTCGCGGAAGCCGAAGGCGACGACGTCCTCGTCGCGCAGCAGGGGGCCGCGGCCTTCGAGGTCGGCGAGGAGCCGCGGGCCGCGGCCGGTGGCCAGGGCGAGCTCCATCGAGGCCGCCTCGCCGGTGGGCTCGGCAGACGGCTGGTAGAAGTCGGTGTGGCCGTCGAGGAACAACAGGCCGTGCCGTCCGCGGCGGCGCAGGGCGAGGAGGGCGCCGAGCAGGACGCTGCAGTCACCGCCCAGGACGACGGGGAAGCGCCCTCGGCCGAGGACGCCGTCCACGGCGTCGGCCAGATCGGCGGAGTACCGCGCGATGCCCTCCGGATTGAGGATCCCGGTCTCCTCGTCGCGCCGGGGGTCGTAGGCGGGCGCCTCGACCCTGCCGGCCCCCACCGCCCCGAGACGCTCCCGCAGGCCGGCGCCGAGCAGGGCCGCCGGCAAGTCCTGCACCCCGGACGGCCGCAGCCCGAGCACGGACGGCGCCTCGACGATCTCCGCCTCCCGCACGACGACCACCACCTCCTGCCGGGGTTTCCGGGCCCCCGCAGGCGGACGATACGCGGGACGTGACGGGCCGCTCCGAGTGCCGCGCCCGGGGCGCACGGATCGGAAGTCACCGGCCGGACGTCGTGGGGCGAACGCCACGTCCGAATGCCGCCGGTGGCGAGGTCGCGCGCGCGTGAGCCTGGGTTCATGACCACGTACACCGCACGCGCCGTCGACCCCGCCGCCCTCGCCGAACTCCGCCTCCGCGACGACGCGGGCCGCCCCTGCGTCCCGTACACCGACGAGGAGGGCGGGGCTCCGCTCCGCTGCTGCCTGCGAGCCTCCCGCCCCGGCGAGCGGATCGCCCTCGTGTCGTACGCCCCGCTGCGCCGCTGGGCGGCCGTGACCGGCGCAGAGCCGGGCGCGTACGACGAACAGGGCCCGGTCTTCATCCACGCCGAGACGTGCGAGGGCCCCGGAACCCGGGAGGCGTACCCGTTCGCGCGCCCCGGAGCCCTGCGCGTCCTGCGCCGCTACAGCACCGACGGCCACATCCTCGGCGGCCACCTCCTGCAGATCCCGGACCCGGCCACCGAGGGCTTCGACACGGCGCTCGCCGAGGCCTTCGCCGATCCCGAGGTCGCCCTGGTCCACGTCAGAGCGGTCGAGCACGGCTGCTTCCACTACGAGGTGCGCAGGGCCTGAGCCCCGCACCACGCCCTCGGCCGCGGCTCGACGCAGCTCACTGCACGCAGAACTCGTTGCCCTCCGGGTCCGTCATGACCACCCACTCGCCCCCCTGTTCCGCGACCCGGCGCAGCAACGAGGCTCCCAGGGCCTCCAGGCGTGCCACCTCCGTGTCCCGGGTGCCGGGGGCGGCGTGGACGTCGATGTGGAGGCGGTTCTTCACGGTCTTCCTCTCCGGGACGCGCTGGAAGAGGAGGCGGCGGCCGAGGCCCATGCCGCTCTTTTCCTCGAAGGGGTCGTCCGGATGGCGGACGGCGGCCAGATCGCGCCAGGCGAGCCGGTCGGCGACCGTGAGGGTCGCCTCGGGCGGGGCGGCGCCAAGGCCGAGGAGGTGCTCGACGAGTGCGCTGTGGTCCTCCTCCACATAGCCGAGGGCCCGCGCCCAGAAGGCCGCCTGGGCGTGCGGGTCGGCGGAGTCGATCACGAGCTTCCAATGGAGCGCTGTCATGTAACCACTTATAGTGGTTGCATGATGCGGGCCACAACGGCGATGACGCTGAATCACCCTGACGGCCAGTCGTTCCGCTTCGACGCCGGCGCCCTCTGCCTCGAACTGCTGGTCACCGGCGGCCCCGGGCCGGTGGCCGCCCGCTTCGAAGTCCTCGACCGCGCCGAGGGGCTGCTGGAGTGGGTCCGGCAGTGCCGGCTCGCGCCCGGGCTCGATCCGACGGTCACGCCGGCCGAACTCGCGCGCGTACGGGAGATACGGGACGCGCTGTGGCGGCTCGCCCGGGCCCGCGCCTACGGGCAGCCCCTCGCGCCGGAAGACATCGGGTCCGTCAACGAGGCCGCCGCCCACCCCCCGCTCGTGGCGCGGATCACCGCGGACGGCGAGCGGACCTGGGCACCGGGCGCGACCGCCGCCGCCTTGCTCTCGACCGTCGCCCGCGACGCGATCGAACTCCTCACCGGCGCCGACGCCGACCGGATCCGCGAATGCGGCTCCGCCACCTGCTCCCTGCTGTTCGTCGACACCTCGCGCCCCGGCCGCCGCCGCTGGTGCTCCATGGAGCGGTGCGGCAACCGCCACAAGGTCCGCGCCCACCGGGCCCGTACGCACCAGGAGTGAAGCGACGTGGCGGCGGGGCGACGTGGCGACGTGGTGGGTCAGACGGAAACCGCCGCTGCCTCCGACTCCGCACGCTCCCGGGCGTCGTACTCCTCCCGCGCCGCCGCGATCTCGTTCTGGTGCTGCTCCGTCCACGTCACCAGCGAGCGGATCGTCGTGTGCAACGTCCCGCCCAGCGGCGTCAGTTCGTAATCCACCCGGGGCGGCACCACCGGATGCACCGTCCGCTTCACCAGGCCGTCCCGCTCCAGCTGCCGCAGCGTCACCGTCAGCATCCGCTGACTGATGCCGTCGATCTCCCGCCGCAGCTCCGTGAAGCGCAGCTTGCGCCGGTCGAGCAGGGCGATGACCAGCAACGACCACTTGTCTGCGACTCGGTCGAGGATCTGCCGTACCTCACAGTCCTCCCGCGTGTCCCACTGGAACGGGTCCGTGTCCCCGCCGTCCTCAACGTGCCCGGTTCCATAGGTCACTTCGCAGTGACTCGGTGACTTCGAAGTGCCTTCTTCCATGGCACCTGATGCTGCCGCAGGATGCAGGTGGTTACAAGAGGGAACCGACCCTCTGGCCGATAACCACCCTGCCCCTTCCTGCCCTGGAGACAGCCGTGTCCGTACGCGCCTGGAGTCTGCTCCTCGTCCTCTGCGGGACGATCTTCCTCGAAGGCGTCGACGTCGCCATGCTCGCCGTCGCCGTGCCCTCCATCAGATCCGACCTGGACCTGTCCACCGGCGCCGCGGCCTGGGTGATGTCCGCGTACGTCCTCGGCTACGCCGGCTTCACCCTCCTCGGCGGTCGCGCCGCCGACCTCCTCGGCCGCCGCCGGATGTTCCTCGGCTGGCTCACCGTCTTCCTCGTCTTCTCGGGCCTCGGCGGCTTCGCGAACGAGGGCTGGACGCTGATCCTGGCCCGCTTCATGACCGGTGTCGCCGCCGCCTTCATGACCCCGGCCGCGATGTCGATCATCACCACGTCCTACGCCGAGGGCCCGCAGCGCAACCAGGCCCTGCTGGTCTTCGCCGGCACGGCGGCGGGCGGCTTCTCCCTCGGGCTCGTCATCGGCGGGCTGCTCACCCAACTCGGCTGGCGCTGGGTCTTCTTCGCTCCGGTCCTGCTCGCCGCGGCGATCCTCCTCGCCGCGCTCCGGCTGATCCCGAAGGAGGCGCGGCCCGCGCGGACGCCCGGCGGGTTCGACCTGGGCGGCGCGCTGACGGCCGCCGGCGCGATGCTGCTCCTCGCGTTCGCGATCGTCCGGCTCGAGCACGGGCTCGACGGCTGGGCGGTGACCGTGCTGGCCCTCGTCGCCGGCCTCGTCCTCACCGGCGTCTTCGTCGCCGTCGAACGCCGGACCGCCACCCCGCTCGTACGGCTCGGGCTGCTCCGCAAGGCGTCGACGGTCCGCGCCGGCCTGGGGGCGCTGCTGTTCGTCGGCTCGTTCTTCGGGTTCCAGTTCGTGGCCACGCTCTACCTCCAGGAGCTGCGCGGCTGGTCCTCGCTGGAGACGGCGCTGGCCCTGGTCGTCATGGGCGTCGACGCGGTGCTCGCCCCGACGCTGACGCCGAGGCTCGTGGCGCGCTTCGGCAACGGCCGGGTGATCCTCGGCGGGTTCGTGCTCGCGGTCGTCTCGTACGCGCTGTTCCTGCCGGTCGGCCCGGACTGGTCGTACGCGGCGATGTTCCCGACCCTGCTGCTGACCGGTCTCGCCTTCGCCCTGGCGTACGGACCGCTGACGATCGCCGCCACCGACGGTGTCGCGGAGGAGGAGCAGGGGCTCGCCAGCGGGCTGCTCACCACGGCCACCCAGTTCGGCTCGGCGGTCGGCATCTCGGCGGTGACGGCGGTGTACGGGATCTCCGGCGGCGGTCTCGGCGGGTTCCGCGCTGCGCTGGTCGTACCGGTGGTGATGGTGGCGCTCGGCGCGCTGGTCACCGCGACCGGGCTGCGGCGGTCGAAGCGGTCCCGAGTCGAGGTCGCCGGGGCCGGGTCCGGGGCCGGGATCCGGGGTGACGCGGCTGCGAGCAAGGTCACGGTCTCGTAGGCGAGAAGCGCCCGTAGTGTGGAGGAATGAACGATTCGCCCGGCTGCCCGCTGGTGGGCGTCGCCGCCACGTACATGCCCCGGCTCTCGGAGTTCTCCTTCGAGCCGGGGCTTGTGGCTGCCGTGGACCAGCACGCCGCGGCGGTCCGCGACGCCCTGATCCCCGCCCAGCGGGGGCCGGAGCGCTGGGCGGCGCACCGGGCCGAGACCTGGGCCGAGCGGCGGGCCGTGCGGCGCGAGGACCTCTCCGACTACGTCCTCGGCTTCACCGACTGGCTCGCCGAGGCAGACTGGACCGAACCGGTCGGGTACGACTTCGCGACCCTGCGGCTCACGGCCGTGTGCTGGCTGATCCGGGAGCACGACCTGCTCGGCGGTGCCTGAGCCGGGACGTCCGTCCCGTCACGTCAGGACGTCGCACCGGGGTGTCGGACCGGGACGTCACATCGGGTCCATCGGGGGTTCGTCGCGGCCCGGGCCCATGTCGGGTCCTCGGTCCCTCCCCGACTCCCCGCGCCCGCGGCCCTCACCCGTGTCCCGTCCTCGGCCCTGGTCCATCCGCTCCTGCGGCGCCGGCATTCCGCGCTTCGCGTCCTCACGGCCGCGCTGGTACGCCGAGAGCTGCTCCTTCGCGTGACCCGTCTCCGTCTCGGCGGCCGCGAGCCAGCGCTCCCACCGTCCCCGCATCGGGGTGATCAGACCACCGCCGACGCCCACGATCATGATGCCCGCCATCGTGGCGAGGACCGCCACGAGCACCGGGCCGGTCACGGCGGTGGCGATGCCCGCCTGGCTCAGGGCCGCGATGACGCCGAGCGCGACGATGAAGGCCCAGGCCGCCGTCGCGACGACCCTGCCGTACGACATCTGACCCAGTGCGCCGGTGACGATGTCCCGGACCGCGCGGGCGATGGCCATGGCGACCACGACGATGACGCAGGCGACGATCGCCCTCGGCAGCCAGGCGACGATGCCGTTGATCATGACGCTCACCGGGTTGGGGCCGAAGACCCCGAAGGCCAGCTGGAGCGCCATCAGCAGGACCGCGTAGTAGAGGATCTTGCTGATGATGCCGGTGGCGTCGTACTTCGACCCGCGCAGAGTGTTCGAGACGCCGCTGCGTTCGGCCATTCCCTCGAAGCCGACCTTCCGCAGCAGCCGGTCGGCGACCTTGGCGATCATCTTCGCCACGAACCAGCCGATGAGCAGGATGACGAGAAAGCCGATGAACTTCGGTACGAACTCGGCGACGGCGGACCACGCGTCGGTGAATCCTCTGCCGAAGTCGACCGAGAGTGCGAGGGGCTGCGACATGACGCATTCACTCCGCTCGGGATGGGCCCGTACGGACTGGGGCCCGCGTATTCCCGACGTAACACCGGAGCGTGCGTGGCTGCCTGCGGTCAGCGCCCGGGCTGGGCCGATGGGGTGGAATGGGCTGTCGTGCCGGTCTCGTCGCCGGAGTGTCCGCGTGCGGTGAGCGGGAGGGCGGGCACCGGCGCACCCGCCGACGCACCCGTCTCACCCGCCGCTGTCCCGGCCGCCGACGCTTCCGCCGCGGCCGCCGCGATCGCCGCGCGGCTGCGGCGGGCCGTCCGCAGCGCGTCCCACGTCAGGATCGTCAGGGCCAGCCAGACCAGGGAGAAGCCCGCCCACCGCTCCGGCGGCATCGCCTCGTGGAAGTAGACGACGCCCAGGAGGAACTGGAAGACGGGCGCCAGGTACTGCAGCAGCCCCAGCGTGGACAGCGGGACCCGGATCGCCGCCGCCCCGAAGCAGACGAGCGGCGCGGCCGTCACGATGCCGGTCGCGGCGAGCAGGGCCGCGTGCCCGGCGCCTTCGGCGCCGAAGGTCGCCGAGCCCTCGGCCCCCAGCCACAGCAGATACGCGAGGGCCGGCAGGAACTGGACCGCGGTCTCGGCGGCCAGTGACTCCAGACCGCCGATGTTGACCTTCTTCTTCACCAGGCCGTAGACGGCGAAGGAGAACGCCAGCATCAGCGAGAGCCAGGGCGGCTGCCCGTACCCGATCGCGAGGACGAGCACGGCCGCGAAACCGATCCCGACCGCCGCCCACTGCGCGGGCCGCAACCGCTCCTTCAGGAGCAGGACGCCCATGGCGATGGTGACGAGGGGGTTGATGAAGTAGCCGAGCGAGGCCTCGACGACCTGGCCGGAGTTGACGGCCCAGATGTAGCCGCCCCAGTTGACGCTGATCACGGCCGCGGCCACGGCGATCAGGCCCAGCTTGCGCGGGCTGCGCAGCAGCTCCCGCATCCAGCCCCAGCGGCGCAGGACGAGCAGCGCGAGGCCGACGACGGCGAGCGACCACACCATGCGGTGGGCGAGGATCTCGATCGCGCCGGCGGGCTTGAGGAGGGGCCAGAAGAGCGGGACCAGTCCCCACATGCCGTAGGCGCCGATCCCGTGGAGGAGGCCTGCTCGTCCCTCGTCGCGTTCCTTCATCGAAACTCCCGCCCTGCGCCGCGCCGTCCCGTCGACGGTAGCGCCGCGCAGGGCGACCTGTCATGTCCGTACCGCAATACGGTCATGACTTTCAGGCGCGGGCGGCCCCGATCGCCTCGGCGATCGTGTCGGCGACCGGCGTGGTCGGGCGGCCGATCAGCCGGGAGAGGTCGCCGGTCCGCCGCGCGAGCGCCCCGCGCTCCACGGCCCGGTCCACGTCCACGAGGATCTCGGCGAAGGGTCGCGGCACGCCCGCGCCGGTGAGGATCGTCAGGTGGGTCTCGGCGGGCACGTGGGTGTACGCGATCTCCCGGCCGCTCCGGCGGGCGACCTCGGCCGCGTACTCGGCCAGCGACCAGGCGACGTCGCCGCTCAGCTCGTAGACCGCGTTCCGGTGCTCCTCGACGGGGCCGGTCAGGACGGCGGCGGCCGCGGCCGCGTAGTCGGCGCGGGTGGCGGAGGCGATCCGGCCTTCGCCGGCGTTGGCGACGACAGCGCCGTGCGCGAGGACGGGGGCGAGGTTGGCGGTGTAGTTCTCGGTGTACCAGCCGTTGCGCAGGAAGGTGTACGGCAGGCCCGAGTCGAGGATCAGCCGCTCGGTCTCCTTGTGCTCGGCGGCCAGGTCGAAGTGTGCCTCCGGGCCGCCGAGGACGCCGGTGTACGCGAGCTGGGCGACGCCCGCGGCCTTCGCGGCGTCGATCACGGCCGCGTGCTGCGGCACGCGACGCCCCACCTCGCTGCCGGAGATCAGCAGCAGCCGGTCGCCTGCCTCGAAGGCATCCGCGAGGGTCTCCGGCCGGTCGTAGTCGGCGATCCGCAGTTCGACACCGCGCTTCGCGAGGTCGGCGGCCTTCTCCTTGTCGCGGACGACGGCGGCGACGGACGCGGCGGGGACCTGGGTCAGCAGCTCGTCGATGACGAGACGGCCGAGCTGTCCGGTGGCTCCGGTGACGACGATGCTCATGGCGCTCTCTCTCCTGGAGGGGTCGTTCGGGATGCGCACTCACCGTACGACGGGCGCCAACTATTAGAAAGTACCCACTTTGAAGTAAGGTACTGGTATGAGAGTAAGTGATGGAGCAGGTGGCGGAGCGGATGGCGGCGGTGCCCGCCCGAAGCCCGACATCAAGGACCCGATGTGCCCCTCGCGGCTCGTCCTGGAGCACGTCACCAGCCGCTGGGGCGTCCTGATCCTGATCACCCTCCTGGAGCGCTCGCACCGCTTCAGCGAGCTGCGCCGGGAGATCGGCGGCGTCAGCGAGAAGATGCTCACCCAGACGCTCCAGACCCTGGAGCGCGACGGCTTCGTCCACCGCGACGCCAAGCCGGTCATCCCGCCGCGCGTCGACTACAGCCTCACCGAGCTGGGCACGGAGGCCGCCCGCCAGGTCTCGGAGCTGGGACGCTGGACGGAGCGGCGGGTCCCAGAGGTGGAGAAGGCGCGAAAGGCGTACGACGAGGCGCGCACCGCGCGCGACTGAGGGGCGCGGCCGTACCGGCCGCGCCCCTCACTTCCGTCCCGTCGTCGGTACTTCTCCGGCGTGGCTAACCCACGACCGTCCAGGTGTCGCCGCCCGCGAGGAGCTGCCCGAGGTCGCCCTTGCCGTGCTGCTCGATCGCCGTGTCCAGCTGGTCGGCCATCATCGTGTCGTACACCGGCCGTTCCACGGACCGGAACACCCCGATCGGCGTCTGGTGCAGCGTGTCCGGGTCCGCCAGGCGGGACAGCGCGAACGCGGTCGTCGGGGAGGCGGCGTGCGCGTCGTGGACGAGGACGGCGCTCTCGTTCTCGGGGGTGACCGTGACGACCCGCAGATCGCCGGTCGCCGGGTCCCGTACGACGCCCTTGGTCAGGTCGGTGCCGAAACGGATCGGCCGGCCGTGCTCCAGGCGGATCACGGCCTCCTGCGCCTGGTCCTTGTCCTTGAGGATCTCGAAGGCGCCGTCGTTGAAGATGTTGCAGTTCTGGTAGATCTCCACCAGCGCCGTGCCGGGGTGGTCGGCGGCCTGGCGCAGCACCTCGGTGAGGTGCTTGCGGTCGGAGTCCACCGTCCGCGCCACGAAGGACGCCTCCGCGCCGAGCGCGAGCGAGACCGGGTTGAAGGGCGCGTCGAGCGATCCCATCGGCGTCGACTTGGTGATCTTGCCGACCTCGCTGGTCGGGCTGTACTGGCCCTTGGTCAGCCCGTAGATCCGGTTGTTGAAGAGCAGGATCTTGAGGTTGACGTTGCGGCGCAGCGCGTGGATGAGGTGGTTGCCGCCGATCGAGAGCGCGTCGCCGTCACCCGTGACGACCCAGACGGACAGGTCGCGGCGCGAGGTGGCGAGGCCGGTCGCGATGGCGGGGGCCCGGCCGTGGATGGAGTGCATCCCGTACGTGTTCATGTAGTACGGGAAGCGGGAGGAGCAGCCGATGCCGGAGACGAAGACGATGTTCTCCTTCGCCAGACCCAGCTCGGGCATGAAGCCCTGCACGGCGGCGAGGACGGCGTAGTCACCGCAGCCGGGGCACCAGCGCACCTCCTGGTCGGACTTGAAGTCCTTCATCGACTGGGCGGCTTCGGCCTTGGGCACGAGGTTCAGGAGCGACTCAGACATCGATGGCCTCCTTGAGTGCCGCGGCGAGCTGCTCGGCCTTGAACGGCATGCCGTTGACCTGCGTGTACGACCGTGCGTCGACGAGGTAGCGGGCGCGCACGAGGGTGGCGAGCTGGCCCAGGTTCATCTCCGGGATCACGACCTTCTCGTACCGCTTCAGCACCTCCCCGAGGTTCCTCGGGAAGGGGTTGAGGTGGCGCAGGTGCGCCTGGGCGACCGGCTGACCCTCACGGCGCAGCCGGCGGACGGCCGCCGTGATCGGCCCGTAGGTCGAGCCCCAGCCGAGGACGAGCGTCCGCGCGCCGTCCGGATCGTCGGCCTCGACGTCCGGCACCTGGATGCCGTCGATCTTGGCCTGGCGGGTGCGGACCATGAAGTCGTGGTTGGCGGGGTCGTACGAGATGTTGCCCGTGCCGTCCTGCTTCTCGATACCGCCGATGCGGTGCTCGAGGCCCGGGGTGCCGGGCACGGCCCAGGGCCGGGCCAGGGTCAGCGGGTCGCGCTTGTACGGCCAGAAGACGTCCGTACCGTCCGCCGTCCGGTGGTTGGGGCCGGTGGCGAACGGGGTGGCGAGGTCCGGGAGCTCGTCGAGGTCCGGGATGCGCCAGGGCTCGGAGCCGTTGGCGAGGTAGCCGTCGGAGAGCAGGAAGACGGGGGTGCGGTAGGTCAGGGCGATCCGGGCCGCGTCGAGGGCCGCGTCGAAGCAGTCGGCGGGGGTCCTCGGCGCCACGACCGGGACGGGCGCCTCGCCGTTGCGGCCGTACATGGCCTGCAGCAGGTCGGCCTGCTCGGTCTTGGTCGGCAGACCGGTCGACGGGCCGCCGCGCTGGATGTCGACGATCAGCAGCGGCAGCTCCAGGGAGACCGCGAGGCCGATCGTCTCGGACTTCAGCGCCACGCCGGGGCCCGACGTGGTGGTGACGGCGAGCGAGCCGCCGAAGGCCGCGCCGAGCGCGGCACCGATCCCGGCGATCTCGTCCTCCGCCTGGAAGGTGCGGACGCCGAAGTTCTTGTGCCTGGACAGCTCGTGGAGGATGTCCGAGGCGGGGGTGATCGGGTACGAGCCCAGGTAGAGCGGGAGATCCGCCTGCCGGGCCGCGGCGATCAGCCCGTAGGAGAGCGCGAGGTTGCCGGAGATGTTCCGGTAGGTGCCCGGGGGGAAGGCCTTGGTCGCCGGGGCGACCTCATAGCTGACGGCGAAGTCCTCGGTCGTCTCGCCGAAGTTCCAGCCGGCCCGGAACGCGGCCACGTTCGCCTCGGCGATCTGCGGCTTCTTGGCGAACTTCCGCCGCAGGAAGGTCTCGGTCCCCTCGGTCGGCCGGTGGTACATCCAGGAGAGCAGGCCGAGGGCGAACATGTTCTTGCTGCGCTCGGCCTCCTTCCTCGGCAGGCCGAAGTCCTTCAGCGCCTCGACCGTCAGGGTCGTCAGCGGGACCGGATGCACCCGGTAGCCGGCCAGCGAGCCGTCCTCCAGGGGGGAGGTCTCGTAGCCGACCTTGGCCATGGCGCGCTTGGCGAACTCGTCCGTGTTGACGATGATCTCGCTGCCGCGCGGCACGTCGCCGATGTTGGCCTTGAGCGCGGCGGGGTTCATCGCGACCAGCACGTTCGGGGCGTCGCCGGGGGTCAGGATGTCGTGGTCGGCGAAGTGCAGCTGGAACGAGGAGACACCCGGCAGCGTGCCGGCGGGGGCCCGGATCTCGGCGGGGAAGTTCGGCAGCGTCGAGAGGTCGTTCCCGAAGGACGCCGTCTCGGAGGTGAACCGGTCACCCGTCAGCTGCATGCCGTCACCGGAGTCACCCGCGAACCGGATGATCACCCGATCGAGACGGCGGACTTCCTTCTCTTCGCCGTGGTGGGACCCTGCGGGGACGCTGCGCTGTTCCCCCACCAGGGCCTCACCGGCCTCGTTACTGACCTGGCTGGTCACTGAACTGGACCTCCCTCGCGGCAAGGGGTCTCCCCGCCGGAGGCGGAGAGGGCTCGGGAGACGGTCGGCGGACCGGCCGTCCTGAAGCCCACCCTACGACGGTGAGGGTCGCCTTCTCGGGACTTCTCGCATCCCGGACCTCGTTTTGAGATGCCCGTTTGCCGTGAATTGTCACGTTCCGTCACCCCTCGGACACTCCCGGAGGTGCCTCTCCGGGAGCTCCTGAGTGCCGTACCTGACAGCGTGTCAGCTCGTCAGGAATTCAGGTAGGTCAACACCGCGAGTACCCGACGGTGATCCCCGTCACTCGGTGACAGGCCGAGTTTCAGGAAGATGTTGCTGACGTGCTTCTCCACCGCGCCGTCGCTCACGACCAGCTGTTTCGCGACCGCCGAGTTCGTCCGGCCCTCCGCCATCAGGCCCAGGACCTCCCGTTCCCGGGGTGTCAGGTTCGCCAGCACGTCCTGCTTGCGGCTCCGGCCGAGGAGCTGCTGCACGACCTCCGGATCCAGCGCCGTGCCGCCGCGGGCCACCCGGACCACCGCGTCCACGAACTCCCGGACCTCGGCGACCCGGTCCTTCAGCAGATAGCCCACGCCCCGGCTGGAGCCGGCGAGCAGCTCGGTCGCGTACTGCTCCTCCACGTACTGCGAGAGGACGAGGACCCCGATCCCCGGGTACTCCTTGCGCAGCCGCACCGCCGCCCGTACGCCTTCGTCCGTATGGGTGGGCGGCATCCGCACATCCGCGACCACCACGTCCGGCAGCGCGTTCTCCCCGGCGAGACCGGCGACGGTCTTCACCAGCGCCTCCCCGTCCCCCACCCCGGCGACCACCTCGTGCCCCCGGTCGGTCAGCAACCGGGTCAGCCCCTCCCGAAGCAACACCGAGTCCTCGGCGATGACCACCCGTACCGCGTCCGCCACGTCTTCCCCCACGTCGATGTCCATGAGGCTCCAGCATGGCACCCGGCCCCGCGGGTGGTGGGCGACGCCTGCCCGGAACGGGGGCGTCATCGCCAGGGAAGCTCCGCGGTGACCGTCGTCGGGCCGCCCTCCGGGGAGTCGATCGCCAGGATGCCGTCGACCGCGTCCAGACGCTCAGTGAGCCCGGCGAGGCCGCTGCCCGCCGCCATGTCCGCCCCGCCCCGGCCGTCGTCCCTGACCTGCAGCATCAGCCGGTCACCCGTCCGCCACACCTCCACCCGGGCGCAGCGTGCCCCGGCGTGCTTGGAGACGTTCTGGAGCAGCTCGGAGACCGTGAAGTAGGCGATGCCCTCGATCGCCGGCGCGGGCCGGCCCGGGAGATCCACCTCCACCGACACCGGGACCGCGCAGCGGGAGGCGACCGCCGACAGCGCCGCGTCCAGGCCGCGGTCGGTCAGGACCGCCGGGTGGATGCCCCGCGCCAGGTCCCGCAGCTCCCGCAGCGCCGTCTTCACCTCGCCGTGCGCCTCCTCGACCATGAGGGCCGCCGCCTCCGGGTCCTCGGTCAGCTTCTCCTTCGCCAGCCCCAGATCCATGGCCAGGGCGACCAGCCGGGCCTGCGCCCCGTCGTGCAGATCGCGCTCGATGCGCCGCAGGTCGGCCGCGGCGGTGTCCACGACCACGCCCCGGTCCGACTCCAGCTCGGTGACGCGGGTCGCCAGCCGCGAGGGCCCCAGCAGCCCGCGGACCATCAGCCGGTCCACGGCGGTCAGCGACCGGATGATCCACGGCCCGGCGAGGACGAAGAGCAGGCCGACGCCGCTGGTGACGGCGATCTCGAAGGGCGAGTCCAGGTAGAAGTCGTGCGTCCCGTCGCCGTACAGCTGGATGCCGTCCTGTCCCGCGTACATGGGGAAGACCCACTGCCACAGCGGGTACGTGAAGAGGGCCCAGCCCCAGACCCAGAACGCCACCGACACGGAGAAGGCGAAGACCGCCCACGGCATGTGGAGGACCGCGTACAGCAGGTGACGCCAGGACGCCCCGCTCTTCAGCATCGCGCCCATCCACGACATCGCCCCGCCCGTACGCCCCCGCACCGGCGCCGGCGCGGAGACGTCGAGCCCGAGCCCGCGCGCCCGGGCCCGCTCCACCGCTCCGAAGCCGCGGCACATCGCCAGACCGCCGGCCAGGACCGGGATGCCCAGGAAGGTGATCAGCAGGCCGGCGCCGGCCGAGACCATGGCGATGGAGAGGGCGAAGTAGAGGCAGCTCAGCGGCAGTCCGAGCAGCAGATGGCCGAACTCGCGCCAGGTGCGGGCCTCGAACGGCGCGCGGATCGCGACGGGAAGGCGGTGGGTGGCCATCGCTGGTGTCCGTTTCTGATCGGAGGAACTTCGGAGGAACGCGGAGGACTCGGAGGAACGCCGAAGGAGACGAGGGACGGGGTGGTGCCTCAAGCCTTCCGCGCGGGCGCGCCGTGGGCCATGAGGGAGGTGGGCGTCTACGGCCGGGGGTTTTCCCTACCTGCGGGCTCGGCGGGGCGGCTGGGGGGTGTCTTGTGGATCTTGCCGGGATCGCGTCGCCCGGCCCGCTCGCTCGCCGCGTTGTCGGGGTCACCCGAGTGCGCCCGGTACGAGGGCGACCCTCCGTCTTGCGATCGCACGCACCGGACGCGGCGGGCCCTGCCCTGCCCTGCGGGCAGACGGCGCTACCTTCCGGACACGACCTAAGTCTTCGCTCGGGCCCGCCACGGCAGTTCCGCCGTCACGGTTGTCGGCCCGCCCTCCGGGGAGTCGAGGACGAACAGCCCGTCGACCGCCCCCAGCCGCTCCGCGAGCCCCGCCATCCCCGTCCCGCCGTCCAGCCGAGCCCCGCCGCGCCCGTCGTCCCGTACCTGGAGGAGCAGCCGGTCCTCCCGGCGCCACACCTCCACCGAGGCGGAACGCGCCCGGGCGTGCTTGGAGACGTTCTGGAGCAGCTCGGAGACCGTGAAGTAGGCGATGCCCTCGATGGCCTCCGCCGGCCGCTCGGTCAGATCGACGGTCACCTTCACCGGCACCGTGCACCGCGCCGCGATCGACGACAGCGCGGCGTCGAGCCCCCGGTCGGTCAGGACCGCCGGGTGGATGCCCCGCGCCAGGTCGCGCAGCTCCTGCAGCGCCAGCTTCACCTCGCCGTGCGCCTCGTCGACCATGGCGGCGGCCGCCTCCGGGTCCTCGAGGAGCTTCTCCTTCGCCAGGCCGAGGCCCATGGCGAGGGCGACGAGCCGGGCCTGCGCGCCGTCGTGGAGATCGCGCTCGATGCGCCGCAGGTCGGCGGCGGCGGTGTCCACGACCACGCCCCGGTCCGTCTCCAGCTCGGCGATGCGCCGCTCCAGCTCGTCCGAGGGCGAGAGCAGTCCGCGGACCATGGCCCGGTCGGCGTTGGCCAGACCACGGGCGACGAAGGGAAGCACCGGCCACAGGACGATCAGCGAGACCAGGGTGATCGTGAAGGTCACGATCCCCCAGGGCAGCCGGATGAACATGTACAGCACCGTCCGCCACGCGACCGGGTCCTTCAGCGCCGTCCACAGCCAGGGGAGGAAGCCGTGCCGGCGGGGCAGCGGACTGGGCTCCTCCACCCGTACCGCCAGCAGGCCCCGGGCCCGGGACCGCTCGGCCCGCCCCAGGCCGCGCGCGCCGGCCAGACCGAGGGCGAGGAGCGGCAGACCGATCACCGTGACCGACAGGCCGACGCCGAGAAGCACCGAGACCGCCACGTACACGAACCCCACCAGCGCGAACGGCAGATTGGCGAGGAGGAAGGAGACCTCCTTCCAGGTGTGCCGGCCGTAGGTGAGGCGCGCGGGCGGTAGCGGGGTCTCGGTGTCGACGCTCATGGGCCAAGCCTGCCGGTCGGCGGTGACCGCACGCCATGGGGTTCGTGGGTGAGCCGGAGTAGGGATATCCCCCCTGCGTTCGCGTCCTGCCGCGCCTCGACCCCGCCTCCACCGCACCTCCACCGCGCCTCGGCCACGCCTCGGCCCGACGCGGTGCTCACTTCGTGACACGGCCGCTTACCGCCTCTTTATCAGGGCCTAGACTCCCTGCGTACAGACAGCCGAAACGGGCAGGAAGCGAGGGTGGACGTGCCGGAACCGACCGTACGGGCGGGACTCGCGGCGGACTACTTCCAGACGTACTCGGTCGTCGGGCTGCTCGCCGTACTCGGAGTGCTCTTCGTCGCCGTGGCCTTCGGCGCGGGCCGGCTGCTGCGACCCGTCGTGCCGACGCCGGAGAAGCTGCTGACGTACGAGTGCGGTGTCGACCCGGTGGGGGAGGGCTGGGCCCACACCCAGGTCCGCTACTACGTGTACGCCTTCCTCTACGTGATCTTCGCCGTCGACTCGATCTTCCTCTTCCCTTGGGCGACCGTCTTCGCCGCACCCGGCTACGGCGCGGCGACCCTCGTCGAGATGTTCATCTTCCTCGGCTTCCTGGCCGTGGGACTGCTCTACGCGTACAAGAAGGGCGTCCTGGCATGGACGTGACCCCGACTCCGAACCCGGTTCCCCTGCCGGCCCCCACGCTGGGGCCCCTGGCCCGACTGGCCCCCCAGCCGATGAAGGTGGTCCTGAACTGGGGCCGCCGCTACAGCCTCTGGGTCTTCAACTTCGGGCTCGCCTGCTGCGCGATCGAGTTCATCGCCGCGTCGATGGCCCGTCACGACTTCATCCGGCTGGGTGTGATCCCCTTCGCGCCCGGGCCGCGCCAGGCCGACCTCATGATCGTCTCTGGCACGGTGACGGACAAGATGGCACCGGCGGTGAAGCGGCTGTACGAGCAGATGCCCGAGCCCAAGTACGTCATCTCCTTCGGCGCCTGCTCCAACTGCGGCGGGCCCTACTGGGACTCGTACTCGGTGACGAAGGGCGTCGACCAGATCATCCCGGTCGACGTGTACGTGCCGGGCTGCCCGCCGCGTCCTGAAGCGCTTCTCCAGGGCATCCTCAAGCTTCAGGAGAAGATCGCGCGGGAGAGCCTGGGGGAGCGGTACGGCGCTGCCGCCTCGGTCTCCCAGCTGACCAGCGGTCTGGTGCCGCCGCCGGGAGGCACCGCGTGAACGCCTACGACACCCTTCCCGACGCCGTGACGGAGATCTTCGGCGCGGAGGCGACGGCGGAACGGGCGTACGACCTGCTGACGGTCGACGTGCCGGCGGGTTCGTGGATCGCCGCGCTGGAGACCGCCCGCGACGTGCTGGGCTGCACCTACTTCGACTGGCTGAGCGCGGTCGACGAGCCGGGCACGGGCTTCCGGGTCTGCGCGCACGTGGCGGCGCTGGAGGCGGGCGCGGTTCGTCGTCTGCTGGTCCGGACCACCGTCCCGCACGCCGCCCCCTCCCTGCCGACGGCCGTGGAGGTCTACGCGGGCGCGGCCTGGCACGAGCGCGAGACGCACGAGATGTTCGGCGTGGAGTTCACGGGCCACCCAAACCTCGTCCCGCTGCTCCTGCCGGAGAACTTCGAGGGCCACCCGCTGCGCAAGGACTTCGTGCTCGCGGCCCGGGTCGTGAAGGCGTGGCCGGGCGCGAAGGAGCCGGGGGAGCCTGCGGCGGGTGCGGGGCACGGCGGCCCCAAGCGCCGCCAGATGCTCCCCCCGGGCGTCCCCGACCCCAACGAATGGGGCCCCCTCAAGGGCCAACTCCCCCCTGCCCCCACCCGCCCCGCCCGCGCGACGGGAGCGGCCACAACCGACCGCCCGCCCCGCCGCGCCCGCCCGGCAGCGGAGTCCTCCGACACGGCCCCGACCCCGGCCCGTCGCGCCCGCACGGCGGCGGAAGGCTCGGCGAGCCAGGCGGCCGAGACGGCCCCGACCCCGGCCCGTCGCGCCCGCACTGCGGCGGAAGGCTCGGCGAGCCAGGCGGCCGAGGCGGCAGCCGCTGCCCCCGCCGGCGGCGCGGGCGAGGAGTCGGCCACCCCGGCTGCGGAGACCGGGACCACCACCCGTCCGGCCCCCGATGCGCCAGGAGCGGGCTCCCCCTCCAGCGCGGGTGAGGGCTCGGCAGGCGAGGCCCCCGAGGCGTCACCCGCCGCCCCGGCGCGCCGCGCGCGGCGCGCCGGGGAGGGTTCGGCGACCCAGCGCGCCGAGGAGCCGGCCGCCGAGCCGGCCTCGCCGGCGGGCGAGCCTCCGGCGACCCCGGAGGCCGAAGGCCCCGCGGGCCAGGGCACCCCTCCACGGGCGCCGCGGCGTTCGCGGAGTGCTGCCGACGGCTCGGTGAGTCAGGGCGGCGCTCCCGCCGGGCCCGCCCCGTCGCCACGCCCCCGAAGCTCGGACGCTCCGTGGCACCACGCCCGCCCCGCGTTCGAGGACAAGCCCGCCGCGACCGGCCACGTACCGGCTAAGGAGCCTGCGCCGGAGCAGACCCCCGCGCCCCCGCCGAAAGCGGACCCGGCGCCGGGCGCAGCTCCCGACGCCGAATCGGCCGAAGCCGCGCCCACGCCCGACGCGGAGCCGGCCGCCGACGAAGCCGCGCCCGCATCCGACGCGGACCCGACCGACACCCCGACCGACACCCCGCCCACCCACCCCGCCGGAGGCGATCCCGCGTGAACGACGCACTCGACGTCGCCCTCCGGCTGCTCGTCGTCTTCGCCGTCTTCCTCGTCCTGCCCCTCGTCGTCGGGCAGACCGAGCACAAGGTCATGGCCCACATGCAGGGCCGCCTCGGCCCCATGTACGCCGGCGGATTCCACGGTTGGGCCCAGCTCGTCGCCGACGGCGTCAAGTTCGCGCAGAAGGAGGACGTGGTCCCGGCCAACGCCGACCGCCGCGTCTTCCAGCTCGCCCCCGCCGTCGCCCTCCTCCCGTACCTCCTGGTCCTCGTCGCCATCCCCATCGGCCCGAGCGAAGGCGCCGTCGGCCAGGTCGTCGACGCGGGCATCTTCTTCGTCCTCGCCGTGATGGGCGTCGGCGTCCTCGGCAGCCTCATGGCCGGCTGGGCGTCCGCCAACAAGTTCTCCCTCCTCGGAGGGCTCCGCACCGCCGCCCAGCTCCTCGCCTACGAGCTCCCGATGCTCCTCGCCGCCGCCTCCGTCGCGATGGCCGCCGGCACGGTCTCCCTCCCCGGCATTCTGAACGCCTTCGAGTGGTGGTGGCTGCCCTGGCAGATCGTCGGCGCGCTCGTCTTCTTCGTCGCCGGCCTCGCCGAACTCCAGCGGCCCCCGTTCGACATGCCGGTCGCCGACTCCGAGATCATCTTCGGCGCGTACACCGAGTACACCGGCCTCCGCTTCGCGCTCTTCCTGCTCGCCGAGTACGCCGGCATCGTCGTCCTCTGCGGACTGACCACCGTCCTCTTCCTCGGCGGCTGGCACGGCCCGTTCGGCGCCGACGGTCTCGGCTGGGTCTGGACCCTGCTCAAGACCGCGGTCCTCGCCTTCCTCGTGATCTGGCTCCGCGTCTCGTACCCCCGCCTGCGTGAGGACCAGCTCCAGAAGCTCGCCTGGACGACCCTCGTCCCGCTCGCCCTCGCGCAGATCGCGCTCACCGGCATCGTGAAGGTGGCGATCCAGTAATGCCCACCGCGTCTCCCGACCACCGCCCCTCGTCGACGACCTCCGGGCGGCCCCGTTCCTTTCCCGGTTCCGGCCTGGCCAAGGGCCTGGCCGTCACGCTCCGCACGATGACGAAGAAGACCGTCACCGCGCAGTACCCCGACAAGCAGCCCGAGCTCCCGCCCCGTACCCGCGGCGTCATCGGTCTGTTCGAGGAGAACTGCACCGTCTGCATGCTCTGCGCCCGCGAGTGCCCCGACTGGTGCATCTACATCGACTCCCACAAGGAGACGATGCCGGCCGCCACGCCCGGCGGCCGTGAGCGCAGCCGCAACGTCCTCGACCGCTTCGCGATCGACTTCGCCCTCTGCATGTACTGCGGCATCTGCATCGAGGTGTGCCCGTTCGACGCGCTGTTCTGGTCGCCCGAGTTCGAGTACGCGGAGACCGACATCCACGAACTCACCCACGAGCGCGACAAGCTCCGCGAGTGGATGTGGACGGTGCCCGAGCCGCCCGCCCTCGACCCGGGAGCGGAGGAGCCGAAGGAGATCGCCGCCGCCCGCAAGGCGATGGAGAAGCAGGCCGCCGCCCAGGCCGCGGCCGAAGCGGCAGCAGCCCAGGCCCCGCAGGCCCCCGGTCCCGAGAACTCCGGCCCGCAGAACCCCGGCCCCCAGGTCCCCGGCACCCCAGAGGGAGGCCCCGCGTGATCCTCGCCGCCCAGAGCCCCGGCTTCCTCTCGCCCTCCGGCGTCGAGATCGCCTTCCTCCTCGTCGGCCTCGTCACCCTCGGCGCGGCCGTCGTCACCGTCACCACCCGGCAGCTCGTCCACGCCGCCCTCTGGCTGGTCGTGACGCTCGGCGGCCTCGCCGTCGCCTACCTGCTGCTGACCGCCGAGTTCATCGCCTGGGTCCAGGTGCTGATCTACGTCGGCTCCGTCGTCGTCCTCCTCCTCTTCGGGCTCATGCTCACCAAGGCCCCCATCGGCCGCTCCCCGGACGCCGACTCGGGCAACCGCCCGGTCGCCCTCGTGGTCGCGCTCGCCGCGGCCGCCGCACTCGTCTGGGTCGTCGTCGACGCCTTCCGTACGACCTGGATCGACCTCGACGGACCCGCCCAGGGCTCCACCAAGGCGTCCGGCGAGATCCTCTTCCGGTACTGGGTGCTGCCCTTCGAGGCCCTCTCCGTCCTCCTGCTCGCCGCGCTGGTCGGCGCGATCGTGCTGTCCCGCAAGAACACCGGCGAGAAGGAAGGACCGCGCTGATGCATCTCGCCTACCCGGCCGTCCTCGCCGCCCTGCTCTTCTGCGTCGGCCTCTACGGCGTCCTCGCCCGCCGCAACGCGATCCTGGTCCTGATGTCCGTCGAGCTGATGCTCAACGCCGTCAACCTCAACCTGGTCGCCTTCGACGTCTGGCTCCGCGACACCCTCCACGCCGGCCAGGCCTTCACCCTCTTCATCATCGCCATCGCCGCCGCCGAGATCGGCATCGGTCTCGCGATCGTCCTGATGGTCTACCGCAACCGAGGCAGCTCGGACGTCGACCGGCTCCGGGACACGGCCGAGACCGACGAGAGCGCCCCCGCGCCCGGCGAGGCCCCCGCGGCCGCCGGCGAGAAGGCCGAGGCCACCGCGTGACCACCACGACCCTCGCCGTCCTCGTCCCCCTCCTCCCCTTCCTCGGCTCCGCCGCCGGCCTCCTCCTCGGCCGTCGAGCACCCGGCTTCGTCCGCCCGCTGGCCGTCCTCCCGACGCTGGCCGCGGCCGTCCTCGCCGTCTTCGTCGCCGCCCGGCAGGGCGGCGGGAAGACCATCGAGGCCGCCACCCAGCTCACCCCCACCGGCTCGGTCCCCATCGACCTGGCCCTGCACATCGACGGCTTCGCGGCCCTCGCCGCCGTCCTCGTCGGCGTGGTCGCCACCTGCGTGCAGATCTACTCGACCGGATACCTCCGCGACGACCCGCGCTACCCCTCCTACGCGGCGCTGGTCTCCCTCTTCACCTCCGCGATGCTGCTCGTCGTCTACTCGGGTGACCTGATGGTGCTCCTGGTCGGCTGGGAGATCATGGGCATCTGCTCGTACTTCCTCGTCGGCCACTACTGGGAGACCCCCGAGGCGCGCGCCGCCTCCCTCAAGGCCTTCCTGGTCACCAAGCTCGGCGACGTCCCCTTCCTGATCGGACTGTTCGCGCTCGCCGCGGACGCCGGCACCTTCCGCATCGACGGGATCCTCGGCGCGGTCGCCGGCGACGGCCTCGACCACCCCACGCTGATCGCCCTGCTGCTCCTCGCCGGTGTGGCGGGCAAGTCCGCGCAGTTCCCGCTGCACACCTGGCTCCCCGACGCGATGGCCGGCCCCACCCCCGTCTCGGCGCTGATCCACGCGGCGACGATGGTCGCCGCCGGTATCTACTTCGTGGCCCGGCTCCTCCCCGTCTTCGCCTCCTCCTCCGCCGCCCTGACCGTGCTCGCCGTGATGGCCGCGATCACCATGGTCGGCTCGGCCCTCGCCGCGCTCGCCCAGGACGACATCAAGCGGGTCCTCGCCTACTCGACCATCGGCCAGCTCGGCTACATGGCCGGCGCCCTGGCCGTCGGCGACCGCGGCGCCGCCGTCTTCCACCTCCTGTCCCACGGTGCCTTCAAGGCGCTCCTCTTCCTCGCCGCCGGCGCCGTCATCCACGCCGCCGGTACGAACTCCCTCTCGGCCATGTCCCGGATGAGCGGCCTGACCCGGCGGATCCCCGACGCGTACTGGACGATGACCGTCGCCCTCCTCGCCCTCGCCGCGCTCCCGCCGTTCGCAGGCTTCTTCTCCAAGGAAGCCGTCCTCGTGGCCGCCGAGCACACCGCCCTCGGAGACCGGACCGTCGCCCCCGCCGGGGCCGGCTGGACCGTCCTCGTCGCGGGCCTGCTCACCGCGCTCCTCACCGCCGCCTACGCGATGCGTCTCTGGCTGCTCGCCTTCCGTGGCCGGGGCGCCGAAGCCCCCGACCACGGCCGTCAGCCGCTCGCCATGACCACCGTCCTGTGGGTGCTCGCCGTCCCCTCCCTCGGCTTCGGGCTGAGCGTCACCTACCTCGACGACTGGTTCGACGGCCACGCCCTCACCCCGACCGTCACGACCGCCGTCCTCGGCACCGGCATCGCCGTCGTCGGCGCCCTGGTCACCTACGCGGTCTGGCAGCGCACCCGCGCCCTCGCGGCCCGCACCCCGCTCGGCGCCGTCGCCGCCCACCCCGAGGGCGGCGCCGGTCTCGTCGAGGCCGAGGCCATCGCCGGCCACGCCCCCGCCTACGGCGACATCGCCTCGGCTCCGGACCCGGCCGACCCCGGCCGTGTCCTCCTCGGACCCCTGCACCGCCACGCGGCAACCGGCTTCCACCTGGACGCCGTCTACCGGACGCTGTTCGTCCGCCCCGTCCAGGCCGGAGCCTCCCTGGTCCGCTTCCTGGACCGCGAGGTCGTCGACACCTACGTCCGCGGTGCGGGCACCGGCACCAACTGGCTGGGGTGGCTCGTCCGCCGAGCCCAGACCGGCAACGTGCAGACCTACCTCAGCGCCCTGCTGGCCGGCTCCGTCGTCCTGGCGATCGCCGCCGTCGTCCTCGCCAACGTCGCCGCCGGAGCGTGAGCCGTGATCGATATCAGCGAATCCGTGATGCAGTTCCTTCTCGCGTTGATCGTCGTCGGGCCGCTCCTCGGCGCCGCCGCCGCTCTCCTCCCCGCCCCGCCCGGACTGAAGGGGAAGTCGCCCGACCAGGCCGTGCTCCGCCACGGCGTGACCGTCACCGGCGCGATCCTCGTCGCCGCGATCGTCCTCGCGCTCGGCTTCGACCACGCCCAGCCGTCGAAGATGCAGGCGAGCACGGACATCACGTGGATCCCCGCACTCGACGTGCGCATCCACCTCGGCGTCGACGGCATTTCCCTCCCCCTCCTGGTCCTGACCGCGCTGCTGACCTTCCTCTGCGCGCTCCACAGCTACTTCAAGATGCCTTCCGGCCCGTCCCCGAAGGCGTTCGTCGCCCTGCTGCTCGTCCTCGAGTCCGGCACGCTCGCCACCTTCGCCGTCCTCGACCTCGTCCTGTTCTTCCTGGCCTTCGAGATGGTCCTCATCCCGATGTACTTCCTCATCGCCCGCTGGGGCGGCGAGGGCAGGCAGGCAGCCGCCTGGAAGTTCATCCTCTTCACGCTGCTCGGTTCGGTCGTCATGCTGCTCGGCCTGCTCCTCATCGGCCTGAAGGCGGGCACGTTCGACATGGTGGCACTGGCCACTGACAACGGCCGCGGACTGACCACATCCGTGCAGGTCATCGCCGTTCTCGCGATCGGGATCGGGCTCGCCGTGAAGACCCCGATGTGGCCGCTGCACAGCTGGCTCCCGGACGCCCACACCGCCGCCCCGACCGTCGGTTCGGTCCTCCTCGCCGGCGTGCTGCTGAAGATGGGCACGTACGGGTTCGTCCGCATCATCCTGCCGGTCGCCCCGGACGGCATGCGCCTCTTCGCCCCGTACCTCGCCGCCCTCGCCGTCGTCGGTATCATCTACGGATCGCTCGCCTGCCTCGCACTCGCGAAGACCGGCGGCAAGGGCGACCTCAAGCGCCTCATCGCCTACTCCTCCGTCGGCCACATGGGCTTCGTCCTCCTCGGCATCGCGACCATGACCCCCACCGGGGTCAACGGCGCGCTCTTCGCCAACATCGCCCACGGCCTCATCACCGGCCTCCTCTTCTTCCTCGTCGGCGCGGTCAAGGACCGGTACGGCACCGCGGACCTCGACACCCTCGCGGGCGCGACCGGCGCCGCCCTCTACGGCCGCGCCCCGCGCCTCGGCGCACTGCTCGCCTTCGCCGCCGTCGCCTCCCTCGGCCTGCCGGGCCTCGCCGGATTCTGGGGCGAGATGCTCGCCCTGTTCGGCGCCTTCGAACCGGCCGTGGGCCTCAGCCGCCCCGCCTTCCTCACCTTCACGGCCATCGGCGCCTTCGGCACCCTGCTCACCGCCGCGTACCTCCTCGTCGTCGTCCGGCGCGTGTGCATGGGCGGCCCCCGCCCCACCGGCGAGAGCCCCATCGCCGACGTCCAGGGGTACGAGTTCGCCGCCTGGACTCCCCTCGTCGCCCTGACCGTCCTCGCCGGACTGTGGCCCGCGGTCCTCCTCGGCCTCACCGACCCGGCCGTGCAGCAGCTCCTCGCCGGAGGCAAGCAGTGACCCCTACCGCCGCCAGCCTCATCCAGTCCGTCGACTGGCTCGCGATCGCGCCGCCCACCCTCACGGCCCTGGTCGCGCTGGCCGTGCTCGTCGCCGATCTCTTCGTCCCGGCGCCGCGCAAGCAGCTCCTCGGCTGGACCGCGATCGCCGGGCTCGTCGCCTCGATCGCCCTGCTCGTCCCGCTGCGCGCCGGCGACCGCTCGACCTTCTGCCTCACGACGGACCCCGCCGTGTGCAGCTACACCGCCGACCACTTCACCCTGGTCCTCCAGTTCCTGGTGCTCGGCGGGGCGCTGCTCACCGCCCTCCTGTCGCTCGCCGACACCAAGGAGAAGCTGCCGGCGGGCGAGTACTGGTTCCTGCTGCTCTCCTCGGCCGCCGGTGCCGCGCTGCTGCCCGCCTCCCGCGACCTCGCGACCTTGGTCGTCGCCCTCGAAGTGGCCTCACTGCCCGCCTTCGCGCTGGTCGGTCTGCGCCGCGGCGACCGCCGCTCCAGCGAGGCCGCGCTGAAGTTCTTCCTCTCCTCGGTCACCGCGACCGCCGTGACCCTGCTCGGCGTCAGCTTCGTGTACGCCGCGACCGGAACCCTGCACCTCACCGAGATCGCCCAGCGCCTCGACGGCGTCCCCGGCCAGCTGGGGACCCTCGCCCGGGCGGGCGTCGCCCTCACCCTGGTCGGCTTCGCCTTCAAGACGGCCGCCGTCCCCTTCCACTTCTGGGTCCCCGACACCTACGTCGGCGCCCCGCTGCCCGTCGCCGGTTACCTCTCCGTGGTCGGCAAGGCCGTCGGTTTCACCGGCCTCATCCTGGTCACCGTCGTCGCGTTCCCCTCCTACGCGGACGTCTGGGGGCCCGCGCTCGCCGTCCTGGCGGCACTCACCATGACCGTCGGCAACGTGGCGGCCCTGCGCCAGGTCTCCACGCGCGCGTGGAGCGCGGTCAGGCTGCTCGCCTGGTCCTCCGTCGCCCAGGCCGGCTACCTCCTGGTGCCGATCGCCGCCGCCGCGTACTCCAGCGACGACCAGATCGGCGCCACCGTCGCGTACGCACTGATGTACGCCGTCGTGAACCTCGGCGCCTTCGCGGTGGTCGTGCTGGTCGCCCGAACCCACCCTGAGAACCGCGTCGAGGACTACCGCGGCCTGTACGCCACCCGGCCGCTCACCGCCCTCACCATGGGCTTCTTCCTGCTCAACCTGGCCGGTCTGCCGCCCGGCGTCATCGGCCTCTTCGCCAAGGTCACCGTCTTCTCGGCGGCGGTCGACGCGGGCCTCGGCTGGCTGGCCGTGGTCATGGGCGTCAACGTCGTGATCGGCCTCTACTACTACCTGCGGTGGACGGCGGTGCTCTTCCGGGCGCCCCGGGCCGAGGTGGACACGGCCCACGCCCGCGTGCCGGCCCCCGTCACCCTGGCGATCGTGCTGGCCGCCGTCGTCGGCGTCGTGCTGTCGGGCTACCCGCAGTTCGCGCTCCGCTTCGCCGCGAACACCCTCTTCTGACCCACGCCCCCCAACTCACCCCTTCGGCCCACACCGCCCGCCCGCCGCCCCCGGTACGGCCCAGGGAACCCGTACCTCCCGCCTGGCGTTGACCAGTACGGGAGGTTCCACTGGACGAGTGGACACCACCACCGAGCAAAGGGTTCCCCTGCCGCACCACTTGGAGGGCGTACCGTGCACCGCCGGCACAACGGGCTGAGGACCGCCGTACTCCTCGGAGGGCTCTCGGCCCTCATCATCGTCATCGGCAGCTTCTTCGGACGTACCGGGCTGATCGTCGCGCTCGTCGTGGCGCTCGGCACCAACGCGTACGCCTACTGGAACAGCGACAAGCTGGCCCTGCGCGCCATGCGGGCCCGCCCGGTCAGCGAGTTCGAGGCGCCCGGGCTCTACCGCTTGGTGCGTGAGCTCTCCACCCAGGCCCGCCAGCCCATGCCCCGGCTCTACATCTCGCCGACCCAGGCGCCGAACGCCTTCGCCACCGGCCGCAATCCGCGCAACGCCGCCGTCTGCTGCACGGAGGGCATCCTGCGGCTCCTCGACGAGCGCGAACTGCGCGGGGTCATCGGCCACGAACTGAGCCACGTCTACAACCGGGACATCCTGATCTCCTCGGTCGCCGGAGCCCTCGCCTCCGTGATCATGTTCCTGGTCAACTTCGCCTGGCTGATCCCGGTCGGCCGTTCCAGCGACGACGACGGCCCGGGCCTGCTCGGCATGCTCCTGATCATGATCCTCGGCCCGGTCGCCGCCTCCGTCATCCAGCTGGCGATCAGCCGCTCCCGCGAGTACGAGGCGGACGCCTCCGGCGCCCAGCTCACCGGCGACCCGCTCGCCCTCGCCAGCGCCCTGCGCAAGCTCGAAGCGGGAACCAAGCAGCTGCCGCTGCCGGCCGAGCCGAGGATCGAGACCGCCAGCCACATGATGATCGCGAACCCCTTCCGCCCGGGTCAGGGGCTGTCCAGGATGTTCTCCACGCACCCGCCGATGGCGGAGCGCATCTCCCGACTCGAACAGATGGCAGGTCACCGACCGTGAAGACAATCCTCAACGTCATTTGGCTGATCCTGTGCGGCCTGTGGATGTTCCTCGGCTATCTGCTGGCGGGCGCCCTGCTCTGCATCACGGTCATCGGCATCCCCTTCGGCCTCGCCGCCTTCCGGATCGGCGTCTACGCCCTCTGGCCCTTCGGCTACACGGTCGTGGACCGGCGCGACGCGGGCGCCCCCTCCTGCGTCGGCAACGTGCTGTGGCTCGTGCTCGCGGGCTGGTGGCTGGCGCTCGGCCACATCGCCACCGGCATCGCGCTCTGCGTCACGATCATCGGCATCCCGCTCGGCATCGCGAACTTCAAGCTCGTCCCGGTCTCGCTCCTCCCGCTCGGCAAGGACATCGTCCCGACGGACCAGCCGTTCATGGGACGCTGAAGCGCCGTCCGGCGCTGAAAGCCGTGCGCCGGTTCAGCGCCGTCCCGGCGCGCGCGTGACGGCGTACGCCACCACCCCCGCCGCGAGGACCGCCGCCCCCGCGAGGACCGACGTCAGCGGCAGCGCGAAGGCGAGCACCGCGCAGCCGGCCATGCCGAGGGCGGCGAGCGGCCGGTGGGAACGGCCCAGGGTCCAGGCGGAGGCGTTGGCGATCCCGTAGTAGGCGAGGACGCCGAACGACGAGAACCCGATGGCACCCCGGACGTCCACCGTGGCCGCCACCACGGCCACCACCGCCCCCACCGCAAGCTCCGCCCGGTGGGGGATGCGGAAGCGCGGGTGGACGGCCGCGAGGCCGGACGGCAGATGCCCGTCCCGCGCCATCGCCAGGGTCGTCCGGGACACCCCGAGGATCAGCGAGAGCAGCGAGCCCAGGGCGGCGACGGCCGCCCCGGCCGTGACCACCGGGACCAGCCATCCGGCGTCCGCCGCCCGGGCCGCGTCCGCGAGGGGGGCGGGGGAGGCGGCCAGGGCTTCGGGCCCCAGGACGGCGAGGACGGAGACCGCCACCGCCGCGTAGACGACGAGCGCGATGCCGAGAGCGAGCGGGACCGCCCGGGGGATGGTCCGGGCCGGGTCGCGCACCTCCTCGCCGAGCGTCGCGATCCGCGCGTACCCCGCGAACGCGAAGAACAGCAGCCCGGCCGCCTGCAGCACCCCGCCCGCCGACACGTCGGAGCCGCCGAGCGCGAGCCTGCCGAGGTCCTGGGAACCGGATCCGGCGGAGACCACGACGACGAGGGCCAGGACGGCGAGGACCGCGGCCACGATCACCCGGGTCAGGAGCGCCGACTTCTGCACGCCGCCGTAGTTCACCGCCGTCAGCGCCACCACGGCCGCGACCGCCACCGCGTGCGCCTGCCCCGGCCAGAGGTACGCGCCCACCGTCAGCGCCATCGCCGCGCACGAGGCCGTCTTGCCGACGACGAACGCCCAGCCGGCCAGGTACCCCCAGAACGGCCCGAGGCGTTCGCGACCGTACACATACGTGCCACCCGAGGCCGGGTGGAGGGCGGCGAGCCGTGCCGAGGCCATGGCGTTGCAGTACGCGACGATCGCGGCGACCCCGAGGGCGGGCAGCAGCCCCGCGCCGGCGGCCTCCGCCGCCGGGCCGAGCGCGACGAAGATCCCGGCTCCCACCATCGAGCCGAGCCCGACGACGACGGCGTCGAAGACCCCCAGCGAGCGGCGCAGTTGTGTCATGGGCCGCACATTAGTTCAGCCCGGCAACCACCCGGGGGTGCCGGGCGTCCTCCCCGGCATGAGCATCATCAGCTGGATCGTTCTCGGACTGCTCGCGGGCGTCGTCGCCAAGGTCCTGCTGCCCGGCAGGGACCCGGGCGGCCTCATCGGCACGACCCTGATCGGTGTCACGGGCGCCTTCGTCGGCGGCTGGATCTCCGCACGCTTCCTGGACCGCCCGGTCACGACACAGTTCTACGACGGTGCCACCTGGCTCTCGGCCATCGGCGGAGCGCTGGTCCTGCTGATCGCGTACCGGATCCTCTTCGGCCACTCGCGCTCGCGCTAGACCGTGTCCGGAAAGTAGCGCCCTCTGCCCGCGGGCCAGGCGGGACCTTACGGACACGGCCTGGCGCCCCGGATCAGAGCCCGGTCTGACGCAGGGTGATGTTGAGCCGCCCGGTGAGCCCGAGCGCCGGATCGGCCGTCCCCGGGTAGACCTTCGGCACCCCGTGGTACGCGAAGCGCGAGGGGCCTCCGAAGACGAAGAGGTCCCCGGACCACAACTCCACGTCCGCGTACGGCTTTCCACGGGTCTCGGTGTTCCCGAACCGGAAGACGCAACGGTCGCCGAGGCTCAACGACACTACCGGCGCACCGGACCGTTCCTCCTTGTCCTGGTGCATGCCCATCCGGGCGTCCGCGTCGTAGAAGTTGACCAGCGCGGTGTCGGGCGCGAAGCCGCCGTCGTCCCCGTACGCCTCGGCGACCGCCCGCCGCCCCAACGCGGCGAGCCATTCGGGCAGTTCGACACCCACCTCGTCGAGGTAGCGGTACGGCTCCCACCGCCGGCCCAGACAGAGCGACCGCACGGACATCACCCCGCCGCCCGGCAGCACGGTGTGCCGGTACGGAAAGGGCCCGCGCCCCCACTCCCGGCAGGCGGCGACCAACTCCCGCTGCCGCTCGGGCGGAAGCCAGCCGGGCACGTGCACCGCGCCCGGCGCGAGGACGGCCCGCTCGCGCGGGAACAGCCCGTCCGAAACCCCGTCCGGCAGCCCCTCGGTCACACGTGCGCACCCTCGAGCCCGAGGAGCCGCTCCTTGCGCTCCAGACCGGCCGCGTACCCGCGCAGGCTGCCGTCCGCCCCGACGACCCGGTGGCAGGGCCGCACCACGAGCAGCGGATTGCGCCCGATCGCGGTGCCGACGGCCCGCACCCCGGCCCCGGAGGACCCCACCCGCCGGGCGATGTCCCCGTACGAGACGGTGGAGCCGTACGGGATGTCCTCCAGGGCCCGCCAGACGCGCCGCTGGAAGTCCGTCCCGCCGGCCGCGTACGCGATGTCGAAGCGGTCCCGGCGGCCGGCGAAGTACTCGGCCAGCTGCGCGGTGATCGCCTCGAACGCCTCGGGCGCCCGCCGCCAGCCGTCCTGGACGGTGACGGCGCCCTTCTGCCCCGGCAGCGAGAGCGAGGCGAGCTCCGTGACCCCGGCACCGCCCTCGGCGACCCGCCCGACCAGCAGCATCTCGCCCAGCGGCCCGTCGATGTACGCGTACACGGTCTGCTGCGTCATGGCTCGTTCCTCTCCTCGCACGCTCGATCGCCCGGTCCGGCGTCCAGTGTGCGAGGCGGTGCCGGCGCGCGGCTGGCGGTTTTCGGACGCGACGGTCAGCGGTAGTTCACGAACTGGATCGCGAAGTCGAAGTCCTTGCCCTTGAGCAGCTGCTGCACGGCCTGCAGGTCGTCCCGGCTCTTCGAGCTGACCCGCAGCTCGTCGCCCTGCACCTGTGCCTTGACACCCTTGGGGCCCTCGTCGCGGATGACCTTCGCGACCTTCTTGGCGTTCTCCTGGGAGATGCCCTCCTCGATCGTGGCGAAGATCTTGTACTCCTTGCCGGACAGCTGCGGCTCGCCCGCGTCCAGCGACTTCAGCGAGATCCCGCGCTTGATCAGCTTGGTCTCGAAGATGTCGAGGATCGCCTTCACGCGCTCCTCGCCGTTGGCCTGCATCAGGATCTTCTCGCCCTGCCAGGAGATCGAGGCGTCGGTGCCCTTGAAGTCGTAACGCTGCGAGATCTCCTTCGCGGCCTGGTTGAGGGCGTTGTCGACCTCCTGCCGCTCGACCTTGGAGACGATGTCGAAACTGGAGTCGGCCATGACGTGTGGCTCCTTGCGTCGAATGCGTTGCGGTTGCGTTGGCTACAGCGCAAGCCTAGTCATCCGCGACCACCCGATCCGCTGATCAATCCGGTGGCGGAGCACCCCTGGGCATCAGGTATCGTTTACGTCGTTGCCACGGAGCGCCGCCGAAAAGCGGCTCCGAGCAGCGACATCCCATGGCGGTGTGCCCGAGTGGCCAATGGGAGCGGACTGTAAATCCGTCGGCTTAGCCTACCCAGGTTCGAATCCTGGCGCCGCCACGCGATAGAGAAGGTCCCCGGTGCGTGCACCGGGGACCTTCTTCGTGTGCTCCCGTACGTACGGGTGCGGGGTCAGTTGCCCGCGACGGCCTTCACCGCCACCGAGACCGGGGACGAGCCGCTGATCAGTTCCAGGGTCAGGCCCGCCGTGGCCGGGGTCTCCAGGAGTTCGGCGATGACCGCCGCCACGTCGTCGCGGGGGATCGGGCCGCGGCCCGTCGAGGCCTCCAGGCGGACCAGGCCGGTGCCGGCGTCGTTCGTCAGCATGCCGGGGCGCAGGATCGTCCAGTCCAGAGCCGCGCGGGAGCGCACGTGGTCGTCCGCCTCCCCCTTGGCGCGCAGATAGGCGTCGAAGACCTCGTCGCCCGGGTGGGCCGCGTCGGCGCCCATCGAGGAGACGACGACATGGCGGCGTACGCCCGCGCGTTCGGCCGCGTCGGCGAAGAGGACCGCCGCCGCCCGGTCCACTGTGTCCTTGCGCTCCACCGAGCTGCCCGGGCCCGCGCCCGCCGCGAAGACCGCGGCGTCGGCGCCCTGCAGGACCGCCGCGACCATCTCCAGTGACGCCGACTCCAGGTCCAGGAGGACGGGTTCGGCGCCCGCCGCGCGTAGGTCGGCGGCCTGCTCCGGTGTGCGGATGAGCCCCGCCGGCTCGTGCCCCGCCGCCGCGAGCAGCCGCTCGAGACGTAGGGCGATCTGACCGTGTCCTCCAGCGATGACGATGCGCATACTCACGACCGTACGTCGGGACCGGCCGGAGGGCCCCCCGGCTCCGGGCGTTCCGTGCGGCCCTGGCGTGGCAGGTCGAGCGCCGCCGCGGAGTCGCAGTACTCGCGCACCGCGCTCGTCCGGGCCACCACCCGGCCCCGGTGCACCACGATCCGGCTGTACGCGAGGGACAGTACGCCCGCGAGGTGTTCCCCGCGCACCGCGAGCAGCTCCGCCGGGAACCCGGCCTCCACCCGTACCTCCGGCAGGCCCATCGCCGCCCGGGCCGCCGCGCTCACAGCGCCGTACGCGTCCTGCGCCGGCAGGCCGCCGAGCGAGGCCAGCAGGTAGGCCGCCTCCAGCGGGTCGCCGCGGCCCACCGGGTTGGAGACGTCCCGCAGCGCCCCGCTGCCCGCGGTGAGCCGCACGCCCGCCGCGCGCAGCAGCCGGACCGGAGCCGTCCCGCGCAGTTCGGTCGCCCCGCAGCCGCCCTGCGGCAGGCAGACGACCGTGATCCCGGCCGCCGCCAACTGGTCGGCGGCCCGCCGTGCCGCGTCCCCGGGCAGCCGGGCCAGTCCCGCGCAGGGCCCGATCGTCACCCCCGGCCGCAGTCCGCCCGCCATGGCGGCCAGCCGGGCGAGCCGCGCCGGGTCGTCACCGTCCGTGTGCAGATCGACGGGGCAGCCCTGCTCGGCCGCCACCTCCAGGACCGCCTCCACGTAGCCGGCCGGGTCCGGGTCGAGGTCCGGGCAGCCGCCCACCACGCTCGCGCCCATCTTCACCGCGTCGCGCAGCATCGCGAGCCCGTCCGCGCCCGCCGCCCCGGTCAGCAGCCGGGGCACCGCGACCGTCGTCAGGTCCGCCAGGCCGCGCAGCGAGCGCCGGGCCTGGAGGACGGCCTCCAGGGGTCCGAGACCCTGCACGTCCCCGATCCGTACGTGCGCGCGCAGCGCCGTGGCGCCGTGTCCCACCTGCAGCAGCGCGGCCTCGGTGGCCCGGCGCTGCACCTCGTCGGAGGCGTACGAGACGGGGCCCGGGGAGTCCGCGCTGAGCGCGGTGTCGGCGTGGGCGTGCGGCTCCGCGGCGGCGGGGAGCAGCAGATATCCGGCGAGGTCGACACGGGCGCCGGCGGTGAGGCTGCCGGCCGTCCCCACGGCCTCGATCCGTCCTCCACCGAGCCGCACGTCGACCGTCCGACCGTCGGTGAGCCGGGCGTTGCAGAGCAGGAGCGAGCCGGAGTCGGCGGTGGCGGCGGCCCAGTCGTCGGGCGGCTGGGGCTGCTTGCTGTCGGCTGACATCGGGCTCCTCAAGGCTCCTCAAGATCAAGATCACGCAGCGTGGGGCCGAGCCTAGGGGCGCTCCGGCCGCCCTTCGAGGAGGAGCGCAATAGTCGTACTGATGAGGCCACGTGTGGCGTACGGGACGTGAGGGACCGTGAGCCTCACCTCGTGCGCGCGGGCGGGTACACGGGCGGTGGGCGGGCATAGGAAACGGATTTGGGCGATCGGCGGAGGACCGTGTAATGTCTTCATCGCTCGCCCCAATAGCTCAGTCGGTAGAGCGTCTCCATGGTAAGGAGAAGGTCTACGGTTCGATTCCGTATTGGGGCTCTGGTGAGAAGGAACCCGCCTCCGGGCGGGAACCCGATCATCAAAGCGGTGTAGCTCAGTCGGTAGAGCAAGCGGCTCATAATCGCTGTGTCACCGGTTCAAGTCCGGTCACCGCTACACACGGTAGCCGATTGCGGGGTCGGTCCTTCGATCGGCTACTCTTTTATGCGTTCATCCGTCCAACCGTCCGTCCAAGGAGCACTCACGTGGCTGCCACCGACGTCCGCCCGAAGATCACGCTGGCCTGCGTGGAGTGCAAGGAGCGGAACTACATCACCAAGAAGAACCGGCGTAACAACCCGGACCGTCTTGAGATGAAGAAGCACTGCCCGCGCTGCAAGTCGCACACCGCGCACCGCGAGACGCGTTAATCAGGCTCGTACACGAGGCCGTCCCCACATCGGGGGCGGCCTCGTGTCGTTTGTTCGCCACACATTCCAGGAGGTATCGAGTCCATGGCGCTCGACCAGTCCTTCGTGGGCCGGACCTATCCGCCCACCGCGCCGTACGAGGTCGGCCGCGAGAAGATCCGCGAGTTCGCCGAAGCGGTGGGGGACGCGAATCCCGCTTATGTCGATCGGGAAGCGGCGAAGGCGCTCGGTCACCCCGATGTGATCGCTCCGCCGACTTTCGTGTTCGCGATCACTTTCAAGGCCTCGGGGCAGGTCGTCGAGGACCCGCAGCTGGGCCTGGACTACAGCCGTGTGGTGCACGGCGACCAGAAGTTCGCCTACACCCGTCCCGTACGTGCGGGGGACCGGCTCTCGGTCACGTCGACCATCGAGGCGATCAAGTCGATGGCGGGCAACGACATCCTGGACATCCGCGGCGAGGTGCGCGACGAGAGCGGCGAACACGTCGTGACCGCCTGGACGAAGCTCGTGTCCCGCGCGCCCGAGGAGGCCTGAGCCATGGCTGCGAAGATCGCTTACGACGAGGTCGAGGTCGGTACGGAGCTGCCGGCGCAGTCGTTCCCCGTGACGCGCGCCACGCTGGTGCGGTACGCCGGTGCCTCCGGGGACTTCAACCCGATCCACTGGAACGAGAAGTTCGCGGTGGAGGTCGGCCTGCCGGACGTCATCGCCCACGGCATGTTCACCATGGCCGCGGCCATCCGTGTCGTCACGGACTGGGCCGGCGACCCGGCGGCCGTCGTCGAGTACGGCGTGCGCTTCACCAAGCCGGTCGTCGTGCCGAACGACGAGACCGGCGCCCTGATCGAGGTCAGCGCCAAGGTCGCCGCCAAGCTGGACGACCGGCGTGTCCGGGTGGACCTGACGGCCGTCTCGGCGGGCCAGAAGGTCCTGGGCATGTCCCGGGCCGTGGTCACGCTCGCCTAGCGGCCCGTCGACAGGGGTGGCCGCGTGAAGCGGCCGCCCCTGCGTGACGCTTGACCAGGTTAGTGATTGAGTACTAACTTAACTGCATGGTCAGGATGAGTGCGGAGGAGCGGCGCGAGAGCGTCATCCGAGCGGCGATGAGCGAGTTCAGCCGCGGCGGTTACTACGGCACGTCCACCGAGGTGATCGCCAAGCGCGTCGGTGTCTCGCAGCCGTACCTGTTCCGCCTCTTCCCGAGCAAGAAGGCGATCTTCCTCGCCGCCTCCGAGCGCTGCCTCGCCGACTCGCGGCGCGTCTTCAGGGAGGCGGCCGAGGGGCTGAGCGGCGAGGACGCCCTGCATGCCATGGCCAACGCCTACACCAAGGTCATCGCCGAGGAGCCGGAGCGGCTGCTCATGCAGATGCAGGTGTACGTGACGGTGGCCGCGGCGGAGGCGGCGGGCGAGCACGAGTTCGGTCAGGTGGTGCGAGCCGGCTGGCTGGAGCTGTGGGACACCGTCCATCTGGCGCTCGGCGCCGACGTCGACGAGACGACCACGTTCATGGCGTACGGAATGCTGATCAACACCATGGTCGCTCTCGGCTTCCCGTCGAAGCACCGGGTCTGGCAGGGGCTCTACCCCTCCGGCCGCACCAAGGGGACGCTCGAGAAGTAGCTCGCGATAGCTCGAGAAGCAGGTGAGGCCCCGGGCTTCACGGGGGGCAGGGTTCCAGGGCCCTTCTCCGGCCTTCTCTGTCCGTGAAAGTTAGTCATCAATTACTAACCCTCATTCTCAGAAGGGGACAGCGATGAAAGAGCACGTGACCGACCGGCGTGGCGGGGCCGTCTGGGCCCTGGTCATCACCAGCATCGCCGGCTTCATGGCGGCCCTCGACAACCTCGTCGTCACCACCGCCCTGCCTTCGATCCGCGAGGACCTCGGGGGAGCGCTGCACGACCTCGAGTGGACGGTGAGCGCCTACACCCTCACCTTCGCCGTCCTGCTGATGTTCGGTGCCGCCCTCGGCGACCGCTTCGGCCGCCGCCGGCTCTTCGGCGTGGGGCTCACCGTCTTCACCCTCGCCTCCGCCGCGGCCGCGCTCGCCCCCGGCATCGACGCGCTTATCGCCGCCCGCGCCGTCCAGGGCGTCGGCGCGGCGATCATGATGCCGCTCACCCTGACCCTGCTCACGGCGGCCGTCCCGCCGGCCAAGCGCGGCATGGCGTACGGCATATGGGGCGCCGTCAACGGTCTCGCCGTCGCCTCGGGACCCCTCATCGGAGGCAGCCTCACCGAGCACGTCTCCTGGCAGTGGATCTTCTGGCTGAACGTTCCGCTCGGCCTCGCCCTGCTGCCGCTGGCCCGGCTCCGTCTCACCGAGTCGTACGGCACCGGCGCCCGGCTCGACATCGCCGGCACCCTGCTCGCCAGCGGCGGCCTCTTCGGGATCGTCTACGGGCTGATCCGCGGGCCCATCGACGGCTGGACCAGCGCCACCGTCCTCACCGGCCTGATCGCAGGCGGCGCGCTCCTCGGCGGCTTCGTCCACCACGGGATCCACAACAAGGCGCCGATGCTCCCCATGCGGCTCTTCCGCAGTCGTGCCTTCAGCGGCATCAACGCGGCGAGCCTGCTGATGTTCCTCGGCATGTTCGGCTCGATCTTCCTGCTCAGCCAGTACATGCAAGGCGTCCTCGGCTACTCGCCGACCGAGGCGGGGCTGCGGATGCTCCCCTGGACGGGCATGCCCATGATCGTCGCGCCGCTCGCCGGATACCTCTCCGACCGGATCGGCGGCCGCCCCGTCGTCGCCGTCGGCCTCGCGTTGCAGGCCGTCGGTCTGGCCTGGTTCGCCATCGTCGTCACGCCCGACGTGCCGTACGCCACCCAGCTCCCCGCCCTGATCGTGAGCGGCATCGGCATGGCGCTCTACTTCGCCCCCGCCGCCAACCTGGTCATGTCCAGCGTCCGGCCCGCCGAGCAGGGCGTGGCCTCCGGAGCCAACAACGCCCTTCGGGAGGTCGGCGGCGCCCTCGGTGTCGCGGTCATGGCCTCGATCTTCGCGGCCAACGGCGGATACGGGTCGGGCAGGGAGTTCGTCGACGGCCTGCAGCCCGCCCTGTGGGTCGGGGCCGGGATGGTGGCCCTCGGGGCGGTCGCGTCCCTGTTCATACCGGGGCGCCGGGCGGCGCGGGAACAGACCGCCGCCGCCGAGACGGAGCAGAAGGACCTGGTCGCCGTGTGAGAGAGGCCGGACGGGCGGGTGGACTCGGTCGGAAAGGATGGCTCCACCCGGGGTCCGTACGGGGCGGCTCCGTCCCGTACGGACCCCGGCCGGCGGACCGTATCCCGTCGTCCTCGCACCGGGCCCGTACTCTTGAGCCCGTGCAGGAACTCCACGACGCCCCCCTCGCCCCCCTGACCACTTTCCGGCTCGGCGGCCCCGCGGCCCGGCTCGTCACGGCCACCACCGACGACGAGGTGATCGCCACGGTCCGCGAGGCGGACGCCACCAGCACCCCGCTGCTCGTCATCGGCGGCGGATCCAACCTGGTCATCGGCGACAAGGGCTTCGACGGCACCGCCCTGCGGATCGCCACGACCGGATTCGTCCTGGACGGCACCCGGCTGGAGCTGGCGGCCGGCGAGGTGTGGACGGACGCCGTGGCGCGCACGGTCGAGGCGGGCCTCGCGGGTGTCGAGTGCCTGGCCGGGATCCCCGGCTCGGCAGGCGCGACCCCGATCCAGAACGTCGGCGCGTACGGCCAGGAGGTCTCGGCCACCATCGCCGAGGTCGTCGCCTACGACCGCAGGGCCGAGGAGACCGTCACCCTGACGGGCGCCGAGTGCGCCTTCTCGTACCGGCACAGCCGCTTCAAGGCCGACCCCGACCGTTACGTCGTGCTGCGGGTCCGCTTCGCCCTGGAGGACGCGGACGGCCTGTCCGCGCCGGTCAGGTACGCGGAGACGGCCCGCGCCCTCGGCGTCGAGGTCGGTGACCGCGTTCCGCTGGCGACCGTCCGCGAGACGGTCCTGAAGCTGCGCGCGGGCAAGGGCATGGTCCTGGACCCCGAGGACCACGACACCTGGTCGGCCGGATCGTTCTTCACCAACCCGATCCTGGACCCGGACGCCTACGACGCCTTCCTCGCGCGCGTGGCCGAGCGCCTGGGCGCCGACGTGGTGCCGCCCGCCTTCCCGGCCGGCGACGACGGCCGGATCAAGACCTCGGCGGCCTGGCTGATCGACAAGGCCGGCTTCACCAAGGGCTACGGCCACGGCCCCGCCCGTATCTCCACCAAGCACACCCTCGCCCTCACCAACCGCGGCGAAGCCACCACCGAGGACCTCCTCGCGCTCGCCCGCGAGGTCGTGGCGGGCGTACGGGACGCCTTCGGGATCACGCTCGTCAACGAGCCGGTGACGGTCGGCGTCAGCATCTGACCCCGGCGACAGGCAGCTCGGTGCCTCAGTAGGCGACGCCGACGCCCTGCTTCACCGTCGCGCGGTCGCCGATCATCGCCAGCATCGCGTGGGCCACGTCGGCGCGGGCGAGGGAGCGGCCGCGGCTGGGGTTGCCGCCGACGACCGTGCGGTAGCGGCCGGTGACCGGCTTGTCGGTCAGCTTGGGCGGGCGTACGGAGGTCCAGTCCGAGGCGCTCGCCGCCAGCTCGCCCTCCATGAGCCGCAGGTCGTCGTAGATGTCCTTGAGGACGGAGTTGACGATCGCGAGCACCGTCTTGTCGAGGACGGTCTGACCGTCCGGGACCGGGCCGACCGGGGCGGCGCTGACGACCAGGAGCCGGCGGACGCCCTCCGCGTCCATGGCGGCGAGAACGGAGCGCGTCAGCCGCGTCGCGACGCCGGCGTCGGCCCGCGTGCGGGCGCCCAGACCCGACAGCACCGCGTCCTTGCCCGCGACCGCGCCGCGCAGGGGGCCGGGGTCGGCCAGATCCGCCCGGTAGACCTCCAGACGCTCACCGGAGACGGTGAACCGCGTGGGATCGCGTACCACCGCGGTGACCTCGTGGCCGCCCTCCAGGGCCTGGCGGACGATCTCCCGGCCGATGCCGCCGGTCGCGCCGAAGACGGTGAGCTTCATGTCGCACCCTCCTGGGGTGGGTAAGTGTTCACTCACCCCTAGGGTGAGTGGGTACTCACCTCTCGTCAAGCGGTTGGAGCGACCATGGAGAAGAGGCCCACGCGGGAACGGATCCTCGACGCGGCGCACGAACTGTGGACCACAGTGGGCCTCGCCCGCACGACGACCAAGGAGATCGCACGGGGCGCCGGCTGCTCGGAGGCGGCCCTCTACAAGTACTTCGCGGGCAAGGAGGAGCTGTTCGTCGCCGTCCTGAGCGAACGTCTTCCCGAGCTGGCGCCGCTGCTCGACCGGCTGTCCACCGACCCGGGGAAGGGCACGGTGGAGGAGAACCTCACCGAGATCGCCCGCCAGGCCGCGCTCTTCTATGCCGAGAGCTTCCCGATCGCCGCCTCCCTCTACGCCGAGACCCGGCTCAAGGCCCGGCACGACGCGTCGATGCGGCGGCTGGACGCCGGACCGCACCGGCCCTTGGAGCAGCTCGACGCATATCTGCGCGCCGAACAGGCCGCCGGGCGCGTCGACGCCGGCGCCGACACCTTCGCGGCGGCGTCACTCCTGCTCGGCGCGTGCGCGCAGCGGGCCTTCGCCTACGACGCGAAGGCCGGCAAGGAGCCGCCGCAGGACGTCGACACCTTCGCGTCCTCGATCGCCCGCACGTTGATGGGCGGGATCGCCGTACGGACATGAGCGCTCCGAGGCGACGAGCGCCGTACGGAAATGACGTTGCGGCGCCCACCGGCGGGCGGTCACGCTGACCGGCATGCTTCTGAAGGCCCGTGAGTTCAGGCCCCGCACGGGCCCGCACTCCTACCGGATAGTCCAGCCGTGGCGGCCCCTGCGCCACACCACCCTCAACGACCCGTTGGGCGACCGCTGGGGCTACCTCCTCGGCGATCACGACGGGCTGTCCCGCCTGGCGGCGCTGTTCTCCTTCGCCGCCTTCTCCCGGCACACGATCGTCCACGTGCCGCTCCGCGACAGCCTGCCACGCGCCTACGCCCCCGGCGTACCGGTCGACCTCGTCCTCGCCCACCGCTCACCCGGCCTGCGACCCTCCGCCTGGCCGGGGCTGCGCGCCAAGCTCCGTACGGGCACGCCGCTGACCGTCCGTACGAACGAGGCGCGCACCGCCGCGCACGCGGCCGTCTGGCACGAGGAGTGGGAACGGCGCCACCGGCGCGCCACCGAATGGCTGCGCCCCGCCGTCCACGCGCACACGCTGTTCCTCCTCGGCGGCCGGGACGTCTTCTCCGCCGCCGCCACCGCCTTCGAGACCGCGGCCGGCTTCGGCCCGCTGCAGAAGCGTGCCAGGAAGGGCCACGACGCCCTCGTCGCCTCACTCACCCCGTACCTGGAGCCCCACGGGCAGTCGTGGGACCGGACCGAGATCGACATCGGGTTCCAGGCCCACCCGCCCCCGCACCGCTTCAGGTCACCGGGGCCGTCAGCCAGTCGTCGATGCCGGACAGGAGCTTCTGCCTGATGTCCTCGGGGGCCGCCGAGCCGCGCACGGACTGGCGCGCCAGTTCCGCCAGCTCCGGGTCCGTGAAGCCGTGGTGCCTGCGGGCGATCTCGTACTGCGCCGCCAGCCGCGAGCCGAACAGCAGTGGGTCGTCCGCGCCCAGCGCCATCGGGACCCCCGCCTCGAAGAGCGTCCGCAGCGGAACGTCCTCGGGCTTCTCGTACACCCCGAGGGCCACGTTGGACGCCGGGCAGACCTCGCAGGTCACGCCCCTCTCCGCCAGCTTGCGCAGCACCCGGGGGTCCTCCGCCGCCCGCACCCCGTGACCGACCCGCGCCGCCCTCAGGTCGTCCAGGCAGTCCCGTACCGACGCCGGACCCGTCAGCTCGCCGCCGTGCGGCGCCGCCAGCAAGCCGCCCTCGCGGGCGATGGCGAAGGCGCGGTCGAAGTCACGGGCCATGCCCCGGCGCTCGTCGTTGGAGAGCCCGAAACCGACCACTCCCCGATCCGCGTACCGCACCGCGAGCCGCGCCAGCGTGCGCGCCTCCAGGGGGTGCTTCATCCGGTTCGCGGCCACCAGGACCCGCATCCCGAGCCCGGTCTCGCGCGAGGCGTCGTCGACCGCGTCCAGGATGATCTCCATCGCCGGGATCAGACCGCCCAGCAGAGGGGCGTACGAGGTCGGGTCGACCTGGATCTCCAGCCAGCCCGAGCCGTCCCGCACGTCCTCCTGGGCCGCCTCGCGGACCAGGCGCCGGATGTCCTCGGGCTCCCGCAGGCAGGAACGGGCGATGTCGTACAGCCGCTGGAAGCGGAACCAGCCGCGCTCGTCGGTCGCCCGCAGCCTGGGCGGTGTGCCGCCGCTCAACGCCTCGGGGAGATGGACGCCGTACTTGTCGGCCAGCTCGATGAGCGTCGTGGGCCGCATCGACCCGGTGAAGTGCAGATGCAGGTGGGCCTTGGGCAGCAGGCTGATGTCGCGGGAAACGTGCTCCATCCAGGGATCCTGCCGCACCCGAATCGAGGAGAACAGCCCCTTTCCCCGATCGGGTCCCGTCTAGAACGCAGAAACGGGCCCTCGGTTCCGGAGAACCGGGGGCCCGAAGCACACCTCGACATCAAGGGGTGCTCGTCAGTCGCGCGCCTCCGCGAGCAGCTTCTGCATCCGGGACACGCCCTCCACCAGGTCCTCGTCACCCAGCGCGTACGAGAGCCGCAGGTAGCCCGGCGTACCGAAGGCCTCGCCCGGTACGACCGCGACCTCGGCCTCGTCCAGGATCAGCGCGGCCAGCTCGACCGAGCTCTGCGGGCGACGGCCGCGGATCTCCTTGCCGAGCAGCGCCTTCACCGAGGGGTACACGTAGAACGCGCCCTCCGGCGTCGGGCAGAGCACGCCCTCGATCTCGTTGAGCATCCGCACGATCGTCTGGCGGCGCCGGTCGAAGGCGCGGCCCATCTCGGCGACGGCGTCCAGGTTGCCCGAGACGGCGGCCAGCGCGGCGACCTGGGCCACGTTGCTCACGTTGGACGTGGCGTGCGACTGCAGGTTGGTCGCGGCCTTCACCACGTCCTTCGGGCCGATGATCCACCCCACGCGCCAGCCGGTCATCGCGTACGTCTTGGCGACACCGTTGACCACGATGCACTTGTCGCGCAGCTCGGGCATGACCGCCGGGAGGGAGACGGCGGAGGCGCTGCCGTACACCAGGTGCTCGTAGATCTCGTCGGTCAGCACCCACAGGCCGTGCTCGACGGCCCAGCGGCCGATCGCCTCGGTCTCGGCCTCGCTGTAGACGGCGCCGGTCGGGTTGGAGGGGGAGACGAAGAGGACGACCTTGGTCTTCTCCGTGCGCGCCGCCTCCAGCTGCTCGACGGAGACGCGGTAGCCGGTGGTCTCGTCGGCGACGACCTCGACCGGGACACCGCCCGCGAGGCGGATCGACTCGGGGTAGGTGGTCCAGTACGGGGCCGGGACGATGACCTCGTCGCCCGGGTCGAGGATTGCGGCGAACGCCTCGTAGATGGCCTGCTTGCCGCCGTTGGTCACCAGGACCTGGGAGGCGTCGATCTCGTAGCCGGAGTCGCGCAGCGTCTTGGCGGCGATGGCGGCCTTCAGCTCCGGCAGACCGCCGGCCGGCGTGTAGCGGTGGTACTTCGGGTTCTTGCACGCCTCGACGGCGGCGTCGACGATGTAGTCAGGCGTCGGGAAGTCGGGCTCACCCGCGCCGAAACCGATCACCGGACGCCCTGCGGCCTTGAGGGCCTTGGCCTTGGCGTCGACGGCGAGGGTCGCGGACTCGGAGATCGCACCGACGCGGGCGGAGACCCGGCGCTCGGTCGGAGGGGTTGCAGCGCTCATGCGGCCCATCGTCCCAGACCCTCTCGCGACCCGGCACACAGGTTTCAGTGAGCGGACAGGATCGGTCATTCCTGGTCGTACGAGGGCCGGCGGAGGCGTCCGGAACGGCTTCGGGGGGCCTTCGGAGGGACTCAGGGAGGGCCGCGCGGGGGCGCCTCGGAGGGCTCGGCGGGGCTCCGACGTGCTTTCTGTTCGACGCAGCGCTCATGAACACGTACACTCACTGCTCGTTGGCCCTCACCGACCACATCTCACGATGCGGTAGGTTGGGGGAGCCACAAAGGGTCGTAGCTCAATTGGTAGAGCACTGGTCTCCAAAACCAGCGGTTGGGGGTTCAAGTCCCTCCGGCCCTGCTACACACACCGCCAGGATGTGTGCGCATGTACGTACTTCAATGCACCGCCGTGCGGATCCACCCGGCACGGCACTGCCATGACCCGGGATCAGGTGAGAAGCGTGACGGACGCCGTGGGCTCCATCGACATGCCTGATGCCGAGGACGAGGCTCCGGACTCGAAGAAGAAGGCCCGCAAGGGCGGCAAGCGCGGGAAGAAGGGCCCTCTGGGCCGCCTCGCGCTCTTCTACCGCCAGATCGTCGCGGAACTCCGCAAGGTCGTCTGGCCGACTCGTAGCCAGCTGACGACGTACACCACGGTAGTGATTGTCTTCGTTGTCATCATGATCGGTCTGGTGACCGTGATTGACTATGGCTTCCAGGAAGCAGTCAAGTACGTCTTCGGCTGACTTCTTGTTCCACCCCATCTGTATCCAGGAAGAAGCAGCCACCGTGTCTGACCCGAACCTGAACGACGCCGTCGAGCCTGTCGAGTCCGTTGAGGACGAGCTCGACATCGTCGAGGCGGCCGACGAGGACCAGGCTGAGGCTGCTGACGCCGCTGCGGGCGAGGCGGCCGAAGAGGCCGCTCTGCACATCGACGACGAGTCCGACGAGGACGAGTCCGGGGACGAAGAGTCCGACGAGGACGTCGAGGGCGAGTCCGACGAGGACACCGACGCCGAGGCCGTCGAGGCCGACGAGGAGCCCGCCGCTCCTGTCGACCCGATCCAGGCCCTCCGTGACGAGCTGCGCGGCCTGCCCGGTGAGTGGTACGTGATCCACACCTACGCGGGCTACGAGAAGCGCGTGAAGGCCAACCTCGAGCAGCGTGCCGTCTCCCTGAACGTCGAGGAGTTCATCTACCAGGCCGAGGTCCCCGAGGAAGAGATCGTCCAGATCAAGAACGGCGAGCGCAAGAACGTCCGGCAGAACAAGCTGCCCGGTTACGTTCTCGTCCGCATGGATCTGACGAACGAGTCCTGGGGCGTCGTCCGGAACACCCCCGGCGTCACCGGCTTCGTGGGCAATGCCTACGACCCGTACCCGCTGACCCTGGACGAGATCGTCAAGATGCTCGCCCCGGAGGCCGAGGAGAAGGCCGCCCGCGAGGCCGCCGAGGCCGAGGGCAAGCCGGCTCCGGCCCGCAAGGTCGAGGTCCAGGTGCTCGACTTCGAGGTCGGCGACTCGGTCACCGTCACCGACGGCCCCTTCGCCACCCTCCAGGCCACGATCAACGAGATCAACGCCGACTCCAAGAAGGTCAAGGGCCTCGTCGAGATCTTCGGTCGCGAGACCCCGGTCGAGCTCAGCTTCGACCAGATCCAGAAGAACTGACCCTCGACCCTCACAGGTTTCCGACCAGGTCAGAGTGGCTCCCGCAGCCGCTCTGACCTGCTCGGTTTTTAGCCGCACGTCTATACCCGTTATCGTGGTGCGGTATGCCTCCATCCGGATGACCGGATGGCGGGCTGAACACTCTCACTAGGACCCGGAGAGAGCAATGCCTCCCAAGAAGAAGAAGGTCACGGGGCTTATCAAGCTCCAGATCAACGCCGGTGCGGCCAACCCGGCCCCGCCGGTCGGCCCCGCGCTCGGTCAGCACGGCGTCAACATCATGGAGTTCTGCAAGGCCTACAACGCCGCGACCGAGTCGCAGCGTGGCATGGTCGTGCCGGTGGAGATCACGGTCTACGAGGACCGTTCCTTCACCTTCATCACCAAGACTCCGCCGGCCGCCAAGCTGATCCTCAAGGCCGCAGGTGTGGACAAGGGCTCCGGCGAGCCGCACAAGACCAAGGTCGCCAAGCTCACGGCCGCCCAGGTCCGCGAGATCGCCACGGTCAAGCTGCCCGACCTGAACGCCAACGACCTGGACGCCGCGTCGAAGATCATCGCCGGCACCGCCCGCTCCATGGGCATCACGGTCGAGGGCTGATCAGCCCCCTCGTGACCTCTGTGGTAGGACCAGCGCTGGTCCGCACCACGACTCCACACCTGAACCAACAGGAGAAGCAGTGAAGCGCAGCAAGGCACTCCGCGCCGCGGACGCCAAGATCGACCGGGAGCGGAACTACGCCCCCCTCGAGGCCGTCCGTCTCGCCAAGGACACCGCCGCCACCAAGTTCGACGGAACCGTCGAGGTCGCCTTCCGCCTGGGTGTCGACCCGCGCAAGGCCGACCAGATGGTCCGTGGCACCGTGAACCTTCCGCACGGCACCGGTAAGACCGCCCGGGTCCTGGTCTTCGCGACCGGTGACCGTGCCGAGGCCGCGATCGCCGCGGGCGCCGACATCGTCGGCTCCGACGAGCTCATCGACGAGATCTCCAAGGGCAACCGCCTGAACGAGTTCGACGCCGTTGTGGCCACCCCGGACCTCATGGGCAAGGTCGGCCGCCTCGGCCGCGTCCTCGGCCCGCGTGGTCTCATGCCGAACCCGAAGACCGGCACCGTCACCCCCGATGTCGCCAAGGCTGTCAACGACATCAAGGGCGGCAAGATCGAGTTCCGCGTCGACAAGCACTCGAACCTGCACTTCATCATCGGCAAGGTCTCCTTCGACGAGACGAAGCTGGTCGAGAACTATGCCGCGGCTCTGGAGGAGATCCTCCGTCTGAAGCCGTCCGCCGCCAAGGGCCGCTACATCAAGAAGGCGACCCTGACGACGACGATGGGCCCCGGCATCCCGCTGGACTCCAACCGCACCCGCAACCTCCTCGTCGAGGAGGACCCGGCGTCGGTCTGAGCCCTGTGAAAGGCCCTCCGGGCCGGCTCTGAAACGCCTCGGGCCCCGCACCTCTTCGGAGGAGCGGGGCCCGATTTGCTTGACTCGTACGTGTTCACGTATGGTTCTCCAGAAGCCAAAGACCGCTGGTCGTTGCCGTGCTCTCGTGAGGGACACGGTGGCCGAAGGATTCGCTGAGAGATGCGAACGACCCGCGCAGGTGATCGTGGAAAGTTCCCGGCTCGTATTCGATCCGGTTGAGCTCAGCCCCGTGCGCCTGCGCCGGGGCGTTTTGTTTTGTTCAGCACCTTCCGAGCGGTCCTCATCACCCGGAAGGAGGCCGACGCTCTATGGCAAGGCCCGACAAGGCTGCCGCGGTAGCCGAGCTCAAGGACAAGTTCCAGAGCTCGAGCGCCGTCGTGCTGACCGAGTACCGGGGTCTCACCGTGGCCCAGCTCAAGACGCTGCGCCGTTCGCTCGGTGAGAACGCCCAGTACGCCGTGGTGAAGAACACGCTGACCAAGATTGCGGCCAACGAGGCCGGGATCACCTCGCTCGACGACCAGTTCACCGGTCCGACGGGCGCTGCCTTCATCACCGGTGACCCGGTGGAGTCGGCGAAGGGTCTTCGTGACTTCGCCAAGGACAACCCCAACCTCATCATCAAGGGCGGTGTCCTTGATGGTAAGGCGCTGTCCGCCGATGAGATCAAGAAGCTTGCGGACCTCGAGTCCCGCGAGGTTCTGCTCTCCAAGCTGGCCGGTGCCTTCAAGGGCAAGCAGTCTCAGACTGCCTCCCTCTTCCAGGCGCTGCCGTCGAAGTTCGTCCGCACCGCGGAGGCGCTTCGCGTCAAGCTCGAAGAGCAGGGCGGTGCCGAGTAACTCGGCTCGCGCATTGATCCGCGTCACCGACGTGCGCGGGTCGCAGCGGGCCGAATGTACGCCCGCCTCTCAATACACCCGGCACCTGCCGATTTAGTGGAAGGATCGCCCATCATGGCGAAGCTCTCTCAGGACGACCTCCTCGCCCAGTTCGAGGAGATGACCCTCATCGAGCTCTCCGAGTTCGTCAAGGCCTTCGAGGAGAAGTTCGACGTCACCGCCGCCGCGGCCGTCGCCGTCGCCGGCCCCGCGGGCCCGGGCGCCGTTGCCGAGGCCGTCGAGGAGAAGGACGAGTTCGACGTCATCCTCACCGGCGCCGGCGAGAAGAAGATCCAGGTCATCAAGGTCGTGCGTGAGCTGACCTCCCTGGGCCTGAAGGAGGCCAAGGACCTCGTCGACGGCACCCCGAAGCCGGTCCTCGAGAAGGTCGCCAAGGAGGCCGCGGAGAAGGCTGCCGAGTCCCTCAAGGCCGCCGGCGCCTCCGTCGAGGTCAAGTAACACCTCGCGAGTCCTCCGACTCGCTCAGGCGCCCTTCAGGCGCCTTCGAAGGGCGATCACCCATCCGGGTGGTCGCCCTTCGGCGTCCCCCTGACCGGGCGTGGCGCGGGTCGTGCGAGCCGTTCGGAGCGGAGTATGGTGATCTTCGCCGTGCGCCCCGCAGACCGGGGGGCCTTGACGAACCGCACGCAGCGCGCAATTCTCAGGACGCGTCGTCACAACGATCCGTATCCGAGGCATGGATCGACGGCGGAACGGGCAGTATCGAGGTGCGCCGCACGGCGCGAGGTACCGCGGAGTTGAGAACAACGAGGGTTGCGAATTACTCGCCCTGGACATCAGTGGGCCAATTGGCTACACTGACCCTTTGCGCTGCCTGTTAGCTGCCCCCTGCCCGTCACCAGGGGCATCCCCTCGCACGAGCACGTGGACCGGACCGACCTGACCTGGCCTTTCGGCTCATTCCAGGAACATCCGTCTCCGTGCACCGCTTGGAACCGGTACGCGCGTAGTGAGTCCGAGCCCTCGGAAGGACCCCCTCTTGGCCGCCTCGCGCAACGCCTCGACCAATACGAACAACGGCGCCAGCACCGCCCCGCTGCGCATCTCCTTTGCAAAAATCAAGGAGCCCCTCGAGGTTCCGAACCTCCTCGCGCTGCAGACCGAGAGCTTTGACTGGCTGCTCGGCAACGCCGCCTGGAAGGCTCGCGTCGAGGCAGCTCTCGAGTCGGGACAGGACGTCCCCAGGAAGTCGGGTCTGGAAGAGATCTTCGAGGAGATCTCGCCGATCGAGGACTTCTCCGGGTCGATGTCGCTGACCTTCCGCGACCACCGCTTCGAGCCCCCGAAGAACTCGATCGACGAGTGCAAGGACCGTGACTTCACGTACGGCGCCCCGCTCTTCGTCACCGCCGAGTTCACCAACAACGAGACCGGCGAGATCAAGTCCCAGACCGTCTTCATGGGCGACTTCCCGCTCATGACGAACAAGGGCACCTTCGTCATCAACGGCACCGAGCGTGTCGTCGTCTCGCAGCTCGTCCGCTCGCCGGGCGTCTACTTCGACTCCTCGATCGACAAGACGTCCGACAAGGACATCTTCTCGGCCAAGATCATCCCGTCCCGGGGTGCCTGGCTGGAGATGGAGATCGACAAGCGCGACATGGTCGGTGTCCGCATCGACCGCAAGCGCAAGCAGTCCGTCACCGTCCTTCTGAAGGCTCTCGGCTGGACCACCGAGCAGATCCTGCAGGAGTTCGGCGAGTACGAGTCCATGCGCGCCACCCTGGAGAAGGACCACACCCAGGGCCAGGACGACGCGCTGCTCGACATCTACCGCAAGCTGCGCCCGGGCGAGCCGCCGACCCGCGAGGCCGCTCAGACGCTGCTCGAGAACCTCTACTTCAACCCCAAGCGCTACGACCTCGCCAAGGTCGGCCGCTACAAGGTGAACAAGAAGCTCGGCGCCGATGAGCCGCTGGACGCCGGTGTCCTGACCACCGACGACATCATCGCCACGATCAAGTACCTCGTGAAGCTGCACGCGGGCGAGACCGAGACGATCGGCGAGTCGGGCCGGGAGATCGTCGTCGAGACCGACGACATCGACCACTTCGGCAACCGTCGTCTGCGCAACGTCGGCGAGCTCATCCAGAACCAGGTCCGCACGGGTCTGGCTCGTATGGAGCGCGTCGTCCGCGAGCGCATGACGACCCAGGACGTCGAGGCGATCACGCCGCAGACCCTGATCAACATCCGGCCGGTCGTCGCCTCCATCAAGGAGTTCTTCGGCACCAGCCAGCTGTCGCAGTTCATGGACCAGAACAACCCGCTGTCCGGGCTGACGCACAAGCGTCGTCTGTCCGCGCTCGGCCCGGGTGGTCTCTCCCGTGAGCGGGCCGGCTTCGAGGTCCGAGACGTGCACCCGTCCCACTACGGACGCATGTGCCCGATCGAGACCCCCGAAGGCCCGAACATCGGTCTGATCGGTTCGCTCGCCTCGTACGGCCGCGTCAACGCGTTCGGCTTCATCGAGACGCCGTACCGCAAGGTCGTCGACGGCCAGGTCACCGACGAGGTCGACTACATCACGGCCGACGAGGAAGACCGTTACGTCATCGCCCAGGCGAACGCGACCCTCAGCGACGAGCTGCGCTTCACCGAGCCGCGCGTCCTGGTCCGCCGCCGTGGTGGCGAGGTCGACTACGTCCCGCCGACCGAGGTCGACTACATGGACGTCTCGCCGCGCCAGATGGTGTCGGTCGCGACGGCCATGATCCCCTTCCTCGAGCACGACGACGCCAACCGTGCCCTCATGGGCGCGAACATGATGCGTCAGGCGGTGCCACTGATTAAGTCGGAGGCCCCGCTCGTCGGCACCGGCATGGAGTACCGCTGTGCCACGGACGCCGGCGACGTCATCAAGGCGGAGAAGGACGGTGTGATCCAGGAGGTCTCGGCCGACTACATCACCGTCACCAACGACGACGGCACGTACACCACGTACCGCATCGCCAAGTTCTCCCGCTCGAACCAGGGCACCTCGGTCAACCAGAAGGTCGTCGTCTCCGAGGGCGACCGGGTCATCGAGGGCCAGGTCCTCGCCGACGGTCCGGCCACCGAGAACGGTGAGATGGCGCTCGGCAAGAACCTGCTGGTCGCGTTCATGCCGTGGGAGGGTCACAACTACGAGGACGCGATCATCCTGTCGCAGCGCCTCGTGCAGGACGACGTCCTCTCCTCGATCCACATCGAGGAGCACGAGGTCGACGCCCGTGACACCAAGCTCGGCCCGGAGGAGATCACCCGGGACATCCCGAACGTCTCCGAGGAGGTCCTCGCCGACCTCGACGAGCGCGGCATCATCCGTATCGGTGCCGAGGTCGTCGCCGGCGACATCCTCGTCGGCAAGGTCACGCCCAAGGGCGAGACCGAGCTGACCCCGGAGGAGCGCCTGCTCCGCGCGATCTTCGGCGAGAAGGCCCGTGAGGTCCGTGACACCTCGCTGAAGGTGCCGCACGGCGAGACCGGCAAGGTCATCGGCGTCCGCGTCTTCGACCGCGAGGAGGGCGACGAGCTTCCCCCGGGCGTGAACCAGCTGGTCCGCGTCTACGTCGCCCAGAAGCGCAAGATCACCGATGGTGACAAGCTCGCCGGCCGTCACGGCAACAAGGGTGTCATCTCCAAGATCCTGCCGATCGAGGACATGCCGTTCCTCGAGGACGGCACCCCGGTCGACATCATCCTCAACCCGCTGGGTGTCCCGTCCCGAATGAACCCGGGACAGGTCCTGGAGATCCACCTCGGCTGGCTCGCCAGCCGCGGCTGGGACGTCTCCGGCCTCGCGGACGAGTGGGCGCAGCGCCTCCAGGCGATCGGCGCCGACAAGGTGGAGCCCGGTACCAACGTCGCCACCCCCGTCTTCGACGGTGCGCGTGAGGACGAGCTGGCCGGCCTGCTCCAGCACACCATCCCGAACCGCGACGGAGACCGCATGGTCCTCCCGACCGGTAAGGCGCGCCTGTTCGACGGCCGCTCCGGCGAGCCGTTCCCGGACCCGATCTCGGTCGGGTACATGTACATCCTCAAGCTTCACCACCTGGTCGACGACAAGCTGCACGCCCGTTCGACCGGTCCGTACTCGATGATCACCCAGCAGCCGCTGGGTGGTAAGGCCCAGTTCGGTGGCCAGCGCTTCGGTGAGATGGAGGTGTGGGCGCTGGAGGCTTATGGCGCCGCGTACGCCCTCCAGGAGCTGCTGACGATCAAGTCCGACGACGTGACCGGCCGCGTGAAGGTCTACGAGGCCATCGTCAAGGGCGAGAACATCCCTGAGCCCGGCATCCCCGAGTCCTTCAAGGTGCTCATCAAGGAGATGCAGTCCCTGTGCCTCAACGTGGAGGTGCTGTCCTCGGACGGCATGTCCATCGAGATGCGCGACACCGACGAGGACGTCTTCCGCGCAGCGGAGGAGCTCGGTATCGACCTGTCCCGGCGCGAGCCGAGCAGCGTCGAAGAGGTCTGACGGGAGTCCGGCCGGGGTACCAGCGATGGTCCCCCGGCCGGCCCCAGGACCCCCGTATCAGACCCCTAAGACTTACAACCCTGAGAGGGATTGACGCATAGTGCTCGACGTCAACTTCTTCGATGAGCTCCGGATCGGTCTGGCCACCGCTGACGACATCCGTCAGTGGAGCCACGGCGAGGTCAAGAAGCCCGAGACCATCAACTACCGCACCCTGAAGCCCGAAAAGGACGGACTCTTCTGCGAGAAGATCTTCGGTCCGACCCGGGACTGGGAGTGCTACTGCGGCAAGTACAAGCGTGTCCGCTTCAAGGGCATCATCTGTGAGCGGTGTGGCGTCGAGGTCACCCGCGCCAAGGTGCGTCGTGAGCGGATGGGCCACATCGAGCTCGCCGCTCCCGTCACCCACATCTGGTACTTCAAGGGCGTCCCGTCGCGCCTTGGCTACCTGCTCGACCTCGCGCCGAAGGACCTCGAGAAGGTCATCTACTTCGCCGCGTACATGATCACGTTCGTCGACGACGAGCGCCGCACGCGTGACCTGCCGTCGCTGGAGGCCCACGTCTCCGTCGAGCGTCAGCAGATCGAGAACCGTCGCGACTCCGACCTGGAGGCCCGCGCCAAGAAGCTCGAGACCGACCTGGCCGAGCTCGAGGCCGAGGGTGCCAAGGCCGACGTGCGCCGCAAGGTGCGCGAGGGCGCCGAGCGTGAGATGAAGCAGCTGCGCGACCGTGCGCAGCGCGAGATCGACCGTCTCGACGAGGTCTGGACCCGCTTCAAGAACCTCAAGGTCCAGGACCTGGAGGGCGACGAGCTCCTCTACCGCGAGCTGCGTGACCGCTTCGGCACGTACTTCGACGGTTCGATGGGCGCGGCCGCTCTGCAGAAGCGCCTGGAGTCCTTCGACCTCGAGGAGGAGGCCGAGCGCCTCCGCGAGATCATCCGTACCGGCAAGGGCCAGAAGAAGACCCGTGCGCTCAAGCGCCTCAAGGTCGTCTCCGCGTTCCTGCAGACCGCGAACAGCCCCAAGGGCATGGTTCTCGACTGCGTGCCGGTGATCCCGCCGGACCTGCGTCCGATGGTGCAGCTGGACGGTGGCCGCTTCGCGACCTCCGACCTGAACGACCTGTACCGCCGTGTGATCAACCGCAACAACCGTCTGAAGCGTCTGCTCGACCTCGGTGCCCCCGAGATCATCGTGAACAACGAGAAGCGGATGCTCCAGGAGGCGGTCGACGCCCTCTTCGACAACGGCCGTCGTGGTCGCCCGGTCACGGGCCCCGGCAACCGTCCGCTGAAGTCCCTCAGCGACATGCTGAAGGGTAAGCAGGGTCGATTCCGTCAGAACCTGCTCGGTAAGCGTGTGGACTACTCCGCGCGTTCCGTCATCGTCGTCGGTCCGCAGCTGAAGCTGCACCAGTGTGGTCTGCCCAAGGCCATGGCGCTGGAGCTCTTCAAGCCGTTCGTGATGAAGCGCCTGGTCGACCTGAACCACGCGCAGAACATCAAGAGCGCCAAGCGGATGGTCGAGCGCGGCCGCACGGTCGTGTACGACGTCCTCGAAGAGGTCATCGCCGAGCACCCGGTTCTGCTGAACCGTGCGCCCACGCTGCACCGCCTCGGCATCCAGGCCTTCGAGCCGCAGCTGGTCGAGGGCAAGGCCATCCAGATCCACCCGCTCGTCTGCACCGCGTTCAACGCGGACTTCGACGGTGACCAGATGGCCGTGCACCTGCCGCTCTCCGCGGAGGCGCAGGCCGAGGCCCGCATCCTGATGCTGTCCTCGAACAACATCCTCAAGCCGGCCGACGGCCGTCCGGTCACGATGCCGACCCAGGACATGGTCCTCGGTCTGTTCTTCCTGACCACCGACGGTGAGCTCCGTGACACCAAGGGCGAGGGCCGCGCGTTCGGCTCCACGGCCGAGGCGATCATGGCGTTCGACGCCGGCGAGCTGGCGCTGCAGTCGCAGATCGACATCCGCTTCCCGATCGGCACCGTTCCCCCGCGCGGCTGGGTTCCCCCGGTCGCCGAGGAGGGCGAGCCGCAGTGGCAGCAGGGTGACTCGTTCCGTCTGCGGACCTCGCTGGGCCGCGCGCTCTTCAACGAGCTGCTGCCCGAGGACTACCCGTTCGTCGACTACTCCGTCGGCAAGAAGCAGCTCTCCGAGATCGTCAACGACCTCGCCGAGCGCTACCCCAAGGTCATCGTGGCGGCGACGCTCGACAACCTGAAGGCGGCGGGCTTCTACTGGGCGACCCGCTCCGGCGTCACCGTGGCCATCTCCGACGTCGTCGTTCCCGAGGCGAAGAAGGAGATCGTCAAGGGCTACGAGGCGCTGGACGAGAAGGTCCAGAAGCAGTACGAGCGCGGTCTCATCACCAAGGAAGAGCGCACTCAGGAGCTCATCGCGATCTGGACCAAGGCGACCAACGAGGTTGCCGAGGCCATGAACGAGAACTTCCCCAAGACGAACCCCATCTTCATGATGGTTGACTCGGGTGCCCGAGGAAACATGATGCAGATGCGGCAGATCGCCGGTATGCGTGGTCTGGTGTCGAACGCCAAGAACGAGACGATCCCGCGTCCCATCAAGGCGTCCTTCCGTGAGGGTCTCTCCGTCCTCGAGTACTTCATCTCGACGCACGGTGCCCGTAAGGGTCTGGCCGACACCGCCCTGCGTACCGCCGACTCGGGTTACCTGACCCGTCGTCTGGTGGACGTCTCGCAGGACGTGATCATCCGTGAGGAGGACTGCGGCACCGAGCGCGGTCTGAAGCTGCGGATCGCCGAGAAGGGTGCCGACGGCATCCTGCGGAAGACGGACGACGTCGAGACCTCCGTGTACGCGCGGATGCTCGCCGAGGACGTCGTCGTGGACGGCAAGGTCATCGCGCCGGCCAACGTCGACCTGGGTGACGTGCTGATCGACGCCCTTGTCAACGCGGGCGTCGAGGAGGTCAAGACCCGCTCGGTCCTGACCTGTGAGTCCGCGGTCGGCACCTGTGCCTTCTGCTACGGACGTTCGCTGGCCACCGGCAAGCTGGTCGACATCGGTGAGGCCGTCGGCATCATCGCGGCCCAGTCCATCGGTGAGCCCGGTACCCAGCTGACGATGCGTACCTTCCACACCGGTGGTGTGGCCGGTGACGACATCACCCAGGGTCTGCCCCGTGTCGTCGAGCTCTTCGAGGCTCGTCAGCCCAAGGGTGTCGCCCCGATCTCGGAGGCGGCCGGCCGCGTCCGTATCGAGGAGACCGAGAAGACCAAGAAGATCGTCGTCACCCCGGACGACGGCAGCGACGAGACGGCGTTCCCGATCTCGAAGCGTGCCCGTCTGCTGGTGGGCGAGGGCGACCACGTCGAGGTGGGCCAGAAGCTCACCGTGGGTGCCACCAACCCGCACGACGTGCTGCGGATCCTCGGTCAGCGCGCGGTCCAGGTCCACCTGGTCGGCGAGGTCCAGAAGGTCTACAACTCGCAGGGTGTGTCGATCCACGACAAGCACATCGAGATCATCATCCGGCAGATGCTGCGCCGCGTGACGATCATCGAGTCCGGCGACGCGGAGCTGCTGCCGGGCGAGCTCGTCGAGCGCTCGAAGTTCGAGACCGAGAACCGTCGGGTCGTGACGGAGGGTGGCCACCCGGCCTCCGGCCGTCCGCAGCTGATGGGTATCACCAAGGCCTCGCTCGCCACCGAGTCGTGGCTGTCGGCGGCGTCCTTCCAGGAGACGACCAGGGTTCTGACCGACGCGGCGATCAACGCCAAGTCGGACTCCCTGATCGGCCTCAAGGAGAACGTCATCATCGGTAAGCTCATCCCGGCCGGTACGGGTCTGTCCCGCTACCGCAACATCCGGGTCGAGCCGACCGAGGAGGCCAAGGCCGCGATGTACTCGGCCGTCGGCTACGACGACATCGACTACTCGCCGTTCGGCACCGGCTCCGGCCAGGCCGTTCCGCTGGAGGACTACGACTACGGTCCGTACAACCAGTAAGTAGATCGAAACCGAAGGGCGGTCACCCCGTGGGGGTGACCGCCCTTCGGCGTCTCTGAAACGGTGGGGCTACCGGCCTGCCAGTTCCCAGACCGCGAGCATCAGACCCGCGCTCGCCGTGAGGGCGGCGATGCTGGCCAGGGGCCAGCGGGCGCGCTCCAGCGCGTCGAGGCGGGTCTCCATGTCGGCGAGCTGTTTGTCGGTCTGGTCGCTGCGCTGCACGAGCAGCGCGAGCGAGCCGTCGACGCGGGCGAAGCCGGCCTCCAGGGTGCCGCGCAGCCGTTCCAGTTCGAGGGCGACGGTGACCGGGTCGTGCTGATCAGACTCGGTCATCGGCACCCCCAGGGGAGCTGCGCAGCCACGCCGGGAGCAGGTTCTGGACACCCGGGACGGCCATGACGCGGGTGAGACCGCCGGCCACGGCCAGGGCGGCGGCGACCCAGGGGAGGGTCGCGGGGATGCCGGAGGCATCGACGATCGCGGGGAGCACGACGGCGATACCGACGGCGGACTGCAGGACGGTACGGGCCGTGCGCCTGGCGGCGTCGGACATGGGGACTCCTTCACGTGGGGTACGGGGCCGCTACTTCGTGTACGGGACCTTGAGCGCGTTCCAGGACATGAGGCCCGGCCAGCCGTCGGCGTCGGGGCCGCTGAAGCCGAGCTTGCGCTGCCACGCGGCGTACGACCGGCGGTCGGCCTCCGACCAGCGCGGGCTCGGCCCGACCCGGTAGCGGCCGCAACCCTCGGCCGTCAGCCGACGGCCCATCGCGGTGACGATCGGCGAGCTGGGGTTGTTCTTGAAGAACGACGTGCCGGGGAAGGGCTGGTAGCGCGGGGCGGCCGGCTTCGCCGGGGTGGCCGTGCCCTTCGACGGGGCGGCGCCGAGCCGCTTCTGGACCCGCTCGCGCATGACCGGCATCGCGAAACCCCGGGGATCGCTCTTCCAGTCGGACCATTCCAGGTGCCCGATGACGGACTTGGCGCCCCAGCTGTGGGCCCGGCAGAGCGCGGCGGAGGTGCGCTCGATGGCTTCGAGCTGGGCGGCCGGCCAGGGGTCCGTGCCGTTGCCGAGGTTGACGCACTCGAAGCCGTAGAAGCGGGAGTTGCCGTCGACGGCGCCGGAACTGCCCTGGTGCTCGCGGGGGGCGGGCGGCCGGTCCCCGTACGTCTCGGTGATCACGGCCTGGAGGACGGAGGGATCGCCGCCGCCGGCGTGGTTGGCTCGGCCGCTGCCGACGAGGTGGACCGTGCCGTCCTTGGCGATCACTCCGTGGCAGAGCGGTCCCGGCAGACCGGCGTACCCGTTGTAGCAGAGCTCGACGGACTGGCTGGTGCCGCTGGAGACGGTGTGGTGGATCATCACGCCCACCACCGGGCCCCAGGCGCCCGCCTGGTTGCGGTGGTGGGTGCGCCAGCCGTCGTGCTCGACGACCTTGACGCCTTCGGCGCGGAGCGCGGCGACGAGCCGGTCCGCGGAGAGGGGAGTGGCCATCTGGTGTCCTCCAGACATGAAAAAGGCCCGCACGGGGGCGGGCGTACGGGGGTGGGCGGCGCTACGGAGCGGGCGGGGGTGCCCAGGTCGCGCAGAGGGTGGCGTAGGCGGCGCGTCGGCGCTCGAAGTCGGCGAGCGCGGCCTCGACGGCGCGTTGGACCGCGGTCGGGTCGGGCACGGCGGGGACCCCGTCCTTGGCATGGACGATGATCAGACCGGAGCCGCGCAGGAAAGCGTCGCCCGCGTCCTTCTCGGTGAGCTCGGCGGTGACGTACACCGACGGGTACTGCCCGGTGACCGGGTCGAGCTCCAGGGTGTAGCCAAGGCTGTTGTCGTAGACGCGGACGTTGAGGGTGTGGCCGTTCTCGGCGACGACGGCGCGGCCGGCGTAGTCGATGGCCACGCCCCAGGGCTGGGTGGGGTCGGTGTTCACGGGTTGCTCCTCGTACTGCTCGAAGGGCGGATCAGGTCTGGGCGCCGTGGATGAGGACGGGCTGGGCGTAGACCGTGCCGCCGCTGGCCATGGCCTGGATCTCGATGTTCATCGTCTGGCCGAACCTGGTCTTCATGTCGCCGGGAATCAGGCCGAGGTGGTCGTAGGTGGTGCCCGCGGTGACCGTGGGACCGAACTGGACGTTGTCGACGAGCACCCGCACCTGGCCGGTGGCACCCGTCGACGCCGCCGTGTGGAGAGCGAGCCGCATCTTCGGCTGCCAGATGGGGTTGGAGGACCGGGCGATGGTCGTGAAGGCGGCGGCGGTGGTCGACGGCCACTTGGCGGGATCGCTCGCCAGCGGCGGCAGCAGCGGCAGCCAGGGCCGGGCGAGACCGCCGGTCGTGATGTCGTCCGCGAAGATCTCGTGGTTGTAGCCGTCGAAGATCCGGAACAGCGGCCGGGTGACGGTGGCGCCGCCGGACTGCGTGGCGGGGCGGAACTCGTTGACCGGGGGACGGGTGTTGACGGCGGTGGACAGAGCCTTCAGCCGGCGTTCCATCTGGTTGAGCCGGTCGATGATGTCCTCGGGCAGCTGGGGCATCAGGCCTCCTCAAGGTAGAGCTCGGCGGTGTCGGGACGTCCGCGCTCCGGGGGAGTGACCTTGACGCCGATGATGCGGTAACGGGCGTCGAGGCCCGGTGAGAACCACTCGTCGTGGATCCGGATGCGGGCGGTGCGCCCGATGAGAGCCGGCGGCACCATCCCGCCGAGGTGGATCGTGATCGCCGGGATCACCACGGCGCCGCGGGCCTGGGCGAGCTCCGCGGCGGCCAGCGACTCCAGGGTGAGCTCGTCGGTGATCTCGTTGTGGTCCGAGGACAGGTCGATCAGCGGCCAGCCGTCGACGAGCAGCGATGTGTCGTACTGCTCCTTGCCGTACAACGGCCGCGACTCGGCGGCCGCGTTGGAGTTCACAGACGCGCCGCGGGCCAGGGCGGTGGTTCCGCCGCGGGTGGCGTCGTACGGGAAGGAGTACGACAGGATGACGCCGGGCCGGTCGAAGAGCAGGTCCGTGGCACCGTTGATGATCTTGGGTTCGCCGAGCCGGAGCTGGCGGACCCGCTGGCCGGAGATCGGGTCGCGGTAGACCAGGATCTGGTGCTCGAAGCCGTCCTGCATGCCGGCGATCTGGTTGAGCGCGTCCAGGTAGACGGTCTCGTCGCCCTTCCGCCACGAGACGGTCCGCTTGATCTTGGCCGGCTCGTCGCCGTACGTGATCCCGAGGCGCTTGGGGTCCTGTTCCGACGGGAGGCCGGGGTAGGTCTGGAGGTCGAGCTCGCGCCACAGTCGGCGCGCGATCTCCAGCTGATAGGTCGGGGTGTCGTAGGTGATGTCCGTGCGGATGCGCCGACGGCCCGCGTACGAGTCGAACGTGGCGGCCTGGATCCCGAGGGTCAGTACCCCGCGGCCGCTGGACTCCAGGGTGGTGGTCCACACGATGCCGCCCCACCACAGGTCCCCGCCGCGCTCCAGATAGACCGCGGTGCGGCCTTCCCGGACCTGTTTGACCCGCTCGGCGATGGCCTTGTTCGGGATGGGGATGGTGCCGGAGAGCGAGCCGGCCTTGCCGATGTAGTCGTCGAAGGAGACGTCCCGCAGGGGCAGGATGTCCAGGGTCTGGTCGGTGAGCAGATCGCAGAGGATCGCCCGGTAGGGCGTGTCGAGACTCATTCGGCGGACCTCACGGGAGGATGTAGGTGGCGCTGATGCGGATGTTGCGGTTGGCGGCGAGCGCACCGTTCGCGGACCAGGTGCGCAGGTCGATCTGGCCCGAGGTGGTCACGTTCGCCCCGCCGTTGCCGAAGCCGTCGCAGGCGGAGGCCTCGACGCTGAGGGCCGGACGCCAGCCCGCGGGCAGGACGCACAGCGGCTCGTCGTTGATGTTGCCGGCGCTGTTGGCGTCGACCTGGGGGCCGGTGCGGGTGACGGTGACGGTCATGGTGCACAGGCCGCTCTTCGTCCGGCGGGCATAGAACGAGACCACGGACCAGTTGGCGAGCGCGGTCACGCCCGTGGTGGTCGCCTCGTTCTCGACAGGTGGCTGGTAGTTCACCCAGGTGGTGCCGTTCCAGCGCTGGAGGCTCCCGTTGTTGTCGCGGAACTGACCGGTGTAGCCGCCCGCGGACACCGTGCCGCTGGGGGCGATGCCGCCGATCTCCTTGGGGTAGGCGACCCAGGTGGTGCCGTCCCAGCGCTGGAGGCAGTGGGCGTTGTCGTTGTCCTGGTACTGGCCCGGGTAGGAGCCGGCCACAGCGGCGTTGTTGTAGACGGGCAGGATGCCGCCGGCCGCGACGGTCGTGGTGCGCAGGTCGGTGACGGTGCCGGACGCCGTCCAGTCGATGCCGCCGGTGCCGGCCGAGGCCCCGGCCTTCACCTTGACTCCGAACAGCACCAGCGAGCGGGCCGGGGGCTCGGGCGCCACCGGAGCGGCCTTCGGCTCGCCCTTCACGATCTCGACGACGGCGTCGTACTTGCCCTGGAGGTCGGCGTCGTTGTCGTACACCCGCAGGACGACGAGGTCGATGCGCGGGTGGAGCGGGTCGCCGTCGCCGAAGGTGATGGTCATGTCCTGATCGACGGCGACGGGGTAGGCGCCGTCCGAGTTTCCGCCCTGGATGACGGCCCTGCCGTGGTAGACGGTGGCCGTCATCGGGCCGGCGCCGCTCATCCACAGGCCGCCGAGCCGGAACTTGCCGTCGTACGTGCCGGGCAGGATGCCGGACCGTACGCCGAGCGGGTTGATGGGGGTGGTGGCGCCGATGTTGGTGATACGGGTGTTCTGGCGGGTCTGCCCTAGGGGCAGCAGCCAGCCGGAGCGTACGGGCATGGGATCTCCTGGGGAAGGAAACGTTCGGGCAGCCGGTGGACGGAGCGTGGCTCAGTGCTGCGGAACGACGTGGAGGTACGTGTTGTTGAACCAGGCCTGCAGGGCGCTGTTGGTGGTCCGGTAGTAGGCGGTGACCGTGTAGGTGGCGCCCACCGTCAGCGTGTGCAGACGCTGGGTGGTGGAGACGGAGATGTTGCCGGGGGACTGGCAGACCACCGCGTACGAGTCGCTGTTGTCGCGGTGGACGGTCGTGCCCTGCGTGACCCTCACGCCCATGAAGCCGGCACCGGAACCCGTGCCGACCAACTGGATCCGAGAGCCGAAGGTGAGGATGGCCTGCCGGGAGCCCGGGGCGACGAAGGTGACGGACAGCGCTGCCCGGTCGGTCAGCGTGCTCACCCAGGTCGTCGAGGTGGTGTAGCTGGCCGTCAGCGTGTCGTTGAAGTACGGACCGGGGAAGGCCGGGGCCCACGCCGAGCCCGTCCAGCGCTCGAGCCGGCCGCCCACGCCGTCCCGGTACTGGCCGGTGTACGTGCCCTGGATGGAGGAGCTGACGGAGTTCGGGACGACGCCGCCGATGGCCTGCGGGTACGCCACCCACTTGCCGCCGTCCCAGCGCTGGAGCTGGGCGTCCGGGGTGTCCTGGTACTGGCCGGGGTAGGCGCCCGGCTGGACCGGACCCTCGACCGGGAGGATGCCGCCGACGGAGGAGACGGTGGTGCGCCGGTCCTTGAGGGCGGTGGCCCACGGGATGCCGCCGTTGCCCGCGCTGGCGCCGGCCGGGACGGTCACCTCGTACAGCGGCAGGCTGCGTGCCGGAACCGGCTGGGCCTTCGCGGACTGCTCCGGAAAGCCCTGGACGATCTCGATGACGGCCTCGTTGCGGTTGCCCTCGTAGAGCTTGTCGTAGACCCGCAGGACGACGAGGTCGACCCGGTTGTACAGGGCGTCGCCCGGGGCGAAGGTGACGGTCTCGGAGGCCGGCAGGGTCACCGGGTAGGCGCCCTGGGAGACGTCACCCTGGATGACGGCCCGGCCCTCGGAGACCGTCGCCGACATGGCGGAGGAGTTCGTCATCCAGAAGCCGGACAGCCGGTACTTGCCGTCGTAGGAGCCGGGCAGGATGCCGGAGCGGACCTGGACGGGGTTGAGCGCGTTGGTGGCGCCGATCTGGGTGAGCCGGGTGTCCTCGCGGGTCTGGCCGGTCTCGGCGACCCAGCTGCTGCGCAGGTTCATGGGGTTTCTCCGTTCGAAGGGTCGAGGGGCGGATGAAGGTTCAGGACTTGATCCACTCGGCGGTCAGGGTGCAGGCGTAGCCGGAGCCGCCGAGCGTTTTGATCGCCGCGGTGTGGCTCTGGAAGCCGGCCAGTTGGAGCGTGTTGCCGGCGGTGAGTCTGATCAGGCCCTGGCCGCCGACCGTGATGGCGCTGTTGCCCGCGGGGGTCAGCCATGTCATGCGCGGCACGCCGGCCCCGTTGACCAGGACGCGGGCGCCCCGGGAGCCGGTCTGGGCGTCGTTCGACCAGACGGTGTGTGCGCCGATCCGCCACCAGCCGGTGCGCGGCACGACGAAGGTGTGGGTCCCGTTCCAGCCGGCGGCGTCGTCGGCGTCGACGGTCGGCATGGTGATCACGGTCCAGGTGTTGGGCGGGACGCTCTGCTGCTGGGCCGTCAGGGCCTGCGAGGCGCTGAACAGGAGGGACGACTTGCCTTCCACGTACTGCCAGGCCGCGCCGTCCCACCGCTGCAGGACCCCGTTGCCGTCCCGGTACTGGCCGATGTAGCCGCCGGTCGAGACGAGAGAGCCGGGGGCGATCCCGCCGATCGCCTTGGGGTACGAGACCCAGGTCGTGCCGTCCCAGCGCTGGAGCATCCCGGCCGCGTCCCGGTACTGGCCGACGTACGCCCCCTTGAAACCGCTGGTCGGCAGGATGCCGCCGAGCGCCACCACCGGCCAGTGCTGCTGGGTGACTCCGCCGTTGGTCCAGGCGATGCCGCCGGTGCCGGCGGAGGTGCCCTTCGGGACGCGGATCGTGTACAGCGGGATGGCGCTGCCCTGGCCGCTCGCCGGCGCCACGGGGGTGGCCTGCGCGGTGCCCTTGACGAGCCGTACGACGGCCTCGGTGACGCCCGTGTGGTCATGGGTGTCGTCCACGACGGCGAGTTCGATCAGGTCGATCCGGTCGTACTGCGGGTCGCCGTCGGTGATGGTGAGGATCTCCGGGGTCGTGACGGCCACCAGGTAGGCACCCTGGGCGGTCTCGTTGCCCTGCACGATCGCCCGGCCGGTGCCGATCGTGCATTGCATGGGGGCCGTGCCGCTCAGCAGCAGGCCGCCCGGCACGACGCCCGGCCGGGAACGGAGCGGGGTCTCTTCGGGGCTCTGGCCACTGGGGGTGAGCAGGGCGGCGAGGGTGAGGCGGGTGTCCTCGCGGGTCTGACCGGTGGACTGGAGCCATGCGGCCCGTACGGTCATGGGTTCACCTCTTCGTATGGAGGAGTGGATCCGTCGGGAGCGGAAGGGGCCTCGGTCACCACTCGGCGCTGCGCCAGCGGATCGTCATGAGTGCTTCCGGGGTCGCCTCGTCGGGCCGGAACGAGAGCTCCGTGCGGCCCGGCTCGAGCAGGAAAAGCTCCTCCGGGCTGGAGTCCGCCATGGCGGTGTGGCGGCGGGACGCGGTGTTGTTGAGCATGACCGTGCCGTTGGCGGTGTCGACGACCAGTTCGTCGCCGGCGGCCAGGTCGATCGCGTACCGCAGCCGACGCTTGCTGATTCGCTCGGTGACGGTCGGCATGGAGCACGGGCCGCGGAAGACGATCACCGGGTGGGTGGCGGCGGAGCCGGTGTTGTCGGCGACGGCGTCACCGGTGCTGGTCGCCTGGCCCCAGTCGAGCGGCCAGGTCAGCGGCCAGGTCAGTCCGGACTCGGGCTGCGGGGCCGTGGTGGTGGCGAGCTGCTCGTTGACGGCGTAGCGGCGAGGGTCGGCCGCCAGCCATTGGATGGACATCTTGGACGTGCCCTGGGTGGCGAAGCCCTGGTCGGCGGGGACCACGCGCTGGGCGATCCGCGCGCGTACGGCGAGCAGCTCTCCGTGGAGCTGTACCGTCAGCCAGCGCTCCTCGTCGAGCAGGGCGAGCGCCTGCCGCAGGGCGCGGATGGCCTCGGGCGCCGCCTTGTACTCCGGCATCAGCACGATCGTCCCGCCGACCTTGCGCGGCTTGGCGTACCGGGAGCCCGGCCAGGCGCCGTGCGAGGTGGGGCGGTCGGCGTCGGAGGAGTCGTACTCGGGCAGGTCCTCCCAGCCGGTGAGACCGGAGCGGTCGACGGCGAAGGGGGTGCCGGGGCCGATGAGAAGCCCGGCCCACTGGATCTGCCCGTCCTGGGTGATCAGCGAGCCGGGCGCGACGTCGGCGGTGTAACCGTTTCCGGTGGCGTATGCGGTTGTGGTCTCGGCCATGGGGCCGTCACCTCACTTCTGATGGAGTGTCGGTGGTGGGTGGTCGGCGGCGGACGGTCGGCGGTGACGGTCAGCCGCTCGACGGTCAGCGGTGCGCGGCCGCCAGGAAGAGGAGGTCCTCGGCGGTCGACCGGGGGCCGGCACCGGGCTGCTCGCGGAATTGCCTTATGCGGTGCGGCTGCCGGGGCGGCTCGGTGAGGGCCGGGACGCGGCGGTTCTCGAGCACGGTGAGCGAATCGATGCGCGGGGCGTCGGCCGCGCCGGGGAAGACGACACCGCCGTCGGCGAGCATCGGGATCTTGTCGATGTCGACGCCGAACTTCTTGTCCGTGAGCGGGATCGAGACGGTCAGCTCGTTGAGGCCGTCGATGATCCAGTTGGCGAACGCGATGAGACCGTTGACCGGGCCCTTGACGACCCCGACGACGGCGCTGAGAGCGCCCTTGACGAGGTCGCCGATCCCGCGCAGGGCCTTGCTCACCGCGTCCTTGGCGGTACGGAAGAAGCCGGGGATCTTCTCCGTGACGAAGGACATGACCGGCTGGACCGCGTTCTTGATCCCGCCGAGGGTGCGCGAGGCGATCCCGCGCAGCGCGTTGGAGGCGGAGGTGACGGCGCTGCGGATCTTGGAGATGCCGTCGATCGCGGCCCCGACGATCTTCAGCGCGGTCTTGAACAGCGTCAGGTACGCCTTGAAGTACGTCCCGACGGCCTGGCCGACCACCTTCATGACCGGGGAGAGGAACTTCCAGACCGCCTGGAAGACCTTGAGTGCCGCCTGGAAGGCCTGCTTGAGGAACTTCTGACCGGTCTGGGAGTTGACCGCGAGCTCGATGAGGTACGCGGCGACGGGCACGAGGATGCCGACGAGGAAGCCGATCGGGTTGGCGCGCATCGCGACGTTGATGCCGGTCATCGCGATGGAGGCGACGGTCATGACGGTGCCGTAGGTCTCCGTCAGTTTGCTGATGACGTCGGTGACGGGCAGCAGGGGCGCGAGGATCGCGACCAGGCCGCCGATGCCGGTGCCGATCTTGCCGGCGGCGGTCCTCGCCTTGCCCGCGGCGGCGCCCGTCTTCCGGATGCCGGTGGCGGCGTCGGACTGCTGGATCCGCCGGACGGAGGTCGCGGCGCCGGAGGCGCTGGTGCCGAGGGTGCGTACGGAGGAGCCGGCGGCGCCCAGGCCGGTGGCGAACGTGGACATGCCGCCGGCCGCCTGCTGGGCGCCCTGCTTGAGCCGCTTGAGCGAGTCGGCCGCCTGTCCGGCGCTCTGCCGCAGGGAGTTCATCACCGGAGTGACCGCGCCGAACCGCGGCATGGCGACTGCGGCGGCACTCATCCGCGGGCCTTCGCCAGGTACATCAGTGCGTTCGCCGTCGACTGCGGGTCGGTGCCCCGGGCCGCGTGGTAGTGCTCGATGTGCAGCGCGGCCCCCGCGCCGCCGGCGGCCTGCGTGTGCGCCGACATGCGGGCGCGGCGGGCGGTCTGGGCGAGCAGCCGGTCCAGCTTGGAGAGCGGGAGGACGGCCTCGGCCTCGCCGGCCTCGGCGAGGATCGCCGGGACACCGCCGTGGCGGGGCATGACGACACCACCGGTGGCGAGCATGGGGATGGTGGGGATGTTGACGCCGAAGGTCTTGCCGCCGACGAGCGGCACCCAGCCGGGGACGCTGACCTTGACCCGGTTCAGGCTGCCGATCATCCCGTTGATCAGGCCGATGACCGCGTTGATCGGGCCCTTCACGCCGCTCTTGATGCCCTCGAACGCCCGGGACGCGATGTCCTTGAGGCCGTTCCAGATGGACGACATCTTCTCCTTGACGGCGCTGAAGGCCTTCGGGATCGCGGTCTTGATCCAGTTCACCACCGGGGTGATGACGGCCTTGATGCCGTTCCAGACGGTGCTGATGACCGTCTTGATCGCCTTCATGACCGTGGTGATGACCGTCTTCCAGATCTTCACGTAGGTCTTGATGACGGTGGCGACAGCCTTGACGACGGTGGAGATGGCCTTCTTGATGCCGTTCCAGACCGTCTTGATCAGCTGACCGGCCTTCTTCATGATCGGGCCGATGGCCTTCATGACCGAGCTGATCACGGTCTTGATGGCGCTGAAGGCCTTCTTCATGACCGTCTGCATGGTCTTCGAGCGCATCGCCATGTCGACGATCTTCTCGATGAGCGGCATGAACAGCTCGATCAGGCGGGCGAGGATGTTGCCCTTCATGGACTTGTTGAGCTTGTCCTGGCCCTTGGCGGCCTTGCCGGCCCCGGACTCGTACTTGCCGAGCTTCTTGCCGGCGGACTCGGCGGTCTGCCCGGCCTTCTTCAGGGAGCGCTCGGCCTGGTCCGAGGCGGTCTTGAGGTTCTTGAGCTGAGTGCTGGAGCCCTGGGCACTGGTCTTGAGGTTCTTCAGCTGCCCGTCGGCCGACCGGCCGGCGTCACCGACCTTCTTGACCGAGGTGCCGGCGCCGGACGCCTGCGTCTTGAGGGTGCGCAGGGAGGTGGACGCGTTCTTCAGTGATCTGACGAGAGACATGGGTTACCTCCTTTCGGGGGTGGTTGGAAGTCAGGCTGCGCCGATGGCCGTGGCGGCTCCCGTGGCGGCCAGCTTGAGGGCGTCGAATCGCTCCCGCAGGTTCTGGCCGGCGCGGTCGAGCCCCTCGGCGGCTCGGGTGGCGTCCTTGAGGTTCTGGGGGATCCTGTTGGGCGCGAAGTCCGCCATGACGTTCTTGAGGGAGCGCGTCTTGGTCGTGACCGTCTGGAGCGTGTCGGTGTTGACGCTGTCCACGGCCGTGCTGATCTTCTCGACGCCCTTGGCCGCTTTGGTGAGCTCGCGGGCCGACGGCATCTTGTTGAACTTGGTCCTGAACGGGCCGGCCTTGCGGTTGAAGGCATCGATCTGCCGGATCAGCTTTTCGAGTGCCTCGCGCGCGCCGTTGATGTTGGCCGCGTCCGGGATGGTGGAGAGGCCGCCGCCGTTGAAGACCCGACGCTCGCGGTCCTCGACGGCCTGGCGGTTCTGGCGAGTGATGTCGCCGTTCTCGTCGTAGGCCCGGATCGGTCGGTCAGGGTTGCCCCACTGCTGAAGGCTCCGGGAGATGTTGAGGAGCTTGCCCGCCAGATAGATGCCGATCGCGGGGACGGCGAGACCCACGACGGCCGCGGCCAGGTAGGCGGGCCACCACCCGCTGCTCTCGTGGTACTTCTCGAGCGCGGCGGCGAAGCCGTCCAGTCCCATGGCCTCGAGCCACTCGGTCTTCTTCGCCTTGGTGAGCTCCTGGTGCATGTCGTCGATCTTCTTGAAGTACCCCGCGGTGAAGGTGCTTTCCATCCACTGGACGGTGACGACGTGCGGGGACACCGCGATCAGGTGTTCCTTGAGCTGGGAGACGTTCGGGGGTTTCCCGGACTCGGGTTGGGGGAGTACGAGGGCGGCCTTGACCTCCGCGATCTTCTGGATGATCTCCGTGTTCGTTGGTTCTGCCATGAGTTGCTCCGCTTCCGGCCGGTGACGGCCAAGCGCCGGAAAGCCCCTGCCGGCATGGAACTTCGGCAGGGGCTCGTGCGTGGAGGGCGGCGGGAGGGCTAGGCCTCGTCGTCCCGGTGGGAGGCGCGTCGCGTCGTCGCGAGGGCGTCGTTCCAGCCGGCCGCGTACGCGAGGGTCTCGTAGCGGCTGACCTCGGCGTACAGCGTGCCGAGCAACGCTCTCTTGTCGAGGGCGACGGGTCCGTCGAGGAGCTGGCGGAGGCGGTCCTGGAGCGGGATGTGCGGTCGCGATGCCTCGGCCTGCTGAGTCATGGAGCCTGCCTTCCGGTTGCTTGCCCTTGCGTGCGTGGCGGCGCCGCGGAGTGAGGCGGGGGCACCACATTTTCGAACTACTGTGCGAATAGAGTGTGGAACACCTGTTCGGTGTTTGTCGAGCGGGAATGACCTGACGGCGTGTCTGCTCGTGGCGAAACATGACCGGTTGATGCTGCAACGTTCGCTGAGAACGACCGGGTACGCTGGATACGCGCTCCAGGATCGGACCACCTCGGAGCGCCAGGGGCGCGAGTGGCGCGAGGGGACCCCAGGGGGCGGAAGGCATACAGACGTATGGACAGGGAGCGGGGCGCCGGCCGCCGCGGTCGGGTCGTCGACTGGTTCGAGACGAACTCCGACCTACCTCATCTGTTCGCATGGATCTCCGAACTGGTCCATGTCCACGGGTACGCACCCGAGGACCTCGTCGTGATCGCCAGAGCCGAACTCGACCGCCGCGAGACAGCCGCCTTCACCGCCGGCTGGGCCGAGGCCGTGTCGGAGGAACTCCCCCGCATACGCAGGGAGTACGAGCGGCGTGTCGCCGACGCCTACGCGCAGGGCCAGCGTGACGCGCGTGGAGTCCGTCGCCCTCACCGCCGTGCGGGGGAGGGCGAGGACGGTGCCCGGGTCATCCCGCTGCCCTTCGCCCGACTCCTGGAACCGCCCGCCGCGGTGATCCAGGCGGAGGAACGCCTCCGCCGGGAACGCGCACAGTTCGACGAGCGGGGCCGGCACCCCGAGCCGGAGCCGGAGTCGGCGCCGGTGCCGGTGCCGGAGTCGGCGCCGGATCAGGTGGCCGAGCCGGACTCCGCGTCCGACGAGGATCTCGATGAGCATCGCGACCAGGGGCGCGATGTCCAGCTCGAACACGCCACCGCTCTCCGGGACGACGACGAGCCGCCTCGCCCGCGTACCGAGGAGCCCGAAGGCGAAGCGGAACGGCCCCCGGAACCGGAAGCCGATGTCCTGCCCACCGCGCAGGAGCTGCGGACCCGCAGGACGACCCATTCGGTACGGAAGGTGGTACGCGGCAAGGGCGGGCGCCCCGTGGTGCCGCCACTCGGCCAGGTCCCCGGACAGACCGGGTCCGCGACCGACCGCCGTACCTCCGAGCCCGGCGAACCGGAGACGCGCGGGCGCAGGGGGCGACGGCTGTCGGAGCGGGCCAGGGCTCTGGAGGAGGAGCTGGTCGACCGAGCACAGGAACCGCCCCCGGAGCCCGCTCCCTGAAACGGGAACGGGCACCGGGGGCTGTGGCGGGACGGGGAGGTCAGCCGAAGAACCGGGCGAGCGCTCCCGGGGAGACCGCCTCGCCGGCGCCCTCCTCCGCGGAGTCCCTCTCCTGTCCTTCTCCCTCTCCCCCGCCGTCCGCGTCCGCGTTCGAGCCCGGACGCGGGACGGGCTTCGGGGGCTCCGGCGGATCGTCGTCCTCGCCGCTGTTGACGCACTGGAACATCCAGTTGGCGACGGCCAGATGGTCCACCGTCGCCGCGAGCAGGTGATCGGTGATCGACCACTCCGCGGCCTCGCCGTGCAGCTCCCGCTGTACGGCACTGTCCTGCGGAAGGTGCTTGATCAGCGTCAGGACCCGGCGGCTGGAGAGGTCCCCGCGGTACCAGTCGAGCAGATCGACGGAGTAGTAGCGGAGGAGATCCGCTTCAAGGGCCTCGGCGTGTTCGTCGGCGAACTCGACGAGGCTCAGTCTTCCCCCAGGCCGAGCCCGGTCTCCTTGCCGTAGGCCTCCAGGATGGCGGCGATGTCCTGCATGGTGATGTCGTGTTGCTCGAAGCGGGCGAACTGCTCCTCACCCATCAGGAGCGCGAGCAGCCCGTCCACGTCGTTGTCGTCGAGCTTGCGCAGACCCTTCGCGGTCGCGCGGCTGAGCTCGGTGGGGAGGGTGTAGGACTCGCCGTCCAGCTCGAAGGACCAGCTGCGGCCGCTGGCCTCCAGGCGCTGGGCGCGTGCTGCGTTGACGTCGAAACGGGCCATGGTGATGCGTACTCCTTGTTCGAGTGAGTGAAGAGGAGAGGGGCGGGGCGGGGCGGCGGTGTGCCGCCCCGCCCCGGGTGGAGAGGGATCAGACGGTCGCGGAGTACTGGCTGTCCTTCATGATGAAGGTGGCCAGCGGCTTGCCGTCGCCGTTCGACATGGCCGAGAAGGTGACGCCCAGCTGGGACGCCGCCTTACGGGCCAGCTTGATGTCGTCGGAGGCGGTGACCTGGCCGCGCGGGATGATGAAGCGGTACGTCACCGCGGTGGTGCCACCGGCCTTGACGTCGGTGAACTCCAGGCCGAGGGCGCGCACGTCCGCGAACGGACGCTCGGAGATCTCGTACTTGTAGGTGTCGACCGCCGGGGTCGGCTCCGCCGCCACCTTGCCGCCGCCCATGAAGAACGGCAGCGTGTCCTCGTTGAACTGCAGCATCGAGAACTTCAGCGACAGGTCACGGGCCGAGTAGATGTAGTGGACCGGAGAGACCGACTGCCACGAGTCGATGGCCTCCAGCTTGTCCTTCTTCGAGAACGTGACGCCGTCACCGGTGGTGAAGCCGAGGTCCGTCCAGTCCTTCCAGTCGGTGGCGGAGTCGGCGCCGAAGGCCGGCACGGCGGTGCCGACCTTGGCGACGTAGAGCTTGCCGACGCCTGCGACGCGGATCTCGGCGGAGTTGTTTCCTGCCATGGTGGGTTTCTCCTTGTGGTTGAGACGTGGGTTGTGCGGGAGCACCGCTCCAGGGCTTCGGGCCCGGGAACGGCAAAGGCCCCGCCGGGTGGCAGGGCCTGGTCTGTGGGGTGGCGGTGCGTGCGTGTCGCCGGGTGCCGGTCCGTCAGAAGACGGTCACGGAGACCCGGATGAGGCACACGTACCGGTTGGCGCCGCGGTAGAGGTAGTCGGGCGTCCAGCGCGGGCCGTCCTGCTCCTCGACGTCGTGGAAGACGTTGCTGCCGACCTTCTTGCCGATCGTCGCGAGCAGCGCCTTGCGGGCCGCGTTCGCGAGGGTGTGGGCGGCGTTCTTGCTCGGCCCGTACACCTCGAACTCGATCACCGGCATGTCGACGTGCAGATCGCCGATCCAGGCACCGCCGCGCCGGTTCACGAGGACGACGCTCTGGGTGCCGTCGAAGCCGGTGGGCGGGTGGACGGCGACCGTGGCGCCGGCGAGGGCGGGGTCGGCCTTGAGGACGTCGACGACCAGCTTCTCGACGTCTGGGAAGGCACTCGGGGGCGTGGTCATGACGGTTCTCCTCAGGAGCGTGATGGCGTGAGGGCGGGCCGCTGCCGGGGCGCTCCCCGCGGGGAAGGGGGCGCACGGCGCAGAGAGCGCGCCCGGACAGCGAACGGCGGAGCTGCGACCCGTCTCGCGGGCACAGCTCCGCCGCTGCACCAACTGTGACAGAGAGCGTGCGCGCACGCAACTAATTCGGGAGGTGGGTTCCGGACGGGGCGGGGGGCGCCCTTCGGCCTGCCCCCGCCACGGGCGCCGTCCGCACGCGGCGGGGGCGCCGCACCGCCGGGGGTTGCACGGGGACGTGCGCCGCTCTGGGGCTGATGGGGCGCGCGTGGCCGGCGGCTGCGCCCGGGGCCCGGCGCCGCCTCACGCCGACGGGCCGGCCGCGACGGAGGTGGTCCCTGAGGGTGTGCGTCGCGCCTGGTGCGACCGGTGGGGCGTCGCGTCGGGGGGCGACGGGCCGCGCTGCCGGTGACGGAGCCGTGCGAGTTCGCTCCGGCGATGCCCGTGGGGCCGGCCCGGGGCCGGCCCCAGACGCGGGCCCGCCGCGCGTCCGCCGCGACAGGGGCGGATCGCTCGGCTGCGCGCCGTCGCGCGACTACAGCCGTACCGCTGTGGGGCGGCGGGGTGCTCGACGGCTCACAGCCGTACCGCTGTGGGGCGGCGGGGTGCTCGGGGGGCCACTGCCGTGCGGTGTCGGGCGGCAGCGGTGGCCGGCGCGGCGCTGAATCCCGGCATCCCGTGGCGGCACGTGCCGGGCGTCGTCGGGCGCCGCTCACGCCGGAACGCCCCCTGTCCGGATCCGGACAGGGGGCGTTCCTGGTGGCGAGGGTCAGACGGAGAGGCTTGGGCGGCGGCGGGCCGCGCGTTCGGCGGCGAAGACGTCTTCCAGGCGGAAGAGTTGGGCGCGGCCCGCCTTGCCGGCCGCTCGCAGATGGCCCAGCTGGACCCACTTGCGGATGGTCGCCGGGGCGACGCCGGCCTCCTCGGCCGCGAGGGGACCTGGGATCAGGGCCGGCAGGGGCAGGGACTTCAGCACGGGGTCTCCTCCATCGCGGCTTCGAGTTCCTCGGTACGGCAGCCCGCCGCGTCCGCCAGTTCCCGCCACTCCGCCTCGGGCCACAGGTGGCGGTACGCCGGGTCGTCCTGGCAGCCGCAGTCCTCCACCGTGCACGTACACGCCGGGTTCACACAGAGCACGGCCCGCCGGTCCGGGAAGGCCCGCAGCGACACCGAGTCGCACCAGGGGCACCGCCCCGACACCCGTACGACCGGCTCCGCGTCGCCGAGTGTGCGGGCGCAGCGCCGTGCCATCCGGCGCAGCTCGTCGCGCACGTGCCGGGCCAGGTCCGGGTGGGCCGCGACGTCGTCGAGCAGCGCGGCGATCCGCCGGAGCCGCTCGATCACCTGCGCCCGCGCAGGCCGGGGCAGGCCGAGCCGCGCCCGTACCGCCTCCTCCAGCTCCACCACGCCGTCGGTGATGTCACGGATGGCGTCGGAGATGTGCAGCCGGATCGGGGCGGCGCCGTGGCCCGGGACCACCAGGCCGTGCCGCTGCCGGAGGAGGAGGGCCTCGCGGCGCTCCTCCCGGATGAGCTCGTCCCGGGCCGTGGAGGGCGCGGCGGGGGCGGTGCCGACGGGGGAGCGGCGGCCGGGCGCCAGCTCCTCGGAGAGTTCGGGGAACTGGCGGACGAGCGAGGCCGTCCACAGGGCGATGTCGGTGAGGACGCGGTCGATCGCGGGGTCAGACACGAACGCTCCCGGCGGAGGAGGAGGCGGCGGAGGGGGCGGAGGCGGGTGCGGGTGCGGGGAGCGCCGTCGTACGAGACGCGGCGCCCACCCCCGTACGCGATGCCGGTACCGGGCGGCCGTTGCGCCACAGGCGGCCCGCGCAGACGCCGTCGAAGAAGCTCTCCGCCGGAGCGACCGCCTCCTCGCACTCGCGGCGGACGAGACAGTTCGTGCAGGCGCGCAGCGCCGGAGCCGCCTGCTTCGCGCGGCGGGAGAAGACGACGGCCGGGGAGAGGCCGGCACACGCGGCGGCGGCCTGCCAGGCAGGGGAGTCGAATGGAAGCAACGTGTACTCCAGGTCCGGGGCCAATGGGCGTCCCGCGGGGCCTGTGAGGTCCCTGGGGCTCAGGAGGCCGATGAGTTCGGCGGCGAGCCAGCGTGACATGTTGCGTGCGGGCGCGCAACAAAGATGTGGAGACCTCTTTACGGATTCGACACGGTTGCGCACCCGAAAGCACGTAATTCCGTGCGCGCAAGCACGCTAGAGTGAGGCGCCTGGAGGAGTGAGGAGCGGTACATGACCACTCGTGGGCTGGATGAATTCGCAGGCTGGGTCGAAGGCCTGATGAGAGCGCGCGGCTATGACATCGACAGCCCGCGCGGCGGCGGCAAGTCGCGGATCGCGGACGAGGCCGGAGTCCACCGCGCCGCCGTGACCCGACTGCTGCAGCGGCAGAGCATGCCCGACCTGGAGACCATGCGCAGGATCGCCCCGCTCCTCGGGGTGTCCGTCCGCGACATGCTCATCCGGTCCGGCCGGGTGACCCCGGAGGAGCTGCCGCTGGCGGAGGATCTGCTGCCGCCGGCCGACTGGCAGCCGTCCATGGAGGACTTCGCGCGCTGGCTCGGCGTCCCCGACGAACGGCTCGGGGTCTTCATCAAGGTGGTGAACCAGTTCCTGGAGCCCGACGCGGACGACGCGGAAGGCGGCGAGCGGGCCGAGGCGCGGCGCGCCGCACGGGACTGAACGCGGCCGGGCGGGTCCCGACGGGACCGAACGGGGGGCCGGGTGCGGCCGTGGGGGAAGAGCCGAGGTGGGATCCACCCGGCTCTTCGGCGCGTCCGGGCCCGGGCCGGGCCCGCCTCCGACCCGCCCCGGCCCGTGACCCGAACCGCACCCCGGGTAGGCCCGTCGTTCTCCGAGGTGGGCCGGGCTCCGGTGTGCGTGGGCATTTGTTTTGACCGGAGTCCATGCGATAGGTACGCTCAGACCTTGTGCCTGGGGTGTGCCTGGGCTCGTGTGCGTGTCCTCAACCGCATGGCGAGTCTGTCAACGGCCATCGCAATCTGCGCCTTTTCCGCCTCGCGGCGGACGATCGCAGTATTCGACACACCCGACCGCGTGGGTCGGCGATGTTCCAGGTTAGTTTGACGACGGCACACAGAAACCGGAGAAGTAGTGCCTACGATCCAGCAGCTGGTCCGGAAGGGCCGGCAGGACAAGGTCGAGAAGAACAAGACGCCCGCACTCGAGGGTTCCCCTCAGCGCCGCGGCGTCTGCACGCGTGTGTTCACGACCACCCCGAAGAAGCCGAACTCGGCCCTCCGTAAGGTCGCGCGTGTGCGTCTGACCTCGGGTATCGAGGTCACGGCCTACATCCCGGGTGAGGGTCACAACCTGCAGGAGCACTCCATCGTGCTCGTGCGTGGTGGCCGTGTGAAGGACCTGCCGGGTGTTCGTTACAAGATCATCCGCGGTTCCCTCGACACGCAGGGCGTCAAGAACCGTAAGCAGGCTCGCAGCCGCTACGGCGCCAAGAAGGAGAAGTAAGAATGCCTCGTAAGGGCCCCGCCCCGAAGCGCCCGGTCATCATCGACCCGGTCTACAGCTCTCCTCTTGTCACCTCGCTGATCAACAAGATCCTGCTGGACGGCAAGCGCTCCACCGCCGAGCGCATCGTCTACGGCGCCATGGAAGGCCTCCGCGAGAAGACCGGTAACGACCCGGTCATCACGCTGAAGCGCGCCCTCGAGAACGTGAAGCCGTCGCTCGAGGTCAAGTCCCGCCGTGTCGGTGGCGCCACCTACCAGGTTCCGATCGAGGTCAAGCCCGGTCGCGCCTCCACCCTCGCGCTCCGCTGGCTCGTGGGCTACTCCCGCGCCCGCCGCGAGAAGACCATGACCGAGCGCCTCATGAACGAGCTCCTCGACGCCTCCAACGGCCTCGGTGCTGCGGTCAAGAAGCGCGAGGACACGCACAAGATGGCCGAGTCCAACAAGGCCTTCGCGCACTACCGCTGGTAGTCGCACCCACATCGAGACCGAGAGAAGACTGAAGCCTTATGGCTACCACTTCGCTTGACCTGGCCAAGGTCCGCAACATCGGGATCATGGCCCACATCGACGCGGGCAAGACGACCACCACCGAGCGGATCCTGTTCTACACCGGTGTCTCTTACAAGATCGGTGAAGTCCACGACGGCGCTGCCACGATGGACTGGATGGAGCAGGAGCAGGAGCGCGGCATCACGATCACGTCTGCCGCGACGACCTGCCACTGGCCGCTGGAAGACGTTGACCACACCATCAACATCATCGACACCCCGGGCCACGTCGACTTCACCGTCGAGGTGGAGCGTTCGCTCCGCGTGCTCGACGGTGCGGTGACGGTGTTCGACGGCGTCGCCGGTGTCGAGCCCCAGTCCGAGACTGTCTGGCGTCAGGCGGACCGCTACGGCGTCCCGCGTATCTGCTTCGTCAACAAGCTCGACCGTACGGGCGCCGAGTTCCACCGCTGCGTCGACATGATCGTGGACCGCCTCGGCGCGACCCCGATCGTCATGCAGCTCCCGATCGGCGCCGAGATGGACTTCCAGGGTGTTGTGGACCTCGTCCGCATGAAGGCCCTGGTCTGGTCCGCGGAAGCGACCAAGGGCGAGATGTACGACGTCGTCGACATCCCGGCCACGCACACCGAGGCCGCTGAAGAGTGGCGCGGCAAGCTGGTCGAGACCGTCGCCGAGAACGACGAAGAGATCATGGAGCTCTTCCTCGAGGGTGTCGAGCCCACCGAGGAGCAGCTGTACGCCGCGATCCGTCGTATCACCATCGCGTCCGGCAAGGGCGGCGGCGAGAAGACCGTCACCCCCGTCTTCTGTGGCACCGCGTTCAAGAACAAGGGCGTCCAGCCCCTGCTCGACGCGGTCGTGCGCTACCTCCCCTCCCCCCTGGACGTCGAGGCCATCGAGGGCCACGACGTGAAGGACCCGGAGCAGGTCGTCAAGCGCAAGCCGTCCGAGGACGAGCCGCTGTCGGCCCTCGCGTTCAAGATCGCGAGCGACCCGCACCTCGGCAAGCTCACCTTCGTCCGGATCTACTCCGGTCGCCTGGAGGCCGGCACCTCGGTGCTGAACTCCGTCAAGGGCAAGAAGGAGCGCATCGGCAAGATCTACCGCATGCACGCGAACAAGCGTGAGGAGATCGACTCGGTGGGCGCCGGCGACATCGTCGCCGTCATGGGCCTGAAGCAGACCACCACCGGTGAGACGCTGTGCGACGAGAAGAACCCGGTCATCCTGGAGTCCATGGACTTCCCGGCGCCGGTCATTCAGGTCGCGATCGAGCCCAAGTCCAAGGGTGACCAGGAGAAGCTGGGTGTCGCCATCCAGCGCCTCGCGGAGGAGGACCCCTCCTTCCAGGTTCACTCGGACGAGGAGACCGGCCAGACCATCATCGGTGGTATGGGCGAGCTTCACCTCGACATCCTCGTCGACCGTATGCGTCGCGAGTTCAAGGTCGAGGCGAACGTCGGCAAGCCGCAGGTCGCGTACCGCGAGACGATCCGCAAGGCCGTCGAGCGCGTGGACTACACCCACAAGAAGCAGACCGGTGGTACCGGTCAGTTCGCCAAGGTGCAGATCGCGATCGAGCCCATCGAGGGCGGCGACGCCTCGTACGAGTTCGTGAACAAGGTCACCGGTGGCCGCATCCCGAAGGAGTACATCCCTTCGGTCGACGCCGGTGCGCAGGAGGCCATGCAGTTCGGCATCCTGGCCGGCTACGAGATGACTGGCGTCCGCGTCATCCTTCTCGACGGTGCCTACCACGAGGTCGACTCCTCCGAGCTCGCGTTCAAGATCGCCGGTTCGCAGGCCTTCAAGGAGGCCGCGCGCAAGGCTTCCCCCGTCATCCTTGAGCCGATGATGGCCGTTGAGGTCGTCACGCCCGAGGACTACATGGGTGAGGTCATCGGCGACATCAACTCCCGCCGTGGTCAGATCCAGGCCATGGAGGAGCGCAGCGGCGCTCGCGTCGTGAAGGGCCTCGTGCCCCTTTCGGAGATGTTCGGCTACGTCGGAGACCTCCGCAGCAAGACCTCGGGTCGCGCAAGCTACTCGATGCAGTTCGACTCCTACGCCGAGGTTCCGCGGAACGTCGCCGAGGAGATCATCGCGAAGGCCAAGGGCGAGTAGCTCTCCCAAGTTCACGCTTTAGGCTTGACACCAGTCGCCGGGGCTCAGCCCCGAAACCCGAGGATCGGGTCCCGGCGCCTGGCATCCCAGCAAAGATCACCTGGCGCCGATGAAGCAAGGCGTTCAGAACCACTCCAGGAGGACCCCCGTGGCGAAGGCGAAGTTCGAGCGGACTAAGCCGCACGTCAACATCGGCACCATCGGTCACATCGACCACGGTAAGACGACCCTCACGGCCGCCATTACCAAGGTGCTGCACGACGCGTACCCCGACCTGAACGAGGCCTCGGCCTTCGACCAGATCGACAAGGCTCCCGAGGAGCGTCAGCGCGGTATCACCATCTCGATCGCGCACGTCGAGTACCAGACGGAGTCGCGTCACTACGCGCACGTCGACTGCCCGGGTCACGCTGACTACATCAAGAACATGATCACCGGTGCGGCGCAGATGGACGGCGCCATCCTCGTGGTCGCCGCCACCGACGGCCCGATGCCGCAGACCAAGGAGCACGTGCTCCTGGCCCGCCAGGTCGGCGTTCCGTACATCGTCGTCGCCCTGAACAAGGCCGACATGGTGGACGACGAGGAGATCCTGGAGCTCGTCGAGCTCGAGGTCCGTGAGCTCCTCTCCGAGTACGAGTTCCCGGGCGACGACCTCCCGGTCGTCAAGGTCTCGGCGCTCAAGGCGCTCGAGGGCGACAAGGAGTGGGGCCAGTCGGTCCTCAACCTCATGCAGGCCGTGGACGACTTCATCCCGCAGCCCGAGCGTGACGTCGACAAGCCGTTCCTGATGCCGATCGAGGACGTCTTCACGATCACCGGTCGTGGCACCGTCGTCACCGGTCGTATCGAGCGTGGTGTCCTCAAGGTCAACGAGACCGTCGACATCGTCGGTATCAAGCAGGAGAAGACCACCACCACGGTCACCGGCATCGAGATGTTCCGCAAGCTGCTCGACGAGGGCCAGGCCGGTGAGAACGTCGGTCTGCTCCTCCGTGGCATCAAGCGCGAGGATGTCGAGCGCGGCCAGGTCATCATCAAGCCCGGTTCGGTCACGCCGCACACCGAGTTCGAGGCCCAGGCCTACATCCTGTCGAAGGACGAGGGTGGCCGTCACACCCCCTTCTTCAACAACTACCGCCCGCAGTTCTACTTCCGTACCACGGACGTGACCGGCGTCGTGACCCTCCCCGAGGGCACCGAGATGGTCATGCCGGGCGACAACACCTCCATGACCGTCGAGCTGATCCAGCCCGTCGCCATGGAGGAGGGCCTGAAGTTCGCCATCCGTGAGGGTGGCCGGACCGTGGGCGCCGGCCAGGTCACCAAGATCAACAAGTAATTGTCGATCGTCTGACCTGTGCCGCTCCTGACGGAGCGTCATCAGAGGGCCCCCGGCCCGCCGTTCGCGGCGGGACGGGGGCCCTCGTCGTCGTTCTTCCCGGCCTACGAGTGCGAGGGGCCGGAGCCGTCCGCCGGGCGCCACACCCACGGGTGCGCGTCGGCGCCCAGGCCGACAGCGAGCGGACCGCCCGGTACGAGACACAGCGCCGCCGCCTGCACGGCCGCCGTTCCCTGCGTACGGGTCCAGAGCCGGTCGCCCCGCCGCAGCTGGATCCGGCCCCGCAGGTCCCTGCCGAGCAGCACGGTCCCGTGCGCGTCCGCCGCGGCGGCCACGGGGCCGTAGCCGTCGAAGGAGGCGTTCCTGCCGCCTGACAGCAACTCCTTCGCGGCCGGCGCGCGGTAGTACACCGCCAGCCCGCCCGAGCCTCCCGCGCCGCCCGTGCCCGCCGTGCCTTCCGCGCCGCCCGTCCCCGCCGTGCCTCGCGGGCTCCCGCTCGTGCCGCCCGGCCCCGGGACCGCGGCGACGGGATCACCGGCCAGGGGCAGCGGATCGGCGAGTGTGCCGTCGATCCAGTGCGCGACGGACTCCCGGCCCGCCGCCAGCACGTGGACCCGGCCTGCCTCGTCCACCACGGCGTTCAGCCCGTCCTGCACCTCGACGCCGCCCCCCAGGGCCCGCCACGCGCTCCAGGCGCCGTCGGCCTCCCGTACCCGCGTCGACACCCCCTTGTCCGCGTCGCGCACGAAGAGATGGACCCGGCCGTCGGGGGCCGTCACGGCCACCGGCACACCGATCCTGCGCCCCCGGTCGTCCCCGCGCTCCGGGCTGCCGAGACCCCGCCAGGCGAGGAAGGGGCCGCCGGGGGAACGCTGCTCCAGGAGGACGACCTCCCGCCTGTTCGGGCCGCCGTGGCCGGCGAGCGCGGCGAAGCCCACACCGAAGAGGAGGACGCGGCCGTCGAGGAGCGTGGCCGAGCCCAGCGCGGGCGCGAGCGGACCGCCGCCCAGGTCCTCCGGCTCACCCCACCGGCCCGAGCCCTCCTCCGTCTCCCGCCAGCGCACCGCACGCAGTCCGAGGACGCCGAAGGCGTCGAGCCGCCCGTCCGGCCGCTCGACGACCGCGGGGCCGGCGCCCGGCCAGCGGTGGTGCGTGGCACGCACCCAGCCCTTCTTGTTGGTGAGGGGCCGGTCGCCGCCGACGCCGTAGTCCCCGCAGCCGGAGGGATTGCCGCACTGCCAGGACGGATCGCCGCCGTACGGGACGAGGTTGTCCGCCTTCTCCTTGAGGACCTGCGGGGGGAGGTTCTTCGGCCAGTGGCGGTTGTAGTAGCCGCGGAAGGCGGTCGCGACGAACGCCGGTATCGTCCCCCCGCTCCGGGCTGTGCCGGCGACCCAGCGGATCAGCGCCGCCCAGGAGAAACAGGCGACGGCGGTGTGGTCGCCGTGGTCGGAGTAACCGGGCTGCTCGCTGTCCCGCTTGCGGGTCGCCTCGTCGCTGAGCTGGATGTCCGGGTCGGGGTCGAGGGTCTGGACGACGGTCGGCCGGTAGCGGTCGAGCAGCCCGACCAGGACCTCGATCAGCTGGTCGTGGTCGTAGGTGTCCGACCGGTCGACGGGGGAGTCGGCCGACAGGTGGGTCCGCAGTTCGAGGGCGCGGTCGTCCCACAGCGCGGGCAGGGCCATGTAGCGCCGGGAGGTGTGCATGGGCAGATTGAGGAAGATCAGCTCCACCCGGCGGCCGCCGTGCGTGAGGGTGTTGATCTCGGCGCTGCGCCCGCCGCTGAGGGGGGTGGTGCCCTTCTGCCAGGGCGTGAACACGTCGAGGCCCAGGAGCGTCGCGTACGCCTGCCGCAGGCCCTGGTGGCGCGCGGAGGAGTAGGCGGCCTTGTCGGGGGCCGTCTCGGGCATCCCCTGGATCCAGTTCTTGCCGGTGTGCTCGCCCGCCGTGACGTAGACGGAGACGAGCGGGACCCCCGCGTCGAGCATGCGCTGGGTGTCGGGGTTCATGAAGTACAGGTCGTCGTCCGGGTGTGCGGCGATCTGCAGCAGCTGCGCGCGGCGCGAACTGGCGATCGGCATCCCGGGCGCGGGGTCCGCGGTGGGCCCGGTCCGCCGGGACGCGGGCACGGAACACCCGGTGAGGCCGGCCGCGAGGGGGCCGGCGAGCGCGGCGGCCCCGATCGCCGCGGCGAGCACACGGCGTCGACGGGGCAGACCCGTCCTGGGTTCGGATCTGTCGTCCACTGCTGGTGCGTCCCCTGTGCTGGTACCGATCCTGCGCCTTGCCAGACGGGAGTTCGGTGCCCGGGGTTGTGCGGGATCTGTTGCGATGTACCGAAAGTATCCCCGAACGGAGGTGCGATCCGCTCAATCGGGGGTCCATCGGACGTGACCGGTCCCGAGCCGCACGACCGCACGTACGCGCATCGGCTCCTCACCCCGGCGGGAGAGCAGGACCAGTTCGGTGACGCGCGTGGTCATCGCCCCGAGAAGTGCTTCGGCGTCGGCGGCGAGCCGGTGGGGGTCGTGGCTGCGCCCCAGGGAGAGGTGGGGCGTGTAGCCCTTGGAGTGGCCCCCGCAGAGGGGGAAGCGGCTCTCCAGGGCGTCCCGCAGCCGGGCCCAGGGCTCTTCTCCGGCCGCCGCGGGGTCGATCCAGACGGTGGCGTCCTCACGGTGCCCGAACCAGTGCACCCCTTCCAGCCGCGCCCTGAACGCCGGCACTCCGGCGAGGGCCGACGCGACGAGCGGGGCCGCCCGGGGGAAGTCGTCCTCGGGCACGAATCCGAAGAGGACGTTGACGTGGGGCGGCCAGCGGTGGATCTGCCGGTCGTGATCGCGGCGGATGTGCTGGAGGGGAGGCCACAGCTGCGGGGGTGGGATCCAGGCGACGGCCGTACGGTGCGTGGGAGGAACGGCGAGCACGGGAGGCGGCGGTTCGGGCCGCTCTCCGGCGGCGGTCTCGCGGAGCCGGTCCACGTGGGATGCCCGGTCCCAGACGATCTCGCCGTCGGCCTCGAAGAACAGCACCCGGTGCCAGGGGATCTCCCCACCCGGTACGAAGTCCGGCAACGCCACCCGCTTCGGTGGGGCCCCGCGCTCGGCGATCCCCATGACGAAGCGCTCGGGATCGAGGCGAGGATCCCAGATGACCTGGTGGTAGACCTCGTCACTGGTGTGCACGTCCGGCGTGTGCCCCGGGTGTGGTGTCTCAGTCGGCGGCCGGGGCCGCTACGGGTAGCGGGGCAGGTCCTGGGTCGAGATCGTCCAGTGGGCGATGGTGACGTCCTCGCCGTACACGAAGTCCTTGCGCGTGGCGTAGCGCGGCCCGTCGGGAGTGGCGTGGATGTCGGAGAACACCGCTCCCGTGCCGGTGCGGGGGTCGAAGATCGCGTAGAGGGGAACGCCGATGAGCGCGTAGTCCCGCAGCTTGCCCACCCAATCGTTGTCGGGGTTGCACCGGGAGACGACCTCGATGGCGGCGATGAGGGTGCGGGGGGCGAACGAGTTCTCCACTTCCATGTCCGCCTCGGCGATCACCATCACGTCGGGGTGGCGCATGATGCCCTCGGGCTCGTCCTCGACGTCTGGCTCCCCTGTGTGCGCGGCGAGCTCGTCGGGCATCACCTTCTCCAGCCTCTTTCGCAGCCGCAGCACGGTGAGCTCGTGGGGACCCCCGGGCGTCACCATGTCGTGAACGATTCCTTCTTTGGTGATCTCGAACTTGCCGGGGACGGTGTCATCCAGGCTGTGCACGACTTTGCGCATGGACAGGTAGAGCGGGGAAACGGTCGTCATCCCGCTGGCTCCTCGTCCGTGCCCTGGGGCCCGAGTCATCAGCTTCATGCTAGGCGGCCTTTCTCTCGTGGGGACTGCAGTCGCGGCAGTGGCCGGGTTCGGCAGATCTGAAGGCTCGGTCGCACGTGTCGCAGTTCTGGAGGGGGTCGAGGGCGGGCGGCTTCGCGGGGAGGGGCGGTGGAAGCAGGGCTGTGAGGCGGTGGGCGAGGAGTCCGGCCGGGTGCACCAGATCGTCCGGGAGGCTCGCGGCGAGGGTGCGCAGGACGGCGTCGGGGCGGGCGCCGCGTTCGAGCCAGGTTGTGAGGCCGGGCGCAAGGCGCTGGATGTCGCGCTGGGCGAGGAGCAGCCTGGGCTCGTGGAGGTGGAGGCGGGCGAGCAGCTCGGCGGCGGGGCGGTGCGCCTGCGCGAGTGGTGGCGGAGCCGGGGTCACGGGGCGGGGCGCGGGTTTTGTGGGCTGTGGCGGGGCCGGCGGCGGGACGTCCGGAGGCTCTGGGGGCTCCGGGGGCGTCTCCGGAGCGGGGTCGGGTTCAGCCCCTGGTCGGTTGTACGAGATCGTGCGCGGGGCGAGGCGCCCGGTGGGAAGTCGCTCGTTGAAGCGCTTCAGGTAGCCATGGGCCTCCAGCTCCCGCATGGCGCCCGCGATCCGCATCTCACTCTCCGGGAATTTCGCGGCCAGGGCCTTGATCCCGACGGGCGTTCCGGCGGGGAGTGACTGGAGGTGGACGGCGAGCCCGATGGCGAGCAGCGAGAGCTCGCGGTGCTGGGCGAGGTGGTTGCCGACGACCGTGTAGCGGGTCGTGTGCCGGACGTTGACGTGAATGAGCCCGGAGGCGCGCGAGGGCGCGCTAGGGTGCTGGGAAGCCATCGGGAAGCTATCTCTTCCTCGGTGGTCAGGCCCTCGATCGGGATCGCTAGTCCCGGCCGGGGGCCGTCGCATGTCTGGGGTTGTCGGCGGTGAGCATATGCCAGGCAACCGGCCCCAAATCCAGCCCAGTTGGCACAGATCACCCGTGTGAGTGACGGGTGCGCGGCGGGGAGGCTGGAGGGGATGGGAGGGGTACTTGCCCTGGTACTTAAGTCTTTTCCGTCGTGGGCCGCCGGGTCGCGGACGGCCGCGATGCGGTCCCGATCTCAGCCCAGACCGTCTTGCGGGGGACGGGCCCTGACGTGACGCCCCACCGGTCCGCGAGCGCCTCGACGATCACGAGTCCGCGCCCCGATTCCGCGTCCGCCGGCCGGCCGACGGCGGGGAGCCGGTCACCCCGCGTGTCCGTGACCTCGATGCGGAGCGCGGCGTCCGTGGCGAGGAGCGCCAGGCGGAAGTCCCGGCCCGGGACGCGGCCGTGGGTCACGGCGTTCGTCACCAGCTCGGCGACGACCTGGGCCGCGGCATCGGAGACGGCCATCAGCTCCCAGGAGCGCAGCTGCTCGACGGCCAGGAGCCGGGCGAGGCGGGCGCCCCGGCGCGTAGCGGAGAGCTGGATTCCGAACTGGCGTACACACGCCAAGAGTTGGGTTCGTTCTTGGTTCATGTCACTCAGAGTGGCGGGCTCTGCGTACGCTGCCCAGCAAACATGTCCTTACGTACGGTGACTGTCCCGCCACTGTCCGGCCCTGTCCCGGCTGTCCGGGGTGGCCTCCCGGGTAAGGGCGGCTGAGGAGGTGGGCGCGCATGAGCGTGGACGGCGTGGTCGGTGTGGACGGGACGGCGACGGAAGAGCCGGGCTGGGAGGTCGATCCCGAGGACGAGTCGGGCGCGGCGGTCGTGGCGGCGGTGGGTCGCCAGATCAAGCTGTGGCGGGAGGCGAAGGGCCTCCGGGCGGCGGAGTTCGGCGAGCTGGTCGGCTACGGCGAGGACATGATCCGCAAGGTCGAGCGCGGGGCCCGGATTCCGCGACCGGAGTTCCTGGACAAGGTGGACCAGGCGCTCGGCGCGGGCGGACTCGTCGCGGCGATGAAGAGCGACGTGGCCGAGGTCCGGTACCCGAAGAAGGTGCGGGACCTGAAGAAGCTGGAGGCGCGAGCCGTCGAGTTCTGCCTGTACGAGAGCAACAGCATTCACGGGTTGTTGCAGACGCCGGAGCACGCCCGAGCTCTCTTCGAAGCCGGACAGCCGGCGTACTCGGAGGACGACATAGAGCGCATGCTTGCCGCACGGATGGCCAGGCGTTCGGTCTTCGAACGGTCGCCCGCGCCCGCGCTCAGTTTCGTTCTCGAAGAGTCGCCGCTGCGTCGGCCCGTCGGGGGCACAATGGTGTGGAGACAGCAGCTCGAACATCTGCTGGAGGTGGGGCGGTTGCGAAACGTCTCGCTCCAGGTGATGCCGACGCACAGCGAGGCCCACCCCGGACTGGACGGCCGGATCGAGGTGCTGAAGTTCGAGGACGGCACGGCCGTGGGCCGTTCCGAGGGCGCCTTCAACGGACGCCCGGTCTCGGAACCGAAACAGCTGCGAATTCTTGAGCTGCGGTACGGCACCATCCGGGCGCAGGCGCTCACTCCAAGGGAGACGCTGGCCTTCATCGAGCAATTGCTGGGAGAAACATGATTCGCGAGCCCGAGCCGGAGTGGTTCAAGAGCAGCTACAGCAGCGGCACCGATGGCGAGTCCTGCGTCGAGGTCGCTACCACCCCTGCCACGATCCACGTCCGCGACTCCAAGGACGTCGAAGGCCCCCACCTCGCCTTTGCCCCCGGCGCCTGGGCCGGCTTCGTCTCGTACGCCTCCGAGGGCTGAGTCTCCGCCGCCCGGCGAGCCTGAGGGCCGGCGGACCGGGCGCGTGCACCGCGCCACGGTCCACCGACCGGGCGGGACGCCGTCAGGGCTTCGTCGGGAGTGCCCGGAGCAGGACCAGCTCGCGGACGTGCGAGGTGTCCAGCACGGCCAGGGAGCCCGTGACGCCGTCCAGGAGGACGACCTGACCGCTGTTGTTGTGGGCGTAGACGAGGTTCCCGGTCACCTCCTGACCGCCGGCCTCACGGCGTACCCACACCAGCCCGCGTGTGTCCGGGCCCGGCCCGTGAAGGGCCCTGATCACGTCGTTCCAGTCGTCCACCGGCACGTGCGTGAAGCCAGGGAAGTACCGGCGGTTCAGCCGGTCCCACCAGCCGGGGGCCTCATGGGCGGGGCTCCAGGGCAGGGCGACCGACCGGTGCCCGCCGAGCGCGGAGTGCACGGCGGCCACGCAGCCGCGGGCGTTGATGCGGCGCGACTGGTTCCGGACACGGGCGGCGGTTTCGCGTGACGGAGCCGGTTCCAGGTCCGCCAGCGGGGCGCTGGGGGCGGGGTGGAACGGCGAACTGCCGTCCTTCGGCACGACGAGCGAGGCCGCGAGCATGGGCGAGCGCGGGTACCCGGGCTGGGGGAGGGCCCGGCAGGACAGCAGCCAGGCCGTGCCGGTCTCGTGCACCGGCTGCGGTGCGGCGAGCTCGACGAGCCCGCCGTAGACCGCGCTGAGCCAGACGGGCGCCTGCTGAGTGGGGTGCGGCGTCCACGCCGAAGCCTCGAGTTCATCCGTCTGCATGCCTTTCACCTCAGCGTTCAGGCATCCCAGAGGGAGCTCAGGGCTTTGATGCGATCCCGGTACTCCAGGACCGTGACCCACTCGTGCAGCCAGTAGTGGGTTCCGTGTTTGGCCCCGGCGAACGCGCCGGCGAGGGCGGCGATGGAGTCGGAGTCCCCTGACGAGTGCGCTCCTCGCATGATCGATCCGCGGGCATCGCCCTGGACGAGGAGGAAGCAATACAGGGCCGTCGCCAGGGCTTCCTCGGCGACCCAACCGGGCCCGACCGCCTCGGAGGGATCCCGGTCCATCTCCCGGGCGCGGAGTGCGCCGGACACCTTGTCGAGGGCGCGCAGGCATTCGTCCCATCCGAATGCGATGTACGACGCGGGATCCGCCGCTCCTGCCTTGCGCCACAGGTCTCCGAGCCAGTCGGAGTGATAGTTGTGCCGCGACTCCTGCGCGTACGAGCGCAGCCGGGGGAGGAGGTCGTCCAGGGCGCAGCCCTGGGTGAGAAGCCAGATGACGTGCGCCGTCAGGTCGCTGGCGGCGAGCGCGGTGGGGTGGCCGTGCGTCATGGCCGCCTGGAGCTGTGCGATGCCTGAGCGCTGCTCGGCCGACAGGCCGGGTACGAGGGCGACGGGAGCCACGCGCATGTTCGCGCCGCAGCCCTTGGAGCTGATGACCGTGGCGTCCTGCCACGGGATGCCACGCTCCAGGGCGGCGCAGGCGTTCAGACAGGTCTGACCGGGCGCGCGGTTGTTGTCCGGGGAGCGCAGCCAGGCCACGAGGTGCCTGCGCAGGGCCGCCTCGACTTGGGTGGGGGTGACGGGCTGCGCCGCCCCCCAGCGCCCTCCCGTCTCGTGGGGACTCGTCGTGACGTCCGCCAGGGCTTCCCCGACGGCAAGTGTCATCTGGGTGTCGTCGGTCACCCGCACGATGTCGCCGGGGGAGAGGGGCATCTCCATCCTGTGCCAGGGGCCGAACGTGGCGCTGATCTGTTCCATGGTCAGGAACTCGGTGGGGTAGCCCATGGCGTCACCGAGTGCGAGGCCGAGCAGTACCCCCCTCGCCGCGGGCCACGGACGCTCCCTGGGAGGCCACCCGGCAAGGTCTCTGACCGCGTCGGAATTCGGAGCCTCGGCAGCGGAGCCCGGTACGACGTGGCTGTGGGCGAGCGGGTTCCGGGTCATCTCGGCCAGTGCTTCCGAGGGCGCAAGGCCACGTGCCTTGGCGTCGCGCAGCCGCTCGATCCACTCTGAGCCCCTGGGGGCGACAGCCCTGGGACGGATCCAGTCGGCGGCGTCGTCCTCGTCGTTGATCCACACATAGCCGATCACCGCCCCACTGGAATTCGCCACGGCGACGTACTCGACGGGTCTGCTGGTTCGGGAGACGTATTCCGGAGGTCCGGTGGAAATCAAGGGGCCTTCGTCCAGGATGTGCGGCGGGGTTGTTCGCTTGACGAAGCGAAGTGCTTCCTTCTTGTCGTTCATTCGCGGATTCCTTCTCAATTCCTGGGAAGAATTTCCCCGTAGATCTGCCACTGGCCGTTTTCGTCCTCGAAGGCCCGTGTCACCCTGTAGCTCGTGCCTCGCCCGAGCAGCAGTTCCCGCTCACCCATGCCGTAATGGCTGACCTTCTCCAACCACAGGGCATCGGTCCCTTCGGGGACACGCAGGTGGAGAATGCCCTTCATGTCCGCGAAGGCCGCTACGGGGTGATCGCCGAGGGATGTGGACATATAGGCCGGGTCGGTCTCCGTCCTCCCCACCAGTTTGGCAGGATCGTCGACACCGTAGTGGCCCACCCCTTGCCCGCGAACCACCATGACGTCCTCCGCCAGCGGGCGGCCGGCGAGACCCTTGTCGACCTCCTCGATGTTATGGAGGACATCCGGGGTGCCCAGGTCGGGATTCCCCCTGAGGTATCCGTTCATCTCCTTGTAGGTGGCGTAACGGGGATCCGCGCCTCCGAGGTGGTCGTCCGAGTAATCGAGGAGCGACTTCTTGGTCGGGTCCGGAAGACCGCTCGCGTACTCGTTCCAGTGGTCCCGACCGTAGGCGATCGCGTCATTGCTGTCGGGGAAAGAAACCGCACCATCGCTCAGTTCGGCGGAGGCAACCTGGTGCTTCTGTTCGATGCTGAGACCGTCGAACTCGTCCGCCGAAACGTGCGGCTCGTACGTGAAACCACTGTCCGCGTGCCCGCCCGGCCCGTCATTGACCCCCTGAATCTCCGGATACTGATCGTCCAGGAACTCCTGAGCCGTCTTGCCGTCCACCGAATCCGCGTGGACGGCCCCCTCGTCCACCTGGTCCGTGGCCTGGGCCAGGCCGTCCCAGTCCTTGCCGGCGGCCGCGTTGTCGGCGGCGCCCGTCGGTGTCGAGGGGGTGGCCGCGTCGTCGGCCAAGCCCGTTGGAGTCGGGTGGGCGGCCGCGGAGGCGTCGTCGATCGTCCAGCCCGGGGGGAGCTGGGAGACCGCGTTGTCGGACGCACCGGCCGGCGGCCACTGAGGGGGCGGGTTGTCCACCAGACCCGTCGGAGGCGTGCCCGCGGCGTCGTCGCCGTACTTCAGGCCGTTCCTCGTCACCGGGTTCGTCGCCGCCGCCTCCAGGCCCTCCCTGGCCGCGGCCCGCACGCCGCCGCCGGCGAGGCCCGTGCCCTTCGTGCCGAAGAGTTCCGGGATGAGGCGGCCGAGGAACTCGGCCGGGTCCTTCTTGAAGCCCTCCACCGCGGCTGTCACGACACGCTCGGGGTGGGCGACCGTGGAGACCAGGCCGGAGAGCGTCATCGAGACGTTCTGCATGTACGCGGCCGGGTGCGTCAGGTTGTACGGGTCGGCCGGGTTGAGGCCGCGGACGAAGTTGAGCAGCCCCGCCGTTCCCTTGAGGGCGCCGCCCACCACGTGGGTCAGCTCCATGTTGTACGCCTGGTATCCGTCGACGACGTTGTCGGTCAGGCGCTCGAGGGGCGGAGGTTCGGCCGGGGCGTGGGCCAGGGCCTTCTCCACCCTGGCCTGGGCGTCCGTCGCGGCGGTGTTCCGCTGCTCGCGGGCGTGGGCGAGCAGCGCCTTGGCCTCCTCGACGAGCGCCTTCGCGGCCTCCTCCGCCCTGACGGCCTCTGGGTCCTTCGCGGCGTCCGCGTCCTTGGCGGCCGCGGCCGCGACCGCCGCCTTGACCTCCCCCTCGGCGCGCTTGCCCTGGCGGTACAGGTCGATCGCGTCGTACGCCATGCCCTGCGCCCACTTCACGGTGTGCGCGTACGCCTCCAGCGCGGCGGCAGCCCCCTCGCACGCGTCCGCCGCGTGCAGCCACTTCGTCGGGTGCACGCCGAACTTCTCGCGGAAGGCGTCGCCGCCCACGCCCTTCCAGCGCGAGGAGTCGACCTTCCTCATGCCCTGGCCGACCTTCTCGAAAGCCGCCCGGAAGTCCTTCAGGTGCGCCGCGCTCTCGAGGATCTTCGTGGGGTTGCCCCGGATGAGCTCGTTCGCCTCCTCGGTCTGGCCGAGCTGCTTCTCGCCGGGGGTCGCGCCGAGGTTCGACGCGACACCGTCACCCCAGTCCGTGACCACGTCGGCGGCCCCGTGCAGACCGTAGGAATCGAGGCGATCGCCAGCCTTGTCGGTCGCCCAGTCGACGGTCTCGCCCAGCGCCTTCTTGCCGGAGTCGATGCCGTCCTCGATGGCGCCGAGGCCTTCGTTGATGCCGTCCTCGATGCCCTTGCCCAGGTCACCGATGCCGTTGCCGATGTCGTCGAGCAGGCCGCCCATCAGCCCTGGTCGCCCCTCTGCTGCTGGGGCGGCACGCCCTGCTGCTGCTGCTGGGCGGCGGCGGCCCGCTCCTCCGGCGACGGCCCGAACATGTCGTCGAGCGCCGCCTCGTACTGCGCGTCGGTGACGCCGGCCATCGAGGCGCTGTTCTGCGGGCCCAGGCCGGGCAGACCGACTGTCTGGGAGGTCATCAGATCGCGCCCGGCGTCCTTCCAGCCCTGAGCCGAGTTGGCCCGCGCCTCGTCGAAGGACTCCTTGCTGTAGTCCACGCCGCCGAGGTACCCGGACGTGGCGATGTCGCCCCACCCCTGCTTCGTGACCTCGTCCTCGGACGCGTACGGATTGCCGATGGCCGCGTTGGTCACGATCTTGAACGTGCCCTCCAGGTACTGCTCGGTCTCGTGGTACGTACCGGCCGACAGGCCCGTCGCCACGGCGAACGTGTTGCCCTCGTTGATCAGGGCGCGCACGCCCCACTCCCAGCGTTCGCAGAACGACGAGAACGTCCCCGTCAGCCCTTCGTGGCCCAGTGCCAGGCCGGGGAGTGCGATGGCGCCGAAGCCGCGTCCTTCCCCCGCCATGCTGTCCATGCCGAGCTCCTTCAGCTCGCCCAGCGCCAGCGTCAGGCCGTTCGCGATCTCGTCCAGTCCGCTCGTGGCCAGGTCCTTGCCGGCCTCGCCCCCGCCCCCGCTCATCGTGCCGCCCCCCACTCGTCGGCTCCCGCGACGCCCTTGTCCACCGCCGCCGATTCCGGTACGACCCCGGTCACCGGCGGAAACAGCACCGCGTGCTCCGCGCCGTCCGCCGCGTCCAGGGCCACCCCGCACGGCACCCCCGCGCTCGGCACGGCCACGTCCAGCAGCCGAGCCCCGAGCACCGTCTCGTACTCCCACTCCGCGCCGCCCTCGCCCCGGGCGAGGGCGTACCGGGCCAGCGCCGACTCGTCGGAGAACGCGAGGATCCACCGCACGCCGCCGAAGTCGACGGTCAGCCAGGCCTGGTCCCGGCGCGGTACGAGCACCGCCCTCGTACGGAAGATCTCCAGGACCGCCGCGAACTCGCGTCGCCGGGACTCCGCCTCCGCGTCCTGCGGCGCACCCGGCTCCCCCGGGCGATGCGCACCGGGGGACGAGGGCGACGGAGCGGGCCCGCGCGTGTCAGGAGGGGGCGGGGGAGACCACCCCGGGGGAGACCACCCCACGGCCGGCGGATCCGGCGCGCCCGCGTCGGTCGCCCGCGCCGGCGCGCCCTGAGGTTCGACGGGCATGTCTGCGTAGTCAGCGAGCCGAGACCGCCGTATCGGCGTGTCCGAGCCGCCCCCGAGATCGATCAACGCGACACCTTGGCACAGCGACGGAAGCCGTCACCACTCGCGCGGCGGCAATCCGCACATGCCCGGCATGTCGTGCGGGCGTGTGCGAAGAGGTGTGGGGGCGCCGTGTACGTCGGTGGAGCAGCCGGGGAGGTCCGTGCCCGCACCGCCCGGCGGCGGGTGGGGGACGTGTCGACCCCAGGTTTGATCTCCGTCACGTCCGGGGTACTCTCTTCGGCCCGATTGGCCATCTCCGCACCCCGTATGGCAGACTGTCGGGGTTGCTCGGTTGAGTGCCGATGCTGCGCGCCTCCCGCCGGGAGGACCGGAAGCGAGTCCCACAGTACTCGTCGCCCCTTCTCAGGGGCGGACGTACGGGAATCTTCCGGGAAGCGTCAGCGGGGCGCCGACCAGGCACCCGGTGGGTGTTCCACCCCCGGTTCCGCGGGTTTGTGGGCCCGTACCCCCTTGGTTGGGAAATCCTTCGGGACTTCTGCGTAGAGGGAGTGCGACACGCCCGACCGCGTGGGTCGGAGGAGGAGTCAAGAGAACCCCCGGGTTCCGGAGCGTTACGAGAGACAGGACTACTGAGTAGCCATGGCGGGACAGAAGATCCGCATCCGGCTCAAGGCCTACGACCACGAGGTCATCGACTCCTCGGCGAAGAAGATCGTCGAGACGGTGACCCGCACTGGTGCGTCGGTCGCGGGCCCGGTGCCGCTGCCCACTGAGAAGAACGTGTACTGCGTCATCAAGTCGCCGCACAAGTACAAGGACTCGCGCGAGCACTTCGAGATGCGCACGCACAAGCGCCTCATCGACATCCTCGACCCCACGCCGAAGACGGTTGACTCGCTCATGCGCCTCGACCTCCCGGCGGGCGTCGACATCGAGATCAAGCTCTGAGGTGACGCGCGAGATGGCTAAGAACATTAAGGGCGTCCTGGGCGAGAAGCTCGGCATGACCCAGGTCTGGGACGAGAACAACCGGGTTGTCCCGGTGACCGTCGTCAAGGCCGGGCCCTGCGTCGTCACCCAGGTGCGCACCAACGACAACGACGGCTACGAGTCGGTCCAGATCGCCTTCGGCGAGATCGACCCGCGCAAGGTGAACAAGCCCCTCAAGGGCCACTTCGCCAAGGCCGACGTCACCCCGCGCCGCCACCTGGTGGAGCTGCGTACCGCTGACGCCAGCGAGTACACGCTCGGCCAGGAGATCACCGCTGCCGTGTTCGAGTCGGGCGTCAAGGTCGACGTCACCGGCAAGAGCAAGGGCAAGGGCTTCGCCGGTGTCATGAAGCGTCACAACTTCAAGGGCCTCGGCGCCGGTCACGGCACCCAGCGCAAGCACCGCTCGCCCGGTTCCATCGGTGGCTGCGCCACCCCGGGCCGCGTGTTCAAGGGCCTCCGCATGGCGGGCCGCATGGGCAACGAGCGGGTCACCACCCAGAACCTGACCGTCCACGCCGTTGACGCGGAGAAGGGTCTGCTGCTCATCAAGGGCGCGGTCCCCGGCCCGAACGGTGGCCTCGTCCTGGTCCGTACCGCGGCCAAGGGGGTTTGAGGAACCGATGAGCACCATTGACATCCTTTCGCCGGCAGGCGACAAGGCCGGGACCGTCGAGCTCCCCGCGGAGATCTTCGACGCGAAGACCAGCGTTCCGCTGATCCACCAGGTCGTCGTCGCTCAGCTGGCCGCTGCCCGTCAGGGCACGCACAAGACCAAGCGCCGCGGCGAAGTCCGCGGTGGTGGCAAGAAGCCCTACCGCCAGAAGGGCACCGGCCGCGCGCGCCAGGGTTCGACCCGTGCGCCGCAGTTCGCCGGCGGTGGCGTCGTCCACGGCCCCGTGCCGCGTGACTACTCGCAGCGCACCCCGAAGAAGATGAAGGCCGCCGCCCTGCGCGGTGCCCTCTCGGACCGGGCGCGCCACTCCCGTATCCACGTCGTCACCGGCGTGGTCGAGGGTGAGGTCTCCACCAAGGCCGCGAAGACGCTGTTCGGCAAGATCTCGGAGCGCAAGAACCTGCTCCTGGTCGTCGACCGCGCCGACGAGGCCGCGTGGCTCTCCGCCCGCAACCTGCCCCAGGTTCACATCCTGGAGCCGGGCCAGCTCAACACGTACGACGTGATCGTCTCCGACGACGTGGTCTTCACCAAGGCCGCCTTCGAGTCCTTCGTGTCTGGCCCCCAGACCGCTGAGACCGAAGGGAGCGAGGCCTGATGTCCGAGGCCACGATCACCAGCAAGACCTTCACGGACCCGCGCGACATCCTCGTCAAGCCGGTTGTCTCCGAGAAGAGCTACGCGCTGCTCGACGAGAACAAGTACACGTTCATCGTCGCGCCCGGATCCAACAAGACCCAGATCAAGCAGGCCGTCGAGGCGGTCTTCTCGGTCAAGGTCACCGGGGTCAACACGATCAACCGTCAGGGCAAGCGCAAGCGCACCCGCACCGGTTTCGGCAAGCGTGCCAACACCAAGCGCGCCATCGTGACCCTTGCCGAGGGCAACCGTATCGACATCTTCGGCGGTCCGACCGCCTAACGGCGGTCTGGATCGTCCGAAATCGGACGAGGACTGAGAAATGGGAATCCGCAAGTACAAGCCGACTACGCCGGGCCGCCGTGGCTCCTCCGTAGCCGACTTCGTCGAGATCACGCGGTCCACGCCGGAGAAGTCGCTGGTCCGCCCGCTGCACAGCAAGGGCGGCCGTAACAACACCGGTCGTGTGACCGTCCGTCACCAGGGCGGTGGCCACAAGCGTGCCTACCGTCTGATCGACTTCCGTCGCCACGACAAGGACGGCGTGCCGGCCAAGGTCGCTCACATCGAGTACGACCCCAACCGCACCGCGCGCATCGCGCTGCTCCACTACGCGGACGGCGAGAAGCGCTACATCATCGCCCCGAAGAACCTGTCGCAGGGTGACCGGGTCGAGAACGGCCCCGGCGCCGACATCAAGCCCGGCAACAACCTGGCCCTCCGCAACATCCCGGTCGGTACCACGATCCACGCGATCGAGCTCCGTCCCGGCGGTGGCGCCAAGTTCGCCCGTTCCGCGGGTGCCTCCGTGCAGCTGCTGGCGAAGGAGGGCACGATGGCCCACCTTCGTATGCCGTCCGGTGAGATCCGTCTGGTCGACGTCCGCTGCCGCGCCACTGTTGGCGAGGTCGGCAACGCCGAGCAGTCGAACATCAACTGGGGCAAGGCCGGCCGCAAGCGCTGGCTGGGCGTTCGCCCGACCGTTCGCGGTGTGGCGATGAACCCGGTCGACCACCCGCACGGTGGTGGTGAGGGCAAGACCTCCGGTGGTCGCCACCCGGTCTCCCCGTGGGGTCAGAAGGAGGGTCGTACTCGCTCGCCGAAGAAGGCTTCGAGCAAGTACATCGTCCGCCGCCGCAAGACGAACAAGAAGCGCTAGGAGCGGGTTTAGATGCCGCGCAGTCTCAAGAAGGGGCCCTTCGTCGACGACCACCTCGTAAAGAAGGTGGACGCCCAGAACGAAGCCGGCACCAAGAACGTCATCAAGACCTGGTCCCGTCGCTCGATGATCATCCCGGCCATGCTCGGCCACACGATCGCGGTGCACAACGGCAAGACCCACATTCCGGTGTTTGTCACCGAGTCGATGGTCGGCCACAAGCTCGGCGAGTTCTCGCCGACGCGCACCTTCCGGGGTCACGTGAAGGACGACCGGAAGTCGAAGCGCCGCTAGTAGCGGGGTGGAATCGACCATGACAGACACTGGAAGGACAACCATGGAAGCCAGGGCCCAGGCGCGGTACATCCGCGTCACGCCCATGAAGGCCCGCCGCGTGGTGGACCTTATCCGTGGCATGGACGCCACGGAGGCTCAGGCGGTCCTGCGTTTCGCCCCGCAGGCCGCGAGCGTGCCGGTTGGCAAGGTGCTGGACAGCGCCATCGCCAACGCTGCACACAACTACGACCACAGTGACGCCTCTTCGCTGTTCATCAGCGAGGCGTACGTGGATGAGGGCCCGACCCTGAAGCGGTTCCGTCCGCGTGCTCAGGGCCGTGCCTACCGGATCCGTAAGCGGACCAGCCACATCACCGTGGTCGTCAGCAGCAAGGAAGGAACCCGGTAATGGGCCAGAAGGTTAACCCGCATGGGTTCCGGCTCGGCATCACCACGGACTTCAAGTCCCGCTGGTACGCCGACAAGCTGTACAAGGACTACGTCAAGGAAGACGTCGCCATCCGTCGGATGATGACGTCCGGCATGGAGCGCGCCGGCATCTCGAAGGTTGAGATCGAGCGCACCCGTGACCGCGTGCGGGTGGACATCCACACCGCGCGTCCCGGCATCGTCATCGGCCGCCGTGGCGCCGAGGCCGACCGCATCCGCGGCGACCTCGAGAAGCTCACGGGCAAGCAGGTCCAGCTGAACATCCTCGAGGTCAAGAACCCCGAGATGGACGCTCAGCTGGTCGCCCAGGCCGTTGCCGAGCAGCTCTCCTCCCGCGTCTCCTTCCGTCGCGCCATGCGTAAGAGCATGCAGGGCACGATGAAGGCCGGCGCCAAGGGCATCAAGATCCAGTGCGGCGGTCGCCTCGGCGGCGCCGAGATGTCCCGCTCGGAGTTCTACCGCGAGGGCCGTGTGCCCCTGCACACGCTCCGCGCGAACGTCGACTACGGCTTCTTCGAGGCCAAGACCACCTTCGGTCGCATCGGCGTGAAGGTCTGGATCTACAAGGGCGACGTCAAGAACATCGCCGAGGTCCGCGCCGAGAACGCCGCGGCCCGTGCGGGTAACCGCCCGGCCCGTGGTGCCGGCGCTGGTGACCGTCCCGCCGGCCGTGGTGGCCGCGGTGGCGAGCGTGGCGGCCGCGGCCGCAAGCCGCAGCAGCAGTCCGCGCCGGCTGCGGAGGCCCCCAAGGCCGACGCTCCCGCCGCCGCTGCCGCTCCGGCTGAGAGCACCGGAACGGAGGCCTGACCGAAATGCTGATCCCCCGTAGGGTCAAGCACCGCAAGCAGCACCACCCGAAGCGCAGCGGTATGTCCAAGGGTGGTACGCAGGTTGCGTTCGGCGAGTACGGCATTCAGGCCCTCACTCCGGCGTACGTGACCAACCGCCAGATCGAGGCGGCCCGTATCGCGATGACCCGCCACATCAAGCGTGGCGGCAAGGTCTGGATCAACATCTACCCGGACCGCCCGCTGACCAAGAAGCCTGCCGAGACCCGCATGGGTTCCGGTAAGGGTTCGCCGGAGTGGTGGATCGCGAACGTCAAGCCCGGTCGGGTGATGTTCGAGCTGTCCTACCCGAACGAGAAGATCGCGCGTGAGGCCCTGACTCGTGCTGCCCACAAGCTGCCGATGAAGTGCAAGATCGTCAAGCGCGAGGCAGGTGAGCTGTGATGTCGGCCGGTACCAAGGCGTCCGAGCTGCGCGAGCTGGGCAACGAGGAGCTTCTCAACAAGCTCCGCGAGGCCAAGGAAGAGCTGTTCAACCTCCGCTTCCAGGCGGCGACGGGCCAGCTCGAGAACCACGGTCGGCTCAAGTCCGTCCGTAAGGACATCGCCCGGATCTACACCCTGATGCGTGAGCGCGAGCTGGGCATCGAGACGGTGGAGAACGCCTGATGAGCGAGAACAATGTGACTGAGCAGAAGACCGAGCGCAACGCCCGCAAGGTCCGTGAGGGCCTGGTCGTCAGCGACAAGATGGACAAGACCGTCGTCGTCGCCGTCGAGGACCGCGTCAAGCACGCGCTGTACGGCAAGGTCATCCGCCGTACGAACAAGCTCAAGGCTCACGACGAGCAGAACGCTGCCGGCGTCGGCGACCGCGTCCTCCTGATGGAGACCCGGAAGCTGTCCGCCTCGAAGCACTGGCGCGTCGTCGAGATCCTCGAGAAGGCCAAGTAATTACCTGAGGGGTTTCCCTCAGGTCAGTTCCGCCAGGCTCGGCAGGGGCACTCCGGTGCCCCTGCCGGGAACCGGCAGACAATCAGGAGATAGACGTGATCCAGCAGGAGTCGCGACTGCGTGTCGCCGACAACACTGGTGCCAAGGAGATCCTTTGCATCCGTGTTCTCGGTGGCTCCGGTCGCCGCTACGCGGGCATCGGTGACGTCATCGTCGCCACCGTCAAGGACGCGATCCCCGGTGGCAACGTGAAGAAGGGTGACGTCGTCAAGGCGGTCATCGTTCGCACCGTCAAGGAGCGCCGCCGCCAGGACGGCTCGTACATCCGCTTCGACGAGAACGCCGCTGTCATTCTCAAGAACGACGGCGACCCTCGCGGCACCCGTATCTTCGGCCCGGTGGGCCGTGAGCTGCGCGAGAAGAAGTTCATGAAGATCATCTCGCTCGCGCCGGAGGTGCTGTAAGCATGAAGATCAAGAAGGGCGACCTGGTCCAGGTCATCACCGGTAAGGACAAGGGCAAGCAGGGCAAGGTCATCGCGGCCTTCCCCCGTGAGGACCGTGTCCTGGTCGAGGGTGTCAACCGGGTCAAGAAGCACACCAAGGCCGGCCCGTCGCAGGCCGGTGGCATCGTCACGACCGAGGCCCCTGTCCACGTGAGCAACGTTCAGCTCGTCGTGGAGAAGGACGGCAACAAGGTCGTCACGCGTGTCGGTTACCGCTTCGACGACGAGGGCAACAAGATCCGCGTTGCCAAGCGGACGGGTGAGGACATCTGATGGCTACCACCACTCCGCGTCTCAAGACGAAGTACCGCGAGGAGATCGCGGGCAAGCTGCGTGAGGAGTTCTCCTACGAGAACGTCATGCAGATCCCCGGCCTCGTGAAGATCGTGGTCAACATGGGTGTGGGCGACGCCGCCCGCGACTCCAAGCTGATCGACGGCGCCATCCGCGACCTCACCACGATCACCGGCCAGAAGCCGGCTGTCACCAAGGCCCGTAAGTCCATCGCGCAGTTCAAGCTGCGTGAGGGCCAGCCGATCGGTGCGCACGTCACCCTCCGTGGCGACCGCATGTGGGAGTTCCTCGACCGCACCCTGTCGCTCGCGCTTCCGCGCATCCGCGACTTCCGTGGTCTGTCCCCCAAGCAGTTCGACGGGCGTGGCAACTACACCTTCGGTCTCACGGAGCAGGTCATGTTCCACGAGATCGACCAGGACAAGATCGACCGTGTCCGGGGTATGGACATCACCGTGGTCACCACGGCGACCAACGACGCTGAGGGCCGCGCCCTTCTCCGTCACCTCGGCTTCCCGTTCAAGGAGGCGTAAGCGAGATGGCGAAGAAGGCTCTCATCGCGAAGGCTGCCCGCAAGCCCAAGTTCGGCGTGCGCGGCTACACGCGCTGCCAGCGCTGTGGTCGTCCCCACTCCGTGTACCGCAAGTTCGGCCTGTGCCGCGTGTGCCTTCGTGAGATGGCTCACCGTGGCGAGCTGCCGGGCGTGACCAAGAGCTCCTGGTAGTCCCAGCAATTCTGGGATAACCGGAGTCTCTCGGTAAGCAGAGGGTTGGCAGAGGCCCACCCCTTCATGGCTTAGGCTAGGAGGGTTGGGCGTCTGCCGCCCGTACGACTTACTACGCCGTAGGTCCCCGCGCCGCACCCGTCCCGCCCCTGTGTGGGGAGAGGGATGGCGCATACAGGAAACCCCGGCGAGAGAGGCCGAAGGCCAATTCATGACCATGACTGATCCCATCGCAGACATGCTCACGCGTCTGCGTAACGCGAACTCGGCGTACCACGACTCCGTGTCGATGCCGCACAGCAAGATCAAGTCTCACATCGCGGAAATCCTCCAGCAGGAGGGCTTCATCACGGGCTGGAAGGTCGAGGACGCCGAGGTCGGCAAGAACCTCGTTCTCGAGCTCAAGTTCGGTCCGAACCGTGAGCGCTCCATCGCGGGCATCAAGCGGATCTCGAAGCCGGGCCTCCGGGTTTACGCGAAGTCCACCAACCTGCCGAAGGTCCTCGGTGGCCTGGGCGTGGCGATCATCTCCACGTCCCACGGTCTCCTGACCGGACAGCAGGCAGGCAAGAAGGGCGTAGGTGGGGAAGTCCTCGCCTACGTCTGGTAGTCGGGAACGGAGGAATAGCTAATGTCGCGTATTGGCAAGCTGCCTATCCAGGTTCCCGCCGGTGTGGACGTCACCATCGAGGGCCGCACGGTCACGGTCAAGGGTTCCAAGGGCACCCTGAGCCACACCGTCGCCGCGCCGATCGAGATCGTTAAGGGTGAGGACGGCGTTCTCAACGTCACCCGCCCCAACGACGAGCGTCAGAACAAGGCCCTCCACGGCCTGTCCCGCACGCTGGTGGCCAACATGATCACCGGTGTGACCCAGGGATACGTCAAGGCGCTCGAGATCAGCGGTGTCGGTTACCGCGTCGCCGCGAAGGGCTCCGGTCTGGAGTTCCAGCTCGGTTACAGCCACCCGATCATGATCGAGGCGCCCGAGGGCATCTCGTTCAAGGTCGAGTCGCCGACCAAGTTCTCGGTCGAGGGCATCGACAAGCAGAAGGTCGGCGAGGTCGCCGCCAACATCCGCAAGCTTCGCAAGCCCGACCCCTACAAGGCCAAGGGCGTGAAGTATGCGGGTGAGGTCATCCGCCGCAAGGTCGGAAAGGCTGGTAAGTAAGCCATGGCATACGGTGTGAAGATCGCCAAGGGCGACGCCTACAAGGGCGCTGCCAAGAAGCGCCGCCACATCCGCATCCGCAAGAACGTGTCGGGTACGGCGGAGCGTCCGCGCCTCGTCGTGACGCGTTCCAACCGCGGTATCACCGCTCAGGTCATCGACGACCTCAAGGGTCACACCCTTGCGTCCGCGTCGACCCTGGACGCGTCGATCCGCGGCGGCGAGGGTGACAAGTCCGCGCAGGCCAAGCAGGTCGGTTCCCTGGTCGCCGAGCGCGCCAAGGCCGCCGGCGTCGAGGCTGTCGTGTTCGACCGTGGTGGCAACAGGTACGCCGGGCGCATTGCCGCTCTGGCTGACGCCGCCCGCGAAGCCGGGCTGAAGTTCTAAGCCCCGGTTCCGGGACTAACGGACGTAACAGAGAGAGGTAATCCAATGGCTGGACCCCAGCGCCGCGGAAGCGGTGCCGGTGGCGGCGAGCGGCGGGACCGGAAGGGCCGCGACGGTGGCGCTGCCGCCGAGAAGACCGCGTACGTTGAGCGCGTTGTCGCGATCAACCGCGTCGCCAAGGTTGTCAAGGGTGGTCGCCGCTTCAGCTTCACCGCGCTGGTCGTGGTGGGCGACGGTGACGGCACCGTAGGTGTCGGTTACGGCAAGGCCAAGGAAGTTCCCGCGGCCATTGCCAAGGGTGTCGAGGAAGCCAAGAAGAACTTCTTCAAGGTTCCGCGCATCCAGGGCACCATCCCTCACCCGATCCAGGGCGAGAAGGCCGCGGGCGTCGTCCTGCTCAAGCCGGCTTCCCCCGGTACCGGTGTTATCGCCGGTGGCCCGGTGCGCGCCGTGCTCGAGTGCGCCGGCGTTCACGACATCCTGTCGAAGTCGCTCGGCTCCGACAACGCGATCAACATCGTGCACGCGACCGTGGCGGCCCTCAAGGGCCTGCAGCGTCCCGAGGAGATCGCGGCTCGCCGTGGTCTGCCCCTCGAGGACGTCGCCCCCGCGGCTCTGCTCCGTGCGCGTGCTGGGGCGGGTGCGTAATGGCTCGCCTCAAGGTCACGCAGACGAAGTCGTACATCGGTAGCAAGCAGAACCACCGCGACACCCTGCGTTCGCTCGGGCTCAAGCGCCTGGGCGACGTGGTTGTCAAGGAGGACCGCCCCGAGTTCCGCGGCATGGTGCACACCGTCCGCCACCTCGTGACGGTTGAGGAGGTTGACTGACATGGCGGAGAACAACCCGCTGAAGGCCCACAACCTCCGGCCTGCCCCGGGCGCCAAGACCGCCAAGACCCGTGTGGGTCGTGGTGAGGCGTCCAAGGGTAAGACCGCTGGTCGTGGTACCAAGGGTACGAAGGCCCGTTACCAGGTTCCGCAGCGCTTCGAGGGTGGGCAGATGCCCCTCCACATGCGTCTGCCGAAGCTCAAGGGCTTCAAGAACCCGTTCCGCACCGAGTACCAGGTCGTGAACCTGGACAAGCTCGGCGCTCTCTACCCCGAGGGTGGAGAGGTCACGGTGGCCGACCTGGTCGCCAAGGGCGCGGTGCGCAAGAACAGCCTCGTCAAGGTGCTCGGCACCGGTGAGGTCTCCGTGGCGCTGCAGGTGACGGTCGACGCCGTCTCCGGCTCCGCCAAGGAGAAGATCGCCGCTGCCGGCGGCACCGTCACCGAGCTCGTCTGAGACGACTCGATGGCTTGAACATCCGACCGGGGATGCCTCCCAAAAGGGGCATCCCCGGTTGGTCGTTCCTAGGGGGGCATGGTCGCCGGTAAGGTGGCGTGCACTGTCTATGCTCCGTGCGGTATGCCCGTACGGCCTTGACCGGTATCTGTACCTGTTTCCGTACCTGTTTCTATTCGTCGAACCTCAAGACCGTCACCTCTGACGCACTTGCGCGGGGGTCGCAGGAGGCACCGTGCTCACCGCGTTCGCCCGGGCGTTCAAGACGCCCGACCTGCGCAAGAAGCTGCTCTTCACGCTCGGCATCGTCGTGCTGTACCGGCTCGGGGCACACATCCCCGTCCCCGGTGTCAGTTACAAGGCCGTCCAGCAGTGTGTGGACCAGGCGAGCCAGGGCAACAACTCCCTGTTCGGCCTGGTGAACATGTTCAGTGGCGGGGCGCTGCTGCAGATCACCATCTTCGCGCTCGGCATCATGCCGTACATCACGGCGAGCATCATCCTGCAGCTGCTGACCGTCGTGATCCCGCGACTGGAAGCCCTCAAGAAGGAGGGACAGTCCGGCACCGCCAAGATCACGCAGTACACGCGCTACCTGACGATCGCGCTCGCCATCCTTCAGGGCACGGGTCTCGTGGCGACGGCCCGTACCGGCGCGCTCTTCAGCGGCTGCACGGTCGCCAACCAGGTCGTTCCCGACCAGTCGATCTTCGTCACCGTCACCATGGTCATCACGATGACCGCCGGCACCGCCCTGGTCATGTGGCTCGGTGAGCTCATCACCGACCGCGGCATCGGCAACGGCATGTCGATCCTCATGTTCATCTCGATCGCCGCCGGCTTCCCGGGCGCCCTGTGGGCCATCAAGGAGAGCGGCAAGCTCGCCAAGGGCTGGATCGAGTTCGGCACCGTCATCCTGATCGGCTTCGTGATGGTGGCGCTCGTCGTCTTCGTCGAGCAGGCCCAGCGCAGGATCCCGGTGCAGTACGCGAAGCGGATGATCGGCCGCAGGTCCTACGGCGGAACGTCCACTTATATCCCTCTCAAGGTGAACCAGGCAGGTGTGATTCCTGTCATCTTCGCCTCGTCGCTGCTCTACATCCCGGCCTTGATCGCCCAGTTCTCGAACTCCACCGCGGGCTGGAAAACCTGGATCGAAGCCCACTTCGTCAAGGGTGACCACCCCTACTACATCGCTACGTACTTCCTTCTGATCGTGTTCTTCGCCTTCTTCTACGTGGCGATCTCGTTCAACCCCGAGGAAGTCGCGGACAACATGAAGAAGTATGGTGGCTTCATCCCGGGTATCCGGGCTGGTCGACCTACTGCCGAGTACCTGAGCTACGTGCTCAACAGGATCACTTGGCCGGGCTCGCTGTATCTGGGTCTGATCGCTCTTGTGCCGACGATGGCGTTGGCAGGCTTCGGTGGCGCCAATGCCAACTTCCCCTTCGGCGGGACGAGCATCCTCATCATCGTGGGTGTGGGGCTGGAGACCGTGAAGCAGATCGAGAGCCAGCTCCAGCAGCGCAATTACGAAGGGTTCCTCCGCTGATGCGAATCGTCCTCGTCGGACCGCCCGGGGCCGGCAAGGGTACGCAGGCCGCGTTCCTTGCCAAGAACCTGGACATCCCGCACATCTCCACGGGTGACCTGTTCCGCGCCAACATCAGTCAGGGCACGGAGCTGGGCCTCAAGGCCAAGGCGTTCATGGACGCCGGTGACCTGGTACCCGACGAGGTGACCATCGGCATGGCCAAGGACCGCATGGAGCAGCCGGACGCCGCGAACGGCTTCCTGCTCGACGGCTTCCCGCGCAACGTGGCCCAGGCCGAGGCGCTGGACGTGGTCCTGAAGGCCGAGGACATGCAGCTGGACGCGGTCCTGGACCTGGAGGTCCCCGAGGACGAGGTCGTGAAGCGGATCGCGGGTCGCCGCATCTGCCGCAACGACAGCGCGCACGTCTTCCACGTGACGTACACCCCGCCGAAGAGCGAGGGCGTCTGCGACGTGTGCGGAGGCGAGCTCTACCAGCGCGACGACGACTCCGAGGCGACCGTCCGCCGGCGCCTGGAGGTCTACCACACGCAGACCGAGCCGATCATCGACTACTACCGGGCGCAGAACCTGGTCGTCACGATCTCGGCGCTCGGCAAGGTGGACGAGGTCACCGGTCGTGCGATGGCCGCGCTGAAGAAGAGCTGACGCTCACCCTGGTTGTACGGATACGGCCGCGGTGCCCCTCGGGGGCGCCGCGGCCGTATCGTTGTTCTGTTCCCCGTATCCGAAGGAAAGGCCCCCGCCGCGATGGTGCAGATCAAGACCCCCGAGCAGATCGCGAAGATGCGCGAGGCCGGGCTGGTCGTCGCCGCCATCCACGCGGCGACCCGGGAGGCGGCCGTGCCGGGCGCCACGACGAAGGACCTGGACGAGGTCGCCCGCAAGGTGATCGCCGACCACGGCGCGAAGTCGAACTTCCTCGGGTACGGCGGCTTCCCCGCGACGATCTGCACCTCGGTGAACGAGGTCGTCGTCCACGGCATCCCGGACGACAAGACGGTCCTCAAGGACGGGGACATCATCTCGATCGACTGCGGCGCGATCGTCGACGGCTGGCACGGGGACGCGGCGTACACGGCGTTCGTGGGCACGGGCCACGCCCCTGAGCTGATCGAGCTCTCCCGGGTGACCGAGGAGTCGATGTGGGCCGGCATCGCCGCGATGAAGAACGGCAACCGACTGGTGGACATCTCGCGCGCGATCGAGACGTACATCCGCCGCCAGCCGAAGCCGGGCGGCGGCAAGTACGGCATCGTCGAGGACTACGGCGGCCACGGCATCGGCACCGAGATGCACATGGACCCGCACCTGCTGAACTACGTCTCCCGCAAGCGAGGCAAGGGTCCGAAGCTGGTCCCCGGCTTCTGCCTGGCGATCGAGCCGATGGTCTCCCTCGGCACGCCGCAGACCGAGGTCCTCGCCGACGACTGGACGGTCATCACGACGGACGGCACCTGGTCCTCCCACTGGGAGCACTCGGTGGCCCTCACGGAGGCGGGTCCCCTGGTCCTGACCTCCCCGGACGGCGGCAAGGCGAAGCTCGCGGAGCTGGGCGTCACGGCGGCTCCGGACCCGCTGGGGTGAGCGGAGCCCTTCTCTGCGGCGTGGTCTCTTGCGTAACGATCTCCAGGGGTGGGCATTCTTCCTGGATTCGTCTTTTCCGGGAGCCTGACGTAGACTGATGCGTCGGCTCTCGTGTACCCGTGTGTCCTCACCCGGAGCGAGAGTCGATCAAGGTAGCCGATTCGAAAGGCGAAGCGTGGCCAAGAAGCAAGGTGCCATCGAAATCGAGGGCACCGTGATCGAGTCCCTCCCGAACGCCATGTTCAAGGTGGAGCTCCAGAACGGTCACAAAGTCCTCGCGCACATCTCCGGCAAGATGCGGATGCACTACATCCGAATCCTTCCGGACGACCGGGTCGTCGTGGAGCTCTCTCCGTACGACCTGACGCGTGGCCGGATCGTCTACCGGTACAAGTAGATCTTGCCCGCACCCCGCATCTTCCGTGCGCGGGTGGTGGCACTGACCCGGAGAACCTCACATCCCATGAAGGTCAAGCCGAGCGTCAAGAAGATCTGCGACAAGTGCAAGGTGATCCGCCGTCACGGCCGGGTCATGGTCATCTGCGACAACCTGCGCCACAAGCAGCGCCAGGGCTGACGCACGCCGACCGACCTGCACCTCCGCAGTTCTTCGCGCGACGCAAGCAACGTACATACGCAGAGCCCGCCCAGCCCGCAAGGGTCGGCGGCACCTCCGGCGGGGGCCGGGGACCCGATTCGTACCTCATACGGCGGTCGGGAGCGGCTTTGCGGAAGACCCCCGAACACACAGGAGCCATTGAATGGCACGCGTTTCCGGTGTTGACATCCCGCGCGAAAAGCGTGTGGAGATCGCACTCACCTACGTCTTCGGTATCGGGCGCACCCGGTCCAAGGAGATCCTCGCCTCCACCGGCGTGAACCCGAACACCCGCGTTCGTGACCTGGCCGAAGAGGACCTGGTCAAGATCCGCGAGTACGTGGACGCCAACCTCCAGACCGAGGGCGACCTCCGCCGCGAGATCCAGGGCGACATCCGCCGCAAGATCGAGATCCAGTGCTACCAGGGCATCCGCCACCGTCGCGGCCTCCCGGTGCACGGTCAGCGCACGAGCACCAACGCGCGTACCCGCAAGGGCCCGCGTCGCGCCATCGCCGGCAAGAAGAAGCCGGGCAAGAAGTAGTCCTCAGCGGACGCTTGACCACACGGTCTTCGCTGTAGGACCGACCACCTCCCGTAGGAGATATAGATGCCCCCCAAGGGTCGTCAGGGCGCTGCCAAGAAGGTGCGCCGCAAGGAAAAGAAGAACGTCGCTCACGGCCACGCGCACATCAAGAGCACGTTCAACAACACGATCGTCTCGATCACGGACCCCTCGGGCAACGTGATCTCCTGGGCCTCCGCCGGCCACGTCGGCTTCAAGGGCTCGCGCAAGTCGACTCCGTTCGCCGCGCAGATGGCCGCCGAGTCGGCCGCTCGCCGCGCGCAGGAGCACGGCATGCGCAAGGTCGACGTCTTCGTCAAGGGTCCGGGCTCCGGCCGCGAGACCGCGATCCGCTCCCTCCAGGCCACGGGCCTCGAGGTCGGTTCGATCCAGGACGTCACCCCCACGCCGCACAACGGCTGCCGTCCCCCCAAGCGCCGCCGCGTCTGACGCATCGGCTGCTTGCGCAGGACTTCGGGCGGTACGACTCTTCGGGGACGTGCCGCCCGTACCCTTGCAGTACCAGCAGTGCCTCAGGACATCAAATAGTGGGTGTCCATGACTGAAGGAACCACATCATGCTGATCGCTCAGCGTCCCTCGCTGACCGAAGAGGTCGTCGACGAATTCCGTTCGCGGTTCGTCATCGAGCCCCTGGAGCCGGGCTTCGGCTACACGCTCGGCAACAGCCTCCGCCGTACGCTCCTCTCCTCGATCCCGGGTGCGGCGGTCACGTCCATCCGCATCGACGGTGTCCTGCACGAGTTCACCACCGTGCCGGGCGTCAAGGAGGACGTCACCGACCTCATCCTGAACATCAAGCAGCTGGTCGTCTCCTCGGAGCACGACGAGCCGGTCGTGATGTACCTGCGCAAGCAGGGTCCGGGTCTGGTCACCGCCGCCGACATCGCCCCGCCGGCCGGTGTCGAGGTGCACAACCCCGACCTCGTCCTCGCCACGCTCAACGGCAAGGGCAAGCTGGAGATGGAGCTGACCGTCGAGCGCGGTCGCGGCTACGTCTCCGCCGTGCAGAACAAGCAGCTGGGCCAGGAGATCGGCCGTATCCCGGTCGACTCCATCTACTCGCCGGTGCTCAAGGTCACGTACAAGGTCGAGGCGACCCGTGTCGAGCAGCGCACCGACTTCGACAAGCTGATCGTCGACGTCGAGACCAAGCAGGCCATGCGGCCGCGTGACGCCATGGCGTCCGCCGGTAAGACCCTGGTCGAGCTGTTCGGTCTGGCGCGCGAGCTCAACATCGACGCCGAGGGCATCGACATGGGCCCGTCCCCCACGGACGCCGCCCTCGCCGCGGACCTGGCGCTGCCGATCGAGGAGCTCGAGCTCACTGTTCGGTCGTACAACTGCCTCAAGCGTGAGGGCATCCACTCCGTGGGTGAGCTCGTGGCGCGCTCGGAGGCCGACCTCCTCGACATCCGCAACTTCGGTGCGAAGTCGATCGACGAGGTCAAGGCGAAGCTGGCCGGCATGGGCCTGGCCCTCAAGGACAGCCCGCCCGGATTCGACCCGACCGCCGCCGCCGACGCCTTCGGCGCCGACGACGACGCGGACGCGGGCTTCGTCGAGACCGAGCAGTACTGATCCTCTCCAAGAGGACCGATTGACCGCTGCGGGCCGGTTCCGGCCGGCCACGCAGTTCCCCGCGCCCCTCAAGGGGGGCGCGGGTCTCCGTCGGACACGACCGTCCGCGCGGACACTGACACCGGTACCTCATACGGCCGGTGCAGATCACAAGGAGAAACACCATGCCGCGTCCCACCAAGGGTGCCCGCCTCGGCGGCAGCGCCGCTCACGAGCGTCTGCTGCTTGCCAACCTGGCGAAGTCGCTCTTCGAGCACGGCCGCATCACCACGACCGAGGCCAAGGCCCGCCGCCTGCGTCCGGTCGCCGAGCGCCTGATCACCAAGGCGAAGAAGGGCGACATCCACAACCGTCGCCTGGTGCTGCAGACGATCACCGACAAGGGCATCGTCCACACCCTCTTCACCGAGATCGCTCCGCGCTACGCCGAGCGCCCGGGTGGCTACACCCGTATCACCAAGATCGGTAACCGTCGTGGCGACAACGCCCCGATGGCCGTGATCGAGCTGGTCGAGGGCGAGATCGCCAAGAAGGCGACCGTCGCCGAGGCCGAGGCCGCCACCAAGCGTGCGGTCAAGGAGGCTGACGAGGCCAAGGTCGAGGAGACCAAGGCCGAGGACGCCGCCGAGGCTCCGGCTGAGGAGTCGAAGGACGCGTAAGCGTTCTTACGTTTCTCGTGGGCGGGCCCGTACCCCTTGGGGTGCGGGCCCGCCTCCGTACGCAGAGGTTTCGAGAGGATTCAGCGCGTGAGCGACGACGTGCAGGCCGGGTTCGTACGCATCCGGCTCGACCTGTCCTACGACGGCAAGGACTTCTCCGGCTGGGCCAAGCAGGCCCACGGGCAGCGCACCGTCCAGGGCGACATCGAGGACGCCCTGCGGACCGTGACCCGGTCCAAGGAGACGTACGAGCTGACCGTCGCCGGCCGGACCGACTCCGGCGTGCACGCGCGGGGCCAGGTCGCCCACGTCGACCTCCCCGTCGAGCTGTGGACCGAGCACCGGGACAAGCTGCTCCGGCGGCTCGCCGGGCGCCTCTCCCACGACGTACGGGTGTGGAGGCTCACCGAGGCCCCCAGCGGCTTCAACGCCCGCTTCTCCGCCATCTGGCGCCGCTACACCTACCGGGTCACCGACAACCCCGGCGGTGTCGACCCGCTCCTGCGCGGCCACGTCCTGTGGCACGACTGGGCCCTCGACATGGACGCCATGAACGCCGCCGCCGAGCGGCTCGTCGGCGAGCACGACTTCGCCGCGTACTGCAAGAAGCGCGACGGCGCCACCACCATCCGGACGCTCCAGGAGCTGCGCTGGGAGCGGCGGCCCGGCGGCATCCTCGAGGCGACCGTGAAGGCCGACGCCTTCTGCCACAACATGGTCCGCTCGCTCGTCGGCGCCCTGCTGTTCGTCGGCGACGGCCACCGGCCCGTCGACTGGCCCGCGAAGGTGCTCGCCGCGGGCGTCCGGGACTCGGCCGTCCACGTCGTACGCCCGCACGGGCTCACCCTCGAAGAGGTCGGCTACCCGGCCGACGAGCTCCTGGCCGCCCGCAATCTGGAGGCCAGGAACAGGCGGTCACTCCCCGGGAGCGGCGGCTGCTGCTGAGGCCTGGGTGCGGCCGCGGGCGTAGATCTGGTTGAAGGTGAACGTGGCCAGGTCGTCGCTGGCCTCGTAGATGGGCTTGTCGGCGGTGGTGACCTTCTTGCCGTCGGCGAAGCCGGCGGTGGTGAAGTAGGCGTACCGGCCGATCGAGTTCGAGCGCCGCAGACAGACCGTCGCGCGGCAGAACTCGCCCACGCCCGATCCGGCGAGCGGGGCGACCCCGCCCTTGGCCTGGGCCTTGGCCTTCAGCGCCTCCGCCTCCGTGGAGAAGACCGCCACGCCGACGGTGATCGCGACCCCGTCCTTCACATAGGTGGCGCGGATCACGCGGTCGCACCCGTTCTGCTTCAGGATCGAGCCGAGCGGGCCCTGCGTGACGCTCGCGCAGTTCGTGGTCGAGGAGGTCGCGCCCTTCTTGTACGCGCGGCCGCTCATCGTGAGCTTCTTGCCGGGGAAGAGGCCCTCGGCGCTGAGCGGGGCCTTGTCCTTCGTCTCGTTCGAGATGAAGTCCTTGGGGTTCGGCGGGGGCGGCGGTGCCACGGACGAGAACGTCGGCTCGGGCGTGGCCGAGTCGCTGGGCGCCGCGGAGCCGGTGGGGGTGACCGAGCCGTTCTTGGCCGTGTCGTCGCCCTTGCCGCTGCTCACGACCGCCGTGGCGACGATCGCGCCGACCACGAGCGTCGCGAGCGCGCCACCGCCGATCACCAGCCAGCGCTTACGCCGACGGCCGGCCGCCGAGGCGTCCGCCAGGGCACCCCAGTCGGGTGTCTGCGGTGCCTGCGCCCCAGGAAACGGGTTCGGCTGCTGTCCGTACGGCTGCTGCTGACCGTGCTGCTGCGGCTCCTGCGGCCACTGCGGTCCCCCAAAGCTCATGCCGCGCATCCTAAACCGGTTGGGAACACGCGGTGCGGGCGGCGACAATGCCCACCATGGGACATGTCGAGGCCGCGCATCTGGAGTACTACCTTCCCGACGGGAGGGTGCTTCTCGCCGATGCCTCCTTCCGGGTGGGGGAGGGCGCGGTGGTCGCCCTCGTCGGGGCCAACGGCGCCGGGAAGACCACACTGCTCCGGATGATCGCCGGTGAGCTCCAGCCGCACGGCGGCACGGTCACCGTCAGCGGCGGCCTCGGGGTGATGCCGCAGTTCGTGGGATCGGTGCGGGACGAGCGCACGGTCCGCGACCTGCTCGTCTCGGTCGCCCAGCCCCGGATCCGCGAGGCCGCGAAGGCGGTCGACGAGGCCGAGCACCTGATCATGACGGTCGACGACGAGGCCGCGCAGATGAAGTACGCGCAGGCCCTCAGCGACTGGGCCGAGGTCCAGGGGTACGAGGCCGAGACCGTCTGGGACATGTGCACGACGGCCGCCCTCGGCGTCCCGTACGAGAAGGCGCAGTTCCGCGAGGTCCGCACGCTCAGCGGCGGTGAGCAGAAGCGGCTGGTCCTGGAGTCCCTGCTGCGGGGCACCGACGAGGTGCTGCTCCTGGACGAGCCGGACAACTATCTCGACGTGCCCGGCAAGCGCTGGCTGGAGGAGCGGCTGCGGGAGACCCGTAAGACCGTGCTCTTCATCTCCCACGACCGGGAGCTGCTGGCCAGGGCCGCACAGAAGATCGTCGCGGTCGAGCCCGGCCCGGCCGGGTCCGACGTCTGGGTGCACGGTGGCGGCTTCGACACCTTCCACGAGGCGCGGCGGGAGCGGTTCGCGCGGTTCGAGGAGCTGAAGCGCCGCTGGGAGGAGAAGCACGCCCAGCTGAAGAAGCTGGTGGTCAACCTGCGGCAGGCGGCGGCGGTCAGCCATGAAATGGCGTCCCGGTACGCGGCCGCGCAGACACGGCTGAAGAAGTTCGAGGAGGCCGGCCCGCCGCCGGAGCCCCCGCGCGAGCAGGACATCCGGATGCGGCTGCGCGGCGGCCGGACCGGCGTACGGGCGGTGACCTGCGAGAACCTTGAGCTGACGGGCCTGATGAAGCCGTTCTCGCTGGAAATCTTCTACGGGGAGCGGATCGGCGTCCTCGGTTCGAACGGCTCGGGCAAGTCGCACTTCCTGCGGCTGCTCGCCGGGGATCCGTCGGTGGCGCACACGGGGACGTGGAAGCTGGGCGCGCGGGTCGTGCCGGGCCACTTCGCCCAGACCCACGCCCACCCCGAGCTCCAGGGACGGACCCTCGTCGACATCCTGTGGACGGAGCACGCGAAGGACCGGGGCGGGGCGATGTCGGTGCTGCGCCGGTACGAGCTGGAGGGGCAGGGTGACCAGCCTTTCGAGAAGCTCTCGGGCGGACAGCAGGCCCGCTTCCAGATCCTGCTCCTGGAGCTGTCCGGCACGACGGCGCTCCTCCTCGACGAGCCGACGGACAACCTGGACCTGGAGTCGGCGGAGGCCCTGCAGGACGGCCTGGAGTCGTACGAGGGCACGGTGCTCGCGGTGACGCACGACCGGTGGTTCGCGAAGACCTTCGACCGCTTCCTGGTCTTCGGCTCGGACGGGGTCGTGCGGGAGACGACGGAGCCGGTCTGGGACGAGCGACGGGTGGACCGGGTGCGGTAGCAGGCCCTCTGCCGCCGGTCCGCCCCAGGCGTTTTGACCCGCCCGGGGCACGCCGGGTATTCTTCGGGTTTGTTATGCGTATTGGCTTGGTCGTTCTCACGCGAGGGGCCCTTACGCCGGTCTTCCGGGTCGATGACCAGCGGCAGGTACACGGGTTGCGTCCCCGCAGTACGGCCAAGGCTGTCGTGTCGTCCTGGTGACCAGTTCAGGACCCACTCACTGAAGAAGCGAAGGCTACGACCGTGCGTACGTACAGCCCCAAGCCCGGCGATGTCACGCGCCAGTGGCACATCATCGACGCGCAGGACGTTGTCCTGGGCCGTCTGGCGACTACGGCTGCGAACCTCCTGCGAGGCAAGCACAAGCCGATCTACGCCCCCCACATGGACATGGGCGACTTTGTCATCATCATCAACGCTGACAAGGTGCACCTGTCCGGCAACAAGAAGACCCAGAAGCTGGCGTACCGCCACTCCGGTTTCCCGGGTGGTCTGCGCTCCGTCCGTTACGACGAGCTCCTGGAGAAGAACCCCGAGAAGGCCGTCGAGAAGGCCATCAAGGGCATGATCCCCAAGAACTCCCTGGGCCGTCAGATGCTCTCGAAGCTGAAGGTCTACGCGGGTGAGAACCACCCGCACGCTGCCCAGCAGCCGGTCCCGTTCGAGATCACCCAGGTCGCGCAGTAGTTCCGGCCACACCCCCTAAGAACGAAAGAAATCTGAGGAGAATCGTGGCCGAGACCACTGTTGAGACCCCCGTCGAGGGCGTTGAGGGCGAGGAGACCTACGCGGAGGTCACCACCTTCGAGTCCGAGGTCCCCGTCGAGGGCGAGTACACCACCGAGTCCCTGGCTTCCCGCTTCGGCGACCCGCAGCCGGCCGCCGGCCTGGGCCGTCGCAAGAACGCCATCGCCCGCGTCCGGATCGTTCCGGGCACCGGCAAGTGGAAGATCAACGGGCGCACCCTCGAGGACTACTTCCCGAACAAGGTGCACCAGCAGGAAGTCAACGAGCCCTTCAAGGTGCTCGAGCTCGACAACCGCTACGACGTCATCGCCCGCATCTCGGGTGGCGGCGTCTCCGGCCAGGCCGGCGCCCTGCGCCTCGGTGTGGCCCGTGCGCTGAACGAGGCGGATGTCGAGAACAACCGCCCGGCGCTGAAGAAGGCCGGCTTCCTCTCCCGCGACGACCGTGCGGTCGAGCGCAAGAAGGCCGGTCTCAAGAAGGCCCGTAAGGCCCCGCAGTACAGCAAGCGTTAATCGCCTGCTCGACCTGCTTTGCACGTACGCCCCGGCGGCACTGCCCGTGCTGCCGGGGCGTACGTCTTTTCCTCCCCCTGGGTGCCTTCTGGGCGGCTTGCGCATAAGAACGGGCATCACTTGCTCAGGGGATCGCACTTTCGGAGCAGTTTCGGAGGACAGCTGTGGGACGACTCTTCGGCACGGACGGTGTGCGCGGTGTGGCCAACGCGGATCTGACGGCGGAGCTCGCGCTCGGCCTGTCGGTCGCGGCGGCGCACGTGCTCGCCGAGGCGGGGACCTTCGAGGGCCATCGGCCGACCGCGGTGGTCGGGCGCGACCCGCGTGCGTCGGGAGAGTTCCTGGAGGCCGCCGTCGTGGCGGGCCTCGCGAGCGCGGGTGTCGACGTCCTGCGCGTCGGTGTGCTGCCCACCCCCGCCGTGGCCTATCTCACCGGGGCGCTCGGCGCCGACCTCGGCGTGATGCTCTCCGCCAGTCACAACGCGATGCCCGACAACGGCATCAAGTTCTTCGCCCGCGGCGGCCACAAGCTCGCCGACGAGCTGGAGGACCGGATCGAGTCCCTCTACGAGGAGCACCGCACCGGCGCCCCCTGGGAGCGGCCGACCGGCTCAGGCGTCGGCCGGGTCCGCGACTACGACGAGGGCTTCGACAAGTACGTCGCCCACCTCATCGCCGTCCTGCCGAACCGGCTCGACGGGCTCAAGGTCGTCCTGGACGAGGCCCACGGCGCCGCCGCGCGCGTGTCGCCCGAGGCGTTCTCGCGGGCCGGCGCCGAGGTCGTCACCATCGGTGCCGACCCCGACGGCCTGAACATCAACGACGGCTGCGGCTCCACCCACCTGGACCTGCTGAAGGCCGCCGTCGTCGAGCACGGCGCGGACCTCGGCATCGCCCACGACGGCGACGCGGACCGCTGCCTCGCCGTCGACGCGGCGGGCAACGAGATCGACGGCGACCAGATCCTCGCCGTGCTCGCGCTCGCGATGCGCGAGGCCGGGACGCTGCGCGGCGACACCGTTGTCGCGACCGTGATGTCCAACCTCGGCTTCAAGCTCGCCATGGAGCGCGAGGGGCTGCGGCTGGTGCAGACGGCGGTCGGCGACCGCTACGTCCTGGAGTCCATGAAGGAGCACGGGTACGCGCTGGGCGGCGAGCAGTCCGGGCACGTGATCGTGCTCGACCACGCCACCACCGGCGACGGCACCCTGACCGGCCTGATGCTGGCCGCCCGGCTCACGGCGACGGGCAAGTCCCTCGCCGAGCTGGCCGGTGTGATGGAGCGCCTGCCCCAGGTGCTCGTCAACGTGCGGGACGTCGACAAGACGCGCGTGACGACCTCGGGAGAGCTGGCCGCGGCGGTCACCGAGGCCGAGCGCGAGCTGGGCACCACCGGCCGCGTGCTGCTGCGTTCCTCCGGGACGGAGCCGCTGGTACGCGTGATGGTGGAGGCGGCCGACATCGAGCAGGCGCGGTCGGTGGCGGGCCGGCTCGCCGACGTGGTGAAGTCCACGCTGGGCTAGCGGCGTCCTGTGGATCAGGCCGGATCGGCGAGCGTGCGTGCCAGGCGTCGCGAGCCCGGCAGGATCCACACGACACCCTCCGGCTTCCAGAGCTGATCATGAGAAGGCCCCGCCGCCCGGGCAACCGGGACGGCGGGGCCTTCGCGTGCCGGCGGTGTGCTTTTCAGCGCTTACCGGCACGGCTCCAGTGCCCGCGCTGGGTCCGCCACAGCAGCTTCTGTCCGTACAGCGTCAGCACGCCCGCCAGCATGATGCCGAACAGGTTCAGCAGCAGCTGTTCCGCAGACCCCCACATCTGGCCGAACTCCCCGTAACTGAGGGCCACGGCGGCGTTCGCGGCGGCCGGGACCGTCGTGACCGAGATCGCGACGCCCACCAGGGCCCCGGACTTCGACGAGGTCAGCGAGAGCACGCCGGCCACCCCGGCGAGCACCGCGACGACGAAGGAGAACGGGTCGGGCTGCCAGATGAAGCTCGTGTTGGGCCGGGGATCGTCGAGCTGATCCATGCTGAACAGGTCCAGCGCGTCCATCCCCAGACTGAACAGGGTGGTCGCCGCGATCGCCGCCGCGAAACCGACCAGCAGCGCGATCAGGGAGCGTGCGGCCAGTCGCGGAGCCCGTCGCACCACACCCGTACAGACACCGGCGAGCGGGCCGAACTCCGGGCCGACCGCCATCGCGCCCACGATCAGGATCGCGTTGTCCAGGACGACACCGCAGGCCGCGATCATCGTGGCCAGGATCATGAACGCGCAGTAGGTGACCGAGAGGGTCGACTCCTCGTGTGTCGCCTCGGACAGCTGCTCCCAGAGCACCGCGTCCGCGGCCTCTCCCGGAGCCTCCTTCTCGACCTCGTCCGCGCGCTTCGACAGCGAGAGGTCGATGTTCTCGAGCGCGATCGAGCCTTCCTGATCGATCTTCAGCTCGCGCAGACCGTGCAGGAGTTCGTCGCCGGCCTCGCGTGCGACATCGCAGAGCACGAGGTCGCCGGAGGGGGCGTGGGCGGCCCCGGGCAGGACGACCAGATGGGTGGTGCCGACGGTCTTCTCGATGAGCTGGACCGCCGCCTCCGTGTGCTCGGCAGGGACGATCATCCGCAGATGCAGCATCCTCAGAGCTTACGGAGGCTCAGGGGTTTCGGAAGCTCAGAGTTTTCGGAGACTCAGGCGCTGCACCTTGTGATCGGGGCCCTTGCGGACGACGAGCGTCGCACGGCCACGTGTGGGAGCCACGTTCTCCAGGAGGTTCACCTTGTTGATCGTCCGCCACATCGTGCGGGCGTAGTCCAGCGCCTCGTCCTCGGAGACCTGGGTGTAGCGCTGGAAGTACGAGAAGGGGTTCTGGAAGGCCGTCTCGCGCAGCTTGCGGAAACGGTTCAGATACCAGCGCTCGATGTCCTCGGGCCGGGCGTCGACGTACACGGAGAAGTCGAAGTAGTCGGCGAGGCCGACGCGGGTACGGCCGTCCTTGCCGGGCAGGGCCGGCTGAAGGACGTTGAGCCCCTCGACGATCAGGATGTCGGGACGGCGCACGACGAGCCGCTCGCCGGGCACGATGTCGTAGATCAGGTGGGAGTAGACGGGGGCGCTGACCTCGTCCTTGCCCGCCTTGATGTCGGCGACGAACCGGGTCAGCGCCCGGCGGTCGTACGACTCGGGGAAGCCCTTGCGGGACATCAGCCCGCGCGCCTTGAGCTCCTCCATGGGGTAGAGGAAGCCGTCGGTGGTGACCAGTTCCACGCGGGGATGCTCGGGCCAGCGGGCGAGGAGCGCCTGGAGGAGACGGGCGACGGTGGACTTGCCGACCGCGACAGAACCGGCGACCCCTATGACGAAGGGAGTGCCGCGCTGCTCGCCCCGCTCGCCGAGGAAGGTGTTCAGCGCGCCGCGCAGACCGCTGGTGGCCTGGACGTAGAGATTGAGCAGGCGGGAGAGCGGGAGGTAGATGTCGCGGACCTCGTCGAGGTCGATGACGTCGCCGAGGCCACGTAGCCGCTCGACCTCGTCGGCGGAGAGCGGCAGCGGCGTCTTGTCGCGCAGCGCGCTCCACTCGGCGCGGGTGAGGTCCACGTACGGCGTGGCCTCGGGCCGGCGCTGGCCGTTGCCGTTCCCCTTGGCGTTGCCGTTGCCGTTGCCAGGGGTGCTTCGTGGCGGCGAAGTGATCACACGGCCATTGTCGGGGGTCGGGGGCGGTTGTGGGGGGTGGGGTCGGTCACGCGGGGGGCTTGGGCTGACCGGGGCCCGTGGGCTTCCGGTGATGGCCGCCCTCCGGTAGTCCTCACGCGCCCGGAGGCGGCGGGTCAAGGGCGGAGCGCAGTCACCCGCCGTCCTGTGCCGCAGGCGGAGCACGGCCGGGCCGCGGGAGTGCTGGTACGCAAAGGCGCCCGACGTCCTCGTCGCCCCCCTTGCCAGGGCTCTCCGCGTGTTCGTGGAAACCGCAGGGGCAGGGCACCCCAGTGATCCAGGGGGCCGGTCTCGTGCATAGGGTTCGCACAGATTCGTCTGCCCCGACAGAGAGTTGAGTCATGAGAGCCACCGCCCTTCGCCGTACCGCCGTCGCCACCACCACCGTCTCCCTGGCGCTGCTCGTCACCGCCTGCGGTGGTGGGAAGGAGGACAGCGGTGACAAGGGGAAGGACGCCCCCAAGGCCTCCGCCTCCGCTTCCGCCGCGCCCGACGCCAAGGCGCTGTCGGCCGCCGAGCTGGAGAAGCTCATCGTCGAGCAGGCCGACGTTCCCGGGTACCAGGTGCAGAAGGCCAAGCCGACGGACGTCGTCCCGTCGAGTGCCGTCACCACGGACAAGCCCGCGTGCAAGCCGCTCGCCGACGCCCTGTCGTTCATCGCGACCGGCAACCCCGGAGCCAGCGTCCAGCGCAAGGCGATCGCCGAGCCGAAGAAGGACACGGCGTCGTCGCCGGAGGACATCGTGGGCGCGCTGGGCGCGCCGGTGACGGCCGTGACGCTCGGCTCGTACGACGGGAACGGCGCGCAGGACGCGTTCGCCTCGCTGAAGACGGCCGGTACGGAGTGTGCGGGTGGCTTTACGCTGAACGGGGGCGGCGAGAAGACGAAGATCAGCAAGGTCGCTCCGGAGGCCGTGACCGCCGGGGAGGAGGCCGTCGCCTTCACCGTCACCACCGATATGGACGGCGAGCCGTTCATCAGCAAGGTCGTCGCCTTCCGCAAGGGCAACACGCTCGCGTCCTTCTCCGTCATCAGCCTCGCCGGGAAGGTCAAGGAGTTCCCGAAGGCCGTCGTCGACGCGCAGGTCGCCAAGCTGGCCTGAGTCCGGTCCAGCGGCGGTCTTCGGCCTTAGGCTGCCGACCATGTGCGGAATCGTGGGTTACGTCGGCGGGCAGTCGGCGCTTGATGTGGTGATCGCGGGCCTCAAGCGGCTCGAGTACCGGGGCTACGACTCGGCCGGTGTCGCGGTGCTCTCCGACGGAGGACTGGCCGCCGCGAAGAAGGCGGGCAAGCTCGTCAATCTGGAGAAGGAGCTGGTGGACCGGCCGCTGCCGAGCGGCGCCACCGGCATCGGGCACACCCGCTGGGCCACGCACGGCGGGCCGACCGACGCCAACGCGCACCCGCATCTGGACAACGCGGGGCGCGTGGCCGTCGTCCACAACGGGATCATCGAGAACTTCGCCGCCCTGCGCGCCGAGCTGGAGGAGCGGGGCCACGACCTGGCGTCCGAGACGGACACCGAGGTCGTCGCCCATCTGCTCGCCGAGGAGTTCTCCTCCTGCGGCGACCTGGCGGAGGCGATGCGGCTGGTGTGCCGCCGCCTCGACGGGGCGTTCACGCTGGTCGCGGTGCACGCCGACGAGCCCGACGTGGTCGTCGGCGCGCGCCGCAACTCCCCGCTGGTGGTCGGCGTCGGCGAGGGGGAGTTCTTCCTCGCCTCCGACGTGGCCGCGTTCATCGCCCACACCCGCGCGGCCATCGAACTGGGCCAGGACCAGGTGGTGAAGTTGTCCCGCGAGGGCGTCGAGGTCACCGACTTCGTCGGCGCCCCCGCCGACGTACGGGCGTACCACGTCGACTGGGACGCCTCGGCCGCCGAGAAGGGCGGCTACGACTACTTCATGCTCAAAGAGATCGCCGAGCAGCCCAAGGCCGTCGCCGACACCCTCCTCGGGCGGATCGACGCCGAGGGCCGCCTCAGGCTCGACGAGGTGCGCATCCCCGACGCGGTGCTGCGCGAGGCCGACAAGGTCGTCATCATCGCCTGCGGCACCGCCTTCCACTCCGGTCTGATCGCGAAGTACGCCATCGAGCACTGGACCCGGATCCCCTGCGAGGTGGAACTCGCCAGCGAGTTCCGCTACCGCGACCCCATCCTCGGCCAGCGCACCCTCGTCATCGCCATCTCCCAGTCCGGCGAGACGATGGACACCCTGATGGCCCTGCGGCACGCGCGCGAGCAGGGCGCGAAGGTGCTCGCCATCTGCAACACGAACGGCTCCACGATCCCGAGGGAATCGGACGCCGTGCTCTACACGCATGCCGGTCCCGAGGTCGCCGTCGCGTCGACGAAGGCGTTCCTGACGCAATTGGTGGCCTGTTATCTGGTGGCGCTGTACCTGGGGCAGGTGCGCGGTACGAAGTGGGGCGACGAGATCCACGCCGTGATCCGCGAACTCGCCCGGAGCGCCGACGACGTCGAGCGCGTGCTGGAGACGATGGAGCCGGTGCGCGCACTGGCCCGCTCGCTCGCCCACAAGAACACGGTCCTCTTCCTCGGCCGGCACGTCGGCTACCCGGTGGCCCTCGAAGGGGCGTTGAAGCTGAAGGAACTGGCGTACATGCACGCCGAGGGCTTCGCCGCGGGCGAGCTCAAGCACGGGCCGATCGCGCTCATCGAGGAGGACCTGCCGGTCGTCGTCGTGGTGCCGTCCCCGAAGGGGCGGTCGGTCCTCCACGACAAGATCGTCTCCAACATCCAGGAGATCCGGGCGCGCGGGGCGCGGACGATCGTCATCGCCGAGGAGGGGGACGAGACCGTCGTCCCGTACGCCGACCATCTCATCCGTATCCCGGCAACGCCTACGCTGCTCCAGCCGCTGGTCTCCACCGTGCCGCTCCAGGTGTTCGCCTGCGAACTGGCGACGGCGCGCGGCAACGAGGTGGACCAGCCGCGCAACCTGGCGAAATCCGTGACCGTGGAGTGATGAGCGAATGATCATCGGGGTGGGCATCGACGTGGCCGAGGTGGACCGCTTCGCGGCCTCGCTGGAGCGGACCCCCGGGCTGCTCCAGCGGCTCTTCGTCGAACGCGAGCTGCTGCTGCCGAGCGGCGAGCGGCGTGGGCCCGCCTCACTGGCCGTCCGCTTCGCGGCGAAGGAGGCGCTGGCCAAGGCGCTCGGGGCGCCGGCGGGTCTGCACTGGACCGACGCGGAGGTGTACGTCGAGGAGAGCGGGCAGCCGCGGCTGCGGGTGCGCGGGACGGTGGCGGCGCGGGCGGCGGAGCTGGGGGTGCGGCACTGGCATGTGTCGCTGAGCCATGACGCGGGTGTGGCGTCGGCGGTGGTGATCGCGGAGGGCTAGGCCGTGTCCGGAAAGTCCCCTCCCGCGGCCCGACGAGGACGCAATCGGGCCGACTGACGGACAGGCCGGTGGGCCGCCTGCCGGTACCGCTGCCCCAGCGGCCCTCAGCGCCCCGCTACCGGGCCAGGCTGAGCAGGACCCTCTCCAGCATCTGCCGCAGGACCGCCCGGTCGGTGGCGTCCGGCCCGGGTCGCGTCACCCCGTCGTAGGTGAGTCCCTCGGCGAAGGCGACGACGATCCTTCCGCCTTCCGCCGGATCGGGGCTGCCGAGCGCCGTCGCCAGCAGCCGTGCCTGGCCGGCGAACCGCTCCCGGGCGCGGAGCAGTTCGGCGCCCAGCTCTCCCTCCGGGTGGCGCGCCGTCAGGAGGATGATCTCCAGGCGGGCGCGGGTGCGGTCGCGCTGGGGGCCGAGCCAGTGGGCGAGTACGCCCGCGAAGCGGTCCGCCACCTGGCGAACCGGTGGTGCCTCGGCCAGCTCCTCGGAGACGGTCGCCGCTTCGATGTCCGCCACTTCCTGTTCGGCGATGAACGCGACCACGGCGGCGAGCAGTGTCTGCCGGGTCCGGAAGTAGTAGCTGGTCGACCCGGCCGGCACCTTCGCCTGCCCGTCGACCGCCCGATGGGTGAGCCCTCGCAGGCCCTCCTCGGCGATGACCGCCACTGCCGCGGTGAGCAGCGCCTGTACGCGGGGGCTTCTGGCGCCGCTCACGCGACGGCCCGCTTCCTGAGCCTGCGGAGCATCATCCGGCGGACGAGGCCGCTGAACGGCTCGACGAGCCGCCAGTACCGCCCCATGGCGCGACGAGCGGTCTCGTCGAGGCACAGGACCCGGGTCTCGGTGACGACCCGCGTGCCGCCGGTGGGGGCGTCGGTGGCGAATCGCATGCTGAACGTCGCCTTCGCGTAGCCGGGTTCGTCGAATGCAAGGAACTCGCGCGGGCCTGTGACGTCCGGTCGCCCGTCGGCCGTTCCCATGGTCCACCACTGCCCCACGATTCCCCGGACCGTCTCTCGTGGTGGGTCTTCGGCCAGCGACAGGAAGCTGTCCCGCAGGTCCTTCTGTGACGACGGCGCCTCGCCGCCGCCGCTCTTCAGGCGGCCGACCTGCCGCCGCACGGCGAACAGCACCCGGACGAGCGGCCCCCACCCCTCCTCGCCGGCCCGCTCCATCTCCTGCCAGGCCGCCCACACCGCCTCCACCGGAGCCGGGATGACCGTCTGGTGCCGGGAGCCGAAGTCCGGGCGTGGGACGAACGTGCCTGCGAGTCCGCTCATGCGCCCGACTCTACATTTGTAGAGTCCGTGGGGGCGGGCGTTCTGCCGAGGCGGGGCCCGACGTCGATCTGGTCCGATCCGGCCGTGGCCGACGCGACACGGCCTCGGGGCAGGATGGCGATGCCGGTCCGGACCTGCGGCCGGTTCCGCCGGCATCGGTACCGGTACTCGCATCCGTACCGCCGCGCGCACCCGCGCCGCGCTCCGAGGGGGCGTCAACCCGCGCCCGCGCGCACGGGCTTGGGGTGTGCGGCAGACTGCGGGGCATGCGTACCGCTTACCGCGTGGAGACCGTCCGGGCCGCAGAGGCCGAGCTGATGAGCCGTCTGCCCGAGGGCACGCTCATGCGACGGGCGGCCGCGGGCCTCGCCGCCGCCTGCTTCTCGCTGCTCGGCCGCGGCCGGGTCTACGGGGCGAGGGTCGTCCTGCTCGTGGGCAGCGGGGACAACGGGGGCGACGCGCTCTACGCCGGGGCGCGACTCGCGCGGCGCGGGGCGGGGGTGACGGCCGTCCTGCTCGGCTCGCGCGCCCACGCGGGCGGGCTCGCGGCGCTGCGGGCGGCCGGAGGGCGGGTGGCTGAGGACCCGTTCGAGCCGCTCGCCACGGCCGATCTCGTCCTGGACGGGATCACCGGGATCGGCGGGCACGGCGGGCTGCGGCCGGACGCGGTCCCGGTCGCCCGGGCGGCGCGTGGCTCGGGCGCGGTCGTCGTCGCCGTCGACCTGCCGAGCGGGGTCGACGCGGACACCGGGGAGGTGGCCGGGGAGGTGCTGCGCGCGGACGCGACGGTGACCTTCGGGGCGTACAAGCCGGGGCTGCTGATCGATCCGGCACGGGAGTACGCGGGTGCGGTACGGCTCGTGGGCATCGGACTGGAGGACTTCCTGCCCTCCGTGCCCGAGCTCCAGGCCCTCCAGCACGAGGACGTGGCCCTGATGCTGCCGGTCCCGGCGGCCGAGAGCGACAAGTACCGGCGGGGTGTCGTGGGCGTGGTCGCCGGGTCCCGCCGTTACCCGGGCGCTGCGGTCCTCGCGGTGGCGGGCGCGCTGCACGGCGGCGCGGGGGCGGTGCGGTACGTCGGGCCGGCGGGGGAGGCCGTGATCGCGCGCTTCCCGGAGACGCTGGTGCACGCGGGGCCGCCGGCGAAGGCGGGGAGGGTGCAGGCGTGGGTGGTGGGGCCGGGGCTCGGTGACGCGCCGGGCGTGGACGACGTGCTGGCCTCGGACGTGCCGGTGGCGGTGGACGCGGACGGGCTGCGGGGCCTGTCGGCGGAGCTGGTCCGGGCCCGTACGGCGCCGACGCTGCTCACCCCGCACGCGGGGGAGGCGGCGGCGCTGCTGGGTGTCGCCCGGGAGGTGGTGGAGGCCGGTCGCCTCGCGGCGGTACGGGAGCTGGCGGCGCGCTTCGGGGCGACGGTGCTGCTGAAGGGCTCGACGACGCTGGTGGCGGAGGCCGGGGGGCGCGGGCCGGTCCGGGTGAACCCCACGGGCACGTCGTGGCTGGCAACGGCGGGCAGCGGCGACGTCCTGTCGGGTCTCGCGGGCTCCTTGCTGGCCGCCGGCCTGCCGGCCATCGACGCGGCCTCCACCGCCGCCTACCTGCACGGCCTCGCGGCCCGCCGGGCGTCGGGGGGCGCCTCGCCGATCGCGGCGGGAGAGGTGGCGTCGGCGCTGTCGGACGCGTGGCGGGACGTCACGTCGTAGGGGGAGGCCCCACCTCACCCCACCCGCGGTGGGCCCAGGTCGGGGGCCTCCGGCACACGTGGCCACGTCCGGTCGGGGAAAGCCTCGGAACAGGCGTGGGGTTGGGCGGGAGGGGGTGGGGTGGGGTGGGTGGGGTGCGGGCCGGCTACCGCCGGCTCGCCACGCCCTCCCGCAGCCGCGGATGAGTCGATCTCGGCCACGCCCACGCCAAGAAACTCCGGGACGTGTTGCGCAAGGGTGACCGGGTCTACATCTGGGGAAAGCGGCCCGGGAGCTGACACCTGAGAGACTGGGCGCGATGACTGAGACACCGCCGCCCCGCAGAGCCCGCGCCGAGATCGACCTCGGCGCGCTGCGTGCGAACGTCCGCACGCTGCGCGCCCGCGTCGCGCCCCATGCCCAGGTGATGGCCGTGGTCAAGGCGGACGCCTACGGACACGGCGCCGTCCGCTGTGCCCGCGCCGCCCTCGACGCGGGCGCCGGCTGGCTCGGCACGGCCACTCCCCACGAGGCACTCGCGCTGCGCGCCGCCGGGATCACGGAGGCCGACGCGCGGATCCTGTGCTGGCTCTGGACCCCCGGCGACCCCTGGGCGGACGGCGTCGAGGCCGGCCTCGACATGTCCGTCAGCGGGATGTGGGCCCTGCGCGAGGTCGTCGAGGCGGCCCGGGCCACGGGGAAGCGGGCGCGCGTCCAGCTCAAGGCCGACACCGGCCTCGGCCGCAACGGCTGCCAGCCCGCCGACTGGCCCGAACTCGTCGGTGAGGCCCTGAAGGCGGAGGGCCAGGGCCTGCTCGAGATCACCGGCCTCTGGTCGCACTTCGCCTGCGCCGACGAGCCCGGCCACCCCTCCATCGCCTCCCAGCTCGACGTCTTCCACACGATGCTGGAGCACGCCGAGAAGGCCGGCGTCGAGCCCGAGGTCCGGCACATCGCCAACTCCCCGGCCACCCTGACCCTGCCCGAGACCCACTTCGACCTCGTACGGCCGGGCATCGCCATGTACGGCGTCTCGCCCAGCCCCGAGCTCGGCACCTCCGCCGACTTCGGCCTGCGCCCGGTGATGACGCTCGCGGCGAGCATCGCCCTGGTCAAGCAGGTCCCGGCCGGGCACGGCGTCAGCTACGGACACCACTACGTCACCGAGCAGGAGACCCGCCTCGGTCTGGTGCCGCTCGGGTACGCCGACGGGATCCCGCGCCACGCCTCCGGCCGTGGCCCCGTCCTGGTCGGTGACCGGGTCCGCCGGGTGGCCGGCCGGGTCGCCATGGACCAGTTCGTGGTCGACCTCGGGAGCGACACCGTCGAGCCCGGCGCCGAGGCGCTGATCTTCGGCCCCGGCGACCGGGGCGAGCCGACCGCCGAGGACTGGGCGCGGGCCGCCGACACCATCGCGTACGAGATCGTCACGCGCATCGGCGCGCGCGTCCCCCGCGTCTATCTGAACGGGTGACAGCGGGCAGAGGCAGAGGAAGAGGCGGAGAGACAGGGAGCGGTACGTGAGCGAGTCCAGCACCGACAACTGGCGCCGGGCCGGGTTCGCCGGTGCCGCGATCGGCGTCCTGGCCGCCGGCGCGGCGGCCGGCGTCGCCCTGGAGCGGCTCACCGTCGGGCGCGGCATGCGCCAGAAGGCGCGCCTCGCCCTCGACGCCTCCGGCCCCTACGGCTCCCTCCGGGGCACCCCCGGCAAGGCGATCGCCGACGACACCACCGCCCTGTACTACGAGGTCGACGAGGTCGACCCGGATAACGGGCCCGGCAGCGCCCCGCGCAAGCGGCGGCTCTTCGGCCGCAAGGCCCCCGCCCCCGTCACGGTCGTCTTCAGCCACGGCTACTGCCTCACCCAGGACTCCTGGCACTTCCAGCGCTCGGCGCTGCGCGGCCTGGTCCGTACCGTTCACTGGGACCAGCGCAGCCACGGACGGTCGGACCGGGGGGTCGCCCAGTCCGGGCCCGACGGGCTGCCCGTCTCCATCGACCGGCTCGGCCGCGACCTGAAGACCGTCATCGACGCCGCCGCGCCCGAGGGGCCGCTGGTCCTGGTCGGGCACTCGATGGGCGGCATGACGATCATGGCGCTCGCCGACGCGTTTCCCGAGCTGATCCGCGAGCGGGTCGTCGGGGTGGCCTTCGTCGGCACCTCCACGGGCCGGCTCGGCGAGGTGAACTACGGGCTGCCGACGGCCGGGGTCAACGCGGTGCGGCGGGTGCTGCCCGGCGTCCTGAAGGCGCTCGGCTCGCAGGCGGAGCTGGTCGAGCGAGGCCGCAGGGCCACCGCCGACCTGTTCGCCGGGCTGATCAAGAAGTACTCCTTCTCCTCCAAGGACGTGGACCCGGCGGTCGCCCGGTTCGCGGAGCGGATGATCGAGTCGACCCCGATCGACGTGGTCGCCGAGTTCTACCCGGCCTTCGCCGAGCACGACAAGGCGGAGGCGCTCGCCGCCTTCCGCGACGTGCCGGTGCTCGCCCTGGCCGGTGACCGCGACCTGGTCACCCCGAGTTCGCACACCGAGGCCATCGCCGATCTGCTGCCGGACAGCGAACTGGTCATCGTGCCGGACGCCGGGCACCTGGTGATGCTGGAGCACCCCGAGGCGGTCACGGACCGGCTGGCGGACCTGCTCGCCCGGGTCGGCGCGGTCCCCGCGACAGCGGCGAAGGCGGGTTCGGGCAGCAGCTAGATTTGGCCGTATGGAAGCACCGCTCACCCCCTCCACCCCCGCCTCCGGGGCCACGCTCGACGTCGACTCCCCCGAGCAGATGCAGGAGATCGGCCGCCGGCTGGCCAAGCTGCTCCGCCCCGGCGACCTGGTGATGCTCACCGGCGAGCTCGGCGCCGGGAAGACGACGCTCACCCGCGGCCTGGGCGAGGGCCTCGGAGTCCGGGGCGCCGTCACCTCCCCGACCTTCGTGATCGCCCGCGTCCACCCCTCCCTGGCCGGCGGCCCGGCCCTGGTCCATGTCGACGCCTACCGCCTCGGCGGCGGCCTCGACGAGATGGAGGACCTCGACCTGGACGTCTCGCTGCCCGAGTCGGTGGTCGTCGTCGAGTGGGGTGACGGCAAGGTCGAGGACCTGACGGACGACCGGCTGCACGTGCTGATCCACCGGGTCGTCGGCGACACGGACGACGACCGGCGCACGGTCGTGCTGCGCGGGATCGGCGCACGGTGGGCCGACGAGGACCTGCGGCTCGGATGAGGCCGGGCGGCTGAACGTACGTAGGTTCCGACAAGGTGTCGGGAAGATGTTGCATCGGTCGTACGAGCCGTGGTGACATGGGTGCACGAGCTGGTTAGGTGTACCTAACCTACGGGAGGCATGCATGGCGACGCCAGAGCGCGCGGAAGAGCGCATCTCGATGAGTGACCTGCTGGCGTCCTGTGCCGCCGCGAGCGCGGTGTCGACACCACCGCGCGAGACGGAACCGGCGGAGGCCGAGCCCGGCGTCGAGCAAGAGACCCCGGTCCGGCGCGAGGCCGCGTAGGAGACGCTTCGTACGGACTCGCGGGAGACGGCGTAGAGACGCGTCGTGAGGACCCGCCGGAGACCGGTGCGCGGGTACCCCGTACGGGCGGTCTACGCGACGACGACGACCTTCGCGCCGATCGAGGCGAACGTCCACATCGCCTCGCCGTCCGCCCGCTTCATGCGGATGCCGCCCGTCTTCCGCGACGGGTCCGGCGTCGGCAGCGAGCCGTCGACCGCCGCGCTGAAGCCGATCGAGACGTCCTGGACCGTGGCGAACCGCACCACGTGCTCGATCTGCACGCCGTCCGAGCCCGTCACCGAGCCGGAGCGGGACGTGACGGTGTACGCCCCCGGCACCGGGTGGACCGTACTCGGCATCACCGAGAAGGTGTGGGTGGCCTGGCCCTTCTCGTCCACGAGCCACACACGGCGCTCGGCCAGCGCGTACACGACGCGCGCGCCGGTGCCCGAGTGCGCCGGGACGGCGAGGGGGTCCTTCACCTGCTTCTGGGCGCCGCCCTTCGCGGGTGCCGACGGGGCCGAGCTCGGCGTCCTCGACCCGACCGCCGAGACGTCCGCGGGCGCGTTGGCCGACGCCTGATAGGCGAGGAAGGCGACCGCGGCGACCGCCGCCGCGGTGAGCGCGGCCACGAACCCCGAGCTGCTCCTAGCCACCGTGCCAACCTCCCTACCCCCGGAGCCCTCGGCCCGGGAGGTGCCCCACGTCCTGTTCGAGTGGTGACGTTAGCAGCAGCCGGCCGGCGGGACGGGGCGCCGTGCCCTGCGCGCGGGAGCCGTAGGCTGTTTGCGTGCTCTTGCTCGCCATGGATACCGCCACACCCGCCGTCACCGTCGCCCTCCACGACGGCGGCTCCGTCGTCGCCGAGTCCCGGCAGGTCGACGCACGCCGCCACGGGGAGCTGTTGCTGCCCGCCGTCGACCGGGTCCTCAAGGAGGCCGGGCTGACGCTCGACGCGGTCACCGGCATCGTGGTCGGCGTCGGACCGGGGCCGTACACCGGCCTGCGTGTGGGTCTGGTCACCGCCGCCACCTTCGCCTCCGCGCTCGGCGTGCCCGTGCACGGTCTGTGCACGCTCGACGGACTCGCCCACGCCTCCGGGATCGAGGAGCCGTTCGTCGTCGCGACGGACGCGCGCCGAAAGGAGGTCTACTGGGCGCGGTACGACAACTCGCGTACGCGCGTGACCGAAGCGGCCGTCGACCGGCCGGCCGAGATCGCCGGACAGGTCGCGGGTCTGCCCGTCGTCGGCGCCGGCGCCCGCCTGTACCCCGAGGTCTTCCCCGACGCCCGCGACCCCGAGCACCAGTCCGCCGGCGCGCTCGCCGCGCTGGCGGCGGAGAAGCTCGCGGCCGGCACGGACGACTTCCTCGACCCGCTGCCGATGTATCTGCGCCGGCCCGACGCCCAGGTGCCGAAGAACTACAAGGTGGTCACCCCCAAGTGACCGCCGTGACGACGTCCGCCGCCGTGCTGCGTGAGATGCGCTGGTGGGACATCGCGCCCGTGCTGACCCTCGAACACGATCTGTTCCCCGAGGACGCCTGGTCCGAGGGGATGTTCTGGTCCGAGCTCGCGCACGCGCGCGGCGCGCGGGCCACCCGCCGCTACGTGGTCGCCGAGGACCCGGCGGACGGCCGGCTCGTCGGCTACGCCGGACTGGCCGCCGCCGGCGGCCTCGGCGACGTCCAGACGATCGCCGTCGCCCGCGACCAGTGGGGGACCGGGCTCGGCGCCCGACTGCTGACCGATCTGCTCCAGCACGCCACCGCCTTCGAGTGCGAGGAGGTGCTGCTGGAGGTACGGGTGGACAACACCCGGGCCCAGAAGCTGTACGAGCGCTTCGGCTTCGAGCCCATCGGCTTCCGGCGCGGCTACTACCAGCCGGGCAACGTGGACGCGCTCGTGATGCGACTGACCGTTCAAGGAACTGAGACTGATTCTGATGGCTGCTGACGAACCGCTCGTACTCGGCATCGAGACCTCCTGCGACGAGACCGGCGTCGGCATCGTGCGGGGCACGACCCTGCTCGCCGACGCCATCGCGTCGAGCGTCGACACCCACGCGCGCTACGGCGGGGTCGTCCCCGAGATCGCCTCGCGCGCGCACCTGGAGGCGATGGTCCCCACCATCGAGCGCGCCCTGAAGACGGCCGGGGTCTCCGCGCGCGACCTCGACGGCATCGCGGTCACCGCCGGACCCGGACTCGCGGGCGCGCTGCTCGTCGGCGTCTCGGCGGCGAAGGCGTACGCGTACGCCCTCGGCAAGCCGCTGTACGGCGTGAACCACCTGGCCTCGCACATCTGCGTCGACCAGCTGGAGCACGGCCCGCTGCCCGAGCCCACCATGGCGCTCCTGGTCTCCGGCGGCCACTCCTCGCTGCTCCTCGCACCCGACATCACCGCCGACGTGCGTCCGATGGGCGCGACGATCGACGACGCGGCCGGTGAGGCCTTCGACAAGATCGCGCGCGTGCTCGACCTCGGCTTCCCCGGCGGCCCGGTGATCGACCGGCTCGCCAAGGAGGGCGACCCGAACGCGATCGCCTTCCCGCGCGGCCTGACCGGCGCCAAGGACCCCGCGTACGACTTCTCCTTCTCCGGCCTGAAGACGGCCGTGGCCCGCTGGATCGAGGCGAAGCGGGCGGCGGGCGAGGAGGTGCCGGTACGGGACGTGGCGGCCTCCTTCCAGGAGGCGGTCGTCGACGTGCTGACCCGCAAGGCCGTCCGTGCCTGCAAGGACGAGGGCGTCGACCACCTGATGATCGGCGGCGGCGTGGCGGCCAACTCGCGCCTGCGGGCGCTGGCCGAGGAGCGGTGCGAGCGGGCCGGGATCCGGCTGCGGGTGCCGCGGCCCGGACTCTGCACGGACAACGGCGCGATGGTGGCGGCGCTCGGCGCAGAGATGGTCGCCCGCAACCGGCCGGCCTCCGACCTGGAGCTGTCGGCGGACTCCTCCCTGCCGGTGACGGACCCGCACGTCCCGGGGAACCACGGCCACGACCACGTGCATGAGGTGAGCAAGGAGAACCTCTACCCATGAGGGTCGTCCTGATGTGGGAGGCGCGCGCGGTCCAGGGCCGTGGCGCCGAGCTCCTGGAGTGGGCGCGGGCGCGGATCCTGCCGTACGAGCCGCTGCGGCGCGAGACCTTCCGCGCCCCACAGGACCGGGTGCTCGTGCTGACCTGGTGGGAGGCGCCCGCGCTCGACGCCGAGCTGCCCGAGCTGCCCGAGCCGGCGGCGGACCTGGTCACCCGTCCGGTGCACCGTTGGCGTTTCGAGTCCGTGGACTGAGGCAACCTCCGGTCCTTTTGTCACATCATCTACTCCGTGACATGTGGCGTGGACAAGAAGATCGTGACGTGGGCGGCGCTGACCGTCGCGGCTCTGCTGATGACGGGCTGTGCTTCCGGGGCGGACGCCCCCGCGCGCGGGGCGTCCGGCGCTCCCGCGGCGGCGCCGGCCCCCGAGGCGCCGAAAGCCCCCGACAAGGCGGCCCGGGCCGCCGCCGCGTACCGCGAGTGGGGCCTGAAGCCTCTCGCCGCGCCGCCCGCCCCGCCGAGGACCAAGCCGGTGAGGAGGACGGTCGGCGGGCCCGTACCGGTCATCAGCGAGATCCCGACGAAGGACAGGGTCGTCTTCATCACGATCGACGACGGGGCCGAGAAGGACCCGGAGTTCCTGAGGATGATGCGGGAGCTCGACGTCCCGGTGACGCTGTTCCTCACCGACTCCGCCATCCGCACCAACTACGGCTACTTCAAGCCGTTCGCCACTCTCGGTCACGGCATCGCCAACCACACCCTCACCCACCCCAACCTGCGCACCCTCGGCCGCGCGGCCCAGCGTCAGGAGATCTGCGGACAGCAGACGCGACTGGCCGAGGAGTACGGGACGACCCCGCGGCTCTTCCGCCCGCCCTACGGCAACTGGAACGAGGACACCCGCGCGGCGGCCGGGGAGTGCGGTGTGGACGCGATCGTGCTGTGGCGCGAGTCGATGCAGATCACGAACATGCAGTACCAGCGCGGGGACAAGAGGCTGCACCCCGGTGACATCATCCTGGCCCACTTCCGCGGCCCGTCGGAACTCAAGGGCACGACGATGACCGAGATGACGGCCAACCTGCTCCGCCACATCCAGGAGCAGGGCTTCACGGTGGCCCGGCTGGAGGACTACGTCTGAGACCGCCCGGGGCCGCCGCTCCCAGAGGTTCCCGGAAATTTCTTCGCGAGTGGTGTCGACGCGGGCCGAGCCCGTTCGACGTAGGAGTGAGAGGCGGGGAACGGCCCCGCCCGCCACGCGAGGAGACAGATCATGCCCCGCTTTCTGACGCTGGTCCGCATCGAAGAGGGCGCCTTCCAGATGGAGGAGGCCGACCCCGGCTTCGAGGAGCGCATGGGCGCGCTGTTCGAGGAGATCACCAAGGCCGGCGTGATGCTGGAGACGGCCGGTCTCAAGCCGACCTCCGAGTCCACCCGGGTCGTCTGGGAGGGCGGGAAGATCAGCTACACCGACGGCCCCTTCACCGAGACGAAGGAGGTCGTCGGCGGCTACTCGATCTCCCAGTGCCGGGACATGGCGGAGGCCGTCGAGTGGTCGAAGCGGTTCCTGGAGATTCACCCGCCGCAGTGGAAGGTGACCTGCGAGGTCCGCGAGATCGAAGAGATGTAGGCACCGCCGGGGCGGGTGCTGTCATGGTGGATCCATGACCGCACCCGCCCCCGCCGCCGTCGAGACGGTCTTCCGCATGGAGTCGGCGCGGATCATCGCCGCCGTGGCGAGGATCGTGCGCGATGTCGGCATCGCCGAGGAGATCGCCCAGGACGCGCTCGTCGCCGCCCTCGAACAGTGGCCGCGGACGGGGGTGCCGGACCGGCCGGGCGCCTGGCTGACGGCCGCCGCCAAGAACCGCGCCGTCGACCTCGTACGGCGCCGTGAGACGTACGCGCGCAAGCTCGCGGAGGTGGGGCGCGAGCTGACCGAGGAGGCGTACGACCCGGAGCCGGCCGGGCCCGGTGACATCGACGACGACCTGCTGCGGCTGATCTTCACCGCCTGCCACCCCGTTCTCTCCGCCCGGGCGCGGACCGCGCTGACCCTGCGACTGGTCGGCGGGCTGCGGACGGACGAGATCGCCCGCGCCTTCCTCGTACCGGAAGCGACCGTGGCCCAGCGGATCGTGCGGGCGAAGCGGAGCCTCGCGAAGGCCGGGGTGGAGTTCGAGGTGCCGTACGGGGAGGAGCGGGCGGCCCGGCTCGGGTCCGTCCTGGAGGTCATCTACCTGATCTTCAACGAGGGGTACTCGGCCACGGCGGGCGACGACCTGCTGCGACCGGCGCTGTGCGAGGACGCACTGAGGCTGGCCAGGGTGCTGGCCGCGCTGATGCCCAAGGAGAGCGAAGTCCACGGTCTCGCCGCCCTGTTGGAGATCCAGGCCTCGCGGACGGCGGCCCGGACAGGCCCGGACGGGCAGCCGGTGCTGCTCGCCGAGCAGAACCGGAGCCGCTGGAACCGGTCGTTGATCCGGCGCGGGTTCGCCGCGCTCGAACGGGCGGCGGAGGGTGGCGTCCACGGGCCTTACGCCCTCCAGGCCGCCATCGCCGCCTGTCACGCGAAGGCGGTGACGTACGAGGAGACGGACTGGCGGACCATCGCCGCGCTGTACGGCCGGCTGGCGGCCGTCGCACCGTCGCCTGTGGTCGAGTTGAACCGGGCGGTCGCGGTGTCGAGGGCGCAGGGCCCGGAGGCGGGGCTCGCGCTCGTCGACGCCCTGGCCGGTGAACCCGCCCTGGCGGACTACCACTTGCTGCCGAGCGTACGGGGAGACCTGCTGGACCGGTTGGGGCGTACGGAGGAGGCCCGGGCGGCGTTCGAGCGGGCGGCCTCGCTGACCCGCAACACACGCGAGCGGGAACTGCTGCGCGAACGGGCGCGGCGGGCGGGCGCGGTGGGGGAGTGATCGCTGGGTAGTCTCGTGGGCATGTCACGCCGTACCCCGCTTCCTCCCCCTCCGCCGCCCGCCGAGATACAGAGCTGGCCCGACCGGGAGGCCCTGCTCGCGGACCGCGCGCGGGCCATGGGCGAGCTCAACCGCCGTCTGCTCGGCGGCGGGAGGCTGGCGGTGTTCCTGGTGTGGGTCGCGACCCTGCTGCTGGGCTGGGGGTTCGCCGGGGGCGGGCTCGTCGCCCTGGAGGACGCCATCGACCCGATCTCGATGATGTTCGTCTTCGTCCTCGTGGCGATCGGCCTGTGCGTGCTCGTTCCCGCGGTCTACTTCCTGGGCCGAGGTGTGTGGCTCGACCGTGAGGCGCGTGACCGCCTGCTGCGGTGGGCCGCCCTGGACTGTGACCCCGTCGCCGACGCCCGCCTGCGGGAACCCGTCCTCAGCGCCGCGTGGCTGGTGCTCTCCTTCGCGCTCTGCGCGCTCGGTCTGTGGGTGTCCCTGGCCGCGCCCGCCGAGCTGGTCGGGCCGGGGCTCGGCGGGTACGGGACGGTCGCCTTCCTCATGGGCACCGCCCTCGGGCTCTGGATCCCCGGACTGACCGGATTCGTCAAGGCGATCGGTCACTACCGCTTCGCGGTCCGGCTCATCGCGCCTGAGGGCTCGCGGGGTCGTTCGCCGGATGACGTACCGGGTGGCCGATCAGCATCGTCGGGGCGCCCGCGACCCGAGTGAGGAAGACAGTGGCGGAGTTCTTGCCCTTCGGCTTGATCCTTCGGCGGAGCTCCTCCGGTTCGACCGCCGAGCCGCGCTTCTTCACCGTCAGCGTGCCGACCTCCCGCTCGCGCAGCAGCGCCTTCAGCTTCTTCAGGTTGAAGGGGATCTCGTCGGTGATCTCGTACGCGGTGGCGTAGGGGGTCGGCATGAGCCCGTCCGCCGTCACATAGGCGATGGTCTCGTCGATCAGGCCGCCGTCCAGCTCCCGGGCGACCTCGGCGACCAGGTGGGCGCGGATGACGGCGCCGTCCGGTTCGTAGAGGTAGCGGCCGACCGGACGGACCGCCGGGTCGGGGAGCGGCGTCGCGGTCCACAGCGAGGTGCGGGCCGGGAGCAGGGTCGCGCGGACCGAGCCGGGGTCGGTGCCGAACCAGAGCACGGCCTCCTTCACGTCGCCGCCGTCCGAGATCCACTCGGCCTCGGCGTCCTCGGGGACCGCCTCGTGCGGCACCCCGGGCGCGATCTTCAGCGCCGCGTGCGGGGCTCTGCGGGCGGCCTGGACGGCCCAGGAGAGCGGCGGGGAGTACGCCTCCGGGTCGAAGATCCGCCCGCGCCCGCCGCGCCGCGCGGGATCGACGAAGACGGCGTCGTACGGGGAGGTGTCGATCTCGGTCACGTCCGCGCAGCGGACCTCGATGAGGTCGGTGAGGCCCAGCGCCTCGGCGTTCGCGCGGGCCGCCTCGACCGTCGGCGGGTCGCGGTCGACGGCCAGGACGGAGATCCCGGCGCGCGCGAACGCGATCGCGTCGCCGCCGATCCCGCCGCACAGGTCGGCGACGCTCCGGACCCCGAGCTCCCTCATGCGCTCGGCCCGGTAGGCGCCGACCGAGGCCCGGGTCGACTGCTCGACGCCGTTGGGCGTGAAGTACATCCGGTACGCGTCCTCGGCGCCGAACTTGGCGACCGCGCGCTGCCGCAGCCGGGCCTGGCCCAGGGCCGCCGTGACCAGTTCGGGGGGGTGCTCGCGGCGCAGCCGGGAGGCGACCGCCAGTTCGTGGGCGGGGTCGTAGTCGCGCAGGGCGGCGAGGAGCGTCTGGCCCTCGGGGGTGAGCAGGGCGGTGAAGGCGGCGAGGTCGGTCACCCGCCCCATTGTGAGCCCTGGTGCCGTGTGGGCCGGCCGGGGGACCGTGCGCGCGGCGCCGCGGTGTCGTGGCGGTGGGAGGGGGTCGCCGCTGACAGGATGCGACGCCATGCAGCTAGTACGACAAAAAGAAGAAATGCGCTCGATTCGAGCCACCCGCACGCTCCCCCTGCGCCGGTCGGTCGGTGCGGTGCTGCTCGTCGCCGCCCTCGCGTCCGCCTGCGCCGAGCCGTCCGACGGCGCGGGCGGAGCCGGAGGGGCCGGTGGCGGGGACGGCTCGCAGGGGAAACCCGCCCCCGGTCAGCCCCGGGAGCAGGCGCAGGGGGCGTCCGGCGCCCTCAACGCGTACGTGGAGAAGGTCCGCAAGCAGCGTGCCGCCCGGGCGATCGCCGCCAAGAAGTGGGGGCTCGACCGGCCCCCGCTGGACGCGCCGGCCCCGCCCGCCGTGAAGCCGAGGATCACCACGCGCAAGGGGTTCGAGACCGACGGCGAGGGTCTGCCGCCGGTCTTCACCACCGTGCCGACGAAGGAGAAGGTCGTCTTCCTGACGATCGACGACGGCGCGGAGAAGGACCCCGAGCTGCTGCGGATGATGAGCGAGCTGCGCATCCCGTACAGCGCCTTCCTCAGCGACTATCTCGTCAAGGAGGACTACGGCTACTTCAAGAAGATGCAGGACGCCGGCGTCTCGCTGCACAACCACACCCTGAACCACCGCTACATGCCCGGGCTCTCCTACGAGGCGCAGAAGCGGGAGATCTGCGGGATGCAGGACACCATCGAGAAGCGGTACGGGAAGCGGCCCCCGCTCTTCCGGCCGCCGTACGGCAACTACAACGAGGACACGCTGCGCGCGGCCAGGTCGTGCGGGGTGAAGGCGGTCCCGCTGTGGGCGGCGGAGGCGTTCCCGGACCGGATGGAGTGGCGCGAGTGGGACCGGGACCTGCACCCCGGTGACATCGTGCTCACGCACTTCCGCGGCAAGGGCGACTGGAAGGGCTCCATGCCGGACATGATCCGTCATGTGATGAAGACGATCACCGCCAAGGGCTACGCGGTCGCCAAACTCGAGGACTACGTGTGACCCGGGCGCGCCGGCTGCCGGCCGGCCTGGCCCTGGCCGGCGCGCTGCTCGCCCTCCCGGGGTGCGCGTCGTCCGTGGACCCGATCGAACGGCTGGGCCGCAAGGCGGCGGAGCGGGTGGGGGAGGGGCGGGCGATCCGCGAGGCGGCGGCCCGGGTGCTCGACGGAACTCTCCGGTCCGCGGTGCCGTTTCCCGTACCGGACGCCCCGGCGTCGAGCCGGGCCGACCGCGCCGCCCGAGCACGCCACGGGACCGCCTCCTGATCGCGCCGTGATCACGCCACATGGCTCTGAATTGGCACTCCGCTTGACCGAGTGCTAATCGCGGTCATAGTCTCAGCTCTGGCACTCACCACTGGAGAGTGCCAACACAGCGACGGGCAGGTCCGGCACCCGCGACGACGGATCCACCTGGTCGCCACCTCAGACAGTCAACCCCGTGATCTCCGAAGGGGGAGGTCGGATCGTGACGACCACCAGCTCCAAGGTTGCCATCAAGCCGCTCGAGGACCGCATTGTGGTCCAGCCGCTCGACGCCGAGCAGACCACCGCCTCTGGCCTGGTCATCCCGGACACCGCCAAGGAGAAGCCCCAGGAGGGCGTCGTCCTGGCCGTGGGCCCGGGCCGCTTCGAGAACGGCGAGCGCCTGCCGCTCGACGTCAAGACCGGCGACATCGTGCTGTACAGCAAGTACGGCGGCACCGAGGTGAAGTACAGCGGCGAGGAGTACCTCGTCCTCTCGGCTCGCGACGTGCTCGCGATCGTCGAGAAGTAGTTCACCGAAGTACCTGAGCACCTGAAGCAGATGCTTTGAGCTGCGCCCCGAGGCCCCTTCCGGGCGCCCCGGGGCGCAGTTCGTTCCACCCGATTTCCGAGAGGGCTGAACCGCTCCCATGGCGAAGATCCTGAAGTTCGACGAGGACGCCCGTCGCGCCCTTGAGCGCGGCGTCAACAAGCTTGCCGACACGGTGAAGGTGACGATCGGCCCCAAGGGCCGCAACGTCGTCATCGACAAGAAGTTCGGCGCCCCCACCATCACCAACGACGGTGTCACGATCGCCCGCGAGGTCGAGATCGAGGACCCGTACGAGAACCTCGGCGCCCAGCTGGTGAAGGAGGTGGCGACCAAGACCAACGACATCGCGGGTGACGGCACCACCACCGCCACCGTGCTCGCCCAGGCGCTCGTCCGCGAGGGACTGCGCAACGTCGCCGCCGGCGCTTCCCCGGCCGCCCTGAAGAAGGGCATCGACGCCGCGGTCAAGGCCGTGTCCGAGGAGCTCCTCGCGACCGCCCGCCCCATCGAGGACAAGTCCGACATCGCCGCCGTGGCCGCGCTCTCCGCGCAGGACCAGCAGGTCGGCGAGCTCATCGCCGAGGCGATGGACAAGGTCGGCAAGGACGGTGTCATCACCGTCGAGGAGTCCAACACCTTCGGCCTGGAGCTCGACTTCACCGAGGGCATGGCCTTCGACAAGGGCTACCTGTCCCCGTACATGGTGACCGACCAGGAGCGTATGGAGGCCGTCCTCGACGACCCGTACATCCTGATCCACCAGGGCAAGATCTCCTCGATCCAGGACATGCTGCCCCTCCTGGAGAAGGTCATCCAGGCCGGCTCCAGCAAGCCGCTGCTGATCATCGCCGAGGACGTCGAGGGCGAGGCCCTGTCGACCCTGGTCGTCAACAAGATCCGTGGCACCTTCAACGCCGTGGCCGTCAAGGCCCCGGGCTTCGGCGACCGCCGCAAGGCGATGCTCGGCGACATGGCCACCCTCACCGGTGCCACCGTCATCGCCGAGGAGGTCGGACTCAAGCTCGACCAGGCCGGCCTGGACGTGCTGGGCACCGCCCGCCGTGTGACGATCACCAAGGACGACACCACCATCGTCGACGGTGGCGGCAACTCCGAGGACGTGCAGGGCCGCGTCAACCAGATCAAGGCCGAGATCGAGACCACGGACTCCGACTGGGACCGCGAGAAGCTCCAGGAGCGCCTCGCGAAGCTGGCCGGCGGCGTGTGCGTGATCAAGGTCGGCGCCGCCACCGAGGTGGAGCTCAAGGAGCGCAAGCACCGTCTGGAGGACGCCATCTCCGCGACCCGCGCCGCGGTCGAGGAGGGCATCATCTCCGGTGGTGGCTCCGCTCTGGTCCACGCCGCCAAGGTGCTCGAGGGCAACCTCGACAAGCAGGGCGACGAGGCCACCGGTGTCGCCGTCGTCCGCCGCGCCGTCGTCGAGCCGCTGCGCTGGATCGCCGAGAACGCCGGCCTCGAGGGCTACGTCATCACCTCCAAGGTGGCGGAGCTCGACAAGGGCCAGGGCTTCAACGCCGCGACCGGCGAGTACGGCGACCTGATCAAGGCCGGTGTCATCGACCCGGTGAAGGTGACGCGCTCCGCGCTGGAGAACGCCGCCTCGATCGCCTCCCTGCTGCTCACGACCGAGACCCTGGTCGTCGAGAAGAAGGAAGAGGAGCCGGCGGACGCGGGCCACGGCCACGGTCACGGCCACTCCCACTGAGGCCGTTCGTAGCCGCTCGTAGCTGAGCACCGCTGATCACCGAGGCCCGGGGCCCCCGCGAGGGGGCGCCGGGCCTCGGTGTCGTCCGGGTGGTGTCCGGCCTCGGACGTCAGGCTTCGACGGCGCCGAGCTGGCCCATCAGACCGAGCTGGTCGTACTGCCACCACCCCTCGACGATCTTGCCGTCGTCGCGGAAGCGGTGGATGACCGTCCCCGTCATCGAGATCTCCCTGCCGGTCGCCTCGATCCCCATGAACTCGCCGGTGTGCGTGGCGTTCCAGGTCCAGCGGGTGCAGACCCGGTCGCCCTCCGCGATCTGGTCGTCGACGGTGAACGTGAACCTGAAGCCGCCGCGCCACTCGTCCAGCTCCCGCCGGACCGCGTCCATGCCGATGGCGTCCTGCGGATTGGTCGGGTCATGGTCGTGGTAGCCCTCGGCGAAGACCTCGTCCAGCGGTCCGAGCTCGCCCTCGGCGGCCGCCAGCTCGAAGAACCGCCGGGCCGTCGCCTTGTACAGCTGCTCGTCGCGCACGACGTCCAGGTCGGTGAAGGTCGGCATCTCGTCACAGAGCGCGACCATCTCCTGGAAGATCCGGTCGGTCTCGGGAAGCTGCGAGTTCCTCATCGCCACGTCGTACGAGGGGAACTCGACGATCTCCACGAAGTGGGAGGCGTCGGAGCGGTCCTTGGCGAGGATGCTGTGCGTGGCGGTGCGCTTGCCCTTGGTCTGCTCGACCCACTTGTCCATGAGCCGGTTCATGTCGTCGAACCGCTGAGTCTTGCAATCGATGATCTGTACGAATGTCATGGCGCCTCCCGAACCGGGTGGGACACCTCCATGCTAGGACGGTCCCTCCGGTCAGGCCGACCGCTCCAGGGCGGTCGGAAGCACGGCCTCCCGGAAGGGTTCGCCGCGCACGTACCGTTCCAGCTCGTCCAGCGCCTGGTCCGCCATCCGGTGCAGCTCGTTGCCGAGGGACCCCGCCACATGCGGGGTGAGCAGGACGTTCGGCAGCTCGTACAGGGGCGAGCCGGCCGGGGGAACCTCCGGGTCCGTGACGTCGAGGACCGCGTGCAGGCGGCCGGCCCGCAGGTGGGGGAGGAGAGCGGCCTCGTCGACCAGGGAGCCGCGGGCGGTGTTGATCAGCGTCGCTCCGTCCGGCATCGCCGCCAGCTGCGCCGCCCCGACCATCCGGTGGGTGGCGGGAAGTTGGGGGGCGTGCACGGAGACGATCGACGCGCGGGCGCACAACTCGTCCAGGGACACGAGCTCGACACCCAGCCCCCCGGCCTCGGCGGGCTCCACGTACGGGTCGTGGAGCAGTACCTCGAAGTCGAAGGGGCGCAGCAGCTCGATCACCCGCCGCCCGATCCGGGAGGCGCCGACGAGTCCGACCGTACGCCGGTAGTTGCCCCAGACCGTCGACTCGGCCGTCCATGCGTGGTCGGCGCGGACCTCCGCGTACCGCTGGGCGGCGTGCAGGACGCGTTTGCCGGCGAAGAGGATCGCGGCGAGCGTGTACTCGGCGACGGGCAGGGCGTTGGCCGCCGCCGCCGAGGTGACGGCGAGGCCCCGCTCCCAGCAGGCGTCGGTGATGTGGTGCTTGACCGAACCGGCCGCGTGGACGACGGCCCGCAGGCGCGGGGCGCGCTCCAGGACGGCGGCGGTCAGCGGCGGGGCACCCCAGCAGGTGAGGAGGACTTCCGCCTCGGCGAGCGCCGCGACGACCTCGGGGGCGGGGGTCGCGAGGTCGTGTGCGACCAGGTGGGGGTCGGTACGGGTGAGGGCGGCGAGCCGGGCGCGGTGGGCGTCGGTCAGCAGGCGCTCCGGGATGCCCGGGTCCATCGAGAGCAGGAGTGCCGGCCGGTTGTCAGTGGCGTGGTGCATGGTGGAACTCGTGCTCCTCACTTGACGCTGCCGGCGGTCAGGCCGGCCTTCCAGTGGCGCTGGAGGGAGACGAAGGCGACGACCAGGGGGACGACGGCGAGCAGGGACCCGGTGACGACGAGGGGGTAGAAGTCGGGTTCCGCGTGGGCGTTGCTGTTCCATGCGTACAACCCGAGACTCAGCGGGAAGAGCTTCTGGTCGGAGAGCATCACCAGGGGGAGGAAGAAGTTGTTCCAGATGGCGGTGAACTGGAAGAGGAAGACGGTCACGAACCCCGGCATGACCATGCGCAGACCGATCGACCAGAAGGTGCGCAGTTCGCCGGCGCCGTCGATACGGGCGGCTTCGAGGGCCTCGTCGGGGATGTAGCCGGCACTGAAGACCCGGGAGAGGTAGACCCCGAAGGGGTTGACCAGGACGGGGATCAGCACGGCCCAGTAGGTGTTGACGATGCCCACCTCGCTGGCGAGAAGGTACATGGGCAGGGCGAGCGCGGTGGTGGGGACGAGGACGCCGAGCAGAACGACGGCGAAGAGCTTCTCCTTGCCCCGGAAGTCGTACTTGTCGAAGGCGTAGCCCGCGGCGACGCTGATCAGCGAACAGACGACGGCGCCCAGGCCGGCGTAGAGCAGGCTGTTGACGTACCAGTGGAAGTAGATGCCGTCGTTGTACTCGGCGAGGCGGCTCAGGTTGCCGCCGAGGTCGAAGCCCTCGAAGGAGAAGGCGTTTCCGGCGAGCAGTCCGCCCGCGTCCTTGGTGGCCGCGGTCACCAGCCAGACGAGGGGGAAGAGCATGTAGACGACGGCGAGGACGAGCGCTCCGTTGACGGCGGTCTTGGAGAGCCAGGCGCTCTGGGGGCGGGGCCTGCTCATGCTGCCTTCTCCTTCCGGCGGCCGGTCAGCCGTGTGACGCCGAAGGAGAGCAGCGCGGCGGTCAGGGCGAGGAGGACGGAGGCCGCGGCCGCGAGCCCGTAGTCGTTGCGGTCGAAGGCCGCGGTGTACGCGTACATGTTCGGCGTCCAGGTCGAGGTGACGGCGGAGCCCGTGCCCTTGTTGAGGATCAGCGGCTCGGTGAACAGCTGCAGCGAGCCGATGACGGTGAAGAGACCGACCATCACGAGGGAGGCGCGGACGAGCGGGACCTTGATGCTGAAGGCGATGCGCCAGGAGCCGGCCCCGTCGACGGTGGCCGCCTCCAGGACCGAGCGGTCGATGGCCTGCAGGGCGGCGTAGAAGATCACCATGTTGTAGCCGAGCCATTCCCACAGGGCGATGTTGACCACGGAGGGGAGTGCTCCCCCGGGTGAGAAGAAGTCGAAGCCGATGCCGCCGGCCTCCATGGCCTCGACGACCGGGCTGAGTTGGGGGGTGTAGAGGTAGACCCAGATCAGCGCGGCGATGATCCCGGGGACCGCGTGCGGCAGGAAGAGCGCGAGCTGGAAGAAGCGGCGGGCGCGGGCGAGCGCGGAGTCGAGCAGCAGGGCGAGCCCGAGTGCCCCGGCGATCAGCAGCGGAATGTAGAACAGGCAGTATCCGAGCAGTACGCCGAAGCCCTCGCGGAAGGCCCGGTCACCCAGTGCCGCGGTGTAGTTGTCGAGTCCCGTGAAGACGGTCTCGGTGCCGCCGAAGCCCAGCCCCGACTGCTTCTCCGTGAACAGGCTGAGCCAGACCGCGTATCCGATCGGCACCACCATCACCGCGGTGAACAGGACGAAGAAGGGGGTCAGCAGGAACGCTGCGGCACGGGTGCGGGCCTTCACCGGGTCAGCCCTCGACCTTCAGGCCGCGCTTCTTCAGCTCGGCGACCGTCGCCTCGTGTCCGGTCCTGATCGCGTCGGCGATCGTGGGGCCACCCTTGGTGATCTTGCCGAACTGGTCCTTGATGGCGGTGTTGGTGGTGCCGGTGGTCGGACCCCAGGCCCAGTTCTGGCCGATGGAGGCGCCGGACCGCTCGAAGAGGGCGTAGATGTCCTGACCGCCGTAGTAGCTCGCGTCGAAGGCCTGCTTGGCGACCGGGCGGAGCGCGGTGGCGGCGGGGAAGGCGCTGGAGGTGCCGGAGGCGATACGGGCCTTGACACCGGCCTCGGTGGTGGACATCCACTCGGCGAACTCGACGGCCGCCGCCTTGTTCCGGCTGTCCTTGGTCACCGCGAAGGTGGAGCCGCCGAGCATGCCGCTGGCGGGCTTGCCGTCCCAGCTCGGCATGGGCGCCACCGCCCACTTGCCGTTCTGCTCGGGCAGGGTGCCCTTGAGGACTCCCGCGCCCCAGGAGGCGCCGAGGTAGCCGATGGTGGTGCCGTTCTTGAGCGAGCCGGTCCACTCGGGACTGAAGGAGGCGTTCTTGTGGACGAGGTCGGCGTCGACCAGGCCCTGCCAGTAGGCGGCGACTTTGGTGGTGGCCGGGTCCGTGGTGTCGATCTTCCAGGTGTCGTTCTCGGCCTTGAACCACTGGGCGCCGGCCTGCCAGGCCATCGCCTCGAAGGTGGTCGGGTCGTCCGGGAAGAAGGTGCCGATACGGGCCTTGGCGTCGGCCTTCCTCACCTTCTCCGCGGCCGCCTTGAATTCGTCCCAGGTCTTGGGGACGGCCACCTGGTACTTCTCGAACAGGTCCTTGCGGTAGAAGAAGGCCTGCGGGGCGGCGTCGAAGGGGACGGCCCAGGTCTTGCCGCCGAGGGTGGTGAGCTCCACCGCCTGTGGCAGCAGCTTGGCCCGGTCCGCCTCGGTGAACTCGTCGCCGATGTCCTGCAGGGCGCCGGAGCTGACGAACTCGGGGAGCGAGGAGTACTCGATGGAGACGAGGTCGGGCGCGTTGCCCGCCTTCACGGCGTTGGAGATCTTGGCGTAGCCGCCGGCGGTGCCGGAGGGGATCTCCTCGAACGTCACCCGGATGTTCTTGTGGGAGGCGTTGAACGCGTCCACCACGTCCTTGGAGCCCTTGGCCCAGCCCCAGAAGGTGATGGTGACGGGCTTGTTCGCTGACGATCCGGCACTGTCACCACCGCCGCCGCACGCCGTGAGAACGGCGAGGGCGGTGGCGGTGCCGGCTATGACACGGGACGTTCTGTTCCAAGTACGGCTCATGGCACGGCTCCTGGGGCGGCGGCACGGGGTGTGTGGCCGTGATCCTGCGACCGTCCATGACCGAAGTCAAGAGCGAAAGATTGATTGATCGAAAAAAGCTCACTTCGATCAGAGAGTGGACTGTGCGGCAGCCGCGGGGTCAGGAGGGGTCGGGCCCCACCACGGCCCCGCAGGAGGAGCGCACCCGGAGCCGGGGCAGCAGGCTCAGATGGCGCCGCGCCGCCTCCTCGTCGGGGGCCTGCGTCAACCGCTCCACCAGCAACTCCGTCGCGTGACGGCCCACCTGGCGCTTGGGCGGGGCGACCGCCGTCAGCGGGATGTCGGCGAGCGCGGCGACCTCGTCGTCGTACGCGATCAGCGCCAGGTCCTCGGGCACCTTCACGCCGAGGTCGGCCAGGCGCCGCACGATCTCGATCGCGTCCACGTCGTTGTGGACCAGGGCCGCGCCCGCCAGGCCGGAGGTGACCGCCTCGTGCAGGGCCCGTACCGCGCGTTCGAAGCCCTCCGGGTCCTGGTCGGCCGGCACCGACTCGATCACCGGTCCGGGCGCCTCCACGCCCAGGGCCCGCAGCGCCTCGGCGTATCCGGCGCGCACCGCGAGCGCGGTCGGGCTGTCCCCGCGGGCCACCAGCAACGGCGTCCGACGGCCCAGGTCCAGCAGGTGGCGCAGGGCGAGCAGGACGCCGTGGCCGTGGTCGGAGGCCACCCGGTCCAGGCCGTCGAGCGACGATCCGGGGGCGGCGCGGCGCTCGAGGAGGACGGCGGGTACGGGAAGTGCGGCCAGCCAGTCCCCGTACGAGAACCGGTCCTCCGGGCCGCGCCAGCCGGGCGCGACGAGCACGCCCTCGGCGCCGGCCGCGAGCAGGCCCTCGGTGCGGGCCCGGTCCTCCTCGGGGCGGTAGTCCGAGATACGCAGGATGAGCCGGGCCCCCGCCCGCGCCGCGGCCTCGTGCGCACCCCGGATGACCTCGGCGAAGTAGTACGTGGCGGAGGGCGCGAGCAGCCCGAGGACCAGGCCCTCGCCGGCGCCCGCCGAGTGGCCCGCGCCGCCCCCGGTGGCCGGGCGCTCCGGCCAGGAGACCTGGCCGTGCACCCGGTCGAGGAGCCCCCTGGCCGCCAGCGCCTCGACGTCCCGGCGCGCGGTGACGGGGGAGACCCCCAGCAGAACGGCCAGGTCGGAGACGCGTGCCGTGCGGCGCTCGCGCACCAGGGCCAGCAGACGGTCGTGACGTTCGACGGAACTCTCGCGCACGGCGTTCCTCCCCCTCGCGGTGTGGTGGTCCGGCGGGACGCCGCCCCGTCTCAGACCTTAATGCAATATGATCGAACGGCGGGAGTTTCGATCATTCGGTCCAGTCCATTGACGTTCGATCGAGCCGTGTTCATGATTCCGGGCGACGCCTCAGTCCGCCTCAGGGAGCATCATGCCCACGCCGCCCGAGAACCGTGAGCTCAGTCCGTTCACCGGCTGGACCCGCGCCCACTGGGAGGACCGCGCCGACCGACTCCTCCTCGCCGTACGCCCGTACGCCACGCCCCGCCACGGACTGATCGACCTGCCCGGACCCCGCCCCAGCTGGTCCGGCGTACGCTCCGACGGCCTCGAAGGCTACGCCCGCACGTTCCTCCTCGCCGCCCTTCGCGTCGCGGGCGCCCACGGCGACGACCCCCTCGGCCATCTCCCCCGCTACGCCGCGGGACTTGAGGCCGGAACCGAGGCGCCCGGCTCCACCGGGCCCGAATCCTGGCCCCTTTCGACCGACGTGCGTCAGGCCGTCGTCGAATCCGCCTCCGTCGCGCTCGCGCTGCGCCTGACCCGGCCCTGGCTCTGGGACGCCCTCGACGACCGCACCCGGCAACGCGCCGTCGACTGGCTGCTGCCCGCCCTCGCGCCCTCGCCCGTCGACAACAACTGGTGGCTCTTCGGCCTCACCGTCGCCGGCTTCCTCCAGGACGCCGGCGTCGAGACGGACCGCGCCGCCGCCGCCATCGACCGGTCCCTCGACCGCATCGAGCACTGGTACCTCGGAGAGGGCTGGTACAGCGACGGCGACAACCGCGCCTTCGACCACTACAACGCCTGGGCCCTGCACTTCTACCCCGTCCTGCACGCCCACCTCTCCGGCGACCAGGACCTCCTCGCCCGCTACGGCCCGCGGCTGCGCGCCCAACTCGACGACCACGTCCACCTCTTCGACGCCGACGGAGCGCCCCTCCCGTACGGCCGCTCCCTCATCTACCGCTTCGCCGCCGCGGCCGCCCCCTGGCTCGGCGCCCTCACCGGCCACACGCCGCTCACCCCCGGCGCCACCCGCCGCCTCGCCTCAGGCGCCCTGCGGCACTTCCTCGACCGCGGCGCCACCGACGAGCACGGCCTGCTCACCCTCGGCTGGTACGGCCCGCACCCACCACTCGTGCAGAGCTACTCCGGCCCCGCCTCGCCCTACTGGGCCGCCAAGGGGTTCCTCGGCCTCCTCCTCCCGGCCGGCCACCCCGTCTGGACCGACCGCGAGGAGCCGCTCCCCGCCGAGCGCGCCGACACCGTCCGCCCCGTCGCGCCGGCCGGGCTGCTCATCCATTCCACCGCGGGCGACGGACTCGTACGCCTCCACAACCACGGCAGCAACCATGTGGCCGCCCACGAAGCGGGCGGGGACGACGCCGGCTACGGCCGCTTCGCGTACTCCACCCGTACCGGACCGACCGCCCCGCCCGACCCGGCCGACAACCACTTCGCCCTGGTCGTCGACGGCCGGGTCACCCGGCGCGGGCCCGCCGTGCCCGTCTCCACCGGCCCCTGCTGGGCCGCCTCCCTGCACACCCCGCTGCCCGGCGTCCGGGTCGTCTCCGCGACCCTCGCGCACGGCCGCGCCGAGGTCCGCGCCCACCTCGTCCTGGGCGCCCCGGAGGGAACGCCCGTACGCCAGACCGGCTGGGCCACCACCCCCGAAGGCCCCACTGCCCAGCTCCACCCGGTCCACGGCTACCCACCGGCCGCCGACCCCGTCCCCCTCACCACCGGCGCCACTCTCCAGGGCCCGAAGACCCGCACCGCGGCCCTGCACTCCACCACCAGCGGCGCCGAGTCCCTCTTCGTGTCCCTCGCCTCCCTCACCGCCGAGCCGGACCCGGCCCCCGTCACCACCCTCGCGACCGTCCAGGTCAGCGGCCGTACCCTCCACGTGACCTGGCGGGACGGCACGACCGCACGACTCACCCTCGGCCCGGAGGATCACCCGGGCGTCGGCTAACACCCCCTACCTCGGTCCGTACGCGCGGCCCGCCCTGGAGGACACCCCTCCGAGCAGGCCGCGCGGCGCCAGCTTCACCACGCCCATCAGGGCCTTGTACCGGGGATCGGGGATGGAGAGCGTCCGGCCCCGCGCCAGGTCGGACAGGGCCGTCGCCACCAGCTTGTCGGCGTCCAGCCACATCCAGCGCGGGATGTTGTCCGTCCCCATCCCGGCCCGTTCGTGGAACTCCGTACGGACGAAGCCCGGGCACAGCGCCATCAGCCGCACTCCGCTGCCCGCCAGGTCCCGCGCCGCGCCCTGGGTGAATTGCACCACCCACGCCTTCGACGCGCCGTACGTGCCGCGCGGCAGGAAGGCGGCCACCGAGGCCACGTTCACCACGCCGCCGCGGCCCCGCGTGCGCATGGACCGGGCCGCCGCCGACGTCAGCCGCAGCACCGCCTCGCAGTGCACCGTCAGCATCTTCAGCTCGTCGGCCATGGGCACGTCCAGGAACTGGCCCTTGTTGCCGAAACCGGCGTTGTTCACCAGGAGGTCCACCGGCTGCCTGGGATCGGAGAGCCGGGCCTCGACCGCGGCGATCCCCTTCTCCTCGGCCAGGTCCGCCGCGAGGACCTCGGCCTCGACGCCGTGCCGGTCGTGCAGCTCGGTCGCCTGCTCCCGCAGCCTCTTCACATCGCGGGCCACGAGCACGACATCGTGCCCGTCCGCCGCCAGTCTCCGCGCGAACGCGGCCCCGATGCCCGCCGTCGCGCCCGTAATCAGTGCAGTCGTCATAGCGGCACGGTAGTGCCCCGCGCGAGCGCCACCGAGGCCAGTGGTGCCCGCGGACACGGCCGAGGTCGTGTCGGGCCAGGCGCGACTTCACGGACGCGGCCTAGGACGAGACCGGGGCCCCGGTTCCGTACTTCGCCGCGTGCGTGCGGGCGAGGGCGAGGAGACCCGGCTCCATCCACTCGGCGGCGGCCAGGGTGCTCGGCAGCAGCGCGCGGTCGGCCGTCGCGGCCCGGTGCATCAGCGCGACCGTGACCTCGTGGTCCGGCCGGCGCAGGACCGTCACCGGGTCGCCGGCCGCGAGCTCGCCCGGCTCGATCACCCGCAGCATCGCGCCCGGGCCGGCCGTCGACCGGGTGAAGCGCCGGACCCAGCCCTGCTCCTCCACGAAGGCGGCGAAGGTGCGACAGGGGATGCGGCTCCCGGTCACTTCGAGGACCACGTCCCGGCCGATCCGCCAACGCTCCCCGATCAGGGACCCGTTCACATCGAGCCCGAGGGTGGTGAGGTTCTCCCCAAAGGAACCGTTGGCCAGCGGCCTGCCCAGTTCGGTCTCCCAGAGGTCCATGTCCTCCCGGGCGAAGGCGTACACCGCGCGGTGGTCGCCGCCGTGGAAGCGCAGGTCGCACACCGCGTCCCCGGCGACCCCGCTCGCCCCGACGCCCCGCGGGCCCGGCGCCTCGACCCGTACCGGCCCTTCGACCGGACGCTTGTCGATACCCGTCGTCCCGGACGGGGCGTCGGTGTAATCCACGGCCTTGGCCCGGCCCGCATTCACGCTCAGCACCTTCATACCGGCACCTTAGAGGCCCAAAGCGGAGCGCTCTCAAAGCAGCGAACGACTATTGGCCGTGAATCCCAAGGTTCGCTTATGCTCGACCTATGATCGAGGCCCGTCATCTCCGCGTCCTGCGCGCCGTCGCCGCCACCGGCTCCTTCTCCGCCGCCGCGCGCGAACTGGGCTGCACGCAGCCCGCGGTGAGCCAGCAGATGAAGGCGCTCGAATCCTCCGCGGGCACGCCGCTGCTGATCCGGACCGGCCGGGAGATGCGCCTCACCCAGGCGGGTGAGGCCCTGGTCCGTCACGCCTCCGGGATCCTCGCCGGGCTGACGGCGGCCGAGGAGGAGGTGGCCGCCATCGCCGGACTGCGGGCGGGCCGCGTCCGCCTGGTCTCCTTCCCCAGCGGCAGCTCCACCCTGGTCCCCACCGCCCTCGCCGCGCTGCGGGCGGCGCACCCGGGCACCCGGGTCTCGCTGGTGGAGGCCGAGCCTCCGCGCTCGGTGGAGATGCTCCGGGAGGGTGACTGCGACGTGGCCCTCGCCTTCCGGTACGGAGCGGGCCCGGCCGAGTGGGACGACCTGGTGGTCCGGCCGCTGCTCGCGGACCGGCTCGTCGGCCTGGTGCCGGACGGACACCGGCTCGCGGACGCGGAGTCGGTGGGGATCGCCGAACTGGCCGGTGAATCCTGGATCGCGGGATGCCCGCGCTGCCGTCGCCAGCTGGTGGAGGTCTGTGAGGAGGCCGGCTTCACGCCGCGCATCGACTTCGCCACCGACGACTACCCGGCGGTGGTGGGGCTGGTCGGGGCCGGTCTGGGAGTGGCCGTCCTGCCGGAACTCGCCATCGAGTCGGTGCGGCCCAAGGGCGCGAGGACCGTGGCCGTGGAACCGGCCGTCGAACGCGAGATCGTCGCCCTCACGCTGCCCGATCTGGCTCAGGTGCCGGCCGTCGCCGCGACTCTGGACGAACTCTCCCGCGCGGCCACGCGCGCGTAACGCCGTTCAGGTGCGGGGCCGCCGTTCACCGGCGGAATCAAGGGGCCGGGCGGGGGCGTTTCCCGGCCCCGTTCTCTCGACTGCCGCGAACTGCTCTTCCCTTGCCGTGCAGATGCCGTGCAGAAACGTTCCTTCAGGCGTGTCCCACGCCTGCCGAACTCGATGCCGATGCCGTGGTCGATGGGCTGGCCGCCGCCGTGATCAGGCGATTTCGGGCACGTCCCATGAGCTCTTCGCGTTCGTCCTCGGTGAGGCCGCCCCATACGCCGTAGGGCTCCCGTACCGCGAGTGCGTGTGCCGCACACTCCGCGCGTACCGGGCACCGCATGCAGACCTCTTTCGCCGAGTTCTCACGCGCACTCCGTGCCGCGCCGCGCTCTCCCTCGGGGTGGAAGAACAGGGAGCTGTCCACCCCGCGGCAGGCCGCGAGGAGTTGCCAGTCCCACAGATCGGCGTTGGGTCCGGGAAGGCGGGAGAAATCTGCCATTGCGCTTGTCCCCTTGAAACCGTGTCGAACGGATAGGTGGGCGGGTGGATGGCTGATGGGGGCTGATGGGTGGGGGCCTTTCGCCCCCCGGGGTCTCGGCTACCCGCTCTCGCGGGATCGACCCGACCGTACAACTACTGTCTAAGTAGATGTAAATATGACTCATTGCGAATCTAGCCACAGACACCACAAAAAGGGAAGAAAACCCGCTAAATGGGGCATAGCTTCCGATGGTGGGCAGATAGGTCGCGTCGCTCTCCTCCGCGCACGCCTCCTCACGTAGAGTGCCGAAGGCGGCCGCCGACCCGTAACTCTTTCGAGTGACCGTCGTTGAGAGTGCGGAGGCGGTTGAAGGAACAAGCGCTCGGGCAGATGTCCGAGGGCGTCAACCGCACAGGTGACGATACGTACCAGCCCTGGAGGCTCAAGGTGACGCGCATCAGCTGCGGAGGGCGGCCATGACATCCGTCCTCGTCTGCGACGACTCCCCGCTTGCCCGAGAGGCGCTTCGCCGCGCGGTCGCGACCGTGCCCGGTGTGGAGCGCGTGACCACCGCCGCCAACGGCGAGGAAGTCCTCCGCCGCTGGGGTGCGGACCGCTCGGACCTGATTCTGATGGACGTACGCATGCCCGGTCTGGGCGGCGTGGAGACTGTCCGCCGGCTGCTGTCCGCGGACCCGGGCGCCCGCATCATCATGCTCACCGTCGCCGAGGACCTGGACGGCGTCGCGCTCGCGGTCGCCGCCGGGGCCCGTGGCTACCTGCACAAGGACGCCTCGCGCGCCGAACTGCGGGCCACGGTCACCCAGGCCCTCGCCGACCCGACCTGGCGCCTCGCCCCGCGTCGACTGCGGTCGGCCGAGATGGGCGCTGCGCCGACCCTCACCGCGCGCGAGATCCAGGTGCTCGAAGGTATGAGCCACGGCAGGTCCAACGCGGAGATCGGACGCGAGCTCTTCCTCTCGGAGGACACCGTCAAGACCCACGCGCGGCGCCTGTTCAAGAAGCTCGGCGCATCGGACCGCGCGCACGCCGTCGCCCTCGGCTTCCGCTGGGGTCTCGTCCGTTAGGGGGGTGCCCGTATCCCCGTCCGCCGTCGGCGGGCGGGGCGGCTCTGGTTTCGGGCCGTGACAGCGGCTCGAGTCCCCGCCGGGACAGGGGCTTGTGTCACTTACGCGCGGGATGCCGCATCCTTGAGGTGTGGAGTTCCTCGGGGACGAGTCGATCGAGCGGGAGGGGAGGGCGCAGGAGATGAGTTCCGGCGCACCTGCTCATAACGCTTCGGTGCACAACTACGGACGCGGTGCCGCGAATCCTCAGGCGTCGAGGCACCATGGAGCGATGCGCGACGACGAGACCGTGGGGTCCCCCATGCCCGCAGGGCAGGGTGAGATCGGCGCACTCGTCCACCGCGCCGTCGAGGGCGACGAGCAGGCGACGCACGATCTCCTGGCGCGCGTGCACCCGCTCGCCCTGCGCTACTGCCGTACGCGGCTGAGTCGCCTGCCCGGTGACGCTCGTCACTTCGTGGAGGACCTCGCGCAGGAGGTCTGCGTCGCCGTCCTGATGGCGCTGCCGCGCTACAAGGACACCGGCAGGCCGTTCGAGGCCTTCGTCTTCGCCATCGCCGGACACAAGGTCGCCGATCTGCAGCGGGCCGCCATGCGGCACCCCGGCTCGACGGCCGTGCCCTCCGACGAGATGCCGGAGCGGCCCGACGACTCGCTGGGTCCCGAGGAGCGCGCGCTGCTCAGCGACGACGCGGAGTGGGCCAAGAAGCTCCTCGCCAACCTCCCCGAGAACCAGCGCGAGCTGCTGGTGCTCCGGGTCGCGGTCGGGCTCACCGCGGAGGAGACCGGCCAGATGCTCGGGATGTCGCCGGGTGCGGTACGGGTGGCGCAGCACCGCGCGCTCAGCCGCCTGCGGGCACTGGCCGAGCAGTAAGGGTCGACGGGGGCCGGTGGCCCTCACGTACACGTATGAACGTACAAAGCTTCTCGGTGATCTTGATCGTGGAATGAGACACCGCCGTAGCCCGTTAGCATGGACGTCCGCACCGATCAAGGCCATTTGGGGAAGGTGTCATGACTGTCAACGTCGACGGAGTGCCCGAGAAATTCGCGACGCTCGGGCTGACCTACGACGACGTGCTGCTGCTGCCGGGCGCGTCGGAGGTGCTCCCCAACGCGGTCGACACCTCGTCCCGTATCTCCCGCAACGTCCGGGTCCAGATCCCCCTGCTCTCGGCGGCGATGGACAAGGTGACCGAGTCCCGCATGGCGATCGCGATGGCCCGTCTGGGCGGCGTCGGCGTGCTGCACCGCAACCTCTCCATCGAGGACCAGGCCAACCAGGTCGACCTGGTCAAGCGCTCCGAGTCCGGCATGGTCACCGACCCCATCACGGTGCACCCGGAGGCGACGCTCGCCGAGGCGGACGCCCTGTGCGCCAAGTTCCGCATCAGCGGTGTCCCCGTCACGAACCCGGACGGCAAGCTGCTGGGCATCGTGACCAACCGCGACATGGCCTTCGAGAGCGACCGCAGCCGTCAGGTCCGCGAGGTCATGACGCCGATGCCGCTGGTCACCGGCAAGGTCGGCATCTCCGGCGTCGACGCCATGGAGCTGCTGCGCCGCCACAAGATCGAGAAGCTGCCGCTGGTCGACGACGAGGGCGTGCTCAAGGGTCTGATCACCGTCAAGGACTTCGTCAAGGCGGAGAAGTACCCGAACGCCGCCAAGGACGCCGAGGGCCGCCTGCTCGTCGGTGCCGCCGTGGGCGCGAGCCCCGAGGCGCTGGAGCGCGCCCAGGCGCTCGCCGCCGCCGGGGCGGACTTCCTGGTCGTCGACACCTCGCACGGCCACAACAGCAACGCCCTGAGCTGGATGGCGAAGATCAAGTCGAGCGTGAACGTCGACGTGATCGGCGGCAACGTCGCCACGCGTGACGGCGCGCAGGCGCTGATCGACGCCGGTGTCGACGGCATCAAGGTCGGCGTGGGCCCCGGCTCGATCTGCACCACCCGCGTGGTCGCGGGCATCGGCGTCCCGCAGGTCACCGCCATCTACGAGGCTTCCCTCGCGGCCCGGGCCGCCGGTGTCCCGCTGATCGGCGACGGTGGTCTGCAGTACTCCGGCGACATCGGCAAGGCGCTCGCCGCCGGCGCCGACACCGTCATGCTCGGCAGCCTCCTCGCGGGCTGTGAGGAGTCGCCCGGCGAGCTGCTCTTCATCAACGGCAAGCAGTTCAAGTCGTACCGCGGTATGGGCTCGCTCGGCGCCATGCAGTCCCGCGGCCAGGGCCGGTCGTACTCGAAGGACCGCTACTTCCAGGCGGAGGTCAGCTCCGACGACAAGCTGGTGCCCGAGGGCGTCGAGGGCCAGGTGCCCTACCGCGGCCCGCTGTCCAACGTCCTGCACCAGCTCGTCGGCGGTCTTCGTCAGACCATGGGCTACGTCGGCGCCGCCACCGTTTCGGAGATGGAGTCCAAGGGCCGCTTCGTGCGGATCACCTCGGCGGGCCTCAAGGAGAGCCACCCGCACGACATCCAGATGACGGTCGAGGCGCCGAACTACAGCAGGAAGTAGCGCGCGGCAGCGAGGGGCGGTTTCGGCATGTGGCCGGAACCGCCCCTCCCGCTTGTGTCGGGGATACTGGTAGGCGCAGACATAGAGGGAAAGGCCACACATCGTGACTGAGATCGAGATCGGGCGCGGCAAGCGCGGCCGCAGGGCGTACGCGTTCGACGACATCGCCGTCGTACCGAGCCGGCGCACCCGGGACCCGAAGGAGGTCTCGATCGCCTGGCAGATCGACGCCTACCGCTTCGAGCTTCCCTTCCTGGCCGCCCCCATGGACTCGGTCGTCTCGCCGCAGACCGCCATCCGCATCGGTGAGCTGGGCGGCCTGGGCGTGCTGAACCTCGAGGGCCTGTGGACCCGGTACGAGGACCCGCAGCCGCTGCTCGACGAGATCGCGGAGCTGGACGAGGCCGCCGCGACCCGCCGTCTGCAGGAGATCTACTCCGCCCCGATCAAGGAAGAGCTGATCGGGCAGCGGATCAAGGAGGTGCGCGACTCGGGCGTGGTCACCGCGGCCGCGCTCTCCCCGCAGCGCACCGCGCAGTTCTCGAAGGCCGTCGTCGACGCCGGCGTGGACATCTTCGTCATCCGCGGCACGACGGTCTCCGCCGAGCACGTCTCCGGCGCCGCCGAGCCGCTGAACCTGAAGCAGTTCATCTACGAGCTCGACGTCCCGGTCATCGTCGGCGGCTGCGCCACGTACACCGCGGCCCTGCACCTGATGCGCACCGGCGCCGCGGGTGTCCTGGTCGGCTTCGGCGGCGGCGCGGCGCACACCACGCGCAACGTGCTGGGCATCCAGGTCCCGATGGCGACCGCGGTCGCCGACGTGGCCGCGGCCCGCCGCGACTACATGGACGAGTCCGGCGGCCGGTACGTCCACGTCATCGCCGACGGCGGTGTGGGCTGGTCGGGCGACCTGCCCAAGGCGATCGCCTGCGGCGCCGACTCGGTGATGATCGGCTCCCCGCTGGCCCGCGCCACGGACGCGCCGGGCAAGGGGCACCACTGGGGCATGGAGGCCGTCCACGAGGACGTGCCGCGCGGCAAGCTGGTCGACCTCGGCATCGTCGGGACGACCGAGGAGATCCTCGCGGGCCCGTCGCACAGCCCCGACGGCTCGATGAACTTCTTCGGCGCGCTGCGCCGGGCGATGGCGACGACGGGCTACAGCGAGCTCAAGGAGTTCCAGCGCGTCGAGGTCACGGTCGCGGACGCGCAGCACAAGCGCTGACCCGTTCGGCCGTACGCGTACGAGAGGGGCCCCGCACCATGTGGATCTGGTGCGGGGCCCTTCCCGTGTCCCGTGTGGCCCCCAGCGGCTTTCGGCGGCTTTCGGCGGTTTCGGCCGCTCTCAGAGGCGGTGCGCCGCACCCGCCGGGGTCGCTCCCCTGGTGTCGAGGAGCAGTTGGGCCTTGACCGCCAGGCCCTGGAGGTCGTAGGTGCGGTGGTGTTGCAGGAGGACCGTCAGGTCGGCGTGGGCGGCGGCCTCGTAGAGGGAGTCCGCGCGGGGCACGGGGAGGTCGCGGACGCGCCAGTCGGGGACGTACGGGTCGTGGTAGCTGACCACGGCTCCCAGGTCCATCAGGCGGCGGGCGATCTCGTCGGCTGGGGAGCTCTCGCGGTCGGCGAGATCGGGTTTGTACGTGATGCCGAGCAGAAGCACCCGGGCGCCCCGGGCCGACTTTCCGTGCTCGTTGAGGAGGGTCGCGCAGCGCTGGACGACGTACTGCGGCATGCGCTCGTTGACCTGGCTCGCCAGCTCGACCATGCGCAGCGGGCGGTTGGTGCCGACCACGTCGACGGGGACGCCGTGGCCGCCCACACCGGGCCCCGGCCGGAATGCCTGGAAGCCGAAGGGCTTGGTCTCGGCGCAGCGGATGACGTCCCACAGGTCGACGCCGAGTTCGTGGCAGAGCACCGCCATCTCGTTGACCAGGGCGATGTTGACGTGCCGGAAGTTGGTCTCCAGGAGCTTGACCGTCTCGGCCTCGCGCGGGCCACGCGCGCGTACCACCTTGTCGGTGAGCCGGCCGTAGAAGGCGGCGGCGGATTCGGTGCAGGCGGGGGTGAGGCCGCCGATGACCTTCGGGGTCCCGGCGAAGCCGTGGGTGCGCCGGCCGGGGTCGAGGCGGCCAGGGGAGTACGCGAGGTGGAAATCGCGGCCCGCTCGCAGGCCGGAGCCCTCTTCGAGGAGGTCGCGCAGCACGCCCTCGGTGGTGCCGGGCGGGACGGGGGACTCCAGCAGGACCGTCGTGTGGGGGCGCAGCCGGGCGGCGAGGGCGCGGGCGGCGTCGGCGACGCCGGTGAGGTCGAGGGACCGGTCCGGCCCTGGCGGGGTCGGGGCGCAGATGACGGCCGTGCGGACCCGTCCGAGCTCGGCCGGGTTGGTGGCGGGCCGGAAGCCCCCCGAGAGCATCCGGCGGATCTCCGACGCGGTGAGCGAGCCGTCGACGGGCGGGCGGCCGGCGGCGAGTTCGGCGACGGGCCGTGGGTCGGTGTCGTAGCCGACGGTGTCGATGCCGACGGCGATGGCGGCCTGGGCGAGGGGGAGTCCGTGGTGGCCGAGGCCGATGACGGCGAGATCAGCGGGCATGAGGGTGGGCCGTCCTTCCCAGTAGCCGGAGGGGACGAGACGCGCAAGCCCGGTGGACAGAACGGGTCGAGCGCAATGTCAGACTAGGCGTAAATATGACCGATATGCCGCATTGGGGAGTCGAAGGTCGCCGAGTGTTATCCACAGGCGGTGGCTGAAGTCGGAAGGCCGGGACAGAATCGACCCTGTGAGCCCGACCACACGGGGGGACGACGGGAGGCAGCGGTGAGGACAGCGAAACTGGGACCCGCCGAGCGCGCGGAAGCGCTCGCGGCGATGGCCGAGCGTGAACTGGACGTGCTGGTCGTGGGCGCCGGCGTCGTCGGCGCCGGAACCGCCCTCGACGCGGTCACCAGAGGGCTCTCGACCGGTCTCGTGGAGGCCCGCGACTGGGCGTCCGGCACGTCGAGCCGGTCGAGCAAGCTGATCCACGGCGGCCTGCGCTATCTGGAGATGCTGGACTTCGCGCTGGTGCGGGAGGCCCTGAAGGAGCGCGGACTGCTCCTGGAGCGGCTCGCGCCCCATCTCGTGAAGCCGGTGCCCTTCCTCTATCCCTTGCGGCACAAGGGCTGGGAGCGGCTGTACGCGGGCTCGGGCGTCGCGCTGTACGACGCGATGTCGGTCTCCTCGGGCCACGGCAGGGGCCTGCCCGTCCACCGCCACCTCTCACGGCGTCACGCGCTGCGCGTGGCGCCCTGCCTGAAGAAGGACGCCCTGGTGGGGGCTCTGCAGTACTACGACGCCCAGATGGACGATGCCCGCTTCACCGCCACTCTGGTGCGCACCGCGGCGAGTTACGGAGCGCTGGCCGCCAGCCGCGCACGGGTGGTCGGCTTCCTGCGCGAGGGGGAGCGCGTCGTCGGCGCCCGGGTGCAGGACGTGGAGGCGGGCGGAGAGTACGAGATCCGCGCCAGGCAGATCGTGAACGCGACCGGGGTGTGGACGGACGACACCCAGGCCCTCATCGGGGAGAGGGGGCAGTTCCACGTACGGGCGTCGAAGGGCATCCATCTGGTGGTGCCCAAGGACCGGATTCACTCCACCACCGGACTGATCCTGCGGACCGAGAAGTCCGTGCTGTTCGTGATCCCGTGGGGCCGGCACTGGATCGTGGGCACCACGGACACCGACTGGGACCTGGACAAGGCCCATCCGGCCGCCTCCAGCGCCGACATCGACTACCTGCTGGAGCATGTGAACAGCGTCCTGGCCGTCCCGCTCGGCCGGGACGACGTGCAGGGCGTCTACGCGGGGCTGCGCCCGCTGCTGGCCGGCGAGTCGGACGCCACCAGCAAGCTCTCGCGCGAGCACACCGTCGCCCACCCGGTCCCCGGCCTGGTCGTCGTCGCCGGCGGGAAGTACACGACCTACCGGGTCATGGCCAAGGACGCCGTCGACGCCGCGGTACACGCACTCGACCAGCGGGTCGCCGACTGCGTCACGGAGGACGTCCCCCTCATCGGCGCCGAGGGATACCGAGCGTTGTGGAACGCCCGGGCCAGGATCGCCGCGCGGACCGGTCTCCATGTCGTACGGGTCGAGCATCTGCTCAACCGCTACGGAGCCCTGACGGACGAGATCCTGGAGCTGATCGCCGCCGATCCGGGGCTCGGCGACCCGCTGACCGGCGCCGACGACTATCTGCGCGCCGAAATCGTCTACGCCGCCTCGCACGAAGGGGCTCGGCACCTGGACGACGTCCTGACCCGGCGGACCCGGATCTCGATCGAGACGTTCGACCGGGGGACCCGCAGCGCACGGGAGTGCGCCGAGCTGATGGCACCGGTCCTGGGCTGGGACCACCACCAGATCGACAAGGAGGTGGAGCACTACGAGAAGCGGGTGGAGGCGGAGCGTGAGTCGCAGCGGCAGCCGGACGACCTGACGGCGGACGCGGCGCGGCTCGGAGCACCGGACATCGTGCCGATCTGACCGGCCGGACTCCTGGGCTGAGCCGGCCGGCCTCGGAACGCCGGCCGGCTGTCTGGCCAGGCGGAAAGGGGGCGAGGAGGGAGTGGGGAGAGGAGAAGTCGCCCGTCGGCGAGGGTCGTTGGCGGGCGGGTGCGGCATCCTGTTCCTGCGGGAGGGGAACCTTCGAGGGGTGACTGCGCGTCCGGTGGCGTGATGGGGAGCGCTTTCTCCAGGGGCCGTCCTCTCGGAGTGCGGACCCGGGATCCGCATCGGTCCCGGGGTGAGAGACAATGGGCTCTCTTCCAGGGCGGGTTACCGCATCGCGCGGGAAGCGGCAGCGCGGGCGAAGATCAGGGATCGCAGAGGGGACGCATGTCGGAGGCGGAGCAGTCGCGGGACACGGCGCGGGACCCTCGGCGGGACGCCGGCGCGGGTGCCGGAACCGACGGCGACCGAAGTGTGGTTCCAGCGGCCCGTGAGGCGGAGCCGGACGCGGAGTCCGGCCCGAAGACGGACACCAAGAGCGACGCGGAAGGTGCCGGAGACGGCGCCGCCGACCGCGTGATCCGGCCCGGTTCCGGGTCGGATTCCAGGACGGATTCCCATTCCGGGGCCGGGGCGGGAGCCGCGGACGGCGGATCGGGGAAGGCGCCCGCTGCGACGGAGCCGGAGGACGCGCCGCCCGTGAAGCCGAAGGCCAAGGCCGCGGCTGCCGGGCGCCCCGCGAAGACCGGTGCCGTGCCGACCACCGAAGGGCGGTTGCTCGCCGGGCGCTACCGCCTCGACGGGGTGCTCGGACGCGGCGGCATGGGCACGGTGTGGCGCGCGGTCGACGAGACTCTCGGGCGTACCGTCGCCGTCAAGGAGCTGCGCTTCCCCAACAGCATCGACGAGGACGAGAAGCGACGCCTCATCACTCGGACCCTGCGCGAGGCGAAGGCCATCGCCCGGATCCGTAACAACGGCGCCGTCACGGTCTACGACGTCGTCGACGAGGACGACCGGCCGTGGATCGTCATGGAGCTCATCGAGGGCAAGTCCCTCGCCGACGCCATCCGCGAGGACGGCACGCTGACGCCCCACCGCGCCGCCGAGGTCGGCCTCGCGATCCTCGACGTGCTGCGCTCGGCGCACCGCGAGGGCATCCTGCACCGCGACGTGAAGCCGTCCAACGTCCTGATCGCCGAGGACGGCCGCGTCGTCCTCACCGACTTCGGCATCGCCCAGGTCGAGGGCGATCCGTCGATCACCTCCACCGGCATGCTCGTCGGCGCGCCCTCGTACATCTCGCCCGAGCGGGCCCGTGGTCACAAGCCCGGCCCGGCCGCCGACATGTGGTCGCTCGGCGGCCTGCTGTACGCGAGCCTCGAGGGCAGCCCGCCGTACGACAAGGGTTCGGCGATCGCGACGCTGACCGCCGTGATGACCGAGCCCGTCGACCCGCCCAAGAACGCCGGGCCCCTGCTGGAGAAGGTCATCTACGGCCTGCTCGCCAAGGACCCCGCGCAGCGGCTCGACGACGCCGGCGCGCGGGTGCTGCTCAGGGCCGTGCTCGACTCGCCCGCGCCGGTGGCCGAACCGGAGCCGTCGCCGGAGGCCACGCGGGTCGTTCCGCTGCCGCCGCTGCCGGCCACGCCGCCGTTCGCGTCCGTGCCGAAGGAGAAGCCCGTCGAGGCGGCCGCAGAGCGGGTGCGCGGCGCGCTGAAGTCCGTGCGGAACGCGGCCGCCGCGGTGAAGTCCGAACAGAAGGCCAGGCCGAGGCCGGAGCCGCTCCAGGGAGGGAACCGGCCGGCGCAGCCGCGGGCCTCGCTCACCGACGTGGTGCCGCGCCGCACCCTGGTGATCATCGCCGCGGTCGTGGTCCTTGCCCTGCTCGGCACCATCCTCACCGTCGCGCTCGGCGGCGGCGAGGACGGGACGGGCAACAAGGGCGGGGGCAAGGGCACCGGGGACAAGGTGACCTCGGCCGGTGCCACGGCCGGCAACGGCGACAGCGACGGTCAGCAGCAGGGGCAGACGCCGAGCGACCCCGGTCAGCAGGGTGGCGAGAAGCCGGGCGGCACGGGCGAGCAGAGCGGTACGCCGTCCTCGACGCCCAGCGCCGGCGGTTCGGACGCCGGCGGCACGCAGCTGCCCGCCGGATACGTCATGGTGACCAACGACCGGTTCCACTTCTCCATGGCGATGCCGGCGACCTTCAAGCTCAACGCCATCGCGGGCCGGAACTCGGGCGGGATATTCAACGCGAACGGCGGCTTCCCGCGCGTCCAGGTCGACTTCAACAGCAACCCGAAGGACGACGCGCGCAGCGCCTGGGCCGCCGCCGTGGCCGGGGTGGCCGCGTCCAGCAACGGCTACAAGACCATCGGCATCAGGACCGTCTCGTACAAGGGTTATCCGACCGTCGCCGACTGGGAGTTCGAGCGGAACCAGAGCGGCATGCGGGTCCGGATACTCAACCGCGGATTCAAGGTGGACGCCCAGCGCGGCTACTCCATCATGATCAGCTGTAAGGCGGACGAGTGGGACGCCGCGGCGTGCAAGACGCTGCGGGACACGGCGTTCGCCACGTTCAGCCCCAAGGACTGACCGGCGCCACGTATCGTGAGAGTACGCGGACCGTACGCAGCCGAACAGAGCCGTTAACTGCACCGGACCGGACCGGATTTGACGGTTCTCGAACGTTCCCTGGGGCAGGGGTCCGTGAGAACCCGGAGGACAGCGCGCTCGGTGGGGAGGCGTCGTGGAGGACTACGCGGGAAGGGTGCTCGCAGACCGCTACCGCCTGCCGCTGCCGCCCGCGGACGCGTACGAACTCCTGGAGACGCGTGCCTTCGACACCTACAGCGGGCAGGAAGTGCTCGTCCGTCAGGTGCCGTTGCCCGAGGTGGTCGACGCCGAGGTCGTCGAGGACGACGGTGCCGGGTACACGCCGTACCGCGCCCAGGGCCGGGCGACCCGGCGGCCGGCCGACCCCGCGGTGCGCCGGGCCGTCGAGGCCGCGCAGGCGGCCGCCCAGATCCCCGATCATCCTCGCCTCGACCAGGTCTTCGACGTGTTCGCGGAGGCCGGTTCGCTGTGGATAGTGAGTGAGCTGGTGGCGGCCACGCCGCTGGCGGCGCTCCTCGACGACCGGCCACTGAGCCCCTACCGCGCCGCCGAGATCGGCTCGGACGTCCTCACCGCCCTGCGGGCGCTGCACGCGCACGGCTGGACCCACCGCAACATCACCGCGCGCACGGTGCTCGTCTGCGACGACGGACGCGTGGTGCTGACCGGGCTCGCGGCCGGCGCGGCGGAGGAGGCCCTGTGCGGCTACGCACCGGTGCCGCTCCCGGAGGAGGTCGAGCGGGGGTACGACGACCGCGGCGGCGGCGGTGTGGAGGAGGAGCCGCCGACGAGTGCGAGTGCGACGCACGTACCCGGAGCGCGCGGACGTACGGAGATCGAGGCGACGGCCGGGCCGGAGCGGACGGAACCGACGGAGTCGATGGAGTCGGCGGAGCGGACGGAGTCGAAGGAGCGGACGGAGTCGACGGACCCTTCCGACACGCCGGCGTCGCCGACTCTGCCCGGCGGGCCCGCTGCCTCGCCGGCCCGAACGCCGACGCCCGTCTCCGATGTACGGGCGGCGCGCGCGGGCGCCATCGCCGCCTACCGGGCGGGAGCCCGGGCTGCCGCGCAGATCGGCGAGACCGGGGCCGTCCCGGTTCAGCGCCCGGTGCCCCCGCCCCCCTCCCCGGTTCCCGCTCGGGGCCTCGGCCCGGAGCCGCACTGGTGGTCCCAGGCCGTCGACGACGACGATGACGACGACGACACGGACGAGGCCGACACGACCTATCCGGACGGCTACCGCCCGGAAGGCGGCGGACCGCCGCGCGCGCTGCTCACCGGATCCTGGAGCGACGGACCGCACGCCTCCCGCGACAGCTCTCCGCCCGTCCCCGCGGGCGGCGGCCCGGCGCTCCCCGGATCAGGCCGCCCCGCCCTCCCGGCCGGCTACGCCCCCGCGCCCGTGCCCGCACCGGCCCCCGCGTCCCCCGACCCCGTACCTGCCTCCGGCCGAGACGGAAGGAGCGGAAAGGGCGGCTGGGGCGAGCCGGGTGAGGGAGACGGCGGCGCCGCGTCCGTCTACCGGGGCCCCGCCACCCGCCTCGCCGGTGAGCGTGCCCGGCAGGCCCGGATCGCCGTCGTCGGCGCCGTCACGGAACGATGGGCGCCCGAGCAGGCAGGGCCGGTCCACGAGAACTGGCGGCTCGCTCCGCCCATCGGCCCCGCCACCGACCTCTGGGCGCTCGGCGCGCTCCTCTACCGGGCCGTCCAGGGCCATGCCCCGTACCCCGAGGACAACGCCGCCGAGCTGGTCCAGCTCGTCTGCGCCGAGCCGCCCGCCTTCGCCGAGGAGTGCGGCCCCCTGCGCCCGGTCGTCGAATCGCTGCTCCGTCAGGACCCGGCCGACCGACCCGACTTCGAGGAGCTGCGCGGCTGGCTGCGCTCCCTCGTCCGCTCCGCGCCGGAACCCGAGGCCGGCCTCGGGGTCGTCCCCCTGCCCCCGGTGGACGCGACCCGGCTGCCCGTGGTGCGCCGGCGGGGCGAGCTGGTGCGCCGGCGCCGCGGGGCGGCGGCCGGTGGCCGCCACCGCCACAAGAAGGGCAGGGAACCCCGATCGGCCCGCCACCAGGACGTACGGCACGACGAGCGCCCAGACGCCCGCCGGGAGTTCCGGCAGGAGCGGTCGCAGGAGCGGTTCCACGAGGAGCTTCCGCAGCGTGCCCCACGCCCGCCCCGGGTGCCGCGCCCGCCCCGCGACGGACGCTCGTCCCGGTCCCCGCGTTCCCTCGGGCGTACGCTCCTGCTCCTGATCCTCCTCCTGCTCGGCGGCGCCGTCGCGTACGCCGTGATGTTCATGCCCAAGGAGGCCGCAACCGGGGGCCAAGACCCCGCCCAGCGGCCGACGAGCGGGCCCACAGGACAGTCCGCCCCGCCCGCCGGGCCGAGCTCCGAGCCCAGCGCCAAGCCGAGTTCCGGCCGGTCGACTCCGCCCGCCACCGAGCCCAGCACGCCCGCCCTCGCCGCCGGGTACACCCTGCGCAAGGACCCGGAGGGCTTCCAGGTGGGTGTCGCCGACGGCTGGCGGCGCAGCCCCGTCAACGACGCCGGCCAAGTGCGCTACAGCGGAGGCGATTTCATCCTGATCGTCGTCCCCGGCCGCGACACGGTGCAGGCCAACGGCTCGGACCCGATGGCGTATCAGCGGACCAAGGAGCGCGAACTCCAGCCCTGGCGGGACTCCTCCTGGTCCAGCGCCTCCGGGCTGCGCCGGATCGACGTCGGCCGGCAGGCCATGGCGGTGGGCCAGTTCACCTGGCAGGACAGCACGGGCCGTGAGGTGTTCGTCCGCAACCTGGCCCTGATCGACGACGGCCGCTACCACGTCGTCCAGGTGATCGGGCCGGAGAGCGAGCGCGACAAGGTGTCCGAGATCTACGACCAGGCCGTGAAGGCCTACCGTTCGACCCGCTGATACTCCCGCCGACCCTGTGGAGCGCCGACTGAGCCCTCCTCAGGAGTGGCCGAAACGCGTCGGTCCACGTCGCCCTGGTCACAGTGGCGTTCCTATGCCAGCCCCGAGGTTCCGTCGCCCGTGTCCCCCTCCGTAACCTGGCATCCGAAGGAACGGGCGGGGGCAAGTGGAACAGTCTCAGAACACAGGTGCGGGGTCCGGGAACGGAAGAGGGACCGGGGCGGAGACCGGGGAGGGTCTTCTGCTCGCCGGGCGCTACCGGCTGGCCGAAAGCATAGGTCGCGGCGGCATGGGCAAGGTCTGGCGCGCCCACGACGAAGTCCTGCACCGGGTGGTGGCGGTCAAGGAACTGACGGCAGGTCGGTTCGCGGCCGAGGCCGACCGGCTGGTCCTCCACGCCCGGACGCAGAAGGAGGCCCGGGCCGCGGCGCGGATCACCCACCCGGGCGTGGTCACGGTGCACGACGTGCTGGAGCACGACGACCGGCCGTGGATCGTGATGCAGTACGTCGACGGCCCCTCGCTCGCGGACGCCGCCAAGGAGGCCGGCACGATCGAGGCCCGCGAGGCGGCCAGGATCGGACTGCACGTCCTCGGCGCCCTGCGCGCCGCGCACGCGGCCGGCGTGCTGCACCGGGACGTCAAGCCCGGCAACGTCCTGCTGGCCAGGGACGGAAGGGTCCTGCTCACGGACTTCGGGATCGCGGCGATCGAGGGCGACTCCACCATCACGCGGACCGGTGAACTGGTCGGTTCCATCGACTATCTGGCGCCCGAGCGGGTACGGGGCGGGGACCCCGGACCCGCCTCCGACCTCTGGTCGCTGGGCGCGACGCTGTACACGGCGGTGGAGGGCGTCTCGCCGTTCCGCAGGACCTCGCCGATCAGCACCATGCAGGCCGTCGTCGATGAGGAGCCGACGCATCCGGCCAAGGCCGGTGCCCTGGCCTCCGTGATCGTCGCACTGCTCCGCAAGAATCCGGCCGACCGGCCGCACGCGGACGAGGCCGAACGCATGCTGCTCGACGCCATGGAGGGCCGTGACCCGGTCGCCGCGCAGGCGTACGTACCGACGCAGCGGGTGGGACGGGCGGAGCTGACCTCCGCCACGCTGCAGCAGCCGACGACGCCGCGGCCCGCACCTTCCAGGCCGGCGCAGCCCTCCACGCCGACGCCGTCCCCGGCTCCGACGTCGACCCCGGCCTCGGCCCCGGCTCCCTCTCCGGCGAAGAGCCGCGGCAAGTGGCGTACGGCGGTCATGGCGGCCGTCCTCGCCGGTCTGCTCGCCGGCGGAGCCGTCTTCGTCGCCATGAACCACTCCGACGGTGGCACGAAGGGCGGGGCCGCCGGCCACTCCGCGGGCCCCACGGTGACGAAGCCCGCCACGAACGGCGTCCCGGAGGGGTGGCACCGGGTCGAGGACCCCAAGGGTTTCAGTCTGCTCGTGCCCGACGGCTGGAAGCGGCAGGCCGATGGCGACAACATCGACTACACGCCGGACAACGGACGCCACCGCATCCGGATCAGCATGGACCGCACGCCCGACTTCGAGAACCCGTACATGCACCTGCTCGACCTGGAGAAGACCGTGGGGACGCGGTCCGGGTACGAGAGGGTCAAGCTCGACCAGAACACCTACCGGGACCAGGTCCGGTCCGCTCTGTGGGAGTTCACCTGGAACGAGAGGAAAACGTTCCCCGGCCCCCGCCACGCGATCGACCAGGTCTACTTCGGCGACGACGGCACCGAGTACGCCGTGTACATGTCGTCCCCGGAGGAGAGCTGGAGCGTGACGCGGGAGCAGTTCGACATCGTCCTGCAGCACTGGCGGGCGCCCGGCGACTGACCCGCCGAGAATCACAGATTCGCACGCCTGCCCGACCGTGAGCCGCCGATCAGGGCTTATGTGCCAGTGATCGCTGGCGTGATTGTGCGCACCCGGTGAAAACGTATTACCGACGGGTACCCAAAGGCCGGAATGCGGCCTACTCTCCCCCTCATGACGGACTCGCAGGCTTCCACCGCCACGGCCACCACCGCCGCCACCCCTTCCGCCACCTCGGCCACGTCGGGGACTCCGGTGACTTCGGCCAAGGGGACCAACCCCGTGGCGCCCTCGCCGGCCGGCGCCCGTACCGCCGCCGACGTGGTCACTCCCGAGGTGGTCGCGCAGCTCACCCGCGGTGTCGTCGGCTCCGGCCGGACCGCGAACCACACCCCCTTCACCGGGGAGAAGCTGGCCGACCTGCCCGAGTCCACCCCCGAGGACGTCGCCGAGGCCTTCGCCCTCGCCCGCGCGGCCCAGACCGCCTGGGCCGCGACCCCCGTCAAGGCTCGCGCCGCCGTCCTCCTCCGCTTCCACGACCTGATCCTGGAACGGCAGGCGGAGGTGCTCGACCTCATCCAGCTGGAGACCGGCAAGGCCCGGCTCCACGCGCACGAAGAGGTCCAGGCGGTCGCCGTCGCCGCCCGCCACTACGGCCGCAAGGCCCCCTCCTACCTGCGCCCCAAGCGCCACACCGGCGTCGTGCCGACCCTCACCAAGGTCACCGAGCTGCGCCAGCCGCGCGGTGTCGTCGGCCAGATCGCGCCTTGGAACTACCCCCTGGAGCTGTCGGTCGGCGACGCGCTCCCCGCCTTCGTCGCCGGCAACGCCGTCGTGATGAAGCCGGACACCGAGACCGCCCTCACCGCCCTCTGGGCCCGTGACCTGCTGATCGAGGCGGGCCTCCCGGCCGGCGTCTTCCAGATCGTCCTCGGCGACGGGCCGGTCGTCGGCCCCGAGGTCGTCAAGCACGCCGACTACGTCTCCTTCACCGGCTCCACCCGCACCGGACGCGAGGTCGCCCAGGGCGCGGCGGCCCGGCTCGTCGGCGTGAGCCTCGAACTCGGCGGCAAGAACGCCATGCTGGTCCTGCGGGACGCCGACATCGAGAAGGCGGCCGCCGGCGCCGTCCGCGCCTGCTTCTCCTCCGCCGGACAGCTCTGCATCTCCATCGAGCGGCTGTACGTCCACGCGTCGGTCGCCGACGACTTCGTCGCCCGGTTCGCCGCCCGTACGAAGGCGATGCGCCTCGGCAACTCCCTCTCCTACGGCGCCGACATGGGCTCCCTCGTCGGCGAGCGGCAGCTGGAGACCGTCACCCGGCACGTCGAGGAGGCCGTCGCCAAGGGCGCCAAGCTCGTCGCGGGCGGCGTCGCCCGCCCCGACATAGGCCCCCTCTTCTACGAGCCGACCATCCTCGACGGCGTCGAGGCCCCGATGTCCGTCTGCACCGAGGAGACCTTCGGCCCGGTCGTCTCCGTCTACCGCTTCACGGACGAGGACGAGGTCGTCGAGCTGGCCAACGCCACTCCGTACGGCCTGAACTCCTCCCTCTGGACGAAGGACTCGCGGCGCGGCCACGCGGTCGCCGCCCGACTGCGCACCGGCACGGTCAACATCAACGAGGGGTACGCCCCGGCGTACGGCAGCGTCCAGGCGCCGATGGGCGGCATGAAGGACTCCGGCCTCGGCCGGCGCCACGGCTCCGAGGGCATCCTCAAGTACACCGAGGCCCAGACCGTGGCCCAGCAGAGGCTGATGCCGCTCGCTCCCTCCTTCGGGATGGACGACGAGAAGTACGCCGCGTTCATGAGCGTGTCCCTGAAGGCGATGAAGGCTTTGCGCCTGCGCTGACGCCCCGCGGCGACGTCTTGCGCCGACACCGGGCGCAGACGTCCCGCGCCGAGACCCGTCCGTTTCCACACGTTTCGTACGAGGAGAGCCATGACCGCGGTACCCCCTGCCCGAAGTCAGGCCGCTCAGCAGGCCGAGACCGACGACGACTCGGCGTACGACTACGACGTCATCGTCGTCGGCTCCGGCTTCGGCGGCTCGGTCACCGCCCTGCGCCTGACCGAGAAGGGCTACCGCGTCGGCGTCCTGGAGGCCGGCCGCCGCTTCGGCCGCGGCGACCTGCCCAAGAACTCATGGGACCTGAAGAACTTCATCTGGGCCCCCGCCCTCGGCCTGTACGGCATCCAGCGCATCCACCTGCTGGGCAACGTGATGGTGCTCGCGGGCGCCGGTGTCGGCGGCGGTTCCCTCAACTACGCCAACACCCTCTACGTACCGCTCGAGCCGTTCTTCGACGACCCGCAGTGGAAGGACATCACGGACTGGCGGGAGGAGCTGGCGCCCTACTACGACCAGGCCAAGCGGATGCTCGGCGTCCGTCTCAACCCGACGATGACCCCTTCGGACGTCCACCTGAAGGCGACCGCGCAGGCCATGGGCATCGGTGACACCTTCCACATGGCGCCGGTCGGCGTCTTCTTCGGGGACGGCGCGGACGCCGAGGGGGTCACGAAGGCGAAGCCGGGCACGGAGGTCGACGACCCGTACTTCGGCGGCGCCGGCCCGTCCCGTACGGCGTGCACCGAGTGCGGCGAGTGCATGACGGGCTGCCGCCACGGTGCCAAGAACACCCTGAACGAGAACTACCTCTACCTCGCCGAGAAGGCCGGCGCCGTCGTCCACCCCATGACCTCGGTCGTCGCCCTCACCGAGGACTCGCGGGGCGGGTTCGCGGTCAAGACCCTCCCCACCGACAACCGGAAGAAGGGCAAGGGGAGGACGTTCACGGCCCGGCGGGTCGTCGTCGCGGCCGGTACGTACGGCACGCAGACGCTGCTGCACCGCATGAAGGACACCGGTCTGCTGCCCCGGATCTCCGCCCGCCTCGGTGAGCTGACCCGTACCAACTCGGAGGCGCTGGTCGGCTCGCAGACCACCGACCGGCGCTACCGCAAGAAGCACGGCGCCGCGAGGGTCGACTTCACGCGCGGGGTCGCGATCACCTCCTCGATCCACCCGGACGAGAACACCCACATCGAGCCGGTCCGGTACGGCAAGGGTTCCAACGCCATGGGCGGCATGACCGTCCTCCAGGTGCCCTACGGCGCGCACCGGGTACGGAACTGGCTCCTCCAGATGGCCCTGCACCCGGCCCTCGCGGTCCGCTCGCTCTCCAATCGCCGCTGGTCGGAGCGGACCATCATCGGTCTGGTCATGCAGTCCCTGGACAACTCCCTGACGACCTTCCGCAAGCCCGGCGGCATCGGAAAGGGCCTGCTCACCGCCCGCCAGGGCCATGGCGCGCCCAACCCGAACCAGATCCCCGAGGCGACCCGGGCCGCGTCCCTGCTCGCCGAGGAGATCAACGGCTTCGCCGGCTCCAACATCGGCGAGCTGATGGGCACCCCGCTGACCGCGCACTTCCTGGGCGGCTGTCCGATCGGCGCCGACGCCGCGTCCGGCGTCATCGACCCGTACCACCGGCTCTACGGCCACCCGGGCATCTCGGTCGTCGACGGGGCGGCGATCTCCGCGAACCTCGGCGTCAACCCCTCGCTGACGATCACGGCCCAGGCGGAGCGCGCGATGTCCTTCTGGCCGAACAAGGGGGAGGATGACCCGCGGCCGCGGCAGGGCGAGGCGTACGTCCGCCTCGCCGCGATCGCCCCGAAGGCCCCGACGGTGCCGGCGGACGCCTTCGGCGCGCTGAAGCTGCCGTTCCTGGGGATCCCGGCCGTACCGCCGAAGCGCTCCCAGCCGACGCGGCCGGCGTAGGCGGGCCAAGCGGTCAGGGCGCGCGGCTCCGGACGGCGTTCCGGATACGGAAGAGGCGCTGCACCCCCCTCCGAGTGCAGCGCCTCTCCAGCTTCTGGGTGGTGCCGCATACATGACCTGTGGCCAGGGGGATTGGTTGTACCCGATTCCGAGATTTGCGGTGTGACGCGCGTCACTTCTGTGACGGGTGGCGCGTCGGGGCAGGGCAAGGGCCCCGCTGCGCGATTCCGGTCGCGGCGGGGCCCTTGGGGATCGGCACCGGTGTCAGGGCGGCGGCGGTGCCGAGGGGGAGCGGCGCCGGGGGTTGCGCCGCGTGGAGGTGGTGGGGGACGGGGAGGTGTGGGGTTGTCGCGCGTCTCGCGCCTGATCGGGACGGGTGCCGGCGCATCCGTCTGGACCGGTTGCGGTCGGCCCCGGGCGTCCCCGGGGCCGACCGCCCTTTCTCGGTGACCGGGCTGCTGTCCCCTGCCGTCCGGTCACGCGCGCTGGGGCGAGGTCCCACGACGTACTTGCGGTACGTCACACGCTCCAGCGAAGCCACGCGTGGTTTTTTCGGGCCCGCCCCTGGCTGGCACGGACAACACGACCAACGAAGGGGTGCAGGAGCCGGTCACGCGCCGTACGGGTGAGAGCGGGCCCGAACTCAGGTCCGTACCACCGCCCCCGAGGGTCGGATACGGCCGTCCGTGCCCCGGGCCACAGACGCGGCGGTCCGTGCCCCGGGCCCCCGGGCCCCCGCGCCCGCGGGTCAGACGCGGCCCCGGCACAGCTCCAGGACGGTCATCGCGAGCGAGGTGCCCGGCTTGCCCAGCGCGTCCCGGTAGTGGCCCAGCACCTCCATCTCGCGCGCGAGGTTCACGCGGCGGCCGCCCGAGCCGATCCGGGCCTCCTGGATCACGGCCGAGACGGCCATACGTTCCTGGATCAGACCGATGATCCGGTCGTCGAGCGCGTCGATCCGCTCGCGGGCGTCGCCGATGAGCGCGGCCGCCTCGTCGGTACGGGCGCCGGTCTTCTCAGCGATGTTCACGGTCATGGTGGGGCTCCTTGGGCTGTCGGTGTCGGCCGCCCCGGAGCGACATGGCCCGGAAACCACGAAGCGCCCCGGGCCTTGTCGGCCCGGGGCGCCTCGGAAGTCGCTTGTCAGTTGCTCAAGCAGCACGACCATGGCAGCCGGACGGGCCGGTGCCATAGGTAAAGACGAAGGTCGTGAGCTTGCGCATGCGGACAGTATGGACCCCGCCCCGCTCCGTCGGCCAAACCCGGTTCGGATGGTGAGACGAAAAGCGACTACCGACGCGCCGGTAGAATCGACAAATAGCCCCCCTCTCGGGGGACCCTCCCTACCGCCGGAAGGCCGCCGTAGTGTCATCAGCGACTCCCGCTGCCGCGCCCGACGTCTCCAACCCGGACGTAGTCCTCGTTGTCGACTTCGGCGCCCAGTACGCCCAGCTCATCGCCCGCCGCGTCCGTGAGGCCCGGGTCTACAGCGAGATCGTCCCGTCCACCATGCCGGTGGCCGAGATGCTGGCCAAGAACCCCAAGGCGATCATCCTCTCCGGCGGCCCGTCCTCCGTGTACGCGGAGGGCGCCCCGCGCCTCGACCGCGCCATCTTCGAGGCCGGCGTTCCCGTCTTCGGCATGTGCTACGGCTTCCAGCTGATGGCGACCACCCTCGGTGGCACCGTCGACAACACGGGCGCCCGTGAGTACGGCCGTACCCCGCTGTACGTCTCCAGGAGCGGCTCGACCCTCTTCGAGGGCACGCCGAGCGAGCAGTCCGTGTGGATGTCGCACGGCGACGCCTGCTCCGCCGCCCCCGAGGGCTTCGCCGTCACCGCGTCCACGGACGTCGTGCCGGTCGCGGCCTTCGAGAACGACGAGAAGAAGCTGTACGGCGTCCAGTACCACCCCGAGGTGCTGCACTCCACGCACGGGCAGCAGATCCTGGAGCACTTCCTCTACCGCGGCGCCGGCATCGAGCCGAGCTGGACCACCGGCAACGTCATCGAGGAGCAGGTCGCGGCCATCCGCGAGCAGGTCGGCACCAAGCGCGCCATCTGCGGTCTCTCCGGCGGCGTCGACTCCGCCGTGGCCGCCGCGCTCGTGCAGAAGGCCATCGGCTCGCAGCTCACCTGCGTCTACGTCGACCACGGTCTGATGCGCAAGGGCGAGACCGAGCAGGTCGAGAAGGACTTCGTCGCCGCGACCGGCGTCCAGCTGAAGGTCGTCGACGCGCAGGAGCGATTCCTCACCGCGCTCGCCGGGGTCTCCGACCCCGAGGAGAAGCGGAAGATCATCGGCCGCGAGTTCATCCGCGTCTTCGAGCAGGCCCAGGCCGAGATCGTCGCCGAGTCGGCGGGCACCGGCGAGGACGTCGCCTTCCTCGTCCAGGGCACGCTCTACCCGGACATCGTCGAGTCCGGCGGCGGCACCGGCACCGCGAACATCAAGTCCCACCACAACGTGGGCGGACTCCCCGAGGACCTGGAGTTCGAGCTCGTCGAGCCGCTGCGCCAGCTGTTCAAGGACGAGGTCCGCATGGTCGGCCAGGAGCTCGGCCTGCCGGAGGAGATCGTCCAGCGCCAGCCCTTCCCCGGACCGGGCCTCGGCATCCGGATCGTCGGCGAGGTCACCAAGGAGCGGCTCGACCTGCTGCGCGAGGCCGACGCCATCGCCCGCGAGGAACTGACGGCCGCCGGTCTCGACCGCGAGATCTGGCAGTGCCCGGTCGTCCTGCTCGCCGACGTGCGCTCCGTGGGCGTCCAGGGTGACGGCCGGACCTACGGCCACCCGATCGTCCTGCGCCCCGTCTCCTCCGAGGACGCGATGACGGCGGACTGGACGCGGATGCCGTACGACGTGCTGGCGAAGATCTCCACCCGGATCACCAACGAGGTCGCCGACGTGAACCGTGTGGTGCTCGACGTGACGAGCAAGCCGCCGGGCACCATCGAGTGGGAGTAGTCCCTCCGCGCCGTCGTTCGAAGCCGCCGTCCCTCGTGGGCGGCGGCTTCGCCGTCTCTCCGTCGCGTGTTCCGGTCGCGTGTTTCCATGGCGTGTTTCCGTGGCGTACGGACTCTGGTGAGTTGCGCGGCCCGGCGTTACCTTCCCGCGCATGAGCGAGACACCGGCCCCGGCCCCCGTACCCGTCGCCCGGCTCCACTTCGCCATGCCGCCCGTCCACGAGACCGCCGAGGAGGAACGGGCGTACCGCAAGCAGCGGCTCGCGGGCGCGCTGCGACTCTTCGCGCGGTTCGGGTACGAGGAGGGCGTCTCGGGTCATGTCACCGCACGCGACCCTGGATTCGCCGACTGTTTCTGGGTGAACCCCTTCGGGGCCCCGTTCGCCGAGCTGACCGCGAGCGACCTCCTCCTGGTCGACGGGGACGGCAGGGTCGTCCACGGCGGCCATCATGTGAACCAGGCCGCCTTCACCGTCCACGCACAGGTCCACCGGGCCAGGCCCGACGTCGTCGCCGTCGCCCACACCCACTCCACGTACGGGCGGGCGCTCGCCGCGCTCGGCGAACTGATCGAGCCGATCACACAGGAGGCCTGCGGTTTCTACCAGGACCACGCGCTCTTCGACGCGTACACCGGGGTCGCGGTCGACCGGGAGGAGGGGCGCCGGATCGCCACCGCCCTCGGCCCGTACAAGGCGATCGTGCTGCGCAACCACGGTCTGCTGACCGTCGGGGGCTCGGTGGACGCGGCGGCCTGGTGGTTCATCGCGATGGAGCGCTGCGCCCAGGTGCAGCTGACCGCGCGCGCGGCGGGCAGGCCGGTCCCGATCGGTCACCGGGAGGCGGTCGCCACCCGCGACCAGCTCGGCACCGATCTGGCCGCGTGGATCAACTACCAGCCGCTGTGGCGTCGGATCAGCCGCGCGGAACCCGAACTCCTGTCGTAGAGCGGCGCTGCAAACGGCACTTCAGCTGTCCTTACGTCAATGTGATGACGGTTCAATCACTCTCGCGCGGGGCGCTCGAAGCATGTGGGGCACGTTTCGATACGGCACAATTCCCGATAATCACCGGCGAGTTGACTGATCGGGAAGTGAGCGCCGTGGCGGTGCAAGAGGCCAGACAGTGCGGTGACCACGCGCGGTGCGCAGAGGGCGGACGAGCGGGGCACCGGCGCGCCGTCGCCGCGTTCCTCGCCCGACGGGACGAGCTCGCCGCGGGGCAGGGGGTGCCGGCGGCCGTCGCCCACTCCCCGGGCGCCTCCCGGCAGTGGGTCTCCGACGAGCTCGCCGAGTCCGCCCGCACCGTCGCCGCGCGGGGCCGCGAGGCCGGCGAAGCCTGGCTCCGGCGGGTCCGGCGCGTCACCTTCGGCGTGCTCGGCGGCGCCGTCCTCGCCCTGCTCCTCGGACAGGCGCTCACGGCCATCGGCACGGGGTGGACCGGCGCGCGTACGGCCGCGCTGGCCGCGACCCTCGTCCTCGCCGCCCTGCTGACCGGCGCCGGCCACGCCCACCGGGCGCGCGGCGGGATCCTCGCGCCGCTGATCGGGGAGGACAACCGGCTCTCGACCTCCCGTGCGGTCGCCGCCTCTTGGCTCCTCTTCGCCGTCTGGACCGTGCTCTTCCTCGCGCTGCGGCTGGTCACCGGAGCCGACCGGGTCGGCCTCGGGCCCGCGCGCGGCGCCGGACTGCTGACCGCCTTCGCGCTGACGGCGGCCGTCGCCGTCGCCGTCCGGCGGATCGTGTGGGTGCGGATCGTGGGGCAGCGGCTGCAGAAGATCCGCGCCGACCGCCCCCGTGCGGCCGACCTGCTGTGCGACGACAACGGCCGGGCGAGCCTCACCGACCTCCAGTACGTCCTGGTGACCGGGGCCGTCCTCGTCCTCGGCGCCGTCCGGCTCGGGCGTGACCCCGACCGGCTGCCCGCCCTGCCGTGGAGCCTGGTTCTCCTCGTCGCCGTGTCGGCGGCCGGCTATCTCGCCGGGAAGTGTGCGGAGGGCGGCCGGCCCACGATCCTCGCCGTCGTCCGGTCCCGCGAGGCGGGCGACCTGGACGCCCCGATCCGTACCGGGGACGACATCGAGATCCGGGGCGCCGGGTTCGTCCCGGCCGGCGCCGAGAGCCCGGACGCCCTGACTCGTCTGGTCGTGCGCGTCGGCCCCGTCCACGCGCACGTCCCCCTGATCCCGGTCCCGGGCGGCTTCGCCAACCCGACGGACGCGACCCTGACCGTGCCGCTCCCGGTGGACGTGGAGCCGGGGCGGGTCGAGGTGTGGGTGGTGACGGCCGCGGGCGTGGAGACCAACCGGGTCACGATCGACGTCGTCGACTGAGCCTCGGCCGAGCCACCTGAACTCCGGGCGTGTTCTCCGCGTATCCAGATGCGGGGGGTCCGAGGACAATCGGTTCTGCGGACAGGGCGTGGAGAGGCGGGCCGGTGATGTCAGGACGCATGCGCGGTACGAACGGGACGCGCGGGGAGCACGGAGCGTACGGGCCCGCGGGCGGCGACCGGGGCGGCCACGGCGGCCCCGCTGGTACGGGCGGGCCGGGCGGGCTCACCGGGTGGAAGGCCACCGCCTCGCGGTACGCCCTGCTGCCGCTGCGTGTCTTCCTCGGGGTCACCTTCATCTACGCCGGGCTCGACAAGCTCACCGACCCCTCCTTCATGGCCGACACCGGCAGCGGATCCATCGGCGAGATGATGCGCGGCGTGCGGGACACCTCGGCCGTCCCCGCCCTCGTCGACCTGGCGCTCAAGAGCCCCACCGGCTTCGGCCACGCCATCGCCATCGGGGAACTCGCCGTCGGCATCGGCACCCTGGTGGGCCTCTACGCCCGGCTGGCCGCGCTCGGCGGCGCGCTGATCTCACTGAGCCTGTGGTTGACCGTGAGCTGGCAGACCGACCCGTACTACTACGGCAACGACCTCGCCTATCTGATGTCCTGGCTGCCGCTGGTGCTGGCCGGGGCCTCGATGTTCTCGGTCGACGCGGTCCTCGCCGAACGGCGGCGGCGGATCCGGTAGGCGATCCACGTCGCGAGCGCGGCCGTCCCCAGACCGCCGCAGAGCACCGGGACGACTCCGTACCAGGGCGTCACCCAGGCGTCGGCGGCATCGCCCGCGTACAGCACGGCGAGCCCGAGGGCGGTCCCGCCGGCGATCAGCCGGCCCGGACGGAACTCATGAAGAAGCACGGGTGACCTCCACCTGTCCGAGACCGACCTCGAGGGACAGGTTCAGCGTCCCGGCCGGGACGGTGCCCGCCGGAGGGGTGAGCGTACGGGTCTCGTCGCGGTCCGGGGCGATGTCGATGTCACCGGGGCGCTGCTGCGGCAGTTGCAGATCACCCAGGCCCACCTGGGCCCGCAGTTTCACGGTGACGTTCCTCGGAACGACCACTTCGAGCTTTCCGGCACCGACCTCCACCGTGGCGCCGACCGCCGTTCCCGCCGGGACCGCGAGGCGCGACAGATCGAGCGTGCCGACGCCCGTTCCCAGTTCGTAGCGCGGCTGGACGGCGGCGACCGACGCCGGCTCCCAGGTCGTACGGACCCAGTCCGTCGAGATCTCCTTCGGCAGGGCGGCGGACACGGCGAGCAGGCCGGCGGTGACCACGGTCAGGAAGATCGTGCCGAAGCCGGTCCGGCCGAGGAAACTGGCGACCACCAGGCCGAGGCCGAACACCGCGAGGGCGGCGACCAGGCCGATCTGCAGGCTCGTGCCGAGCGGATGCGTCTCCCAGGAGAGCCCCGTGCCGAGCCCGCCTGCCGGCAGGGCGAGCAGGAAGAGCAGGCCGCCGATGGAGCGCGGGCCGCGCCGGACGCTCGCCGCCGGGGGACGCGCACCGTCCTCGGGGACGCTCACGCCCCACTGGCCGCCGGGCACCGGCTTCTCGCCGTTCTCGAGCCTGCCGTCCGGGCCCACCACGCCGTGAGGGCCCCAGAGATAGCCGACCGCGATCCTTCCGGTCGAGCCGTCCTTGACTATCGGGTCCTTCCACCAGGACGGGAACTCCACCAGCGGCGGGGCCTTCGTCTCCGGCGGAGCCTCGGCCACCGCGTGCGCCGTCGCCGCGTCCATCCGGCCCTCGGCGTCACCGCCGACGGCCTGCCGGCGCCGCTGCGACCAGACCGCCGCGCCGCAGACCGCTGTCGACAGCATCATCGCGAACGCGATCGTCCCGCCGTTGTGCAGCATCGACAGGAAGATGCCGCAGCCGGTCAGCGCCATGAGCACGGCAGCGAGCGCGGCCCCGTCCACTCGGCCGGACAGCAGCCTGCGGCCCTGGTTCTCCTCCTCGCCGTCGAGCGGGATCAGCAGCCACGCGAAGCCGTAGAAGATCAGCCCTATGCCGCTGAGCACGGACAGCACACCGACCGCGATCCGGAAGATCACCGGATCGAGATCGAAGTGCCGGCCCAGACCGCCGCACACACCCGCCACGACCTTCTGCCGCGGCGAGCGGCGCAGCGCCGTGACGGGCGGGGCCTCCGCCGACGGCGGGGCCCCGTGGTGCGAAGGCGTCGAACTCGTCATGGCTCCATGGTGACGGCCGGTCGCCTCCCGCGGCACCGGGGACGACCCTGGCCCGACCCTGATATTCCGCGGGCATCCGGGACGGGGGGAAGTCCGGAGGCTAGGTCGTGTCCGGAAAGGAGCGCCGTCTGCCCGCAGGGCAGGGCCAGCGGCGTCCGGTGCGTGCGATCGCAAGGCGGAGGGCCGCCCTCGTACCGGGCGTACTCGGGTGATCCCGACAACGCGGCGAGCGTGCGTGCCAGGCGTCGCGGGCCAGGCGGGACTTTCCGGACACGGCCTCGGGGGCATCTCAGGGGCCGACCCTGATGTGCCCGCCCGGCCGAACGTGTGACGATCGGGACATGCCAGCATCCGCCCGTGTCGCCGACACCGACGAACCGCCCGTGCGCAAGCTCTACCGGAGCGCCGACGGGCGGTGGCTCGGCGGTGTCGCGCGGGGTCTGGCGGGACATCTCGGCGTGCCGGTCGTCTGGGTCCGCACCCTGTTCGTGGTGCTGCTGCTCGCGGACGGGCTCGGGGCACTGCTGTACGCGGTCTTCTGGATCGTCGTCCCGCTCGGCGTCGGTGGCCGGGGCGCGCCCCGCCCAGTGTTCGAGACGACCCCCGACGGGCGGCGCCGGCTGCGCAAGCCCGACCGGGGGCAGGTCTTCGCACTGATCGCCCTGGCACTCGGCGCCGCCGTCTTCGTGGGCAACGTCGACTTCGGGAACCAGGCGGACCGCTACGTCTGGCCGACGCTGCTGACTGGCATCGGTGTCGTCCTCGTCTGGCGCCAGGCCGACAACGCCCGCCGGGCCAGCTGGACCGAGACCGGACGGCGCCGGCGCACCCTCCAGCTCGCGCGGGGGTTCGCCGGGGTCGCGCTGGTCGGCGTCGGCCTGACCGTCTTCCTGGTGATCCGCGGCTCCGCCGCCCAGTTGGGCACGGCGTTCACGGCCGCCATAGCGGTCCTCACCGGCATCGCCCTGCTCGCCGGCCCCTGGCTGGTGCGGATGTCGCAGGACCTCTCCGAGGAGCGGACCATGCGTATCCGCGCCCAGGAGCGCGCCGAGGTCGCTGCCCACGTCCACGACTCCGTCCTGCACACCCTCACCCTGATCCAGCGCAACGCGGACGAGCCGGGCGAGGTGCGCCGTCTCGCCCGTGCGCAGGAGCGGGAGTTGCGGAACTGGCTGTACCGGCCGGAGGGCAACGGCAAGGACGAGGGCGAGGAGCCCGACACCCTCGCCGAGGCGGTGAAGAAGGCCGCCGCCGAGGTCGAGGACAAGCACGGCGTGCCGCTGGAGGTCGTCGTCGTGGGCGACTGCCCGCTCGACGAGAAACTGGTCGCACAGATGCAGGCCGCGCGCGAGGCGATGGTCAACGCCGCCAAGTACGGTGGCGAGGGAGGGGCGGTGCAGGTCTACGCGGAGGTCGAGGGCCGCACGGTCTTCGTCTCCGTCCGGGATCGCGGCCCCGGGTTCGACCTCGACGCCGTCCCCGACGACCGGATGGGTGTACGAGAATCGATCATCGGCCGAATGCAGCGGAACGGCGGTTCGGCCCGGCTGCGGTCCGTGCCGGACGGAGGCACCGAAGTGGAGCTCGAGATGGAGAGGGCGGACGCATGAGCGACGAGACCGGGACCGGGACGACGGGGGAGCCGACCACGGAGCGCCGGGTGCGGGTGGTGCTCGTCGACGACCACCGGATGTTCCGCACGGGCGTCCAGGCCGAGATCGGCCGGACCGACGTCACCGGCGTCGAGGTGGTCGGCGAGGCCGCCGACGTCGACCAGGCGGTCACGGTCATCACCGCCACCCGCCCCGAGGTCGTCCTGCTCGACGTGCACCTCCCCGGCGGCGGCGGGGTCGAGGTGCTGCGCCGCTGCTCGAGCCTGATGGCGGCGTCCGAGAACCCCGTCCGTTTCCTGGCCCTCTCGGTCTCGGACGCGGCCGAGGATGTCATCGGCGTGATCCGCGGCGGCGCCCGCGGCTACGTCACCAAGACGATCACGGGCGCCGACCTGGTCGACTCGATCTTCCGCGTCCAGGAGGGCGACGCCGTCTTCTCGCCCCGCCTGGCCGGCTTCGTCCTGGACGCTTTCGCCTCGACCGACGCCCCGCCGGTGGACGAAGACCTGGACCGGCTCACCCAGCGGGAGCGGGAGGTGCTGCGCCTGATCGCCCGTGGATACGCGTACAAGGAGATCGCCAAGCAGCTCTACATCTCGGTGAAGACGGTCGAGTCGCACGTCTCGGCGGTGCTCCGGAAGCTGCAGCTCTCCAACCGGCACGAGCTGACCCGCTGGGCCACCGCCCGCCGCCTGGTCTGACAGCGCCGCCCGGAGTCACCGGGACGAGGCCACGAGCGGTCAACCCACCCGGGTCGCCCCCGCGAACGGCATCTCGTCGATCGGCGCGACCCGTACCGGCGCCCCCGGCCGGGGGGCGTGGATCATCTGGCCGCCGCCGATGTAGAGCCCGACGTGGCTGATGCCGGAGTAGAAGAACACCAGGTCGCCCGGGGCCAGTTCGGAGCGTGGGACGCGCTGTCCGGCGTTGATCTGCGTGTACGTCGTGCGGGGCAGCGACACCCCGGCCGCGCGCCAGGAGGCCTGGGTCAGGCCCGAGCAGTCGTAGCCCGACGGGCCCGTCGCCCCCCACACGTACGGCTTGCCGATCTGAGCCCGGGCGAAGGAGATGGCCTCGGCGGCGCGGGCGTTCGGCGCCGCGATCGGCCCGCGCGGCTCGGGGGCCCGGTCGGCCCTGGCCCCGGAGCCGGCCCCCGACCCGGAGTCCGTACCACCCGTGTCGCGCCCGGCCCCGCCGCGGCCCGATCCCGCCGCGGCGTCCTCGTACCGCGCCCGCTCCTCGGCGGTCAGCCGGGCCAGCAGCGTCCGCGCCTCGGCGAGCTTGCTCTGGACGGCGCTCTTCTGCCGTCGCAGATCGGCCTCGTGTCCGCGCAGCTCGGTCAGCCGCCGGGTGGACTCGGCGCGCAGCTGCTGGATCCCGGCGAGCTCGCGCCGTACGGACGTGAGGGCCGCCGCCTGCCGCTCCCCGGCCTTCTCGGCGATGGCGGCGCGCTCCAGATACTGCTCCGGGCCGGAGGACAGCGCGAGCTGCACGGCGGGGTCGAGGCCGCCCGAACGGTACTGCGCGGTGGCGACCGAACCGAGCCCGTCCCGGCCGGCGTTGAGCCGCTCGGTCCTGCGGGCGGCCTCGTCGCGCAGCCGGTCGAGAGCGCCCCGCGCCACCTGCGCCTTCTCCCTGGCGCCGTTGTACTTCTCGGTGGCCACCTCGGCCTCCTGGTACAGCCGGTCGACCTCCGCCTTGACCTGCGCGGGGGTGAGCCGGGGCTCGGCGTGCCCGGCGCCCTCGAAGACGGTCGCCGTCGCCGCCGAGGCGAGGGCGACGGTGGCGGCGGTCCGGGCCGCCTGGCCACCGAAGGGGAACTGCCGGGGCTTGCGGTGTGCTGCCACGAGGGCGGGTCACATCCTCTCCCTGTGGGGGTCGATGCCCGCCGGGTCCGGCGGCGGACCGCACAGGGGAGACGGCCCACCGCCGGGTTTCTCGGCGGGGGCGACCGGCTGCCGCCGGAGGTCCGACGGTGGTGGGGAGCCGGCCACCTGAGGCAGGACGCTAAACCTGGGCGTCACGGGGTGGCGGAGAGTTGACCGCTATTGGCGCCAGTTGGTGTTCCGGGACCGTTCGCGTCCGGTCGTGACGACCGGTGGGTGCCGCTTTCCGCGGGGGCCTGACCGATCCGCCGTAAGAGGTGGACCCGGCCGGGGCGCGGTGCTATGGCCCGGTTAGGCTCCGCCCCATGGACGTACTCATCAATGTCTTCGTCGCCCTGCACATCATCGGTATCGGCTCCCTGCTCGGCGGGTTCCTCACCCAGATGAAGGCGCTGGGCGCGGGTACGGCCCGCTTCAGTCCCGCGATGCTGCACGGCGCGCTGACGATGCTGATCACGGGCGTCGCGCTGGTCGGCCTCAACCAGGCGGACGACCAGGCCGTCAACAACGTGAAGATCGGCGTCAAGCTGGCCGTCCTCGTCGTCATCCTCGCCCTCGTCTACGTGAAGCGGGACGACGAGAAGGCCGACAAGGGCCTCTTCGCCGCCGTCGGCGGCCTGACCGTCGCGAACATCTTCATCGCGACGCTCTGGACCTGAGACCTGCGAGCTGGACCTGAGACCGTACGACGACCTGAGAACCTCAGGCCGGGCGGATGCTCCCGTAGACCGGCATGTAGTAGATCGACTCCTCGCGGACGTCGGCGCCCGGTTTCGGCGCGTGGATCATCTTCCCGCCGCCGATGTAGAGACCGACGTGGCTGATGTCGTCGTAGAAGAAGACGAGATCGCCGGGGAGCAGGTCGGCCGTCGCGACCCGGGTGCCCACCTTCACCTGGTCCCAGGTGGTGCGGGGCAGATCGACGCCCGCCGCCTTCCATGCGGCCTGGGTGAGCCCTGAGCAGTCGTACGAACTCGGGCCCGTCGCCCCCCACACGTACGGCTTTCCGATCTGGCCCCGGGCGAAGGCGAGCGCCTTCTCCGCCTTCGCCGCGTAGGTCGAGCCACCGGTCTGCGGCGGGGTCGAGGGCGGGGTGGTGGCGGGCGGGGTCGACGGCTGCTGCCGCCGGGCCGACTCCTCCTGCCGACGCCGCTCGGCCTCGGCCTCGGCCGCCTCCGCCTTCGCCCGCTCCTCCGCCTTGCGCCGGGCCTCGGCCTCCCGCTCGCGCTCCAGCTCCGCGAGCCGGGCCTTCTCCTCGGCCGTCAGCCGGGCCAGCAGCGTCCGCGCCTCGCCCAGCTTCCGCTGCACGGTCTGCTTGCTCGCCCGCAGGGTCGCCTGCGAATCGGTCAGGCTCTCCAGGCTCTTCGTCGCCTCCGCGCGCTGCTTCGCCGCCGCCAGCCGCTTGCCCTCGTAGTCGGCGACCGCGCCGCGCTGCCGCTCGGAGAGCCGGTCCATCAGGTGGGTCTGGTCGAAGTACGACTGCGGACTGTCCGCGAAGATCAGCGCGGCCGTCGGCCCGACCGCCCCGGCCCGGTACTGCGCCGCCGCGTACGAGCCGAGCGCACGGCGGGACTCGTTGATCGCGTCCGTCCGCCGGGCGACGTCGTCGAGGATCCGGTCGACCTTGCGCCGCTGCTCGTCGGTGGCCTCCTTGGCGCGGTTGTACTCCTGCGTCGCCGTGCCGGCCTGCCGGTAGAGGTCGTCGACCTTCTTCTGGATCTCCTCCACCGTCGGCCTCGGCGGGGCGGTGGGCGCCGCGTGCGCGCTCTGCGTGGACAGCAGGGTCACGGAGGCGAGGGCGGCCGTCGTGACCCCGACGGCGGGGGAGTGCGGACGTGTGCTGCGCGGCTTGCGATGGGACGCCAAGGCCGGCATCTCCTTCCGTGGCCGCCGATGAGGCGTCCGGTCACACCGCCTTGCGCGGGGCCGGATTCGGCGTGGGCCGCCCGCTCGGCGCGATTCGCCGTCGGAGGGGACGGGCTGCTTGGGCGAGCACGCTAGCCAACCCGTGGGGCGGCTGGGAAGGCCGATGTTCGATATGCCCGATACATTTTCGTGACCTGAAGCGGGTGGTCACCTTCCGTGAGATTCCGGTCACTTCTGGAGGTGGGGCCGGGTTGTCGGTGGGGCGGCCTAGACTCGTTAAGCGATGAGCAGCCTCTTTGACGACAGCTTCCTGGCCGGCCTCCAGAACCATTCTTCGGAGGAGCCCCCGCCCCCGCCCGAGGACCACGACCACGGTGCCCCGGCCGCGGAGGAGGTCCCGCACGACCTCTTCGGGGGCTCCTTCGACGTGCCGCCGGCCCGGGACGCGCACTACCGCGACGGCGCCCCGCGCCCCGTCGTGGACGCCGCCGCGCTCCTGGACGGGCTGAACGAACAGCAGCGCGCCGCCGTCGTGCACACCGGCACCCCGCTGCTCATCGTCGCCGGCGCGGGGTCCGGCAAGACCCGGGTGCTGACCCACCGCATCGCCCACCTCCTGGCCACCCGGCACGTGCACCCCGGCCAGATACTGGCCATCACCTTCACCAACAAGGCCGCAGGCGAGATGAAGGAGCGCGTCGAGCACCTCGTCGGCCCGCGCGCCAACGCCATGTGGGTCATGACCTTCCACAGCGCTTGCGTCCGCATCCTGCGCCGCGAGTCGAAGAAACTCGGCTTCACGTCCTCGTTCTCGATCTACGACGCCGCCGACTCCAAGCGCCTGATGGCACTGGTCTGCCGCGACCTGGACCTCGACCCGAAGAAGTTCCCCCCGAAGTCCTTCAGCGCCAAGATCTCGAACCTGAAGAACGAGCTGATCGACGAGGAGACCTTCGCCGACCAGGCCGCCGACGGCTTCGAGAAGACACTCGCCGAGGCGTACCGGATGTACCAGGCGCGGCTGCGCGAGGCCAACGCCCTGGACTTCGACGACATCATCATGACGACGGTCCACCTGCTCCAGGCGTTCCCCGATGTCGCCGAGCACTACCGCCGCCGCTTCCGCCACGTCCTGGTCGACGAGTACCAGGACACCAACCACGCCCAGTACACCCTCGTACGGGAACTGGTCGGCACCGGCTACGAAGACCTGGGACCGGCCGAGCTGTGCGTCGTGGGCGACGCCGACCAGTCGATCTACGCCTTCCGCGGCGCGACCATCCGCAACATCCTCCAGTTCGAGGAGGACTACCCGGACGCGACCACGATCCTGCTCGAACAGAACTACCGGTCGACGCAGACGATCCTCTCCGCCGCCAACGCCGTCATCGAGCGCAACGAGAGCCGCCGTCCCAAGAACCTGTGGACCAACGCGGGCGCGGGCGCGCAGATCACCGGTTACGTCGCCGACACCGAGCACGACGAGGCTCAGTTCGTCGCCGACGAGATCGACCGGCTCACGGACGCGGGCGACGCGAAGGCCGGCGACGTCGCCGTCTTCTACCGGACCAACGCCCAGTCCCGTGTCTTCGAAGAGATCTTCATCCGCGTCGGCCTGCCCTACAAGGTCGTCGGCGGCGTGCGCTTCTACGAGCGCAAGGAGGTCCGAGACGTCCTCGCCTACCTGCGCGTCCTCGCCAACCCCGAGGACAGCGTCCCGCTGCGCCGCATCCTCAACGTCCCCAAGCGCGGTATCGGCGACCGTGCCGAGGCGATGATCGACGCCCTCTCCCTCCGCGAGAAGATCACCTTCCCGCAGGCCCTGAAGCGGGTCGACGAGGCGTACGGCATGGCGGCGCGATCCGCCAACGCCGTCAAGCGCTTCAACGCGCTCATGGAGGAGCTGCGCACCATCGTCGAGTCCGGCGCCGGTCCCGCCGTGGTCGTGGAAGCGGTACTGGAGCGGACGGGGTACCTCGCCGAGCTCCAGGCCTCCACCGACCCGCAGGACGAGACCCGGATCGAGAACCTCCAGGAACTCGCGACCGTGGCCCTGGAGTTCGAGCAGGAACGTGCCGAGGCCGAGGAGGGCGCCGGGACGCTCGCCGAGTTCCTGGAGAAGGTGGCCCTCGTCGCCGACTCCGACCAGATCCCCGACGAGGACGAGGAGGGGTCCGGAGTCATCACGCTGATGACCCTGCACACCGCCAAGGGCCTCGAATTCCCGGTGGTCTTCCTGACCGGCATGGAGGACGGCGTCTTCCCGCACATGCGCGCGCTCGGCCAGACCAAGGAGCTGGAGGAGGAGCGGCGCCTGGCGTACGTCGGCATCACGCGCGCCCGCGAGCGGCTGTATCTGACCCGCTCCTCGATGCGCAGCGCCTGGGGCCAGCCTTCGTACAACCCGGCCTCACGCTTCCTCGAGGAGATCCCGGCGACGTACCTGGAGTGGAAGCGGACCGGCCCCATGGCCAAGCCGGCCGGGCCGACCTCGGGGATCACCTCCTCGCTCTCCGCCTCACGCTCGCGCTCGGGCCCCTCCGGCTTCGCCACCCGCCGCGCCGGCGACAAGCCGGCGATCACGCTGCACGTCGGAGACCGGGTCACGCACGACCAGTTCGGCCTCGGCACGGTGATGCAGGTGACGGGGGTGGGCGCCGACGCGCAGGCGACGATCGACTTCGGCGACGAGAAGCCGAAGCGGCTGCTGCTGCGGTACGCCCCGGTCGAGAAGCTCTGACAGAGGGAGAGAGGGCCCCGGCCGAAGCCGGGGCCCTCTCTCCCTCTGCGTACGTCTGTTGGCGGGCGTCAGCCCGTCGGGTCGATACCGTGGCTGCGCAGCCACGGCAGCGGGTCGATCGCCGCCCCGCCGCCCGGCCGGACCTCGAAGTGGAGGTGCGGCCCGGTGGAGTTGCCCGAATTGCCGGAGTACGCGATGACGTCACCGGCCTTGACCTTGCCGGAGCGGATCTTGGTGCTGCTGAGGTGGCAGTACCAGGTCTCCGTGCCGTCCGCGGCGGTCACGATCGCCATGTTGCCGTAGGCGCTGTTCCACTGGGTGCGGACCGTGCCGTCGGTCGCGGCCATCACCTTCGTGCCGTACTGCACCGGGAAGTCGATACCGGTGTGCAGGGACATCCAGTTGACGCCGGCCTGCCCGTAGCGGGCGCTGAGCTGGTGGAGTTTCACCGGCAGCACGAACTTCGGACGCAGTGCCTCCTTGCGGGCCGCCTCCTCCTCGCGCTTCTTCCGCTCCGCCTCCTGGCGCAGCTTGAGGTCGATGCGCTCCTGCGTGCGGCTCGCGCGGTCGCCGAAGTCGCGGGCGTCCGCACTGAGCGCGGCGAGCTGGGTGTCCAGCTCGTTGTTGGCGGCGACGGGCTTGACCGAGGACGGGTCGGCGGCGGTGAGCGCCATCGTGTCGTCCTTCGTCTCCGCGCTCGCGTCGGCGAGTCCGCCGACCGAGGCGGCGGCGATGCCGGCGACGCCCATGACACAGGCGGAGGGAACGGCGACGGTCAGGAGCGCGGACCGCTTGGCGGGCGTACGGCGGCGGCCGCGGCTGCCACCGGAGGAGCGGCGCACGGGGCGGGCGGCGGGAACGGCGGCGGCCGGAGGCTCCGCGAGCATCTCGACGACCGGCTCCTCGGACTCCGCCGGGGTCTCGTGGTCGTAGGCGTAACTGTCGGTCGCGAGGGCCTCGAACTGCGCGGTGTGCTCCACCTGCTCCACGAGACCGTGCTGCTCGTGCTGCCCGTGGTCGTGCAGGCCGTGCTGCTCGTGCTGTGCGACCTCGGCCTCGGGTTCGGAGACGAACTCGTGGGCCGGTGTGTACTGCTGGGGTACGACGGGCTCGGCGTAGTTCCAGGCGGTGGCGTCGTACGTGCCGGTCTCGACCGTGGGGGTCGTCCACTGGCCGGTGGTGTCGTACGACGTGAACTGCGTGACCCCGTACGTCCCGGTCTGCTGCGCCTCGGTCCAGGCGGCGGCGTCCCACTGACCGGTGGTGTCGTACGCGGCGCTGTCGTACGCGGTGGCGTCGAAATGCCGCGCCGTCGGCTGCTGCGCGACGTAGGTGTCGTACGAGCCGGCGTCCCACTGGTGGCTGCCGTTCCACTGAGTGGTGTCGTACTGCCCGCTGTGCCCTGCTTCGTAACCGCCCGGGAAGGCGCCGAAGAGCGGATCCGTGGCGAAGTTGCCGGTGCTGTGGGCGTCGTCTCCGACGTACCCGGCGTGGGGGTGCTGGTCGTTCACCAACTTCTCTCTCGCCTCGGCGGCAGGACCAGCCCGGGGCGGGCCCGACGAAGGGTGTCCCGGGGTTAAGCAGTGGCGCGACTGTACCCGGCGGTATACGCAAGCGACAATCTTCCGAGGGTTTTGGGTCCGCAGGAAACGGGCAATCGGTCGTGTTTCGGGGGGCTCAGGGAAGAGCTTTGGCTCTGTGTTCGAGGGACGTTCGAAGAACGGGCGCGCTCTGGCGAGCCGTCAGACGTCCGCGCGACGGTCATCGGGCACGCCGGGCGCGCGCGTGTGTGTGTCCGGCCGGCTGACGGTGCCGGACCGCGATCGGGCCGGCTCACGCGACGGAAGCGGCTCCGGGGTCGGCGTCCGGCGTGACGACGCCCGGCTCCTCGTCGTCGAGCGCCTGCCGGATCCCGGCGGCGACGGTCGGATGCACCGGCAGGGCGAGATGCCCGATCCCGCTGACCCGGACGTTGTGCACCAGCAGGTCGGGGTGGTCCAGCCGGGCCGTCTCCACCGGCACCATCACCTGGTCGAGGTCGCTCCAGAAACTGACACAGCGGGTCCGGCAGCCCGCCGCGGGCTCGGCCAACTCGCGCAGCACCTCGGAGCCGGGACGCATCTGGCGCACCAGCGGGTGGGCGCCGGCCCAGGGAATCGCGGTGGTGCCGGTGTGCGGAGTGCCGAGCATGACCAGCGTGCGGACCCGGGCGTCACCACCCTGGCGCTGTACGTAATAACGCGCGATCAGGCCGCCCAGGCTGTGTCCGACGATGTCCACCTCCTGCTGACCGGTGCGGGCGCAGAGCTCTTCCACGTGGCGGCCGAGGAGAGCCGCGGCGGCGCGCAGGTCGCAGGTGAGCGGAGAGTAGTTGAACGAGCCGATGTGGTGACGACCGTGCCGGGCGAGCGAGCGGCGTAGCAGGACGAAGACCGAGCGGTTGTCCACGAAGCCGTGGAGGAGGACGACCGGGCGTCCGGGTCCGGCGCCGGGAGCCGGTGCGCCGGCGGGGCGCTCGGAGACGATGCCGGAGGGGTAGAGGAGCAGATGGCCGGTGAGGATCGCCAGTTCCAAGGCGTTGGCCTTCAGCGCGGTGGTGACCTTGGTGAGCCTGGTGAGCTCCATCGGCGCCTCCCGACCGGCGCGCGGGCCGCCGAACGGCATCCGGTGCGCCGTACCTCCGCGCCTGCGGCTGACGGCGGCGGAGGTACGACGACCCCGTCGCGGCTCCCTTGCGCACGAACATGTCCCTCTGTGTGATTTCCCCCTCGCTGCCCACCGCGAAACGGTCGCTTGCGGGATGCTGTCGATAACGTTCGTTCACCTCCCCGGCAAACAGGCGCGGGGGTCGCATGTGGAGGCAGTGATGGGTGTGACCGGTCCGATCCGCGTGGTGGTGGCCAAGCCGGGTCTCGACGGCCACGATCGCGGGGCCAAGGTGATCGCGCGGGCACTGCGCGACGCCGGCATGGAGGTCATCTACACGGGGCTGCACCAGACGCCTGAGCAGATCGTCGACACGGCGATCCAGGAGGACGCAGACGCGATCGGCCTGTCGATCCTCTCGGGCGCCCACAACACGCTCTTCGTGAAGGTCCTGGAACTCCTGAAGGAGCGCGACGCCGAGGACATCAAGGTCTTCGGTGGCGGCATCATCCCCGACGCCGACATCGCTCCCCTGAAGGAGAAGGGCGTGGCCGAGATCTTCACCCCGGGCGCGACCACGGCGTCGATCGTCGACTGGGTGAACGCGAACGTCCGCGTCGCGGCCTGATCGGCAAGCCACCGGGGGACATCCGGCGGATCGGGGGCGGCCGGCCGGCCCTTGTTCACTCGATCGGCCCCCTCAGCTCGTCTCGCATCGCCGCCCGCAGGTGGAGCGTCGACACCAGACGCTGGAAGGCCTCGGTCCAGTAGCCCCCGGCGCCGGGGGAGGCGTCCTCCGGTTCCGCCGGGAGGGCGGTCAGGGCCTCCAGCTGGCCCGTCGCGTCGGGGGAGAGGCAGCGCTCGGCGAGGCCCATCACGCCGCTGAAGCTCCACGGGTAGCTGCCCGCGTCCCGCGCGATGTCCAGGGCGTCGATCACCGCACCGCCCAGCGGCCGCGCCCAGGGCACCGCGCAGACACCGAGCAGCTGGAACGCCTCCGACAGGCCGTGGGCCGCGATGAACGAGGCGACCCACCGGGCCCGCTCCTCCTCCGGGAGCGTCGACAGCAGCTTCGCCCGCTCCGCGAGGGACGAGGTTCCCGGTCCGGTCGCGGGCGGGGCCGCGGGGGCGCCGAGCAGCGCCCGGGACCAGGCCGCGTCCCGCTGCCGTACGGCGGCGCGGCACCAGGCCGCGTGCAGCTCGCCCTGCCAGTCGTCGGCGACCGGGAGCGCGACGATCTCCTCCGGCGTCCGCCCGCCGAACCGGGCCGGCCAGCAGGAGAGTGGCGCGGCCTCGACGAGCTGGCCCAGCCACCAGGACCGCTCGCCCCGGCCCGTCGGCGGCGTGGGTATCAGACCGTCCCGCTGCATTCCGGCGTCGCACTCGTGCGGCGCCTCGACGACGATCGTCACAGCCCCTTCCGTACGGTCCAAGGAGACGCAGGACGAGGCGCGCTTCGCCATCCGGCCGGAGAGCGCCGAGCCGGGCAGCGCGGAGAGCAGTTCGGCGGCCGTGGAACGGACGTTGCGGCTGCGGTCGGACAGGGCCGCCTCCAGGAACTCCTCGTCCTCGCCGGCGAGTCCGGCCCGTAGGGAGTCCAGGAACATCAGCCGGTCCTCGGCTCGCTCCGCCGCCCAGGTCGAGCCGAGAAGCTCCAGGGCTGCCGCCGGGTCCTCGGCCCGTACGGAGGCGAGCAGCGCGACCCGTTCGGCGAACAGGCCCTCCTCCCAGAGCGCCCGGACCGTGTCGCCGTCCCGGACGTCCGGGAGCGCCGCGCGGCCCCCGCCGCCCCGCAGGGCGAACCTCCACTCCGGGTTGAGCCGGGCCAGCCACAGCCCGCGCGGACCGGCCAGGGTGAGCGCCTGAGGACGCAGATCGGTGCGGGCGCGGGCGGCGTCGAGCAGGGCGGGCAGGGCGGACGCGGGTGCTTTGTATCCGTGCTCGTTGGCGGCGACGAGCCACTGCGGGAGCAGTTCGGCGAGGTCGGGCGCGGCTCCCCGGCGCCCTCCGGACGGGGCGGGGGCGGCGCGGCCCGCGAGGAGCTGGCCGAGGCGGCGGCGGGCCGGCTCGGGCAGCGGTCTGCGAGCGTCCTCGGGCGCGGGCTCCGGAGGCTCGGCGGCGGGCCCGGGCCGCAGGCCCGCCCTGCGCCGTACGGTGTGCAGCGCGGCGGCGTCGAGCAGGGCGACCGGCGCGTCGCCGGCCGTGGCTCCGGCGAGCGCGGGTGGCCGCCGGTCCGTGCCGAGCAGCGCCGAGGTGACGAGCTCTTCCCAGGCGTCCATCGAGGTCCTCCAAGCTGTCCTGTCGTCGGGCGGTGGGACCGAGCGGTGCGGGCGGGCGGGCGGCTGTGTGCGCCGGCGGGTGTGCGGTCGGGCGTACGGGCTCAGTGGAGCGGGACCGTCTCGCCCGGGGCGTCGGCCGACCATGCGGCGAGCGGCGTGAAACCCCGGTGCCCGCACTCTCCGAAGACGGTCACGGGCCGGCCCCCGGAGAGCGCGGCGAGCCGCCACAGCCCCGGTCTTCCGAGCGCCGGGCCGCTCACCGGAATCGCCTCGCCGCCCACACCGCCGCCACCGCCCGGGCCGGTCGGCGCCGCGTCGGCGAGCTGCCAGCCGTGGTCCGTCGGTATCGGTACGACATCGGTCAGCGTCACCGGCCAGGAGTCCAGCCAGGGGTCCTCCCGCAGGGCGTGGCCGTAGGCGGCGAGGGCGTCGCCGACCGTTCCGCCCGGGGGTGGGGCGTCGAGCGGGGCGGGCGGGCCGAACCGCTCGCCCAGCTCGGCCCGCAGGGCGCCCGCGTGGCGGATGACCACGGCGTCGAGGACCGTGCCGACGGGGAGCGCCGGCCCGGGGGCGCGACCGGCGGCGCCGAAGGAGAGGAGAAGGGCCGTGCGGCCGCTCTCCCGCCCGTGCAGCCAGGCGCGACGGGTCGTCAGCCTGCCGTCCGAGGAGTCGTGCTGGGCGAGGACCAGCCACCGGTCCCGTACCGCCGGACCTTCGGCGGGTGCGGTCAGGCCCACCCTGGTGCGGACGGTCGCCGCGAGCGGAGCGGGAAGCCGGTCCACGGACAGCCAGGCCCGGTCGAGAAGATGAGTCAGAGCGCACTCCTCCAGGAGCCGGACGGGCCAGCCCGCGCCGGATCCCGGTATCGCGCCCAACTCCCGGACCCGTCCGGCGAGTCCCGGTGCCTGGGCGTCGACCATGCGCGCCGCGGTCTCCTCCCACAGGCCGTACCCCGACAGTTCGGCCGCGGCGAGGCCACCGCGGAGCAGATCGGCGAGCCGCTGCTCCAACTCCCGCGCCCCCGAGGTGATCCGGGCGGCCCGGCGCTCCGCCCTGCGGCGCGCGGCCTCGGGATCGGCGGCGGCCGGCCGCCCGGACCCCTCGGCGCCGTGCGTGCGCGCACCGCCCGCGCGCTCCCGCCTGGCCTCCAGCCACCGGGCCGCCCAGTCGGGGGCCTCGGTGACCGTGACGGCCGCTTCGTCCCCGGACCGAAGCAGCAGCAGCCCCAGCGCGTGCTTGCACGGGAACTTCCGGCTGGGGCAACTGCAGGCGTACGCGGGACCGGTGGTGTCGACCACCGTCCGGTACGGCGTGCTGCCGCTGCCCCGGCACAGACCCCAGACCGCCCCCCGGCCGTCGCTGCCCGTACCGGACCACGGCCCAGCCGTGCCCAGCCTGCTCCCCGCGCTGCGCGAGGCGTCGTCAGGAGCCAGAGCCAGCACCTGATCCGCCGTCCAGCGCACCCCCTGTGTGTCCATGCCCCCGACCGTAGAGGGGACCACTGACAACGCCCCGGGGCTGCGGTTTCGACCGTGAAGTCGCAAGGACACGACTTGACTTTGCCTTTTCTTTACGGTTCCGTGCCCTCACGGAACCGCAACTCCAGGGGGAGACCCGTCATGAAGCGCATCGTCCGCACCGCCGTCTCGGCGCTCGCCGTCACCGGCCTCGCGTTCGGCCTCGGAGCCTGCTCCGAGGCCGCGGACAAGGCCGCCGACCAGGTCGACAAGGCCGTGAACGAGACGTACGAGGTCACGTACGAGGTCACCGGGAAGAACATCGAGTCGATCCAGTTCCACGGCGGCGGCGGCACGGCGATGGATCCGAAGCTCGAGACGGAGACGAAGCCGACCACGCCGTGGACGAAGACGGTGACGCTGAAGGGCATCATGCCGGCGGCCGTCATGCCGCTGTCCATCGACACGGCCGACGTCACCTGCAAGGTCATCCACAAGGGCAAGGTCCTCAAGGAGGCGAAGGGCGAGCAGGCGATGGCCGGAGGCTGCGTCGCCGTCTCCCCGGTCGGCGGATGACTCTTCCGCCTCCGCGCCGACTTCGCCCCTGACCTGCGACGACGATTGATTGTCAGTGGCATGGTGCACGGTGGATCCCACATCAGGTCGAACGATCTGGAGGGGGATCCATGACCGTGCCCGAAACCATCGCGAGCGCCGTGCCCGGTGCCGGCAGCCGCACCGGGACCGTCGCTCCGGCCGAGGTTCTGCGGCCGCACGCCGAGCACGCCTTCGCGGACGAACTCAAGGCGCTCGCCGCCGCCGACGACCGTCCGCGGCCCGTCCGCTGGCAGCTCTCGCCCTGGGCCGTCGCCACCTATCTCCTCGGCGGCACGCTCCCCGACGGGACGGTGATCACACCCAAGTACGTCGGGCCGCGCCGGATCGTCGAGGTCGCCGTCACCACACTCGCCACCGACCGCGCGCTGCTGCTGCTCGGGGTGCCCGGCACCGCCAAGACCTGGGTCTCCGAACACCTCGCCGCCGCCGTCAGTGGTGACTCCACGCTTCTCGTCCAGGGCACCGCGGGGACGCCCGAGGAAGCTGTCCGGTACGGCTGGAACTACGCCCGGCTGCTCGCCCACGGCCCCAGCCGGGAGGCGCTCGTCCCCAGCCCCGTCATGCGCGCGATGTCCGAGGGCCTGACCGCACGGGTCGAGGAGCTCACCCGCATCCCCGCCGACGTCCAGGACACGCTCATCACGATCCTGTCGGAGAAGACGCTGCCCGTCCCCGAGCTGGGGCAGGAGGTCCAGGCCGTCCGGGGCTTCAACCTCATCGCCACCGCCAACGACCGCGACCGCGGGGTCAACGACCTCTCCAGCGCGCTGCGCCGCCGTTTCAACACCGTCGTGCTGCCGCTGCCCGCCACGCCCGAGGCCGAGGTCGACATCGTCTCCCGGCGGGTGGACCAGATCGGCCGCTCCCTCGACCTGCCGGCCGTGCCGGAGGGCGTCGAGGAGATCCGCCGGGTCGTCACGGTCTTCCGCGAACTGCGGGACGGGGTCACCACGGACGGCCGCACCAAGCTCAAGTCCCCTTCGGGGACACTGTCGACGGCCGAGGCCATCTCCGTCGTCACCGGCGGCCTCGCCCTGGCCGCCCACTTCGGCGACGGCGTGCTGCGGCCCGGCGACGTCGCGGCCGGCGTCCTCGGCGCCGTGGTCCGCGACCCGGCCGCGGACCGGGTCGTCTGGCAGGAGTACCTGGAGACGGTCGTGAGGGAGAGAGACGGCTGGAAGGACTTCTACCGCGCCTGCCGCGAGGTGAGCGCGTGACGGCGCTCCGGACGCGGGCGGCCACAGCGCCCGTACCCTCGGCCGCCGGTGGGACGGACGAACGCATGGCTCCCGGGGCCTCCGTGCGCGGCGGCGGGACGGACCATCACGTGGGGGACGTGACCTCCGCGCCGGACGGCGGGGCAGACGAATCCGTGCGGGCCGTGACCTCCGTGCCGGTCGACGGGGCAGACGAATCCGTGCGGCCCGTGACCTCCGTGCCCGGCGGCGGGACGGACCATCACGTGGGGGACGTGACCTCCGCGCCGGTCGGCGGGACGGCCGGGCCGGTGGGGAGCGGTTCGCGGGCCGGACGGGCGCGGGCCGAAGGGCCGTTGCTGCTCGGGGTGCGGCATCACGGGCCCGGGTCCGCGCGGGCCGTGCGCGCGGCGCTCGACGACCGGCGGCCCGCGGCCGTGCTGATCGAGGGGCCGCCCGAGGCGGACGGCCTCGTGGAGCTGGCCGCCGACCAGGCGATGCGGCCCCCCGTCGCGCTGCTCGCGCACGCCGTGGACGACCCCGGGCGGTCCGCCTTCTGGCCGTTCGCCGCGTTCTCGCCCGAATGGGTGGCGATCCGCTGGGCCCTGGCCCACGGCGCCGCCGTCCGCTTCATCGACCTCCCCGCCGCCCACACGCTCGCCGCCACTGACCCCACCTGGGGCGACGGGGACGAGGAGCTGCACCCGGAGCTGCGGATCGACCCGGTCGCCGAACTCGCGGACGCCGCCGGGTACGACGACCCCGAGCGCTGGTGGGAGGACGTGATCGAGCTCCGCGGCGCGACCGCCTCCGCCGACCCCACCGCCCCGTTCGCGGCGCTCGCCGAGGCCATGGGCTCCCTGCGGGAGACCCACGGCCACGGCGGCCACGCCCGCGACCTCGTGCGCGAGGCGCACATGCGCCTCCGACTCCGCGCCGCCCGCAAGGAGTTCGGGGACGACGACGTGGCCGTCGTCTGCGGCGCCTGGCACGTGCCCGCGCTGGCCCGGAAGACCACCGCCACCGCGGACCGCGCACTGCTCAAGGGCCTGCCCAAGGTGAAGACCGGGATGACGTGGGTCCCCTGGACCCACCGCCGGCTCGCCCGGCGCTCGGGGTACGGCGCCGGCATCGACGCGCCCGGCTGGTACGAGCACCTCTTCGCCGTCCTCGACCGCCCCGTCGAACGCTGGATGACCAAGGTCGCCGGCCTCCTCAGGGCGGAGGACCGACTGGTCTCTCCGGCCCACGTCATCGAGTCCGTCCGGCTGGCCGAGACCCTCGCCGCGATGCGCGGCAGACCGCTCGCGGGGCTCGGCGAGACCACCGACGCCGTCCGGGCCGTGATGTGCGACGGCTCCGACGTTCCGCTCGACCTCGTCCGCGACCGGCTCGTCGTCGGCGACATCCTCGGCGAGGTCCCGGCCGACGCCCCCGCCGTACCGCTCCAGCGCGACCTGGACCGGCTCCAGCGCGGCCTGCGGCTCAAACCCGAGGCCGTGGAGCGGGAGGTGGGGCTCGACCTGCGCAAGGAGAACGACGCCGCCCGCAGCCGGCTGCTCCACCGGCTGCGGCTCCTCTCCGTCGGCTGGGGGGAGCCGGTCGCCGGACGCGGAAGCACCGGCACCTTCCGGGAGAGCTGGCGGCTGCGCTGGGAGCCCGAACTGCACGTCAGGGTCGCCGAAGCCGGCGTCTGGGGCACCACGGTCGCCTCCGCCGCCACCGCCAGGGCCGAGAGCCGCGCCCTGGAGGCCACCTCCCTCGCCGACGTGACCTCTCTCGCCGAGCAGTGCCTGCTCGCCGGCCTCGGCGAGGCCCTTCCCGTCGTCATGACGGCCCTCGCCGACCGGGCCGCGCTCGACACCGACGTCGGCCACCTCGCCCAGGCCCTGCCCGCCCTCGCCCGCTCCCTGCGCTACGGAGACGTACGCGCCACGGACACGGCCGCTCTCGCCGAGGTCGCGGCCGGGCTCGCCGAGCGGATCCGGGTCGGACTACCGCCCGCCTGCACCGGGCTCGACGCCGACGCCGCCGTCGACATGCGCGGCCACCTCGACGCCGTCCACACCGCCCTCGCCCTGCTCCCCGACAACGCCGGGCTGACCGACCGCTGGGCGCGGGCGCTGCGCGGGCTCGCCGGCCGCGACAGCGTGCCCGGAGTGATCCGTGGCCGGGCCGCCCGGCTGCTCCTCGACGAGGGGCGGCTCGACGAGGACGAGGCGGCCCGCCTCATGGGCCTCGCCCTCTCGCCCGCGACCCCGCCCGCCGACGCCGCCGCCTGGATCGAGGGCTTCGTCGGCGGCGCCTCCGGAGGAGGCATGCTCCTCGTCCACGACGAGCGCCTGCTCGCGCTGGTCGACGCCTGGCTGACCGGTGTGACGGGGGAGGCCTTCATCGACGTGCTGCCGCTGCTGCGCCGCACGTTCTCCGCGTACGAAACGGGTGTGCGACGCACCCTCGGCGAGCTCGTCGCCCGTGGCCCGTCCGCCGCCACGGCCCGCCCGCAGGCCGGAACGCCGGGCTTCGCCGTCCACCTCGACGAGGAGCGGGCCGACGCGGTGCTCCCCGTGCTGCGCATGCTGCTCGGAGTCGACGACCTCGTGGGGGCGGGGACATGAACGAAGGAACGGCGATCAGCCCAACGGCGATCAAGGGAAGCGTGGTGGACGGGACAGGGCACGACGAGCGGCTGCGGCGCTGGCGCCTCGTCCTCGGCGGCGGCGAGGCGGACGGCACGGGCCGCTCCCTCGCCGGAACGGACGCGGCGATGGACGGGGCCCTGACGGCGCTCTACGGACGCGGCAGGACCACGCCTGAGGGGCGCGACCGCTCCGGCGGGCTCGGCGGCTCGGCCCCCTCGGTGGCCCGCTGGCTCGGTGACATCCGGACGTACTTCCCCCGCTCCGTCGTCCAGATCATGCAGCGCGACGCCATCGACCGCCTCGGGCTCTCCACCCTGCTCCTGGAACCCGAGATGCTGGAGGCGGTCGAGGCGGACGTCCACCTCGTCGGCACCCTCCTCTCGCTCCACAAGGCCATGCCGGAGACGACCAGGGAGACGGCGCGCGCGGTCGTCCGCAAGGTCGTGGACGACCTGGAGAAGCGCCTGGCCACCCGCACCCGCGCGACCCTCACCGGCGCGCTCGACCGCTCGGCCCGGATCAGCCGCCCCCGCCACCGGGACATCGACTGGGACCGCACGATCCGCGCCAACCTCAAGAACTACCTGCCCGAGCACCGCACGGTCGTCCCCGAACGGCTCATCGGCCACGGCCGCGCGTCCCGGGCGGTGAAGAAGGACGTCGTGCTCTGCGTCGACCAGTCCGGCTCCATGGCCGCCTCGGTGGTGTACGCGTCGGTCTTCGGCGCGGTCCTCGCCTCGATGCGGTCGATCGCGACCCGGCTCGTCGTCTTCGACACGGCGGTCGTCGACCTGACCGATCAGCTCGACGACCCGGTGGACGTCCTCTTCGGCACCCAGCTCGGCGGCGGCACCGACATCAACCGCGCCCTCGCCTACTGCCAGGCGCGGATCACCCGCCCCGCGGACACCGTCGTCGTCCTCATCAGCGACCTCTACGAAGGAGGGATACGCGACGAGATGCTCAAGCGGGTCGCGGCGATGAAGACGTCCGGCGTCCAGTTCGTCGCCCTCCTCGCGCTCTCCGACGAGGGAGCCCCCGCCTACGACCGCGAGCACGCGGCCGCCCTCGCCGCGCTCGGCGCTCCGGCGTTCGCCTGCACCCCCGACCTCTTCCCCGAGGTCATGGCCGCCGCCATCGAGAAACGGCCCCTGCCCCAGCCGGCCGTGACGGAGGAGGGGACGACCCCCCGCGACAGGCCGGAGCCCACCTGACACATCCCTCCCGACCTGACACAGGTGCGGAATCCCTCCGGCACTGCGGAATCCGTCGCCACACCGCCGTTCGGCGGGATGCCGCTCAACCGACTGAGGCCCATATCACATCCGTTCCCCCGGCCCCCTCACCCCGGGGCCGGGCGCGTCGTGAGGTCCGCGAAGCCCGGGCGCCGCCTGGTACTCGGCTTCGCCCACCCCCAGGCCGGACCCCTACGGACCGCCCCGTACCGCCTACGATCTGTGACCCGTATCACCGCTCGGGTGTGAGCTGCGATTTAGGGACCCACGTCCCTCGGGGATAACCTGCGAGACGGACATGCCGCGTCCACGGACACCGTGTACGCCTCCCTTGTGACAGCGCAGTCACGTTGCCCTTCGCGGCACGCCCACGCAGACAACGAACCGCGATCATCAGAAAAGGGACGGACGCGCGTGGACCTGTTCGAGTACCAGGCGAGGGACCTCTTCGCCAAGCACGGTGTACCGGTGCTGGCCGGTGAAGTCATCGACACGCCTGAGGCGGCGCGCGAGGCCACCGAGCGTCTTGGCGGCAAGTCGGTCGTCAAGGCGCAGGTGAAGGTCGGCGGCCGCGGCAAGGCCGGCGGCGTGAAGCTGGCCGCCACCCCGGACGAGGCCGTCGCCCGCGCGACGGACATCCTCGGGATGGACATCAAGGGCCACACGGTCCACAAGGTGATGATCGCGGAGACCGCTCCGGAAATCCTCGAGGAGTACTACGTCTCGTACCTCCTCGACCGCACCAACCGCACCTTCCTGGCCATGGCCTCGGTGCAGGGCGGCATGGACATCGAGGAGGTCGCGGAGAAGACCCCCGAGGCCCTCGCGAAGGTCCCGGTCGACTCCAACACCGGTGTGACCATCGAGAAGGCCCGCGAGATCGTGGCCCAGGCGAAGTTCCCGGCCGACGTGGCCGAGAAGGTCGCCGAGGTCATGGTGACCCTGTGGGACACCTTCGTCGCCGAGGACGCGCTCCTCGTCGAGGTCAACCCGCTGGCCAAGGTCGCCTCCGGCGACATCCTGGCCCTGGACGGCAAGGTGTCTCTCGACGAGAACGCCGACTTCCGTCAGCCCGACCACGAGGCGCTCGAGGACAAGGCCGCAGCCAACCCGCTCGAGGCTGCCGCCAAGGCCAAGAACCTCAACTACGTCAAGCTCGACGGCGAGGTCGGCATCATCGGCAACGGCGCCGGCCTGGTCATGTCGACCCTGGACGTCGTCGCGTACGCCGGTGAGAACCACGGCGGCGTGAAGCCGGCCAACTTCCTCGACATCGGCGGCGGCGCCTCCGCCGAGGTCATGGCGAACGGCCTGGAGATCATCCTGGGCGACCCGGACGTCAAGTCCGTGTTCGTCAACGTCTTCGGCGGCATCACCGCCTGTGACGAGGTCGCCAACGGCATCGTCCAGGCTCTCGAGCTCCTCGCCTCCAAGGGCGAAGAGGTCACCAAGCCGCTGGTCGTGCGCCTCGACGGCAACAACGCGGAGCTGGGTCGCAAGATCCTGTCGGACGCGAACCACCCGCTCGTGCAGCGCGTGGACACCATGGACGGCGCGGCCGACAAGGCCGCCGAGCTCGCGGCTGCGAAGTAAGGGACGAGGTCAAGCACACCATGGCTATCTTCCTCACCAAGGACAGCAAGGTCATCGTCCAGGGCATGACCGGTGCCACGGGCATGAAGCACACCAAGCTCATGCTGGGTGACGGCACCAACATCGTCGGTGGCGTCAACCCGCGCAAGGCCGGCACGTCCGTCGACTTCGACGGCACCGAGGTCCCGGTCTTCGGCTCCGTCGCCGAGGCGATGGAGAAGACGGGCGCGGACGTCTCCGTTCTCTTCGTCCCGCCGGCCTTCGCCAAGGCCGCCGTGGTCGAGGCGATCGATGCCGAGATCCCGCTGGCCGTCGTGATCACCGAGGGCATCGCCGTCCACGACTCCGCCGCCTTCTGGGCGTACGCGCAGGCGAAGGGCAACAAGACCCGGATCATCGGCCCCAACTGCCCCGGTCTCATCACCCCCGGCCAGTCCAACGCCGGCATCATCCCGGGCGACATCACGAAGCCGGGCCGCATCGGCCTGGTCTCGAAGTCCGGCACGCTGACGTACCAGATGATGTACGAGCTCCGTGACATCGGCTTCTCGTCCGCCGTCGGCATCGGTGGCGACCCGGTCATCGGTACGACGCACATCGACGCCCTCGCGGCGTTCGAGGCCGACCCGGAGACCGACCTCATCGTCATGATCGGCGAGATCGGCGGCGACGCCGAGGAGCGTGCGGCCGACTTCATCGCGAAGAACGTCTCGAAGCCGGTCGTCGGCTACGTCGCGGGCTTCACCGCGCCCGAGGGCAAGACCATGGGCCACGCCGGCGCCATCGTCTCCGGCTCTTCCGGCACCGCACAGGCCAAGAAGGAAGCCCTGGAGGCCGCGGGCGTCAAGGTCGGCAAGACGCCGACCGAGACGGCCAAGCTGGCGCGCGCGATCCTCGCGGGCTGAGCTTTCGGCTACGCGTACGCGTTCCGGTACGACCACTGGCACGCATACGCAAAGGAGTGGGCCCCGCCCCCTCCCGGGAAACCGGGCGGGGGCGGGGCCCAC
>NZ_BMTO01000008.1:299690-302515 GCF_014649715.1 Streptomyces lateritius
CTCCCGCAGGCCCCTGTCCTCAGGGGTGAGCTGCTGCGAGCCGCCGCGCACCGGGACGCCGTTCACCGTCTGGCCGGGGGCGTGGACCGGCACGTACGACGTCGGCGCGGTGGCGGCGGTGAAGGCCGTCACCCCGATGAGTCCCGCCGTCACCGCGAGGGCCGCCCGCGTCCACAGCCGGGCACGCCGCTCGCTGCGCGTCCGTACCGTCCGGGCCTCCGCGAGCGTCGCCGTCGGCGCCTCCGAGACCAGTGCGGCGAGGCGTCGGTGCAGGGCGTCGGGGTGGGCCAGTCCGGGGACCCGCTCCGCGATGACGGTACGGGCGTGCAGCAGCCGGTGGGCGGCCGCGGGCGTGCTCGCCTCGGTCTCGGCCGCCGTGTCGGGCAGGTCGAGGCCGAGACCGTCGTAGAGCAGGACCGTACGGCGGTACGGCGGCGGCAGCTCCAGCAGAGCCGTGAGCAGCGCCCGGCGCCCGGCCTCGGTGGGAGGGGCGTCGGGATGCCTGTGGGTGCGGCGCAGCCGGTGCCAGGGGGAGAGCGCGTACTCGTACGCCGCGGCCCGGACCCAGCCCGCCGGGTCCCGGTCGACCGCGACCTCGGGCCAGTGCTGCCACGCGTGGTGGAAGGCGTGCTCGACGGCCTCCCGGGAGAGCCGGCGGCGGCCGGTGAGCAGGTACGTCTGGTGGACCAGCGCGGGGGCGGCGTAGGCGTAGAGCGCGTCGAAGGCCTCCTCGGGGGTGAGAGTCGTCCTCGGGCTCTGCGGGGGAAGGCCGCCCTCGGCCGGCGGCTCCGGCTTCAGACGTCCCTGGGGTGGCTGAGGCGGTTGTGAGGCCTTGGGGGCGGGCGCCGGCCCGGGGGAGGGGGCCGCGCCCTTGGGCGGTTTGGCGGCACGCTTGGCGGCCGCCCTCGGCCGGGTGGACGCGCCGCTCACGGCGGGTCTCGTGGGGCCCGGGCGCCCGGGTGTCACCAGGCTCGGCCCGGCCTCCGGAGCGGTGACCTCAGGCTCCGAGGGCGTCGGCGGCGGTGCCGGTGCGCGCGTGGACTCCGGTGTCGGCGTGGGCTCCGCGTCCTCGGGCGAGGGGGACGGCCGGGCGCCGGCCGGGGCCGGTTTCGCGGCGGAGGGCGTGAGCTCCTCCTCGTCCCCGCTGAGCAGCCTCGCGTACGTCTCACGCTTGCGCCCGCGTGGCTCGGTGCGGCCGGTCTCCCAGGACCGGACGGTGGCGCGCGTGACACCCAGGGCCTCCGCGACCTGCTCCTCGCTGAGGGCCTTGGCCTCGCGCAGTCTGCGCCGTTCCTTCGGGGTGGGAAGCGAGACGGCGGACGCGGAATCTGCGGTGCTCCGGCTCATCGGCGACGACCTCCCGCAGAGCTGCTCCGAGCGGAAAAGTACATAAACGTATATTGAGCGACACAACGGCGGTTTGCCTGTTACGCGAGAAAAGCGCGTGTCGTTGGGAGCATGGGCGCGTGACGCACGTGACCGAGAATCTCCCTTCGTCGACGGCCGGTCCGCTGGTCCACGGCGGCCGTTCCGCCGCGATGGCGACCGCCTTCGTGCGCGGCGGGGTCGCGGCGGGGCTCGGCCTCGGGGCGCTGGCGGTCCTGGTGACCGCGGCGTGGATCAGTTCGCCGTTCCCCGACAGCGGGCCCGGCGGGGTGCTCCACACGGCCGCGGGACTGTGGCTGCTGGCCCACGGCGTGGACCTGTTCCGCACGGAGACCCTCTCCGGGTACCCCGCGCCGGTCGGCGTCGCCCCGCTGCTGATCATGGCCCTGCCGGTCTGGCTGGTGCACCGGGCCGCCCGGGACACCCTGGAGCCGTACACCGAGGTGACGACGGCCGGGCCCCGGCCCTCCACCGGCGGTGCGGTGGCCGCGGTCGCCGGGGGATATCTGCTGGTCGCGGCTGGTGTCGTCCTCTACGCGGCGAGCGGCCCCCTCCCGGCCGACCTGGTGTCGGCCGGCCTCTGGCTGCCCGCCGTGGTCCTCTGCGCGGCGGGCCTGGGCGTCTGGACGGCGTACGGGCGGCCCCTGCCGGAGCAGGAACAGGCGGCCGTCGCCCTGCGCTCGGCGGCACGGGGAGTCGTGGCCCTGCTGGGCGGCGGGGCGGCGCTGTTCGGCACCTCGCTCGTCTGGCACGCGGCGGCGGCGCAGGAGTCCTTCGACGGGCTCGCGGGCGAGTGGTCCGGCAGGATCTCGGTCGTGCTCCTGACCGTCGCGCTGGTGCCGAACGCGGCGGTGTGGGCGGCCTCCTACGGTCTCGGGCCCGGGTTCTCGCTCGGCACCGAGGCCTCGGCGACCCCGCTGGGCCTCGTCGGCACCGCGGCCGTCCCGCACTTCCCGCTCCTCGCCGCGCTGCCGTCGCCGGGGCCGGGGTCCTGGCCGCACTGGTCGGCCGTCGCGGTTCCCCTGGTGGCGACGCTGGTCCTGGGCGGGTGTGTGGGACGGTCGGCCCGGCTCTGGACGGGCCGGGAGACGGCGCTGACCGCGCTGGTCGGGGCCTGGGCGTGCGGGGCGGCGGTGACCGTCCTGGCGGCGGCGGCGGGCGGCCCGCTCGGCTCGGGCCGGCTGTCCGCGTTCGGCCCGGTCTGGTGGCAGGCCGGTGCGGCGGCGGTGCTGTGGGGCGCGGTGGTGGGCGTGCCCGTGGCGCTGGGGGTACGGGCGTGGGCGCGGCGCGGCCTGAAGCCCGCCCCGGCCCCGGCGCAGGCACCGGGGCCGGGGACTGCGCCGCTCGCCCCCGAGCCGGTGGCGCCGATGGCGGCGGCCCCGGACCTGGCGACCGAGAACGCACCCGCGACCGAGAATGCACCCGCGACCGCACCCGCG
>NZ_BMTO01000008.1:302648-315756 GCF_014649715.1 Streptomyces lateritius
CGTGACCACGGCAGGTCCGGGCACGGAGAAGGACGACGAGCCGGGGTTCGAGCCGTACGACTTCCTGCCCGCCGCCTGGGAACCGACTCTGTCGCCCCCACCCCCGCTGCTGCCCGGACAACCGTCCTCGGTGCCCTCGTCCGACGAGCCTTCCGGCCCCGGACGCGCGGAGGCGCCGGAGACCGTGGAGCCCCCGGCGCCGTCCGCCTGACGTTGCCTACTTGGGAACCCCGAAGGGCTCCCGGAGCGGCTCCGGCAGCAGGTCGTTGCAGGCCAGCTGGCCCGCGTGGGTCAGGGCGTCGTCGGCGCACGTGTAGAAGTCGCGGTAGACGAGCTGGAGGGTGAAGCTGCCCGCGACGATCAGCAGGGCCAGAGCCCCGGCGACCAGGCCGCTGACGGCCGCCGTGCGCTGCGCGCGCGCCGGAGCGGCGGCAGCGGCGGCGGCACCGACCGCCGACGCGGTCTCCGTCTTCGTCGCGGTCACCGTCGCTGCCGTCGTGGCGGTCCCGGCCGCCGGCGCGGCCGCCGTGGCCGCCTTCGGCTTGGCACGCAGGGCGCTCACGGCCCAGTAGAGAGCCAGCGCGCCGAGGAGCAGCGCCAGTTCCTGGATCTCGAAGATCGCGAAGAAGAACGCCCACATGCCCGAGAGCAGCGCGTACCGCGCACGCCGCTGCGCCGGGTCGGTCGGATCCCACTTCGGCCCCGGCTTCTGGCCCTGCTCAGGCCCGCCCTGGCGCTCCGGGCGGCGCCCGAAGCCGTCCGAGGAGCGGCCGGGCTGGCGGCTGCTCCAGCGGCCCCGGGAAGTCCCGGATGAGCCGGACGGCGAGTCGTCGTCCGAGCCCTCCGGCCGCCGCGGCTGCCACGGCTGGTCCGGCTGCCCCTCGGGCGGCGGCGCGAACGGATTGTCGTCGTCGGTGGACTGGCGTTCCGGCATCTGCTGAACGTCTTCCCTCTGTCGTCTCAACTGCTGTCTCAACTGCCGTCTCAGGTGCTGTCTCAACTGCTGTCTCGTCTGTCGTAGAACCCAGACGCTACCCCCCGCCCACGCCCCCGTCCCGTGGGGGCCGTCCGGTGTGCCGGTATCGTTGCTGACCGTCGGGCCATTCGTAGGGTTCCCCGTATCGAGGGGCACGATTCGTTCGTACGACCGTACAAACACCACGGAAAGAGTGACTCAGTGGCCGCCGCCCGCCTCGTCGTCCTGGTATCCGGGTCCGGCACCAACCTCCAGGCCCTGCTCGACGCCATCGCCGCCGACCCCGAGGGGTACGGGGCGGAGATCGTCGCCGTGGGCGCCGACCGCGAGAACATCGCCGGTCTGGAGCGGGCCGAGCGTGCCGGGCTGCCCACCTTCGTGTGCAAGGTCAAGGACCATCCGACGCGCGACGCGTGGGACCGCGCCCTGACCGAGGCCACCGCCGCGTACGAGCCCGACCTCGTCGTCTCGGCCGGCTTCATGAAGATCGTCGGCAAGGAGTTCCTCGCCCGCTTCGGCGGCCGGGTCGTCAACACCCACCCGGCACTGCTCCCCAGTTTTCCCGGTGCCCACGGAGTGCGCGACGCACTCGCGTACGGCGCGAAGGTCACCGGATGCACCGTCCACTTCGTCGACGACGGTGTCGACACCGGTCCGATCATCGCCCAGGGCGTGGTCGAGATCCGGGACGAGGACGATGAAGCCGCTCTCCATGAGCGCATCAAGGAAGTCGAGCGCTCGCTGCTCGTCGAGGTCGTGGGGCGTCTGGCCCGGCACGGCTACCGCATTGAGGGACGAAAGGTAACAATCCCGTGACCGCCGAAGGTACGAAGCGCCCCATCCGCCGCGCACTCGTCAGCGTCTACGACAAGACCGGCCTGGAGGAGCTGGCCCGCGGCCTGCACGAGGCGGGTGTCTCCCTCGTCTCCACCGGCTCCACCGCCTCGAAGATCGCCACGGCCGGCGTGCCGGTCACCAAGGTCGAGGAGCTCACCGGCTTCCCCGAGTGCCTGGACGGTCGCGTCAAGACGCTCCACCCGCGCGTGCACGCCGGCATCCTCGCCGACCTGCGCCTGGAGGACCACCGCAACCAGCTCGCCGAGCTGGGCGTGGAGCCCTTCGACCTGGTGATCGTGAACCTCTACCCGTTCCGGGAGACCGTCGCCTCCGGAGCCACCCCCGACGAGTGCGTGGAGCAGATCGACATCGGCGGCCCGTCCATGGTCCGCGCCGCCGCCAAGAACCACCCCTCCGTCGCGGTCGTCACCAGCCCCGCCCGTTACGACGACGTGCTCACCGCGGCCCGTGAGGGCGGCTTCGAGCTCGCCGCCCGCAAGCGCCTGGCCGCCGAGGCCTTCCAGCACACCGCCGCGTACGACGTGGCCGTCGCCTCCTGGTTCGCAGACGACTACGCCGCCGCCGACGACAGCGGCTTCCCCGACTTCCTGGGCGCCACCTACGAGCGCTCCGACGTGCTGCGCTACGGCGAGAACCCGCACCAGGGCGCCGCGCTGTACGTGGACGGCACGGGCGGTCTGGCCGAGGCCGAGCAGCTGCACGGCAAGGAGATGTCGTACAACAACTACACGGACACCGACGCCGCGCGCCGGGCCGCGTACGACCACGACGAGCCGTGCGTCGCGATCATCAAGCACGCCAACCCCTGCGGCATCGCGATCGGCGCCGACGTCGCCGAGGCGCACCGCAAGGCCCACGCCTGCGACCCGCTGTCCGCGTTCGGCGGCGTGATCGCGGTGAACCGTCCTGTCTCCGTGGCGATGGCCGAGCAGGTCGCCGAGATCTTCACCGAGGTCATCGTGGCCCCCGCGTACGAGGACGGCGCCGTCGAGGTCCTGGCCAAGAAGAAGAACATCCGCGTCCTGCGCGCCGAGGGCGCCCCGGCCAACCCGGTCGAGGTCAAGCTCATCGACGGCGGCGCCCTCCTCCAGGTCACCGACCGTCTCCAGGCGGACGGCGACGACCCGGCGAACTGGACGCTGGCGACGGGCGAGGCCCTCTCCGCCGACGAACTGGCCGAGCTGTCCTTCGCGTGGAAGGCCTGTCGCGCGGTCAAGTCGAACGCGATCCTGCTCGCCAAGGACGGTGCCTCGGTCGGCGTCGGCATGGGCCAGGTCAACCGTGTCGACTCCGCGAAGCTCGCGGTCGAGCGCGCGGGCGAGGAGCGAGCCCGGGGCGCGTTCGCCGCGTCGGACGCGTTCTTCCCCTTCCCGGACGGCCTGGAGATCCTCACGGCGGCGGGCATCAAGGCGGTCGTGCAGCCGGGCGGTTCGGTGCGCGACGAGCTGGTGGTCGAGGCCGCGAAGAAGGCCGGCGTGACGATGTACTTCACCGGCACGCGCCACTTCTTCCACTGACCTGACCTCACCTGACCTGACACCGGTCGGGTGTGATCGAGGACGGCCACTGCCGGTACCGGAAGGTACCGGCAGGGGCCGTCCGCCCGTTTCAGCCGCGCAGGGTCTCCGCGGGCGCGATGCGCGAGGCCGCCAGGGCCGGGTAGACCCCCGCCAGCATGCCCACCGCGAGACCGAGCAGCGGCCCGGCGGCGGTGAGCGCGGGGTCCAGGACCACCAGCCAGCCCTTCGCCAGCGCCGTACCGGCCGTCACGTCCACTCCGACGGCCGTGCCCAGGACCCCGCCGATCAGGCCCAGGAGACCGCACTCCACCAGGAACTGCGCCGAGACCGCCGCCCGGCCCGCGCCGACCGCACGGCGCAGCCCGATCTCGGAGCGGCGCTCGACCACCGACACGTAGGTGGTGTTGCTGACGCCGAGCGCGCCGATCAGCAGGGACACCCCGGCGAGTCCGAGGAACAGCGCCCGGGTCTCGCTCTCCACTCCGCCGCGGAAGGAGCCGAGATCGGCCGGCACGATCGCCGCCAGCCGGTCCGGCCCCTCGGGGTGGAGCGCGAGCGGGGCTTCCAGACCGACCTGCTGGGCGGCGCCCAGTTCGGTGCGCAGGACCGCCTCGGTCGCACCGAAGACCAGCTGCCGGCCCCCGCCCGTCTCCGCGCCCGCGCCGCCCGCCCCGTCCCCTGCCGAGGCCGCGTCCTCCGCCGCTGCCGGCGGGCGGTTGAGGACTCCGCCGTCGGCGGCGCAGGAGGCGTACGGGACGACGACACTGCCGGTCAGCCGGGCATCCCCGGCCGGGGCCCGGAAGCTGCCGATCACGGTGAAGGGGCGGCCCGCGAGATGGACCGAGGGGGCCGCCTCCGGGGTCTGTTCGAGGAGCGCGTCCAGGCCGAGCGCCTTGGCCGCCACCGTGTCCACCACCGCCACGGCGTCACCGCGCGCCATGTGCCCCGCGTCGGGCAGCCGTCCGGAGCGGGCGGTGACGCCGAGGGCCGCGAGGGCGCCCTCGTCGGCGGCGAGGACGCGCAGCTCCTGCGGGGTGGACCAGTCGTAGCGGGGGCCGAGGGCCGAGACCGACGGACGTTCGTCGGCGGTGCAGAGCAGCCCCGCCGACCGTACGCCGTTCAGCTTCCGCGCCCGTACCGCCGCCTCGTTCGTGGGCCGTGCCGCCTCGTTGTGGAAGCGGACGGTCACGGCGGTCGCCTTGAGGGCGTCGAAGCGGCCGGACACGGCGTCGGCGGCGCTCGCCGTGATGCCGGTGGTCGCCAGCGCGGCGGCGATGCCGAGGGCGATGCCGAGGACCGTCAGGACGGAGCGCAGTCGTCGGCCGAGGACGGCGTGGACCGCCTGGATCACGATGTCCGTGAACGCCGTCCCGGTCCGTTCCCGCCGGCCCCGCCCGCCGCGGGCGCCACCGGGGCCGCCCCGTTCAGACCACATGTCCGTCCACGACCCTCAGTTCCCGGTCCGCCCGCTCGGCCACGTCCCGTTCGTGGGTGACGACGACGACGGTGCGCTCGGGGGTGACGAGCGCGCGCAGCAGCTTCATCACCTGGTCGGTGTTGGCCGAGTCGAGGTTTCCGGTCGGCTCGTCGCACAGCAGGACCGACGGCTCGTGCACGACGGCCCTGGCCAGCGCGACCCGCTGCCGCTCCCCGCCCGAGAGCGTGGTGGGACGCGCGGAGATCCGGTGCCCGAGCCCCACCGACCGCAGCGCCCGCTCGGCGCGTTCGCGCCGCTGCGCGCGCGGGTGGCGGGTGTGCACCAGCGGCAGCTGCACATTGCGCAGGCAGGTCAGGTACGGCACGAGGTGGAAGGACTGGAACACGAACCCGAGCCGGGTCGCGCGCAGCCGGGTCCGCTCGCGCTCGCCGAGCGTCCGGACGTCGACGCCGTCCATGGCGTACGTGCCGCCGCTCGCGGTGTCGAGCAGGCCCAGGATGTTGAGCAGCGTGGACTTGCCCGAGCCGGAGGGGCCGGTGATGGCCACCATCTCGCCGGTACGGATCTCCAGCGTCGCGTCCCTGAGCGCGGTCACGGGGGTGGCGGCCGGGTACGTCTTGGAGACGCCGCGCATCGCGATCACCGTCCGAGGCGCGCGAGGTTCGTGGGTGGGGGCCTCAGCCAAGACCGGCCTCCCGGTAGGCGTAGCCCACGAGCAGCCGCGCGCCCTTCCTGAGGGCGGGATCCGCGCCGGTGACCGCCGCCCGGCCGCCGACCGTGAGGGCCACGTCGACCGGGACGTGCCGGCGCCGCTCACCCTGGACGACGGTGACCGAGACGGTTCCGGCGGGGTCGGTCCACAGTGCCGAGACCGGGACGACGAGGGCGTCGGCCGAGCTGCCGCGACGGACGGCCTCGACCTTGACCTCGCTGCCCAGGGCGGAGTCCGGCACCTTGCCCGCCACGTCGAAGAAGGCGTGCCGCGCGGTGCCGGTCGACACCCTCGCGTACGTGGCCTGGAGCGCCGCCCCGCCGAGGCGGTCGCCGGAGACGGTGGCGCGGGTGCCCTGGGGAAGGGTGGTGAAGTCCGGCAGGGCGGTGCCGGTCACCGGGATCCTGATCTGCCAGCGGCCGCCGGTGACGGTGAACAGAGGGTCGGAGGCGTTCGCCCCGACCCGGCCGGAGACCTCGCCGACGGTGGCAGGCAGCGAGCCCATGAAGACGACCTCGGACATGGGGAGCGTGACGACGGTCCGGCCGGCGGCTGGCGGCGCCCCACCGGGCGTACCGCTGGTGCCGCTCGTACCGGTCACTCCGGTGCCGCCTCCGCCCCCGCCCCCAGGCGCGGAGTCCGTGCCGCCGCCCTCGGCTCCGAGCAGCGGCCGGTATCCCGCCCGCCGGTACAGCCGCTTCAGGTCCCGGGCCGTACGGTCGTCGAAGGTGCCGGTGACGGGAGTGCCGTACAACTGCTGCAGGGCCTGTTGGAGTTGGCGTACGTCCGGTCCCTGCATGCCCTCGCTCAGGTCGCGGTAGGCCGGGAAAGCGCCTTCGAGGAGGAAGAGGGGGCGACCGGAGATCTCTGCTCCGAGGGCGCCGTTGCCGAGCTTCTCGCCGGGTTTCACGGAGAGCCGGGTCACGACCTGGCGGGCCGCTCCCCCGCCTGACTCGGGGCCGCGCACGACGAGGCTGGTGCTGCGGCTCAGGACGCCGTCCCAGGTCCTGCGGTCGACCAGCGGCCCCGCTTCGGCGGGCACGGTGACGCTGGAGCGGGGCGGGGCGGCGGCCGAGGCGGCGCGCTGCTCGGGCGTACGGGCCTGGGAGGCGGCGAGCCAGGCGCTGCCGCTCGCGGCGAGCGCCACGACCACACCGGTCGCGGCGGCGATCCGGCCCCAGCGGCGCCGCGCGGCCGGGCCGCTCTCCCCGCCGATGGGCGCGCCTTCCGACCTGCGGTCCCCGCCGCCGATCTCCACCTCAGGACTCCAGCATTTTCTGGGCCTTCTTCTGCGCCTCTGTCAGGATTTCCTGATAGGCGACGAGGTCGGCCTCGTTCTTGACGTAAAGGGCGCTCAGTGCCCTCTGATTCGCCGTACGCCAGAACACGTCGTACTTCGAGGTGTCGGCGCACTTCGCGTCGGCTTTCGCCTGGGCGATCTCCTTCTTTCGGCCGGTTTCCACGGCTGCCGCGTCAAGGTTCTTTCCGGCGTCTTTTCCGCCGTAGTAATCCTTGACCTTCTTCACCGCGTCGGTCGGTGATTTGAGTCCGGGGTATCCGGCCTTCTCCATGCAGGAGGACCAGCTTCCGACGGCTTTGAGGAAGGCGTCGGACTGTTCCGCCTGGCGGCCGGCCTCGTGGCGCATTCCGTTGTCGGTGAGCCACATGAGGCGAAGGTACTTCGGCATGTCGCCGTAGAGCTTCTTACGGGTTTCCCCGATGCAACCGCCGCTCGGCGAGGAGAACTTCCCCTCCCCGGTCTCGTAGCTGACCAACTGGTCGGGGTCGCCGTTCTTGGCCAGGGAGTACCGCTGCTTCTCCCCCTCTGGCAGGTCCCGCCAGGGGCCGGGCGGCTCCTGCAGCGAGTTCTCCGGCTGCCCGCTCCCGGTGTCCGGCGCTGCGCCGTAACCGCGCTGCGCGGCCTGCTCGGAGGTGGGGGAGACGCGCCCCTCGGGGCCGTCGGCGCCGTCGGCGTCCGGCATGGCCACCGGGTCCGGCGGGTGCACGGTGAAGCCCTGGGCGACCATGCACTTGGTGGTGATCCGCAGCTCCAGCGAGCCGACCTGGCGGGCGAGTTCCTTGGCCGAGTTGAAGGCCGAGGTGGCCTTGGCGGCGCTCGCCGCACCCGGCGCCGCTCCCGGCGCCGCGTCCGGGCCGCCGGACGGGTCTCCCGCTCCGTCGCGGCCCGCGTCGGAGCCGGAGCCGCAGCCGACGAGTACGGTCAGAGCGGCGGCGGCCAGGGTGGCGCCGATCCGGTGACGGGGGAACATCTGGGTCCTCTCAGAGCTATGGTGGGGGGCCGGACGCCTCCCCCTCCTGCGATGAGGGGGAGGCATCCGGCTGTTCACCGTGGTGCGAAGACGCGGTCCGCCGGCCGGCGGGTCAGCACCAGCTGGTGCCGTCCCACTTGTGCGAGCGGCCGTTGTCGTTCTGCGAGCTGCTGCCGCTCGAGCCCAGCTGGTATCCCGGGTTGAAGCAGGTGTTCACCGTGGAGTAGTTGGCCAGGGCGTACACCTTGACCGTGACGCTCCAGCGGTTCTTCCAGGAGCTGTCGTTGTCGTAGATCGCCGACTGGTCGGACCAGTTGGCGTCCGCCCCGCTGAAGCGGTACATCGGGTAGTTCGTGTTGAACTCCCGCGCCTGATAGACGCAGAAGTTGCCGTCGTAGCAGTTCCGGTCGACAGCCTGGGCGGGAGCCGAGGCGACCATCGTCAGACCGGCCGCGGCCGCGGTGCCGAGAACGGCGGAGATCATTCTGCGCTTGACCATGTGCTCTTCCTTTCACGTGCCGTGAGTGGGAGAAACGGGTCTTGCCGGTCGAGGAAGTTAGCACAGCGATTCAGGGCTCCGGACGGAACTTTTTGCTCCGCAGGGCGGGTTCGGGCCACGCCGTGGAAATGTGGCCGAAATATCGCGAGGTGATCGAATGATTCCGCTCGTGACGAATCAGTGAGCGAGCACATCCGCTCGGCGTGCAGCCAGTGGGAATCGCGGACAGGCGGGGTGTGCGTGGGAGTGGAGTGGTGAATTCCAACTCCGGTCAATGTGACGCGCGTCACACTCTCTTGATCTTCTTTCGGGTTTCCCCTTCCGCGCGGGTTTGACCGACGATTCCGCCGGTCGGGTCCTCTCTGGTCTAATGGGTTGCTCTTTTGTCGGCGGCTGGTATGTGGGGGCGCGGTGTTGGATGTGCAGAGCGGGGCCGTGGCGGAGACCTCCGCCCCGAAGGCAGGCACCGGGCCGCCCGACGGCCCCCCCGCGGAGGCGCCGCTGCGCCCCTACGTCCTGGTGGCGGGCGTGCTCTGCGCCCTCTACTTCCTCTACTCCTGGGTGCAGTACGAGCAGTTCCGTACGCCCTCCTGGGACCTCGGGATCTTCAACCAGTCCGTCAGGGCCTACGCCGGGTTCCGCGCTCCGATCGTCGACATCAAGGGTCCCGGGTTCCTCATACTCGGGGACCACTTCAGTCCGGTCACCGCCCTCCTCGCGCCCCTGTACTGGATCTGGTCCTCCCCGCTCGCCCTCCTCTTCGCGCAGGCCGCCCTCTTCGCCGCCTCCGCCGTCGTCGTCGGTCGCACCGCCCAGCAGGTGCTCGGCAGCCGGGCCGCCGGCCTCGGCCTCGCGATCGCCTACGGCCTGTCCTGGGGCCTCCAGGAAGCGGTCAAGTCCGACTTCCACGAGATCGCCTTCGCCGTCCCGCTGCTCGCCCTGGCCTGCCGCGCCGTGCTCCTGGGCCGCTGGACCGCCGCCGTCGCCTGGTCCGCGCCACTCGTCCTCGTCAAGGAGGACATGGGGCTCACCGTCGCCATGGTCGGCGCGGTGCTCTTCCTGCGCGGCGCCCGGCGCCTGGGCGCGGCCCTCGCGGCCTTCGGCGTGGCGTTCTTCGCCCTGACGGTCCTGGTCCTCATCCCGGCCGCGAGCCGGGTCGGCCAGTACGACTACTGGGCCAAGATCGAGAAGTCGAGCGAGGGCGCGGACGTCTCCTTCGCGCAGGCGCTGGTCACCTCGCTCGGCTCCGGTGTGAAGTGGGAGATGCTCTTCTTCCTCGTCGGCGTCACCGGCTTCCTCGCCCTGCGCTCCCCGCTGATGCTGCTCGTGCTGCCGACGCTCGGCTGGCGCTTCCTCTCCCAGGACCCCAACCACTGGGGGATGATCTGGCACTACAGCGCCATCCTGATGCCGATCGTCTTCCTCGCCCTGGTCGACGCCGTCCGCACGGTCCGCACCTCCCCGCGCGCCCTGCTCGTCTCGTACGGGAAGGTCGTCGTCCCCGTCGTGACGGCGGTCGCGATCGTGCTCGCCCTGGAGCTGCCGCTGCGGGATCTGCTGCGCTCGGAGACGTACCGTACGGACGCCCGGACGCTGGACGCCCGGCGGGCGGTCGACGCGGTGCCCGACGGGGCGAGCGTGGAGACCAACGTGACGCTCATGGCGCATCTCACCCCGGACCACACGGTCTACTGGGTGGGCGGGGCGAAGGGCGTCAGCCCCGACTACCTCGCCCTCGATCTGAACTCGGGCTGGTCCCAGCCGGTGACGGACCCGGTGCGGCTGGCTTCGCAGCTGCACCCGGAGGCGCCGTACGAGGTGTCGTTCCAGGCGGGACAGTTCGTGGTGCTCAAGCGGAGCTGAGCCACGCGGGCAACGCCGAAGGGGCCCGGTTCTCGGAGAACCGGGCCCCTTCGGCGTGTGGATCAGTACTGCTGCTGGTGGCGCCGGAACCAGGCCGCGCCGTCCGCCTTCGCGAAGAAGACGATGATCAGGATGCCCATCACAAGGCTGATCAGGGCGAAGACGTTCGCACCGATCAGGTTGACGAGGCTGCCCAGCGTCACCAGGGAGCCGTAGACGATGCCGGAGATGCGGATGCCGTTGCCGCCGGAGCGGGTCTTGGCCGCCATCACGATCGCCCACACGCCGAAGGCGAGCGCGATGATGCCGAAGACCACCATGATCCCGGTGAAGGCGGCCGCGGCGTTGTCGCCGTCGCTGCCCAGCTCACCCGAGTCGGCCATCTGGTCGGCGAACCAGCCGCCGGCCGCGACCATGACGATGGCGCCGAGCACCTGCAGGACGCCGAGGATCCACAGCATCACGCGGGCCGCCTTGACGCCGCCCGGCATCTCCATGGCGGCACCCGGGTAGCCGCCGCCGTACGGCTGCTGGACCGGGGGAGCCTGGGGGTAGCCGTACTGCGGGGGGACGCCCTGCGGAGCCTGCTGCGGGTAGCCGTAGCCGGGCTGCTGACCCTGCGGCTGGCCGTAGCCGGGCTGCTGGCCCTGCGGCTGGCCGTAGGGGTTGTTCGGTTCGCCGAAGCTCATCGCGGGTTTCCTCCGTGGGATCGTGCGGGGACGACGCGGCCCGCGCGGAGGAACTTGCACGACATATGAGCGATTTGCCCCCCGGCACTGCCCGCGGCACTGCGCCGTCATCGTCGTCGTACCACGGACTTTTTGTCCAGTCGGAATGCCGGGAGTTGTGCAGGTGCAATCTCTGCGAGTGCCGGTCCGGTCATGTGGGCGGGGCCGTGCGCGGCCGAATTGGAACAAGCGAGGGGTCATCCGGGAGGATGGGTCCATGAGCGCCCAGATTCTCGATGGCAAGGCCACCGCGGCCGAGATCAAGTCCGATCTGACAGCCCGTGTGGCGGTTCTGAAGGAGAAGGGCATCACGCCCGGCCTCGGTACCGTCCTGGTCGGCGACGACCCGGGCAGTCAGAAGTACGTCGCGGGCAAGCACCGCGACTGCGCGCAGGTCGGCATCGCCTCCATCCAGCGCGAACTGCCCGCCACGGCCACCCAGGAGGAGATCGAGGCGGTCGTACGCGAGCTCAACGAGGACCCGGCCTGCACGGGGTACATCGTGCAACTCCCGCTCCCCAAGGGCATCGACGAGAACCGCATCCTGGAGCTGATGGACCCGGCCAAGGACGCGGACGGCCTGCACCCGATGAACCTGGGCCGCCTCGTACTGAACGAGCCGGCGCCGCTGCCCTGCACGCCGAACGGCGTCCTCACCCTGCTGCGCCGCCACGGCGTGGAGATCAAGGGCGCGGAGGTCGTGGTCGTCGGACGGGGAGTGACCATCGGCCGCCCCATGCCGCTGCTGCTGACCCGCCGCTCGGAGAACGCGACGGTGACGCAGTGCCACACGGGTACGCGCGATCTGTCGGCGCACCTGCGGCGGGCGGACATCATCGTGGCGGCCGCCGGTGCGGCGCACCTGATCAGGCCGGAGGACGTGAAGCCGGGGGCGGCCGTCCTCGACGTCGGCGTCTCGCGCAACGGCGACGGCAAGATCGTCGGCGATGTGCACCCGGGGGTCGCCGAGGTCGCCGGCTGGATCTCGCCGAACCCCGGCGGCGTGGGCCCGATGACCCGCGCCCTGCTCCTGGTCAACGTCGTGGAGGCCGCGGAGCGCGCGGCCGTGGCGCTCTGACATGACCTCCCCCACCGAGGACCCGCGGCCGGAGCCGTCGGCCACCACCGACGGCGCCTCGGCGGCCGAACGCCCGCGGCGCCCCCGCCGCGCCGCCGCGGCCCCCACCCCGCCCGCCGGTGAGCCGCGTCTCCGCGCCGCCGGGACGGCGCCCCGACCCGGGTCGAGCCCGCGCTCCCGTGCGAACACCACGCCTGAGGGCGGGGCGGAGGCCTCCTCGGCCGGGAAGAAAGCTCGAGCCGGCCGGGAGGCACAGACCCGGCCGGAGGCTCGAGCCGGGACTCCGGCCAAGGCCAGGCCGGAGGCAGACGGGGCAGAGGCCCAGCCGAGGCCGGCAGCACAGGCCGTGCCGGCGAAGGCGGAAGCTCGGGCGCAGGCCCAGCCGAGGCCGGTGGCGCAGGCCGGACGGGAGGCCCGGGCCGGGACCAAGGCCACAGCCGGGCCGAACGCGGAAGCTCGGCCGGAGGCCACGCCCGGGCCGGTCGCACAGGCCGGGGCAGTGGCTCAGGCCGGGCCGGTGGCACAGGCCGGGGCAGAGGCGCCTGGCGTCTCCCGGGCTGGAGACCGGGCGCGGACGGAGGCTTCCGCAGCGTCCGGGGCAGGAGACCGGGCGCGGACGGAGGCTTCGCCGGGGGCCGGGGCCGGGGCTCGGACGGTGCCGCCTGTCGGTACGCGCTCGCGGCGGCCGCCCAGCATGACCACCGACACCGCGCGCCCCGAAGGGGGCGGGCGGGCCGCTCCCGGGGATGCGCCCGCGCCGGCGCGGCAGTGGCCCCTGCTCACGGTGCTCGGCCTGGCCGCGCTGGGGTTGCTCGTCGTCGGGACGGACCTCTTCCCGCAGTCGTTCCGGGTCGGGGCGGTCCTCGTCGGGCTCGCGCTGCTCACCGGAGCCGGGCTGAGGCGCGCGCTGCCGTCCGTCGGGATGCTCGCCGTGCGGTCCCGGTTCACCGACATGGTCACGTACGGGCTGATGGGCACGCTCATCGTGCTGCTCGCGCTCATGGTCCAGCCCGACCCCTGGCTGAGGATCCCGTTCCTGGAGGACATCCTCCATCTCACGATCACCTGATCGCCGGTCGATCGCCCGGCACGACGACGGCGCCCGTCCTCTCCCCCGAGGGAGGACGGGCGCCGTCTGCGATCAAGGGTCATGTACGCGCCAAGGC
>NZ_BMTO01000008.1:315827-400966 GCF_014649715.1 Streptomyces lateritius
CGTCAGCGCCCTGTGGCACGGAGGTGACCATTCCGGTACGTCGTCGCGGAGCCCGCGAGCGCGCAGTCGGGTGGCAGTGAGCCGGACCACAAGGGGGTGGGGGTTGGGCAGGGCCCGGGTCGGATAGCCTGACCGCTGGATATCTCTTCACGTCGAGACACCGATCGATCAAGAGGGGTATCCAGCCTCAGGGGCAGGGACCCCCACCGCCAGCTGTCTTACGGAGATCGCCATGACCCGCACTCCCGTGAATGTCACCGTGACCGGCGCGGCCGGCCAGATCGGCTACGCGCTGCTCTTCCGCATCGCCTCCGGCCACCTGCTCGGCGCGGACGTGCCGGTCAAGCTGCGCCTCCTCGAAATCCCGCAGGGCCTCAAGGCCGCCGAGGGCACCGCCATGGAGCTCGACGACTGCGCCTTCCCGCTGCTGCGCGGCATCGACATCTTCGACGACCCGAACAAGGGCTTCGAGGGCGCCAACGTCGCCCTCCTCGTCGGCGCCCGCCCGCGCACCAAGGGCATGGAGCGCGGTGACCTGCTCTCCGCCAACGGCGGCATCTTCAAGCCTCAGGGCAAGGCCATCAACGACAACGCCGCGGACGACATCAAGGTCCTCGTCGTCGGCAACCCGGCCAACACCAACGCCCTGATCGCCCAGGCCGCGGCCCCGGACGTTCCGGCCGAGCGCTTCACCGCGATGACCCGCCTGGACCACAACCGCGCGATCTCGCAGCTGGCGAAGAAGACTGGTGCCCCCGTCACCGACATCAAGCGCCTGACCATCTGGGGCAACCACTCCGCCACCCAGTACCCGGACATCTTCCACGCGGAGATCGCCGGCAAGAACGCCGCCGAGGTCGTGGGCGACGAGCAGTGGCTGGCCGACACGTTCATCCCGACCGTCGCCAAGCGCGGCGCCGCGATCATCGAGGCCCGTGGCGCCTCCTCGGCCGCCTCCGCCGCCAACGCCGCCATCGACCACGTCCACACCTGGGTCAACGGCACCGCCGAGGGCGACTGGACGTCCATGGGCATCCCGTCGGACGGCTCCTACGGCGTCCCGGAGGGCCTGATCTCCTCCTTCCCCGTCACCTGCAAGGACGGCAAGTACGAGATCGTCCAGGGCCTGGACGTCAACGAGTTCTCCCGCGCCCGCATCGACGCCTCGGTGCGGGAGCTGGCGGAGGAGCGCGACGCGGTCCGCGAGCTCGGCCTCATCTGAGCCTGAGCGACTGGACGACGCGCGACGCACGGCGCCCCCGGCCTGCACGGCCGGGGGCGCCGTTCTTGTGTCGGACACCGCGCGGCTACTCCGTGAGTCGGTTCGCCGGTTCGCCGGTTCGGCCCCGCCCCCGCAGCGTCCGGAGCGGCCCGGGAAGCCGGCCGCCTCGAAGAACCGGGCCGAGGCCGCGTCCCCCAGGCCCGGCACGACCAGGGATCGCCGCCGACCGTCCGGAGCGCAGGGCGCGCGGCGCCTGCGCGCGAGCCCCGAGGCTCACTTCTTGTACTGCCCGGGCGTGTAGTGACCGGGCGTCATACGGGTGGTGACGCCGATACGGTTCCAGGCGTTGATGACCGTGATCCCGGCGATGACCCGGGCCAGCTCGTCCTCGTCGAAGTGGGCCGCGGCCTTCGCGTACACCTCGTCGGGCACGAAGCCGTCCGTGAGGACGGTGACGGCCTCCGTCAGCGCGAGCGCCGCGAGCTCGCGCTCGGTGTAGAAGTGGCGCGACTCCTCCCAGGCGGAGAGCTGGACGATCCGCTCGACCGACTCGCCCTCCGCCAGCGCGTCCTTGGAGTGCATGTCGATGCAGAAGGCGCAGTGGTTGATCTGTGATGCCCGGATCTTGATCAGGTGGTAGAGCGTCGGGTCGACGCCCTTCGCCGCCTCGGTCTCCAGGCGGACCATCGCGCGGTAGAAGCCGGGGAGCCGCTCGGCGAGGGCGAGACGGGGGCCGTGCTCGTGGGCGTACTCCGTCCTCGTGGCGCCGTTCGCGGGGTTCGTCGTGCTCGTCGTGGTCGTCATGGTTCTCACCGTAGGGGTGCGATGGCGCAGGAGTATGGTCCATTCGCATGGCGAACGACTGGGCCACTTTGGGGGTCGACCTCCATCTGGAACTGCGCGGGCCGAAGCTGCGGACGGGGCTGATGGACGCCCTGCGCGAGGCCGTTCGCAGCGGGCGTCTGGAGGCGGGGGTACGGCTTCCCTCCTCGCGCTCGCTCGCCGCCGACCTGGGCGTGGCCCGCAACACCGTCGCCGACGCGTACGCCGAGCTGGTCGCCGAGGGGTGGCTGACGGCCCGGCAGGGCTCCGGCACCCGGGTCGCCTCGCGCGCCGCCCCGCGCCCGGCGATCGGGGCGGGTGCGCGCCCCGCGGCGGCGGTCAGGCCCGACACCGCGCGGCCGACGTACAACCTCAAGCCCGGCGTGCCCGACCTCGCCTCCTTCCCGCGCGCCGAATGGCTCAAGGCGTCCCGGCGCGCGCTGACGGCCGCCCCGAACGAGGCGTTCGGGTACGGCGATCCCCGCGGCCGGATCGAACTGCGCACCGTCCTCGCCGAGTACCTCGCCCGGGCGCGGGGCGTCCACGCGCGGCCGGAGCGGATCGTGCTCTGCTCCGGCTTCGTCCACGGACTGATGCTGATCGGGCAGGTGCTCCGGGCCCGCCGGGTACGGGAGGTGGCGGTCGAGTCGTACGGCCTCGGCGTGCACGGGGACCTGCTGACCCGGGCCGGAATGCGGCTGCCCGCCCTGCCCTTCGACGAACTCGGCACCCGCACCGGTGAGCTGAGCGGCATGAAGGGGGTGGGGGCGGTGCTGATGACGGCCGCCCACCAGTTCCCGCTCGGCGGCGCGCTCCACCCGGACCGGCGGGCGGCGGTGATCGACTGGGCGCGGGCCTCGGGGGGCCTGGTCCTGGAGGACGACTACGACGGGGAGTTCCGCTACGACCGTCAGCCGGTCGGCGCGCTCCAGGGCCTGGACCCCGAGCGGGTGGTCTACCTGGGCACGGCCAGCAAGTCCCTGGCGCCCGGCCTCCGGCTGGCCTGGATGGTGCTGCCGGAGGGCCTGGTGGACGAGGTGGTCGCGGCGAAGGGAACGGTGGACTGGATGTCCAGCTCCCTGGAGCAGCTGACGTTCGCGGAGTTCCTCGGCTCGGGGGCGTACGACCGGCACGTGCGGGCGATGCGGCTGCGCTACCGGCGCCGCCGCGACGAGTTGGTGGAGGCGGTGGCCGAGCACTCCTCGCGGACCCGGGTGAGCGGTATCGCGGCCGGCCTCCACGCGGTCCTGGAACTCCCGCCCGGCTCCGAGCCCGAGGTCCTCCGGTCCGCCGCGTGGCAGGGCCTGGCGCTCCTCGGTCTCGACCGCTTCCGCCATCCCGACGTGCCCAGGACCCTCGACGGCCTCGTCGTCGGCTACGGCACCCCGCCGGACAGCGGCTGGGCGGGCGCGCTCCGGGCCCTCTGCCGGGTGCTGCCGTGACCGGCGCCGACGGTGCCACCGCTGCCGTGGTGCCGTAGTCGGGACAAAACGACGCTCGTGCGAGGGTGCTCGGACACCGGCCTAAACTGTGCGGTCGCGACCAGGCGACGGGGAGGACGGACATGCGCAGGCTGAGGTCGAGCACGGTGGTGCTCGGCGGTATGGGGGTGCTCGCGGCGACGATCACCGCGTGCGGGTCCGAGCCCGACAGGCGGTGCGTCGACCCGGTGACGCGCGAGAAACTGCCGAGCTACGAGTGCGAGAGCGGCAGTTCCACGCGCGGCTCGTACTACTACGGCGGCCGGGTCGCGAACGGCACGGTCAGCGGCGGCAGCTTCGACAAGTCCGCCGTGGACACCGGCGGCTTCGGCTGCTCCGGCTCGGGCGGCGGCTGACCCGCCACCATGGAACGGCACACCATCGAACCGAGGCCCGACTGGCAGCGGACCGTGGAGGAGCAGGGGCTCGTCTACCCCCTCACCCGGTACCCCGACGGCTCCCTGCTCCCGTACTGGGACGAGAGCGCGTACTACTCCTTCAGCCTGCCCGAGGTCGAGGCGCTCGAGGAGGTCGTCGAGGAGCTGCACGCCATGTGCCTGGCGGCGGCCGCGCACATCGTCGAGCAGGACCGTTTCGCCGACCTGGGTCTCACCGACCCCCGGCTCGCCTCCCTCGTCGCCGAGTCCTGGCGCCGCCGTGCCGAACTCCCCTCCCTCTACGGCCGTTTCGACCTCCGCTACGACGGCACCGGTCCGGCCAAGATGCTGGAGTACAACGCCGACACCCCCACCTCCCTGGTCGAGGCCGCCAGCCCGCAGTGGTTCTGGATGGAGGACCGCTTCCCCGGCGCCGACCAGTGGAACTCGCTCCACGAGCGGCTCGTCGACGCGTGGCGGCGCCAGGCGAAGCTGCTGCCGCCGGGCAGCCCGGTCCATTTCGTCCACTCCGACGGGGACGAGCTCGGCGAGGACCTGATGACCGTGGCGTACCTGCGCGAGACGGCCCAGCAGGCGGGGCTCGACACGGAGGCGCTCTCGGTCGAACGGATCGGGTGGGACCGGCTGTCGGGGCGGTTCGTGGACGACCGGCTGCGCTTCATCCGCAGCTGCTTCAAGCTCTACCCGTGGGAGTGGCTGACCACCGACCGCTTCGGCCCGCACGTCCTGGACACCCTCGACAACGGCGGCGGTACGGGGACGACCTGCTGGATCGAGCCCGCCTGGAAGATGCTCCTCTCCAACAAGGCTCTGCTGGCCGTGTTGTGGGAGCTCTACCCGGGGCACCCGAACCTGCTCCCCGCCTACCTGAACGGCCCGCGCGAGCTGGCCGCGCACGGCGGGTACGTCGCCAAGCCGCTCCTCGGCCGGGAGGGCGCGGGCGTGACGATCCACGAGCCCGGCGCCCCGGCCGTCGTACGGGAGGAGCCCTGCTGCTACCAGGAGCTGGCCCCGCTGCCGGACTTCGACGGCAACCGGGTGGTGCTCGGCGCGTGGGTCGTCGAGGACGAGGCGGCGGGACTCGGCATCCGGGAGTCGGCGGGCCTGGTCACGGACGAGTACGCCCGCTTCCTGCCGCACGTCATTCTCTGACGTCGTTTCCCCGGGGACCCGGCTCCGCCGGCCGCCGTCGTGCCGGCCGGCCGATCGGGCGAACGAGCGAGCGGGCGGCCGGTCCGCCGGGGCGGGCGGAGTCAGTCCGACAGCACCGCCCGCAGCTGCTCCAGGCCCCAGTCCAGGTCCTCCTTGGCGATCACCAGCGGGGGAGCGATCCGGATCGTCGAACCGTGGGTGTCCTTCACCAGCACCCCCCGGTCCATCAGCCTCTCCGAGATCTCCCGTCCCGTGCCCCGGGACGGGACGATGTCCACACCCGCCCACAGCCCCCGGCCGCGGACCTTCTCCACCGCTCCGCCGCCCACGAGCAGTCCCAGCTCGGCGTGGAGATGCTCACCCAGCTCGGTCGCCCGCTGCTGGTACTCGCCGGTCCGCAACATCGCGATGACCTCCAGGGCCACCGCGCAGGCCAGCGGATTGCCGCCGAACGTCGACCCGTGCTCACCCGGCCGGAACACCCCGAGGACGTCACGGTCCGCCACCACGGCGGAGACGGGCACGACCCCGCCGCCCAGCGCCTTGCCCAGGACGTACACGTCCGGCACCACGCCCTCGTGCTCGCACGCGAAGGTCTTCCCGGTCCGGCCGAGGCCGGACTGGATCTCGTCCGCCATGAACAGCACGTTCCGCGCCCGGGTCAACTCCCGCACCCCGCGCAGGTATCCGGCCGGCGGCACCAGGACACCCGCCTCGCCCTGGATCGGCTCCAGGAGGACCGCGACCGTGTTCTCCGTGACCGCCCGCTCCATCGCCGTCAGGTCGCCGTACGGAACGATCTCGAAGCCCGGGGTGTACGGGCCGTAGTGATCCCGCGCCTCGTGATCCGTGGAGAAGCTCACGATCGTGGTCGTCCGGCCGTGGAAGTTGTTCCCCGCGACCACGATCTTCGCGTGCCCGTCCGGCACGCCCTTGACCTCGTACCCCCACTTCCGCGCGGTCTTCACGGCCGTCTCGACCGCCTCCGCGCCCGTGTTCATCGGCAGCACCATCTCCTTGCCGCACAGCTCCGCGAGGCGCGTACAGAACTCCGCGAACCGGTCGTGGTGGAACGCCCTCGACGTGAGCGTCACCCGCTCCAGCTGCGCCCGCGCCGCCTCGATCAGCCGGCGGTTGCCGTGCCCGAAGTTGAGCGCCGAGTACCCGGCGAGCATGTCGAGGTAGCGGCGCCCCTCGACATCGGTCATCCACGCCCCGTCCGCCGAGGCGACCACGACGGGCAGGGGGTGGTAGTTGTGTGCGCTGTGCGCCTCCGCGGAAGCGATCGCGTCTTGCGTCCTCGACACGGGATCTCCGTTCGTCCTGCGGCCCGGGGGTGGGTGTGGCCCCTTTCTTATCGTCGCTCGGATGCCGGACGGGGAAACCTCGGTGACGACGCGCCCGCTAGGCTGCGAGCACGCACGGCGACTGGCGTACGGGGAAGCGACCCCGGGGAAGCCGTGCGCGGCAGACATACGAGGCGCCGCTCGCCTGGGCGCCGCGGGACCCTTTCCCGTGTGGTGCCGCGACCGCGACTCGCCGTGGTGCCCCGGGAACAGCCGAACGCCCCGGAGGAACGCCATGACCGCCCCGCACCCCGCACTCGCCGCCACCGATCCCGAACTCGCCGCCCTCGTCGGCGCCGAGGAGCGGCTGCAGGCCGAGACCCTGCGGCTGATCCCCAGCGAGAACTACGTCTCCCAAGCCGTGCTCGAAGCGTCCGGCACCGTCCTGCAGAACAAGTACAGCGAGGGTTACCCCGGCCGCCGCTACTACGAGGGCCAGCAGAACATCGACCGGATCGAGACCCTCGCCGTCGAACGCGCCAAGGCGCTCTTCGGCGTCGACCACGCCAACGTCCAGCCGTACTCCGGCTCCCCGGCCAACCTCGCCGTCTACCTCGCCTTCGCCCGGCCCGGCGACACCGTGATGGGCATGGCCCTGCCGATGGGCGGCCACCTCACCCACGGCTGGGGCGTCTCGGCCACCGGCACCTGGTTCCACGGCGTGCAGTACGGCGTACGCCAGGACACCGGGCTCATCGACTTCGACCAGGTCCGTGAACTCGCGCTCAAGGAACGGCCGAAGGTGATCTTCTGCGGCAGCACCGCCCTGCCGCGCACGATCGACTTCGCCGCCTTCGGCGAGATCGCCCGCGAGGCGGGCGCCGTACTCGTCGCCGACGTCGCCCACATCGCCGGCCTGATCGCGGGCGGCGCCCACCCCTCCCCGGTCCCGCACGTCGACGTCGTCTCGACCACCACCCACAAGACCCTGCGCGGCCCGCGCGGCGCCATGCTCATGTCCCGCGAGGAGCACGCCAAGGCTCTCGACAAGGCCGTCTTCCCCGGCCTCCAGGGCGGCCCGCACAACCAGACCACCGCCGCCGTGGCCGTCGCCCTGCACGAGGCCGCCCAGCCCTCCTTCCGCCACTACGCCCACGCCGTCGTCGCCAACGCCAAGGCTCTCGCCGAGGCGCTCCTCGCCCGCGGCTTCGACCTGGTCTCCGGCGGCACGGACAACCACCTGATCCTGATGGACCTCACCCCCAAGGAGGTCCCGGGCAAGATCGCGGCGAAGGCCCTCGACCGGGCCGGGATCGTCGTCAACTACAACACCGTCCCCTACGACCCCCGGAAGCCCTTCGACCCCTCCGGCATCCGCATCGGCACCCCCTCCCTCACCTCCCGGGGCCTCGGCACGGAGCACATGGCCCAGGTCGCCGCCTGGATCGACCGCGGTGTGGCCGCGGCGGGCGCCGGCGACGAGGACGCGCTCCTCACCGTCCGCGCGGAGGTCGCGGAGCTGATGGCGGCCTTCCCGGCCCCCGGCCTCCCGGTCTGACCGGCGCCACCGCCCCGGCGCCCCCGGCCCGGTCCCGGACCTCCGGCGGCCGGGCCGGCCGGGCGAATCCGCCCGTCAGCCGGTCGACTCCGCCGTGCGGCGCGCCCGCTCGCGGTCCGGTATGCCCTCCAGGCGGAGGGTGAGCGCGCCCCCGTTCCTCGTCCACAGGAGCGTGGGGCCCGCCGTGCGGACCTTGTGCCTCCACACCGCGCCGGACGGGTCCGTCATCGGGAAGCTGAGCAGGGGCGGGGCCGCGAACCAGTGGCCCGGCGCGCCGTCCGGCAGGGCGACCCACTCCGGACGGGTTCCTGGCCAGCGCCGAAGGCGCCGTCCAGCGTCGCCGGGGACCGGCCGGGCCGGACGATCCCCTTCCCCTCCCGCCGGCAGAGGCTGATCACCGCCCGCCCGCGCTCGGCCGACCCCGTGACCGCCACCGCGTCCGGGGCGCCGAGCGCCTTGGGTGTCAGGGGCTCGAAGCCGGCCCACCGCCCGGCCTCGCCCAGCGGCACCGGATCCGGACACCCGGGGACCGCGGCGCCCGGCGACGGCCGCGCTCCCGGGTCGTACCGCACCTCGACCCACCGATGCGGGCGCCGGTCCGCGACCGCCGCCCGCATCGGAGGCGTGAGCACCAGGACCACCGGAAGCCCGGAGAGGGCCGCGAACAGGGCCCGCCACCGCCGGGCCCGCCACCGCCGGGTCCGCCGACTCCGGTCTCCGCGGCTCGGTGCCGAGCAGATCCGCCTCCCGGCCCGCGACGGCACGCTGCCGCCCCACGGAGCGCACTGTGTTCCTGGTCTCATCGACCCCGCCCCGCACGCCACGGCGGCCCGCGGCGCGACCGCCGTAGGGGCGCGGACCAGCGTCGCCTCCGCCTCCGCCTCCCCGGCGCGTACGCGAGCGGTCACCGCGGCCTCCTCGACGGTCGGGCCCCCCTCCCGCGTCCTCACACCTTTGGTACACCGGCAGTCGGGGATCGGTTCCCACACCTGAGAGAATGTGGGGCATGGCCTCTGAACGCCCGCCCGTCGCCCACCACCACCCTCAGGGGAGTGGCTTCGCCATGCCGCATCGTCCGCGCGTGCTCTCCGGAATCCAGCCCACCGCAGGCTCGTTCCATCTCGGCAACTACCTCGGCGCCGTCCGCCAGTGGGTCGCCCTGCAGGAGACCCACGACGCCTTCTACATGGTGGTGGACCTGCACGCGATCACGGTCCCGCAGGACCCCGCGGAGCTGCGGGCCAACACCCGGCTCGCCGCCGCCCAGCTGCTCGCCGCGGGTCTCGACCCGGAGCGCTGCACGCTCTTCGTCCAGAGCCACGTCCCCGAGCACGCGCAGCTCGGCTGGGTGATGAACTGCCTCACCGGCTTCGGCGAGGCCTCCCGCATGACCCAGTTCAAGGACAAGTCCGCGAAGCAGGGCGCCGACCGGGCCACCGTCGGTCTCTTCACGTACCCGGTCCTGCAGGTCGCCGACATCCTGCTGTACCAGGCCCACCAGGTCCCGGTCGGCGAGGACCAGCGCCAGCACATCGAGCTGACCCGTGACCTCGCGGAGCGGTTCAACGGCCGCTTCGGCGACACCTTCACGATCCCGGCGCCGTACATCCTCAAGGAGACGGCGAAGATCTACGACCTGCAGGACCCGACGATCAAGATGAGCAAGTCGGCGTCCACGCCCAAGGGTCTGATCAACCTGCTGGACGACCCGAAGACGACGGCGAAGAAGGTCAGGAGCGCGGTCACCGACACCGACACGGTCATCCGCTTCGACCCGGTGGACAAGGCCGGCGTCTCGAACCTGCTCACGATCCTCTCCACGCTCACCGGCACGTCCGTCGACGCGCTGGTACAGGAGTACGAGGGCAAGATGTACGGCGCGCTGAAGACCGACCTCGCGGAGGTCATGGTGGACTTCGTCACGCCGTTCCGGACCCGTACGCAGGAATACCTGGACGACCCGGAGACGCTGGACTCGATCCTGGCCAAGGGCGCGGAGAAGGCCCGCGCCGTCGCCGCCGAGACGCTGGCGCAGACGTACGAGCGGGTGGGCTTCCTGCCCGCGAAGCACTGAGTCCAAGGACCCTGGCCACAGAGGTGGTGCAGGCCGCACACTGGCGCTGCACCACCACGCGCGGACCACACGCGCGGACCGATCGATGAGATGAGGAGTGAAGACGTGGGGACCGTAACGCTCGGCGTTTCGATCGCGGTCCCGGAGCCCTACGGCAGCCTGCTCCAGGAGCGGCGCGCGGGCTTCGGGGATCCCGCCGCGCACGGCATCCCCACGCACGTCACCCTGCTGCCGCCCACCGAGGTGGACGACTCCCGGCTGCCCGAGATCGAGACGCATCTCGCCGGGGTCGCGGCCGGTGTCCGCCCCTTCCCGATGCGGCTCAGCGGGACGGGAACCTTCCGGCCGCTGTCGCCGGTGGTCTACGTCCAGCTCGCGGAGGGCGTGTCGGCCTGCACCTGGCTCCAGCAGCGGGTGCGCGACACCTCGGGGCCGCTGGTGCGCGAACTGCAGTTCCCGTACCACCCGCACGTGACAGTGGCGCACGGCATCTCCGAGGAGGCGATGGACCGGGCGTACGAGGAGTTGGCCGAGTTCGAGGCGGCGTGGACCTGCTCGTCCTTCGGGCTCTACGAGCAGGGCCCGGACGGGGTGTGGCGCAAGCTGCGATCGTACGCGTTCGGCGGGGGCCTCTCCGCCCCCTCCGTGCCCGCCCAGGGCAGCCCCCTCGACACCCCCACCCCCGCCACCGGCTGACCTCCCCGCCGCTCCCTCAGGCCCCCCGCTGCGCTAGCGCACCGGCAGGCGGCGGAAGACCGGCCTCGGCACGTGCCGCAGCGCCGACATCACCACCCGCAGCGCCCCCGGCACCCACACCGTCTCCGAGCGCCGTCGCAGCCCCAGCTCGATCGCCCGGGCGACCGTCTCGGGCGTGGTCGCCAGCGGAGCCTCCGCCAGCCCCGCCGTCATCTTCGACCGTACGAATCCCGGCCGTACGACCATCACGTGCACCCCGGTCCCGTGCAGCGCGTCCCCGAGTCCCTGGGCGAACGCGTCGAGACCGGCCTTGGACGAGCCGTAGATGAAATTGGCGCGGCGAGCCCGCTCGCCGGCCACCGAGGACAGCACCACCAGGGAGCCGTGTCCCTGCGACTGCAGGGCCCGCGCGCAGACCAGGCCCGCCGAGACGGCCCCCGTGTAGTTGGTCTGGGCGACCCGGACGGCGGCGAGCGGATCGGCCTCGTCGCGCGCCTGGTCGCCGAGGATTCCGAAGGCGAGGAGGACGAGGTCGATGTCGCCCTGGGTGAAGATCTTCCCCAGCCGCTCCTCGTGCGATTCCGTGTCGAGCGCGTCGAACGGGACGGTGCGGACGTCGGCGCCCAGCGCGCGCAGTGAGTCGGCGGCGGCCGTCAGGGCGGGCGAGGGGCGCCCGGCCAGCCATACCGTACGCGTGCGGCGGGCGATCAGCCGGCGGGCGGTGGCGAGACCGATCTCGGAGGTGCCGCCGAGCAGGAGCAGGGACTGCGGGGTGCCGAAGGCGTCCTTCATGACGATCAAACTCCTCAGAGGGCGAGACGACGGGAGAGGTCCGAGGTGAAGACGGAGCGCGGGTCGAGCGCGGCGCGCAGCGCCCGGAAGTCGGCGAGCCTCGGGTACATCGCGTCGAGCAGGTCGGGGCGCAGTCGCGAGTCCTTGGCGAGGTAGACCCGGCCGCCGGCGTCCACCACCTCCTCGTCGAGCTCGTCGAGGAAGGCGCCGAGCCCGGAGAGGCGGGCCGGGATGTCCAGCGCGAGCGTCCAGCCGGGCATGGGGAAGGACAGCCAGCCGGGGTCTCCCTCGCCGAAGCGCTTCAGCACGGCGAGGAAGGAGGGGCAGCCGCGGCGCGCGATGCGCTGCACGATCCGGCGCAGGGTCTCCTCGTGGCCGTGTCCGACGACGAACTGGTACTGCACGAAGCCACCGCGGCCGTAGATCCGGTTCCAGTGCGGTACGCCGTCGAGGGGGTGGAAGAAGGCGGACAGGCGCTGGAGTTCGCCGGTGCGGCGGCGTGGGGCCCTGCGGTACCAGACGTCGTTGAACAGACCGACGGTGGTGCGGCCGAGCAGCCCCTCGGGGACGAGGGCGGGGGCGGCGGGCAGCCGTCCGGGGCGGAAGGCGAGCGGTGCGCGGCGGGCGCGGCGGGGGAGGGCGTCGTACGGAGCGTGGTCGCCGCGGGTGAGGACCGAGCGGCCGGTGGCGGCGCCGCGGGCGAGCAGGTCGATCCAGGCGACGGAGTAGCGGTAGCGGTGGTCGGTGGCGGTGAGCCGGGCCATCAGGTCGTCGAGGTCGCCGGCGCGTTCGGTGTCGACGGTCATCAGGGAGGTCTCGACGGGGAGGAGCCGGAGGGTGGCGGAGAGGATCACGCCGGTGAGGCCCATGCCGCCCGCGGTGGCGTCGAAGAGGTCCGTCCCGGGGACGACCGTACGGATCTCCCCGTCGGCGGTGAGGAGTTCGAGGGAGGTCACGTGCCGGGCGAAGGAGCCGGAGACGTGGTGGTTCTTGCCGTGGATGTCGGCGCCGATCGCGCCGCCGACGGTGACGTACCGGGTGCCGGGGGAGACGGGGACGAACCAGCCGAGCGGGAGCAGCACCTCCATCAGGCGGTGCAGGCTCACCCCGGCGTCGCAGACGACGAGGCCGGCGGTGGCGTCGATGGTACGGACGCGGTCGAGGCCGGTCATGTCGAGGACGGAGCCGCCGGCGTTCTGCGCGGCGTCGCCGTAGGCGCGACCGAGGCCGCGGGCGATGGAGCCGCGGGCGCCGCAGGCGCGGACGGCGTCGGACGCCTCCTCGTAGCTCCGGGGGCGGAGCACGCGCGCGAGGGTGGGCGCGGTGCGGCCCCAGCCGGTGAGGGGTTCGGACATGTCCGGGGCCTCGGTGTCGGTGGTGGTCTCGGCAGCCATGGAGGCGACCGTATCGCCCCTCCTGTCACTTATGCGTGGTTTGCCCTTCGGTTCGCCGAATGGGTGATTAAAGGAGTGTCAGGAAAGATTGCCGTGCGGTCGGCGGCCCGGCGGGCCAGAGTCGCCCCTGGTTGACCGAGAACCGGGAGGCGGAGCCGATGCGATACGCGGACTGGGCCGGTGCCGAGCGGAGGCTCCTGGCCGTCCTGCGCGGCTGTGGACGGCGGACGCCGGTGGCGACGGCGGCCCGCGCGCTCTCCTTCGGCGGGGAACACGGCGCCCTGTGGCTCGCCGCCGGGCTCACCGGCGCGGCGGTGGACCGGAGACGCCGGACCGGCTGGCTGCGCGGTACGGCCCTGATCGCCGGGGCACATCTGGCGAGCATGGGCGTCAAGCGGGTGGTGCGCCGGCCCCGGCCCGGGGCGGCGGAGTACGAACCCCTGGTCCGCACGGCGGGCCGGCACTCCTTCCCCAGCTCCCACGCGACCTCCGCGGCGGCGGCGGTCGTCGCCTTCGGCGCCCTGCACCCGGCGGGCCGCCGCCTCGCCGCCCCGGTGGCCGCCGCGATGTGCGCCTCCCGCCTGGTCGTCGGCGTCCACTACCCGACGGACGTGGCCGCCGGAGCCCTCCTCGGCGCGGCGACGGCGGCCCTCGGCCGCCGCTGGCTGGGGGCGGCCCGTGAGGGTGCGGCACACGACGGGGTGGGCGGCGAGCGACGGCGGACGTCATGACCGAACGCACCACCGGAGCGGCCGCCGTGCTCGACTCGCCCGTGGTCGTTCAGGGGCGGGAACCGGTCGGCGCGCGACGGATGTTCGCCGTGCCGCTCGGGCTGCTGCTGACCGCGCGGCCCCGGCAATGGGTCAAGAACGTGCTCGTCGTCGCCGCGCCCGCCGCCGCCGGCCAGCTGGTCTCCTGGCACACGGCGTCCCGGCTCGCCCTGGTCTTCGCCCTGTTCACGGCCGCCGCCTCCGCCGTCTACCTCTTCAACGACGCCCGCGACGCCGCCGCCGACCGCGCCCACCCGGTCAAACGCCACCGCCCCGTGGCCGCCGGGCTCGTCCCCGTACCGCTTGCCTACGCCACCGGAACGCTGCTCGGTCTCGGAGCCGCCGTGGCGAGCGCGGTGCTGTGCAACCCCATGACCGCCGCGCTCCTCATCGCGTACCTCGCCATGCAGTTCGCGTACTGCGTACGGCTCAAGCACGTCCTCGTCGTCGACCTCGCCGTCGTCACCACCGGCTTCCTGATGCGGGCGATGATCGGCGGGGTCGCGCTCGCGATCCCGCTCTCCCGCTGGTTCCTCATCACCGCCGGCTTCGGCGCGCTCTTCATGGTCGCCGCCAAGCGGTACTCCGAAGCCGTCGAGATGGAGGCCGCGCACGGCGCGACCCGCGCGCTGCTCACCCGGTACACGACCGGATATCTGCGTTTCGTCTGGCAGCTGGCGGCCGGTGTCGCCGTCCTCGGCTACTGCCTGTGGGCGCTGGAGAGCGGCGGCGTCGCCCACGGCGCCCTGCTCCCGTGGCGCCAGCTCTCCGTGATCGCGTTCATCCTCGCCGTGCTGCGCTACGCCGTCTTCGCGGACCGGGGCACGGCCGGCGCCCCCGAGGACGTCGTCCTGCGCGACCGGCCGCTCGCGGTCATCGGCCTGGTGTGGGCGGCGATGTACGGGATGGCGGTCACGGACCTGTGAGGTCGGTGGACGGTGGGCCGGTGGGCCCGAAACGGGGTCCGAGGTGAGGTCCGGGGCGAGGCCCGCGCGGTCAAGCGGTGGATCAACGGGTAGGCGGACGGCATGGACTGGCTGACGAAGCTCCCCGTCATCGGCCCCTGGGCCGCCCGGCTCATGCGGACGCACGCCTGGCGTTCGTACGAGACCCTCGACGAGGCCCACTGGACCCGGCTAGCAGCCGCCATCACCTTCCTCAGCTTCCTCGCCCTCTTCCCTCTGATCACCGTCGCCGCGGCGATCGGCGCCGCGCTGCTCAGCCGCGAGCAGCTCGACACGATCGAGGCGAAGACCGCCGAGCAGGTCCCGGGGATCTCCGATCAGCTGAGCATCAACGCGCTGGTCGACAACGCCGGCACCGTCGGCATCGTCGCCGGCGCGCTGCTCCTGTTCACCGGCATCGGATGGGTCGGCTCGATGCGCGACTGCCTGCGCGCGGTCTGGGGCATCGACGACGAGGACGAGGGCAATCCCGTCGTACGCAAGGGCAAGGACGCGATCGTGCTGCTCGGGCTCGGCGGGGTGGGACTCGGCTCGCTCGCCGCGTCCTGGCTCGGCTCCACCGCCATCGGGTGGACCGCCGGCCAGACCGGGATCTCGGACCGGGGAGTGGGCGGCATCCTGCTCCAGGTCGCGGCGGTCGCCGTCGCCGCCGTCGCCGACTTCCTGATCCTGCTGTACGTCCTGACGCTGCTGCCCGGCGTCGAGCCGCCGCGCCGTCGTCTGATGGTGGCGGCGGTGATCGGCGCGATCGGCTTCGAACTGCTGAAGCTGCTCCTCGGCGGTTACATGCGGGGCGTCGCGGCCAAGTCGATGTACGGCGCGTTCGGTGTCCCGGTCGCGCTGCTCCTGTGGATCAATTTCACCGCCAAGCTGCTGCTCTACTGCGCGGCCTGGACCGCGACCGGGTCCGCCGGTCCTAGTCGTCCGACTCCTCGTCGGGGCGCTGACGGCGACGCACCAGCTCCGGCAGTGGCCAGCGATGGTTGACCAGGAAGACCCCGCCCGCGAGCAGCACCAGGACCCCGCCGGCCACGGCGAGGGCGATCCCCGCCCCGCCGGACCTCTCCTCGGCCACCGCGCTCTCGAGCACCGTGCCGGCCGCGTCCTTGCCGGGGGTGGGCGCGCCGTTCTCGGTGCCCGGGCTCGTACGGACGGACTTCGGCGGGACCAGTTCGCCGACCGGCTTCACCTTGCCGGACGCGGCGAAGCCCCAGTCGAGGAGCCGGGCGGTCTCCTTGTAGACCGCGTGCTGCTCCTTCGAGGAGGGGTTCATCACCGTCACCAGGAGCACTTTGCCGTTGCGCTCCGCAACGCCGGTGAAGGTGGAGCCGGCGTGGGTGGTGTTGCCGTTCTTGACGCCCGCGATCCCCTGGTACGGCGCGATGCCGAACCCGCCGGTCAGCAGCCGGTTGGTGTTCTGGATCTCGAAGGTCTCGCGCTTCTTGCCGGGCTTCAGCTCGCCGGGGAACTTCGCCCGGGCCGTGGCGCTGTACTCCCGGAAGTCCGCCTTCTGCATGCCGCTGCGGGCGATCAGCGTCAGGTCGTACGCGGAGGAGACCTGACCCGGGGCGTCGTAGCCGTCCGGTGAGACCACGTGGGTGTCGAGCGCCTGCAGTTCGGCGGCGTGCTCGTTCATGTCCCGCACGGTCTGCGGAATGCCGTTGTTCATCGCGGACAGGACGCGCACGGCGTCGTTGCCCGAGCGAAGGAAGACGCCGAGCCACAGGTCGTGGACGCTGTAGGTCTGCTTCTCCTTGATCCCGACGAGGCTGGAGCCGGCACCGAGACCCGTCAGGTCCGTGGGGGCGACGGTGTGGAGCGCCGTCCTCGGGAACTTCGGCAGGAGCGTGTCCGCGAAGAGCATCTTGAGCGTGGAGGCGGGGGCCAGGCGCCAGTGGGAGTTGTGCGCGGCGAGCACCGCGCCGCTCTCCGCGTCCGCGACGATCCAGGAACGGGCGGACAGCTCCTTGGGCAGCACCGGGGCGCCGGGGCCGAGCTGGACCTGGGTGCCCGGCCGGCCGAGCAGCGTGCCTCCGACGGTGGACATGACGGCGGGCGGCTTGGGCTGTTTGTCCTCCTTGCTGTCCGCGTGGGCCGCCGGTGAGGCGGCGAGGAGAGGGAACAGCACGGCGGCGGTGACCGCCCAAGCGGTCTTGTTCGAAGCAGGCACGGTCGAGAACGTACAGGTACCGATCAGGGAACCGAACCCCGCCAGGCGGTTCCCCGGCGGCCGTCCACCCAGACGCGGGGCTCGTGGGACGGGCGGTGATACTGGGGACATGAAGCTCAGCCGGCCCGTCTCCTGGTTCCTGCTCGCCTTCGGGGTGTGGAGCTGGTTCATCTGGATCACCTTCGTCAAGAACCTCTGGAACGATGCGAGCGGTCTCGCCTTCGACGGCGCGGGCGACCCGACGGCCTACTTCTGGGTTCACATGCTGCTCGCCATCACGTCCTTTGTCCTGGGGACGGTGATCGGTGCGATCGGGTTGCGTGGCGTACGCGCATTGAGACGCGAACGCGATCGCGGATAGGGGTTGGGGTTCGTGTTCGTCTTCCTGCTGGGGCTCTTCGTGGTCCTCGCCCTGCTGGGCGGGGTCCACTGGTACGTATGGCGGCGCCTGGTGCGCGATGTGACGGCGCCGGGTGGGCCGGCGCGCCGAGTGGGCACGGTGGCGGCGTTCGCGCTGCCGCTGCTGTCGCTCGCCGCCCTGGTCTCCGCCCGCGCGGGAGCGCCGTTCTGGCTCCAGCAGACCGTGGCCTGGCCGGGCTACCTCTGGCTGGCGCTGCTGCTGTACGTGACGCTGGCGCTGGCCGTCGGTGAGGCGGTCCGGCCCCTGCTGCGCCGGTGGCTGGAGCGCCGGGCGACGAAGCCCGGCCCGGCCGGCCCGACCGCGTCCCCGCGGGGCGGCGACCCCGTCGCCGTACCTCCGGCCCCGGACGGCCTGCCGTCCGCGGCCGGGGGACAGGCCACGGCCGTGGCCGCCGGAACCGCGCCCGTGGGCGGGGTCCAGGCCGCGCGCCCGGTCGCGCCGGAGCTCGCCGGAACCGCGTCCGCGGGGCGTGAGGCGGCCGCCGGGGCCGGCAGTGCCCCGCCGCGCGGCGACACGCTGACCGAGGCGGGCGACGAGCCGCCGTCCACCGTTCCGGCGACCGCTCCGACGCCGGCCGCGCACGCGGCCGAACGGGCGACCGCCGGCGCCGACCCGGGCCTTCCGGGCGCCGAGGCCGACGCGGGCCGCACGACCGTCCCCACGGCGCCGGCCGACGGCGCCGCCGGCACGGGCGCGCAGACCGGCGCGGACACCCGCACGGACAACGGTGCGGCCGGGGCCATGTCGCGGCGGTTGTTCGTCTCCCGGGTCGTCGGCGGGGCCGCCGCGGCCGCCGCCGTGGGGACGGTCGGTCACGGGACGTACGGCGTACTGCGCGGCCCGCGCGTCAAGCGGGTCACCGTACCGCTCGCCAAGGTGCCCCGCGCCGCCCACGGCTACCGGATCGCCGTCGTGTCCGACATCCACCTCGGGCCCATCCTCGGCCGCGCCCACACCCAGCGCATCGTCGACGCCATCAACGCCACCCAGCCCGATCTGATCGCCGTCGTCGGCGACCTCGTCGACGGCACCGTCGAGAACCTCGGCCCCGCCGCCGAGCCGCTCGCCCGGCTCCGCGCCCGCCACGGCTCCTTCTTCGTGACCGGCAACCACGAGTACTTCTCCGGCGCCGACGCCTGGGTCGACCACGTCCGCGAACTCGGCCTGCGCCCGCTGCGCAACGAACGCGTCGAGATCGGCGCCGGCTTCGACCTCGCCGGAGTCGACGACATCGCCGGCGAGAGCGAGGGGCGGGGCCCCGACTTCGCCCGGGCGCTCGGCGACCGCGACCGCGCGAAGGCCGCCGTCCTGCTCGCGCACCAGCCGATCGTCGTCCACGACGCCGTCCGCCACGGCGTGGACCTCCAGCTCTCCGGCCACACCCACGGCGGTCAGCTCTGGCCCGGCAACTACCTCGCGGAGCTGGCCAATCCGACCGTCGCGGGCCTGGAGCGCTACGGCGACACCCAGCTCTACGTCTCCCGGGGCGCGGGCGCCTGGGGACCCCCCGTCCGGGTCGGCGCGCCCTCCGACATCACGCTCGTCGAACTGGCCTCGAAGCAGGCCTGAGGGAGGAGGGAGTCACCCGAAGTCCCTTTATCCCGGACATATGCGTGCAGTGTGAAGGTTTACTCTTCCACTTGTGAAATCCGTGTGATTGGGTGGCGCCATCGCGGCACGGCTGGGCGCCGCCGCGACAGGGGTGGGCTCTAAAAAAGGGAAACAGGGCGATGCGGTCGACGGTCCGTCTGCGGATCCTCATCACATGTGGAGTTCTGGTGGCCGCCGGGGTGGGAGGCTGGCAGCTGCTGCCTTCCGACGACGTCCGTACCGACGCCATCACCGTCGGCACGACGGACGAGGTCACGTCCCTCGACCCGGCCGGCGCCTACGACGCCGGCTCCTGGGCGATGTACAGCAACGTCTTCCAGTCGCTGCTGACCTTCCAGCCCGGGTTCACCACCCCCGTCCCGGACGCCGCCGAGAGCTGCAAGTTCGTGGACACCAAGCTCACCACGTACCGGTGCGAACTCCGGGACGACCTCACCTTCTCCAACGGCCGCAAGGTCACCGGCGAGGACGTCGTGTACTCCTTCGAGCGGATGCTGGGCATCAAGTCGGACGTCGGTCCGCAGCCGCTCTTCCCGACTCTCAAGACGGTGGTGGCCGACGGTCGCACGGTCACCTTCCACCTGAGCGGGCGTGACGCCACCTTCCCGCTGAAGCTGGCGACCGGCGCCGGTTCCATCGTGGACCGCACGCAGTACCCGGCGAAGAAGCTGCGCGAGGGCGACACCGTCGACGGCTCGGGGCCGTACGTCCTGAAGGAGTACAAGCCCGGCGAGAGCGCGCGGCTGGAGCCCAACCCGTCGTACAGGGGCGCGATCGCCAAGGCGGGCGGCCCGGTCGTCGTCAAGTACTTCACCGAGTCCGAGGAGCTGGCCTCCGCGTGGAAGGCGCAGGAGGTCGACGTCACGCACCGGCAGATGCCGCCGCGGTTCCTCTCCACGCTGGGGACCGGCGGAGGCTCCACCCGGATCACCGAGGCGCAGACGGCCGAGATCCGCAATCTCTACTTCAACGTCAAGTCCGGCTCCCCCATGGCGGAGAAGGCGGTCCGGCAGGCCGTCGCCGCCGTGATCGACCGCCCGGCCATCGTCACCGGCGCCTACCACGACACGGTCCAGCCGCTGTACTCCCTGATCCCGCAGGGCTTCAACGGCCACAGCACCTCCTTCTACGACCGGTACCCGGAGCCCTCCAGGAAGAAGGCCGAGGCCCTGCTGGAGGACGCCGACGTCGAGACGCCGGTGCGCTTCACCCTCGGCTACCGCAAGGACGCCACCTACGCCGCCGAGGCGGCCGAACTGAAGCGGCAGCTGGAGGAGACGGGCCTGTTCGAGGTCAAGCTCGTCGAGGCGGAGTGGAAGGAGTTCCAGAAGGCCTATGTACGGGGCGACTACGACGCGTATCCGGTCGGATGGCTCCCCGACTTCCCCGACTCGGACAGCTTCACCGCACCGCTCGTCGGTACCGGCAACGCCATGCACAACGGCTTCGGCAGCAAGAAGATCGACTCGCTGATCTACGCGACACAGCAGTACAGCGACCGGGCCGCCGCCGCCAACGCCTTCGAGGACATCCAGACGGAGGTCGCCGCCGACGTCCCGCTGGTGCCGCTGTGGCAGAAGAAGGACTACGTCCTGGCGACGGAGGATGTCGCCGGATCCCAGTACCTCTCGGACGGCACCGGCATCTGGCGCCTGTGGGAACTCAACTGGATCTAGGTCTTTCTAGACCTTCTTCCCGGCTTTCTTCTCCGCCGTCTTCGCCTTCGGAACCGCGCGCTTCGGCTTGCCCGATGCCGCCATGCCGGCCGCCGTCGGCATGAAGTCGGCGAGGAGGTCGTGCGTCTCCTTCACCAGCGGGCGCAGGAGCCGGAAGCGCGAGAGGGAGATCGCCCGGGCGGTGACCGGCGCCAGGCGTTCGACCAGGCGGCGGCTGTTGGCACAGCCCTCGGAGCGGTCGTACACCCAGAACAGCACCAGTCCCATCTGCTGGAGCCAGAGCAACTGCGGGAGCGGTTCCGCCAGTTCCGGGTCGACCTTCACCGAGGCCCCCGCGATGACGCGGCGGTGCACCTCGATGGCCGCCTCGCGCGGGCCCTCCGACTCGGGGGAGAAGGGGCTGAGCGGGCTGTCCGGGTCGGCGGCGTTCTTGAAGAACTGGGCCGCGAACTCGTGGTACGGCTCGGCGATGTCGAGCCAGCCGAGGAGAACCCCCCGGATGCGGGCCGTGAGGTCCTTCTCGTCGCTGTCGAGGATGTCCGCGACGGCCGCCTGGTGCTCCTCGGCGATCCGGTCGTAGAAACCCTGGACGAGGTGTTCCTTGGAGGAGAAGTAGTAGTACGCGTTGCCGACGGAGACCCCGGCCTCCTGGGCGATCGCCCGCATCGTCGTCTTGTCGTAGCCGCGCTCCTTGAAGAGCCGGAGGGCGGTCTCGAGGATGAGGGTGCGGGTCTGTTCGCTCTTCGGGGCCTTGGCCGGGGCCTTCTCCGCGGCGGCAGCCGCAGCCGCGGCGGAATCGGGGTCGGCGGGCTTCTCTTCCTTCACGTCCTTCACACCGCCCGAGCCTAGCCGGGCGCGCCGGGCGGCTCACACAGCCCGTCCTCGCAGGCCGGCCCGTAGGCCTTCACCGCCTCGCGCCACTTGGCGGCGGCGAGCACGGTCGCCCGGGCGAACGGCTGCCCGGCCGGGGTGGCCAGCCAGTGGGCCTTGGGCCGGTGGTCGGCCAGCGCCCAGAGGCAGACGATCCAGGCGGAGGCGGCGCGGTAGACCTGCCCCCGGTCCCCGATCACGGTGATCTCCCGCAGGGTGGACTCGTGGTCGAGGACCGGGAAGCGGCGCCGGGCCTCCTGGGAGGCGGCCGGGACGAGGTCGAGCGGGACGAGCTGGCGCTGCCGCAGGAGCCAGTGCCGCAGGTGGACACAGAGCGAGCAGTCGGCGTCGTACAGCACCGTCAGGCGGTGGACGGGCGTGACGGGTCGTCCGGTCGGCGTCGTCATGGGGTGCTCACGCCCCGGCGCCCGCGCCGGTGGCGGGCGGCGCCCAGGGGCCCTTGGCGGGACCGGTCCAGTCCTGCGGCGGCACCGGCGGAACCTGCTCGCGCTCCATCACGCCACGGCGCCGGATCTTGTTGAGGACGTAGACGTTGCCGAGGTGCATCACGCCGAGGACGAGCAGCACCACGCCGAGCTTGACCGAGAGCGCCTCGAAGAGGTTCCGGGCGTCAGTGACGGCGTCGTCCTGGCTGAGGTAGAGGGCGACGAAGCCGAAGTTGACGAGGTAGAAGCCGACCACCAGGAGGTGGTTCACGGCGTCCGCGAGCTTCTCGTTCCCGTGCAGGACGTCGGCGAGGAAGATCCTTCCGTTGCGGCTGAGCGTACGGGCGACCCAGATGGTCAGGCCCACGCTGATCAGCAGGTAGACGATGTACGCGACGACAGTGAGGTCCATGCCCCACGCTCCCTTGAACGCGTTCAAAAGCTGACGGTCATGACTGTAGGGCTTTACTTGAACATGTTCAAGTGCGGGGAAAAGGGTGGGCGGCCGGCCGTGCGGCCGTCTAAGGTCGGCGGGTGACGCTCTCTCATGACCTGGCCGGTGAAGGCCCCAGCGCTGTCGTCCTGCTCCACTCCGGTGTGTGCGACCGGAGGATGTGGGACGCGCAGTTCGCGGCGCTGGCCGCCGCCGGACACCGCGTGCTCCGCTGCGACCTCCGCGGCTTCGGCGAGACCCCTGTCGACGCACCGCACACCCACTCCGACGACGTCGTCGCTCTCCTGGACACGCTCGAGATCGACCGGGCGGCCGTCGTCGGCTCCTCCTTCGGCGGCGCCGTCGCCCTGGAGATCGCCGCCCGTCATCCCGAACGGGTCTCGGCGCTCGCCCTGCTCTGTCCGGCCGTGCCCGACTTCGAGCCGAGCGCGGAACTGCGGGCCTGGGGCGGGCGTGAGGACGCCCTCCTGGAGGCCGGCGACATCGACGGAGCGGTCGCCCTCAACGTCGACACCTGGCTCGGCCCCGAGGCCGGGGCCGAGGCACGGGAGCGGGTACGGGTCATGCAGCGGCGCGCCTTCGAGGTGCAGCTCGCAGCGCCCGAGGAGTTCCGCCCGCTCGACCCGGGTGTCGGAGCCGCGGAACTCGCCGCGATCGAACTCCCGGCCCTCGTCGTCTCAGGGGCGCACGACGTGCCGGACTTCCGGGAGATGGCGACCCGGCTCGCGGCCCTCCTGCCGGACGCGCAGTACGTCCGCCTGGACTGGGCCGGTCATCTCCCGGCCCTGGAGCGCCCGGAGGAGACGGGCAAGCTGCTCGTGGAGTACCTCGCCGCCGGGCCGGGAGCCCCGCGGGCGGCCGTCTGAGACCCGGTCAGGGCGCGGCGCCGAAGCGCCGCACCCCCGGCACCAGGGCCGTCCCGAGACAGCAGCCGCCCACGATCACCGCGGCGGCGATCAGCGGCACTTCCGGGCCCCAGGCGGAGGCGGCGGCCGGTGCCAGGGTGTAGCCCAGGGGCATGGCGGCCAGGGAGAGCAGCCAGTCGTAGGAGGTGACGCGGGCCAGGGTGTGGGCGGGGACGGCCTGCTGGACGGCGGTCTCCCAGACGGGCGAGAGGAAGCCGAGGCCGGCCTGGGCGAGCCCGTACGCGGCGACGGTCAGTGGCGCGGGGGCGGGGACGGCCAGAAGGATCAGGGGGAGGGCGTAGGCGGCGAGGCCGAGGTTCGCCGTCAGGACCGGCCGCCGGGGGCGCAGCCGGTCGGCGAGGAGGGCGCCGAGCAGGAAGCCCACCGCACCGGTCTGGAGGAACACCACCCAGACGGCCGTACCGCCGAGCCGGGTGAAGGCGATCGACGGGCCGAGGGTCATCAGGACGGCCGCGGCGGCGTTCCAGGCGCTGTGGGCGACGAGGCTGGTCCAGTACCAGTCGCGGGACCTGACCTCCTGCCAGCCCTCCCTCAGGTCGGCGCGGAGCGAGCGGCGGGGGACCGGCACCCGCTTGACGTGGACGGCGCGCAGCAGTGCGGCGCTGATCGCGAAGGTGGCCGCGTCCAGGACGAATGCCCAGCCCGCCCCGACGGTCACGATCAGCAGGCCGGCGAGAGCCGGCCCGCCGATACGGGTGGCGCTCTGGGCCACCCCCATCGCGGCGTTGGCGCGCTGCAGCGCGTCGGGCGCGACCGTCCCCCGCACCAGAGGGGAGCCGGTCGGCATCGCGAACGCCCCGGCCGCGCCACCGGCGACCTCCGCGCCCGCGATCACCCAGAGGCTCGGGTCGCCGCTCAGCAATTGCCATCCGACGAGGAGTTGGGCCGCGCAGCGGACGAGGTCGGTGGCCATCGCGACCGTACGGGCGTCGAAGCGGTCGCCGACGACACCACCGACCGGCAGCAGCAGAAGCTTGGGCACCATCGCGCAGCCCAGGATCAGGGCGAGCGCGGCGGTCGAACCGGTGGCCTCCCAGACGGCGATGGCGAGCGCGGCCGGGATGACGGCGTCACCCAGGAGGGAGAGCGCCCGGCCGGCGAAGAGCAGCCGGAAGGAGCGGGTGCGCAGCGGGTGGCGGACGCGCGTCGACGGCGTGACGGGGAATGGCATGGCAGCGACATTATTTCGGTACCGAATAATTCGTCAACGAAATATTCGGCAGTGAAAGAACCTCGTCGGCGTCGTACGATCGACCCATGGAGCCGACCGACCCCGCAGGGCCGCAGCAGCGCGACTGGACCGACGATCACGTGGCGCGCTGGCAGCCCGTCCTGCCCGGCCTCGACCCCGTCGTCGAGGGCGCGGTCACTCGTATGAAGAAGCTCTCCGTCCATCTGCGCCGGGTCCGCGAACAGTCCCTGCTCGACTTCGACCTCGAACGCCACGAGTTCGACACCCTGCACAAGCTCGCCGGTCGCGGCGGCAGCGCCGCCCCCTCCGACCTCGCCCAGGACCTCGACCTCGCCCCCGCCTCGGTCACCGGCCGGCTGGACGCCCTGGAGAAGCGCGGCTTCGTCCGCCGCACCCCCTCCACGACCGACCGGCGCCGGGTCGTCGTCGAGCTCACCGCCTCCGGCCGCGAGACCTGGCTCGGCGCCATGGACGTCCTCGGGCACGAGGAGGAACGACTCCTCGGCGTTCTCGACAAGGACGAGCGCGTGCTGCTCAACGACATGCTCCGCCGTGTCATGACGGCCGCCGAGCACCCCGACGTCCCGGAGACCTGGCACGGCTGACCCGCGGCCCGGCCGCCGGCGACCCGCCCGTCCGGCCTACAGGCTCACATGCTCAGCGAACGCGCGTAGTTGAGCTGTCCCATGACCCGGTGGATGGTGTCGGGACCGGTCGCCGGGATCATGGTGGTGTGGTGCCGGCCGCCGCTGGTCACGGTGACCTGGATGAAGCCGGTCGTCTGCTTCTCCTTCATCAGCAGGAAGAGAAGACCGATCAGGCACAGCAGGGCGAAGACGATGGCCAGCACGATCGCGACGGTCGGGATCTTCTCCTCGGTCCGCGACATGTCCATCGCGTTCCACACCGCGCCCTTGAGCGGCATCGAACCGGCCGGCGTGATGATCTGGTCCCCGACGACGGTGATGTCCCCGAGGCTCAGCAGCGGCGCCCCGCCCCCCTGCGGCACCGGCGGGTACTGCGGCGGCACCGGCACCCCGTCGCCCAGCGTCGGCTGGTACGCGGGACCCGCCCCCGGCTGGGGATATCCGTAACCCGGCGCCCCCGCCTGCTGATCAGGCCCCCACTGGTACTCGGCGCCGTCCTTGTAAGGGTTCGGCTCGCTCATATCTCCCCGCTCTCCACAACGAAAAGGCCCGCTCCTGCACGCCGCAGCGTACAGAAGCGGGCCACCACACCGAACCAGGTGTCAGAAGCGACGCGTGATCAGCGCGCGCTTGACCTCCTGGATCGCCTTCGTGACCTCGATGCCACGCGGGCAGGCGTCCGTGCAGTTGAACGTCGTGCGGCAACGCCACACGCCGTCCTTGTCGTTGAGGATCTCCAGGCGCTGCTCGCCCGCCTCGTCACGCGAGTCGAAGATGAAGCGGTGCGCGTTGACGATCGCGGCCGGACCGAAGTACTGGCCGTCGTTCCAGAAGACCGGGCAGGACGACGTGCACGCGGCGCACAGGATGCACTTGGTGGTGTCGTCGAAGCGCTCGCGGTCCTCGGCCGACTGCAGACGCTCGCGCGTCGGCTCGTTGCCCTTGGTGACCAGGAACGGCATGACGTCCCGGTACGCCTGGAAGAACGGCTCCATGTCCACGACCAGGTCCTTGAGGACCGTGAGGCCCTTTATGGCCTCGACCGTGATCGGCTTCTCCGGGTTGATGTCCTTGATCAGCGTCTTGCAGGCGAGCCTGTTCTTGCCGTTGATCCGCATCGCGTCGGAGCCGCAGATGCCGTGCGCGCAGGAGCGCCGGAAGGTGAGCGAGCCGTCGACGTCCCACTTGATCTTGTGGAGGGCGTCGAGCACGCGCTCCTTGGGGTCGATCTCGATCTGGAAGTCCTCCCAGACCGCCGCGTCCGAGATCTCGGGGTTGAAGCGGCGGATCCGGAAGGTGACCGTGATGTAGGGGGAGGCGGCGGAGTCCGCCTCGACCTTGTCCAGTACGGGGGTGGCCATCAGTACTTACGCTCCATCGGCTGGTAGCGGGTCTGGACGACGGGCTTGTAGTCGAGACGCACGGTCTCGGAGCCGTCGGCGCCGACCTCGCGGTACGCCATGGTGTGGCGCATGAAGTTGACGTCGTCGCGGTTGGGGTAGTCCTCGCGGTAGTGACCGCCGCGGGACTCCTTGCGCGCCAGGGCCGAGACGGCCATGACCTCGGCCAGGTCGAGCAGGTTGCCCAGCTCGATGGCCTCCAGGAGGTCCGTGTTGAAACGCTTGCCCTTGTCCTGGATGGACACGTTCAGGTAGCGCTCGCGCAGCTCGGCGATCTTCTCGACCGCCGTCTTGATGGTCTGCTCGGTACGGAACACCATCACGTTGGCGTCCATCGTCTCCTGCAGCTCCTTGCGGAGCACGGAGACCCGCTCCGTACCCGTGGAGTTGCGCAGCCGCTCGACCTGCTCGGCGACGAACGCCGCCGGGTTCTCGGGCAGCTCGACGTAGTCGGACTTCGCCGAGTACTCGGCGGCGGCGATACCGGCCCGCTTGCCGAAGACGTTGATGTCCAGGAGCGAGTTGGTGCCCAGACGGTTGGCGCCGTGCACGGAGACACAGGCGACCTCGCCCGCCGCGTACAGACCCGGGACGACGGTGGTGTTGTCGCTGAGGACCTCACCCTCGACGTTGGTCGGGATGCCGCCCATGGCGTAGTGCGCGGTCGGCTGGATCGGGATCGGGTCCGTGTAGGGCTCGATGCCGAGGTACGTACGGGCGAACTCGGTGATGTCCGGGAGCTTGGCGTCGAGCTGCTCCGGCGGAAGGTGCGTCAGGTCGAGGTAGACGTGGTCGCCCTCGGGACCGCAGCCGCGACCCTCGCGGATCTCCGTGTAGATGGAGCGCGAGACGACGTCACGGGACGCGAGGTCCTTCATGACCGGCGCGTACTTCTCCATGAAGCGCTCGCCGTCCTTGTTGCGGAGGATGCCGCCCTCACCGCGGGCGCCCTCCGTCAGCAGGATGCCCATGCGCCAGATGCCCGTCGGGTGGAACTGGAAGAACTCCATGTCCTCCAGCGGCAGACCGCGCCGGTAGCAGGCCGCCTGGCCGTCACCGGTGAGGGTGTGCGCGTTGGAGGTCACCTTGAAGAACTTGCCCGTGCCGCCGGAGGCGTAGATCACGGCCTTGGCCTGGAAGATGTGGATCTCGCCGGTGGCCAGCTCGTAGGCGACCACACCGGCCGACTTCTTGACGCCGTCGACCTCGGTGATCAGCTGGTCCAGGACGTAGAACTCGTTGAAGAACTCCACGCCCTCCTTGACGCAGTTCTGGTACAGCGTCTGGAGGATCATGTGACCGGTGCGGTCCGCGGCGTAGCAGGACCGGCGGACCGGGGCCTCGCCGTGGTTGCGGGAGTGACCGCCGAAGCGGCGCTGGTCGATGGTGCCGTCCGGCGTCCGGTTGAACGGCAGGCCCATCTTCTCCAGGTCGAGGACGGCGTCGATGGCCTCCTTCGCCAGGATCTCGGCGGCGTCCTGGTCGACCAGGTAGTCACCACCCTTGACCGTGTCGAAGGTGTGCCACTCCCAGTTGTCCTCCTCCACGTTGGCGAGCGCGGCGGCCATGCCGCCCTGCGCCGCGCCCGTGTGGGAGCGGGTGGGGTAGAGCTTCGTCAGCACGGCGGTGCGGCTGCGCTTCGTCGCCTCGATGGCGGCGCGCATGCCGGCGCCGCCGGCGCCGACGATGACGGTGTCGTACTTGTGGATCTTCATGTCGTGGATTACCTCAGCCCCGTGCCTAGCGGATGTTCGGGTCGAAGGTGAAGATCACCAGCGTGCCCAGAAGGATGGTGAACACCGTGGCGGTGTACAGCAGGCCCTTGAGCCACAGGCGCGTGTTGGCCCGCTCCGCGTAGTCGTTGATGACCGTGCGGAGGCCGTTGGCGCCGTGCAGCATGGCGAGCCAGAGCATCAGGAGGTCCCAGACCTGCCAGAACGGGGACGCCCAGCGGCCGGCCACGAAGGCGAAGCCGATCTTGGAGACGCCGCCGTCGAGGAAGAGCTGGATCAGCAGGTGGCCGAGGACCAGCACGACGAGGACGATGCCCGAGAGGCGCATGAAGAGCCACGCGGCCATCTCGAAGTTGCCTCGGGTCGCCTTCGGCGTCCTGCCGGTGCGCTTGCGGGGGGCCTCGATGTACGGGGCCGGGTTGTCCACGTCGTAGTGGGCGCCGCCCTCGACGGGACCGATCGCGGAAGTGGTGTCAGTGGACATGTCTGGCGTCAGCTCCCGAACAGTTCACGTGCGGCGTGGCCGAGGACGGGATACACGGAGCCCGCCATCAGCACGACCCAGATGCCCATGACGGTCCAGAGCATCTGCTTCTGGTAGCGCGGGCCCTTGGACCAGAAGTCCACGGCGATGACCCGCAGGCCGTTGAGCGCGTGGAAGAGGATGGCGGCGACGAGGCCGTACTCGAGGAGTGCGACGATCGGCGTCTTGTACGTGGCGACGACATCGTCGTACGCCTCGGGGGAGACGCGGACGAGAGCGGTGTCCAGCACGTGTACGAACAGGAAGAAGAAGATGAGGACGCCGGTGACTCGATGAGCCACCCAGGACCACATTCCTTCCCGGCCGCGGTACAGCGTTCCAGCCGGCACGGAAATACCCTCCGGGAGCGGGGATCAGGGTCGGCCGGCTTCTCTGTCGGTCAGACCCGGCCGGGTACGGTCCACCGGCCCTGGTCATCGTAGCGACGAGATGTCGGTTCCCTCGCGCGGGGTCCGTAGGTGTGATCAAAGAGGCACGGACGGGCTATCGCCTGGACGGGAATCGCCGCATTCCGGACGGAATCACGAAGCGGCGATCCCGGCGGTGAGCCGGGAGCGGGCGAGGCGGCGCAGTTCGTCGGCGGCGATCACCCGCTCCTCCTCGGGTTCGTTGCCGAGTCGTGACCGGATACCCGCGAGGACCTGGTCGAGCCGTTCGGCGGGTCGCACACCGTCGAGGCTGATGACGAACGCGTGCCCGAACCTGCTCTCGTACGCGGCGTGGGCGGCGCGCAGCGCGGTGTGCGCGGCGGGCGGGGCGTCGGGATGCGGCGCGGCCGAGTACTCCGCGGCCAGCGCCTCGTCGAGATCGGCGGCGGCCAGGTCGTAGCCGGCCTCGTCGGCGGCCGCGAGCAGCGCGTCGAGGGTCGGGTACGGCCGGTGCGCGGCCACCCGTTCGGCCCAACGGCGACTGCGGCAGCAGGAGAGGAGAAGTTCCTCGGCGACCCCCGCGGCGACGGCGTTGAAACGCATGAGGCCCACGGCGTGCCGGGGGCCGGCCTGCTGGGCAGGTATCGCGGCCGTGGCGGGGGAGCCCGGATTCCGGGACGGGGCGCGGGTGTCGCTGGTCAGCGTGGACTCCGGGAAGGGTGGGGTGGGTGTGACGCAACGTTATCGACGGGTAGGTGGCACTGTCCGACGGATGCGCGAATTTCACCCGGAAGGGAGAGTTTCGGAACAGGGGCATGACGTTCGTCGGAGGTAAGGAGGCTGGACCCGTGCCCCGAATGGCCCCCAGTCCCTCGGTGAGGGAGGATTCCGAATGATGCGCTACTCCATACGTGGGCCCCAGGCGGGCTCCTCTCTCCTCGCGGCCGCGGTGGCGCTGGTCACCCTGACCGCCTGCTCCGACGGGTCGGCCACCGGCCCGGGCGGGCCGACCTCCGGCGTCGGCACGCCCTCCGCCGTCACGAGCGCGACGCCCGAACCGAGCCCCACGCCCACCCGGACGTACCCGCTCTCCACCGCCCCGCTCACCGTCCCCGCGGTGCGTTCCCACGAGGCGGCCCGCGGTCCCGGCTGGCGGCCGGTGCCCGCCGCCGGTGTCGTCGTCGCCGCGGGCAGCGAGGAGCTCGCCGACGAGGGGCGGCTGCTCGCCGGGGAGCTCAAGATCGCCTACCGGGGCGCCGTCGCCGCCCGCGCGGGCGACGTCGAGCTGGCCCTCGGCGGAAAGGGCGCCCCCGAGTCGTACACGCTCACCACCCGCGACAACCGGGTCCGGATCACCGGCCCCGACGAGGCGGGGGTCTTCTACGGCACCCGGACCCTCAAGCAGTCGGTGAAGGGCTCCGGGGCGATGCCCGAGGGCAAGGTCACCGACGCCCCGGCGAAGCCGCAGCGCGGCCTGATGGTCGACATCGCGCGCAAGCACTTCACGGCGGGCTGGATCGAGGCCCGGGTGCGCGAGATGGCCGACCTGAAGCTCAACCAGCTCGGCCTGCACTTCTCCGACGACCAGGGCTTCCGGATCGAGTCCGACAGCCACCCCGAGATCGTCTCCGCCCAGCATCTGACCAAGGCCGAGGTCCGGCGGATCGTGGACCTCGCGCGGAGCCTGCACATCACCGTCATCCCCGAGATCGACTCCCCGGGACACCTCGGCGCGGTCATCGCCGCCCACCCCGACCTCCAGCTCCGGAGCGCTTCGGGCAGGGCGCCGCGCGGCGCCGTCGACATCGCGAATCCCGCCTCGGCGAAGATCGTCGACGAGCTGCTGCGCGAGTACATGGGCCTGTTCCCCGGCGGCTACTGGCACCTGGGTGCGGACGAGTACGTGGCGCTGATGTCCAAGGACCCCGAGGCGACCTACCCGGGCCTGGCGCGTGCGGCCCGCGCGAAGTACGGGCCCTCCGCCCGGGTCCAGGACCTGGCGACGGGCTGGCTCAACGACCGCGCGGCGGTCGTCCGGCCGTCGGGCAGGACGCTGAAGGCATGGAACGACGGCTTCTTCCCCGGCGGGGTGGTGGGCGCCGACAAGGACATCGAGGTCGAGTACTGGACCGGCAAGGAGCTCGGCGCACGGCCGCCGACCGCCTATCTGAGCGCCGGCCGCAAGGTCGTGAACCTCAACGACGAGTACCTCTACTACGTCCTCGGCGAGCCGAACCAGTTCACGTACCCCACCGGTCGCCGGATCTACGAACAGTGGACCCCCCTCGTCCTGCGCGGCACGACCCCCGTGCCGGCGCGATACGGCCCGCAGATCCTGGGCGGCCGGTTCGCGGTCTGGTGCGACCTGTCCCAGGCGCAGACACAGGCGCAGGTGGCGGACGGCATCCGGACGCCGCTGACGGCGACCGCGCAGAAGCTGTGGGACGAGCGGAAACCCGCGATGAGCTGGGAGCGGTTCCGGGACCTGGCGGCGAAGGTGCGCTGACGCGGTCGGGAGTACGCTCCCGTGCGCGGCGGCCGCCCGGCCGCCCGGCGCCTCGGGGAGGGGCGCCGTTCACCCGTGGGGGTTCCGTTCACTCATGCTCCGCAATCCCGTCGGCCTGTCGTACGCCGTGGTCGCCCTGCTCGCGGCGATGGTCGCGGCCGATGCCGGTCTCTTCGCCGCGGCCCTCGACGTACGGCTGCTGATGGCCGGCGACCTGAACGACCACCCCGATCCGGCCGGCTTCGCGCACCTGGGCGTCGACGTCGTGGCGGTGCTCCAGGTGCTGATCCAGCTGGCGCTCAGCGTCGTCTTCATCATCTGGTTCTTCCGGGTCCGGAAGAACGCCGGCGTCTTCGCGCCCGATCTGCACCGGGGCGGGCCGGGCTGGGCGATCGGTGCCTGGTTCGTCCCGATCGCCAACCTCTGGTGGCCGCGCAGCGTGGCGGCCGGCGTCTGGCGGGCCAGCCGCCGGGACCCGTACGGCGACGGCAAGGGCGAGGGCGAGTCGCTCGCGGTGCTCAACTGGTGGTGGGTCTTCTGGGTTCTGACGGACAACGGGAGCCTCTTCGCGACCGCCGTCTACGACGACGCGGACACGGTCGAGGAGTTCGTGGTCGGGTCCGGCTTCCTCATGGGAGCGGCTGTCCTGGACATCGTCGCCGCTCTCCTCGCGATTCTCTTCGTGCGACGTCTGACCTCTATGCAGCACGCGAAGGCCACTGGCATGATTCCGGCCGCGTAGTGACGTAATCGCGCCAGGCGGCGCAGTAAGAGGAAGTACTGCGTCCGCAACGGGAGGCCTCGATGAGCCTGCTGGAACTGATCGACCGGGCCGATGAACGGAGCCTGGCCGCCGCCGGGCTCGCCTGCCTGGACCGGTGTCTGCCGCTGCTCGCCCCGGAGGCCGCCGACCTGCTGCGTCCGGTCTGGGCCGCCGTCGCGCGCGGCGACGGCGTGGCGTGGGGCGAGGCGATCGTCAAGGCCCGGTCCGAGCTGGCGGGCGGTGAGGGCGAGGCCGCCGCGCTCGTAGGGGAGATGCTGGGCGCCGCGCCCGCGGAGTGGGCCGAGGGGCCGCTACGGGAGTGGGCCTCCGGGTGCTCCGTCACGGCCCTCGTCCTGCACGGGCGGTACGACGCCGCCGACGCCACCGAGGAGCTGATCGCGCGCTGCCGGGCCGGGGACGCGGCCGGGGCCGGCCCGCTTCTCGCCGGAGAGCTGCGCCGCCAGCACACCGTCCTCGAATCGGTCGCCCACGGCCCGACGGGGCTGCGCCGCGCCCGGGAACTCTCCACGGAGGGCGGCCGGGTGCTCCGGGCGGTGGTCTCCCGCCGGGCCCGTACGGCCTGAGCTGGCGCCCGAGGGGCGCCCGGCCGCCGGGGTCACGCCGCCGGGGTCATGCCGCCGGGGTCAGGCCGTCGGCGTCGCACCAGCCGGGCCGGCCGGCCGGTCACATCGGCCGGGTCACGCCGTCGGGTCCGACTGCTGGACCAGTGACGCGACCGTCTGCGCGATCTCCGACTCCGCCCGGACTTTGTCGAGGCCGAGGCCCGACAGGACGCCCTGGCCGTCCTCGAACTCCAGCAGCGCCAGCAGGATGTGCTCGGTGCCGACGTAGTTGTGGCCGAGCCGGAGGGCCTCGCGGAACGTCAGTTCCAGCACCTTCTTCGCCGCCGCGTCGTACGGGATGAGCGAGGGCACCTCGGCGACCGCGGGCGGCAGGGCGGCCGTGACAGCCTCGCGCAGCCGCTCCGGGGTCACCTCCTGCGAGGCGATCCAGCGCGCGCCGAGCCCTTCGGGTTCGGCGAGCAGGCCGAGGGTCAGATGGCCCGGGACCGTCTCGGAGTTGCGCGCGGCCGCGGCCTCGTTGTGGGCCGCCATCACCACGCTCCGGGCCCGGGGCGTGAACCGGCTGAAGCCGGCGTTCGGGTCCATCTTCTCGGCGTCGGGTTCCTTGGGTACGAAGCGCTTCTGCGCCGCCTGCCGGGTCACCCCCATGCTTCTGCCGATGTCGGTCCAGGAAGCGCCGGAGCGGCGCGCCTGGTCGACGAAGTGACCGATCAGATGGTCGGCCACGTCGCCGAGATGGTCCGCCGCGATGACCGCGTCCGACAGCTGGTCGAGCGCGTCGGTGTGAACCTTCTTGATCGCTTCGATGAGGTCGTCGAGCCGGATGGGAGGGGTCGAGCCGACTGGGTTCGTCATGGAGGCAACCCTAGGTTGACAGTCCGAGAGGTGTCAACCCGTGGTTGACAGTTCGAAAGTCGTCATGATGATCGCCATGACGACCGGTCCCCGCATCACCGCCGACGACCTCCAGCACGCCCTCCGCCTCTCCCTCGCCACCCTCCGTGCCGCCGCTGCGGGAACCACCCCCGCCGACTGGGAGCGGCGCGCCGGCGCTCTGGCATGGAGCTGCTGGGAGACCGTCGAGCACCTTGCCGACGACCTCTTCGCCTACGCCGCCCAGACAGGCCTCGAAGCGCCGCCGCTCGACAAGGAGGTGCCCTTCCTCTGGGAGCGGCGGCGCGCGGGCGGCCCCGCCAACGTGACCTACGCCGATCCCGCCGCCGGCACCTTCGGACTGCTCCAGGTCCTCGAGGCCTGCGGTGCGATGCTCGCCGCCCTCGTCCGCACGGTTCCGGCCGACCGGCGCTCGTACCACTGCTTCGGCGTCTCCGACGCGGAGGGCTTCGCGGCCATGGGCATCGTCGAGACCCTCGTCCACACCCATGACGTCGCCACCGGGCTCGGGGTCGCCTGGACGCCGCCCGCCGGGTTGTGCGACCGGGTGCTCACCCGGCTCTTCCCGGACGCGCCCACGGACACGGACCGCTGGCGGACCCTGCTGTGGGCCACCGGCCGCGGCGAACTGCCCGGCCGTGAGCGGCTGACGTCCTGGCGCTGGTCCGCCGAAGTGCCGGACCGCGGCGAGGAGTTCGACCGCCCGGTGTGATCAGGACCACTTCCATCACCTGTGACACTTCCGCCCCACGGGTCGCTTGGTGGGGCATGCACCGGGAATCAGACAACGCGCCGACCACGCCGTCCGCTGACGGAATGCGTGCCTATGTGACCCAGTTCGTCGACCGGCTCACGGAGCGGAGCCGCCTGCCGCTCGACTACTCCGTGGCCAGCCTCCGGCTGGTCGACCTGATCGTCGACGGACTGAGACGCGACCGGCCCGACCGCGCTCGGGTCGCCCTCACCCTCCAGGGCCTCGGCGCGTATACCGGTGAGGTGATCGTGCGGCGGGCCGGCGGGCGCTGGGTGGACTTCGACGCGGGGCAGCGCGAGTTCTTCCGCCAGTCCGTCGGGATACGGATGCCGGACGGGCGCGCCTGGAACCCGCTCGGAAAGGTCGTCAACCGCTTCGACACGGGCCCGGAGGAATCCGTACAGCGTTTCTACCTCATGCTTCACGGGCGGGCGCGAACTCCTGTGCGGTGCCTGTGAGTCTGTGACGTTTCCACCGGGCCGCGCGCTGAAGGGAAGGGGGACGGCGCGCGGTGTGCGCCCCGCTCTCCCGGAAGCCACGGGCACGGTGTGCGGTGCCGAGTCGGCACGAAGAGGGAAGCGTGGGCCCGGACGACGCGGAACTGGGGAGTCTTGTCGAGCGCGCTCAGGGCGGGGACGAGGAGGCCTTCGCCCGGGCCTACCGCCTGGTGCAGCCGGGGCTGCTCGGCTACGTCCGCGGCCTGGTCGGGGAGGACGCCGAGGACGTCGCCTCCGACGCCTGGCTGGAGATCGCCCGGGACCTGGGACGGTTCCGGGGTGACGGGCCCGGTTTCCGGGGCTGGACCGCGACGATCGCCCGCCACCGGGCACTCGACCATCTGCGCAGACAGCGGCGCAGGCCCCGGACCGCCTTGCTGGAGCAGGACCTGCTGGACCTGCCGGGCGGTCATGACACGGCCGCCGCCGCCCTGGAGACCCTGTCGACGGAGCAGACGCTCGCCCTGGTCCGCAGCCTGCCGCCGGACCAGGCCGAGGCCGTCCTGCTCCGGGTGGTGGTCGGCCTGGACGGACCGGCGACCGCCCGCGTCCTGGGCAAACGCCCCGGGGCGGTCCGCACGGCGGGCCACCGGGGCCTGAGGAGACTGGCCGGCCTGCTGGCCGCCGCCGCGGAGCCGCCACGACGGCAGAGGGATGGAGCATGACACAGGAACCGGACGCGGATGATGATCCCGCCGCGCGCCCCGGCACACGCCCCGGCATACGCGCCGACGCGCTCTGCGCGGATCCGCGCGAGGCGCTCGCGCGGGCGGCGTTCCGGGCCGCGCGGGACGCCGGAAAACACCGCGCGCTGCGGACCCGGCGACGGGACGACTGGCGCCCTGCCCGGGTACGGGGGCGCGCGGGGCGGCGGCCGACGCGGGACGGGGAGAGGTAGAACGGCCCGAAACGGCCGGAAGTGGAGGACGACCGGGGCCGCCACCCCCCACAGGAGAGGCCCCGGTCGCCGTCCGCCGGGGCCGCAGCACGGCCCCGTACTCCTATCAGCGCCGGGCATGCGTTTTCTGTCACACCGTGGGGGTCCGCTGCGGCTGTCGAAGGTTGCAGGCTGTACAAAGACCGGACGAACATGGACGCGGCACCGGGCGAGGACGTAGCGTGCTGGTGCGCGCCGGGCGGCGTGGCGGTGATGACCAGCCGCGATGACGAACAGGTTGTGGGGAGTGCTGGGGGACGACGCGGAGCTGACGGCCGCGGTGCTCGCTGCGCAGGACGGGGACGAAGACGCCTTCCGTACTGTGTATCGCGCCGTGCATCCCCGGCTGCTGGGCTACATACGCACACTCGTCGGCGACGCCGACGCGGAGGACGTCGCGTCCGAGTCCTGGCTCCAGATCGCCCGCGACCTGGACCGCTTCAGCGGTGACGCGGACCGGTTCCGGGGCTGGGCGGCCCGTATCGCCCGCAACCGGGCGCTCGACCACATCCGGATGCGCGGCCGACGCCCCGCCGTGGGCGGCGACGAGACCGAACTCACCGACGAACCCGCCGACTCCGACACCGCGGACGAGGCCCTGGAAGCACTGGCCACCGGCCACACCATGAAACTCATCGCCCAACTTCCGCAGGACCAGGCCGAGGCCGTGGTCCTGCGGGTCGTGGTCGGCCTGGACGCCAAGAGCGCCGCCGACACCCTGGGAAAGCGCCCCGGCGCCGTACGGACCGCGGCGCACCGCGGTCTCAAGCGGCTCGCCGAACTCCTCGGCGCCGACGGCGACGGCACCATGGCCGCACTGGGGGGCGTACCGCCGCAACGCGGTCGCAGGCCGGGGGCCCCGGCCCCCGGTGGTGTGACGCAATCGCGTGCGCGGACGCAGAAGGAACTGTGATGGCCGACGAGCGGTACCAGTGGCTCGACCAGGAGGCCGCGGAGCGGTTGCTGCGCGGCGAGCCGGTCGATCCCGTCGACGATCACGCCCGCGCGCAGGCCGAGCGCCTCGCCGACGCCCTGGCGGCGGCCCGGCCCGTACCCTTCCCGCGCGCGGCGGAGGCCGAACTCCCCGGCGAGGCGGCCGCCCTGGCCGCCTTCCGCAAGGCCACGGCCGAACGCGCCGCCGCGGCCGCCGCCCCCTCCGCCGAACTGGGCGGAGTACGGCTCGCGCCGGTGTCCCCGGCCCGGCGGTGGGGGCGCTCGCTGAGGTACGGCCTGGCGGCCGCGGTCGCCGCCGTCGCGGTCGGCGGCGTCGCCGTCGCCTCCGGTACGGGCATGCTGCCGTTCGACCGGGACGCCGCCCCCACGCCGGCCGGCTCCGTGTCGGCCGTGGACACCCCGGAGCCGCGCGTCTCCGGAACCCCGGACGACGGTCTCGGCACCGAGGTGCCGACGGTGCCTCCCACCGCCGGGGGCCGGTCGCCCGGCGCGTCCTCGTCACCCGCGACGCCCCCGGCCGTGGCCGGTTCCGGCGGCACGGACGGTACGGGCGGAAAGAGCGGCGGGACCCCTGAGCCGGACAGGAGCAAGGGCTCCCCGGAGCAGGACGGCGAGACCACCGCCGCCGCCAACGTCAGGGACTGCAGGGAGTACCGGGCCGGACGCCTCGACGACAGCGGTGTCCGCAGACTGGTGAAGGAGGTGCGGAGCGGCGAGACCGTCCGGCGCTTCTGCGACCGCGTCCTGTCCGGCGGCTCGGACACGGGCGACTCCTCGGGCGACACGAACAACGGCTCCACCGGAGGCACGTCCGGCGCCGGCTCGTCCGGCGGCAAGGGCGACGGCAAGGGCGACGACGACTCCGCCGGCGAAGGTGATCGAGCGGGCGGTGCCTCGGGAGGCGCCGGCGGCAAGTCCACCGGCGGCAAGTCCACGGGCGGCAAGTCCACCGGCGGCAAGGGCGGCGGAGACCGCGGGAGCGACCGCAGGTCCGACCGGAACACCGGCCTGGACACGGGCCCCGAGCACGCTGCCGCCCCGGTCGGTCGCGCCTCCACGGCCGCCGTCGAGCCCGCCCCGAGCGTCCCCGCCGAAACCGTGACGCACCAGGTGTGACACTTTTCGGCCCGCCGACGCAGTACTGAGTGAGCCGACTGGTCATCGGCCGCGCGGTGAGCCGGGGTTCCCCCCGTACCTACGGCTCCGCGCACCCGGCGCGGGTGGGACACGTTCCCCCGGTCCCACCCGCGCCCCTCACTTCCGGCTTCTACGCCTCCCGCTCACCAGTGGACGACGACCTTGTCGCCGACCTTCACCTGGCCGAAGAGCGTGGCGATCTTCCCCCGGTCCCGGACGTTGACACAGCCGTGCGAGGCCCCGTTGTAACCGCGGGCCGCGAAGTCCGACGAGTAGTGCACGGCCTGACCGCCGCTGAAGAACATCGCGTAGGGCATGGGCGTGTGGTAGAGCGTCGAGACGTGGTCGCGGCTCTTGAAGTCGACCTTGAACGTGCCCTCACGGGTCGGCGTGTTCTCCGAGCCGAAGCGGACGTCCATCGACGAGACGACCTTGCCGTCGATCATCCACGCCAGCGTCCGGCTCTCCTTGCTGATGCACAGCACGCGCCCCGTCATGCAGCGGGGGTCCGGCGCGTCCAGCTTGTTGGTGGTGGACGGCTTCAGCTCGTCCGCCGTGGGCTCGTGGGTCATCCCGAGCAGCCGCTGCCAGGTCGTCTCGTCCACCGAGCCGGTCTGCGGCAGCTCCCGCTTCTTCTGGAAGCCCTTGACCGCCCCCGCCGTCATGGTGCCGTAGAAGCCGGTGGGGGCACGGTCGAAGTACCCGATCTGCCGCAGTCGCGCCTGCAGCTCGCGCACCTGCGCGCTCTCGTCGCCGTCCTTCATCAGGACCTTGACGGCCGGGGCCGCGGAGGTCGGGGACGAAGACGGCGACGAAGGCTTGTCGTCCGTCGTGGCGGAAGGCGAGGCCGACGCCGAAGGCTGCGAGGACGCCGACGAGGTGGCGGGCGCCGGAGCGGACGAGCCGCCACCGCCTCCCGCTCCCGCGGCCTGGGCCGTACAGCCGGTGGCGAGCGCCACGGCGGCCACGGCTATGAGCGATCTGAAGACGACGGACGAACGGCGCATCGGTTCCCCCCGAGACAGGTGTGTGTACCTATGGGATGCTTCCCGCGCCCGCTTGGTTGCGCACCCGCCGCAAGTACGGCGCATGCTGGGAAGAAGGTCCGTGCGAGGGGCTGTGAGGAAGGTCCCAGCGTGCGGCTCTCCACCGGCCGCACGGCCGCCGCTACAGTCCGTCGCGAGGGTTGGTACCACTCAGTAGGTCTATCGGGAGGCACAACAGATGGCGCGCGAGTCGGAGTCGGGGCTGCCCATTGAGCCGGTCTACGGACCGGACGCTCTGGACGGGTGGGATCCCGCCGAGAAGCTGGGCGAGCCGGGCTCGTACCCCTTCACGCGCGGTGTGTACCCGTCGATGTACACCGGCCGCCCCTGGACCATGCGGCAGTACGCGGGCTTCGGCACCGCCGTCGAGTCCAACGCCCGCTACAAGCAGCTGATCGCCAACGGCACGATGGGCCTGTCCGTCGCGTTCGACCTGCCGACCCAGATGGGGCACGACTCCGACGCGGCGATCTCCTCGGGCGAGGTCGGCAAGGTCGGTGTCGCGATCGACTCGATCGACGACATGCGCGTCCTGTTCGGCGGGATCCCGCTGGACAAGGTCTCGACCTCGATGACCATCAACGCCCCCGCCTCCCTCCTGCTGCTCCTCTACCAACTCGTGGGCGAGGAGCAGGGCGTCCCGGCCGACAAGCTGACGGGCACCATCCAGAACGATGTGCTCAAGGAGTACATCGCGCGCGGCACGTACATCTTCCCGCCCAAGCCGTCGCTGCGGCTGATCGCGGACATCTTCAAGTACTGCAAGGCCGAGATCCCGAAGTGGAACACGATCTCGATCTCCGGCTACCACATGGCCGAGGCCGGTGCCTCGCCCGCGCAGGAGATCGCGTTCACCCTCGCCGACGGCATCGAGTACGTCCGTACCGCCGTCGCCGCCGGCATGGACGTGGACGACTTCGCCCCCCGGCTCTCCTTCTTCTTCGTGGCCCGCACCACCATCCTCGAGGAGGTCGCGAAGTTCCGGGCCGCCCGCCGGATCTGGGCGCGGGTGATGAGGGAGGAGTTCGGCGCGAAGAACCCCAAGTCGCTGATGCTCCGCTTCCACACCCAGACCGCCGGTGTGCAGCTCACCGCCCAGCAGCCCGAGGTCAACCTGGTGCGCGTCGCCGTCCAGGGCCTCGCGGCCGTCCTCGGCGGTACGCAGTCGCTGCACACCAACTCCTTCGACGAGGCCATCGCGCTGCCGACGGACAAGAGCGCGCGCCTCGCCCTGCGGACGCAGCAGGTCCTCGCCTACGAGACGGACGTCACCGCCACCGTCGACCCCTTCGCCGGCTCGTACGTCGTCGAGAAGATGACCGACGACGTCGAGGCCGCGGCCCTGGAGCTGATGCAGAAGGTCGAGGACCTCGGCGGCGCGGTCAACGCGATCGAGCGGGGCTTCCAGAAGAACGAGATCGAGCGGTCCGCCTACCGCATCGCGCAGGAGACCGACAGCGGCGAGCGGGTCGTCGTCGGCGTCAACCGCTACACGATCGACGTCGAGGAGCCGTACGAGCCGCTCCGCGTCGACCCGGCGATCGAGGCCCAGCAGGCCGAGCGGCTCGCCAAGCTGCGCGCCGAGCGTGACCAGGCGGCGGTCGACGCGGCGCTCGCCGAGCTGAAGAAGGCGGCGGAGGGCACGGACAACGTGCTCTACCCGATGAAGGACGCGCTCAAGGCGCGGGCCACGGTCGGCGAGGTCTGCAACGCGCTGCGCGAGGTCTGGGGCACCTACGTCCCGACCGACGCCTTCTGATCCCGCACGTCTGATCTTCCGGCATACGGAACACCGAGAGGGAGTGTCGTACTCGCGTGCGACACTCCCTCTCATGCTGGGTGTCACCGATCTGCCGACCTATCTCGCGGGCCTCGTCCTCATCATCCTGCTGCCGGGGCCGAACTCGCTGTACGTGCTGTCCGTCGCCGCCCGAAAGGGCACCCGGACCGGGTACAAGGCCGCCGCCGGTGTCTTCACCGGCGACGCGGTCCTGATGACGCTGGCCGCGCTCGGCGCGGCCTCGCTGCTCCAGACCACGCCGCTGCTCTTCATGGTCGTGAAGTACGCGGGCGCGGGGTATCTGGCCTGGATGGCGTACGGCATGCTGCGGGCGGCCTGGTCCATGTGGCGCACCCGCGGTGAGTCGCCTGCGGCCGGGGAGTCCACGGACGCGCCGACCGGCGCGGGGGAGAACCCGTACCGCCGGGCGCTGGTCATCAGCCTCTTCAACCCGAAGGCGATCCTCTTCCTCATCTCGTTCTTCGTGCAGTTCGTCGACCCCGGGTACGCCTACCCCGCGCTCTCCTTCCTGGTGCTCGGCACCCTGCTCCAGCTCGGCAGCTTCCTCTATCTCACGATGCTGATATTCGGTGGGACGCGGCTCGCGGCCGCGTTCCGGCGCCGCAGGCGGCTCGCGGCGGGGGCGACCTCCGCGGCGGGCGCGCTCTTCCTCGGCTTCGCCGCGAAGCTCTCGCTCAGCAGCGCCTGACCGGATCCGCTTGACCCTGACACGGTGTGAGGCCGTTCCGTCGGAGGCATCATGTTCACCATCGGAGACTTCGCCCGGCACGGGCGGGTGTCGGTCCGCATGCTGCGTCATTACGACGCCATCGGACTGCTGCGCCCGGCTCATGTCGACCCGCACAGCGGCTACCGCTTCTACGAGGCGGACCAGCTCGCACGCCTCAACCGTGTCATCGCGCTCAAGGAACTCGGCTTCACCCTCGACCAGGTGGGGGCGATCCTCGACGAGCAGGTGGGCGCGGAGGAACTGCGCGGGATGCTGCGGCTGCGCCAGGCCGAGCTGGAGACGGCCCTGGCGGAGGCGGCGGGACGACTGGCCCGCGTCGGCGCGCGGCTCCGAGCCATCGAGAGCGAGGGACACATGTCCACGCAGGACGTCGTGATCAAGAAGGTTCCCCCGGTCCGCCTCGCCGAGCTGAGCGGCGTGGCCGCGAGCTTCGGCCCCGGCGACATCGGTCCGGTCATCCAGCCGCTGTACGACGAGCTCTGCGCCCGTCTGGAGGCCGCGGGCGTCACCGGCTTCGGGCCGGGGATCGCGTACTACGAGGACGCGGGCAGGGGTGACGGCTCGGTCGTCGTGCACGCCGGCATGACGATCCCGGCCGGGGCCGCGCCGGAGGGGGTCGATCTCGTCGTCCTGCCGGCCCTGGAGACGGCGGCGACGGTCGTCCACCGGGGTCCGATGGACGACATCCTGCCGACCGCCCAGACCCTGGCGACCTGGATCGACACGAACGGCTACCGCTCGACGGGTTACGCCCGCGAGCTGTACCTGGAGTGCCCGGAGGACCGCACGAAGTGGGTGACAGAACTCCAGGAACCGGTCGCCCTCGTCTGACGCCCCCTGGCCAGAGCCCTTTCGGCGCCCGGCACGGGAGTTGGCGGCCCACCCCGGGCCCCGGGCCGGGCCCCCGGGCCGGGCCGCCCCCGGTTCCGGGCTCCGGCCCCGGGATTCCTACCGCCCGTGCGCCCTGGCCCTGGGACTCCTGGTTCCGGCCCGGGGTTCCGGGCTCCGGCCCCGGGGTTCCTACCGCCCGGGGGCCTGACTGCGGGGCCTGTTCCCCGGGCCCCGGGGCGGGGCGGGGACGCCCGGCCGCCGGGGTCGTGGCGGCGCGGCGGGGCCCGCCCGTGCTGGAGCAGGACCGGGACGACGCGCGCCGGGTGGTGGCACAGCCGGGCCCGGCAGGCCGGCCGGGCCTCGCCCGGGCCCGTACCTTCGGGTACGGGCCCGGCCTCGGCTCACTTCGCCAGGGCCCGCTTCAGCCGCAGGGCGCGGCGGGCCAGGCGGCGGATCCGGGGGTGGCGGGGGACCGGGAGGCCGCCCGGGAGGCCCAGGACGGTGAGGCGGCGGCGCTTGAAGTACGGACGGGTGCGCTCGGCGAGGGGGCCCGAGAGGTGGCGGACCGCCGCTTCCCGCAGATCCGGGCGGATCTTGGGCTGCATCGCGAAGCCGACGGCCGCCACCAGGCCCGCGAGACCCTCCGCGTCCGGGGCCTCGTGGGCGCCGCCCTCCAGGTCCGGGATCAGCGCGTCGGCGAGTGTCACCGGAACGCGGTTGCTGTTCTGGTACGGGGTCAGCCGGTCCAGGAGAGTCCGGGTGCCGACCCTGGCCACCGGGACGCCGTGGAAGGCGTGAGCCGTGAAGAGGCCGGTGGAGAAGCAGCCGACCACCAGCGCCGGCCGCAGCTCCCGGTAGGCCACCTCGGCGAGCACCGGCCGGTCGAGGACGGTCAGTTCGGCGCCGAGCGCCTCCGCCTCCCGCCCCAGCCTCCGAGTCCAGGCGTCCGGAGCCGTCGGATGCGGCTTGAAGACGAGCCGCCGGTGCCCGCGCGCGACCGCGCCCCGGACCATGCGGACGTGCAGCTCCTCCTCCTCGGCCGGCGTGAGGATCGACAGCGCCGCCAGGTACTGGCCGAGCAGCAGCGCCGGCCCTTCTGTCTCACCGGCCGGCCCGCCGCCCGGCTCCATGGGCCCAGCCGTCTCCGCCAGCTCCGCGACCACCTTCGTGAACGCCTCCGTCGGCACCACCACCGCCTCCGCCCCGAACTCCGCGAGCAGCAGCGGCGCGAGCCCCGGCACCAGGTCGAGGTGGAGCAGCCGGCGCACCCGCTGGCCGACCAGCGGATCGATCTTGTTACGGGTCGGGCCGTAGCTCATCAGCCCGTCCGCGTACACGTCGAGCCGCGCGTCGGGGAAGAGCCGGGCGATCGTCAGCGCCGGTGTCACCTGCACGGACTCCAGGGCCAGTTCGATCCGGTCGTCGCCGAGGTCCCACAGCCGCCGCAGATGGCGCTCCAGGAGCGGAAGGTCGTCGGCCCGGGGCGTCCAGCCGGCCGGGTGCAGCGGGGCGATCGCCTCGTTCCAGGACAGTACGGAGTCGAAGCGCCCGCGCAGCTTCTCGAAGCCCGGCATCTCGTCCAGGGCGGGCGTCGTCTCCGGCACCGCCGCGTTGTTGGCGACCAGCAGCAGCCGCCGGTCCGCCGGGCCGAAGCAGCCGCTGTCCAGGGCCGCGGCCAGCGTCGTCGCGCCGTAAAGGGTGGAGGCGTAGAAGATCTGGGTGGTCCTCACGCGGCGGCCTCCACGCCCGTGCTCCGGGCGGCGGAGTTCGCGCCCGCGCCGGCACGGCGGCGGCGCAGCTTGCGCAGGACGGCCGCCCGCCGCTCGTCCATCGACGTCAGCGCCTCGCCCAGCACGTCCTGCGGCATGCGCCGCAGCGCCGCCGCACTCATCGCACGCAATTGTTTCGCCACCGCCGGTTCGAATCGCTCCACCGAGGAGATGTGGTGGGAAATGAGGGCGCAATAGGTACGGACGGCCTTCGGGAGCAGCCGGTCCGCATCCCTGTCGTTCGTCGTTTCGTCGATCACCTGATCGAAAGCGCGAATGAAATCCAGCTGACGGATATCGCCGATCTGTGTGAGCGAAGTGGAGACCCCGCGCCGGTAGAAGATTCCCAGCGTGCTCACCGCCGCGAAGGAGTCCGCCTCCCGGTGGAGTTTCCAGATCCACGGCCGGTCCTCCGCCGTCCGCAGCCCCGGCGTGAAGTGCAGCAGCCCGCGTTCGAGCAGCCGCCGGTGGTACATCCCGGCCCAGGCGTACGGATAGTCCACGGACGTCGTCCGGTCGGCCGGCAGGATCGCGTCCCGGGGCCGCAGCACCTCGGTGCGCCGCCCGACCGGCGACCGGCGCACCGACCGGGTCCTGCCCGCGGCGCGCACATGGTCGGTACGGAGGAAGTCGCAGCCCAGTCCGTCCATGTCGGCGACCAGGCGGTCGTAGAAGCCCGGCGCGAGCCAGTCGTCCCCGTCCAGGAAGGCCAGATACTCGCCGCGGGCGGCGTCCAGGCCGGTGTTGCGCGCGGTGGCGAGCCCCTCGTTGCGTTCGTGTCGGATCAGGACGGCCCCCGGGATCTCGCGCCCGGCCCGTTCGAGGAGCTCCGTGGTCCCGTCCGTCGAGCAGTCGTCGACGAGAAGGAACTCGAAGTCCTCGCGGGCGTTGGCGCGCAGGCTTCTGAGGGTGTCCAGGGCATATGTCTGCACGTTGAAGAACGGCACGACGACGGAGAGCTTGACCACGCGTTCGACGCTAGGCGCCGCTCCGGCATTCGTTCTGGCCGGTGGAGGGATGTTCGGTGAACACGAAGCGGCGGGCCGATTAACCACCCTGGATCCCGGCCTTTTTCAGAACGCGTAGTGGCGCTGTTCACCGTTTGTTGTGGCCCAGTTGGGCCGGGAAACGGAATGGCTCTCTAGCGTCCTCGGCGTGCCAGCAAGTACAAAGCAGGCGGTACGCGTCGCCGTACTCGCCGATTCCGACACCCGGTGGAAATGGGGCGCGCTCACCGCGCGCAGAATCACCGACGGCGCCCGGGCCGCCGAACCCACCGGTTTCCTCCTGCGCGGCCGGGCCACGCCCACCGCACGCCAGCTCGCCGAGACCGGAGTCTCCACGACGCCTCCGCGTGAGGTGACGGGCGCCGAGTTCCTGCGCGAGGTGCGCGACGCGGCGGCACGCGGGGAAGGATTCGACGTCGTCGTCCTGGCCCTCGTCGGCGGCACGGTACGCGCCGTCCTGCATGGCGTCGCCGAACTGGCCCTGGAGCGGCGCCCGGTGCTCGTCACCGGCTATGTCGGAGTCGTCTACGAGAAGCTGGCCGACGGACTGCTGCTGCGCCACGGCGCTGATGTCGTCCTCGCCAACTCCCGTCACGACGCCGCGCGTTTCCGCGCGGTCTACGAAGGGGTGGGCGCCGACGCCTCCTCGGTGGTGGAGGCCGCGCTGCCGTTCCTCGGTGGCACGCCCTACGCTCCCGAGGCGGGCCGGGACACCCTCGTGTTCGCCGCCCAGCCCTCGGTGCCTTCGACCCGCGCCGAGCGGACGTACCTGCTGCGCAGGCTCGTCGACCACGCCCGGTTGCATCCGCGCCGCGAGGTGCTGCTGAAGCTCCGCTCCAAGCCCGGCGAGCACACGACGCACCTGGAGGAACTCCCGTACCAGCGGCTCGTGCGGGACCTCGAACCGCCGCCCAACTTCCGTCTGGTCTACGGGCACATGGGCGAGGTCCTCGACCGCACCGACCTGCTGGTCACGGTCTCCTCGACCGCCGCCCTCGAAGCCCTGCACCGGCGCGTGCCGACGGCGATCCTCAGCGACCTCGGCGTACGCGAGGTCCTGGGCAACCACCACTTCATCGGCTCGGGGCTGCTCACCTCTTTCGACCGGCTCGACACGGACGTGCGCCCGGAGCCGGACGAGGAGTGGCTCGCGCGGCAGGGCGTCGCCGCCGGGGGTTCGTACGGGACGGCCTTCGACGCGGCCCGGGCGCGGGTCCAGGAGCTGCTCGCCGGCCCCGCGCTGCCCCCGCTCGACCCCTACTACACCGCGGTGACGGCCCCCGGGTACCTGCCCGGGATCCTCGCCCGCCACCGCCTCGACGTGACCGCCCCCGAGCCCCGCGACAGCGGGCTGCGGCGGGTGGTCCGGGAGGCGGCGCGGGGCGCGTACCGCCACGGCGTGCAACGCGTCGCCCCCGTCATCCGCCGCCTGGGAGAACTCTGATGACCGCCACCACGCCGACCACGACCGCCGCCACGACGACCGCCACCGTGCTCGCCGTGATCCCCGCCCGGGGCGGCTCCAAGGGCGTCCCCGCGAAGAACCTCGCCCCGGTGGCGGGCAGCCCGCTCGTCTCCCGCGCCGTCCGCGCCTGTCTCGGCGCCCGCCTGGTCACCGACGTCGTCGTCTCCACCGACGACGCGGAGATCGCGGCGGCGGCCCGCGCGGCCGGAGCGGAGGCGATCCACCGCCCGGCCGCTATCGCCGGCGACACGGCCACCAGCGAATCGGCGGTCCTGCACGCGATGGACGCCTTCGAGGCCACCCACGGCCGCCGCGTCGACGTGATCCTGCTCGTTCAGTGCACCAGCCCCTTCCTCGCCCCCGCCGAGGTGAACGGCGCCGTCGAGAAGATCACCTCCGGTGAGGCGGACACCGCGCTCACGGTGGCCCCGAGCCACGGCTTCCTGTGGCGGGAGACGGCCGACGCGTCCGGAGCCCACGGCGTCAACCACGACAAGGCCCACCGCCCCCGCCGCCAGGACCGGCACCCCGAGTACCTGGAGACCGGCGCCGTCTACGCCATGGCCGCCGACGGCTTTAGGACCCACGGCCACCGCTTCTTCGGCACCACCGGCCTCGTCGTCACCGACCCCGCCCGGGTCCTGGAGATCGACGACCCGCACGACCTCGCTCGCGCCCGCGCGCTCGCGCCGCTGCTCGACGCGGCCACCACGCCGGTACGCGCCGACGTCGACGCCGTGGTCCTCGACTTCGACGGCACCCAGACCGACGACCGGGTCCACATCGACGCCGCCGGCACGGAGTTCGTCTCCGTCCACCGTGGCGACGGCCTCGGCATCGCCGCCCTGCGCCGTGCCGGGCTCCCCGTCCTCATCCTCTCCACCGAGCAGAACCCCGTCGTCGCCGCCCGCGCCCGCAAGCTCAAAATCCCCGTCCTGCACGGCATCGACCGCAAGGACCTCGCCCTCAAGCAGTGGTGCGAGGAAGAGGGCGTCGACCCGCAGCGCGTGCTCTACGCCGGCAACGACGTCAACGACCTCCCGTGCTTCCACCTCGTCGGCTGGCCCGTCGCGGTGGCGAGCGCCCACGACTCCGTACGGGCCGCCGCCCGCGCGGTCACCCACACCCCCGGTGGCGCGGGAGCCGTCCGCGAGATCGCGGGCTGGCTCCTCGGGCCCGAGCTCCACACCCCCAACTCCTAAGGACTGCACCAGCCATGAGCACCCGCCTTCGCACCTTCGGCACCAAGACCGCTGGCCCCGGCCACCCCGTCTACATCACCGGCGAGATCGGCATCAACCACAACGGTGACCTCGAGAACGCCCTCGCGCTGATCGACGTCGCCGCCGACGCCGGCTGCGACGCCGTGAAGTTCCAGAAGCGCACGCCCGAGATCTGCACCCCGCGCGACCAGTGGGACGTCGAGCGCGACACGCCCTGGGGCCGGATGACGTACATCGACTACCGCCACCGCGTCGAGTTCGGCGAGGACGAGTACCGCGCCATCGACGAGCACTGCGAGAAGCGCGGCATCGACTGGTTCGCCTCCCCGTGGGACACCGAGGCCGTCGCCTTCCTGGAGAAGTTCGACGTCCCCGCCCACAAGGTCGCCTCCGCCTCCCTGACGGACGACGAGCTGCTCCGCGCGCTGCGCGCCACCGGCCGTACGGTGATCCTCTCCACCGGCATGTCCACCCCGAAGCAGATCCGGCACGCCGTCGAGGTCCTCGGCAGCGACAACATCCTGCTCTGCCACGCGACCTCGACCTACCCGGCCAAGGCCGAGGAGCTCAACCTCCGGGTGATCAACACCCTCAAGGAGGAGTACCCGAACGTCCCGATCGGCTACTCCGGCCACGAGACCGGTCTCCAGACCACCCTCGCCGCCGTCGCCCTGGGCGCCGCGTTCGTCGAGCGCCACATCACCCTCGACCGCGCCATGTGGGGCTCCGACCAGGCCGCCTCCGTCGAGCCGCAGGGCCTGCAGCGCCTGGTCCGCGACATCCGCACGATCGAGACCGCGCTCGGCGACGGCGTCAAGAAGGTCTACGAGTCGGAGCTCGGCCCGATGAAGAAGCTCCGCCGGGTCCAGGGGCTCGTCGCCGCATGACCGGGCAGCTGGCGTTCGTCGAGAGCCCGGTCCAGCTCCTGAACGTCCTGGAGTGGGCCCACGCCCGCACCCCCGCCGCCGGGGGCCGCGAGGCCCCCGGCACCAGCCCCGGCACCAGCCCCGGCACCAGCCCCGGCACCAGCCCCGGCACCAGCCCCGGCACCAGCCCCGGCACCAGCCCCGGCACCAGCCCCGGCACCAGCCCCGGCATCAACGTCGGCACCCGCGCCGGCGCCGGTCTCGCGCTCGACGACCTCACGCTCGTCGTCCTGTCGCCGACCGACCCCATGTCACGCGGCCAGCTGCGCCGGATGGCCCAGCTGGCCCGTGACGAGGGCGTCACCGTCCGCTGGCAGGAGGCCCGGGACGGCCGCGGTTCACTCGCCCGTACGCTGCGGGACCTCGCCCCGCTGCTGCGGGTGGCGGAGCGGGTGATCGTCGGGGACCCGTTCTCCCGGTACGTCCAGCTGCTGCTCACCCTCTTCGGCCCCCGGCACCTCACGGTCGTCGACGACGGCACCGCCACCATGGAGTACGCCGCACAACTGGCGCGCGGCGAACGACTGGTGCGCTGGCACCGGCGCGGCAGCCGGGGCCCGCGCGAGCTCGTGCTCGCCCCGGTCTCCGCCGCCGCCCGCCGCCGGCTCGCCCCCACTCACCGCCGCACGGTCGAGATCTTCACCTCGCTCCCCGTCGAGGCGCCCCCGGGCACCACCGTCATCCCGCACACCTTCGCCTGGACCCGCGCCCGCTTCGGCCCGCCCCGCCTCACCCGGGGCGCGGACCTGGTCGGGACCTCACTGGTCGAGACGGGCGTGGTCGACCCCGACCGGTACGCGGAGGCCGTCGCCGGCCTCGCCCGTGGCCACGGCGCCACCCGCTACTTCGCGCACCGCCGCGAGAGCACCGAGAAGCTGCACCGGATCGCGGTGGAGACCGGCCTGGAGATCGTGCGGCCCGATCTGCCGCTGGAGCTGATCGCCCGGCGGGGCCCGATCGGCCGCACGGTCGTCAGCTTTCCCTCCACCGTCGTGCACACCCTGCCGCTCGCCCTGGCGGGCACCGGGGTGAAGGTCGCCGTCTGCGCCGTGCGGCCGGAGTGGCTGCGGGAGAACGTCTCCGCACGGGCGCAGGGATTCCTGGCGGGCGTCACGGGCACGGCCGCGCACGAGGTCGACCGGCTCACCGTCCACGCCACACCGGCGGTGGAACGGTTCGAATTCGGGTGAGCTTACCCACAGAGAGGGGGCATCATGCCTCGTGAACCGGTTTCCTTTCCCCTATCGGGCTGAAGTTTTCGTGATCAACGGGCAGTTGACGCGTCTGGGGGCCTACCCTTCAAAAGGTGAACCAGTTGAAGTCCCGTGAGCCAGGCTCCGTCGCTCTGCCCGGAACGCTGTCCGCGTCGCTGCGTGCCGAACTGATCGCCTTCCGCCGCGACTTGCACATGCACCCCGAGCTGGGCAACCAGGAGTTCCGCACCACAGCGGCCGTCAAGGACCGCCTGGAGGCGGCCGGACTCGCGCCCAGAGTGCTTCCCGCGGGCACCGGCCTCGTCTGTGACGTGGGCACCTGGGACCGGAAGCGGCCCATGCTGGCGATCCGCGCCGACCTCGACGCGCTGCCCATCCCGGACGTCAAGACCGTCGCGTACCGCTCCACCGTGCCCCACCGCGCCCACGCCTGCGGCCACGACGTCCACACCACCACCGTCCTCGGCGCCGGTCTCGTCCTCGCCGACCTCGACCGGCAGGGGCTCCTCCCGAACGCCGTGCGGCTGATCTTCCAGCCCGCCGAGGAGGTGCTGCCCGGCGGCGCCGCCGACGCCGTCGAGGCCGGTGCCCTCGACGGGGTCGGCCGGATCATCGCCGTGCACTGCGACCCCAAGGTGGACGCGGGCCGGATCGGGATGCGGCACGGTGCCATCACCTCCGCCTGCGACCGGCTGGAAATCACCCTCGACGGGCCCGGCGGCCACACCGCCCGCCCGCACCTGACCACCGACCTGGTCACCGCCGCCGCCCGTATCGCCGTCGACGTCCCGGCCGTCCTCGCCCGCCGCGTGGACGCCCGCTCCGGACTCTCGGTCACCTGGGGCCGTATCGAGTCCGGTCACGCCTGCAACGTCATCCCGCAGCACGCCGCGCTCTCCGGGACCGTCCGCTGCCTCGACCTGGAGACCTGGCGCGACGCGCCGGACCTGGTGCACGCGGCGGTCGACGAGATCGCGACCCTGCACCGCGCCAAGTCGACGATCACCTACGTCCGGGGCGTCCCGCCCGTCGTCAACGACCCGGCCGTCGCCGACCTCCTCACCGAGGCGATGACCGCCCGCCGCGGTCCGTACGCGATCGAGGACACCGAGCAGAGCCTCGGCGGCGAGGACTTCTCCTGGTACCTGGAGCACGTCCCCGGCGCCATGGCCCGCCTCGGCGTCCGCGCCCCCGGCGACACGACCCGCCGGGACCTGCACGCCGGCGACTTCGACGTGGACGAGCACGCCATCCAGGTCGGCGTAGAGCTGTTCACCGCGGCGGCCCTGATCGACGCCGCGCCCACGCCCTGACAGGGCTTTCGGAACGGACCGCTCCGGAGGTGCGCCTCCGCCAACAGGCTTGCAGCATGGTCAGGTAAGACGCGCGGGCGTCGATCCGGTAACGACTCGTGAACGGGTCTTTAACTGACATCTACGCGCGTTACGATCGCCGAAAAGCCAGCGCCGCAAGAGGCGCTTTCGGTCAGTCTTGAAGGGACCTCCTCGTGCGCCGGGTATCCAAGATCACCGCCGCGTGTGCTGTCACTGCGGCCCTCGCTCTCACCGCCACCGCCTGCGGAGAGTCCTCCACCGAGGACACCGGCTCCGGCGACGGCACCATCAAGGTCGGCATGGCCTACGACGTCGGCGGCCGTGGCGACAACTCCTTCAACGACTCCGCGGCCCGGGGCCTGGACAAGGCCAAGGCCGACCTGGGCGTCGAGACCAAGGAGCTCACCGCGAGGACCGGTGAGACCCCGGCCGACCGTGAGCAGCGCCTCGCCTCCCTGGCCGAGGGCGGCTTCAACCCGGTCATCGGCGTCGGCTTCGCCTACAAGGACGCGATCGACAAGGTCGCGGCCAAGTACCCGAAGACCACCTTCGGCCTCATCGACTCGGTCTCCGACAAGAAGAACGTCGACTCGATCGTCTTCACCGAGGAGCAGGGCTCCTACCTCGCCGGCGTCGCCGCCGCGCTGAAGTCGAAGGACGGCAACATCGGCTTCATCGGTGGTGTCGACCTTCCGCTGATCAAGAAGTTCGCCGCCGGCTTCCAGCAGGGCGTCAAGGACACCAAGCCGGACGCCAAGGTGCAGATCCAGTACCTGTCCACCGGTACGGACCTCTCCGGGTTCGGCGCCCCGGACAAGGGCCGGGCCGCCGCGAAGGGCATGCTCGACAAGGGCACCGACGTCATCTTCGCCGCCGCGGGCGGTTCCGGCGCCGGCGCGATCGAGGCCGTCGCGGCCAAGCCGGGCACCTGGGCGATCGGCGTCGACTCGGACCAGGCCAAGGACCCGGCCCTGTCGAAGTACGCCGGCTCGATCCTCACCTCGGTCGTCAAGAACGTCGACACCGGTGTCTTCGAGCTCATCAAGTCCGTCAAGGACGGCAAGCCGCTGTCCGGCACGCACGCCTACTCGCTGGCCGAGAACGGCGTCTCCCTGACCACCACGGGTGACCACCTCAAGGACATCCAGGCCAAGATCGACGAGGCCAAGAAGAAGATCGTCGACGGCCAGATCAAGGTCGCCACGACCCTCTGACCCACACGTGGGACGGGGGCCCCGGAGAGCGGCTTCGGCCGACACTCCCGGGCCCCCTTCACGCGTATGCCCGTAGGCAGTTGAACGATTTCCCTGAAGCTACGCGCGTAGCGCCCCGCGTACAGGGTATTTTTCGCCACCGACACCGCCTGCGTCCCCGCCTCGTCCTCCTCACGCTCCCTGCCTAGGAGAGTGCGTCATCAAAGCCTCCAGCCCCAGCAGTCCGAACGCCGTAGAACTCCGCGGCATCACCAAGCGCTTCCCCGGAGTCGTGGCCAACCACGACATCGACATCACCGTGCGCCGCGGCACCGTGCACGCCCTCGTGGGCGAGAACGGCGCGGGCAAGTCGACCCTCATGAAGATCCTCTACGGCATGCAGAAGCCGGACGAGGGCACCATCGCGGTCGACGGCGAGCAGGTGACGTTCAACAACCCCGGTGACGCCATCGCCCGCGGCGTGGGCATGGTGCACCAGCACTTCATGCTCGCGGACAACCTCACGGTCCTCGAGAACGTCGTCCTCGGCTCCGAGAAGCTCTACGGCATCGGCGACAAGGCCCGCGCCAAGATCAAGGAGATCTCCGAGGCGTACGGGCTCGGCATCCGCACCGACGTCCTCGTCGAGGACCTCGGTGTGGCCGACCGTCAGCGCGTGGAGATCCTCAAGGTCCTCTACCGCGGCGCCCGCACCCTGATCCTCGACGAGCCGACCGCCGTGCTCGTCCCGCAGGAGGTCGACGCGCTCTTCGACAACCTGCGCGAGCTCAAGGCCGAGGGCCTCACCGTCATCTTCATCTCGCACAAGCTCGGCGAGGTCCTGTCCGTCGCGGACGACATCACCGTCATCCGCCGCGGCACCACGGTCGGCACGGCCGACCCGGCCCACACCACGACCAAGCAGCTCGCCGAGCTGATGGTCGGCAGCGAGCTGCCCTCCCCGGAGACCCGCGAGTCGACGGTGACGGACGTGCCCATGCTGACGGTCGAGGACCTGTCGCTCAGCGCCGTCGACCCCGACGGCGTGGTCCGCGCGGTCCTGGACGGCGTCAGCTTCACGATCCACAAGGGCGAGGTCCTGGGCATCGCCGGTGTCGAGGGCAACGGCCAGTCCGAGCTCGTCGACACGATCATGGGCATGCGCCACCCCGACCGCGGTGTGCTCACGCTGGACGGCACCGACATCTCCACCGCGCCGACCCGCAAGCGGCGCGAGGACGGCATCGGCTGCATCCCCGAGGACCGCCACCGGCACGGCCTGCTCCTGGAGGCCCCCCTCTGGGAGAACCGCATCCTCGGCCACGTCACCGAGAAGCCCAACTCCAAGGGCGCCATCCTCGACCTGAAGGCCGCCCGCCGGGACACCGAGCGGATCGTCCGTGAGTACGACGTCCGTACCCCCGGCATCGACGTCACCGCGGCCTCCCTCTCCGGCGGCAACCAGCAGAAGCTGATCGTCGGCCGCGAGATGAGCCACGCCCCCAAGCTGCTCATCGCCGCGCACCCCACCCGGGGCGTGGACGTCGGCGCGCAGGCCCAGATCTGGGACCAGATCCGCGACGCCCGCCGCGAAGGCCTGGCGGTCCTGCTGATCTCCGCCGACCTGGACGAGCTGATCGGCCTGTCCGACACCCTGCGGGTGATGTACCGCGGCCGCCTGGTCGCCGACGCCGACCCGGCCACCATCACCCCGGAGGAGCTGGGTTCGGCCATGACCGGTGCCGCCACAGGACACCTTGAGCACGAGAGCCCCGAGGGCGACAGCCGCCCCGAGGCCACCGACGGCCCGGAGGACGAGGCCCGATGAAGAAGATCGACAAGGAGCGGCTGCTCCTGGGCATCGCGGCACCGCTCCTCGCGGTCGTCGCCGCCTTCCTGATCACCGCCCTGGTCCTGGCCGCCACCGGCAAGGAACCGTTCAGCGCCTTCGGCATCATGTTCGACTACGGCGTCAAGTCGGACAGCCAGGTCTACATCATCAACAAGGCGACGACCTACTACCTGGCGGGTCTCGCGGTGGCCATCGGCTTCCGCATGAACCTGTTCAACATCGGTGTCGACGGCCAGTACCGTCTCGCCGCCTTCTTCGCCGCCGCCGTCGGCGGAGCGCTGACCCTGCCGGGCATCGTCCAGATCCCGCTGATCATCATCACCGCGATGATCGTCGGCGCGATGTGGGCGGGCATCGCGGGTGTCCTCAAGACCACCCGGGGTGTCAGCGAGGTCGTCTCCACGATCATGCTGAACTTCATCGCGACCGCGATCATCGGCTACCTCCTCCAGCCCGGCCGCCTCGGCCACCTGGACGCCGCCGGCACGGAGGTCGCCACGACCCCGCTGCCGGAGTCCTCGCACTTCTTCGAGTTCCCGACCACGCCGACCCCGATCATCGGGTTCGTCGTGATCGCGGCCATCGCGGGCGTCGCGTACTGGTTCACGCTCGCCCGCACCCGCTTCGGCTTCGACCTGCGCACGGTCGGCCGGTCCGACACGGCCGCCGCGGCCAGCGGTGTCAACGTGAAGAAGATGGTCGTCACCTCGATGCTGCTCTCCGGCGCCATGGCCGGTCTGATCGGCATGCCGACGCTGCTCAACGAGTCGTACGCGTACGGCAGCGGCTTCCCGCTGGGCATCGGCTTCACCGGTATCGCCATCGCGCTGCTCGGCCGTAACCACCCGGTCGGCATCGCGCTCTCCGCCATCCTCTGGGCCTTCCTGGAGCGCGGCGCCCAGCAGCTGGAGTTCGAGGGATACGACCGCGAGATCGTCGGCGTCATGCAGGGCGTCATCGTCCTCTGCGTCGTCATCGCCTACGAGGTCGTGCGTCGCTTCGGCCTCAAGCGTCAGCAGCGCCGGGTCGGCGAGAAGCTCGCGGCCCAGGCCCGTACCAACGACAAGACGGAGGTGTCGGCGTGAGCGCCACGGCGACTTCCACCCCGCCGCCCGCGGCCCCCAAGGTGGCCGGCGGCAAGGGCGGCCGCACCCGCCGCCTCTCCCTTCCGGTGATCCTGCTGATCGTGGCGGGCGGGCTCATCGCCCTCTCCGCCGTCCGCGCCATCACCGGCGCGCAGGACCTCACCTCGGCGGGCCAGATCAGCGCCGCGCTCTCCCTCGCCGTGCCGATCGGCCTCGCCGGTCTCGGCGGTCTGTGGGCCGAACGCGCGGGCGTGGTCAACATCGGCCTCGAAGGCATGATGATCCTCGGCACGTTCTTCGGTGCCTGGGCCGGCTGGCAGACCGACCCCTGGCTCGGCGTCCTCGCCGGCATCGTGGGCGGCATGCTCGGCGGTCTGCTGCACGCGGTCGCCACCGTCACCTTCGGTGTCGACCACATCATCTCCGGTATCGCGATCAACATCCTGGCGCTCGGTGTCACCACCTACTTCGCCAAGCTGTGGTTCAACACCGGCGAGGCCGCGGCCAAGGGCGGCAGCCCCAAGCAGTCCCCGCCGGCCGAGGACATCACCGCGATCACCGTTCCGGGGGTGTCCGACTGGCTGGCCGACATCGAGAAGCACCACTGGTTCCTGGTCTCGGACCTCGCCGGCATCCTCGGCGGCCTCGTCACCAACCTCTCGCTGGTGACGATCCTCGCCGTGCTGCTGGTGATCGGCACGTACTTCGTGCTGTGGAAGACTTCGTTCGGTCTGCGCCTGCGCTCCTGCGGCGAGAACCCGATCGCCGCCGAGTCCCTGGGCGTCAACGTCTACAAGTACAAGTACATCGCGGTGGTCGTCTCCGGCGGTCTCGCCGGTCTCGGCGGCGCGTTCCTGGCGCTGGTCACCTCCCACATCTACAACGAGGGCCAGACCGGTGGCCGCGGCTACATCGGCCTCGCCGCGATGATCTTCGGCAACTGGCGGCCGGGCGGTCTGGCCATGGGCGCGGGACTCTTCGGCTTCGCCGACGCGCTCCAGCTGCGCAGCGGCGGTGAGACCGTCCACGCGCTGCTCCTGCTGCTCTTCGCGATCCTCGTCGTCATCGCCGCGTGGAAGGTGTACCAGAAGCGCTGGATCACGGCCGCGATCAGCGCCGTCATCGCCGTCGGCGTGCTGATCTGGTACCTCGGCACGGACACGGTCCCGGTCGAGTTCGTCAGCGCCACCCCGTACGTGGTCACCCTGCTGGTGCTCTCGCTCTCCGCGCAGCGCCTGCGGATGCCGAAGGCGGACGGCATGCGGTACCGCAAGGGCGAAGGCAAGTGACGACCACTGCCGGCAGCCCCGACTGGGAGGCGCTGCGGACGGCCGCCCGGGACGCCATGTCCCGCGCGTACGCCCCGTACTCCGGCTTCCCGGTCGGCGCTGCGGCGCTCGTCGACGACGGGCGCGTGGTCGCCGGCTGCAACGTGGAGAACGCCTCGTACGGCCTCGGCCTGTGCGCCGAGTGCGGGCTCGTCTCCCAGTTGCAGGCGACCGGCGGCGGCCGGCTGACCCACTTCATCTGCGTGGACGGCCGGGGCGAGCCCCTGGTGCCGTGCGGGCGCTGCCGGCAGCTGCTGTACGAGTTCGGGGGCCCCGAACTCGTCCTGGAGACCCCGGCCGGGCTGCTGACGCTCGCGGAGATGCTTCCGCAGGCGTTCGGCCCGGACCACCTCGCGAAGTAGTACCTCGGAGCGGCCCTTCCGGCACGATGGGAAGGGCCGCTCTCCCTTTCCCCCTCTATGCGCGTAGAAAGAGGCACCACATGGACGTCATCTCCGTCATCCGCACCAAGCGGGACAAGGGCGAGCTGAGTCCCGAGCAGATCGACTGGGTCATCGACGCCTACACCCGCGGCGAGGTGGCCGACGAGCAGATGTCCGCGCTGGCCATGGCGATCCTGCTCAACGGCATGAACCGCGCCGAGATCGCCCGCTGGACCGCGGCGATGATCGCGAGCGGCGAGCGGATGGACTTCTCCTCGCTCTCCCGTCCCACCGCCGACAAGCACTCCACCGGCGGCGTGGGCGACAAGATCACCCTCCCGCTGGCGCCGCTGGTCGCCGCCTGCGGCGCGGCCGTGCCGCAGCTGTCGGGCCGCGGCCTCGGCCACACCGGCGGCACGCTGGACAAGCTGGAGTCCATCCCCGGCTGGCGGGCCCTGCTCTCCAACGAGGAGATGCTGCACGTCCTGGACACGACCGGCGCGGTGATCTGCGCGGCGGGTGACGGGCTGGCGCCCGCGGACAAGAAGCTCTACGCCCTGCGGGACGTCACCGGCACGGTCGAGGCCATCCCGCTGATCGCCAGCTCGATCATGTCGAAGAAGATCGCCGAGGGCACGGGCTCCCTCGTCCTGGACGTCAAGGTCGGCACCGGCGCCTTCATGAAGACGATCGAGGACGCGCGGGAGCTCGCCTCCACGATGGTCGGCCTCGGCACGGACAGCGGTGTGAAGACGGTCGCCCTTCTCACCGACATGTCGACCCCGCTCGGCCTGACGGCCGGCAACGCCCTCGAGGTCCGCGAGTCGGTCGAGGTCCTGGCCGGCGGCGGCCCGGCGGACGTCGTCGAGCTGACGATCGCGCTGGCCCGCGAGATGCTCGAAGCGGCCGGCGTCAAGGACGCGGACCCGGCGAAGGCGCTCGCGGACGGCTCGGCGATGGACGTCTGGCGCCGCATGATCGCGGCCCAGGGCGGCGACCCGGACGCGACCCTCCCGGTCGCCCGCGAGCACCAGGTCGTCACGGCCCCGGCCTCGGGCGTCCTCACCCGCCTCGACGCGTACGACATCGGCATCGCCGCCTGGCGTCTCGGCGCCGGCCGCGCCCGCAAGGAGGACCCGGTGCAGGCCGGCGCGGGCGTCGAACTCCACGCCAAGCCGGGCGACACGGTCACGGCGGGCCAGCCGCTGCTGACCCTGCACACGGACACCCCGGAGAAGTTCGACTACGCCCTGAAGTCCCTGGACGGAGCCTGGGACATCGCGGCCCCCGGCACCGAGTTCACCCCGACCCCGATCGTCCTGGACCGCATCGCCTGATCATTCGATCGTCTATGGCATGTGCCCGTGGCTCATTCGGGTGAACGGGACCGGTGGACCTCCACCGGTCCCGTTCGGCATGCTGGGCATCGTCATGTGGCACCCGGCCCCGCCAACCCCGCCCCCCTTCGACCTCACCGTCGACACCAGCGCCTTCCCCGTCGACTAGAACCGGTCAGCAGTACGCAGCCGGCTCCCTCGTGCTCACCCCAGCGGCTCGCTGAGCAGCCGCGGCAGTTCCCGCATGTCGTCGAAGACCAGCGTCCGCGGACCCATCAGCCGGTCCGCGCGGGTCAGCCCCCCGCAGTAGCCGAACGCCCGTATCCCGGCCGCCCGGGCCGCCGCCACGCCGTACGGGCTGTCCTCCACCACCGCGCACCGCTCCGGTGCCACCCCCATGCTCTCGGCCGCGTGCAGGAACAGGTCCGGCGCCGGCTTGCCCCTGGCCACGTCACGGGCGCTGAACATCCGCCCCTCGAAGCGCTCCAGCAGGCCCGTACGCGTCAGATTGCGGCGGATCGTGGCATGGCTGCCGTTCGACGCCAGGCAGAACGGCACCTTCAGCGCGTCGAGCGCGTCCGTGACGCCTTCGACCATCGTCAGCTCCGCGTCCAGCGCCCGCTCGTACAGGGGCCGGTACGGCAGATGCCAGTCGGCCTCCAGAGCCCGTCCGAGCCGCTCCTCCAGGATCGCCGTGAGCACCTCGTTCGACGAACCGACGAAGTGCTCGACGATCTCCGCCTCGGTGAACTCCGCCCCGAGCGCCGCGAAGACCTCCCGGTCGACCCGGCAGTAGATCCGCTCACTGTCCACCAGAACGCCGTCACAGTCGAAGATCACCAGTTCGACAGGATCGTGAATCATGCGCGCAGCCTAGAGGTTCCGATGAGTTCCGGCCGTGGCGCGGGTCTCCTTGGTGTGGACACCAGTCAACCGCTCGTTCTGACCCTGGGCGCCCGGGCCACACCGGACGAGGTCGCCCGGCTGTGCGCCGTGCTCCGGGAAGCGCCGCCCACCGATGTCGTCTGCGAGATCGGCGCGCTCGCGCACGCCGATCTCGCCGCCGTCGACGCCCTCGCCAGGCTGCGGCTCGTCGCCGGGCGGCTCGGCCACCGCCTCACCTTCCGGGGCGCCCGGGCCGAGCTGCGGCTCCTCCTCGAACTCGTCGGCCTGGCCGGCCTCGCATGACGACGCCCCAGGCCCGCGCCTACGCCTCCAGCCGTTCCGGCATGTCGAACAGCGGGAACCACCGCTTGGTGTCCAGGAAGAAGTCCATGCCGGCCACCATGCCCTCGCGGATGTCCAGGACGATCAGCGCCCACGGGCTGTATCCGCCCTCCGGGTCCGGGTGGTACTGCGCGAACGCCGGCGAGCCGTTGGCCACCGTCGGCACCAGCTTCGAGCCCGCGCACACCTCGCCGACCCCGAGCATCCAGCCCACGATGTCGTCGTGTCCCCGCAGCCACAGGTCGTACGGCGGCATGGACATCGTCGCGTCCTCATGCAGGAGCGCGGTCAGCGCCTTCATGTCGTACCCCTCGAAGGCCGCGACATAGCGCTCCAGGAGCTCCTTCTGCTCCTCGTCGAGCGGGTTCGCCGGATCCGAGGCCGCCGGTTCGTTCTCGGCGAGGGTCGCGCGCGCCCGCTGGAGCGCGCTGTTGACCGAGGCGACCGTCGTCCCGAGCAGCTCGGCGACCTCGCTCGCCTTCCAGGCCAGCACCTCGCGCAGGATCAGTACCGCCCGCTGCTTGGGCGGCAGATGCTGCAGCGCGGCCACGAACGCCAGCCGCACGGTCTCGCGGGCGACCGCCGTGTCCGCCGGGTCGGCCACCGAGGGCAGCACCCGCCCGTCCGGCACCGGCTCCAGCCAGGTGATCTCCGGCCGGGCGTTCAACTGCGCCTGAGCGACCGGCGTCGCGGCCGTCAGGTCCATCGGCCGGGCCCGCCGGTTGCCGGCGTTGAGCGAGTCGAGGCAGACGTTCGTGGCGATGCGGTAGAGCCAGGAGCGCAGCGACGAGCGGCCCTCGAAGGAGTCGATGGCCCGCCAGGCGCGGACCATCGTGTCCTGCACGGCGTCCTCCGCATCGAAGGCCGAACCGAGCATGCGGTAGCAGTAACCGGTCAGTTCGGTACGGTACTTGCCGAGTTCCTCGGTCGTCGTCGTCGCGACGTCACTCATCGGGTCCACCCCACTCGCCCCTCATCGGCACCGACGCGATACCGATGAGGGGAAGTTACCGCAGCCCACTGACAGCGGCGGTCAGGTTCCCGGCTTGCGCCCGTAGACGAACACGTCGTCGCCGTTGCGGAGCAGATTCCAGTACGCCTTCGCGTCGGCCGGGCGCATGTTGACGCAGCCGCCCGACCCCGGCGGGTTCCACATCGACTTGGTGGTCGAGTGGAAGGCCTGGCCGCCGTCGAAGAACTGCGAGTACGGCATCGACACGTGGTAGATCGTCGACCAGTGGTTGATGCTGCGCCAGTAGATCTTCTTCGCGCCGGTACGGGTCTCGGTCCCGTCCTTGCCCGTGCGCACCGGCACCGGGCCGTACTTCAGCCGGGCGCCGTCCTGGATCCAGCTCAGCTGCCGGGTCAGGTCGACGCAGGCGATCCGGCCCTTGTTGGTCGGGCACGTGCCCGCCCGGTTGGGGTTGGTGCCCGCCGCCTTCTGCGCCAGCATCGTGTTCATCGTCCGCCAGGTCAGCGGCCCCGCGTACCCCTGGGTCGGGGTGATGCCGTGCTTGCGCTGGAATGCCTGGATGGCCTGGCAGTCGGCGAGCGACTGCCGCCCGTCCACCGGCCGCCCCAGGAACTTCTCCACCTGCTTCTGGTACGGGCCCGTCGTCACGTTGCAGGATGCCGCCTGCGCCGGTGCCGCGCCGAGGGCGACCGTCAACGGCACCACCATCGAGGTGATGCCGAGGACGATCCCCGCCCGCTTCCGTATCACTGTCATGATCATCAACTCCCCGTCGAGTCCTATGACTTCAGACGACCGGGAGGGCGTACCGGTTGTAACGGATCGGGTACGGGATTCAGTGGGCCGCGCGGACCCGGAGCCGGCCCGCCTCGGCGCGCGCCGCCACGCGTGCGCTGTGCGTGCCGTACAGCGTGATCGACACGACGCCGAGGACCGCGGCCAGGCCGAGCAGGACGGTGCCCGCCCAGCCGCCCGCGTGGAAGGCGACCGCGCCGAGCGTGCCGCCCGCGCTGCTGCCCAGGTAGTACGCGGACTGGTACAGCGCCGAGGCCTGTGCCCGCCCGGTCTTCGCCGTACGGCTCACCGAGGAGGAGGCGACCGCGTGACCCGCGAAGAAGCCGGCCGTGATCAGGACCAGACCGAGCAGGACGGCGGCGAGCGCGTCGGCGAGCGAGAGCAGCAGACCGGCCGCGGTCGTACCGACGGCGAGGTACAGCGCCCCGCGCCGGCCCAGCCGGCCGACCAGCCGGCCGGCCGCGGCCGAGGAGACCGTACCGACGAGGTAGACCAGGAAGACGGAGCCGATCACGCCCTGCGGGAGCGAGAAGGGCGCCTCGGCCAGGCGGTAGCCGATGACGGTGTAGACCGCGCCGAACACCGTCATGAACAGCGCGCCGATCGCGTAGAGGCGCATCAGCAGCGGGTCGGCGAGATGGGTGCTGACGGCCCCGGCGAGGGCCTTGGGGTTGAGGGAGCCGGGGGTGAAGTGGCGGGCCTTCGGGATCAGCAGCCGGAAGACCACCGCGCCGGCCGCGGCCATCAGGCCGACCGCGAGCAGCCCCGCGCGCCAGCCCCACGCCTGGGCCGCCCAGCCGGTGACGATCCGGCCGCTCATGCCGCCGATCGAGTTGCCCGCGACGAACAGGCCGATCGCGGCGATCAGCGCCTTCGGCCGCACCTCCTCGGCGAGATAGGCCATCGCCGAGGCCGGCACGCCCGCCAGCGCCGCGCCCTGGACCGCCCGGAGGGCGATCAGCCACTCCAGGTCCGGGGCGAAGGGGACGAGGAGTCCGACGGCGACCGCGACCACGAGCGAGGCGGTCATCATCGTGCGCCGCCCGAAGCGCTCGGAGAGGGCGCTCAGCGGCAGGACGAGGAGGGCGAGGGCGCCGGTCGCGGCGGAGACCGTCCAGGAGGCGGCGGACGCGGTGGCGCCGAACTCCGCGGAGATCGCGGGGAGGAGGGCCTGGGTGGAGTAGAGGAGCGCGAAGGCGGCGAGTCCGGCGGCGAAGAGGGCGAAGCTCATACGGCGGTGGCCGGGGGCGCCGGGGGCAAGGCGGGTGTCGGCGGCCGTGCTGGTGGCGGCCGCCTTGGTACTGGCGGAAGGCATGTTTCGAACGTAGGCCGATCCTTTTCATGCGTCCAATGCACGGAACTGCTGTAATCGTTCCCATGGTGCATGAGTACAGGTCACAAGGTCGGCTGTCACCGAACAGTAACGAAGAAGACATGGGACTGCTGCTCGCGCCACGGCTGGCGTACTTCGCCGCGGTGGCCCGGCACGAGCACGTGACCCGGGCGGCGGCCGAGATGGGCGTACCGCAGTCGACGCTCTCACGGGCGATGGTCCGGCTCGAACAGGATCTGGGCGTCGCCCTGTTCGCCCGCCGGGGGCGGACGGTGTCGCTCACCCCGGCCGGCCGGACCTTCCTCGCCTCCGCCGAGCGAGCGCTCGCGGAGGTGGAGCGGGCGGCGGACTCGGTACGGGCCGACGCGGACCCGACGGCGGGACGGGTCGCCTTCGGCTTCCTGCACACCATGGGCTCGGAGACGGTGCCCGGTCTCATCCGGGCCTTCCGGGTCGACCATCCCCGCGTGCGGTTCACGCTGGTCCAGAACTACGGCGAGGCGATGATCGAGCGCCTGCGGGCGGGTGACCTGGACCTGTGCCTGACCTCCCCGGTCCCCGACGCCCCCGACCTGGTGGCCCGGCGCATCGACGAACAGCGGCTGCGGCTCGTCGTCCCGGACGACCACCGGCTCGCCTCCCGCAAGCGGGTCAGGCTCGCGGAGGCCGCCGACGAGACCTTCGTGACCCTGGAACCCGGCTACGGGCTGCGCCGCATCACCGACGACCTGTGCGCCGAGGCCGGTTTCAAGCCCCGCGTCGCCTTCGAGGGCGAGGAGGCGGAGACCTTGCGCGGCCTGGTCGCGGCCGGCCTCGGCGTCGCCCTGCTGCCCCCGCCGGCCGTCCCGCGCCCCGGTGTCGTCGAGCTCAACGTGACCGCGCCGCGCGCCGTCCGCGAGATCGGCGTCGCCTGGCTGGACGGCCACCCCGACACGGCCCCCGTGGCGGCCTTCAAGAAGTTCCTCCTGAGCAAGCGGGGAACCCTGCTGCCGGAGTGAGCCGTCAGGACCGGCCGTGTGCCGTGAGGACCGGCCGTGAGCCGTCAGGGCCGGCTGTGTGCCGTCAGGGCCGGCTGTGTGCCGTAGCGCCGGCCGTGGGTCAGGACCGCGACGAGCGGCCGAAGCCCGCCGCCAGCGGCATCCGCAGTCCCAGCGGCGGCGGGGCCGCCAGCGCGTCGGCGACCGGCCGGGCGTATGGGCGGGCGAAGAGCGAGCCCAGGACGAAGTCGACGGCCAGGGCGTGGACTTCGGCGCGGTACTGGCGCAGCGCGTGGCCGTCCGCGTGGACCTCGAAGCGACAGGTGTCGCGGTTCGCCTTCTTCGCCCGGTCCGCCAGCCGGTACGACAACTCCGGGTCGACCCGCGCGTCGTTCGTGCCGTGGGCGATCAGCACCCGGCGCCCGGCGAGCTGCCGTACGGGTTCCGGTTCCGCCGCCACGTCGTTCTCCGGCAGCCAGGGTGCCAGCGCGAGCACCGTGTCGACGGCCGCGTGGCCGGCCGCCCGCAGCGCGGCCCGCGCGCCCATGCCGTACCCGGCCAGACAGACGGGGACGTCGCCGTAGCGCCGTACCGTCTCCGCCACCGCCCAGGCCGCGTCCGAGGCGAGCCCCGCGTCCGCGCCGTTCCAGCCGCGTCCCCGGTAGCGCACGACGTGCGCGACCAGGCCGTCGCCGCGCCCCGCCGCGGCGAGGCGCCGCCCCAGCGGCAGGATCGCGGCGTGGGCCAGGGCCGAGGCGCCCCGTGCGGACGTCACCTCCCCGTCGGGGAGGAGCAGAACCACCCCGCCCACCGCTGTGACCGGGTGCGATGCGCCGACGGGCCGTCCGAGCCGGGGCGTGCGGCTGCCGGCAGTCCCTACGAGTGCGGAGTGCGCCATGGCAGAACAGTCTCAGAAGCCGAGGTGTACGCCATCCGTACGCGCGGTCACTGTTACGTATCGACAGGCGAGTGGAGAGGGAGCGCTCTACGCGCGTAGGCGCTACAGTGCGAAAATGACGAGCCAGATCCTGAACGTCCCCACCACGGACCAGATCCGCCGCGCCCCGAAGGTGCTCCTGCACGACCACCTCGACGGCGGACTGCGCCCCGGCACGATCATCGACCTCGCCCGCGCCCAGGGCTACGGCGACCTCCCCGAGACCGAGCCCCACAAGCTCGGCCTCTGGTTCCGCGAAGCCGCCGACTCCGGTTCGCTGGAGCGCTATCTGGAGACCTTCGCGCACACCTGCGCCGTCATGCAGACGCGCGAGGCGCTCGTGCGCGTCGCCGCCGAATGTGCCGTCGACCTCGCCGAGGACGGTGTCGTCTACGCCGAGGTGCGCTACGCCCCCGAGCAGCACCTGGAGGCCGGGCTCACCCTCGAAGAGGTCGTCGAGGCCGTCAACGAAGGCTTCCGCGAGGGCGAGCGCCAGGCCAGGGAGAAGGGCCGGCGCATCCGCGTGGGCGCGCTCCTGACGGCGATGCGGCACGCCGCCCGCGCCCTGGAGATCGCCGAACTCGCCAACCGCTACCGCGACTCGGGCGTGGTCGGCTTCGACATCGCGGGCGCCGAGGCCGGCTACCCCCCCACCCGCCATCTCGACGCCTTCGAGTACCTCAAGCGGGAGAACAACCACTTCACCATCCACGCCGGCGAGGCCTTCGGGCTGCCGTCCATCTGGCAGGCGCTGCAGTGGTGCGGCGCCGACCGGCTCGGGCACGGCGTCCGCATCATCGACGACATCGAGGTCGCGCAGGACGGCTCGGTGAAGCTGGGGCGGCTCGCCGCGTACGTGCGGGACAAGCGCATCCCGCTGGAGATGTGTCCGACCTCCAACCTCCAGACGGGTGCGGCGTCCTCCATCGCCGAGCACCCCATCGGTCTGCTCCGCAGGCTCCACTTCCGGACCACGGTCAACACCGACAACCGGCTCATGAGCGGCACCAGCATGAGCCGGGAATTCGAGCTGCTGACCGAGGCATTCGATTACACGCTCGACGACATGGCGTGGTTCACGGTCAATGCGATGAAATCAGCGTTCATTCCTTTCGATGAACGCCTCGCCATGATCAACGACGTCATCAAGCCCGGATATGCCGAGCTGAAGTCCGAATGGCTGTTCCAGCAGACCGCCACGACCAGCGAGTCTTCCCGCACTGCGGGCTGACGGGACGTTTCGGGGAGGGCCGGCGGCGGCCGGGGGACATGCCCCCGGCCGCTTTTCGGTGTTTGCGGGAGCGCCAGGTGATGGCTAGTTTGCAAAGCCGCTCTGCGTTTTCCCCAGCATTTCCTTGCTGTCCCGAAGCTCCAAAATCCCCAAGGATGATTTTCTGATGAAGCACTCTGCCGCCAAGAAGCTCGGTGTCGCCGCTCTCGGTGCCGCTTTCGCCGCTGCCGCCGCCGGCACGGCCTCCGCCGCCCCGAGCGTGCCCGCCGCCCCGGACGCGCTCGGCCTGGTCACCCAGACCGTGCCGCTGGGCGACGGCCTCACCGAGCTCCCCGACGGCGCGTCCTCGTCCCTCGCCGGCGGCGAGGGAGCGCTCGGTCAAGGACTCGGCAACGGCTTCAAGGGCCTGCCGAACGTGGCCGGCGAGGCCACCGAGAGCCTCCCGCTCGGCGGCGTCACGGGCGGCCTGGCCAACACCCCGGCCGGCGGCCTCCTCGGCGGCCTGCCGATCCTCGGCTGAGCACTCCGCCGCCGCGCGCCGATGGGGCGCGCACCCACTCCGGGTGCGCGCCCCATCGGCGTACGAACGTCCTGGTCCGGGTCCGCTACCAGGCCGTGGTCGCCGGCTTCTCGGCCGGCAGCAGCATCCACAGCGCCAGGTACAGCAGGAACTGCGGACCGGGCAGCAGGCACGAGACGAGGAACATGACCCGCATGGTCGTCGCCGAGGTGCCGAAGCGCCGTGCCAGCGCTGCGCACACTCCGCCGATCATGCGGCCGTCACGGGGGCGGACAAGTGCGGCCATGGTGGGCTCCTTCGAAGCGTTGTCCCCGGGAGCCGCTCGTCGGGCTCCCGATGACTCCATGGTCGCCCCGGACCGGGGGACAAAGCGTCGGTCTACGGGGCGATCCCGACCCTGGGAATCGTCGGGGTAGTCCCCTGAGGCTGCTCGTCCTGAAGCAGGGCGGAGCCCCGGCCCGGCCTGGTCCGCGAGGAGGACCGCCGCCTTTGCGCGTCCCTCCCGCCGCGCAGCCGCGCCCGCCCGGCCGGCACCACGAGCACATGGGCCAGCGCCACCCCGGCGGTGTTCAGGAGGAGCGAGTCCACGTCCACGACCTGCCCCGGCACGGCGGTCTGCAGCAGTTCGACGGCGAGGGAGATCAGCGCCCCGGCCGCGACGGTACGGGCCAGGGACGCCCACGGCGCCACGTACAGCCGCCCGTCCGCCATCGGCAGCAGGACGCCGAGCGGTGCCAGGAGCAGCAGCCCCTCGCCGATCCGGCGGGCCGCCTCGGCCGGGCCGAGCGCCAGATCCGCCTTGATCCCGGCCAGTGGTGTCAGGTTCGGTGCCATCACCCAGGCCACGTCGAGTGGGCGGAGTGTCACCCAGGCGACGAGCAGCAGATGCGCGAGGAGGAGGGCGAACCCCGCCACGCGTACGACCACGGCGGCACTGCCGCCCGAACCTTGACGCTGCACGCCCCCCAAGACGCGCACCGCACCGGAATCGGTTCCGCCGCCTTTCACGACAGCGCGGTTCAGGAGACCGAGGGCCTCGGCGGAGGCGTCGGCGCCGTGGGGACCGCCGAGTCGGGCCGCTGCCTCACCTCGGCGGTGCACCGGTAGCGGCGCGGCGCGTAGTCGCCGGGACCGCCCAGCACCACCGTGTCCTCGCCCACACCGGCCGGGCTCCCCGCGAAGGTACAGACGATCTGCGACAGCGCGGTCGCCGTGAGGTCCTCCGGCTGCCTGCTCAGCCGCAGGGTGTCCGCCGGATCGCCCTGGCGCCCGCCGGTCACGGTCAGCGGGCCCTTGACAGCCGTGGAGAAGCCGGCCTGCCGTTCGCTCTGCGACGGCTCGCTCTGCAACTGCGCGAGCAGCGCGGCCGCGGTCCGCACCGGGTCCCCGTCCGCCTTCTCCTCCTGCAGCGGCGACCGGCGGTCCACCGCGTCCAGCTGCGAGCCGCACACCAGGAACACCCGGACCGCGATCCCCGTCGTCTGCGCGGCGGCCTCCTCGCCCGGGACGTCGCACGGCACCCGTGAAGGGGCCGGGCCCGCGTCCACGGGCACCGACGTCGTCCGGATCCCGCACCCTGTGGCGAGCGCGGCCATCGCAAGGGCCGCCGCCATCACTGCCGTACGGCGAAGTCGGCTCAACTCTCCTCCACCTCGCCCCGTTCACCGGCCGCCGTCGCATCGACGTCGGTGTCGGCGTCCGCATCCGCGTCGGCGTCCTGCGGCAGCCGCAGGACGAACACCGCGCCGTCGCCGTCCGGCGAGTTCGCGGCCGTGATCGAACCGCCGTGGATCAGCGCGTTCTCCATGGCGATCGACAGACCGAGACCACTGCCGTCCGACCGGGGCCGGGACGCGCTCGCCTTGTAGAACCGGTCGAAGACGTGCGGCAGGACCTCCTCCGGGATGCCCGGACCGTGGTCCCGCACCTCGATGACAAGCTCCCCGTCCTCCGTACGGATCGCCACCCGCACCGGCGAACCGCCGTGCTTGAGCGCGTTGCCGATCAGGTTCGCCAGGATCACGTCCAGCCGGCGCGGGTCGAGCCGCGCCATGATCCCGCGCTCGGCGTCCAGCTCCACCGCGTCCAGCCACGCCCGAGCGTCGATGCAGGCGGTGACCTGGTCGGCGACGTCGACGTCGTCCAGGACGAGCCGGGCGGTGCCGGCGTCGAAGCGGGTCACCTCCATCAGGTTCTCCACCAGGTCGTTCAGGCGCCGCGTCTCGCTCACCACCAGCGCCACGGCCGGCGCGATCATCGGATCGAGGGAGTCCTGCTCGTCCTCCAGGACCTCCGTCACGGCCGTCAGCGCCGTCAGCGGGGTACGCAGCTCGTGGGACATGTCCGCGACGAAGCGCCGGCTCGACTCCTCGCGCGCGCTCATGTCCGCGACCTTCTTCTGCAAGGACTCGGCGGCGCTGTTGAACGTCCGGGACAGCTCGGCCAGTTCGTCCGTACCGGAGACCCGGAGCCGGGTGTCCAGCTTCCCCTCGCCCAGCTGCCTGGCCGCCTCCCCGAGCCGGTGCACCGGCCGCAGCACGGTCGTGGCGGCGGCCTGCGCGAGCAGCGCCGAGCCGACGAGCGCGAGCGCCGTCGCGATGCCCAGGGACCAGGCGAGCGAGTTCAGATCCGCCCGCTCCGCCTCCAGCGACTTGAACATGTAGCCGGTCGGACCGCCGCCGTCGATCTTCGTCCCACCTACCAGGTACGGCGTCCCCCCGCGCTGCGTGCGCTGCCAGAACAGGTGGTACGGATAGGCGTTGGTGTCCGTCACCGGCCGCTCGGTCTCCACCTGCTCCCGCAGCGCGCGCGGCACGTCCGCCAGCGTGAAGGTGTCGGGGTTCGAGGCCCCGGCGATGGGCTTGCCCGCGTCCCGTTCCCCGAGCAGCAGCACGCTGTAACCGGCGCTGCCGCCGGCCATCTGCTCCGCGGTGCGCCGCAGCTCCTCCTCGGTGGGCCGCAGCGGCAGCGTCGCCGCCCGGTTCTGCATCTCCTGCCGGAAGTCGTTGAGCGCCCCGTCCTGCGTCCGGGTGAGGACCGCCTCGCGGTTCAGCCAGTACGCGATCCCGGAGGCGGAGACGGCGGCGGTGAGCGCCACCAGGGCGAAGACGACCACCAGCCGCAGCCGCAGGCTGGTGAAGCGCAGCCCGGCGAACATCCCTTTACTCACGCAGGGACGTCCAGCCGGTAGCCGACTCCGCGCACGGTACGGATCAGGGTCGGCGAGGACGGGACGTCCTCCACCTTGGCGCGCAGCCGCTGGACACAGGCGTCGACCAGGCGCGAGTCACCCAGGTAGTCGTGCTCCCACACCAGGCGCAGCAACTGCTGACGGGACAGCGCCTGTCCGGGGCGCCGGCTCAGCTCCAGGAGCAGCCGCAGCTCGGTCGGCGTGAGCTGCAGATCCTCACCGTTCTTCGTCACGGTCATCGCCGAACGGTCGATGACGAGCGAGCCGAAGGTCGCCGAATCGGTGGACTCCCGCTCACCGCGCCGCAGCACGGCCCGGATCCGGGCGTCGAGGACCCGGCCCTGGACCGGCTTGACCACGTAGTCGTCCGCCCCCGACTCCAGGCCGACGACCACGTCGATGTCGTCGCTGCGCGCGGTCAGCAGGATGATCGGCAGCTGGTCGGTGCGCCGGATGCGCCGGCACACCTCGAAGCCGTCGATCCCGGGCAGCATCACGTCCAGCACGACCAGGTCGGGGCGCTGCTCGCGGAGCAGCTGCAGGCCGTCCTCGCCCGTCGCCGCGGTGGCCACTCGGTGGCCCTGGCGAGACAGGGAGAGTTCGAGGGCCGTGCGGATGGCGTCGTCGTCCTCGATCAGCAACAGGAAAGGCACGGACGTCATTCTGTCCCATGCGGCCACCGGAGTTCGACTGTGCGGCTCCACCCGCCCCTGTGACACGGCTGTGACAGTCGGCGGACACCGCGATGAACTGGGCGGGGCAAGCTTTTTGGCACACGGACCGAAGCAGACTCCAACCGACGGGGGGCGCGAGATGAACGCACTGCACAGCACCACCTCAAGCGCAGTAGTCACGCGTCTCCACGACGTCGTAAGGAGCGCCGAGAAGTCCGGCGCGGTGAACGGGCGGGGGTGCGTTCGCAGCGTCGGGCGTCAGCACAAGGCGCCGTACATGGTGGCCGTGGCTGACGGGGGAGCGGCGTACGGGGAGGTCACGGGGGAGCGGCAGTCGCTGTCCGAGGCGGAGTTCACCGCCTACGTCCAGGAGCGCCGCGCCTCCCTGTACGCCACCGCCTACCACCTCACCGGCGACCGCTTCGAGGCCGAGGACCTGCTCCAGAGCGCGCTGTTCTCGACGTACCGCGCTTGGGACCGGATCAGCGACAAGGCGGCGGTGGGTGGCTACCTGCGCCGCACCATGACAAACCTGCACATCAGCGCGTGGCGCCGGCGGAAGCTCAACGAGTACCCGACGGAGGAACTGCCGGAGACGGCGGGCGACACGGACGCGATGCGCGGGACCGAGCTGCGGGCCGTGCTGTGGCAGGCGCTGGCCCGGCTGCCCGAGCTCCAGCGCACGATGCTGGTGCTGCGGTACTACGAGGGCCGTACGGATCCGGAGATCGCGGAGATCCTGGACATCAGTGTCGGCACGGTGAAGTCGAGCATCTGGCGCTCCCTGCGCCGGCTGCGCGAGGACGACGTCCTCAGCTTCGGCCGTGACGAGGAGGAGTCCTTCGGCGAGCTGGTGGCCTGAAGGCAACGGGGGGCAACGGGGGGCAACGGGGGGAACACGGGGGACGTACGGGGGTACGGGGGAAAAGTCGCGGGTCGGACAAGCCGGGGGGCTTGTACGACCCGCGTTTCCTGTTGTGCCGCCGCCGACAGCGGCGGCGGCCTCAGCGTGCGACGGGGGCGCGGTGGCGGCCGGCCGCGGCTGCGGCCAGCCGGCCCAGGGCCTCGTCCTTGGCGCAGGGGTGGGCGCCCAGGGACGCCTGGCGGGCCACGATGGAACGTTCGGCGCGCATCAGGCGCCAGCCGCGGCGCAGCAGGAAGGGGACCGACTTGCGCCCCTCCCTCAAATCCCGCAGGAGCCGGCGGCGGAACGTCGTCGAGGGGCGGCCGCGCAGACACAGCGCGTCGGCGAGCACGTCCAGCTCCTGGCAGCGCTCCACGATCTCGGCGGCGAAGATGCCCTCCGCCACGAACAGCGGTGTCCGCCCGATGTCCAGGACCTCGTGGCCCACGCGCGCGCTGGTGGCCAGGTCGTACACGGGGATGTCGGTCCGGCCCGTACGGCACAGCTCCACGATCGCCGCGACGGCGACGTCCGCGTCCCAGGAGGCCGGGGAGTCCCAGTCGATGTCGGCGCTGCCCGCCACCAGCGGGAGCGTCGGGTCGTCACCCTCCTTGTAGAAGTCGTCGAGGCGCAGCACCGGGAGGCCGGCGACGGCGGCGAGAGACGACTTGCCGGAGCCTGAGGGGCCCGCGAGCAGGACGACACGGGTCGGGATCGATTGGGAACTCACGGGACACCAGTGTGAACCATTCCCCCGGGAAGGGGACCCCCGAGGGAGGCGGTGGTATCGAGCGTCACAGCTCAACTACGCTCGGTGGCCCTGCGATCACCCAACGTCGAAGGATTTCTCATGGCGCGTCACCGTCACACAGGCTCCGGGAACTTCCGCCGCGGCGCCCTGTCGAAGGCAGGGCTGACCGTGACGGCGGCCGGAGCGGCGGTGTTCGGCATGGGCGCCGCGGCCCAGGCGGCGCCGCCGCCGCTGCCCGCGCCGGTCACCACGCTCGCCGGCAGCGACGCGGCCGCGGTCCTCGGCGCCACCACGCACGCCGTGGACCCGCTGACCACCCTCCGGTCGGACCCGCTCGCCGGCACCGGGGTCGCCCCGCTGGACAACGGACTCGACACCCGGGCCGCCGACCTCGAGCCGGTGGGCGCGAAGCGGGTGACGGGCCCCGTCACCAACGGCGGCGCGGTGGAGGACCCGCCGGTGGCCGGCGAGGCGGCGGGGCTGCTGCCGACGTAGCGGCGCCGCCGAGACCGCCGTCGAGCGCACGACGAAGGGCCCCCGGGCGTGCGCCCGGAGGCCCTTGGCCAGGCTTGGCTAGTACGCCGAGCCGGACGCGCCGAGCGAACCCGTCGGGTGCCAGACCGTCTTCGTCTCCAGGAACGCGGTCATGCGGTCCGTGCCCGGGGAGCCCGTGAAGTCCTCGGTGCGGCGGCGCAGGACCCGCTTGAGGTTGTCCGCCGCCGCGATCTCCAGCTCGCGCGCGAGATCGGCGTCCGCGCCCGTCAGGTCGATCGCGTTGACGTCCTGGTGGGCCGCCAGGTGCGGGCCCATCTCGGCCGCCTTGCCGGAGAGGATGTTGACCACACCTCCCGGCAGGTCGGAGGTGGCGAGCACCTCGCCGAGGGAGAGCGCCGGCAGGGGCGCCTTCTCGCTCGCGATCACCACGGCCGTGTTGCCGGTCGCGATCACCGGGGCGATCACCGACACGAGGCCGAGGAACGACGACTCCTGCGGCGCCACGACCGTGACCACACCCGTCGGTTCCGGGGTGGAGAGATTGAAGAACGGGCCCGCGACCGGGTTCGCCCCGCCCACGACCTGGCCGATCTTGTCGGTCCAGCCCGCGTACCAGACCCAGCGGTCGACGGCCGCCTCGACGACCTCGGCCGCCTTCGCCTTGGACAGGCCCTCCGCGTGCGCCACCTCGCGCACGAACTGGCTCTTGCGGCCCTCCAGCATCTCCGCGACGCGGTACAGGATCTGGCCCCGGTTGTACGCCGTGGCGCCCGACCAGCCGCCGAACGCCTTGCGCGCGGCGACGACCGCGTCACGGGCGTCCTTGCGGGAGGAGAGCGGCGCGTTCGCCAGCCACTTGCCCTTGTGGTCCTGCACTTCGTACACCCGGCCGCTCTCGCTGCGGGGGAACTTGCCCCCGACGTACAGCTTGTAGGTCTTGAAGACGCTCAGACGGTTCTGATCAGACATCGAGGTACGCCTCCAGGCCGTGGCGGCCGCCCTCGCGGCCGAAGCCCGACTCCTTGTAGCCGCCGAAGGGCGAGGTCGGGTCGAACTTGTTGAACGTGTTGGCCCAGACGACCCCGGCCCGGAGCTTGTTGGCCACGGCGAGGATTCGCGAGCCCTTCTCCGTCCAGATGCCCGCCGACAGGCCGTACTGGCTGTTGTTGGCCTTGGCGACCGCCTCGTCGGGCGTACGGAAGGTCAGCACGGACAGGACCGGGCCGAAGATCTCGTCGCGGGCGATGGTGTGCGCCTGGGTGACGTTCGTGAAGAGCGTCGGGGCGAACCAGTAGCCGGCGGACGGCAGCTCGCAGGCCGGGGACCAGCGCTCGGCACCCTCCGCCTCGCCCTTCTCGACCAGCGTGGTGATACGCGACAGCTGCTCGGCCGAGTTGATGGCGCCGATGTCGGTGTTCTTGTCCAGCGGGTCACCGAGCCGCAGTGTCGACAGGCGCCGCTTGAGGGAGTCGAGCAGCTCGTCCTGGATCGACTCCTGGACCAGCAGGCGCGAGCCCGCGCAGCAGACCTGGCCCTGGTTGAAGAAGATGCCCGTGACGATGCCCTCGACAGCCTGGTCGATGGGGGCGTCGTCGAAGACGATGTTCGCGCCCTTGCCGCCCAGTTCGAGGGTGAGCTTCTTGTCCGTGCCGGCGACCGAGCGGGCGATGGACTTGCCGACGGCGGTGGAGCCGGTGAAGGCCACCTTGTTGACGTCGGGGTGCTCGACGAGCGCGGCGCCGGCGTCCCCGTAGCCGGGGAGGATGTTGACCACACCGCGGGGCAGCCCGGCCTGGCGGCAGATGTCCGCGAAGAACAGGGCGGAGAGCGGGGTCGTCTCGGCGGGCTTGAGGACGACCGTGTTGCCGGTCGCGAGCGCCGGGGCGATCTTCCACGCCAGCATCAGCAGCGGGAAGTTCCACGGGATGACCTGACCGGCGACGCCCAGCGGCCGTGGGTTCGCGCCGTAGCCGGCGTGGTCGAGCTTGTCGGCCCAGCCCGCGTAGTAGAAGAAGTGCGCGGCGACCAGCGGGAGGTCCGCGTCGCGGGTCTCCTTGATCGGCTTTCCGTTGTCCAGGGTCTCCAGGACCGCCAGCTCGCGACTGCGCTCCTGGATGATCCGGGCGATCCGGAAGAGGTACTTGGCGCGCTCGGAGCCGGGCAGCGCCGACCACTTCTCGAACGCCTTCCGGGCCGCCTTCACCGCGCGGTCGACGTCCTCGGCGCCCGCCCGGGCGACCTCGGAGAGGACCTCCTCGGTGGCGGGCGAGACGGTCTTGAAGACCTTGCCGTCGGCCGCCTCGACGAACTCGCCGTCGATGAACAGCCCGTACGACGGGGCGATGTCGACGACGGACCGCGACTCGGGCGCGGGAGCGTACTCGAATACAGATGCCATGATGATCAGTCCACCGTCACGTAATCGGGGCCGGAGTAACGGCCGGTCGCCAGCTTCTGACGCTGCATCAGCAGGTCGTTGAGCAGGCTGGAGGCGCCGAAGCGGAACCAGTGGTTGTCCAGCCAGTCCTCGCCGACGGTCTCGTTCACCAGGACCAGGAACTTGACGGCGTCCTTGGTGTTGCGGATGCCGCCGGCGGGCTTCACGCCGATCTGGACGCCGGTCTGGGCGCGGAAGTCGCGCACGGCCTCCAGCATCAGCAGCGTGTTGGCCGGGGTGGCGTTGACCGCGACCTTGCCGGTCGAGGTCTTGATGAAGTCCGCGCCGGCCATCATGCCGAGCCAGGAGGCGCGGCGGATGTTGTCGTACGTGGACAGCTCGCCGGTCTCGAAGATGACCTTGAGGCGGGCCCGGTCGCCGCACTCCGCCTTGACCGCGGAGATCTGCTCGAAGACCTCCAGGTAGCGGCCGGCGAGGAAGGCGCCACGGTCGATGACCATGTCGATCTCGTCGGCGCCGGCGGCGATCGCGTCACGGGTGTCCGCGAGCTTCACGGGGAGCGCCGCGCGCCCGGCCGGGAAGGCGGTGGCGACGGAGGCGACCTTGACGCCGGAGCCCGCGAGGGCGGCCTTGGCGGTCGCCACCATGTCGGGGTAGACGCAGACCGCGGCGGTCGTCGGGGTCGTGCGGTCGGTCGGATCGGGATGGACGGCCTTGGCGGCGAGTGCCCGGACCTTGCCCGGGGTGTCCGCGCCTTCGAGCGTCGTCAGGTCGATCATGGAGATGGCCAGGTCGATGGCGTACGCCTTGGCCGTGGTCTTGATCGAGCGGGTGCCGAGGGACGCGGCGCGTGCTTCCAGGCCCACGGCGTCGACGCCGGGCAGCCCGTGGAGGAAGCGGCGCAGCGCACTCTCGGACGTGGTCACGTCGGCGAAAGCGGATGCTGCGGATGCAGTGGTGGGCATGGTCACCAGTCGAGCATATCTACGCGCGTAGCGACCTGTACAGCCCCGCGGTTCCTCAGGGCGAGAGGTGAGCGCCGTCACAGAGCGGTGACCATGGAACGGACGGCTCCCGCATGCAAGATCATCAGGTTTTTCCGCAGCCGGCCAGAACTCGACGGCCCTACTCGAACGAGAGGCCAGCGGCATGCGGCTCTTCCTCACCCACCTGTCGTGATTCACAGGAGTCGTGGTGCGCACCGCCCCCCTGAGCCCCCTGAGCCGGTCGCCGGGCGCTGAGGCAGAATCGGCGGTATGACGAGCCCCCAGCCGCCCGCCGAGCCGGCGTACGCCGACCGCGTCTTCCGTTCGCCCTTCGGGATCGCGGGCGGCGTCCTGCTGATCGCCCTCGCCGTCTGGTTCTGCGGCGACGCGATGGTCCGGGGCGAGGGCCGCACCCCGTGGGTGGCCCTGGCGGCGCTGCTGTTCGTGGTGCCGCTCGTCGTGGCGTTCACGATCCGGCCCGCGGTGTACGCGAACGACGACCGCCTCAAGATCCGCAACCCGTTCCGCGACATCACCCTGCCCTGGGCGGCGGTCGCCGACGTCCGCGCCGGGTACTCCAGCGAGGTCCTGACCCGTGAGGGGACCAAGTACCAGCTCTGGGCCGTCCCCGTCTCCCTGCGCCAGCGCAAGCGGGCGGCCCGGCGCCAGACGCGCGCCGCCCAGGACGACCCGCACGGCCGCACCTCCGTCCACGTGGACGTGAGCGACCAGGACCGGCTCGCCCCGGCCGACCGGACGGTGGCCGACCTCCGCGACCTCGCCGAGCGCGGGGCCTCCCGGCCGGGCGCCCAGGGCGAGCCGCGCGTGCGCTGGGCCTACGAGATCATCGCCCCGGCGGTGGCGGGGCTGGTGCTCCTCGTCGTCCTGCTCGCCACCCGGTAGGGGGAGAGGCCCCGGCTCACGGCGGGCCGTGCCAGACCAGGAGCATGTGGCCGCCCAGCCAGGCCGAGGACAGGGCCGCCCCGACGAGCACCAGGGCGGCCGCGTGGCGGCGGGCCCGGCAGATCGCGAGCGCCAGGGGCAGCAGCAGCGGGAAGCCCGGCATCAGGAAGCGGGCACGCGGGAAGTAGACCCCGCCACTGCCCAGGACGACCAGGAGCAACACCCCCGAGAAGACCAGCAGGAGCACCGGCTGACGGTCGGCGAGACAGAGCGCGAACAGCGCCGCCGAGACGATCAGCACCAGCGAGACCATGACCAGGAACAGCTTCGGTTCCTCGGCGTAGACCAGATGGACGCGCAGCTTCCGCAGGGTGACCGAGCCGCCGTCCCACTCGTTGCTCCACGCCTTCTGGACCGCGAAGTAGCCGTCCCAGCGGCCGAGGTGCAGCCCCACCCACCCCACGTAACCCAGCCAGCCCAGCGGCGCGACGAGAGCCGCGGCCAGGGCCGGCCGGCTGCCGCGCCGGGCGGCGAGCAGCCCGGCGACGGTGACCGCCGCCGCGACCGCGATCCCGGTCGGCCGGGTCAGTCCCGCCGCGACGGCCAGTCCGGCCGCCCACGCCCAGCGCCGGTCCATCGCCGCGTACAGCGCCCAGGCGGCGAGCGCGGTGAAGAGCGATTCCGTGTAGCCCATCCACTGGACGGCGGCGACGGGCAGCGAGCCCCAGAGCACCGCGAGGACCGTCCCCACCCGGCGCCCGTACAGCCGGTCGCCGACCGCGAAGATCCCCCAGGCGGCGAGCAGCGAGCAGAGCACCGCCAGCACCAGGCCGACGGAGGCGCGCGAGCCGGGGGTGACGGCCGCGACCGCCTTGACGAGGGCCGGATAGAGCGGGAAGAACGCCAGGTTCCTGGGGCCGACGGACGCCCCGGGACCGAAGTCGGGCCCGGGATCGAGCTCCGGCTCGAACCCGTACCCGTCGTCGGCGATGCCCAGGTACCAGCGGGAGTCCCAGCCGGTGGCGAGCAGCGGCCAGACGCCGTGGCCCTTGAGGTGCGTCCAGCGGATCAGGACGGCGAGCGACAGGAGCCGTACCGCCAGATAGCCGAGGAGAGCGGGGGCCGCGTGCCGCAGCGTGCCGCGCACCCGCTTCGGAAGCCCCTCGCCGCGTGGGGACGGAGGCCGCCGCGAGGCGGGCACGGTCGGTCGGGCGGTCAGGACCGGGGGCACGGGGGCGGCTCCAGGGGTGCGCGGCGGGATACCGGGGTCACCCTGGCGTGGACCACCTGATCGCGGGACGCGCGTTGCATCCGTTGCCGTACGGAATTCACCCGTTCGGGAAAGCGGTGAGGGGCCCGTACGGAAACGATTCCGTACGGGCCCCTCACGCCCCGCTGCCGGAAGGCCTCGAAGGACCGGGCGGTCAGAGGCCGGCGGCCGCCGACAGGTCGCGCTTGATCGCGGCGAGGATCTCGGCGCCCTTCGCGCGGGCCGCCGCCAGCTCGCTCGCGTCGCCGACCGGGACCACGACCTCCAGGTAGCACTTGAGCTTGGGCTCGGTGCCGCTCGGGCGCACGATGACCCGGGCCTTGTGCTCGCCGTCCAGGTAGTAGCGCAGGCCGTCCGTCGGGGGCAGCGCGTCCGTGCCCTTGGTCAGGTCCTCCGCGGTGGTGACCGTCAGCCCGGCCAGCGAGACCGGCGGACGCTCCCGCAGCGCGCTCATCGCGTTCGTGATGACGCTCAGGTCCTCGACCCGCACCGACAGCTGGTCCGTGGCGTGCAGCCCGTGGGCGACCGCCAGGTCGTCGAGGAGGTCCGTCAGCGTACGGTCCTTCTCCTTCAGCTCCGAGGCCAGCTCGGTGACGAGGAGCGCGGCCGTGATGCCGTCCTTGTCGCGGACGCCCTCGGGGTCGACGCAGTAGCCCAGCGCCTCCTCGTATCCGTACCGCAGACCCTCCACGCGGGCGATCCACTTGAAGCCGGTCAGGGTCTCCTCGTAGCCGACCCCGGCCGCCTCGGCGATCCGGCCGAGCAGCGAGGAGGACACGATCGACTCGGCGAAGACGCCCCGCGCTCCCTTGTGGACCAGGTGCTCGGCGAGCAGCGCGCCCACCTCGTCACCGCGCAGCATCCGCCAGCCCCCGACGACCGTCCCGTCGGGCACGGCCACCGCGCAGCGGTCGGCGTCCGGGTCGTTGGCGATCACCAGGTCGGGCTCCACGACACGGGCCGCCTCGAAGGCGAGATCCATGGCGCCCGGCTCCTCCGGGTTCGGGAAGGCGACCGTGGGGAACGCCGGGTCCGGCTCGGCCTGCTCGACGACGAGCGCGGGCGCCGGGAAGCCGGCGCGGGCGAAGGCGGCCGTCAGGACGTCCTTGCCGACGCCGTGCATGGCCGTGTAGACGGTCCGCGCGGTGCGCGCGGAGCCAGGGGTCAGGACGGCGTCCGTGCGGGCCAGGTAGGCGTCCAGGACCTCGTCGCCCAGGGTCTCCCAGCCTCCCGACGGGCGGGACACGTCGTGCAGCGAGCGCACCGCGTCGATCTCGGCGGCGATCTCGGCGTCGGCCGGCGGCACGATCTGCGAGCCGTCCCCGAGGTAGACCTTGTAGCCGTTGTCGCGCGGCGGGTTGTGGCTCGCGGTCACCTCGACACCGGCGACGGCGCCCAGGTGCCTTATGGCGAACGCGAGGACGGGCGTCGGCAGCGGGCGGGGCAGCAGGGCGGCGCGCAGTCCGGCGCCGGTCATCACGGCGGCGGTGTCGCGCGCGAAGTCGGCCGACTTGTAGCGGGCGTCGTAGCCGATCACGACCAGGCCGTCGGTCTGCCCCTTGGCCTTGAGGTACGCGGCGAGTCCGGCGGCCGCGCGGATGACGACCGAGCGGTTCATCCGCATGGGCCCCGCGCCCAGCTCGCCGCGCAGCCCGGCCGTACCGAACTGCAGCGTGCCGCTGAACCGGGCCGCGAGCTCGCGCTCGTCACCGGCCTCCAGGAGCGCGGCGAGCTCCTCGCGGGTCTCACTGTCGGGGTCCTCGTCGAGCCACGTCCGGGCCCGGGCGATGAGGTCCTGCGTCACGGTGTGTGCCTCTCTGCTGCTGTCGTACGAGGTCGGGTACGGACGGACACGCGGGTACGGGTACGTGCGCCGCTTCGGTTCACACGTACCCGTACCCGCGCGGCGCCCGAAGGCGCCCGTCAGATCCGGTCGAGCACCCGGGTGAGCAGCTCGCCCATGCGGGCGGCCGAGTCGCGGCCCGCCTGGAGGACCTCCTCGTGGTTCAGCGGCTCGCCCGAGAGGCCCGCCGCCAGGTTGGTGACCAGGGAGATGCCGAGCACCTCGGCGCCGGCCTCACGGGCGGCGATGGCCTCCAGGACGGTGGACATGCCCACCAGGTCGCCGCCCATGACCCGGACCATGTTGATCTCGGCCGGGGTCTCGTAGTGCGGGCCGGGGAACTGCACGTAGACGCCCTCTTCGAGGGTCTCGTCGACCTCCTTGCACAGCGCGCGCAGGCGCGGCGAGTACAGGTCGGTCAGGTCCACGAAGTTCGCGCCGACGATCGGGGAGGCGGCGGTCAGGTTGATGTGGTCGCTGATCAGGACCGGCTGGCCGGGGCGCATGCCCTCGCGCAGGCCGCCGCAGCCGTTGGTCAGGACGACGGTCTTGCAGCCGGCGGCGACGGCGGTGCGGACGCCGTGGGCGACGGAGGCGACGCCCCGGCCCTCGTAGAAGTGGGTGCGGCCCAGGAAGACGAGCGCGCGCTTCTCGCCGATCTTGTACGAGCGGACCTTGCCGCCGTGGCCCTCGACGGCCGGGGCCGGGAAGCCGGGCAGCTCGGTGACCGGGAACTCGGCCTCGGGAGCACCGAGCGCGTCGACGGCCGGGGCCCAGCCGGAGCCCATGACCAGGGCGACGTCATGGGTCTCGACTCCGCTCAGCTCGCGAAGACGGGCGGCAGCGGCCTCGGCGGCCTCGTACGGGGTGGCAGTTGCGTTCACTGACTCTCTCGCCTCGGGGAGGGGGGTCCGAGGGGAGCCCCGGACGGATTTCCTACGCGCAGAAGCGTAGCCCGAGAATTCCTACGCGCGTAGATGACGATGCTGACGGACATGGGATCGTTGTCTTGTCGTTTCCGACGAATGGCGTAGCGGCGCCGCCGCGAGAGCTTCCCCCGAGCGGGTGACGCCCCGAACCGGGGCCGGGCACCCGCGGGGCGCCATCGCCTGTGTGCGGCGGCCGGGCCGGGGCCCGGGGGGTGTCAGCAGGGCCGCTTGCGCAGCTCCATCACGTAGTCGTGGGGGGCGCCGGCCGATTCGGCCGCGTCCGCGATCTCGCCCAGATAGCGGGCCGACGGCAGACCGCCCTCGTACGCGTTCAGGACGTACAGCCACACCGGCTCCTCGCCCTCCAGGGTGTCGACCCGCACCCGCATACGGCGGTAGATGTCCAGGCCGACGCCCTCCCAGCGGTCCATCGAGTCCTCGTCCGCCGGCGCGATGTCGTACAGCGCGACGAAGACCTGGGAACGCGGCGCCTCCACGATCGTGGCCAGCGCTCCCTCCCAGCCCATCTGCTCCCCGCCGAAGGTGAGCCGCCAGCCGTTGAGCCAGCCGGTGCCGCGCAGCGGGGAGTGCGGGGCGCGGCGGGTCATGAGCCGCGCGTCGAGGTTGCCGGCGTACGCGGCGTAGAGCGACATGGGACCGAGGGTACGGGAGGGGACGGGGTGGACGCGGAAGTACGTGACCGGGACCGTACGGAGGCCCCGACGAGAGTCCGCGCCGTGCGTACGGGACAATGGGGTACGCACTTGAAGCGTGCGGGACAATGGCGTACGCACTGCAGCCCAGCGGGGGACCCCCCGGCAGAACGAGAGCGCGAGGCGTGACCCACGTGACCCGGATCGTGATCATCGGCGGCGGACCCGGCGGATACGAGGCAGCCCTGGTGGGCGCCCAACTCGGCGCGGAGGTGACCGTCGTCGACTGCGACGGCCTCGGCGGCGCGTCCGTCCTGACCGACTGCGTTCCCTCGAAGACCCTGATCGCCACGGCCGAGGTGATGACCACCTTCGACTCCTCGTACGAAGAGCTCGGCATCATCGTGGCCGACGACACCCCGCACGTGGAGCAGGCCGCCCGCGTCGTCGGCGTCGACCTCGGCAAGGTCAACCGACGGGTGAAGCGCCTCGCGCTCGCCCAGTCCCACGACATCACCGCCTCCGTCACCCGGGCCGGCGCGCGTGTCCTGCGCGGCCGCGGCCGGCTGTCCGGCCGGCAGGCCGTGGACGGTTCCCGCCAGGTGATCGTCACCGCCGCCGACGGATCCGAGGAGTCGCTGACCGCCGACGCCGTGCTGATCGCGACCGGCGGCCACCCGCGCGAGCTGCCCGACGCCCAGCCGGACGGCGAGCGGATCCTGAACTGGACCCAGGTCTACGACCTCAAGGAGCTCCCCGAGGAGCTCATCGTGGTCGGTTCCGGTGTCACCGGCGCCGAGTTCGCCGGCGCCTACCAGGCCCTCGGCTCCCGGGTGACCCTCGTGTCGAGCCGCGACCGCGTGCTCCCCGGCGAGGACCCGGACGCCGCCGCCGTCCTGGAGGACGTCTTCCGCCGCCGCGGTATGAACGTCATGGCCCGCTCCCGTGCCGAGTCCGCCAAACGCGTCGGCGACCGCGTCGAGGTCACCCTGGCCGACGGCCGGGTCATCTCCGGCACCCACTGCCTGATGGCGGTCGGCGCGATCCCGAACTCCGCCGGCATGGGCCTGGAGGAGGCCGGGGTCCGGCTGAAGGACTCGGGCCACATCTGGACCGACCGGGTCTCCCGGACCTCCGCCCCCGGCGTCTACGCGGCCGGTGACGTCACCGGCGTCTTCGCGCTGGCCTCGGTGGCGGCGATGCAGGGCCGGATCGCGATGTACCACTTCCTCGGCGACGCCGTCGCCCCGCTGAACCTGAAGACGGTCTCCTCGAACGTCTTCACGGACCCGGAGATCGCCACCGTCGGCTACACCCAGGCCGACGTGGACGCGGGCAAGATCGACGCCCGGGTGGTCAAGCTGCCCCTGCTGCGCAACCCCCGCGCGAAGATGCAGGGCATCCGGGACGGCTTCGTCAAGATCTTCTGCCGCCCCGGCACGGGGATCGTGGTCGGCGGCTGTGTCGTCGCGCCGAAGGCGAGCGAGCTGATTCACCCGATCTCGATCGCGGTCGACAACAATCTGACGGTCGAACAGATCGCAAACGCTTTCACCGTGTACCCCTCCCTGTCGGGCTCGATCGCCGAAGTGGCACGGCAGTTGCACACCCGAAAGGCCGCGGGCGAGGGCTGACCCGGCCTCCGGCCTGGGAAGATCCGGACAACCCCTGGCAACCAGGGGCATAGAGCGAACAACGGCGGGGCCTCCCATACCACTTGGAGGCCCCGTCCGTGCGCATCTTCTGCAATTCGGGTCAGAGTGCTGAAAAGCGTCGGCCGGTCAGGTTACTGTCAGTTTCGTGTTCGCTGCAGAACGTCGTCAGTTGATCCTCGAAATGGTGCGCGCCAACGGGGCCGTGTCGCTCCGTGAGCTCGCCCGCGTCGTCCAGACCTCAGAAGTGACCGTACGGCGAGACGTGCGGGCACTGGAGGCAGAAGGACTCCTCGACCGCCGGCACGGCGGTGCGGTACTGCCGGGCGGGTTCACGCGAGAGTCCGGCTTTCCGCAGAAATCCCATCTCGCGACCGCCGAGAAGACCGCCATCGCCGACGTCGCCGCCGGCCTCGTCGAAGAGGGCGAGGCCATCGTCGTCGGCGCCGGGACCACCACGCAGGAGCTGGCCCGCCGGCTCGCCCGCGTGCCCGGCCTCACCGTGGTCACCAACTCCCTGCTCGTCGCCCAGGCGCTCGCCCACGCCAACCGGGTCGAGGTCGTCATGACCGGCGGCACGCTGCGCGGCTCGAACTACGCGCTGGTGGGCAGCGGGGCCGAGCAGTCCCTCCAGGGGTTGCGGGTCTCCCGCGCCTTCCTGTCGGGCAGCGGTCTCACCGCCGAGCGTGGTCTGTCCACGTCCAACATGCTCTCGGCGAGCGTGGACCGGGCGCTGGTGCAGGCGGCGGCGGAGGTCGTGGTCCTGGCCGACCACACCAAGCTCGGCACGGACACCATGTTCCAGACGGTGCCCACGGACGTGATCACCCGGCTGGTCACCGACGAGCCCCCGGCGCACGACGACCGGGCCGCGACGGAGCTCCAGGCGCTGGCCGACCAGGGTGTCCAGATCGCGGTGGCCGGGACGGGCGTGGGTACGGGCGCGGGCGGTGACGCGGTCCCCCCGGGCGGCAGGGCCCGCCGTGACGTCCCGCTCCCGGGGCAGCGGGCGGCCAGGCATCCGGGCGCCGGTCAGTTCCGGGGAGGCCCGGCCTCTCTGGCCGGTGACGTCCTCCCTCCGGAGCGGACCGCGCGCGTCGCCGACTTGCGGCGACGCTGACGGGGAACCGCGAAGGGCCGACGACCTCACGTTCTGAGGCCCTTCAGGGTCAGGGAGAGCAGCCGGTCCGCCAAGTCCGCGTCCTGCGGGGACTGTTCGGCGGCCAGTGCGATCGCGTTGGTGAGCTGCATCAGGTCCCGGATCGACACGTCCGTACGGACCACTCCGGCTTCCTGGGCCCGGGACAGCAGGATCTCGCCGGCCGCGCGCAACGGAACGCTGCACCGGGCCATCGCAGAACTCTCGTCCAGTGAGGCCGACATGAGCGCGTGCGCGAGGCCGCGGTACTCACTCGCGTGGCTGATCAGTGCGCGCAGCCACTCGACGAGCGCCCGGCACGGGTCAGGGGCCACCGCGAGGTCACGGGAGCGCTGGAGGAGGGCGGCCAGCGCCTCCTGGAAGACCGCGCTCATCAGCGCGTCCCGGCTCGGGAAGTGCCGATAGAGCGTCCCGATGCCGACTCCCGCACGACGGGCGACGTCCTCCAGGGAGGTGTCCGTGCCGTGCTCGGCGAACGCGGCACGTGCCTCGCTCAGCAGCCGCTCATGGTTGCGGCGCGCGTCGGCGCGCATGGGACCCACTCCCGTTCCTGTCGGCGAAGGGCCCGCAGGCGGTGTGTGCCTGCGGGCCCTTCGTACCGTACCTGCGGACCGTTGATCAGTCCTTGATCTCGCAGATGGGGGCGCCGGAGGTGATGGAGGCGCCGATTTCGGCGGTGAGGCCCTTGATGGTGCCGGAGCGGTGGGCGTTGAGGGGTTGT
>NZ_BMTO01000009.1:0-299174 GCF_014649715.1 Streptomyces lateritius
GCCGATGGTACTGCAGGGGGGACCCTGTGGGAGAGTAGGACGCCGCCGAACAATCATTGTGGGAAAGCCCCGCACCTTATGGTGCGGGGCTTTTCTGCGTTCAGAGCCAGTTGGCACGGCCACTACGGTGCGGACCCCTTGGAGAGGGCCCGCCCCGTCATACGTCAGAGGCGGCCGGCGGCCTTGAGGGCGAGATAGGCGTCCGCAAGGGCAGGCGCGAGATCCTCCGGGGTGGCGTCGACGACCGTCACGCCGTGGCGACGCAGCTGGTCCGCCGTACGACGGCGCTGAACCTGGGCCTGGGCCGCCGCTGCGGCCTCGTAGACGCCGTCGACCGTGCCGCGGCGCGTGGCCATCGTGGTGGTGTGGGGGTCGGCGACCGAGGCCAGCAGGACCGTGTGGCGCTGCGTGAGCTGAGGGAGGACCGGGAGCAGCCCCTCCTCGATCGGGGCCGCGTCGAGGCTGGTGAGCAGGACGAGAAGCGAACGACGAGGGGCCCGCGCCAGCGCCGTGGCGGCCAGACCACGGCAATCAGTCTCCACCAGCTCGGGCTCGAGCGGGGCCATGACGTTGACCATCGCGGACAAGACGTCCCCCGCAGGGCGGCCCTGTACGTGGGCACGCAGGCGGCGGTCGTAGGCCAGGAGGTCGACGCGGTCGCCGGCGCGGGAGGCCAGGGCCGTGAGGAGCAGGGCCGCGTCCATCGAGGCGTCGAGACGGGGGACGTCACCGACGCGGCCGGCGGAGGTGCGGCCGGTGTCGAGGACGATCAGGATGTGACGGTCGCGCTCCGGGCGCCAGGTGCGTACCGCCACCGTGGTCTGGCGGGCGGTGGCCCGCCAGTCGATCGACCGGGTGTCGTCGCCGGGGACGTATTCGCGAAGGCTGTCGAACTCGGTGCCCTCGCCGCGGGTGAGGACGCTGGTGCGGCCGTCGAGCTCACGGAGGCGGGCCAGTCGCGAAGGCAGGTGCTTGCGGCTGGCGAACGGGGGCAGGACGCGGAGCGTCCAGGGCACCTCGTGGTTGCCCTGGCGGGCGGCCAGCCCAAGAGGTCCGTAGGAGCGGACGGTGACGCGTGCCGCGCGGCGGTCGCCGCGACGCGTCGGACGCAGGGTCGTGCTGATCCGGCGGCGTTCGCCGGCGGGCACGGTGAGCCTCTGGCGCGAGGCGGCCTGCTCGGTGCCAGGGAGCCAGCTGCTGGGCGGCCAGGCGTCGCGGAGCTGGGCGCGCAGGCGGCGGCGAGAAGGGTTGGCGACGGTGAGCTGCACCTCCGCGCCGTCACCCAGTCGAACAGATGTGTCACCACTTCGAGTGAACCGCAGCGTTCGCACTGGCGCAGCCATCGCGTAGTCGCACAGAATTGCGATTGAGAGGGGCGCGTTCACCGCGAGCATCCCCGTCCAGCTGGGGGCGAGGATGCCGACGGGGAGCGATCCCAGGGCGGCGAGCAGTGCGGTTCGTCCGGTGAGGGCCATGGGGCGCCGTTCTCAGCGGGGTACGGGGACGTGGGCGAGGATCGAGCTGATGACGGAGTCGGCGGTGACTCCTTCCATCTCGGCCTCGGGGCGCAGCTGGATGCGATGGCGCAGGGTGGGCAGGGCCAAGGCCTTCACATCGTCCGGGGTGACGTAGTCCCGGCCGGTGAGCCAGGCCCAGGCGCGGGCGGTGGAGAGCAGCGCTGTGGCACCTCGGGGAGAGACACCGAGGGTGAGGGAGGGGGATTCACGCGTGGCACGGCAGATATCGACGACATAGCCGGCGATCTCGGGGGAGACCGAGGTCTTGGCGACGGCGGCGCGGGCGGCCTCGAGTTCGGCGGGGCCGGCGACCGGGCGGACTCCGGCGGCTCGGAGGTCGCGGGGGTTGAAGCCGTCGGCGTGCCGGGTGAGAACGCTGATCTCGTCCTCGCGTGAGGGCAGTGGGACCGTCAGCTTGAGGAGGAAGCGGTCGAGCTGGGCCTCGGGGAGGGGGTAGGTGCCCTCGTACTCGACCGGGTTCTGGGTCGCGGCGACAAGGAACGGGTCGGGGAGCGGGCGGGGGGTGCCGTCGACGGTGACCTGACGCTCTTCCATCGCCTCGAGGAGCGAGGACTGGGTCTTGGGGGGCGTGCGGTTGATCTCGTCGGCGAGCAGCAGGTTGGTGAAGACCGGGCCGGGCTGGAAGGAGAACTCGGCGGTACGGGCGTCGTAGACCAGGGAGCCGGTGACGTCGCTCGGCATGAGGTCGGGGGTGAACTGGACGCGCTTGGTGTCGAGTTCGAGGGCGGCCGCGAGCGCGCGGACGAGGAGCGTCTTGGCGACGCCGGGCACTCCTTCGAGGAGGACGTGTCCCCGGCAGAGCAGGGCGACGACGAGCCCCGTGACGGCGGGGTCCTGGCCGACCACGGCCTTCGCGATCTCGGTGCGCAGCGCCTCCAGGGAGGCGCGGGCGCTGTCCGAGTTCGTAGGGGTCGCGGGGGTCGGGGCGCTCATGAGGTGCGTACCTCTCTTTCGAGGGCGTCGAGTTGGTCCGCCAGGCGGATGAGGGCGGCGTCGCCGGCGGGAGCCGGGCCGAAGAGGAGGTCCCTGAAATCTGCGGCGGTCTCGGGGAGACGGACGGAGAGCGCGGGGAGCAGGGCCTCGGGGGAGTGGGCGTCCCGTTCGGGGACGCCGAGGAGGGGGGCGACCCGGGTGCGGGTGGCGGTACGCAGGACGGTCGCCGCCCGGTCGCGGGCGTTCGCCTTGCGGTAGAGGCGGGCACGGCCCTCGGTGGCTTCCGAGGCGCGGATGGCGACGGGGAGCGGTTCGGTCACCAGCGGACCGAGGCGCCGGCCGCGCCAGATCGCGGCGAGGACGGCGGCGACCGCGAGTTGGAGGGTGCCCCACAGCCAGCCCGAGGGGACGAGGGAGAGGAAACCGTCTGCGGTGCTGTCGGGGGACTCGTTCTCAGGGTCGCCCTCGGCGGCGGAGACATCGGACAGCGAGGGGAGGTACCAGACGAGATGCGGGCGCGAGCCGAGGAGTTGGAGCGCGAGCGAGGCGTTGCCCTGCTCGTCGAGACGATCGTTCTGAAGGAGGTCGGGGGAGCCGAGCAGGAGGGTGTCACCGGTGCCGGGGTGGTCGAGGCTGACCAGGGTCGGCAGGCCGCCGCTGAGATAGCAGGTGTCGGCGTCGTCCTCGCGGGTGGTGTAGCGCTCGCCGCCGATGTCGACGCTGCCGGCGCGGACGGCGGCGGGCAGGGGGCAGCCGGGTTCGCGTACGGCCACCGAGGTGCTGGTGGCGGCGCTGACGCCGGGCGCCAGGGTGGTGACGGAGGCGTCGCCGGCGCCGAGGAGGACGGTGCGGCCGCCGGAGGCGGTCATGGCGGCGCGGAGGGTGCGCTGCTGGTGGTCCGTCAGGAGATCGGGGGTGGTGACCAGGAGGGTGGTGTCGGCGCCTGTCAGGGCGGTGGCCTCGTCCAGGGTGGTGGTCACGCGGAGGGTGACGCCCTGGGCCTTGAGGATCTCGGCGACGGCGCGGCTGCCGTTGGGGTCGGCCGAGCGCGGGTCGAGTGCGCCGTGGGCGTCGGCGGAACGCATGGTCGCCAGGACGATGCCGCCGATGAGGATCAGGGCCAGGACGAGGAGCACACCGCGGGCTCGGGCCCAGATCTGGCGGGGGGCGAGCGAGGTCGAGGTGGGGCTGGTGGCGGGCGGGGTCATTCGGCCGCTCCCGAGGAGGCGGTGTCGAGTGTGGGCCTGGTCCGCTCGAGGGCCGTGTCCAGTTCCTCGACGCGGCGGTACGCGGGCTCGTCGGCGGTGCGCCCGCCGTATGTGACGTCGTCGAAGGCGCGGGCGGCGGCGCGGAGTTCGTCCGCGTGGGCGGGGAGGGAGCGGCCCGCCTCGGCGGCGGCCTCGTCGGCGGTGCGGCCGGGGCGCGGGTCGAGCAGCGTCCGCTCCTCCAGGGAGCGGACGACGGCCCTCATCCGTTCCTGGAGGGCCTGGTTCCAGCGACCCGCGGCGGCGTGCCGGGCGGCGGCGGCGCGGTGCTCGGCGGCCGTGCGGGGACCGTCCGTGAACAGGGAGTCCGCGGTGGTGGGTGTGCGCTGGGGGGTGCCGAGCCGCCACCAGAGGGCGGCGGCCAGGGCGAGTGCCACCAGGACGATGGCGAGAAGTCCGATCAGGCCTCCGGGGGTTGCGCCGGAGGCCGCGTCGAAGAGCTCGCCAACCCACTCCCAGAAGCGGTCGAGGCCGCGTTCGAGCAGGTTGGGATCGTTCTCGTGGTACATCGGTTTGGACAGTTCCCGCTCGGCCGCCTCTCTGGCGGGCACGCGCGGGGTGTCCAGTGGAATGTCGTCGGCGCTGATCAGGCCGGCGAACGCGCCCCCCGTGGCCGTCACCGCATCAGCTCCCGGACGTGTAACCGGGGAGGCCGGCGGCCCGGGCGAGTTCGAGGTCCAGGGCCTCGCGACGGATCCGCTGGTCCACGTAGAGCAGAACGGTCACGCCGGCGGAGATCGGGTACGTGATCGCGCTGGTGATCACGCCGCCGATGCCGGTGATGATGAGGAAGGTCCAGCCGAACTCCGGGTCGGAGCCGGAGAGGATGCCGCTGAAGCCGTCGCCCTCGGCGGCGATTCCGATGGTGGCGAACGGGATCGCGATGATCATGGCGACGAGGAAGATCAGCAGCTGCGTGAGCAGCGTGATGCCGAAGATCCGCCACCAGGAGCCCTGGACCAGCTTGGCGGAGCGTTTCATCGACTGGACGATGCCCTGCCGCTCCAGCATCAGGGCGGGAGACGCCAGGCTGAAGCGGATCATCAGCCAGATGACCAGGACGAAGCCGCCAAGGCCGCCGATGCCGGCGAGGGCGGCGCCGCCGGAGCCGCCGAGCAGGAGCCCGGGCAGCATGCAGACGAACATGATGGCCGCGCTCAGCAGGGGCAGCAGGAGGGTCAGACCGAGGAGTTGGAGCAGGCGAGGGCGGGCTTCCTGCCAGGCGGCGCCGACGGAGATCGGGCGGCCCAGGACCGCACGGCTGATGACCACCGTGAGGAGTGCGGCGCTGACCAGCGTGGCCATCAGCATGATGAGGAACGCGGGGCCGAGGCCGATGAGGCTGGACTGCATGGAGTCCATCGCGTGGTCCAGCTTTTCGGCGGGGGTCGCGTCCGGGTTGAGCTTGGGCGGGGCCGGGACGAGATAGCGCTGGGCCAGGAGTTCGGCGACCTGGGAGATCACCGCGACGGTGACCGAGATGGTGAGGACCGTGCGCCAGTACGTACGCAGGGTCGTCACCGCGCCGTCGAGGATCTCGCCCACGCCGAGGGGGCGCAGAGGGATCACGCCGGGCTTTGCGGCCGGCGGCTTGCCCCAGCCGCCGGGACGGCCGGGGCCACCCCATCCGGCAGTGGGCTGGGGAGGGGGGGACTGGCCGGGGACCGGGGCCGACGGCGCGGACCACTGTCCGGCGGGCGGCTGGTCCTTGGACCACTGAGGAGCGGAGCCGTTCGCGTCACCGGGCGTGGCGGGCCGGGGGACCCCGGAACCGTCCTGGCCTTCGGAGGGAGCAGACCCGGGCGAGGTCCAGCCCGGAGTGTCGTTCACGGTCGTCCACCTCGAGGAATGGTCGCGGGGCCGGTTCGGCGAGCCGGCACGGTCACAACGGCCGACCGCCTTACGGAGCGGCGGGCCGGGGGCCATCGTGCCACGAGGGGCCCGCCGGTGGGCGGGGGCAGGGATCTTCTTCTCACCTTCATTGTGCGCGCCCCGGGAGGAGGACCGGCCAGCCGCCTCAACGGTGCGTAAGAACCGTGCCGCGGAGGCGAGGAAGGGACGGAGCGAGAGGGGGCGAGAAGTTGCCCGAGCCGCTCCGTGGGCCACGGGAGTCCGCTCGGGGTACGGTTCAGCACGGCCACGGGGGTACGGGGGTGACATCCATGTCTGGCATCAGCACCCACGGACAGGGGCGAGCGACGGTGGACGATCACGGACGTCGCCGCTGGTCAGTGAGGTATCTCACCAGCCGCCTTGAGACTGATACGGAAATGGGATGATGTCGATATGAAGGGACGCGTTCTTGTCGTCGATGACGACACCGCACTGGCCGAGATGCTCGGGATTGTGCTGCGGGGTGAAGGGTTCGAGCCGTCGTTCGTAGCGGACGGTGACAAGGCGCTCGCCGCATTCCGTGAGGCCAAGCCGGACCTGGTGCTGCTGGACCTCATGCTGCCCGGCAGGGACGGTATCGAGGTGTGCCGGCTGATCAGGGCCGAGTCCGGTGTGCCCATCGTCATGCTGACGGCCAAGAGCGACACCGTCGACGTGGTCGTGGGACTCGAGTCCGGGGCCGACGACTACATCGTCAAGCCGTTCAAGCCGAAGGAGCTCGTCGCCCGTATCCGGGCGCGGCTGCGGAGGTCGGAGGAGCCCGCTCCGGAGCAGCTCACCATCGGCGACCTGGTCATCGACGTGGCCGGTCACTCGGTGAAGCGGGACGGGCAGTCCATCGCCCTGACGCCGCTCGAGTTCGATCTGCTCGTCGCGCTGGCCCGTAAGCCGTGGCAGGTGTTCACCCGTGAGGTCCTGCTGGAGCAGGTCTGGGGTTACCGGCACGCGGCCGACACCCGGCTGGTGAACGTCCATGTCCAGCGGCTGCGCTCGAAGGTCGAGAAGGACCCCGAGCGCCCGGAGATCGTGGTGACCGTCCGCGGTGTCGGTTACAAGGCGGGGCCGAGCTGACATGAGCGCAGGCAGTACTGCTCCGAAGCCCGGCGAGCCGGGAGACCGGTCGGGGCGGACTGCCGGACCGGGGCGGGGGGGCTCGCGATTCGGCCGTCTGCTCCATGACGGACGGCTGCTCCAGGACGGGGCACCGGGCGGCCCGGTGCTGCGGCTCTTCGCGCGCTGGGTGCGCCGTCCGCTGCTGCCCGCCGTACGGCTGTGGCGGCGGAACATTCAGTTGCGGGTGGTGGCGGGCACCCTCCTCATGTCACTGGGTGTGGTGCTGCTGCTCGGCCTGGTCGTCATCGGTCAGGTCCGCAACGGTCTCCTCGACGCCAAGGAGAGGGCCGCTCAGAGCCAGGCCGCCGGAGGGTTCTCGGCGGCGCAGGATCGCGCGGCGACCACGCCGTCCGTTCCCGGCGCGCAGGACGGCGGCCGCGCGGGTGCGTCGGTGAACTGGCGCTCCACGCTCGTCGAGCAGCTCGCCAGCGGTGGCCAGAGCGCCTTCAACGTGGTCGCGCTCTCCCTGGAGGACTCCGACGGGGCCGCGAGCCGGGGTGCCCGGGCCTCCGGCGAGGTCGACCCCGCCACCAGCATCCCCGGCGAGCTGCGGCACGCCGTGGCGCAGGGGGCGGGCACCTTCCAGACGTACGCCCGGATCCACTACACCAACGGCAAGGGGTCCGAGCCGGGCCTCGTGGTCGGCAAGCGGCTCAACGACGCCGAAGGCACCCAGTACGAGCTGTACTACCTCTTCCCGCTGGCGCAGGAGGAGGACTCCCTCGACCTGGTCAAGGGCACGCTGGCGACGGCCGGACTGTTCGTGGTGGTGCTGCTCGGCGCCATCGCCTGGCTGGTGGTGCGGCAGATCGTCACCCCGGTGCGGATGGCGGCCGGGATCGCCGAGCGGCTCTCGGCCGGCCGGCTGCAGGAGCGGATGAAGGTCACCGGCGAGGACGACATCGCCCGGCTGGGCGAGGCCTTCAACAAGATGGCGCAGAACCTCCAGCTCAAGATCCAGCAGCTGGAGGATCTCTCCCGGATGCAGCGGCGGTTCGTCTCGGACGTGTCGCACGAGCTCCGGACCCCCTTGACGACCGTACGGATGGCGGCGGACGTCATTCATGAGGCTCGTGTCGACTTCGACCCGGTCACGGCGCGCTCCGCGGAGCTGCTCGGCGACCAGCTCGACCGTTTCGAGTCGCTCCTCTCCGACCTGCTGGAGATCAGCCGCTTCGACGCGGGAGCCGCGGCGCTGGAGGCCGAGCCGATAGACCTGCGCCAGGTCGTACGGCGGGTGATCGGCGGCGCGGAGCCGCTCGCCGAGCGCAAGGGCGGCCGGATCGTGGTCGTCGGCGACGAGCAGCCGGTGGTGGCCGAGGCGGACACCCGCCGGGTCGAGCGGGTCCTGCGCAATCTGGTCGTCAATGCCGTGGAGCACGGCGAGGGCAAGGACGTCGTCGTCAAACTGGCCGCCGCGGGCGGGGCCGTCGCCGTCGCCGTGCGCGACTACGGCGTGGGGCTCAAGCCGGGCGAGGCGACCCGGGTCTTCAACCGGTTCTGGCGGGCCGACCCGGCACGCGCGCGTACCACCGGCGGCACCGGCCTGGGCCTGTCCATCGCGGTGGAGGACGCACGGCTGCACGGCGGCTGGCTGCAGGCGTGGGGCGAGCCCGGGGGCGGCTCGCAGTTCCGGCTCACGCTGCCACGTACGGCGGACGAGCCGCTGCGCGGGTCGCCGATCCCGCTGGAGCCGGAGGACTCGCGGCGCAATCGCGAGCAGGCGGCGGGTGGGCCGCGGGAGGACGGGGCGCGCCGGGTCTCGGTGCCGGTGCAGTCCGGTGCGGACCGTGCGTCCCTGCCCGTGCCGCCCAGGATGCCGCCGGTGCCGCGAGCCACGGCGGATCCCACCGCTCTGCCGGGCAGTGGCGCCCGGGTGGTGGCGCGGGCGGCGGCCGAGGCCGACATCAGTGAGGCGAGGGCGTCGACGAACGCCGAGGCGGAGGACGGTTCACGTGGGCGCTGACTTCCGAGGGAAGCGGAAGCGGGCGGGCGGCGGCGGGCGCGGGGCGCGGACGAGCGTCCTGCTCGCCTGTGGCGGGTTTCTGGTGGCCGGGTGCGCGACCATGCCCGACAGCGGGGACGTACGGAACGTGAAGGCGTCCAATCCGGGGGACTCGCAGGTCCGGGTGTACGCCGTGCAGCCGCGGGAGAACGCGGAGCCCGACGAGATCGTCGACGGCTTCCTGGAGGCCATGACCAGTGACGATCCCGGCTTCGCCACGGCCCGGACGTACCTGACGAAGCAGGCCGCGCGCACCTGGCGGCCGGCGCAGAGCATCACGGTGCTCACCACGGCCCCCGACCGTGAGCAGGCCGACCGGCTGGCCGACCCCGAGAACCAGGGGCGGTCCTATCCGATCCGTGGCCGGCAGATCGCGACCGTGGACTCCCGGCACGCCTATCAGCCCGTCCACCCCGTGGAGTACAAGGACTTCATCCACGTGGTGCAGCAGCCGGCCGCGGACGGCAAGGGCAAGGAGTGGCGCATCGACCACCTGCCGCCGGGTCTGGTGCTCAGCGAGGCCGACTTCCAGCGCAACTACCGCTCCGTCAACAAGTACTACTTCGCGTCCGGAGAGGACTGGGTCGTCGCCGACCCGGTCTACATCCGGCAGCGGCAGGACCCGGCGACGCGGATGGATCCGGTGACCCAGACCGTCAAGGCGCTGCTGGAAGGGCCGACGAACTGGCTGAAGCCGTCCGTCGATTCGCGGTTCCCCTCCGGTACGCAGCTGAAGGCGGGCGTCACCTCGCTGGCGACCGACGACCAGTCCACGCTGAAGGTGCCGCTCAACGCCAAGGCCGACCGGGTGGGGGGCGAGGTGTGCCGGCGGATGGCGGCTCAGTTGCTGTTCACGCTCGGAGGGCTGACGTCCGTTCGTGTGGAGCAGGTGGAGCTGCAGCGGGCCGACGGCGAGCGGCTGTGCGTGCTGTCCAAGGCTCAGGCGGAGGAGTTCGCGCCGGTGCGCGACTCGGGCAGGGCGGAGATTCCGTTCTTCGTCGACGAGGACGGCACGCTGATGGCGATGCCGGTCGGCGGAAAGGCGGACACGCCGGCGGACGAGACGCCGGGACCGTTCGGCAAGGGCCGGATGCCGCTGCGCTCGGTCGCCGTGGACCGTGACGAGAGCCGGGCGGCCGGCGTGAGCAAGGACGGCAGGGAGCTGCGCGTGGCGTCGATCCTGTCGGACCAGGAGCTCCGCCCCGCGTTGCTGACGAGCCGCGCGGCCCGCCCGGAGGACCGGCTGTCCGCCCCGAGCTGGGACGGCAGGGGCGACCTGTGGGCGGCCGACCGCGACCCCTCGAAGCCCCGCCTGTGGGTGGTGCCGGACGGTGAGGGGGAGCCGGTCGAGGTGCGTGCGCCCTGGCTGACGGACGGAGTCCGCGTCGAGTCCCTGCGGGTCTCGGCGGACGGGGTCCGGATCGCTCTCCTTCTCAAGGGGAAGGACGGTGACACGACCCTGAGGATCGGGCGGGTGGAGCGTGAGGGAGGCGGGGCGCGGCCGGCGGTCGCGGTCGTGGACCTGCAGCCCGTGGCGCCGCGGATGGAGGCGGTCACCTCGGTGTCCTGGGCCGGCCCGAGCAGGCTGGTGGTGGTCGGCAAGGAGGCCGGCGGGGTGCAGCAGATCCGGTACGTCCAGACGGACGGTGCGACCTCCACGGCTTCGGTCCTGCCGGGTCTGAACGGGGTGACCGCCGTGTCCGCGCCGCACGACGACCGCGCTCCGGTGGTGGCCTATTCGGGCAACGACGGCATCGTCCGGCTGGAGACGGGCGCGAACTGGCAGCGGATGGTCAAGGTCCTGGGCTCCTCGCCGGTCTACCCGGGCTGACCCCCGCCTGCCGTTGTCCACAGGGCCGCTGTCCAGGGTGGCGGCGGGGGGCCGGCAGGAGGACAGTGGTCCCATGCGGGGGTGGTGGCGCGAGATCGCCGGGCTGGTGCTGCCGGTCGCCTGCGGAGGCTGCGGCCGACCGCGCACAGAGCTGTGTCCGTCGTGCCGGGCGGAGTTGGAGGGCCCCGGGCCCCGCCGGGTCCGTCCTCGTCCCGAGCCGGCCGGCCTGCCGGCCGTGCACGCCGCCGCTCCGTACGCCGATGCCGTACGGTCCGTTCTCCTCGCCCACAAGGAGCGGGGTGCGCTTCCCCTCGCAGGGCCCCTGGGCTCCGCGCTCGCGGGCGCCGTGGAGGCCGCTGCCGGGCGCTGGGACGACCGTGGGGGCGGCCCCCTTCTCCTCGTACCGGTGCCCTCCTCGCGGCGCTCGGTGCGGGCGCGTGGACATGATCCGACCCGGCGCATCGCCCTGGCCGCGGCGGGCCGGTTGCGCCGTCGGGGGTGGGCCGCCCGGGTGGTTCCGGTGCTGCGCCAGCGCCGGTCGGTGGCCGACCAGGCGGAGCTCGACGCCCGTGGGCGGTTTGCCAACCTGGCCGGGGCGCTGGAGGTCGTGGCGGGCGGTGAGCGGCTCGTCGAGAGCGGGCGGGTGGTGCTGGTGGACGATCTGATGACCACGGGGGCGTCGCTGGCCGAGGCCGCCCGGGCACTGCGTGCCGTACATCCCCCGTTCATTCCGGCATGGAACGGAGAGGTCGGGGAATCCCGTTTCTTACGTCCGGTGGCGGCGGTGATCGCATGCTCTCCTTCGTCGTTCGATTTGAGGCGGAACTGACCGAGAGCCTGTGTCGTTGCAGGTGGTGAGAGGTGAAAACACCCGAACGGAGGTATGTGGCGGCAGCGGGTGCCGACACCCGTCCGAACGAGCTATGTTCGGTTGTGAGGAATGGCGAATGCCACGCCTCACCGAATGCACGGGTGCGCCTACAGGACAGGAGTTCAAGGCGAATTAACCTCAGGTTGGTGGGGTGGGGATCATGCCGACTGGGGAGGAGGAGGTGAAAGTCGCCAGTCCGAGACTCCGGCATTCACCGGAGTCTGGTGCAAAGGGAGATGCTCAGCGGCCGTGGAGCCGATCTGAGTGATCCGGGAACGGAGTTCTGCGTGGACATCGTCGTCAAGGGCCGCAAGACCGAGGTGCCCGAGCGGTTCCGCAAGCACGTGGCCGAGAAGCTGAAGCTGGAGAAGATCCAGAAGCTCGACGGCAAGGTGATCAGCCTCGACGTCGAGGTGTCCAAGGAGCTGAACCCGCGGCAGGCCGACAGGTCCGACCGCGTGGAGATCACCCTCCACTCCCGAGGCCCGGTGATCCGGGCGGAGGCGGCAGCCGGCGACCCGTACGCAGCCCTCGACCTCGCCAGCGACAAGCTGGAGGCGCGACTGCGCAAGCAGCACGACAAGAGGCACACCCGCCGTGGCAGCGGCAGGCTGTCGGCGGCCGAGGTCGCCGATGTGGTGCCGGGCGTCGCCCAGCTGAACGGAAGCGGCCAGCTCGTGGGTGAGGAGACCTCCGAGGTGCCCACCACGATGATGGGCCCGCTCGAAGTGCAGGGCGAAGGGCCGCTGGTGGTCCGCGAGAAGACCCACCGGGCCGCGCCGATGACGCTCGACCAGGCGCTCTACGAGATGGAGCTGGTCGGGCACGACTTCTATCTGTTCGTCGACTCCGACAACAAGCAGCCGAGTGTTGTCTACCGGCGACACGCGTACGACTACGGCGTCATCCATTTGGAGAGCGACCCGCTCGCCGAAGGCGGCGGTGCCGGTGGTGCCCTCGGCGGCTGACCCCGCAGGCCGCACACCTCGTTCACTTGTCTGTCACGGTGCCCCTGGAGCGCCCTTTGCGCCCCCAGGGGCACCCCCGTGCGACCACGGGATCACCACGCTGTCGTCCGGGCATGAAATCATGGCGTGCACGCCAACCGGTGCTCCAAGAGCAGTGGTTGGAGGACCGAACACGAATTCAGGCCACGGCCTTCAGGGGGAGGAACGATGGCGGACAGCTTCGGGCCGGTGCACAGCGGGCGGGAGCCCCATTGCGCGGCCACCCCGGAGGGATCGGATTCGGACAACGGCGAGTCTCGCCGGGAGCCGATCCGGGTCCTCGTGGTGGACGACCATGCCCTCTTCCGGCGGGGTCTGGAGATCGTTCTCGCCCAGGAGGAGGACATTCAGGTCGTCGGCGAGGCCGGTGACGGGGCCGAGGCCGTCGACAAAGCCGCGGATCTGCTGCCCGACATCGTGCTGATGGATGTCCGCATGCCCAAGCGCGGCGGCATCGAGGCCTGTACCTCCATCAAGGAGGTGGCCCCCAGCGCGAAGATCATCATGCTGACGATCAGCGACGAGGAGGCCGATCTCTACGACGCGATCAAGGCGGGCGCGACCGGCTACCTCCTCAAGGAGATCTCCACCGACGAGGTCGCCACCGCCATCAGGGCGGTCGCCGACGGCCAGTCGCAGATCAGCCCGTCGATGGCGTCGAAACTCCTCACCGAGTTCAAGTCGATGATCCAGCGGGCCGACGAGCGCCGGCTCGTCCCGGCGCCCCGGCTGACCGACCGGGAGCTGGAAGTCCTCAAGCTCGTGGCGACCGGGATGAACAACCGGGACATCGCCAAGGAACTGTTCATCTCCGAGAACACCGTGAAGAACCACGTCCGCAACATCCTGGAGAAGCTGCAGCTCCACTCCCGGATGGAAGCGGTCGTCTACGCGATGCGGGAGAAGATCCTCGAGATCAGGTGAGCGCGGCGGCGAGCCGGCCGGCCAGCTCGGGGTGGTCCGTCCGCTCGACCCGTACCGTGTCGCAGCCCACCCATTCGGCCGCTTCCCGCAGCGCCCGCGCCATCGGCTCGACCGCCTTGGCCGACTCCAGGGACACCTGCTTCGCCACCAGCGTCCCCCCGTCACGGGCGGGGTCGACCCGGCCGAGCAGCCTGCCGCCCGCGAGCAGCGGCATCGCGAAGTAGCCGTGCACCCGCTTCTGCTTGGGGACGTACGCCTCCAGACGGTGTGTGAAGCCGAAGATCCGCTCCGTGCGCGCCCGCTCCCAGATCAGCGAGTCGAACGGGGACAGCAGCGTCGTGCGGTGCCGGCCGCGCGGCTCGGTCGCCAGCGCCGCCGGATCCGCCCAGGCCGGCTTCCCCCAGCCCTCCACGACGACCGGGACGAGCCCGGAGGCCTCGACCACCGCGTCGAACGCCTCACCCTTGATCCGGTGGTAGTCCGCGATGTCCGCGCGCGTCCCCACGCCCAGCGCCTCGCCCGCCTGCCGCACAAGGCGCCGCAGGCACTCGGTGTCGTCCAGATCGTCATGGAGCAGGGTCTCCGGAATCGCCCGCTCGGCCAGGTCGTAGACCCGCTTCCAGCCGCGCCGCTCGGTGCACACCACCTCGCCGTACATCAGCGCCCGCTCGACGGCGATCTTCGACTCGGACCAGTCCCACCACTCGCCCTTGTTCTTCGCCCCGCCGAGCTCCGTCGCGGTCTGCGGGCCCTCGGCCCGCAGCTGCTTGATCACCGCGTCGTACGCCCCGTCCGACAGCTCGTGGTGCCACTGCGGGCGGTCGCGGTAGGCGCGGCGGCGGAAGGCGAAGAGCGGCCACTCCTCGATGGGAAGGATGCAGGCCGCGTGCGACCAGTACTCGAAGGCGTGCCTCTCCGTCCAGTACGCGTCCTCGACCGTCGTACGGCCCACCGCGCCCAGGCGCGCGTACGGGATCAGCTCGTGCGAGCGGGCAAGGACCGAGATGGTGTCGAGCTGGATCTGGCCGAGGTGCCGCAGCACCCCGCGCACACCCCCCCGCCGGTCTGGCGCGCCGAGGAACCCCTGGGCGCGCAGGGCGATCCGGCGGGCTTCGTCCGCGGAGAGTTCGGCAACGGGCGGCTGCGCAGTCGTCATGCTCCGCACCCTAGAAGGCGCCACTGACACCGCCGCCGGCGGCCGGGGCGGGCAGATACGGCAGCGGCCCCGGCAGGCCGAGGTCGGAGGGGAGCAGCGAGGCGACCCAGCAGTCACGGAGCGTGCCCTTGTTGGTCAGGCCGGCGCGCTGGACACCCTCCATCCGGAAACCGCTCCGCTCGGCCACCGTGCGCGAGCCCGTGTTGCCGACCTCCGCCCGCCACACCAGACGGTGACAGCCCCCCTCGGTCAAGGCCCACCGGGACAGCGCGCCGACGGCCTCGGTCACGTAGCCCTGGGCGCGGTGCTCCTTGACGGCCCAGAAACCGACCTCCCGCACGCCCGGACCGCGGTCGTGCAGACCGGTCGCGGCGATCAGCGGCCCGCCGTCCCGGGGCTCGACGGCGAAGGTGTACTCCACGCCGTCGCGCCACCCCTCCGGCACGAGCCGCTCCAGGAAGTACACGGCGTCCTGGCGGGTGTACGGCGAGGGCACCGTCGTCCAGCGCTGGATGTCGGGGTCCTGACAGGCGGCGAAGACCGCCTCCACGTCCTCCGGGACGAAGGGGCGCAGTCGCAGGCGGTCCGTGGTCAAGGTGATCGGCTCCATGACGGGATTGTGGTGACCGCGACACGGAGACGCGAACACTTTTCGGACCCGGCGGCACCTTCCACGCACCTCGTGCGTTCTCTTTCCGGGCGGTAGTGGCACTCCGGCACTGCGGGCCTCCCGACGCGACGGCGGTCTCGCTTACGATGGCCGTTGCGGTGGGGACCACCTGCCGTGCCCGCGCCCGAGTCATGACAAGACCCAGTGCCAGGCCCGACCGGCAAGGAGACCAGCCTCAGTGTCCGTCTTCAACAAGCTCATGCGTGCAGGCGAAGGCAAGATCCTGCGCAAACTGCACCGCATCGCGGACCAGGTCAACTCCATCGAAGAGGACTTCGTCAACCTCTCCGACGCCGAGTTGCGGGCGCTCACCGAGGAGTACAAGCAGCGGTACGCCGACGGTGAGAGCCTCGACGACCTGCTCCCCGAGGCCTTCGCGACCGTCCGCGAGGCCGCCAAGCGCGTCCTCGGCCAGCGCCACTACGACGTCCAGCTGATGGGCGGCGCCGCCCTGCACCTCGGCTACGTGGCCGAGATGAAGACCGGTGAGGGCAAGACCCTCGTCGGCACGCTGCCCGCGTATCTGAACGCGCTCTCCGGCAAGGGCGTGCACCTGATCACGGTGAACGACTACCTCGCCGAGCGCGACTCCGAGATGATGGGCCGGGTCCACAAGTTCCTGGGCCTGTCCGTCGGCTGCATCCTGGCGAACATGACTCCGGCCCAGCGCCGTGAGCAGTACGCCTGCGACATCACGTACGGAACGAACAACGAGTTCGGCTTCGACTACCTGCGCGACAACATGGCGTGGTCCAAGGACGAGCTCGTCCAGCGCGGCCACAACTTCGCCTGTGTCGACGAGGTCGACTCCATCCTCGTCGACGAGGCCCGTACGCCGCTGATCATCTCCGGCCCGGCCGACCAGGCCACCAAGTGGTACGGCGACTTCGCCAAGCTGGTGACCCGCCTGACCAGGGGCGAGCCCGGAAACCCGCTGAAGGGCATCGAGGAGACCGGCGACTACGAGGTCGACGAGAAGAAGCGGACCGTCGGCATCCACGAGTCCGGCGTCGCCAAGGTCGAGGACTGGCTCGGCATCGACAACCTCTACGAGTCGGTGAACACCCCGCTCGTCGGGTACCTGAACAACGCCATCAAGGCCAAGGAACTCTTCAAGAAGGACAAGGACTACGTCGTCATCGACGGCGAAGTCATGATCGTCGACGAGCACACCGGCCGTATCCTCGCCGGCCGCCGCTACAACGAGGGCATGCACCAGGCGATCGAGGCGAAGGAAGGGGTGGACATCAAGGACGAGAACCAGACCCTCGCCACGATCACCCTGCAGAACTTCTTCCGCCTCTACGACAAGCTGTCCGGCATGACCGGTACGGCCATGACCGAGGCCGCCGAGTTCCACCAGATCTACAAGCTCGGTGTCGTCCCGATCCCGACGAACAAGCCGATGGTCCGCAAGGACCAGTCGGACCTGATCTACCGCACCGAGGTCGCCAAGTTCGCGGCCGTCGTCGACGACATCGCGGAGAAGCACGAGAAGGGCCAGCCGATCCTCGTCGGTACGACGTCGGTCGAGAAGTCCGAGTACCTCTCGCAGCAGCTCTCCAAGCGCGGCATCCAGCACGAGGTGCTCAACGCCAAGCAGCACGACCGTGAGGCGACGATCGTCGCCCAGGCCGGCCGCAAGGGCGCCGTCACCGTCGCGACGAACATGGCCGGCCGAGGCACCGACATCAAGCTCGGCGGCAACCCGGACGACCTCGCCGAGGCCGAGCTGCGCCAGATGGGCCTGGACCCGGTCGAGCACGTGGAGGAGTGGGCCGCGGCCCTCCCCGCCGCCCTGGAGCGCGCCGAGAAGGCCGTCAAGGCGGAGTTCGAGGAGGTCAAGTCGCTCGGTGGGCTCTACGTGCTGGGCACCGAGCGCCACGAGTCGCGCCGCATCGACAACCAGCTGCGCGGCCGTTCCGGCCGTCAGGGCGACCCGGGCGAGTCCCGCTTCTACCTGTCGCTCGGCGACGACCTGATGCGCCTGTTCAAGGCCCAGATGGTCGAGCGCGTCATGGCGATGGCCAACGTGCCGGACGACGTGCCGATCGAGAACAAGATGGTCACGCGCGCCATCGCCTCCGCGCAGTCCCAGGTCGAGACGCAGAACTTCGAGACGCGTAAGAACGTCCTGAAGTACGACGAGGTCCTCAACCGCCAGCGCGAGGTCATCTACGGCGAGCGTCGCCGGGTCCTGGAGGGCGAGGACCTGCACGAGCAGATCCGCCACTTCATGGACGACACGATCGACGACTACATCCGCCAGGAGACCGCCGAGGGCTTCGCGGAGGAGTGGGACCTCGACCGGCTGTGGACCGCGTTCAAGCAGCTCTACCCGGTGAAGGTCACCGTGGAGGAGCTGGAGGAGGCGGCCGGCGACCGCGCGGGCATCACCGCCGAGTTCATCGCCGAGGCCGTCAAGGACGACATCCACGAGCAGTACGAGGCCCGGGAGAAGTCGCTCGGCTCGGACATCATGCGTGAGCTGGAGCGCCGGGTCGTCCTCTCCGTGCTCGACCGCAAGTGGCGCGAGCACCTCTACGAGATGGACTACCTCCAGGAGGGCATCGGCCTGCGCGCGATGGCCCAGAAGGACCCGCTGGTCGAGTACCAGCGCGAGGGCTTCGACATGTTCACCGCCATGATGGAGGGCATCAAGGAGGAGTCCGTCGGCTACCTGTTCAACCTGGAGGTCCAGGTCGAGCAGCAGGTCGAGGAGGTCCCGGTGCAGGACGCGGCTCCTTCGCTCCGCAAGGAGGACGCGGTGCCGGCCGGGCGTCCGGAGATCCGCGCCAAGGGGCTCGAGGCCCCGCAGCGGCCCGACCGCCTGCACTTCACCGCTCCCAAGGTGGACGGTGAGGGCAGCATCGTCGAGGGCGACTTCGTCAGCGACGACGCCGCCGGTGACGGTCTGACGCGCGCGGAGCGCCGCAAGGCGCAGAAGAGCAGCGGCGGACGGCGCCGTAAGAAGTAAGGCGCCGCGAGACGCAGGACGGATGGGCGGAGGGGCCGGGCACCTGGTGAGGTGCCGGCCCCTCCGTCATGTCCGGCCGGCGGGACGGCCTTGGGCGGGCACGCGCGCGTGGAGGCCGTCCAGCTCGATCGCGGCGCAGCGCCACCGGCGGTCGGCTCCCCGCTCCAGGCGGAACGCCATGGCCCTGACCCTTCCTCCGCCGACGGCGATCACCGCGAAGGCCTCGACGGCGCCGGGGCGGGCCTGGACGGCGCAGCGGCGGATCACGGGGCGGGTGCCGTGAGCCTGAGCCCTGAGGGGGCTCTGCGGGGCGAGCCGGACGAGCTGTTCGTACGCCTCTCCGACCGTCTGCCCGAGCATCCAGTGGACGGGCCGCTCGCCGCTCAGGACGGCGAGCAGACGCTCGGCGAACATCGCGTGCGGGGGGAGGACGCGGGGCGCCGTCCGGGCGCGTGAGAGGCCCACCGGGGGGCGGCTGCCGGCCGTACCGCGGGGGCCGGTTCCGGCGGGGCCCCGGGGCGCGGTTCGCGGGCGTGGGGTCCGGGGGCGGGTGGTGGCCGCGGGTGGGGCGAGATCGTCGGCGGTCGTTTCCCGGCCGCGGGTGGCTGTCGTGGTGGTGGTGATGGTGTCCATTCCCGGTCCCCGTCCTTCGCACCCGGCGGTCTACCGGGCGGTAACTTCTGTTGGGGATCTTGTACGGGGCTGCTCACCGCCCCTGCAAGAGGCTCGGGGCGCCCGGGTGGCCGCCCGGAAGATTCACCTATCAGAGTGACCGCGTGCTTCTGCGGGCCTGATGTCACGGGGCCCGGGCAATGCGTCGGGTGGACCGCCGGGAGGGCGGCCTGGAGACCCCGAAGGGGGACTCCGCACGTATCCTGAGGGCGTTTCCGACTACGAAAGCGGCCAGCCAATGCGCGTGTACGTCCCCCTGACCCTCCCCGGTCTCGCACAGGCGCACAAGGCGGGCGAGCTGGGCCCCGGCTTGCTGACCGCCTACGCCGTCACCCCCGCCCTGCGCGAGTGGTACGTCTCCGACGACATCGAGGAGCTCGAGTACGCGGCGCTCAGCAGGGCCGCCGCCGCCTCGCTGCGACTGATCGCCGGCGACCCCTCGGCCGCGCGGCGCCGGGTCGTCGTCGCCGTCGACGTGGCGGACGAGGACGCGACGGCCGACCCCGACCGGGGCTTGGACGCCGGTTCGCTGGGTGAGGTCCGGATCGCCGGTCCCGTACCGCTGACGAAGGCGGCGGCCGTGCACGCCGACGCGGATGACGCGGAGACGGACGTCGCCGCCGCGGCGGCCGCGCTCGGGGCGGCGGACCAGGGTGACGACGACGCGCAGTTCACGGTGGACGGGGCGGAGGACCACGAGCTGCTGTGGTTCGGGGTGCAGGAGATTCCGGGGCTGCTGGCCTGAGGAGCGGCCGGCCCAGGGCGTTTGTCGGAGCGGGCCGGTACCGTCTTCGCATGGGGAAGCGCGGGAAGAACGGCAAGCACGCCAAGCACCTGGTCTGGGACTGGAACGGCACACTCCTCGACGACATCGAGGCCGTCATCGGGGCGACGAACGCGGCCTTCGCCGAACTCGGCCTGGCGCCGATCACGCTCGCGCGCTACCGCGAGCTGTACATGGTGCCCGTGCCGAAATTCTACGAGCGGCTCATGGGACGGTTGCCCACGGACGACGAGTGGACGCTGATGGACGGCGTCTTCCACAAGCACTACTGGCAGCGGGCGGAGACGTGCGGGCTCACGGTCGGGGCGGCGGAGCTGCTGGCCGCGCGGCAGGAGTCCGGACTGACACAGTCGCTGCTCTCGCTGGCGCCGCACACGGACCTGGTACCGCTGGTGCGGCGGCACGGGATCGAGGAGCGGTTCGTCCGCGTGGACGGGCGGGTCGGGTCCTCCACGGCGGGGAAGTCGGCGCACATGGTGCGCCATCTGGCCGCCCTGGAGGGTGTCGACCCCTCGCGGATCGTGGTGATCGGGGACGCGGCGGACGACGCGGTGGCGGCGGCGCACGTCGGTGCGCGGGCGGTGCTGTACACCGGGGGGTCGCACAGCCGGGCGTCGCTCGAGAGGGTGGGTGTGCCGGTGGTCGACTCGCTCGCGGAGGCGGTGGAGGTGGCGGAGGAGCTGGTCTAGGCAGGGGTGACGCGGCTCGGTGACACGGCCGGGGAGCCCGGGTGCGTGGCGTCAAGCCTCACCTTCTGCCAAACCAGAGCCCGTCGCTGTCCATAACGTCAAACTTCCACACCCCCTCTTGTACACAAACGGAACATGACGGCACCGTGGCGACGACCGGTAGGCTCGTGATGCGCTGACGGACGGTCACACCTCTCAACGGGCTTACGCCCAGCGGGTCTTGACGGAAGCGTCCGATGGCAGCGCGTCCGACGGCCCCTGGACGTGACGAAGGGAGACCCGGGCGAGGCCCTTGCTTGGCGGCTGGCCTCGTTCTTTCCCGGATCTCCCTCGCGCGCCGACGGGGTCCCCTGTTGCGAGGAGAGTGGTTCCCATGGCGTCTCTCGACGGTATCTCAGACAAGCCCGACGGCGGCAGCCGTGCTCTGCCCTGGTTTACGGCCTGCGTGGGTCTGCTGGCGATGGTCGTGGCGGCCGGCCTGGCGGTGGGCGGTCACGGCGAGGTGGCCGTGGCCGTCGGTGCGGTCGGGGTGGCTGTCGCCGGTACCGGCGGGCTGCGGGTGACCGTGAACGTCCGGCGGTGAGCGAGAGGCGCGGGCGGAGGTGGTCGCAGAACGACGCCCCGCCCGCGCCCCCGCCCGTCGCCCCCCGGTCAGGCCTTGCTGCGGAGGACCTTCAGGAATTCGCGCATCCAGGCGGGGTGGTCGGGCCAGCCGCGGGAGGAGACGAGGGTGCCGTCGATGACGGCCTCGGTGTCCTGGAAGCTCGCGCCCGCCGCCTGCATGTCGATCTCGAGTGCGGGGTACGCGGTGACCCTGCGGCCCTCCAGGCCGCCGATCGCAGCCGTCAGGAGGGGGCCGTGACAGATCTGGGCCACGGGCTTGTCCGCGTCGAAGAACGACTTGAGGATCTTGCGAAGCTCCGGGTCGTTGCGGAGGTACTCCGGGGCGCGGCCGCCCGGGATCACCACGGCCACGTAGTCGCCCGGGTCGACCTCGGAGAAGGCCAGGTCGGCGGGCCAGGTGTACCCCGGCTTCTCCGTGTACGTGTCGTAGCCCGGCTCGAAGTCGTGGACCACGAACCGCAGCCGCTTGCGCGCCGGGGCCGCGATGTCGACTTCGTAGCCCTCCTCGAGGAGACGCTGGTAGGGGTAGAGGACCTCCAGCGACTCCGCCGCGTCCCCGGTCACGATCAAGATCTTCGCCATCACGACTCCCAGATCCGGTGGTGGTGCCCCGCGCGTCGGAGTGTTGCTGCCAGACTCCTCGCGTCGCCGTGCCTTGCCAAGAGGACATGTGTCGCTGTCCATAACGTCAAACTTCCACCCCCTCTTTTGTACACATACGGCTCATGACGGCGCGGGGGTCGGGAGCGATAGGCTTTTCCCGTGATCAGCGCGATACGCCGTGGGGGCAGCGAAGCCCCCGGCCTCCGCCCGGCCCGTGTCAACGGCCGGGTCGACAGGGCGTTCGCTGATCCTCTCCGTCCGGACGTGCCACCCGCGGTGGCCGGATTCGACCTGGACATCTCTCATCACGGCCTCACGTCGACTTCGACCGGTATCACCGCGTCGTGGCGATGTGCCGTTTCTACCGACGTCACGCAACGGCGCGCGACAGGAGCCAGAGGACATGCAGACCAAGCTGGACGAAGCCAAGGCCGAGCTGCTCGACAGGGCCGCCCGGGTAGCTGAGAACAGCCCGGCCGGGGGGCGACTTCCGACGGGGCCTGAGAACGGGGAGAGGCCCGACCGGGACACCCTGCTCGACTACCTCCAGCGCTACTACCTGCACACCGCGCCCGAGGACCTCACGGACCGCGATCCGGTGGACGTCTTCGGCGCCGCCCTCTCGCACTACCGGCTCGCGGAGAACCGCCCCCAGGGCACCGCGAACGTCCGCGTGCACACCCCGACGGTCGAGGAGAACGGCTGGACCTGCAGCCACTCCGTCGTCGAGGTCGTCACCGACGACATGCCGTTCCTCGTGGACTCCGTCACCAACGAGCTCTCCCGCCAGGGCCGCGGCATCCACGTCGTGATCCACCCGCAGGTCCTCGTCCGCCGTGACGTCACCGGCAGGCTCATCGAGGTGCTCAGCTCCGAGTCCGCCGGGACCAAGGCCGGGCTGCCGCACGACGTGCTCACCGAGTCCTGGATCCACGTCGAGATCGACCGCGAGACCGACCGGGCCGACCTCAAGCAGATCACCACGGACCTGCTGCGCGTCCTGTCCGACGTCCGCGAGACGGTCGAGGACTGGGAGAAGATGCGCGAGGCGGCGCTGCGCATCGCCGAGAACCTGCCCGGCGAGCCGACCCCCGACGACCTGCGCTCCACCGAGGTCGAAGAGGCCCGCGAGCTGCTGCGCTGGCTCGCCGCCGACCACTTCACCTTCCTCGGCTACCGGGAGTACGAGCTGGTCGACGGTGACGCGCTGGCCGCCGTCCCCGGCACCGGCCTCGGCATCCTGCGCTCCGACCCGCACCACAGCGGCCAGGACGACCACCACGCCCACCCGGTCTCGCCGTCCTTCAGCCGGCTGCCCGCCGACGCCCGCGCCAAGGCGCGCGAGCACAAGCTGCTGATCCTCACCAAGGCCAACAGCCGCGCGACCGTGCACCGCCCCTCGTACCTCGACTACGTGGGCGTGAAGAAGTTCGACGCCGAAGGAAACGTGGTGGGGGAGCGGCGCTTCCTGGGCCTGTTCTCCTCCGCCGCGTACACCGAGTCCGTCCGTCGGGTTCCGGTCATCAGCCGCAAGGTCCAGGAGGTCCTGGAGGGCGCCGGCTTCTCGCCGAACAGCCACGACGGCCGCGACCTGCTCCAGATCCTGGAGACGTACCCCCGCGACGAGCTCTTCCAGACCCCGCCCGACGAGCTGCGCGAGATCGTCACCAGCGTCCTCTACCTGCAGGAGCGCCGCCGGCTGCGGCTGTACCTGCGCCAGGAGGAGTACGGCCGTTTCTACTCGGCCCTCGTCTACCTGCCGCGCGACCGCTTCAACACCGGCGTCCGCGAGCGCCTGACCGACATCCTCAAGGAGGAGCTCGGCGGCACCAGCGTCGACTTCACCCTCATGAGCACCGAGTCGGTGCTCACCCGGCTGCACTTCGTCGTGCGCGTCGCCGCCGGCACCGAGCTGACCCACCTGACCGACGCCGACAAGGAGCGCATCGAGGCCCGTCTCGTCGAGGCCGCCCGCTCCTGGGCCGACGGTTTCGCCGAGGCCCTCAACGCCGAGTGCGGCGAGGAGCGCGCCGCCGAGCTGCTGCGCCGCTACGGCAACGCCTTCCCCGAGGGGTACAAGGCCGACCACTCGCCGCGCGCCGCCGTGGCCGACCTGGTCCACCTGGAGCAGCTGAAGCGCACGGGCAAGGAGTTCGCCCTCTCGCTGTACGAGCCGGTCGGCACCGGCCCCTCCGAGCGCCGCTTCAAGATCTACAAGGGCGGTGAGCAGGTCTCCCTCTCCGCCGTCCTGCCGGTCCTCAACCGGCTCGGCGTCGAGGTCATCGACGAGCGCCCGTACGAGCTGCGCTGCGCCGACCGTACGCACGCGTGGATCTACGACTTCGGTCTGCGGATGCCCGCCGCGACCGGCAACGGCGGCGACTACCTCGGTGACGACGCCCGCGAGCGGTTCCAGGAGGCGTTCGCCGCGACCTGGACCGGCGAGGCCGAGAACGACGGCTTCAACGCGCTGGTCCTCTCCGCCGGGCTGACCTGGCGTGAGGCGATGGTGCTGCGCGCCTACGCGAAGTACCTGCGCCAGGCCGGTTCGACGTTCAGCCAGGACTACATGGAGGACACCCTCCGCAACAACGTCCACACCACCCGGCTCCTCGTCTCCCTCTTCGAGGCGCGGATGGCGCCGGAGCGCCAGCGCGCCGGCACCGAGCTGATCGACGGGCTCCTGGAGGAGCTGGACGGCGCCCTGGACCAGGTCGCCTCCCTCGACGAGGACCGGATCCTCCGCTCCTTCCTCACCGTCATCAAGGCGACCCTGCGGACCAATTTCTTCCAGAAGTCGGACAGCGGACGCCCGCACTCGTACGTGTCGATGAAGTTCGACCCGCAGGCCATCCCCGACCTCCCCGCGCCCCGCCCGGCGTTCGAGATCTGGGTCTACTCGCCGCGCGTCGAGGGCGTCCACCTGCGCTTCGGCAAGGTTGCCCGAGGCGGCCTGCGCTGGTCCGACCGGCGTGAGGACTTCCGTACCGAGATCCTCGGCCTGGTCAAGGCGCAGATGGTGAAGAACACCGTCATCGTGCCCGTCGGCGCCAAGGGCGGCTTCGTCGCCAAGCAGCTCCCGGACCCGTCCGTGGACCGCGACGCCTGGCTGACCGAGGGCATCGCCTCGTACAAGACGTTCATCTCGGCGCTCCTCGACATCACAGACAACCTGGTCGCAGGCGAGGTCGTGCCCCCGGTCGACGTGGTCCGCCACGACGAGGACGACACCTACCTGGTCGTCGCCGCCGACAAGGGCACCGCGACCTTCTCCGACATCGCCAACGAGGTCGCCGTCGGCTACGGCTTCTGGCTCGGGGACGCCTTCGCGTCCGGCGGCTCGGCCGGCTACGACCACAAGGGCATGGGCATCACCGCCCGCGGCGCCTGGGAGTCCGTCGAGCGGCACTTCCGCGAGCTCGGCCACGACACCCAGACCGAGGACTTCACCGTCGTCGGCGTCGGCGACATGTCCGGCGACGTCTTCGGCAACGGCATGCTGCTCTCCGAGCACATCAGGCTCGTCGCCGCCTTCGACCACCGCCACATCTTCATCGACCCGAACCCGGACGCGGCCGTCTCGTACGCCGAGCGGCGCCGTCTCTTCGAGCTGCCCCGCAGCTCCTGGGCCGACTACAAGACGGAGCTGCTCTCCGCGGGCGGCGGCATCCACCCCCGTACCGCCAAGTCGATCCCGATCAACGCGCACATGCGCACGGCCCTCGGCATCGACGCCGGCGTCACCAAGATGACCCCGGCCGAACTGATGCAGGCGATCCTCCACTCGCCGGTCGACCTGCTGTGGAACGGCGGCATCGGTACGTACGTCAAGTCGTCCGCCGAGACCCACGCGGACGTCGGCGACAAGGCGAACGACGCCATCCGCGTCAACGGCGAGGACCTGCGGGTGAAGGTCGTCGGCGAGGGCGGCAACCTCGGTCTGACCCAGCTCGGCCGCATCGAGTTCGCCCGCAGGGGCGGCCCCGAGGGCGAGGGCGGCAAGGTCAACACCGACGCCATTGACAACAGCGCCGGCGTGGACACCTCCGACCACGAGGTCAACATCAAGATCCTGCTCAACGGGCTCGTCGTCGAGGGCGACATGACCGTCAAGCAGCGCAACAAGATCCTCGCCGAGATGACCGACGAGGTCGGCCGACTCGTGCTGCGCAACAACTACGCGCAGAACGTGGCCCTGGCCAACGCCGTCGCCCAGTCGCCGTCCCTGCTCCACGCCCACCAGCGCTTCATGCGCCGGCTGGGCCGGGACGGGCACCTCGACCGCTCCCTGGAGTTCCTGCCCAACGACCGGCAGATCCGCGAGCTGCTCAACGCCGGCAAGGGCCTGAGCCAGCCTGAGCTCGCCGTTCTCCTCGCGTACACCAAGATCACCGTGGCGGACGAGCTGATCGGCACCGGCCTGCCGGACGACCCGTACCTGCGCGAACTTCTCCACACGTACTTCCCGACGCTGCTGCGCGAGAAGTTCCCGGAGGCGATCGACAGCCACCCGCTGCGCCGGGAGATCATCACCACGATCCTGGTCAACGACACGGTCAACAGCGGTGGCTCGACCTTCCTGCACCGCCTCCGCGAGGAGACGGGCGCCTCGATCGAGGAGATCGTCCGCGCGCAGACCGCCGCCCGCGCCATCTTCCGGCTCAGCGACGTCTGGGACGCCGTCGAGGCGCTCGACAACCAGGTACCGGCCGAGTTCCAGACCCGGATGCGGCTGCACTCGCGGCGCCTGGTCGAGCGCGGCACGCGCTGGCTGCTCGGCAACCGCCCGCAGCCGCTCGAGCTCGCCGAGACCGTCGACTTCTTCGGCGACCGCGTGGAACAGGTCTGGGCCGAGCTGCCGCAGCTGCTGCGCGGCGCGGACCTGGAGTGGTACCAGCAGATCCTGGAAGAGCTGACGGCCGTGGGCGTCCCGGAGAAGCTCGCCCTGCGGGTCGCCGGCTTCTCCTCCGCCTTCCCGATCCTCGACATCGTCGCGATCGCGGACCGCACGGAGAAGGACCCGATGGCGGTCGCCGAGGTCTACTACGACCTGGCCGACCGGCTGCGGATCACGCAGCTCATGGACCGGATCATCGAACTGCCGCGCGCCGACCGGTGGCAGTCGATGGCCCGCGCCTCCATCCGCGAGGACCTGTTCGCCGCCCACGCCGCTCTCACGGCGGACGTGCTGGCGGCGGGCGACGGGAGCGCGAGCCCGGAGCAGCGGTTCAAGGCGTGGGAGGAGAAGAACGCGGCGATCCTCGGCCGGGCGCGGACGACGCTGGAGGAGATCCAGAGCTCCGAGACGTTCGACCTGGCCAACCTGTCGGTGGCCATGCGGACGATGCGGCAGCTGCTGCGCACGCACAGCTAGCGGGAGCGGCACGTACGTGTCGTAGCGAACGACGAGGGCCCCGCCGGGACGACCGGCGGGGCCCTCGTCGTTCCGCTCGTTCCTCATTCGGCTCGTTCCTCGACGGCCACGGACGAGGTCCACAGGCGGCGTGCGGCCAGCAGCGCGGCGGCGACCAGCAGTGCGTTGCGGACCGCCATGACCCCGAGGCCGGGCAGGGTGCCGGCCAGCACGTCGTCGTAGAGGACCGGGTACGCCAGGGAGCTCAGCGCGGCCGCCGGCAGGAGCAGCAGCGCCACCGGGCGCATCACGGTGCGCCGCGAGGTCAGACAGACGGCGGCCAGGCCGAGGAGCCAGATCATGTACTGGGGGCTGATCACCCGGCTGGTGACGGTGAGGAGCAGGACGGCGGCGAGGGCCGCGTCCGCCGGGGTCGCCTCGGTCCAGCCGCGGGCCCGGAGCCGCCAGATCAGCAGCCAGACGCAGGCGAGGACGGTCAGGAGCAGCGCGAGCCGGCCGATGCTGGAGACGTACGGGCCGACGTATTCGAAGGCGCCGTAGCGGTACTGGACCGTGCCCGGCCAGACGCCCGCCGCCCTGGCCAGGGAGAGGGCGGTGCCGCCCAGGGACTCGATCTGGATCCCACGGCTGCCCTGCTGGCGCAGGAAGCCGAGCGAGTGCGAGAAGAAGAGCGCCAGGGTGGCGAGGAGGGCCGCGGCGGTGACGGCGGCGGAGACCCAGGCGTCACGGGTGGTACGGCCCCGGGGCGTGCCGATGAGGGTGAGCACCGGCCACACCTTGACCAGCGCGCCGAGCGCGGCGAGCGCCCCGCCGAGGCGGTGTCCGGCGGCCGAGCGGGACCGCAGCGCGAGCAGCGCGAGCACGGCGAGGGCGGTGGCCTGGACGTCGTACCGGGCCAGCGGGAGGTGCAGGAGCAGCGGCAGTCCGCAGACCCACACCCAGGCGCCGTGTGTGACGCGGTCGCTGTCGGCGCGGGCGAGGGCGAGGGTGACGGCGGCGTCCGCGAGGAGGGTGAGGGCGACGAACGCCTGGAAGTACGTGAGCCAGGGCAACGCCCCAGGGGACATGATCACCAGCCCGGCGCCGGGCGGGTACTGCCAGGTGACGTCGTTCACGGGGAACGTGCCGTGGGCGAACTGCCGGTACCAGTACTGGTAGAGGACGTACACCTCACGCCCCACGCCACCGACGCCCAGGGTGTCGCGGAGCAGAAGCAGCAGCATGCCGACGCGGGTGACGACCCAGACGCCGGCGAGGGAGAGGAGGGGGCCGTTGCCGACCGAGACGAAGGTGGCCGAGGTGAAGGTGTCCGAGTCGAAGGGGGAGCCGGTGAGATCCGGCGGAGCGGGGGTGCAGGCAGCCCGCGCCGCCCCTGCCTCGGGCGCCGCCGACGGGGGCCGGCCGCCGGGACCGGGGCCTGGGCCGCGGTCGGGCGAGGGGGGCGGCGTGGGGTCTCGATGCGTCGTCATCGAGCCGCACTCTATTCAGGTCTACGCCTGTATCACTCCTTTTGTCCGTCCTTCCTGGTGAATGCCCGCTTCCCTCGGCCGGCCGCCCGGCCCGCTTCCCTCGCCCGGCCCGGGGTCTGCCCCGTCTACTTCACCGCGCCCGCCATCACCCCCGAGACGAACTGGCGCTGGAAGGCGAAGAAGACCACCAGCGGAATCACCATCGAGACGAATGCTCCCGGGGCGAGGACGTCGATGTTGTTGCCGAACTGGCGTACCTGCTGCTGGAGGGCCACCGTGATCGGTGGGGATTCGGAGTCCGCGAAGATCAGGGCGACCAGCATGTCGTTCCAGACCCAGAGGAACTGGAAGATGCCCAGGGAGGCGATCGCGGGGCCGCCCAGGGGCAGCACGACCCGGGTGAAGAGTCGGATCTCGCCCGCACCGTCCAGCCGGGCCGCCTCCAGGAGCTCACGGGGGATCTCGGCGAAGAAGTTGCGGAGCAGGAAGATCGCGAACGGCAGCCCGAAGGCGGTGTGGAAGAGGACGACCCCGAGTGTCGTCTCGAAGATGCCGATCGTGCCGAAGAGCTTCGACACCGGTACCAGCGCGACCTGTACCGGTACCACCAGGAGTCCCACGACCACCAGGAACCACCAGTCGCGGCCGGGGAAGTCCAGCCACGCGAAGGCGTACCCGGCGAGTGAGCCGATGACGACGACCAGGAGGGTCGCAGGGACGGTGATCAGGACGGTGGAGACGAGCGAGCCGGTGATGGTGTCGTTCGCGAGAAGGGCGGAGTAGTTCTCGGTGGTCAGTTGCGCCGGGGTGGTGAAGACCTGCCACCAGCCGCTCTCGCTGATGTCGGTCGGCCCGCGCAACGAGGAGAGCAGCAGTCCGACCGTGGGCATCAGCCAGAAGAGGCCGACGAGGACGAGGAATATCCGCATCCCACCGCCGGCGGCGCGGGCGGCGATCCGTGACCCCAGGCGGCCGGCCCCGCTCCCGCCCCCGCCCCCGCTTCCACCTCCGCCTCCGTTCGACGCTGTCATCGGCGGGCCTCCCTTCGCATACGGCGGATGTTGAAGGCCATCACCGGGAGCACGAGGAGCAGCAGGAGCACGGCGATGGCGGAGCCGACGCCGAGGTCCGCGTCCGTGCCGAAGGACGAGCGGTAGAGCTGGAGCGCGAGCACGTTGGCGTCGTCCTGTGCCGAACCCGGCGCGATGATGAAGACCAGGTCGAAGACCTTCAGCACATTGATCACCAGGGTGACCAGGACGACGGCGAGGACCGGTGCGAGGAGCGGCACCGTGATCCGGCGGAAGACCTGCCACTCGTTCGCCCCGTCGACCCGGGCCGCCTCGAGCAGCTCACGCGGCACGCTCGCGAGCCCGGCCGCGATCAGGACCATCGCGAACCCGGCCCACATCCAGACGTAACTGCCGATGACGGCGGGCGTGACGAGCGACGGGCCGAGCCACTCCACGCCGTTGTACTGCTCCCGGAAGTTGCTCGCGGGCAGCCGCAGACGGGCCCCGTCGGCTGACGCCGGGAGGCTGAAGGTGCCGTCGGCGGCCGCCGACGTGGACGCGGCCACGCTGCCGTCCTCCCGTACGGCCTCGATGCGCAGCCCCTTCAGGCCGCGCTCCTGCGCGTCGACGACGTTCGGTTTCCCGCCGCCGCCCTTGGTGAAGTCCAGCCAGGCGGTGCCGTTGATCCGGCCCCCCTCGACGGCCGGCCTCCGCGCGGGGCGGGCGTCCCCCGGCATCTGCGCGGGAGCCACCCCGACCAGGGGGAGCAGCGCGATCTCCCCCGCACGGACCGGCTCCTTGGTGACGTACGCGCCGCCGCCCGCCGCCTCGACGGGGTGGACGGGAAGCGGACGCGCCCTCGGGAAGACGGAGGACTCGGCGAACGTGTCGTGGACCCCGACCCAGACCGCGTTCGCGACCCCCCGGTCCGGATCCTGCTCGTACACGAGCCGGAAGATGATCCCGGCGGCGAGCATCGAGATCGCCATGGGCATGAACACGATCAGCTTGAACGCCGTCCCCCAGCGCACCCGCTCGGTGAGGACCGCGAAGATCAAGCCGAGGGCGGTGGCGACGGTCGGGGCGAGGACCACCCAGATCGCGTTGTTCTTGACGGCGGTGAGGATGGTGTCGTCGGTGAAGAGCTCGATGTAGTTGTCGAGACCGGCGAAGGAATCGCCGGACTTGTCGAAGAACGAGCGGTGGACGGAGTACCCGATCGGGTAGACGACGAGCGCGCCGAGCAGCAGCAGGGCGGGGAGGAGGAACCCCGCCGCCACTGACCTACGGGTGCCGGTGACGCTCTTGGACGCGGAGGGACGCGGAGCCGAGGCCATGACGGCGGATCAGTTCTTGTACGCCTTGGCCGCGTCGGCCTCGAGCCGCGCCTGGGTCCCCGCCACATTCTTGGGGTTCTTCAGGAAGTCCTGGAGCGCCTTCCACTCGCCCTTGCCGGGCGTGCCGCCGAACGACTGCGGCATCTGGTCCGACATGTCGAAGCGGAAATCGTCCCCGGCCGCGATCAGCGCCTTGGCGATCTCTCGCTGTACGTCGTTCGGGTACGCCGCCGGATCCAGGCTCTTGTTGGGCGAGAGGAAGCCGCCGGCCTTCGCCCAGATCGCCGCCGCGTCCGGCGAGGCGAGGAAGGTCAGCAGCGCCTGCGCCCCCTTGGTGTCCTTCAGCGCCACGGCCGCGTCGCCTCCCGTCACCACCGGGGGCTGAGCGCCGTCACCGACGGCGGGGAAGGGAAACACCTTCGCGTCCGTGCCGATCTTCGCGCTGGTCTGCGCGATGTTGACCGAGACGAAGTCGCCTTCGAAGACCATCGCTCCCTTCGGCTGGTCACCGCCGCTGAAGGTCTGGGTGACCGAGGCGGGGAACTCCGTCTGCAGCGCGCCGTCCGCGCCGCCCGCGATCAGATTCGGCTTGCCGAACAGCTCGCCGAGCGTGGTGAGAGCCTTGGTGACCGACGCGTCCGTCCACTTGATCTCGTGCTTGGCCAGCTGGTCGTACTTCGCCGGGCCGGCCTGAGAGAGGTAGATGTTCTCGAACCAGTCGGTCAGCGTCCAGCCGTCCGCGCCGCCCACCGAGACGGGCGTGACCCCGGAAGCCGAGATCGTCTCGGCGGTGGAGAGGAACTCCTTCCAGGTCTTCGGCTCGGAGGCACCCGCGTTCTCGAAGGCCGCGTTGTTGTACCAGATCAAAGACTTGTTGGCGGCCTTGAAGTACACGCCGTACTGGGTGCCGTCGACGGCGCCGAGATCCCGCCAGCCCTGGGAGTAGTGGGCGGCGAGCTGTGCCTTGGCCTCGGGGCCGACCGGCTTGATCCACTTCTGGGCGGCGGCCTGCTGGATCGCGCCGACCTGGGGGAGCATCGCCACGTCGGGCGGAGAACCGCCGGCGATCTTCGTACCGAGGAAGTTCACGATCGGATCCTGGGCGGGCACGAAGGTGACCGTCGCGCCGGTGCGCTTCTCGAACTCCTTCAGGACCTTGGTGAAGTTCTCCTGCTCAGGGCCGGTCCAGACGGCGGCGACCTGGATCTTCTGACCCTTCAGGGAGGGCAGCGTGACGCCCTCGCCTCCGGCGCTCCGGCTCGGGGGTCCGCCGGGGCCCGGGTCCGTGCTGTCGGCGCCGCCGCACCCGGCGAGGGTGAGGGCGCCGAGCGCGGCGAGGGTGGTGATTGCCTTCGCGGCCCTGGGTGTGCGAGATGTGCGAGGTGTACGAAGAGTTGTACGCATTGCTGCCCCGTCTCTCCTGTGCGCGTGCTCGTCCCGTGCGTGGCTCGTGCGTGTGCTCGCTTGCTCGTGTGTGTGCTCGTGCCGACAGGTCTACGCCGGGTGATGAGGGCCCGCAATACCGCCTTGCGTGTCCAACTCGGGATCGTGATGGGCTCGTGACGTCGTGTCAGGCCCGTGCCAGGGCCTGTATCAGCCGTGTCAGCTGTGCGTCACAGGTGTCAGTGGGGCCACCGGTGTCGCGTCGACCGAACGGGCGGCGCGGTCCAGGGCCGAGGCCAGCAGCGCCAGGTCGGTCGGGCCGTTGCCGAGTTCGCGGACGGGTCTGCGGGTGGGCGGGTCGCCCATCCGCTCCCACTCCAGCGGGACCACCGTCGGCCGGAGCGTCGCCGTGCGCGGGATGCGTCCCGTCACCCGCCCCGACTGGAACGGCGTCACCCGTCCGTCCGGGTGCCCCAGCCGGCCCCGGCCGGGCGCGGGGTCGTCGGGACCGGCCGCTACGGGGGCCGCGTCGAGCACGACCCGCAGCCGGGCGCCGTGGGCCAGTTCCGTGTCCGCCGTACGGTCCGGGCGGGCCGAGGTCGCGATGAGGTGCACCCCGAGCCGCTCGCCGCAGCGCGCGACAGCTTCGAGCGCGCGGACGACGGACCCGGCGGCGGGCCGTCCGGGTGAGCCGAGTGCCGGTGCCACGAGCGCGTCGTAGTCGTCGACCAGGATGACGAGCCGGGGGAGGGGCGCGCCGCCCACGTCCCAGGAGGTGCCTGCGCCTGCGCCGGTGGTGCCGGCCGCCTCCGTCCGGGGGGCGGCCGACTGGTCGGTCCGCAGGTGCAGGGTCGCGCCGCTCTGCGGGACGCGTTCCCCGCCGGGGCGGGGAACCCGGCCGGAGGCGTCGCCGTCACCGCCCCGCCGGGGCAACCTGCCGCTGGGCCGGTCGCCCAGTTCGTCGGCGCCGGCACCGGGGCGGGCCGTGCGGCCGCTGGGGCGGGGGGAGAGGTCATCGGCGGGGTCCGGGTCGCTCGTACGGAGGGCACGGCCGCTGGGGTGGTAGGTCAGGTCGTCGGCGCCGGGGCGGGCCGTGCGGCCGTTCGGGCGGTGAGGGCGGTCGTCGCCGGCGGCCGCGTCACCCGTGCGGAGGGTTCGGCCGCTGGGGTGGTAGGCCAGGTCCTCGGCGCTGAGGCGGGTCGTGCGGCTGCTGGGACGGTCGCCCAGGTCGTCCGCGCCCGTGCGGACCGTCCTGTCGCTCGGGCGGGACGGAAGGTCGTCGGCGGCCCGCGGGGCGTCGAGGGCGCCGGGGCGGGCGTCGATCGGTCCGGTGCCCGTGCGCAGGGTTCGGCCGCTGGAGCCGTCGGGGGTGCGGGAGACGCGGCCGCTCGACGGGTCGGCGAGGGCGTCGGGGACGCGTGCGGTCGCCCGTGCGCCCGGGGTAACCGTCTCCGCCGCGCTCGGCGGGCGTTGGCCGATCAGCCGGCCGGCGGCCCGGCGGTCCGCGAAATGGGCGTCGCCCAGGATCTCCGCGCGGCGCTTCAGCTCGGCCCCGAGAGCCTGGGCGAACTGCCGCATCCGGACCGGGTCCGAGGCCACCAGGTGCTGGGTGACGTGCGGCAGCTCCGTACAGGCGGCCAGGCCCTCGCCCCGCTCGCCCCCCGCGCCGTCCACCAGGAGCAGGCCGAGCCGGTCCGGGCGGCTCCCGGCCGCGAGGGACGCGGCGATCGACCGGAGCAGCTCCGTGCGCCCGCTGCCTGGGGGCCCCTCGATGAGCAGGTGTGGGCCTTCCTGGGTCAGGTCGACCGAGACCGGACCGCGCGGGCCGGCGCCCAGGACGGCCGCCCCTTCCCCGGCGGAGGCCCAGCGGGCCATGAGCGAGGCGGGGGTGGCCCGGGCGAGACCCAGCTCGTCGAGCAGCCGGGCCGAGCGGGGGAGCGCCGCCGTGGCGGTCCGCCCCTGCGTGGCGGGCGCATCGGTGCGCAGAGGGGCGACCGCTCGCGCGAAACGCTCCGCCCAGGCGACGGAGACCGCGTCCACCACGCCGACGGTGCCGTGACCCGCGGCCCGGCCTCCCGCCGTACGCAGCAGTCGCAGGGCCGTCGCCACGTCGCCGCTCAGCAGGGCGACCGCTCCGCACTCGCGGAAGGCGAGTGAGGCCGCGCAGGCGCTTTCGTACGTCGCCGCGACCGGGGAGACGGGCGAGGCGGCCGGCGCCTCGGCCAGACAGATGAGGTGGATGCCCGCCGCCGCTCCGGCTCCGGCGAGCCGAGCGGTCGTCTCACGCAGGGCCGCGGACCCGGGGTCGCCGTCCACGATCACGACCGTGACCGGTCCCTCGTGGCGTGCGGCCGCCTCGGCGACGGCGGCGCGGTCGGCGCTCGGCCAGCCGGGCCCGAGCGGTCCGTCGTCGAGCCGCCGGGTGAGCTCGGACGTACGGGCGTGGGCCTGCTCGCGGTCGTACGCGAGGAGGAGCCGGCAGTCCTGGCCGTGTGCCGGGCGGAGGTGGGGGAGCCAGCCGAGCCAGCCCCAGGCACGGCGCCGTTCCTCCAGGGGCCGGTTCCGGTCGGCGCTGATCAGCACGATCTCCAGGTCGGAGGGTGCGTGCAGGGCGGTGAGCTGCGCCACGACCGAGCGAGCGAGTCCGGCGAGCCGGTTCCCGGGCCCCGCGAGCCCGAGTGATCCGACCTCGCGCAGACCGACGGTGACCGGAACCCCGGAGAGCTCGGCCCGGTCGGTCGTGCCGAGCCGGACCACCAGGGATTCGGGATGGTCCGGGGCACGCTCCCAGAGCCGGGGGCCGGGGCCGAGCGCGGTCAGTAGCACGGCGGCCGGGTCGGGCCAGGTCTCGGCGGCCGGAGCGTGACCGGCGCGGGGACCCGTACCGGACACGGCACCGGTGGCCTCCGCGCCCGTCTCCGCCGCCGCGACCTGCGGCTGCTCCTCTTTTGCGCCCGCGAACCGGCGGGCCCAGGCCCCTATGCCGCGTCTGCCGCGCGGGGGCGGGGCCGTGGCCTGGAGCCGGTTCTGCCGGGTCCTGCTGTGCCCCTCGCCTCCACCGCCCTCGCCGCCGTCCCCGCCGTCCGCCTCCGCGCGCGCGTGGGCGGGGGAGCCGCCGTGCGTGACGTCCTGGGACCGCTGGCCGGGGTGGCGGGGCGCGGGCACCGGCGCGACGCCGGGGCCGTACCCCTCGTCCGTACCGTGTGCCGGGCCGCCGCGCCGGTGACCGTCCGCCTCCGGCTGCGCGCCGGCCCCACGGCCGTGTTCGTGGCCGTACCCACCGGGCCCGTCGGCAGGCGCGCCCGCACCCGCACCCGCGTACGCGCCCTCGTGGCCGCCGAAGCCGCCGCGCGCGACCGCGCTCCCGCCGGAGGTCTCCCGCCCGAGGTCCACCCGCAGGTGGCCCTCGCCGTCGGGGGTCGTCGCCAGCGCGTCCGTACCGCAGGCGCCGGGGCCCGCCAGGCGGAGGGCGGACTCGCCGAGGCGCAGCAGGGCGCCGGGGAGCAGCCGGACGGGGCGGTCGCCGACCGCCGCGCCGTCCAGGGTCGTGCCGTTCGTGGAGCCGAGGTCCGCGACCGTGACCCGGCCGTCGCTGCCGACGGTCACCGTGCAGTGCACCCGGGAGACGTCCGGGTCGTCGAGCGGAACGTCGGCGTCCAGTGACCGGCCGACCCTGATCGGGCCGCCGTGCAGCAGATGCACCCCGCCCGCGTCGGGCCCCGCGACGACGTGGAGCCGGGCCTGGGCCCCTTCGCCGACCCGGTCGTCCTCTCCGGGGACCTGGAGGGTGAGCACCGCGCCGTCGACGAGCGGCGGCTCGCCGAGCGCACAGCGGCGGGCGTCGAGCCGCTCACGGCCCGCGTAGAGCACGGTCGTGCCGGAGGTGGAGGCGTCGGGGCCGGAGACGGCCGTGGCCAGGGCGGAGGCCACGGCGGCGAGGGCCGTTCCCGCCGGAGCGGTGACGAGCACGTCGCAGGCGCGCCCGAGGCCGTGGCCGGCGTGCGGCGCGAGGACGGTCAGCCGGATCTGCATCGCCGTCAGCGGTCCCTTCTGCGCGTGGTGCTCGGCAGGGGAACCGCCCCGTCACTCCCCCCACCCGGCACGGACGCGTCGTCCGGTACAGGTCGGCACGGCGCGGGGGCTCCCGACCCCTGATGCGACGTGCTGTGTGCATCCTCGCACCTGCCACTGACAACCCGCCCGCGGGTCGCCTCCAAGTGATCTTGAATGGTCGGCTGTGGACGTAAAAGTGCCTGGTTGGGCACGTCGTGCGTTGCTTCCCGCAACCTGCGGTACGACAAACGCGTCTTGTTTTCGGACAAGTCCGGCGCCGAAATCAGCCAGTGAGGACCGCGGGGTGACTCGTTCGGCGGCACTAAAGTGGGTCGGACACCCGGAGGGGTCACAACACATAGAAGGACCACCGGGATCACCGAGGACCATTCAGGACCACCCCGGACCACGATCAGCAGGGAGCGCGTGACGTGCGGCCTATCGGCAGCAAGTACCTGCTCGAGGAGCCGCTCGGACGCGGCGCCACGGGCACCGTCTGGCGAGCCCGCCAGCGGGAGGCGGCGGGCGCCGAGGCCGCCGTGCCGGGCCAGCCCGGGGAGACCGTGGCCATCAAGGTCCTCAAGGAGGAGCTGGCCAACGACGCGGACATCGTGATGCGCTTCCTGCGCGAGCGCTCGGTACTCCTCCGGCTCACCCACCCCAACATCGTGCGGACCCGGGACCTGGTCGTCGAGGGCGATGTCCTCGCCCTCGTCATGGATCTCGTCGACGGCCCGGACCTGCACCGTTATCTCCGGGAGAACGGCCCGCTCACCCCGGTCGCCGCCTCGCTCCTCACCGCGCAGATCGCCGACGCGCTCGCCGCCAGCCACGCCGACGGCGTGGTCCACCGCGACCTGAAGCCCGCGAACGTGCTGCTCGCGGAGCGCGACGGCCAGATGCACCCGATGCTCACCGACTTCGGCATCGCGCGGCTCGCGGACTCCCCGGGCCTGACCCGTACGCACGAGTTCGTCGGCACACCCGCGTACGTCGCGCCCGAGTCCGCCGAGGGCCGCCCGCAGACCTCGGCCGTCGACATCTACGGCGCGGGCATCCTGCTCTACGAACTGGTCACCGGCCGTCCCCCCTTCGCGGGCGGCACCGCCCTGGAGGTCCTGCACCGGCACCTCAGCGAGGAGCCCCGCCGTCCCTCCACCGTCCCCGGCCCGCTGTGGACGGTCATAGAGCGCTGCCTCAGCAAGAACCCGGACCAGCGGCCCAGCGCCGAGAACCTGGCCCGGGGGCTGCGCGCGGTCGCCGCCGGCATCGGCGTCCACTCGACGCCCGCGCAGATCGAGGCGGCCGAGGGCGTCGGCGCGCTGCTCGCGCCCGACCCCTCGCCCGCACCGGTCCCGGAGACGCCCGGTGCGGCCGATCCGACCCAGGTGCTGCCGAGCGGCGGGGGAGCGCACCGGTACGACCCGGCCGCCGCGACGAGCGTCATGCCGACCAGCGGTCCGGGGGCCGGCGGTCCGGGAGCCGGCGGCGCCGATCCGACGGCGGTCATGCCCCCTGTACCGCCGCACGATCCGCAGGCCCCCCAGGGCGAGGACCCGCACCCCTGGCAGAGCCAGCTGCGCGCGGCCCGGGACCGCAACGAGCAGACGCAGGTGCAGTACCTGGACCCGAGCCAGGACCCGCTGCGGCGGCGCCCGCAGCGCCAGCCGCAGCCGCCGCAGCATCAGCCGCACCACCAGCCTCAGCAGTACGGGCAGCAGCCGCCCCAGTACCAGCAGCCGCAGCGCCCGCCGCAGCGGCAGCAGTACGCACCGCAGGCTCAGCAGCCCCCGCAGCAGCAGTACGCCCCCCAGCACCAGCCGCAGCACCAGCCGCAGCGCCCGCCGCAGCGGCAGCAGTACGCGCCGCCGCAGCCGCCGCCCCAGGCGCCGGCCCCGCGCGAGCCGCGACAGCCGAGGCAGCGCAGCGCCAACCCGATGCGGATCCCGGGCCTCGGCTGCCTGAAGGGCTGTCTGTTCACGGTCCTGCTGTTCGTGGTCGCGGGCTGGCTCATCTGGGAGCTGACCCCGCTCCAGGACTGGGTGGCCCAGGGCAAGGGCTACTGGGAGGCCATCGGCGACATGATCTCGTCGGTCTCCACCTGGGTCTCCGAGATCGGAAGCGCCACGGACACGGGCGGTACCACCGGCGGTACGGGGCAGTAGGGCACGGTAGTACTGCCGATTTGTCGACTTCCGAGGGGTGATTTCCCCTCGGAAGTGACGGCGGGCGCCCCCGGACGCGTAACTTTGTCGCGACCGCCAGCCGCTGAGGGAGCAGTCTTGGCACGGAATATCGGCAGCCGCTACACGGCCCACCAGATCCTCGGGCGGGGCAGCGCCGGCACGGTGTGGCTCGGCGAGGGCCCCGAGGGCCCCGTCGCCATCAAGCTGCTGCGCGAGGACCTGGCCTCGGACCAGGAGCTGGTCGGACGCTTCGTCCAGGAGCGCACCGCCCTGCTCGGGCTCGACCACCCCCGGGTGGTCGCCGTCCGCGACCTCGTCGTCGACGGCAACGACCTCGCGCTCGTCATGGACCTGGTCCGCGGCACCGACCTCCGTACGCGGCTCGACCGGGAACGCCGGCTCGCCCCCGAGGCGGCAGTCGCGATCATCGCCGACGTCGCCGACGGCCTCGCCGCCGCGCACGCCGCCGGAGTCGTCCACCGGGACGTCAAGCCGGAGAACATCCTGCTCGACATGGAGGGCCCGCTCGGGCCGGGCGGCGCCCATCCGGCGCTCCTCACCGACTTCGGCGTCGCCAAGCTCATCGACACCCCCGGCCGCACCAAGGCGACCCGGATCATCGGCACGCCCGACTACCTGGCGCCCGAGATCGTCGAGGGCCTGCCGCCGCGCGCGGCGGTCGACATCTACGCCCTCGCCACCGTCCTGTACGAGCTCCTGGCCGGCTTCACGCCCTTCGGCGGCGGCCACCCGGGGGCCGTGCTGCGCCGCCACGTCACCGAGACGGTCGTACCGCTGCCCGGCATCCCCGAGGAGCTGTGGCAGCTGGTCGTCCAGTGCCTGGCCAAGGCCCCGGCCTCCCGCCTGCGCGCCTCGGAGCTGGCCGCGCGCCTGCGGGACGTCCTGCCGCTGCTCGCCGGCATCCCGCCGCTCGACGTGGACGAGCCGGACGCCGAGCCGACCTCGGAGGCGCAGGAGGAGGACCCGTACCCGACCGGCGCCGCGCCGGCTGCCCCGCGCCGCGCCGCCGTCCCCCTGGTCCCGGGCGCCTCGCCCGACTCCAACCGGGACACCCACACCTCCATGCGGGTGCCCGCCCCCGACGAGCTCGCGGGCGGCCCCCTGGGCACCGCCCGCGCCCCCCGTCCGTCCGGCGCCCGGCGCCCCGGCTCGGCCCGCCACAAGGCGGAGGCGGTCCGCAAGCGCCGCATCACCCTCTCGATCGCGGCGCTCGTGGTCGCCGGCGCGCTGGGAGCGGGCGGCTACCTGGCGACCGCGGGCGACTCCGACGTAGCGCCACAGGACTCGAAGACGTCGACGCAGCCGTAGCCGACGGCTCGGGGCCGGTGCGGCGCCGGGCCGGTGCGGCGCCGGGCCGGTGCGGCGTCCGAGCCTCCCCGGCCGTCGGGTCCCGCAGGGAGCCGCGCTTCGCCCGACGGGGGCCTCGTCGACCGCCGGGCCCCACCCCGCCAGGCGTCACCGTGCGCGAGCTTGTCGGCCACCCGCGCCTCACCGGGCACCGGCCTCGTCGGTCGCGGGCCTGCTGACGCCGGGCTTTGCCGCGCGTCAGGCCTCGTCGACCGCCGGCCCCACCCGCCGTCAGGCCTCGTCGACCGCCGGCCCCACTCGCCGCCAGGCCTCCCCGGCCGCCGGGCGGGTCGTGGGGAGCCAGGTCCGGGGCCTTGCCATGAGCCGTTACGCTGGACGCGTGGCAGTCGTCGATGTATCCGAAGAGCTGAAGTCCCTCTCCTCGACCATGGGGTCGATCGAGGCCGTCCTGGACCTCGAGAAGATGAGGGCCGACATCGCCGTGCTCGAAGAGCAGGCCGCGGCCCCGTCCCTGTGGGACGACCCGGAGGCGGCGCAGAAGATCACCAGCAAGCTTTCGCACCTCCAGGCCGAGGTCCGCAAGGCCGAGGCCCTGCGCAGCCGGATCGACGACCTCGCGGTGCTCTTCGAGCTCGCCGAGGAGATGGACGACTCGGACACCCGCACCGAGGCGGAGGCGGAGCTCGTCACCGTCCGCAAGGCGCTGGACGAGATGGAAGTCCGTACGCTCCTCTCCGGCGAGTACGACGAGCGCGAGGCCCTGGTCAACATCCGCGCCGAGGCGGGCGGCGTCGACGCCGCCGACTTCGCCGAGCAGCTTCAGCGCATGTACCTGCGCTGGGCCGAGCGGCACAGCTACGGCACGGAGGTCTACGAGACCTCGTACGCGGAAGAGGCCGGCATCAAGTCGACCACGTTCGTGGTCAAGGCCCCGTACGCATACGGCACGCTCTCGGTCGAGCAGGGCACGCACCGCCTGGTCCGTATCTCCCCCTTCGACAACCAGGGCCGTCGCCAGACGTCCTTCGCGGGCGTCGAGATCCTCCCGGTCGTGGAGTCGTCCGACCACGTGGAGATCGACGAGTCCGAGCTGCGCGTCGACGTCTACCGCGCGTCGGGCCCGGGCGGCCAGGGCGTCAACACGACCGACTCGGCGGTGCGCATCACGCACCTTCCGACGGGCATCGTGGTCTCCTGCCAGAACGAGCGCTCCCAGATCCAGAACAAGGCGAGCGCCATGAACGTCCTCCAGGCCAAGCTCCTCGAGCGCCAGCGCCAGGAGGAGCGCGCCAAGATGGACGCCCTGAAGGGCGACGGCGGCAGCTCCTGGGGCAACCAGATGCGTTCGTACGTCCTCCACCCGTACCAGATGGTCAAGGACCTCCGTACGGACTTCGAGGTCGGCAACCCGCAGGCGGTCCTGGACGGCGAGATCGACGGCTTCCTCGAGGCGGGCATCCGCTGGCGCAAGCAGCAGGAGAAGTAACGCCGTTCGGCTGTGGTTCGACGACGCCGGGCTCCTCGCATCTTCGGACGCGAGGAGCCCGGCGTCGTTCCCGGCCAGGTGTGACGCACGAGTTGACGTGACGTCACCCCATGCAGGCCACCAGCGGATTCGCGGGCGCAAGCGGAATCAGAGGTCACGGGACGCTTTGTCGACAAGGGAACTGGCGTAGTGGGGCCGGAAGTTCTGCGTTTACGTCACAGTTGCATCCCCGCATGGCGGGCAACCTGTGATCTTTCGGGCATCGCACGCGCAACGACCTTGACGCGTATGCGGAAACTCGCAAGGGTGGCGCATGGCATGCGTATCTCTGGGGCGCGTGTGAACGGGGGCCGGGTCAGTTCAGCGTGACCGCTCCCCAGTGTCCGTGCCCCTGAGCGCTGCTCCACTGACGAGATGAGCTACTGGGGGTAGCAGCCAGATGACCAAGAAGACGCGCGTTCGTATCGCGCGCATAACCGCCGGCGCCGTGATCGCCGCGGGTGCGTCCCTCACCGCGGCCGGTGCCGCGCAGGCCGTGGGCGTGGAGATCGGTCTCACCGCCGAGATCAGCGGTGGTCAGGGCGAGCCCTGCGAGATCGACCCGACGCTGTGCCCGACGCCGCCGCCGGTCACCACTCCGCCGGTGACGACGCCGCCGCCGGTCACCACTCCGCCGGTGACGACGCCGCCGCCGGTCACCACTCCGCCGGTGACGACGCCGCCGCCGGTGACGACCCCGCCCGTGACGACCCCTCCGGTCACCACGCCGCCGGTCACCACGCCGCCCAAGCCCACCGAGCCGACGACTCCGGGTGAGACGCCCGCGCCGACCGTGCCCGGTGACGACTCCACCGGTGAGGGCCCGGGCACCTGCACCGTCGACCTCGACGGTGCCGAGTGTGTCGACAACAACACCGACACCAACAACGCCGGCTCGCAGCCCGTCGAGCAGGGCAAGGCCAAGGAGGAGCTGGCCGAGACCGGCGCCGCCGAGACCTCGTTCCTGATCATCGGTGCCGCGACGATGATCGCCGGTGGCATCGGCTTCCGGATGCTGCCGCGTCTCGTGGGTGGCGGGCACGCCGCCGTCTGAGGGACGTAACGCATGACGAAGAGGGCCGGGGGCGCACCCCCGGCCCTCTCTCGTGTCCGCGTCCTGTCCGGCTCGCTACGCGGTCTGCAGCGCCGCCAGCAACGCCACCGCCACCACCAGGGCGACGAGCAGAGTCAGCAGCTTCGCCGGAGTCAGGCCCGTCGACGGGTCCAGTCGCTCCCGGTTCGCGCGGCAGACGGGGCAGCGGCCCTCTGCGACGGGGGCCGCGCAATTGGCGCACACCAGTCGGTCATAGGTCATGCGCTCTCCTCCTCCCGCACGGGGATCCACACCGAACTCAACGCTCGGCGGCACCCGGGCGTTCCCCCTACCACTGTGCCAGCTCCGAAGCTTTTCGGCGCGCCCCGCCGGATTGCACCCGTTCCGCCCGGAAGGATGAAAAGGATAAAGCGCGCAAGCCCGGACCGCGACTGCGCGGGCCATCCCAGGTCGCGTAAGGTCGCGCACACCTACTCCCGGCCGACCGTGGTGCATCCGTGATCCGATTCGACAACGTCTCCAAGTCCTATCCGAAGCAGAACCGCCCCGCCCTCCGGGAGGTCTCCCTGGAGATCGAGAAGGGGGAGTTCGTCTTCCTCGTCGGTTCCTCCGGCTCCGGAAAGTCGACTTTCCTTCGGCTGATCCTTCGCGAGGAGCGCGCCAGCCACGGCCAGGTGCACGTCCTCGGCAAGGACCTGGCCCGGCTCTCCAACTGGAAGGTGCCTCACATGCGCCGTCAGCTGGGGACGGTCTTCCAGGACTTCCGCCTGCTGCCCAACAAGACCGTCGCCGAGAACGTGGCCTTCGCCCAGGAGGTCATCGGCAAGCCGCGCGGCGAGATCCGCAAGGCCGTGCCCCAGGTCCTCGACCTCGTCGGCCTCGGCGGCAAGGAGGACCGCATGCCGGGCGAGCTCTCCGGCGGTGAGCAGCAACGCGTCGCCATCGCCCGGGCGTTCGTCAACCGGCCGATGCTGCTGATCGCCGACGAGCCCACCGGCAACCTCGACCCGCAGACCTCCGTCGGCATCATGAAGCTGCTCGACCGCATCAACAGGACAGGGACCACCGTCGTCATGGCGACCCACGACCAGAACATCGTCGACCAGATGCGCAAGCGCGTCATCGAGCTCGAAAAGGGCCGTCTCGTCCGCGACCAGGCGCGCGGCGTCTACGGATACCAGCACTGAGCAGGTAGGGGATAGAACACCATGCGCGCTCAGTTCGTGCTCTCCGAGATCGGTGTCGGTCTCCGGCGCAATCTCACGATGACCTTCGCCGTCATCGTCTCCGTGGCCCTCTCTCTCGCCCTCTTCGGCGGCGCGCTGCTCATGCGCGAGCAGGTCAGCACGATGAAGGACTACTGGTACGACAAGGTCAACGTCTCGATCTTCCTCTGCAACAAGAACGACGCGGCCACCTCCACCAAGTGCGCCAAGGGCGCGGTGACCGCGCAGCAGAAGGAGCAGATCGAGGCTGATCTGCAGAAGATGGACATCGTCGAGACCGTGCACCACGAGTCGACCGACGAGGCGTACAAGCACTACAAGGAGCAGTACAGCGACACCGCCATCGCCTCCGTCATCACGCCGGACCAGATGCAGGAGTCGTTCCGGGTCAAGCTGCACGACCCGGAGAAGTACAAGGTCGTGGCCACCGCCTTCGCCGGCCGGGACGGGGTCGAGTCCATCCAGGACCAGCGCAACATCCTGCAGAACCTCTTCGACCTGATGAACGGCATGAACATCGCCGCGCTCGGCGTCATGGGGCTGATGCTGGTCATCGCGCTGATGCTGATCGTCAACACGGTGCGCGTCTCCGCCTTCAGCCGACGGCGTGAGACCGGCATCATGCGGCTGGTCGGCGCCTCCAGCTTCTACATCCAGATGCCGTTCATCATGGAGGCCGCCTTCGCCGGACTCCTCGGGGGCGCCGTCGCCTGCATCATGCTGCTGGTCGGCCGTTACTTCCTGATCGACCACGGCATCGCGCTCGCCGACAAGATGCAGCTCGTCAACTTCATCGGCTGGGACGCCGTCCTCGCCAAGCTGCCGCTCGTCATCGCCATCGGCCTGCTGATGCCCGCCTTGGCCGCTTTCGTCGCGCTGCGCAAGTACCTCAAGGTGTGAGAAGAGCCGCCTGAGTACCCCGGGCGCCGTACGGTCAACCACCGTACGGCGCCTTCCGCTTGTCCTAGAGTGGGCGACATGCCGGTCGGCCCCGGGCTCCGTCCCGACCACTGTCTCCGGCCCCGCGGAGTCCTCCGTGGGGCCGCTTTGACGTTGGTCTTCGCGGGGGTGCTCGCCACCGCCGCAGCCACCGGGTCGCTGCCCCGGCAGCAGACGGACACGGCGAAGGCCGTACGGGCCGCGCCCTCGCGGGCGACCGTCGACCGGGCGACCGTCGACCGCGCCGCGCTCGCCCGCGCCGCCGCCGAGGCGATGGCCGACGGCAAGTCGGGTGAGAAGGCCGCCGAGGAGTTCGTCAGCCGCAGCGGCGACCGCTGGGGCGCGGTCTACGGCCCGCAGGAGTACGAGGAGTTCGAGCGGGCGCTGGACGGCTCGTACACGGGCGTCGGGCTCTCCGCGCGGAAGGCGGGCGCGGGGCGGGTCGAGATCAGCCGCGTGCGGGCCGGCGGACCCGCCGCCCGCGCCGGACTGCTCACCGGCGACCGTCTCGTGACCCTCGACGGCCGGCCCGTCGGCGGTCTCTCCGTCTCGGAGGTCGTCTCCCTGCTGCGCGGCGACGGCGTCCCCGGCTCCACCGTCGTGCTCGGCGTGGAGCGTGGCCGCGCCGCCTGGACCGTGACGTTGCGCCGGGCCCGGCTCGCCACCGAGGACGTCACCGTGCGCCGCCTCGACGACGGGACGGTCCTGATCAAGGTGTCCGCCTTCACCAAGGGCGCGGGTGAGCGGGTACGGGCGGCGGTACGGGCCGCTCCGGCCGGCGTCGGAGTCCTGCTGGACCTGCGCGGCAACCCCGGGGGCCTGGTCACCGAGGCCGCCGTCGCCGCCTCCGCCTTCCTGGACGGCGGCCTGGTCGCCACGTACGACGTCGACGGTGAGCAGCGCGCGGTGTACGCCCAGAGCGGCGGAGACACCGAGCGGCCCGTGGTGGCGCTCGTCGACGGCGGCACGATGAGCGCCGCCGAGCTCCTGACCGGCGCCCTGAAGGACCGGGGCCGGGCGGTCACCGTCGGTTCTCGCACCTTCGGCAAGGGCGCGGTGCAGATGCCGAGCACCCTGCCCGACGGCTCCGTCGCCGAGCTGACCGTCGGGCACTACCGCACTCCCTCCGGTCAGGGGGTGGACGGCCGCGGCATCACACCGGACCTGGCGGTCGGCGACGCCACGGGCGAACGGGCCGAGGAACGGGCGAGAACGGTATTGAGTGGCCTCGGAGGGGGCTCGTAGTGCGAAAATGGCCGCACTATGGCAAAGGGACTGGTCAACGTACAGGGCAAGCCGGCGGCGAAGAAGGACAAGGAGCCGGAGCGCAAGCTGATCGCGCAGAACAAGAAGGCGCGGCACGACTACCACATCATCGACACCTATGAGTGCGGTCTCGTGCTCATGGGCACCGAGGTGAAGTCGCTCAGGATGGGCCGGGCCTCGCTGGTCGACGGCTTCGTCCAGATCGACCGGGGCGAGGCGTGGCTGCACAACATCCACGTGCCCGAGTACTTCCAGGGCAGCTGGACCAACCACGCGGCGAAGCGGAAGCGGAAGCTTCTGATGCACCGCGAGGAGATCGACAAGCTGGAGTCGAAGGCGCAGGAGACGGGTCACACGATCGTGCCCCTCGCCCTCTACTTCCTGAACGGCCGGGTCAAGGTCGAGATCGCGCTCGCCAAGGGCAAGAAGGAGTACGACAAGCGGCAGACGCTCCGCGAGAAGCAGGACACGCGCGAGACGAACCGGGCGATCGCGGCGGCGAAGCGGCGCCAGCGGGCCGCTCAGGTCTGACCCGCTTCGGTCTGAGCGCTCCGGGCCCAGGGGAATACGCTGGCAACGGCCCCCGTTGTTCACGTACGATGGGCCCCGCACCTCGACAGCGGGTGCGTCTTGAAAAATCAACATGGGGATGATCGGTTTCGACAGCGGATGTCGAAGCAGGGGAAGCGTGTCGAGGAAGCGGCAATGATCTCGTAAACCATATGTCGCAACCAATAATCGCCAACTCCAAGAGCGATAACTCCCGCTTCGCCCTCGCTGCCTAATTTTTAGGTAACGAGTAGAAGCCTCTGTGAGGAGCGTCAGCCCGGGGATGGTCCCGACCCGGATCCTGGCGTCATCAAGGGATCTAAACCTCTAGCCCCGGTCACGGGGGCCTGAGGGAAATCAAACAGTGACTGAGCCCGTCGGAGACTTGTCCGCGTGATCTCCGGGGCTGAGAAACTCATAGCGGACTGCACACGGAGAAGCCCTGGTTCTGCACCGTTGGACGCGGGTTCGATTCCCGCCATCTCCACTCATCCCATGTGGGCCAAGGCCCGGCAGTCGTCCCGACGACCGCCGGGCCTTCGTCATGCGCCCGTGCTCCCGGCCCGAGGCCCGCCGTCCGGCGGAGCCCCCACCCTGGTCGCCGTGCAGAGAAGCAGGGCCAGGGCGGCCGAGGCCGTCGAGGCCAGGAAGGCGTAGGTCGTCGCCGGGGCGTGGTCGGCGGTCCAGCCGGCGGTGGCGGAGCCGACGGCGATGCCGCCGAGGAGGGCGGTCACCGCGAGGGTCATGCCCTCGTTGAGGCGGCCGGGCGGTGTCAGCCGCTGGACCAGGGACATGCCCGTCACCATCGTCGGGGCGGTCGCCATGCCCGCCGCCAGCAGGCCGGCCGCCAGCGCGAGGAGGGAGCCCGAGGAGGCCCCCAGGAACGGCAGCGTCATCAGACAGGCCATCGCCGCCAGGCAGCTGCGGAGGCGGACCGAGCGGCCCGTGCGGCCGTAGACCAGACCGGCCGCGCAGGAGCCCGCCGCCTGGAGGGCGAGGATCGGACCCGCCAGAGGGCCGTCCACGTGCGCCAGGGTGGCGACCTCCAGCGCGCCGAAGACCGCGCCCGTCGCCAGGAAGACGCCGAGCAGCGGCGTCATCCCCGGCGCCCGCACCAGGGAGCCGGCGGCCGTGGTGGCGCGAGGGGCCGGCGGCGGCTCGGTGGCCCGCTGGGCCGCGAAGATCAGGACGCCCGTGAGCAGCAGGACCGCCCCGATCAGCGTGCCCGCCTCCGGGAACAGCGCCGCGCAGAGGAAGGCGGCCAGGACCGGGCCCAGCATGAAGCACAGCTCGTCCGCGGCCTGCTCGAAGGCGTTGGCCGTGTGCAGGGACGCCGGGTCGCCCCGGTGGAGGTGGGCCCAGCGGGCGCGGGACATGCCGCCGGTGTTGGGCGTGGTGGCGGTCGCCGCGTAGGCGACGAACAGGCTCCAGGCCGGCGCCTCGTAGTGCACGCACAGCAGCAGGGCGAGCGAGCCGAGCGCGGCGAGCGCGGTGGCCGGCACCGCGACCCTGGCCTGTCCGTACCGGTCGACGAGCCGCGCCGTCCGCGGTGCGACGAGGGCGGTGGCGGCGAGCCCGGTCGCCGTCACCGCACCGGCCAGCGCGTACGAGCCGTACGCGCCGGCGATCATGATCACGGCGCTGACGCTGAACATCCCCATCGGCAGGCGGGCGAGCAGATTGCCGAGGGTGAAGGCGCGGGTGCCGGGCAGGGCGAAGAGCCGCAGGTAGGGGTTGGTGGACGGGCGGGTTTCGCGGTAACGGGGGGCGAGCGCGGGACCCGCCGGGGTGAGGGCGAGGCTGGGGGCGAGGCGCGGCTGCGGCATGGACGGGCTGGACGGCGTGGACGGGCTGGACGGCGTGGACGGTCTGGACGGCATGGATCAAGGTTCGGGCCGGGCGGGTCGCGCGGTCCAACACCTGCTCCGTGGCCATTCACGCGCCCGCGTTGTTGAATACGGGGTGCCCACTTCGTACGAGATCGAGCCCCGGCTCCTGCGCGCCTTCACCGCCGTCGCCGACGAGCTGCACTTCACCCGCGCCGCCGCCCGGCTCTACGTCGCCCAGCAGGCGCTCAGCCGCGACATCCGGCGCCTGGAGCGGGAGCTGGGCGTGGAGCTCTTCGTCCGGACCACCCGGCAGGTGGCGCTCACCCCGGACGGCGAGCGACTCCTCCCGTACGCGCGCAAGGTCCTGACGGCCTGCGACGAGCTCTCCGACGCCTTCCGGGCGGCGACCCGGCCGCTGCTCGTCGACCTCAACACCACGGACCTGGCGAACGGCCGCGTCCTGGAACGGGCCCGCGAACTCGCCCCCGACCAGGAGCTGATGGCCCGTTACGAGAGCGGCCTCACGGGGGCCGCGGCACAGATCCTCGCCGGGGGCCTCGACGTGTCCTTCGGCCGGTTCGGGGGGCTCGGCGCCGTCGAACGGGCGGGACTCGCCTCGCAGTTCGTACGGTACGAGGCGATGGCGGTGCTGCTGCCGGAGCGGCACCGGCTCGCGGACCTGGCGGCCGTACCGCTGGCCGCGCTGGCGGGCGAGAGCGTCTACGCGGCAGCGGGCAACGACCGTACGCGTGAGTGGACCGACCTGGCCGCCCGGCTCTTCGAGGGCCGGGGCATAGCCGTGGCGCCGCGCGCGCCGATGGCCGTGGGGAAGGAGGAGTTCCGCCGGATCATGGCCAAGCTCGGCATCCCCGCCCTCGTGGTGGTCGACTTCCCTCCCATCCCGGGGCACGTGCTGCGGCCCCTCGTCGATCCCGTGCCGCTGTCCCCGGTGAGCCTGGTGTGGCGCAAGGGCCTACGGCACCCGGCGCTCGACGCGCTGCGCGCGGCGGCGGCGGAGATCGGCGCGCGGGAGGGCTGGCTGGAGCGCCCCGAGGGCGCCTGGCTCCCGGAGGCGGAACCGGGCGTGCCGGCGGCCTGAGGGCGCGGCGTACGACATGAGGTCGGCCGCTCCGTGCCCTCGTGAACGGCCACCCCCGCCCCCGGGCGCTCACAGCAGCCGTCCGCGCCGGGTGAGAGCAAGGTTCCGTACCCGTCACTTCCCGCCACCGGTCTGAAACGCTGCCCGTCTAGCGTCGGCCGCAAGAGGTCCAGAGCATCTGGACGCTCGGGACCCGACACCGTGGAGGTACGTGATGGGCGGCCGGTGGATCGAACGGTGGGAGCCGGAGGACGAGACCTTCTGGCGTGAGAAGGGGGAGCGGATCGCACGACGGAATCTCCTCTTCTCAGTCTTCTCCGAGCACATCGGCTTCTCGATCTGGAGCCTGTGGTCGGTCATGGTCCTGTTCATGGGACCGCAGTACGGCATCGACCCTGCCGGAAAGTTCTTCCTGATCGCGACCGCCACCTTCGTCGGCGCGCTCATCCGCATCCCGTACACCTTCGCCGTCGCCCGGTTCGGCGGCCGGAACTGGACGATCTTCAGCGCGCTGCTGCTCCTCCTGCCGACCGGCTTCGCCTTCGCGGTGATGGAGCCGGGCACCTCGTACGGCACGTTCGTCCTGGTCGCGGCGCTGACCGGCGTCGGCGGCGGCAACTTCGCCTCCTCCATGACCAACATCAACGCCTTCTTCCCGCTGCGGAAGAAGGGCTGGGCGCTCGGCCTCAACGCGGGCGGCGGCAACATCGGCGTCCCGGTCGTGCAGCTCGTCGGCCTGCTCGTCATCGGCACCGCGGGCGCCCTGCACCCGCGGATCGTCCTCGGCGTCTACCTGCCGCTGGTCGTGGTCGCCGCGGTGTGCTCCGCGCTCTTCATGGACAACCTGGCCCCGGTCAAGAACGACACCGGCGCCGTCAAGGAGGCCGTGGCCGCCAAGCACACGTGGATCATGGCCTTCCTCTACGTCGGCACCTTCGGCTCCTTCATCGGCTACAGCTTCGCCTTCGGTCTCGTCCTGCAGACCCAGTTCGGCCGGACCCCGCTGCAGGCCGCCTCGCTCACCTTCATCGGCCCGCTGCTCGGCTCCCTGATCCGGCCCGTCGGCGGCTCGCTCGCCGACCGGCACGGCGGCGCCCGCATCACGCTGTGGACCTTCGTCACGATGGCCGCCGCGACCGGGATCGTCGTCTACGCCTCGGTCGTGGAGTCGCTCGCCGTCTTCCTGGTCGGCTTCATCGGACTCTTCGTCCTCAGCGGCCTCGGCAACGGCTCCACGTACAAGATGATCCCCGCGATCTTCCTCGCGCAGGGGCACCGCAAGGGGCTCTCCGGCGAGGCGGCGGAGGCGTACGGCCGCAGGCTCTCGGGGGCCTCCATGGGCCTGATCGGCGCGGTCGGCGCACTCGGCGGCCTCGGCATCAACCTCGCCTTCCGGCAGTCCTTCCAGACGGCCGGCACCGGCACCTCGGCCTTCGTCGCCTTCCTGCTCTTCTACGCCGCCTGCATCGTCGTGACCTGGGCGGTATACCTTCGCCGGCCGGCCGCCGTGCCGGACACGGCCGAGACGGCGGAGGCCGCGGAGGGCGAGAAGCCGCGGCTCGGTTACGCCGAGGTGTGATCCACGGTGGTCCGTAACGGCCAAGAAATACGGGCGAACCCAGTCTGTCACGCTTCACCGTCAGGCTCGGTCGTCATGTACGAGCAAGAGCAAGGTCCCCTCGCGGGGTTCACCGTCGGAGTCACGGCGGCGCGGCGCGCGGACGAGCTGAGCGCGCTCCTCCGCCGGCGTGGCGCGGCCGTCGTCCACGGTCCCGCGCTGCGGATCGTGCCGCTCGCGGACGACACCGACCTCCTCGCGGCGACCAAGGAACTCATCGACCACGCGCCCGACGTCGTCGTCGCCACCACGGCGATCGGCTTCCGGGGCTGGGTCGAGGCGGCGGACGGCTGGGGGTACGGCGAGGAGCTGCTCGACTGCCTTCGGGGCGTCGAGCTCCTCGCCCGCGGCCCCAAGGTCAAGGGCGCGGTCCGCGCGGCCGGGCTCAACGAGTCGTGGTCGCCGTCCTCCGAATCGATGGCCGAGGTCCTCGACCGGCTGCTCGGCGAGGGCGTCGCCGGGCGGCGGATCGCGCTCCAGCTGCACGGGGAGCCGCTGCCGGGCTTCGTGGAGTCGCTGACGGCGGCCGGCGCGGAGGTCGTCGGCGTCCCCGTCTACCGGTGGATGCCGCCGGAGGACCTCGGCCCGCTCGACCGGCTTCTCGACGGGGTGCTGACCGGCACCCTGGACGCGGTGACCTTCACCAGCGCCCCGGCCGCCGCGTCGCTGCTGACCCGGGCTGAGGACCGGGGGGTGCTGGCGGAGCTGCTGGCGGCGCTGCGGCACGAGGTGCTCGCGGTGTGCGTGGGTCCCGTGACGGCGCTGCCGCTGCAGGCGCACGGCATCGACACGCTCCAGCCGGAGCGCTTCCGGCTCGGGCCGCTGGTGCAGCTGCTCTGCCAGGAGCTGCCGTCCAGGGCCCGTACGCTCCCGGTGGCGGGGCACCGCATCGAGATCCGCGGCCACGCGGTCCTCGTCGACGGCTGCCTGCGCCCGGTGCCGCCCGCCGGGATGGCGCTGATCAACACCCTGGCCCGGCGCCCCGGCTGGGTCGTCTCCCGGGCCGACCTGCTGCGCGCCCTGCCGGGCGCGGGCCGCGACGAGCACGCCGTGGAGACGGCGATGGCCAGGCTCCGGACGGCCCTGGGCACGCCGAAGCTGATCCAGACGGTGGTGAAGCGGGGGTACCGGCTGGCGCTGGACCCGTCGGCGGACTCGAAGTACGGAGACGGGTAGCGGGCCGCCTGGGGGGCGGCGGCGGGTGGCGTGGTGGCCCGCCGGCCGTCGGGTGTGGCCCGGTGCCCGGCCGGACCGAGGCCGGCACGGCCCTCGCCGACCACGCCCGCCAGCGCCTCCTGGCCAAGAGCGGTTTGAGCGGATCGGCACCGGGCCCCGCTACCTGCACATCGACGGCGCCTGGCGCGACCACCACCTCTTCCAGCGCATCCTTCACGACAACCCGCCGCCGAGGGGCTAGTCGCGCACGACGGCCGGGTGCACTCTGGTCGGGCGCCCGAAGGGCTTCCGAACGCGAGGTGGTGACAGGGACATGACCGTACGGTTCGACTCCGGGCGGATCTGCCTGGACCTGGCCGCCCAGCCGCTCGACCGCACCGCGGCGATCGCGGCGCTCGGCCACTTCCTGCACACCACCGGACTCGTCCCGGCCGGCGCGGCACTGCGCGCGCTCGACGCCCAATGGGTCGCCCGCTTCAGCGAACTGCGCGACTGCGTCACCGCCCTGGTCGACGCCCAGCTCGACGGCGGGTGCGCCGAAGCCGGCCGTGCCGACCTGGCCCTGGAACGGCTCAACACCCTCGCCGCCGCCTCCCCGCCCCCGGCGCCCCGTGCCGTACGGACCGAAAGTGGCCTGCTCGTACGGGCGCCGGGCGACGCACCCGACTGCCGGGCCCTGCTCGCCGCCGTCGCCCGCGACGCCGTCGACCTGCTCACCGACCCGGTCGCACGCGCCCTGCTCCGACGGTGTGAGAGTGACGGATGCCACCGCTGCTACCTCGACACCTCCCGCGGGCGCCGACGCCGCTGGTGCTCCAGTGAGACCTGCGGTAACCGGGAACGCGTTGCCCGGCATCGGGCAGCCCGCCGCGCAAAGGTGACGGCCTGAAAAAATTCGCTTCCGCGTTGAGCACAACCCGCCCGCGCCGCGTACCACTTGGCGACCACAGGGGCTCGACCGGGAGGTGCAGGTGCGCAAGGATGCGGCCGTGGCCGATGACCGTCCGCATCGGGCCCGGCATCGCAGCGAGGAGAGACGCCTCCGACCCGCCGTCCCCGACGAGGAGTTGATGCGCTCTCTCTACCGCGAGCACGCCGGGCCCCTGCTCGCCTACGTGCTTCGCCTCGTCGCCGGTGACCGCCAGCGCGCCGAGGACGTCGTGCAGGAGACGCTCATCCGTGCCTGGAAGAACGCCGGTCAGCTCAACCGGGCGACCGGCTCTGTCAGACCCTGGCTGGTGACGGTCGCCCGGCGCATCGTCATCGACGGCCACCGAAGCCGGCAGGCCCGGCCGCAGGAGGTCGATCCGTCACCGCTCGAGGTCCTGCCCGCGGAGGACGAGATCGACAAGGCGCTGTGGCTGATGACGCTCTCTGACGCACTCGACGATTTGACCCCCGCCCACCGGGAAGTGTTGGTCGAGACCTACTTCAAGGGGCGTACCGTCAACGAGGCGGCCGAGACCCTCGGCATACCGGCCGGGACCGTGCGTTCCCGGGTGTTCTACGCACTGCGTTCGATGAAGCTCGCGCTGGAGGAGAGGGGGGTAACGGTATGACGACGCCACATGACGCGGCAGGTGCGTACGTGCTCGGCGTCCTGGACACCGCCGACGCCGCCGCGTTCGAAGCTCATCTCGCGGGCTGTGACGTGTGCGCCGCGCACGTAGAGGAATTCGCCGGCATGGAGCCCATGCTGGCGATGCTGGCGGAGGGACCCGCTCCGGCCCCCGACCCGCGTTCCACGGGCACGGCCCCCGGCCTGTACGCCGTCGATCCCGCCGCTCCCCTCGACCCGTACGCCGACGAAGCCTTCGACGCCTTCGCGCCCCGCCCACCCGCACCGGCGCGGTCGGCGCCCCCGGCCCGTACCCCCGAGCCCGCCGTCGCGGCCGTCTCCCCCGGACCGGGGCCCGAGCTCCTCGAACGGCTCATCGACGAGGTGGGCGCCCGGCGGGCCCGCTCGCGCCGCCGCGCCTTCGCCCTCGTCGCGGCCGTCGCCGTCCTCGTCGTCGGCGGCCCCGCCGTCGCCGTCGTCGCCACCTCCAGCGGCGAGAAGGAGAACCGGGCCGTCGAACCCCACCCGACCAGCCCCGCCGAGGACGCCTTCTTCCGCCACATGGAGGAGAAGATCGGGGCCACCGACCCGGTCACCAAGGTCAGCGCCACCGTCGGCATGGAGAAGAAGGGCTGGGGCACCCACACCGTCCTGGAGCTCAAGAACGTCAAGGGCCCCCTGAAGTGCCGGCTCGTCGCCGTCTCCAAGACCGGCGACGAGGAGGTCGTCACCTCCTGGGCGGTGCCGAAGTGGGGGTACGGCATCCCCGGCGCCACCCAGGAGAGCGCCAGGAACCCGCTGTACGTGCACGGCGGAGCGGCCATGGACCGGGGCGACATCGACCACTTCGAGGTCCGGACCTTCGACGGCACCTCTCTGGTGGAGGTCGACGCCTGACATACGCCCCCGCGTGGCATAAGCTCGACGGCTGCCCAGTGCACATCAGAAGGGGGCCTCGGTGGCCGCGCAGGAAGCCGTCGATACGGTCCGGGACCGCGAGATCGGTGTCGAACAGGAACATCTTGATCAGGTCTACCGCCGTCTCGAGGAGAAGATCCACGAGGCGGAGTTCCTGATGCACGACGCCGCCAAGCGCGGCCAGGTCGGCACGCCCGGCGCACTCGCCGAACGGGACGCCCAGGTCTTCCGGGCCGGCGTCCATCTCAATCGGCTGAACAACGAGTTCGAGGACTTCCTCTTCGGCAGGATCGACCTGCTGTACGGCAAGGACGGCAAGAAGGGGCCCGACGGCGCGTACACCTCCGTCGAGCCCGCCGAGGACGCCGTGCGGTCCGACGGCACCCATCAGTACGCCGACATCGGGGAGACCCTCCACATCGGCCGGATCGGCGTCCTCGACTCCGACTACGCGCCGCTGGTCATCGACTGGCGCGCCCCCGCCGCGGCCCCCTTCTACCGCTCCACCCCGGTCGACCCGGGCCGTGTGGTGCGCCGAAGGGTCATCCGCTCCAAGGGCCGCAAGGTCCTCGGCGTCGAGGACGACCTGATGCGCCCCGAGCTGAAGGCCACCCTCGACGGGCGCGAGCTGCCGGTGATCGGCGACGGCGCCCTGATGGCCGCGCTCGGCCAGGCCCGCAGCCACACCATGCGGGACATCGTCTCCTCCATCCAGGCCGAGCAGGACCTGGTCATCCGCGCCCCCGCCGCCTCCGTGACGTACGTCGAGGGCGGCCCGGGCACCGGCAAGACCGCCGTCGCCCTCCACCGGGCGGCCTACCTGCTCTACCAGGACCGGCGGCGGTACGCGGGCGGCATCCTGATCGTCTCCCCGACCCCGCTGCTCGTCTCGTACACCGAAGGCGTGCTGCCCTCGCTCGGCGAGGAGGGCCAGGTCGCCATCCGCGCCCTCGGCTCGCTCGTCGACGGCGTGGAGGCCACCGCGTACGACGATCCGGCCGTCGCCCGCGTCAAGGGCTCCTCCCGCATGGTCGCCGTCCTGCGCAAGGCGGCCCGTGGCGCCCTGGAGACCCCGGCGCCGAAGCCGGCCCCCGGCGACCGCTCCGGCCAGCTCTCCTTCGGAGAGGAGGAGGACGCCGCCCCGGCCCCCGCCGGTACCCCCACCCGCCTGCGGGTCGTCGCCTTCGGCCGACGCCTGGAGCTGGAGGCCGACGAGCTCCAGCGCATCCGGCACAACGTCCTCGGCGGCTCCGCCCCCGTGAACCTGCTGCGTCCGCGCGCGCGCCGGCTGCTGCTCGACGCGCTGTACGCCAAGTCCGGCGCCGTAGGCCGGCACAGCGACCCCGAGCTCGCCGCCGAGCTGCGCTCCTCCTTCGACGAGGACGTCTCCACCGAGGACTCCTTCCTCGCCTTCCTCGACGCCTGGTGGCCCGAGCTCACCCCGCGCCGGGTACTCGACGCGATGGCCGACGAGAAGCGCCTGGGCCGCTGGGCCCGGCGGATCCTCAACCCGGGCGAGGTCCGGCGCCTCGCGCGCTCCCTGCGCCGCGACGCCCTGTCCGTCCACGACGTGGCGCTCCTCGACGAGCTGGGCACCCTCCTGGGCGCCCCGGCCCGGCCCCGCAAGAAGCGGGAGTACGACCCGCTGGACCAGCTGACGGGGCTCGAGGAGCTGATGCCCGTACGCGAGGAGACGCAGCGCGAGCGGGCCGAGCGGCTCGCGGCGGAGCGCGTCGAGTACGCGCACGTCATCGTCGACGAGGCCCAGGACCTCACGCCCATGCAGTGGCGGATGGTCGGGCGCCGCGGCCGGCACGCGACCTGGACGGTCGTGGGCGACCCGGCGCAGTCCTCATGGTCGACCCCGGACGAGGCGGCCGAGGCCCGGGACGAGGCGCTCGGCAGCCGGCCGCGCCGCCGCTTCGAGCTGACCGTGAACTACCGCAACCCGGCGGAGATCGCCGAGCTGGCCGCCAAGGTTCTCGCCCTCGCCATGCCGGGCAAGGAGTCGCCGCGGGCGGTCCGCTCCACGGGGGTGGAGCCGCGGTTCGTCGCCGTGGGCCAGAAGGAGGAGTTGGCCGAAACCGTACGGTCGGAGGCGGCCCGGCTGCTGGAGCGGGTGGAGGGCACGGTCGGTGTCGTGGTCGCCATGAACCGGCGCGAACAGGCCGCCCGCTGGCTGGCCGGTCTCGGCGACCGGGTGGTGGCGCTCGGCTCCCTGGAGGCCAAGGGCCTGGAGTACGACGCCACGGTGGTGGTCTCGCCCGCGGAGATCGCGGACGAGTCCCCGGCCGGGCTGCGCGTGCTGTACGTGGCGCTGACCCGGGCCACCCAGCAGCTGACGGTGATCTCGGGCGCCCGGGACGTACCGGACGCGGACGGTGTCCCGGATCTCCTGAGGGAGTGAGGGCGGGGGCTCACGGGGGCTGATTCAGGTCAACCCGCGCGGGAGGAATCACTTACCAGGGTGGTTTGTTAGCCTTGTGGTGGCACCGGCTCGATCCAAGCCCCCGGGCCCAACCTTCGTCCCTCAGAGGGACCACTTGCCGCGAGGCGAGCATGGCGGGTCGGTGCCACTTGACGTAGACACAGAAGAGGTCCGTGTCACCCCCGGGTGACACGGACCTCTTCTGTTTGCCCGCCGTTTCTCGTATGGTGGAAAATACTTTCCGAAAACAAAATGACCGTATTACCTGCTACCGGCAGGTAGGTGCGACCATCGGAGGGCGCCGCCGGGCGACCAGCCGGGGTGGCGTAGCAACGAAGCTCAGGGAAAGCAGAGGAACTCGGCCATGGCAACGGCGCCCAGCGTCTCGTACTCGATGACGGTCCGGCTGGAGGTTCCCGCGAGCGGGACCGCGGTCTCCCAGCTCACCACGGCGGTGGAGTCCCACGGCGGTTCCGTCACCGGCCTCGACGTGACCGCCTCCGGCCACGAGAAGCTCCGGATCGACGTCACCATCGCCGCGACCTCCACCGCGCACGCCGACGAGATCGTCGAGCAGCTGCGCGGCATCGAGGGCGTCACGCTGGGCAAGGTCTCCGACCGTACGTTCCTGATGCACCTCGGCGGCAAGATCGAGATGGCGTCCAAGCACCCCATCCGCAACCGCGACGACCTCTCCATGATCTACACCCCGGGTGTGGCCCGGGTCTGCATGGCGATCGCGGAGAACCCCGAGGACGCCCGCCGCCTCACCATCAAGCGCAACTCCGTCGCGGTCGTGACCGACGGCTCCGCCGTCCTCGGCCTCGGCAACATCGGCCCGATGGCCGCGCTGCCGGTCATGGAGGGCAAGGCGGCCCTCTTCAAGCGCTTCGCCGGCATCGACGCGTGGCCCATCTGCCTCGACACCCAGGACACCGACGAGATCGTCGCGATCGTCAAGGCCATCGCCCCCGGCTTCGCGGGCATCAACCTCGAGGACATCTCGGCCCCCCGCTGCTTCGAGATCGAGGCCCGGCTGCGCGAGGCCCTCGACATCCCCGTCTTCCACGACGACCAGCACGGCACCGCGATCGTCGTCCTCGCCGCCCTCACCAACGCCCTGCGCGTGGTGGGCAAGGGCATCGGCGACGTCCGTGTCGTGATGTCCGGCGCCGGCGCGGCCGGTACGGCCATCCTCAAGCTGCTCATCGCCGCCGGCGTCAAGCACGCCGTCGTCGCCGACATCCACGGTGTCGTGCACGCCGGCCGCCCCGACCTCGTCGACGCCGCTCCCGGCACGCCGCTGCGCTGGATCGCGGACAACACCAACCCCGAAGGCGTCACCGGCACCCTCAAGCAGGCCGTGGCCGGCGCCGACGTGTTCATCGGTGTCTCCGCCCCCAACGTGCTCGGCGCGGACGACGTCGCCGCCATGGCGGAGGGTGCGATCGTCTTCGCGCTCGCGAACCCGGACCCCGAGGTCGACCCGGCGATCGCCCGCCAGACGGCCGCCGTCGTCGCCACCGGACGCTCGGACTTCCCCAACCAGATCAACAACGTGCTGGTCTTCCCCGGCGTCTTTCGCGGCCTGCTCGACGCCCAGTCCCGCACGGTCAACACGGAGATGATGCTGGCCGCCGCCACCGCGCTCGCCGACGTCGTCACCGAGGAGGAGCTGAACCCCAACTACATCATCCCCTCCGTCTTCAACGACAAGGTCGCGGGCGCCGTCGCCGGTGCCGTTCGCAACGCCGCGAAGGCGGCCGGAGCGGGCGCGGACAGCGGTACCCAGGGGCTGTGACCGGCACCACGTCCGCCCGGGGACGGCGCGTCGCGAGTCGCCGCGCCGTAAACCCGCCTTTAGGGTGGCGGTTCGGCTCCAAAGAGTTTCCGCGGAGTCGACGGAACGTCACCACGTCAGAGGCCGTGGCGCTTTTCGTGTGACCCCGGAGGGTGCCGGATTGGCGTTCCCGCCGCTGGTGGGGGCAGGATGCCTATTCGGGCGCGAGGGTCTGTCAGCAGACCCGGGTCCGGGGACTGTCCGAGGGCCCTGGCAGCATCGGCTTCGATCTCACGCCTCACAGGCAAGAAGAACACGGGAGTAACAACATGAACCGCAGTGAGCTGGTGGCCGCCCTGGCCGACCGCGCCGAGGTGACCCGCAAGGACGCCGACGCCGTGCTGGCCGCTCTCGCCGAGACCGTCGGTGAGGTCGTCGCCAAGGGCGACGAGAAGGTCACCATCCCCGGCTTCCTGACCTTCGAGCGCACCCACCGTGCCGCTCGCACCGCTCGTAACCCGCAGACCGGCGACCCGATCAACATCCCGGCCGGCTACAGCGTGAAGGTCTCCGCGGGCTCGAAGCTCAAGGAAGCCGCCAAGGGCAAGTAAGGCAGCCTGTAGGCAGTAGAAAGGGCGGCCACCCTGTCAGGGGGTGGCCGCCCTCTCGTTTGCCTCTGTACGGGCCTCCAGGGGCCTGTACGGGCCGGAGAAGCGCCGGCACAGGCCCGTAGGGGCCCGGGAAGAAGCGCCTGTACGGGCCCGTGTGCCGGGGAAGCGCCGGTACACGGGCCCGTACGGGTCGGGGGAGTGCCTCAGACCAGCGCGCTGCCCGGGAGCTCGACCTTGGCGCCGAGTTCGACGAGCTTCTCCATGAAGTTCTCGTAGCCGCGGTTGATCAGGTCGATGCCGTGGACGCGGGAGGTCCCCTGCGCCGCCAGCGCCGCGATCAGGTACGAGAAGCCGCCGCGCAGGTCCGGGATGACCAGATCGGCGCCCTGGAGCTTCGTCGGTCCCGAGACGACCGCCGAGTGCAGGAAGTTGCGCTGGCCGAAGCGGCAGTCCGAGCCGCCCAGGCACTCGCGGTACAGCTGGATGTGGGCACCCATCTGGTTCAGCGCGGAGGTGAAGCCCAGCCGGGACTCGTACACCGTCTCGTGGACGATGGAGAGGCCCGCGGCCTGGGTCAGGGCCACCACCAGCGGCTGCTGCCAGTCGGTCTGGAACCCGGGGTGCACGTCCGTCTCCAGGGCGATCGCGTTGAGCGACCCGCCCGGGTGCCAGAAGCGGATGCCCTCGTCGTCGATCTCGAAGGCGCCACCCACCTTGCGGTAGGTGTTGAGGAAGGTCATCATCGAGCGCTGCTGGGCGCCCCGGACGTAGATGTTGCCCTCGGTCGCCAGCGCCGCCGACGCCCAGGAGGCCGCCTCCAGGCGGTCCGGGAGCGCCCGGTGGGTGTAGCCGTCGAGCCGGTCGACACCGGTGATCCGGATCGTCCGGTCGGTGTCCATGGAGATGATCGCGCCCATTTTCTGCAGGACGCAGATCAGGTCCTCGATCTCCGGCTCCACGGCCGCGTTCGAGAGCTCGGTGACACCCTCGGCCAGAACGGCCGTGAGCAGCACCTGCTCGGTCGAGCCGACCGAGGGGTACGGCAGCCGGATCTTGGTGCCGCGCAGCCGCTGCGGGGCCTCCAGGTACTGGCCGTCCGCCCGCTTCTCGATCGTCGCGCCGAACTGGCGCAGCACGTCGAAGTGGAAGTCGATCGGCCGGCCGCCGATGTCGCAGCCGCCCAGGCCCGGGATGAAGGCGTGGCCGAGGCGGTGCAGCAGCGGGCCGCAGAAGAGGATCGGAATGCGCGACGAACCCGCGTGGGCGTCGATGTCCGCCACGTTGGCGGACTCGACGTGCGTCGGGTCCAGGACCAGCTCGCCCGGCTCCTCGCCGGGGCGGACCGTCACTCCGTGGAGCTGGAGGAGTCCGCGCACCACGCGGACGTCACGGATGTCGGGCACATTGCGCAGTCGGCTCGGTCCGCTGCCGAGCAGGGCGGCGACCATCGCCTTGGGCACGAGGTTCTTCGCGCCGCGGACGCGGATCTCGCCCTCCAGCGGGGTTCCGCCGTGGACAAGCAGTACATCGTCTGTGCCGGTCATGAATCTCGCGTTCCGGAGAGGTCGGGCAGGGGGCCAGGGAAAAGGGTAAGGGGGGAGAAGCCCTCCGATGTCAGTCCGAGGGGGGCCCGCAGATGTAATGAATTCGGCACAACACCCTCTGTTCATACGATCTTGCGGAGCGTCACCGTCCGCTTCTACCCCCGATCGGCCCGCCCATCCGTGCCCTTCCCTCCTGAACTGCGCCGGTGCGCGGACGAGGCTCACCGCGCCGGACAGCCCCCGCGAAAGCCGAAGATGCGGGATCATGTGTCGCATGACCGAGGTGTCCTCGCTCACAGGACGGCTGCTCGTCGCCACCCCCGCCCTGGCCGACCCCAATTTCGACCGCGCGGTGGTGCTCCTCCTCGACCACGACGACGAGGGCTCGCTCGGCGTTGTCCTCAACCGGCCGACGCCGGTGACGGTGGGCGACATCCTCGCCCCCTGGGCCGACCTCGCCGGCGAACCGGGCGTGGTCTTCCAGGGCGGCCCCGTCTCCCTGGACGCGGCGCTCGGCATCGCGGTGATCCCCGGCGACGAGGGTCCATTGGGGTGGCGGCGCGTGTTCGGCGCGATCGGCCTGGTGGACCTGGAGGCCCCGCCCGAGCTCCTCGGCCCCGCGCTCGGCTCGCTCCGGATCTTCGCCGGGTACGCGGGGTGGGGCCCGGGCCAGCTGGAGACGGAGCTGGGCGAGGGTGCGTGGTACGTCGTCGAGTCCGAACCCGGCGACGTCTCCTCACCCCGCCCGGAGTCCCTCTGGCGCGAGGTCCTGCGCCGCCAGCGCGGCGACCTGGCGATGGTGGCGACGTATCCGGACGACCCGTCGCTCAACTGAGACGCGCGGTGCGGCGCGGGCAGGGGGCGCGCTTCAGTACCCTTGCTACTTATGAGCACTCTCGAGCCCGAGCGCGGGGCAGGAACGGGAACCCTCGTCGAGCCGACGCCGCAGGTGTCCCACGGTGACGGCGACCACGAGCGCTACGCCCATTACGTCCAGAAGGACAAGATCATGGCGAGTGCCCTCGACGGCACTCCCGTGGTGGCACTGTGCGGGAAGGTCTGGGTGCCGGGGCGCGACCCCAAGAAGTACCCGGTCTGCCCGATGTGCAAGGAGATCTACGAGTCCATGGGTCCCGGCGGGGACAAGGACAAGGGCGGCAAGGACAAGAAGTAGGACGTTCCTGCCTCGGGGCGGCCCCCGGTGCGCGTGCTTCGGTACGTGCGCCGGGGGCCGTTTCGCGTTGCACAGGGTGCTTCCGGCGGTCACAGAGTGGTTGAGACCACTTGTCCGGGCGGTGGTCCGGGCCTAACCTCTCGCGTGTTGTGCAGCACGAAACGCCCGTTGCGCATGCTGCAACGAGCGGGCTGCAATGCCGATTGGTGGGAGCCCCCGTATGAAGCTTTCTGCCCGAATCGCCGCCCCGGTCACCGTCCTCGCGCTGGCAGGCCTCACCGCCACCGCCTGCGCCCCGCAGACTTCCGACGGCAAGGCCGCGACGGACGAGAAGAGCGGCACCCTGCGCGTCTGGCTCTTCCAGGAGGTCAACAACGCCCCCAAGAAGCAGGTCGTCGACGCGGCGGTCACCGACTTCGAGCAGCGGAACAAGGGGGCCGAGGTCGAGGTCGAGTACATCCCCGTCGACACCCGCGCCCAGCGCGTCAAGGCCGCCTTCAACGACCCGAAGTCGGCGCCCGACCTCATCGAGTACGGCAACACCGACACCGCCGGCTATGTGAAGGACGGCGGCCTCGCCGACATCACCGCCGAGTTCGGCGCCTGGGCCGACGCCGGGGACACCGACCCCACCGCCAAGTCCTCGGTCACCGTCGACGGCAGGATCTACGGCGCCCCGCTCTTCGTCGGCGTACGCGCCCTGTACTACCGCACCGACGTCTTCAGGGAACTCGGCCTGAGCGCCCCCAAGTCGCAGGACGAGCTGATCTCCACGGCCAAGAAGATCCGCAAGGCCAGGCCCGAGCTGTACGGCATCGCCGTCGGCGGCGCGTACACCTACGGCGCGATGCCGTTCATCTGGGCCAACGGCGGCGAACTCGCGACGGAGGAAGGCGCGTCGTACAAGGCCGCCGTCAACAGCGAGGCCGCCCGCAAGGGCATCGCCTCCTACACCTCGCTCTTCGGCGACGACAACTGCCCCGCCGCCAAGTGCGCGCAGATGGGCGGCAACGCCACCGTCACCGCCTTCGCCTCGGGCAAGGCCGCCATGGCGATCGGCGGTGACTTCAGCCACGCGGCGGTCGAGGCGGGCACGGTGAAGGGAAAGTACGCGGTGGTGCCGCTGCCGGGCGTGACACCGGGCTCGATCGCTCCGGCCTTCGCCGGCGGAAACAACCTGGGTGTGCTGAAGAGCAGTTCGCACCACACGCTCGCCGTCGACCTGATGAAGTCCCTCGCCGGCAAGAAGACGCAGGGTGAACTCTTCGATGCGATGGGCTTTCTGCCGACCTACACCGACGTACGGGCGCAGGCCGCACGGAAGGAGCCCTTCGTGAAGCCGTTCATCGACTCCCTCGACGCCGGCGCCGAGTTCGTCCCCACGTCCCCGGGCTGGGGTCAGATCGACGCCTCGCTCGTGCTGCCGACGATGTTCCAGGAGGTCGTCAGCGGTCGGAAGGACGTGAAGACCGCCTCGGACGACGCCGCGAAGAAGATGGACGCGGCCTTCGCGGCCGCGAGCCGATGACCACGGGCCGACGACGATGACGGCTCCCAACGGTACGAGGCACGGCGGGGCGCCGAGCCGTGGCGCGGCGGGCGGTGGGGCGGCGGGCGGTGGGGCGGGCATCCCGGAAGTCCCCCGCCCCCGCAAGGGGCCCGCCCGGCCGGCCGCCCAGCAGGCGGCGCGGCCCCGCAAGGGCTCCGGGGACTCCGGGCGGCCCCGGGGCGGCTCTCCCTGGACGCCCTGGCTCTATCTCCTCCCCGCGCTCGTCGTCCTCGGCGGGCTCCTGATCTACCCCATCTACCAACTCGGACTCATCTCCTTCCTGGAGTACACCCAGGCCCAGGTCAGCGGCGGTGAGCCCACCACCTTCCAGGGGTTCGGCAACTACACCGCCCTCTTCTCCGACCCCCAGTTCTGGCAGGTCCTCCTCGCCACCGTCCTCTTCGCCGCCGCCTGCGTCGTCACCACCCTGGCCGTGGGCTGCGCGCTCGCGGTCCTGCTGAGCCGCGTACGGGCTCTGCCCCGCCTCGCGCTCATGCTCGCCGCGCTCGGCGCCTGGGCCACCCCCGCCGTCACCGGCTCCACCGTCTGGGTCTTCCTCTTCGACCCGGACCACGGCCCCGTCAACCGGCTGCTCGGTCTTGGCGACTTCTCCTGGACGTACGGCCGCTACAGCGCCTTCGCGCTCGTCCTCTTCGAGGTCGTCTGGTGTTCGTTCCCGTTCGTGATGGTGACGGTGTACGCGGGCATCAAGGCCATCCCGGGCGAGGTCCTGGAGGCCGCCGCCCTCGACGGCGCCTCGCAGTGGCGGATCTGGCGCTCGGTCACGGCGCCGATGCTCCGGCCGATCCTGGTCGTCGTCACGATCCAGTCGATCATCTGGGACTTCAAGGTCTTCACCCAGATCTACGTGATGACGGGCGGCGGCGGCATCGCCGGCCAGAACCTCGTCCTCAACGTGTACGCCTACCAGAAGGCGTTCGCCTCGTCGCAGTACAGCCTGGGCTCGGCCATCGGCGTGGTCATGCTGCTGATCCTGCTGGCGGTCACGCTGGTGTACCTCCGACTGCTGCGCCGCCAGGGAGAAGAACTGTGAACGGGGAACTCAGCCGCGAACCGAGTGGAGAAGGACTGTGAGCGCATTCCGCATCCGGCTGCCCCGCCGACCCGGACGGCTCGCCGCCGAGGCCGGCGCCCTCCTCGTCGCCCTCGTCGTCGCCTTCCCGCTCTACTGGATGGTCCTCTCGGCCTTCAAGCCGGCGGGCGAGGTCCAGTCGGCCCGCCCCCGGCCCTGGACGCTGTCCCCGTCCCTCGACTCCTTCCGCCGGGTCTTCGAGCAGCAGGAGTTCGGCCGGTACTTCCTCAACTCGCTGATCGTGGCGAGCGCGGTCGTCCTCGCCTCCGCGCTGATCGCCTTCCTGGCCGCGACGGCGGTCACCCGGTTCCGGTTCCGCTTCCGGACAACGCTGCTGATCATGTTTTTGGTCGCCCAGATGGTGCCGATCGAGGCCCTGACCATCCCGCTGTTCTTCCTGATGCGGGACTTCGGCCAGCTCAACACGCTGGGCTCGCTGATCCTCCCGCACATCGCCTTCTCCCTCCCGTTCGCCATCTGGATGCTGCGCGGATTCGTGAAGGCGGTCCCGGAGGCGCTGGAGGAGCAGGCCCAGATCGACGGCGCGAGCCGCACCCGGTTCCTGTGGCAGATCCTCTTCCCGCTGGTCTTCCCGGGGCTCGTCGCGACGAGCGTCTTCTCGTTCATCTCGACCTGGAACGACTTCCTCTTCGCGAAGTCCTTCCTCATCAGCGACGTCTCGCAGTCGACCCTCCCCATGGCTCTCCTGGTCTTCTTCAAGCCGGACGAGAACGACTGGGGAGGAATCATGGCGGGGTCCACCGTCATGACGATCCCGGTGCTCGTCTTCTTCGTACTCGTACAGCGCCGTCTGGTCTCGGGACTGGGCGGGGCGGTGAAGGACTGACGCGATGTCCGAGACAGACCTGATTCCCGGCCAGGACCTCATCCCCGCACCCCTGTCGGTCGAGCACCGGGGGAGCGCCCCCGGGTACGTCTCGCTCGACGAGCGGACGACCCTCGACGCCGGCCCCGGCACCGAGTCCACAGCGCGCTGGCTGCGGACCACCCTGGGCGCCGCCACCGGGCTGCCCTTCGCCGACGGTGCCGGGCCGTGCGCGATCCGGCTGCGGATCAGCGAGGAGACGGCGCGCGAGCGCGGCCCCGAGGGGTACCGCCTCTCCGTCGACGACTCGACCGCCGACGGTTCGGTCGGCGGCGGTTCGGTCGGCGGCGCGGCCGTCGTCATCGAGGGCGGCGGTCCCGCCGGAGTCTTCTGGGGCGCCCAGACCCTCCGCCAGCTGCTCGGCCCCGAGGCGTACCGCAGGGCGCCCGTCCGGGAGGAGGCGTGGAGCCTCCCGCCGATCACGATCGAGGACGCCCCCCGCTTCGGCTGGCGGGGCCTCCTGCTGGACGTGGCACGGCACTTCATGCCCAAGGACGACGTCCTGCGCTACCTCGACCTCCTCGCCGCGCACAAGCTCAACGTCTTCCACTTCCACCTCACCGACGACCAGGGCTGGCGCATCGAGATCAAGCGTCACCCGAGGCTCACCGAGGTCGGCGCCTGGCGGGCGCGGACCAAGTGGGGGCACCGGGCGTCGCCGCTGTGGAACGAGACACCGCACGGCGGGTACTACACCCAGGACGACATCCGCGAGATCGTCGCGTACGCCGCCGAGCGGCACATCACCGTCGTCCCCGAGATCGACGTCCCCGGCCACTCGCAGGCCGCCATCGCCGCGTATCCCGAACTCGGCAACACCGACGTCGTCGACACGAGCGCCCTCACGGTCTGGGACACCTGGGGCGTCAACCCGAACGTCCTCGCCCCCACCGACGCGGTCCTCCGCTTCTACGAGGGCGTCTTCGAGGAGGTCCTCGACCTCTTCCCGGCCGCCACCTCGCCGTTCGTCCATGTCGGCGGTGACGAGTGCCCCAAGGACCAGTGGAGGAGGTCCCCTACGGCCCAGGCCCGTATCGAGGAGCTTGGTCTCGCCGACGAGAACGAGTTGCAGTCGTGGTTCGTCCGCCACTTCGACCGCTGGCTCGCCGAGCGCGGACGCCGACTCATCGGCTGGGACGAGATCCTGGAGGGCGGCCTCGCGCCCGGCGCCGCCGTCTCCTCCTGGCGGGGCTACGCGGGCGGGGTCGCCGCCGCCGAGTCCGGACACGACGTCGTCATGTGCCCCGAACAGCACGTCTATCTGGACCACCGTCAGGCACCGGGCGACGACGAGCCGATGCCCATCGGGTACGTACGGACCCTGGAGGACGTCTACCGCTTCGAGCCCGTGCCGCCGTCCCTGCCGCCCGAGGCGGCCACCCGCGTCCTCGGCACCCAGGCCAACGTATGGACCGAGGTGATGGAGAACCGGGCCCGCGTCGACTACCAGGTCTTCCCGCGCCTCGCCGCCTTCGCCGAGGTCGCCTGGTCGGCCCTGCCGGCACCGGCCGAGCGGGACTTCGCCGATTTCGAGCGCCGCGTGACGGTCCACTACCGGCGCCTGGACGCCCTCGGCGTCGACCACCGGCCGCCCACCGGCCCGCGGCCCTGGCAGCGGCGCCCCGGGGTGGCCGGCCGCCCCATCGAGGGGGCGCCCCCGAACGTGTGAGACACCTCGCCCCCCGACGTCACCCAAGAGCGGCAAAACGGAAGTTACCGTCAGGGGTGGGGCGTCCGGGACGGAACCATCCTTCGTGGACCCTCGCGTCGGACGGCTCGGAAGATGTGCCAGAGTTGCCACGTCCGGGCTGTGAGCACGTACGGTACGGCCACACACGCTTGCCGGCGCAGGCGTGACAGCCGGGGACGGTCGGGGACCGCCGGGGACACCGGGAAGGGGCAGCGGGTTGACCACGCACGCACCACAGACGGCGCAGTCCGTGACGCTGCCCGCCTCGCTCGACGAGGCCGTGGCGGCGCTCACCGCCATGCCCGCCGCCGTACCGGTCGCGGGCGGCACCGACCTGATGGCGGCCGTCAACAAGGGCCACCTCCGGCCGGCCGGGCTCGTCGGCCTGGGCCGGATCAACGAGATCCGCGGCTGGCAGTACCAGGACGGCCACGCCCTGCTCGGCGCCGGCCTCACCCACTCCCGGATGGGCCGCCCCGACTTCGCCGCCCTCATCCCCGCCCTCGCCGCGGCCGCCCGCGCGGCCGGACCGCCGCAGATCCGCAACGCCGGCACCCTCGGCGGCAACATCGTCACCGCGGCCCCCACCGGCGACTCGCTGCCCGTCCTGGCCGCCCTGGAAGCCGACCTGGTGGTCATGGGCCCGCTCGGCACCCGCGAGATCCCCATCTCCCACCTGCTGGCGGGCCGCGACCTGCTGGCCCCCGGCGAACTGGTCGCCTTCGTCCGCGTACCCCTGCTGCACGCCCCCCAGGTCTTCCTCAAGGCCACGGGCCGTACGGGCCCGGCCCGCGCCACCGCCTCGGTCGCCGTCGTCCTCGACCCGGCCCGGCGCGGGGTGCGCTGCGCGGTCGGCGCGATCGCCCCGATGCCGCTGCGCCCGCTGGAGGCGGAGCACTGGATCGCCTCGCTGGTGGACTGGGACGCGGAGCGCGGACTGGCCCCGGAGGCGCTGACGGCCTTCGGTGAGTACGTGGCCGCCGCCTGCATCCCGGACCCGCCGGGCGACGAGCAGCTGCCCCCGGCCGTACTGCACCTGCGGCGCACGGTCGCCGCGCTGGCTCGACGGGCACTGGGGAGGGCGCTGTCGTGAGCAACGAACACCACGGCCATGGCCATGAGCACGACCCTGAGCACGGCCAGGGGGGCGGCTGGCAGCCGATCCCGCAGAGCGAGGGGTACGACGGCGACGCCACCGCCTTCGTCCAGCTGCCGCCGGAGTTCATGCTCGACGGCGTCCCGCTGGAGGCGCCCGGCCACGGCTACGTACCACCGATGATCACCCCGCTGACGCCCGTGGTGGCGACGGACCCGGGGGCGACGGGCTCGTGGGTGGTGCAGCTGCCGACGGCGGCGGAGGCGACCGAGCCGCACGACACTGATCCGCACGGGGTGGACCCGCACGCGACGGGTCAGTGGAGCTTCCCGGAGGCCGAGGCGGCCGCCGCGTCGGGGGCGGCCACGGGCCAGTGGGAGATTCCGGTCGTTTCCGATGCGGTGGACTTCCCGGATGAATCGGGCGAGTACACGGCGTCGATGTTGGCGCAGTACGCGAGCAGCGCCCCGGCGACCCTGCCGGGGGGCGCGCCGGCGCCGTGGGCGGTACAGGAGCCGGAGCCCGAGCCGGAGGCGCCTGTCGACGAGCCGGTTTCGGCAGCGGCACCGGATCTCCCACCGGGACCGGAACTCGAAGCGGCACCCGTACCGGAACCGGAACCCGCGGCGGCGCCCGAGCCCCAGCCCGCGCCCGATTCCGTGCCCGCGCCCGCGCCCGAACCGGCGGCCGTGCCCGAACCGGCGGCCGTGCCGGTCTCCACGGGCAACAGCGCGGACAGCGACGAGCACCCGCACACCTCGTACGTCCTGCGGGTGAACGGCGCCGACCGCCCCGTCACCGACTCCTGGATCGGCGAGTCGCTGCTCTACGTCCTGCGCGAGCGGCTCGGTCTGGCCGGCGCCAAGGACGGCTGCTCGCAGGGCGAGTGCGGCGCGTGCAACGTCCAGGTCGACGGCCGGCTGGTCGCCTCCTGCCTCGTGCCCGCGGCGACCGCCGCCGGGAGCGAGGTGCGGACGGTCGAGGGCCTCGCGTCCGACGGTGAGCCGTCGGACGTGCAGCGCGCCCTCGCCCGGTGCGGCGCGGTCCAGTGCGGATTCTGCGTCCCGGGCATGGCCATGACCGTGCACGACCTGCTCGAGGGCAACCACGCCCCGACCGAGCTGGAGGCCCGCCAGGCCCTCTGCGGCAACCTCTGCCGGTGCTCCGGCTACCGCGGTGTGCTCGACGCCGTACGCGAGGTCGTCGCCGAACGAGAGGCGAGCGCGGCGGCGACCGCCGCGGCGAACGAGGCCGCGGACGAGGCCCCCATCCCGCACCAGATCCCCCACCCGCACGACGGAGGCATGGCGTGAGCAGCGACGCGACCACCGCCACCACCGGCGCCGCCGCGGGCGCCCCGGTCCCGGCGCTCGACGGCCCCGCGCAGGAGGCGCCCGCCCACGGCATCGGCGCCTCCCTCTCCCCGGCCGACGCGCGGGCCAAGACCGAGGGCACCTTCCCGTACGCCTCCGACCTGTGGGCCGAGGGGCTGCTGTGGGCGGCGATCCTGCGGTCGCCGCACCCGCACGCCCGGATCCTCTCGATCGACACCACGGCCGCGGCCGAGATGCCCGGCGTACGGGCCGTGGTGACCCATGCCGACGTGCCGGGGGAGCCGGCGTACGGCCGTACCGTCGCCGACCGGCCCGTCTTCGCCTCCGAACTCGTCCGCCACCACGGCGAGTCGATCGCCGCCGTGGCCGCCGACCACCCCGACACGGCCCGTCTCGCGGCGGCGGCCATCGCCGTCGAGTACGAGATCCTCGAACCGGTCACGGACCCCGAGAAGGCATTCGCGGCCGAGCCGCTGCACCCGGACGGGAACCTGATCCGCCACATCCCGCTGCGCTTCGGCGACGAGGGGGCGACGGGCGAGGTCGTCGTCGAGGGGCTGTACCGGATCGGACGCCAGGACCCGGCGCCGATCGGCGCCGAGGCGGGCCTCGCCGTACCGCGCCCCGACGGCGGGGTGGAGATCTACACCGCGTCGACCGACCCGCACACCGACAGGGACCTGGCCGCGGCCTGCTTCGGCCTGCCGCCCGACCAGGTGAAGGTCGTGGTCACGGGCGTGCCGGGCGCGACGGGCGACCGTGAGGACCCCGGCTTTCAGATCCCGCTCGGCCTCCTCGCCCTGCGCACCGGCTGCCCGGTCAAGCTCACCGCCACGCGCGAGGAGTCCTTCCTCGGCCATGCCCACCGCCACCCGACGCTGCTGCGCTACCGCCACCACGCGGACGCGGAGGGCCGCCTGGTGAAGGTGGAGGCGCAGATCCTCCTCGACGCCGGCGCCTACGCCGACGCCTCCTCGGAGTCCCTGGCCGCGGCGGTCTCCTTCGCCTGCGGCCCCTACGTCGTCCCGCACGCCTTCGTCGAGGGCTGGGCGGTCCGTACGAACAACCCGCCGTCCGGCCATGTGCGGGGCGAAGGCGCCATGCAGGTGTGTGCCGCCTACGAGGCGCAGATGGACAAACTCGCCCTGAAACTCGGGCTCGACCCGGCGGAGCTGCGGCTGCGGAACGTCCTGGCGACCGGTGACATCCTGCCGACCGGCCAGACGGTGACGTGCCCCGCGCCCGTCGCCGAACTCCTCGCCGCCGTCCGCGACTTCCCGCTGCCGGCCCTTCCCCTGGACACCCCGGAGGAGGACTGGCTGCTCCCGGGCGGTCCGGAGGGGGCGGGCGAACCGGGCGCGGTGCGCCGGGGCGTCGGCTACGCCCTCGGCATGGTCCACATGCTCGGCGCGGAGGGCGCGGACGAGGTCTCGACGGCGACCGTGAAGGTCCAGGACGGGGTCGCGACGGTCCTCTGCGCGGCGGTGGAGACGGGTTCGGGCTTCTCGACCTTGGCGCGCCAGATCGTCCAGGAGATCCTGGGCCTGGAAGAGGTCCACGTCGCCTCGGTGGACACGGACCAGCCCCCGGCGGGCCCGGCGACGCACGGCCGCCACACGTGGGTGTCGGGCGGGGCGGTGGAACGGGCCGCGAAGATGGTCCGCACCCAGCTTCTCCAGCCGCTGGCCCACAAGTTCGGCATGTCGACGGAGCTGCTGCAGATCACGGACGGCAAGATCACGTCGTACGACGGCATCCTGTCGATGACGGTCGCCGAGGCCATGGACGGCAAGGAACTCTGGGCCACGGCCCAGTGCCGCCCCCACCCGACCGAGCCCCTGGACGACTCGGGCCAGGGCGACGCCTTCGTGGGCCTGGCCTTCTGCGCGGTGCGCGCGGTGGTGGACGTCGACATCGAGCTGGGCTCGGTACGGGTGGTGGAGATGGCCGTCGCCCAGGACGTCGGCCGCATCCTCAACCCGGCCCAGCTGAACGCCCGCATCGAGGCCGGCATCACGCAGGGCGTCGGCGCGGCCCTGACGGAGAACCTCCGCACGGCCCGCGGCCTGATCCGCCACCCCGACCTGACGGGCTACGCACTCCCGACATCCCTGGACGCCCCGGACATTCGCATCGTGAAACTGGTCGAGGAACGCGACGTGGTCGCCCCCTTCGGCGCGAAACCGGCGAGCGCGGTCCCCGTGGTCACAGCCCCGGCGGCAGTCGCGTCAGCAGTACGCGCGGCCACCGGACGCCCCGTCAACCGCCTCCCGATCAGGGCCCAGGCGGCGGTGGGCGTACCCAATTCGTAATCGTGTGATGCGCGTTGCTTCTGCAACCGGGAGGTGCGCGGTGTCACTCCTCCTCGGTACAGTGAACCCCTAGGCTTTGTTAATACGGGGAGGCGTCGATGGCGGAGGCGACGGACGGCGGGTCGAGCGGGGGTACGCCGGGATTCATCCCGCCCATAGTCGGCGGGGTGTTCGGCGTGGCGGCGGCCGCCAAGAAACTGGTCGTCGAACTCGGCGAGATGGACAGCCTCAAGAAGCGGGTGGACAAGCTTCTCGAGGACTTCGGCACGTCACAGGCCGGTCCGGCGAAGATCGGCGACGAGTGGCTGGACAAGGACCGGCTCGGGGGACCCGGCTTCAAGGAGGCGGAGTTCCTCTACGGCTCGTACAACGTTGTCCGGGACCAGCTGGTGAAGTTCTCGAAGGTCCTGGAACTGCAGATGGAGAGCATGAAGCTCGCGATCCATGCCTCGCAGAACGGGTACCAGTCCATCGACGACGACATCCGCGCCCGGATGAAGCGGCTGAACAGCGAGATCGCCGACATCCAGAAGCGGGACGACCAGAGGGCCGGCGCGAAGGGCATGGGCGGCTCGTCCGACCAGCCGCTCCCGCAGGAGAAGTCGTCGGCCGGCGGCGAGAGCGACTACTAGTGCACTTCCAGAAGGAAACGGGGGAAGAGTCGAATGGGTAGCAAGCCGGAGACACCGCAGGCGCAGGAGACGCCGCTCGAAGGCCTGACCAACGAGCAGCTGCTTGCGATGCTGACCCCGCTGCAGAAGGACAGGGCGAGCCTCCTGTCCCAGAAGCTCACGGCGGCGGGCGACGAGATCCTGTCCATTGGCACGGACCTCCGTCTTCGCGCGTCCCTGCTGCGCTGGGACGGCGAGGGCGCGGACGCGTTCGTGGAGTGGACGGGAGCGACGGCTCTCGCCACGATGAAGCTCGGCGAGTACGCCAAGAAGGCCGGCACCTGCCTGAGCGACGTCGCGCAGGCGATCGCCGAGGCGTCGAGTGGCGTGGATGGCCTGGCCAAGTCGAGTGCGGGGGCGCAGAGCAGCTACACGAGCGCCCAGAAGGCCCTCCACGCGGCGAAGCACGACCCCGACGCGGGCAAGGACGCGGCCAAGGACGCCTCGTCGAAGATGGCGGCGGCGGAAGCGACCCGCGAGGCCACGCGCATCGCGGCGCTGATGAAGCTGCGGAGCCTGGGGCAGACGTACACGCACTCGGGGCAGCAGATCAACAAGGAGCCGGTACCGGAGTTTCCGCCTCCGGCGGGGTACTTGGGCAAGAGCTGGGTCGACAGTGGCGGCTACACGAACGTGTCCAGCAGCCCTTCGCGCAGCGGGGTGTCATCGCGTGCTGACGACACCACCGGACGTTCGAGGACGACGGGCAGCAGGGACGAGTCCACCGTGGGCACGGTCGACAACGGCACGGTTCGCCCGGGCGAACCGACCAGGCCGGGCGAACCGACCAGGCCCGGCATTGTCGTTCCCGACCGCCCGGTCGACATGGAGATCGACGGCGTCGCGACCCTGCCCGAGCGGCCGACCGCCCCGACGGCGCCGCCCGCCCCGCTTGCGCCCAGGCCCGACGGCCTTGGCCCGCACACGGGTATCGCGACGCCGTTCCCGCCGACAACCTACCCCGGCGGCACCCAGCAAGGCACTCTGCCGCCGGGGGGGACCGGACGGACGGCGCCCGGCATGCGTGGCATCACCGGGCCTGGTATGCCTCCGGGTGGGACCGCTGCCTCGCGCATGCCGCGTGACACCGGCATCGTCGGCGGCCGCGCGGTCCCGCCGAATTCAGGTCGTCCGACCGGCGGCATTCCGCGTGGCACCGTGATCGGCACCGAGAGTGGCGGCTACGGGCGTGGCATGGCGGGCGGCGGCATGGCCGGCGGGCACGGCGGCATCGGTGGGCAGGGTGGAACCGCAGCCGGCCGGCGTCTGGCCACGGAGACCGGTGGTGTCGTCGGCGGTCGCGCCCAGCACGCGGGACAGGGCGGCGCACGACCGTTCACCCCTGGCGGTTCCGGACTCGTCCGGGGCGGCCAGCCCGGCGTCCGCACCGGAGACGAACGTCGGGACGAGCGGAACGGGGAGCGTCCTGACTACCTGGTCGAGGACGAGGAGACCTGGCAGCCCGGCAGCCGTCGTATCGTCCCCCCGGTCGTCGACTGATCTCATAGGCAAGGACACGGAGAAGCGCATGCGGACCAGCAGTGGACGGGCCATCGGTTCCGGTTCCCTCGTGGCAGCAACCATGGCCCTGACACTGCTGGGCATCGGCGCGACGCCGGCCCACGCGGAGACCGTGCGTGACCGGCAATGGCACTTGGATGCCATGAAGGCCGACGAGATGTGGAAGGTCAGCAAGGGGGAAGGCGTTGTCATTGCCGTCATCGACTCCGGCGTCGACAAGTCCGTTGCCGATCTCCGGGGCCAAGTTCTGCCCGGCAAGGACTACTCGCTTCTGAGCGGTGACGAGAACACCGACATCGACAACCATGGCACCAGCATGGCGGCCCTCATCGCCGGAACGGGGGCCCGAGGAGCTGCCGAGGGCTCGTTCGGCCTGGCGCCCGCCGCGAAGATCCTGCCCATTCGGATTCCGTACAGTCAGGAGCGGTGGTCCCAGAAGAACCGCGTCAAGGAAACCTCTGCGCAGAGCATGGCGAAGGCCATTCGGTATGCGGCTGACTCGAAGGCCAAGATCATCAGCATCTCGGTGGCTGAGAGGAAGGACGGGCCGGAGCTCGCCGAAGCCGTCAAGTACGCCTTGGGCAAGAACAAGCTCATCTTCGCCGGTGTCGGAAACAGTGCCGACGAGGGCAATGGTGTGCTCTACCCCGCAGGAACCCCGGGGGTTGTCGGCGTTGGCGGTCTGAATCGGAAGGCTGCCTGGTGGCCGGAGTCGCAATCGGGTCCACAGGTCGACCTCGCGGCGCCGGCCGAAGGCATCATCAAGGCGTGTTCCGGCGGCACTCAGCTCTGCGATGGTGACGGAACCAGCAACGCCACCGCCCTCGCCTCCGCTTCCGCCGCGCTCATCTGGGCTGAGCACCCCGACTGGACCAACAACCAGGTCCTCCGCGTCATGCTCAACACCGCGGGCAAGCCCAAGAGCGGAGAGAAGCGCACCGATCTCATCGGCTATGGTGCGGTGCGGCCCCGTATCGCCCTGGCGACGCCCGGGGATCCCGGGCCCGCCGATGTCTACCCGCTGCCCGATCTCGCCGCCGCCGAGCCCAAGGCGCCGTCCGCGAGCGCCTCTTCGGGGCCCGCCCCCGCAGAGCAGGGCAAGGGGTCCGAGAGCGACAGGCCGGCCGCGGCGGCCCCCGCCGCGGCGTCCGACAGCAGCAGCGGCACCGGCGTCTGGATCGCGCTCGGCGTAGGTGCCGCGCTGCTCGTCGGTGGAGCGGTGGCAGCGTTGGTCGTCCGCGCCCGTCGCCGCGGTGCCACTTCCGCGCATCAGCCTCCGATGATGCCGCGGTACGCCCCCTCCTACGGCCACCAGCCCCAGCCGGCTCCGTATCAGCAGAACCCCCCGTACGGAACGCCCCCCGGGCCGGGGCAACCCGGCTGAGGCCGCGTCTCTTGGGGGCCGGAGATTGCGTTCGTGAAGTAGTAGTGCGCAGGTCGTGAAGGGGCCGGGGATCCCTGGGTTTTTCAGGAGGCGACCGGCGAGCTCGGCACGGGCGGGCTAGGATCATTCCGTCTTCGTGGGCGAGAAAACTTGCTGAGGCGAAGTAGAGAAGGCCACCACTTCGGGGGAATCATGTCGTTCGACGACGAGTGGGCGTCCGTGCGTACGAAGGCCGAGGTCGATGTGACCATGCGGCTCAACCAGGTGCCGGCCGATCCGGGAGGCGGAAGCGGGAACGCCGACCTCGGTGTCGATCAGGGCAAGCTCGGTGCCATCGGGAGTGCCGCCTACGCACTCCACGGCCGGCTGGCGAAGGACGGGAGCCACGCCCGGACGAACACTTCGGAGGCGGCGACCGGTATGTCCACCAGCGGCTTCCGTACCGGCTCCGCGATGGCGACCGTGCAGGAAACCTGGGGTTCTCAACTCAGCACGCTGCTCGACGCGTGCGCCAACATCTCCAACCATCTGGACTACAGCGCCGCCTCCCACGCCAAGGAAGAAGCGGACATCAAGGCGGCCCTCGCCGCCTCGCAGATCAACGAGTATCTGAAGTAGGGGCGGGGAGCAGGAGCCGTGCTGACCTTTGACAACGTCTACCAGGCGCCTCTCGACAAGATGAAGGCCGCGGCCGACAACTGGTCGGAGATGAAGGGCAAGCTGGAGAAGCTCGCCGAGGACGCCCGTACGACCATGGCCGCCAAGGCCAAGGACGAGTACTGGCGCGGTGTGAACGCCGAGGTGACGAAGCCGTTCGTCGACAAGACGGCGAAGGAGTTCGATGACGCGGCGAAGGCCGCCGGTGGTATCCACCGAATCCTCGAGGACGGCTACAACGCCTTCAAGAAGGCGAAGGACGACCTCAAGAAGATCGTCGACGTCGACGCCCCCGCTCAGCACCTGCTCGTGAAGCCGGACGGCAAGGTCGAGGCGAGGAACCCGCTGTCAGCGATCAAAGACCCTGGCGCGCGGCACGACCCGGACTATCCCGAGCTGGTACGCAAGGAGCGTGCCGCGATCGATGCGATGCAGCGGCGGATCGACTCGATCCTCGAGACCTGTGACGACGCCGACGTGGCCTGCTCCAACGCGCTGAAGGCCAACATCACCGGCGACAAGCACAACTTCAGCGCTCCCAAGTACGGCAGCATCGACGCTGAAGAGGCCCAGCGCGCACTCGACCTGGCCAAGAAGGGCCGAGCCCTCTCCCACGAGGAGCTTGAGCGGCTCAATGAGCTGCTCAAGGACAACAGTTCGTCCAAGGACTTCTCCCGGACGTTCTACAACGGGCTCGGGCCCAAGGGCTCGCTGGAGTTCTTCGGACAGCTCTCCACAGATACGTACGAGTACGGCAAGCTCGACGAGCAGCGCCTCAAGGACGTCCAGGAGCTTCAGAGGAACCTCGGTCTCAACCTTGCCGCCGCCACCCAGGGTGGCGACAAGTGGACGGAGAACTGGTCCGCCGAGATGCGCAAGCTCGGCACCGAGCGCGTCCCGCTGGCCAAGAACGACTACAACGGCCCCTTCGGTTACCAGTTGCTCGGCGGCATCATGCGCAACGGCAACTACGACCCGAAGTTCCTCAACCCGATCGTCGAGCATGTGACGCAGCTGCACGCCAAGGACCCGGACCTATTCGCCGGTAACAAGAGGTTCGGCGGGTGGCAGCCGAATCCCTTCAACCCGTCAGGGGTCAACGGCGCCGGCTACGACCCGATGGTGTCGATGCTGGAGGCCCTCGGTCACAGTCCGGAGGCTGCGAAGCAGTTCTTCTCGGCCGAACCCACCTCGTACAAGGAGGACGGCGCTCCCGGCGGGGACCTCAGCCTCGGCAAGAACAAGGACGGCGAGGACATCACCACCTACCTCGAGTTCTTTGCCAACGAGAAGTACGAGCGCTTCCCGGATGTCGATAGTCACCATCCGGACGAGGTGAAGAAGTCGGCGGACTTCATGCCCGACGCCCTCGGACACGCACTGGAAGCGGCGACCCTCGGTCACGCCTGGGACGATCCGAACCCGAAGTTCGGCCGGGACGAGACGACGGCCAAGATCATGAAGGACGTCGTTGCCACCTACGGCGATGCGGAACTCCTGAAGAAGCACCAGTCCTCGATGGCCGACAGCCTCGGCACCATGGGTGCCGGTTACATTGATGACCTCAACTGGGCTCTGACGAAGAACGATCCGGAGAATGTCTACGCGCCGAAGAGTCTGGACGCGGAGGTGAGAGCGGCACATCCCGAGTTCGGTCGCGAGGCGACGGTCGCGTTCCTGAGTGCCTTGGGGCAGCACCCGGACGCCTACGCGACTGTTTCCACCGCCGAACGCATCTACGCCACCAGCGTATTGGAGGCCCAGGTCGGTTCGGACGGCCAGATCAACGAGGGGCGCGCCAAATCGGCCGTATACACCAGCGGCATGTTGCAGGGCCTGTTGGACCAGGCGCGTGCTGACCAGGTCGAGGCCGAGGGCATGAAGGTCCACGAGGACTACGAGAAAGCCCAGGCGAAGAAATCCGCTTGGATCGGCTTCGGCACCACTGCGGCCATCGCAGCCGGCGTGGCATTTCTGCCAGCGACCGCTGCGGCCGCGGGTGCGGCTGCCGTGCTTGTCCCGCTCGCGGTCGAGACAGGGAGCGGCGCCATGGAGACGTTGGCGGGGCAGGTGATCGGCGACTGGTCCGACAAGTCTGCCGAGAAGCACAAGGACGACATCGAGGGCGGGATCCGGGAGGAGAAGACCTCGCTCTATACGGCGGGCAGGTACAGTGCCGAGGCGCCCATGGAGCGCTTCGTCATGCAGCATCGGAGCCAGGTGGGTGACGACTTCAAGCAGGAACTCATCGAGTCGTCGGACCACGGGTACATCCAGGGGAATTCCCGAGAGAACCAGCAGGGCAATGACCCGCAGACGGATTGACCGCATGACAGGGGCGATGCGTTTCATGCGAAGGGGAGTTAGGTCGGCGTCCGTGGTCCTGGCTTCCTGCGTTCTTCTTGGGGCGTGCGGGGGCGGGGAAGAGGAGCCGAGAGTGACTGCCCAGCACCAGTGCGACGGCACCATCTCGCCGGGCGCGGCCGGTGCGCTCGAGAAGGTATTGAATACCAGGAAGTTCAACCACGCCCCTGGGGGCTGGCTGACCAGGACCACGGAGCAGCTGCAAGCGGATTACGATGCCCGTGCCAGATGGACGCTGAAATTGCACCGATGCAAAGTCCATGCCGACCCGGGTCCCGAGGATCTGGCCATCGACTTCGGTCTGTATGACAACTCCGACCTGGTCGGGAACGGGCGTATCAGCAATATGCACCCGTACGAGATGGGCATCGAAGCTCATGCGGGTTTCATGAAGGCTTATATCTTTGCGGAGTGCGTGAGTCCGCAACTGAAGGGTTCTCAGGAGCGACCCGCCCGAATCAGGGGGACGTTGAACGTGGGAACCCCGGTGCCTTCGGACACCGTCGCCACCCGCGAGGCCAACCTCACCGTGCTTCATTCCGTCGCACTTGCCGTGGTCAAGAAGCTGGGCTGCGAGAACAACGCGGGTCTGCCCGACAAGCCGGTCCTCAAGGCCAAGTCAATTACTCACAGTGCGGGATGAGCCGTTTGTCGTCGGCGGCAGAGGCCCCCGGTCGTCGATCGACCAAATGGAGAAACGCATGTGGAACAGCAGTGGACGGGCCATCGGTTCCGGTTCCCTCGTGGCGGCGACCATGTCCCTGGCACTGCTGGGTCTCGGTGCGACTCCGGCCCATGCGGAGACCGTGCGTGATCGACAGTGGCACCTGGATGTCATGAAGGCCGACGAGATGTGGAAGATCAGCAAGGGCGCGGGCATCACTGTCGCAGTCATCGACTCCGGTGTGGATGACTCCGTGGCGGATCTGCGCGGCCAGGTGCTGCCTGGTAAGGACTATTCGCGCTGGTCCGGTGATGAGAACAAAGACATCGCGGTCCACGGCACCGGGATGGCGGCTCTGATTGCCGCGACGGGCGCACGAGGAGCCGCGCAGGGCTCCTACGGGCTTGCGCCAGGCGTGAAAATCCTTCCCATCCGGATTCCCTACGGCGGGGAACGATGGGAGGTGAACGGCACCGACGAGACGTTCGCGCAAAGTATGGCGAAGGCCATCCGGTTTGCAGCGGACTCGAACGCCAAGATCATCAACATCTCCGTCGGTAACAGCAAGGATGGGCCGGAACTTGCTGAGGCCGTGAAGTACGCGCTGGGCAAGAACAAGCTTATTTTCGCCGCAGTCGGAAACAGCGCAGATGCGGGGAACGAGGTCGAGTATCCGGCAGCGACTCCTGGTGTTGTAGGCATCGGTGGGGTGAGCAAGAAAGCGGCATGGTGGCCGAAGTCGCAAACCGGCCCACAGGTTGACCTGGCCGCTCCGGCGGAGGACATCACCAACGCCTGCACGGGAGGCACGCAGCTGTGTGAAGGCGACGGCACCAGCGCTGCCACCGCCCTCGCTTCGGCCTCCGCTGCTCTGATCTGGGCCAAGCATCCGAACTGGACCAACAACCAGGTCCTCCGCGTCATGCTCAATACGGCTGGTAAGCCTAAGAGCGGAGACGAGCGCACCGACCTCGTCGGATACGGGGCCGTCCGGCCCCGGGTCGCGCTGACCAATCCCGGTGACCCCGGTCCCGCCGGCGCCTACCCACTGCCCGACCTGGCTGCCGCGGAGAAGGCCGCGTCGCCTTCTGCGAGCGCCTCTTCGGTGCCGTCGTCCGCGCCCAGCGAGAAGCCGGCCACGGCCGCTCCCGGGCCCGCCGCGTCGGACAGCGACAACAACTCCGGTCCATGGATCGCTCTGGGGGTCGGCGCCGCCGTGCTGATCGGCGGAGCCGTTGCCGCCGTTGTCCTGCGGGCCCGGCGGCGGAGTGCGATGCCTCCCGTTCCAGGCATGCCTCCCGCCATGCCGCCGTACGCGCCCTACGGGTCCCCCCAGCAGCAGGCGTCCAACCCGTATCCGCGACACAACACCCGGTACGGCCCACCCCCAGGCCCTGGCCAGCCTGGATGATGCAGGCGTGCACCTGACGGCCCCCACCGCTCATTGCCGGCCTGACTTCGTCGCCTGGGCCTACGCCCGGCAGAGCTCCGGAGGCGAGCGGTGCAGGGGTGCCTGCTGCCGCGCTCCCTGTCCCGGAGGCGAGTACGGTCGGGAACGGGCGTATCAGCAATATGCACCCGTACGAGATGGGCATCGAAGCTCATGCGGGTTTCATGAAGGCTTATATCTTTGCGGAGTGCGTGAGTCCGCAACTGAAGGGTTCTCAGGAGCGACCCGCCCGAATCAGGGGGACGTTGAACGTGGGAACCCCGGTGCCTTCGGACACCGTCGCCACCCGCGAGGCCAATCTCACCGTGCTGCATTCCGTCGCACTTGCCGTGGTCAAGAAGCTGGGCTGCGAGAACAACGCGGGTCTGCCCGACAAGCCGGTCCTCAAGGCCAAGTCGTTAGTGGTTGAGCGGCATGAGCTGTCGTCGGCGGCGGAGCTCCCCGGTCGTCGATCGACCGAGTAGCGAAGGACACGGAGAAGCGCATGCGGACCAGCAGTGGACGGGCCATCGGTTCCGGTTCCCTCGTGGCAGCGGGGCGTGGCCATGCCCGTCCCGTCAGAAGACCGGCATGGCCACGACCTTGCCGCGGCTGATGAGGAAGACCCGGTTGCCGGCCCCGGTCATGGTCCAGGGGCCCCGGTCGTCCCGCTCGTAGGTCCAGACGCGTTTGTCGCTCGGCTTGGAGAGGGCGGAGACTCCGAACTCCGGCATGCCCTCGATCACCCAGATGCAGTGACCCTGGATCACGGGAGGGGTCAAGGGTGACCTCGTACCCTTCAGGTCGGCGAACAGCGTAGTGTCCCGCGTCCCGGACGTGGTGAACCGGTAGACGAAGGCGCCGTCGGCCGCGATGACCCCCTCGCCGTCGAGCGCGGGAGGTCCCCAGCCGCCCTCGGTGCCCTCCGGCTTGGTGTAGGCATCCACCGCCCACAGCTGACGTCCCTCCGCGAGGGCCACGGCGGCCAGGGTCCGGCCGCCGAGGTAGACGGTGTCGCCGTCGACCAGAGGTTGCAGGGCGGTCGTGCCCTGGCCGCGGATCTCCCACACCGAGCGGCCTGTCGTGGTGTCCACGACGGAGACGTCGCCGCTCGGCAGTGACAGAACGAGGCGGTTCCGCCCGGCCGCGGCGAGTGGTCCGGTTCCGTCTTCCGTGGTCTTGACGGAGGGGCCGGTCCAGCGCACCTTGCGGCCGGCCGTGTCGACGGCCCGCAGCTTTCCCTTCTTCGTGAGGAAGTAGATGCCACCGGCGTCCGCGGCAAGGAGCAGAGCCACGTCGGCGTCCGCCACCGACCACTTCTCCGCGCTGGTCGACGCCTCGATGAAGAAGAGCCGGCCTGATTCGTCCGCCGCGGCGAAATGGTCCCGGTCGACGGCGAATTGACGCGCACGCGGCGACAGGTGAGGCAGCGTCCACTTCTGCGTTCCGTCGGTGACCTCGAGGGCCGTGAGGCCGCCGTCCCTGGCAGCGAGGATCACCACGTCCCGCAGGACGACCGGGGTCGGTAGCGGGCCACGAGCGGCAGCTTCGACCGGACCCCACAACGGCTTCGGCCTGATTCCCTCGTTCTCCGCCTTGAGCAGGGCGGCGTCCGGAGCGTCCCCGGCCGGCGGCAGCGCGTTCGCGGCGCGTTCCGTGAGCCACCAGGCGGACCCGCCGCCACCGGCCGTGAGTACGGCGCCTCCGAGACCCCAGGCGAGGAACCGGCGCCGGGCGGGCAGGCGCTCGACCGAGCTTTCGGCCGAGGCCGTCTGCCGGTGGACCGCCGACTCCCGCCGTTTGATCTCCTGGAACACGGGCCCCTGACGCCACAGCGTCCGGGCGCTCTTGGGCGTGGAGAAGACGCGGGCGATCTGGCCCGGTGACGGGCGGAGGGCCGGCTCCTTCGCGAGGCAGGGCGCCACGAGTGCCGCCAGCTGCGGAGAGAGCGAGCCGAGATCGGGCTGGGCATGGACGACGGCGTACTGTACGGCCGCGACATGCGGCCCTGTGAACGTGCGCCGCCCGGTCGCCGCGAACACCAGAACGGCGCCGAGCGAGAACACGTCCGCGGCACCCGTCACACGCTGGCCGAGCACCTGTTCCGGCGCGCCGTATCCGGGCGTGACAGGGATCTGGCCCGTCGTCGTCAGCGTCAGCCCGTGCTCGGGGCGGGCGATGCCGAAGTCGATGACGCGGGGCCCGTCCGAGGTCAGGACGATGTTGGCCGGTTTGATGTCGCGGTGGACGAGCCCCGCCGAGTGAATCGCTTCCAGAGCCTCGGCGAGCGACGAGGCCAGTGCGCGAACGGCCAGGTCGTCGAGGGCCCCGTGCGCGGCGACGGCCTCCTCCAGCGTGGGGCCGGCCAGGAACTCGGTCGCGATCCAGGGCCTGCCACCCTCCATCTGCGCTGCCAGAACGCGGGCGACCCCCTTGCCCGTCACCGCCTGCGCGGTGTGGGCCTCGCGGACGAAGCGCTGGGCCAGGTGCTGGTCGTGCGCGAGTTCGGGGCGGAGCACCTTCACCGCCGCGGGGCGGCCGCTCTTGTCTGTCGCGAGGTAGACCTTGCCCATGCCGCCTTCGCCCAGTACACCGATGATGCGGTACGGGCCGAGCCGCAGCGGATCGCCGACACCGAGGGGGTTCATGGGTGGGTCACGTCCTGTCTGTACGGGTCACTGGAGGGGAAGGGCGATCAGGAAGTCCTCGCCCACGGCGAAGATCCGGCCGTCCCGCTCCTGCGCGACGAGCCGGCTGACGTCGGTCTGGAAGACCCAGCTGCTGCGGTGGGTCTTGAGGTCGACGGCGCTGAGCCCCGACGCGATCTTTGTGTAGACATACCGTTCGCCCACGACCGGGGGCACGCGCTCGAGCGTCTGCTCGTTGGCCTGCGCACCGGTGCCCTGCTCGCGCCAGCGGATCTTCCCGTCGGACGCACCGATGGCGGCGACGCCCAGCCGGCCGAGGGCGTAGACGACACTGTCCCGGACCGTCATGGCACCGAAGGCCTCGCGCTCGCCGACGGCGAGCGACCAGGCGCGGCTCCCGTCGGAGAGCCGGTGGGCCACGAGGGACTCGCTCGCGACGTACACGTGGTCGTCGTCCATGCAGGGCCGGCTGCCGATCCCGCCGCCGAGTCCGTTCGGAAACGTTCGCGACCAGCGCGTGACGCCGGTCCGGGCGTCGCGCACGGCCACGCGGGAGGTGGATTCCTCGCTGCCGGTCTCGTAGGTGACGAGCCGGCCGCCGCGTACGGCGGCGGCAGCCACGTACGGTGTGTCCCTCTCCGGGTTGACGACCTCCAGCCGCCACACCTCCCTGCCCGTGGCGACGTCGACAGCGAGCAGGTACGACTTCTGCGGCGAGGCGAGCGTCCCGCCGCCGCCCGCCAGATACACGACTCCGTCCGCGGCGCAGAGCAACTGCGTGGAGTACCTGTTGGCGTTGAGATCCTTGATCCGCGCGAACGCCGGCCGGAGGTCGCCGTTGTCCAGGTCGACGGTATGGATGCCGAAGTCCTTGTACGCGTCCTGCCGCTGCTGCGGCACGACGTAGACCTGCTTCCCGTCCGTGGTGACGGCCGCCGCGGACGTCTCCACCGTGCAGAACCACGCGCTGTCACCGGTCGCCTGGTCCTGGGCGGCGATCCCTGTGCCGGCCACCATGGCCACGGCACCCTGGATGACGAGGGGAAGGCCGCGCTCGTCCGGGTCGCCGACGGCCATGTCCCGGCTCCACAGCGATGCCGGTGCGTCGCCGAGCAGGGGAGCGGAGGGCAGCTTCTCCTCCTCTGCCGCCTTCCGACTCTGCCACAGCCATGTGCCGCCCCCCGCCGCGAGCAGCGCGCCGCCGCCGAGCGCCAGAAAGGAGCGTCGCGAGAGCGGGCGGGAGGACGAGCGGCGAGAGCCGGCCGGCACCGTCTGGGCGTACGGGTCGTCCGCGGGGGCGGGGAGGCGGTGGGGGTGGGGGAGCCAGACGGTGGTGGCGCGGTGGGCGATGTCGGTGAGGAGGAGGGGTGGGAGGTGGTCCGCGAAGTCGCCCCGGCCGTCGTGGAGGCCGGTCGTCAGGGCGGTCGTCGTGGGGCGGGCCGCGGGGTCCTTGGAGAGGCAGGCCGTCAGGAGAGGGACCAGGGACGGGGGGAGGCCGGTGAGGTCGGGGTCCGCGTAGCGGACGCGGTAGAGGAGGTCCGCCGGGGCGCCCGTACCGAAGGGGCCGTGGCCCGTCGCCGCGAAGACCAGGACGCCGGCCAGGGCGAAGACGTCGCCGGCGGGGGTGTGCTCCTGGCCGCCGGCCTGTTCCGGGGACATGAACGCGGGAGTGCCCGCCGCCGCTCCCGTGCGCGTCAGGTGGTCGTCGCCGGCCGCACGGGCGATGCCGAAGTCGATGATCTTCGGGCCGTACGCGGTGACCAGGACGTTCGAGGGCTTCAGATCGCGGTGCACCACGTCCGAGGAGTGCAGCTGGGCCAGCCCGCCGGCCAGCGCCGCGCCCAGGGCGCGGACCGTGGGTTCGGGGAGCGGGCCGGCCAGGGCGACCGCGTCGTCGAGCGGCGGGCCGAGGACGTACTCCGTGGCCAGCCACGGGGTCTCGGCCAGGGGGTAGGCGTCGACGACGGCCGCGCCGTGCCGGGCGCCGATGATCCGGGCGGCGTCCGTCTCCAGGCGGAAGCGGGTACGGAACGCGGGGTCGGCCGCCAGCCGCGCGTGCACCGTCTTCAGCGCGACCGTACGGCCGCCGGGCGAGCGGGCCAGGTAGACCGTGCCCATGCCGCCGGAGCCCAGACGGGCGAGGAGGCGGTACGTGGCGATCGCGGCGGGATCGTCGTGGGTGAGCGGTGACAGCATCGGCTAGTTCCCGGAGTTCTGGGAGGGGTACGGCAGTTCGGCCGCGAGGAGCTCGGACGACTGCCGGGCGAGCGCCGCGACGACCCGGCCGGGCAGCCAGCCGGGGGCCAGCAGCGACCCGGCCGAGCTGAGGACCGTCTCGTGCGGGGTCGGCGGTGCCAGGGCGGTCAGCAGCTCCGCCGACGTGGGACGGTTCGCGGGGTCGCGGGCGAGGCAGCCGGAGACGGACTGCCTCAGCGCGGGCGGGAGTTCGGAGCGTTCCGGGACGGTGTGACCGGTGGCCGCGTACGCCAGGACGGCACCGAGGGCGTACACGTCTCCCGCCGGCCGGGGTCGCCCGCCCGACGCCTGCTCGGGCGCCAGCGCGCCCGGATCGAGGCCCGGCAGCCCGGCCCGCGGCTCCCCGTCCGGCGCCGCCGCCCGTACCGCCCCGAAGCACGTCAGCCGCGGGCCGTCGGCGGTGAGCAGCACGGCGGCGGGAGAGACGCCCGCGTGCGTGACGTCCTGCGCGTGCGCGGCGGCCAGCGTCTCGGCGAGGGCGGCGCCGATCGCCCGTACCGTTCCCTCCGGCAACGGGCCCCCGTGCACGGCGACGGCCACGGGGAGCGGGAGCAGCGGCAGATAGGGCGTGGCGTACCAGGGAGACCCAGTCGGTTCCGACACCTCGGTGACCGGGGTGATCCAGGGGCCGATGAGCCGTTGTCCCGCCCGTGCCTCCGTCAGGAAGCGGGCCGGGTCGGCGCCGGGCAGGGGCGCGGAGAGCAGGACCGTACGGTCGCCGTCGGCGCTGCGGGCGACGAACCGGCGGCAGGGGACGTGGCCTTGGTGCGGTGCCGGCGGGTCGAGACGGGTGATCAGCCGGTACGGGCCGATCCGCCGCGCGGACTCCTCGTGCGGGCGCGGCCGTTCCACGTGCGAATCCCCCTCGTCATTCGCTCCGGTGTCACCCCGTCGGTCACGGGAGCAACAGGAGCCTACTCAAAGGGAGGAGGGGGCCCGCACTCGGCGGACGGCGCCTCGGCGACGGCGCCTCCGCGGCGGCGTCTCGGCGGACAGCGGCTCCGCGGTGGCGCACTCGCCGTCGCGGAGCGCCACGGCGCGGACAGCGCCGGTCCGTCAGTCCGCCGTGGCCGGGGAGGCGCCGACCAGGGAGAGCGCCAGGATCGAGACACGCGTGATCAGGCCGGCGAGCAGAATCGTGCCGATCCCCTCGACCCGCATCGTCCCGGTCTCGTCCCCAAGCCAGGACAGCAGCCACCAGATAAGGGAGTCCTGGACGAACCCGGCCGCGCCGAAGACCAGCAGGGCCGGGGCGGGAACGGGGGCCGACGGGCCGATGTGGATGAGCTGGGTGAGGACGCCGATCGCCAGGCCCGCCAACATGACGGCGAGGACCGCGTCCGTCCCGTCGCCGTTCAGCGTGATGCCGGGCAGCGCGGCTGCCGAGATGCCGGCTCCGGCGAGGGCGCCCAGTCTGCGGCGTGTGCCTGTGTCAGCCATGGCCGGATGCTGGCACAGGCGGTGGGATCTTGTGAAGATCCCGTGGAGGGGATTCTGTGGAGGGGGTTCCCGTGGAGGAAGACCCCGTAGAGACCGTGATCGGATTCGAACCGACGTCACTCGCTTTGCAGGCGAGCCCCTGAACCACTCGGGCACACGGTCGTGCTGTTCATGGAACGACCGTAGGGCGGGGTGTGCGGGCGGCTCAAGGGATCCGGGCGGGCCGCAACACGACTGCCATACGCCGTTCGCGGTCGTACGACCAAGGGACGAGCCGGCTCCGTCCTGACGACAGGGTCCTTCTGCTGCTATGCCCCTTACTCTGAAGGGCATGAGTGCCTTGGACCCCCGCGACACCGGCGTCGCCCCGCCCGCTGACGCCCCCCTGCCGGAGCGCACCGGCGGATCCGTACTCGACCGGGAGCACCGGGCGCTCAGCATCGGCATCGTCTCCGTCGTCCTGCTCATCGCCTTCGAGGCGACCGCCGTCGGCACGGCCATGCCCGTCGCCGCCCGCGAGCTGAACGGCATCCCCCTCTACGCCTTCGCCTTCTCCGCGTACTTCACCACCAGCCTCTTCGCCATGGTCCTGTCCGGGCAGTGGTCCGACCGCAGCGGGCCCCTCGCCCCGCTCACCGTCGGCATCTCCGCCTTCGCGGCCGGGCTGCTGCTCTCCGGCACCGCCGGGACGATGTGGCTGTTCGTCCTCGGCCGGGCCGTCCAGGGGCTCGGCGGCGGCCTGGTGATCGTCGCGCTGTACGTCATCGTCAGCCGGGCCTACTCCGAGACGCTGCGGCCGGCGATCATGGCCGCCTTCGCGGCCAGCTGGGTCGTCCCGTCCGTCGTCGGGCCGCTCGCCTCCGGAACCGTCACCGAACACCTCGGCTGGCGCTGGGTCTTCGTCGGCATCCCGGTCCTCGTCGTCTTCCCGCTCGCGCTCGCCCTGCCCGCCATCCGGCGCACCGCCTCCGGGCCGACCGACCCGGACGCGCCGGTGCCTCCGTACGACCGGCGGCGGATCCGGCTCGCGCTCGGCATCTCGGCCGGGGCGGGGCTGCTGCAGTACGCGGGGCAGGAACTGCGCTGGCTCTCGCTGCTCCCCGCCGTGGCCGGGGCCGCGCTCCTGGTGCCGGCGGCGCGCGGACTGCTGCCGCGCGGCACGTACCGCGCGGCCCGGGGACTGCCGTCCGTGGTGCTGCTGCGGGGGATCGCGGCGGGGTCCTTCATCGCCGCCGAGTCCTTCGTACCGCTCATGCTGGTCACCCAGCGGGGCCTGAGCCCGACGCTCGCGGGCCTCTCGCTCGCCGTCGGCGGTGCCACGTGGGCGTTCGGCTCGTACCTCCAGTCGCGGTCGTGGACGGAGCCGTACCGGGAGCGGCTGGTCGTGATCGGCATGCTCCTGGTCGCGGCGGCGATCGCGGCCGCCCCGAGCGTGCTGATCGCCTCGGTGCCGGTGTGGGTGGTCGCGGTGGCGTGGGGGCTCGGGTGCCTGGGGATGGGCATGGTGATCGCCTCGACGAGCGTGCTGCTGCTGAAGCTGTCGGCGCCGGAGGAGGCGGGCGCGAACTCGGCGGCGCTGCAGATCTCCGACGGCCTGTCGAACGTGCTGCTGCTCGCGGCGGGCGGCGCGGCGTTCGCCGCGCTGGGCGGGGGAGCGGTGGGTCACGCCGCCCACACCGCCGCGAGCGCGGGCGCGTCCTCGCACCCGGCGGCCTTCGCGGCGGTGTTCCTGCCGATGGCGGGGGTGGCGGCGGCGGGGGCCTGGGTCGCGACGCGGCTCGGAGGGCCGGATCGGGCAGAGGCGCCGAAGAGCCGATGACCCCGCGTGGTACCGCGCGGTGGGTGCCATGGCCGGTCTCAATGTCAGGTTCACCGAGGAAGAGCTGGACGCGCTGCGTGAGCGCGCCGAGGCGGAGGGCCGCAGCATGCAGTCCTGCGCCCACGACGCCGTGGTCCGGGCGGTGAACGAGCACTCCCGGCTCTTCGACGAGGCGGCCGAGCACGTGCTGAAGGTCAGCGAGGAGCCGAACCGGCGGTTCGCGTGACGTATCACCTCACGCTTCCCGAGCTCCTGAACCTCGCGGAGCGGCTCGGGGCGAACGAGGTGCGCGACTACGGTCTCCTCGACTCCGCCCTGGCGCGCCCCCGGTCGAGTGTGTTCGGTCGGGACGCATACCCCGACGTCTGGCAGAAGGCCGCGGCGGACATGGAATCGCCGGCCCGCAATCATGGCCTCGTGGACGGGGACAAGCGCATCACCTGGTACGCGACCTGGGTCTTCCCGCACCTGAACGGGCACCCGTCGGACTCCGGCTTCGATGTCGACGAAGCCGAGATCTTCGAGCTGGACGTGTGCCAGGGGGCGCTCGACGTGCCCAAGATCGCCGCGCAGCCGCCCGGGTTCGCGCGCTGACCCGAGGCTGTGACCCTCGCCGCACCGCGCGAGGTCACGGCCTCGTCCGGGCCGGGTGGCGGCGGCCGCACCGGTAGGGTGGCCCGGTTGTCGTATCTGGACGAGCGTCGAACCGGAGACCGTGACTACCACCGCCACCTCCTCCCATCACCTCTCTCCCGCCTTTCCCGGCCGTGCCCCCTGGGGCACCGCCAACAAGCTGCGAGCCTGGCAGCAGGGCGCCATGGAGAAGTACATCCAGGAGCAGCCCCGCGACTTCCTCGCGGTGGCGACGCCCGGCGCCGGCAAAACCACCTTCGCGCTGACCCTCGCCTCCTGGCTGCTGCACCACCATGTCGTCCAGCAGGTGACGGTGGTCGCACCCACCGAGCACCTGAAGAAGCAGTGGGCCGCGGCCGCCGCGCGCATAGGGATCAAGCTCGACCCCGACTACAGCGCCGGGCCGCTCAGCAAGGAGTACCAGGGCGTCGCCATCACGTACGCAGGCGTCGGCGTGCGGCCCATGCTCCACCGCAACCGCTGCGAGCAGCGCAAGACCCTCGTCATCCTCGACGAGATCCACCACGCCGGCGACTCGAAGTCCTGGGGCGAGGCCTGCCTCGAAGCCTTCGACCCGGCCACCCGCCGCCTCGCGCTGACCGGTACGCCCTTCCGGTCCGACACCAACCCCATTCCCTTCGTCACGTACGAGGAGGGCAACGACGGCATCCGGCGGTCCTCGGCCGACTACACGTACGGATACGGCAACGCCCTGGGCGACGGCGTCGTGCGGCCCGTCATCTTCCTCAGCTACAGCGGCAACATGCGCTGGCGCACCAAGGCCGGCGACGAGATCGCCGCCCGCCTCGGCGAGCCCATGACCAAGGACGCCATCTCCCAGGCCTGGCGCACCGCCCTCGACCCGCGCGGCGACTGGATGCCGAACGTGCTGCGCGCCGCCGACCAGCGTCTGACGGAGGTCAGGAAGGGCATCCCCGACGCCGGCGGTCTGGTGATCGCGAGCGACCAGGACTCCGCCCGCGCGTACGCCAAGCTGATCCGCGAGATCACCGGCACCAAGGCCACCCTCGTGCTCTCCGACGAGGCCGCCGCCTCGAAGCGGATCGACGAGTTCAGCGAGAGCAACGACCGCTGGATGGTCGCCGTCCGTATGGTGTCCGAAGGCGTCGACGTCCCCCGCCTCGCCGTCGGGGTGTACGCGACCACGATCTCGACCCCCCTCTTCTTCGCCCAGGCCGTCGGACGTTTCGTACGTTCGCGCAGGCGCGGCGAGACCGCCTCCGTGTTCCTTCCCACGATCCCCAATCTCCTCGGCTTCGCCAACGAGATGGAGGTCGAGCGCGACCACGTCCTCGACAAGCCGAAGAAGGACGGCGAGGACGACCCGTACGCCGAGTCCGAGAAGGAGATGGCGGAGGCCGAGAAGCAGCAGGACGAGGACACCGGCGAACAGGACATGCTGCCCTTCGAGGCGCTGGAGTCCGACGCCGTCTTCGACCGGGTGCTGTACGACGGCGCCGAGTTCGGCATGCAGGCCCACCCGGGGAGTGAGGAGGAGCAGGACTACCTCGGCATCCCCGGGCTCCTCGAACCCGACCAGGTGCAACTGCTCCTGCAGAAGCGGCAGGCACGGCAGATCGCGCACAGCCGCAAGAAGCCGGACGGCGAGGCGGACCTGCTGGAGCTTCCAGCCGAGCGGCGGCCCGTCGTTTCGCACAAGGAACTGCTCGAACTCCGCAAGCAGCTGAACACGATGGTCGGTGCGTACGTACACCAGAGCGGCAAGCCGCACGGGGTCATCCACACCGAACTCCGCCGGGTCTGCGGCGGCCCGCCGAGCGCGGAGGCCACGGCCGGGCAGATCCGTGAGCGGATCAAGAAGGTGCAGGAGTGGGCCACCCGCATGCGGTGAGTGCGAGGTGCGGTCCGGGGGCGGGGCCCGTACGCGCAGACGCGTGCGGGCCCTTTCGCGCTCGGGGCTCCTTCCGCTTGCTGCCACGTCGGCACCGTTATGTCCGTCGAACTCTCCTGACCGGCTGACTTGAGACCCGAACCGGCTGTATCCGGTCGTCGACGCCCGGATTCTGGACGAGGTCTTCCGCTGAGCGGAGTGGCTCGCTACTGTCCCCCGCAATGCAACCGCCCCGTGGCAGCGCCGCCGCGGAGCGCAGCCGGTGCGCATGGCCTGCCGGCGGCCTCTGACGTGCGTCGCCGCGGGACCGGCGCCGCTGCTCTCGTTTGAAGGTCCGCCGTCACTCACTCCGAAGGAGAGGGCGTCGTGACCGCGGAAACCTCCCAGACGCTCGACCGGGGACTTCGAGTCCTCAAACTGCTCGCCGACACCGACCACGGCCTGACCGTCACCGAGTTGTCCAACAAACTCGGGGTCAACAGGACCGTCGTCTACCGTCTGCTCGCCACACTCGAACAGCACGCTCTCGTACGACGGGATCTGGGCGGCCGCGCCCGGGTCGGCCTCGGCGTGCTGCGGCTGGGCCGTCAGGTCCACCCGCTGGTCCGTGAGGCCGCGCTGCCCGCGCTGCGCTCCCTGGCCGAGGACATAGGGGCGACCGCCCACCTGACCCTGGTGGACGGGGCGGAGGCGCTGGCCGTCGCGGTCGTCGAGCCGACCTGGACCGACTACCACGTGGCCTACCGGGCCGGCTTCCGGCACCCGTTGGACCGGGGCGCGGCCGGCCGCGCCATCCTCGCGGCGCGGCAGGGAGGCCTGACCGACCCGGGCTTCACGCTCACCCACGGCGAGCTGGAGGCGGGCGCGAGCGGCGCGGCGGCTCCGCTGGTCGGCGTCACCGGCATCGAGGGCAGCGTGGGCGTGGTCATGCTCGCGGACGCGGTGCCGGAGCGGGTCGGGCCGCGGGTCATGGACGCGGCCCGGGAAGTCGCCGACGCGTTGCGCTAGGACGCGCGGGTACGACCGGTACGGCGGGTACGACCTTTACGGCGGGTACGGCCGTTACGCAGCTCACGGCAGCCCGGCGGCTCCGGTGGCCCCCGCGGTCACGCCTGACTGGGTCAGGTGCGGGGGCGATCGCCCACCAGCAGGGTTCCCAGTGCCGTCCTGAGGTGCAGGACCGATCTGCCCGCTCTCGCCGTCGTGATCAGACCCGCTCCCCGCAGGGCCGACGCGTGGGCCGAGACCGTTGCGTTGCTGACGCCCAGGCGGCGGGCCAGGGACGTCGTCGTGTGTTCCCGGGACAGCAGGAGGAGCAGGGCGAGACGGGTCCGGCCGAGGACCGTCGCCAGGGAGTCGGCCGAGTCGGGCGCGCCGTCCGGTGCGAGGGGCAGGCCAGGGCCCGCCGCGTACGTCACGACCACCGGCCGGCCCGGCAGGTCCTGGATCATGGGGTGGCCCGTCCAGTGGAAGGTCGGCAGCAGGACCAGCCCGCGGCCGTCGAGCCTGACGTCGCGTTCGCCCGGCGCCGCCCACTCCCACACGCCGTCGCGCAGCCGGCTCCCCGCGACCAGCGCCGGCAGCGCCGCGCCGACGCCGTGTTCGGCGAAGGCCAGAGCGCCCCGCGCGAACTCCGCCCGGTGCAGGTCCCGCACCAGCGGCCACACCGGCGCCAGCATCGTCTCGAAGGCGGCCCGCTGGGCCCGGCGCAGGACCCGCCAGGCGTCGCCGTCGCCCCCGTGCAGCTCGCGGATCCAGCGCGGCGAGGGGTGTCCCGCGTACACCCGCTCCAGTTCCGACCGCACCAGCTCAGGCCGCGCCGCCGCGACCAGGTCGAGGCCCTCGTCGAGCGTCTCGCCGAGGACGTCGAGGAAGACCGGGGCCCGGCCCGCCGGTACCAGGTCACCCAGCGGCTCCACCGCGCCCGGCAGGGAACGCAGCACCCGCCGTCGCCAGCGGCCGAAGAGCAGCTCGTCGCGGCGGCCGAACAGCATCGTGAAGGCCGCGTTCAGCTCCTGCACCGGAGCCGGCCGGGGCGCGAACCGGACCCGGGCGACGTCCTCGGCCGTGAGATGGATCCGTGTCACCGCGCTCCTCGCTCCTCACCTCGCGCAAGCCTTTCGGGCAGGGCCTCAACCTTCGCCCGGGCCACCCGCCCGGCGCCAGCATGATCCGCATGACAGCACACCTCCCGACACACCTTCCGAACCGGCGTACCGTCGTCAAGGCCGCCGCCCTCGCCGCCACGGCCCTGGCGCTCACCCCCGTCGAGGCACACGCCGCGGACCTCACCCTTCGACTGCCCGCTCCCACCGGCCCGTACAAGGTCGGCGCCACCGTCCTGCACCTGGTCGACACGGCTCGCAACGACCCGTGGGCGCCCGCGATCGGTGTACGGGAGGTCATGGTCACCGTCCGCCACCCGGCCCGTACCGTCCGCGGCTTCCCGCCTGCCCCCCAGCTGACGGAGGGCGCCGCCGGTCTCTTCGCCTTCCTCGCCCCGGCGATCCGCCCCGGATGGCTGCCCCGTTCCGGCGTCGACTGGGCGGCCACCGTCACCCACACCCACGTCGGCGCCCCCGTCCTGCCCGGACCCTGGCCCGTACTGCTCTACAGCCCCGGGGGCGGCGACGCCCGCACCATGGGCACCTCCCTCGCCGAGGACCTCGCGAGCCACGGCTGGGCGGTCGTCACCGTCGACCATCCCGGGGACGCGAGCGAGGTGGACTTCCCGGCCGAGCGGCCGGGGCGCGAGAAGGTACGCCCCACCGTCTTCACCGGGCCGCCGGGACCGGAGCAGTGCCGCACCATGATCGACACCCGGCTCGCGGACATCCGTTTCGTGATCGACCGGCTGGAGAGCCTGCCGGGGGAGCTGGGCCGCGCGCTGGATCTGGAGCGGATCGGGGTCTACGGCCACTCGGCCGGCGGCACGACCGCCGCCCAGGCGCTGTACGACGACCGGCGGATCGCCGCCGCCGTGAACCTGGAGGGTTACCTGGACCAGGTGGAGGGCGAGCTCTTCCCCGTCGCCCGGTACGGCGTCGACCGGCCGCTGCTCCTGCTCGGCACCGACGGCTTCCGCGACGCCCGGTTCGACCGCTCCTGGTCGGCGATGCTCGCCCACCCCGGGGGCCGTACCCGCCGCCGGCAGCTCGACGACGCCTCGCACTGGGCGTTCACCGACTACGCCGCTCTGGTGCCGCAGCTGCACGCCGCCGGCCTGATGAGCACCGCGGCCCGGACCGAGATGGTCGGCACCATCGGACCCAGGGCGTCGGTACGGGCGGTGCGCTGCCAGGTACGTACGTTCTTCACGCGGAATGTCCGGCCGACGGGCTCGCCCTCGGCCGTCCGTAGCCGCCCGGTGGCCGCCCAGTAGATTGGGGGGCGTGCTCTCCCGTCTCACGCGCACCCGTGCGCTCGCGCTCTGCGCCCTGCCCGTCGCCGCGCTCTTCGCCGTCGTCGGGCTCGCGCCGCTGCCGTACGCCATCGCACAGCCCGGTTCGACCGCCGACGTGCTCGGCGCGGACGAGGGGCGGCCGGTGATCACGGTCAGCGGCGCTCCCGTCCGGCCGACGGAGGGCAAGCTGCTGATGACGACCATCGTGGCCACCGGCCCGAGCGTGGACAACGACTTCGCGACCGTCGCCGACGCCTGGTTCCGTGCCGACCGGGCCGTGCTGCCGCGCGACTCCGTCTACCCGCCGGGCAAGTCGGACGCCGAGGTGGAGAAGCACAACCTCGGGCAGATGAAGGAGTCGCAGGACGCGGCCACCATGGCCGCCCTCCGTCATCTCAAGCTGGATCCGAAGGACGTCAGGGTCACCCTCCACCTCGCCGACATCGGCGGGCCGAGCGCCGGATTCCTCTTCTCCCTGGGCATCGTCGACAAGCTCGCCGGCGACGGAGCGGGCGGCGATCTCACGGGCGGCAGGACCATCGCCGGGACGGGGACGATCGAGCCCGACGGGACGGTCGGCGCGGTCGGCGGGGTCTCCCTGAAGACCCAGGCCGCCGGACGGGACGGCGCGAGCGTCTTCCTCGTACCGAAGGCGGAGTGCTCCGAGGCGGAGGCCGAGCTGCCGCAGGGCATGCGACTGATCCCGGTTTCCACACTCAACGACGCGGTGTCGTCCTTGAAGGCGCTGGAGCGGGGGCAGGAGGCGCAGATCCCGAGCTGCTGAGCCCCGCACCGGCGGCCGCGTCCCTCGGGCCGTCGCCCGAGCCGTCCCCCGCGCCGGCCTCCGAGGCTCCCGCGCCCGCCACCAGGTCGTCCGCCAAGCCGTCCGCCGGGTGGTCCATCTCCCGCCAGGACGGGAACACCGCCGGCGCGAGCGTGGCGAGGAGGTAGACGGCTCCCAGCGCGAGCAGCGCGGTCGCCAGACCGGCCCACTCGATCAACTGGCCTGCGGCGAGGCCGCCGAGCGGGGTGGTCAGGAGCACTCCGGCCGTGGTCACCCCGGAGACCCGGCTGCGCAGTTCGTCGGGGACGCGTTCGTACGCGACGGTTGCCAGGATCGGGTTGAGCACCCCGGCCCCCAGCCCGGCCGCCGCCATGGTGGCGAGCAGCGGCGCCGTGGTGTCGGTGAACGCGGCCACGACGTACGGCGGTGCGCCGCAGAGCAGGAAGCCGGCGGTGAAGACGGCCCGGCGCGGGAGGCGGTGCCCGACGGCTCCGTAGAGCAGGGCGCCGAGCAGCGCGCTGCCGCCGAAGACGGCGACGAGCAGACCGAGGGCGGCGGAGCCTTCCAGGTTCTGCCGGGCGTGGACGGGCAGAAGTACCGAACTCCAGCCTTGGTTCAGTCCGTTGGTGACCATCACCATCAGGACGACGCCCAGCAGCAGCCGGGAGCGGAGCACGAAGGCGTACCCCTCGCGCAGTTCGGCGCGGTAGCCGGCGAGGGAGATGGGGGCCGGGTTCCGCTGCGGCTCGGCGGACGGCACGCCCCGCAGGCCGGCCAGGACGAGAAGCGCGGAGAGCCCGAAGGAGACGGCGTCCAGGAGCAGAACCGTTTCCGCGCCGATGAGGGCGACCAGGACGCCGGCGAGGGCCGCGCCCGTCATCCGGGCGCCGCGCGAGACGGCGTCGTAGAGGCTCGCGGCCCGGGCGAGCGGGGCGCCCGCGCGCTGGGCGAGGTCGGGGACGAGGACGTACCTGGCCGTCTCGCCGGGCGCGTGGAACAGGCCGGTGACGGCCATGAGCGCGCACAGCATCCAGAACCGCAGGAGCCCCGCGCCGTGCAGGAGCGGGATCGCGGCCAGGGCGAGGCCGCAGACGAGATCGGAGGCGACGCTGATCCGGCGACGGCCGATGCGGTCGATGACCGGACCGCCGACGATCGCGGAGACGACGACGGGGAGTGCCGCGCAGAAGGCGACGAACCCCGCCTTGCCGGGGCTTCCCGTGGTCTCCAGGGCGAACCACGGGACGCCGATGAGAGTGAGCGAATTGCCGGTGACCGAGACCGCGTTGGCGGCCAGGACGGTCGCCAGCGGTGCGCGCGAGGAGCCTCCCCCCGGCTGTCCCCCCGGCGGTCCCGCCGGCGGTTTCCCCAGTGGTTTCCCCGGCTGTCCCTCCGGCGCGGCGCTCACGCGACGAGCGGGCGGGGTCGGGCGGTGGCGGGCACGGCCAGGCGCAGTCCTAACGTGACCAGGGCCCAGCCGACGTGCGTACGGAGCGGCGTGCGGGGGAGTGTGTGGGCCGCCGCCCACCGGAGTTCGGCGGCGTCGAGGCGGTGGAGCTGAAGATGGATGTCGGGGTGCATGGCGTCGTCGTGGTCCCTTCCGTCAGTTCTCGTGCTGGGGGAACGCGTGCAGGTGCATCCGTACGCGGGCGGCGCCCGGAGCCTCGGGGTCCGCGCTCGCGTGGTACTCGCCGATCAGGTCGTGGATCTTGACGTTGAGCTCGTGCAGCCGCTCGGGCGGCAGGCGCAGGATGAAGTCGCTCATGTCGGACGCGCCGGCCCAGGCCGCGTCCCAGTCGTGGCGGGTGCCGAGCCAGGTGTTCAGCTCCTGGGTGTGGATGGTCGCGATCTCGTGGAGGTAGACCTCCATGGCGCCCCGGACCTCGGGGTCGGCGTTCCGGTACAGCGACTCGTCGACGTACGTGCCCTGCTGGGCCGCCTTCCACCACCGTTCCCGGCCCTTGCCCCGGGTCGGGTCGTCCTCCACGAAGCCGTGCGCGGCGAGCTGGCGGAGGTGGTAGCTGGTCGCGCCGCTGGACTCGCCGAGCCGCTCCGCCAGTTGGGAGGCGGTGGCGGGCCCGTGGTGGCGCAGGGCGCGCAGCAACTGGATGCGGAGCGGGTGGGCGAGCCCGCGCAGTGAGCGCGGGTCGAGCGTGCGGCTGACGCGTTCCTCGGGTGCGGACATGGATCGAGCCTAGAGTTGCAAAGGATTAGTTGCAAGGGATTCTTTGCAAGTACTCCTTTGCGGACGCCGTTCCGGAGTCAGCCGGCGTCCTCCGCCGCCTGTTCCACCAGCGGGATGATCCGCAGCGGTACGGGGTTCTCCATCACGATCGCCGTCGAGGCCCGGACGATGCCCTCGAAGCCGACGACCCGGTCGATCACCCGCTGGAGGTCGGCGTTGGAGCGCGCGACCAGGCGGCAGAGCATGTCGCCGTGACCGGTGGTCGTGTGCAGTTCCAGGACCTCGGGCACGGTCGAGAGGTGGGCCCGGACGTCCTGCCCCTGTCCCTGCTTGATCTCCAGGGTGGCGAAGGCGGTCACCGGATAGCCGAGGGCGGCCGGGTCCACCTGCGGGCCGAAGCCGCGGATCACGCCGTTCGACTGGAGACGGTCGAGCCGGGCCTGGACCGTGCCGCGCGCGACGCCCAGCCGCCGCGATGCCTCCAGGACCCCGATGCGCGGCTCCCGTGCGAGCAGCACGATCAGGCGCCCGTCCAGATGATCGATCGCCATAGCGGCCTCCCCATGGTCATCCTGTACAAGTCGAGCGGCTCTATCGGCCGGTCGCTGAGCATATTGCCCAGTCGCACGGCGAACTATTGCGCAGCTTGCCGATCGGCGGGACTCTGCCCCCATGACTGAGACCATCCAGCACACCCCCTCCACGGCGCGGCAGGCCGACCCCTTCCCCGTGAAGGGAATGGACGCGGTCGTCTTCGCCGTCGGCAACGCCAAGCAGGCCGCGCACTACTACTCCACGGCCTTCGGAATGAAGCTCGTCGCCTACTCCGGACCGGAGAACGGCAGCCGCGAGACCGCCAGTTACGTCCTGACGAACGGCGCCGCCCGCTTCGTGTTCACCTCCGTCATCAAGGCCTCCAGCGACCGGGGCCGCTTCCTCGCCGACCACGTCGCCGAGCACGGCGACGGCGTGGTCGACCTGGCGATCGAGGTGCCCGACGCGCGCGCCGCGTACGCCTACGCCGTCGAGCACGGCGCCACCGGCATCACCGAGCCGTACGAGGTCAAGGACGACCACGGGGTCGTCGTCCTCGCCGCCATCGCCACGTACGGCAAGACCCGCCACACCCTCGTCGAGCGCTCCGGCTACGACGGCCCGTACCTGCCGGGGTTCGTGGCCGCCGACCCGATCGTCGAGCCGCCGGCCAAGCGCACCTTCCAGGCCATCGACCACTGCGTCGGCAACGTCGAGCTCGGCAAGATGAACGAGTGGGTGGCCTTCTACAACAAGGTCATGGGCTTCACGAACATGAAGGAGTTCGTGGGCGACGACATCGCCACCGAGTACTCGGCGCTGATGTCCAAGGTGGTCGCGGACGGCACCCTCAAGGTGAAGTTCCCGATCAACGAGCCGGCGATCGCGAAGAAGAAGTCGCAGATCGACGAGTATCTGGAGTTCTACGGCGGCGCGGGTGTCCAGCACATCGCGCTCGCCACCAACGACATCGTCGCCACCGTCCGCTCCATGCGGGCCAACGGTGTCCAGTTCCTCGACACCCCGGACTCGTACTACGACACCCTCGGCGAGTGGGCCGGCGAGACCCGGGTGCCCGTCGAGACCCTGCGCGAGCTGAAGATCCTCGTCGACCGCGACGAGGACGGCTACCTGCTGCAGATCTTCACCAAGCCGGTCCAGGACCGCCCGACCGTCTTCTTCGAGATGATCGAGCGCCACGGCTCCATGGGCTTCGGCAAGGGCAACTTCAAGGCCCTCTTCGAGGCGATCGAGCGCGAGCAGGCCAAGCGCGGCAACCTGTAACGGTCACGCCGGCGGTTACGGTCTCGGCGCCTCGGGGGTCTCCCGGGGCGCCGGGACCTCCGCGCCGTCGGCCGGAACGCCCTCGCTCGCGCCGTCGCCCCCGGACGCCGACCGCAACTCGTCGGGCAGCTCGTCCGGCGGCTCCCCGAGGGCCGCCACCGCCGCCTCGGCCTTCGGCGCCAGCAGCGGCGAGAAACGCGGGTTGATCCGCAGGGCCTCCGCCAGATGGCGACGGGCCGGCCCGAACTCCTCCAGGGCGCGCTCGATCTCGCCCCGGTGGTACGAGAACAGCGCGCTCCGCAGTCCCTCGTCGGTGGCCTTCTTCGCGTACTCCAGCGCCTCCTTCGGCTCCCCGGCCCGGAAGAGCGCCCATCCCAGCGCGTCCGCCACCCGCACCGACCGGTGCCCGCGCTCCCATTCGGCCTTCAGCCGCCGCACCGCCGCGTCCGCGTCGCCGTGGTCCGCCTCGAACAGCCCGAGGACGACCTCCCCGTACGGGCCGTGCGTCCACGTCCTCGTCCGCAGTTGCTCGTACTGGGACCGCGCGTCCTCGTCCAGGCCCAGTGACTGGTAGAGCTCGCCCGCCTCCAGGACGTACTCCGGCAGCGGGAGCCGCGCCAGCACCGCCCGGTAGTCGCCGAGCGCCTCGGCCGTGCGGCCGAGCGCCGCCCGCGCCCGCGCCCGCCCGGCCAGCGACGGACCGTGGTCCGGTACGACACCCAGCGCCGTCCCGTACTGCGCCACCGCCTCCTCAGGCTCGCCCCTCTCCCACGCCAGGTCACCGAGCCGGCCGAGCGCCGCCGCCTTCTCCGCGGGCGTCTCCGCCTGCGCCACCGCGTCCGTCGCCGCCGCCCACGCGTCCTCACGCCAGCCGCGGTCACGGTACGTCTGGGCCGCCCGCCCGCTGACCGCCCCGCCCGAGTGCAGCTCCTCCAGCGAGGCCATCGCCTTCCGGGCCGACGCGTACTCCCCGAGCCCGTTGTAGGCGTCGATCAGCACCGGGTACGCCGACCAGCGCTTCGGGTTCTTCTTCGCGACCGCCTCGCCCCACGTCCGCGCCGTCTTCCAGTCGCCCCGGGCGTTGGCCAGCGCGCCGAGGCCCAGCTGCGCGTCGAGGTTCCCGCGCGCGGCCGGCAGCACCTCCAGCGAGCGGCGCAGGGCCCGTTCGGCCCGCGGGTAGTAGGAGGCGTCGCCGAGCCGCGCGCCCCGCTCCGTGTACGCCGCCCCCAGCACCGCCCATGACGCGTCGTCGGCCGGGTGCTTCTTCAGCCAGGTCTCGCGGTCGCCGATCAGCGCGGCCAGATCCGGCAGCGACGCCTGGGTGCCGGCGTTCGCCGCGAGCACCGCCCGCGCGACCGGCCCGGGAGCGGGCGGCGGCCCGTCGTCGAACAGGCCGGGGGCGAACTCGGGGGCGTACAGCAGAGCCGTCGCCGCGAACACCGCCCCCACCCCGGCCGCGAGCACCGTCCTCGACACGTTCTCCGTCTTCATGGCGCTCACTGTGCGCCAGTACGAAGAGCACACGAAGCGTCCACTCCGCTCGGCGAAGGCGAACGCCGGGCGGGTTCACACCGATGGCCCCGGGTGCCACGCTGGACGCATGGACGATCTTCTGACGCGGCTCCACGAGGCACTGCGCGCGGGCCTGCCCGCCGAGGCCCTGATCACCGACCCGGACGTCACCGCCTCCTACGCCCACGACATGGCGAGCTTCTGCCCGGCCGGCACCCCCGCCGCCGTCGTGCTGCCGCGCACCGTCGAGCAGGTCCAGCACGTCATGCGCACCGCGACCGCGCTGCGGGTCCCGGTCGTCCCGCAGGGTGCGCGCACCGGCCTGTCCGGTGGGGCCAACGCCTCAGAGGGCTGCATCGTGCTGTCGCTGGCGAAGATGGACCGCATCCTGGAGATCAACCCGGTCGACCGGATCGCCGTCGTCGAGCCGGGCGTGGTCAACGCCGTCCTGTCCCGGGCCGTCGACGAGCACGGCCTGTACTACCCGCCGGACCCCTCCAGCTGGGAGATGTGCACCATCGGCGGGAACATCGGCACCGCCTCCGGCGGTCTGTGCTGCGTGAAGTACGGGGTGACGGCCGAGTACGTCCTCGGCCTGGACGTGGTCCTCGCCGACGGCCGGCTGCTCTCCACCGGCCGCCGCACCGCCAAGGGGGTCGCCGGATATGACCTGACCCGGCTCTTCGTCGGCTCGGAGGGCAGTCTCGGCATCGTCGTCGGGGCGACCCTCGCGCTGCGGCCGCGGCCGCCCGTCCAGCTCGCGCTCGCCGCCGAGTTCCCCTCCACGGCAGCCGCCTGTGAGGCCGTCTGCGCGATCATGGAGCGCGGCCACACCCCGTCCCTGCTCGAACTGATGGACCGCACCACCGTCCAGGCGGTCAACGCGCTCGCGAACATGGGGCTGCCGAACACCACCGAGGCGTTGCTCCTGTGCGCTTTCGACACCCCTGATCCGGGCGCCGATCTGGCCGCCGTCGGGGAGCTGTGCGTCGCGGCCGGCGCCACCGAGGTCGTGCCCGCCGAGGACGCCGCCGAGTCCGAACTCCTCCTCCAAGCGCGCCGGCTGTCCCTGACGGCCCTGGAGACGATCAAGTCCGCGACGATGATCGACGACGTGTGCGTGCCGCGGACGAAGCTCGCCGCGATGCTCGACGGCACCTCCGCCATCGCCGAGAAATACGGGCTGACCATCGGCGTCTGCGCGCACGCCGGCGACGGCAACACCCATCCCGTGGTCTGCTTCGACCACGCCGACGAGGACGAGTCCCGGCGGGCGCGGGAGTCCTTCGACGAGATCATGGCGCTCGGTCTCGCGCTGGGGGGCACGATCACCGGCGAGCACGGGGTGGGCGTCCTGAAGAAGGAGTGGCTGGCGCGGGAGTTGGGGCCGGTCGGTGTGGAGTTGCAGCGGGGCATCAAGCGGACCTTCGACCCGCTGGGGATCCTGAACCCCGGAAAGATCTTCTGACCCCTCCGGCGGGGGCGTCACATCTCACCGTCCTGCGGCTCGTCGGAGGGCCAAGGGCCGCGCAGCCACGGCTCGTCGGTCACCGCGGTGGTGGCCAGGAGTCCGGCGAGCCCGTCGTCGATGCCGAGCTGCTCGGACTCGGTGCCCGGCGGGACGACGCGCAGGGTCCGCTCCAGCCAGGCGGACACCTGCGCGGAGGGCGCTTCGAGCAGCGCGTCGCCGTCGGGGGAGGAGAGCGCCATCAGGACCACGCCGCGGCCGTCGACCTCGGTGGGCCGGATACGGACGTCACCGTGACCGCACGGCCGGAACACCCCCTCGACGAGCAGTTCGCGCGCGAACGTCCAGTTGACGGGGTGGTCCGAGCCGGTGTGGAAGGTGATGTGGACGGCGTACGGGTCGTCGGTGCGGTAGCCGAGCCGGGCCGGGACGGGGATGCTGCGCTCGGGGGAGAGCACCAGCTTCAGCTCCAGTTCCCGCTCCACGACGGTGTTCTCGGTGTTCTGCACGGTCCCGCTCCTTCGCGTGTTACGGGGCCCCGGATGGGCCCGCACGGGGAGAGAGCGTGCTCCGCTTCGGCCATTACGCGACTTCGGGAGAGTTTTCCGAAGAGTTTCTCCGGGCCGGATTCCGGAGGATCGTCGGCCTGAGCGTAACGGTGAGTGGCAGGTTTTGTGGGTATGTCGCTCGAAGGCGGGTTTCTGTCGGCCTCTTTGTTCCCAGAGCGGCGTTCTTCGTTACTGTCCTCCCTGAGACAAGCGTTGTGACGGAACGGAGTCGGGGCAGTGGCTACTCCTCCTGGAGGCGGCGGAGAGGTACCGCAGGCCGGGTACTACCCGGACCCGTCCATTCCCGGATACATCCGGTACTGGAACGGGGGCGCCTGGGTGCCCGGGACGAGCCGGCCCGCGCCCAAGGAGGGCGAGTCCCTGCCCGCGGCGCCGGTCTCGGCGATGCCGGCCGGACCGGCACTGGTCCCGAACCCCTCGCCCGCACCCGTCCCCGCGTCCGCCTCCGCGCCGGCGGCCGCTCCGGTTCAGGCGGTGGAGGAGACCGGTCCGGTCTTCCTGGACGAGGAACCGGTCGCCGAGACGCGGCCCGAGCCCGAGCCGGCCTCGGCCTGGCAGGCGGACGTCTCCCGGCAGACCGGCTTCGGCGGCGACCGGGACCAGAAGGTCTCCTGGGGCGCGCCGGAGACGGAGCAGGGGGACCCGGGGCCCGGCGCCCCCGCCGGCGGCGAGCCGCCGCGGTCCCAGGCGCCCGCGCAGGACCCCCGCGTGGCCGCCGATTCCCGGCCCGCGCCCAGCTCGTCCCCGGCGCGGCTCGGCGGGATGCCGGTGACCCCGGCGTCCGCCCCCGGCCCGGCCGCCGACCCGACGGGCGGCGCGCTGCCCGGCGTACGGCAGGTGCGGCCGGAGGCGGCGCGGGCGTCCGCGCCGGTGTCCGAGGGCACGATGACCATTCGCGCCCTCCCTCCGGAGAGCCCGCGCAACCCCCAGGCCGCTCAGGCCGCGTCGGCCGCTCCGGCGGCCCGGACGCCGGCGCCGGCTCAGGCCCCGCAGGGGCCGCAGGCCGCCCCGCAGCCCCACGTCCCGGCCCAGACCCACGCACCCGCCCAGGCGCAGGCCGCCCAGGCCCAGCAGCCCGCACCCGCCTCCGGTCAAGGTCCCGTGACCACCGGTCCCGGCGGTGGCGCGCATTCGTGGCCCCAGCAGGTGCACCAGCTCGCCCAGGCGCAGCAGCCCGCTGCCGCCGCCGAGGCCGAGCAGCCTGTCCTCCCCTGGAAGCCGCCGGTCGAGGACCCCTTCCTCCAGGCCGCCCGCGCGCAGGCCTCGGCCCGGCCGGCCGGGCTCGGGAAGCGGCTCCTCGCCCGGCTCGTCGACACCCTGGTGCTGGGCGCGATCACCGGCGCGGTGTCCTTCCCCTTCGTCACCAAGGCGCTCGACCACATCGACGGCAAGATCGAGGCGGCCAAGCAGTCCGGTCTCACCGTCCAGGTCTGGCTGCTGGACGGCACCACCTCCCTCTACTTCGGCATCGCGCTCGCCGCCCTCCTCGTCCTCGGCGCGCTGTACGAAGCGGTGCCGACCGCCAAGTGGGGTCGCACGCTGGGCAAGAAGCTGTGCGGGCTCGATGTGCGGGACATCGAGGCGCACGAACCGCCGACCTTCGGCGCGGCCCTGCGCCGCTGGCTGGTCTACAGCGTCCTCGGACTGCTCGTCCTCGGCGTCCTCAATGTGCTCTGGTGCCTCTTCGACCGCCCCTGGCGGCAGTGCTGGCACGACAAGGCGGCGCACACCTTCGTGGCCGGCTAGCGTTCGCGGCCCGCTGAAGCGCGGCCCCGAACGGCGGTCCCCCGAACGGGCGGCGAATCGTTGCGGGGTGGTGTCCCGCGCGGTGCACTGCCCCCATGAGCAACGACCAGCCGACGCCCGGCCAGCCGCCCGAGGACGATCCGTTCCTCAAGAAGCCGCAGGACCCCACGCCGCCGTCGGCGGGGTCTCCGTACGGCACCCCGCCCCCCGGGGGTCCGCCGCCCGAGGGTCCTCCTCCGGGCGGTCCTCCTCCGGGAGGGCCGCCACCGGGAGGCCCGTACGGCTCGCCGTACGACAGCGCGCCTCCCCCTCCGCCGTACGGGGGTTACGGCGGCGGCTACGGCGGTGGCGATCCCCTGGCCGGGATGCCGCCGCTCGCCGAGACCGGCCGGCGCATCGTCGCGAGGATCATCGACTGGCTGATCATCGCCGTACCGCTCGCGATCATCGGCATCCCGTTCGACATCTACACCCGGGCGACCGACGGCGACAACGACTTCGGTGACACGATCAACAGCTACAACGGCGGCAGCCAGCTGGTCTTCCAGCTCATCACCATCGTCGCGTATCTCGCGTACGACACCGTGATGACGGCCAAGAACGGTCAGACGCTGGGCAAGAAGTGGATGAAGCTGCGGGTCGCGATGCTCAACGACGGCTCCACGCCGCCGATGAACGCCTCGCTGATCCGCGCCGTGGTGCTGTGGCTCCCCGCGCTGATCTGCTGCGCCTGCCTGTGGCCCCTGCTCATCCTGATCCTGATCATCATCGACAAGCCCTACAAGCAGGGTCTGCACGACAAGGCCGCCAAGACCGTGGTGGTGTCCGTGGCGCGGTAGGGGTCGTCAGGAACCGATCCGGGTATCGGCCCCCGCACCCACGCGGACGGCCGGTGCCCGGTTCTCTCCGTGCTGGGGGACGTGCGCCACGGCGGACGGCTCCGCCTTCCGGTGCGCCGGCATGGTCACGGCGACGAGGAGTCCGAGGATCAGCCCCGTGGCACAGATCACGGCGACGCCCAAGGCCGTGGTCGTGCGGGACAGCAGCAGCAGAGCGACGGTCGCGAAGACGACGGTGGTCGAACCGTAGGCGAGCTGTGCGGCGTTCGGACGCGGCATGACGGGTACCGTCCTCGAAGCATCGGGTCGATCGGACTCTACGACGGTGGATGCCCGAGCGGAGCGGGTGTAAGCGTGACCTAACCCACGGTACCGGTGCACGGGGGGCGCATGGAGTCATCGAGTGAGCCAATCCCCTTGCGCAGTGCGCCGGTTGACCGTTCGGATGGTGTTTCCGTGGTGTCCGACTATCGGAAACGCGCTCCTGCATAGTGTAGTTGGTCTGTTCAAGTCAAGATCTGTCTTTTCTCTGGTATCTCCGGTCGAATGTCGTCACTTGTGACGCGCGACCCCGCAGCGGACACCCCACCTCCGGTCCGTGGGCGCGGGCGCCGGGGAGGACAACATCAAGTGACCAACAGACGACGGGCGATCAGAGCGTCCGCAGTCGTCGTGGCGCTCGCGGCCACCGCCGCCACCGCCTCGACCTTCACCACCGCCTGGGCCGAGAACAAGGGGCCGAACGCGCCGGCGGGCATCGAGCGCCATGACCCGGCGGGCCACGACCACGCCGACAAGACGGCGGTCGACCACGACCTCGAGGGGCCCTACAGCAAGCAGCAGGAGCAGCAGCGCCAGGCCGCCCTCGAGCAGGTCCTGAGCGGCGAGACCAAGGTCGAGCGCCGCGGAGGTTCCCAGGTCGTCAAGCTCGACAGCAAGAAGTACGTCGAGCTGGGCCGGGAGAAGACCGACAAGATCTTCACGATCCTCGTCGAGTTCGGCGACAAGGTGGACACCACCACCCTGGTGAACCGCGCCGACGACGAGACGGACGAGCTGAAGCCGAAGTTCGGCGGCACGCCCGGTCCGCTGCACAACCAGATAGCCGAGCCGGACCGTGCGAAGGACAACTCCACGGCCTGGCAGAAGGACTACGACCAGCAGCACTTCCAGGACCTGTACTTCGGCACCGGCAAGGACGCCAAGGGACAGCCCAAGCAGTCGCTGAAGACCTACATGGAGAAGACCTCCTCCGGCCGGTACTCGGTCGAGGGCGGCGTCTCGGACTGGGTCAAGGTCGAGTACAACGAGGCCCGTTACGGCTCGAACTACTGCGGCAACAGCAACTGCGCCAACGTGTGGGACGCCGTCCGCGACGGTGTCACCGCGTGGGTCGCCGACCAGAAGGCCAAGGGGCGCACCGACGCCCAGATCAAGGCCGACATGGCGCAGTACGACCAGTGGGACCGCTACGACTTCGACGCCGACGGCAACTTCAACGAGGCCGACGGCTACATCGACCACTTCCAGATCGTCCACGCGGGCGAGGACGAGTCGGCGGGCGGCGGCGCCCAGGGCGGCGACGCCCTGTGGGCCCACCGCTGGTACGCGTACGGCACCGACGCCGGCAAGACCGGCCCGGCGCACAACAAGTCCGGTGGTACGCAGATCGGCGACACCGGCATCTGGGTCGGCGACTACACGATGCAGCCGGAGAACGGCGGCCTCGGCGTCTTCGCCCACGAGTACGGTCACGACCTCGGTCTGCCGGACCTGTACGACACCTCCGGCAAGCCCGGTGCCGAGAACTCGACCGGCTTCTGGTCCCTGATGTCCTCCGGCTCCTGGCTCGGCCAGGGCAAGGATTCCATCGGCGACCTGCCCGGCGACATGACCGCCTGGGACAAGCTGCAGCTCGGCTGGCTCAACTACACCAAGGTGAGCAACGAGCAGCGCGGTACGAAGTCCACCCACAAGCTGGGCGTGGCCGAGTACAACACCAAGAACCCGCAGGCGCTCGTCGTCGAGCTGCCGAAGAAGAAGGTCACCACCGATGTCGTCGCGCCCGCCGAGGGTGCCACGCAGTGGTGGAGCGACATGGGTGACGACCTCAAGAACACCCTGACCCGCTCGGTCGACCTCACCGGCAAGTCGAAGGCCACCCTTGAGCTCAAGGGCTGGTACGACATCGAGCTGGACTACGACTACCTCTACACCGAGGTGTCGACGGACGGCGGCGCCAACTGGACCGCGCTCGACGGCACGGCCGACGGCAAGCCGCTGCCGCGCGACGCGAGCGGCGCCCCGGCGCTGACCGACGTCTCCGGCGCGTACAAGAACCTCGTGTTCGGCCTGGACGCCTACGCCGGCAAGAAGTTCGACCTCCGCTTCCGCTACCAGACGGACGGCGGCGCGGGCGGCAAGGGCTTCGCGGCCGACGCCATCACGCTGACCGCCGACGGCGCCACCGTCTTCTCGGACAACGTCGAGAACGGTGACAACGGCTGGACGGCCAAGGGCTTCTCGCGGATCGGCAAGGGCTTCACGAGGGAGTACGAGCAGTACTACCTCGCGGAGAACCGCCAGTACGTCTCCTATGACGCGACCCTCAAGGTCGGCCCGTACAACTTCGGTTTCGCGGGTGACAAGGCGAGCTGGGTCGAGCACTACCCGTACCAGAACGGTCTGCTCGTCTGGCTGTGGGACACCTCGCAGAAGGACAACAACACGGCCGTCCACCCGGGCCAGGGCCTGATCCTGCCGGTCGACGCGCACCCGACGCCGCTGAAGTGGACCGACGGGACCCTGATGCGCAACCGCGTCCAGTCCCACGACGCCCCGTTCGGCACCTACCGGACCGACGCCTTCCAGCTCCACAAGGCGGACGTGCCGGTGTGGATCAGGTCGCAGGCCGGCAACCCGGTCTTCGACGACCGCAAGGGCACGTACTGGTTCAAGGAGACCGAGCGCGCCGGTGTCCAGGTAACTGACACCAACACCAAGATCGCGGTCGTCAAGGAGCCGAAGAACGGCCAGACGATCACCGTCCAGGTGGGTCCGTCGACGAAGTAGTTCGCATCGTCGCAGGTCAAAGCGCGATCGGCCGTCGCCCTCTAGCGGGCGGCGGCCGATCGTGTTTAGGTGCGTCTGACCGAGTCCTTATTGACAGCAAGCTCACAGGGGGAGTGGTTCCGGCATGCCCGGTGGAGGTTTCTGCAAGTTGCCAGGTGGCAGCGTGGTCGTCGCGATAGGGCTGCCGAGTCCGGCGGACGACGGCGCGACGGTCCGCTTCCTGGTCCACGCCGCCAACCGGGCACGCGCCCTGACCCGCCTGCGGAACCTGGGCCTGCGGGCGGTGTACCTCCGGGGCAACGCGGAGCCGCCCACCCCGGACGAGATCACCGCGGTCCTGCACCACCCGGACGGCCTCCTGTGGAGATCGACCCCGGTCACGGCCCAGGAACTCTGGCACCCGGTCCGCGCCCTGCCCCGCCCCGCCGCGTAGGCGCGCAGGGGCCGGAGACCGCCGGACCGCCCAGGCCGTGTCCGTGAAGTCCCGCCTGGCCTACGGGCAGAGGGCGCTACTTTCCGGACACGACCGAGGCGACCACTGGCTTGCCGGTGAGCTCGACGCCGGCGGCCCGGAGCTCCTCCAGGGCCCGCTCCGTCGTCTCCTTCGCCACTCCGGCGGTGAGGTCCAGCAGGACCTGCGTACGGAACCCCTCGCGGGCCGCGTCCAGCGCCGTCGCCCGTACGCAGTGGTCCGTCGCGATGCCGACCACGTCGACCTCGCTCACGTCCCGCTCCCGCAGCCACTCCGCGAGCGTCAGGCCGTTCTCGTCCCGCCCTTCGAAGCCGCTGTACGCCGCTTCGTAGGCGCCCTTGTCGAAGACGGCCTCGATCGCCCCGCAGGCGACGGCGGGGGCGAAGTTCGGGTGGAAGCCGACGCCCTCGGTGCCGGCGACGCAGTGCACCGGCCAGGAGGTGACGTAGTCGGGCGCCTGGCCCTCCGGCGCGAAGTGCTCGCCCGGGTCGACGTGATGGTCGCGGGTGGCCACGACGTGCTGATAGGCGGCGCCCGCCGCCTCGCCGACCAGGTCGGTGATGGCGGCGGCGACGTCCGCGCCCCCCGTCACCGCGAGGCTGCCGCCCTCGCAGAAGTCGTTCTGAACGTCGACGACGATCAATGCGCGGTGCATGGCCTGTGTCCTTCGGTGGGCGGGAAGCGGGCGGCGGGTGAGGTCGCTCGGGGATGGCATCGAGCCTAGAGACTTCCCCCTCCCTTCGGGAGGGGGCCTTTCGCGGCGTTATGGATACGCCGTGCGTGCCTCCGTGCACATGCTCCGCATACGTCTCTTCACACGTCCCCTCACACGTACTCCGTCGGCAGCACCGGCTCACCCCGCGACAGCTGCATCGCCGACATCGGCAGCCCGGCCCGCGCCGCGATGTGCCGCTCCCGCGCCGCCTCCAGCGGCTCCCGGGCCACCACGTCGCCGCCCTTGACCAGCTCGACGAGGAGCTGGCGGTCGGCGAGCTCCGGCGGCACCGGGCCCGTGCCCACGACCTCCGCCTCCGCCACGCCGTCCTCGTCGGTCCGCCGGGCCGCCCACTTGCGGCCGCCCACCGACGCCTTGCCGCCCACCGACTTCTTCGCCACCGGGGTCAGCGGCGCCTTCGGGTCGGCCGACTGGGCGCGGGCGACCAGCTTGTAGACCATCGAGCAGGTCGGGTGCCCGCTGCCGGTCACCAGCTGCGTCCCCACCCCGTACGCGTCGACCGGCGCAGCCGCCAGGGAGGCGATGGCGTACTCGTCCAGGTCCGAGGTGACGACGATCTTGGTGCCCTTCGCGCCCAGCTCGTCGAGCTGCTGCCGCACCCGGTGCGCCACGAGCAGCAGGTCCCCGGAGTCGATCCGCACCGCTCCGAGGTCCTTGCCGGCCACCTCGACCGCGGTACGGACGGCCTCGGTCACGTCGTAGGTGTCGACGAGCAGCGTCGTACCACTGCCCAGCGAGTCGACCTGGGCCCGGAACGCGTCCCGCTCGCTGTCGTGCAGCAGGGTGAACGCGTGCGCCGAGGTGCCGACGGTCGGGATGCCGTAGCGGAAGCCGGACGCGAGGTCCGAGGTGGAGTCGAAGCCGCCGACGTACGCCGCTCGCGCGGAGGCGACGGCCGCCAGCTCGTGGGTGCGCCGGGCGCCCATCTCGATCAGCCGCCGGCCGCCGGCCGCGGCCGACATCCGGGAGGCCGCCGCCGCGATGGCCGAGTCGTGGTTGAGGATCGAAAGGATCACGGTCTCCAGGAGCACGCACTCGGCGAAGGAGCCCTCGACCCGCAGGATGGGGGAGCCGGGGAAGTACACCTCGCCCTCGGGGTAACCCCAGATGTCCCCCGAGAAGCGGTAGCCCGCGAGCCACTGGAGCGTCGGCTCGTCGACGATGTCCCGCTCGCGCAGGAAGCCGAGGACGCCCGGGTCGAAGCGGAAGTTCTCGACCGCGTCCAGGACCCGCCCGATGCCCGCCACCACGCCGTAGCGCCGCCCCTCGGGCAGCCGGCGGGTGAAGACCTCGAAGACGGAGCGCCGGTCCGCGGTGCCGGCCCTGAGGGCCGCCTGCAGCATGGTCAGCTCGTACTGATCGGTGAAGAGCGCGGTCGACGGCACGTCCACCGGCAGCCCAAGGTCCGCAGCGTTCATGTCAGCGATGCTACCCCGAATACTCGTCAGAGTGACGATTTCTATCGCCGCGCGTGCGCCCCGTTTGTGCGACGGGCCGCTCCGGGTGGCAGCATGGGCTGAGTGAGCGTCGCGCCAATTGAGATCGAACGTACGGAATCGGCCCAGGAGAACCAGGCGGTCGTCGAACCGGACGTGCCCTGGGTGACCCTCGTGCACAACGATCCGGTCAATCTGATGAGCTATGTGACCTACGTCTTCCAGGCGTACTTCGGTTACTCCAAGGACAAGGCGCACAAGCTGATGCTCGACGTGCACCACAAGGGCCGCGCGGTGGTCTCCAGCGGCACGCGTGAGGAGATGGAACGGGACGTGCAGGCGATGCACGGCTACGGCCTGTGGGCGACGCTGTCGCAGGACCGCGGCTGATGTCCGGGCACTTCGAGGCGCTGCCGGGCGGCGGCGCGGCCGTGGCGCTCGACGAGGTCGAGGTCTCCATCCTCCGCTCCCTCGCCGTCCAGCTCCTGGAGCTGATCGGCCCGGGCGACGAGCCCGTCGAGGGCGAGGACCCGCTGGCCGCCCTCTTCGCCGAGGGGCCGAGCGAGGCGCCGAGCGACCCGGCGCTCAAGCGGCTCTTCCCCGACGCGTACGGCGACGAGGACGAGGAGCTGCGGGCGGCGGCGGCCGACTTCCGCCGCTTCACCGAGAACGACCTGCGGGCCCGCAAGAGGGGGGACGCCCTCGCGGTGATCCGTTCCCTGGACTCCCTGGATTCCCTGGACACGTTCTCCTCGCCCGGCGAGGGCGGGGTGGTCCTCAAGCTCACCGCGGACGAGTCCCGGGCCTGGCTCGGCGCGCTCAACGACCTGCGGCTGACGATCGGGACCCGCCTGGAGGTCACCGACGAGGACGAGGGCGGCGAGCTGTACCGGCTGCCGGACTCCGATCCCCGCAAGCCGATGGTGATGGCGTACCTCTGGCTCGGCGCGCTGCAGGAATCCCTCGTCGAGACGCTGATGCCGTAGCCGCGTCTCCCCGCCGGATCCGGTGTGACTCCGGTGACGTCTTTCCGTTGTTCCCCGTTCGCTCAGCGGACGCTCAAATCCGGATAACGAATACGTCACCAAAGTCTTCTGCCTTGCTGTGTTGGGCCCTCTTTGTCCGCTTCTTCCTGTGGTGTGCGCCACATTCACGTCCCCCGATCACTGTTTCCCCCGTGATAAATCTTCACGACCGCCCGGGGACGCCACCCCTGTCCCCGGGGGCGCTTCGGCCGGCTGACCGCCGGTAGCACTCCATCCACATCCGGGGGGATCAGGACCTGACCCGCAGCAGACGCAGTCGGCGCGGATCAGCATGGAGAAAGGCGCACCACCATGACCTCAGTGCAGGTCGACAAGGAACACGACGGCACCGACGGGGCCGTGGGCGGCGGCGAGGGCTACCAGCGTGGCCTCGGCGCCCGGCAGATCCAGATGATCGCGATCGGCGGCGCCATCGGCACCGGCCTCTTCCTCGGCGCGGGCAAAGCCATCGCCAAGGCCGGCCCCAGCCTGATCCTCGCCTACGCCATCGCGGGCCTGGTCATCTTCTTCATCATGCGGGCCCTGGGCGAGCTGCTCATGTACCGCCCGGTGTCGGGCTCCTTCGCGGAGTACGCCCGTGAGTTCATCGGCCCCTTCTGGGGCTTCGTGACCGGCTGGACGTACTGGCTCTTCTGGGTCGTCACCGGCATCACCGAGGTCACCGCCGCCGCCACCTATATGACGTACTGGTGGAACATCCCGCAGTGGATCTCGGCGCTGGTCTTCACCGTCATCCTCTACGGCGCCAACCTGATCTCCGTGAAGCTCTTCGGTGAGCTGGAGTTCTGGTTCTCCATGGTGAAGGTCACCGCCATCATCGGCATGATCCTGATCTGCGCCGGCATCCTCACCATCGGCTTCTCCGACGCCGGCGACACCGCCTCCGTGACCCACCTGTGGGACCAGGGCGGCTTCTTCCCGACCGGCATCGGCAACACGCTGATGACCCTGCAGATCGTCATGTTCGCCTTCCTCGCGGTCGAGCTGGTCGGCGTCACCGCCGGCGAGTCCAAGGACCCGAAGACGGTCCTGCCCAAGGCGATCAACACCGTGCCGTGGCGCATCGCCGTCTTCTACGTCGGCGCGCTGATCATGATCCTGTCGGTCGTCCCGTGGACGCACTTCAAGCCGGGTGTCTCGCCCTTCGTCGCCGCCTTCGAGCAGATGGGCCTCGGCGTCGGCGCCGCCATCGTCAACTTCGTGGTGCTGACCGCGGCGCTGTCCTCCTGCAACTCGGGCATGTACTCCACCGGCCGCATGCTGCGCGACCTCGCGCTCAACGGCCAGGGCCCGAAGGTCTTCACGCGGCTCACCAAGAACGGCACCCCGCTGCTCGGCCTGACCTTCTCGGCCGCGCTGATGCTCGTCGGCGTCTGGATCAACTACGTCGCCCCCGGCAAGGCCTTCGAGTACGTCGTCTCCTTCGCCACCATCTCCGGCATGTGGGCCTGGATCATGATCCTGGTCTGCCAGATCCGCTACCGCGCCAAGGCGAACCGCGGCGAGCTCCCCGAGTCCACCTTCAAGGCCCCGGGAGCCCCGTACACCAGCTGGTTCGCGCTCCTCTTCATCGGCATGGTCATCGTGATGATGGGCATCGACGAGGGTGCCCGTACCGCGCTCTACTGCGCGCCGGTCTGGGGCCTGATCCTGGGCGTCGCCTACCTGGTGCTGAAGTCCCGCAACCCCGAGGGTGCGGCCTTCGCCAAGCGTTCCTGACGCGCTCGTCCCACCATTCGGGCCGTCCCGTACCACTCCTCGGTACGGGACGGCCCGTCTGTCTATCCTGTCGGACATGCTGACCATCACACGGGCCCTGTACGACCAGATCGTGGAACACTCCCGCGCGGACCACCCCGACGAGGCCTGCGGCGTGGTCGCGGGCCCGGTGGGCAGCGGCCGCCCCGAGCGGTTCATTCCGATGCTGAACGCCGCGCGCTCGCCCACGTTCTACGAGTTCGACTCGGCCGATCTGCTCAAGCTGTACCGCGAGATGGACGACCGGGACGAGGAGCCCGTGGTCATCTACCACTCGCACACGGCGACCGAGGCCTACCCGTCCCGTACGGACATCTCGTACGCGAACGAGCCCGCCGCGCACTACGTCCTGGTCTCCACGGCCGACACCGACGGCGCGGGACCCTTCCAGTTCCGCTCCTTCAGCATCGTCGAGGGCGTCGTCACCGAGGAAGAGGTCCAGGTCGTCGAGGCCTACGTGGAGGCCTGAGCACCCGCCGCGCTCGTGCTCGGGCTCGCGCTCGTACGGAAGCGGGCGAGGTGCGCGGAGGGTGTCACCCCGAAATGCCGGACGAACGCCCTGCGCAGGCTCTCGTCGCTGCCGAGCCCGCTGCGCGCCGCCGCGCCCGTGACGCCCGCCCCCGCCCTCCAGCAGGAGCCGGGCCGCCTCCACCCGTACCCGCTCCACGTGGGCGGCGGGCGTCGCCCCGATCTGCTCACGGAACAGCCGGGCCAGATGCCGGGCGCTCACCCCCGCCCGCCCCGCGACCGCCGGCCCGCTGTGGTCCGCCCCCGGATCCGCCGCCACCGCGTCGAGCAGCGGGCGGACCACCGGATGGTGACGGCGGGCGTGGAGTACGACGTCCTGGCATCGGCTGCGAGGACCCGGCCGTCGTCGCGCCCGAGGACCGGGCCGCGATCGTCGCCCTGCACCCGCGCCCCGACTTCAAGCGCCGGATCCTCCAGGCCTTCACGGAGGGGATCGCGCCCCGGCCGGAGACGACGTTCGGCAACGTCGAAGGCGGACGTGCTGCGGCGCTTCGTCCCGGCTTCCGTCCCGGCGACTTCGTGCAGACCGTTCGCGGATCCGCCTGGCCCGAGTGAGGGGCACCGGACCCGGGCTGACAGACTGACCGGACATCAGGGCGGCAGGACCCAGGAAGCCGGTGCGAATCCGGCACGGTCCCGCCACTGTGACCGTCCCCCAGGGGACGGAAGCCAGGAACTGACCTGCCGCCTCTCACCACCGACCGGGGACGTGGAAATCCCCGTCAGGAGGCCCGTCCGTCATGATCTGGCGCCGCCGTTCCGTGCTGCCCGCCGCCGTCCTCGTCCCGCTGCTCGGCGCCTGCGCGGCCCCGGCCCCCGCTCCCTCCGGGAAGGCCGCACCGGGATTTCCGTACACCGTCGCCAACTGCGGTGTGACCACCACCTACCAGGCCCCGCCCCAGCGGGCGGTGACCATGAACCAGCACGTCACCGAGGTCATGCTGGCGCTCGGCCTGGAGAAGTCCCTGGTCGGCACGGCCTACCTGGACGACCGGATCCTCCCCGCGTACAAGAAGGCGTACGACACGGTGCCGGTGCTCGCGAAGGAGTACCCCTCCAAGGAGGCGCTGCTCGCCGTGAACCCGGACTTCGTCTACGGGGGCTACGGCTCCGCGTTCGACGCGAAGGCCGGCCGGAGCCGGGACGACCTGAAGGCCGCCGGCGTCGACACCCGCCTCAACATGGAGTACTGCCCCTCCGGCGCCTCCTCGCTCGTCGACCTCTACCGGGAGGTCGACGAGGTCGCCCGGACCTTCGGCGTCCCGGAGCGCGCCGCGACCTGGACGACGCGGGCGAGGGAGACGGTCGCGCGGACGGAACGCACGGTGCGCGGCGAGCGGCCGGTCTCCGTCTTCGTCTACGACAGCGGCGACAAGACCGCGTTCACGGCCGGCGGCAAGGGCATCGGCAACGAGCTGATCAGCCGCGCCGGCGGCCGCAACGTCTTCGCCGACCTCGACAAGCCCTTCGGCGACGCGACCTGGGAGCAGGTCGTCGCCCGCGCGCCCGAGGTGATCGTCATCTACGACTACGGCGCCACGACCGTCGAGCAGAAGAAGAAGCGCCTCCTGGAGGACCCGGCCCTCAAGGACGTCCCGGCGGTCAGGAACCGGCGGTTCGCCGTCCTGCCCCTCTCCGACGCTGTCCTCGGCGTCCGCGTCCCGGCCGCCGTCCAGAAGCTGGCCGCCCAGCTCCACCCGGCACGGTGAAGGCGCCCGCCGCCGGGTCCTCCGCCACCCGGTCACCGGCCACCCGGCCCTCCGCCGGCCGGTCACCGGCCACCCGGTACGGCCTCGTCGTCACCGGCCTCCTCGTCGCCCTGGCGGTCGCGGTCGTCGCCGGCGTCGCCCTCGGGTCCGTACGGATACCCGTGGGCGAGGTCGTCCCGATCCTCACCGGCCGCGCCGCCCCCTCCCCGTACCGCACGATCGTCCTCGACGTCCGGCTGCCCCGGGTCCTGCTCGGCGCGGTCGTGGGCGGCGGACTCGCCGTCGTCGGCGCCGTCCTGCAGGCCCTGGTCCGCAACCGCCTCGCCGACCCCTTCCTGCTGGGGATCTCCTCCGGGGCCTCCGCCGGAGCCGTCCTCGTCCTGGTCCTCGGCGTCGGTGGCGGCGTCGGGATCACCTCGGCCGTCGCCCTGCCGGCCGGGGCCTTCGCCGGGGCCCTGCTCGCCCTGGTCCTCGTCTACGCCCTGGCCCGCAGGGGCGCCACGATGACCGGCGCCGGGCTCGTCCTGGCCGGCGTCGCCGTCTCGTACATCCTGGCCGCCCTCACCACCCTGCTCCTCGTGCTCGCCGGGCGGCCCGAGCACTTCCAGGAGGCGATGTTCTGGTCCCTCGGCGGCCTCGGCAGCGCCCGCTGGGACACCCTCGCCCTGCCGGCGGTCGTCCTCGCCCTGGGCATCGCGGCCCTGCTCACCCTCGCCCGCCCCCTCGACCTGCTCCTCGTCGGAGAGGAGGGCGCGACCGTCCTCGGCCTGGACACCGCACGTTTCCGCGCCGCCGTCTTCGTCCTCGCGTCGCTGGTCACCGCCGTCATGGTCGCGGCCAGCGGGGCCGTCGGCTTCGTCGGCCTGATGGTCCTGCACGCCGCCCGGATGGCCGTCGGCGCCCCGCACCGCCGCCTGCTGCCGGTCGCCGCTCTCGGCGGCGCGCTCGCCCTGGTCCTCGCCGACCTCGCGGCCCGTACGGTCGCCGCGCCGCAGGACATCCCCGTCGGCGTCCTCACCGCACTGACCGGCGGCCCGTTCTTCCTCTGGCTCATGCGCCGCCGCGCCGAAGGGAGCCCGGTATGACCGAACTGCGCCTCGAGGCCCTCTCGTACGGGACCAGGCTGCGCGAGGTCGATCTCACCGCGCGTCCGGGCGAGACCGTCGGGCTCGTTGGCCCCAACGGCAGCGGCAAGACGACCCTGCTGCGCTGCGTCCAGGGAATCCTCACCCCCACCTCCGGCCGGGCCCTCCTCGACGGGGACGACCTGCACACCCTCACCCCCAAGGCGCGCGCCCGGCGGATCGCCGGCGTGCCGCAGGACAGCTCGTCCGAGTTCGAACTGACCGTCCGCGAAGTGGTGGCCCTCGGCCGCTCCCCGCACAAACGCTTCTGGGAGACGGACACCGCAGAGGACCGGGCGCGGGTCGAGCGGGCGCTGACCCGCGTCGGCGTCGCCGAGCTCGCCGACCGCCCGTACCCCACCCTCTCCGGCGGCGAGCGCCAGCGCGCCCTGGTGGCCCGGGCCCTCGTCCAGGACCCGGCCCTGCTGGTCCTCGACGAGCCGACCAACCACCTCGACATCCGCCACCAGCTGGACGTCCTCGGCCTCGCCCGCCGACTGGGCGCACGGGGCACCACTAACATCCTCGCCCTGCACGACCTCAACCTCGCCGCCGCCCACTGCGACCGTCTCTACGTCCTGGAACGCGGCCGGGTCGTCGCCGAGGGGCCGCCCGGGGAGGTCCTCACCCCGGCCCTGCTCGCGGCCGTCTACGGGGTCGCGGCCGAGGTCATCCCCCATCCGACGACCGGCACACCGACCGTCCTCTACCTGCCCGGTCCGCCTGTCGAGCACGATCTGTCCGCCATGTGAGATCACATTCCGGAACCCGGACCGGGAATCGATACGATGACCGCATGGTTTCCCATGACGTGAGCGAACAGACGCCGGGCACACCCCTGCTCGTGGCCCGTCTGCACGTCGACCTGTGCCGCCTCGCCAGCGCGATGTGTACGTCCCGCGCTGCGCTCTGAGCACCGATCGAAGCACCGAAGCACCGATCCGCCGGCCCGAGCGCATTTCCCAGTACGACCCCCCTCGCGCGGGGGCCCACGCCGCGCCCCCCACCACGCCACTCCCGACAGGAGCCCACGCCATGGCCATCGAGGTCCGCATCCCGACCATCCTCCGCACCTACACCGACGGTGAGAAGGCCGTCGAGGGCAGCGGGGAGACCCTCGCCAAGCTCTTCACCGACCTGGAGACGCGCCACCCCGGCATCGAGGCCCGCATCGTGGACGACGGCAAGCTGCGCCGCTTCGTCAACGTCTACCTCAACGACGAGGACGTGCGCTTCCTGAACGGCATCGACACCGAGCTCACCGACGGCGACAGCGTCACGATCCTGCCGGCCGTCGCCGGCGGCATGGTCTGATCCAGATGCGTTACGACTCCCCGCTGGCGGCGGTCGGCAACACGCCCCTGGTCCGCCTGCCCCGGCTCTCGCCCTCGGACGACGTCCGCATCTGGGCGAAGCTGGAGGACCGCAACCCCACCGGCTCCGTCAAGGACCGGCCCGCGCTCCACATGATCGAGCAGGCGGAGAAGGACGGCCGGCTCACCCCCGGCTGCACGATCCTGGAGCCCACCAGCGGCAACACCGGCATCTCGCTGGCCATGGCCGCCCGGCTCAAGGGCTACAAGATCGTCTGCGTGATGCCGGAGAACACCAGCGAGGAGCGCCGCCAGCTGCTCGCCATGTGGGGCGCGGAGATCATCTCGTCCCCGGCGGCGGGCGGGTCGAACACGGCGGTACGGGTCGCCAAGGAGCTGGCGGCGGAGAACCCCACGTGGGTGATGCTCTACCAGTACGGCAACCCGGACAACGCGGGCGCCCACTACGCCACCACCGGCCCCGAGATCCTCGCCGACCTGCCCTCGATCACCCACTTCGTGGCGGGTCTGGGCACCACCGGCACGCTCATGGGCGTCGGCCGCTACCTGCGCGAGCACAAGCCGGGCGTCAAGATCGTCGCCGCCGAACCGCGCTACGACGACCTGGTGTACGGGCTGCGGAACCTGGACGAGGGCTTCGTCCCCGAGCTCTACGACGCCTCGGTCCTCACCACCCGCTTCTCGGTCGGCTCGGCCGACGCCGTGACCCGTACCCGGGAACTCCTCCAGCAGGAGGGCATCTTCGCGGGCGTCTCGACGGGCGCGGCGCTGCACGCGGCGATCGGGGTCGGCAACAAGGCCGTGAAGGCGGGCGAGAGCGCGGACATCGCCTTCCTCGTCGCGGACGGCGGCTGGAAGTACCTGTCGACCGGCGTCTACACGGCGGCCACGACGGAAGAGGCCATCGAGACGCTCCAGGGCCAGCTCTGGGCGTAGCGCCCGACCTGTCCCCGTCCCTCTCCCTGTTCGAGGGATCTACGACAGATGGCGGACCTGGTCCCACACGACCGGGTCCGCCGTTCCCACTCTCCGGCGGAACTCGCCCACCGGTACCTCCCGCAGCTCGTCCGTCTCCAGGAAGCTCGGCCGTCCGTGCGCGTCCCCGACGGAGCCCGGCGGCAGCGCGATCACTCCCGGCCGCTCGTCGTGGTACTTGCTGGTGATCTTCGCGACCAGCGCGTGGTCACCCCGCAGCGAGAGGACCAGGCACGGCCGGTCCTTGGAGCCGGGGCCGTCCTCGTAGGGCACGTCCGCCCACCAGATCTCGCCCGACCGGGGGAGCCGCGCGGGCGCCCGCCCCGGCGTCCGGGTCGGAGTCCGTCCCGGGGCGGCGGGCCGTCCGGGCGGCCGGGTCCGGTCCCGGGGGCGCCGTCGCGAGCGCTGCCGGCTGTCCGCGAGCGCGACGACCAGCGCGAGCACCACGACCGCGAGCACGGCCGGCCACCATGACGTGTCCATACCCCATGACGTTACCGGCGGGCCGCACCCCGCGCCCACCCGCCCCAGGTCCATCCGAACCGGTGACAGAGCCCGTGAGTTCGCCCACAACGGGCCGATGCGGAGGAGCGACGGAGCCCCCCGCGCCTTACGCTCGTCAGATCGCACGACCTCCCTCTCAGGACCCCTCAGGACCCCTCAGCGTCTCCCCAGCGACTGTCCCGCACCGTCCACGGACACCCTTCCACGGAGGTTCACGCTCCATGAAGCTCACCGTCGTCGGCTGCTCCGGGTCGTTCCCGTCCGCGGAATCGGCCTGCTCGAGCTACCTCGTAGAGGCCGACGGCTTCCGGCTGCTCCTCGACATGGGCAACGGCGCCCTGGGCGAGCTGCAGCGCCACATCGGTCTGTACGACCTCGACGCCATCTTCCTCAGCCACCTCCACGCCGACCACTGCATCGACATGTGCGGATATTTCGTCGCGCGCTACTACCGCCACGAGGGCGGTCGTTGCGAGGCGATCCCGGTCTTCGCCCCCGAGGGCGCGGAGCAGCGGCTGACCACGGCCTACGCGGACTCGCCGTCGGACAAGGCGATGAGCGAGGTCTTCGACTTCCGGACGCTGAAGTCGGGCTCCTTCCAGGTCGGCCCGTTCTCCGTCCGTACGGAGAAGGTCTGCCATCCGGTGGAGGCGTACGGCATCCGGATCGAGCACGGCGGCCGTTCGCTCACGTACTCCGGCGACACGGGAGTCTGCGACGCGCTGCACGAACTCGCGGTCGGCGCCGATCTGTTCCTGTGCGAGGCCTCCTTCACCCACGGCAAGGAGGACATCCCGGCGCTCCACCTCAACGGCCGCGAGGCGGGGGCCGAGGCGGCCCGCTCCAGGGTGGGCCGCCTGGTCCTGACCCACATCCCCCCGTGGACGGACGGCGCCCAGAACCTGGCGGACGCCCGGGCGGTGTACGACGGCCCCGCGGAGCTGGCACGGCCGGGCGCGGTCTACGAGATCTGACGACGGACGGCCGAAGCCCCTGCCCTCGGTGAAGGGCAGGGGCTTCGGTCTAACGGCGTCGGCCTTACGGCGTCCGGGCTTACTTCGCCTCGGCCTTCTGCAGCTCGGCGAGTTCCTCGTCGGACTCGCGGCCCGGCGTCGGCAGGTTGAACTTGATGATCGCGAAACGGAAGACGGCGTAGTAGACCGCCGCGAAGCACAGGCCGACCAGTGCCAGGCCCCACGGGTTGGACGCGATGCCCAGGTTGAGCAGGAAGTCCACCGCGCCGGCGGAGAAGCCGAAGCCGTCCCGCATGCCCAGAGCCCAGGTCAGCGCCATGGAGACACCGGTCAGGACCGCGTGGATCGCGTAGAGCACCGGCGCGATGAACATGAAGGTGAACTCGATGGGCTCGGTCACGCCGGTGACGAAGGAGGTCAGCGCGAGGGAGAACATCATGCCGCCGACGACCTTGCGGCGCTCCGGCCGGGCGCAGTGCACGATCGCGAGGCAGGCCGCCGGGAGGGCGAACATCATGATCGGGAAGAAGCCGGTCATGAACTGTCCGGCGGTCGGGTCACCGGCGAGGAAGCGGGCGATGTCGCCGCTCTTGCCCTCGTACGAGCCGGCCTGGAACCAGGGGAAGGAGTTCAGCAGGTGGTGCATGCCGACCGGGATCAGCGCGCGGTTGGCGACACCGAAGATGCCCGCGCCGACGGCGCCGGAGTTGACCAGGCTCTCACCGAACCAGTGCAGGCCCGAGCCGAGCCACGGCCAGATCAGCCCGAAGACGATGCCGGCGAGCAGACCGGCGAAGGCGGACAGGATCGGGACGAGACGGCGGCCGCCGAAGAAGCCCGCCCAGTCGGGCAGCTTGGTGCGGTAGAAGCGCTGGTAGAGCAGCGCCACGATGATGCCCATGACCACGCCGCCGAGCACCTTGGCGTCGACCGCCTGCTCCACCATGACGATCTTGCCGTCGACTATGGCTTCCTTCTTGGGCAGGCTGCTGTCCGTGAAGGTGCCGAGAACGGCCTTGAAGACCAGGTAGCCGACGACGGCGGCCAGCGCGGTGGAGCCGTCGGACTTCTTGGCGAAACCGATCGCGATGCCGACGGCGAAGAGCAGCGCCATGTTGTCGAGCAGGGCGCCGCCACCGGCGGCCATGTAGCCGGCGATCTTGGTGACGAAGGTCGGGAACGACTCCCTGCCGAGCATGTCGGGCTGGCCGAAACGCACCAGGAGCGCGGCGGCGGGCAGCACCGCGACCGGCAGCATGAGGCTGCGGCCGATGCGCTGCATGACAGCCATCGCGCCCGCGCCCTTCTTCTTGTCGGCCGCGGGAGCGGCGCTAGCCGTGGACACAACTTCCTCCAGTGGGCACGGCGCCGCCAGAGGACAGGAAAACGGGGGTGACGGCGGCGTCAGGGAACGCGGTGGACTGGACCGCGTGGTCTACACCAATGAGTGGTGTAGACCAGTTTTAGCACGTGAGACTTAGATAAGGAACCTGCGAATTCTGCGTGCCCGCGCCATAGCGGAATGTGAACGACGAAGGCCCCGGGACCTGAGGTCCGGGGGCCTTGTCGACCTTCGAAGCGGGGGCGCGGTCACGGCTTCGTGGTGTCCCGCTCCATCTCCTCCTCGACTTCCTTCGGCTCCCGCCCCGGAGTCGGGATGTCGAACTTCGTGATCGCGAAGCGGAAGACCACGTAGTAGACGACGGCGAAGCCGAGCCCGATGGGAATGATCAGCCAGGGCTTGGTGTCGAGGTGCCAGTTGACGACGTAGTCGATCAGTCCGGCCGAGAAGCTGAAGCCCGCGTGCACCCCGAGCGCCCAGGTGATCGCCATCGACGCGCCCGTGAGCAGCGCGTGCACGCCGTACAGCAGTGGCGCGGCGAACATGAAGGAGAACTCCAGCGGCTCGGTCACGCCGGTGACGAACGACGTGAGGGCGACGGAGATCATCAGGCCCGTCACCTCCTTGCGGCGCTCGGGGCGGGCGGTGTGCGCGATGGCCAGCGCGGCGGCCGGAAGGCCGAACATCATGATCGGGAAGAAGCCCGACATGAACTGGCCCGCGGTCGGGTCCTCGGCGAAGAAGCGGGTCAGGTCGCCCTGGACGACGGTGCCGTCCGGCTTCGTGAACTCGCCGGCCTGGAACCAGAAGAACGTGTTCAGGAACTGGTGCATGCCGATCGGGATCAGCAGCCGGTTGGCGACACCGAAGATGGCCGCGCCCCATGCCCCGAGGTCGATCAGCTGCTTCGCGAACCAGGTCAGGGCGTCGCCGACCGGTTCCCAGAGCAGCCCGAACAGCACGCCGAGTACGACGCAGAGGAACGCCATCATGATCGGGACGAGGCGGCGGCCGTTGAAGAAGCCCAGCCAGTCGACCAGCTTGGTCCGGTGGAAGCGCTGCCAGATGACCGCGGTGAGCAGGCCGATCAGGATGCCGCCGAGCACGCCCGGGTTCTGCGGCACGCCTTCCGGAACGTCCGCCGTCACCGTGCCTTCGCGCGGGAAGGCCTTCAGGACGTTGAAGTAGACGAGGAAGCCGACCACCGCGGCGAGCGCCGTGGAGCCGTCCGCCTTCTTGGCGAAGCCGATCGCGACACCGATGCAGAAGAGAAGGGGCAGGCCGAAGGAACCGTCCAGGATCGCAGTGCCGCCCTGGAGCAGCACCGCGGAGGTCTTGTCCCAGAAGGCGCCGTGCAGATAGGCGGAGAAGAGATTGCCCAGACTGACGAGCAGGCCGGCCGCCGGCAGCACGGCGACGGGGAGCTGGAGGCTGCGGCCGACCTTCTGGAGCCCTTGGAAGAGGCTGTTCCGCCGGTTCCCGCGCGGCGCGGCGGCGGCGCTGTCGCTACTCATCGGCTTCCTCCCTGCCCCGGAACAAGCCGGGCCCGGCTTACGTTGCACACTGGTGTAGACCAGTTGCGATAGGCTCCCCGGGGCCCGTTGAGGGCAGGGCGCCGGTGATCGTCATCCTTCGGCAGAACCAGGGCACCCGCTCGCGAAGTTGGGCCAACCGTGGGTTACCGTGACAAAGCGGACCTTCGGTGCGCCGGGACTCACGTTCTCCAAACGGAACGGACAGGGAGAGACACACATGGCCAGCAAGGCTGAGAAGATCGTCGCCGGGCTCGGCGGCATCGACAACATCGAAGAGGTCGAGGGCTGCATCACCCGCCTGCGCACCGAGGTCGTCGACCCCTCCAAGGTGGACGAAGCCGCGCTCAAGGCCGCCGGCGCCCATGGCGTCGTGAAGATGGGCACCGCGATCCAGGTCGTCATCGGCACCGACGCCGACCCGATCGCCGCCGACATCGAAGACATGATGTGAGAGTGCCGTGAGGCATGGTGTGAGCCCCGCGCTCACCTGAGGCAGGGCCCGTTCCGGCAGGGGAACGGGCCCTCCTCCATGTACGGATAGGCTCGATACATGTCTCGTATCGACGGCCGTACCCCCGAACAGCTCCGCCCCGTCACCATCGAACGCGGATGGAGCAAGCACGCCGAGGGCTCCGTCCTCGTCTCCTTCGGCGACACCAAGGTCTTCTGCACCGCCTCTGTGACCGAGGGCGTCCCTCGCTGGCGCAAGGGCAGTGGAGAGGGCTGGGTCACCGGCGAGTACTCGATGCTGCCGCGCTCCACCAACACCCGCGGCGACCGGGAGTCCGTCCGCGGCAAGATCGGCGGCCGCACCCACGAGATCTCCCGCCTCATCGGCCGCTCCCTGCGCGCCGTCATCGACTACAAGGCGCTCGGCGAGAACACCATCGTGCTCGACTGCGACGTCCTCCAGGCCGACGGCGGCACGCGCACGGCCGCCATCACCGGCGCGTACGTCGCCCTCGCCGACGCCGTCGCCTGGGCCCAGGCCAAGAAGCTCGTCAAGGCCGGCCGCAAGCCCCTCACCGGCACCGTCGCCGCCGTCTCCGTCGGCATCGTCGACGGCGTCCCCCTCCTCGACCTCTGCTACGAGGAGGACGTCCGCGCCGAGACCGACATGAACGTCGTCTGCACCGGCGACGGCCGCTTCGTCGAGGTCCAGGGCACCGCCGAGGCCGAGCCCTTCGACCGCAAGGAGCTCAACGCGCTCCTCGACCTGGCCTCCGGTGGCTGCGCGGAGCTGGCCGACATCCAGCGCAAGGCCCTCGAAGGCACGCTCTGACGCTCCGTCGCCCGGCGCCCTGACGCGCCGGGCAACCGGGGGCGCCCCGCGCGGCGTCCTCGACAACACGGGCGCACGGTCCGAACCGTGCGCCCGTTCCGTACACCAGGGGAGGACCCGACCTTGAAGAGCCGTCTCGCACTCGCCGTGGCCACGGCCGCCGCGCTCACCACCCTCGTCGGCTGCGGAGCCCTCGACAAGGCGATGGACTGCGTCGCCACCGCCGACGCGATAGCCACCAGCGTCGACAGGCTCCAGCAGGCCGCGTCCAGCGCCTCCAACGACCCGACGCAGCTCAACGAGGCCCTGAACGACATCTCCACCGAGCTCGACAAGCTCCAGGACACCACCGACAACGCCGACCTCTCCAAGGCCGTCGACGACCTCACCAAGGGCGTCGAATCCGTCCGTACGGCCGTCAAGGAGGGCGACACCACCCCGGACATCAAGCCGATCACCGACGCCGCCACCGAGATCGGCAAGGTCTGCACCCCCGGTTAGGCGGCTTGTGGATCTTGCTTGCCGGGCTCCGGCCTGATCCACAAGACACCCCCAGCAGCTGCCCGGCACCGGTCACCTCCGGCCGCCCCGTCGGCCACGGATAATCGGACCCATGACCCGTCTGATCCTCGCCACCCGCAACGCCGGAAAGATCACCGAGCTCCGCGCGATCCTCGCCGACGCAGGCCTGCCCCACGACCTCGTCGGCGCGGACGCCTACCCGGAGGTCCCCGACGTCAAGGAGACCGGCGTCACCTTCGCCGAGAACGCCCTCCTCAAGGCGCACGCCCTGGCCCGGGCCACCGGCCTCCCCGCCGTCGCCGACGACTCCGGCCTCTGCGTCGACGTCCTCGGCGGCGCCCCCGGCATCTTCTCGGCCCGCTGGTCCGGCACCCACGGCGACGACCGCGCGAACCTGGAGCTCCTCCTGGCCCAGCTCGCCGACATCGACGACACCCACCGCGCCGCCCAGTTCGCCTGCGCGGCGGCCCTCGCCCTCCCCGACGGCACGGAACGCGTCGTCGAGGGCCGCATGCCCGGCATCCTCCGCCACGAGCCGATCGGCACGAACGGCTTCGGCTACGACCCGATCCTCCAGCCGGACGGATACGAGGTGACGTGCGCCCAGCTCTCCCCGGAGGAGAAGAACGCGATCAGCCACCGCGGAAAGGCCTTCAGGGCCCTGGTCCCTGTCGTACGGGAGCTCCTGGGCTGAGCGACCCCGCCGGAAGCCCCGCCCCCCGCACGCGAGAAGGGCCGCACCCCGTCCAGAGAGTGCGGCCCTTCCGCATGCCGTGCGGCCGGAGGGACTCGAACCCTCACGGGTGTTACCCCACTGGGACCTAAACCCAGCGTGACTGCCAGTTCCACCACGGCCGCGTGCGCGCCCATCGTAGTAGGCGGCCCCGGGGGGCGGGCGGGAGCCTCAGAACTTCGGCTCCGGCGTCTGGGCCAGCACCAGCTCCGCCGCCTCCTCCGGCGTCTCCACAGAGGGCGGCGAGCCCTCCAGGGGACGCTGCGCGGTCTCCTTCATGCAGGCCACCGCGACCACCCCGACGAGCGCCGCGCCCATCGCGTAGTACGCGGGCATCAGATTGCTGCCGGTCGCGCCGATCAGGGCGGTGATGACGAGCGGCGTCGTGCCGCCGAAGAGCGAGGTCGAGAGGTTGTAGCCGACCGAGAGGGAGCCGTAGCGGACATCGGTCGGGAAGAGCGCCGGGAGCGCCGCCGACATGGTGCCGAGCATGCAGACCAGCGACAGGCCGAGCATCAGTGTGCCCGCCGTGATCGCCGGAACGCCGCCCTGGCCGATCAGCAGGAACGCCGGCAGCGAGAGGAAGAGGAACCCGAGCATGCCCGCCATCAGCACCGGCTTGCGCCCGAACCGGTCGTTCAGCCGCCCCACCTGAGTGACGATCAGCATCAGGAAGACCATCACGAGCAGCAGGACGAGCAGACCGTGCGTCTCGCTGTAGCCGAGTTCGTCGGAGAGGTACGTCGGCATGTACGACAGCAGCATGTAGTCGGTGATGTTGTACGCGCCCACCAGCGCGACGCACAGGATCAGCGTCGGCCACTGCTGCCGGAAGATCCTGGCCAGATCCCCCTTCGCCGAGGTCTCCACCGCGTCCGCGGCCTCCGAGGCGCGCGCCGACTCGTTCTCCAGCTTCCGGAAGGCGGGCGTCTCGTCGAGCCGCATCCGCAGATAGAGGCCGACCAGGCCCAGCGGACCGGCCACCAAGAACGGCACACGCCAGCCCCAGGCCTCCATCGCGTCGGAGCCGAGCCAGGCGGTGAGGGCCGTGACCAGTCCGGCCGCGCCGACGTAGCCGGCGAGGGTGCCGAGCTCCAGGAAGCTCCCGAAGAAGCCGCGGCGCCGGTCGGGCGCGTACTCGGCGATGAAGGTCGAGGCGCCGCCGTACTCGCCGCCCGTGGAGAACCCCTGGAGCATCCGGAAGAAGACCAGCAGGACCGGCGCCCAGAAGCCGATCGAGGCGTACGACGGGATCAGGCCGATCGCGAAGGTGCCCACCGCCATGAGGATCATGGTCAGTGCCAGGACCTTCTTGCGGCCGATCCGGTCTCCCATCGGGCCGAAGACCATGCCGCCCAGGGGGCGGATCAGGAACGCGACCGCGAAGGTGGCGAACGAGGACAGCAGCTGGACCGTGTCGTTCCCGGACGGGAAGAAGACATGGCCGAGGGTGACGGCGAGATATGCGTAGATGCCGAAGTCGAACCACTCCATGGCATTGCCGAGAGAGGCCGCCTTCACGGCCCGCCTGACCGCCGCCTCGTCGGTCACCGTGATGTCCGATCGCCGCAGCCTGGGCTGTTGCCGCCGGGTGATGGCCCTGAACAGCCGCGGGTGGCGCCTGCGGGCATCGGGGTCGGCCGCGTTGTCGCGGTCGGTGGCCGACATGACCGTACGTCCTTTCTCGGGGCTGAACTCCAAGAGGAACATCTGCACGGTCATGCCGTTCGCAAACGAAAGTCCCCGGACGTGGGACCGTCGTCACGTGCGGGAAGGACCTCAGTCCTGGATCTTCAGGTCCTTGAGGATCTTGGCGACGTGGCCGGTCGCCTTCACGTTGTAGAGGGCGCGCTCGACCTTGCCGTCCTCGTCGACGATCACGGTCGAGCGGATCACGCCCGTCACGGTCTTGCCGTACAGCTTCTTCTCGCCGAAGGCGCCGTAGGCCTCCAGGACCTCCTTCGACGGGTCCCCGACCAGAGTGACCTTCAGCGACTCCTTCTCACGGAACTTCGCCAGCTTCTCCGGCTTGTCCGGCGACACGCCGATCACGTCGTAACCGGCGCCGGCCAGCACGTCCAGGTTGTCGGTGAAGTCGCAGGCCTGCTTCGTGCAGCCCGGGGTCAGCGCCGCCGGGTAGAAGTAGACGATGACCTTGCGGCCCTTGTGGTCGGCGAGCGAGACCTCGTTGCCGTCCGCGTCGGGCAGGGTGAAGGCGGGGGCGGTGTCACCGGGCTGAAGTCGCTCGCTCATGGCTCTCCTCGGAGGATGTGTGCGTACGCCAGAAGAGCCTAATGGGGGTCGGGGACGACCTGCGGACCGCGAAGCTGAGAGACTGACCGTCAACGACCGATTACGACTACGGAGGCAGCGCGGTGTCGGACGCCAGGACCCCTGCGCAGATCGAGGCGGACATCGTCCGCCGGCGCGAGCAGCTCGCCGTCACTCTCGACGAGATCGGCATTCGAGTACACCCCAAGACGATCGTCGGGGACGCCAAGGCGAGGGTCGCCTCCACGGTCGACCAGACCGCCGGGCGCGCCTTCGTCGCCGTCAACCGGACCGTGTCCGACGTGAAGGCCCGCTTCACGACCGAGGACGGCGCGCCGCGTCTGGAGAGGGTGGTCCCGGTGGCACTCGTCGCCGTGGCCCTCGTCGGGCTGCTCGCGGTCTCGGCCCGCAAGCGCAGGGGATGACCCCTCCCGGGTACGGGCGACGCGCCCGGGCAGGTAGGTTCGAGTCGTGAGCGAGAACACCCACGACAAGCTGCCCATCCGGATGCTCCACGACCGTGTCCTGGTCCGGACCGACTCCCCCGAGGGGGAGCGGCGTTCGGGCGGCGGCATCCTGATCCCGGCGACGGCCGCGGTCGGCCGCCGACTGGCCTGGGCCGAGGTCGTCGCGGTCGGTCAGAACGTCCGTACCGTCGAGACCGGGGACCGGGTTCTGTACGACCCCGAGGACCGGGCGGAGGTCGAGGTGCGGGGTGTCGCGTACGTCCTGATGCGGGAGCGCGACCTGCACGCGGTGGCCGCGGACCGGTTCGAGGGCTCCAAGGACACCACCGGCTTGTACCTCTAGGGCCCGTGGGGCGACGGCCCCGTTCCACGGAAAGACCTGGTGACCGGTGTCACCAGGTCTTTCGCATGTCCTGAATGTCTTTTGTTAGCCTGGAGAAACCCGACGAGACGCGCCGTACCGGGCCCACTGCGGTGGTAGGCAAAGACGACGCACCCCTGTTGATCCGTCTCGCGGAGGTGTCGTCGTCATGGCCTGGGTTCTTCTGATCATCGCCGGTCTGCTCGAGGTCGGCTGGTCGATCGGTATGAAGTACACCGACGGCTTCACCCGCCTCTGGCCCAGTGTCTTCACGGGCGCCGGGATCGTCGCCTCCATGATGCTGCTGTCGCACGCCGCGAAGACGCTGCCGATCGGTACGGCGTACGGCGTCTGGGTCGGTATCGGCGCGGCCGGTGCGGCGGTGCTCGGCATGGTGGTGCTCGGTGAGCCGGCGACGGCCGCCCGGATCTTCTTCGTCTGTCTGCTGCTGGTGGCGGTGGTCGGGCTGAAGGCGACCTCCGGCCACTAGGCCGTGTCCGTGCGGTCCCGCCTGCCCTGCGGGCAGACGGCGCTACCTTCCGGACCGGACCTAGCGGTCCTCTCCCCCTCCCTCGCTTCCTTCTCCCTCTCCTTCTCGTCCTACTTCCTCCGCCGGCTGCCGCTGCCAGGGTGCGTCGGGCGGCGACGGCTCCATGGGGTCGAGCGGCTCCTCCATCCCTTCCGGCAGCTGGAGTTCGAACTCCCGCGCCTCCGTGCCTGCCAGCGCCTCACGCGTGAACTGGCCCCAGATCTCCGCCGGCGTCCCGCCTCCGTTGATCCGGGGACGGCCGAGCGCCCCGTACAGCGGCTTCTGTTCGCCCGTCCCCGGGTCCTGGCCCATCATCGCGACCACCGTCGCCAGGTCCGGGGTGTAGCCCGCGAACCAGGCCGCCTTGTCGTCCTCGGCCGTGCCCGTCTTGCCCGCCGCCGGCCTGCCCGCGGACAGCGCCGCCGTACCCGTACCGCTCTGCACCACACCGCGCAGGACCGACGTCACCGTGTCGGCGGCCTCCCGTCGGACCACCTGCCTGCTCTCCGAGGTCGGCAGCGCCAGCTCCTCGCCGTCCTTGCTGATCGAGTCGACGAGGGAGTACGTCCCGTGCCTGCCGTGGTTGGCGAGGGTGGCGTACGCCTCCGCCATGTCCAGAACGCTCGCGGTGGCGGGGCCCAGGGCGATCGAGGGGGAAGGATTGAGGTCGGGAGTGTTCGCGGGCAGTCCCAGCGCGACGGCGATGTCCCTGACCTTGGCGGGGCCGACGTCCACCGCCATCTGGGCGTACACCGTGTTGACCGAGCTGTCGGTGGCGTTGCGGACGGAGATGTCGCCGTACGACATGTCGTCCTCGTTGGCCGGGTCGTACACGGCGCCGGTCCAGCCCTGCACCGGACGCTTGTTGCTGCCGTCGTAGTAGGTGTTCGGGGTGATCGGCTCGCCCTCCTGCGTCTGCGCGGCGCTCTCGACGGCCGCCGTGAGGACGAAGGGCTTGAAGGTGGAGCCGACCTGGTAGTCGCGACGGGTGGCGTTGTTGACGTACTGCTTGGTGTAGTCGACGCCGCCGTAGAGGGCGAGGACCCGGCCGGTCGCCGGGTCGATCGCCGCGCCTCCGACCCGTACGAAGCGGTCGGCCGGATGCCGTGCCGGGTCGAGCTTCGACATCACCTGGTCCTCGACGGCGGTGACGAAGGCGTCTTGCTTGGCCTTCTCCAGGGTGGTGGTGATCCGGTGGCCGCCGCCGGCCAGGGTCTTCTCGTCGAGGAGCCCGTTGCCGATGAGGTACTGCTCGACGGCCTGCACGATGTAGCCGCGCTGCCCGGAAAGCCCGGTCGAGGGCCGGGCGGGCTCGGGGGTGGGGAAGCGGGCGACGGCCCGGTCGGCGCGGGAGAGCCACTTCTCCTTGACCATGCCGTTCAGGACGTAGTGCCAGCGGGCGACGGCCCTGGCGCGGTTCTCCGGGCGGGTGGCCACGTCGTAGGCGCTGGGCGCGTTGAGCAGCGAGGCGAGGTACGCGCCCTCGGTGACGTCGAGCTCACCGGCGTCCTTGCCGTAGTAAGCGCGGGCGGCGGCCTGGATGCCGTAGGCGTTGCGGCCGAAGTAGCTGGTGTTGAGGTATCCCTCGAAGATCTCGTCCTTGCTCTTCTCGCGGTTGAGCTTGATGGCGATGAAGAACTCCTTCACCTTGCGGGTGACGGTCTGCTCCTGGACCAGGTAGTAGTTCTTGACGTACTGCTGGGTGATGGTGGAGCCGGACTGCTTGCCCTTGCCGGTGACGGTGTTCCAGGCGGCGCGGACCATGGCCTTGGGGTCGACGGCCCGGTCGGAGTAGAAGTTCCGGTCCTCGGCAGCGAGAACGGCGTGCTGGACGGGGGCGGGGACGCGCGCGAGGCGGATGTTCTCGCGGTCGATCTCGCCGTCGCGGGCGATCTGGGTGCCGTCCTGGTAGAGGTACACGTTGCTCTGCGCGGTCGCGGTGGCGTTGGCGGGCGGAATGTCGACCAGCAGGTATCCGGCGATGAATCCGCCGGTCAGGAGCAGGGCGGTGAGCAGGAACGTGCCGAGCAGCCACCGCAGGACGCGTCGCCTGGGCCGCTTCCTGTCATTGGTCCAGACTTTGGAGGGGGCGGGCGGTGCGGCGGGGAGGGTGGGGTCCCTCGGCTCCCAGCCGGGCCGCGCTGGCTGACCGTCGCTCATGGGCGGAGCTCCCGTACCGGATGAAGGAGGCATGGAAACCCATATTGCACGTAGCAGGACAGAAGCCTGGATTACGACTCGAAATCCACTCGCGATGGCGGTACGAGCCCCGCTAGGGTCGTGGGCTTTGGTGTCGACCGGAGGGGGCGGGATGCTGCGGCTCTACATGACTGTTGCCGCGGGTGGGTTCCGACGCCATGCCACGTACCGCATGGCCACCGCCGCGGGGGTGTTCACCAACACCGTCTTCGGCTTCATCCTGTCGTACACCTATATCGCCCTGTGGGACGAGCGGCCGCACCTGGGCGGGTACGACCAGGCGGACGCGCTCGCCTACGTGTGGATCGGTCAGGCGCTACTGGCCACCTGCGCGCTGATGGGTGGTGGGTTCCAGGAAGAGGTGATGGAGCGGATCCGGACGGGCGACATCGCGGTCGATCTCTACCGCCCCGCCGACCTCCAGACCTGGTGGTTCTCGGACAACCTGGGCCGGTCCGCGTTCCACCTGCTCGGCCGTGGGGTGGTGCCGATGACGGTCGGAGCGATCGCCTTCGACATCACCCTGCCCTCGCGCCCCTCGACATGGCCGGCGTTCCTGCTGGCGGTGGCGCTCGGCTCGATCGTCAGCTTCTCCATCTGGTACCTGGTCGCGATGAGCGCGTTCTGGCTCCTCGACGGTCAGGGCGTGGCGCAGGTGGCCTGGCTGGGCGGGCTGTTCTTCTCCGGGATGCTGCTGCCGCTCAACGTCTTCCCGGGCGCGCTGGGGGAGGTGGCGCGGGTGCTCCCGTGGGCGTCGATGCTCCAGGTCCCGGCGGATGTGTACCTGGAGAAGTACGAGGGGTGGGGGCTGCTCGGGGCGTTCGCGTTCCAGGGCTGCTGGGCGGTGGTGCTGCTGGCGGCGGGGCGGGTGGCGCAGACGCTGGCGACGCGGAAGGTGGTGGTGCAGGGTGGCTGAACACCCGGTGGACGCGGGGACGGTCCAGACCGAGGGAGCGGTCGAGGGGCCGGCCGAGGGGCGGGGCGACGGACCGGTCGAGGAGTTCGCGCCGGTCCTCGGAGGGTCGCTCCTCGGTGAGTCCTGGCGTACGTACCGGATGGTCGCGGGCATGTGGATCCGGTCGACGATGACGTACCGCGCATCCTTCGCGCTCACCCTCTTCTCCAGCTTCACCGTCACCTTCTTCGACTTCGTCGTCATCCTGCTGATGTTCGGTCAGGTGCGGGGGCTCGGTGGCTTCTCCTTCCCCGAGGTCGCGTTCCTGTACGGCACCACCAGCACGTCGTTCGGCCTCGCGGACCTGACGATGGGCTCGCTCCAGCGGATGGGCAGACGGGTGCGTCTCGGCTCGCTCGACACCTTCCTGCTGCGCCCGGTGCCGGTGCTCGCGCAGGTGGCGGCGGACCAGTTCGCGCTGCGGCGGCTGGGGCGGGTGTTGCAGGGCCTGCTGGTGCTGGTCTGGGGGCTGGTGCTGCTCGATGTGGAGTGGACGGTGCTGAAGGTGCTCCTGCTGCCGGTGATGCTGGTGTGCGGGGCGCTGATCTTCTCGGCGGTGATGGTGATCGGCGCGTCGGCGCTGTTCTGGGCGCAGGACGCGGCCGAGGTCACGAGCTCCTTCACGTACGGCGGGAACACGCTGCTGCAGTACCCGCCGTCGATCTTCGCGCAGGACCTGGTGCGGGGCGTCGTGTACGTGGTGCCGCTGGCCTTCGTGAACTGGGTGCCGGCGCTGTACATCCTCGGGCGGCCCGCCCCGGCGGGGGTGCCGGCCTGGACCGTGTTCGCGTCGCCGCTGGTGGCGGTGGTGTGCTGCGTGCTGGCGGGCCTCGCGTGGCGGGCGGGACTTCGTTCATACCGATCGACAGGGAGCTGAGCATGACTTTCAGCGGGGCCTTCGGCGAGGCCGGCAGCGGGGCCCTCAGCGGGTCCTTCATCGAGCTGGAGAACGTCGAGAAGGTCTTCTCGGTGCGCCGGAAGGCCGGACTCGTACGGAGGGAGAAGTCGGAGGTCCGGGCGGTCGACGGCATCAGCTTCGGCGTGGAACGCGGCGAGATGGTCGGCTACATCGGCCCGAACGGCGCCGGCAAGTCGACCACGATCAAGATGCTGACCGGCATCCTCACCCCGAGCGGGGGCAGGCTGCGGGTGGCCGGTATCGATCCGTCGAGGGAGCGGACCCGGCTCGCGCAGCGGATCGGGGTGGTGTTCGGGCAGCGGACGACGCTGTGGTGGGACCTGCCGCTGAAGGACTCGTACCGCCTGATGCACCGGATGTACCGGATCCCGGACGACCGCTTCGCCGCGAATCTGGCGCGGTGCGTGGAACTGCTGGAGCTGGGTGAGCTGCTGGACGTCCCCGTACGCCAGCTCTCCCTCGGCCAGCGGATGCGCGGGGACATCGCGGCGGCGCTGCTGCACGACCCGGACGTGCTCTACCTGGACGAGCCGACGATCGGACTCGACGTGGTGTCCAAGGCGCGGGTGCGGGAGTTCCTGCGGGAGCTCAACGCCACGCGGGGCACGACGGTGCTGCTCACCACCCACGACCTGACCGACATCGAGCAGCTCTGCAAGCGGGTGATGGTGATCGACCACGGGCGGCTGATGTACGACGGGGCGCTCGGCGGGCTGCACGAGGCGGGGGAGAGCGAGCGGCTGCTGGTGGTGGACCTGGAGCGGGAGCTGCCGCCGATCGAGGTGGCAGGGGCCCGATTCGTACGGGCGGAGGGTCCGAGGCAGTGGCTCGCCTTCCCCTCGTCGGCGTCGGCGGCCCCGGTGGTGGCGGCGGTCGCGGCGGCGTACCCGCTGGTGGACCTGTCGGTGCGGGAGCCGGACATCGAGGCCGTGATCGCGAAGATGTACGGGGAACGGGAACTCGGCGCGCGGGCGGGGAGTCCCTGAGGTAGGGAGGTCAGGTGATGAGCGACACGAGGGGTCAGGACGTGAGGCGGTCGGACGGTGGGGACGGGAGCCCTGTGGAGCCGTCGGGCGGCGGTGGGGCGGCCCGGGAGGGCGGCAGAATCCCCCTCGTGGCGTTCTCGTACACGGCGGCGGACGCGGAGCGCCAGCGCGGAGTGCGGCGTATGAAGACCTTCGCGACGGGCCTGCTGATCGCTGTCGCCGTCGTCTACGTCCTGGCGACATGGGCGGAGAAGGCGGGTCTCGGCGCCTGGGCCGGCTATGTGGCGGCGGCGGCGGAGGCCGGCATGGTGGGCGCGCTGGCGGACTGGTTCGCGGTGACGGCGCTGTTCCGGCGACCGCTCGGTCTCCCGATCCCGCACACCGCGATCATCCCGACGAAGAAGGACCAGCTGGGGGCCACGCTGGGGTCGTTCGTCGGCGAGAACTTCCTGTCGGCGGACGTCGTACGGGGACGGCTGCACGCGCTCGGGATCGCCGGCCGGCTGGGGGCGTGGCTCGCCGAACCGGCCCACGCGGACCGGGTCACCGGGGAGCTCGCCACGGCGCTGCGGGGCGCGCTGACGGTACTGCGGGACTCCGACGTCCAGGCGGTCGTCGGGGAGGCGATCACCCGACGGGCGGAGGCGGCGGAGGTGGCGCCGGGCATCGGCAAGACCTTGGAGAGGATCGTCGCGGACGGGGCGCACCACCGGGCCGTGGACCTGGTCTGCGCGCGGGCGCACGACTGGCTGGTCTTCCACGCGGACTCGGTGATGGACGCGGTACAGGGCGGGGCGCCGGGCTGGACGCCCCGTTTCGTGGACCGCCGGGTGGGCGAGCGGGTCTACAAGGAGCTGCTGCGCTTCGTGACGGAGATGCGCGACATGCCGGCGCACCCGGCGCGCGGCGCGATCGACCGCTTCCTGACGGACTTCGCGGCCGACCTGCAGGGAGACACGGACACGCGCGCGCGGGTGGAACGCCTGAAGGGGGAGCTGCTGGCCCGCCCGGAGATCCAGGACATCATCGCGTCGGCCTGGTCGTCGGTCCGCGGCCTGATCATCGCGGCGGCTGAGGACGACCACAGCCAGCTGCGCCTGCGGGCGAGGGCCTCGCTGATCTCCCTGGGCGGGCGCCTGGTGACGGACGCCCGGCTGCAGGCGAAGGTGGAGGGCTGGGTGGAGGACGCGGCGTCGTACGTGGTGACGACGTACCGGAACGAGATCACGTCCCTGATCAGCGACACGGTGGCGGGCTGGGACGCCAACCAGACCTCGAAGAAGATTGAGGCGAACATCGGCCGGGACCTGCAGTTCATCAGGATCAACGGCACGGTGGTGGGCGCGCTGGCGGGCCTGGCGATCTACACGGTGAGCCACGCGCTGGGCGGCTGAGTTCCGGCTCAGCCACCCAGCGCCGGTGGACCGCGCACGGGGGGTGGTAGGGGGCCCGTGCCGTGCGCGGCGGGGGAGGTGCCGGTTAATACGCGCGCCGCACCCGGAGCGTTCAACCCTCCCGAGAAATCCTCGGCCCTCAGCCCTTGTTCCGGGTGACGGCCCAGGAGGCGCCGGCCATCCCCCCGGCGACGGCGAACACCGCGGGCCATGCCCCGACCTTCTTGGCGAGCGGATGCGACCCGGCGAACGCGGCCACATACCCCGCCGCGAGCCCGGCGGCCCCCATCCCTCCGACCTCCCGCCGCCACTCCCGCACGGCCACCCCACCGGCGGCCGCGAGCACGACGCCCCCGAGCGCCCGCTTCTGGGTCCAGCGGGCGACGGCGTACCCCCCGACGAGACCGACGGCGGCTATGGCGGGGGAAGGGATGCGGGGCATGGGATCGCCTTTCGTGCGCTTTCCGTCTTTCTGCTTCCTACGAGCCTAACTTCAGCCCTCGCAGCCGACCCCGTCCCCGTCCCGGTCGAGGTGCCGCCCGTACCCGGGGTCACCCCGGTGCACGGGAGCGGCGCCGGCGGCGCGGGCGGCGGAGCAGTTCTCGTAGGAGGTACTGCCACCGCCTCCACCGGTCGACCCCCCGGACCCGGAGCCGGAGCCGGACCCGGACCCGGAGCCGGACCCGGAGCCTCCGGAGTAGGGCTCACATCCCACCCCGTCCCCGTCCCGGTCGAGATGGCTCCCGTATCCGGGATCACCCTGGTACACGGGGGCGGCACCCGCGGCCCGGGCGGCATCACAGTTCTGGTAGGAGACCGCGGGAGGCGTTGTTCTCTTCGTACGGGTAGGGGCGGGTGTGGGTGTCGGCGTGGGGCTGGGCGCGGTGACCGTGATGCGTACGACGGCGGTGCCCCCCGCCGTACCGGGGTCCTTCGGCTCCACCCGGTAGACGAACTCGTCCTCACCGCTGTACCCGGCCTCGGGCGTGTACTGGACGGTGACGCCGTCGACTTCGACGCTGCCGTGGCCGGGTTCCGAATGGACGGTCAGCTCGTATTCACTCTCCTCCAGGACGCTCGTGAGCGGCTTGTGCTCCCCACCCGCGACCTTGGCCGCGGTGTCGTTGGCCAGCACGGCGATGACAAGCCGCGCGCCCTGCGCGCTCTCCTCGTCGTCGACCAGCTTGAGCGTGCCTCCCGCCGTCGGCGCAGCACTCGTTGCCGCACTCACCGACGTGGCCGCAGCCGGCTTGGCATCACTGCCCCCGCCGCCCCCACCACACCCCGCGAGCGCCCCCACGGCTACAGCCGACGCGATCAGCGCTCTCTGGCAGCGACGTATCTCTCCCGCACGCACAACAAGCCCCCCAAGGCCTTCCGGTAATGGAGAAGCCACCGATGCTGCCACGGATGAGGGCGAGCCGAGGTGGAATCGTGAACTTCTCGTGAAGCTCAATTCATCGTGGCAGTTCAGACGCTGTCTGTCCGCAGTCGACACCAGTAAAGAGGAGGGTGGGCTCGGCGAGGATGTCGCGGCCCGCTTCACTCTTGTAGATCTCGTCGACGCTACCGAAACGCGCTTCCGAGTAGTCCAGTTCGAGCAGGGCCGCCGCCTGCCGGACCGATGCCTCGTCGGGACCTTCGATCTCCAAGAAGGTGGGCAGGTCGGGCCAGGTGTCGAGGTCGAAGGCGACCTCGCCCAGGCGCCACTCCTCGCGGTAGTTCTCCTGGTAGCGGACCTCGGTGAGGCCGAGTCGGCGAAGGATGTCGGCCATGGAGTGCAGATCGAGGCAGTTGCGGTCGGTAGCAGACGGCGTTCCGCGCGGCTGGGTGCAGTTGGACGCATCGGGAATTGCCGACGCACCCGACCTCGCCAGCCACTGTCAGCCGCGGAGGAAGTCGTAGATGGAGGACGCTATGGCCTTGCCGAGGGGAATAGGTACGGCGTTTCCGATCTGCGTAGCGATCTCCGTCTTGGAGCCGCACCAGCGGAATTCGACGGGGAATCCCTGGATGCGGGCGGCTTCGTAGTGGGTGATCGGCCGCCCGTCCTCCGGATGCAGGTAGCGCCCCTTCTCGGGCTTGAAGAACTCGGTCCTGATCGTGACCGAAGGCTGACCAAGGCGTAGGCGTCCCATGACGTCACCGGTGCCGGTGTTGTGATTGTCCCAGCTCTCGGTCGAAAGGTACCTCACCGGGGTCTTCACGCCCGATGGAGTCGGCGAAGTGAAAAATACAATCTTGCCGGACTCGTCGACGGTGTACCACTTGTTGCGCAGATCCTTGCGGTTTCCCCCTTCGGGGATGGCGAGGTAGCGCGCGATTGAGAGTGTCTCCGGATTGCGGCCGAAGTGTAGATCCCTTGTAGTGAAGACTCCGGGGACGACAGCGTCGACCTCCGAAATGTGATCTTTGCCGTCTGGCAACTCGGTGCCACTTATGTCGAGTTCCTTCGACTCGTCGAAGACGCTGTCCACGGCCCTCCAATAATCGAGCCCTCCATCGATCCCGGGAAACTGCTGACCCGGAATCCGCTCTACATTCTTGGGGCGTCGTACATGCGTCCGCGAGGGATAGGTCATGGCCCGGCCGTTGTCGATATCGCGACGTACGCCGATGACGATGGCGCGGCGACGAGCTTGAACAGCACCGTAATCTGCGGCGTTGAGGAGGTAGCGCTTGGTCTTCTGCTCCTCGGTGTCGGACGGCTGATGGCCGGGAGGATCGACAAGCCGGTATTCGGCCAGCAGCCCTCCTGTCCCCACCTCGCGAAGCAGGTTCTGGAACTCGCTCGACTTGAGGAAGCGATCGACGTTCTCGATGACGAAGACCTTCGGACGGATCGTGGCGACGATCCGAACGTATTCCTCCCAAAGGCGGTTGCGCTCGCTGCCCTTTTTCTTGCGGTTCAAGGCGGAGAAGCCCTGACAGGGAGGGCCTCCGACGACGACATCCGCTTGGAGATCGCCCGGCTGCGGCTTCCAACCCTCGATATCGCCGTAGTAGACCCGGGACTCCGGAAGGCTCTTGTCGGGACGACCGCTTCCGAAGTTCACCGCGTAGGTGGCGGCTGCCGCCCGGTTGTGTTCTACCGCGGCGATGCTGTGGAAGACCGGGCCAACTTCCTGCGCCCCGACCGGACGGAACTCGTGAAATCCCTGGGTGAAGCCACCGCAGCCTGCGAAAAGATCTAGAACGGTGATGGGCTCATGGATGGTGGGACGGGGCGCGCGCATGGAGCGATCTTAGCTGCGCAAGGCCGATGCGAGGGCATGTCCGACGGCGGTCGCGAGAGGAGGCGGCATGGCATGGCCTATCTGACGGTATCTTGAGGTCTTGCCACCGGCGAACCGCCAGCCCGTCGGGAACGACTGGATCTTCGCAGCCTGCTCGACGGTCAGCTTCGGGTGATCGCCGACGGGGAAGTCCGGCCCCGGTGGTTCATCGCCGAGGCTGTTTCCATTCACCCCCAGAGCAGCCCAGGCTTTCTTGCTACCGGTGGGACCGAGATCGGCTCCTCCTCGCCTGTCCGATCCCCCAACCAGGGCGGGGGCGATCCGGTCGGCCTTCTTCATCCACTGTTCTCCCCCCGGCCAGCCGCGGGAGGCCATTGAAGGCCCGAGCGCGTTCCCCACCGTCGGGGGCGGCGTCCCGTGGGCTTCCGGCCAGGAGAATCGAGAGAAGTAGGGCTCTTGCATGGCGACCAGGAAACCGCTGCTTCGGTTCTGCGGCACGCCGAAGTCCGAGGCGTTAAGCACCCGCCAGGTCGAGCGATATCCGGCGCTTTGAAGCGATTCCTCGATCCACGCACGATCGGCCTCGAACGACGGACTCATGACGAGATCCGGCACATTCTCCAGGAGTACGGACTTCGGCCTGATGCTGTGGACCAGATCGATCGCCGCCCGAAGTACTCGAAACTCCTCCAGATCTTCAGAACGCGCTGCGGTGGCAGGTGACCTCACTCGGGGGAGCCCACCGCTGAGCAGGTCGACTCCGGAAATATCCGGGCGCATGCTCGGATGGAAGTCCACGATGTCCATGCATACGACATCCCACGCAGGACGGTTGAGATCGATGGTGAAGCAGGCGTCGGCCTTGCTGTCGATGAGGAGAAGCGGGTCGAAGCCCGCCTGCTCGAGGCCGAGGGCCTGTGCTCCCGCGCCTGCGCAGATTTCGAGCGAAGTGAAGCGCTGGGGGTTCAGGGCGGAGGCAGGGCGTAGGGCCTCGACCGACTCCAGCGCCACGGCGCGCAGCTCCTGCTCAAGGGCCGCCCCGTCGATCCCGTCGAAGAGGACGAAGGGCGCGAGACGGAGGAGTCGCTTTAGGAAGTCGCGGAGCGTCTCCCGCTCGTTACGGCCGCGTAGGTCTAGCTCCTTCCATACATGGAGAATCGCCCGGACCGTGTGAGGGCTTCCGCCCAACGCCGCACGACGGGCGTAGATCTGATCGAAGGCGGCCTCGCCGAGGATGCTCAAAGCGCTGTAGGGATCCGGATCGCCGGAGGAACGGACGAGCTGTGCGCGCCACCACAGCCGGCCGAAGACGTGCCGCGTCAGGTCTGTTCCGAGGATCCGGTCCCGGGGGGGATTCGGGTAACGCCAGAACGCGACATCGGGGAGCAGTACGAGCGCGAGGAATGCCCACACGTCCCGAGACGCGGCCTCGGCCGGCACCATGCCCATCTCTGAATGCAGGAGTGCAGCGAGGCGAAGGTCGAACTCGGTGTTGCGAGTTCGGTCCGCGGCATCGGGGAAACCAGCATGCTTGGCGAGGTCCACGACATTCGCGCGCAGTTCTCGCAGTCGCTCGACGCGAACCCGGTCACCGCCGGTAGCTACGTATACGGATGATTCGTGAGTGAGAGCCGCCCGGTCGCCCAGTTCACGTAGGGTGAGCGTTCGCAACTCCTCGAAAAGGGTCCGGGCTTGGGGGGCGAGCAACCGGGGGTAGAGGAAGCTCATCATGGCACCTCGAATATCTTGACCGCCGCCTGCAGATCTGAGGCGAAGAGAGCAGAAGACTGCCGCCGGCGCAGTCGGACGTCGGTGATGGTCTGTCCTGGGAAGAGCTGATCGAACAGGCTCAGTAGCGTGGCGCCCAGGGAACCGTCGGGGAAGTCGGAGTCTTCCGCGAAGTCCTGGTTGTCGAGCGCATGCTCGATCATGCTCCGGGCGACGTCCGCGTAGACCGCGGAGAGCACGATTCGGTCGACGGGGCGGGGTCGGTGAGCGTTCTCGAACGCGACGGCCGTCACCTTGTTCTGCTCGTTGACGAGGAGTAGAAGCGAACCCATCGTGGCGTTGTCGAGCTCGCCACTGATCTGCAGATGCCAGGCAGCGCCCTCGGGGAACGAAGTGCGCGCGAAGTCGATCACGGCCATGGGGAACTGAGGTGCGTCGCCTTGCAGGCGAAGCGACTCCCGATCGCTCCAGAGCACGGAGCCGGCGCGCCGGGGAGACGACGGGCGGGCATCGCTGCGGCGTGCCGCGAGCACGAGGGCCGTGTCCAGGAGGAGCAGCCCTCCGAGATCGGCACCCGAGAGTCGGAAGCCGATCTCTATGTCCTGCACTCCGCCCTCGGACAGACGGAGATGTTGTGCCGGTCCGCTGAGGTTGGAACCTGTGGCCGTCCATACAGTCGAGAGCATGAGCAGTGCGTTGCCGGGGAGCCCGGACTGGGCGCGCGCGCGATCGAGATCCACATGCACGGTCCGCCGAAGTGTGAGGTCCGTGTTGTAGTCCCAGTGGGGCAGTGCCTCCGGCATTGCCACCTCTCCGTCCTCGACGACCAGTCGCCACGCGCCGGCTGCGACAACGTCTTGGGAGGGGACCCGATAGGGGAGAATACGTCGAGTCACTGGTGATGCACCGCCTCCACACGGATGGCGATCTCGGTCACGGTGTCCGGTGCGGGACGTACGAGGGCACGCCAGGGAGTCTCGCCGCCTTCGACCACACACGTCTCGGAGGCGTGGAGGCTCCCGTCACCGTCCTCCCAACCGATCAGAGCGGGCATGCTCGCCCCGATCGGCGGATCCGTCTCGCGGCCTCCGGTTCCCGGTAGTGCGACGGCCAGATCAGCCCGGACCCGCTGAAGCCCCGACACAGGCAGATGAAACTCCTGGACGAGGACGGAGACATCGCCCCTCTCGTCGAAATAGGGGTCGCCGACGTACACCACGCGTGGGCGTCGCGGGTGTGGGCCGTTTTCGCCGTCGACGTGTCCCCGTGCGGAGCCGGTTCCGGAGGTCTCAAGTTCCGTCGTCGGCGATGCCGCCGAGTCGGCCGAACGGGACAGCGCGCCGGCTCCGCCCGCAGACGAACCCCTCCCCGACTCGGCAGCCTGTGCGGAACGGGACTCTGAGCCTGGCGTGGTGTACGCCGTGGCCCCTCCGATTCCCCACGCGCCCCCCACTAGACCGGAGAAGAGCGAGGAGGCTGCACCCAAGGCGACGTTGCTGGCTCCCGGTCGTGCGACGCCTTCGAGGGAGAGCAGACCGTCCAGCGCCTCGTCGATACGTCGGAACGTGGTCTGGACAAAGGTGCTTCCCGGTCTCTCCAGCGACTGCGGGTTCCAAGAGTCGTGCGTGGGAGGCTCTGCCTTCGCGTAGACCTCGTCGAGAGCCTCGTCTGCTCGGAAGACACCTGCGTAACCCTGGTTCTCGCTAGGAGGCTTCGGACCGGGCCGGTAGGTCACGACGAGTTCGGCGGGGCGCATCAGGCAGACGTGATGCACGAGGTTGTCGATGTCCAGCAGAAGCGATGCGCGGCTTGGTTCCATAGGAGGTCTGATCCGCTTCACGAGTCCCAGACGCCCGAGATGCCGCTTGGGCTTACGGCACTCAAGGTCGAGTCCCTCGGGACCCGTCATCGCCTCGTACGCCGCGACGAACATGTCGAGGGGGCGGGTTTCGCGCGGATCCGGAACGGCGCGTTCGACTCCGTCACAGGACACGGAGAAGCGCATGGCCGGCGGTCGATCGCCGACGGCGATCATTTTGGGCCAAAGGTGCCAGGTGATCGTCTCGGCGAGGTAGTCGACAGCGTCGGTCGGGGTGAGCTCGTCCAGGTTCGGATCGACGACGATCAGGCTGGTCCCCGTCTCATCGGCGCCGAAGGACTTCAATCCGAGGCGGTGGGCCATGACTTCGGCCTCATTGCCCACCAGCGGCTCTACGACGTCACCTGACGTGTCGCCCCACCAGTGCCGCCCCGTGAACCGGCGATCGCCGTTCCCCTCGACCGCCACGTAGCTCTCCCAGAGAGTGCAGCCGATCAATCGCGTCTCGAACCCGCCCTTCGGCGTGCGGCAGCGCGTGTGGACGAGAACAGTCCCCGGCTTGGACAGCAGATAGAAGATGCCCTTGCCGAATCCGTAGGTACCGCCGCCCAGTACCTTGTCCCGAGGCTCCCCGATATTGCGGATGAACGAAACGAAATCCCTCTCCGGCCCTACGGCCTTGTCCGCCCGGGTCGGACCGCCAAGGCCCCTTGTTCCGCGGTCGGAGACGGCGAGTACGCGAACCGAACCATTCTTGATCGTCTCGCGGAGGGGGAAGTTCTCCGTGCCGGCGGGCGCTCCGGCCAGCAGAGCGTCGCGCCACGTGCTCATATGCGCCGGACCAACGGTCCAAATGTCGATTCGGTAGTCGACGGGAGTGGGCGACAAGGTGAGACGTGCGTCCCAACTGTTTTGGGCCGACTCCCGTACCAGGACGGTGAGTAGATCGAGTTCGGGGCTCCCGAGCTGTTTGCGGATTCCCTCCGCGGCGCTCGCCCCTTCGGGCGGATAGGGCTGGGAGTACCAGCGCGGCGACGTCACCCCGACTCCCGGAGCATGTCTTCGACCACCTGGGACACCTCGGTGTGTGTGAGAGGCGAGATGGCCTCGCCGGACAGATCTATCGTGTACTCGACATCCATCGCAGACAACGGCAGGCCGGCGGCGAGGAGGCGCCCGGTCGTCAGCCCCGGGAAGTCGGATGTGACGTCGTACCACCTCTCCTCTGCGACCGCGAAGCCTTCCCCGCGGTAACGCTCGGCGTCCGACGGGTGGTATCCGGCGGCTGCGAGGAGTTCGAGGAGCGATCCTTCGTCGTCGCAGAGTCGCAGCGCGCGGTCGATCAGCTCGACGAAGGGAATGCCCGAGCCGGAGCCGGTCGACCGCGACAGGCGGAGCCACACCAGGCTCAGACTTCCGTCGCTCGGGACATCCAGCTGATCGAGTCCATGGATGCGCGGCCTCCGACCTTCCGCGGAGGTGCTGGACTTGATCTCGAGAGCTGTGCGGCCTGATGAGAAGTCGTGTCGATGCCCTGTGGGGCCCTGCCAGAGCCGATGCGCGCTCGGGTCCCTCGCGAGCAGACGGTTGAGAACCGTCAGCTCTCCGAAGAGCCCGGCGAGTCGCTCGCCGGTCAGCGGCGCTCCCTGCATCTGAAGGAGCGCTCTCCATCTGTCGAGGACATGGTGCAGGGCCTTGACCGGGTTCTCGGGCAGTCTCTCAGCCGCTTCGACCACGTCGACGCACAGTTCGGTGAAGAGATCGTTCAGGTCGCTGCGCAGACACGCGAGATCCGCGTAGGTCTGGTAGCTATCCTCGTCCTCCAGTGACCGTCTGCGCAGACGGAGCACAGGGCCGTCGATCCCGGGTCGGACCTTCCGGTTGGCGGTGATGGGGACCAGCACATGACGGCATCCGTTGTGGTCGATTCCGACCGCCAGCGGGCTGCCGTGCTCGACCGCGACGGGAAGTTGGGCAACGCGCAGCCGCCCCTCATCGGAGGGCTGCGCGGCTTCGAGCGCCGACCATCTCTCCTCGACGAGGTCGCGGAGTATGTCCTCGTTCACGCGTCCTCGCTGTCGAGCATGCTGTAGTCCTCGTCCTCAAGTCCCACGCTGGACAAGTCTGCGGAGATGTACTTCTCCACGGTGCTGTCGCCGTGAAGAGGCGCGGGAAAGACCAGGCCGACTCCGATGACGTGCTCCTCGGCGTTCAGCGGCGCACGTGCCCTTTTCTTCGACGGGGCGGGCTCGGAGATCTTGTCGATGGGGTACAGGACCAGCAGACCGGTGTCGGGGAGCTCAAGGCGACGCCGGTCCATGATGCCCTTCTCGTTGAGCTTCGCGATGTCTCCGCTCAGATCGATCGCGGCGTCCCGGGGGCTCATCAGGGTCTTGATGTCGGCGAAGTCCGGCGTGGGATGGGACAGGGCCAGACGGGCACGGCTGTTGCGGCCCACAGTCACACCGGGCGCGAACGTGAAGTCGTCTCCCCTCATGCTGCCGACGATGGCGACGTTCCAACGACGCAGTGAATCGGCGGTGGCCACACGCTTTCGGATGTAGCCAGTGAGCAGTTCCGCGTCGTTCTCGGGAGATTTCTCGTGGAATCGGTAGGTGGATAGGAAGTCGATCACGAGGTCGTATGGCACATCGCGGAAGATGAACCTGCTCTCATTAGGGCGTTCCTCCGCTCTTACCGCGTTCGCAACCGACGCCGCGACGAGCGAGCGTGCCGCATCGATGTTGCCGCGCAGCCATGCAGCATCGGTGTGGAAGTAGTGGGTCTGCACCCGCTTGCCGCCATACGAGGAGGCGGCTGTGACCGCGTCGCGCATCTTGGCGGCGGCGGTCACTCGCAGCGCCGGATGCGTCCGCAGACGTACCGCGAAGGTAAGCGGAGTCTCGTCTTCGGTCATGTAGACATCAATGTCGCGGCGCATTTCGGTCTCGACGGTCGCCAGGTGGCGGAACCACTCCGCGAGTTCATCCGTCATCCAGATGCGAGGGAGGTCGGCGTATCCGTTGCGGAAGCCGAACCAGCGCCCCATCTGCAGCAGGGTGTCGTATGCCGAAACCGCGCGAACGAAGTAGCTGACCGACAGCCCCTCCAGCGTCAGACCTCGCGACAGCGTGTTGCCGCCTACGGCGATCGCCACGACGGGGCCGTTCTCGTAGTCCAGACGATCCTCACTGCTGGAGTTGTCCATGATGACGCGGCAGCTGTCGAGGACACCTGGCAGTTCGAGGAGAAGCCGATCGAAGGGCACTTTTGTCTCGCCGAACTCCTCGGCGGAAACCCGGGCCGTCTCGCGGTTCCACAGGTCACGCAGCCGGGAGACGAGAACCGGGTCCGCCAGGGAGTCCGCCGTCCGCTCTCGAAGGTGCTCAAGGGGCCTCTTGAAGCTGTTGTGCACCGTTGTGTTGACGCTGGTGTGAATCAGCATCGTGTTGTGGGGGTTCCCGGTCCCGCGCACGCGGCGGGCGGCCGTGGCAAGCCAGAAGTACTCGATTGCCGATCGAAGGGTGTCCGTGAGTACCGGCTCGAACCCCTCGACGTCTGCCTTCGTCGCCGGACGAACGCACGGGATGTCGTCCTTCGGGACCGACCTGATCATGTCGTGCCCATCGTCGACCTGGTCCGGGTCCTCGCCGTCCAACGCGTAGCGGCCGAAGAGCACCTCGGTGCCGAAGTGCCCTTCAGGCTTCGGCAGGTTGACGACAAAGTCTTTGGGGTAAAGGTCTGCGGCACTCGGATCAATGAGCAGGTTCGCGAACGGCGATGCCGTGTAGCCGACATACGCGCTCTTCGGCAGCGAATCCATGATGCTGAGAATCAGCGGGTTGATCGACTTCGTGGCGACGGTCGCCTGGTCGGCCTCATCGTCGATGATGAGAGCCGGACAGTCCTGGAGGTAGTCGGACGCCTTCTCGAGCCATTGAGCCAGCTTGAGCAGGACCGTAGCGTTCTTCTTGACCACGCAGAGCACGCGGGTCTTGTTGCTCTTCCCGAAGTAGGACGCCGGGTTCTCCTGCGGAGTGAAGTCCCTGTCCAGACCGGTCAACTGCGACCACATGGCAGGATTTGGCTCCACAAGCTGCTGCACCAGTCGAGCCTGTGTCTGACGCCTCAGTCCGTTGTGAACGCCGGCGAGAACGATGAACAGCTTGTATCCACGGTCGGCGGCCTTGGCTATGACCGAGGTGAAGTTCGTGGTTTTGCCGGACTGGACGTATCCGACGACGAGACCCCGAGTCGAGAAGGCCCGTTCCTTGGGATGGTTGAGGAGGGAGACCACTCGGGTGGAAGAGTCGTCGAGGCTCTTGATCGCGGGACTCTCCGGCCAGCCGTCCTTACGGAGGATCTCCACGATCGCCGGCCAGCATTTGTCTTTCGCCTGCGGGCCGGTGTACCACGTGTCTCGGTTTCCCAGGACGACCGCCTGGGGCTCCTCAAGCTCCCGGATGCGTATGGTCTGCTGCTCGTGTCGATCACGGATTCGTTGGATCGTCTGCGCGTCGATGCCGAACTGTTGCAGTCGCTTGACCGCTTCCGAAGGGGGAAACGTATCGAGGAGAGCCTTGAAGGTCTCGTACATGTCGTCGATCGTGCCGGTCATTGAGGTGACCGCCCCCCGTCATCACTCGTTCTGGTCTGCCGAACCAGGGGTCGCTCCAGTCATCGACACCAATGGCGGTGTGTAACCGGTACGTCACCATCGTTCAGGAAGCAACAATACGAGGCGCGACCGGCATCGAAACAGGGCGGCGATCTTGCCAGCCGGCGCGATTCTGCTCGCCCACGCGCCCACTATGGGCCGATATGCGGATCAGGTTCGCTTTTGGCTGCGCTCGCCAATACGGCTGTCGTACAGCTGTCGCACGCGAGCGGCCGCTTCCCGAGGATTCTCGTGCTCCCACACGCGCAACACGGCCCAGCCCGCTTCCTGAAGAAGGCGATCCGTCTGCCTGTCCCGTGCGGGGTTCTGCTTCGCCTTCGTCGCCCAGTACTCCGCGTTGGTCTTGGAGACCGTGAAGTGCTCCGGGCACACGTGCCAGAAGCATCCGTCTAGGAATACGGCCAGACGCGCACGCGTGAAGACGAGATCGGCTGTGCGCCTCACTGTGGGGATGGGCCGTTTCGAGACCTGGTACCGGAGCCCCAGGGCATGCACGGCGCTCCTCAGAGCGAGCTCGGGTCGTGTGTCGCGGCCCCGGTTCGACTGCATGCTGCGCCGTGTCCCCGTGCTTGAAGCCCACGACGCACTTGGGGATTCTTCTTTGGCGGCCATCTGTTTCCTCATGGCGAGTATGCCCAGGCCGGGCCAGGGCGTCATCCTCGGCTCGAGCCAGGGGCCTCCTTTGCTACTCAGTGCCCCCGTGGCACTCGCCGTACGTCCTCCCCGAGCCGCACCAGCACGGGGCGCTGCGGGACGGGGGCCAGGCCAGGGCGCGGCCGCGGGCGGCCAGGGTGGTGGCGTATTGGGGGAGGAGGTCCGCGTTGGCCGGGGAGGAGGCTTCGGAGGCGGCGAAGGCCTCGTAGGAGGGGACCGTGGCCGGGACGATGCCGAGGTTGGGCGTGCCGGCCTGGGCCAGTTCGCGCAGCGAGGCCTCGATGTCCGTGAGGTGGGCGCGGTAGGTGGGGTACTCGGATTCGAGTTCCGGGTACGACGCCAGGAGCTCGTCCAGTTCCGCTTCCGGCCAGTGGAGGACCGCCACCGGGAAGGGGCGGGAGAGGGCCGTGCGGTAGGAGCCCAGTTCGCTGCGGAGCCGGATGATCTCGGCCTGGAGTTCCGCCGGGTCCGAGGAGCCCAGGGACCACAGGCGCTTCGGGTCGTGCAGCTCGTCCAGGGGGACGTCCGCCGTGTGGAGGGTGTCCGCCAGGGTGTCCCAGTCGTCGTGCGGGAGCGCCAGCATCCGGCGGACCCGGTGGCGGCTGGTCAGCAGCGACCTGGTCGGGTGCGGAACCTCTCGTACGTCCTTCACCGAGCGCATCAGGAGCCGCGCCGCCTCCGAGAAGATCTCCTCCGACGACTCCAGCTCGTCATGGGATTCGAGGGTCTCCGCCACGATCTCCCACGGGGCCGCGTCGAGCGGCCCCGACGCCCGGACGCCCTCGATGATCGCCCTCGCCTCGGCCTCGTGGCCGTACTCCCACAGGTTCGCCGCCTTCAGCGCCCGGATCAGGTGCGGCTGCGAAGGGTCGGCGGAGAGGAGGGTGTCGTACAAGTGCGTCGCCCTGGGCCGGTCGCCCGAAAGTTCCAAGTGGGCCGCGGCCTGGAGGAGCAGCGGCTCCTGGTCCTCGGGGTACTGCGCGGCGGTGCGCAGCAGGCGCTCGGCTTCGGTGGTGTGGTCGGCAGGTGTGTCGGGGCGCATGCCGACCACCGTACTGCTGTACGGCCCTGGAGAGTTGGCGCGTCAGCGCTTATCGTGCCCCGCGTGCGGGACAGGGTGCGGGACCGAGTGCCGGTCGTCGTCCAGACGGGCGGGGTGCGCGGTGTGCCCGCCCGCGTCCTCTGGGCGTGCGCCGAGACCGTCGTCACCTGCGGCGTCGTCCTCCTTCTCCTGGTCGTCCACCAGCTCTGGTGGACCAACCAGCAGGCCCGCGCGCAGGCCACCGAACAGGTCCGTGTCCTCGAGCGGGAGTGGGAGGGATCACCCGGCCCCGAGCCCGAGGCGAAGGAAGAGCCGGAGCCGGAGCAAGGACCGGGGCCGAAGCCGGTGCCGGAGCCCCGGCCCGAGGTCGTCACGAGTCCGTCAGTCACGGAGCCCACGGCCACCCCCTCCCGTGCCGCCTACGCCGTCCTCCGCATCCCCCGCATCGGGCTCACCGTCCCCGTCGCCCGCGGCATCGGCAAGCGGTCCGTCCTCGACAAGGGGTACGTCGGTCACTACCCCGGGACCGCCGCGCCCGGACGTGCCGGGAACTTCGCCCTCGCCGGGCACCGCAACACCCACGGCGAGCCCTTCCGGTACATCAACCGGCTCCGGGCGGGCGACGAGATCAGTGTGCGGACCAGGCAGAGGGAGTACGTCTACCGCGTCGATCAGGTGCTCCCGCAGACCGCTCCACGCGACACCGGCGTCATCCAGCCCGTCCCCCGCTCCCTCGTCAAGCCCTCCTACGGCTACTCCGCCCCCGGTTCCTACCTGACTCTGACCACCTGCACGCCCGAGTTCAGTTCCGTCTACCGGCTCGTCGTCTGGGCCAAGCTCCTTCGCACGGATGATCGTATGTAGATCGTGTATAACGGCTGAGAGACAGAGAACGGCGAAAGGAGGGCGCGGCGTGGTCAGGGATCTGTTCCCGCGCGTGCTCGGGACGCTCGCCCCGCTCCTCTTCCTGCTCGCCGTCACCGACCTGCTTCTCTCCGACGGGCCCGGCGGCTCGGTCTCCGCCGCCTTCGCCCTCGCCGCGGCCGCCGTCGTCTCCGCCCTCGTCGGTGCCACGGCGCCCGCGTCCGTCCCCCCGACGCGGGTACGGACCGCCCTGCGCGACCGCGAGCGACGTACCGCCTTCCTGCCGCAGCGCGACCCCGACGCCGCGGGCCGCAGCCGCCCCCGAGCGCCCGGCCGTCCCCTCCCGACGGCCGCGTAGCGAACGAGAGAAACCTCCTGCGCGGTTCCGTCATGCCGACCCGTACGTCTTCCGGCACGACGAGACCCCTCGGAGGGCTCCCATGTCCGTTTTCGCCACCCTGGTCGAGCGCCTCGCCGACCTGCTGCAGCCGCTGTTCGCCACCGCCGCGACCGCCGCCGCGATCGTCCTGTTCACCGCGCTCGTCCGGCTCGCCATCCACCCCCTGTCACGGGCCGCCGCCCGTGGCCAGAAGGCCCGCACCCGCATCGCCCCGCAGCTCGCCGCACTGCGGGAGAAGCACGGCAAGAACCCCGAGCGGCTGCGCAAGGAGGTCGGCGAGCTCCACGCCCGCGAGAACGTCTCGCCGTTCTCCGGGATGCTGCCGAGCCTGTTCCAGCTCCCCGCGTTCCTTCTCATGTACTACCTGTTCGCCGGCGACCGGATGGCCGGGCACAGCCTGTTCGCCGCCCCGCTCGGCGACCGCTGGACCGACGCGCTCACCGCCGGCGGCCCCTTCGGCCCCGCCGGACTCGTGTACGTCGCGCTGTTCGCGATCGTCGCCGCCGTGGCCACGTACAGCTTCCGGCGTACGAAGCGGCAGATGGCCGAGACGGCGGGAACCCTGCCCGAGGGACCGGGCGCCGCGACCCTCGCCAAGGTGATGCCGCTGCTCGCGTACGGGACTCTCGTCACCGTGGCCGTCGTACCGCTCGCCGCCGCGCTCTACATCGTGACCAGCACCACCTGGACCGTCGTCGAGCGGGCGCTGCTGCTCTGACCCTCCGCCCGGGAAGCCGGGAAGCCGGGAAGCCGGGAAGCCGGGAAGCCGGCAAGGGGAGAGCTACCACTCGGTAAGGGTCCAGGGTGTGAACGGGGTCTTGCCGAGTGGTCGTATCTCTTGGAGGATCGACCAACCCTCCGATCCATCCGATGGCCGCACTCCATCGGCCGGGGCTCACCAGGGCCCGCTCCCCGGGCCCACCTCGACCACAGGGAGAAGACCATGAAGCTGCTGCGAGTCGGTCCGGCGGGTGCCGAGCGTCCCGCTCTGCTCGACCAGGACGGAACCCTGCGAGACCTGTCCGCCCTGGTCGACGACGTCGACGGCGGCCTGCTCGCCGACGCGTCCGCACTCGACCGGATACGGGCCGCCCTCGCCGCCGGCGTGCTTCCCGCACTCGACGCGACCGGACTGCGGATCGGGCCGCCGGTCGGCCGGATCGGCAAGGTCGTGTGCATCGGGCTGAACTACCACGGCCACGCCGCCGAGACCGGCGCGGCCACCCCGGCCGAACCGGTGGTGTTCCTCAAAGCCCCCGACACCGTCGTGGGCCCCGACGACACCGTGCTCGTACCCCGCCGCAGCACGAAGACGGACTGGGAGGTCGAGCTGGCCATCGTCATCGGCCGTACGGCCCGCTACCTGGAGAGCGACGAGCAGGCCCTCGCCCACATCGCCGGCTACGCGGTGGCCCACGACGTCTCCGAGCGCGAGTTCCAGATCGAGCGCGGCGGCACCTGGGACAAGGGCAAGAACTGCGAGACCTTCAACCCGCTCGGCCCGTGGCTGGTCACGGCCGACGAGGTGCCCGACCCGCAGGTGCTGTCGCTCAAGCTGTGGGTCAACGGCGAGCTGAAGCAGGACGGGAACACCTCCGACCAGATCTTCCCGGTCGCGGAGGTCGTACGGTACGTCAGCCAGTTCATGACCCTGCACCCCGGCGACATCATCAACACCGGTACGCCGGCGGGCGTGGCGATGGGACAGCCGGAGCCGAAGCCCTACCTGCGCGCCGGTGACGTCGTGGAACTGGAGATCGAGGGGCTCGGGCGCCAGCGTCAGGCGCTCAAGGACGCCTGAAACCGAAACCCTGGGTCGTGTCCGGAAAGTAGCGCCGTCTGCCCGCAGGGCAGGCGGGACCTTACGGACACGGCCTAGGACGTCAGGTCGCCGAGCAGGCGCTCCAGTGCCTCGACCACCATCGCGTGGTCCTCGGCCTGGGGCAGCCCCGACACGGTGACCGAGCCGATCACCCCCGCGCCCTCGACCGCGACCGGGAACGAACCGCCGTGGGCGGCGTACCGGTCGGGGTCGAGGCGCGAGGACTGCTCGAACGTCGTGCCCTTGGCCCGGAAGCGGGTGCCGACGAGGAGCGAGCTCTCGCCGTACCGCTCGACGACCCGCCGCTTGCGGTCGATCCAGGCGTCGTTGTCCGCGCTCGACCCCGGCAGCGCGCAGTGGAAGAGCTGCTGCGCGCCGCGCCGGATGTCGATCGCGACGGGTGCGCGGCGCTCGCGCGCCAGGCCGACGAGGATGCCGCCGAGCGTCCAGGCGTCCTCGTACGTGAAGTGGGGGAGGGTCAGGCGCGCTTCCTGCGCCTCCAGCTCGGGGATCCCCGGGACCTTCGGGGCGTCGGTGCTCACAGCGTCACCGTGATTCCCTCGCGGGCGGAGCGCTTCGCCGCCTCCAGGACGTCGAGCGCGGCGGCGGCCTCATGGGCGGTGACCGGGTTGTCCCCGGAGCCACGCAGGGCGGCGGCGACGCCGGCGTAGTACGCCGGGTAGTCGCCCGGCAGGGTCTCGACCGGTGTACCGCCGCCGGTGAGCGGGGACTCGCCGGCGCCGAGGACGCCCCACATCGACTCCGGCTCCACGCCCCACGCCGCACCCGGCGTGGGACGCAGTCCCTCGCGCAGGGCGGCCTCCTGGGGGTCGAGGCCGTACTTCACGTATCCGGCCCGGGAGCCGAGAACCCGGAAACGGGGGCCGAGCTGGGCGGTCGTGGCGCTCACGTAGAGGTGGGAACGGACGCCGTTCGCGTGCGTGATCGCGAGGAACGTGTCGTCGTCGGCCTCCGCGCCCGGGCGGCGGACGTCCGACTCGGCGTAGACGCGCACGGCGGGGCCGAACAGGACCAGCGCCTGGTCGACGACATGGCTGCCCAGGTCGTACAGCAGGCCGCCGATCTCCTCCGGCGCGCCCGACTCGCGCCAGCCGCCCTTGAGCTGCGGGCGCCAGCGCTCGAACCGGGACTCGAAGCGCTGGACGTCCCCGAGCGAGCCGTCCGCGACGAGGGCGCGGAGAGTGCGGAAGTCGTTGTCCCAGCGGCGGTTCTGGAAGACGGAGAGAAGCAGGCCCCGCTCCTCGGCGAGGGCGGCGAGCGCGCGCGCCTCGGCGGCGGTGCCGGCGACCGGCTTGTCCACGACGACGGGGAGACCGGCCTCGAGCGCGGCGGTGGCGACCGGGACGTGCGTCTTGTTCGGGGAGGCGACGACGATCAGATCCAGCTCGTCCGCCCGCGCCCACAGCTCCTCGGGCGACTCGGCGACCCGGACTCCGGGGTACGCGGCGCGCGCCTGGGCCTGGCGCTCCGGGTTGCCGGTCGTGACCGTGTCGAGGGCGAGGCCCTCGGTGGCGCTGATCAGCGGGGCATGGAAGACGGAGCCCGCGAGGCCGTAGCCGACGAGTCCGACGCGGAGGGGGGCGGGGTCGGTGCCAGTCATGGATCCACTTAAGCAACGCTGTTGCCAAAGTGCAAGCGCGGGGGACAATGGCCTCGTGAACAGGCGTGTGAGGGGCGTGAGGGCGTGAGAGAGGTACGGAGTGTGGGGGGAGCGGGCGGGGTGAATCTGCCGGCTCTGCGCAGTCACAACGCCGCGCTCGTGCTCGATCTGCTGCGTACGGCGGGAGAGGACGGGATCAGCCGTCTGGAGCTGGCGGAGCGGACCGGCCTCACCCCGCAGGCGGTCAGCAAGATCACGGCCCGGCTGCGGGCGGAGGGGCTGGCCCGGGAGGCGGGCCGTCGCGCCTCGACCGGCGGCAAGCCCCGTACGGTCCTGCGGCTGGTGCCGTCGGCGGCCTACGCGGTCGGAGTGCACCTGGACCGCGACGAATTGACGGTGGTCCTGGTGGACCTCGCGGGCGTACGGGTCGCGAGGCGGCGGACGTCGCTCGACCTGGGGGCGGGCGTGGACGTCGTCCTCGACGCGATCGGCACGGAGGTCGAGGCGCTGCGGTCGGCGACGGCGGTAGCGACGGAGACGGCGACGGCGACGGCGGCAGTGAAGAGGGCAGCGACGGCGACGGAGACGGAGAGCGGGATCGAGGCCGGGGACGAGGCTCCCGCCCCGGCGCCAGCGCCCGCCCTCCTCGGTGCCGGTGTCGCGATGCCCGGGCCGCTCGACCACCTCACCGGCACTCCCGGGCGGGTCACCGGTCATCCGCACTGGGAGGGCGTGCCGCTACGGGACGAGCTCGTACGGCGGCTCGGTCTGCCCGTCGAACTCGACAAGGACACCAACGCCACCGCCCTCGGACTCGCCCTCCACGCTCCGGTCCCCGACTCGTTCGCGTACCTCCACCTCGGTACGGGCCTCGGTTGCGGCCTCGTCCTCGATGGCGCCCTCCACCGAGGCGCCAGGACCGGGGCGGGGGAGTTCGGGCACCAGACCGTTCAGCTCGACGGACCCCTCTGCGGCTGCGGGGGGCGGGGCTGCCTGGAGGCCTTGTGTCTGGCGGCCGTCGCCCGCGGCGACATCCCGGAGGCGGCGCGGATCCTCGGCACCGGCGCCGCCAATCTCGTACGGCTCCTCGACATCGACCGTGTCGTCCTCGGCGGCCGGGTCGTCCTCGCCGCCCCCGAGGAGTTCGCCCGCGGTACGCGCGAGGTGCTCGCCGGGCTGGGCCTCGCGGCGGGGGTGGCCGTCACGCCGTACGCCGTCGCCGAGGGCGCGGCCCAGCTGATCCTCGCACCGACCTTCGGAAAATAGGCTGATCGGGTGGTCGTACGGGTCGTTCGGGGGGTCCGTCGCGTGGCTGCGCGGCCCGTGCGCGTCCGCGTGGAAGCGTCGCGCACGTTCCGTACGCCCGCGAGCAGCAAAGGCACCCGCCCATGCGACGTCCCACGCGACTGCGCGACGCCCTGGCCCTCGGCGTGACCACGGCGACGACGACCGGAACCGCCGTCCTCGCGCTCGCCTGCCCCTCAGCCACCGCCGCTTCCGCCTCCGTCGGCCCCGCCGCCTTCGGACCCGGCCCCAGCCCCCAGCCCTCCTCCCGGCCCGGCTCCGAGCGTGCCGCCAAGCCCCCCACCTGCGGCAAGGCGTCCGACCCCGACTTCCCCATCGACACCCGCATCCACGGCGGCCCCACCGCGTACGTCCCCGGCGGCGGCCCCCGCTCCTTCGCCGTCGACCTCACCAACACCACCGCCGAGCCCTGCCGCGACATCCATCCGGTCCTGGCCCTCGCCGACCGGGACCGGATTCTTCAGCCCGCGCAGATCCGGCTCGACTTCTACGACGCCGAGGCGCGCCGCTGGCGGCCCGTCCCCTTCGAGGAGACCGAGGAGGACGAGAACGTCGGCGTCTTCACCGGTTTCCCGGGCTTCGAGGTTCCGGCGGGTGCCACGCTCACCGTCCCCCTGCGGCTCGCCTTCCGGGCCGACACCGCTCCCAACGAGGTGGTCGCCGGCGCGGCGATCGTGCAGCGCCGGGGCGACGACGGCGACTGGGTCGGCGAATCCGGCGACTACCGCCTCACGATCGGCCCCGACAGCCCCGACAGCCCCGACAGCCCGGACAGCCCCGAGGCCCTGGAAGAGCCCCCGGACAGGGACGCGGAGAAGGATGTCGGCAAGGAGGCGGCGCCGGACCCGGAGGAGACGGCCGAGGGGGCGACCCCCCTCCCCGAGGCGACGGCCCCGCTCCCCGAGGCGACGGCCCCGCTCCCCGAGGCGACGGCCCCCCTCCCCGAGGCGACGGCCCCGCCACGGGGCGACAGCGGCCTGCCGCCGACCTGGCAGCGCCCCGAACTCGCCCAGACGGGCGACGAGTCGTCCCCCACCACGCTCGCCCCCGTCGCCGGCGCCCTCCTCCTCGCCGGCGCCGCACTGCTGGTCGCGACTGCCCGCAGACTGACTTACCGGCACAAAGACGGGAGCCCCCGGTCATGACGCCCGCGGCGCACCGGCCCTCTGCCACGTGACCTCGGGCGGGGCCCGCCGCCGGCTCCCGCTACCTCGACGCCATCACCGTCCAGGACGCCTACCTCGGCCGGCTCGTCGACGTCGCCGCCGCCGACTTCCACCAGCTGGCCCTCGTCCCCGACCCTCCGGGGGCTGGACGGAAAACCGATCCGGCAGCGGTCCACCGACCCCTTCACCGCGCTGTACGGCTCGCTCTCCGGCCGCGTCGACGAGACCGGCGTCCCCGCCGGCGTCTTCGGCGGCAGCCAGAGCGCGCCCAGGTGCTCGCTGAGCTTCAACGGCGGCCCCCGCCCCTCGTCAAGAGCTGCACCGCCCACCTCGTCTGCCAGCCCCAGTCCCTCACCGTCCCCCTCCCCACCGGCGCCTCCGACGTGAGCTTCCGCTTCCGCTGCACCGGCTCCGGATCACTGGTACCGGGTGATCGGCGGGGTCAAGATCCAGGCTTCCTGATTAGGGTGGGGGCGTCGCCACAGCGCTGTCGCGGCGCCCCAGCACATCGCACGTTGTTCGTACGGCAGGAGTCCCCGCACATGGCAGAGCGCAAGCCGATCGAATCCTGGCTCACCGACATGGACGGCGTCCTCATCCACGAGGGTGTCCCGATCCCCGGCGCCGACGCCTTCATCAAGAAACTGCGGGAGACCGGGAAGCCGTTCCTGGTCCTCACGAACAACTCGATGTACACCGCCCGCGACCTGCACGCCCGCCTCGCCCGCATGGGCCTGGACGTGCCCGTCGAGAACATCTGGACCTCGGCGCTCGCGACCGCCCGGTTCCTCGACGACCAGCGCCCCGGCGGCACGGCGTACGTCATCGGTGAGGCCGGTCTGACCACCGCGCTGCACGACATCGGCTACGTCCTGACCGACCACGCCCCCGACTACGTGGTGCTCGGCGAGACCCGGACGTACTCCTTCGAGGCCATGACCAAGGCGGTCCGGCTGATCAACGCCGGTGCCCGGTTCATCTGCACCAACCCGGACGAGACCGGCCCCTCCCTCGAAGGGCCGCTCCCGGCCACGGGCTCCGTCGCCGCGCTGATCACGAAGGCCACCGGCAAGGACCCGTACTTCGCGGGCAAGCCCAACCCCCTGATGATGCGCACCGGCCTCAACGCGATCGGCGCCCACTCGGAGTCGAGCGCCATGATCGGCGACCGGATGGACACGGACATCCTCGCCGGACTGGAGGCGGGCATGCAGACCTTCCTGGTGCTCACGGGCCTGACAGGCCTGGCGGAGGTGGACCGCTACCCGTTCCGTCCGTCCAAGATCGTCGACTCGATCGCCGACATCGTGGACCGCGTCTGAGTCCGGCCGGATCCGAGGGGGGAGTCCCCCGACCGCGCCCCTGCGGATGCGAAACGACCGGAACCGGGTGACCCTGCCATTACCAGGAGGTCACGATGCGTTCAGGTCCCATTGCTCTTCGTGCCGCAGGGGCGGCGGCCCTGCTGGTACTGGCACCCACGGCCGGTACCGCGTCCGCCCATGACGGGGTGAAGGTCACCGTCACGCCGTCCACCGCCAAGCCGGGAACGGATGTCGACATCCGCGTCCACGGCTGCAAAGGCACGACCGGCGCCGCCAGGTCCAAGGCGTTCGTCGCCGAGGCCGAGCTCACCGGCCGTGACGGCGGCGACTTTCCGCTGTTCGGCGACACCATGATCAAGTCTGATCTGGTCGAGGGTACGTACAAGGTGAGCGTGACCTGCGACGGTCACGACCACCGGGACGTCGGCACGGTCCGGGTCCAGCACCGCAAGCCGGAGCCGACCCACAAACCCACCCACAAGCCGACCCACCAGCCCACGCACCACGAGCCCACCCACAAGCCGACCCACCACCGGCCCACGTACCACCCGACCCCGATCGCCCCGGTCCGGGCCGGAGGCGGCGGCGCGGCCCTGGCCGTACCGGCGGGACCGGTGGCCCCCGGCGTCGCGCAGACCGCGAGCGAGAGCGGTCTCGGCACCCCGTACACCCTCGTCGGCCTGGGCATGGCCGCGGTCGCCGCGGTCGCCGTCGCCGTCCGCAGCGCGCGCCGCCGCCGGACGGACTCGGCCCCGGGCGCGGACTGACCATGTCCTCCGGATCCGGAACCCGTCCGGCGGGCACCGGACGGATGATGACCGGTGTGGCCTGGGCGGTCCTGCTCCTGGCGCTGTGGCTGTGGGGCCGTGAGGTCACCGAAGGCCCCGGCGGCAGCTCGGCGCCGACCCACGGTGACATCGCCGCGGTCGGCCGCCCCCTGGGCGTCCCGCTGCCCCCGGCGCACCGGCCCCTCGAGGCCGCGGAGCCCCGCCGAGTCGAGATCCCCTCGCTCGGCATCACGGCGCCGGTCGTCGCGCGCGGCCTCGACCGTACGGGGGCGGTGGACCCGCCGCCGTACGAGATGCCCCACTCGGTCGGCTGGTTCCGCACCGGCACGCGGCCGGGAGCGGAGGGCGCCGCCCTCTTCGTCGGCCATGTCGACACCGAGACCCGGCCCGCCGTCTTCTACGGGCTGAGCTCCGCCCGCCCCGGCGCCACCGTGAAGGTCACCCGCGCGGACGGCTCGGTCGCCGAGTTCACCATCGACGACGTCCAGGTCTTCCCGCGCGAGCGGTTCGACGCGCGGAAGGTGTACGGGCAGCGGGTGGCCGACCGGGCCGAGCTGCGCCTGATCACCTGCGGCGGCAGCTTCGACCGCACCTCCGGCACGTACACGGCGAACGTGGTCGTCTCCGCCTACCTCACGGGTACTGCTTGAACCGGAGGCGCGTACGACCGAGGCCCCCTCACCGATGGTGAGGGGGCCTCGACTCTGCGTGCGCCGCCAGGGACTCGAACCCCGGACCCGCTGATTAAGAGTCAGCTGCTCTAACCAACTGAGCTAGCGGCGCCTGCTGACCTGCATAACTCTACCGGACGCCAGCGGGTGCTCCTGACCATTGGTGGCCACTCCCGGCCTGTCGGATGGTCCTTTCTTAGCTTCGATCCGTCAAAATGTGATTTGTCCAGACAGTTGAGACACTGACGCCCACTACGGCGCCAAAAGATCTTGACGAGTGTGGAGGGGAATCGCATGAGTGTGCCGGTCTTCGAGGAGTTCGAGCCCGCGGTCGACTGCGGCTGCGCGGGCTGCGCCCACCAGCGGCGCGATCATGCCCTTGGCATGCCCGTACGGGCAGGCGGTCACCCGGCGGCGCACGGAGCGCGCCGCGCGCTGGTCCTGGTGACCGCGGCGGGAGTCGTCCTGGGCGGAGGAGGCCCGAGCGCCTTCGCCCGCCCTCCGGACGCCCGCCTCCCCGGCACCCCGGCGGACGTCACCGATATGACGAGCGTGGCGGACGTGGCGAGTGTGGTGGACCGGGCGAGCAGGGCGGAGTCGGCGGAAGCCGTCGCTCCCGGCCCGGACACGCCCCAGGGTGGCGCCGGCCCGCTGCACGGAGCGCCGGGCCCCGGCCCCCAGCCGGCCCCCGGGGCCACCCCGACGGACAGCCAGATCACCGTCCAGTCCCTGCGCAAGACCACCCGCACCGAGATCATCAACCGCGCCAAGCTGTGGGTGCGGGCCCAGGTTCCGTACTCCATGGAGAAGTACTGGACGGACGGATACCGCCAGGACTGCTCCGGCTACATCTCGATGGCGTGGAACCTGCGGGCCAACGAGTGGACCGGAAGCCTCGACCGCTTCGGCGAACGGATCGAGCGCACCGAGCTTCAGCCCGGCGACATCCTGCTCTTCCACAACCCGGCCGACCCGACCAAGGGCTCGCACGTCACGGTCTTCGGCGGCTGGACGGACTACACCCACACGTCGTACATCGCGTACGAGCAGGTGAAGCCGCGTTCGCGCAAGCAGGCCACGCCGCTGGCGTACTGGACGCACTCCGACCGCTATACGGCCTACCGCTACAAGGGGATCGTGAGCGGGGGCGGTGGCAGCGGTGCCGGAGGCGGTTCGTCCGCCGCGGTCGCGTATCCGGGCACGTCGAAGTTCGGGTCCGGCGCGAACAACGCGCACGTGACCCGGCTCGGGAAGCTGCTCGTCCAGCGTGGCGGCAAGAAGTACTACAGCCAGGGGCCCGGGCCGCGCTGGGGCGAGGCGGACCGCCGGGCGACCCAGGCGTTCCAGCGGGCACAGGGCTGGAAGGGCGAGGAGGCGGACGGGCTGTCCGGGCCGCATACCTGGCGGCTGCTCGTGAACGGCCAGGGCAGGAGCATCGGCGGTTCGAGTGGTTCGAGCGGTCCGAGCGCGAATGCGCCGGGGTTCCCCGGGCGTGGCTACTTCCGTCCGGGCCGATCCAGCGCATATGTGGAGAAGCTGGGCAAACAGCTGGTGAAGCGGGGCTACGGCAAGCACTACCTGTCGGGTCCCGGTCCGCGCTGGTCGGAGGCGGACCGTCGCAATGTCGAGGCGTTCCAGCGGGCGCAGGGATGGCGCGGCGGCGCGGCCGACGGCTACCCCGGCCCGGAGACCTGGCGGCGTCTGTTCCGATGACCCCGAGAGCATGAGGTGGACCGAATGACCCGATCGACCCCGAACCCGCTGGGCCCGATGCCAGGGGAATCCGGCGCGGCGGCCACGCGCGACGCGGCCCGCACGGCAAGACGCCTGACCACCGAGCCCCGCAGGTCGCGCCCAAGGCCGCCGGGGGCGGGGGCCGGCGGCGAGGCGCGGTCGGAGGGCCCGCCGGCCGACGCGCCCGGCCACGTCCCCCCGGAGACCCCCGCGGGTGCGGAGGACTCCGCCGCGACACCTGCGCCCCCGCCCGCCTCGGCCGCGGGCACGGCTTCCCCGCCGGCCGCGGCGGGCGTGGGGGCCGGTACGGGGACGGCTCCGGCCGGCGGAGAACCCGCCCCCGATACGGCTCCGGCGGCCGGTGACCCCGACCTCGGTACGGCTCCGGTTGTTTCCGAGCCGGGCACCGGTACGACCCCGGCCCCCGCGGCGCCCGGCACGCCGGCGGCTGCGGTTGCCTCGGCCCCCGGTACCGGTGCGACTCCGCCAGCTGATGGCCCCGGTCTTGGTGCGGCCCCGTCCGGTTCGGAGCCGGGCTCCGGTGCGGTTCCGGCAGGTGGAGGTCCCGGCCTCGGCGGGGGCTACCGCCCTGGGTCGGCCCCGGTCGGTTGGGCGCCCGGCGCGGCGATGGCCCTGGCGGGTTCACAGCCCGGCGGGGGTGCGGTTCCGGCGTGCGGAGGCCCCGGTCTTGGTGTGGCCCCGGACGGTTCGGCGCCCGGCGCGGGTGCGGTTCCGGCAGGTGGAGGTCCCGGCCTCGGCGGGGACTACCGCCCTGGGTCGGCCCCGGCCGGCTCGGCGCCCGGCGCGGCGATGGCCCTGGCGGGTTCACAGCCCGGCGCGGGTGCGGTTCCGGCGTGCGGAGACCCCGGTCTTGGTGCGGCCCCGGACGGTTCGGCGCCCGGTACGGCGTGCGGAGGCCCTGGTCTTGGTGCGGCCCCGGCCGGCTCGGCGCCCGGCACGGGCGCGGCTCCGGCAGACGAAGGTCCCGGCCTTGGCGGGGATTACCGCCCTGGGTCGGCCCCGGCCGGCTCGGCGCCCGGCGGGGCGATGGCCCCGGACGGTTCGGCGCCCGGCGCGGGTGCGACTCCGGCAGCTGATGGCCCCGGTCTTGGTGCGGCCCCGGCCGGCTCGGCGCCCGGCACGGGCGCGGCTCCGGCAGACGAAGGTCCCGGCCTTGGTGGGGATTCCCGCTCTGGGGCGGCCACGACCGGTCTGGAGCCCGGACCGGGTTCGGCTCAGGGGGGCGGTGGTCCCCGTCTCGGTACGGCCGGCGCCGGTTCGGAGCCGGGCTCCGGTGCGGATCCGGCAGACGGAGGCCTTGGCCTCGGTACGCCCCCCGCCGCTGCGGATTCCGGCGCGAGTACGGCTCCGGCGGGCGGGAGCCCCCGGCCCGGGGTGGCCCCGGCCGGCTCTGAACCCGGCGGCGGTGCTGCTCCGGCAGGTGGAGGGCCCCGCTCGAACGCGGGTCCCCGCCCAGGGTCGGCCTCGGCGGGTTCGGAGGCCGGTACAGGTACGACTCCGGCGGGCGGGAGCCCCCGTCCCAGGTCGGCCCCGGCCGGTTCGGAGCCCCGGGCCGGCGGCGCGGTAACCGCCGGGGAAGGCGCCTCGCATCACACCGCCCCCGGGCGGGCTCGGGCCAAGGAGGCCGGGGACGAGGTTCCGGCCATCGCGGGCGTGCGGATCGGGGGTGTCGCCGTGCCGGCCGCCGACGAGGCCGGCCCGGCCCCGGCCCCGGCCCCGCCGGCGCGGGCAGGAGGCCGACGGAAGACGATCATCGGGACCGAGACGACCGGGTCGATCCCCGTGCACCTGCTCTTCCGGGACGAGCCGGAACCGACCGGCCGAGACCACCCCCGCCCCGCGGACGACGACGACGGCCCCGCCACCGTCGCCTTGGCCGGCCGCGTGGTGGCCACCGCGACCGCGACCCCCACCCTCGCGCCGCTCAAGGCGGTCATCCCCGGTCCCGCCCGGCCCGCCGCCCCCTCCCGCCCCGCCCCCACCGCCGACCCTCAGCTCGTCGAGCGGCCCGGGACCGCCCTGCCCGGGTGGATGGGGGTCGTCGGCGGGATGCTGGCGCTCACCGCGTGCGCGGCCATCGTGTGGGAGGCCGGGGCGGTGCCCGATTCGGTCGCCCGGATGCTCCGGCTGCCCCCACGCCCGTACCACGGCATCCACCTCGGCCAGTGGGCGCTGCTCGCCCTCGGGGTCCTGGCCACCCTCTTCGCCTTCGGTGGTCTCGGCCGTGGCCGGGTCGGCTACGCCTGGGTCCTCACCCTCTTCGGTGACTACCGCGGCAGCGTCCGCCGTACCGGTCTCCTCTGGGTCAACCCCCTCCTCCTGCGCCGCCGGGTCGACGTCCGCCTCCGCCACTGGCGGAGCGAGCCGCTCTCCGCGGTGGACGCCAAGGGCACCGCGCTCCACGTCGTCGTCCTCGTCGTCTGGCGCATCCGGGACACCGTCCGTGCCGCGCTCGGGGTCGACGGCCACGAGGAGTACCTGCGCGAGCAGGTGGAGGCGGCCATGGCCCGGGTCCTCTCCCAGCTCCCGGCCGACGCCTTCCACGAGGACGCCCCGACCCTGCGCGACGCCGAGGCGGTCGGCGAGGCCCTGACCCGGATGCTCTCCGCGGAGTGCGCCCCCGTCGGCCTCGACGTCTTCTCGGCGCAGCCGACCCGTATCGAGTACGCCCCCGAGATCGCGGCGGCGATGCGGCGCCGCCGGATCGCCGCGATCGACGCCAAGCACCGGGACAGCGTCCTGACCGCCGTCGTGGACTCGGTGGACGACGTGGTCCACCGGCTGACCACGCGTGGTCTGGTCGAGCTGGACGACTACGAGCGCAAGTCGCTGGTCAAGGACCTGACGGTGGCCTTCTACACCGGTCGCTCCACGTCGGGGGAAGGCGCGTGAGTGGTATGGACAGGTTCAACTTCCGTCAATACTTTGGTACTTGGTCTAGACCGGAATAGGCACTACCGCGGAACGCGCACGACCAGCAATACCCGCACGCGTGCAGCACGGCTCATCGAACTCCCCCACGTTCACCAGGAGCGACAGCATGCGCAAAAAGATAGGTGTGGCGGCGGTGGCGCTCGGCGTCGCCGGCGCCTCCCTCTTCGCCACGACCAGTGCCAGTAGCCACGGCTACACCGACTCCCCGATCAGCCGGCAGAAGCTCTGCGCCAACGGCACCGTGACCAACTGCGGCTCCATCCAATGGGAGCCGCAGTCGGTCGAGGGCCCCAAGGGCTTCCCGTCCGCAGGACCCGCCGACGGCAGGATCTGCTCCGCCGGCCTCACCCAGTTCGCTCAGCTCGACGATCCGCGTGGCGGCAACTGGCCCGCCACCCAGGTCACGGCGGGCCAGAGCTACAGCTTTCGCTGGCAGTTCACCGCCCGTCACCGCACCTCCGACTTCCGGTACTACATCACCAAGAACGGCTGGGACCGGACCAAGCCGCTCACCCGGGCAGCCCTCGACTCCCAGCCCTTCCTGACCGTCCCGTACAACAGTCAGCAGCCGCCGGCCACGCTCTCGCACTCCGGGACCATCCCGGCGGGCAAGACCGGAAAGCATCTGATCCTGGCGGTCTGGACGGTCGCGGACACCGCGAACGCCTTCTACGCCTGCTCGGACGTCCAGTTCTGACCCGCCAGTTCTGACCCGCCAGTTCTGGTCAGCCAGTTCTGACCTGTCGAGCCTGACCGGTTCAGTCCTCACGGGTGGCCGGCAACTGTTCGGCGTAAGACCGTGGCGGAGCTCGTGCAGGCGTCGGCGGGGCGACCACCGGATCGGACCGAGGAGCCGGCACCTGGTCGTCGCGGTAGCCGCCGCGCGGGCTGCGCTGCTCGTCGATCTGCCGCCCCGAGGTGCCGAGCCGCACCTCGGGGTGCTCCTCGACAACACGCCGGAGTTCCCGCTCCGGCTCGGCGCGGCGGCCCTCGCGAGGGCCGCCGTACCGAGGCGGCGATCTGCGCCCCGGGCCGGCCCGCGGCGGCGGGCCGCTCTCCGCGATCGGTACGCCACCCCGGGCGCCCTCTGTCGCCGTCGCGGGGTGCGCTGCCGCGCCGACGAAGCTAGGTTTTCGGGCGCTCTTCGGCTCGTAACGTTCGGTTAACCCCGCAAACGACTTTGCCGAGTTATCGTCATCCTTGACCGGTCGTTGACCAACTGTTGGTCTGCGCCTGAGGTTGTGAACCGCGGGGAGGGGGGCGTATGCGCCGAGGTGCGACGGCCAGGACCGTGTTCTCGTTCCTCGCCGCCGTCCTTCTCGCCTTCCAGCTCATCGTGTCGACAGCGTCCTTCGCATATGCGCATACGGCACGTCATGCCGTGGCCAAGGCTCAACCCGCAGTCAAGCCCGCGGGCGAGGCCACGCGCGACGAGATCGTCACCTGCCACGGCCCCGGCCGGCCGGGGGACCCGACCGGTCCTCTGCGTACGCGCGACCGGTCGCGCACCGCCGACAACCCAGGGATATCCGAGCGGCCGTTGCCGGCGCACCACACCTCCGTAGCGCCGGAATCGGCCGCCTCCGGCTCCCCACGGCACCACGCGTCGAGACCCTCGAGAGCACACGCCCCCGCCGTGCTCCAGGTGTTTCGCTGCTGAGCGGTGGAGCAGCCCCCCACGCATCACATCTGCCCCGCACACCGACGCGTCCCCACGACGCGCCAGGAGGAATCGCCACGTCATGCAGCCCCTCATCGACAACGCCCGCATGTTCGGACAGCGCCCTGAGGAGTTCGCCAAGCTGGCCGAAGGCCAGTCCCCCGAGGTCCTCTTCATCACCTGCGCCGACTCCAGGGTCGTACCCGCCCTGATCACCGGTGCCCGGCCCGGCCAGCTCTTCGAGCTGCGCACCGCCGGCAACATCGTTCCGCCGTACCGCTCCGGCACCCCCACCGGGGAGGCGGCCACCATCGAGTACGCCGTGGAGGTCCTCGGCGTCGAGCACATCGTGGTCTGCGGCCACTCGCACTGCGGCGCCGTGGGCGCGGTGGTGCGCGGCGACGACCTGAACACCGTCCCCGCCGTACGCGACTGGCTCGCGCACGCCGCGGAGGAGCCCCAGTGCTCCGACCCGGCCGACCCGACGGTCGCGGAGGCCGTGCAGCACCACGTCCTGACGCAACTGCTGCGGCTGCGCTCCTACCCCTGCGTCGAGAAGCGGCTGGACTCCGGCCGACTCAGCCTGCACGGCTGGTACTACGAGGTCCACACCGGCGCCGTGCGCGAACACCGCGCGGCCACCGACACCTTCGAAGCGCTGTGAGGGAGGGCCGTATGAGCAGGTTCCCCTATCTCCGGCAGGACTTCGCCGCCTCCCTCGTCGTGTTTCTGGTGGCCCTGCCGCTGTGCGTGGGCGTCGCCGTCGCCTCCGGCGTCCCCGCCGAACTCGGCCTCGTCACCGGCATCGTCGGTGGCATCGTCACCGGTCTGCTGCCGGGCAGCAGCCTTCAGGTGTCCGGGCCGGCCGCCGGCCTGACCGTGCTGGTCTTCGAGGCGGTCAGCGAGTTCGGGCTCCCCGCCCTCGGGGTGATCGTGCTGGCCGCCGGACTGCTCCAGCTCCTCATGGGCGCCCTGAAGCTGGGGCGCTGGTTCCGCGCGATCTCCCTCTCGGTCGTCGAGGGAATGCTCGCCGGCATCGGCCTGGTGATCATCGCCGGCCAGCTGTACGCGGCGGCCGGCCTGAAGGCTCCGGCTTCCGGCATCGACAAGATCCTGGGTCTGCCGGCCGCCGCCGTCGACGCGATCGGCAGCCCCGGGGCCCTGGCGTCGCTGGCGATCGGCGCGGGAACCGTCGCCGTGATGGTGGGGTGGACGAAGCTGCCGAAGAAGGCCCGGACCGTGCCCGGCGCGCTCGTCGCCGTCATAGTGGCGACGGTGGTCGCCTCGGTGTTCAGCCTGCCGGTGGCCACCGTCGAGGTGAACGGCCTGATCGACTCCCTGCGACTGCCCGGCGCCGACGCCCTCGGCGGCCTGGCCACCCCGGCCCTCCTCGGCACGATCCTCGCGTTCACCCTGATCGCCTCCGCCGAGAGCCTGTTCAGCGCGGCTGCCGTGGACCGTCTGCACGACGGTCCGCGCACCCGGTACGACAAGGAGCTCATGGCGCAGGGCGCGGGCAACGCGCTCTGCGGTGTGCTCGGCGCACTGCCGATGACCGCGGTGATCGTGCGCAGCTCCGCCAACGTGGCGGCGGGCGCCAGGACCAAGGCGTCCCGGGTCCTGCACGGCGTGTGGCTCCTGCTGTTCGCGGCACTGCTCCCCGCGGCCCTCGCCCTGATCCCGCTGCCCGCGCTCGCCGGAATCCTGGTCCACGCGGGCTGGAAGCTGATCCCCTTCCGAGGGGTCACCTCGCTGTGGCGGGCGCACCGGGGCGAGGCGCTGATCCTGGTCGTCACCGCCGTGGCGATCGTCGTGGTCAACATGTTCGAAGGCGTGCTGATCGGTCTGGCCCTGTCCGTGATCAAGACCGCCTGGGAGACGTCGCACATCAAACTGGAGGTCATCGACAAGGGGGCGGGCCCGATCCAGGCGCGCCTGTCGGGCAACGCCACCTTCCTGCGGCTGCCGAAAATACTCGACAGCCTGGAGGCGCTGCCCCAGGACCGGCCGGTCGAGCTGGACACGTCCGGCCTGCACCACCTCGACCACGCCTGCCGCACGGCGCTGGACTCCTGGGCCGAACGGCACAGCGCGGCCGACACGGAACCCGTGAAGTTCACCGCACTGGTGAAGGCCGCTTCTCCCGAGCCGGTCTGAAGGCCGTCCCGCCACAGGGGCCCTGACCATCCGTGAGACGCGGGCGGGACCGCCCGGCCGGAGGCACGACCCGAGCCTCCGGCCGGCGGTCCCCCGAGGCTCCGGCCGGGCACGGCGTCGGCGCCCGCTCGTCGCGTGACCGTCGTCCCCGCGCGGGGTAGGCCCAGCCCCACCTCCCGGACGCCCTCCACCACCATGGTCCCGCCGCCAACCGCCGCCTACCGTGAGGCGCATGCAGCCTCGAACCCCCTGGCAGGCCCTGACCCGGCCCCGATACCTCCGTACCGCCTGGCCCTGGCGGTCCGCCGGATATCTGGCGAGCGGGGTCGTCACCGGTGCCCCCGCCCTGCTCGTGCTGCTCCTGCTCCTCGTCTTCTCGTTCGTCCTCGTCGGGCTCCCGCTTCTGCTCCTCGCCGGAGTCGCCCTCGGCGGCCTCGAGCGGCGGCGGCTCAGGCTCGTCGAGCTCGACCCCGCCGCCGATCCGCACCGCGTCCCCGAGGCCCCCGGCCTGGCCGCCTGGCTCCGCGTACGCGTGCGGGAACAGGCAACCTGGCGGGAGCTCGCGTACGCCGTCCTGCACGCCACCGTCCTGTGGCCGCTCGACCTGATCGTCCTCGCGGTCGCCCTCGGCCTGCCCGCCCTTCTGATGGCCGCGCCCGTCCAGCTCGCCATGGACGGCGAGGAGGTCCGGGTCGCCAAGGGGCCGCTGGTCACGACGTATCCGGCGGCCTTCGCGGCCGCCGCCCTCGGTGTCGTCCTGCTCCTTGCGTTCCTCCATCTCCTCGCCGCCCTCGCCGGGGCCCGCGCCGCACTCAGCCGGGCCCTCCTCGCCCCCCGCGAGGCCGAGCTGCGGGACCGGATCGGCGAGGTGACCGCCTCCCGCGCCCGGCTCGTCGGCGCCTTCGAGGCCGAGCGCCGCCGGATCGAGCGCGACCTCCACGACGGCGCCCAGCAACGCCTGGTCGCCCTCACCATGACCCTGGGCCTCGCCCGGCTCGACGCCCCGCCGGGGCCGCTCGCCGACCAGCTGACCCAGGCCCACCAGGAGGCCGGCCGGGTCCTGACCGAGCTGCGGGAACTCATCCACGGCATCCACCCGCAGGTACTGGCCGACTACGGCCTCGGCGCCGCCCTCGCCGACGCCGCCGACCGCTCCGCCGTCCCCGTCCACACCGGCATCGACCTGCCACGGCTCCCCACCGCCGTGGAGAGCGCCGGCTACTTCGCCGTCTGCGAGGCCCTCGCCAACATCGGCAAGCACAGCGGCGCCACCGAGGTCCGGATCACCGCCCGGTGGGAGAACCGGACGCTGCGGATCGAGGTGTACGACAACGGCGGGGGCGGCGCCGACCCGGCCGCCGGCTCCGGTCTGACCGGACTCGCCGACCGGATCGCCGTGCTCGATGGCACACTGACGATCATCAGCCCGACGGGCGGGCCGACCGTCCTACGAGTGGAGATCCCGTGCCGACCGCTGCCCGCCCCCTCCGTGTCGTCCTCGCCGAGGACAGCGTCCTCCTCCGCGAAGGGCTGATCGGGCTCCTGGCGCGTTTCGGCCATGAGGTCGTCGCCGCGCTCGGTGACGCCGACGGCCTGCGCGCGGCCGTCGAGGAGCACGATCCGGACATCGTCGTCACCGACGTACGGATGCCGCCCGGCTTCCAGGACGAGGGGTTGCGCGCCGCCGTCGCCCTGCGCGCGGAGCGCCCCCGGCTGCCGGTCCTCGTCCTGAGCCAGTACGTGCAGCGCACCTACGCCGCCGATCTCCTGGACGCGGGCGACGGCACCGGCGTGGGCTACCTCCTCAAGGACCGGGTCGGCCAGGTCGAGGAGTTCCTGGACGCCCTGACCCGGGTCGCGGACGGCGGCACGGTCGTCGACCCCGAGGTCGTGCGCCGGCTCCTGCGTCGGCACCGCGATCCGCTGGCGGCGCTCACCCCGCGCGAGCGTGAGGTGCTGGCGCTGGTCGCCGAGGGGCATTCGAACGGGGAGATCGCCCGTCGTCTCGTGGTCACCGAGGCGGCCGTGGGCAAGCACATCGGCAACATTCTGGGGAAGCTGAACCTGCCGCCCGCCGAGGACACCCACCGCCGGGTCCTCGCCGTCCTCGCCTACCTCCGCGCCTGACGATGCCGGGGCCGGGGACAGGGAAGCACGAAGAAGCCCCCCGCCTGCGCGAGGGGCTTCTTCCGTCTGTGCGCCGCCAGGGACTCGAACCCCGGACCCGCTGATTAAGAGTCAGCTGCTCTAACCAACTGAGCTAGCGGCGCCTGCTGACAGAGAAAATACTACCTGGTCCCCGAGGGTGCTCGTGACCACCCCGGCGCGGGCCTCGCCCGGGGCTCTGATCAGGCCGTTTCCCGGCCCAGCGGGCGCAGCCGGCCGAACGGCTCCGGCGGGGCCCTTCGGCTCAGATCGCCAGCGACAGCACCACCGGGGCCGCCCGTCGGTTCAGGGTGTCCGCCGCCGAGCGCAGCCGGTGGGCGTGCTCGATGGGCAGGGACAGCGCCAGACAGCCCACGGCCGCGCCGGCCGTCAGCGGCACCGCCGCGCAGACCGTGCCCACCGCGTACTCCTGGAGGTCGAGCACGGGCACGGTGGGCGGCTGGCTGTCCAGCTTGGAGAAGAGCACCTTCTCGTTGGTGATCGTCCGGGAGGTGAGCCGGGCGATCTTGTGGCGGGAGAGGTGGTCCCGGCGGCCGTTCTGGTCCAGCTGGGTCAGCAGACACTTGCCGACCGCGCTGGCGTGCGCGGCCGAGCGGAAGTCCACCCACTCGTTGACCTTGGGCGTGCGCGGGCCGTCCGCGAACTGGGTGATCTTCACCTCGCCGTCGATGTACCGGCTGATGTAGACCGCGGCGCCGACGGAGTCGCGCAGCTCGGTCAGGGTCTCCTGGAGCTTGCCCTCCAGGGCCTCGCGGCGTGTCATGCCGGAGCCGAGGAGGACCAGCGAGTCACCGATCACGTAGGCGCCGTCGGCGACCTGCTCGACGTACCCCTCGCGGCGGAGCATCAGCAGCAGGGACGAAAGGTGGGCGAGGGGCAGACCGGCCTCACGCGCGATCTGGACATCCGTCACCCCGCCACCGTGCCGCGAGACCGTCTCGAGGACGCGCAGGGCGTATTGCACCGAGTGGAACGGCGCGGTGGGCTCGGGCTTCAGCGCCACGGTTTCCCCCTACCAGGTTGTGACCGCAAGCTTCTGTACCACGATAGCCTTCAAGAGCCGTTTGCGGGGCGGCTGTTGGCGAGAATGATGCGGCGCCCCAGCGCCGTACGCTGGGGCGCACCACTCTGGCATATGCCAGGGTCACACCTGCTCGACAGAGTCTCAGGTCAGAGCACCGCGCCGAGGAACTCGCGTGTCCGCTCGTGCTCCGGATCCGAGAAGATTTTCTCGGGAGAACCGGACTCGATCACCCGTCCACCGTCGAACATCAGTACCTCGTCCGAGATGTCCCGGGCGAAGTTCATCTCGTGCGTCACGCAGATCATGGTGATGTCCGTGGTCCTGGCGATCTCCCGCAGCAGATCGAGTACGCCCGCCACCAGCTCCGGGTCGAGCGCCGACGTCACCTCGTCCAGCAGGAGCACCTTCGGCTCCATCGCCAGCGCCCGCGCGATGGCCACCCGCTGCTGCTGGCCGCCGGAGAGCTGTGCCGGTCTGGCCTCGTACTTGTCGGCCAGACCCACCATCTCGAGCAGCTCGCGCCCGCGCGCCTCGGCCTCCTCCCGGCTCTTCCCGAGGACCCGTATCGGGGCCTCGGTGATGTTGCGCAGCACGGACATGTGAGGGAAGAGGTTGAAGTGCTGGAAGACCATGCCGATCTTCTTGCGGACCTCGCGCCGGTGCTTCTCGTCCGCCGGGTGCAGCTTTCCGCCGTTCACCCGGATGGTCCCCGCGTCCGGCTTCTCCAAGGTCATGAGCAGCCGCAGGATCGTCGTCTTGCCGGAACCGGAAGGTCCGATCAGGGTGACGTGCTGCCCCGCGCGCACCGAGAAGCAGAGATCGTCGAGGACGGTGTTCTCCCCGAAGCGCTTGGTGACGTTCTCGAATCGGATCAGTTCTTCAGACAAGGCGGCGCTCCAGGGAACGGACGAGCAGGGAAGCGGGATACGCGATCAGGACAAAGGCCACACCGACCACTGTGAGCGGCTCGATGTACTGGAAGGTGGCGGCGCTCTCCAGTCGGGACTGCTGCAGAAGCTCCAGCACACTGATTCCGGCCAGCAGGGGCGTGTCCTTCAGCATCGCGATGACGTAGTTGCCGAGCGCCGGCGCGATCCGCCGCAGCGCCTGCGGCAGGATCACCGTCAGCCAGGTGCGGTGGCGGGGCAGGCTGAGCGCCGTCGCCGCCTCCCACTGCCCGGCCGGGACGGCGTCGATGCCGGCCCGGTAGACCTGGGCGGTGTACGTCGAGTAGTGCAGTCCGATCGCGAGCGTGCCGGTGGTCATGGCCGAGAACTGCACGCCCCACTCCGGCAGGACGAAGAAGAGGAAGAAGAGCTGCACGAGCAGCGGGGTGGTACGGACGAACTCGGTGACGGCGTGCACCGGCCACCGGACGAAGCGGCTCGGCGCCCGGAAGCCCAGCGCCCACACCAGGCCCAGCGTGAAGGAGAGCACGGAGCCGAGCACCAGCACCTGAAGGGTGACGAGGAGCCCGTCCCAGAAGCGCGGCAGGAAGTCCACCACCGCGGCCCAGTCCCAGTTCACTTGGTCACCACCCCCAGATTCGCCTTGGTCCGTCGTTCCAGTGCCTTCATCGAGCGGGTGATGACCAGCGCGATCACGAAGTACACGAGGAGGGTGACGGTGTAGATCGTGCCGCTCTCCTGCGTCGCGAGCCGCACCAGATAGGCGGCGAAGGACACGTCGCCGACGCCGAGCAGCGACACCAGGGCCGTGCCCTTGAGCAGCTCGACCAGCAGATTGCAGAAGGAGGGGATCATCTCGGGCACGGCCTGGGGCAGCAGCACGAGGCGCAGCCGCTGCCAGGGCGTGAGGCTGAGCGCGATGCCCGCCTCGCGCTGCGTCTTCGGCACGGCGTTCAGGCCGCCGCGCACGATCTCGGCGCCGTAGGCCCCATAGCAGAGTCCGAGTGCGAGGATCGCCGCCCACATCGGAACGAGCTGCCAGCCGACCAGCGGCGGCAGGACGAAGAAGAGCCAGAACATCAGGATCAGCGCGGAGGTGCCGCGGAAGACCTCGGTGTAGAGCCCGGCGAGGAAGCGGACGGCGCGGGAGCGGTGGGTACGGGCCGTGCCGACGGTGAAGGCGACCAGCGCGCCCAGCGCGGCGGAGGCGATCAGGAGCTGGAGGGTGATCCAGATGCCGGGCAGGACCCAGTTCTGCCAGAGTCCTGCGGTCATCGGCACAGCTCCTCGGCGGTCAGGGTGGTCATCTCGGCCTCGGTGAAGCCGAAGCGCCGCAGGATCCGGAAGAGTTCGCCGCTCTTCTTCATCCGGTGCAGTTCGGTGTTGAAGGCGTCCCGCAGGGCGGCGTCGGTGGGGCGGAAGGCGAAGCCGCCGCCGTCGATCTTCTTCTTGCCGTCGACGACGGCGGAGAAGGGTTCGACGGCCTCGGCCCTGGTGGACTTGCGGACGACCGAGCGGGCGGTGAGGGCGGTGGCGGCGAAGGCGTCGACGCGGCCGGACTCGACCGCGTTCAGACCGGCCACCTGGTCCTGGAGGACGACGATGTCCTTCTCCGGGTAGCCGGCGGCCACGGCGTGACCGATCTGCGCGTATCCACTGCCGGCGGCGAAGAGGGCCTTGGTGCGGACCACGTCCTCGTACGAGCGCAGGTTCTTCGGGTTGCCCTTGCGGACGATGAAGGAGTCGAGCATCTGGTACTCGGGGTCGGCGAAGAGGACCTGCGCGCAGCGCTCCTTGTTGATGTACATCCCGGCCGAGACGACGTCGAACTGCTGGGAGTTGAGGCCGGGTATGAGGGAGGCGAAGTCGGTGGCCACGGGCTGGACGCGCTCGATGCCGAGCCGCTGGAAGACGACCCGGGCGAGCTCGGGGGCCTCGCCGGTGAGGGCGCCGTGTTCGTCGACGTAGCCGTAGGGCACCTCGCCGGCGATGCCGAGGCGGACCGTGCGCTGGGATCTGAGGCGGCCGAGGGTGTCGCCGGAGGCGACGCGGGCACAGCCGGCGGTCCCGGCGGCCGCCGCGACGGCCGCCCCGGCGGTGCCGAGGAGCATTGTGCGGCGGTTCATCTGTTCTGTCCATCTCGGGCGAGCTGTTCGAGCCATGGGCGCGCGGCTACCCGAAGCCGCACCGGCCATTCCTGAGACCTTCCGGAATAACCGGAGACACCCTCCTGTTCTCCTCGGTCGTACGTACGTCTTTGCGCAGAAGGGTCGTCAACGGTGAGCGACGCGATTCGGGGCACGGCACACGGGGATTCGCCCGTACCGCTGTCCGTACTGGACCTGGTGACCGTCGGCAGCGGGCGGACCGCGAGTGAGGCGCTGGCCACCAGTGTCGAGATCAGCAAGCTCGCCGAGCGGCGCGGCTACCACCGCCACTGGGTGGCCGAACACCACTCCATGCCCGGTGTCGCCTCCTCCTCGCCAGCCGTGATCCTGGCCCATCTCGCCGCGCACACCCGCCGCATCCGGCTCGGCTCGGGCGGGGTCATGCTGCCCAACCACGCTCCGCTGGTGATCGCGGAGCAGTTCGGCACCCTGGAGGCGTTCGCCCCGGGCCGGATCGACCTGGGACTCGGCCGCGCGCCCGGCACGGACGGGGCCACGGCCGCCGCCCTGCGCCGCACGCAGACACTGGGCGAGGGTGCGGACGACTTCCCCCAGCAGCTCGCCGAGCTGACCCGCTTCCTGGACGACGACTTCCCCGAGGGCCACCGCTACTCCCGGATCCACGCCGTCCCCGGACCGGTGCAGGGCCCGAAGGGCCGCCCGCCGATCTGGCTGCTCGGCTCCTCCGGCTTCAGTGCCCGCCTCGCCGGAGCGCTCGGCCTCCCCTTCGCCTTCGCCCACCACTTCTCCGCGCAGAACACCCTGCCCGCGCTCGACCTCTACCGGGACTCCTTCCGGCCCTCGGAGGTCCTCGACGCGCCGTACGCGCTGATCGGCGTCTCCGCGCTGGCGCACGACGACCCGAAGGAGGCGCGGCGCCAGGTCCTCACGGGCGCGCTGTCGATGCTGCGCCTGCGGACGGGCCGCCCGGGCCTGATCCCGACGCCGGAGGAGGCGGAGGCGTACGCCTTCAGCGCGGCGGAGGAGGACTTCGTGAGCGGCTGGCTCTCCAACGTCGTCCACGGCACGGCGGACGAGGTACGGACGGGCCTGGACGATCTGCGCCGGCGGACCGGCGCCGACGAGCTGATGATCACGGCCAACGCGCACGGCGGTGATGTCCGGCTGCGGAGCTACGAGTTGATCGCCGACGCCTACGGACTGCCGGAAGCGGGCGTTCCGGCGGAGTGAAACCTGGATGTCGCGGGCGGGCTGGTCCACTCGCGAACCGCCCGCCGGGCGATCCCTAAGTGAACCTTAAACCGCTCGTCACCTGTGGTGGCAAGCGGTTCCGCTTTCTGCTGCACGCCTCTGACAAGGGCTTTCCCGCTCGAATTGGTCTAGTCCTCAATTTGGTTCAGACCATTGACGTGCTGTTCACGCGGGGGCTATCACTGCACCATCTCCCGTACCGCGTCATCCCCTCGGAGGCCGCTCGTGCACCCCCGCAAACCCCTTCTCGCCGCGCTGCTCAGCTCGGCCCTCGCCGCCGGTGCGCTGGCCGCGACCGTCGGCCTCGGCTCGGCCCAGGCGGCCGACACCGCCGCCGCCCCCTCGACCGGCGGCGTGAAGATCGCGTACTACGACCAGTGGAGCGTGTACGGGAACGCCTTCTACCCCAAGCACCTCGACACCCGGGGTATCGCGGGCAAGCTCGACATCATCAACTACTCGTTCGGCAACATCCACCCGACCGAACTCACCTGTTTCGAGGCCAACAAGGCGGCCGGCGACGACGCCAACCCCAACGCCGGTGACGGCGCGGGCGATTCGTACGCCGACTACCAGCGCTCCTTCTCGGCCGCGGACAGTGTCGACGGCGTGGCCGACAAGTGGGACCAGCCGATCGTGGGCGTCTTCAACCAGTTCAAGGAACTGAAGGCGAAGCACCCGCACCTGAAGATCAACATCTCGCTCGGTGGCTGGACGTACTCGAAGTACTTCCACGACGCGGCGAAGACGGACGCGAGCCGCAAGAAGTTCGTGGCGTCCTGCGTCAAGCAGTACATCGCGGGCGACCTGCCCGTCGAGGGCGGTTACGGCGGTCCGGGCACGGCGGCCGGCGTCTTCGACGGCATCGACATCGACTGGGAGTACCCGGGCTCGCCCGACGGTCACCTCGGCAACCACTACGGCCCCGAGGACAAGGCCAACTTCACCCTGCTCCTCGCCGAGTTCCGTAAGCAGCTCGACGCGTACGGGGCGGCGAACGGCGGCAAGAAGTACCTGCTGACCGCGGCCCTCCCGGCCGGCCAGGACAAGATCAAGCACATCGAGACGGACAAGATCGGCGCGTACCTCGACTACGCGAACATCATGACGTACGACATGCACGGCGCCTGGGACGGCGACGGGCCGACGTACCACCAGTCGCCGCTGTACTCCGGCGCCAACGACCCGACCGACCCGATCGCGCCGGGCACCGAGAAGTACTCGATCGACAACGCCATCGACTCCTGGATCGACGGCAAGCCGGCCTACGGCATCGCGGGCGGCTTCCCGGCGAACAAGCTGACGCTCGGCTACGAGTTCTACTACCGCGGCTGGAAGGGCGTCCCGGCCGGGACCGCGAACGGCCTCGCGCAGCCGGCCACCGGCGCCTCGGCGGCCCGCCCGGTCAGCCAGCAGGCGGGCATCGCGCACTACAAGGAGCTCGGCGGCATCGTCGACAACGCGGCGACGACGTTCTGGGACGACCGGGCGAAGTCGGCGTACTTCTACAAGGACGGCGAGTTCTTCACCGGCCTCGACAAGCGGACCATCCAGGCCCGCGCCGACTACGGCCACCAGCGGGGTCTCGCGGGCGCGATGATGTACTCGCTCCTCGGCCTGGACGCCAACGCGACCCTCTTCAACGACATCGTGACCGCCGTCGGTTCCTCCCCGACGACGCCTCCCACCACCCCGCCCACGACGCCTCCGACGACCACGCCCCCCACCACCCCGCCGACGACGCCGCCGACCACCGGCTGCACCTCCCCGGCGTACGTGGCCGGCACGGTCTACACCGGCGGCTCGCTCGTCTCGCACAAGGGCCGCACCTGGAAGGCCCAGTGGTGGACCCAGAACGAGGAGCCGGGCACGACCGGCGAGTGGGGCGTCTGGAAGGACCAGGGCGCCTGCTAGTCCGGTACTCCTTCGGTAGTCCGAAGCCGCACCCCCGATGACCACCGCCCCCGCCCGGATGTCCCTCCGGCCGGGGGCGGTTCCATGCCGTCCGCGCGGAGGGGCAGGTCCGCTCCGGTCGCCTCAGACGGGCAGCGGTGTGCGCCCAGGAGTTCGGCGATGCGGTCCGGGGTGACCGCGCGGGAGTAGAGCCAGCCCTGGCCCGTGTCGCAGCCGATGCGGCGAAGGCGGGTCGCCTGGCCCGATGTCTCCACGCACTCGGCGGTGACCGTGAGGCCCAGCCGGTGGGCCAGCTGGACCAGGGCCTCCACGATCAGCTCGTCCGCCGGGTTGGCGTGTGCCTCGTCCTGGAAGCCTCGGACGAACGATCCGTCCAGCTTCAGGACCGACACCGGCAGCCGGCTCAGATAGGCCAGGTTCGAGTAGCCCGTGCCGAAGTCGTCGATCGCGATCTGCACGCCCATGTCGCTCAGCGCCTGGAGCGCCTGGAGCGGCCGGCCCGCCGAGCCCATCACCGCGGACTCGGTCAGCTCCAGCTGGAGCAGGTGCGGCGGGAGCCCGGTCTCGGCCAGGATCCCCGCGACGTCCGCCACCAGGTCCGAGTCCCAGACCTGCCGTACCGCCACGTTGACGCTCACGAACAGCGGCCGTCTGTGTGGGTGGTCCTGCTGCCACTGCCGCGCCTGGCGGCACGCCGTCCGCAGCACCCAGCGGCCCAGCTCGACGATCGAGCCGTCCTCCTCGGCGATGCCGACGAACCGATTCGGCGCCAGCGTCCCGAACTGCGGATGGTTCCAGCGCACCAGCGCCTCGACTCCGCGCACCGCCCCGTCCGCCATCCCCACCAGCGGCTGGTACTCCAGCGCGAACTCCCCGCGCTCCACCGCCGGTCGCAGCGTCGAGGAGAGCGCCTGCCGGGTCATCCGGTGTGCGTTGCGCTCGGGGTCGAACAGCGTCCAGCGGGCCTTGCCGTCCGCCTTCGCCCAGTACAGCGTGGTGTCGGCGGCCTGCATCAGACCGGTCGCCGTCGTGCCGCGGGCGCCCCGCTCGACCACGCCGATCGACGCCGACACCGAGAGCCGCTGCCCGGCCAGGTCGAAGGGCTGCTGGAGCGCGCACAGCACCGACTGGGCCAGGTCCGCGAGCTGTTCCGTCCCCGTGGACTCCTCGACGAGGATCGCGAACTCGTCGCCGCCGAGCCGCGCCACCAGATGTCCGCCGCTCCTGGTGTACCCGTCGCTGTCCGCGCACTCGGTCAACCGGGCGGCCACGGCGGCGAGAAGCCGGTCGCCGACCCGGTGCCCCAGGGTGTCGTTGACCGCCTTGAAGCCGTCGAGGTCCAGGTAGCAGAGACCGATCCGCCCTGTTCCGCCATGCCCGTACGACTCGTACGATCCGCTCTCCGGCGTCTCGTCGTCCTGGGCGGCCGTCTCCAGGGCCGCCGAGAGCCGCTCGAAGAAGAGGGTGCGGTTGGGCAGCCGGGTCACCGGATCGTGCATCTGGAGATGGCGCAGCCGCGCCTGCAGCTCGCGGCGGTCGCTGATGTCGGCGATCGCGAGCAGCACCCGACGGCTGTCGGGGACCGGGGAGACGGTGACCTCGGCCCAGAGCGAGCGGCCGTCGGGGTGCTTGAGGCGGCGCGTGCAGCGGAAACGGGAGCGGCGGCCGCGCAGCACCTCGCGGTACGCGTGCCAGGTGCGGCCGTCGGAGGCGAGGTCCACGAGGTCGGCGGCGGCCTGCTCCCGCAGCGCGCCGGCCTCGGTGCCGAAGAGGATGCCGAGCGCGTCGTTGGCGGAGACGACGAGGCCGTCCTGGTCGACGACGGCCATGGCGAGCTGGGCGGCGCGGAAGGCGGCGCGGTAGTCGCGGAGTTCGGTGGCGCACCGGTCGACGGCGTGGTGCTCCTCGTCGACCGGATGGTCGTGATCACGCTCCGTGACCGGGGGCGCGTGCTCCCGTGCTGCCGAGAGCTGCGTGTGCACCGGTCCTTCGGGGGTTCCGCTCACCGCTCGCTCCCGTAGTGCAGTTGGGCCGTACAGACGTGGTCGGGATGGGGTCGGCCAAGGAAAGTGTGCCGATCATAGAGGCTGGCCCGGGGGCCGTTCCAGCTCCGTGGGCGCCGTCCCGCCCTGCGGACGCGGTGAGCCGGCCCGCCGCCCACTCTGCCCGATCGTTTCTGCGCGGGTCTGACGCGGGACGACGGGGCCTGACCGATTGTGACGTTCCGTGAGTCATCGAGGGCTCGTGTCGCGTCGACCCCGTGTCGCCCGCTCACTCGACTGGGGCAGCGGAAAAGTGCGAAATGCCGCAAATCATCACAAGGTGGGTGAGGTGTCCCGCATTCCGGAGCCGGAGGTCTACGTGAGGGGTCAGCAGCCACCCGAGGGAGTGGCCGGTGGAGTGGCCGGGGGAGTGGATCGCGCCCGGCTCCGCGCCGGAGCGGCGGCCTTCACCTCCCTCGTGGCGCTCGCCGCGACCGGACTCGTGGCGGGCCCCGCCGTGGGCGCCCCCTCGGCCGGCCCCTGCGCCCTGCCGCGTACCGCCGCCCACCACTCCCTGGGCCTGGACACCTGGAACGACTCCTACCCGCAGCCCCGTCGCTCCCTCGACGCGGCCATGATCTTCCTGTCCTTCCCGGACTCCACCCCGCTGACCACCCCCGAAGAACTGGCCGCCGACCACTTCCCCGGCACGAGCGACTTCTTCCGGCGGGCGTCATACGGGCGTTTCACGCTCCACCCGCACCCGCGGCGCGAGTGGACCCGCATGCCGCAGTCCTCCACCGCGTACGCCATACGGCGGGACTGGGACGCCGTGAAGCGCACCGCGTACCTGCGCGACGCGCTCGCGGCGGTGGACGACGAGGTCGACTTCTCGCGGTACGACATCGTCTATCTCGTGGCCGACCCGGACGCGCCGGGCGTGGACTCCGACGCCACGAAGGTGGTCAACCTGGAGCACCCGCTGACGGTGGACGGTACGGAGATCGACCGCGTCGTCACCGTCTTCGAGCGGCACCCGCCGGACCGCAACGTCCTCGCCCACGAGACCGGCCACGTCTTCGACCTGCCGGACCTCTATCACCGGCCCACGGACGGCAAGGGGGACTGGGACACCCATGTGGGGGACTGGGACGTCATGGGCAGCCAGTTCGGCCTCGCCCCGGACCTCTTCGGCTGGCACAAGTGGAAGCTGGGCTGGCTGGAGCGCCGCCAGGTGAGCTGCGTCCAGGGGGAGGGCACCCATCTGCTCAGCCTGGAGCCGCTGGCGGCGGCGCCGGTGGCCGGCGGCACGGTCGGCACCCGCCTGGCGGTGGTCCGGACGGGGCCGGGGACGGCGCTGGCGATCGAGGCGCGCGGCTCGACCGGCAACGACGGGGACACCTGTACGGAGGGTGTGCTGATCTACCGCGTACGGAACGAGGTGGCGTCGGGGGAGGGGCCGGTCGAGGTCGTGGACACGCATCCGCGCACCGAGGCGTGCTGGGACCGCTCGGTGTACCCGCCGCTCGCGGACGCTCCGCTGCGGGTCGGGGAGACGTTCACGGTGCCGGGTGAGAACACCCGGGTGGAGGTGGCGGACCGGACGCGCACGGGCGCGTGGACGGTGAAGGTGACGGTGGAGGGCCGCCGCCCCTGACCCGGGCACCGAATGCGTGATCGACGGGTGCGGATCGAGGGGGCACGGATCCGAAGCGCAGATCCACGAGCGCAGATCCACGAGCGAACGAAAAAGCCCCCCGCTTCCGCGAGGGGCTTTCTCCGTCTGTGCGCCGCCAGGGACTCGAACCCCGGACCCGCTGATTAAGAGTCAGCTGCTCTAACCAACTGAGCTAGCGGCGCCTGCTGACGTCGTAGACCTTAGCATCCTGATCGGCGGGAGGAAAAATCGATATCCGCACGTCGGCGGCGGAGGCCGCCCGGACCGCCCGGACGCAGGCCCAGAGCATGACCTCCGGCCCGGGAAGCCACGGGTGACGGGTGTCGGGGGCGACGACCCAGCGGGCGCCGGTCGGCTCGCGAGCAGTGAGCGGGGGGATGGTCACGGCGTCGCCGGTGCCGTGACAGAGCGGCGGCGGGACGGCGTCGCCCCACTCCTCCCAGTCGAGGAGGGAGGGTAACCGCTGCGCCGTCCCGGGGGCTGCGAAGAGGAGCATCCGGCCCCGGTGGAGGGCGACGGGCCCGGATCCCGGGCCCTCCGACCAGAGCCGGTCGAGCATGCGCCGGCCGAAGATCGTGTCGACGTTCACGACGTCGAAGACGGTTCCGCAGGGGAGCACGGCGGGGGCGGTCGGGCGCGCCTCCCAGAGCGCGAGCGTGGAGCGCGGATACGCGGCGGCGGAGGCGAGCCAGCCGGCCCCGGCCGCGGTGACGCGCGCGGCGTGGTTGCGCCCCTCCTCCCGGTCCCGGAGGAACCGGAAGATGTCGGCCCGGCCGGTCCGCCGCTCGTCGGTATCGCTCTGGGCGGGGCTCAGGGGGGTCTCGTCTCGCAGCCATGCGCTCATGCGGCAAGATCTACCGCCAGTCACCACACCGTTTCAGAGAGTTGAGGAAAACTCGGACACGGCGGGTGCGAGAGGAGTATCTTCCGCCCCGGCATATGCCACACGGGTGGAGACGCGGCGCCCGAGCGGGGGGCGCACGGGGCTCACCATCCGGCGCACCCCCGGCTCACTCTCGCCCGGCGCGGGGGTGACCGCCTTCATCCCCGCGCCGACGTGACTCACTCCTCCGGCGGGCGGCCGCCCGAGCGGATCAGGTCGCGGCCGAACTCGATCATCTTGCGGGCGTAGTCCTCGGTCCACTCCGCCCGCTCGGCGACGTCCGCGGGCGTCAGCCGGTCGAAGCGGCGCGGGTCGGCGAGCTGCGCCGCCGCGATCGCCTGGAACTCGACGGCCCGGTCCGTCGCCGCCCGGAAGGCGAGCGTCAGCTCGGTCGCCCGGGACAGCAGCTCGCGCGGGTCCTCGATCGACTCCAGGTCGAAGAAGTGCTCGGGGTCGGCGGTCGCCTCGGCAGGCTCGAAGATCAGCGGTGCGGGCCGGAGCCGCCGCTGCCCGTTCCGCTCCGCGGATTCCGCCATCGTCCTTCTCCTCCTCGCACACACGCGGCCCGGACACCCGGGCCGCTTTCCATTCTCCCGCCTCGCGCAAGAGGGCGGTGGGGCCGGCCGGGAATCAGCCGCCGAGGCCGCGCAGATACACCGCGAGCCCACCGAAGAACTCCCGGTCGGCATCGATTCCGCGTGCCTGCCGGCCGGCCTCCGCCATGTACGGGAAGCGGTCCCGCGGCAGTTCGGAGATGGTCACGGTCCCCGCGCCGGAGAGGGAACCGAGGTGTTCGAGCTGGATCGCCCCGACGACGTAGCTGATCAGGCCGCGCAGGGCGACGACCCGCTGCTCGCCCTCGACGCCCGCCTCGGCGAGCAGGCCGAGCATCGACTCCGACCAGCGCAGCAGGCCGGGCAGCCGGTGCCGGTGGGTCATGGTCAGCGGGACGGCCGCCGGGTGGGCGCTCACGCTGTCGCGGAGCCGCCGGACCATGATCTCGATCCGGTCCCGCCAGGGCGCGTCCGTGGCGGGCGGGCTGGGGTCGACGGTGCTCAGGACGCGCTCGACGACCAGCCCCTCCAGTTCGTCGCGGTCGGCCACGTACCGGTAGAGCCCCATCGTGCTCATGCCGAGTTCCTTGGCGACCGCGCGCATGGAGAGGCCGGCGAGCCCGTCGCGGTCGATGACGGCGAGGGCGGCGGCGGCCAGCTGGTCCTGGGTGAGCGAACGGGGGCGGGGCATGACGGTTGACAGCGTACGACATACGCCTACGCTGTTAGGAGTACGCCGTACGCCTACGTGAGAGGTGCTCCATGCGCATGCCCCGAGGGTTGCTGAAGCCCGGCTCCTCCGCCCCCGTCCAGACGCTCGACCCGCTCATCGGCCCGCCCGTCGCCGTCCTCGGCCCCGATCCGGCACGGCTGGTCCATCTGCAGTTCCGGCGCTTCGCCGGCTGCCCCGTCTGCCATCTGCACCTGCGCTCGGTGGTGCGGCGGTACGAGGAGATCGCGGCGGCCGGCGTGCGCGAGGTCGTGGTCTTCCACTCGCCGCCCGAGGAACTGCGCCCGCACCTGGACGGCCTGCCGTTCCCGGTCGTCGCCGACCCCGACAAGCTGCTCTACACCGCGTTCGGGGTGGAGTCGACCCCTTGGGCCCTGCTCGCCCCCCGGGCGTGGGGGCCGATGGTCCGGGCCGTCCTCGTCGGCACCTGGGGAATGCTGCGCGGCCGCGAGAAGCCGCCGGTGCTCCGCCCCCGGGGCGGACGGCTCGGGCTCCCCGCCGACTTCCTGATCGGGAGCGACGGACGGATCGTCGCCGCGAAGTACGGCGAACACGTCGACGACCAGTGGTCGGTGGACCAACTGCTCGCCCTCGCGGGGGCCGCGTCCCACACCCCGGCCCCCGCGCCCGCCACGCCGGCCGGCTGACGGACCGGCCGGGAGGTCACGGCGCCCACACCACGCGGTGTTCCCGTCAGGTGCGAGAGGACCGCGTGGTTCGCCTCCCAGCCGTCGGGGCTGGGACCACTGGCCGCCGGCGGCGTGCCGGACTCCGTCCGGCGGATCGGGCGGCGTCGGGCTGATCGCCTGCCGGGCAGGTGACGGAGCGGCGGTCAGGGACGCCAGCTCACCCGGTGCTCCGTCAGGTGCGAGAGGACCGCGTGGTTCGCCTCCCAGCCGTCGGGGAACTTCACCGTGACTCCCAGCTGCACGGGCTCCGTCGACGGATGTTCGTCCAGCAGTTCCGCCACGCCCGCGCGGCAGACCACGATGCAGGCGTGGCGGTGACGGGACGCCAGTACGCACAGGCGGCCCGTCTCCAGATGGAAGGCCGTGGCGTCAGGGCGGCCGGAGAGCGGGTGGAGGACCACCGTCACGTCGTACTCGCGGCCCTGGAGACGGTTCGCCGTGTCCACGGTCACCCCCGCGACCCCCAGCTCCGCCAGCGCCGCGCGGATCGCCGCCGCCTGGTCGCGGTGGGCCGTGCCGACCGCGATCCGGTCGGGCGTCAGGGGCACGGGGTCGGGGGCGCGTTCGGATACCGCGGCGCCGCCCCGGTCCAGCAGCCGGCGCACCACGAGCGCCACCGCCCGTACCGCCTCCGGGTCGGTGCGCGGGGTGCGTCGGGCCGGCAGTTCCAGCAGGCCCCAGCCCGACTCGGCCGCTTCGTCCAGGACCCGGTCGGGGCCGGAGCCGTCCGACGCCACCCCGAACGTCAGGCGCCGGTCGCCGTGGTCCGTGCCGCTGCGGAACCGCGTGTACGGGTAGAACGCGTCGGACACCAGCGGCGCCGCCGACGCCGGAAGCCGCCAGGACACCGGAAGCCGGTGCTGGGGCAGATCCGGATTGTGGGCGAGGAGCGTCGAGACCGCGCTCGCCGACGGGTCGTAGGACAGCCCCGCCCACTGCTCCGCGCCGACCACCGAGAAGGGGTCCAGCTGCCCCGGGTCGCCCACGAACAGCGCCCGCTCGAACAGCCCCGCCACCGCGAGCAGCGCGTCCGAGCGCATCTGGTAGGCCTCGTCCACGATCGCGTGCGCCCACGGCTCCACGTTCTTCACGTGCGCCCACTTCGCGGCCGTCGAGATGACCACGTCGAGCCCGGCGAGATCCCCCGCCTTCGACGACTTCCGCACGTTCTCCAAGTCGTCGAGCGCCTTGTCGTACGGGTCGCTGTCGTTGGAGTGCAGCCGGCCCACCGGAAGCTCCGGCTCCTTCTCCGCGAGCCGCAGAACCAGATCGTCCACCTGCGCGTTCGTCTGAGCCACCACCATCAACGGCCGGCCCGCCGAGGCCAGTTCCAGCGCCGCGCGCACCACGAGCGTCGACTTGCCCGCGCCCGGCGGGGAGTCGACGACCACCCCACGGGCGTCCCCGTGCAGGGTGTCGGCCAGGATGCCGGCCGTCGCGCGGGCGGCCTCCGCACCGGGATCGAAACTCACAGCAGGTCCTCCGGGGTCACGGCGTCGGGCAGTTCGGGGTCGGGGGTGTCGGAGCGCGGGGGGCCGCCGTGCGTCCAGGGCGTCTCCTCCCGCTCCGGCAGCTTCGCGCCCACCCGCTGGTCGTGCTCGAACAGCGTCCAGGCGATCCGCTCGCCCTTCTCCGGCACGGACCCCGGAGCGGGCTCCTTGGACCGCCCCATCCGGTCGGTGATCCGCAGCACGAGCGAGCCGTCCTCCTCGGACCGTACGAACTCGGCGGTCTGGGGCTTGCCCTCCAGCGAGCGGTACACCTTCGTCCCCTCGCCCAGATGCGGCCGGTCGTCGGTGCGGACCGTCAGCAGCGGGCGCGGCGAGGGCCGCTTCGACTCCGACCAGGCCATCGTCACCTCCACCACCTCGGCGACGAACGCCTCACCCGCGAGCCGCCGCCCCGCGAGGACCAGCGGGTCGTCGAGCGCCTCCTGCGCCTCCAACTGGCTCTGCGCGGACTCCCGGGCCGCCAGCTTCTGCGCCGCCGTCACGGCGTCGTCGCGGCGCGGCTGCGGCGGTTCGCCCGCCACGATCCGGTCGCGGTGGCCCGTGAAAGACCAGCGGTCCCGCGTCCAGCGGTCCGCCACCCGCTCCCCGGCCGGCAGCTCCCGCAGCAGCTCGACCGACCGCCACACCGCGTCCCAGGTCGGCCTGAGCTGCGAGAGGATCAAGCGGCGGATCTCCCGCTCGGCCACGTGCAGTTCGCCGAGGCGCTCGTCCGCGCTCTCGCCGTCCTCCGCCGAGGCCAAGGCCTGCCGGGCCCGGTCGAAACGCTCGATCGCGGGCGCCAGCAGCCGGTTGTCGAAGGCCGGATCCGTCGCCGGACCGGCCGGCGGGCAGAACAACTGCCCCTGCGGGTCCCGCCCCAGCTCGGCCCGCAGCGCCGCCTCGGCGCCCGACTCCGGACCGTCGGCGTCGATCCAGGCGAGCAGCGCGCCCAGGTGCTGGTCCTCCAAGGAGGACTGACCGGTCGCCCAGTGCCGGTTCAGCAGATCCGTCGCCGACAGCAGCAGCGAGGAGCCCGGCACCCGCGCCCGCTCGCCGAAGTGCGTCAGCCAGCGCCCGAGCAGCGGCACCCGTGGCGGCGCCGGGAACGGCGTCTCCGGGTCCTGCTCCGCCGTCCGCCGGAAGCGCATGGAACGCCCCAGGAGCCGTACGTACTCGATGCCGGCCCTGCTCGGCACGATCACCTGCGGCGCGTCCGCGCACAGGTCGACCTCGACCTTGACCTTCTTGCCGGTCTCCGGATCCGTCTCGCTCCGCTCCGCCGCCTCGACGACGTCGGTGAACGAGTCGACGTACGGAAGGACCTCCTCGGCCAGGTCGGCGAGGAACGCGAACCGCAGATCCCGGTCGCGCGGCTGCGCCACCACCAGCAGCCGCGGCTCCCCGGGGTCCGTCCCGACCAGCGCCCCGAGCGGCGCTCCGGCCTCACCGGCGGTCGTCAGCGGTACGAGCACGAGGGGCCGGTCGGACAGATGCCGGTGCCGGACCGTGGCCAGCGGCTGCGCCCGCCCCGACTCGACGGCCTCCAGTCGGGCGAGCGTGGAGATCAGCGACATGCGAGCGCCTCCGCCCGGAGGGCCGCCGCCCGGCGCAGGGCCTCCACCGTCGGATCGTCCGCGTCGCCCTCCTCGCCGCGGGCCGCCGCCAGGACGTCCCCCACCGTGGTCAGACCGCCCAGCTCACCCCGGACCGAGCGGCCGAGCGCCTCCACCGCGCCCGCGCCGCGCGCCCGCTCCCGGCAGTGGAAGGCCAGCTCGCAGGCGGACAGACACTCCGGCGCGTATGCGTGCGGCACCGACTCCACCGCCGCCTCCAGCTCCCGCGCCGAACACCCCTCCACGTCGAACGTGACCCCGTCCGGCAGCGCGGCGGCGATCTCCTCGATCCGGGTCAGCCGGGCCAGCTGCCGGCGGGTCACCGACAGCTGCTTGCGGACGTCGACGACCGAGGCCGTCGGCAGATTGGAGAAGTCCTTCGGACAGACCAGGAGCACCGAGTGCGCCACCTCCGCGCCCCGGGTCAGGGCCGCGACCCGCTCCAGGGCCAGCACGTACACCGCCGACTGACGGGCCGCCGCACCCACCTTCGAGGCGTCCGCCGCGCCGTCGATCATCGGGAAGGACTTGATCTCCACGACCGTCCACCGCCCGTCGGGGTGCACCACGACGGCGTCCGGCTCCAGGTGCGCGGGGGAGCCCGCCACCTCCAGGCTGAGCAGGGGATGGTCGAGCAGCGCCCACGTCCCGGCCTCGGTCGCCTCGCGCAGCGCGAGCGCGGTGCGCGCCACCCGGCCCTCCGGCCCGGCCGCCGCGAGCTCCGGAACCCGTACGGTGCCCGGCTCCGCGATGCCCAGCAGACGCAGCAGCTCCCGCCCGCCGTCCGCCTTGACCTTCGCCTCGAAGGCGTTGCCCCGCATGAACGCGAACTGGGACTGCCCGAAGGCCGCCGGCGAGCCGAGCTTCGACGCCAGCGCTGTCTTGTCGACCCCGGCGCCGTCGAGCAGCGCACGCCGCCGGCAGCCGGGGTTGGCGGCCAGCGCCGCCAGTGCCCGCGCGTCCAGCGGATGCGGCACGACGGCCGGTCCGCGCAGCTCAGCGAGCCGGTGCCGGAGTGTCGTCTGCGGAGGCCGAGGAGCTCCGCTGCCCAGGGATTCGCTCACCCGCGGAAGTCTCCCATCCGCCACCGACAATCGGTGCCCGGTTCCCCACGAAGGGGCGGCGCAAGCGGTCGGCGAGCCGGGTCGCGGGCCCGGTGAGCAGCAGCCCGAGGCCCATCACGGCCGCCCCCGCGACCGCGTCCAGGAAGTAGTGGTTCGCCGTGCCCATGACGACCACCGTGGTGAGGAGGGGGTAGGCGACACCGAGCGCCTTGAACAGCGGCGTACGCCCGTACCGCCAGAGCATCACCCCGCACCACAGCGCCCAGCCGACGTGGAGGCTCGGCATCGCCGCGTACTGGTTGGTCATCGCCCCCATCCCGCGCGGCGCGCTGGCCTCGGCGCCCCACCAGCCGTACGAGCTGAACTGCGCCATCGTGTCGACGAAGCCGTGACCGGCGTCCAGGAGCCGGGGCGGGCAGGTGGGCAGGAGCGTGAAGCCGACCAGGCCGAGCAGGGTGGAGACCATCAGCCAGGTGCGGGCGGCCCGGTAGTGGCCGGGGCGGCGGCGGAAGAGCCAGACGAGGACGGCCGGGGTGACGAGGTAGTGCAGGGAGGCGTACGCGAAGTCGGCGGGGATGCCGAGGGCGGGCGTGTCGGTGAAGAGCCGGTTGAGCGGGTGCTCGGCGTTCAGACCGAGGGACTTCTCCAGGCGCAGGATGGCCAGACCGTGGTCGACGGCGGTCGCCACGTCTCCCCGGGCGAGCAGCCGGCCGCAGGAGTAGGCGGCGTAGACCACGGCGATCAGCAGCAGCTCGGCCCACCAGCGCGGCCTGCGCCCGGGCTGGGCGGCTCTCTCCGTCATACGTGTGTTCCCCCTCGGTCTCGGACTGGGGGACGCCGGGAGGAGGGCGGGGGTTGCCCGCGCGTTGCCGCGAATTCAGGTGGGCGATGATGGGAGTGCACGTCGATACGAAGATCCAATGAACACCGATGAACACCAGGGAGCCTTCATGGCACCGCGCATCCTGCTGGCACGGCACGGCCAGACGGAATGGTCGCTGCTCGGCCGTCACACCGGCAGGACGGACATCCCGCTGCTCGACGAGGGCCGGCGCGGGGCCAAGCTGCTCGGCGAGCGGCTGCACCGGGCGCCGTGGAGCGGACTGCCCGACCTGGAGATCCGCACCAGTCCGCTGGCACGCGCGCGTGAGACCTGCGATCTCGCCGGCTTCGGCGAGCGGGCGCGGGAGTGGGACACGCTGATGGAGTGGGACTACGGGGCGTACGAAGGCCTGACCCCGGCCCAGATCCAGGAGCTGCGCCCCGGCTGGCTGCTGTGGCGCGACGCGGTGCCGGAGGGCGAGAGCCTGGCCCAGGTCTCGGCGCGGGCCGACGAGGTCGTGGAGTGGGCGCGCTCGGCGGAGCGGGACGTGCTGGTCTTCGCGCACGGCCACATCCTGCGGTCGCTCGCGGCGCGCTGGCTCGGCGAGGACCTCTCCTTCGGCGCCCGCATCCGACTCGACCCGACAAGCCTCTCGGTCCTGGGCTGGGCCTACGGCGCCCCGGCCCTGGAACGCTGGAACGACACCGGCCACCTGGAGTAGGGGGCCGGGGCGGCCACGCGGCGCGGGACCGGCGGTGGTCCGGTCAGAAGGTGGAGAGGAGCCGGCGGGTTTCGGTCACCATGCGGCGGACGCGGCTCGACTGGACGTCGCCGAGCGAGTCCACCACCCGGCGGGCCTCCACCGCGGCCTCGTCCCGGCGGCCCGCCTGGGCCAGGTCGCCCGCCAGCTGGGCGCGGTAGAGGGCGAGATTGCGGGCGAAATGAGGGTTCTGCAGGACGGTCGCGCGGTGGGCGTGCCGGGCCGCGCGACCCCACTCCCCGAGCGCCGACCAGCACTGCGCCTCCAGCGCCTCCAGCTCCGGCTCCCCGAAGAAGCTCATCCACTCCGGGTCGCTGTCGCCCGGCCCCCGGCCGAAGTGGGTGTGCGCGCGGCCGAGGGCCTGCTCGCAGGCGGCCCGGTCGCCGAGCCCGGCCCACGCGCCCGCCTCACGCAGCGAGAGCAGCGAGAGCAGCCGGGCCGAGGCGAGCGGCTGCGCCGCCCGCAGCCCCGCCTGCGCTGCTCGGACCGCCTCGCGGTACCGCCCCGCGTCCCTGGCCAGGAACGACGTGTTGCAGAAGGCGTGCGCCTCCAGGCCCGGATCACCGGTCACGCGCGCGGTGGCGAGGGCCTCCGCGTAGTGCGAGCGGGCGTCGTCGAGGCGGCCCGAGTCGTGGGCCAGCCAGCCGACGGAGATGGCCAGCTCGCCGGCGCCCGCGTGCAGGCGGTCCTCGGTGGAGCGGCGGGTCGCGACACCCGCGTCGAGCAGGGCGTACGCCGCCCGCAACGGCTGCGCGGCCGACTGGTACAGCCCGTCGGCGCCGTGCCGGTCGTCGAGCAGCCGGATCTGCCGTACGGCCTCCTCGACGGCCCTGACCTCGGGCTCGCCGATCCGGTGGGTTCCCCGAGGGGCCGGGATCGCGACGGCGGAGCCGCCGAGTCCCAGCGAGGCGGCCGCCACGGTGGCGGTGCCGCTCGTCATGAATGCGCGACGCAGCACGTCGCTCTCCTCATCGTTCCGGGTCGTGATGGCGGGTGGAGGAGGCGCCCCTGCCGTGGCGGCGGGCCGTCGGCCGCGTACCGCCTCCCGCGCCGAGAAGCCCAGGTCCGCCAGGCCGAGACCGGGGAACATGTGCAGGAACACCCGTTCGTACGCGTAGTTGGGGCAGCGGATCTCGCCCGCCTCCACGCGCCCGATGTAGCGGGCGTCGCAGGCCACCTGCTCGCCGATCTCCCGCGCCGCCCGGCGGACCGCCGCGGCGAACTCCGCCGGCGAGAGCTGTCCGCGGAGCCTGCGGAAGGCGAGATTGGGAACTGCCCGTGACATCGCCATGGCCGAGCCCTCTCCTGTGCTGCCGGTGTTCCGGCGGGCAAGAACGTACCTGCTGTGACCGAGCGCGTACGCAGAGTTTGGCTACAAAACGGATATCTCGCGCGGGATCTGCCATGAACTGCCATCCTTTGCGGCGGCGTGCCGCCGTAGCCGTTGACGCGCACGGGCGTTGAACCATGGGGAGAGACGGAACGTGTCTTCTCAGGAGCGAGGAGGGGTCCCCTTTGTTGGAGATCGGATCGCAGTCGACCGCACGGCATGCACCCACCCCGGACGCCGGCGCACCGCACGGCGAAGCCTGCGACCTGGTGACCGTGCCCGTCCGACAGGGCCTGGAGGCCGTCGACATCCTGCGCCGCGGCGGTGCCCCCGTGGTGGGCCCGGTGCTGCACGACGGGGCGTGCGACACCCTCGGATTCCTGGTCCCGCCCGGAACGGCGGCGGGCTGGGACATGCCGGGCAGCGCCTGTACGCAGACCTCGGGCCGGGGTCTGCGCATCCCCCAGCTGCCGGAACTCCCCGAGCCGGCCGGTGACGTGCCCCGCCCCGCGGGCTGGCTGCTGCCGCCCGGCGACACGGGTGCGGTCACCGACCCGGCGATGCTGCGAGAGGCCCTCGGCCAGGCGGCCCGCCTGATCGAAGCAGCCGACGGCTGTCGCTAGCTCGAAGCGGCGGACGGCTGTCGCTAGGCCGTGTCCGTGAAGTCCCGCCTGGCCCGCGACGCCTGGCACGCACTCTCGCCGCGTTGTCGTGATCACCCGAGTACGCCCGGTACGAGGGCGACCCTCCGCCTTGCGATCGCAGGCACCAGACGCCGCGGGCCCTGCCCTGCGGGCAGACGGCGCTACTTTCCGGACACGACCTAGCCGTCCAGCTCTTCGGCCAGGCAGCTTGTGCGCCTCCTCACCCCGTCGGCTCATCGGGCGGGGCATCGGCGCGAGCGCCGATAATGGGCTCGTGGCCAGGAACAGACAGCGTGATCGGGCGGCGTCCGCCGCCGTCGTCGAGACCGTCGACGGCGGGCTCGCGGAGCTCATACCCGACCCCGAGCGCCCGCGCGGCTGGACGCTGTTGATCGACGGCGCCCCGCAGTCGCACGTCGATCTCGACGACCCGGCCCATCTCTCCTTCGAGTACCAGCGGCGCCTCGGCCACATCGCCGACCTCGCCGCCCCGCCGAACCGGCCCCTCCAGGCCGTCCACCTCGGCGGCGGAGCCTTCACGCTCGCCCGCTACATCGCCGCCACCCGGCCTCGCTCCACCCAGCAGATCGTGGAGCTCGACGGCCCGTTGGTCCAGCTCGTCCGCCGGGAGCTCCCCCTCGACTCCGGCGCCCGCGTCCGCGTCCGCTCCACCGACGCCCGGGCCGGACTCGCCAAGGTGCAGGACGGCTGGGCGGACCTGATCATCGCCGATGTGTTCAGCGGCGCCCGCACGCCCGCGCATCTGACGAGTACGGAGTTCCTCGCCGAGGTCCGCCGGGCGCTGAAGCCCGGCGGCTTCTACGCCGCCAACCTCGCCGACGGGCCGCCCCTGGCCCATCTGCGCGGCCAGATCGCGACCGCCGCGACCGTCTTCCCCGAACTGGCGCTGACCGCCGACCCGACCGTGCTGCGCGGGCGCCGCTTCGGCAACGCCGTGCTGCTCGCCTCCGACCGCGAGCTGCCCGTCGCCGAGCTGACCCGCCGGGTGGCGACCGACCCGCACCCGGGGCGCGTGGAACACGGCAAGACGCTCGCGGACTTCACCGGCGGAGCGGCGCCGGTCACCGACGCCGGCGCCCGGCCCTCACCCGTACCGCCGGCTTCCGCCTTCCGCTGAGCTGACGCGCCCGACCGTTCAGCGGTCGTCGATCTCCACCCGGGGCGCGGTGTCGTGCCACACGCAGAAGACCGACAGCTCGCGGCCGTCCCGGGTGAAGGTGACCCGGATCCAGGTCGGCTGCTTCCACACCTGCATCTGCCAGCCGGAGGCCGGGGTCGCCGAGACCAGTTCGGCGGAGGTCTCACCCAGGTCGAAGACGACCCGGCCGCCGTCGACGGCGTAGCTCTTGACCGTGCTCTTCGCGTCGGCGCCGTCGGCGCCGTCCGGTCGCTTCGTGGCGGCGGCCGGCGGGCGGGACGGGGTGGAGGACGGGGACTTCGGGGGAGCGCCGGTCGTCCTCGACGGAGAGGCCGTGGACGAAGGGCCGGAGGAGCCGCTCGGGCGCGGGGTGGCGGAGGCCGACGGGTCGCCGCTCGTGACGGCCGTCCCCTCGCCGCCGCCGGCCGGAATGGGCAGTGCGCGCGGCGGGTCGTAGACCGTACCGGCCAGCACCGTGTGCACACCCCACCACGAGAGAGTGACCGCCGCGCCGGTGGCGAGCGACCACGCCATGACGTGAACAAGTCCTCTACGCATCCGGGCCATAGTGCACCACGGCGCGCGCCGGCGGAGGGCGGGGTGGACCTTGCCTCGGCTTCCCTCGTATGGCGTACGGTGCGGCCCATGGCAAGTGTGCTTGTGGTCGAGGACGACCAGTTCGTGCGCTCGGCCCTCATCCGGCATCTGACCGACGCCTCGCACACCGTACGGAGCGTCGGCACGGCCCTGGAGGCGCTGCGCGAGGTCGCCCATTTCCGTTTCGACGTGGTCGTCCTGGACCTCGGACTGCCCGATCTGGACGGGTCCGAGGCGCTGAAGATGCTGCGGGGGATCACCGACGTGCCGGTGATCATCGCGACCGCGCGGGACGACGAGACCGAGATCGTCCGGCTCCTCAACGACGGGGCGGACGACTATCTGACCAAGCCCTTCTCGGTGGAGCACCTGTCGGCACGGATGGCCGCCGTGCTGCGGCGCTCGCGGGCCGCCGCCGGAGAGGCACCGCCGTCGCGGGTGATCCAGGTGGGCGGTCTCTCGATCGACCCGCTGCGGCGCCAGGCCGAGCTCGACGGGGCCGCTCTCGACCTGACCCGCCGGGAGTTCGACCTGCTGGCCTTCCTCGCCGGTCGGCCCGGGGTGGTCGTGCCCCGCAAGGAGCTGCTCGCCGAGGTGTGGCAGCAGTCGTACGGGGACGACCAGACCATCGACGTTCATTTGTCATGGCTGCGGCGGAAGTTGGGTGAAACGGCCGCCCGGCCCCGCTATCTGCACACACTGCGCGGGGTGGGTGTGAAGCTGGAGCCGCCGTCCGACCCTCAGGAGACGCCTCAGACGCCTCAGACGCCCCGGGGGACCCGGCCGTGAGATGGGCCCTCGTCAAGGTGTCGCTGGCCGTCACCGCCATGGTCGTCGTCGCCTTCGCCGTACCCCTCGGCCTCGTCGTCAAGGAGATGGCGCGTGACCGTGCCTTCTCCAACGCCGAGCGACGCGCCGCCGGGCTCGCGCCCGTTCTCGCCATCACCACCGACCGCGAGGAGCTCGACCGGGCGGTGGCCACCACCGAGGACGGGGCCGCCGGGCGGATGGCCGTCCATGTCCCCGCCGCCGACGAGCCGGGCGGGAAGGCGCTGGAGATCGGCACCCGCCGGGCCGGCGCGGAGGACCTGCGGACCACCCGGCGCCTGGGGCGGGCCACCATCGCCGAGGTGCCGGGCGGATCCGTGCTGCTCCAGCCCACCGCGCTCAGCTCCGGACAGGTCGCCGTCGTCGAACTCTTCGTTCCCGAGGGCGAGGTCACCAACGGTGTCGCCACCGCCTGGCTGGTCCTCGCGGGGGTCGGCATCGCCCTGATCGTGGGCTCCGTGGCCGTCGCCGACCGGCTCGGCGTCCGGATGGTCCGGCCCGCCCAGCGGCTCGCGGGCGCCGCCCACGACCTGGGCGAGGGCCGGCTCGGCGCGCGCGTCCCCGAGGAGGGGCCGCCGGAGCTCAAGTCCGCGGCGATCGCGTTCAACTCCATGGCCGACCAGGTCGTCCAGCTCCTCGCCAACGAGCGCGAACTGGCCGCCGACCTCTCCCACCGGCTGCGCACCCCGCTGACCGTGCTCCGCCTCAACGCGGCCTCGCTCGGCTCCGGTCCGGCCGCCGAGCAGACCCGGGCCGCCGTCGCGCAGCTGGAGCGCGAGGTCGACACCATCATCCGTACGGCCAGGGACGCCAAACCCCAGACGCAGGCGACCGGTCCGGGCGCGGGCTGCGACGCCTCCGAGGTCGTACGGGAGCGGATGGACTTCTGGTCCGCGCTCGCCGAGGACGAGGGCCGCAAGGTGCGGGTGGCGGGCGTCGAGCGTCCGGTACGCATCCCGGTCGCCCGGCCCGAACTGGTCGCGGCGCTCGACGCGTTGCTCGGCAACGTCTTCCGCCACACCCCCGAGGGGACGGCCTTCTCCGTCGACGTCCACAACGGCGAGGACGCCGTCATCGTCCTGGTCTCCGACGCCGGTCCCGGCATCCCGGACCCGGCCGCCGCGCTGACCCGGGGCAACAGCGGCCACCGTGACGGATCCACCGGTCTCGGCCTCGACATCGTGCGCCGGATGGCCGAGTCGACGGGCGGTGACGTCCGCATCGGCCACTCGGTCCTCGGCGGTACGGAGGTCCGCGTCTGGATCGGTCTCGACGCCCGCCGCTCCGGCGGTACGGGAGGCCGGCGCGGCCACCGCGTGGTCCGCCGCCGACGGGGCGCCACAGGCTCCCGGCGCAGCGTGGAATCGTAGGGACGGCTCTGAGACTGCTCTCCGGAGGCCCGAACCTTTCGCCCTCCCGATGGCTTCCTTAAGCGGACCCTAAGAATCCTCGATCCCCTCCCTTCCAGGTCATTTGTCCGATTCCGGCTCGCTAGCGTGCTGCCGCACCCCACACCACCCCCGGCACACAGAGGCAGGCACGCGATGGGCACCAGTTCGCACCGGCGCAGGGCGAGCGGCACGACCAAGGCCGTCGGCGCGGTCGTCGCCGCGGCGGTGATCGGCGGCGCGGCCTTCGCGCTCACCGGCACCGCGCAGGCCGCGGCCGTCGGCGCCGCGTACACCAGGACAAGCTCCTGGAACGGTGGCTACACGGCTCAGTACGTGGTCACCAACGAGACCTCCAGCGTCCAGTCGGGGGGCTGGACGCTGGAGTTCGACCTGCCCGCCGGGACGAGGATCGGCTCCCTGTGGAACGGCGAGCACACCGTCTCCGGACAGCACGTCACCGTGAAGCCGGCCGGCTGGAACAAGGAGCTCGCTCCCGGCCAGTCCGTCACCGTCGGCTTCGTGACCTCGGCGACCGGCGATGCGGGCGACCCGGCCAACTGCCTGATCAACAAGGCCACCTGCTCCGCCGGCGGCGCCACTCCCACGCCCAGCGGCCGCCCCACCGGACAGCCCACCGCCACGACCACCCCCACGGCCCCGGCGACGCCCACCTCGAAGCCGACCGTGACCGCGACCGCCTCTCCGAAGCCCACCGCGACCGCCACCCCCACCGGCGCCCCGGGCGCCGCCGCGAAGTTCGCGCCCTATGTCGACACCTCCCTCTACCCGTCGTACGACCTGATCGCGACCGCCGACGCCACCGGCGTCAAGGAGTTCAACCTCGCCTTCATCACCTCCGGCGGCGCCTGCGCCCCACTGTGGGGCGGTGTCACCGACCTGGCGAACGACAAGGTGGCCTCCCAGATCGGCGCCCTGCGCGCCAAGGGCGGCGACGTCCGGGTCTCCTTCGGCGGCGCCGCCGGTCACGAACTGGCCCTGAACTGCTCGACCTCCTCCGCCCTCGCCGCCGCGTACGGCAAGGTCGTCGACCAGTACAGGCTGACCAAGGTCGACTTCGACGTCGAGGGGGCGGCCCTGCCGGACACCGCCGCCAACACCCGCCGCTCGCAGGCCATCGCGCAGCTGCAGAAGTCCCACCCCGGCCTGAACGTCTCCTTCACGCTGCCGGTCATGCCCGAAGGCCTGACCCAGCCCGGAGTGGACCTGCTCGCCGACGCGAAGAAGAACGGGGTCCGCGTCGACGCCGTCAACATCATGGCGATGGACTACGGGCCGGCCTACAGCGGTGACATGGGCCAGTACGCGATCCAGGCCGCGACCGCCACCCAGGCCCAGATCAAGGGCGTCCTCGGCCTCTCCGACGCGGCCGCCTGGAAGGCCGTCGCGGTCACCCCGATGATCGGCGTCAACGACGTCACGACCGAGATCTTCCGCGTCGACGACGCCACCCAGCTGGTCGATTTCGCGAACTCCAAGGGCATCGGCTGGCTGTCGATGTGGTCCTCCACCCGCGACAAGCAGTGCGCGGCCGGAGCGGTGAACCACGCCGACGCCACCTGCTCCTCGATCCTCCAGCAGCCGCTGGCCTTCACCAAGGCGTTCTCCGCCTACCGGTAGACCGCCCCGATCCCCCCACACGCGCGCCCCGGACGGACCCCCACCCCGTCCGGGGCGCGCTCCTCCCTCAGGTCTGCGGGTCCACCGGCTCGTAGTTCCTCCCCAGGAAGTCCGCGAAGCCCTTCGCCCGATGAACCGGATCGCTCGGCCTGCGCGGGAGCCCGGCACGGCCGCCGCACGGGTGAGCTGTCGAACGTCTTCGACCGCGTACGCGTCTTGACCGTGTTCTGACGGCCACTCAATAGTGGGAGCGCTCCCATACCGGCCTTCGAGGGGATCTCCATGCGCGCAGGACGACAATTACTGGCGGGGCTCGCCCTGACCGCCGGACTGCTCACGGGCGCGGTGCCACCGACCGCCGCCGTCGCCGCCGAACCGGCCGAACCGGCCGGAACCCGGGCCGCCCCACCGGCCGAACCGGCCGGAACCCGGGCCGCCGACACGTACAGCTGGAAGAACGTCCGGATCGACGGCGGCGGCTTCGTCCCCGGCATCGTCTTCAACCGGACCGAGAAGAACCTCGCCTACGCCCGGACCGACATCGGCGGCGCCTACCGCTGGGAGCCGTCCACCAAGACCTGGACCCCGCTGCTCGACGCGGTCGACTGGGACCACTGGGGCCACACCGGCGTCATCGGCCTCGCCTCCGACTCCGTCGACCCCGACCGCGTCTACGCGGCCGTCGGGACGTACACCAACGACTGGGACCCGGGCAACGGCGCCGTGCTGCGCTCCGCCGACCGGGGCGCCACCTGGCAGCGGACCGACCTGCCGTTCAAGCTCGGCGGCAACATGCCCGGCCGGGGCATGGGGGAGCGCCTCGCCATCGACCCGCACCGGAACAGCGTGCTGTACCTGGGCGCGCCCAGCGGCAAGGGCCTGTGGCGCTCCACCGACTCCGGTGCCACCTGGTCGCAGGTCACCGCCTTCCCCAACCCCGGGAACCACCAGGAGAACCCCTCGGACACCAGCGGCTACGGCTCCGACAACCAGGGGATCGTCTGGGTCACCTTCGACGAGTCCACGGGCACGGCCGGCGCCGCGACCCGGACCGTCTACGTCGGTGTCGCCGACAAGGAGAACGCCGTCTACCGCTCCACGGACGCGGGCGCCACCTGGACCCGGCTGCCCGGCCAGCCCACCGGGTACCTCGCCCACAAGGGCGTGCTCGACACCGAGAGCGGCCACCTCTACCTCGCGTACAGCGACAAGGGCGGCCCGTACGACGGCGGCAAGGGCCGGGTCTGGCGGTACGCGACGGCCACCGGCACGTGGACGGACATCAGCCCCGTCGCCGAGGCCGACACCTTCTACGGCTTCAGCGGCCTGACCATCGACCGGCAGCGGCCCGGCACCGTCATGGTCTCCGGCTACAGCGCCTGGTGGCCCGACACCCAGATCTTCCGCTCGACGGACAGCGGCGGCACGTGGACCAAGGCCTGGGACTACACCTCGTACCCCAGCCGCACCAACCGCTACACCATGGACGTCTCCTCCGTGCCGTGGCTGACCTGGGGCGCGAACCCCTCGCCGCCCGAACAGAGCCCGAAACTGGGGTGGATGACGGAGGCCATGGAGATCGACCCCTTCGACTCGGACCGGATGATGTACGGCACGGGCGCGACGGTCTACGGCACCGAGAACCTCGGACAGTGGGACGCCGGCGGCACCTTCACGATCAAGCCGATGGTCCGGGGTCTGGAGGAGACGGCGGTCAACGACCTCGTCTCCCCGGCCTCCGGGGCGCCGCTGCTCAGCGCACTCGGCGACATCGGCGGGTTCCGCCACACCGACCTCACCAAGGTCCCCTCGATGATGTTCACCTCGCCGAACTTCACCAGCACGACCAGTCTCGACCACGCCGAGACCGACCCGAACAGGGTGGTGCGGGCGGGCAGCGTGGACAGCGGCCCGCGCATCGCCTTCTCGTCGGACAACGGCGCCACCTGGTCGCCGGGCGTGGACCCTTCGGGCGTCACGGGCGGCGGCACGGTCGCGGCGGCGGCCGACGGCAGCCGCTACGTCTGGAGTCCGGACGGTACGGGCGTGCACAGCGGGACGGCGGCGGGGAGCGCCTGGACGGCGTCGACCGGCATCCCGGCGGGAGCGGTCGTCGAGTCGGACCGGGTGGACCCGAGGACGTTCTACGGCTTCAAGTCCGGCACCTTCTACGTCAGCAGGGACGGCGGTCTCTCCTTCACGGCCAAGGCGACCGGACTCCCGGCGAAGGGGAACGTCCGCTTCAAGGCGGTCCCGGGCGCTGCCGGCGACATCTGGCTCGCGGGCGGCGCGCGCGACGCCACGTACGGCCTGTGGCACTCCACCGACGCGGGCGCGAGCTTCACCCGTGTCGGCGGGGTCGAGCAGGCCGACACGATCGGCTTCGGCAAGGCGGCGCCCGGCGCCACCTACCCGGCCCTCTACAGCAGCGCGAAGGTCGGTGGCGTACGCGGCATCTTCCGCTCCACGGACGCGGGCGCGAGCTGGGTCCGGATCAACGACGACGCCCACCAGTGGGGCTGGACGGGCGCGGCCATCACCGGCGACCCGCGGATCTACGGGCGGGTGTACGTCTCCACCAACGGCCGGGGCATCGTCTACGGCGACACGGCCGGGACCGGCGGCGGCACGGAACCGCCGCCGCAGCCGAGCGGGGCCTGCGCCGTCACGTACCGGATCACCAACCAGTGGCAGGGCGGTTTCCAGGCGGACGTGACGCTGAAGAACACCGGCACGGCCGCCTGGAACGGCTGGGCGCTCAGCTGGGACTTCGCCGGAGGCCAGACCGTCGGCCAGATGTGGAACGCCACCCCGGCCCAGAGCGGCAGGTCCGTCACCGCGCGGAACGCCGGCTGGAACGGGGCCGTCGTTCCCGGCGCCTCGGCGTCCTTCGGCTTCACCGGCAGCTGGTCGGGCACGAACCCCGCCCCGACCGCCTTCACCGTGGGAGGTGCCCCGTGTTCCGTCGCCTGATCACCACCGCGGCGCTGCTCGCCGCGGCCCTGACCGCCGTCCCCGCGAGCGCGGCGGAGACGGCCTCGGAGGCGACCTCCCTGCGGGAGCTCGCCGACGCCCGTGGGGTCTACCTCGGCACGGCGGTGACCGCCTCCCGACTCACGGGCGGGTACGCGGAGGTCGCCGCGGCCCAGTTCGGCTCGGTCACCCCCGGCAACGAGATGAAGTGGTCCTCCGTGGAGCCCGTGCGCGGCGGCCACGACTGGGTCGGCGCCGACCGGGTCGTCGCCTTCGCCGAGGCGAACGGCCAGAAGGTCCGCGGCCACACCCTCGTCTGGCACAGCCAGTTGCCGTCCTGGCTGACCGGCGGCAGCTTCACGCCCGACGAACTGCGCCGGATCATGACCGACCACATCGCGGCCGAGGCCGGCCGCTACCGGGGCCGGATCCACCACTGGGACGTGGTCAACGAGCCACTGAACGAGGACGGCACGCTCCGCCAGTCGCTGTGGGGCGCCCGGCTCGGCGAGTCGTACATCGCCGACGCCTTCCGCGCCGCCCGGGCCGCCGACCCGGCCGCGAAGCTCTACCTCAACGACTACTCCACCGACGGCGTCGGCGCGAAGAGCGACGGCATGTACGCCCTGGTCAAGCGGCTCCTCGCGCAGGGCGTACCGATCGACGGGGTCGGCTTCCAGGCCCACCTCGTCCTCGGCCAGGTGCCGGCCACGCTGGAGCAGAACCTCCGCCGCTTCGCCGAGCTCGGCGTGGACGTCGCCCTCACCGAACTCGACATCCGCATGCGACTGCCCGCGACCCAGGCGCAACTGGACCGGCAGAAGCAGGAGTACGCCTCGGTCGTCCGCGCCTGCCTCGCCGTCCCCCGCTGCGCGGGCGTCACCGTCTGGGGCTTCACCGACGCCGACTCCTGGATCCCGGACTTCTTCCCAGGCCAGGGCGCGGCGACCCCGTACGACGAGAACCTGGTCCCGAAACCGGCGTACCACGGGATCGCCGAAGCCCTGGCCGTGGCCCCGGAGGTCCCGGCCGTCGCCTGCTCCGCCACCTACACCGTCCAGAACCGGTGGACGACGGGCTTCACGGCCCAGGTCTCGGTCCGTAACACGGGTACCGCCCCGCTGAACGGCTGGACGCTTCGCTGGACGTACGCGGCCGGCGAGCGTGTCACCCAGGCCTGGAACTCCACGGTGACCCAGTCCGCCGCGGAGGTGACGGCCTCGCCCCTCTCGTACAACGCGGCGCTACCGGCGGGCGGTTCGGCCGCCTTCGGATTCAACGGTGCCTGGTCGGGGGCGCATCCGCCCCCGGCCGGCATCAGGTGCGACGCTACGGCGTCGTGACGAGCGGCCTGGGCGCGGGCCTCATGCCCGCGCCCAGGTGGAAGCTCGGGTGCGGGGGCTGGTCGTAGGCGGTGTTCTGCCAGGCGAGGCCCGCGCGGTACATGGTGTCGTGCAGCAGCGTGGTGATCCTCGTGCCCGTCTCGTACGGCGTCGAGTGGATCCGCAGCGCGCGGTTGTCCGTCGTGCGCCACACGACCTCCTCGCGCCAGTCGCCGAGGATGTCACCGGAGAGCGCCGGGGTCGCCCTTCGACCCGGCACGTCCTTGTCACCGCTCGGCCTGCCGCGCGGTCGCGGTGGCGGCGGCGGTCGCCGTGCCGGCCGTGGTGGTGAGGGTCAGCCCGACGCCGGCGAGGCCGGCGGCCGCCGTCAGCGCGGCCAGGGCGGTGCGGGGGAGCTGCGTGAGCTGCACGAATCCTCCTGCGGAGAAGAGAGACGTTGCGTACCTCACAGTCGCCGCCGGTCCGGACGGGTTGCCCACCCCCCGTACGCCCCTGCCGTACGTCGCCCCATATGCGTCAAGGCCCCGGTTCCGAAGAACCGGGGCCTTGACCCTCAAGGGTGAGTGACGGGACTCGAACCCGCGGCATCCTGGACCACAACCAGGTGCTCTACCAGCTGAGCTACACCCACCATGACCGGCGGTTTTCCCGAAGGTTTCCCCGACCGGCCGAGAAGAAGTCTACAGGGTCCGAGGGGGTGCTCGCGCCCGCATTGACGGCGGGCGCGAGCGCGGCCTCATTCCACGGGCAGGACGTGGCGCGCGGCGATCTGCTTCGCCGTCTCCGAGTCGGGGCCGGGCTGCGGGACGAAGATCGCCTCGCGGTAGTAGCGGAGCTCGGCGATGGACTCACGGATGTCGGCGAGCGCGCGGTGGTTGCCGCTCTTCTCCGGACTGTTGAAGTACGCCCTCGGGTACCAGCGGCGGGCCAGCTCCTTGACCGAGGAGACATCGACGATCCGGTAGTGCAGATGGCGCTCCAGAGCCGGCATGTCCCGGGCGAGGAAGCCGCGGTCGGTGGAGACCGAGTTCCCGCACAGGGGCGCCTTGAGGGGCTCCTTCACGTGCTCGCGTACGTAGGCGAGGACCTGCGCCTCGGCGTCGGCCAGGGTGGTGCCGTCGGCGAGAGCGTCGAGGAGGCCGGAGGACGTGTGCATCCGGCGCACGATCTCGGGCATGGTCTCCAGCGCCGCGTCCGGCGGGCGGATCACGATGTCCACCCCTTCGCCGAGCACGTTCAGTTCCGAGTCGGTGACCAGCGCGGCCACCTCGATGAGTGCGTCGTCCGTCAGCGAGAGCCCGGTCATCTCGCAGTCGATCCACACCATGCGATCGTTCATGCGTCCTACCTTATGGGTTCGGTGGGTGATCGGAGCCGGTGCGCGGTCGGGGGGACGACGACGGGCGCCCGGAGTGGTGTCCCCGGACGCCCGTCGTGCGGTGCGCGGCTTGTGGCGCGCGGTCTACGGAGCGCTCCGCTGGCCCGGCAGGGCCGCTCGGCCGGACGCGTACATGTCCGACTGCGGCCTACCCGGCTCCATGGGGCGCCGCCCGCCGGACGACACCTGGGCGGGCACGACCGGGTCGAGCACCGCCGTCGCCGTCTCGGCCTGCGGGCGCCGTGCCCGGTAGGCCGCCCGGTAGGCGGCCGGCGATGAGCCGAGCTGCCGCCGGAAGTGGCCACGCAGCGCCACCGGGGACCGGAAGCCGCAGCGCCCCGCGACCTCGTCGACCGAGTAGTCGGAGGTCTCGAGCAGCCGCTGCGCCTGCAGCACCCGCTGGGTGATCAGCCACTGGAGCGGGGCGGACCCCGTCAGCGAGCGGAACCGGCGGTCGAAGGTGCGCCGTGACATGTACGCCCGAGCGGCGAGCGTCTCCACGTCGAACTGCTCGTGGAGGTGCTCCAGCGCCCAGGCGACGACCTCCGCGAGCGGGTCGGAGCCGATCTCCTCCGGTAAAGACCTGTCGAGATAGCGCTCCTGGCCGCCGGTGCGCCGCGGCGGGACGACCAGCCGGCGCGCGAGCGCGCCCGCGGCCTCCGCGCCGTGGTCGGTCCGCACGATGTGCAGACAGAGATCGATTCCGGCCGCGGTCCCGGCCGATGTCAGTACGTCCCCGTCGTCGACGAAGAGCTCCCGCGGGTCCACGTGGACCGACGGGTAGCGCTTGGCGAGCGTCGGCGCGTACATCCAGTGTGTGGTCGCCGGCCGGCCGTCCAGAAGTCCGGCGGCGGCCAGGACGAAGGCCCCGGTGCACAGCCCGACGATCCTGGCCCCCTCCTCGTGCGCCCGGCGCAGCGCGTCGAGCGCCTCCGGCGGCGGCGGCGAGGTGATCGACCGCCAGGCCGGTACGACGACGGTGCCGGCCCGGCTGATCGCGTCCAGGCCGTACGGCGCGGTCAGTTCGAGGCCCCCTGTGGTCCGCAGCGGGCCGTCCTCGCCGGCGCACACGAGCAGCCGGTAGCGGGGTACTCCCGCGTCCTGCCGGTCGATTCCGAACACGGAGAGCGGGATGGAGCTCTCGAAGATGGGGCCGCCGCTGAACAGCAGCACCGCGACGACTTCGCGACGGCGGCGCCCGGACAGTTTCCGTGCGGCCTCCGGTGCGGCGGAGTCCTGGCTCATGACGCTAAGCCCCCCTCGGTGTTCGCGTCTCCCTGGTCCTGTCGCTCCTGCACGTTTCCCCTCGGTTTTGCACGAGACCCCAGTCTTCGATACCCATGATCGAATCTACTGCGTTCCGTGGCGCCGGCGTGACAAGTTCTCCATCCGGCACATTGTCGACAAGGCAACTTGGCGCGAAGCATTCGATCACGAAGCGTTCCACTCGGGAGCCGCGCAGGGAAGTGCGCCGTGCGCGCATGGCCCGTCCCCGTAGGGTGTGAGCGACCCTCGCGGGGCTTTCATGCCTGGTGGCAGGGGGGTTGAGGGGTCATTCCGCCAAGGAATCGCCGGTCAGTGGAAGTTGGCTGAAAACCTACGGGTGTGGGTGTGCGAACCCGTCAGCTCCACGAGGGGTCCGTCAGGTCCGGCCGGGTCGGACCCGGTCGGACGGGGGCCGGTTCGGGGCCGAGTCTGTCAGGTCGGGCCGGTCGGAGCGGTGGTAGCGGGCGCCGTGGGCGTGCCGGGCGGGACGTCCCGCCGCCTCCGCGCGCAGACCGCGCTCCGAGCGGCGCAGCAGCACCCGGCAGACGGCCGTCACCACGACGAGTCCGAGGGCCGTGCCCGCGGCCCCGCCCAGTGAGGTGCCGTAGACGAGGAGGACGACGGGGACGAGGACGCAGCAGAACACCGCCCAGCGGACGACCTCCCCCGCCGACTCGGCCGCCGGTCCCCCCGCACCCGCCGCGCCTCCCGCGGACCCCGCCGTCGACGGCCGGCCGGGGGCGCGGCGCCGGCCGCGTGACGGGGCGGGCTGGGCGGTCGGGGCGGAGGCGTGGACGGCGGTGTGGGCGGCGGTGGCCGACGGTGCGGGCACGGGCGGGCTCCCTGCGGCGGTGGGGTGGACCTGTGGGAACGAGGAGTGGAACGTTCCGGTCACTGGGCGAGGCGTCCGTTCGGCCCCCGTACGGACGGCTGTAGGACACAACCGGCATTGCCATATCGGGACGGGCTCGTGCATGCTCCCTTGAACGCCGCGCGAGCGGCGTGCGCGGCACGGCTGGCTCTGGGCGGGAGAGGAGTGTCGCCGTACCCTTGGGGGTATGGGCTTGGGAAGATGATTCCCGGACACAGCTCCACTGCCAAGCGTTGTTCGTCCCCCGCTCCTTCCCACGAGGATCTTCTTCGCCGAGACACCGATGGCCGGTCACGAATTCCCCGAACCCGCGGACCGCAAGCGCGTCGCCGACTCCACGGTCGACCCCCTCGCGGCCGAACAGCCACGTCACTCCTGTGATCCCGCCTTCCGGCACGGAGTGGTCGTCGGCTTCGACGGCTCGACGTCCAGCGAGCGAGCCCTCGCGTACGCGATCGGCATGGCCCGCCGCTCCGGCTCCGGGCTGATCATCGTCCATGTCGCCAACCGGCTGCCCACCACCGTCTGGGCGGGCTGCGAGCCGCCTGTCTTCGTCGACGTACCGGACCACCGCACCGAGGTGCTGGGCCTGGAGCTGGCCTGCGCGGACTACCTCGCCGAGGTCCCCTGGATCCTCGTCGAGCGGGGCGGCGACATCTGTCATGAACTGGAGGAGGTCGGCCGTGAGTACTCGGCCGACGCGATCGTGGTCGGCTCCACGCACGGCATCGTCGGCCGCATCTTCGGCTCGGTAGCCGGACGGCTCGCGAAGCGGGCGCAGCGTCCGGTCGTCGTCATTCCGTAGCCTTCTCACCGGGGCCCCGTCTCCCGACGCCCCGTCAACTCCCTTGCCCTCGCGATAAATCACGCCGTCGTGAGGTGATTTGTGTGCTTGTGAAGGGTAGATAAAGGTCACCGGAACAAGCAGCTCAGCGGCAACACCGCGCACCTGAAGGGAGCCCGCCGTGGACAACGAAGTCGCCGCGGGGAACACCGCCTCCACTCTCGGCCACCTCGCGCTCGGACTGACCCTGCTGGCCTTCGGCCTCGGCAGCACCGGCGTGATCGACAACGTCGCGGCGTCGGACGCCGCAGCCCTCGCCACCTGGGTCGGCGGAGTGGCGCTCTTCCTGGTCGGCCTGCTCGCCCTGCGCGCGGGCGACGGCGTTACGGGCACGGCCCATGCGGCTCTCGGCGCCTTCTGGTTCACCTGGGGGACCGGCGTCGGCGGTGGCACGTCGGCCGAGGCGGCCGGCCTGTTCCTGCTGCTGTGGGCGCTGCTCGCCCTCACGCTGACGATGGCCGCGAAGGGCAGCGGTCTGTTCGGACAGGGCGTGTACGGGCTGCTGTTCGTGGCGTTGCTGCTGCTCGGCACAGGCGCCTTCGCCGACCACGGCGGTCTGGCCAAGGCGGGCGGCTGGCTCGCCGCGGTCGCCGGCCTCGCCGCCTGGTACGGCGCGACGGCGGCGGTGGCCCACTGGCCGACCTCCCTCGGCCGCGTCGCCCGGCGTGGCGCCCCGGCCGCCGGCTGACACCCGGAAGAACGGCGAAGCGGTCCCCGCGCACATGGCGTGCGCGGGGACCGCTTCTTTGTCAGGCCGAGGCTTCGGGGGACAGGCCCGAAGGCGGCGCTCCGGGGGACAGGCCCGGAGGCTGCTACTCGACCGTGACGGACTTGGCCAGGTTGCGCGGCTTGTCGATGTCGCGGCCCATGGCGAGCGCCGTGTGGTAGGCGAAGAGCTGGAGCGGGATGCCCATCAGGATCGGGTCCAGCTCGTCCTCGTTCTTCGGCACGACGATGGTGTGGTCGGCCTTCTCCTGCGGCTGGTGGGCGACCGCCAGGATGCGGCCGCTGCGGGCCTTGATCTCCTCCAGGGCGGCGCGGTTCTTCTCCAGCAGGTCGTCGTTCGGGACGATGGCGACCGTCGGCAGGGCCGGCTCGATCAGCGCGAGCGGGCCGTGCTTCAGCTCGGAGGCCGGGTAGGCCTCCGCGTGGATGTAGGAGATCTCCTTGAGCTTCAGGGAGGCCTCCAGGGCCACAGGGTAGCCCCGCACGCGGCCGATGAACATCATCGACTGGGCGCCCGCGTACTGCTCGGCCAGCTTCTTGATCTCTTCCTCGGACTCGAGGATCTCGCTGATCTGCGCGGGCAGCTTGCGCAGGCCCTCGATGATCCGCTTGCCGTCGGTCACCGACAGGTCGCGGATGCGGCCGAGGTGCAGGGCGAGCAGCGCGAAGGCGACGACCGTGTTGGTGAAGCACTTGGTGGAGACGACGCAGACCTCGGGCCCGGCGTGGACGTACACGCCGCCGTCGGCCTCGCGGGCGATCGCCGAGCCGACGACGTTGACGACGCCGAGGACACGGGCGCCCTTGCGCTTGAGCTCCTGGACCGCGGCCAGCACGTCGTAGGTCTCACCGGACTGGGAGACGGCGATGTAGAGGGTGTCGGGGTCCACGACCGGGTTGCGGTAGCGGAACTCCGAGGCCGGCTCGGCGTCGGCGGGGATGCGGGCCATGGACTCGATCAGCCCGGCGCCGATGAGGCCGGCGTGGTACGAGGTGCCGCAGCCGAGGATCTTGATCCGGCGGATGGTGCGGGCCTCGCGGGCGTCCAGGTTCAGGCCGCCGAGGTGGACGGTGGAGAAGCGGTCGTCGATCCGGCCGCGCAGCACGCGGTCGACCGCGTCGGGCTGCTCGGAGATCTCCTTGTGCATGTACGTGTCGTGGCCGCCCATGTCGTAGGAGGCGGCCTCCCACTCCACGGTCTCGGGGGTGGCGGTCGTGGTCGCGCCCGAGGTCGTGTACGTGCGGAAGTCGTCGGCCTTGAGGGTGGCCATCTCGCCGTCGTCGAGGGTGACGACCTGGCGGGTGTGAGCGATCAGGGCGGCCACGTCGGAGGCGACGAACATCTCCTTCTCGCCGATGCCGAGGACGACCGGGGAGCCGTTGCGGGCCACCACGATGCGGTCGTTGAAGTCGGCGTGCATCACGGCGATGCCGTAGGTGCCCTCGATGACCTTGAGCGCCTCGCGGACCTTCTCCTCCAGGGAGGTGGCCTGGGAGCGGGCGATGAGGTGCGTGATGACCTCGGTGTCGGTCTCGGAGGCGAAGACGACGCCGTCCGCCTCCAGCTTCGCGCGCAGCTCCTGCGCGTTGTCGACGATGCCGTTGTGGACGACCGCGACCTTGTTCTCGGGGTCCAGGTGCGGGTGCGAGTTGATGTCGCTGGGGGCGCCGTGGGTGGCCCAGCGGGTGTGGGCGATGCCGGTGGTGCCGGTGAAGCGCTTGGGGACGCGGGCCTCCAGGTCACGGACCCGGCCCTTGGCCTTGACCATCTTCAGGCCGGCGGCCTTCGGGCTGGTGATGACGATGCCGGCGGAGTCGTACCCCCGGTACTCCAGCCGCTGCAGCCCCTCAAGGAGCAGCGGGGCCACGTCGCGCTTTCCGATGTAACCGACAATTCCGCACATAAAGGTGTAACCCCTCCAAGTCAGTGGGTGTGCTCAGCCGTAGACGATGCGGCGCAGTTGCCGGAGCGAGAGCTCCGGCGGCGCCACGGCGCGGTACGGCAGCTCGGCCGCGATGCGTTCGAAGATCTCGGCGTTCACGGCGCCGCCGGACTGCAGTTCGCGGTGACGGCGGCGGACGAAGTCCTCGGTCGACTCGTCGAAGTACGCCAGCACGTCGAGCACCACCCGGGCGGCCTCACCGCGCTGGAGCGCGGTGCTGCGCACCAGGTGGTCGATGAGGTCGTCATGCGACGGGCGGCGTTCGAGCACCCGTGAATACTGAGGGGTACCGGGGGGTCTACGCAAGATTCCTGCCCGGAATCGGGCAGACCCCTCCTTGATCGCCGCCCCGACGGGCCGAATTGGTCTACACCTTGACCCCGGGAGAGGCGCACGGTACGCATGGTGACTGTTCGGTTACGCATACCCGGAGTCGCGAAGCCCGTCGAAAGGGACCATGCCCGTGAGACAGCGCAGAACGTTCCCGCGTGTTCTCGGTGCCCTGCTGCTCGTCACGGCGGCAGGCCTCTCCTGCGCCGCGGCAGCCCCCACCGCCCGCGCCACCACCGCCGACCGGAGCGCCGCGCCCGACGTCCGGCCCCTCGGCCAGATCGTCCCCGCCCCCGCCTCCGTGAGCCCCGGCGGAGCCCCGTACGCGATCACCGCCGCCACCCGCATCCGCGTCGACGAGGACTCCCGCGAGTCCCGCGCCGTCGGCGACTACCTCGCCGGACTGCTCCGCCCCTCCACCGGCCACCCGCTGCCCGTCGTGGACGAGGACGAGGCCCGCGGCGGCATCCTGCTCCGCCTCAGCGCCCGTGACCGGGCGCTCGGTGACGAGGGCTACCGACTCCAGTCGGGCCGCGGCGGCATCACCCTGACCGCGCACCGGCCCGCCGGCCTCTTCCGCGGCGTCCAGACCCTGCGCCAGCAGCTCCCCGCCGCCGTCGAGAAGGACACCGTGCAGCCCGGCCCCTGGAAGGTCGCGGGCGGCTCCATCACCGACACCCCGCGCTACGCCTACCGGGGCGCCATGCTCGACGTCTCCCGCCACTTCTTCACCGTCGACCAGGTCAAGCGCTACATCGACCAGCTCGCCCTCTACAAGGTCAACAAGCTGCACCTGCACCTCTCCGACGACCAGGGCTGGCGCATCGCGATCGACTCCTGGCCGCGCCTGGCCACCTACGGCGGCTCCACCCAGGTCGGCGGCGGACCCGGCGGCTACTACACCAAGGACGACTACAAGGAGATCGTCCGCTACGCGGCCTCCCGCCACCAGGAGGTCGTCCCCGAGATCGACCTGCCCGGCCACACCAACGCCGCCCTCGCCTCCTACGCCGAGCTGAACTGCGACGGCGTCGCCCCGCCGCTCTACACCGGCACGAGCGTCGGCTTCAGCTCGCTGTGCGTGCCGAAGCCCGTCACGTACGACTTCGTGGACGACGTGATCCGGGAGATCGCCGCGCTCACCCCGGGCGAGTACCTCCACATCGGCGGCGACGAGGCGCACTCCACCACCCACGCCGACTACGTGGCCTTCATGGAGAAGGTCCAGCCGATCGTCGCGAAGTACGGCAAGACCGTCGTCGGCTGGCACCAGCTGACCGGGGCCACACCGGCGAAGGGCGCGCTCGCGCAGTACTGGGGCCTGGACCGGACCTCGGACGCCGAGAAGGCACAGGTCGCCCGGGCCGCGCGGAACGGCACCGGACTGATCCTGTCGCCCGCCGACCGGGTCTACCTCGACATGAAGTACACCAAGGACACCAAGCTGGGCCTGGCCTGGGCGGGCTACGTGGAGGTCCAGCGGTCCTACGACTGGAACCCGGCGGCCTACCTGCCGGGCGCGCCCGCCGAGGCGGTCAAGGGCGTCGAGGCGCCGCTGTGGACGGAGACCATCTCCGAGGACGCCCACATCGACCAGATGGCCTTCCCGCGCCTGCCGGGCGTGGCGGAGCTGGGCTGGTCCCCGGCGGCCACCCACGACTGGGAGACGTACAAGGTGCGGCTCGCGGCGCAGGGGCCGAGGTTCGAGGCGCTCGGGATCGACTACTACCGCTCGCCGCAGGTCCCGTGGCCCGCGCGGTAGTCCCGTAGAACGCACGGAGCGGGTGCCCCGGGCCCGCGACGCAGCCGCTTGTGGACTGCCGCGTACCTCCGGGGCACCCGCCGTTCTGCCGGGCCGACCAGGCCGTGTCCGTAGAGTCCCGCCCGGTCCGCGACGGCTGGCACGCACGCTCGCCGCGTTGTCGGGATCACCCGGGTACGTCCGGTACGAGGGTGCCCCTCCGCCTTGCGATCGCACGCACAGACGCCGCGGGCCCTGCCCTGCGGGCAGACGGCGCTACCTTCCGGACACTATCTAGCGCGCGTAGCGCGCGATCGGGTTGACCAGGTCGCCGACGAGCTGGAGCGCCGCCGACGGGTCCGCCAGGTCCACCATCTGCTTGTTGTTGCGCAGCTGGAGCCGGTTCAGCGCCGAGAGCGCGAAGGTCTCCGCGAACATGTCGTACTGCGCGAAGCGGTCCGCCAGTTCCGGATTCGACTCCTGGTAGCCGCGCACGCACTCCGCGACCGTCCGCCAGAAGTCGTCCTCGTCGAGGACGCCCTCCGCCGCCAGCCCGGCCGCGAGGAAGCGGAAGAAGCAGTCGAAGACATCCGTGAAGATCGACAGCAGCTTCATGTCCTCGGGCACCTCGGCCCTGATCCGCTCCACCGCCGGCGGCAGGACCGCGTTCGGGTCCATGACGCAGATCTCCTCGGCGATGTCCTTGAAGATCGCCCGGGCGACCGCGCCCCGCTCGTCGAGGACCAGGATCACGTTCTCGCCGTGTGGCATGTAGACCAGGTCGTACGCGTAGAAGCAGTGCAGGATCGGCAGCAGGTACGCGTCCAGGTAGCCGCGCAGCCACCGCGCCGGCGCCAGGCCCGACTCCTTGATCAGGGCGCCCGCGAAGGACGCGCCCTCGTGGTCGACGTGGAGCAGGGAGGCCATCGTCGCGAGCCGTTCGCCCGCCGCGAGGGTGGGCACGGGGGACTCGCGCCAGAGCGCGGCGAGCATTTTGCGGTACGGCGAGTAGCGGTCGGTCGCGGCCTCGTACTCCAGGTGCCGGTAGCCGATCGCGGCCCGCTCCCGGATGATCGAGAACCGGGCGGCCTTCAGGACCGAGTCGGCCTCGATCAGCCCCGCCAGCCAGTCGTTGATCGCCGGGGTGGCCTCCATGTAGGCGGCCGAGAGCCCTCGCATGAAGCCCATGTTGAGGACGGACAGGGCCGTCTTCACGTAGTGCTTGGCCGGGTCCGATGCGTTGAAGAAGGTACGGATCGACTGCTGGGCCAGGTAGGCGTCGTCGCCCTCGCCCAGGTAGACCAGGCGCTCCTGGGCGACCTCGGCGGCGAAGGTGACGGACAGCTTGTTCCACCACTGCCAGGGGTGGGCCGGCATCAGCAGGTAGTCGGCGAGGTCCAGACCCCGCTCGGCGAGGGTGGCGGCGAAGCCATCGACGGCCTTGTCGCCCAGCTCGGCCCGGATGAAGGTCTCGTACTCGATGCCCGCACCGGCCGTGAAGGTCGTGCGGTCGCGGCGCGCGGCCAGCCAGATCAGGTGGATCGGGGACGCGGCCTCGGGGGCGTACGCGCGGTACTCGTCCACGCCGAAGCCGAGCCGCCCGTTGTTGGCGACGAAGCAGGGGTGGCCCTCGGTCATCCCCGTCTCGACGGCCTGGAAGTCCGCGCGCGCCAGCTCGGCGGCGGAGACCCGCGGCTTGGTCGACTTGTACGCCGTACCCGCCAGGGTGGAGGAGATCTCCTCCAGGTAGACCGGCAGGATCTCGTCGCTCAGCCCCAGCGCGCCGCGCAGGTCGGTGATGAACCGCAGGCCGTCGAGCGGGAGCTGCTCGTCGCCCCGGTGGCAGCTGATGGAGTCCGGATAGACCTGCCAGTGGTCGAGCGCGAACCGGTCGGCGGTGAAGCGGTACTCGGTGGCGCCGTCGTCGCTGAGGACCCGGTAGCGGCTCTCACCCAGCTCCTGGGGGTCGAGCAGACGCTCGTGCGCGAACTCGGCGAGGCCCTTGCGGATCAACGCGCGGTTGGCGTCGGCCCAGCGGGCGGGGGTGAGGTGGGCGACGGGGTTCACAGGGCGGCTCCCACGGGCCCCACGGCGGCCTCGAACTGCTCGCGGCTGCAGAAGCTGAGCAGCGCGGTCTTCTCCGGCTTCTCGATCTCCCGCTCCGGCACGAAACCGACGGCCGCGTTCAGCGCGTGCACGGCCTTGTTGCGCACATCGGGCTCGACGACGACCCGGAGGGTCGCCGGGTCGGCGAACAGCTCGGCCATCACGGCGGTGATCACGGACCGGGTGAAGCCGTGCACGGGCGTGTCGGTCGGCGCGACGAGGAAGTGCATGCCGACGTCGCCGGGCTGCGGCTCGTACAGGCCGACCAGCTCGACCTTGGACGGGTCGTACCGCTCCATGAGGAAGGCCGGCTCTTCGTCGACCAGGCCGATGAAGGCGTCGTGGTGCGGGTTGGCGGCGATCGCCATGTACTCGCGCTCGACGTCCTGGAGTCTGGCGTCCTGCATCATCCAGAAGGCGGCCTTGGGGTGGGTGACCCAGGGGTGTATCAGCTCGGCGTCTGCCAGCGGATCGAGGGGACGGACACGGAACGTCATACGGCGAACTCCTGGAACGCGATGGTCTTCTCGACGGGGTAGTACTCGGTGCCCAGCATCGCTCCGATGATGTACGCGTTGCGGTACGCCCCCATGCCCAGGTCGGGCGAGGTGATGGAGTGCGTGTGCACGCCGGCGTTCTGCAGGAAGACGCCACGGCCCGTCGTGTCGATCGAGTAGTTGCGGGCCACGTCGAAGCGGCCCTGTCCGTCCCACTTGAGGCGGTCCCGGACCGGCTCGAGGAAGGCGGGGACGGCGTACTTGTAGCCGGTGGCGAGGATCAGGCCCTCGGTCTCCAGCGTGAAGTCCTTCTCCTGCTCCTCCTGGTGGAAGCCGAGCGTGTACGTGCCGCTCGTGTCGTCGTACGCGGCGGAGCGCAGGGCCGAGTTCGTGAGAAGCCGGGTGGGGACCGGGCCCGTCAGGTTCTTCTGGTAGAGCAGGTCGAAGATGGCGTCGATCAGCTCGCCGTCGATGCCCTTGAAGAGGCCCTTCTGCTGGGTCTCCAGGCGGTAGCGGGTCTGCTCGGGCAGCGCGTGGAAGTAGTCCACGTACTCCGGCGAGGTCATCTCCAGCGTCAGCTTGGTGTACTCCAGCGGGAAGAAGCGCGGGGAGCGCGTCACCCAGTTGAGCCGGTAGCCGTGCACGTCGATCTCGGACAGCAGGTCGTAGTAGATCTCCGCCGCGCTCTGGCCACTGCCGACCAGGGTGATCGACTTCTTCCTCTGCAGGGCGGCCTTGTTCTGGAGGTAGCGCGAGTTGTGGATCAGGTCGCCGCCGAGGCCCTGGCAGGAGTCGGGGACGTACGGCGGGGTGCCGGTGCCCAGCACGATCCGGCGGGCGCGGAACGTTTCTCCACCCTCGGTCGCCACCACGTACAGCTCGCTGCCCTCGTCGTAGGAGACGGAGGAGACGGTGGTGGAGAAGCGGATGCTGCTCAGTTTGGCGGCGGCCCAGCGGCAGTAGTCGTTGTACTCGGTCCGCAGCGGATAGAAGTTCTCGCGGATGTAGAACGAGTAGAGCCGGCCCTTCTCCTTCAGGTAGTTGAGGAAGGAGTACGGGGAGGTCGGGTCGGCCATCGTGACCAGGTCCGACATGAACGGCGTCTGGAGGTGGGCGCCCTCCAGGAACATGCCGGAGTGCCACTCGAAGTCCGGCTTGGACTCCAGGAAGAGACCGTTCAGGTGGCCGATCGGCTCGGTCAGGCAGGCGAGGCCGAGGTTGAACGGACCGAGCCCGATGCCGATGAAGTCGTACGTGTCGGTCGTATCAGGCGTGGACAAGGGTCTCTCCCAGGTACTGCTCGGCGTGGCCGGCTATCAGGTCAAGGACGGCGGCGATGTCCGCTGTCGTGGTCTCGGGGTTGAGCAGGGTGAACTTCAGGTACTGGCGGCCGTCGACCTTGGTCCCGGCGACGACGGCCTCGCCGGAGGCGAAGAGCGCCTTGCGGGCGTACAGGTTGGCCCGGTCGATCTCGGCGGGGGAGGTGACGGCCTCGGGGATGTAGCGGTAGACGAGGGTCGACAGCTGCGGCTCGACGACCACGTCGTAGCGCGGATCGGCGGCGAGCAGTTCGAAGCCGGCCGCCGCCAGGTCGCAGACCTCGTCGAAGAGCTCGCCGACGCCGTCGGCGCCCATCACGCGCAGGGTCATCCACAGCTTGAGCGCGTCGAAGCGGCGGGTGGTCTGCAAGGACTTGTCGACCTGGTTGGGGATCTTCCCCCACAGTCCTTCGGACGTGGGAGGTGCCTCCATGGCCACCGGCTGGCGCGGGTTGAGGTAGTCCGCGTGATAGGTCGCGTGGCGCAGGGTGGAGCCGTCACGGACCAGGACGGCGGAGGAACTCACCGGCTGGAAGAAGGACTTGTGGTAGTCGACCGTGACGGAGTCGGCCCGCTCGATGCCGTCCAGGAGGTGACGGCGGGTGGGCGAGGCGAGCAGTCCGCAGCCGTAGGCCGCGTCCACGTGCATCCAGGCGCCGTACTCGGAGGCCAGTGCGGCGATCTCGGGCAGCGGGTCGATCGAGCCGAAGTCCGTGGTGCCGGCGGTGGCCACGATCGCCATCGGGACCAGGCCCTCGGCGCGGCAGGCCTCCAGCTCGGCGGCGAGGACGACGGACTGCATGCGCTTGGTCCGGTCGACCGGGACGGAGATGACGGCGTCGGCGCCGAGGCCGAGGAGGGTGGCCGACTTCTGGACGCTGAAGTGGCTGCACTCGGAGGAGAAGATGCGGAGTTTCGCCAGGTCGTCCGTCTTGGCCTCCTCGCGGGCGAGGAGGAGAGCCTGCAGGTTGGACTGCGTGCCACCGCTGGTGAAGACGCCGTCGGCGGCGGGGCCGAGGCCGATGCGGCTGGTGGTCCAGTCGATGAGCTTGCGCTCGATGAGGGTGCCGCCGGCGCTCTGGTCCCAGGTGTCCAGCGAGGAGTTGACCGCCGAGAGGACGGCCTCGCCGAGGACGGCGGGGATCACGACCGGGCAGTTGAGGTGGCCCAGGTAGCGCGGGTGGTGGAAGTAGACGGCGTCACGGAGGTAGACGCTCTCCAGCTCGTCGAGCGCGGCGGAGGTGTCGCCGAGCGGCTTGTCGAGGTCGACGGCGTCGATGACGGGGGCCAGGTCGGCGGGGGTGACGCCGGTGAACGGGCGTCGCGTCGTGGCGAGTTTGTCCGCCACCCGCTCGACTCCTTCGATGACGGAGCGTCGATAGCTCTCCGCCGTGGCGTCGTTGAGCAGGTGCGAGCGCATGCGGGGTCCTCCCGGGACAGGGACTCGGTCGGCCCCTCCGGACAGGAAAGAGGGGGCGAGGGGGCGACGTATGAACTTAGGTTAGCCTAACCTAAGTTCAACTCGCAACGTCCCTCGCCCCCCTCGGGGCGCAGTGGTTGCCTTCCGGCTACGCGTCGTCCTCCGGCGCCTCGCGCAGGGCGTCCTCGGACAGACCCTTGCGCCAGTAGCCGACGAACGTCACACGCCGGCGGTCGAGCTGACGCTCGTTCACGAAGTGACGGCGCAGCGCCTTCACGGAGCCGGACTCCCCCGCCAGCCAGACGTACGGCGCCTCGCCGGGCAGCTCGGCACCGCGCACCGCGTCCACGGCGGAGGGCGCGCCCTCCTCCCGTACGAGCCACGTGACGGTGGCGTCGGCCTCGGTCGCGAGCTCCGCCCGGTCCCCGGAGTACGGGACTTCGAGGTAGACCTTCGCCCGGGTCTCCGCCGGCAGCCACTCCAGGATCGCGGAGGCGGCCGGCAGTGCCGTCTCGTCCGCCCAGATCAGTACGGAGTCGGCGTCGGCCGGCAACTGGAAGCGGACGCCGGTGTTCGCGGAGACCGCCGGGCCGAGCACGACCACCTTGTCACCCGCTTCGGCGTGCTGCGCCCAGCGGCAGGCGGGGCCGCCGTCCTCGTGCAGCGCGAAGTCGATGTCGACCTCGGGGCGCGGCTCGGTGCGCTGCTCCCGGACGGTGTACGAACGCATCACCGCGCGCTCGTCGTCGGGCATCGCGCGCCAGGCGCCCAGGATCGCGTACATGTCCGGGTTGTCCAGCGGCGGCAGGACGGGCGCCTCCTGGCCGGGGTGCGGCAGGAAGAGGGAGAGCGACTGGTCGCGCCCTCCGGAGGCGAAGGCCTTCAGGTCCTCACCCGTGAAGGTGACCCGGACCAGGGACGGACCGAGCCGCCTCGTCCGGTCGACCTGGAGCGAGAAGAACTGGAACGGGGCGGTCTCGGTGGTCGTCATCGGGTCAGGACACCTTCTTCGCGTTCTCCAGGGCCTTGGCCAGGTCCTCGAGCAGCGGGGCGCACTTGGCGTAGGAGTAGATCGGCTCGGTCACGCGCGGGATGACCTGGCCGGCCTTGACGGCGGGCAGCGCGGCCCACGTCGGCTTGGCCTTCAGGGCCTCCGGCTGCAGGGCCGAGGTGCGGTTGTCGAGCATGATGACGTCGGCCGCGTACTTGTCGACGTTCTCCCAGCTCAGGCCCTCGAACCAACCGCCCTGGTCCAGCTTGGTCGGGACGACCAGGTTGACGCCCAGCTCCTTGAAGAAGAGCGTGTCGGTCGGGCGGACCGGGGTGGAGACGTAGAACAGGTCGGGCGAGCCGGAGCCGATCAGGACCTTGATGTCCTTCTTGCCCTTGGCGGCCTGACGGACGCGCTCGGCGGCCGCCTCGAAGCGGGCCTTGTCGTCCTGGATCTGCTTGGTCTTGACGTCGGCGCCCAGCGAGGCGGCGAGGTCGGCGTGACGCTGGAGCACGGCGGGCATCGACTTGTCGGCGGCCCACAGAGCGACGCTCGGGGCGATCTTGAGGATCTTGTCCTTCTGCTCGGCCGGGACGTACCAGAGGTCGTTCTTCTCCCACATGTCCGTGATGAGGAGCTCCGGGCTGAGCTTGAGGTACTCCTCGATCTTGAACTCGCCCCAGACGTTGCCGATGACCTTGACCTTCGTGGTGTCGAGGTCGCCGGCCTGGACGTCCGGCTTCTTCTCCTTGGTCTTCGGGTCCTCGACGTAGGTCGGGCCGAAGACGCCCTTGACCTCGATGCCGAAGTCCTTCAGGGCGGCAGCGGTACCGGTGAAGGCGACGATGTTCTTCGGGGTGGACTTCGCCTCGACGGCCGTACCGCGGTCGTCGGTGAACCTCCACGGCCCGGCCTTCCCGGTCGCACCGGCGGAGGAGCTGCCACTGCCCTTGGTCTCGCTGCCGCAGGCGGCGAGAGCGGCGCCGAGCCCGAGGGCGCCGCCTGCGGCGAGAAGGCCGCGACGGGTGAGGTGAGTGGCTCGGGCGTTGCTGGGCATGGCGAAGTCGCTTTCGGTACGTGCCGGGTGGTTCGGCCTGATCAAGTCGAGGGTAGGTTAGCCTAACCTCAGGTGGATCAGTAGGGGTGGGGCCCTGGGCTGTACGTCACACAACCCGCTGGTCAGTCGCGTGATTCGTGCCACCGGGGCGGGATGGGGTGGTTACGCTCGACTACGGACCGAAATGGGCGCAGTGATGCGTAACTTGGGGGTGACCTCGTCGTGGTCAACATCCGCAGCCTGGATCCGAGCGCCTCGCCGCTGGACTACTACGGCTCCGAACTCCGCCGCCTGAGGGAAGAGGCGGGGCTCAACCAGGCGCAGTTGGGGGAGATCGTCTTCTGTACGGCGTCGCTGATCGGTCAGATCGAGACGGCGAAGAAGGTGCCGACGCGGCGCTTCTCGGAGCAGCTGGACGCGGCTCTGATGACGGGCGGGGTGTTCACGCGGCTGGTGGGGCTGGTTCTGAGAAGCCAGTTGCCGAACTGGTTCCAGCCGTACGCGGAGATGGAGGCGAAGGCGACCTGCATCTACTCGTTCCAGGCGCAGCTTGTCGACGGCCTGCTCCAGACGCCCGCGTACGCGCGGGCGGTCCTCGGCGCCCGGACCGATGACGACCTCGACGCCAAGGTAGCCGCCCGTGTCGAACGCCAGCGGATCCTGGACCGGGACACTCCGCCGTTGGTCTGGGTGGTGATGGGTGAAGCGGTACTGCACCAGGAGATCGGCGGAGGGGCGGTCATGCGGAACCAGCTCGCCCATCTGTTGGCGTTGCGGAAGCGGGAGTGGGTGAAAGCCCAGATCCTCCCGTTCACGGCTGGGGCACATGCGGGGCTACCGGGATCGTTCAACCTTCTGCGCTTCGAGGATGACCCCGACATCGTCTACACGGAGGACTTCGTCCAGGGGCACATGACGGCCAATCCGGCGGCCATCAAAGAAGGTTCGCTCCGTTACGATCACCTTCAGGCCGCCGCCCTCTCCGTGGAGGACTCGGCCGCACTGATCGCCCGCGCAATGGAGGATCGTTATGGGGACCAACCAGAACCTGACGAGCGCGCGCTGGCGTAAGTCGTCGTACAGCTCCGACACTGGCGGGCAGTGCGTCGAGTGCGCCCCGCTTGGCGCCGCCGCTTGGCGCAAGTCCTCCTACAGCGGCGACACGGGCGGCGACTGCGTCGAGGTCGCCGACCTCACCGCCCACGTCGCCGTCAGGGACTCCAAGGACCCCGAGGGTCCCGCCTTCCTGGCCACGCCGGCCGCGTTCACCGCGTTCGTGACCGCGACGGCCGAGGGGCACCTGGGCTGACCGTGGCCCCTGGGCTTCTGTCGGGTGGCGCGGGCGCGAGGGCGGCCACCACCAGAAGCTCGCGGGCCCCGAGGCCCGGAAGACCATCGCCCGTCACCCCGAACCGGGGTGACGGGCGATCGGCCCGCACTGGCGACGTAGGCGGACCGTCAGGCCGAGAGGCCCAGCTCCCGGGCGATCAGCATCCGCTGGACCTCGCTCGTGCCCTCGCCGATCTCCAGGATCTTGGAGTCGCGCCACATCCGGGCCACCGGGTACTCGTTCATGAAGCCGTATCCGCCGTGGATCTGGGTCGCCTCGCGGGCGTTGTCCACCGCCACGGTGGAGGAGTACAGCTTCGCCAGCGCCGCCTCCTTCTTGAACGGCTCCCCGAGCACCAGCCGGGAGGCCGCGTCCCGCCAGCCGATCCGGGCCATGTGCGCCCGCATCTCCATATCAGCGATCTTGAACTGGATCGCCTGGTTGTCGCCGATCGGCCGGCCGAAGGCGTGACGCTCCTTCGCGTACTTCACCGACTCGTCGACACAGCCCTGCGCGAGTCCCGTCGCCAGCGCCGAGATCGCGATCCGCCCCTCGTCCAGGATGCGGAGGAACTGCGCGTATCCGCGCCCTTCCTCGCCCAGCAGGTTGGCGGCCGGGACCCGTACGTCGTCGAAGGAGAGCTCGCGGGTGTCCGAGGCGTTCCAGCCGACCTTGGAGTAGGGCGCGGCCACCGTGAAGCCCGGGGTGCCGGAGGGCACGATGATCGAGGAGATCAGCGGTCGGCCGTCGGGCTTGCGGCCGGTGACGGCGGTGACCGTGACCAAGCCCGTGATGTCCGTACCCGAATTGGTGATGAAGCACTTCGAGCCGTTGATGACCCAGTCGTCGCCGTCGCGCACGGCCGTGGTGCGGGTGCCGCCCGCGTCCGAGCCCGCGCCCGGCTCGGTGAGGCCGAACGCACCCAGGATCTCGCCGGAGCACATCCGGGGCAGCCACTCCTGCTTCTGCTCCTCGGTGCCGAAGCGGTAGACCGGCATCGCGCCGAGCGAGACGCCCGCCTCCAGGGTGATGGCCACGGAGGAGTCGACGCGGGCCAGCTCCTCCAGGGCGATGCCGAGGGCGAGGTAGTCGCCGCCCATGCCGCCGTACTCCTCGGGGAACGGCAGCCCGAACAGGCCCATGCGGCCCATCTCGCGGACGATCTCGTACGGGAACTCGTGACGCTCGTAGTAGTCGCCGATCTTGGGGGCGACGACGTCGTGGGCGAACTCCTCGACAGTGCGGCGGAGTTCCTCGTGCTCTTCGGAGAGCCGGTGGTCGAGGGACATGGGTTTCGTCACTCCTTGTGGGAGAGGGCGCGGACGGTACGGGAAGGGCTCGGTCGGCCCAGTTGTCCGGCCATCCAGACGCTTGTGGCGGTGAGGGCGGTCAGGTCGACCCCGGTCTCGATGCCGAGGCCGTCGAGCATCCACACGAGGTCCTCGGTGGCGAGGTTGCCTGTCGCGCTCTTCGCGTACGGGCAGCCGCCGAGGCCCCCGGCGGAGGCGTCGACGGTGGTGACGCCGTGCCGCAGCGCGGCGAGCGTGTTGGACAGGGCCTGGCCGTAGGTGTCGTGGAAGTGCACGGCGAGACGGGAGGTGGGGACCCCCGCCTCGTTGAGCGCCGTCAGCAGGGCCTCCACATGGCCGGGGGTGGCGACGCCGATGGTGTCGCCGAGGCTCAGTTCGTCGCACCCCATCTCGGCGAGTGCCTTGGTGACGCGGACGACCTGACCGACCGGGACCGCGCCCTCCCAGGGGTCGCCGAAGCACATGGAGAGATAGCCCCGGACCTTCAGCCCCTGCTCTATGGCACGGGTGACGGTCGGCGCGAACATCGCGAGGGCCTCGTCGACGGTCCGGTTGAGGTTGGCCTTGGCGAACGACTCGGTGGCGGAGGCGAAGACCGCGATCTCGCGCGCGCCGAGGGCCAGGGCCCGGTCCAGACCGCGCTCGTTCGGCACGAGGACGGGAAGCCGGGCCGGGATGCCGCGCAGGAGCGGGAAGAGTTCCTCGGCGTCGGCCAGTTGGGGCACCCACTTGGGGTGGACGAAACTGGTCGCCTCGACCGTCGAGAGCCCGGCGTCGGCGAGTCGCCGGACGAACTCCGCCTTGACGGCGGTCGGTACGACCGTCTTCTCGTTCTGGAGCCCGTCGCGCGGCCCGACCTCGTGGATCCGGACGCGGGCGGGGAGCCCGGGCGCGGGCATCCGCATGGGCAGACCCGTGGTCATGGTTCCTTCTCCGCCCGTCGTCATGATTCCTCCCTCGGGGTCACCACGGCGAGGACCTGGTCCATGGCGACGGTCGCGCCGGGCGTGACGTCCAGCTCGGTGACGGTGCCGGCGTGCGGAGCGGAGATGACGTGCTCCATCTTCATCGCCTCGACGACGAGCAGACTCTGGCCGGCCTCCACCTCGTCCCCGACGCCGACCTTCACGACGGTGACGGTCCCGGGCATGGGGGCGGCGAGCGCGTCGGCCCCGGAGTGCGCGGCGCCGCTGAGGGCGGTGGCGACGGGGTCGTGGTCCTGGACGTGCCAGGAGTCCCCGTCGCGGCCGAGCCAGGCGCCGGCCCGGTGGAAGCGGTGGACGAGGCCGTCCACGGTGACGGTGACCGACGTGTCCGTGACCGTCGCGCCGGCGGGCGCGGGCGCCGTGACGGGGTCGAGCCCGGACACGCGCAACGGGAAGACGAGAGGTGCCGGTTCGCCGCCCAGGCGCCAGCCGCTCGGCACGGAGAAGGGGTCGGTCCAGCCGTCCCGGGGCGTGGGGGCCAGGCCCGCGAGGCGGACCGCCGAGGCCGCCGCGTAGACCTCGTCCGGTACGGACTTGGGGACCAGGCTCTCCGCCTCGCGCTCCACCAGACCGGTGTCCAGGTCGCCCGAGACCACTGACGGGTGGGCGAGCAGGCGACGCAGGAAGCCCGCGTTCGTCGGGACGCCGAGGGTGACCGTGTCCGCGAGGGCCGCGCGCAGCTTGCGCAGCGCCGTGGGCCGGTCCTTCGCGTGCACGATGACCTTGGAGAGCATCGGGTCGTACAGGCTGCCGACCTCCGTGCCCTCGCTCAGGCCCGAGTCCGTGCGGATGCCGTCGCCCTGCGGCTCGCGCAGCGACAGGACCGTGCCGCCGGAGGGCAGGAAGCCGCGGGAGGGGTCCTCCGCGCAGATCCGGGCCTCGATCGCCCAGCCGTCGAGACGGACGTCCGCCTGCCCGAACGACAGCGGCTCGCCCGCCGCCACCCGCAGCTGCCACTCGACCAGGTCGACGCCGGTGATCAGCTCGGTCACCGGGTGTTCCACCTGGAGGCGGGTGTTCATCTCCATGAAGTAGTACGAGGAGGGGTCGACGCCCGGGACGATGAACTCCACGGTGCCCGCGCCGACGTAGCCGCAGGAACGGGCCGCCTCCACCGCCGCCGCGCCCATCCGCTCGCGGATCTCCGGCGTCAGCAGGACGCTCGGCGCCTCCTCGATGATCTTCTGGTGGCGTCGCTGGAGCGAGCACTCGCGCTCGCCGAGGTGGACGACGTTCCCGTGGGCGTCGGCGAGCACCTGGATCTCGATGTGGCGCGGCCGGTCGATCCACCGCTCCACCAGCAGCGTGTCGTCGCCGAAGGAGGATCGCGCCTCGCGCCGCGCCGCCGCGATCTCCTCCTCCAGCGTCGACAGGTCGCGCACCAGGCGCATGCCCTTGCCGCCGCCGCCCGCCGAGGGCTTCAGCAGCACGGGCGCGCCCAGTTCCCGGGCGGCGGCCTCCAGTTCGGGATCGGCGGCGCCCGGCACGACCGGCACGCCCGCCGCCTTCACGGTCTCCTTCGCCCGGATCTTGTCGCCCATCAGCGAGATCGCCGAGGCCGGCGGACCGATGAAGACGAGACCGGCCTCCGCGCACGCCTGGGCGAAGGCGGCGTTCTCCGCGAGGAAGCCGTACCCCGGGTGGACCGCCTGCGCGCCGGTCCGCCGCGCGGCCTCGATCAGCCGCTCCGCGGAGAGGTAGGACTCGGAGGCGGGCGCGGGGCCCAGCCGTACCGCCGTGTCGGCCTCCCGTACATGACGGGCGTCCGCGTCCGCGTCGCTGTAGACGGCGACCGAGCGGACGCCGAGCGCGCGCAGCGTACGGATGACGCGGACGGCGATCTCGCCGCGGTTGGCGACGAGAACTGTGTCGAACATGGTCATCTGTCACTCACATCCGGAAGACGCCGAAGGCGGGGTCGCCGATCGGGGCGTTGGCGCAGGCGGTGAGGGCGAGACCCACCACCTGTCGGGTGTCCAGGGGGTCGATGACCCCGTCGTCCCACAGCCGGGCGGTCGCGTAGTAGGCGTTGCCCTGGGTCTCGTACTGCGCGCGGATCGGGGCCTTGAACTCCTCCTCGTCCTGCGCGCTCCACTCGTCCCCGAGCTGGTCGCGCTTGACCGTCGCGAGCACGGACGCGGCCTGCTCGCCGCCCATCACGGAGATCTTGGCGTTGGGCCACATCCACAGGAAGCGGGGGGAGTACGCCCGGCCGCACATCGAGTAGTTGCCCGCGCCGTACGAGCCGCCGACGACCACCGTCAGCTTCGGTACGCGGGTGCATGCCACGGCCGTCACCATCTTGGCGCCGTGCTTGGCGATGCCGCCGGCTTCGTAGTCGCGGCCGACCATGAAACCGGAGATGTTCTGCAGGAAGAGCAGCGGGATGCCGCGCTGGTCGCACAGCTCGATGAAGTGCGCGCCCTTCTGGGCGGATTCGGAGAAGAGGATGCCGTTGTTGGCGACGATCCCGACCGGGTGTCCGTGGATCCGGGCGAAGCCGGTGACCAGCGTCTGGCCGTACTCCGCCTTGAACTCCTGGAAACGGGAGGCGTCGGTGATCCGCGCGATGACCTCGCGGACGTCGTACGGCGTGCGGGAGTCGACCGGCACCGCTCCGTACAGCCCCGTCGGGTCCACCTTCGGCTCCTCGACCGGCTCGACCGACCAGGGGAGCGGGCCGCGCTCCGGGAGGGTGGAGACGATGTTGCGGACGATGCGCAGGGCGTGGGCGTCGTCCTCGGCGAGGTGGTCGGTGACGCCGGAGGTACGGGAGTGGACCTCGCCGCCGCCCAGCTCCTCGGCCGTGACGACCTCGCCGGTCGCGGCCTTCACCAGCGGCGGGCCGCCCAGGAAGATCGTGCCCTGGTTCCGTACGATCACGGCCTCGTCGCTCATCGCCGGGACGTACGCGCCACCGGCCGTGCAGGAGCCGAGGACGGCCGCGATCTGCGGGATGCGGGCGCCGGACATCCGGGCCTGGTTGTAGAAGATCCGGCCGAAGTGCTCGCGGTCGGGGAAGACCTCGTCCTGCATGGGCAGGAACGCGCCGCCCGAGTCGACGAGGTAGAGGCAGGGGAGACGATTCTCCAGCGCCACCTCCTGCGCCCGCAGGTGCTTCTTCACGGTCATCGGGTAGTACGTGCCGCCCTTGACGGTGGCGTCGTTGGCCACGATCACGCACTCGCGGCCGGATACCCGGCCGATGCCCGCGATGACTCCGGCGGCCGGTGCCTGGTCTCCGTACATCCCGTTCGCGGCCAGCGGGGCCAGCTCCAGGAACGGCGACCCCGGGTCGAGGAGGGTGTCCACACGGTCCCGCGGCAGCAGCTTGCCGCGCGCGGTGTGCCGTGCGCGGGCCTTCTCGCCGCCGCCGAGCGCGGCCGCGGCGAGCTTGGCCCGAAGGGTCCCGACCAGCTCGTGGTGGGCCGCCTCGTTGGCTTGCCAGGCCGGCGACGCGGGATCTGCCGCGCTCGTCAGCACAGGTGCCTGCTGCATCGACTGAGCTCCCTTGCTCGGTTAATGAGCGTTAACGTATGCCGCTCAGGTTAACGACCGCTAACCGCATTGTCTAGAATCGTTTCCATGACCACCACCGCCAGGGCCGACGCCCCCACGCGACGCGAGCAGATCCTCAAGGAGGCCGCCCGCCTCTTCGCCGAGCGCGGGTTCCACGGGGTCGGCGTCGACGAGATAGGAGCGGCGGTCGGCATCAGCGGACCCGGCCTGTACCGACACTTCCCCGGCAAGGACGCGATGCTCGCGGAACTCCTCGTCGGGATCAGCGAGCGCCTGCTCGACGGCGGCCGGCTGCGGGTGGGCGACACGGCCGGCGACCCGCGCGCGCTCCTCGGCTCCCTCATCGACGGGCACATCGACTTCGCGCTCGACGACCGGCCGCTGATCACCCTGCACGACCGGGAGCTGGACCGCCTCAAGGACGAGGACCGCAAGCGCGTGCGGCAGCTGCAGCGCCAGTACGTCGAGCTGTGGGTCGCGGTCGTACGCGAGGTGTACCCGGCGGCGGGTGAGCCGGAGGCACGGGCGGCGGTGCACGCGGTCTTCGGGCTCCTGAACTCGACGCCGCACCTGGCGGCGCTGGGGCGGACGGCCATGGAGGAACTGCTGCGGCGCCTCGCGCACGGGGCGTTCAGCTCCCTGGGGGAGCTTTCGGCGGCGTGATCCGCACCCCGGGGGGCGGTACGGGGCGCGCCAGCGTCCCCTCGTGTCCGGGACAGTCACCGGGCCGCGTCTTCGACCAGCGCGGACATGGACACGACTGTCCGGGACAGCCGAGTTCCGTTGTCCCGCCGAACCCCGCGCTCGTAGCGTGCGGCTCACCGATCTGGACCGACCAACAGAGGGGTGGAGGACCATGAGAACGGTGAAACCCACATGGCGCACGCTCGTCGCCGCGGCCTCGGTGACGGCCGCGCTCGTCCTCACGGCCGCGGCGCCGGCCACGGCGGCTGACGGGTGGCAGCGCACCGGGGATGTGTCCGAGAGCGCGTACGGCAACGGCTACGCGAAGAAGTGCGCCAGAACGGGCTACGGGGAGGCCTGCTTCCAGGGCTACGGGGAGTGGATCTGGCTGCGCGACCTGTACGCCAACGGAAGGCCCGTGGCGATGGATTGGTACTACAACGGCCCCAGTGGCCTCCGCTCCGGCGTCGCTTACTGGGACGGCAGCGCCACGGCCGGCTGGACCAACCTGAACAAGAGCTTCGACGAGGACGGCGACTTCAACTTCCGGGTGTGCGAGGTCGACCTGGGAGCCGGTGACGTCGTCAGGGACACCTGTAGTCCCTGGACGTGGGTGTCGACCTGATGACGTCACCTGACCGCGTCCACTCGACACGCGTCCACTCGACACGCGTCCACTCGACAAGGGGGAACCACATGCGTGGACTTCGGCCCGCATTGATCGGCGCCGGCATCGCCGGTGCACTGATGGCCGCCGCCTCGACAGCACCGGCCCAGGCCGTCAGCAGTCCTGCCGCCGCCACCCACGTCAGCCCCGCAAGGGCGTTGCTGTGGATCCCGTCCACGGGAGGCTGGATCAAAACCTGCAAGGAATCCACCTGCTCCAAGGTCGTGTACGCGGCGAACCGTGACCAGCTCTGGGGTATTCGCTACGAGAACAACCGTTTCGGCAACCGGTGGTACCAGGTGGTGACCGTGGCAGGCGACAGGGGTTGGATCTGGTGCGGAAACACTGAGGCCCCGTGCCACGACTGAGGCGGCCGTTCGCGCCCCGGAGCCCCCGCTTCACGAGGGGGGCTCCGGGGTCCCGGATTCCCGGGGAGCCGGTCACGGCGCACGCGTGGGTGAGCGTCCAGGAGGCGGAATGGCGCAGCCACGGTGCGAGGCGGGCGGCACAATGAGCACCATGCCGATACTCAGCCGCCCCGCCCTCGTCGAGCACCTCGTCCGCACCCGGATCGCGGGCGATGTCGCCACCCCGCGCGACAACAACCTCTCCCACTACCGCAAGCTCGCCAACGGCGACCGGCACTACTGGCTGGGTCTGGAGCTCGGCGACCGCTGGACGGACGAGCAGGACGTGCTCGCCGTGATGGCCGAGCGGTGCGGCGTGAACGACGACCCCGCGCACCGGTCGGGACAGGACACCATCGACCCCGACCTGACCGTCGACGCCCTCGACCGGATGGCCGCGCGCCTGCGGAAGGCCGCCGCCGGCAAGGAGTGCGTGCTCTTCGCGACCGGCCACCCCGGCGCGTTGATCGACGCCCACAGCCGGGTCGCCGCGGCGCTGCGGGCGGCGGGGTGCGAGATCGTACGGATCCCCGGCGGGCTCATCGCCGACGAGGGGTACGTCGTGCAGTTCGCGGACGTGGCCGTCTTCGAGCGGGGCGCCAGCCTCTGGCACACGCACTCGCCGGAGCCCATGAACGCGATCCTGGACGCGCTCGGCGAGGACGGCCGGCCCGACCTGGTGGTGGCGGACCACGGGTGGGCGGGGCGGGCGGGCCAGCGGGGGATCGACTCGGTGGGCTACGCGGACTGCAACGACCCGGCGCTCTTCATCGGCGAGGCGGAGGGCACGATGCAGGTCACGATCCCCCTCGACGACCACGTCCTGGACCCTCGCTACTACGAGCCGCTCACCGACTACCTGCTCGACGCGTCCGGCCTGCTCTGACGCGGCGAGGCGACGTGAGGCGGCGGCAGCCGACCGCGCGCTCCGGGCTCAGGCGGTCTGTGCGGCCGAGCACGGACCCGCGCACGAGGAATCCGCTCGCACCGTCGAGGAGGAGCGGCATGGACGGCAGGCCACATGCGGGGGAGGCTCGCCCGTGACAAGCAGGTCGCCGAGGGGAGCGGTGAGGGAGCTGGGCGGGACCATGCCGACGCTGCCGCTGCCGACCCGGCCGGCACGGGCGATGGACGCGACCCTCGGAACCGGAGCCGGCCGGGGGCACCTCCCGCGTCGCCCACCGCACGCACCACCGCCGCCTGATCCGCCTCAGTCTCGTCGCGGAACGCGAACGACACCCTCCTGGATGACGGAGATCGCCAGCTTCCCGTCCTGCGTGTAGATCCGGGCCTGGCCCAGGCCCCGCCCGCCCGAGGCGGAGGGGGACTCCTGGTCGTACAACAGCCACTCGTCCGCACGGAAGGGCCGGTGGAACCACATCGCGTGGTCCAGCGACGCCCCGACCACGTCGCCCACCGCCCAGCCGCCCCGCCCGTGGGCGAGGAGCACCGAGTCCAGCAGCGTCATGTCCGAGACGTATGTCGCCAGACAGACGTGCAGCAGGGGATCGTCGGCGAGCTTGCCGTTCGTACGGAACCACACCTGCGAGCGCGGCTCGCGCGGCTCCCCGACGGAGCCCCACGGCGGCACGTCGGCGTACCGCAGGTCCACCGCCGCGCGCGCGTCGACCAGCCGCGCGGCTACGTCCTCCGGGAGGTGCCGGGGCAGCATCTCGGCGGCCGTCGGCAGGGTCTCCGGATCCGGAGCGGCCGGCATGTCGTCCTGGTGCTCAAGCCCCTCCTCGTACGTCTGGAAGGACGCGGAGAGGTGGAAGATCGGCTGGCCGTGCTGGACGGCGACGACCCGCCGGGTGGTGAAGGAGCGGCCGTCCCGGATCCGGTCGACCTGGTACACGATCGGCGCGCCCGGGTCCCCGGCGCGCAGGAAGTACGCGTGCAGGGAGTGCGCGAGCCGGTCCTCGGGGACGGTCCGCCCGGCCGCCACCAGCGCCTGGGCGGCCACCTGGCCGCCGAAGACGCGGGGGACGAGGGCCGAACGGGACTGCCCCCGGAAGAAGTTCTGCTCGATCTGCTCCAGGTCGAGCAGATCGAGCAGATCGTCGAGCGCTTCGGGCACTTACAGACCCATCGACTTCGCGATGATCGACTTCATGATCTCGCTGGTGCCGCCGTAGATGCGGTTCACGCGGTTGTCCGCGTACAGGCGGGCGATCGGGTACTCGTTCATGTAGCCGTAGCCGCCGTGCAGCTGGAGGCAGCGGTCGATGACGCGGTGCGCGACCTCGGTGCAGAAGAGCTTGGCGCTGGCGGCCTCGGCCGGGGTCAGCTCGCCCGCGTCCAGCGCCTCCAGGGCGCGGTCGGCCACGGCCTCGGCCGCGTCGACCTCGGCCTGGCAGGCGGCCAGCTCGAACTTCGTGTTCTGGAAGTGCGCGACCGGCTTGCCGAAGACCGTGCGCTCCTGCACGTACTGCTGCGCGAAGCGGACGGCGGCCTTGGCCTGCGCGTAGGCGCCGAAGGCGATGCCCCAGCGCTCGGAGGCGAGGTTGTGGCCGAGGTAGTAGAAGCCCTTGTTCTCCTCGCCGAGCAGGTCCTCGACGGGCACCTTCACGTCGACGAACGCCAGCTCGGCGGTGTCGGACGTGCGCAGGCCGAGCTTGTCCAGCTTGCGGCCGATGGAGTAGCCCTCGGACTTGGTGTCCACGGCGAAGAGGGAGATGCCGTGACGGCGGTCCTCGGCCGTCGGGGCGGACGTACGGGCGCAGACGATCACACGGTCGGCGTGGACGCCACCGGTGATGAAGGTCTTGGCGCCGTTGAGGACGTAGTGCGTGCCGTCCTCGGAGAGCTTGGCGGTGGTCTTCATGCCCGCGACGTCGGAGCCGGTGCCCGGCTCGGTCATCGCCAGCGCCCACATCTCGTCGCCGGAGACGAAGTTCGGGAGGTAACGCTTCTTCTGCTCGTCGGTGGCGAGCATCTTGATGTAGGGCAGGGCGAGCAGCACGTGCACGCCGGAGCCGCCGAAGTTCACGCCCGCGCGGGAGGTCTCCTCGTAGAGGACGGCCTCGAACTTGTGGGTGTCCAGGCCCGCGCCGCCGAACTCCTCGGGCACGTTGATGCCGAAGATGCCCAGCTCGCCGAGCTTGCCGTAGAACTCGCGCGGCGCCTGGCCCGCGGCGAACCACTCGTCGTAGACGGGGACGACCTCGGCCTCGATGAAGGCGCGGATGGTCTCCCGGAACGCCTCGTGGTCCTCGTTGAATACGGTACGGCGCACGAGCCGCCTCCTTCGGAGTCCTGGGTGCCTGGGGCCTGGATGCCTGACGCGATATGCCTAAGCGCTTGCTCAGTCAAGTTACCGGTGGGTTCGCGCCGCTGTCCAGATCTGGGGCGCTCGGGGTTGCCCAGATCACGTCCGCTCACTCCTCGGGCACCTCGCCGCGGACCCAGCGGAGGCCGACGGAGTCGTACCCGTACACGGGCCGCCCCTTCGCCCCGCTCGTTCGAAAGGGTGCGCCGTCCTCGTCCCCGATCCGGACCGTGCCCCGGCGCCCCTCCGAGCTCCACTCCAGCTCCAGGTACCAGCGGCAGTCGCACCCCGCCGCCCCCGCCGAGACCAGCAGCTCCTCCGGCTCGGCGGCGCTGACCGCGTACGGGAAGGAGACCGCCGGGAGCGTCCGGCCCTCCTCTCCGGAGGCGTCGTACCCGTCCAGCGCCCGCGCCACCGGCCGCGGCCGGTCCAGGTCCACCTCGAAACGGCGCGGCGTCACCGCCCCGCCGCACCCGTCGTCCATCCGGTACGCCGCCCACGGCAGCGGCGCGCCCCGCTCCACCACCCGCACGTGCAGCGCCTGGAGCACCACCGCCGCCGCGCCCTTCCCCTGCACCGACACCCGCACCAGCGTCTCCCCGCCGTCCACGGCCCCCTGCGCCGCCGCCCAGCTCCGCGCGTCGGCCGACTCCGGCGGGGGAGGGGGCGTCCGCTCCATGAGGTAGGTGTGCCCGCACCCGTTCTTATAGATGTGCGAGGCGACCGTCCATGTCAGCGGTGCCGGTGGTTCGGCGGCCCGCTCCCGGGTCTTCCCGGGCAGGAGTATGGCCCCGAGCGTCACCGTCCCCACGACCGCCAGCGTCCCGCCGACCAAGCCCAACCACCCCCAGCGGCGTCTCCGCCGCTCGGACGGGAGGCCCGGCACGCGCGCGTGCACGGGTTCCAGCTCGGGCTCGGACGCAGGCTCCGGGGCCGGCTCGGGCTCCGGAGCCGGCTTCGGATCCGGGCCGGGCTCGGGCTCCGCGTCGGGCTCCGGCACCGGAGGGCGACGGGTGCGGTCCGCGCGGCTCCAGGCCACCTCCAGGGACCGCCGCTCCTCCTCGTCCGCCCCGCACAGCAGGGCCAACCGGTCGACCACGGCGAACTCCTCCGGGACGGTCGCGCCCGAGCAGTAGCGGTGGAGGGTGGACGCGCTGACGCTCAGGCGCCGGCCCAGCGCCTCGTAACTGCGCCCGTCCCGCGCCTTCAGCGCGCGCACGAGCCGCGCGAACTCCTCGACGGCGGCGTCCTTCGGCATTCCATCCCCCTCGACCCTGCGTCCCACCCTTCACGTCCTTGCACGTCAGCGGGGGTGGAATGGTTCCGGGACGGGTGGAGGGCGCGTCACCGTTGCAGGCGGCGGGCGCCGGCCCGACGCTGGTGGAGCACTGACCGAACGACCCGACGGGGGATCCACCACCATGAACAAGCTCCGTACCGCACTCGCCACCGCCGCCGCTGCCGCCCTGGGCCTCGCGGCCCTCGCCACGGCCCCGGCGCAGGCCGCTGCCCAGCCCGCCTTCCTCGCCGCCTCCCAGATGCCGCCGTCGTCGACGCCGTGGACCGCCACCCAGGTCTTCACCGGCATCCCGGAGAACGGCGGCGCCCTCTGCGCCCCGTACAAGATCCCGGCGCAGAACACCCGCTACCGCGAGTTCAACACCGAGCTCGACACCAACGGCGTCCAGATCACCACCGTCGCACGCACCGAGGCCGACGCCGTGAAACTGGTCGACACCCTTCGCAAGGCCCTCGCCGGCTGCGGCCCCCTGCTGGAGCGGCAGAACCCGGGCCTGCAGGCCGTCAGCGCCTCCCACGGCAAGCTCGCCGTCGAGGAGGGCGCCTGGGTCTACAGCCTGGACACCGCCGACCCGCAGATCGGCATCACCGACATCCACCTCTTCTCCGTCGGCCGCGACGGCCGCACCGTCACCCTCGTCCGCTGGGGCCAGATGGGCGACTTCGAGGACGCCCCGCTGACCGCCTTCCGCACCACGACGAAGACCGCCGTCAACAAGCTCTGGCCCTGAGGACTGGACGGGTCGCGCTCTGCCTCCCGCGGCGCCGGGACGTCGGCTCGGGGTTCTGCTCAGCAGGTGAGTCCCTGAGAACGAAGCCACTCGCACTGCGTCTCGCCCGACGTCCTGCCCCCGTCGTACGCCCGGGGATCCCGGTAGCCGGGCCCGACGGGTTCGTGGTCCTCGAACACGCCGTCTCCATCCAGATCCCCGCCATGGGGGTCGATCCTGCCGCCCGGGTTTCGACAGTTCGCCCGGTCGGCAGGGTCGGTGGTGCAGAGACCTCGACCGTCGGAAGGCGGCCTTGTGGGCGACGGGGACTCGGTGATCTTCTCCGCGGTCTCCTTGGCCTTCGCTGCCTTCTGTGCCGCCGCGTGCTGCGCTGTGGCTTGGCGCTCCAGGCTCTCGCCCACGGCGCCGGCCTCGACGACGAACGAGACCGGAGCCCTCTGGCTGCCCTGCCGCGCGGGCTCCGGTGTGCCCGATCCGCAGGCTGTCAGGGGTACGGAGAGGAGACAGGCGGTGGCCGCGACGATGCCAAGGGCGGACCGCGCCGACTTCCGCGTGTCTGGGTTGGTGCTCATATCGGCCCCGCTGACAGGTCAGGCTTGGGTCAAACGCTACGGGTGGGCATCGCACCGGTCAAAGGGGGTCAGATGTCTACTGCCCGGCCTTGAGGCCCGCGACGAACGAGGTCCAGCCGGCCGTGGCGAAGACGAGCGCGGGGCCGTGAGGGTTCTTCGAGTCGCGGACCGGAACCCCGGAGGGGTAGTTGTCCAGGATCTCGACACAGCTGCCGCCATCCCCACTGCTGTACGACGACTTGCGCCAGCCGCTCAGTGCGGCCGCGTTCGGGATGATGCGGTCAGTCATGGCGCTCGTATTCCTTTGCCGTCGCCCTCAGCAGGGCCAGCGATTCCTTGCGGGGGAGGGCGTCGCCCAAGGCGAGAGTGTAAGTGCGCTGCATGGTCTCGACCAGAGCGGGCGAGTCGTGCAGCTTGCCCATGAGCACACCCTCGCCGTAGGCGACCGGAGGCTGGTCGTCGAACATCATCAGCGACAGCATCCCCTGAAGCAGCGGGTGATAGCCCGCCCCGAAGGGGAGTACGTGCACGCGAACACGCTCGCACTCGACCATGCCGATGATGTGGGTCAGTTGTTCCGCCATGATCTCCGGGCTCCCGACGTGGCGGCGCAGTACCGCCTCGTCCACGAGAGCGCAGAACAGCGGAGTGACGGGGTCGGAGAGGATCTTTCCTCGCTCCAGCCGTGTGACAAGGAGCCTGTCACATTCCTCTTCACTCCGGGGAGTGACGCTCGGCCGCAGAACCGCACGGGCGTACCCCTCCGTCTGGAGGACGCCCGGCACGAGGGACAGCGCGAACTCCTGGATCACCGTCGCCTGTTGTTCGAGTTCCAGCGCCGCCTCGAAGTAGTCCGCGACCGCCACGTCCTGCTTCGGAAGGAAGCTCTGCAGGACATCGCCCGTGCTCAGCGCCCTGTCCAGCCTGCGGGCGTCCTCCTGTGAGGGAATTCGGCGCCCCGCCTCGATGTGGGCGATGTGCGAGCGGGTCATGATCGTGCGGTCTGCCAGCTCCTGTTGAGTGAGGCCGGCGGCCTCGCGTTGCGCCTTCAGCCACTCGCCGTAGACGTTGGTCATCGTCAACTCCCTTGTGACAAACGCTCCGTCACACCGAACCCCCTGGTCAGCCTAGCCCTGCCGGTCTCACGCTGTGAGGGAATCGCTACAGAGCGCAGTTCCGGCGAGCGGATGAGCCCGGCGGAGCCGCCCACGCGAGACCCCCGCGACCGAGGTGAACGGTCCGGGGGCGTGGCCATCCACAACGCAGGAGCTGACGACGTGTTGCGCTGTATCGCCCGGATGATCGACCCGCTGCTGCGGCTCCTGTGGCCTCCGCCGAGCGGACGCCACCGCCCGCCGCGCACCCACACCGTCCCCGTACACCCTCCGACCCCAGCTGAACCCCCACCCGCTCCGACCCCCGAGCCGTATCTCCGGGGAGAGGACAGCCCCCTCGTCCGGCCCTACCTCCTCGCCCATGAGCGCCGTCAGGCCGAGACGCGGAGTCAGCGACGCCGCCGACGTGCCCTCTGGCTCGCCGTGCACGGCATCGACATCGGCCCCCGCGTCATCCACGGCAGGGAGGTCGCGGCGTGATCCGGCCCGCCACGGAAGCCGCCCGTCTCCTGCCCTGGACCGGCGAGGAGGGGAAGCCCTGTTATCTCATCGGTGACGGCGAGGGCTACGTCTCCCGCGTCGCCGACAACATCGAGAGCGTGCAGCTCGGCATGGCCGCCGACCTCCTCGGCCATGTCCAGGACCTGCTGAGCGACCGCTCGGCCACCCCCGAGCAGCTCCGCTACGTCGTCGCCCGGCTGTCCGAGTCCCTGCGCGAGGTGCACCGTGTCGCACGGAGCCGGGGCGCGCGGCTCGCAATGGCCGCCATTCGCGCCGATCGCCCCGAATAGTCGGTACGGAGTCGACTCCGGGTCACAGAGCGCCGAGGGCGAACCACAGCTCCATCCGTACGTCCGCGTCGTCCAGGTCCCTGTCCAGGAGCGCGGCGCAGCGGGCGATGCGCTGGCGGACGGTGTTGCGGTGGATGTCCAGGGCGACGGCCGTGCGGTCCCAGTTGCCGTGCAGGGAGAGCCAGGTGCGCAGCGTCTCGGTCAGCGGCTCGGAGAGGGGCGCGAGGAGAGTCCGGGCGTACGCGGCCGCCTCCTCCCGGTCCATCAGCCCGCTGAAACCGGCGGGCTGATGGCGCACCAGGGCCACGCGGGTCGCCTCCGCCCGCCGTAGCGCCCGCGTGGCCTGTGCGTCCGCGGCGGCCAGGTCCCGGGCCTCGACGGGGGCGGCGGCCCCGAGGACCCAGCCCGGCTGGGGCTCGACCTCCCGCCCCGCGGGCAGCAGGAGCCGTACCGCACCCTCGGCCGGCGCGTCGACCAGCGGGGTGCCCAGGGCGGACGCCAGTGTGGCCGCGGCGAAGGGGGTGCCGTCGCCGCCGTGGGCGTGGACCACCGTCCAGGGGCCCGGGCCCAGGGCGGGGGCCGCCTCGGCCGGGGGCATGCCGAGCAGCAGGCGGACCAGGGCCGCGTCCCGGGCCGAGACGTCCGCGCCACGGTGCGGTGCGGTCAGCAGGGAGAGCAGGACGACCGCCACCCCGGCGATGGTGTGGTCCCCGGCCTCCCGCCGCTCGGCCGCCGTGCCCAGCGCGAGCCCGTCGCCGCCGCCCAGGGCATAGGCCGCCAGCCGCATCCCCCCGCCGTCCCCGCTCGCGGACGCCGGGCCGCCGGGGCGCGGACCCACCACCCCTGCCAGGTCCCGCAGCGCCGCCTCCACCTCGGCCCCGATCGCCCGGCCCGCCGCCGCGTACTCCGTGCCGTCCGCCGCATAGAGCACCGCACGCCCGCTGAGCCGGGACGCCAGCGCGCCGAGGACCGCCGGGACCGGGGCGGGCCGGGCGGCCGCCGTGGCCAGCGACTGCTGCGCCTCGGTCACCCGGCGCAGCTCGCGGTGCCGGGCCTCCGCCATCAGCCGCCACACCGCCCGGGCCACGGCCGTGAACGGGGTGTGCGGGGGCACTTCGAGCAGCGGCAGCCCGTGGCGCTCGCAGGCCGCGACGAGCCCCGCCGGCACCGTGTCGTACACCGGCGTGACCCCGAAACCGAGCGCCGCCGCCCCCGCCTCCACCATCCGCTCGACGTAGTGCGCCGGGTCGGAGAGCTGCACGCCCGCCGTCATCAGGAGCTCGCCCCCGAGCAGATAGGGATAGGGGTCGGCCATCTCGGAGGTGTGCACCCAGTGCACGAAGGCGTCCTCCGGTCCGGCCAGTAGCCGCAGCCCCAGGTCCCGGCGGCCGAGCAGCGCGGCCAGCGGGACCGGCGGTGCCGGGGGAGTGGGGGTGGGCTCCTGCGCGGGCATGGGCATGGACCCTTCGTACATCCAGAGCGTGGCCAGTGGAGGAAACGTACACTTCAGCGTCGCTTTCCGGCCACCTACTGTCGACCCATCCAGCGGCCGCGGGTACGGGCGGATGTCCCCGCGATCAGTCACTGGAGTCACTCCACCGCACGACACGCCACCGAAGTGAACGAGGGAGGGCCCATGGCCGTCGACTACACAGTGATCGTCGTGTACTTGGCCGGCATGCTCGCGATGGGCTGGTGGGGCATGCGCCGCGCCAAGTCCAAGAGCGAGTTCCTGGTCGCGGGCCGCCGGCTCGGGCCCTGGATGTACTCCGGGACCATGGTCGCCATCGTCCTCGGCGGTGCCTCCACCATCGGCGGCGTGGGCCTCGGCTACAAGTACGGCCTCTCCGGCGCCTGGATGGTCTTCACCATCGGCCTGGGCCTGCTCGCCCTCTCCGTCTTCTTCTCCGCGCGCATCGCCCGGCTGAAGGTCTACACCGTCTCCGAGATGCTCGACCTGCGCTACGGCGGCAGGGCCGGCGTCATCTCGGGCGTCGTCATGTGGGCGTACACGCTGATGCTCGCGGTCACGTCGACCATCGCGTACGCCACCATCTTCGACGTCCTCTTCGACCTGCCCCGCACGGTCGCGATCGTCCTCGGCGGCGCCATCGTCGTCGCGTACTCGACACTTGGCGGCATGTGGTCCATCACCCTCACCGACATGGTGCAGTTCGTGGTGAAGACCATCGGCGTGCTGATCCTGCTGCTGCCCATCGCCGTGATCAAGGCCGGCGGCTTCGCCGAGATGAAGGCCCAGCTGCCCACCGAGTACTTCGCGCCGCTCGGCATCGGCGGCGAGACGATCTTCACGTACGTGCTGATCTACACCTTCGGCATGCTCATCGGTCAGGACATCTGGCAGCGGGTCTTCACCGCGCGCACCGACAAGGTCGCCAAGTGGGGCGGCACGGTCGCCGGTACGTACTGTCTCGTGTACGCGCTGGCCGGCGCCGTCATCGGCACGGCCGCCAAGGTGCTGTACCCGAAGCTGCCCAGCGCCGACGACGCCTTCGCGACCATCGTCAAGGACGAGCTGCCCATGGGCGTGCGGGGCCTGGTGCTCGCCGCGGCCCTGGCCGCCGTCATGTCGACCTCCTCCGGCGCGCTGATCGCCTGCGCCACCGTCGCCAACAACGACATCTGGTCGCGGCTGCGCGGCCTGGCCACCGGCAACGGCGGCGAGGAGCATGACGAGGTGAAGGGCAACCGCCTCTTCATCCTGCTCATGGGCGTCGCCACCATCGTCATCGCCATCGCCCTGAACGACGTGGTGCAGGCCCTGACCGTCGCCTACAACCTGCTGGTCGGCGGACTGCTCGTGCCGATCCTCGGCGGCCTGCTGTGGCGCCGCGGCACCGTGCAGGGCGCGCTGGCCGGGGTCACCGTCGGCGGCCTGTCCGTCATTGGCCTGATGTGGGCTTACGGAATCTTGGCAAATGAGCCTGTTTACTATGGTTTGTTGGCCTCGCTCGCCGCGTATGTGATCGTTTCCCTGGCGACCCGCCCGACGGACGCCGCCGTGCTCGCGAACTGGCGGGCCCGGCTGGCGGGCCAGGACCCCGAAGCCGCCGAAGGCGGCGAGGCCGACGAGACGCCGGAGACCGTGCCGGCCGCCCCGACCGGCTGACGCACCGCAGACTCCCGGCCGGGGGCCCCGAGACCCGAGGCCCCCGACCGGACCCCACCGATACACCCCAGGAGGACCCGACCATGAGCAGCAGCGACCAGAACGCGTTCCGCGGCCCGATCGACTCGTCCCGCATCCCGCGGTACGCCGGCCCCGCGACGTTCGCCCGGCTGCCGCGACTCGACGAGGTCGGCACCGCCGACGTCGCCGTGGTCGGCGTCCCCTTCGACAGCGGCGTCTCCTACCGCCCCGGCGCCCGCTTCGGCGGCAACGCGATCCGCGAGGCCTCCCGCCTGCTCCGCCCGTACAACCCGGCGCAGGACGCCTCGCCGTTCGCCCTCGCGCAGGTCGCCGACGCCGGTGACATCGCCGCCAACCCGTTCAACATCAACGAGGCCGTCGAGACCGTCGAGGCCGCGGCCGACGAGCTGCTCGGCACCGGCGCGCGGATGATGACGCTCGGTGGCGACCACACCATCGCGCTGCCCCTGCTGCGCTCCGTCGCCAAGAAGCACGGCCCGGTCGCCCTGCTCCACTTCGACGCGCACCTCGACACCTGGGACACGTACTTCGGCGCCGAGTACACCCACGGCACCCCGTTCCGCCGGGCCGTCGAGGAGGGCATCCTCGACACCGAGGCGCTCTCCCACGTCGGCACCCGCGGCCCGCTCTACGGCAAGCAGGACCTCACCGACGACGAGAAGATGGGCTTCGGCATCGTCACCTCGGCCGACATCTACCGCCGCGGCGCCGACGAGGTCGCCGACCAGCTGCGCCAGCGCATCGGCAACCGCCCGCTGTACATCTCCATCGACATCGACTGCCTCGACCCGGCCCACGCGCCCGGCACCGGCACCCCCGAGGCGGGCGGCATGACCTCCCGCGAACTCCTGGAGATCCTGCGAGGCCTGTCCTCCTGCAACCTGGTCTCGGCCGACGTCGTCGAGGTCGCCCCGGCGTACGACCACGCGGAGATCACCGCCGTCGCCGCCTCCCACACGGCGTACGAGCTGACGACGATCATGTCCCGCCAGATCGCGGAGAGCCGCGCCGCCGGCGCGGAGCCGACCGCGAAGTAGCACCTCGACGCCGGACCGGCCCGGCGGCCGCGCCCCCGTGTGGGCCCGCCGGGCGGCCGGCGGTCGGCGGCCCGGCACGGCGAGCGCAACCGCGCTGCTCGGGCGCAGGGCCGGGTGGGGCAGCACCCACCGCGGAGGGTGGGCTGGACATCCCCACCCGGCGCCGAGGCCTCCGGTGCACCGCCGGTCCCCGGACCGCCGGGCCCGGGCCCGGGCCCGGCGGATCGGGTGGGGACGGACCTGCCGCCCGCGCGGGTGGCCCCTTGCCCGCAGGCCCAGGTGGCCGCCCCCACCGCCCCGCCGCACCATCCGGTGCGGCGCCATTCGACCGTCCGGGCCGCACCGACACACACGCCACTCGCGAGGGGGACCCCCATGACCCACGACCACGACCTGGTGCTGCGGCCGACGGTCGCGCAGACCGAGGCCGCCCTCAACCCGCCCGCAGGGCGCAACGGCGGCGACCTCGTCGTCGAGACCCTCTCCGGCCTCGGCGCGACCACCGTCTTCGGCCTCCCCGGCCAGCACGCCCTCGGCATGTTCGACGCCCTGCGCCGGTCCTCCCTCAGGTACGTCGGGCTGCGCGTCGAGAACAACGCGGGCTTCGCCGCCGACGCGTACGGCCGGATCACCGGCGAGGCCGCCCCGCTGCTGCTCTCCACAGGCCCGGGCGCCCTGATGTCCCTCGCCGCGCTCCAGGAGGCGGCCGCCGCCTCCGCTCCCGTCCTCGCGATCGGCAGCCAGGTCCCGGTGGCCGGGCTCGGCGGCGGGCGCCACGGCTACCTGCACGAGCTCCGCGACCAGCAGGCGTCGTTCCGGGACATCGTGAAGTCCGTCCACACCGTCCGTACGCAGTCCCAGATCCCGTCCGCCCTCGCGGCGGCCTGGGAGTCGGCGCTGACGGCGCCGCACGGGCCGGTCTGGGTCGAGATCCCGCAGGACGTGCTCCTGGCCGAGACGACGCTCCCCGTCGTCACGGCGATGGACGCGACCCCGGAGGAGGTCGTGCCGCGCCCCGAGCTGACCGCCGTGGCGGCGCACCTCCTCGCGAACGCCGAGCGGCCCGCGATCATCGCGGGCGGCGGAGTCGTCCGCTCCGACGCCTCGGGCAAGCTCCGCGCGCTCGCCGAGCGGATCCAGGCCCCGGTCGTGACGACCTTCGGCGGCAAGGGCGCCTTCCCCTGGGAGCACCCGCTCTCGCTCCAGTCCTGGCTGGAGGACCGGCACACCACCGACTTCCTCGAGGACGCCGACGTGCTCCTCGTCGTCGGCTCGGGCCTCGGCGAGCTGTCCTCGAACTACCACACCTTCGCCCCGCGCGGCCGGGTGATCCAGATCGAGGCCGACGCCGGGAAGCTGGAGTCCAACCACCCGGCCCTCGGCATCCACGCCGACGCGCGCCTGGCGCTGTCCGCGCTGCTCGAAACGGTGGCGGTACGGGAGGACCCGACGGCCCCGGAGCGGGTCTCGGCCGTACTGACGAAGGTCCGTGAGCGGATCGCTGCCCAGGACCTGGGCCTGGAGCAGCGGATCGTGGCCTCGGTCCGCGAGGCCCTGCCGGACACGTCCCCCAGCTTCTGGGACATGACGATCCTCGCCTACTGGGCCTGGTCGGCCTTCGACGCCCGCCACCCCAACACCATGCACTCCGCGCAGGGCGCCGGCGGCCTCGGCTACGGCTTCCCCGCCGCCCTCGGCGCGGCGGCGGCCGACCCGACGCGACCGGTCCTCGCGGTGTCCGGCGACGGCGGCGCGATGTACTCGATCGCCGAGCTGGCGACGGCGAAGCAGTACGGCTCGAACGTCACCTGGCTGATCGTCGACGACGGCGGCTACGGCATCCTGCGCGAGTACATGACGGACGCCTTCGGCGAGGCCACGGCCACCGAACTCGCCCGCCCCGACTTCGTCGCCCTGTCGGAATCCTTCGGCGTCCCGGCCGTCCGCACGACCCCGGACTCCCTGACGGCCGACCTCGCCAAGGCCCTTTCCACCCCGGGCCCCTCGGTCGTCGTCCTCCCGGCCCTCCTGCGCATGTTCGAACCGACGCATCTGTGACCCACGCGTCCGGGCCGGAGCGATCCGCTCCGGCCCCGGACGCCGGGCGTCACACGAACAGCGCCCCGTACTTCTCCTTGTACAGGCTGAGCTGCTCGTTGTACCCGTCGCTGAACAGCGCGGAATCCCGGTTGTCGAGGGCGCCCGACGGCAGGCCCTTCGCCGGGATGAACGCGGGTATGCCCTGAAAGACCTCGCGCGCCGCCGCCGCGTGCGCCCCACCCCGCGCCACGGCCGCGAGGATGTGTTCGCCCGCCGCCTTGAGGTGCTTCCGCAGTTCGTTCTGCGGCGACCGGGCCGCCTGGTACAGCGAGTGGGCCTCCGCCAGCCTGTTGGTCCGAGCCCCGATGTTCTCCAGCGCGCGCAGCGCCGCGTGCAGCTGCCCGCACAGATACGCCGGCCTGTGTTCCGTCTCCGACACCCTCGCCCCCTCCTGACGTTCCGGCCGTCGTACGGCGGCCCGTGACTTCCTACCCCTTCGCTCGCGGCGGGAACACCCGTCCGCGGTGCGCCGGGGGCGCACCGGGCGCAGGGGTCCTAGGACCCTGGACCGGTCCTGCCCCGGAGTTTGTTGCGGCGGGATGAAATCCCACCTCAGCCGCGTTGGGCCTTCCGGTAGAGCAGGACGAACGGGAGGCACCACGTGGCGGCGGATCCGAAGCGAGAGGGCTGGGCCCGCAGGCTGGCCGGTTACGCGTGGCGGTACAAGAAGAACGTCGTGCTCGCGCTCGGGTCCTCGCTCGCCGGCATGGCCGTCCTCGCCCTCGTACCGCTGATCACCAAGGTGATCATCGACGACGTCGTCACCGCCCGGACCCGCTCCCTCGCCGTGTGGACCGGCCTCCTCATCGCCGCCGCCGCCGTCGTCTACGTCCTGACCTACATCCGCCGCTACTACGGCGGACGCCTCGCCCTCGACGTCCAGCACGACCTCCGTACCGACATGTACGGCACCATCACCCGGCTCGACGGCCGACGGCAGGACGAGCTGTCCACGGGGCAGGTCGTCGGACGGGCGACCAGCGACCTCCAGCTCATCCAGGGCCTGCTCTTCATGCTCCCGATGACCATCGGGAACGTCCTGCTCTTCCTGATCTCCCTCGCCGTCATGGCCTGGCTGTCGATCCCCCTCACCCTCGTCGCCCTCGCCGTCGCCCCCGCCCTCTGGTTCATCGCCAAGCGCAGCCGGACCCGCCTCCACCCCGCCACCTGGTACGCCCAGCAGCAGGCCGGCACCGTCGCCGGCGTCGTCGACGGGGCCGTGACCGGCGTCCGGGTCGTCAAGGGCTTCGGGCAGGAGGACCAGGAGACCGGGAAGATCCGCGAGGCCAGCCGCAAGCTCTTCGCCGGGCGGCTGCGCACGATCCGGCTCAACTCCCGCTACACCCCCGCGCTCCAGGCGGTCCCCGCCCTCGGCCAGGTCGCCGTCCTCGCCCTCGGCGGCTGGCTCGCCACCCGCGGCCAGATCACGCTGGGCACGTTCGTGGCCTTCTCCGCCTACCTCGCCTCGCTCGTCGGCCCGGTCCGGATGCTCGCCATGGTCCTCACCGTCGGCCAGCAGGCCCGCGCCGGCGTCGACCGCGTCCTGGAGCTCATCGACACCGAGCCCGTGATCAAGGACGGGACGAAGGAGCTGCCCGCCGACGCCGAGGCCACCGTCGAGTTCGACGACGTGAGCTTCGCGTACGAGGACGGCCGCCCGGTCCTCGACGGCTTCTCCCTGGAGATCCGCTCGGGCGAGACCGTCGCCGTCGTCGGCGCCTCCGGCAGCGGCAAGTCCACCGTCTCGCTCCTTCTGCCGCGCTTCTACGACGTCACCCACGGCGCCGTCCTCGTCGGCGGCCACGACGTCCGCGAGCTGACCCTCGACTCCCTGCGCGCCGCCATCGGGCTCGTCCCGGAGGACAGCTTCCTCTTCTCCGACACCGTCCGCGCCAACATCGCGTACGGCCACCCGGACGCCACCCGGGAACAGATCGAGACCGCCGCGCGCGCCGCCCAGGCGGACCGTTTCATCACCCACCTGCCCGAGGGGTACGACACCAAGGTCGGCGAGCACGGCCTCACCCTCTCCGGTGGCCAGCGCCAGCGCATCGCCCTCGCCCGCGCCATCCTCACCGACCCCCGGCTCCTCCTCCTCGACGACGCCACCTCCGCCGTCGACGCCCGCGTCGAGCACGAGATCCACGAGGCCCTCGCCTCCGTGATGGCCGGCCGCACCACCCTCCTCATCGCCCACCGCCGCTCCACCCTCAACCTCGCCGACCGGATCGCCGTCCTCGACGACGGCCGGCTCTCCGACATCGGCACCCACGAGGAGTTGCAGGAGCGCTCCGCGCTCTACCGGCAGCTGCTCACCGACCCCGACGAACTCGGCGGCGTCTCGCCCGGACACACCATGGCGACGGAACTCCCCGAGGACCGCACCCTGCGCGCCGAACTCGACGCCGAGTTCGACGCCGAGCGCGGCATCACCCCCACCCTGTGGGGACGGGAGGAGACCGCCGAGGAGCCCCAGGCGCCGGGGGGCACCTCCCCTGCCGAAGGCCACGGGGGAGCCACCCCCGAACTCCTCGCCGCCCTCGAGGCACTCCCGCCCGCCACCGACGCCCCCGACATCGACGAGGCCCGCGCCGTCGCCCCCGAGGACGACCGGGGCACCTCCCGTGCCGGAGGCCACGGGGGAGGACTGCGCCGCCTGCTGCGCGGCTTCGGCGTCCCGCTCCTCGTCAGCCTCGGTCTGGTCGCCGTCGACACCGGCATGGGCCTGCTGCTGCCCGTCCTGATCCGCCACGGCATCGACGAGGGCGTCAACCAGCTCGCCGTCGGCGCCGTCTGGGTCGCCTCCGCCCTTGCCCTGGCCACCGTCCTCGTCCAGTGGATCGCGCAGACCGGCGAGATCCGGATGACCGGCCGCACCGGCGAACGGGTGCTCTACGCGCTCCGCCTGAAGATCTTCGCCCAGCTCCAGCGGCTCGGTCTCGACTACTACGAGCGCGAACTGACCGGCCGGATCATGACCCGGATGACGACGGACGTGGACGCCCTGTCCACCTTCCTCCAGACGGGTCTCGTCACCGCCTTCGTCTCCGTCGTGACCTTCTTCGGGATCATGGTCGCGCTGCTCGTGCTCGACCTCCAGCTCGCCCTGGTCGTCTTCGCGGCCCTCCCGGTCCTCGCCGTCGCCACGTACTTCTTCCGCCGCTCCAGCGTGAAGGCGTACGAGCTGGCGCGCGAACGGATCAGCGTCGTCAACGCCGACCTCCAGGAGTCCGTCTCCGGGCTCCGCATCGTCCAGGCCTTCCGCCGCGAGCGCTCGAGCGCGGCCCGGTTCGCCGCGCGCAGCGACGAGTACCGCGAGGCACGCGTCCGAGGCCAGTGGCTGATCTCGATCTACTTCCCCTTCGTCACCCTGCTGTCCTCCGTCGCCGCCGCGGCCGTCATGATCGTCGGCGCGCAGCGCATCGAGGCGGGCACCCTGACCACGGGCGCGCTCGTCGCCTACCTCCTCTACATCGACCTCTTCTTCGCCCCCGTGCAGCAGCTCTCGCAGGTCTTCGACGGCTACCAGCAGGCCGCCGTCTCGCTGAAGCGGATGCAGGAGCTCCTTCAGGAGCCGATCTCGACGGCCGAGGCCGACAAGCCCCTCGACGTGCTGTCGCTGCGCGGCGAGATCGCCTTCGAGGACGTGTCCTTCGGCTACGGGAGGGGCGACGGGGACGGGCACGGAAGCGGGGAGGCGGCCCTCACGGGCATCGACCTGCGCGTCCCGGCCGGGCAGACGGTCGCCTTCGTCGGCGAGACCGGCGCCGGGAAGTCCACCCTGGTCAAGCTGGTCGCGCGGTTCTACGACCCGACGAGCGGCCGGGTCACGGTGGACGGCACCGACCTGCGGGACCTGGACCTCACCGCGTACCGTCACCGTCTCGGGGTCGTGCCCCAGGAGGCGTACCTCTTCGCCGGGACGGTCCGCGACGCCATCGCCTACGGCCGGCCGGAGGCGACCGACGCCGAGGTCGAGGCGGCGGCCCGCGCGGTCGGCGCGCACGACATGATCGCGACCCTGGACGGCGGCTACCTCCACGAGGTCGCCGAACGCGGCCGCAACCTCTCCGCCGGTCAGCGTCAGCTGATCGCCCTGGCCCGCGCCGAGCTCGTCGACCCGGACATCCTCCTCCTCGACGAGGCGACCGCCGCCCTCGACCTCGCCACCGAGGCCCAGGTCAACCAGGCCACCGACCGCCTCGCGGGCCGTCGGACGACGCTGGTGGTCGCCCACCGGCTCACCACGGCCGCCCGCGCCGACCGGGTGATCGTCATGGCCGACGGCCGGGTGGCGGAGGACGGCACCCACGACGAACTCCTCGCGCGGGACGGGCGGTACGCGCGGCTGTGGCGAACGTTCATCGGCGAGGAAGAGCCGGAGCGGGTGTGAGTACGTGGCCTCCGACGGTTGAGTAGTCCGGCGCATCCCGCCCCGTCCCCGGACGGGATCGAATCGGCTCCATGCCCCTGAGCCACCCCCACCCCGCCTCCGACGACGCTCCCACCGCCGCCCTCGCCCCGGACCGCCCGGGCGGGGCCGCCCGGCGGCTGCGCACCCGCGCCCTGTGGGCCGGGCTCCTGCTGGTCCCCGCGACGGTGCTCGTCGGTGTCCTCGGCCTGGCCTCGGAGAACGCCGGCCGCTGCGTCGGCTACGGCGAGGGCTGCTCCGGCACCCCCGGCTGGGTCCACCTCGCCTCCCTCGCCGTCGCGGCCGTCGCCTGGATCCACGCCCTCTCCACCCCGGACGGCCCCGCACCCGCGACCTCCCGCACGGCCGCGTTCTGGACGACGATCGGCGCCGAGTGCGTGTTCCTGCTGCTCGTGGCCACCGCCTTCGGATGAAGGCAACCGCTCGGGCCTCTCGTGCGTCGTACGCATGTACGGCACCGAGGCAGGAGGGGAACCAGATGTTCGACGGGACGAAGCGGGCGGGTGCCGGGCGGCTGCTCGCGCATCTGCTCACGATGGTGCTCGGCGTCGGCGCCCTGACCCTCGCGGGGCCCGGCGTCGCCACCGCCGACGCCGCCTCCCTCTGCGCCGGCCGCCCCACCAAGACGATCGCCTTCGCCACCGGAGAACTGCGCCTCCACAAGAGCCGCCAGTACGTCTGCGCCGTCACCGTCGCCAAGAACCCCGGCGCGCGCCGGCAGATGTCCGTCTCCCTCCAGCCCCGCGGCGGCCGCCCCGCCGTCGACTCCGGCCGCTTCACCCGCCAGGCGGGCCCCGTCACCGTCCACGCCCTCAACCGCTGCGTCCGCGCGACCGGCATCGTCGCCGGCCGGAGCGGCTCGACCGGATGGATCCTGTGCTGATGCGGAGGAAATCCCAAAGGTAAGGCCCAAGCAGGTCTGGCGGCACGCACGTTGCCCCGCTAGGTTCGCGACACCGTTGTGAATCAAGGGGAGGGTCAATGCGCAAGTCGCTGAGATGGCTGGCGTCGCTCACGGTGCTCATAGGCACCGTCGGTGCGTCCGGCGCGGCTACCGCCGCGGAGCCGGCCACCGGCACGTTCGGCGGTACGTCTGTCGACCGTACGTCCGTCACCGCAGACAGCACCGACATCAAGGACCGCATCCTGGCGATCCCCGGGATGAGCCTGATCGAGGAGAAGCCGTACGCCGGTTACCGCTTCTTCGTTCTCGAGTACACCCAGCCGGTCGACCACCGCCGCCCCTGGGCGGGCACGTTCAAGCAGCGGCTCTCCGTCCTCCACAAGGACACCGACCGTCCGACCGTCTTCCACACCAGCGGCTACGGGCTGAGCACGAACCCCAGCCGCCGTGAGCCCACCCGGATCATCGACGGCAACCAGGTCTCCATGGAGTACCGGTACTTCACGCCGTCCCGGCCGCAGCCCGCCGACTGGGCCAAGCTGGACATCTGGCAGGCCGCCAGCGACCAGCACCGCATCTTCACCGCCCTCAAGAAGGTCTACGGCAAGAACTGGATCTCCACCGGAGCCTCCAAGGGCGGCATGACGGCGACGTACTACGAGCGCTTCTACCCGCGTGACATGGACGGCGTCGTCGCCTACGTGGCCCCCAACGACGTGGTCAACAAGGAGGACTCGGCCTACGACCGGTTCTTCGAGACCGTCGGGACCAAGGAGTGCCGCGACCGGCTGAACGCGCTGCAGCGCGAGGCGCTGATCCGCCGCGAGCCGCTGCAGAAGAAGTACAAGGAGTGGGCCGCCTCCGAGGGCGCCACCTTCAACACCGTCGGCTCCCTCGACAAGGCATACGAGGCCGTCGTCCTCGACTTCGTCTGGGGCTTCTGGCAGTACTACGGCGAGGACGTCTGCGGCTCCGTCCCGGACGCGAAGACCGCGAGCGACGACGAGGTCTACGAGACCATCGACGCCTACTCCGGCTGGTCCTTCTACACCGACCAGGGCCTGGATCCGTACACGCCGTACTACTACCAGGCGGCGACCGAGCTCGGCTCGCCCAGCATCAAGCTGCCGCACCTGGACGGCCTGACCCGGTACGGCTACCAGCCCGCCCGGAACTTCGTACCGCGCGAGATCCCGACGACGTTCAAGCCATGGGTCATGCGGGACGTGGACGACTGGGTCCGCAAGAACGCGCACCAGATGCTGTTCGTGTACGGCGGCAACGACCCGTGGGGTGCCGAGCCGTTCCGCCTCGGCAAGGGCGCCCGTGACAGCTACGTCTACACGGCCCCCGGCGCCAACCACGGCGCCCAGGTCGCCGGTCTCGTCGAGGCCGAGCGCGCCAAGGCCACGGCGCGCATCCTCGCCTGGGCCGGGGTCGACGCCCCGAAGGCGGCGGCCGCGCAGCCGCTGGCCCGCTTCGACGCCCGCCTCGACAAGGCGGCCGACGACGAGCTGAGCCGGGAGCACGGCGTCCGTCCGTGACCTGGCGGGGGCTGTGCCCGCCGGCCGTGAAGGCCGGCGGGCACAGCCCCCCGCCCGTGGTCGGGTCAGGCGTACGACAGGCCGTGGCCGACGGGGTACAGCACCCGCGCCGGGTCGTCCGCCCGCTGCACGGGGACGGGCAGCCGGCCCTTGGGCCGTGCCGCGCCCGCGATCACCCGGACCGCGGCCCGGAGTTCGACGTCGGTCCAGGAGTACGCGGCGACGGTCGCCCGCTGCCCGCTCAGGTGGGCGATGTCGTACGGGTTGCGGATCGCGACCGTGACCACGGGCACCCCGGTCGCCACCAGCCGCGCGACGAGCGTGCGTTGCGGGCTGGTCGCCGAGACGTTGTAGGTGCCGACGACGACGACGTCCTTGCCGGCCGCGGCGGCCACCGCCTGCTCGATCTTCGCCGCCGTCGGGGTGACCCCGGTGGACAACGCCGTCGCGGTGAAGCCCAGTTCGGTGAAGGCCGTGGCGAGGGTCGTGGTCGGCGGCCCCGTCGTGCCGGAGGGTGAGGCGGGGTCGGCGCCCACCACGAGGACGTCACCGTGACTGCGGCGGGACAGGGGGAGCAGTCCGCCCTCGTTGAGGAGCAGCGTCGTGGTCGCCTCGGCGATCCGGTCGGCGTGGGCCAGATGCGCGGCGCCGCCGACCGTACGGTTCACGTCGGAGACGCTCACGTACGGCTCCCTGAACAGCCCCAGCTTCGTCTTGAGGCGCAGGATCCGCAGGATCGACGCGTCGAGCCGGGCCTCGGTGAGCTCACCGTCCTCGACCGCTCTGAGGACGGCGTTCCAGGCGATGTCGAGCTTCGGCGGGTTGAGCAGCTGGTCGACGCCGGCCTTGAGCGCGAGGACGGGCACACGCTCGTCGCCGTACTTCGTCCGTACCCCCTCCATGCCGAGCGAGTCGGTCACCACCACACCGTCGTAACCGAGTTGCTCGCGCAGGATGCCGGTCAGGATGGGGCGGGAGAGGGTCGCCGGGTCCTCGCTCGGGTCGAGCGCGGGGACGACGATGTGCGCGGTCATGATCGAGTCGATGCCGGCGGCGATGGCCGACCGGAACGGCGGGGCGTCCAGCTCTGCCCACTGCGCACGGGTGTGGGTGATGGTCGGCAGGCCGTAGTGGCTGTCGACGGCGGTGTCTCCGTGTCCGGGGAAGTGCTTGGACGTGGCGGCGACCCCGGCGCCCTGGTAGCCCTTGACCTGCGCCGCGACGAGGGCGGCGACGGCCTGCGGGTCCGAACCGAAGGAGCGGACGCCGATGACGGGATTGGCGGGGTTGACGTTGACGTCGGCGACCGGCGCGTAGTTCTGCCGGATGCCGACGGCGGCCAGTTCGGCGCCCGCGATCTGCGCGGCCTTACGGGTGTCGGCGTGCGAGCCGCCCGCGCCGAGCGCCATGGCGCCCGGGACGAGGGTGGCGGGCTTGCCGACCCGGCAGACGATGCCGTGTTCCTGGTCGGTGGAGATGAGCAGGGGAAGGGGGGTCGGCTGGGCGAGACCGGCCCGCTGGATGCCGTTGGAGAGCTCGGCGATCTGCCGCGGGTCACGGGTGTTGTGCGCCCAGGCGAAGTAGATGATCCCGCCGACGTGGTAGCGCTCGACGAGCTCGGCGGCCGTGCGGACGCCGATCTCCTTGAGGTTGGCGTCGATGTCGGCCTGGTCGGGGGCGGTCGCGGAGTGGCCGTACACCCGCATGACGAAGAGCTGGCCGACCTTCTCTTCCAGGGACATGCCGGCGATGAGCCGACGGAGCTTCTCGTCGCGGGCCGCGGGTGCGGCGTCGTCGTCGCTGAGGGCGCGAGCGGGTGTGCTGACGCCGGTGACCGCCGCCGCGGCTGCGGCGGCGGTGACGGTGAGGAGGGTGCGTCTGGAGGTGGCGCGGTGGTGCACTGATGCTCCTTCCGGCCGTGCGGGGTTGAAGGAAACTTCCAAGGTGCCACGGATAGCCCGAAAGTAACTGCCAGGTCAAGCATCTGGGCAGGATCCGCGGCGCGCCGGGCGGAGGCGGACGGGGCGTCAGCCGGCCGCGGACACCGAGGGCCAGAGCTCCTGGAGCGTGCGGACGGTCCCCGTGATCGAGGGACGCCGGGCCGCTCCCGTGCGCCACAGGGCGCGCAGCCGGCGCATCGGCACTGGGTCCAGACGGACGGGTGTCACCTCGGGCGGCAGCGGCCCCCGGCCCAGGCGCGGCACGAGCGCGATACCGAGACCGGCCGCGACCAGGGCGACCTGCGTGGGGTTCTCCTCCGCCTGATGGACGATGCGCGGCTCGTACCCGGTCGCCCGGAGGGTCCGTATCAGCCAGTCGTGGCACACCGTGCCCGGCGGCTGCGAGATCCACCGCTCGTCCGCCAGCTCCTCCCGCCGTACCGACTCCCGTCCCGACAGCGGGTGATCGCGCGGGACGAGGATGTCGCACAGGTCGTCGCCGATGACCGCCTGCTCCACGCCCGGTGGGGTCGCCATCGGTGCGATGTCCCAGTCGTGCGCGACGGCCAGGTCGATCACGCCGCGCGAGACCAGCTCGATCGAGACGTGCGGGTCCACCTCGGTGAGCCGGGCGTCGAGGGAGGGGTGACGCCGGGCCAGTTCGGCCAGCACCCGGGGCATGAGCCCGCGCGCCGCGCTCGCGAAGCAGCCGATCGCCAGACGTCCGGCGGGCAGCCCGCGCCGCTCCTCCAGGCGCACCTCCGCCTCCTCGACGAGGGACAGCAACTTCTCTGCCGTCGCCGCGAGTTGGTGTGCCTCGTCGGTGAGCCGGACTCCGCGCCCCCGGCGTTCGAGCAGCGTCGTGCGGGTCTCCCGCTCCAGCTTGGCGATCTGCTGGGAGACGGCGGACGGGGTGTAGCCGAGCGCGGCGGCCGCCGCGCCCACGGTCCCGTGGACGGCGACGGCGTGGAGGGCCCGCAGGCGCCCGAGGTCGAGCACGGAGCACTCCTCAAGGGGGCGAAGAGGTTGGATGAAGCATTGCTTCATCCAACCATGAAGGAATCCGTGCTGGTGCTACACGGTCCGGGGCGAGATGCTCGCTCGCATGCGCCCCGCCCACATCGCCCTCGCCGCGCTCGTCGCCGCGGTCTGGGGAGTCAACTTCGTCGTCATCGAGATCGGCCTCGACCACTTCCCGCCCCTGCTCTTCTCCGCCCTCCGCTTCCTCGTCGCCGCCCTCCCCGCCGTCTTCCTCGTCGGCCGTCCCACGGTGGCCTGGAAGTGGATCCTGGCCGTCGGTCTCGTCCTCGGCGTCGCCAAGTTCGGCCTGCTCTTCACCGGCATGGACCTGGGAGCACCGGCCGGGCTCTCCTCCCTGATCCTCCAGGTCCAGGCCGTCTTCACGGCCCTGTTCGCCTTCGTCGCGCTCGGGGAACGGCCGGGGAGGGTGAAGATCGCCGGCATGGCGGTGGCGCTCGCGGGCATCGCCGTCGCGGCGGCCGACGAAGGCGCTTCGGGCCCGCTCGCCGGCTTCGTGCTCTGCGTCGCGGCAGCGGCCTGCTGGGGCGTCTCCAACGTCCTGACCCGCAAGGCATCCCCGCCCGACGCCCTCAACTTCATGGTGTGGGTCAGCACCGTCCCCGTACTGCCGCTGCTCGCCCTGTCGTTCGTCCTGGAGGGGCCGGAGCGGGACCTGGCCGCGCTGCGGGGGCTCGACTGGACCGGCGTGGGCGTCATCGTCTACGTCGCGTGGATCACGACCGTCTTCGGCTTCGGCGCCTGGGGCCTGCTCCTGCGCCGCTACCCCGCCTCCTCCGTCGCCCCCTTCTCCCTCCTGGTCCCCGTCTTCGGGATGTCCTCGGCGGCCCTGTTCCTGAACGAGACCGTCAGCCCGCTGCGCTGGTGCGCGGCGGCGCTGCTGGTCGGGGGCGTTGCGCTGACCTCCCTGACGCCGGGCGGCGGGAGACGGGCGGGCGGGCGAGCGGACGGCCGGGCGACGGCGTACCGTGCCGGTCCCGACGCCCACCCGGCCCGGGAGGCCCAGGTCCCGCCGGTGGTGCCGCGTCCTGGGCGGCCCTCCGTGTGACGTCGCTTCCTGCGGTAGCGGTCGCGGGCTCAGCTCCGTGGAGGCGCCGTCGAGTCCCTGACCATCAGCTCCGCCGGGATCGTCGTCACGCCCCCGGGCGGGGCCTCCTCCGTCGCCATCGCCAGGCGGCCCGCGCGGGCGCCCGCCTCGTGGAGGGGGAGGCGTACCGTCGTCAGGGCGGGGACCGCGTCGACCGAGAACGGCAGGTCGTCGAAGCCCGCCACCGACACGTCCCCCGGAATGCTCAGCCCCCGGTCCCGCAGCGCCGCGCACGCGCCCAGCGCGACCGTGTCGTTCGCCGCCACGATCGCCGTCAGGGACGGCTCCCTGCGCAGCAGTTCGAGCGTCGCGTCGTACCCCGCTCCCCGGTCGTACGCGCCGTGCACCGTCAGCGTCTCCTGACCGTCGGCCAGACCAGCCGCCGCCATCGCCTCCCGGTGTCCCTCCAGCCGGTGCCGAGTCGTCGTCCGGTCCGCGGGCCCCGCCGCGTAACCGATCCGCCGGTGCCCGAGCGACAGCAGGTGCTCGGTGAGCCGCCGCGCCCCGGACCGGTTGTCGAAGGTGAGTGCCGCGACGCTCGCGTCCCCCGGTACCGGAGGCCGTCCACACAACACGACCCGGGTGCCCGCGTCCGCCAGCTTCGTGAGCTTGGAGGCGACCGCCGCCATGTGCTCCTCGTCCTCCAGCGACCCGCCGGTGAGGATCACCGCGGCCGCCCGCTGGCGCTGCAGCAGCGTGAGATAGGTCAGCTCGCGCTCGGGCGAGCCACCCGTGTTGCAGACCACGGCCAGTTTCTCGCCGCCCGCCCGCCCCGACGCACCTTCACCTATCGCGCTCTGCGCCGCCCCCGCCATGATCCCGAAGAAGGGGTCGGCGATGTCGTTGACGAGGATGCCGACCAGGTCGGAGGTGGCCGCGGCGAGCGAGCTCGCGGGCCCGTTCAGCACGTAGTCCAGCTCGTCGACCGCCCGCAGCACCCGCTCCCGCGTCGACGCGGCGACGGGGTAGTTGCCGTTCAGGACGCGCGAGACCGTCGCCGGGGAGACCCGGGCCCGCGCGGCCACATCCGCCAGCGTGACTGTCATCGCGTACCTCCGGGAGAGTCGGGCCGCCCCCTTGTCCGGGGTGTTGTCGGCAGGCTAGCGTCATTCCCAGTAGAAAGCGCTTTCTGTCATCTCGGCCGGAGGCGCGCATCGCCCATGGAGGGAACTTCGTGACACGCAGGACAGTCCGCATCGCCATGAACGGCGTCACCGGACGGATGGGATACCGCCAGCACCTCGTCCGCTCGATCCTCGCCCTGCGCGAACAGGGCGGCCTCGACCTCGGCAACGGCGAGACCCTCTGGCCCGAGCCCGTCCTCGTCGGCCGCCGCGAGCACGCCCTGCGCGCCCTCGCCGAGCGCCACGGCCTCACCGAGTGGTCCACCGACCTCGACGCCGTCCTCGCCGACGAGACGATCGACCTCTACTTCGACGCCCAGGTCACCTCCGCCCGCGTGGAGGCGATCAAGAAGGCCGTCGCCGCCGGCAAGCACGTCTACACCGAGAAGCCCACCGCCACCGACCTCGAAGGCGCCCTGGAGCTGGCCCGCCTCGCCGAGGCCGCCGGCATCAAGCACGGCGTCGTCCAGGACAAGATCTTCCTGCCGGGCCTGCTGAAGCTGAAGCGCCTCATCGACGGTGGCTTCTTCGGCCAGATCCTCTCCGTGCGCGGGGAGTTCGGCTACTGGGTCTTCGAGGGCGACTGGCAGGACGCCCAGCGCCCCAGCTGGAACTACCGCGCCGAGGACGGCGGCGGCATCGTCGTCGACATGTTCCCGCACTGGGAGTACGTCCTCCACGAGCTCTTCGGCCGGGTCACCGGCGTCACCGCCCAGGTCGCCACCCACATCCCCCAGCGCTGGGACGAGCAGGGCAAGCCCTACGGAGCCACCGCCGACGACGCCGCGTACGGCATCTTCCAGCTGGAGGGCGGAATCGTCGCCCAGATCAACTCCTCCTGGGCGGTCCGCGTCCACCGCGAAGAACTGGTCGAGTTCCAGGTCGACGGCACCCACGGCTCGGCCGTCGCCGGCCTGCGCGGCTGCCGCGTCCAGCACCGCTCGGCCACCCCGAAGCCCGTCTGGAACCCGGACATCCCGGTCGCCGAGTCCTTCCGCGACCAGTGGCAGGAGGTGCCGGACAACGCCGAGTTCGACAACGGCTTCAAGGCGCAGTGGGAGCTCTTCCTCCGGCACGTCGTGCTGGACGAGCCGTACCACTGGGACCTGCTCGCGGGCGCGCGCGGTGTGCAGCTGGCCGAGCTGGGGCTGCGGTCCTCGGCCGAGGGCCGCCGCCTGGAGGTCCCGGAGATCGCGCTGTGATCCGCCTGCCGAACGCCGGGGGAGGGGTACGGGAGTACACCCCGCGCCCCGCACCGGACCCCGAGCCCTCCGAGAGCACCGCTCTGACTTCCCGTACGGTCTTCTCCGCCGCCCACGTGGTCGCCGACCCGTACGCCGACACCACCCCCGACTCGCCCGCCGCCGTCGACTGGGACGCGACCCTCGCCTTCCGTCGCCACCTCTGGTCGCACGGCCTCGGCGTCGCGGAGGCCATGGACACCGCGCAGCGCGGGATGGGCCTGGACTGGGCCGGAGCGGCCGAACTGATCCGCCGCTCGGCGGCCGAGGCCAAGGCCGTCGGCGGCCGGATCGCCTGCGGCGTCGGCACCGACCAACTCCCGGGCCCGGCCGACCTGAAGACGGTCCGCCAGGCGTACGAGGAGCAGCTCGCCCTCGTCGAGGAGACCGGCTCCCAGGCCATCCTCATGGCGTCCCGCGCCCTCGCGGCCGCCGCCAAAAGCCCTGACGACTATCTCGACACGTACACCCATCTCCTGCGCCAGGCGTCCGAGCCGGTGATCCTGCACTGGCTGGGCCCGATGTTCGACCCGGCGCTGGAGGGCTACTGGGGCTCCGCCGACCTCGACACCGCGACCGACACCTTCCTGGAGGTCATCGCGGCCCACCCGGACAAGGTCGACGGCATCAAGGTCTCGCTGCTGGACGCCCAGCGCGAGATCGACCTGCGCCGCCGCCTCCCCGAGGGCGTGCGCTGCTACACGGGTGACGACTTCAACTATCCGGAGCTGATCGCGGGGGAGGAGCCGGCGGCGGGAGGACGCTTCAGCCATGCCCTGCTCGGCATATTCGACCCGCTGGGTCCGCTGGCGGCACGGGCGGTCCGGAAGCTGGACACCGGCGACACCGAGGGGTTCCGCAAGATCCTCGACCCGACGGTGGAGCTCTCCCGCCACCTCTTCCAGCCCCCGACGCGCTTCTACAAGACGGGTGTCGTCCTGCTCGCCTGGCTGGCGGGCCACCAGGACCACTTCGCGATGGCCGGCGGTCTGCAGTCGGCGCGCTCGCTGCCGCACCTGGCGCGGGCGTACGAACTGGCCGACGGCCTCGGCCTGTTCCCCGACCCGGAGCTCGCGGAGTCCCGGATGCGGTCCCTGCTCACGGTGTACGGAGTCCCCCGGTGAACCCCCTCTCCCGCTTCAGCGTCAACCAGATGACGGTGAAGCAGCTGTCCCTGCCGGAGCTGGTGGAGCAGTGCGCACGGCTCGGCGTCCCCGGCATCGGCCTGTGGCGCGAGCCGGTCCAGGCGTACGGGCTCGAGGCCACGGCCAAGCTCGTCCGCGACGCCGGGCTGACCGTCACCACCCTGTGCCGGGGCGGTTTCTTCACCACCGCGTCCTCGCTGGACGACAACCGCGCCGCGATCGACGAGGCGGCGGCGCTCGGCACCGACACCCTCGTCCTGGTCTCAGGCGGCCTCGCCCCGGGCAGCCGCGACCTGGCGGCCGCCCGAGCCCGGATCACCGAGTCGATCGCCGAGCTCGCGCCGTACGCGGGGGAGCGGGACGTACGGCTGGCGATCGAACCGCTGCACCCGATGTACGCCTCGGACCGCTGTGCGGTCTCCACCCTGGACCAGGCTCTGGAGATCGCCGGACACTTCCCGGCGGAGCAGGTCGGCGTGACCGTCGACACCTACCACATCTGGTGGGACGACCGAGCCCCGGCGGCGGTGGCCCGGGCGGGCGCGGCCGGCCGCATCCACACCTTCCAACTGGCCGACTGGACCACCCCTCTGCCGGCCGGCGTCCTCAACGGACGGGGCCAATTGGGCGACGGGGTGATCGACCTGCGGGGGTGGTGCGACCTGGTGGACGGAGCCGGGTACACGGGCCCGATCGAGGTGGAGCTGTTCAACGACGAGCTGTGGGGGAGGGAGGGCGCGGAGGTACTGGAGGAGACGCTGGCGCGGTATCTGGCGGTGTGAGGGGGAGGCGAAGGCAGTGAGGGGCCGGGGCGCGCGTGCGGGTGCCGTGGCCCGTCCTACTTCTTCGCGCCTCCGCCGAGGACGTCACCGAGGCCGCCGCCCTTCTCGGTGGTCGCCCGCTTCGTGAGTACCGCCAGGACCACCGGCACCAGCGTCTCGACCGCCCGGCTCACCGCGGCCGGCGGCAGCCCCGTCTTCTTGGCGACGACGTCCGCCGCCGGCCGCGCCAGCTTCCGGAGAACTCCGGCCATGAGCCCGCCGCCCACCAGCCCTCCGAACGCGGCCACGCCCTGGAGGGGAGGCTCGGAGGTCGTCACCTCGTCGACGGCCTGGCGCACCTCGTCGGCGCTCGCGGGTTCGGCCGCCGCCCGCCGCAACTCACCCGACAGCGCGTCCGCCGAACTCCCGACGACCTCCTGAGCCCTGGCCGCGTCCGTGCCGAGCACCCCGGCGATCTCCCGAAGCCTGTCGTCGCCGAGTTCACGCAGCACGTCCTGCTGAAACGAAGATTCGTCACTCATGCCGGAAACGCTACGGTCCCGGCCGAGCCCCGGCATGTCGGGCGAAGCCGGTTCGGCCTTGAGCCCGCGGCGCTTTCCACAGGGCCCGCCCCGCTGTCCGACCCCTTCGCTACCTTCGGTGCATGTCCAACCAGGGTCAGGCACAGGGGCGGGCGCAGGCACCGGCTCCGGCAGCGGCACAGGCACCGCGCCAGGCAGTCGTCGAAGGTGTCCTCGAGCGGATCACGTATGCCAACGAGGAGACCGGCTACACGGTGGCCCGGGTCGACACCGGCCGGGGCGCCGGGGATCTGCTCACCGTCGTCGGCTCGTTGCTCGGGGCGCAGCCCGGTGAGTCGCTGCGCATGGAGGGGCGCTGGGGCTCCCACCCGCAGTACGGCAAGCAGTTCACGGTCGAGAACTACACGACCGTCCTGCCCGCCACCATCCAGGGCATACGCCGCTACCTCGGCTCGGGCCTCATCAAGGGCATCGGCCCGAAGATCGCCGAGCGGATCGTCGAGCACTTCGGCACCGACACCCTCGACGTCATCGAGCAGGCGCCCGAGCGGCTCGTCGAGGTCCCCGGGCTCGGGCCGAAGCGGACCCGGCTGATCGGAGCGGCCTGGGAGGAGCAGAAGGCGATCAAGGAGGTGATGGTCTTCCTCCAGGGCGTCGGCGTCTCCACCTCCATCGCGGTGCGGATCTACAAGAAGTACGGCGACGCCTCGATCTCCGTCGTGCGCAACCAGCCCTACCGGCTGGCCGCCGACGTCTGGGGCATCGGCTTCCTCACGGCCGACAAGATCGCTCAGGCCGTCGGCATCCCGCACGACAGCCCGGACCGGGTCAAGGCCGGACTCCAGTACGCCCTCTCGCAGTCCACCGACCAGGGGCACTGCTTCCTGCCCGAGGAACGGCTGATCGCCGACGCGGTCAAGCTGCTGCAGGTCGACACGGGCCTGGTCATCGAGTGCCTCGCCGCGCTCGCCGAGGATCCCGAGGGCGTCGTACGGGAGCGTGTCCCCGGTCCCGAGGGGCAGCCGGTCACGGCCGTCTATCTGATCCCGTTCCACCGCGCCGAGCTTTCCCTCGCCGCCCAGCTCACCCGCCTCCTGCGCACGGAGGAGGACCGGATGCCGGCCTTCCGGGACGTCGCCTGGGACAAGGCCCTGGCATGGCTCGCCGACCGGACGGGGGCATCGCTCGCGCCCGAGCAGGAGGAGGCCGTGCGGCTGGCGCTGACCCGCAAGGTCGCCGTGCTGACCGGCGGGCCCGGCTGCGGGAAGTCGTTCACGGTCCGCTCGATCGTGGAGCTGGCCCGGGCCAAGAAGGCCAAGGTGGTCCTCGCCGCGCCCACCGGCCGGGCCGCGAAACGGCTGGCGGAACTGACGGGAGCCGAGGCCTCCACCGTCCACCGCCTCCTGGAGCTCAAGCCGGGCGGGGACGCGGCGTACGACCGGGACCGCCCCCTGGAGGCCGACCTGGTCGTGGTGGACGAGGCGTCCATGCTCGACCTGCTGCTCGCCAACAAGCTGGTGAAGGCCGTGGCACCGGGTGCCCACCTGCTCCTGGTCGGGGACGTGGACCAGCTGCCCTCGGTGGGGGCCGGGGAGGTGCTCGGCGACCTGCTGGCTCCGGACAGCCCGGTGCCGGCCGTCCGGCTGACCCGGATCTTCCGGCAGGCGCAGCAGTCGGGGGTGGTCACCAACGCCCACCGGATCAACGCCGGTCTCGCACCCGTCACCACAGGTCTGCCGGACTTCTTCCTCTTCGCGGAGGACGAGACCGAGGACGCGGCGCGGGTCACCGTCGAGGTCGCGGCGCGACGGATTCCCGCCAAGTTCGGTCTCGATCCGCGCCGGGATGTTCAGGTCCTGGCGCCCATGCACCGGGGCCCGGCGGGCGCCGGCGCGCTCAACGGGCTCCTCCAGCAGGCCGTCACCCCGGCCCGCCCCGACGTCCCGGAGAAGCGGTTCGGCGGCCGGGTCTTCCGTGTCGGCGACAAGGTGACCCAGATCCGGAACAACTACGAGAAGGGCGCCAACGGCGTCTTCAACGGCACGGTCGGCGTCGTGACCTCGCTGGACACCGTCGAGCAGCGGCTGACCGTACGGACCGACGAGGACGAGGAGGTGCCGTACGACTTCGACGAGCTGGACGAACTGGCCCATGCCTACGCGGTGACCATCCACCGCTCGCAGGGCAGCGAGTACCCGGCAGTGGTGATCCCGGTCACCAACAGCGCCTGGATGATGCTCCAGCGGAACCTGCTCTACACGGCCGTCACCCGGGCCCGGAAGCTGGTGGTCCTGGTCGGCTCCCGCAAGGCGATCGCCCAGGCCGTCCGTACGGTCTCGGCGGGCAGACGGTTCACCGCGCTGGCCCATCGGCTCGCGGGAGTCGGCGGGCACTCGGGCGTGTGAAAGAGCACCCCGGACTTCCGGAAGCGGGGCGAAGGGGGCAAGATGAGCAGGTTGGCGGCACTGAGTGCCGCCACATGGCCCAATGGTCGACCCCGAGTGCACTCTCCTGAGCCAAATGGGGGATGGTAGAGACAGTCAGGGCACCTCGAAGAAGAGGCACTACGTCGGTGAGGGATGACGTGAGCGACAACTCTGTAGTACTGCGGTACGCGGACGGTGAATACACCTACCCGGTGGTCGAGAGCACCGTCGGCGACAAGGGCTTCGACATCGGGAAGCTCCGAGCCCAGACCGGTCTGGTCACCCTGGACAGCGGATACGGCAACACCGCCGCCTATAAATCCGCCATCACCTACCTGGACGGCGAGCAGGGCATTCTGCGGTACCGCGGTTACCCCATCGAGCAGCTGGCCGAGCGCTCCACCTTCCTCGAGGTGGCGTACCTGCTGATCAACGGTGAGCTTCCGAAGGTCGACGAGCTGTCCACCTTCAAGAACGAGATCACCCAGCACACGCTGCTGCACGAGGACGTCAAGCGCTTCTTCGACGGCTTCCCGCGTGACGCCCACCCGATGGCGATGCTCTCCTCGGTGGTCTCCGCGCTGTCCACGTTCTACCAGGACAGCCACAACCCGTTCGACGAGAAGCAGCGTCACCTCTCCACGATCCGGCTGCTCGCCAAGCTGCCGACGATCGCGGCGTACGCCTACAAGAAGTCGATCGGTCACCCCTTCGTCTACCCGCGCAACGACCTCGGGTACGTCGAGAACTTCCTGCGCATGACCTTCTCGGTCCCGGCGCAGGAGTACGAGCTCGACCCGGTCGTGGTCTCCGCGCTCGACAAGCTGCTGATCCTGCACGCGGACCACGAGCAGAACTGTTCGACGTCCACCGTGCGTCTGGTCGGCTCCTCGCAGGCGAACATGTTCGCCTCGATCTCCGCCGGCATCTCGGCCCTGTGGGGCCCCCTGCACGGTGGCGCCAACCAGTCGGTCCTGGAGATGCTGGAGGGCATCCAGGCCAACGGCGGCGACGTCGACTCCTTCATCAGCAAGGTGAAGAACAAGGAGGACGGCGTCCGCCTGATGGGCTTCGGCCACCGGGTGTACAAGTCCTTCGACCCCCGCGCCAAGATCATCAAGGCTGCGGCGCACGACGTCCTCTCGGCCCTCGGCAAGTCCGACGAGCTGCTGGACATCGCGCTCAAGCTGGAGGAGCACGCCCTCTCCGACGACTACTTCGTCTCGCGCAACCTGTACCCGAACGTGGACTTCTACACGGGTCTGATCTACCGCGCGATGGGCTTCCCGACCGAGATGTTCACCGTGCTCTTCGCGCTCGGCCGCCTCCCGGGCTGGATCGCCCAGTGGCACGAGATGATCAAGGAGCCGGGTTCCCGCATCGGCCGCCCGCGCCAGATCTACACCGGCGAGGTCCTGCGCGACTTCGTCCCCGTCGAGAGCCGCTGAACCTCGGCGCATCGCGGCGCGTGCCGCCGCGGTGCGGCCCGGGCCGCCCGGGACCGCTGAGCCCAACGAAAAGCGCCCCGCTTCCGATCCCCCCACGGGTCGGCGAGCGGGGCGCTTCCCATATCCCCGGTGCGGATTCCCCCCACGGGATCCGGGCCGGGCGTCTGCCGTGTCAGCAGAAGCTCAGTGGGCTACGCGGTCTGCCGGGGTACGTACGTACGGGAGGGCCGCTCAAAGCTCCCCGGTGCACGTGCCCCGGCCAACGCTTGCCTGGGACGTCCCCCAAGACATCCCGTGAACGTCCCCCAAGACGTTCTTGGCATCGCCCACTTAGACTCGCGAACGGCCCGAATGGTTACCCCCAAATATCTGTGATCTAGGTCTCTTTGTGAAGGTCCTGTGCGTCACGTGTAGGTGAATTCAGGTGAATCGCCGAAGCCGCAGGCTGTTGGACACGACGAAAACGGACGAAAAGGCCATGGCCAGGCCCGCGATCATCGGGTTGAGGAGTCCCGCGGCGGCGAGGGGAAGGGCGGCGAGGTTGTAGCCGAACGCCCAGCCGAGGTTGCCCTTGATCGTCGCCAGCGTCCGGCGGGAGAGGCGGATGGCGTCCGCGGCGACCCGGAGGTCCCCGCGCACCAGCGTCAGGTCGCCCGCCTCGATGGCGGCGTCCGTGCCGGTCCCCATGGCCAGGCCCAGATCGGCGGTGGCGAGCGCGGCCGCGTCGTTCACGCCGTCGCCGACCATCGCGACCGTCCGGCCCTCCGCCTGCAGTCGCCTCACCACGGCGGCCTTCTCCCGCGGCAGCACCTCGGCGAAGACCCGGTCCGCGTCGATGCCGACCTCGGCCGCCACCGTCTCGGCCACGGCCCGCCCGTCGCCGGTCAGCAGGACCGGCGTCAGACCGAGGGCCCGCAGCCGGGCGACCGCCTCGGCGCTGGTCTCCTTGACCGCGTCGGCGACCGTCAGCAACCCGCGGACCCGGCCGTCCCAGGCGACCTGGACGGCCCCCGGCTCAGGTGCCGAGGCGGTCTCGATCCCTTCGGCCTTCAGCAGGGCCGGGCGACCGACCAGGACCCGGTGCCCGTCGACCGAGCCGCGCACGCCGAGCCCCGGCACGTTCTCGAAGGACGTCGGCACGGGCAGCTCCGCCACCGGCAGCCCGAGCCGCTCGGCGGCGCCGGTCGTGACCGCCCGGGCCACCGGATGCTCGGAGGCGTGCTCCAGGGCGCCGGCGAGCCGCAGCAGCTCGGCCTCGTCCTCCCCCTCGTACACGTACACCTTCGACAGCGTCATCCGGCCGGTGGTGACCGTGCCCGTCTTGTCGAGGACGACGGTGTCGACGCGGCGGGTGGACTCCAGGACCTCCGGGCCCTTGATCAGGATGCCGAGCTGCGCGCCGCGGCCGGTGCCGACCAGGAGGGCGGTCGGAGTGGCGAGGCCGAGGGCGCAGGGACAGGCGATGATCAGGACGGCGACGGCGGCCGTGAACGCGGCCGTCGTGTCGTCCGTCGCGAGCAGCCAGGTCACCAGGGTGCCGAGCGCGATCAGCAGCACCACGGGTACGAAGACGGCGGAGATCCGGTCCGCGAGGCGCTGGACCCGTGCCTTGCCGTTCTGCGCGTCCTCGACCAGCTTCGCCATCCGCGCGAGCTGGGTGTCCGCGCCGACCCGGGTGGCCTCCACGACGAGACGTCCGGAGGTGTTGACGCACCCGCCCGTCACGGCGTCCCCGGCCGCCACGTCGACCGGCAGCGACTCGCCGGTGAGCAGGGCGGCGTCGACGGCGGAGGCGCCTTCGGTGACGGTGCCGTCGGTCGCGATCTTCTCGCCGGGCCGTACGACGAAGAGGTCGCCGGTCCGCAGGGCGGCGACCGGGATCCGTACCTCGGCGCCTCCCCTCAGCACCGCCACGTCCTTGGCGCCCAGCTCCATCAGCGCGCGCAGCGCGGAGCCGGCCTTCCGCTTGGCGCGGGCCTCCAGGTAGCGGCCGAGGAGGATGAAGGTGACGACCCCGGCCGCCACCTCCAGGTAGATCGTGGCGGCGCCGTCGGCGCGGCCGGCGGTGAGGCCGAAGCCGTGGCGCATGCCGGGCATGCCGGCGCTGCCGAGGAACAGGGCCCACAGCGACCAGCCGAAGGCGGCCAGGGTGCCGACCGAGACGAGGGTGTCCATGGTGGCCGCCCCGTGCCGGAGGTTGGCCCAGGTGGCGCGGTGGAAGGGCAGCCCGCCCCAGATCACGACGGGTGCGGCGAGAGTGAGCGAGAGCCACTGCCAGTTCTCGAACTGGAGGGCGGGGATCATGGCCAGGAGGACGACGGGGGCGGAGAGGACCGCGGAGACGGTCAGGCGCTGCCGTAGGGAGTCGAGCTTGGGATCCCGCTCGGACGGTTCCCCGGTCGGCGGCTCGGTGCGCGGCTCGTGTTCCGGCTCAGGCTCGGAGGTTGCCGGCAGCGGCTCGGGCTCCGGTGGCGGGGGCTTCTCGGCGGTGTAGCCGGTCTTGACGACCGTCGCGATCAGATCGTCGATCCCTACCTCGGCCACGTACTCGATCCGCGCCTTCTCCGTCGCGTAGTTGACGGTGGCCGTGACGCCGTCCATGCGGTTGAGCTTCTTCTCGACGCGGGCGGCGCAGGAGGCGCAGGTCATCCCGCCGATGGTCAGCTCGGTGGTGAGGACGGGCGCCGGGGCGGCGGTGGAGCTGGAGGTCATGTGCGGTTCCAAAGGAGAGCGGGGCCGTACCGTCGTAACGGTACGGCCCCCGCCGGGTATGCCGGAGGCAGGCTCAGGCCTGGCCGACCAGCTCGTAGCCGGCCTCGTCGACGGCGGCGCGGACGGCGGCCTCGTCGAGCGGGGCCTGCGAGACCACGGTGACCTGGCCGGTGGCGGCGACGGCCTTGACGGAGGAGACGCCGGCGATCTCGGAGATCTCGCTCGTGACCGCTCCCTCACAGTGCCCGCAGGTCATGCCCTTGACCTGGTAGACGGTGGTGACGCCGTCCTGCCGGGCCTCGGCCGCGCTGTCCTGGCACGAGCCGGTCGACGAGCAGCAGCTGCCGGTGACCTGGGGCAGTTCGGTCTTCGTCTCGGCGCTCATGACGGTCTCCTCTTCGCGGGTGGTGCTGGTTCAGGGTCGTACTGACTCGTACTGAAGCACAGGGTATACCCCTAGGGGGTATGAATTCCACTGTCGCCCCGGCCGGTGCCGCGCGAAGTCCGCGCGAGCTGGGTCGCCGTTCCGGGGCGCGGGCCGGGCGGAGGGGGAGTCAGGGGCGCGGGGGTGGCTCCGGGGCGCCCGCGGCATCGCCGACGACCGGGTCGAGGTAGCGCACGAGAACCCTCTTCAGCTCGACGATCGTGGCCTCCCGCTCGGGCCCCTCCGGGGCGGCGAGGACCAGGGCGAGGCCGCCCTTGAAGACCGCGAAGGTCATGTCGGCGATGCGGGCCCGCTCGTCGGACGGGATGTCCGGCACGTAGTGGCCGATCAGATCCCCGACCCGGGCGAGCAGCGAGGCGTGCAGCTCGTCGTGCTCCTCCGCGATGCGGCCCGGGATCTCGGAACCGTGCATCAGGGCGAGGAAGACGGGGTTCTGGCAATTGAACTCGATCAGCGGGTCGACGACCGCGTCGATCAGGTCGGGCAGCGGCAGTTCGAAGTTCTCCGGCGTGAACGCCTGGCCGTGGGCCTCGCGCATCTCGTGCATGAGGCGGCCGCCGAGTTCGACGGCGATGGCCTCCTTGTTCGGGAAGTACTGGTAGAGCGTGCCGGGCGAGACGCTCGCCTCGCGGGCGATCGCGTTGGTGCTGGCCGCGGTGTAGCCGGTCGTGCAGAAGACGTTCGCGGCGGCCTGGAGCAGCTGCGCGATGCGGCGCTCGCCGCGGGCCTGGCGGCGGCGCGGCTTGGGCTCGGCGAATCCCTCGGACATGGCTGTCCCCAGCTTTCATGAACGCGGTTGACAAACACGAGACATCGCTCGCATTCTTGAGAAACGCGAGTGATCACTCGTGTTTGCCAGTCTATGGCAAAGGGCGACCCATGCGGCCTGCCGGGAAGCGAGCGCATGGGTCATGGTGAAGGGGACACCGCGTCATGGCCGAAGTCAAGAATTCAGGGCCCGCCCGGGGCGGGGGGTGGACGCGGTTCGTCACGGCCAGGCCACGCCTGTCACTGCTGGCCGCTCTCGTGATCACCGCACTCGCCGTCTTCGCCGGCAGCGGGGTCGCGGATCGGATGGGCAGCGGCGGCTGGGAGGACCCGGACGCCGAATCCACCTTCGCGACCCAGGTCCTGGAGCGGGAGTTCCCCGCCTCCCAGCCCAATCTGCTCCTCCTCGTCGACGCGGGCACGGCCGGGGTCGACGCCCCCGCCGTCGTCGCGGAGGCGCGCCGGATCGCCGAGCGTCTCGACGCGGAGCCGGGGGTGAGCGGCGTCGGCTCCTACTGGGGGACGGGATCTCCCGCCCTGCGGTCCGAGGACGGCCGGCAGGCCGTGATCGCCGCCCGCGTCGAGGGCGAGGAAAGGGCGGCCGGCGAGCTGCTCCAGAAGATCGCCCCCGAGTACCGCGGCACGCACGGACCGGTCGAGGTGTCCGTCGGCGGCCCCCTGGCGGTACGGCACGAGATGCAGACGATCATCCAGGAGGACCTCCTGCGGGCCGAACTGATCGCCCTGCCGGTGACCCTCGTCCTGCTCGTCATGGTCTTCGGCAGCGCGGTCGCGGCCCTCCTGCCGCTGGGCATCGGGATCGTGGCCATCCTCGGGACCAACGCGGTGCTGCGCGGAATCACCGAACTCACCGATGTCTCCGTCTTCGCCCAGAACCTCACGACCGCCCTCGGACTCGGCCTCGCGATCGACTACGCGCTGTTCGTGGTCCGCCGCTTCCGCGAGGAGCTGGCCTCGGGAGCCGACACCCGCACGGCCGTGGGGACCACCCTGCGCACGGCCGGGCGGACCGTGCTCTTCTCCGCGCTGACGGTGGCCGTCTCACTCGCCGCGATGCTCGTCTTCCCGCAGTACTTCCTGCGCTCCTTCGCCTACGCGGGAATCGCGGTGGTCCTGCTCGCCGCGGCGGCCGCGCTGATCCTGCTGCCCGCGGCGCTGATGCTGCTCGGAGAGCGGGTCAACTCCTTCGACCTGCGACGCCTCTTCACCCGGCGCCGATCCAGCGAGCGGTCCGAGGGGGGCGCGAAGACGGACAGGGACGCGAAGGCCGACGCCGGGAGCGGTGCCGGCTGGGCGCGTACGGCCGCGCTGGTGATGCGGCGGGCCCCTGTCTTCGCCGTGGCCACCTCCGCCGGACTCGTGCTCCTGGGCCTGCCCTTCCTCGGCGTGACGTTCGGTACGGCCGACGACCGGCAGCTGCCGGTCACGGCGGAGTCCCGGGTGGTCCAGGACCAGCTGCGGGACGGCTTCCCCGGCAACCCGGGCGGCGGGCTCACCGTGCTCGCCGAGGGCTCCGCCACACCGGCCCAGTACGCCGACTACCGCGAGCGGATCGAGGCGCTGGACGGAATCGCCCAGGTGGAAGGGCCGGTGACCTCGGGCAGCGGACCCGAAGCCGCAGCCGGGGACGGCTCCGGGACGTACGCCTACTTCGTCGTGGTGCCGGAGGGCGAGGCCGTCGGCACGACCGCCCAGAGCGCGGTGGGGGAAGTGCGCGCCCAGGAAGCCCCGTTCGACACCTCGGTGACCGGCGCGGCCGCCGTCCTGGTGGACTCCAAGGACGCCATAGCCGACCGACTGCCCTGGGCGGTGGGGATCATCGTCGTGGCCACCCTCATTCTGGTCTTCCTGCTCACCGGCAGCGTGCTGATACCCCTCCAGGCCGTCGTCCTGAACGCCCTCAGCCTCACGGCGATGTTCGGCGCGGTCGTCTGGGTCTTCCAGGAAGGCCATCTTTCCGGGCTGCTCGGCTTCACCCCCACCGGTGACATAGAGACGACCCTCCCCGTGCTGATGTTCTGCGTCGCCTTCGGGCTCTCCATGGACTACGGAGTGTTCCTGCTCTCCCGGATCAAGGAGGAGTACGACGCCACGGGCGACCACGAGCACTCCGTCCGGTACGGGCTGCGCCACACCGGCGGGCTCATCACCGCCGCCGCCGTGATCCTCGCCGTCGTGATGGTGGCGATCGGCACCTCCCGGGTCACCAACACCAAGATGCTGGGCCTCGGCGTCGCGCTCGCCGTGCTGATGGACGCGATGGTGGTGCGCAGCCTCCTCGTCCCGTCCGTGATGAAGCTGACCGGGCGCCTCACCTGGTGGGCCCCGGGACCGCTGCGCCGCTTCCACGACCGCTTCGGGATCAGCGAGGGCGGCACGGAGACCGCCGTCCCGGCGCTGCCCGACCGGGACGCCATGGAGCCCGCCCGGGACAAGGAGCCGGTCGGGGGTTAGGTTCGAAGGCCGGACAGAGGTACGGCGGTGGAGGGCGGGGCATGAAAGCGGTGGTGTTCGAGCGGTACGGACAGGACGCGGAGGTACGGGAGGTTCCGGACCCCGCTCCCTCCGCCCACGGTGTGGTCGTCCGGGTCGAGGCGACCGGGCTCTGCCGCAGCGACTGGCACGGCTGGATGGGACACGACCCCGACATCGCCCTGCCACACGTGCCCGGGCACGAACTCGCCGGTGTGGTGGAGGCGGTGGGCGCGGACGTGGGCCGGTGGAAGACCGGCGACCGCGTCACGGTGCCGTTCGTCTGCGCCTGCGGGAGCTGTCCGTCCTGTGCGGCCGGCGACCAGCAGGTGTGCGAGCGGCAGACCCAGCCCGGCTTCACCCACTGGGGCTCCTTCGCCGAGTACGTGGCCCTGGAGCACGCGGACGTGAACCTGGTCGCGGTGCCGGACGAGCTGTCCTATGCGACGGCGGCCGGGCTCGGCTGCCGGTTCGCGACCGCGTTCCGGGCGGTCGTCGCCCAGGGGCGGGTGGCGGCCGGCGAGTGGGTGGCGGTGCACGGGTGCGGGGGTGTCGGACTCTCGGCCGTGATGATCGCGGCGGCCTGCGGGGCGCGCGTGGTAGCCGTCGACGTGGCGCCCCGCGCCCTGGAGCTGGCCCGGGCCTTCGGGGCGGCGGCGTGTGTCGACGCCTCCGTCCTGGCGGGGACGCCTGGCGGGACGCCGGACGCCGTGAGGGAGTTGACCGGCGGGGGAGCCCATCTCTCGATCGACGCCCTGGGGTCCCCGCTCACCTGCGCCGCCTCGGTGGAGAGCCTGCGGAGCAGGGGACGCCACGTCCAGGTCGGACTGCTGCCCACGGCCGCCGGTGATCCCGTCGTGCCGATGGCCCGGGTGATCGGTCTCGAACTGGAGATCCTCGGCAGCCACGGCATGGCCGCGCACGCCTACGGCCCGATGATGGAGATGGTCCGCGCGGGCAGCCTGCGCCCCGACCGGCTCGTCACCTCCACCATCCCGCTGGCGGCGGCCCCCGCCGCACTGGCGGCGATGGGGTCGACGCCCGGATCAGGTGTGACGGTCATTCACCCCTGGGCCTGAAAGCCCCCGGCCCTCCGGGGCGGGTGGCCGGGCTCCTGGCTCCGGCCCCGGGCATGCCGAGGGCCCCGCGCCAGGGGAGCCGCGGGGCCCGGGGGAGGGGACGGCGGCCGGCGGAGGAGGTCACTCCCGGCGGCTCCGGTTGCCAGGCCGGTTGGCCACCCAGGTCAGGATCGTGTCCGCGTACCAGTAGGGCTTGCCCGACTCGAAGTGGTCGGGCGTCGGCAGGAGGCCGTGCTTCCGATAGGAGCGGACCGTGTCCGGCTGCACCTTGATGTGAGCGGCAATGTCCTTGTACGACCAGAGCCTTCTGTCCGTCATGCGGGGCACCTCCCTGCGCGCCTCGCAGCGGCGGCGGGGGTGCCGTTCGGGGGAGCTGCGGGGACGAGCGCTGGCGATCACTGAGCCTGTGCCCGTTTGAACGACGCTTCGTGACGGCAGGAGAGCGGCTGTCGAGTGGCTGTGACAGAAAGCCCGCGTAATGGAGATATGTGTGACCACAGGGGGACGGACGTGACGTAACTGCCGCATACTCGCCACGCCGCGCCCGTGGGGCGCCTAAGCCCCGCAGGAGCGGAGGAAACGGCGGGTGCGGACCGCGATCGGATACGGCCGGTCCGGGTCGCAGGGGTACATGTCCTGCTCGACGATGGCGAACAGTTCCACGCCCAGGGCCTGAGCCGCCGCCAGGACCGGTTCCAGGGCGGGGACACCGGAGGGCGGTTCGCACATCACGCCCCGCGCGACGGCGGGACCGAACGGCACCTCGTCGGCGACGACCCCGGCCAGGATCTCGGGGTCGACCTGCTTGAGGTGGAGGTAGCCGATCCGCTCGCCGTAGGTCTCGATCAGCTTGACGCTGTCGCCGCCGCAGTAGGCGTAGTGCCCGGTGTCCAGGCAGAGCGACACCAGCTCCGGATCGGTGGCGTCCAGGAACCGGGCGACGTTCTCCTCGCTGTCGACATGGGTGTCCGCGTGCGGATGGACGACGATCCGCAGCCCGTAGCGCTCGCGCACCTCCCGGCCCAGACGCTCGGTCAGACCGGTGAGATCGCGCCACTGTCCGGCGGTGAGATCGCGGTCCTCCAGGACCGCGCCGGTCTTGTCGTCCCGCCAGAAGGAAGGGATGACGACCAGGTGCTCCGCTCCCATGGCCTGGGCCAGGGCGGCGTTGTCGGCGACATGGGCCCAGGTCTTCTCCCACACGGCCGGGCCGTGGTGCAGCCCGGTGAAGACGGTTCCGGCGGAGACCTTCAGACCCCGGCGGCCGGTCTCCTCGGCCAGCACGGCCGGATCGGTGGGCAGATAGCCGTACGGGCCGAGTTCGATCCACGTGTAGCCCGCCCCGGCGACCTCGTCGAGGAAGCGCTGCCAGGGGACCTGCCGGGGATCGTCGGCGAACCAGACTCCCCAGGAGTCCGGGGCGGAGCCGATACGGATACGGGACAGAGGCGACGGCTTCGTCATGCGGCCACCTTGACCGGGCCCGGATCGACGCGTCAAGACGCTCGTCCGAATGTAAGGACATAGCGTTGACAGGGTTCGGGACGGACGGATAGACCTGGGTCCGGGGCCGAGGCGAGCCGGGCGAGAGGTGACGTGCATGGAGACGGAGCCGGGGACGGAGCCGTACGACCTGATCACGATGGGGCGCATCGGCGTGGATCTGTACCCGCTCCAGGTCGGGGTGGCCCTGCCCCAGGTCGAGAGCTTCGGGAAGTTCCTGGGCGGGTCGCCCTCGAACGTGGCCGTGGCGGCGGCGCGGCTCGGCCGCCGTACGGCCGTCGTCACCCGCACCGGCGCCGACCCCTTCGGCGCCTATCTGCACCGGGAACTGCGGGCGTTCGGCGTCGACGACCGGTGGGTCTCCGCCGTCGAGGCGTACCCCACGCCCGTCACCTTCTGCGAGATCTTCCCGCCCGACGACTTCCCCCTCTACTTCTACCGGCAGCCCCGCGCCCCCGACCTGGAGATCCACCCGCATGAGCTGGACCTGGCGGCGATCCGCGCGGCGCGCGCGTTCTGGGTGACGGGGACGGGGCTGAGCGCCGAGCCCAGCCGGACGTCGACGCTCGGGGCGCTGCGGGAGCGGGGTCGCGAGGGACTCACCGTCCTCGACCTGGACTGGCGCCCCATGCTCTGGCCCGACCCCCGCGAGGCCCCTGCGCTCTACCGGGCCGCCCTGGCCCACGCCACTGTCGCCGTCGGCAACCTCGAGGAGTGCGAGGTCGCCACCGGCGAGCGGGAGCCGTACGCCGCCGCCCGCGCGCTGCTCGCCGCCGGGGTCCGGCTCGCCGTCGTCAAACAGGGCCCCAAAGGGGTGCTCGCGATGAACGCCGCCGGCGAGAGCGCGGAGGCGGAGCCGCTGCCCGTGGAGGTGGTCAACGGCCTCGGCGCCGGTGACGCGTTCGGCGGGGCGCTGTGCCACGGGCTGCTCGCCGGCTGGGACCTGGACCGTACGATCCGGGCCGCGAACGCCGCGGGTGCCATCGTCGCCGGCCGCCTCGCCTGCTCGCCCGCGATGCCGTACGCGGACGAGATCGGCCTGGCCCTCGCGAGAGGCACCGGCTCGATCCCGGAGCGCACGCCATGACCGACGACGTGACCGACGACTTCGCCCCCGACGAGGACCTGGCGAACGCCGGGTCCGCCACCCCGGGCCCTCCCTCCGCCCCGGACGACGGGACCGCGCCGCCCGAAGGCCCCCACGTCGAAGTTCCGTACGCCGTCGCCGCGGCCCCCCGCCCCCACCCGGCCCGCCGCACGTCGTCCACCCACATCGACGCCGACGCCGACGCCGACGCCGACGCCGACATCGACGTCGGCGTAGACGTGGACCGGCTCGTACGGATTCGCGCGCACCATCCGGAAGCCGTCGCCGAAGCAGCCGCGCGGCGGCGGACCCGCCCGTTGTTCCGGGAGCGCGACCGGCTGCTGATCGTCGCCGCCGACCACCCCGCCCGCGGGGCGCTGTCCGTCGGTGACCGGCCGTACGCCATGGCCAACCGCGCCGATCTGCTCGGCCGGCTCTGCCTGGCGCTGTCCCGGCCCGGCGTCGACGGAGTCCTCGCCTCCGCCGACATCCTCGACGACCTGCTCCTCCTCGGCGCCCTCGACGACCGCCTCGCCGTCGGCTCCCTGAACCGTGGCGGACTCGCCGGGGCCGCGTTCGAGCTCGACGACCGCTTCACCGGCCACCGGCCCCAGGACCTCGCCCGTCTCGGGTTCGACGCCGGCAAACTCCTCCTGCGGATCGACCCGGAAGACCCCGGTTCCCTCGCCACCCTCCACTCCGCCGCCCGCGCCGTCGACGAGATGGCGGGCCTGCGGCTGCCCCTCTTCGTCGAGCCCTTCCACTGCCGCCGCGACGCCGCAGGACGGCTCCACAACGACCTGTCCGCCGAAGCCGTCATCACCTCCCTCGCCGTCGCCTCCGGCCTCGGCGGCACCTCCGCCTACACCTGGCTCAAGGTCCCGGTCACCGAGCACCCTGACGACATGGCCCGCGTCATGGAGACCACCACCCTGCCCGCCGTCCTCCTCGGCGGGGACCCGGGCACCGGCCCGGACGCGCAGGACCTGGCGTACGAGAAATGGCGCGGCGCGCTGCGCCTGCCCACCGTCCGGGGCCTGGTCGTCGGACGCTCCCTGCTCTATCCGCCCGACGGGGATGTGGCCGGAGCCGTCGATACGGCGGCAGGTCTGCTGTAAGAAGGGGTAAGTCACCGACCATGAACTCCTTGCACCTGCCCGCCGGGACCGCCTCCCACGGGCCGTACGCCCTCCACCTCGACCCCGAACGGGCCGGCTGGAGGTACGCGGCACTGAGCGTCCTCGAACTCCGCCCGGGGGACACCCACCTCCTGGACTCCGGCGACAGCGAATGGATCGTGCTTCCGCTCACCGGCGGCTGTACGGTTCAGATCGACGGCGAGGTTTTCCAACTCCTGGGCCGCGACAGTGTGTTCGGCGGAGTGACCGACTTCGCGTACGTGCCCCGCGACGCCCGGGCCCAGATCGCCTCCGGTGCGGGAGGCCGCTTCGCTTTGGCAGGAGCGAAGTGCGAGCGACGACTCCCCGCTCGCTACGGCCCCGCGCCGGAGGTACCCGTCGAAGCCCGCGGCAGCGGCGACCAGGCCCGGCAGGTGCGGAACTTCGCCGCCGCCGACGTCTTCGACTGCGACCGGCTGATCGCCGTCGAGGTCGTCACCCCCGGCGGCAACTGGTCCTCCTACCCGCCCCACAAGCACGACGAGCACCGCCCCGGCGCGGAGTCCGAACTGGAGGAGATCTACTACTACGAGATCCAGGACGCCGGCCTTGGCTACCAGCGGATCTCCCCCTCCCGTCCGGGCGGCGCCGATCTCCTCGCGGAGGTCCGCACCGGTGACGCCGTCCTCGTGCCCGACGGCTGGCACGGCCCCTCGATCGCCCAGCCGGGCCACGCCATGTACTACCTGAACGTGATGGCGGGGCAGGGGCCGGAGCGCGAGTGGAAGATCTGCTTCCACCCCGACCACACGGAGGGATACCGATGACCCGGCTGACGGTCGCCCAGGCACTGGTGCGGTTCCTCGCCGCCCAGCACACCGAACGCGACGGCGCGCGCCGCCGGTTGATCGGCGCGACCTGGGGCATCTTCGGTCACGGCAACGTCGCCGGGATCGGCCAGGCCCTGGTCGAGTACGCCGACGAGATGCCGTACCACCAGGGGCGCAACGAACAGGCCATGGTCCACGCGGCCGTCGGCTACGCGCGCCAGTCGAACCGGCTCTCCACGCACGCCGTGACCACGTCCATCGGCCCCGGCGCCACCAATCTGGTCACCGGCGCCGCCCTCGCCACGATCAACCACCTGCCGGTGCTGCTCCTGCCCGGCGACACCTTCGCGACCCGCCCCGCCGACCCCGTGCTCCAGCAGTTGGAGGTCCCGTACGCGGGCGAGGTGTCCGTCAACGACTGCCTGCGGCCGGTCTCCCGGTACTTCGACCGGATCAGCCGCCCCGAGGCGCTGATCCCCGCCGCGCTCGCCGCGATGCGGGTCCTCACCGACCCCGTCGAGACCGGGGCGGTCACGCTCGCCCTGCCGCAGGATGTGCAGGCACAGGCGTACGACTGGCCGGAGGAGTTCTTCCGCGAGCGGGTCTGGCGGGTGCGCAGGCCGCGTCCCGACACGGCCGAACTGGACGCGGCCGTACGGGCGATCAGGACAGCCACCCGCCCCCTCGTCGTCGCGGGCGGCGGAGTGAAGTACAGCGGCGCCGAGGCCGCGCTCCGCACGCTCGCCGAGCGGGCCCGTATCCCCGTCGCGTCCACCCAGGCCGGCAAGGGAGCCCTTCCGTACGACCACCCCTGCGACGTCGGCGGCATCGGCCACACCGGCACCGCCACCGCCGACGCGCTCGCCGCCACCTGCGATCTCGTCATCGGCGTCGGCACCCGCTACACCGACTTCACCACCGCTTCCGGAACCCTCTTCCCCGAGGGCGTCCGGTTCGTGAACCTGAACATCGCCGGATTCGACGCCCACAAACTGGGCGCGCTGCCGCTCGTCGCCGACGCCCGCGAGGGTCTCACCGCACTGACCGAGGCGCTCGACGGCAACGGCGTCGACGGATACCGCACGGACAACCTCTCCTGGGTGTTCTCCAAGGAGGAATGGCAGGAGCGGACCGCCGCCGCCTACGCCGCACCGGACGAGGACGCCCGCCCCACACAGCCACAGGTCCTCGGCGTACTCGACACTCTGATCGACGCCGACGACATCCTGATCAACGCGGCAGGATCGCTCCCCGGGGACCTCCACAAGCTCTGGCGGACCCGGTCCTCGGACCAGTACCACGTCGAGTACGGGTACTCCTGCATGGGATACGAGATCCCGGCCGCGATCGGTGTCGCGCTCGCCGCGCCGGGGCGGCCGGTCTGGGCGCTCGTCGGCGACGGTACGTATCTGATGAACCCCACCGAGATCGTCACCGCCGTCCAGGAGGGGCTGCCGATCAAGGTGGTCATCCTGCAGAACCACGGGTACGCCTCCATCGGAGGGCTCTCCGAGTCCGTCGGCGGTGAGGGGTACGGCACCGCCTACCGCCACCGGGCCCCCGACGGCACGTTCACGGGAGCGCCCCTCCCCGTCGACCTGGCCGCCAACGCGGCCTCCCTCGGGATGCGGGTCCTGACCGCCCGTACCGTACGTGACCTGCGAGAAGCCCTCGCGCATGCCCGCTCCTCGACCGTTCCCACATGTGTCTATGCCGAGACCGAAACGGCAGACACAGTGTCGGGCGCGCCCCCTGCCCAGGCGTGGTGGGATGTGCCCGTGGCCGAGACCGCGACCCGCTCGTCGGCGGTCAAGGCCCGGGAGGAGTACGACCGGCACGTCACCGCCCGACGCCGCCACCTGTAACAGCCAGAAGGAGCATGTCGTCATGACGAAGACCGTCAACCACTGGATCGGTGGCAAGACCGTCGAGGGCACGTCGGGCAACTGGGGCCCGGTCACCGACCCGGCCACCGGCGCCGTGACCACGCGGGTGGCCCTCGCCTCGGTGGAGGAGGTCGACGCGGCCGTCGCCGCCGCCAAGACCGCGTACCAGACCTGGGGCACGGCGTCGCTGGCCCAGCGCACCACGATCCTGTTCAAGTTCCGGGCCCTGCTCGACGCCAACCGCGACGCGATCGCCGAGCTGATCACCGCCGAGCACGGCAAGGTCCACTCGGACGCGCTGGGCGAGGTCGCCCGCGGTCTGGAGATCGTCGACCTCGCCTGCGGCATCACCACCCAGCTGAAGGGCGAGCTCTCCACCCAGGTGTCGAACCGGGTGGACGTGGCCGCGATCCGCCAGCCGGTCGGCGTCGTCGCCGGCATCACGCCGTTCAACTTCCCGGCCATGGTGCCGATGTGGATGTTCCCGATCGCCATCGCGTGCGGGAACACCTTCGTCCTCAAGCCGAGCGAGAAGGACCCCTCCGCCTCGCTGAAGATCGCCGAGCTGCTCGCCGAGGCCGGGCTGCCGGACGGCGTCTTCAACGTCCTGCACGGTGACAAGGTGGCCGTCGACCGGCTCCTGGAGCACCCGGACGTCTCGGCGATCTCCTTCGTCGGCTCGACCCCGATCGCCCGCCACATCCACGCCACCGCCTCCGCCCACGGCAAGCGCGTCCAGGCGCTCGGCGGCGCGAAGAACCACATGCTGGTGCTGCCCGACGCGGACCTGGACGCGGCGGCGGACGCGGCGGTCTCGGCGGCGTACGGCTCGGCCGGCGAGCGCTGCATGGCGATCTCCGCGGTCGTCGCGGTCGGCTCCATCGCGGACGAGCTCGTGGAGAAGATCCGCGAGCGCGCCGAGAAGATCAAGATCGGCCCCGGCGACGACCCGACCTCCGAGATGGGCCCGCTGATCACGGCCGTCCACCGCGACAAGGTCGCCTCGTACGTGAAGGGCGCGGCGGCCGAGGGCTGCGAGGTGGTCCTCGACGGCACGGACTACACGGTCGACGGCTATGAGAACGGCCACTGGATCGGCCTCTCGCTCCTGGACCGGGTGCCGACCTCGGCGAAGGCGTACCAGGACGAGATCTTCGGCCCGGTGCTGTGCGTGCTGCGCACGGAGACGTACGAGGAGGGTGTCGCCCTCATCAACGCGTCGCCGTTCGGCAACGGCACAGCGATCTTCACGCGCGACGGCGGCGCGGCCCGCCGCTTCCAGATGGAGATCGAGGCGGGCATGGTCGGCGTGAACGTGCCGATCCCGGTCCCGGTGGGTTACCACTCCTTCGGCGGCTGGAAGGACTCCCTCTTCGGAGACCACCACATCTACGGCAACGACGGCGTGCACTTCTACACCCGCGGCAAGGTCGTCACCACCCGCTGGCCGGACCCCTCGGAGACCCCGGCGGGCGTGGACCTGGGCTTCCCCCGCAACCACTGACGCCATCCACGCGTAGGCGACCCCCGCCGGCCCGGCCGACGGGGGTCTCTGCTCACCGCCGAGGCCGTGAATCCCCAGGCGGTCGTGGTGCGGGGCGGAAGACGACAGCGGTGCCCAGAGCGGCGTCGGCCGGGACGAACATGTCGCCGGACGGCGTCTCGCGCAGGGGGAGACCGTTGCCGCGCAGCAGGTCGCGGGTGACGGCGAGGTCGCGTACCGCGACGGTGCAGCCGACGAGCGCCGGGAGCGCGGCGGGCCGCTCGCCCGGCAGGAACGCCGCGAGCCCGGACGCGGGCACGAGAGTCAGGGCGGCGCCCTCGAGATCGAAGACCTGAGCCGGGCCTTCCTGCCGCGCCGGCCTGCCGAGATACGTCCCGTAGCGCTGCTGAACTGCGGCCAGTTCCCGGTCGGCCACGCAGAGGATCGCCTCGACGAGTCCGACGGCGCCGTTGGGGTGGTCGAGGTCGCGGGAGCCTTGGACGTCCGCGTCCATGTCGGCGACGACGCCCACCCGTCCCTCTGCGACCGCGCCCGGTCTGTCGCCGGGCGCGTCACCGTCGATCTCCAGATATCGGACGGTCTCCACCGGGACCTTCGCGCCGTGGGGTGCGGCCCGCCGCACCGTGTTGACCCCGCCGTGGCGGACGCCGGCGGCGGTCAGTCGCGCGGCTGCCTCGTCGATGGCGGGCGAGGAGAACATGAGGATGTGCAGTCCCTCGAAGCGGTCCAGGCACGCCGCCAGGTTGGCGCTGGTCTCGCCGATCCGTTCCACGAGCACGGGCAGCACCTCGGCCGGCGCTTCCAGGGGGACGAGACGTGCATCGGCGGGCAGACCGCGGCTTGTGTCGCCGTCCTCCACGCAGGTCGCGAGTTCGAGGAAGGAACTCGGGAAGTCCGCGTGGGTGTTGGCGGCACCGAAGGGTTCGGGCGCCGCGCCCTCCTGTCGGGGCATCGCGGGACAACTGGGCGGTGGCACGACGAAGCCCAGCCGCTCGTACAGACTGATCGCCTGTGCCATGTCCTCGACGATGTGGCCGACGTGGTGCAGGCGGGCGATGTCGTGACCCATGGCCGCCACCGTAGGGAGGCCTCGTCCGCCGGTCAACGGATCCCAGCGGTGCCATGGCTTCCATAACCAGTGGCCTCAGGGGCGCGCGACCGCGCAGGCTGGGGGCATGTCTGTTGTGTCGATGCCGCCGAAGTATCAGATCCGGGCCCTCTACGGCGAGGGGACGGTGACCGTCTATCAGGCGTACGACCCCTCGATCGGGCTCCCGGCCGGGCGGGACGGGCGGTTTCCGGGGACGTGGAAGCGAGGGCGGATGACCTGGGTCAAGCCGTCGTTCCTGTGGATGATGTACCGCTGCGGGTGGGGGCTGAAGGAGGGGCAGCAGACGGTTCTCGCGGTCGAGATCAGCCGTGAGGGTTTCGAGTGGGCGTTGCGGAACGCCTGCCTCTCGCACCATGTGCGCGGCTTCCATGCCGATCAGGCCGCCTGGAAGCGGGAGTTGCGGGAGGCTCCGGCGCGGGTGCAGTGGGATCCCGAGCGGGATCTGCGGCTCGGTGCGCTGCCGTACCGGTCGCTTCAGCTCGGGCTCGCGGGCGAGGCGGCCCGGCGGTACGCGGACGAGTGGATCGTCGGGATCCGGGACGTCACGCCGCTCGCGCACGAGATCCACGCGCTGGTGCGGGCCGGCCGGCTGGACGAGGCCGAGGCGCGGTTGCCCGAGGAGCGGCCGTACCCGGCCGGTGCGGAGCTCCTCGGGCGGTTGGTGGCGTAGCCCGGCCGGTGCGGAAGCTAGAAGACCGAGTGCAGCAGCTTGTTCGGGGAGCCCGTCCTCGGGTCCTGCACCTTGCCGCTCGTGGCGTTGTTCACCAGGGCGTCGCGGACCTGCGCCGGGCTCGCCGTCGGGTTCGCCGACAGGTAGAGGGCGGCCACGCCCGCCGTGTGCGGGGTCGCCATCGACGTGCCCGAGATGGTGTTCGTCGCCGTGTCGTTGTCCTTCCACGCCGAGGTGACGGAGACACCCGGGGCGAAGAGGTCGACGCACGTGCCGTAGTTGGAGAACGACGCCCGCTTGTCGGCCGAGTCGGTCGCGCCGACCGTGATCGCCGCCGGGACGCGGGCCGGCGAGTAGTTGCACGCGTTCGCGGGCCAGCCCAGGATGTTGCCGTTGCCCGCCGCGACCGCGTAGCTGACGCCGGACGCGATGGAACGCTTCACCGCGTCGTCCAGCGAGGTGTTCACCCCGCCGCCAAGGCTCATGTTGGCCACGGCCGGCTTGACCGCGTTGGCCGTCACCCAGTCCACGCCGGCGATGACGCCGGCCGTCGTACCGGACCCGGTGCAGTCCAGGACTCGTACCGCCACCAGCTTCGCGGCCTTGGCGACGCCGTACTTCGCGCCGCCGACCGTGCCCGCCACATGGGTGCCGTGGCCCTGGCAGTCCTGGCCGTTCTGGCCGCCGCCGACCGTGTCCGTGCCGACCGTCGCCCGGCCGCCGAACTCGCTGTGGGAGGTGCGGATGCCGGTGTCGATGATGTAGGCGGTGACGTTGGAGGCCGTCCTGCTGTACGTGTACGTCGTCGACAGCGGCAGGTCCCGCTGGTCGACCCGGTCCAGGCCCCAGGTCGCGCCGGGCTGGGTCTCGGCGACGCGGACGGTCGCGTTCTGCTCGACGTACGCCACGCGCGGGTCGGCGGCCAGCGAGGCGGCCTTCGCCCGGGACATCGTGGTCGAGAAGCCCTTGAGAGCCGTGCGGTACACGTGCTTGGGGGTGACGCCGAGGTCGGTGGCGTGCGTCGAGCCGTCCTTGAGGACGACGATCCAGCTGTTCTCGACGGCGAGCGAGGCGGGGGCGAGCCGGAGGTCGCCGGCGGGAGCGCCGGCCTGGGCGGTGGGGGCGCCCTGGGCGGTGGGAGAGGCGGCGAACTGCAGGCCGGCGGCGAGCGCGAGGACGGGGACGAGCGCTCCGACGCGGCGGGATATTCGGGTCATGTGGTGGGGCACCTGAACCTTTCGTTGTCCGGGTTACCGGCAAGTACGGGCGTGCGTGGTGCCAAAGGTTCCCGCGTTGACATGTGTCGTACAAGAGGGCGACAGGTCCCCTCACCGGTCCTTCACGTCGAACTCCCACGTCAGCATGGTGAACACACCGTCGTCGCGGGCCCCCGCCGCCCGGTATGTCGCGAGGGCCGGCCCGTTGTCCGTGTCCACGCCCACCCACGCGTCGTAGCAGCCGCGCGCCCGCGACTCGGCCAGCAGAGCCTCGGTCAGCGCCCGCCCGACGCCCTGCCGTCGGTACGCCTCGTCCACCGACAACTCGTACAGGCACATCTCCACGCCCTTGTCGGGGTGGAGCATCTCGATGCCGCTCACCAGGCCCGCCGGGAAGCCGTCCGCCGTCCCGTCCTCGGCGTACGCGATCAGCATCAGATGGCCCGGCGCCGCCAGGAACCGCTCCGCCCACGCGGCACGCGGCGGATGGTCGTAGAGATGCTCCGCCGCCATCAGCTCAGCCACCGTCGTCGCCCGCCTGATCTCCAATGCCCGCTCTCCTTCTCGGCCTCGGTTCGCCTCCCGGCGCCTTCAGCGTGCGGCGACGGCCGAACTCCCCCCATGCCCTGCGGCGTGGGAGGTGCCCCCGCTCGCCGGCTCGTTCCTCGCCGCCACCGGGCGCTCTCCGTTTCGACGCCCACGGCGCCCTTCGGCTCACTCGCCACGGTCTGGGACACATGTACCGCGTCTGGTGTACGGGACGGTACTGCGTACGCCTCCGGGAGGTCCGGGACTTCCGCCCCTGGGCAGCGGTGGTCCACCGGCGGGGCGCCTAGGCTCGGGAGCATGCCATTCCGACTTCCCCGGTGGGCCGCGGTCACCGCCGCCCTCGCCGTGCTCGCGGGCGCCGGCACCTGGACCGCCGTCGCCACGGACGAACCCCCGCCCGTGCACCGCGCGGACCAGGTGCTCGACATGCCCGGGGCACGGATCGACACCTCCTACTTCACCGACGGCGGCGGTGGCCGCCGGCCCGCCGTCCTCCTCGGGCACGGCTTCGGCGGCTCCAAGGACGACGTCCGGGCCCAGGCCGAGAAGCTCGCCCGCGACGGATACGCCGTGCTGACCTGGTCCGCGCGCGGATTCGGCGCCTCCACCGGGCGGATCGGACTCAACGACCCCGACCACGAGGTCAAGGACGTCCAGAAGCTGATCGACTGGCTCGCGAAGCGCCCCGAGGTCCAGCTCGACAAGGCCGGCGACCCGCGCGTCGGCGTCACCGGCGCCTCCTACGGCGGCGCCGCCGCGCTGCTCGCCGCCGGACACGACGGCCGCGTCGACGCGATCGCCCCGCAGATCACCTACTGGAACCTCGCCGACGCGCTCTTCCCCGACGGCGTCTTCAAGAAGCTCTGGGCCGGCATCTTCTTCTCCACGGGCGCCGAGCCGGGCAAGGCCGACGGGTGCGGCCGCTTCACCCCCGAACTCTGCACCCTCTACCAGCGTGTCGCCGTCGCCGGAAAGCCCGACGCCGCCGCCCGTACCCTTCTCGAAGCCCGCAGCCCCTCCGCCGTCGGCGACCGCATCAAGGTCCCGGCCCTGATCGTCCAGGGCCAGACCGACTCCCTCTTCCCGCTCGCGCACGCCGACGCCATGGCGCGCACCATCGGCGCCGGCGGCGCGCCCGTCGCCGTCGACTGGATCGCGGGCGGCCATGACGGCGGCAACCGGGAGACCGACCGGGTCGAGGCCCGCATCAGCACCTGGTTCGACCGCCACCTCAAGCAGGACAAGGGCGCCGACACCGGACCCGGGTTCCGGGTCAGCCGCACCGGCGGAGTCGACTCCACCGACGGGCAGGCGCTGCTGCGCGGCGCGAGCGCCGACCGCTACCCCGGCCTCGCCGGTGAGGACCGGCGCACCCTCGCCCTCGGCCCCGCCCGCCCGCAGTCCTTCGCCAACCCCGCCGGGGCGGTCCCGCCCGCCATCTCCGCCGTCCCGGGTGTCGGCGGCGGACTCTCCCAGCTCTCCTCGCTCGGCGTCGGCCTCTCCCTCGACTTCCCGGGCCAGTACGCCGCCTTCGAGGCGAAGCCGCAGGCCGAACCGCTGCGGATCACCGGCTCGCCGACCGTCCGCGTCAAGGTCACCTCCGACAGCCCCGACGGCTCGGCCGTCCTCTTCGCCAAGGTGTACGACGTCGGGCCCGACGGAAGGCAGCAGGTGCTGCCCGCCCAGCTCGTCGCCCCCGTCCGGACCGAGGGCGCCAAGGCCGGGAAGTCCGTCGAACTGACCCTGCCCGCGATCGACCACGAGGTCGAGGCCGGGCACCGGCTGCGGCTCGTGCTCTCCGCCACCGATCTCGGTTACGCCTCCCCCGCGGCGCCCGCCGCCTACACCGTCGCCGTCGAGAGCGGACTCGCCGTACCGACCGCGCCCGCCGTCACCACCCAGGCCGCCGCGATGCCCTGGTGGGTGTGGGGGCTGCCGTTCATCGGTGTCCTCGTCGCCGCCGCGCTGCTGCTCACGGCGCGCCGCCGGGTCGCCGCACCCGCCCCGGACCCCGCACTGGCCGCCGTGCCCCTGCAGATCACCGGACTGACGAAGAAGTACGCCGCCTCCTCGGACCGGTATGCCGTACGGGACCTCTCCTTCCGCGTCGAGCAGGGCCAGGTCCTCGGTCTGCTCGGTCCCAACGGGGCCGGGAAGACCACCACCCTGCGGATGCTCATGGGTCTGATCACCCCCGACGGCGGAGAGATCCGGGTCTTCGGCCAGGCGATCCGCCCCGGCGCCCCGGTCCTCTCCCGGGTCGGCGCCTTCGTCGAGGGCGCGGGCTTCCTGCCGCACCTGTCCGGGCGGGACAACCTGGAGCTGTACTGGAAGGCCACCGGCCGCCCGGCCGAGGACGCGCACATCGAGGAGGCACTGGCGATCGCCGGCCTCGGCGACGCGCTCGCCCGCGCGGTCCGGACGTACTCGCAGGGCATGCGGCAGCGGCTCGCCATCGCCCAGGCCATGCTCGGCCTCCCGGACCTGCTCATCCTCGACGAGCCGACCAACGGACTCGACCCGCCACAGATCCGCGAGATGCGGGACGTGATGATCCGGTACGCGGCCGGGGGCCGGACCGTCATCGTCTCCAGCCACCTCCTCTCGGAGGTCGAACAGTCCTGCACCCACCTCGTCGTCATGGACCGCGGGCAGCTGGTCCAGGCGGGACCGGTCGCCGAGATCACCGGAGCGGGCGACGCCCTGCTGGTGACGCTCGGGGAGAGCGTTCCCGACCCGCTCGTCGAGAAGATCGGCGCGCTGCCGGGGATCGGCTCGGCGCAGCGGACCGAGGGCGGACTCCTGGTCCGCCTCGACGGCGCCGACGCCACCGCGCTGATCGGCGAACTCGTCCGCCTGGACGTACCCGTGACCGGTGTGGGCCCGCACCGGCGCCTGGAGGACGCGTTCCTCACCCTGATCGGAGGAGGATCCGCATGAGCACGACCGCGGAACTGGTGGACAGCGCCCCCGGCTACCGGGCACGCCACACCCTGCCGCTGCGCGTCGAGGCGCTGCGGCAGCTGAAGCGGCGCCGCACACTCGTCATGGGCGTGGTGCTCGCGGCCCTGCCCTTCGTCCTGATCATCGCGTTCGCCATCGGCGGCGGTCCGGACGGCGACCGGAACGGCCGGATCACGCTGATGGACACGGCGACCGCCTCGGCGGCGAACTTCGCCGCGACCTGTCTCTTCGTCTCGGCCGGATTCCTCCTCGTGGTGCCGGTGGCTCTGTTCTGCGGGGACACCGTGGCCTCGGAGGCGAGCTGGTCCTCGCTGCGCTACCTCCTGGCCGCGCCCGTGCCCCGCGCCCGGCTGCTGTGGTCCAAGCTGGCCGTGGCGCTCGGCTTCAGCGCGGCCGCGATGGTGCTGCTGCCGCTGGTGGCGCTCGCGGCGGGCGCCGTCGCCTACGGCTGGGGTCCGCTGAAACTGCCCACCGGCGGAGCCCTGCCCGCCGCCGAGACCCTGCCCCGGCTCGCGCTCGCCGTCGCCTTCATCTTCGTCTCCCAACTGGTCACCGCCGGACTGGCCTTCTGGCTCTCCACCCGGACCGACGCCCCGCTGGGCGCCGTCGGAGGGGCGGTCGGCCTGACGATCATCGGCAACGTCCTGGACGCGGTCACGGCGCTCGGCTCCTGGCGCGACTTTCTGCCGGCGCATTGGCAGTTCGCCTGGGCCGACGCGCTCCAGCCTCAACTGGAGTGGGGCGGGATGGCGAGGGGTGCGGCGGTCTCGGTGACGTACGCGCTGATCCTTTTCGCGCTCGCCTTCCGGGGCTTCGCGCGCAAGGACATCGTGTCGTAACGCCCGGGGCCGGCGACATCGGCGTCACAGCCAACCCCGTCGAGCCGCTTCCGCACCCGCGCGGAAGCGGCTTGTCGTGCCCAGGGCGTGCATCAGCTCGCCGACCCGCCGGCTGTAGGTGCGGCTCGACATGCCGAGACGGGCGGCGGCCGTCTCGTCCGTCAGCCCGGCGAGCAGGGCTTCGAGTACCGGCCGCAGCTGCGCGGGGAGTTCACGCGGCTGCGGTGCGATGGCGTCGGCGAACTCCTCGGCCGCGTCCCAACTCGTGTGGTGCGCCCGAACCAGGGCCTGGACGACGACCTGGTCGCGGATCAGCAACAGCCCGTTGTACAGCAGCTCCAGATCGAGCGGGATCGCCGCCACCGTGCGGTCGACGATGATCATCTTGAACGGGATCGAGTCCGCGAAGCGGGCCCGGCCCGGCGTCCGGACAGAGCCCGCCACATGAGGGAGTGCGTGGCGCGGCACGATCCGTCTGACCTCCGAGGCCCGTTCCACCGCGGCCCGCATGCACGCTCCCGCCAGCTCGAGGAACGGCTCGGGAATCGCCCGGCCCGCGGAGGCGGCCGGGTCGTCGAAGGTCAGCAACTCGTGCCGGGTCGAGGCCGCGAGCCCGGCCAGCGCCGCGCTGATACGGCGCGTGCCACGGACCGGGCGTCCCGGTGGCCGCTGCGCCTCGGCCACGGCCCGGTTCATCGCCGATCGGGCGAGCATCACGGAGCCCGCAGTCTCTGCCACCGCTGCCACCCCCGCCCGATCGGTGTGCCACTCCATGTACGCACGCGAATGCACACGGTGACAACCCCTGTTGAGGAGGATGGCGAGTCCATGCCACACAGGCCGGCGCGTGTCGCCGTTGCCGCATCGAGATCCATCCGCAACGCCTTCGTCTGCTCCTTCCCGGCTCCCCGCACGTCACATTCACCAGTGCCGAACGATGAGGGGGAGATGACGTGAAGCGACGACACAGGGCGCGGCTCGCGGCCGGGATCCTGGCCGCCGGGATGTTCCTGACGGGATGTGGCGGCAACTCGAACATCGAGCGCGCGTCGGACAGGGGCAGTGGCGGTGCCAGTGCCAGCGGCGGTGGCAGTGGCGGCGGAAACCACGCTCCGGACGCGCGCCCGCGCCAGGACGACGGCCCCGAGGGCGAGCAGCGGTCCCGGCCGCCGGCCCCCGACCACCTCTCCACCTTCGCCCTGGACGTGGACACCGCCTCGTACGGTTACGCCCGCCGCACCCTGGCCGACGGCCGGCTGCCGGACCCGACGACCGTACGGCCGGAGGAGTTCGTCAACAGCTTCCGGCCGGACTACCGGCGGCCCGAGGGCGACGGGTTCGGCGTGACGGTCGACGGCGCGCGCAGCGCGGACGACGGCTGGTCGCTCGTCCGGGTCGGCCTCGCCACCCGCGCCGCCGAGCGGCAGGGTCCCCGGCCGCCCGCCGCGCTGACCTTCGTCGTCGACATCTCCGGCTCGATGGCCGAACCGGGCCGGCTCGACCTGGTCAAGGAGTCCCTCGGCATCCTCACCGACGAGCTCCGCGACGACGACTCCGTCGCCCTCGTCACCTTCAGCGACCAGGCCGAGACCCGGCTGCCCATGACGAGGGTGGGGAAGAACCGCGGCCGCGTCCACGACATCGTCGACGAGCTGGCGACCACGTCCTCCACCAACGTCGAGGCCGGCGTCCGCACCGGATACGACGTGGCCGTGGAAGGCCACCGCAAGGGCGCGACCAACCGGGTCGTCCTGCTCTCCGACGCCCTTGCCAACACCGGTGACACGGAGGCGCGGTCGATCCTGAACCGGATCGACAGGGAGCGCCGTCAGTACGGCATCACCCTCTTCGGGGTGGGCGTCGGCAGCGACTACGGCGACGCGTTCATGGAGCAGCTCGCCGACAAGGGCGACGGCCACACCACGTACGTCTCCACCACCGAGCAGGCCCGCAAGGTCTTCGTGGAACAGCTGCCGGCCCACGTCGAGCTGCGTGCCCGCGACGCCAAGGCGCAGGTGGCCTTCGACCCCAAGAACGTCGAGAAGTTCCGGCTGATCGGCTACGAGAACCGGGAGGTCGCCGACGAGGACTTCCGCGACGACCGGGTCGACGGCGGCGAGGTCGGCGCCGGGCACACCGTGACCGCGCTGTACGCGGTGAAGACCCGCCCCGGCCGTACCGGCCATCTGGCCACGGCCACGGTCCGCTGGCTCGACCCGAGGACCCGCGCCCCGCACGAGCGGTCCGGGACGGTGGGGACGGCCGCGCTGACCTCCTCGGTCTGGGGCCCCGGCCACGACAGCCTGCAGCTGACCGCCATCGCCGCCTACTTCGCGGACAGGCTGCGCGGCGGGGATCTGCCGGGCGCCCCGCGGCTCTCGGAGCTGGCGCGGTACTCCACCGCGATCGCCGAGCGCTCGGGTTCGAAGGTGGTCGGGGAGCTGACGGAGGCGATCCGGCAGGCGGACCGTCTGCTCGGCCCGGACGGGAACGCGAGCCGGGACGCGGATGGGGGTGAGGCATCGGGCGATCCGTACGGCGGTTGATCCACAGCCCCTGCGCGGAGGCCATGGGCCCGCCATCATGGGCCCATGGCCACCCTGTTGCTCGCGCTCGCCGTCGGTTCCACCGGTCTCTACGCCGGCTTCATGCTGATCTTCCTGACGGGGATCATGCCCGCGCTCGCCCGGCTCGACGACGCCGCGTTCGTGGACGCGATGCGGCGGATCAACGAGTACGTGCCCAGGGCGGTGTTCCTCGTGGTGTTCCTGGGGGCCGTGGCCTTCCCGGTCGCCGCGTACTTCGTGCCGGTCGAGGAGCGCGGCGACACCCAGAAGTGGCTGGTTCTGGCCGGCCTCGTCTGCGCGGTCCTCAACCACCTGGTCACGGTGGCCGGCAACATTCCGCTCAACAACGCGCTGGCCGCCTCGGAGAGCACGGGGGAGTCCCCGGCTGCGGCCCGGGCGGCGTTCGAGAAGCGGTGGAACGCCTTCCATCTGGTCCGTACGGGGCTGATCACGGCCGCCTTCGGCCTCTTGACCGCCGCCGCCCTGAACTGAGTGAGCTATGCGGTCGGGAGGTCCGCCACCGTCGTGATCGAGGTGAAGAGGATCTCGCCGTCCTGCCGGCCCGTGACCCGGACCAGCCGCTCGGCGCTGCCGGGGTAGCCGACGGCCGGCTCGGTCTCGATCCAGCAGGGACTGTCGAACTCGGCGTACCGGTGGAAGGTCGCGTCCATCGCCACCGGCAGGACCGCCCGGCCCTCCGGCGCGAGCGTGTGGACCGCCTGGCGGGCCGCCTCCAGGAGGACCATCCCGGGTATGTGGTCGCCGGGGTGGTCGAAGAGGATCGGGTGGCGGGTGTCGACCCGCAGCCGCCAGCGGTCGTCCCGCTCGGTGGGGGAGAGCACCACGTCGAAGTCGTCGCGCCGGCCGACGCGGCGCGGCGCCACGGGAGCGGTGGGCGCCGGGGCGGCCAAGGGCTCGGCGAGCCGGTCGGCGCGCAGTCGGCGGTAGACCTCGGGGCTGGTGCAGGTGTACCGGGCGTCACCGCCGGCGATCTCCCGGCCGTTCTCGCTGAGCAGGACCTCGTAGCGCAGCCCCGTCAGCCGGCCGGCGCGGCGGCGGATGTCGGAGCAGGTGACGTCCAGGCGCAGCTCGGCCGGCGCGCCGCCGACGGGCAGCCGCGAGGGCTGCACACGGTAGTTGAGCTCCCACATGAGGAACTGGTGGCCCAGCGGCACGTCGAACCCGACGTGGGCGAGCAGCGCCCCCACCTGGCGGATCGTTTCGGCGGCCAGCATCGGGTCGTAGTGCGTCCCGCCCACCGGGCCGAAGAAGGAATGTCCCCGCGGCCACTGGGCTTTCATCGTGAAGTGAGCCTCGTCCGTACGGGACCAGTCGGCGGTCAGGAAGACCTCGGCGAGCGCGGCCCGGTGGACGTACTCACGCGGAGCCGTCGTGGTGGGCCGCACGCGGGCATCGGTGGCCGCTATGTCGGTCGGAGCGGGCGTGTGCAGCATGAGATCCCTCAACTAGGGCCCTACTCGGAAGATTCGGGCAGCTGGGCAGGGCGGAAGTTACGAACCCATGGGTCGGTTTCGCAAGTCGCCGGGTACGGTTCTGTCAGGTCGGCGAGGGGGCGGTGCGGAGCCTGATCGGTCATGTACGCGGCCAACAGCGCCTGTCAGAGGGGTAGATGTCCGACTCATGAGACCCCAGGGTTCACGAGGGGGGTGGCTTCGGGTATCTTCCAGCTGCCGGAAATCTGTACCGCCAGGTTTGTTTCTCGGGCATCCGAGACGCCGGTTCGGGCGGACGCGTCACCATTCGAGTGATTCGACCCGATGTGCCTCGGCTCGCCGACCGGCTGCCTCTTGGAGACTCCGTGGAACAACTGCGCCAGATATCCCTCGCCGCCGTCAACATCGACGGCGTGCTGCTGAACGACACGTTCAGTCCGGTGATCCACCGGTTCGTCACCAGCCGCGGCGGGCGTTACGACGCCGAGGTGGAGTGGGAGATCTTCTCCCAGCCCCAGCTCATCGCGGCCAAGGCCCTCGGCGCCGCCGCCGGACTCGACGGGAGTCCCGAGGACGTGCTGACCGCCTACTTCGAAGAGCGTGAGGCCTACCTGGCCGAGCACCCGCTGCGGCTGCTCGACGGCGCCGCCGCCCTGCTGCGGCGGTTGCGCGGGCTTGGGCTCAGGACGGTCTGCTACGGCGGGCTCGGCAAGTCCCACTTCGACCGGCACCTGGGCGAGCTGGCCCACCTCTTCGACGGCCCCGGCTACGTCTGCACCAACGACATCCGTCCCGGTCTGCACGAGATCACCACGGAGATCTTCGGCCTCCGCCACGACCAGGCCCTCTTCATCGACGACGTCGCACGCGTCGCCGAGGCCGCCAAGGAACTCGGCGTCCCCTTCATCGGCCACCCGAGCGACTTCGCGCACGGTTTCCAGGGCGAGCTGATGCGGCGAGTGGGCGTCCGCCACCTGGTGGGCTCGCTCGACGAGATCGACGAGCCCCTGCTGCGGACCCTCGACGCCGAGGCCGCGGCCGGCCGCGGCCGGAACGGCTGAGACTGCCGTGGCGTACCCCTTCGCGGGGGCGGCCCGCGCGGCCGCCGTGATCCCGACGGGCCCGACGACCTCGACGCCGCACGCAGGTGTCACCCATCCGACTACTGAGGAGACGACCATCCCATGACTGCCGACCACCGTCTGCTGACCGAGAAGGTCGCCCTGATCACCGGCGCCAGCAGCGGAATCGGGGCGGCGGCCGCCCGGGTCTTCGCCCGCGAGGGCGCCCGGGTGGTTCTCACCGCCCGCCGCGAGGACAAGCTGAAGGCCCTGGTGGCCGACCTGCGCGAGCAGGGCGCGGAGGCGGAGTACGTGGTGGCGGACATGACCCGTCGTGCGGACACCGCCGCCGCCGTGGCGCATGCCGTGGAGTCGTACGGACGGCTCGACCTGGCGTTCAACAACGCCGGGTGGGGCACGGGCCGTGAACCTCTGCACGAGATGGACGACGAGCTCTACGACCGCATCATGGACGTCAACGTGCGCGGGGTCTGGAACTGCCTGCGCGACGAGATCGCCGCGATGCTGCCGACCGGCGGCGGCGCGATCGTCAACACCAGCAGCGTCGGCGGGCTGATCGCGACCCCGGTCGCCGCCCCGTACGTCGCCGCCAAGCATGCCGTCATCGGTCTGACCAGGGCCGCCGCGGCCGAGTACGCGGCCCGGGGCATCCGCGTCAACGCCGTGGCGCCCGGCACGACCAGGACCGAGGTGGTGACCGAGTGGTTCGCCGCCGTACCGGGGATGGAGGAGGCGCTGCACGCGGCGACCCCGCAGCCGCGCACCGCCGAGCCCGAGGAGATCGCCGAGGCCGCGGCCTGGCTCTGCAGTGACCGAGCGTCGTTCGTCACCGGTGCGATCATGCCGGTGGACGGCGGCTTCACGATGGTGTGAGCCGGATGAGGCCCGGCCGAACGGCCTGCGTGCGATGTCTTGTGTCCTCTGCACGTATCCGTCCATACTTGCTGTTTTCGACCGTGAAGTGCGAGCGAGCACGGAGCGAGCGCGAGGGCCCCGCGGGGCATCGGGCTATGAGAGGGACGTGACCCCCAATGGCGAAGCAGGATCGCGCGATTCGGACGCGCCAGGCGATCTTGGAAGCGGCCGCGACCATCTTCGACGAGCGTGGTTACGAGGCCGCGAAGCTCACCGACATCCTCCAGTTGGCCCAAGTCACCAAGGGCGCGCTCTACTTCCACTTCGACTCCAAGGAGGACCTCGCGCACGCGGTGATCGACGCGCAGGTCTCGGCCGCCCCGATGCCGATGCCGCAGGTCTCCAAGATGCAGGAGTTCGTGGACATCGGCATGGTCTTCGCGCACCGGCTGACCCACGACGGGCTGCTGCGCGGCAGCGTGCGACTCACCCTGGACCAGGGCGGCCACGAGCTCAACCGCAGCGGCCCCTACCGGGAGTGGACCGAACTCAATCTTCGGGTGCTCAACGAGGCCAAGGCGTGCGGCGAACTGCTGCCGCACGCCGACCCGCAGGAGGTGGCCCCGCTCGTCGTGGGCTCCTACGCCGGCCTGAACCTGATGACCCAGGCGCTGGGCAGCAACCGGTCCGAGATGGACCGGTGGGCCTCGGCGCTCTACCGCCACATCCTGCCCAGCATCGCCGTGCCCGCCGTGCTCGCGATGCTCGACATGGAGCCCGGGCGGGGCGCCAGAGCTCTGGAGGCGGCAGGGGCCGCGGAGGCCGCCGCAGGCTGAGCGGGGCCGTTCAGACCTCTTCAGGGCCGCTCTGGAGCTTCAAACCATACCCGCCGGACGGTTTTATGCGAATGACACGAACGCGCCATCTTTTCTTCGCCTGAAATCGACCTGACAAAGCGTACCCGCAGGTCCAGATCCTGGAGTCGCGGGTACGCTTCTTTGTGCCGTTCACGGAATCTTGATGACGGCAAATCCCCTCGATCCAGGCATTTTTCCCGGTTCTTGCGGCAGGAGATTCCATACCCTACGGTTTCTTATTGACATGCCTCCGGGTCTCTTTTCTAATCATCCAGGGCCATGCCGCGCACAGACACTGAGGGGGCAAAGTGGACGTCCGCATCCTGGGGGGACTGTCGGTACGCGAGAACGGGGTGTCGGTCACGCCGACGGCCGCGGCACCGCGGCAGCTGCTCGCGCTGCTCGCGGCCAATGCGGACCAAGTGGTGCCCGTGACCGTCCTGATGGAGGAGCTGTGGCCGTCCGGGGCGCCACGCGGAGCGCGCGTCGAACTCCAGTCCCACATCCTCGATCTACGCGCCTTGATCTCCACGGCGCTGCGCGGCGCCGAGCCCCCGGACCCCGGCGCCGCCTGGCTGGAACGCCACACCGCGGAGTCCGTGCTCGTCTCGCTCCCCGGCGGTTACCGGCTCGACACCGGCGGGGGCTCCAACGACGCATGGCAGTTCGAACGGGCCGCCGGAGCCGGATACCGGGCCATGGAGGCCGGGGACCTGCAGCGCGCGGCGCGCCGCCTCCAGGAGGCGCTCGCCCTCTGGCACGGCGACCCCTACGCGGGCGTCGCGGCCGGACCTCATCTGCGCATGGAGATCGAGCGCCTGGAGGCCTCCCGGCTCAGCGCCCTCGACCAGTGGGTCGAGGCCCAGCTGCGGCTCGGCCGCCACTTCGAGATGATCTCCGACCTGGCCGAACTCGTCGCCCAGTACCGCACCAACGAGCCCCTGCACGGCCAGTTCATGGTCGCGCTGCTGCGCTGCGGCCGGCAGGACGAGGCCCTGGAGGTCTACCAGCGGCTGCGCAACGGCCTGAAGAAGGAGACGGGCATGGAGCCCTCCGCGCGGCTGCGCCGGCTTCAGCGCTCGATCCTGACCGTACGGGACGTGGCCCGCCCCGCGTTCGGCCGCCAGACGTCCGTCAGGACCCGTCTCGTACCGGCCGGCTCGGTGGTCTGACCGAGCCGGGCCCGGCGCCCCCGGTGGACAGAACGGCGGAAGAGGAGGGGCGGGACGCCCGAAGCGTCCCGCCCCTCCTCTCGTGTCGCGGCCGTCAGACGGCGGCGAGGCCCTTCTTCAGCGCCGTGGCGATCTCGACGGCACGGCGGGTCTGGAACTCGATCGCGGCGAGGTTCTCCCCTGCCACGTTGTTCGCCTCGTTCGCCGAGACACTGCTGGTGCCGTACGGGTTGCCGTTCGCCGGGGCGAACTGGACCGGGTCCGCGTAGCCGGGCGCCACGATGACCGCCCCCCAGTGGTAGAAGGTGTTGTTCAGCGCGAGCAGCGTCGACTCCTGGCCGCCGTGCGCGGTCGAGGTCGAGGTGAACGCCGAGGCGACCTTGTTGACGAGCTTGCCCTGCGCCCACAGGCCACCGGTGGTGTCGATGAACTGCTTGATCTGCGCGGCCGGCAGGCCGAAGCGGGTCGGCGTGCCGATCAGCACGACGTCCGCCCACTCCAGGTCCTCGGGCGAGGCGATCTCGATGTCACGGGTGGCCTGGACGTGCTCGGCCCACTCCGCCTTCGTGTCGATCACCGACTGCGGGGCCAGCTCCGCCACCTTCCGCAGCCGCACCTCCGCACCGGCCTTCTCCGCGGCGTTCGCGGCGGCGGTGGCCAGCGCGTGCACATTGCCGGTCGACGAGTAGTAGATGACAGCGACGTTGGTCATGACAGACCTGCTCCTTGGCTTCGGACGACGGGGGGAAGAGCGGGCCGCGGCCACGGCCTGGGCCCGTCGCGACCTTCTCCGAACGGCATGGCGGCGCTCCACGGGCCCGGGGAAAGTCCGTCAAGTCCGGCCCCCGGTTGTCACTTTCCGGCGAAGAACCGCAGCAGGGCCCGCTCGTCCTCGTCGTTCAGTTCGACTCCGAACAGCTCGTCGAGCGCGCACACCGTCTCCGCCGCGCTCAGCTCACGCCGCTCGACGCGTCCGTCCGCGTACTGGATCTCCAGCGACTTGTCCCGCAGCAGCCGGCGCTCCTTCTCCGTCTCCTTCTGCGCGACGAGCTGACCGACGAACGGCGACCCCGGGCGGGTGGAGGAGAGATAGTGCGCCGCCTCGAAGTCGATCCGGAACTGCGGCTCCTGACGGAAGGAGTACATGCCGAACCAGCCGCCGTCCCCGTCCGGGATCTCCACGACCCAGTCGGGACCCTGGGCCACCAGGCGCCAGGTCCAGTCGGCGACCGACGACGTCGCACCGTCCTCCAGCGGCAGCGCCTCCATCAGCCCGCTGTAGCCGTACCCGGCGTCGGCCAGCCACACCCGGTCGTCGGCGCGCACCAGCAGCACCGTGTGCGTACGGAAGCGGCGGCGGGTCTCGCCCTGCCGGATGCGGGCGAGCAGCCGGGTCACCGGGAAGCCGAGCCGGTCCAGGGCGGCGGCCAGCAGCAGGTTGTTCTCGTAGCAGTAGCCACCGCGCCCCGCCCGTACCAACTTCTCCTGGATCCGGTCCAGATCGAGCGAGACCGTGCGCCCCAGCGCGATGTCGACGTTCTCGAAGGCGATCGCGGACATGTGGCCGCGCAGGACGCGGTGCAGGGTGTCCGCGGTGGGGGTGCGGGGGCCGGTGAAGCCGATCCGGCCCAGATAGGCGTCGAGGTCGAGGCGGTCGCTCTGCCACTCCGGATCGGTCTCGACCGTCACGGGCAGGCCGTACGTTCCCAGCATGAGGTCTCCTTGGGCTCTGGCTCTTGCTCTGTCAGATGCGGTGCGGGTCGTCGTCCCGCAGCAGCTCGGGAGGGATGGTGTCCGGGCAGACGGTCCCCTCGGCGGCCGGTGACGCGGACGCGTCCGGGGGAAGGGAGGGGTCCAGCGATACGGGAGGGGCCGGCGCCCTCAGAGCCGCGGCGAGGGCGGCCGCGAGCGCCGCGCCGAGGACCGGACCGATCAGATACGCGGCCAGGAAGCCGAAGTTCCCCGCCCACAGCGCGGGCCCGAACTGCCGCGCCGGGTTGACCGAGCCGCCCGAGAGCGGCCCGAGGATCATGATGAAACCGCTGATGCACAGCCCGACCACGCCCGGGATCAGCCACTCCCAGCGCGGCCTGAGCAGCAGCGCGGCCACCAGTGTCATACAGATCAGCTGGCCCACCGTCTCGGCGGTCAGCACGCCCCAGAACCCCCAGCCGGGCTGTGGCGCCACCGCCGCCCAGCCGACCTGGGGCAGCCCCACGGGCGCGCCCCATACCAGCCGGGCCAGACCGACGCCGGCCACGGCCCCGGTCATCTGCGCCAGACAGAACGGCAGCACGTCCCGGCCGGGGAAGACCCGCAGCATCCACAGCCCGATGCTCACCGAGGGGTTCATGTGCCCCGCCGTCTTGCGGGACATCGAGTAGTGGATGATCACCGTGTTCACGACGCCGAAGAAGATGCCGAGCGCGACGAACGCCGCCCGCCCCTTCAGGACCGACCCGAGCGGCGCGTCCGGAGCGAAGATCCAGCGGGAGGTGGTGACGATCAGGAAGAGGATCCCCGCCGTGATCAGGAACTCCAGGACGACGGTGCGGGCGCGCGGCGAGAGGTACGCGGGCCGGCGTGCGGCGCGGTGACGACTCCTGTGGGTCATGGTGACCAGCTCCCAGCTGCGATGCGGTTGGAACAGGTGGTGCGGGTGGTACGGGGCGTACACATGCGTCCGCGGCGCCGCGCACGGCCCGAAGGCCGCGCACGACGCCGCAGTGGGGCGAACGTGCAGGTCAGAGCTCGATGCGTACCTGATATGCGAGCGCCCAGGCGTTGAACTCCACCAGCCGCTCCATCACCGCCCGTGTCCCCCAGAGCCCGCCGAGCGCCGCGTACTCCTCCAGCGGTTTGTCGAGGAGTTTCTGGATCCCCTCGCGCGGGACGAGCCGCAGCACCGGCGCGTCCTCGGCGAGCAGCTCCTCGACCTTGGCGCGCAGTGCGGTGACGTACTCGACGTCCTGCGTGGAGGGGTACGGGCTCTTCTTGCGCTCGAGCACCGACTGGGGCAGCACGTGCGCGGCGGCCGCGCGCAGCAGGCTCTTCTCCCGGCCGTCGAAGTTCTTCATCTCCCACGGCACGTTGTAGACGTACTCGACGAGCCGGTGGTCGGTGAACGGGACCCGGACCTCCAGGCTGGTGGACATCGAGATCCGGTCCTTGCGGTCCAGCAGGAACTTCTCCCAGTGCGTGATGTTGAGCCAGGTCAGCTCCTTCATCCGCTCCTCGTGCCGGGAGTCGCCGGCCAGACGCGGCACCGCCTCCAGGGACTCGGCGTAGCGCCGCTTGACGTACTCCTCCATGGAGAGCCGGTCCCAGAGCCCGATCTCCTTGATGGTGTCCAGGCCGCCGAGCCGCCGCCAGGCGTCGTACCAGGGGAAGGTGTCCCCGTTCACGGCCTCCTCGTCGAAGAACCAGTTGTAGCCGCCGAAGATCTCGTCGGCCGCCTCGCCCGAGAGCGCCACGGTGACGCGCTCCTTGAGCGCCTTGCACAGGTGGTACAGCGAGTGCTCCATGTCCCCGGTGGAGACCGGCAGATCCTGGGCGCGCAGCACGGCGGCGCGGACGTCCTCGTCGAGGATGTCGGTGTTCTCCAGCTCCACGATGACGTGCTCGGCGCCCGCGTGCTTCGCCACGTCGACGGCGTAGGGGGTGTCCGGGTCCATCCAGATGCCGTTGTCGCGGAAGGTCTCGCCGTGGTCCTTGAAGTCGACCGAGAAGGCGGTGATCCGCTCGTCGGAGCCCTGGTCGCGCAGCACCTTGGCGGCGAGCGCGGTCACGGCACTGGAGTCGAGGCCGCCGGAGAGCAGTGTGCCGACCTTCACATCGGCGATGAGCTGCCGCTCGATGATGTCCTCGAGCAGTTCGCGGACGGTCGCGATGGTGGTGTCGAGGTCGTCCGTGTGCGGAAGGGCCTGGAGCGTCCAGTACGTCCTGGTCGTCGTGCCGGCCCGGGAGAAGCGGACGGACGTGCCGGGCACCACCTCGCGCATGCCCTTGAAGACGGCGTGGCCGGGGGTGTTGATGATGGCGAAGATCTCCGCCAGACCCTCGGCGTCGACGACTGCCTCCGCCTCCGGGTGGGCCAGGATCGACTTCGGCTCGGAGCCGAAGAGGACGCCGTCGGAGGTGGGGTAGTAGTAGAGCGGCTTGACGCCCATCCGGTCGCGGACCAGGAGGAGTTCCTCGGTGCGCGGGTCCCAGATGGCGAGCGCGTACATGCCGTTGAGCCGCTCGGCGAACTCCTCGCCCCACTCCAGATAGGCGTGCAGCACCACCTCGGTGTCGGACGCGGTACGGAAGGTGTGTCCCAGTTGGGCGAGTTCGGCCTTCAGCTCGCGGAAGTTGTAGACCTCACCGGTGTAGACGAGGACGGGCTGCCCGTCGTCACCGGGGACGGCGTGCATGGGCTGCTTGCCGTTCTCCAGGTCGATGATGGAGAGCCGGCGGTGGCCGAGGGCGGCGTGGCGGGAGAGCCAGATACCGCCGTCGTCCGGGCCCCGGCACTCCAGGGTCCGGGTCATGGCATCGGCGGTGTCGCCGCCGAGTGTCAGGTCGCGGTCGTAGGCGACCCAGCCGGTGAGTCCGCACATGGCGCCTCAGGTCCTTTCTCGAATGATCAGCAGATGGCGGGATGGCGGGATGTACGGAGGAGTCAGGGGCGGGAGGCCGTGGGCGCGGGTGCCTCGGGCGAGAGACGGGCCGGAGCCGCCGCGGGCTTCGGGACCGGCACCCAGCCGGCGGTGTCCCAGTACGCGAGCTGACGCAGCGCCGAGCGCTCGCCGATCCGGGCCACCCGCTCCCCGCCGAGGATCAGCGTGGAGGGCCGGTCCGGCGAGAACCGGGGCACGGCGGGCGCGTTCGGGCTGCTCGGTGCCCGGCCGCGGGCGAAGGAGGCGATCAGGTCGATGAAGGTGTCCGAGACCAGGCGCTCCAGGGGGCCGTCGCCGTAGTGCGGGGCGTTCACCGCGGAGCCGTAGGTGCCGAAGAGGAACTTGGACGTCGCCTCGTGCGGGGTGCCGGTCAGCGGCGGGGCGACCGGGTGCGCGAACTCCATCAGATAGCTGGGTACCCCGGGCCGCTCCCGCGCCTGCCGTTCGGCGAGCCGGGTGATCTGGTAGCGGAAGAGGCTGTCCCCCCATATCGCGCCCCAGATCGACACGGGGTCCTGCGGCAGTCCGTCGATGGCGGCGGCCCGGCGGTACGCGGAGACCGCCGCGTCCACCTCGGTGTCGGCGACGTGGACCGCGCCCTTGTGGAGCACCGCCCGGACGGCGGTGCGCAGGCTCTCGTCGTCGGTGGGATGAGGGCCGGGGAAGGGGTAGCCCGGACCGGTGGTGAAGAAGGTGCCCTCGGTCCGGCCGTAGATCGCCAGGGTGGGAAGGTCCGGGGTGGGCAGCTCGAAGTCGTGGCCGAGCATCCAGCGGTCGTCGACGACCGGGCCCTGGTACTCCCGCCAGGTGGTGACCTCGCGGTCGGTGGGACTGCCCGAGAAGATCTTCTCCCAGGTCTCCTTCAACCGGTCCGCCGGGACGGTGCGCAGACCCCGGACGGTGGTGCCGAGCTTGCGGGCCACCAGTTCGAAGACCCGATGGGAGTCCTCCCGGCTCATCGAACTGGCCGGTTCCCACACGTGCTTCACGCTGATCGGGACGATCCGCCGCACGGTCCCGCGCAGCTCGGGGAGGAGTCCGAGCTGCCAGGTGGAGGAGCCGCCGGCGGAGGTGCCGACGAGCGTGATGTTCTCCGGGTCGCCGCCGAAGGCCGCCGCGTTGCGGCGCACCCAGTGCAGCAGCGCCACCTGGTCCTGCAGGCCCCAGTTGGAGTACCCGCCGGTGCGCTCGTCGAGGAGATCCTCATGTAGGCCCCAACCGAGGGCGCCCAGGCGGTAGTTGAAGGTGACGACGACCATGTCGCCGTGGGAGGCGGGGCGCGCGCCGTCGAAGTCCGGCTCACTGCCGGCGCCCAGGAACCAGCCGCCGCCGTGGATGTAGACGACGACGGGCCGGGAGCCGCCGGTGTCCGGTGTCCAGACGTTCGCGTACAGGCTGTCCTCGCTGGAGCCCGGCAGATACGACTGGTACGAGACGGGCGCGAACGCTGTGGCGTCCCGTACCCCGGTCCACGGGGTGACCGGGCGCGGCGAGCGGTAGCGCAGCGCGCCGACCGGGGGAGCGGCGTAGGGGACCCCGCGGAAGACGGACAGACCGCCGCTCCGCTCGCCCCTGACCAGGCCGCCGCCGACGCGGGTGACCACGCCGGTGGTCTCCTCGGGGGAGGTGGCCGCCTCCCTGGTGGACGCGGTGCCGGCCGCGGCGGCGCCCGGCACGGTCACCGCGGTCGCCACCGCTGCGGCGGCCGCGACGACCGTACGTCTCCGTGGCATATGTGGCGGCTCATGTCCAACTCCCGACCGGTCCATAAACAAAACTCCCCGGGTATGCGAATGCCGAAAGACGGCACGTCGAAGAGTGACGACGGTGTGAGGGTGCCGTACGCTCCTGCCTCGGCCAATGCGCTTCGGCGTACTCAGTCAGGTCACTTCGGCAGCCTCGGCCGGGCCGGTGGAAGCGGTGTCACGGTGACCTGACGGATTCACACCCGAACCTTTGAGCACAGCAGCGGAGGATCGGCAGGATCCAGGCATGACAACGTCGATTCTGGACTCCCGCCCCCTTTTCGAGCTGGGCGCCGAGATTCACATCGCGGCCTCCGCCGACAAGATCTACTCGATCGTCAGCGACATGAAACGGCATTCCGAGTGGAGCTCGGAACTCCAGGACGGCAAGTGGCTGTCCGGAGAGCCGGGACAGGTCGGCTCCATCTTCGAGGGAGAGAACTTCCGCAGCGACGACATCGTGTCCTGGGCCCCGCTCATCCGCGGCATCTGGCACACGAAGTCGGAAGTCGTGGAGACCACTCCGGGTCGCGCGTTCCGCTGGAAGATCCACTCGAAGACCGGTGAACCGCAGGAGCTCACCTGGTCCTTCCTGATCGAGCCCACCGAGGGCGGTGCCACGCTTTCCCAGACGTTCCGCATGGGATACGCCTCGCCCGGAATCCACGAGATCACCAAGGACATGGACGAGGCCGACAAGCGGAAGTTCATCGCCGACTGGACGGCGAAGATGACCCGGGACATCACCGAGACCCTGGGCAAGATCAAGGTCGTCGTCGAGAAGGACTGACGCCCACCTCCCGCACCGCACCAGGAACGACGCAGCGACGGGCCGGCCCCCCATCGGGGCCGGCCCGTCGCACGCCCTGCCCCGCCGCGTGACCGGCGGCGGGGCAGGGGCCCCACGAGCCC
>NZ_BMTO01000009.1:299231-321418 GCF_014649715.1 Streptomyces lateritius
TCGTGGCCGGCGCGGGCCCCCACGGCCACGCCGCGTGACCGGCGGCGGTGGCCCCCACGAGCTCCCCCACACCCGCACGACACCCCCCACGTCCCCCCACACCGACAGCACGGAGATCGGGGCGCGCACAGGGCGCGCCCATGACGAGGGGAATCCCCATGCTTTCCAGACGACGGTTCATCGGTGCCGCCCTGGCGACAGGCGGCACGGTGGCCACCGGCGCAGCCCTGACCCCGCTGCTCGGCGCGGCGTCGGCCTCCGCGGCCGACGCGACCGCCGTCGCGTTCTTCACCCAGGCGATGCCGCTTCCGCAGGTCATCGCGCCCAGCTCCACCGCCAACGGCGTGGACACCTACAACATCTCGATACGCAAGAACACCAAGGAGATCGTTCCCGGCAAGCTCACCGAGGTCTTCACCTTCAACGGCGGCTTCCCGGGGCTCATCCGGGCCACCTCCGGCCGCCCGGTCGTCGTCAACCAGTACAACAAGCTGGACATGCCGGCCTCGATCCACCTGCACGGCGGGCACGTCGCCCCCGAGCACGACGGCGACCCGATGGCCACGATCGCCCCCGGCGGCGTCCGTACGTACCACTACCCCAACCAGCAGGGACACGCCCCGCTCTGGCTGCACGACCACGCCCACCACATGGAGTCCGAGCACGTCTACCGCGGCCTGTCCGCGTTCTACCTGCTCACCGACGCCCAGGAGAAGGCGCTCCCGCTGCCCTCCGGCTCGTACGACGTGCCGATCATGCTCCGGGAGGCGAACATCGACGCGGCCGGGCAGCTCGTCTACACCATGGACGACTTCATGGGCCGCTCCACCATCCTCGCCAACGGCAAGGCCTGGCCCTACTTCCAGGTCGCCGCCCGGAAGTACCGCTTCCGGCTGCTCAACTCCACCAACCTGCGGTTCTTCACCCTGCGCCTGCAGGACGGCTCGCCGTTCGTCCAGATCGGGTCCGACGGCGGTCTCCTGGAGAAGCCCTTCTCCACCGACACCGTCTCCCTCTCGCCCGGCGAACGCGCCGAGGTCGTCATCGACTTCTCCCGGTACCCGGTCGGCACCCGGCTCGTCCTGGAGAACACCGAGGGCCCGGGGCCGGCCGAACTGACCGGCAAGGTGCTCCGCTTCGACGTGGTGAAGACCGCCACCGACTCCAGCTCCGTGCCCGCCACCCTGCGCACCCTGCCCGCGCTGCCCGCCGTCACGGGCCGGCGGACCGTCGTCATGAGCATGGACGAGGGCGGGCGCCCGCATCCGCAGGGCTATATGGACGGAAAGGTCTACGACCACCATCGCGTAGACAACACCGTCCCCTGGGGCGGCTCGGAAATCTGGACGGTGACCAACAGCAATCAAGCCATTCCGCACAACTTCCATATTCACCTGGTGCAGTTCCGCGTATTGGAACGGAACGGAAATCCGCCCGGCCCGGCCGAGGCAGGACTCAAGGACACGATCCGCGTCATGCCCGGCGAGACGGTGAAGTTCCAGGCGACATTCGACAGCTATCGGGGAAAGTATCTCTACCACTGCCACATGCTCGACCACGCGGCGATGGGAATGATGGCCCAGATGGAAGTCGTGTGAACGGAGCACGAACCGACCTGATGGATTCTCCGCCCACTTGACGGAGTGCGGCCCGCGTCATTGGCCGGGCCCCCGCACGCAGCGGATGATTCGAACGAATTCCGGGCCGGCCGGCCCTGCCGAGGACACCTCCGTTCCGTGATCCGCCGGCCGGCCGGCCCGTCGTCCGTCCGATCTTCCCCGCCCGCTCTTCGCCGCTCGCTCTTCCCGCCGAGTGGATCTCTGCCACGAAGAATGCCGCCGCACCGTCGTCCTGTCGTCTTAGGAGAGACCCCCAGTGGACAACACTCTGCTCGACATCCGGCAAAGGCCGGCTCTGCAACAGCCCGTGTGGGAAGACGCCTCCCAGGTGGAACGCGTACGGGAGGAACTGAGCGTCCGCCCCTCCCTGGTCAGTCCCCAGGACGTGCACACCCTGCGCACGCTGCTCGCCAGGGTGGCCGCGGGCGAGGCCGTCATCGTCCAGTCCGGCGACTGCTCCGAGGACCCGGACGAGTCCACCGCCCAGCACGTCGCCCGCAAGGCCGCCGTCCTCGACCTGCTCGCCGGCGCCATGAAGATGATCACCCACAAGCCGGTGATCCGCGTGGGCCGCATGGCCGGCCAGTTCGGCAAGCCGCGCTCGAACGACACCGAGAAGGTCGGCGAGCTCGAACTCCCCGTCTACCGCGGCCACATGGTCAACGGGCCCGAGCCCGACCCGGAGTCCCGCCGCCCCGACCCGCTGCGACTGCTCACCGGCTACATGGCCGCCAACGACATCATGGGCCACCTCGGCTGGCGCAAGCCCGTCGGCCGGCCGGTCATCGACCCGCCCGTGTGGACCAGCCACGAGGCCCTGCTCCTCGACTACGAGGTGCCGATGCTCCGCCGCGACGACGAGGGCCGGCTGCTGCTCGCCTCCACCCACTTCCCGTGGATCGGCGAACGCACCCGCCAGACCGACGGCGCCCACGTCGCCCTCCTCGCCGAGGTCGTCAACCCGGTCGCCTGCAAGGTAGGCCCGAGCATGACCCCCGACGAGCTGCTCACCCTCTGCGAGATCCTCGACCCGGCCCGCGAGCCCGGCCGGCTCACCCTCATCGCCCGCATGGGCGCCGAGAAGGTCGCCCAGAAGCTGCCGCCACTCGTCGAGGCCGTCCGCGCCGCCGGCCACCCGGTGATCTGGCTGACCGACCCCATGCACGGCAACACCGTGAGCGCGCCCGGCGGCCTCAAGACCCGCTACACCACCACCGTCGAGCGGGAGATGTCGGAGTTCCAGCTCGCCGTCCGCTCCTCCGGCGGCATCGCGGGCGGCGTGCACCTGGAGACCACCCCGGACGACGTCACCGAGTGCGTGCCCGGCGAGCAGTGGGTCGGGCGCTGCGGCGAGCACTACACCAGCTTCTGCGACCCGCGGCTCAACCCCGGCCAGGCCGTCACGGTCATCTCGGCCTGGCGCGCCTGAGCCCCGTCCGCCCGACCCACGTCCCACGTCCGGCGCCCCCGTCCGACCCTCGCGCCCGACGCCCGACGCCCGACGTCCCACGTCTCCAGGGAGAAACCGTCATGCAGGACAAGATCGCTCTCGTCACCGGCGCCGCGGGCGGGATCGGCGCCGCGGTGGTCCGCGCGCTCGCCGACCGCGGTGTCACCGTCGCCGCCGTCGACCGGGACGAGGCCACGCTCAAGCAGCGGGTGGCCGCGTTCGCCGCCGAGGGTCTGCCCGTCGAGGCGTTCCCCGCCGACGTCACCGACAGCGCCCAGGTCAACGCCCTCGTCGAGGAGGCCGAGCGCCGCCTCGGCCCGATCGACTTCCTCGTCAACGCGGCCGGCGTCCTGCGCCTCGGTCCCGTCCGCACCTTCACCGACGAGGACTGGGCGGCCACCTTCGCCGTCAACGCCACCGGTGTCTTCCAGGTCTCCCGCGCCGTCGTCGACCGGATGATCCCGCGCGGCTCCGGAGCCCTCGTCACCGTCGCCTCCAACGCCGCCAACACCCCGCGCAGCGAGATGGCCGCGTACGCCGCCTCCAAGGCCGCCGCCTCCCTCTTCACCAAGTCGCTGGGGCTTGAGGTCGCGCAGTACGGTATCCGCTGCAACCTGGTCGCGCCGGGCTCCACGGACACCCCGATGCTGTCCTCGATGTGGCACGACGAGTCCGGCCCCAAGGGGACCATCGAGGGCCGCCCCGAGGCGTTCCGGGTCGGCATCCCGCTGAAGAAGCTGGCGCTGCCCACCGACATCGCCGACGCCGTGGTCTTCCTCCTGTCCGACCAGGCGTCCCACATCACCCTGCACGACCTGACGGTCGACGGCGGCGCCTCGCTCGGCGCGTAGAGCCCGCCCCGCACCAGAACCCCTCATCGCTTCCGTACCTGAGAGGACGTCATGGCCGGGATACCGCCCATCGAGGCCTATCCGTTGCCGACGGCCGGCGCGCTGCCGCCCGCCACCCCGCACTGGTCCGTCGACCCGGACCGCGCGGTCCTGCTCGTCCACGACATGCAGCGCTACTTCCTGGCGCCCTTCCCCACTCCGCTGCGCGAGGAGATCATCGCCAACGCGGCCCTGCTCCGCGACCGTTGCGCCGCCCACGGCATCCCGGTGGCGTACACCGCGCAGCCCGGCGGCATGACGCCCGAACAGCGCGGTCTGCTCGCCGACTTCTGGGGCCCGGGCATGCGCGTCGACCCCGCCGACCGGGAGGTCGTCGAGCCGCTCGCACCCGCCTCCGGGGACTGGCTGCTCACCAAGTGGCGCTACAGCGCCTTCTTCAAGACCGATCTGCTGGAGCGGATGCGGTTCCACGGTCGCGACCAGCTGGTCATCTGCGGGGTGTACGCCCACGTCGGCGTCCTCGCCAGCGCGGTCGAGGCGTTCACGAACGACATCGAGACCTTCCTCGTCGCCGACGCCCTCGGCGACTTCACCGAGGCCGAGCACTGGTCGGCCCTCGACTACGCCGCCAAACGCTGCGCCGTCGTCACCACCACCAAGGAGGTGCTGTGATGACCGCCCAGGAGCAGCACCGGGGCCGGCACCGGGACCAGGAGCAGCACCGGGGCCAGGACCTGTTGAGCCGTGTGCTCGGGACCGACCCGCCCGCCTTCGCCGTGCTGCACCGCCCCGAGACCACCGGGCCCGGCGCCCTCGACCTGCTGACCGGCGACATCTCGATGCCGGCGACCCTCGCCGACCTCCCGCTCCGCGAGGACCCGGGCACCGCCGGCCGGCACGAGGTCCTCGCCGTGGTCCCGTACCGCCAGATCGGCGAGCGTGGCTACGACCGGACCGACGACGGCGCCCCGCTCATCGCGATGAGCGTCACCGAGCAGACCACCGTCCCCCTGGACACCGTCCTGGCCGCGATCCCCGACGTCCCGATCACCCTCGCCGAGGGCCGCTTCGACGTCGACGACAGCGCGTACGCCGAGATCGTGCGCCGGATCGTCGCCGACGAGATCGGCACCGGCGAGGGCGCCAACTTCGTCATCCGCCGCTCCTTCACGGCCGAGATCACCGACTACGGACCCGGCAGCGCCCTCACCTTCTTCAAGCGGCTCCTGGCGCGCGAGACGGGCGCCTACTGGACCTTCGTCATCCACACCGGGGAGCGCACCTTCGTCGGCGCGTCCCCCGAGCGGCACGTCAGCCTCGCCGACGGCACCGCCGTGATGAACCCGATCAGCGGCACCTACCGCTACCCGGCCTCAGGTCCCACCCTCCCCGGCGTCCTCGACTTCCTCGCCGACCGCAAGGAGGCCGACGAGCTGTACATGGTCGTCGACGAGGAACTGAAGATGATGGCCCGGATCTGCGAGGACGGCGGCCGGGTCGTCGGCCCCTACCTCAAGGAGATGGCCCGGCTCGCCCACACCGAGTACTTCATCGAGGGCCAGACCGACCGCGACCCGCGCGAGATCCTCCGGGAGACGCTGTTCGCCCCGACCGTGACCGGTTCGCCGCTGGAGAGCGCGGCCCGCGTCATCGCCAAGTACGAGCCGCACGGCCGCGGTTACTACAGTGGGGTCGCCGCCCTCATCGGCCGCGACGCCCTCGGCGGCCGGGCCATGGACTCCGCCATCCTCATCCGTACCGCCGAGATCGACGCCGCCGGCCGGGTCGGGATCGGCGTCGGCGCCACCCTCGTACGCCACTCCGACCCGGAGTCGGAGGTCGCCGAGACCCGCGCCAAGGCCGCCGGACTGCTTTCCGCCCTCCAGGACGACGGCGCCGCGCGCTTCCGCGCCCACCCGCGCGTCCGGGAGGCGCTGGAGCGCCGCAACGCCACCATCGCCGACTTCTGGCTCGCGGAGGAGTCCGGTCGCGGCCGCCCCGGCCCCGACCCCGTCCTCGCCGGACAGCGTGTCCTGATCGTCGACGCCGAGGACACCTTCACCTCGATGATCGGACAGCAGGTCCGCGCCATGGGTCCGGAGGTGACGGTTCGCCGTTTCGACGAGGAGTACGCCTTCGAGGGCTACGACCTCGTCATCATGGGCCCCGGCCCGGGCGACCCGCGCGAGGCCGGACACCCCAAGATCGCGCACCTGCGGGAGGCGGTCGCCACCCTGCTGCGCGAGCGCAGGCCGTTCCTCGCCGTCTGCCTCAGCCACCAGGTCCTCAGCCTGGGCCTCGGCCTGGAGCTCGCCCGCCGGGACGTGCCCAACCAGGGCGTGCAGAAGGAGATCGACCTCTTCGGCAGCCGCGAACGGGTCGGCTTCTACAACACCTTCGCGGCCCGCAGCGACAGCGACCGCCTCCACCACCCGGACCTCGGCGCCGTCGAGGTCAGCCGCGACCCGGAGACCGGTGAGGTGCACGCCCTGCGCGGCTCGCACTTCGCGTCGATGCAGTTCCACGCCGAGTCCGTGCTCACCCAGAGCGGACCGCGGATCGTCGCGTCGCTGCTCGGCGGCCTGGTGAAGAGCGCGTCGGCCGAGGGTGTGCCCGTCGCATGACCGGTACGGTCCAGGAGGCCGCCGTCGCGCGGATCCCCGGCTCGAAGAGCATCACCAACCGGGCCCTGCTGCTCGCCGCGGCGGCCCGGGGTGCCACGGTCCTCCGGGCGCCGCTCGTCAGCGACGACACGCTCGCCTTCCGTACCGCGCTGACCGCTCTCGGCATCCCCGTCCGGACCGTCGGTGAGGACGACGCCTCCTGGGAGATCACCGGGAGCGGGCGGGGACCGCGCTCCGACGCCCGGGTCTGGTGCGCCGACGCGGGAACGGCCGCCCGTTTCCTGCCGCCCTTCGCGGCCACCGGGCACGGCACCTTCGTCTTCGACGGCTCCGGGCAGCTGCGCGCCCGGCCGCTCGCCCCGCTCGCCGACGCCCTCCGGCGACTCGGAGCGGGGGTCGAGGGCGGGGGTGAGGGCAGGGGCGACGGCGAGGGCGGCCTGCCGCTCACCGTCCGGGCCGAGGGGCTCGCGGGCGGGCGGATCGCCCTGGACTCCTCCCTGAGCAGCCAGTACCTGACCGGCCTCCTGATGGCGGCGCCGCTCATGACCGAGGGGCTCGCCGTCGAGGCACGTGCCCTGGTCAGCCGCCCCTACATCGACATGACCCTCGCCCTGATGCGCCACTTCGGCGCGGAGACGACCGAGCGGGACGGGGTCATCACGGTGGCGCCCGGCGGCTACCGGGCCGCCGGCCTGGCGGTCGAACCGGACGCCTCCACCGCCTCGTACGTCTTCGCGGCGGCGGCGGTCACCGGCACCGCCGTCACCGTGCCCGGGCTCGGGCGCCACAGCCTCCAGGGCGACCTGCGCTTCGTCGAGGCGCTGCGCCGGGCCGGAGCCGGCGTCGAGATCGGCGAGAGCGCGACGACCGTCACCGGAACAGGCAGCGCGGGACTGCGGGGCGGATTCACCGTCGACATGGGGGAGATCTCCGACACCTTCATGACCCTCGCGGCGATCGCCCCGCTCGCGGACGCGCCGGTCACCATCACCGGCATCGCCCACGCGCGGCTGAAGGAGTCCGACCGGATCGCGGCCGTCGCGGAGAACCTGCGGTCCTGCGGCATCCGCGCCGACGAGGGCCCCGACCGGATCACCGTGCACCCCGGCACTCCGCGCCCGGCGCGGATCGCCTGCCGCCGGGACCACCGGATCGCCATGGCCTTCTCCGTCCTCGGCCTGACCGCCCCGGGCGTGATCACCCTGGACGACCCGGCGTGCGTGGCGAAGACCTTCCCCGGCTTCCACGCCGAGATGGCCCGGCTGTTCCCCCGAAGCGGGTACCCGGAGGCGCTCGTCGCCCGCTGAGTGCGAGGGGGCCGAGGAACCGCGCATGAGCGCGTCCTCGGCCCCCTGACGGCGTGCCCGGTGTCGTACCAGGCCGGGTCAAGGCCCGTTCAGGAACGGGCGGGAGCCGTGCCGACCTCCACCCGGCCGAGGAGCGTGTGTCCGTCCGCGCCCAGGACCAGCTTGCGGTACCGGCCGCCCGCGCGGTCGGCCTCGCTGAACTCGATCGCCCCCTCCGTACGGGCGTGGATGTCACCGAACCCGGTCACGTCGATGCCGAGCAGCTTGAGCCGGGTCGGCTGCCCGGTGTCGCCGAACGGGGTGGGGGCGAGGCCCATGAGGCTCCGGGCCACGGCGGCGGCCATCCGGTAGCCGGGGGCGAGGAGACCGTGGCAGCGTCCCCCGACCGCGGCGCACTCGCCGACCGCCCAGATCCGTTCGTCGTCCGTGCGCAGACCGTCGTCGACGAGGAACCCGCCCCGCTCTCCGGTCGCCAGGCCCGCGTCCGCGGCCAGCTCGTCCCGGGGCCGTATCCCGGCGGAGAAGACGACGAGCCCGGCCTCGATCTCCGTACCGTCGGCGAGCCGGACCCGGTCCGCGTCGACGGAGACGGTCGTCGCCCCGCAGTGCACCTCGACGCCGAGCTCCCGCACCAGGGAGGCGAGAAGCCGGCCGCCGCCCGTGTCGACCTGGAGCGGCATCAGACGCGGGGCGGCCTCGACCACATGGGGGCGCATCCCGAGCCGCCGCAGCGCGTCGGCGGCCTCCAGACCGAGCAGGCCGCCGCCGACGACGACACCGGGCGCGCCGGGGCGGGCCGCGGCGCGGAGCGCCTCGATGTCCTCGACCGTGCGGTACGTGAGGCAGTGCGGCAGGTCGCGCCCCGGCACGGGCGGCACGAACGGCCGCGAGCCGGTGGCCAGGACGAGGGCGTCGTACGCGTGCCGCGTCCCGTCGGAGCACCGCACGGTCCGCCGGTCCCGGTCGATCCCGGTCACCGTCGTGGAGAGCCGCACGTCGACGAGGGAGTCGGGGACGGGCAGCGCGAGGTCGGCCGGTGTGCGCCCGGAGACGAGGGAGGAGAGCGCGACCCGGTCGTACGCGCCCCGCGGCTCCTCGCCGAGCACGACGACCCGCCAGCTGTCGGTCCGGTCCAACGCCCGCACCTCGGCGACGAGCCGATGCCCGACCGGCCCGTACCCGACGACGACGAGCGTCCGCCGACTGAGACTCATCCGACCTCCTCCGGGACCGGGAGGGCCGCGCACACCGCGCGGACCGCCGCCGTGCAGCCGCCGCAGCCGGTGGTCGCGCGGGTCGTCGCGGCGAGGGCCGCGAGGTCCCGGGCGCCGTGCTGCCAGGCGCGTACGACGGTTCCCTTGCTGACGTTGTTGCAGTGGCAGAGCACGGTCTCGTCGGCCATCGCGGCCGGGTCGTCCCCGTGGGCCTTCGTCCGCCCCCCGAGGAGGAGGGCGAGCCGGTCCTCGGGCACGGGACGGCCCGTGTCGCTCAGCTGGGCGACGGCCGCCGTGCCTTCGGGGAGGCCGACGAGCACGGCCCGGGATATCCGCTCGTCCCGGATCTCGATCCGCGCGTACCGGCCGCGCGCCGGGTCGGAGAAGGTCACGACCTCGTCGGGCGCGCCCGACGGCCCCGACGCGCCGAGCGAGGCGATGTCCAGGCCCGGCACCCTTGGGCGCAGGATCGGCGGCAGGGGTACGTAGCGGGTGTCGCCGCCCGTCAGGAGGGTGGCCAGGGTCTCCGCCTGGGCCAGGGCGCCCGCCAGGTCCGGCGTGCCCGCGCAGGCGCCGATCGCCCGGATCGAGGAATCGTTCGTGCGGAGGCGCTCGTCGACCACGATGCTCCCCGACGCGTGCCGCACCGCCAGGCCCGCCTCGCGGGCCGCCGCCGTCTCCGGCACGGTGCCGGTGCACCGCAGGACCGTGTCCGCGCCGAGCGTCCCGGACGCCGGGACATACCCGCCGAGCCGCAGTTCGATGCCCCATGACTCCAGGCGCGCCGCCACCAACTGGCCCGCGACCTCGTCGAGATGCCGGTGCATCGGGTAGGGGCCGCCGTGCGCCAGGACCACCCGGTGCCCGCGCCGCCGCAGCGCCGTCGCCGTCTCCACGCCGAGGACACCGCCGCCCACCACGGCCACCCGCCCCCGCACCGGCCGGGCGGCGTCGGCCAGGGTGTGCACGTCGCCGGTCGGCCGCGCCCCGGTCGCCAGGACCAGCGTGTCGTAGCCGTACCGCGTCCCGTCCGCGCACCGCACGACCCGGCGCGCCCGGTCGACGGCGACGACCCGGACACCCGTCAGGACCCGTACCCCGGGCGGCGGCGCCGACAGCGTCAGCGCGCTCGCCGGCACGTCCCCGCCGAGCACCGAGCCGAGCAGCGTGCGCTGGTACGCGGGGTGGGGCTCGGCGCCCAGGACCGTCACCGGGCCGTCGTGGCCGAGGGCGGCCAGGCGCGCGGTCAGCCGGTGCGCGGCCAGGCCGTTGCCGACGACGAGGATCCGCTTCACACACTCACCGCCCCGCCGGGGACCACGTCCACCGGCTCGACCCGTACCGCACTCACCTTGAACTCCGGCATCCCGCTGCGCGGGTCCAGCGCCCCGCCCGTCAGCAGGTTCGCCCGCCCGTCGCCCGGGAAGTGGAACGGCAGGAACACCGTGTCCGTCCGCAGGCTCTCCGCCAGCCGCACCCGTGCCACCACCGCTCCCCGCGCCGAGACCACCCGGGCGAGCCCGCCCGCCGTGACACCCGCGCGCCGGGCCGCGTCGGGGTGGATCTCCACGAACGGCTCCGGCTCCACCGCCGTGAGCCCGGCCACCCGCCGGGTCTGCGCGCCGGACTGGTAGTGGGCCAGGACCCGGCCCGTCGTCGCGTACAAGGGCAGGTCACGGCCCGGAAGTTCCGCCGCGTCGCGGTGCTCGACCGGTACGAAACGGGCCCGCCCGTCCGGGTGCGCGAAGCCGTCGAGGAAGAGCCTCGGCGTTCCCGGGTGCGCCGGCCCCGACGGCACCGCCGGGCACGGCCAGTGCAGCGCCTCACCGGCGTCCAGGCGCTCGTAGCTCACCCCGGAGTAGTCCGCCCGGCCACCCGCCGTGGCCCGCCGCAGTTCCTCGAAGACCTCGCGGGGCTCGACGGGATACCGCTCGGCGGGCTCACCGAGCCGTACGGCGAGCCCGCGCAGCACCTCCAGATCGCCGCGCACCCCCGGCGGCGGCGCGAGCAGCGCGCGCCGGCGCAGCACCCGGCCCTCCAGATTCGTCAAGGTGCCCTCCTCCTCGGCCCATTGGGCGACCGGAAGGACCACGTCCGCCATCCGGGCCGTCTCCGAGGGCACGAAGTCGGCCACGACCAGCAGATCGAGCGCCGCGAGCCGCTCGGTGACATGGCCCGCGTTCGGCGCGGAGACGACCGGGTTCGAACCGAAGACCAGGAGCGCGCGCGGGCCGCCGGCCGTCCCCAGCGAGTCGAGCAGCTCGTACGCGCTCGGCCCGGCGCCCGGCAGCGCGGCCGCCTCCACACCCCACACCGTGGCCATGTGCTCGCGGGCCGCCGGATCGTCGATCATCCGGTAGCCGGGCAACTGGTCGGCTTTCTGCCCCAGTTCACGTCCGCCCTGGCCGTTCCCCTGGCCGGTGAGGCAGCCGTAGCCGCTGCCGTCCCGGCCGGGAAGCCCGAGCGCGAGCGCGAGGTTCACGAACGCGGAGACCGTGTCGGCGCCCTTGCTGTGCTGTTCGGCGCCACGCCCCGTCAGGACGTACGCCCGGCGGGCGTCGGCGAGCATTCGGACCGCCTCCCGCTGGGCCGCGACCGGCACCCCCGTCACCCGCTCGGTCCGCTCCGGCGTCCAGGGCAGCGCCCGCTGCCAGGCCGCCTCGAAACCGTTCGTCCGCTCCCGTACGAAGGCGTGGTCGAGCCGACCGTCGAGCACCGTCAGCTGCAACAGGCCGAGTGCCAGGGCGAGATCGGTGCCGGGCGCGGGCCGCAGATGCATCGCCGCCCGCTCGGCGGTCGGGGTACGGCGCGGGTCGAGCACGATCAGCGCGGCCCGGTCCAGGTGCCGCATCAGCGGTGGCATCGTCTCGGCCGGGTTCGCCCCGGCCAGGAGCACCACGTCCGCCCGGCCCAGGTCCGTCACCGGGAAGGGCAGTCCCCGGTCGACACCGAAGGCGGCGTTGGAGGCGGCGGCGGCCGAGGACATGCAGAAACGGCCGTTGTAGTCGATCCGGCTGGTGCGCAGCGCGAGCCGGGCGAACTTGCCGAGGAGGTACGCCTTCTCGTTGGTCAGCCCGCCGCCGCCGAAGACCCCGACCGCGTCCGGCCCGTGCGCGCGCCGGATCTCCTTCAGCCGCCCCGCGACCAGGTCCAGGGCGGTGTCCCAGCCGGCGGGGGCGAGCCTGCCGTCCGCGCCGCGCACCAGGGGTTCGCGCAGCCGGTCGGCCGTCGACAGCACCTCGGGCGCGGTCCACCCCTTCTGGCACAGGCCGCCCTGGTTGACGGGGAAGGCGGAGGGGGTGACGGTGACCTCGCCGAGGGCATGACCGAGCCGCGTACCGCATTGCAGCGCGCAGTACGGGCAGTGCGTGTGGACGGTACGGGGCGGGGGAGCGGACCCGGGTACGGACAGGAGCTCGGAAAGGGGACCGGACATGGGCTCAGACACGGGTGACCCCGCGCCGTGCCGTTCGGGGTTCCGGCTGCCGCCCTGCCCGTACCGGTCGCAGGTACACCACCCACGTCACCGCCACACACAGCGCGTAGAAGCCGAGGAACGCCAGGAAGGCGGGTGCGCCGCTGCCGCCCTCGGAGCCGTACGCCGCCCGGAAGGCGAGGTTCACCGCGACGCCGCCGAGCGCGCCCACGGCGCCGGCGATCCCGATCACGGCGCCCGAGAGACGGCGGGCGCGGGCGAAGGCCGGGGTCGCGTCCGCGCCCCCGGTGACCTCGCGGCCGGCCCGCTCGGCGAAGACGGCCGGGATCATCTTGTACGTGGAGCCGTTGCCGATCCCGGTGAGCACGAAGAGCACGGTGAACCCGGCCACGAACATGGCGAAGGAGCCGTGCCGCGAGGCGAGGAGCAGCCCCGTGGTCCCGGCCGCCATCCCGGCGAACGTCCACGCGGTGACCCGCGCCCCGCCCCACCGGTCCGCGAGCCGCCCGCCGAAGGGGCGGGCGGTCGAACCGAGGAGGGGGCCGAGGAACGTGTACGAGGCGGCCTGGAGCGGCGTGGAGCCGAACTGGGTCTGGAGGACCAGGCCGAAGGCGAACCCGTACCCGATGAAGGAGCCGAACGTGCCGATGTAGAGCAGCGAGATCCACCAGGTGTGCGCGACACCCAGGGCCTCGCGCAGGGCACCCCGCCGGGCACCCTCCTCGCCGCGTACCGGCGCCAGGTTGTCCATCCGCAGCGCCGCCAGGAGCGAGACGAGGACGATCAGCGGCAGGTAGAACGCGGCGACGTAGGAGGGGTGCGTGTCGCCGGCCGTGGCGATGACCAGCAGCCCGAGGAGCTGCACGACGGCCACCCCGAGATTGCCGCCGCCCGCGTTGAGCCCGAGGGCCCAGCCCTGGTGGCGTTGCGGGAAGAAGGCGGTGATGTTCGTCATCGAGGACGCGAAGTTGCCGCCGCCGACGCCGCCGAGCGCGCCGATGAGGAGGAAGACCCACAGGGGCGTGCCGGGGCGCTGCGTGAAGTACGCGGCGCCGCAGGCGGGGACGAGCAGTACGGCGGTGGCGAAGACCGTCCAGTTCCGGCCGCCGAACCGCGTGACCGCGTGGCTGTACGGGAGTCTCAGCACCGCTCCCACCAGCGTCGGGACGACGACGAGCAGGAACTTCTCGCCGGGCGTGAAGGGTAGCCCGATGCGGGGCGACATGAACAGGACGAGAACCGACCACATGGACCAGACGGAGAACCCGATGTGCTCGGAGGCGACGGAGAGCGCCAGGTTGCGCCGGGCGATCCGCTTGCCCTGGCCCTCCCAGAACCGGACGTCCTCCGGGTCCCAGTCCTCGATCCACCGGCCGCGCCCGGGCCTCCGCCCGTGCCCGGTGTCCCGTCCGTCGCCGGGCCTCCGCTCGGTGTCCCGCCCGCGTCCGTCGCCGGGCTCGCGACCGCCCCGGTCCGTCACGCTCACGGCGTGCCCTTCAACGCCCGGTCCACCAGCGGGCCCGCCGCGCCCGTGTAGGCGGCCGGGTCGCAGAGGGAGGCCACCTCGGCGGCATCCATGACCCCGGCGAGCTCCGGGGCCTCGGCGAGGACGTCGGGGAGCGGGCGGCCGTCGCGGTCCGCCGTCACCGACGCCCACGTCAGCAACTCCTTCGCGGCGGCCTTCCCGAGCCGGGGCGCGAGCACGGCCGCGATCCGCTCGGAGACGACCTGGCTGCCGGTGAGCGCCAGGTTCTCCCGCATCCGCTCCGCCCGCACCTCGAGTCCCTCGGCCAGCTCGACGGCCGTGTGCGCGGCGCCACCGGTCAGCCGCAGGCACTCGCGCAGCAGCTGCCACTCGGCGTGCCACACCCCGCCCGAGCGCTCGTCCTCATGCACCAGGCACTGCCCCAACGCGCCCGCGAGGGCCGGCACCTGGAGGGCGGCGGACCTGATCAGGGTCGCGAGGACCGGGTTCCGCTTGTGCGGCATCGCCGACGACGCCCCGCGCCCGGCCCCGCCCGACGGCTCGGCGACCTCCCCGACCTCCGTCCGCGCGAGCGACTGCACGTCCACCGCGATCTTCCCGAGCGCCCCGGTCGCGAACGCGAGCGCGAACCCGAGATCGGCGACGGGGGTGCGCAGGGCGTGCCAGGGCAGCAGCGGCGCACCGCGCAGCCCGGTCTCCTCGGCGAAGGCCTCAAGCAGCCGCTCGCTGTACCCGGCCACGTCGAACCCCTGGACGCCGGAGCGGTCGGCTCCCGGCGGGCCGGGGTCCGGCGGGTTGTCGTCCGGCCCACCGGGAGCGGACGGCCCGGCCTCACCGGCCGCGAGGCGCGCGTACTCGACGTACCCGGCGAGCGTTCCCGCCGCCCCGCCCAGCGAGACCGGGAGGGACTCCTGGACGCGGGCGAGGCGCTCGTCCGCGTCCAGGAGCAGGGTGCGCCAGCCGGCGGCCTTGAGGCCGAAGGTGGTCGGGACCGCGTGGAGGGTCAGGGTGCGGCCGGCGATCAGGGTGTCGCGGTGGCGCTCCGCGAGGGCGGCCAGCGCGACCGCCGTGCGGTCCAGGTCCGCGCGGATCAGCCGCAGCGCCCGGTCCGCGACCAGCATCGCGCCGGTGTCGAAGATGTCCTGGCTCGTCGAACCCCGGTGGACGTACTCCGCGGCCGCCGGGTCCTGTGCCGCCACCACCCGGGTGAGTGCCTGCACCAGGCCGACCACGGGGTTCGCGGTCTCGCGGGCGGCGAGGGCCAGGGCGCGCAGGTCGAGGCGCTCCGCCCGCGCCGCGTTGGACACGGCACGAGCCGCCCCCTCCGGGACCGTGCCGAGCCGCGCCTGGGCCCGGACCAGGGCGGCCTCGGCGTCCAGCATGGCCTGCAGCCAGGCCCGGTCACCGACCACCGCCTCCACCGGTGTCCCGGCCCGTACGGGCGACAGGAGACCCGCGTCCTCCCACGGGCGCGTCACACGATCACCCCGGCGAGCTGCGCACCGGAACCCTCCGCCGAGCCTTCCGCCGTCCCCTGCGCCGAGCCCTCCGTCACCGGCCGCACTCCGGCCGGCACCCGGGCCGTCGGCGGCAGCGCGCACAGGGCCCGCGCGATCGCGTCCGAGTCGCCCAGGGTCACCGAGTCGACGCCCGGCCTGATCCCGGCCGCGGTCACCCAGTGCACGGACTCGGTGGGCACGCCGTACGCGAACCGGCGTGGGTGCGGCCGGCCACGGCCGTCCACCACCCGGTACGGCCGCTCGGTGACGGCCAGCCCCCCGGTCTCGTAACTCGTCCCGCAGGAACCGGCGATCCGGTACGGCGCCGCCTGGTCGGTGTTGAGCAGGTGGAGCATCAGCGGATCCTCGGTGCGCCGCAGGTCCGGCTCCGGCAGCCGCGCCTCGATCAGCACCGACGCGCGTACGGGCGGCCCGGGCACGGAGTCCGACGCGGCCACGAACGACGGCGCCGCCGCGTCGAGGCGGATCTGCGTGCCGGGTCCGGTGACCTCCAGGACACCCGCCTCGATCAGCGCGATCATCTCCTCGATGCGGGAGGCCGGCGGGCCGATCGAGAGGAAGCCGTTGAGCGGGGTGTACCAGCCCTCGAGGTCGTCCCGGTGGGAGTTGCCCTCCAGGCCGCCGTGGTCGACGGCGAGCCGGACCTCGTTGCGCAGGTCCCGCAGCACGTCGAGGGCGGCCTTGAGCGGCCCCCGCACATTGCCGGCCCGCGCCTCCGCCACATCCCGCTGCAGATGGCGCAGCAGCCATGCCCGGAAGTCGCCCCGGCTGGAGAACTTGCGCTCCCCGTACGGCCGGGACAGCTTCTCCCAGTCCCAGCGGCGCGTCTCCTCGATGCCGTACGAAGCCACCAGCTCATTCCGGTCGGACTCCTCGACGGTCGCCAGGTAGCGCGCGGTGAACTCCTCGCGCTCGTCGCCGCGCCCCAGGGAGTCGAGGAGCGTGCCGTAGTAGACGCTCTCCACCTCCCGGGAGATCAGCGGCCACAGGTCCTGCCCGAAGTTCACCCGCTCGCCGTCGACCGACCGGGCCCGCAGCCGGGCGATGAACTCCGGGGTGAGGAGTCGGGGCAGGTGACGCCCGTACGCGCCCTTCTGGTTCTCCCCGCGCGCGTGGTACGGCACCCCGCGGCGCGAGGACGCGAACAGTTTCGGCTCCCGCCCCGAGGCGCGGTACACCAGACGCCCCTCGCGCGGCTCGAAGACCCCGCCACGGCCGGCCGTGAACAGCGCCATGTGGTCGAAGAAGTTGAGCCCCAGGCCGCGCAGCAGCACGTGCTGTCCCGGCTCGACGCCGCTCAGGTCCAGGTCCGCCGGATTGGCCGGCGCGAGGTAGCGCAGATTGTGGATGCGGGCCAGGCTCGCCGTCCGCGCCTCACGGGCCGTCAGCCGGGCCGGCACGTGGCCCTGGGCGAGCACGACCCCGTCGAGGTGGTTGAGCCGGGTGCCGTCCTCCAGACGGACGCCCTGCGGGCCGCCGGGCACCCCGTGGGTGTCGGCCATCGCGACCGCCCGCGACCGGTGCACCCGGACCGTGACATGACCCGGCGCGCGGGCCACCACCCGCTGGAAGCAGTCGTGCAGATACCGGCCGTAGAAGGCACGGGAGGGGTACGAGTCCGGGCCGAGCCGGCCCGCCTCCTCCAGCGTCGCGGCGTCGTACGCGTCGGCTGACGCGCCCGCCCGCGTCAGCACCACGAGCTCCTGGGCCCACTCGTACAGGCTGGGACCCGGCTCGATCGGGCCCTCGATCCGCGCGCTGTCGTCGGTGTACACGGTCACCTGCGAGGCGACCGTGTTCATCAGCAGGTGCCGCGACTGCTCCGTCCGCCACACCGCGCCCGGGCCGGGCGCCGCCGGGTCGACGACATGGACGGTGAGCGTCCGGTGGGTCGGCGCGACGCGCTCGTTGGCGCAGATCCGCTCCAGGACGGACAGCCCGCGCGGCCCGGCACCGACGATGCAGAGCTCGGCGTGCGTGTCGCTCATGCCTGCTCCCCGGTGGTCGTCCAGGCCGGCTCGCCGGTCGCGGGTCATACCTGCTCCCCGCTCGTGGGCGCCGTGCCGGCAGCGAGCAGACGCGCCAGCTCCAGCCGCTTGATCTTGGTGGTGGCGGTCTGCGGCAGCTCGCCGAGCCGCCACTGCACCGGCTCCGCCATCGGCGGCAGCGACGCCGCCGCCGCCTTCCACGCCGCCGGGTCCAGCGGGCGGTCGTCCTTCGTGCAGACCACCGGGACGGCCCTGCCGTCCGCGCCGGGGATGATGATGACCTCCGCCAGCTCCGCCAGCTTCCCGAAGAGGGTGTCCTCGGCGGCGAGCGTGGAGCCGAAGCCCTCGATCAGGTCGACCTCGCGGTCGAGCAGGTGCACACACCCCCACTTGGTGCGGTAGCCGACGTCACCCATCCGCCACCAGCCGTCGGCCGACACCTGCTGGTCGTACCGCTCCTGTTCGCCGAGGTACGTGACGATCCTGCCGTCGCTGCGCACCTCGATGTAGCCCGGGTTCTCCGGCGAGGGCTCCTTGCCGTCCCGGCTCACCACCCGGACGTCCGTCATGCCGGGGAAGGGGCGGCCGACGCAGCGCCCGTCGTCCTCGAGCGAGCGGCGCCGGGTGAAGGCGCGCACCACCGCCGGACCGACCTCGCTCTGCCCGTACAGCTGGCCGAAGAGCGGCGCGCGCCGCTTCGTGGCGCGCAGCAGGGTGTGCACGGTCCGCGGGTGGATCGCGTCGAAGGTGGACGAGAACAGCTTGACGTTCGACAGCGGGCCGCGCGGGTCGTCCGCCAGCTCCTCCCACTCCATGAAGGAGTTGGGGTGGGCCTCCAGGATGCCGGGCTTGAGCCGGGCGAACAGGTCCGCGGCGCGCTTCGGGTCCGGGTCGGCGAGCACGATGACCGGGAAGCCGCGGAAGAGGGAGATCGCGAGCGCCGTGAAGAGCCGCGAGTGCACGAACGAGACATGCATGGCGATGGTCTCGCGACCGCGGATCAGGGGCGCGATCGCGGAGACCTGGGGCCGGTAACGGGCCTGCAGCGTACGGCCGGTGTGCACGGCCAGCTTCGGCGTGCCCGTCGTTCCCGAGGTGTGGGTGATCAGCGTCGGGTGCTCCGGCGGCATGGTCACCGCGGGGACCCGCGCCACGCCCGCCAGGCCGGCCAGCTCGGTGGCGCGCTCGTGACTGCCGGAGGCCAGCAGCACCGTACCGGCCAGGTCGAAGACCTCGGCCGGCAGCTCCTTCTCCAGCTTCGCGGCGTCCGTCAGGAGGAAGGGCCGCTCCGTGCGGCGCACCAGTTCCGCGGCGGTCGCGCCGTCCAGCTTCGGGGAGAGCAGCACCGGTACGGCCCCGATGCGGGCGATGGCGCAGGACAGCAGCGTGATGTCGAAGCCGTCGGACTTGTAGACGACGACGCGCTCGCCGGGGCGCACCTTCGCCGCCCACAGCCGGGACGCGAAGTCGTCGATCAGGTCGGCGATCTCGGCGACCGTCGTGCGCCGCCCGAGTTCGGGCGCGATGTCGAGGTCGTGATCGAGGATCACCACGTTCGCGGGGTGCCGGGACGCCGCTCGCTCGAACAGCGTACCCAGCCGGATTCCACGGTTTCCAATGCGCTGCAGCAGCATGTCCCCAGGCTTTCGTCGGTAGAAATGCCGAGATCGAGAGAGATCGGCAAGGCGAATTCGAGCCGCTCCCGCGAGAATGCGCGGGGTGATGAAGGGCGGACGGAGAATGGGCGTTATTTCGCCGTTCTCGGAACGGGATACTGCTGAGCGTTCATGGGGCGGTCAACGATGCGATTCAGGGTCCGTCAAGTCCGGTGCCGGAACCGTGCGCATCCCCGTCCGTGTCCATGTCACCGTCCGCGTTCACGTCCAGTGCGAAGTGCAGTGCCACGATGTTCATGCGTTGTGCGTGGTAGAAGCGCTGTGCTCCGGGGTTGGCCGTGCCGGTGTCGAGTTCGAGTCGTACGCAGCCGGCCCGGCGGGCCCGTTCGCGCAGCTCGCCGATGAGCCGGGAGCCCACGCCGGCCGAGCGGGCGGCCGGTGCGGTGACGAGGTCGTCGACGAAGAGCAACCGTCCGCGGCTGGTGGCCAGCACGCGATGGGTGGCCACACCGACGCAGCGGCCGGCCGGGTCGTGGGCGGCGGTGAAGACCAGCCCCTGGTTGTGGGCGGCGGTCGCGAACTCGAGGAACGCGTCGGCGCCCAGGCCGGGCCGGAGCGTCTCCATCAGCGGCCCGACGTCGGTCACGAGGGCGGGGTCGTCCGGCGTCAGATCGGTCAATGTCAATTCCATGACCGTGAGCGTAGGGCGCTAATGGCGTCCGGTCCGGCCGAGTTGACACATCATGCGGCACACAGGCGAAAAAGTGGTTACACCCTGTCAGTATCCGGTGCATGCGCGCTGCCTACATCGAAGAGCTCGGACCGCCGGACGCGATTCAATACGGAGAACTGGACGCACCGCGCCCCGGACCTACGGACGTTCTCGTCGACGTCATGGCCACGACGGTCAATCCGGTGGACACGTTCGTCCGTTCCGGACTGTTCCGGACTCCGTTGCCTTTTCCTTTCGTGATCGGGCGTGATCTCGTCGGTCGCGTCGCGGAGACCGGAGCGGGCGTCCACAACTTCGCGGTGGGCGACCTGGTGTGGAGCAACAGCCTGGGCCACGAAGGGCGTCAGGGCGCCGCCGCCGAGCAGGCCGTGGTCGCGGCCGACCGGCTCTACCGGCTCCCGGCAGGTGTCGACGCGGAGACCGCGGTGGCCGTGGTCCACCCGGCGGCCACCGCGTACCTCGGGCTCTTCACCCACGGCCGGGTACGGGCCGGGGAGACGGTGGTGGTCGCGGGCGCGGCCGGCAACGTCGGCAGCGCGATGGTCGTCCTCGCCGCCCGCGCGGGGGCACGGGTGATCGCCACGGCCCGGCGGCGGGACGCCTCGTACGTCTCCTCGCTGGGCGCCGCCGAGGTCTTCGACTACACCGACCCGGAAGTCCACGAGCTGATCCGGAAGGCCGCACCGGACGGCGTCGACGTCTATCTCGACGCCTCGGGCACCAACGACCTCGCCCACAGCGTGGACGTGCTGGCGCGGCGCGGCCGGATCGTGCTCCTCGCGGGCGCCCGCACCCAGCCCGTCCTGCCGGCCGGCCGGCTCTACATGAAGGACGGCACGATCGCCGGATTCGTCATCTCCCACGCCGCCACCGCCGAACTGGCCGAGGCCGCCGAGACCATCAACCGTCTCCTCGCCGCCGGGCTGCTGCGCCCGCGCGAGGTCGAGGTCCGTCCGCTGAGCGAGGCGGCCGAGGTCCACCGCCGCATCGAGACGCACGGCCCCCACGGCAGCCGGATCGTCCTGCGCACGACGGCGCCGGACGTCACGCCGGTGACGGCCTGACCGACGTCCCGGCCACGCACACCCGCTGACGTACCGTCACGCCCGGGCGTCCCGACGTTCTCCCGGTGCGCTCCGGGCGTTCGGCGGCACCGGGAAGGTGGTCGCACGACACAGTTCACGCCATGCCATGGTGATCTTGGCACCCCCGTCACGCCCCGGCCACCGGCCGGGAACGAAGTGGCCGAGGTCACCGTTGACCCTCTCTCGGGGGCCGAATTAGTTTCGGCCAGCGGTACGGGTTCCCTCAGGGGCTCCCGGTTTCTCTCAACAACGGGGGTTGAGGCAATTGTCCCAGCACGGCGCGGACGGAGGCGGGGGCACCGACGCGCTCGCGGTTCTGGAGCTGCTCGCTCAACAGGCCCCACCGGGCCGCTACGAAGCACTTCTCGGCGAGGCCCGGCGGGCAGGGGCGTCGCCGGCCGAACTGGCGCGACTCGAAAGGGCCGTTCAGCTCGCCGCGGGCATCTGCTCCTCCTTCGACCGCCGCGAGCAGCGCGAGGCCGGGCTGGCCGCACTCGTCGACACCGCACGGGACCTGACCCTCCCGTACGACCTCGACAGCCTGCTGCGGGTCATCACCCGCCGCGCCAAACGGCTGCTCGACTTCGACATGGCGTACGTCAGCCTGCGCGACACCAACGGCTCCTCCTTCGTCCTCACCACCGAGGGCTCCCACACCGGACTGACCACCGGTCTGCGGGTCATCGACGGGCACGGACTGGGCGGTGAGGCACACACCCACGGCGAACCGGCCTGGACCGCCGACTACCTGGAGGACGACCGCTTCCCGCACGCGCGGGCGGTCGACGAGGTCGTCAGGGCCGAGGGGCTGCACGCCATCATGGCCGTACCGCTGCGCAGCGGCGACACGACCGTCGGCGCGCTGTACGGCGCCGATCGCAGGGTCCGGCACTACACGCCCGACGAGATCGGGCTGATGTCCTCACTGGCCGACCTGGCGGCGGTCGCCATCGAGAAGGCCGGCCTCCTCGACCAGACCAGGGCCGAGGTGACCGAACTGGAGCTGGACAGCTCGCGGGCCCGCTCCAGCCTCACCCGGATGCGGCACGTCAGCGAGGCCCACAGCCGGATCATGAACCTCGTCCTGGCGGGCGGGGACCTGTGCAACGTGGCCAAGGCGGCGGGTGACGCGCTGGACGGGACCGTCATGATCCGTGACCCCGGCGGGCGCAGCCTCGCCTCCGGCGGCGAGATCCCCGGCCTCGACGAGGAGGCCGTGGCGAAGGCCTCGCTGGACGCGCACGCCGGCCGCCGGCCC
>NZ_BMTO01000009.1:321521-332871 GCF_014649715.1 Streptomyces lateritius
GGAGGACCTGGGCGTCCTGGTGATCCGTCCCGCGACCGGGCTGACCGGCGAGGACGAGCGCCTGCTCGAACTGGCCGCCCAGTCCGTCGCCTTCCTGCTGCTGATGCAGCGCTCCACGGCCGTCGCCGAGGGGCCCGTCCGCGACGAGCTCCTCGACGACCTGCTCGCCGACCCCCAGCACGCCCCGCAGCAGATCGTGCAGCGCGCCCGGCGCCTCGGCATCGACCTGGGCAAGCCGCACGTCCTGGTGGTGGCCCGGCCGGAGGGCGGGGAGCAGGGGCGGGCGGTGGTGTGGGCGTCCTCGTACGCGTACCGCATGTCCGGTCTGAAGACCGTGCAGGGCGGCTGCATCGTGCTGCTGCTGCCCGGGCTCGACGCCTCGGCCGCGGCGAAGGCGGTCTCCGGTGAGCTCGCGCCGCTGCTCGGCCACCCGGTCTCGGTCGGCGCGGCGGGTCCGGGCTGGAGCCCGGACAGCGCGGGGCGGATGTATCTGGAGGCCATGCGCTGCCTGGACGCGATGAGCGCGCTCGGCGGCGCGGGCTCTGCGGCTTCCGTGCAGGACCTGGGTTTCCTGGGACTGCTGCTCTCGGACGACCACGACGTGGACGGCTTCATCGAGTCGGCGATCGGTCCCGTACTGGACTACGACGCCGAGCGGTTCACCGATCTGACCCGCACCCTGGAGGCGTACTTCGCGTCGGGCGGCAGCCCGACGAACGCGGCGGAGGCGCTGCACGTCCATCCCAACACGGTCTCGCGCCGGCTGGAACGGATCAGCGAACTCCTCGGCGCGGAGTGGCAGAAGCCGGGCCAGGTCCTGGAGGTGCAACTGGCCCTCCGCCTCCAACGCACCCGCGACGTCCTGGCCCGGCAACGTGGCGCCGACCCCACCCGCCCGTCCCCACCGACGGCGTGAGGAGTGCCGGCCTCGCGGCGGGATGTCCCGCCCCGAGGCCCTGTGGGCGCGGCGGACCCGAGGCCGCCGACGCCCCCGCTCAGCCCGCCGAATCGTAGGCCGCGTCCCAGTCCGTCGCCAGGACCGTCGCCGCGTGGGCGGCGGAGGCGAGGGTGATGTGGCGGTGCCAGCCGCGGAAGGAGCGGCCCACGAAGTCCCGCAGCCCCGCTCCCTCCCCGACCTGGGTGAAGTCGCGCTCCACCCGGCGGGCGAGTTTGGTCAGCCGCAGCAGCGAGCCGACCGTCGACCCGGTCAGGTCGGTGATCCACAGCCGCGCCGGGGGCCGCCGCGGGTCGTCCCACTCGCCGAGGAGCAGCAGCGGACGCATCCGTTCCCCGGCGGGGGCCGGCAGCGCGACCCGTACCACCGTCGCCAGCGACGTGCGCGAGGTCCGCGCGCCGGCAGCGGTGTCCAGCCAGCCCACGGGCCGGCGCAGGCCCTTGAGCGACTCCAGGATCTGCTGGGCGGGCAGCGGCCCGGCGCCGAAGCCGGGCAGCGCCCGGTCCGCGACCGCGAGCCGGCAGGTCGCACCGATCCGCGCGACGACGGGAACGCCCGCCCCGGCCAGCCGGTTCAGCGCCGCCCGCCCCGCGCCGCCGCGGATGTCCAGCAGTAGCGGCTTGCGGGTGACGTCCTGCCAGCGCGCGGTGTCGAGCGCGGCCGCCACCGCGCACTCCTCCAGCGTCTCCTCGCCCGCCCCCTCCGGAACCTCCGCGCGGTCGCGCCGCGTCCGGTCCTTCACCCACGGATCGGGCAGGAAGAGCCGCCAGTTGACCGGCACGCTCAGCTCCTCGGCGGCGAACCACACCCCGAAGGCCTGCTGGCCGCGGAAGACCTGGCCCCGCTCGGGGTCGAAGCGCCGGTCCACGCCCACCGAATGCTCGCCGGCCTTCGGTATCGGCATCGACCGGACCACCCACGCCTGCGGGCAGCTGTTCTGCTCCAGGAACCCGGCGAGCGCGGCCCGCATGGGCCGCCAGTCCCAGGTCGAGCTGGAGATGAAGTGGTGCAGACTCTGCTCGGCGGCCGGCCCGCCGATCTGCGCGGCGATGTTACGAATGGACTTGCGGCCCTGTGCGGTCAGCAGCCCCCGGAGATACTGCTCCGCCTTCAGACGCTGATCGCGCCGGGGAAACCCCGAGAAGAGCGTGGCACAGAGCTCGTCGTAGACATCGTCGGCCACCGCGTTCCGGTACGGCGCGGAAAGCGGTCCGTGTCCGGTGCGGTGCGGGTATCCCAGCGGATCGAGAACGGTCCTGCGTGTGGTTGCGACGGATGTACTCACGACACTCCTGCCTACGGTTTTGCAGCTCCCTCCAGCTGCCCCCCAACCGTCTCGTCCCGGCGCTCCCGGCACGAGGTGTACCCGGCACCCGTCTGGGCCGCCCGATGGTGGCCGGACCACCGTCGCCGGGTCGGGGAGCGCCGCCCGGGGGGCCGGTCACAGGTCGGACGGGGGGTGAGGTGTGGCCGGACCACCAGGGGAGCGGGAACCGGCACCGAACCGCCACCGGGAGTTCATGCCCCCCGGGGGTGATCTGACAGACTCGGCTGCCCCGCTTTGACCGGGGTGCGGGACGGGCCGACCATCGCAGAACGAGGCGGCACGGGCCGGCCCCTGGTTAATGCCCCAGGCCAGGGACCGTGCCCGTGCCGCCTCCTTGTCCCCCCTTGCTGGGCGGAGCGCCCCGTGCCCTCCGTTTCCGGACCCGCCTCCGGGGCTCCGGCCCCGCTTACGCGCCCGCTTCCGCGTCGCGTCGCGCCACCCGGGCCGCGTGCGTCGGACCCGCCGGAACCCCGGCCGGCCGCAGACTCTCCATCTCCTTGCGCAGCACCGGGACGACCTCCTCGCCGAGCAGATCGAGCTGCTCCAGGACCGTCTTCAGCGGCAGACCGCCGCTGTCCACCAGGAACAACTGCCGCTGGTAGTCGCCCACGTACTCCCGGAACGACATCGTCCGTTCGATGACCTCCTGCGGGGAGCCGACCGTGAGCGGTGTCTCGCGCGTGTACTCCTCCAGGGACGGGCCGTGCCCGTAGACCGGCGCGTTGTCGAAGTACGGCCGGAACTCCCGCACCGCGTCCTGCGAGTTCCTGCGCATGAAGACATGTCCGCCCAGGCCGACGATCGCCTGCTCGGGGGTGCCGTGGCCGTAGTGCGCGAAACGCCGGCGGTAGAGACCGACCATCTTTGCCGTGTGCTCCTTCGGCCAGAAGATGTGGTTGGCGAAGAACCCGTCGCCGTAGTACGCGGCCTGCTCGGCGATCTCGGGGGAGCGGATCGAACCGTGCCAGACGAACGGCGGTACGCCGTCCAGCGGACGCGGCGTCGAGGTGAAGCCCTGGAGCGCCGTACGGAAACGGCCCTCCCAGTTCACCACGTCCTCCCGCCACAGCCGGTGGAGGAGCGCGTAGTTCTCGATCGCGAGCGGGATGCCCTGGCGGATGTCCTGCCCGAACCACGGGTAGACCGGCCCGGTGTTGCCCCGGCCCATCATCAGATCCACCCGGCCGTCCGCGAGGTGCTGGAGCATCGCGTAGTCCTCGGCGATCTTCACCGGGTCGTTGGTCGTGATCAGCGTCGTGGACGTGGACAGGATGAGTCGCTCGGTCCGCGCCGCGATGTGCCCGAGCAGGGTCGTGGGCGAGGACGGGACGAACGGCGGGTTGTGGTGCTCGCCGGTCGCGAAGACGTCGAGCCCGACCTCCTCCGCCTTACGGGCGATGGTGACCATCGCCTTGATCCGCTCGTACTCGCCCGGCGTACTGCCGTCGGTGGGATCGGTGGTCCTGTCCCCGACGGTGAAGATTCCGAACTGCATGACACAACACTCCAAGCCGCCCCAGGATGTCCGTCCTCCCCATAGTGCACGACCCGGAGCAGAAACGGAAACTTATCCGGAAAGCCTTCGGCCGTGGTGACGAAGTCTGCCGCGTGGGCTGGACGCCCCGCACCCGGACGCCCACGCTCACAGCCATGACATCCGTACCCGCACGAGAAGAGACACGGCCCACGCCCGTCGTCACCGCCTGGTCGGACATCGGCTGCCCCTGGGCCTCGCTCGCCCTGCACACCCTGCGGGCCACCGCCGCCGCGCGCGGCCAGGAGGTCCTGATCGACCACCGCGCCTTCCCGCTGGAGCTGTTCAACCGGCAGCCCACGCCCAAGCACATCGTCGACGCCGAGATCGTCACGCTCGGGGCGCACCGCCCCGAACTGGGCTGGCGCCTGTGGGACGCGCCCGCATGGGAGTACCCGTCGAGCGTCCTGCCCGCCCTCGAAGCCGTCCAGGCCGCCAAGGCGCCCGAGGTCGGCGGGCTGCGCGGCTCCGACCAGCTCGACGCCGGACTGCGGCACGCCTTCTACACGGAGCACCGCTGCATAGCGATCCACTCCGTCATCCTCGACATCGCCGAGAGCTGCGCCGACGTCGACGCCGGGGCGCTGGAGGCGGCGCTCGCGCGGGGCGCGGGGCGGCGCGAGGTGTACGAGCAGTGGCACGAGGCGCAGGGTCCTCAGATCCAGGGCAGCCCGCACTTCTTCGCCGCCGGCGGCTACGCGGAACACAACCCGGGCGCGACCTACGTCTTCACCGGAGACCTCTACAACGGCGGCTTTCCGCGGCTCGACCGCTACGACGCCGACTGGGCGACGGACCTCCTCGACACGCTGACCGCCTGACCGCCTGACGGCAGCCGGGCGACGGGGCCCGCGCGACGCTCGCCGGCCCACCCCGAACGCCGGTCCACTCGTTCGCCGACCGACGCCGACTAACCTTGCCGAGTGAGTCTTCGCGGACAGATGCCGGTGATCGGGGCCGTCGCCGCGGGCGGCGCCCTCGGCGCTGCCGCCCGCTACGGCGCGTCCCTGGCCTGGCCCACTCCCGCCGGCGCCTTCCCCTGGACCATCCTCCTCGTGAACGTCTCCGGCTGCGCCGCCATCGGCGTCCTGATGGTCCTGGTCACCGAGGTGGCCGCCCCGCCGCACCCGCTCGTACGCCCCTTCCTCGGGACGGGCGTCCTCGGCGGCTTCACCACCTTCTCGACGTACGCCCTCGACACGCAGAGCCTCTTGAGCTCCGGGGAGACGGCCCGGGGCGTGGCATACATGGGGGTGACGGTGGTGGCGGCCCTCGCCGCCGTCCTGGTCGCGACCACGGCGACCCGTGGCGCTCGGAGACGGAGAACGCGATGACGAGACTGGCGGGCAGGGCGCTGCGGGTGACGATCCTCGTCGGGGAGAGCGACATCTGGCACCACCGGCCGCTGTACTCCGAGATCGTCCACCGGGCGCACGAGGCGGGGCTCGCCGGGGCCTCCGTCTTCCGCGGCATCGAGGGCTTCGGCGCCTCCTCCCTCATCCACACGTCACGGCTGCTCTCGCTGAGCGATGACCTGCCGATCGCCGTCGTGGTCGTGGACACCGAGGAGCGGATCCGGGAGTTCCTTCCGCAGCTCGACGCGCTGGTGACCGAGGGCCTGGTGATCCTCGACGACTGCGAGGTCATCCGATACGCCGGCCGGGAGCGGCGGACGTGAACTGGCTGCTCGTCCTGGCCGGCGCGGCGATCGGCGCGCCGCTGCGTCACCTCACCGACCGCGCCGTCCAGGCGCGCCACGACTCCGTCTTCCCCTGGGGCACGTTCACGGTGAACGTGGCCGGCTCCCTCGTCCTCGGCCTGCTGACCGGAGTCACGTCCGCCCAGGCGCACCTGCTCCTCGGCACCGGCCTGTGCGGCGCGCTGACCACGTACTCCACCTTCTCGTACGAGACGTTGAAGCTGTACGAGGGCGGGGCGAGGGCCTACGCGGCGGCCAACGTGACGGGCACCCTGACGGCCGGGCTCGGCGCCGTATGGCTGGGAGCCGAGGCGTCACGCCTCTTCTGAGGAGATCGCGCGCGTGGCAGGGTGCCGGCAGGACGATCTTCGAGAGGGGTACCCGCCATGAGCTGGTCGGACTTCCAGTACGAGATATACCTCAACGGCCTGACCGGAGCCGTGCCCCGGCTCCCCACCGATCTGACCCGCCTGGAGGAGCTGACCGCCCGGCGGCTCGGCCCGGGGCCCGTCGGCTACGTGACCGGCAGCGCGGGCGACGGCTCCACCGACCGCGCCAACCGCACCGCACTCGAACGGCGCCGGATCGTCCCCCGCATGCTCCGTGACGTACGCGAACGCGACCTCTCCGTCTCGCTGTTGGGCCGGCCGCTGCCCGCCCCGGTCGCCCTCGCCCCCGTCGGCGTCCTGTCGATCCTGCACCCCGACGCCGAGCCCGCCGCCGCGCGGGCCGCGGCGGCGCACGGCATCCCGTACATCCTCTCCTCCGCCTCCAGCACCCCGATGGAAGTGGTGGCCGAGGCGATGGGGGAGGGGGAGCGGTGGTTCCAGCTGTACTGGCCGAAGGACGACGAGGTCGCCCGCTCCTTCCTGCGCCGGGCGAAGGCGGCCGGCTACACCGCCCTCGTCGTCACCCTCGACACCCCGCTCCTCTCCTGGCGGCCGCGCGACCTCGACCAGGCGTACCTGCCGTTCCTGCGCGGGGTCGGGACCGCCAACTACTTCACCGACCACGCCTTCCGGGCGGGTCTGGCCAAGCCGGTGGAGGAGGACCCGCAGGCGGCCGTCATGCACTTCGTGGCGATGTTCGCCGACCCCGGAAAGACCTGGCCCGACCTGGAGTTCCTGCGCGCGAACTGGGACGGCCCGATCGTTCTCAAGGGCGTCCTCCACCCCGACGACGCCCGCGCCGCGGCGGAGGCCGGCATGGACGGGGTGGTGGTCTCCAACCACGGGGGCCGCCAGGTCGCCGGCGCGATCGCCGCGGCCGACGCCCTGCCCGCCGTGGCGGACGCGGTCGGCGACCGGCTGACGGTCCTCTTCGACAGCGGCGTGCGTACGGGCGCCGACATCGCCAAGGCCCTGGCGCTGGGCGCGGACGGGGTGCTCGTCGGCCGCCCGTACGCGTACGGCCTCGCCCTCGACGGCCAGGCGGGCGTGGACCACGTGATCCGCTGTCTGCTCGCCGAACTCGACCTCACCCTGGCCCTGTCGGGCCACGCGACACCGTCGACCCTGACCCGCGAGGACCTGACGGAGACGCCGCCGGGCACGTGACGAGGCCGGGGCCGGGGCTGGGCGAGTCTTGTGGATCGGGCCGGGCTCGCTGACTCCGGCCTGATCCACAAGCCACCCGCTAGCTAGGGTTGTTCGCGTTGCCCACCGAGGAGTCGGAGCCGCCATGCCCCCGCAGATGAGACTCAGCGCGATCACGCTCGACTGCCCCGACCCACCGGCGCTGGCGGCGTTCTACCAGCAGGCCACCGGCCTCGAACCGCACCCGCGGTCCCACGCCGAGTTCGCCGGGCTCAGCCGGCAGGACGGACTCCTCATAGGCTTCCAACGCGTCGAGGACCACCGGCCTCCCAGCTGGCCCGACCAGACCGTTCCCCAACAGCTCCACCTCTGCTTCGACGTCGACGACCTGGACGAGGCGGAGGCCCGGCTGCTGGCACTCGGCGCCGGCAAACCGGATCACCAGCCGCACGAGGAGAAGTGGCGGGTCCTCACCGATCCGGCGGGTCACCCCTTCTGCCTCGTGCTCCGAGGCTGAACACCCTCCCGCCGCCGGTCGCCCGCCGGGAGAAGCGACTCCGTCGACTTCGCGTGCACTCCAAGACCTGACCTCCCGGCCATCACGGACACCCTTCACCCGCCCCGTGTCGTCACGCGGGGCGTGAGGGGTGATCGCCACCGTGGGCACGCCGTTCGCCTCCGGCAGCCTGGACGCCTGGGCCGTCGACCGGCTGCACCGGGACGACCCCGACGCCCACCTCGACGCGGACTGGCCGGCGGCCGGGCCACCACCGTGCCGGTCACGGTGCCCGCGTTCTCGGCGATCCGCCCGCGTGCGAAGAGCCCTCGGCCTCGCCGTGCCCCGACTGTTCGCCGGCGCCCCTGCCCGGCCGGGGCGGTGTGCACGGTGGTCCTGTCGCGCGGGGAGCCCTCACCGCTCCGCCCCGGACGCAAGGGCGTGGTACGGCGAGAACTCGCCGCCGCCTCGCTCGACGCGCCGCCCGGCTGCGGCAGGCGTCCCGGTACCGGCACCCGGCCTGCGAGCACCCGGCCTGCGAGCCCTGGACCGACAGTGCGTCAGAGGGCCACGATCGTCGCCTCGGTCGCCTTGACGCTGGTCCAGACGGGCACCCCGTCCGCGAGGCCCAGCTCGGCGGCGGCCTGCGGAGTGATCTCGGCGACGAGGTCGGGCGTCTGCTCGGAGGTGACGAGGACGCGCAGGCGGCTGCCGCTGGCGGTGATCTCGCGGACGGTGCCGGGCCAGACGTTGCGCGGGCTGCCCGCGGGCTTCCGGCGGTGGACGGACACGGCCTCGGGGGCGATGACGGCGAGGGCCTCGGTACCGGGGGCGAGCGTCTCGGCCGTGATGAGGGTGATGCCGTCGGCGAGCGCGATGCCGTCGGCGGTGGCGGTGCCGGGCCAGGCGTTGCGGCCGAGCATGCGGGCGACCCAGGGGGAGCGTGGATGGCGGGTGACCTCGGCGGGGGAGGCGTCCTGGATCGCGCGGCCCTCGTCGAGGACGAGGACGCGGTCGGCGAGCGAGACGGCCTCGACCGGGTCGTGGGTGACGATCAGACAGACACCGCCGAAGCCCTGGAGATGGGTGCGCAGGGTGTGGCGTACGTGGGCGCGGGTGGTCTGGTCGAGCGCGGCCAGCGGCTCGTCGAGGACGAGGAGCCGGGGGCAGGCGGCGAGTGCCCGGGCCAGGGCGACGCGCTGGGCCTGGCCGCCGGAGAGCTGGGCGGGGCGGCGGTGGGCGAGGTGGCCGACGCCGAGCCGGTCGAGCCACTCCCGCGCGGCCCGGCGGGCCTCCGCCCGGCGGACTCCTTGGACCCGGAGCCCGTACGCGGTGTTGGCGAGGGCTGTCATGTGCGGGAACAGCGCGCCGTCCTGCGGGACCCAGGCGACGTGGCGGCGGTGCGGGGGAAGCGAGGTGACGTCGGCCGCGCCGAGCCGGAGGTCCGCGTGGGCGCGGGGGGTCAGCCCGAGGAGGGCGCGCAGCAGCGTGGTCTTGCCGGCGCCGTTGGGGCCGACGACGGCGATGGTGGTGCCCGGCTCGGCGTCCAGGGTGAGCCGGGTGAAGCCGGTGACCTCGGCACGCAGCGACCAGCGCTCCCGCGGCGGTACGGCCGGGGTGGCCGCGGCCGTCGGCGCTGCCGGGGCGGGGCTCGCCTCGGCCGAGGGCGCGGGACGGGGAGTCCGTTCCGCGGGGGTCCCCGTCCACCGGCCGCGCAGGGCGATGAGCACGCCCATGGCGATGGCGAGCAGCAGCAGGGAGACGGACGTCGCCGCCTCCGGCTCGTCCTGGAGCAGCAGGTACACCTGGAGCGGCAGGGTCTGCGTGGTGCCCGGCAGGTTGCCCGCGAAGGTGATCGTGGCGCCGAACTCGCCGAGCGCCCGCGCCCAGGTCAGCGCGGCACCGGCCAGAAGGCCCGGAGCGACCATGGGGAGGGTGACGGTGAAGAAGACCCGTACCGGCGAGGCTCCCAGGGAGGCCGCCGTCTCCTCGTACCGCGGCCGCAGGCCACCCAGCGCGCCCTCCAGGCTGATGACGAGGAACGGCATGGCGACGAAGGTCGCGGCGAGGACGGCGCCCGAGGTGTGGAACGGCAGGGTGATGCCGAAGGTGTCCTCCAGCCAGGGCCCGAGGAGCCCGCGCCGGCCGAAGGCGAGCAGCAGCGCCACCCCGCCGACGGTGGGCGGCAGAACCATCGGCAGCAGGACGAGCGAGCGGACGAACGCCCTGCCGCGGAAGGGCACGCGGGCCAGCAGCCAGGCCAGGGGCACGCCCAGGAGCAGCGACAGACCCAGCGCCCAGAACGACACGACGAGGGAGAGCCGTAGCGCCTCGACCGTTCCCGGTGCGCCGAGGTGGCCGGCGAGCCGGCCCCACTCGGTCCGTACGAGAACGCCGATCAGAGGGAGGGCCAGGATCGCCACCGCGAGGAGGGCGGGGACGGCCAGGGTGACGGGCGCGCGCGTGCCGGGCCTGCGTGCGTCTGGAGGGTGTGTGTCGGGAGTGCGTGTGTCTGGAGTGCGTGCGCCGGGTGTCCGAACGCCTGCTCGTCTCATCGGTGTTCCCAGGGAGTCCGGAGGAGGAGGGAGGGGCTGCCCGTTCCCCCGAGCCGGGCGGCCCCATGTACGCCACGCCGCCTACGGCCGCTGGAAGCCCGCGCCCCGGAGGATCTTCTGGGCCTCCGGAGAGGAGAGCCAGGCGACGAACGCGGCGGCGGCCTCGGCGTTCTTCGACTGCTTGAGCGTGGCGGCCGGGTACGCGGCGATGGCGTTCTGCTCGTCGGGGATCTCGACGGCGTCGACCTTGTCCTTGGCGCTCTCGGCGTCGGTCTTGTAGACGAGTCCCGCGTCGGCCTCGCCCAGCTCGACCTTGCTGAGCACGGCGCGGACGTTCGGCTCCTGCGAGACCGGCTTCACCGTGATCTTCTGCGCGTCGAGGATCTTCTGGCTGTACTTGCCGACGGGCACCTCGGGCGCCGCGAGGACGACCTTGAGTTCGGTGTCCGCGAGGTCCTTCAGCTCGTCGACCTTGTGCGGGTTGCCTTCGCCGGTCGCGATGACGAGGCGGTTCCTGGCGATGACCGTCGGGGTGCCGGTGTCGGCCTCCACCTTGTCCATGGACCTGGTGTCGGCGGTCACGAGCGCGTCGGCGGGGGATCCCTGGGCGACCTGGGCGACCAGTTCCTGGGAGCCGGCGAAGGAGAAGGTGATCTCCGTTCCCGGGTGGGCCTTCTCGTACGCGGCGCCGGCCGTCTTGAAGACGTCGGTCAGGGAGGCGGCGGCCAGCACGGTCAGCTCGGCCCCGGCGGCCGAGCTCGCGGACCCGGACGGCCCGGTCTTCCCGGTGTCCTCCTGGGCGTCGTCGCTGCCGCAGGCGGCGAGCGGCACGAGGAGGGCGGCGGTCAGCGCGGCGGCGGCGCGGCGTCTGGTGAGGGCGCGGGGGACGGACATGAGGATCTGAACTCCTTGCGGGCGAAAGGAAGGCGCGGGGTGAGGGCGGCGCTGACGGCCGCCGGCGCCTGGCGCTGCGTGAGTGTCAGGCGCGGTCGATGTGCACGCTGGTCGACTTCACGCGGGCGGTGGCCTGCATGCCGACTTCCAGTCCCAGTTCCTCCACGGCCTCCCGGGTGAGGAGGGAGACGAGGCGGTGCGGCCCGGCCTGGATTTCGACCTGGGCCGCGATGTCGCCGAGCTTGATCGCGGTGACGATCCCGGGGAAGGAGTTGCGCGCCGAGGTGTACGACGCGTCCTCATCGACGGCCGCGCCCTGGGCGATCTCCACGGAGAACGCGGCCAGGGCGCGGCC
>NZ_BMTO01000009.1:332954-340534 GCF_014649715.1 Streptomyces lateritius
GACCCGGCCCGCGTCCGCCCAGCGCCGCGCGGTGTCGGGGCTGACGCCGAGCAGACGGGCGGCCTGACCGATGGTGTAGGACTGCATGTGCGTCACGGTAGGGCGATCAGGCTCTCATCTGCAACAAGTCTGTGGGACCCTCCATCGCGGATGAGAGATCGCTTGGAGGAAGGGACGATCTCCCGTGAGAGGGGCAGGGGGCGGCAGCCGTGTCGCGACGCGGCGAGCGTGCGTGCCAGGGCGTCGCGGACCAGGCGGGACTTCACGGACACGGCCTGGCGCTCCTGCCGCCGATTCCTACGGGAGATCGATGTGCACGTTCGTGGACTTCACCCGGGCGGTGACGGTGACCCCGACGCCGAGCCCCAGTTCCTCCACGGCCTCGCGCGTCACGAGCGAGACCAGCCGGTGCGGCCCCGCCTGGACCTCCACCAGCGCGGCCACGTCGTCGACGCGTACCGCCGTCACGATCCCCACGAACGCGTTGCGCACCGAGGTCGCCACCTCGTCCTCGGGCACGGCGTGCTGGCCGGCCCCCCGCTCCTTGGCGAAGCGCGCCAGATCCGCTCCGTCGATCGCCCGGTTCCCCGCGCCGTCCCGGTCCATGCGCAGCCGGCCGCCGTCCGCCCAGCGGCGGACGGTCTCCGAGCTCACTCCGAGCAGCCGCGCGGCCTGCCCAATGCTGTACGACGGCACAACCGCACTCTAGGTCAGGCGCCGGATCAGGCGGCGGAGAGGGAGATCTCGGTCGACTTGATCAGCGCGACGACGGAGGACCCGACGGCGAGGCCCAGGTCCGCGACGGCGTCCTTGGTGATCGCGGCGGTCAGCTCACCGCCTTCGATGGTCACCTTCACGGAGGCCATGGCGCCCCCGGTGGCGACCTCGGCGACGGCCCCGGGGATCTGGTTGCGGATGGACAGACCCTCCACCGGACCGGTGGCGAGCGAGACCTCGGTGGACTTCACGAGAACCCCGACGGCGGACCCTTCGGCCAGCCCGAGATCCCTGACGGCCTCCAGGGTGATCGCCGCCGTCACGTCCTGCCCGCCGCCGAGGCGGACCTTGACGGTCGCCATGACCTCGCCCGGGGTGACGCCGACGACAATTCCGGCGAGCTGGTTGCGGATGGACAGGCTCATGAAGAAACCCCTCACGACGAAGTCGGTGCAGGTGCCGAACGGGCGGTCCGCCCCTCGCACCCCTCACGCTAAAGCCGTGAATCGGACACCGCGCGGCACCACGTCGCAATCGCCAGGCGCATCGTGCCCCGACACCCGCCGATCGACTTCACCAAAAAAGACCCTCCCGAAGGAGGGTCCTGAGGTGTGCGCCCCCGGCAGGACTCGAACCTGCGGCCAAGTGCTTAGAAGGCACCTGCTCTATCCACTGAGCTACGGGGGCCGGGTGGTGGCCTGGTGGCCTGGAGCCCCCTGTGGGAGGGGCGTGGCCTTGCCGGGTCAAGGATAGGGCTCCGATTGCCTTGGCCCGGCTGCTTCACCTGCGTGGCACGATGTGGAGGTTCGGTGAAGCGGAACGATAATCGCAGGCAGGTGCGATTTCCGCAGCGCTTTTCGCGCCACTTGGCCCGGGTGTTGTGCACTCGTTATGCCTGAGGCTCATGTCATCAGTCGTTCTGTCGGCGCGCAGGACCCTTATACGCTTCAAAAAGACTCCAAAATTGGGCATTCTTCGCATGTGGTGACCTTGGACGAACGGCCTCAGCTCATCGACGCACTCTCCGCCCTGCGCGACTGTGTCGCCGCCGTGCGTCTACCCCTCCCCCTCCCAGGCGCTCCACGCGCCCGTCAGGCCCGATCCGAGCTGCTCGCCCAGCTCGACGACTACCTGGTCCCCCGGCTCAAGGACCCCGACGCGCCGCTCCTGGCCGTCGTCGGCGGATCCACCGGAGCAGGCAAGTCCACACTCGTCAACTCTCTTGTGGGACGGCGTGTCAGCGAGGCGGGGGTCCTCAGGCCCACCACGCGCACCCCCGTGCTCGTCTGCCACCCCGACGACCACCACTGGTTCGCCGGCATGCGCGTCCTGCCCCAGCTCACCCGGATCTGGCTGCCCCACCAGGACCCGCAGGACGAGAACCACGCCGACGAGCCCCCCGAGGACAACGCGCTCCGCGTCGAGACCTCCTCCGTCCTGGCGCCCGGCCTCGCCCTGCTCGACGCCCCCGACATCGACTCCCTCGTCGTCGAGAACCGCCTGCTCGCCGCCGAGTTGATGTGCGCCGCCGACATCTGGGTGATGGTCACGACCGCCTCGCGGTACGCCGACGCCATCCCGTGGCACCTGCTCCGTACCGCCAAGGAGTACGACGTCACCCTCGTCACCGTCCTCGACCGGGTGCCCCACCAGGTCATCGGCGAGGTCTCCCGCCAGTACGAGGCACTGCTCCACAAGGCCGGGCTCGGGGACGTGCCCCGGTTCACCATCCCCGAGCTGCCCGAGTCGACCGGCGGCGGCAGCGGGCTGCTGCCCGACACGGCCGTCGCCCCGCTGCGCGCCTGGCTCGCCCACCGCGCCCTGGACCCCGCCGCCCGCCAACAGGCCGTCGGCCGCACCGCGACCGGCGTCATCGACTCCCTCGACACCCGGATGCCCGAGCTCGCCGCGGCGGTCGCCGCCCAGTACGCCGCCGCCGTCCGGCTCGGCGGCGCGGTCGAGGCGGCGTACGAGGGGCAGCGCGAGCGCGTCCGGCAGCAGCTGGGCCGCGGGGCCGTGCTCGCCGGTGACGCCCGTACCCGCTGGCGCGGCTACCCCCGCGACAGCTCCGCCGACGAACTCCTCGACGCCCTCGTCGAATCCCTCGCCGCCCTCCTGCAGTGCGCGGCCGCGGCCGCCGACGAGCGGGTACGCGACTCCTGGCGCCGCGAACCCGCCGCAGCGGCCCTCCTCGCGGCGCAGGCCGCCCCCGACCGGGAGGCGAACGAACGGATCGAACTGGCGGTACGGCGCTGGCGGCGCGTCCTCGAAGAGCTGGCCGAGGCTGAGGTGCGCGGCAGCGACCGCATCGCGCCCTCCCGCACCGCCGCCCCCGAGCCCGAGACCGTCGCCGCCCTGCTCGCCGCCGCCCTCCTCGGCGGCCGCCGCACCCGCAGCGCCGGCGAACGGCTCGCCGAACTCCTCGGCGCCCAGACCGCCCTCCGCCTGCGCGACAAGGGGGGCGATCTTCTTCTGACGTACGTCGACGGTGCCCTGCACGGCGAGCGGGACCGTCGCCTCGCTCCCCTCGACGCCCTCGACGTGACCCCCGAGCCGCAGGCGGAGCTGATCGCCGCGCTCTCCGTACTGCAGAAGGAGAAGTGAGGACCGGTGAGCAGCAGCACGAGCAGCACGGGCATGACGGGTGTGAGCGGCGCGGACGGCACGGTGGACGGCCGCTGGGACGACGGCCTGATCGCACGCCGGGCGGCCGAGCGAGCGGCCGGGAAGCCTCAGAACGGCCCCGCGTCGTCCGCCGCGGAGGAGGACAACCTCCCGCCCCTCGGCGGGAAGTACGGCGGCGCCCTGCGCCACCGCCTCGACGCGCTCCACGAACTCGTCGGCCTCTCCCGTACGCGTGTCGAGAGCGAGACGCTCGCCGAGGCCGGGCGCGTACTCGACGAGGCCGCCGCCCGCCAGCGGCTCTCCGCCCACCACACCGTCGTCGCCATCGCCGGTGCCACCGGCAGCGGCAAGTCCACCCTGTTCAACGCCCTCGCCGGCGTCCCCGTCTCCGAGACCGGCCTGCGCCGCCCCACCACCTCCGCCCCCATCGCGCTGAGCTGGTCCGAGGGCTCCGCCGGGCTCCTCGACCGCCTCGCCGTCCCCGGCCGGCTGCGCCGCCGGCCGCTGGCGGGCGGCGCGGCCGACGAGGACCTGCAGGGGCTCGTCCTGATCGACCTGCCCGACCACGACTCGGCCGTCACCGCCCACCGCGACCAGGTCGACCGGGTCCTCGGCCTCGTCGACGCCGTGATCTGGGTCGTGGACCCGGAGAAGTACGCCGACGCGGCGCTCCACGAGCGCTATCTGCGGCCGCTGGCGGGCCACGCCGAGGTCACCTTCGTCGTCCTCAACCAGATCGACCGGCTGGGCGCCGAGGCAGCGGACCTCGTCCTGGACGATCTGCGCCGGCTCCTCGACGAGGACGGCGTCGCCCTCGGCGAACACGGTGAACCCGGCGCCACCGTCCTCGCCCTCTCCGCCCTCACCGGAGAGGGGGTCGGCGAACTGCGCGAGCTGCTCGGCCGGTTCGTCCAGGAACGGACCGCTCCGGCGCTCCGGCTCTCGGCCGACGTGGACGCGGCGGCGGGCCGGCTCCGCGCGGTGTACGTCGCCGACGGCCAGACCGGCCTCGGCGAGCGGGCGAGGGAGGACTTCTCGGCCCGGCTCGCGGTCGCCGTGGGCGCCACGGCGGCCGGCGAGGCCGCCGAACGCGTCTGGCGCCGGGGCGCCATCCGCGCCTGCGGCACCCCGTGGCTACGCCTCTACCGCTGGTACGAGCGGATCCGCGAGCACGGTTCCACCGGCCCCCGCCTCCAGGCTCCGGCCGAGGACGAACTGACCGCACGGCAGCGGGTGGAACAGGCGGTGCGGATCGTCGCCGACGACGCCTCGCGCGGGCTTCCGGGCCCATGGGCGCTGGCGGTGCGCGAGGCGGCGGCGCGCGGGGCCGAGGGGCTGCCCGAGGCGCTCGACGAGCTGACGCTGACCATGGGGGACGCGGCCGCCCGGCCACCACGGCCCGCCTGGTGGCCGGCCGCCGTGCTCGCACAGGTTGTGATGACGCTCCTGCAGATCTTCGGCGCGCTGTGGCTGGTGGGCCAGATCGTCGGCGTGGTCGAGCCGGGACTGCTGCCACCCGTCCTGATCATGATCGGCGGCATCGTGGGCGGCCCGCTCGTGGAGTGGGCGTGCGCGGCCGCGGTGAAGGGGCCGGCGCGACGGTACGGACAGGAGGCGGAGCGCAAGCTGCGGGAGGCGGCGGCGGCCTGCGGCCGGGCGCGGGTGCTCGACCCGATCTCGGCGGAACTGATGCGGTACCGCGAGGTGCGCGAGCAGTACGTGACGGTGTCGGGGGCCCGGTCGGGCGCGCGGGTCACGCGGCTCGGCGCCGGTGGCGCGCGGTGGGGCGGGACGAGGCGGGGCGCGCGCATGAGGTGAGCGGCCGGCCGGCGTCACGACGCCTGTCACTCTGCCGGGTGACGAGGTTTTCCCCAAGTGGCCGGCTGTCCACAGCCGTCGGCGGGGTTCGGCCGACCGGTCCAGCATGGAGTCGACCGAACGGGCATCCGGCCAAGGGGGAGAGTCATGAACGACACGACGGTGACGCTGGTGGGGAACGTGGCGACGAGCGTCGACTACCGGGACACGGCGACGGGCGGGGTGGCACGGTTCCGGTTCGCGGTGACGGCGCGCCGCTGGGACCGGGAGCACGGCACGTGGGCCGACGGACACACCAGTTTCTACACGGTGTTCGCCTGGCGGGCGCTCGGCGCCAACCTCGCGGCCTCGGTCTCGGTCGGAGAACCCCTGGTGGTGCACGGCCGGTTGAAGGTGCGTGAGGAGGAGCGCGAGGGGCAGCGCAAGACGTTCGTGGACATCGACGCGCTGGCGGTGGGGCACGACCTCACCCGCGGGACGGCGGCGTTCCGCCGGATGGTGAAGGGGGAGCCGCGGGTGACGGAACGCCAGGAGAACGGCGCCGCGGGCCCGGTCCGGGACCCGTGGGACACCGGCCCGGCACCGAGGCGGGACGAACCCGCGTCCCCGTCCTCCGTCGAGCCGGGCGCGGTGACGGAGACGGTGCGGGTCCTGGAACCCGTGCTCTGACCCGGAGTTGTGGTGATTTGTCGACACCGCGACCAGCGCTTCTTCGCGAAACGGGCACCATGGATAACGATTTCGAGTCGGAATGGTTATCAGACCGTATGAAAGGGCACTCGGCGCTTCCCCCTCCCTAGGATTCCGGCGTACTCATGGGGAACTTGAGTTGGCGCGAGTCACTCGCGCCACTCGAGCCACGTGAGACAACTGGGTCAGTGAGACTGCTGGCGAAGCGCTCCCCCCACGTGTCATGACCAAAGACACGGAGCAGCTCGCCCGGAGGGGAAATTCATGTTTTCTGTTCGGAGGCGCGGCGCTGCCCGCCTTGCCGCCGCGACCGTGGTCTCGGGCCTCGTCGCGACGGGTGCCATAGCCATCGCGGGTCCTGCGATGGCCGACGAAGGTCAGCAGGGCACGGGCGGCGCGACCGCCACGCTGGGTGAGCTCACCGTCTTCGACACGGTCAAGATCGCGGGCAAGGGCGAGGTGAACGCCGGCCTGTTCGAGATGCAGGTGAAGCCCGGCGGCACGCTGCAGACCTACTGCATCGACCTCTACACCGGCGCCAAGAACGGCCAGGAGTACAAGGAGGTCGGCTGGGACCAGTCCTCCCTGCACAACAACGAGGACGCCGGCAAGATCCGCTGGATCCTGCAGAACTCCTACCCGCAGGTGAACGACCTCGGCGAACTCGCCAAGAAGGTCGGCGCGAAGAACCTCACCGAGAAGACCGCCGCCGCCGCCACCCAGGCCGCCATCTGGCACTTCTCGGACGACGTCGAGGCCATGCCGGCCGACGAGGACGCCCAGGCCCTCACCAAGTACCTGGAGGAGAAGGCGGTGAACCTGGAGGAGCCGAAGGCCTCCCTCAGCCTCTCCCCGTCCTCCGTCGCCGGTAAGTCCGGTGAGCGCCTCGGCCCGGTCACGGTGAACACGAACGCCGCTTCGGCCGCGGTCTCGCTCACCCCGGGCGCCCCCGAGGGCGTCAAGCTCGTGGACAAGGACGGCAAGGTCGTCACCGACGTCGCCAACGGCGGCCAGGTGTACTTCGACATCCCGGCCGGCGCCGCCGACGGTTCCGCCGAGCTGACCGTCCAGGCCGACACCACGGTCCCGATCGGCCGCGCCTTCGTCTCCACCAAGGTGAAGAGCCAGACCCTGATCCTGGCCGGCACCAGCAAGTCCACGGTCAACGCCAAGGCGTCCGCGAGCTGGGCCAAGAAGGGTGCCATCCCGGCCCTCTCCGCCCAGACGAACTGCGCCAAGGGCGGCCTGGACATCACCGCCTCCAACGAGGGCGACGAGGGCTTCGCCTTCGAGCTCAAGGGCGAGAAGTACACGATCGCCGCCGGTGAGTCCAAGACCGTGACGGTCCCGCTCGCCGAGGACGAGGCGTACGACTTCACGATCACCGGCCCGAACGGCTTCGAGAAGACCTTCAAGGGCGTCCTCGACTGCAAGACGGCCACCCCGGGCCCGCTCCCGTCGGAGACCCCCTCGACGCAGCCCTCCCCGTCCACCACGGCCCCCGCGACCACCACGGGCGGCTCCACCACCAACGGCGGCACCACGGGCGGCGGCGACCTCGCCGAGACCGGCAGCTCCAACGCCACCCCGATGATCGCCGGCATCGCCCTGGCCCTCGTGGCCCTCGGTGGCGGCGCGGTCTTCCTCCTCCGCAAGAAGAAGACGGCCGGCCAGTGACACGATCATGAACCCTGAGTGACACGATGTGACTCTCGGTCGCCGACGGGCCC
>NZ_BMTO01000009.1:340671-381494 GCF_014649715.1 Streptomyces lateritius
CACTCACTCTTTGCCGGACGGTTTCTCTTGGCTGAGTACATCTACACGATGCGCAAGACGCGCAAGGCGCACGGCGACAAGGTCATCCTCGATGACGTGACGCTGAGCTTCCTGCCCGGTGCGAAGATCGGTGTGGTCGGCCCGAACGGTGCCGGTAAGTCCACCGTCCTCAAGATCATGGCCGGCCTCGAGCAGCCGTCCAACGGTGACGCGTTCCTGTCGCCCGGCTACAGCGTCGGCATCCTCATGCAGGAGCCGAAGCTGGACGAGTCCAAGACGGTCCTGGAGAACGTCCAGGACGGCGCCGCCGAGATCATGGGCAAGCTCAAGCGCTTCAACGAGGTCGCCGAGCTCATGGCGACCGACTACTCGGACGCGCTGATGGACGAGATGGGCAAGCTTCAGGAGGACCTGGACCACGCCAACGCCTGGGACCTCGACGCGCAGCTGGAGCAGGCCATGGACGCGCTGGGCTGCCCGCCCGGCGACTGGCCCGTCACCAACCTCTCCGGTGGTGAGAAGCGCCGCGTCGCGCTCTGCAAGCTGCTGATCGAGGCCCCGGACCTGCTTCTCCTCGACGAGCCCACCAACCACCTCGACGCCGAGTCGGTGAACTGGCTGGAGCAGCACCTCTCGAAGTACGCGGGCGCCGTCGTCGCCGTCACGCACGACCGGTACTTCCTGAACAACGTCGCCGAGTGGATCCTCGAGCTCGACCGCGGCCGCGCGATCCCCTACGAGGGCAACTACTCCACGTACCTGGAGAAGAAGGCCACCCGTCTCAAGGTCGAGGGCCGCAAGGACGAGAAGCGCGCCAAGCGCCTCAAGGAAGAGCTGGAGTGGGTCCGCTCCAACGCCAAGGGCCGTCAGACCAAGTCCAAGGCGCGCCTCGCCCGTTACGAGGAGATGGCGGCTGAGGCCGACAAGATGCGGAAGCTGGACTTCGAGGAGATCCAGATCCCGCCGGGCCCGCGTCTGGGTTCCATCGTCGTCGAGGTCAACAACCTCTCCAAGGCGTTCGGCGACAAGGTCCTCGTCGACGACCTGTCCTTCACCCTGCCCCGTAACGGCATCGTCGGCATCATCGGCCCGAACGGTGCCGGCAAGACCACGCTGTTCAAGATGATCCAGGGCCTCGAGGCCCCGGACTCGGGCACGGTCAAGATCGGCGACACCGTCAAGATCAGCTACGTCGACCAGACCCGCGCCAACATCGACCCCAAGAAGACGCTCTGGGCCGTCGTGTCGGACGAGCTGGACTACATCAACGTCGGCCAGGTCGAGATGCCGTCGCGCGCGTACGTCAGCGCCTTCGGCTTCAAGGGGCCGGACCAGCAGAAGCCCGCCGGTGTCCTCTCCGGTGGTGAGCGCAACCGTCTGAACCTGGCGCTCACGCTCAAGGAGGGCGGCAACCTGCTGCTCCTCGACGAGCCCACCAACGACCTCGACGTCGAGACCCTGTCCTCGCTGGAGAACGCGCTCCTCGAGTTCCCCGGCGCGGCCGTGGTCATCTCCCACGACCGTTGGTTCCTGGACAGGGTCGCCACGCACATCCTGGCGTACGAGGGTGACTCGAAGTGGTACTGGTTCGAGGGCAACTTCGAGTCCTACGAGAAGAACAAGATCGAGCGCCTCGGCCCGGACGCGGCCCGTCCGCACCGCGCCACGTACAAGAAGCTGACCCGAGGCTGAGCGTGCGCCACATCTACAGCTGCCCCCTGCGTTGGTCGGACATGGACGCCTTCGGGCACGTCAACAACGTCGTCTTCCTCCGCTATCTGGAGGAGGCGCGGATCGACTTCATGTTCCGACTGGCGCCGGGGAACGGCTCGCCGTCGTTCGCGGGCGGGTCCGTCGTGGCCCGGCACGAGATCGACTACGTACGGCCGCTGGTGCACCGGCACGAGCCGGTCACCATCGAGTCGTGGGTCACGAAGATCGGCGCGGCGTCGCTGACGATCGCGTACGAGATCAAGGACCCGGACGTCACGTACGTACGGGCCTCGACGGTCGTCGTGCCCTTCGACCTGGAGGCACAGCGCCCGCGGCGGATCAGCGCGGAGGAGCGGGCCTTCCTCCAGGAGTACGTCGACGACGGGATGACGGCCGCCGCATGATCGCGCCGCTGCACTTCGCCGACGCCAGGGAGGCGGCGGACCTCGCCGCCTTCCTGGGCCGGCTGATCCACTACGACCGGGCCGCCGCCGTCCGCCTGCAGGCGGGAAGCGGCGCGCTCGCCGTGTTCGGGCGGCCGCCGTCGTTCGAGGTGCTGGCCATCCGTACGGCGCGGCTGGTCGACGACGTGCGGCTGGACGTCACCGTCTCGGCCGGCGAGCTCCTGGAGGGCATCGAGGAGTCGGCCGGCAAGGCCGTCGTCCCCGACACCGTCACCGGCCCGCCCTGGGCCGGTGTGCTGCCGCCGCGCGGCGGCTGGGAGCCGGTCGGGGGAATGCCCGGCGCGATGGAGCTGCGGGGCGCGGTCGCCGCGGCGGTCGCCGAATTCCGTTCCCGGGACGAGGAGTTGCCGCAGGAGCGGCGGACACGTGCGGAGCGGGACCGGCTCGGCCGCGAGATCTGGTCGCGCACGGTCGCGGGTACGGACCTTCCGCTCCGGGCGGTCCACGCGGCCCAGTCCCTCGGCTTCCTGCCCCCGCACGAGGTCCCGGTGGCGCTGCTCGCCTCGGGTCCCTGGCTCCGGCTCCGTACGCCCTACGGATCGATCGCCCTGCGTACGGCCCCGATGTCCCTGACGCTCACGCCGGGCGCTCCTCGCTGAGCCTTTGCCGACGCCCGCGCAGCGCGCCCGCCGTGGCCGCCGCCAGTAAGGGCAGCGCAAGCAGTGCCGGCCGCCACGGCGAACTGGAACCCTCCACCGCCGGGGCCACCCGGCGCTCCGCGTCGTAGGCGACCCGCACCTCCCCGCCCTCGGGGGCGGCCCGCCGGTCCTCCGCGAGGGACGAGGGATAGCCGCCGGGACAGCGCAACGCGTGGTGGTACAGGGTCGTTCGCGCGCCGCCCTCGCCGACCGACTCCCGGAGCTCCTCCCGGATCTTCGTCACGACGCAGGTGGCGGTCTCCCCGCGGGCGGCGGCCTGGTCGGCCACGGCCACGGTCAGCAGAAGTCCGCCGATCAGGGCGAGCGCCCCGAAGAATCCGGTGTTGCCGTCGACCAGCAGGAAGTACGCCGCCCCCGCGCCGACGACCAGGGCTCCGCCGACCGACACGGCGACCGTGGTGGACGGCGACGAAGACCCTCCGAAACACCAGGCCGCCCAGGCGTACACCAGCACCGCGGTGACCGCCGGTACGGCCGCGACCAGCCGACCCGGTGAGCCCTGCGACGACTGCGTCGGCTGGGACGACTGCGACGGTTGTGACGGTTGTGACGGCGACTGTGATGGCATGGACACACCCCCCGCCAAGGGGGACGCTCCCGCATCCCCGCCAGGTTCCTCAGCGCTCCTCGTCGTCCGGCCACACCCCGATGTGGTCCCGCTCCAGTTCCAGCATCACGCGGTGCTCCATACCCAGTGCCTCGGTGTACTCCGCCGGGAGCTGCAGCCGGCCCGCCCGGTCCAGCATCGCGTACTCACGAGCCACCAGGGACTCCTGCCCCTCCTCGTCGACCTCCGTGCGGCGCAGGACCTCCGAGGACGTGCGGCCGTCGCGGATGGCGACCGTGCGGCGGACCTCGGAGGCCACCGCCTGGTCGTGGGTGACGATCACGATCGTCGTGCCCAGCTCCTCGTTGGCGCGGCGGAAGGCCGCGAAGACCTGCTCGCCCGTCGCCGAGTCCAGCTCACCGGTCGGCTCGTCCGCCAGCAGCACCGACGGGTTGTTGGCGAGCGCGACCGCGATCGCGACCCGCTGCTGCTGACCGCCCGACATCTGGTGCGGCCGCCGGTCCCGGCAGTCCGCGACGCCCAGCATGGTCAGCAGCTCCTCCGCCCGCGCCGCCTTCTTCGCACGGCTCGACCGGCCGCCCCGCAACTGCATCGGCAGCGAAACGTTCTGTGCGCCCGTCAGGTACGGAAGGAGGTTCCGCGCCGTCTGCTGCCAGACGAAGCCCACCACGTCCCGGCGGTACCGCAGCCGCGCCTTCGCGTCCATGGCCAGCAGGTCGCGGCCCGCCACCTTCGCCGCGCCCGCCGTCGGTACGTCGAGGCCCGCCAGGATGTTCATCAGCGTCGACTTGCCACTGCCCGACGCCCCGACCAGGGCCATCAACTCGCCCTCCTCGACGAGCAGATCGAGGCCCTGGAGCGCCTGCACCTCCACCCCGTCCGTGGTGAAGATCCGTACCAGCCGGTCGCAGGCGATCAGGGCGCCGTGGCCGTACGAGGGCCGGTCGCGCCGCGCCGCCGCCCGCCGCTCCAGCTCGCTGAGGGAGGTGGGAGCGGAGCGAGACGTGGAAGTGGCCCCGGCTCCGGCCCCGGTGGCCCCGGTGGCCTCATTGGCTCCGAAGGCCCCGGAGGTCTGAGAGGTGTCGGTCGTCGTCATCGCGCGTCCCCTGCCCTGAGTTCCTTGATCGATCCTCTGCGCCCCGACCACCACGCCTGGACGGCCGCCGCCGCCCCCGCCAGGACCACCACGCCCGCGGCCGGCAGCCCCAGCGACCACGGATCGGCCCGCAGTGGCACGCCGTCGAGGCCGGCGAGCCCCGGCGTCGCCGACAGGGCCAGCCGACCCAGGTCCACGCCCGGCGCGAGCAGCAGGATCGTCGCCCAGCCGACGAGGGTCCCGCCGACCGCGGCGAGCAGGGCCTGCGGCAGCGCCTCGAGACCGAGCAGCCGCCGGCCCTGCCGCCGGGTCAGGCCCATCGTCCGCAGCCGGGCGAGCAGTGTGGCCCGTTCCGGCGAGGTCTGGAGGAGCGACAGGAGGACGGCGAGCACCGCGTAACCGGCACCCGCGCCGATCGCGGCCAGGTAGATCGACTCGGCGCCCGACTGCATCGGCGAGTCCACGTACGCGGCGCGCCGTTCGGTGCGCAGCGCCACCGAGAAGTCCGGGGACTTGGCCGCCACCGCCTTCCGCAGCGCGCCCCCGTCCAGCGACGGCCCCGAGGCCAGCAGCGCCGTGTCCGCCCGGTTGGTCAGGTCCGCGCCGTTGACCAGCAGGAAGTCGGCGCCGGACAGCGCGGGGGTGGCGGTGCGGACGGCCACGATCCGTACCTTGAAGGTGCCCGCCGCCGCCGCGATCTCCTGCGGCTCGGTGCCGAGCCGCGCCGCGACCCCGGGGGAGGCGACTGCCGGAAGAACCCGTTCCGGATCGATCCGGCCACCCGTTCCGGTGGACTTCAGCAGGGAGGCGGCGAAGGGGCCGAAGCCGGTCCGCCGGGCGATCCGCTCGTACGACTCCGGTTCCACCCCGATCAGCGGCACGCCGCGCGTCTCCGCCGCACGGCCCGTGCCCACCGGCAGCGGGATCCCGTACTCGACCTGGAACGTGGTCACGTCCCGTACCCCCGCCGCCCCGCGCACCGCCCGCGCCAGGCCGGCCGGCAGCGGCATCGCCTCGGCGTTCCCCGCCACCCGCGCGTCCGCGCCGGTCTCCCGGAGCGCCGCCCGGTCGCGCGCGTCGGCGACGCCGGCGAGCACCGAGCCGCCGAACGCGGCCGTCGTCAGCGCCACCAGGAGCGCGAGCAGCGGCAGCGTGCCGGTCGCCGAGGACCGCCCGGCCCGGGCGAGCGACAGATAGCCGACCGCGCCGCGCAGCCTGCGGGCCGGCCGGGCCGCCCACCGCAGCGGCAGCGGATACAGCCGTACGAGAACCAGCGCGGCGATCAGCGCCACCAGTACCGGGGCCGCGCTGACCAGGTAGTCCCCGGCATCGGCCGTGCCCCGGCGGCGCAGCGCGACGACCGCGCCGACGGCCAGGACGAGCAAGGTGAGTTCGGCGACCGTACGTCCCTTGGAGGGGCGGGCGTCGGCCAGGTCCTCGCGGCCGCCGTGCGTGAGCGGCCCGCGGTGGAGGAACAGCGCGCGCAGCGGCAGCACCGCCACGGCGAGGAGCGCGACCGCTCCCGCCGCGAGCAGCGCGGGCAGGAAGCGGGCCCCGGGGAGCGCGAGCGTCGCGAGCAGCAGTCCCAGGCCGGCCGCGGGCAGCGCCAGGACACCGGTCTCGCCGAGGAGCCGGACGCCGATCCCGGCGACGGAGCCGCCTCGCGAGCGCAGCAGCGCCAGTTCGGCGGCGCGCCGCCCGGCGAACAGGCCGCCGGTCATCGCGAGCACGACCGCGGCGACCGCGCCGATGCCGAAGGTGGCGACGGCGACGACCGGCGCGACGGCCGCGCGCAGGGAGCGGTAGGCGCCGACGAGTTCGTCGAGGCCGGTGGCGACCGCGCCGGACCGGCCGACCGCCTCGCGGACCTTCACCAGGCCGGGGCCGCCGGAGAGCGAGGCGATCGCCGCGCTCAGCCGGGGCTCGTCCTGCGCGGTGAGGTGGCCGGAGGCGGGGGCGAGCCGCCAGTACAGCTCCGGGTCGCCGGTGCCCGACAGGAGCACCGGGCCGCCGGCGGGCGCGAGCAGCAGCGCGGCCTGCCAGTAGAACCGCGTGCCGTCGCCGCCGGGCTTCAGCGCGTACACAGGCGTGCGCAGCAGCGGTTCGGCGGACCAGTAGCCGCCCTGCGAGCGCACCGGTTCGACGATGCCGGTGACGGTCACGGCGAGGGGAGTCGAGGAGAACCTGGCCGGTACGTGCACCACCGAACCGACCTTCAGGCGCAGCGACTTCGCCGTCTCGACGGTGACGGCGGCCTCGCTGGTCCCTTCGGCCGGGTCGGCCTTCGTGGGCAGCCGGCCCTCCCGTACCGTGGCGTGCTCGGCGAGCCCGGACGGTGCGGTCAGGGTGAACTCAGGCGGCAGCTTGTACGGCTGCGGCAGCCAGGGGTCGAGCCCGATGACCCGCTGGACGGTCCGCACGCCGTGCACGGACTCCTCGGGGTCGACGCGGAGCGGGGCAGGCAGCAGTTTCTCCAGCTCGGCCCGGTCCTTGGCCAGTTGGTCGGGTCTCATGCCCGCCTCGCGGGACTCCCGCGCGAGATCGGGCGGCGGGGGAGGGCTGGTGATGTCGAGGACGGTGAGACGGGGCGGGGCGGTGGCGAGGTCGTGCCGCAGGCCCTCCGTCTCGTACACGTCGACGGCCCGGGGGAGTGCGGCGGCCAGGAACGCGGTGACCAGCACGAGGAGTGAGAAGGCCCAGGCAGCCCCCGGCGCGGTCCGCAGCCGGGTCCGGACCCAGGGAGCCACGGCGCGGACGGGCTCGGCGGACATGGCGGTCGCCTTTCTCGACGGTGTCCTCGACGGCTTCCTCGACGGTGTCCTCGGGGCTGCCGGATGTCCCGTACGCATCAGTCGCTTCAGCGGCCCGCCCATCAGTGGTCCCCCTGGTGGCGCAGTGTCACGGCCGGGTCGGTGCGGCGCAGCGCGATCCCGGCCACGATCAGCAGCGGCAGCGCGGCCACCCCGGCGAGCAGCAGGGCGACGTGCCCGGGCGGGAGTTCGACCAGGACGCGGGGGACGGGCCGGGCCGCCTGTCCGGTCAGGACGACCAGGGGCACGACGGCCCGGGTCAGCACGGCGCCGAGCGCCGCACCGACCACCAGACCGATGCCGACCAGCAGCCCCTGCTCGGCGGCGATCAGCCGGGCCAGTTGACGGCGCGGGGCACCGAGCGCCCGCAACACCCCGAACTCGGCGGACCGTTCCCGCGTGGAGCCGGCCGCGCTGACCGCGAAGCCGACCGCCGCGAGCGCCGCCGCGGCCGCCGCCACCGCCATCAGCGCCGAGTCGGGGCCCGCGCCCAGCGGGTCCCCGAGCAGTTCGGCGGCGGCCTCGTCCCGGACAAGCACCTGCGCGGGGTCGGCGTCCGGCCGCGCCCGCAGCGTCCGGGCGACCTCGTCGGCGCGCCCGGGCGCCGTGGTGAGCCACCACTCGGTGGGCGGCAGGGTCGCGCCGGTGTGGGAGGGGTGGGAGAGGAGGAACTGGTTGACCGCGCGCAGGTCGACCAGGAGCGCGCCTCCGTCGTCGGGCGTGGCGGTGGGGGCGGCCGCGGACACGGCCCGCGCGCCGGGCCCGGTGGTGGGCAGCTCGCGGGCGGTGTCCACGATCGTCACGGTGACCCTCATGCCGCCGAGCGACGCCTCGACCCGGTCGCCCTTCCTCGCCCCGGCCGCCGCCAGGAACGCGTCGGTCGCCACTCCGCGCAGGGTCGCCGGCGGGGCGGGGCGCGGGGCGGTGACCCGAAGACCGTAGTCCTCCCTTCCGGCGAAGGGGCTCGCCGCCGTCTCGGCCGAAACGGCGCCGACCGAGAAGCCGACGGTGTACGGCGTCGTGGGGGTGGAGCGAGCGGCCAGTGGTACCGCGTCCCGCCGCTCGCCGTGGGCGGTCTCCTGGTAGCCGGTCTTCCAGGAGGCGAAGGCGCGCGCGGTGTCGACCGGCCTCTCCGTGCCGTCCTGGAGGAGGGAGACGAGCCGGTCCACGCTGAAGGTCTGCTGCCCGCCCTCGCCGTCGCGGACCCGTCCGTCGAGCTCGACACCGGTCAGCGTGAGCGGACCGACGGATACGCCGCCCCGGAGGCTGAGGCTCAGCCGGTGCGGCTTCCCGTCCGGGGGGAGCGGGCCGAGGAGTTGGCGGTACGGAATGCCGTACTGGTCCTCCAGTACGACCGTCACCTGGGCCGGCGCCGTGCCTGCCGGCGCCGTGCGCCGCAGGTCGAGCGCCACGCCCGCGGTCCCGGAGGGCAGCGGGATGCCGGGACGCGGACCGGCCGCGGGCGCCGACGACGTCAGCAGCGACGGACCGGGGCGGTCGGCGAGGTCCGCGCGGAGCAGGAAGCCGTCGGCGGCGAGGCGCGTGTCCAGGGCGAGGACGGTCGCGGTGCGGTTGCCGGCGACGTCCATCGTGGCGCGGTGCGCGGGGGACGCCGAGCGGACACCGGGCAGCGAGGAGTACCGGCCGGCCTGGGCCGGGTCCGCCGAGCCGCTGGTGAGGACCCGTACTGCCGTTCCCGTACGGAAGTCGGCCTGGTCCTCCTGCGATCGGCTCCAGGAGGCGCTCTGCCCGACGGCGAGCATGCCCATGGCGACCGCGAGGACGAGCAGCAGCACCGGGCCCGCCCCGCGCAGCGGCCGGCGGCTGAACTGCCAGCCCGCGAGCGCGGCCGGCAGCCCGCGCCCGCCGGCGGCGCGCCGCTCGGCGAGCCGGGCCGCGGGCGGCAGCAGCCGCAGCGTCAGGACGGTGCCGGCGAGCAGGGCGAGCGCGGGGGCGGCGACGAGCAGGGGGTCGATGCCGAGGCCGCCCTCGCGGTCCCCGCTGAGCGCGCCGCTCCCCGAGGCCCCGGTCTGCCGGTCGAGTTGCCAGTAGGCGACCGCGGCGAGGACGAGCAGACCGACGTCGGCCCCGGCCCTGACCGGCGCGGGCAGCGCGGCCGTGCGCCCCTTGCGCAGCGTCACGGCGCCGCCGTCACCGGTGCTCAGCGCGGGGGCCACGACGGCGGCCGCGCAGCACACGGCGACGATGCCCGCGACCAGCCAGACCTGGCCGAGCGGGATGTCGTCGAGTCGTACGCCGAGCGAGCGAAGCGAGGACCGGTCGGCGAGCAGCCGGGTCAGCGGCCCGGCGAGCAGCGGCGCGATCACGGCCGCCGGCAGCGCGAGCAACAGCGCCTCGACGGCGGCGAGGGAGGCGATCCGGCGCCGCGAACCGCCGCGCGCCCGCAGCGACGCGGTCTCCCCCGACCGCTCGGAGCTGAGCAGCCGGGCGACGAGCAGCAGGGCGTACGCGGCGAGCAGCACCAACTGCACGGCCACGATCATCAGCGTGGAGCGGGAGACGAGCAGGGCGCGTTCGGTCTGCTCCAGGACCGTCGGCAGCGCGGTCCGCACGCTCGCCGTGGAGCCGAAGGCGGCGGTGTCGGCGGCGAGCGTCTGCGGCACCCGCGTCGCCGAGGCGCGCAACGCGTCCATCCGGTCGGTGGTGACGCCGGTGAAGTCGGCGGTGGCCAGCCAGGACGTCTCGCCCGGGGTGATCTGCCCGGAGCCGAGGACGGCCGGGTGGGCCAGGAGCGGACCGTATGTCGTGAAGACGACGGTCTTCACCCCGCGCCCGCCGGCCGGGTCGAGCTGCCAGTACGGGTCGGTGAGGTCGGCGGGCCGGTAGACGCCGGTGATACGTGCCTTCACCGGCTTCCCGCCGATCCGGTCGGTGAGGTCGAGTACGGTCCCCGGGCGGACGCGCAGCCGCTTGGCGGCCTCTTCGGGTACGGCGGCCTCGACGGTCCTCGCGGCGGCGGAGGCGCCGGTACCGGAGGCCGTGGGCCAGGCCCCCTCGACGAGGGTGAGACGCGAGCGGTCGAGCGCCGCGACGTGGGTGAGGTCGGGCTCCCCGAGGCGCGCGGCCGGGTCCTGAAGACCCCGCGGCAGCGCGTACGGCCCCGAGAGCTCCAGCCTCCGCACGCTCACGGGCAGCCCGTCGAAGGCCTTCCGCGCGCCCTCCCGGGCGGCGGTGTCGGCTCTCTCCCGCCGCTCCACCGGAACCTGCGCGGCCATCACCAGCGCGGCCGCGGGGGCGGCGCGGCCCCGCAGCGTGCCCTGCAGAGCCGCGTCACCGATGGAGCCGGAGAAGGCGGCGAGGGCGGCGAGGACGGAGGTCGTCAGCAGGACGGCGAGCAGCGCCGCGGCGAGCAACAACCGGTGTGCTCTGACGCGCAGAAGTACGAACCCCGTCACCCATCCCCCTGAACCCACCGAACGCACATCGAACGTTCACGTACGTTCATCGGATGCTTTCAGAGGGCACCGGCCCTGGAAACCGCTTGCACGGGGACCTTGACTGGATCGTGACCGTTATCCGGGACCACGGCTCCGGAATGCGTTACTCCGCGGTGTTCACCATCGACGCCGCCGCGTACGTCAGGTAGTTCCACAGCTGCTGCTCGTGGTCGGGAGCGAGGGCCAGCTCGTCCACGGCCGCCCGCATGTGGCGCAGCCAGGCGTCGTGAGCGGCCTTGTCGACGGTGAACGGGGCGTGCCGCATGCGCAGGCGAGGGTGGCCGCGGTGGTCGCTGTAGGTGCGGGGGCCGCCCCAGTACTGCATCAGGAAGAGCACGAGCCGCTCCTCCGCCGGGCCGAGGTTCTCCTCGGGGTACATCGGGCGCAGCAGGGGGTCCTCCGCGACTCCCTCGTAGAAGCGGCGGACGAGCCGCCGGAAGGTCTCCTCGCCACCCACCTGCTCGTAGAAGGTCTGCTCCTGAAGCGTGCCGCGCGGAATCTCGTTCACCGTTCCATCGTCTCAGATGACCCGGCCGAGGACCGGAGGTCTAGGACCACAGGCTCCGGGACCTGAAGGCCCGGGCCACTCGCCTCCCTCCCCGCCGCGCAGGAGAGTGGAGGCATGGGCGGACACGTGGACGGCTTCGCCGAGGAGGCCGCGCGGGCGCGACGGGCTCTCGTGCGGGAGATCGAGGCGTACGGCGCGCTGCGCGACCAGGCCTGGCGCGCGGCCTTCTCCGAGGTCCCCCGCCACCTGTTCGTCCCCTCCTACTGCGTCTCCGGGACCGGCGGTTACGAGCGGCTCCGGTCCGGTCACCCCGACCCCGCCCGCCGGGCCCGCTGGCTGCGCGGGGCCTACCGCGACGAGCCGCTGGCCACGCGTGTACGGGACGGGGAGCTGGTCTCCTCCTCCAGCCAGCCGTCCCTCATGGCCGAGATGCTGGAGGCGCTGGACGTACGGGACGGTCAGGACGTCCTGGAGATCGGCGCCGGCACCGGCTACAACGCCGCCTTGCTCAGCCATCGGCTCGGCGCGGAACACGTCACCACCGTGGACCTGGACGAGGAGATCACCGAGTCCGCCCGCACCCATCTCGCCGCCGTCGGGTACAAGCCGACCGTGATCACCGGCGACGGCGCCCGAGGCTGCCCCGACCGCGCGCCCTTCGACCGGATCATCGCCACCTGCACCCTGCCGTCGATCCCGTACGCCTGGCTCACCCAGTGCCGTCCCGGCGCCCTCGTCCTGACCCCGCTGTCCACCGGGCTGGTGCTGCTGCGGGTGCGCGACGCCGCTCACGCGGAGGGGCGGTTCCTGGCCACCCCGGCGTACTTCGTCGCCCTGCGCGGCGGCAACGCCCGCTTCCCGCGCGCACGGCCGATGGGGCTGCCCCGGCCGGCGTACGAGGACGACCGGTTCCGGTTCCTGTTCACGCTGGCGGCGGAGAGCCTGGACGCGCGCGAAGCGCTCGCGCTCTGGCAGCGCGAGGGCCGGCCGGAGCGGGAGCGCTTCGGGGTGACGGTGAGCGAGGGGCGGCAGTGGGCCTGGCTGGACGACCCCGAGGGGCCGTACGCCTGGCCACTGCCGAGCGGATGATCCGCCAACCGCTATCCGCGACGGATCGTGATCGTCGTCCAGGCGCCGACGTGCACCCGGTCGCCGTCCTGCAGGGCGACGGGCACGTACGGCTGGATCGGCTCCTCGGCGCCGTTGATCGTGGTGCCGTTGGTGGAGTTCTGGTCCACCACCGCCCACGATCCGTCCGGCTGCTGCACCAGCACGGCGTGCTGGTGCGAGACGCCCGGGTCCTCCGGCGGCACGGACAGATCGATGTCGGGCGACTCGCCGGTGGAGTGCCGGCGGCGCCCGATGCTGACCTGGTTGCCCTGGAGCGGCAGATGCTGCTCGGGGGAGTAGGCGGGCAGGTTCAGGCCCGTCGCCTCGGGACCGCTGCGCTGCATCATCGCCAGGAAGTACTCGCGGTCCGGGCCGATGAAGGCGGACCACCCCCTGGGCGCCTGCTGCTGCGGCGGCTGCGGCGGCTGGTACTGCTGCTGCGGAGCCTGCTGCTGGGGCTGCTGGGGCGCGTGCTGCTGCGGAGCCTGCTGGTGGGCCTGGGCCTGGGGCTGCTGCTGCGGCGCCTGCGGTCTCTGCGGCTGCTGGGGCTGCGAGGGCGGCGGCAGCATCCAGTCGTCGTCCGGGCGCGAGGGTGCCTGCGGCTGCTGCGGCGGTGCCTGCGGAGGGCCCTGGAGGAACGACGGAGGCGGAGGCGGCGGCCCCTGCTGGAACCCCTGCGCGTGCTGAGGCGGCTCGGGCGCCTGGGAGGGTGGCGGTCCCTGCTGCATCGGCGGGCGCTGCGGCGGCGCCTGCTGGTGCGTGGGGTCGGCGGACAGCGGCTCCGCCGGCCGGTTCATCTGCGAGGGCCGCGAGGCCTGGTACTCGTACGGATCGGACTGCTGCGGCTGCCGCGGAGGCTGGGGCTGCTGCTGCTGCTGGTGCTGCGGCGGGCGCGGCGGCGACTGGAACCCCGGCGGCAGGTTGAGCCCGGGCGGCGGGCTCTGCTGCGCGGACGGCGGGGCCACCGGCGTGTAGGAGGTCGCCGTGTTGGTCTGGAAGTTCCAGCGGCACTCCTCGCAGAACGGCGCCATGGCCTCGCGCGGGGTACGGCACTGCGGGCAGAGCTCCGCCTGGGCGGTCGCGTTCGGGTCGTATCCACCCGGGGCGGGACCGGACCCGGCCGGGCCGGGATATCCGTACGCGGGCGGCGGCGGGGGAGGCGGCGGTACGGCACCCGCCGGCGCACCCGCCCCGGCCATGCGATGGCCGCAGACCTCGCACCAGTCGTCGGAGACCGACTGGTGTCCGTTCGGGCAGGTCGGCATGTCGGTGCTTCCCCCTCTCGTCGTCCGGCTCCCTGGCCGGCGGGCTACTTCTTGACGCGAACGGTCTTGGTGGAGCGGGTCTCGAGAGTCATCTCGTCCGCTTCCGCGACCTTCGCCTTCAAACGCACAGTACCCGTCGCCGCGTCCACGACGTCCACCACCTTCGAAAGCAGTTTCGCGGTGTCCGCGTTGCCCGAGGCCGCCGCCAGCTGCACCGCGCGGCCCAGTTTGGCGGTCGCCCCGTCATGGTCACCGGCCTTGCGGGCGTCCAGTCCCTGCTGGATGACCTGGGCCAGTTCGGCCTGTCCGGTGTAGTGGGCGACCTGCGGATTGATCGAGGTGGACATCGCCATGTCGTCCGTCCACACCGCCCGCACCAGGCCCTGGCCGAGCGTCGTCGGGGCGCCTCCCGCCGGGTCCGGGACGATCAGCGAGACCCGGGCGGCGAGCATCTCCTGGCCGATCCCGGCCTGCGGCACCCGGACGCAGACGTGGTAGTCGCGCGACTCGTCGCCCCACGAGCCGGTCGGGTAGTCCCCGGCGCGCGGTCCCGCCTCCGTGCGGCGCCCGGTCAGGTCCTCCACCGTCGGCGCCACCTGCTTCACGAACGCGATCTCGACCCCGACCGGAGTCCACAGGCGCAGCGCGACATCCGCCACCTCCTTGCCCATGGCGTTCTCCATCATCGTGGTGAAGTCCGCGGCGAGGCCGCTCGGATCGGCGACGATGTCGGCCGTGCCGAGCAGCGCGGAGGCGATGCCGGTGACCTCCTTGACCTCCCAGTCCGTCCCGACACCGCGCGCGTCACAGGTGAAACGGCCCGCGCAGGCGTCCAGCGCGGCCCGCAGGTCCTCCGGCGACTCGTGCTCGTTGCGGCCGTCGGTGAGCAGGATGCCGTGCCGGATGGACACCTCGGCGGAGCCGAGGAGCCGGTCGGCGAGCCGCAGCCAGGTGCCGATCGCCGTACCGCCGCCGGCGCTCAGCCGGCGCAGCGCGTCCTTGGCCTGGCCCCGGGTGTCCGGCCCGGCGACGGCGAGCCGGCCGTTGCCGGGGTAGACCTGCTGCGCCAGGTGCGTACCGGCGACCACGGCGAAGGAGACCCCGTCGCGCAGGGTGTCGATGGCGGCGGCCGTGGCCTCCCGGGCGTTGCGCATCTTCGTCGGCGGGTACTCCATCGAGCCGGAGCAGTCGACCATGATCACCACGGCGGCGTCGGCGCCGTCGGCATCGTGCCCAGCGAGCACCGCGCCGCCGGTGGTGCCGCCGCCGGTCGAGGTGACCGTGACGATGGCGCTGACCTCACGCCCGCCCTCCGGCAGGAATTCGTTCTGGTACACGTCCACCGAGAACTGCGGCACGTTCGACTTGGAGAAGTTCGCCATCTGATTCGGCTCCTCGACAACAACGGCGTGTACGGAACGGCGTGTACGGGACAGCGTGTACGGACGGGGACCGGCGGGGGTCAGGCCGATCCTGCCCCTTGCGGCGAGAGGGTGAACGGCAGCAGCGCCACCGTTACGTTGTCGTGGCCACCGCCGTCCAGGGCGTGGCCGACCAGCACCTGGGCGCCGTGCAGCAGGCGCCCCGTGGCGTCCGCCGGTACGACCCGGGCCATGTCGTCGGCGGCCTCCGCGTAGTTCCAGAGCCCGTCGGTGCAGACCACGACGACTCCGGGGCGGTCGGGCTTGAACGCGGAGGTGTGCGGCTCCAGTTCGTACGCGTCGGCACCGAGCCAGCCCGTGATGGCGTGGGCGCGCTCGTCCGCGTACGCCTCGGCCTCGTTCATCAGCCCCGCCGCCACCATCTGGGCCGCCCAGGAGTCGTCCTGGGTGAGGCGGGCGGGTGGGGAGGTGCGGTCGTCCGGCACCCAGTAGACCCGGCTGTCGCCGACCCAGCCGACGATCAGCAGGCCGTCGGCGACGACCGCGCCGACGATGGTGCAGGCGGGGGCGTTCTGGTGGCGGTGCGGATCGTGCTCCATGGCGCCCTGGCCGGGCTCCTCGGCGAGCGCGTTGACCGCCTCGGCCGCCGCGACGATCGCCTCGTGCATGGCCTGCTGCGGGTGGGTGCCCCGGGGGAGCGCGTCGAGCAGCGACTGGTTGGCCGCCTGCGCGGCGGCGGCGGAGGCCTCGTCGGGGCGGGTCGCCGAGGAGACGCCGTCGCAGACGATCGCCAGGGTGGCGGGAGAGCCGTCGGGCAGTGCGGTGGCGGAGACGGCGAAGGCGTCCTCGTTGCGGTGGTGGCGCAGGCCCCGGTCGCTGACGGCGGCCACGGTGGAGAGCTCCTGCTCCATGTGGTCGCGCTCGCGCGGCTGCGCGTGCCCGCAGTTCTCGCAGTAGCCGTCGGGATCCACGTGCCCGGCCCGGCAGGCGACGCACAGCTTCGTCCCGGCCGGCGGGGTGGTGGTCCGCGGGTCGGCCACCGGCTGCGGTGGTGCCGACTGCGGGGGCGCGGGCTGCGCGGCGGCGGCCCGGGGGTCGGGTGCGGCGAGCGCGAAGTCCCCGTCGGCGGTGGGGACCGGCGCGGGGACGGTGCCCTCGGCGAGGGCCGCCAGACCGTCGCCGGACGTCGCCGCGGCGTGTGGCCCGTCCGTGCGGACCGGAATCGTCGGCAGGTCCCGCGCGGGCGGCGCCGCCGGCACCTCGGGCACCTGCGGCTGGGACGCCTGCGCCTGTGCCTGGAACGCCTGCGGCCCTTGCGCCTGCGCCGCCGGCACCTGCGGTTGGGACGCCCGCGCCTGTGCCTGGGCGCCGGGGGCGCCGTGCGCGGGTGGTGTCGTCGGAAGGTCGTGGCCGCCCGAGTCCGTGCCCGGGAGGTCACCCGGGTGCTGGGTCGACGTGGAGAGCGAGCCCGGCTCGCGCGCCGGCGGCTCCGGCCAGCTCACCGGCGTACCGATCGCCACCGTCGGACGGTCGGGCTCCGGCGCCGCCGCCGGTACGGCCGACAGGTCGTATCCGCACGCGCCGCAGAAACGGTCACCCGACTCCAGCGGTTCCGCGCAGCCCGGGCAGGCGGAGAAGTCGTGCTGGGGCATCTGGGACATACTCACACCCACGTCCGGGGGCGGAAACGGTTGGCCCGCTCCACCAGTTCGATCCTCTCCTCGCCCCGCTGAGCGAGCCGGGCGAGCACCCGGTACGAGCGTTCGAGGCCGAAGCGCAGTCCGCGCTCGTCCAGTTCACTGCCGAGCAGCAGCGTGCCGCCGGGCCCCGCTCCGGGACTCCCGGAGAGTACCCAGTCGAGCGCCGTGCCGAGGACCTCCGTCGACAACCGCTCCCGGCGCACCGCGTCCAGACCGAAGCCCTGGAGAGCGGAGACCTGGGCCGCGGCCGCCGTCAGGTCCTCACCGAGCGGCTCGTGCGCCGCACGCCGCCGCAACCGCGCCCGCACGGTGGCGACCCTGGCCGCCGTGTAGTGGATGGACGCCTCCGGTACGGATTCCAGGGTCCGTACGGCTCCGGTGCGGTCGCCGGCCGCCAGCCGCACCCGGGCGAGCCCGAACGCGGCGCTGACGTAGCTCGGGTCGGTCGCCCACACCAGGCGGTAGTACTCGGCGGCGTTGTCCAGCTGGCCGAGCACCTCGGCGCAGATGCCGAGGGCCAGCTTCGGCGCGGGCTCTCCCGGGAAGGCGTCGTAGATCGCGTCGAAGGAGAGCGCCGCGTTCTCGTGGTCGCCGGTGACCAGCGAGCTGACGCCCCGGTACCAGACCACCCGCCAGTCGTCGGGGTACTGCTCCTCCAGCGCGGCGAGCGCGCCCGTCGCGGCCCCCAGGTCGCCCATCTCCAGGCGGGCCCGCAGTTCGCGCAGGCGCAGTTCCACGGAGGGCGCCGGCGCGGAGTGCAGCGCGCTGATCAGCTCGGCGGGCGCGGAGGCCATCAGACCGGCGAGGAAACCGGCGTTCGGGTCGCCCGGGTCCACGCGCGGTACGGGCAGCGCGAGCGAGGCGGCCCGCCCGTCGAGAGGCCGCAGGAACGCGCCCGCGCCGGGTGCCGCCCCGGACGCCAGGGCTCCAGGCACAGCTCCAGGCACAGCCCCCGCCACCGCTCCGGGACCGGGCACAGCCCCCGCCACCGCTCCGGGACCGGGCACAGCCCCCGCCACCGCTCCGGGACCGGGCACAGCCCCCGCCACCGCTCCGGGACCGGGCACCGCCCCCGTCGGCGCGCCACCGCCCCGCTTCCGGCCGCCGCCCGGCCGGCGCGCGCCGAGCAGGGAGACGTCCTCCGTCTGCTCCGCGAACAACTCCGTGTCCGTCACGCGCACTTCCGTGCCGAACAGCGTCGAGAGCGCCGGGCGTGGACGGCCCGACTGGAGGGCGACGACCTCGCGCAGGACGCCCGTCAGCTGGTCGGCCATCTCCTGCGCGGAGGCGAACCGGCGGCCCGGGTCCGGGTCCGTCGCGCGGACCAGGAGACGGTAGAACGACTCGTACGTCCGGAAGACCTCGATGTGCTCCGGGTCGGGCAGCGAGTCGACGAAGACGTTCGTGTAGCCCTGGAAGTCGAAGGTCAGCACGGCCAGTGTGCGCGCCACCGTGTAGAGGTCGCTCGCCACCGAGGGGCCGACCTCGGCCACCTCCGGTGCCTGGTAGCCGACCGTCCCGTAGATCGCGGACTCGTCGTCGTCCATCCGCCGGACCGCGCCCATGTCGATCAGCTTGAGCTGGTCCTCGGTCTGGATCGCGTTGTCGACCTTGAAGTCGCAGTACAGCAGGTTCCTGCTGTGCAGGTGCCCGAGCGCCTCCAGGGCCTCGATCCCGTACGCGCACGCCTGCTCCACCGGCAGCGGATCGCGCCGCCCGTCCGCCGTGCGGCGGTCGTTGGCGATCTCCTTGAGCGACTTGCCGCCGACGTACTCCATGACGATGTAGCCGTCCAGGGAGCCCGTGCGCTGGTCGAGGTGCTCGACGAAGTTGTAGATCCGGACGATGTTGGAGTGCTCGATCTCGGCGAGGAAGCGGCGCTCGGAGATCGCCGCGGCCATCGCGTCCTGGTCACCGGTGTCGAGGAGACCCTTGAGGACCACCCACCGGTCCGAGACCGCCCGGTCCACGGCGAGGTAGATCCAGCCGAGACCGCCGTGCGCGAGACAGCCGGCGACTTCGTACTGCCCGTGCACGATGTCCCCGCCGCGCAGCTTCGGCACGAAGGAGTACGGGTGCCCGCACTTGGTGCAGAAACCCTCCGTGCGGCCCGGCCGGTCCCCTCGGGAACGGCCCACCGGAGCCCCGCAGTCGGAGCGCGAGCAGAATCGCTTCCGCTCGGGGACCTCGGGTTTCTCCATCACCGCCGCGCGCGGATCGGGACGCGGCACCTCCGGGATCGACACCAGGCCCGCGCCCAGCCGGTTCCGCCCGGACTGCGCGGTCGAGGAGCCCGAGCTGCGCACGGAGACCGAACGGCCGGTGCTGCCACCCGACAGCGAACGCGACAGACGGCCGGAGACCGACCGGCGCGAGGTCGAGGAGCGCGAGGAGCGCGAGCTGGACCGGGACGAGGCGCGCGAACCGGACCGGGAGGAGCTGAAGCCCGCACCGGCCCTGCCGGGCACCGCCATTCCGGTCGGCGTGGACGCGAGAAGGCCGCCGGGCGCGACCACCGGGGCGAGCCCGCAGGTGTCGCAGTACAGCTCGCCGCCGCCCATGTCCTCGTACGACCCCTCGCACGACGGACGCTGACAGGTGCTCACCACTGCCTCCCCGCTCACCACTGACTCCCCTTGGCATCTCTGGGGCCGGACAGAACCTCTGCCGCGGCCTGCTGGTAGCGCAGCACCGCCTGCTCGGCGACCCGCAGGTCGCACGGCGCGCTCCACAGCATCCGGCGCGCCGTGTCGTACCGCTCGATCAGCAGCGGGTCCTCCGCCGCGCCGAGCCGTGCCACCTTCGCCCTGTAGGCGTCGAGCCTGCCGCGCAGCTCGGCGCGGACCGCCAGCGGCGCGGTGACGGCGGTCAAGGACTCACGAGCCCGCATCAGTTCGTTTTCGGCCTCCCGCTCCAGGGACTCCAGGAGCGGGGAGAGCCGGTGCCACCGGGCGTGCCTGCGGTGCTCGGCCGCCGTCGCGAGCCGCTCCTGCAGGGCGGTCGGCGGGCCGCTGACCGCCGGTACCTCGGAGGCGGCGATCTTGGCGAGGACCTCGCCGCGCGCCACCCGTGCCTCGGCGAGCGTCCGGTCGGCCCGGGAGAGGACGTCCCGCAGCCGCAGCAACCGCTCCTCGGAGTCCTGCCGGACCGCGAGCACCGCCTCGATCTCCCGCCGGATGTCCTCCAGGGCACGGGCAGCCCGGTCGTACCGCGTGGTGTCGGGCCGCCCGCCGCCGGGCGCCGAACTGCCCGTCGCGGGCCGCCAGAAGGCCAGCGGATCGGTGACGACCTGGGTGCGCAGGGCGGTCAGCTCTGCCGTGATCGACTCCAGTTCGTCGCCGGCCGGGTGCTCCCCGGGGCGTACGCCGACGGAGTGCGCGAGCGAGCGGGTCCGCCCGAGCTCCGCCGCGAGCAGATCTATCCGGGCGGGCAGCGCGGACCAGACGGCGTCGGCGGTCACGATCACGTCGAGGGAGGACGCGTACAGCTCGTTCATCCGGCTCACCAACCGCTCCAGTGTGAACCGTTCGCTGAGCTTGGCGGGCCCGTTGACCGACGCGTCCGGCTGCTGGGCCCCGCCGGCGACCTGCACGCTCTCGCCGCGCAGCCGCTCGGTCAGCTCCACCAGGTCCTCGCGGCTCGACCAGCGCCGACGCGCCCGCAGCTCACGGGCGTCGTTCAGGGCGTCGGTGTACGCGTCGAAGTACGTCCAGAGCCGCGTGATCGTGGCCTCGGTGACCTGCCAGCGCTCCCGGGTCGTCCCGGTCAGCTCGGCCCCTTCGAGCAGCCTGCGGCCCGCGTGGTCCTGGAGCGCGAGGAGCGAGTCCTCGATCGCCTTGTGCTCCGCGCCGAGCCGCGCCAGCGCACGGTCCACCTCGTCCCGGTCCATCACCGGCCCGGGGGGTCCCGTGACGGCCATCGATCACCTCTCGCTCTACTTGTACTTCGGTGCGGGCGGCCCGGATATCCCGGGCAGGTCCGCCTTCAGCCACTTGTCGTACGCCTTCGTCCAGGCGCCCTGCCGGTACTGGACGAGGATCTGGTTGACCCGGCGGACCAGGTCGTCGTTGCCGAGCTTGGCCGCGACACCGTAGTACTCGGTGGTGAACGGCTCGCCCTTCAGCTCGACCGCCGGGTCCTGGGCGGCCTGGCCGGCCGCCAGCGCGTTGTCCGTGACGACGGCGTCGACCTCGCCCAGCTGGAGCCGGGCGAGGCAGTCCAGCTGGTTGGGGACGGTGAGCAGGTCCTTGTCGTCCTTGGTGCCGTCGTGCTCGTCCTGGAAGACGGCGCCGAAGGGGTTCTTCTCCAGGGCCTCGTAGGCCGTGGAGCCCTCGGCGGTGCAGACCCGCTTCCCGTTCAGCGAGGAGTCGTAGCCGGTGATCCCGGGGCCCTTGGGCGCGAGGACCTGCTGCCCGGCCTGGAAGTAGGCGGTGGAGAAGGCGACCTGCTGGATCCGCTTGCAGTTGATCGTCATCGTCCGCACGACGAGGTCGACCTTGCCGCTCTCCAGGGCCGCGATCCGCTGGTTGGTCGGGATGGCCCGGAAGATGATGTGTTCCTCGCTGCCGAGGATGTCCTTGGCGATCGCCTTCGCCAAGTCGATGTCGAAGCCCTCGATGACGCGCTTGTCCGGGTTGCGGTAGCCCCACCGGAAGCTGTTCTGGTCGACGCCGACGACGAGCTTGCCGCGGGCCTTGATCGCGTCGATCGACGGCCCGTCGGCGCCGGACGGCCGGAGCGAGGCCTCCGGGTTCTCGCAGCTGTCCGCCTTGACGTGCACACCGGTGCCGACGCCGGGGCCGGTCACCTCCGGCGGGCCGGAGTCGCCCCGCCCGCCGTGGGCGAGCGGCAGCAGGGTCAGCGAGGCGGTCAGACCGCAGGCCACGGCCATCGCCGCGACCCCGCCCCAGCCGCGCAGCCGTCCCAGGGGGCGTCTTGTCGATCTTGCCCGGCCGTCCGGACGGCGGCCGGGCATCCCCGCGCCGTCGACGCCGCTTCGCATCCCGCTCCCTCTCACCGGTACTCCGACAGCCTGCGGTTGATGCCCAGGACGGCGCCCACCGCACCCAGCACCCCGAGCGCGGCCGCGCCCAGCGGCAGCGCGGTCAGCGCGCCCCGACCGCCCTCGGCGGCGCGGGTGAACTCCGACTGCTCATGGTCCAGGGCCCGCTTCAGGGCGGCGTCAACCTGGTCGAACGACTGGCCCGTGGTGTCCTTCGGGCCGACGACCCGGAGCCGTGCCCCCTCGAAGTCGCCCGCGTCGTCCTTGGCCCGGGCGTCCTTGTGACGCTCCTGCCACTGCGCGGTGCGCTCCGCCGCCGCGGCCAGCGGGTCGCGACCCGCGTCGTCGTCGGCCAGCTCACTCGCCTGGGCGAGCGCGTCGACCAGCGCGTTCATGCTGCTCGCGTAGTCCGTCTCGTACTTGTCGTTCTTGCCGTCGTCGGTGAGGACCGCGCCCCGGGCGACCAGCGTCAGGTTCTCGTTGGCCCGGGCCTTGAGCGAGCTGATCCGGGCGGTGGTGAGCACCCGCAACGAGTCCTGTCCGTGTTCGCGGGCCTCGTTCAGGCCCGCACGGGCGACGCCGTGCGCGGCCAGCAGCCAGAGCAGGACGACCACGGAGGCGGCCGTGGCGGCGACGAGCCCCTGGTTGAACACCCGGTTCGTCCGGGCGTAGGTGCGGCGCTGCGCCCAGACCAGGACGGCCAGGACGAGGATCCCGAGGGCGAGGGAGAGGAACGGCCAGTCGCGGGCGTCCTGGTCGTCCTGGCTCAGCCGCGCGGTCTCCGCCTCGTACAGCCGCTCGGCGGCGGGCAGCAGTTCCGTGGTCATCGTCCCGTTCGCGTACCGCAGATAGGCGCCGCCGAGCGGCAGCCCCTGACGGTTGGCGGCCCGGGCCCGCTCGATCAGTCCGGTGTAGCGCGGCAGTTGCTCGTTCAACGTGGCGATCTCGCGGCTCGACTCGGCCGAACCCTCCGTGCCCGCCGCGGCCTTGACGAGGAGCCGGGAGGCGGTGGCGATGTCGTCGGCGTACCGCTTCTGGACGTCGGGGGGCTCCTGCGCGCCGGCCAGGAAGGCGCTGGCGGCGGCGGTGTCGGCGTCGGCGAGCGAGCGGTAGATGGCGGCGGCGTCGGAGCTCAGCGGCTGGCTGCGGCTCACCACGTCGTCGGCGGAGGAGGCCCGGTCGGCGACCTCGAAGGCGGTGACGGTACCGAACGCGACGACGAGCAGGGCCAGTACGGCGCCGAGGATCTGCAGCCGGCCCGGTTCGGTCGTGGCCGCGCGGCGGAGCCGCTCACGGACCTCGGCCCAGGTGCCGGGCCCGGCGGGCGGTGCGGCGGCGGGCGGCGCGGCGGCGGGCGCCACCGACGGCTGCGCGGGCACGCCGGTGCCGGCACGCGCGGGCGCGGTGCCCTGCGCCGACGCGGGCGCGTTCGGCGGGTATGTCACGTGACCTCCCCCTCGGTCGATGACGACTCCCCGGAGGGCAGTATGGCCTCAGGGGCCCCACCCGCACACCAGGATTGACGCGATCTTGCGCCTATCGTGCCCCATGGCCCCGTCACCCCCGCAGGCGAACCCCTACTTTGAATACGCCGCCCGGCCGGAATCGGTTCCACACGTACGGGTGAACGGGGCGTCCCCCCACCGAGGAACGCCCCGTCCGTCACGAGCCTTTCGGGCCCGTCAGGCGTAGTGCGCGCGCAGCCGTGCCGCCGCCTCCGGGCCCGCCGCCACCTCGTCGAGGGCGAGCAGTGCCGCGCCGAGGACCGGCGGTGAGGTGACGACGCCGACCACGGCCTTCGGAGCCTTCACGGCCAGCAGCTCCGCGATCCGGGCGTCCAGGCCGGGGTGGCGGGCGGCGAGCACGCTGCCCCCCAGCAGGACCGGCGCCTCCTCGTCGAGCAGCCCGAGCCGCCCGAGGGCGACCGTCGCGAGCGCGACGACCTCTTCCGCCTGCCGGTCCACCAGCGCCCGTGCGACCGGGTCACCGGCCGCCGCGACCGCGAACAGCACGGGCGTCAGCTCGTGCCGCCGCTCGTGCCGGATCCGTCCCAGGTGCAGCGCCTCGATCAGCGCGTACATCGTCTCCAGGCCGAAGTGCGCGGGCAGCGCGCGGGCGAGCTCGGTCGGTTCGCCCCGCCCGTCCTCGGCCCGCGCCGCGAACCACAGGGCCTCCTCGGACAGCCCGCCCCCGCCGCCCCAGTCGCCGGAGAGCTTCCCGATCGCGGGGAAACGGGCGGTCCGCCCGTCCGGCAGCATGCCGACGCAGTTGATCCCGGCGCCGCACACGACCGCGACACCGCGCGGCTCGTCGACGCCGGCCCGCAGGATGGCGAAGGTGTCGTTGTACACGTGGACCGAGCGGCTCCAGCCCCTCGCCTCCAGGGCGGCCGTCAGCCGGGCCTCCTCCACCGGGAGATCCGCGTTGGCGAGGCAGGCGGAGACGTGTGCGAACGCCGACGGCGGCCCCGCCTCCGCCGCCGCCTGCCGCACGGTCTCCGCGAGCGCGTCGAGCGCCGCCTCGACCCCGACGACCGGCGGTTGAAACCCGCCGCCGCGCGCCGCGCCGAGGACGCTTCCGTCCGCGCCGACGACCACGACGTCGGTCTTGCTGTTGCCGGCGTCGATCGCCAGCACGGCGGAGCCGGTCGCCGCCCCGGCTCGGTGCGAGCGCGGGCCCTTCGCGTTCAGGCCCTTCTCGTTCAGGCCCACGCGAGGTGCTCCCGGTTGTGCGCGATCAGCCGGTCCGTGAGCCCCTCGGCGTACGCGTACTGCCCCACCAGCGGGTGCGCGAGCAGCGCCTTGAAGACCCGGTCCCGGCCGCCGCGCAGCGCTGCCTCCAAGGCCAGGTCCTCGTAGGCCGTCACGTTCGCGATCAGTCCGGCGTACAGCGGGTCGAGCGGGGCGACCGGCAGCGGTGAGGCGCCCTGCGGGCCCACCGCCGCCTGCACCTCGATGACGGCGTCGTCCGCGAGGAAGGGCAGCGTGCCGTTGTTGTACGTGTTCACCACCTGGTACGGCGAACCCGCGCCGCCCAACAGGGACGCGGCCAGGTCCACGGCGGCCTCCGAGTAGAAGGCGCCGCCCCGCTTGCCGAGCAGCGCCGGCTTCTCGTCGAGCGCCGGGTCCCCGTACATCTCCAGGAGTTCCCTCTCCATGGCGGCGACCTCGGCTGCCCGCGAGGGCTTGGTGCCGAGCTCCCGTACGACCTCGTCGTGCGCGTAGAAGTAGCGCAGGTAGTACGAGGGGACGACGCCGAGCCGGTCCACGATCGCCCGCTCCATGCGCAGGTCGTCGGCGATGGCGTCGCCGTGCTCGGCGAGCAGCCGGGGCAGCACGTTCTCGCCCTCGGGTCCGCCGAGACGGACGGCCGTCTCCCAGGTCAGGTGGTTGAGCCCGACGTGGTCGAGGTGGACGTCGGCCGGTGCCACGCCGAGGAGCCCGGCGAACTTCCGCTGGAAGCCGATGGCCACGTTGCACAGGCCGACGGCCTTGTGGCCGGCCTGCAGCAGCGCGCGGGTGACGATGCCGACGGGGTTGGTGAAGTCGATGATCCAGGCGTCCGGGTTGGCACGCCGGACCCGGTCGGCGATGTCCAGGACCACGGGCACGGTCCGCAGCGCCTTGGCGAGGCCGCCGGCACCTGTCGTCTCCTGCCCGACGCAGCCGCACTCCAGCGGCCAGGTCTCGTCCCTCTCGCGCGCGGCCTGTCCGCCGACCCGCAGCTGGAGCAGGACGGCGTCGGCGCCCTCGACCCCGGCGTCGAGGTCGGAGGTGGTGACGATCCTTCCGTCGTGACCCTGCTTGGCGAAGATCCGGCGGGCGAGCCCGCCGACCAGTTCGAGGCGGTCGGCGGCCGGGTCGACGAGGACGAGTTCGGTGATGGGCAGGGTGTCGCGCAACCGCGCGAATCCGTCGATCAGTTCGGGGGTGTAGGTGGACCCGCCCCCCACGACAGCGAGCTTCATGACAGTCGGTCAGCCCTTCACTCCGGTCAGTGTGACTCCCTCGACGAACGCCTTCTGGGCGAAGAAGAACACGAGGATCACAGGGGCCATGACCAGTACGGTCGCGGCCATGGTCAGGTTCCAGTCGGTGTGGTGCGCTCCCTTGAACGACTCCAGGCCGTAACTCAGGGTCCACGCGCCGGGGTTCTCGGAGGCGTAGATCTGCGGCCCGAAGTAGTCGTTCCAGCAGTAGAAGAACTGGAACAGGGCCACGGCGGCGATGCCGGGCTTCGCCATCGGGAGCACGATCTTGACGAGGGTGCGCAGTTCGCCGCAGCCGTCGATCTTCGCGGCCTCGATGTACTCGTCGGGGATGGTCAGCAGGAACTGGCGCAGCAGGAAGACGGCGAAGGCGTCACCGAACGCCATCGGGACGATCAGCGGCCACAGGGTGCCGGAGAGGTCCATCTGCTTCGCCCAGAACAGGTACATCGGGATGATGACGACCTGCGGCGGCAGCATCATCATCGAGATGACGAGCAGCAGCGACAGATGCCGGCCGCGGAAGCGGAACTTCGCGAGGGCGTACGCCACGGGGACCGAGGACACGACCACGAGCGCGGTGCCGAGACCCGCGTAGAGCAGTGAGTTCTTCCACCACGTGAGGAAGCCGGGGGTCTCGAAGACCTTGACGTAGTTGTCCCAGTGCCAGGTGTTGGGGGTGAGGTCCCGGGTGAGCGCCTGCTGGTCACTCATCAGGGAGGTCAGGAAGACGAAGACGAACGGCAGGACGAAGAAGAGGGCGGTGGCGATCCCGAGCGAGTGCACGGCGATCCAGTGCAGCAGGGCCTTGCGCCGGGCCGTCTTCTCGGCGGCCCCGGCTGTGGGTGTCCTGCTCGCGGAACGGTCGAGCGTGGATACGGAGGAGGTCATGGTCAGTCACCCGAGCCGATCAGGCCGCCCCGCCGGCGCATCAGCAGCGCCGTGAAGGCCATGGAGAGGGCGAACAGGACGAGGGCCACGACGCAGGCCGCGCCGTAGTCGAAGCGGCCGAAGCCGAGGTCGTAGACCAGCTGCGGCAGCGTCAGTGTCGAGTCGTCGGGGTAGCCCGGCTCGAAGGTCTGGCCGGAGCCGCCCATCACACCGGACGCGACCTTCGCCGCCACGATCGGCTGGGTGTAGTACTGCATCGCGCCGATGATCCCGGTGACGACCGCGAAGAGCACGATCGGCGAGATGTTCGGCAGGGTGACGTAGCGGAACCGCTGCCAGGCCGAGGTGCCGTCCAGCTCCGCCGCCTCGTACTGCTCCTTCGGTACGTCGAGCAGTGCGGCCATGAAGATGACCATGAGGTCCCCGACCCCCCACACGGCGAGGACGGTCAGCGCCGGCTTGGCCCAGGCGGTGTCGTTGAACCAGGAGGGCGCGGGGATGCCGACGGCCTCCAGGAGCGAGTTGACCGGTCCTGTGCCGGGGTTGAGCAGGAAGACGAAGGCCAGCGTCGCGGCCACCGGCGGCGCCAGATACGGCAGGTAGAAGAGGGTGCGGAAGAGTCCGGCACCCAGCTTGATCTTGGTGATGAGCAGGCCGGTGCCGAGACCGAACACCACCCGGCAGGCGACCATGACGACGGCGAGCCAGAGGGTGTTCTGCATCGCCGGCCAGAACTTCGGCAGGTCGGAGAAGACGTACGTCCAGTTGTCCAGGCCCCGCCAGGTCGGTGGGTTCAGCCCGTCGTACTTCATGAACGAGAAATAGACGGTCGAGACGAGCGGGTACGCGAAGAAGACGCTGAAGCCGATCAGCCAGGGCGACATGAACGCCGCGGTGCGAAGCGTGTTGCGCACGCGCTTCGACCGCAGCGCCGCCTGCCGCCCCTCGAGGGAGTCGGAGGACATGAGGTACCGGTCCCGGTCCTACTTCGCCTGGGCGATGTCGCGGTCGATCTGGGCCGCCGTCTCCTCAAGGCCCTTCTTCAGGTCCTTCACCTGGCCCTTCTCGTACTTCTGGGCGAAGTCCTGGAAGGTGTCCTGGTACGTGGAGCCGTTCACCGCGCCGTCGGAGGTGGAGGACTCGGGGTGCTGGGCGATGTCCAGGAAGACCTTGAAGTGTTCGTCGACCTTCAGCTTCGGTGACTTCAGGGCCTCCAGGGTGGAGGGGACGTTTCCGATGCCGTTGGCGAACTCCACCACCGCATCGGTGTCCATGGTCATGTACTTGATCAGTTTCCAGGCCGCGTTCTGCTTCCTGCTCTGCGGCGCGAGACCGATGATCGTGCCGGAGAGATAGCCCTTGCCGTACTCGGCCACCTCGTCGTCGGCGACCGGGAGCGGCGCGACGCCGACCTCGAAGTCGACCTTGGCGTCCTTGATGAAGTTGAGCCGCCACTCGCCGTCCAGCTGCATGGCGACCTGACCGGTGTGGAAGGGGTGCTTGGCGCCCCACTCGTCGCCGAAGGTGGTGCGGTACTTGTCCAGCTTGGCGAACCCGCCCAGGCCGTCGACCAGCGACTTCTGGTAGGTCAGCATCTCGGCGAAGGCCGGGTCCTCGGCCAGGTTCGACTTGCCGTTCTCGTCGAAGTACGTGTGGTCCCACTGCGACATGTAGTGCGAGGGGACGGTCTCGTAGCCGAGGTAGTTCGGCATGAAGCCGAGCTGCTCGTAGCTGTCGCCCTTCTCCTTGGTCAGCTTCTTGGCGACCTCGCGGAACTCGGACCACGTCTTCGGCGGGGCGGTGATGCCGGCCGCCTTGAAGGCGTCCTTGTTGTAGTAGAGCCCGTACGCGTCGGAGAGCAGGGGCAGCGAGCAGCGCCTGCCCTCGAACTGGGTGTAGTCCTGGAGGACCTTCGAGAACGTCTTGTCCAGATCCACCTTGTCCTTCTCCAGGAAGGGCTTCAGGTCCGCGAGCGCGCCGGAGTGGCAGAACTTGCCGACGTTGGACGTGGTGAAGGAGGCGGCCACGTCCGGGCCGTTCGAACCGCCCGCGCGCAGCGCCTGGCTCAGCTTGGCGTCGTTGATGTTGCCGACGACCTTGACCTTGATGTTCGGGTGCGCCTTCTCGAAGCGGGCGACGTTGTCCTGGATCGCCTTGACCTCGGCGGGCGCCGACCAGCCGTGCCAGAAGGTGATCGTGGTCTTCGCGTCCGGGTCGGCGCTCGCGCCGTCGGCGGCGGAGCCGGTGCAGGCGGAGGCGAGGAGCGCGGTCGAGGCGGTGACGGCGAGCGCGACGGCTGCTCTGCGCGGGTGTACGGGCATGACGGAGTCTCCCTGGGGCGGAGGGGGTTACGGAGGGACGGGCGACTGCTGGTGCTGCCGGGACGTGTGTCGCCGGGACGGGTGCTACCGGGACGTGTCGAACACCTCGTCACGGGTGGCGGCGAGGGCGCTTTCCAGAGCTCCGCGCAGCACGGGGTGCTCGCACACGTCCCCGAGGACGAGCCGGGGACGGGAGGCGGCGAGTTCGGCCAGCTCGGACTGGACGCGCTCGCGCAGGGGTTCCCCGCCGGCGACGATCACCTCGCCGGACAGGACGAGGAGCTCGGGGTCGAGCACGGCGACGAGGGAGGCGAGACCGGTGGCGAGCCGCTCGGCGTACTGGTCGAGGAGCGCCGCGTACCGGGCGTCGTCGCCGTGGTGCGCGGCCGCGTGGGCGAGCAGCCCGGAAGCGGTCGGTACGTAGGGCTGCTCGGCGGTCTCGATCCCGAGGGCCCGGGCGAGCCGGGGCACGGACTGGACGCCGGCCAGCTCCTGGAAGCCACCGGAGTTGGCCTTGGCGACCTGTCGTACGAGCGGCGTGCCGGGCACCGGCAGGAAGCCGACCTCGCCGGCGCCGCCGGTGAAGCCGCGGTGGAGCCGGCCGCCCAGGACGAGGGCGGCGCCGAGGCCCTCCTCGTTCCACAGCAGGACGAAGTCCTCGTGGCCGCGTGCCGCGCCCAGCCGCTGCTCGGCCACGGCGACGAGGTTCACGTCGTTCTCGTACTCGAACGGCATCGGGAGCACCGCCGCCAGCTCCGCCAGGAGCGTGGGGGAGTGCCAGCCGGGCAGGTGCGAGGCGTACCGCAGCCGCCCGGTCGCCGGGTCGAAGGCGCCGGGGGTGCCGATGACGAGCCGGTGGACGTCGGCCGGGGTGATCCCGGCGTCCTTGGCGGCGGCGTCGAGGGCGGTGGTGACCTGGCGCACGACGCCTTCCGCGGCCCGCCCGGGGGTTCTCAGCTCGAACTCGCCGACGACCTCGCCCGTGATGTCGGCGACGGCGGCAAGGATCCGCTGCGGGGTCACGTCGAGTCCGGCGGCGAAGGCGGCCCGGGCGTTGACCGCGTACAGCTGGGCGCTGGGGCCGGGCCGCCCCGCCGTGGTGCCGGTGGCGACGACGAGCCCGGCCGCTTCGAGCCGTGCGAGCAGCTGGGAGGCGGTCGGCTTGGACAGGCCGGTGAGCTTGCCGATCCGGGTGCGGGACAAGGTCCCGTGTTCAAGGAGCAGATCGAGGGCGGCGCGGTCGTTCATCGCGCGCAGCACGCGCGGCGTGCCGGGAGTCCCCGGAGTCGTACCGGCCATGACGGACGCACCTGCCCTTCGTCTTCCCACTGTTCACCGTGCCGGACCGCTGCACTGTTAGGAAACTTTCCTATTGGGTAGGAGGACCGTAAGGCGGCCGTCACCGGGCCGTCAATACCTCTGGACGCAGGACGCCCCCGGAGGCAACCAAAGAGTTACCTGCGGGGGCGTCGGGCCGGGGGAGGTCCGTACGGGGAGCGGCTACTTCGAGAGGTTCGGCTGCGAGGGCGGGATGGGGGTCGCCGCCGCCGACTGCGGGGAGGTCGCCGAGGCGAACACCGAGGGAGCCGCCATGCCGGCGGTCGGGTCCGCAGCGGACTCCTCCGGCTGGGCCGGGACGCCGCCGACGATGCGGATGCCCGCCGCGTCCAGGGCGCGCTTGATCCGCCAGCGCAGCTCGCGCTCGACACCCAGGGCCTTGCCCGGCATCGTCTTGGCCGAGACGCGGATCGTCATGGAGTCGAGCAGCACCTCGTTGAGGCCGAGGGTCTCCACCGGGCCCCACAGGCGCTCGTTCCAGGGCTCCACCTTGGAGATCTCGTCCGAGACCTGGGCGATGACCTCGTTGATCCGGTCCAGGTCCTCCGTCGGCCGGACCGTGACGTCGACCGCCGCCGTGGCCCAGCCCTGGCTGAGGTTCCCGATCCGCTTGATCTCGCCGTTGCGGACGTACCAGATCTCACCGTTGTCGCCGCGCAGCTTCGTCACCCGCAGGCCGACCTCTATGACCTCACCCGAGGCCACCCCCGCGTCGACCGAGTCACCTACGCCGTACTGGTCCTCCAGGATCATGAAGACACCCGAGAGGAAGTCGGTGACCAGGTTCCGGGCGCCGAAGCCGATCGCCACACCCGCGACACCGGCCGAGGCGAGCAGCGGCGCCAGGTCGATCTTGAAGGCGCCCAGGATCATCAGCCCGGCCGTGCCCAGAATCACGAAGGACGCGACGGACCGCAGCACCGAGCCGATCGCCTCGGAGCGCTGGCGCCGCCGCTCGGCGTTGACCAGCAGACCACCGAGCGCCGTGCCTTCCACCGCCTGCGCGGAGCGGTTCATCCGCTCGATCAGCTTCGTCAGGGCGCGGCGTATGGCCATCCGCAGCAGCAGGGCGACGACCAGGATGAGCAGGATCCGCAGACCGGTGTTCAGCCAGGTGGACCAGTTCTCCTCCACCCAGCCCGCGGCGTTCGTCGCCTTCTGCGCGGCCTCGTCCAAGGTGACGGGGACGGGCTGCGGCTCGTCGGCGGTCGGCAGGGCGGACCAGGACACGTGGAAACCTCCGGGCGTGGCGTACGCGGACCATCCACCTACGCGGACCATCCACACTAACGGGGCATCGCATGTACTCCCGTTGTCCTGCGCGAGGGAGAGACCGAGTTCACCCGGGGAAGTACCGGGAGACGGTTTCCGTGTGGTCGAGAACACTTCCAGCCCGTTACCGGTACGTGGTAGCGCTCCGACCTGGCATGAGGAGAAACTGAGAGCAGTTCGTCCCGGCGCGAGCCACGCGCCGCCGGCGTATTAGGAGGCATCCGTGCCGCACGTCCTGGTCCTCAACGCGTCGTACGAGCCCCTCGGCGTCGTACCGCTCCGCCGCGCGCTCGTCCTCGTCCTCGAGAACAAGGCACTCTGCCTCGAGGAGTCCGGCGCCTTCCTGCACAGCGAGACCCGCGTCATCGCCGCGCCCAGCGTGGTGCGGCTGAAGCGGTTCGTACGGGTCCCCTACCGGGGGCCCGTTCCTCTGACCCGCAGAGCGCTCTTCGCCCGCGACGGTGGACGCTGCATGTACTGCGGTGGCGTCGCAACCAGCGTCGACCACGTCGTTCCGCGCAGCCGCGGGGGTACGCACGCCTGGGAGAACGTCGTGGCGGCCTGCCGCCGCTGCAACCACGTCAAGGCCGACCGGCACCTCCGGGAACTGGGCTGGCGGCTGCGCCACCCACCCGCCCCGCCCAGCGGTCTGGCCTGGCGGATCATCGGAACCGGTCACCGGGACCCGCGCTGGCTGCCGTACCTGCAGCCGTACGGCGCGGACGACGTGATGGCCCGGATCGACGCTGTCCCCACCGCCCCCACGGGGGCCGTGAAGACGGGCTGATCCGGGCCGTCGTCGTACGGGGCCTCCGGGGCGCCTCCCCTACTCCTCCGGCCGCCCCGGCCCCGAAGGCTGCCCGGGCGGCGGTCCCGGCGGCTTCGGCGGTGGGGCGACGGCGTACGTCTCCACCGACCAGAGCGAGTACCCGTACTCCGTCGCCCGCGCGTCGCCCTGCACCCGCAGGAAGCGGGTGTCCGCCGCGTCCATGCGGACCGACTCGCGGCCGCCGCGACCGTCGGCGACGGTCGCCGCCGTGCGCCAGGTCCGGCCGTCGGCGGAGACCTGGACGCGGTAGCGGGAGGCGTACGCGTCCTGCCAGTGGAGGACCACCTGCCCTATCCGGGCCGGTCGCGGGAGCTCCAGCTGCCACCAGGCGCCGTCCTCGGCCGGCGAGGACCAGCGGGTCTTCGGGTCGCCGTCCACGGCCGAGGCGGCCGGGAAGTCGGGGGTCTCGTCGCCCGAGGAGGAGGCCGTCGCCGTCCGCGCCAGGTCCGGGCCCGCCGTGCGGGGGAAGGCGCGGACCGTCAGCACCCGCTCCTCGCCCGCGAAGGAGACCGGCACCTGGTACGAACCCGCCGCCACGTCCGGCGCGACCGAGACCTCCAGCGGCACCGTCGTCCGCGTGCCGCGCGGCACCAGCGCCTCCTTCGGCAGCCGTACGGTGACGCCCTTCGGCGCCCGTGCCGTCAGCGGCCCGCGCACCTCGCCCGCCCGCCGGCCCGTCAGCCGGACCTCCACCCGCCGCGCCGGGCCGCCGATCTCGGCGTCCGTCTCGCTCCGGGCCAGCTCCATCTCGGCGCGCGGCTCGTCCGCGAACCACGGCACCAGGGACCGGACCTCGGGGGCCGTGCCGCTCCACACGACCCGCACCGCCTCCGCGCGCAGCCCCTTCACGTCCGTCTGCGTCCAGCCCGAGGCCGACAGGAGCCCCAGCGAGCGCCATCCCTCACCGGGGACGTACGCCTCCACGCGCGCGTGCGGGCCGGCGCCGCCGGCCCCGCCCGCGCCCGGCTCCGTCATCACGGTCACCGTCTCCACCGGACGGGAACGGTCGAGCCGGAGCGTGTAGGAGTCCTCGGCACGGTCCACCGACTGCCGGCGGTCCCGGTCGGCGCCCGTCCAGGCCGCCGACTCCGCCACCGCGCGCGTGAGGAACGGGTCGAGGACGCCCTTGCCGACCGTCGCCTCGCTCGCCCTCAGCGCCTCGCGCAGGGGTTCGAGCCGCAGATGGGCCCGCCAGGCCGCCGCGCCGTCGCCGCGGGCCTGCGCGAGCAGCATGTCGACCGCCGTCTCACCCGCGAGGCCGTACCGCGACAGCTGCTCCAGCCAGGGCCGCACCTCGTCGTCGAGGGTGCCGTCCGCCGTCCCGGCCAGCCGCCGGGGCGCCTCCCGCATCACGGTGAACGCGGCCCTCAGCTCGCGTGCCGCCTTCTCCCGCGCGGCCTGGTCCGAGGCCGTGCGGCTGTTCCAGAACGCGGTCGTCAGCGGCTTGAGGTAAGCCGACTCGCCCGCCGGGTCGAGGATCGAGGAGGCGTCGTTCCCGGCCAGGGCGCGCAGCGCCTCGCGGGCCGCCCGGTCGGGTCCGGCCAGCTCGTCGACGGCGGCCCGCCAGGACTCCCGAGGCCGGTAACCCTTCGGGTTCCAGGCGTAGTCGGCCGCCGTGAACAGCGGGATGCGGGAGACCGCGGCCTGCTCCATGGCATTGGCGAGGAACGCCGCCGAACCGGCCGCCACCGCCGGCTCGCGGCCCATGGAGGGGCCGAGGAAGAGCCGGTCCTCGGCGTAGTCGTTGACGGGGTAGTTGTCCATGGTGACCAGCGGGCGGCGCAGCGCGTCGCGGGCGCCGGCCAGTTCGCGCCCGGTGATCGTGCGCGGGACGACGCCGACGCCCGTCCAGGCCACCTGCACCCGGTCGTCGAGCCGCTCGGCGAGCGCGGTGCGGTACTCCGTCGCGCCGTCCTGGTAGTACTCCGTCGGCATCAGGGTCAGCGGCTGCGCGTCCGGGTACCGCTCTGCGAGATGCCGGGCCACGGCGCCGGCCACGCGCGCGTGGGCGGTGGCGGCCGCCGCCGGCCCGCGCCCGAAGGTGTCCGCGTCCTTCGAGCAGTGCCACTCGGTGTAGCTGACGTCCTGGAACTGGAGCTGGAAGGACCGCACGCCCAACGCCCACATCGCGTCCACCTTGCGGGTGAGCGCCCTCACGTCGTCGTCCGACGCCAGACACATGGACTGGGCGGGGGCGACCGCCCACGCCAGCGTCACGTGGTTGGCACGCGCCCGCTCCGCGAGCTCGCGGAACGCGGCGCGCTGCTCGGCGGGGTAGGGATCGCGCCACTGCGTCTGGCGGTACGGGTCGTCACCGGGCGCGTAGAGGTAACGGTTCTGTTTGGTGCGGCCCATGAAGTCGAGCTGGGCCAGACGCTGTTCCCGGGTCCAGGGGTGGCCGTAGAAGCCCTCGGTCAGGCCACGCACGGCGGTGCCGGGCCAGTCGCGGATCAGGACACCGGGCACGCGGCCTCCGCCGTCCTGCCCGCCCGTCAGCTGACGCAGGGTCTGGACGGCATGGAAGAGGCCGTCCTCGCCGACCCCGTCCAGGACGACCGTGTCCCGGCCCTCGAACCGGCCGGTCGCGAGACGGTAGCCGCCGAGCGGCAGATCGGCCCGCTCCGGCGTCCGCAGCGCCCGCAGGGCCTCCTGAGCCCCGGAGACCTCGGTGGCCGAGCCTCCGGGACCGGCCGCGCGGACGACGGTCCCGGCGCCCGGCAGGGACGTGTGGACGGTCCGTACCCCCGCCGCGCGCAGCACCTCGCGCAGCGCGGCGACGGCGTACGGATCGGCGTCGGCGTCCGTGAGGAGCGTCACCTCGTCACCGAGGGGCACCGGGGAGTCCGTGGGCGTGAGGGACTGTGGGCGAGGCCACACCGAGGGCACGGCCCGCTGCTCGTCGGGGGCGGTCACCGGCGAGACCGGCGCGGCCTGGGCGAGACCGGGGAGGCCGCCGCCGAGGAGGCCGCCGATCACCGCGGCGGCCACGGCCGATGCGGTCCGCTTCCTGCGCCCGAGGTGCACGGGGGACTCCTTTGTCACGAGGGGGTTACGAGCCCACCACCCGCCCGGCTGAGGTGTCAATGCGACTGGTCGATGTGTCTGCTTTGCCCGGCGGCCTTTCGGCGAGGTGGCACTCCTCGGCCAAGTTCGGCCGGTAAAACGGGGTGCGCTGGGTAGGGCTCAGTCGTTGTCCCCCTGGTCCCACCTTCGAGACATCCGGGAGCCCTCATGTCCGTGACCACCCCCCACGCCGCTCACTCCAAACAGATACCGGTCCTGATCCCGGGACCGCTGACCAGCGAACCCCCGCTCGCCCACGCCACCCCCCTCACCAGCGAGCCGCCCCTGACCTACGCGGCCCCCCTCACCAGCGAACCCACCGCCCCCGGCACGGCGGGCGGTACCGAGTCCCCCGGAGTCTGACTCCCCCTCGGGCCGCTCCTCCCGGCCCCGGAGCCCTCGGAGTGTGAAGTGACCCTGGCCCGCCTCGCCGCCCTCCATGGCGTCGCCACGTCGTACGAACCCTCCGAGGGCGTCACCGTCCAGGTGCCCGACGCCACGGTCGTGGCCGTGCTCGGCGTCCTGGACGTCGACGCGTCCACGCCGGAGGCGGTCGCCGCCTCGCTCGAAGCGGCGCTGCGCGAGGAGCGGGAGCGCCTTCTGCCGCCCACTCTGGTGTGCTGGCAGGACGGCCCCGTGGGCCCGCCGGAGGGCCTGCCGCCCGGTACCCGGCTCCGCGTCACGACCGAGTCCGGCCAGATGCTGGAGGAGACGGACTGGGAGCACACCGACTGGGAGCGGCTGCCGCTCGGCGTGCACCAGGTCGACGCCGTCGCCCCCGAGGGCCGGGGCGGCCGGAGCACTCTCGTCGTCGCCCCCGCGCGCGTGCCCCGGCCCGAGGGACGGGCCTTCGGGCTGCTCGTCCAGCTCTACTCCGTGCTCTCCGCCCGCTCCTGGGGCATGGGCGACCTCGGCGACCTGCGCGAACTCGCCGCCTGGGCGGGGCGGACGCACGGCGCCGGGTTCGTCCAGGTCAACCCGCTCCACGCGGCCGTGCCGGGGGCGCCCACCGACCCATCCCCGTACCGCCCTTCCTCGCGCCGCTTCCCGGATCCCGTCCATCTGCGGATCGAGGAGGTCCCCGAGTACGGCTTCGTGGGCCCCGAGTACCACGACGAGCTGGAATCCGTCCTCGCCGACGCCACCGAGCTGCGCGAACGGGTGCTCCGCAAGGGCGCGCTGATCGACCGGGACGCGGTGTGGGAGGTCAAGCGGCGCGCCCTGGAACTCGTACGGACCGTGGAGCTCGGGCCCGGCAGACGCGCCGAGTACCGTGACTTCCTCGCCGAGCGCGGCCGCGCCCTGGAGGACCACGCCACCTACTGCGCCCTGGCCGAGCGCCACGGGCACCACTGGCGGTCCTGGCCGGAGGAGCTGCGCGACCCCCGTTCCGCGGCGGAGGCCGTACGCGCCGACGGAGAACTGACCGCCCGGGTCGATTTCCACTCCCGGCTCGCCTGGCTGACGGACCGGCAGCTCGCCGCGGCCGGCGAGGCCGCGCGGGCCGCCGGGATGGCGGTCGGGATCGTCCACGACCTTGCGGTGGGCGTCCATCCCGACGGTTCCGACGCGTGGGCCCAGCAGGACGCGTTCGCCGCGGGCATGTCGGTCGGCGCCCCGCCCGACGCCTTCAACGCCCGCGGCCAGGACTGGGGGCTGCCGCCCTGGCGCCCCGACGCCCTCGCCGCCTCGGGCTACGCGCCGTACCGCGGCCTCCTCAGGGAGCTGCTGCGCCATGCGGGCGCACTGCGGATCGACCATGTGATGGGTCTGTTCCGGCTCTGGTGGGTGCCCGAGGGGTGCGAGCCCACCGAGGGGACGTACGTCCGGTACGACTCCGAGGCCATGCTCGCCGTCCTCGTCCTGGAGGCCCACCGGGCGGGGGCCGTGGTCATCGGCGAGGACCTCGGCACCGTCGAGCCGGGCCTGCGCGAGCGGCTGTCCCGGCGCGGGGTGCTGGGCACCTCGGTCCTCTGGTTCGAGCGGGACTGGGCGGGTGGCGGGCGCCCGCTGATCCCGGAGGAGTGGCGCCCCGACTGCGTGGCCACCGCCACCACCCACGACCTCCCCTCCACGGCGGCCCGCCTGAGCGGGGACCACGTCGCCCTGCGCCACCGGCTCGGGCTGCTCACCGGCGACCTGGAGCGCGAGCAGGGCCGGGACGCGGCCGAGGTGCGGGAGTGGCTGGCGTACCTCCAGCGCCTCGGGCTGCTGCCGGAGGGCCCGGGGGACGAGGAGGCCGAGATCAGGGCCGTCCACCGGTTCCTGCTGCGCACCCCGGCCACGATGGTCGGGGCGTGGCTGCCGGACATGGTCGGGGACCGGCGCCCGCAGAACCTGCCGGGCACCTGGGACCAGTACCCGAACTGGCGGCTGCCCGTGGCGGGCCCGGACGGGCAGCCGCTCTCCCTGGAGCAGCTGGCCGACTCGCCCCGTCTGCACCGTCTGATGAGCGTCTTCGGGTCCCGTACGGCACCCCCGGACGCGCGGGCGGTTTAGGTGTTCGCTACGTTTGCACCGTGGACAAGAAGAACGCCCTGCGCGCCGGTGCTGTCGCGGCCGGTACGACGCTGATGATGCTGCTCATGTCGTCCCCCGCGCTCGCGCTCACCCGCGACGACGGTGACGACCCGGCCCCCAAGCTGAGTGTCGTCGAGACCCTCGGCCTGTACGTGGCCGCGCCGATCGTGCTGTTCCTGGTGATCGCCGGTCTGGTGATGATGCTCGACAAGTCCAAGAAGCAGGTCTGAGCACCGGCCTCGGCTGAATCTTTTCGAGGGCGCCGTACGGTACGCGAGTACCGCACGGCGCCCTCGCATGCGTTCGCGCCGAATCCCGGGCGTTCCTAGACGGTGCCGGCGAGCAGCTTGCGCAGCAGGCCGGCCAGCTGCTCCCGCTCCTCGGGTTCGAGCGCCGATTCCAGCGCCTCGCGCTGCTCCGCCAGACCGGCCGCGACGGCCTGGTCCACCAGCTCGCGCCCGCGTTCGCTGAGCGTCACCCGCAGTCCGCGCCGGTCGTTCGGGTCGGGGCTGCGGCTGAGCAGTCCGGCCTTCTCCAGCCTGTCCAGACGGCCCGTCATCCCGCCGGTGGTGATCATCAGGGTCGCGGTGAGCTCGCGCGGCGAGAGCGTGAACGGCTCACCCGAGCGGCGCAGCGTCGCGAGCACGTCGAACTCCCCGAGCGCCATGCCGTACGGCGCGTACGCCTTGTCGACGCGGCCGCGCATGGCGTTCGCGAGGCGGTAGATCCGTCCGAAGACGGCCATCGGGAGTGTGTCCAGGTCCGGGCGGACTGCTGCCCACTGGTCGGTGATGGCGTCGACGGCGTCGTGAGCGGGGGCTTCGGTCCGGTCCATGGCGGCGGTCTCCTCGGTCGGTCGCCTCGACGGCGGCACTTCCCCCGAGGGTAAGCACTCCGGACCAAGCCGGTCAGCCATGACCCACTTAACGAGTGGCCTCTTGTTAATAAGTAGCTTACCGATAAGCTACTTATCGTCAAGCAACATCGCCTCGCGAACGAGGAACAAGGGGGGACCCGTCATGTCCCGCAAGGCCGCCGTCACCGCGCTCACCGCGCTCGCCCCGATCTCCTGGGGCTCCACCTACCTCGTCACGACCGAGTTCCTGCCGCCCGACCGGCCGCTCTTCACCGGCCTTATGCGCGCCCTGCCCGCCGGGCTCCTGCTCCTCGCCGTCACCCGCAAGCTGCCGCGGGGTGCCTGGTGGTGGAAGTCGGCGGTCCTCGGCGGCCTCAACATCGGCGCCTTCTTCCCGCTCCTCTTCCTCGCCGCGTACCGCCTGCCCGGCGGGGTCGCCGCCGTCGTCGCGTCGGTGGGCCCGCTCTTCGTCGTCGGGCTGGCCGCCCTCTTCCTCGGCGACCGGCCCACGGTGCGCTCCGTGCTCACCGCCGTCGCGGCCGCCTTCGGCGTCAGCCTGGTGGTTCTGAAGGCGGGAGCCGCGCTGGACCTGGTCGGTGTGGTCGCCGGACTGCTCTCCGCCCTCTCCATGTCCGCCGGAACCGTCTTGACCAAGCGCTGGGGGAGGCCCCAGGGGGTCGGAGCGCTGGCGATGACCGGCTGGCAGCTCACCGCGGGCGGCCTGACCATCCTGCCGATCGCCCTCCTGGTCGAGGGCGCCCCGCCGGCGCTGGACTCCACCGGCCTGCTCGGCTACGCCTACCTCGCCCTCGGGAACACCGCGGTCTCCTACTTCCTCTGGTTCCGCGGGATCGAGCGGCTGAGCGCCTCCTCGGTGACCCTCCTCGGCCCGCTGTCGCCGCTCACGGCGGCCGTCATCGGCTGGGTGGCGCTCGGTCAGGCGCTGGGCCCGGTGCAGCTGGCGGGCATGGCGCTCGCGTTCGGGGCGACGATCTTCGGACAGCTGGGCGGCCCGCGCCACCCCGCCGTGAGAACTACTGAACCTTTCACTTCAACTGAAAGGAACAGTCAAGAATTTTCGATAGACCGTGAAGTTTCTGGGGTGCGACGGTAGAGCCACCGCAACCGGAAGGACCACCGCGGCACTCCTGGACCGCGTCCGCCCCGAACCGAGCGGGACCGACGAGCCGGCCACCGCGAAGAACCTCGTGCGGGGAGCCGGCCCCGGCGTTCTCCTCGCGCTCGTCGCCACGGTCGTCTGGTCCGGCAGCTTCGTCACCTCCCGCGCCCTGCACGACTCCGTCCCGCCCGTCCAGGCCGCGTTCTGGGGCTGGCTCGTCGCCCAACTCGCCGTCGCCCCCTTCGCGGCCCGCGAGACCTGGTGGCAGCGGCGGCTCGTCCGCCGCCACCTCGGCTTCGTCACCCTCGCCGCCCTGCTCGGTGTGACCGTCTACAACACCCTGGTCAACCAGGCCGGACTCACCGTCACCGCAGGCAACATGGGCCTGATCATGGCCGCCTCCCCGGTTCTCATGGCGCTCTACGCCCGCCTCGGCGGCGCCCGGCTCGGGGCCCGGCGCGTGACCGGCATGCTGATCGCCTGCGCCGGGGTGCTGCTCCTGGTCGGCAAGGGGTCGCTGCCCACCTCCCTCGCCGCCGGCGAGCTGTGGATGCTGGCGGCGGCCGTCAGCTTCGCCTCGTACAGCGCCCTGCTCAAGCGCCGCCCGGCCGAACTCGGCGGCGTCGTCTTCCTCTTCACCACCTTCGTCCTCGGCGCCCTGATGCTGCTGCCGGCCTACGGCATCAGCCTCGCCGTCCAGGGCGGCTTCGAGCCCTCCGCCTCCACCGTCGGCCCCCTCGTCCAGGTCGGCGTCCTCTCCTCCGCCGTCGCCTTCTCCGCCTGGAACTAGTGACCTGAGTCGGGGATTCGTCGGCAGTAGGCGGCTACTTTGTCGAGGATCTCGTCGGCGGTCTTCGTCCAGACGAACGGCCTGGGGTGCTCGTTCCAGT
>NZ_BMTO01000010.1:0-50909 GCF_014649715.1 Streptomyces lateritius
GTCCAGGAGTTCGCCGCCTGCGGCGAGCGCAGGACGACGTTCTCCTTGAAGCCCTCCGCCAGCGGCACCAGCTGCACATCGGTGTCCGGCAACACATCGGCGTACGTCACCGTGCCGTTCGCGGCCACCGTGGGCTCGGCCTTTGCGGCATCCTTCAGCGCGTACCCGAGCGAGCGCCCCGCGCCGAAGTCGACCGACGCCAGCTGCTGGTCCGAGGCGTCCTGCGCGAACTCGACATCCAGGGAGTTGGCGCGCTGCTGCAGACGGCCGTCGGTGTCCTCGGTCAGCCGGGTGTCGATCGGCTTCCAGGAACCGTCAGCCACCTTCACGTTCGTACGGCCCGCGAAGTGACGCACGGTCGTGGAGCCGTCGGCGTTGACGTAGAAGTCCGACGTCGCCGTCGACTTCTTCGCATCCCGCTTACTGGTACGGGCGTCGAAGCTCTTGGCGTCGCCCTTGGCAGCACCGGTCTTCGACGTGCCCGGGCGCTCGTTCGGCCGCTCGAACGCATCGAGCTCACCCTTGCCCTTGCCCGGCTTACGCCCGGCATCACCCTCGGCGCTCGTGGCGTCCGAGGAGGCGTGGTGCCCCTTGCCACGGGCGGTACCGCCCTGCTGGTCAGGGGTGTCCAGAGGGTTCTCGTTGATCCATTTCCAGAGCCCGGAGAGGGAGAGTTGGGGCATCTTCACCGGCGAGAGCGTGGCCCCCATGGCCATCGCCGTCTCAGTGGTGAGCATGCCGGAGAAGAAGACAAGAACGAAAAGAGCCGTAGCCCTCAGTCTGCGCCTACCGGAACGACCCGGTGGAAACAGCCGAGGGCTACGGACCCAACGATCACTCATGGGCCAGCCTTTGCTTACGTGTTGCGTACAAAGAATCGTGAGCCTGCCTGATGTGAGCCCATCAGTTCCACTCGAGCCCAAGCCCTTTACTAGATCTTTGCCAGTGGCGGTCAACCGGTTCCGACCTGTGCGTTCTTGCGTACCTGACGATGCGTCTAACGGTGTCCGCTAACGGCGTTTTGAGGCTTTCCCTGAGCCCCGGAAAGCCCGAGTCTGTTCGACTGCCGAGGAGGGCGAAAACGGACCTGGGGACATTCCACAGACCTTGTCATGCGATACTTGCATTGATCATGATCCGCGCGATCTGGCACAGTCCGGAGAAACCTCTCCATCGAGCCCCGACGTGAGCAGCCCTCCGCGGCCGGATATCGCCCCAACCGCTTGGCCGAAAATGCAGATATCGCCGATACTTTAAGGGCTGTTCGGCCTTGTCACTTCGCCGCGCTCCGAAATCACCCCTCGAAACCAGCGCCGACACGATTCCCACGGTGGTCCGTACTCACCCGGACCGTGAACCGCGAACCGTGGTGTCCCACCACATGCGCCTCTGACCTGCGCGTTCCTGCCGGTGTGGAGGACACGCAATCGTCCCCGTCGGCCGGGAGGTGGTGCCGATGTCCTCCCCCGAGACCGCTCCGCCGACCCCGTCCGGCCTCAATCACATCGTGTCCGCGAGACGCGTCGACACCGCCGTCGAGTGGTACGACAACTCATCCGATCAGGCTACGACTTGCTCTCTTCTTCTCATCGGCCCTCCCGGTCCGGGCGGCGCCAAGCCGAGCCCGTGCCGGGAGGCACAGCTCGTGACCGCGCGCTCATCCTGTCGTCGTGTCGAACGCGGCCAAGTGGAAGGGAGGTGTGTTGTTGAACTGCACCAGGAGGCCGCCCGCGGCGACCAGGCGGCTCGGACTGCCCTCCCGGTACGTCGGGGGCAGGCGCGCGGACTCGGTGATCGCACCGGTCGCCAGCGACCGCCGGCGCAGTTCGTAGGAGAGTCGCTCGCCTACCATGTGGTCCGCTTCGACCGTGTAGAGCGAGTCTCCCTGAATCCTCAAGATCGTGACGTCGGAGTCCTCCCCGGGCGGCCGAACGTGCCAGCGAACCTTCCCTTGTCGGAGGTCGACGGCTGCCAGCCCCCGCGTCCTGCCTTCCCCCTCGGTGAACGTCACCCACACCCCCTCCCCGGTCACGTCCTTGCCCGCGAAGCGCCCGAACGGATGCGCCGCGGACACGTCCAACGGCGCCTGTCCGTCCGGACGGAGGATGCGTACCTTCTCGAGCTCGATGGTCGGCGAGTCGGGGTCCTCGTATCCGATCACCACAGGATCGGCCTCCAGCAGACGGACCGAGGTGGCCTGGTCGGCGGTCTCGACGACGCGTGACCTGCCGGTTGTGGTGTCGAGCTCCACGACACGGCCGGAATACCGGCCGTCGGGGGACTCGCAGGACTCCGAGACGAGGGCCGATCGGGGGCCGGGCAGCACTTCCCTGGCTCTGCAGTCGGCCTGGGTCCACCGGTAGCTCCACGCCGTCCTGCCCGTCGTGCGCCGCAGGCCCAGAATGCCTTCCTCCCCTCCGACGAGCAGGATGTCGCCGGAGACGGAGGCCAGTGCCAGGGGTGCTTCGCCGATCCGGCGGTGCCACAGCAGTCGGCCCGTGGCCGTGTCGAGCGCGGCGACGGTGTCGCACAGGGCCGGTGAGGTGTGGGCCTTGCCGAAGCGGACCAGGCCGACCCTGCCGCTGGTGGCGGTGGTTCCGTCCGAGCCTCCGCAGGGAACCATGCCCGCGGTAAGCGGGGTCACCGTCCACCGGGCGGCGCCCGTACGCGGATCGAAGCCCCGGACGGCGGCGGAATCGACGCGGACGACCGCGGTCTTGGTCAGCCAGGCCGCAAGCACCTCGGCGTCTGTGCCGTCGTCGTGCGGCAGCGCGGTCCATGCCCGTCGGCGTTCCCCGGCGACGGTGATGGCCGGTACCGGGTCGGCGCCCTCAGAGGCGGGTTGAGCAGGTGGATCAGGTGGAGCGACGGCCGTGCCGCTGCTGCCGCCCTTGCCTGCTTCGGGACTCCTCGAGCCGTCCCGGTCGGGGAGCCACATCAGCGCCGTCGTGACAAGGGCCGAGACGGCCAGGCCCGCGGCCGTGGCCATGAGGAGGCGGGGGCGGCGGAACCTGCGCTCTCCCGTGCCGGCGTCCGGGGCCGGGCCCGCGGAAACCGGTAGCGTTGATGCGGGGATCGGCGGCGCCAGACGGTACGACGTCGGCTCCTGCGCCGCCTCGTGCGGGGCCGATCCCTGCGCCCGGGACTGCACCGCACGGGCCTCGGCGATCACTTGCCGGGGGCTGGGCCGCTGCCCGGGATCCTTGGCCAGGCAACGTCCTATCAATCCGGTCAGCTCCACGGGCACACCGTCCAGGTCCGGCTCCTCGTGGACGGTGCGGTAGGCCAGAACGGCGGGCGGGCCGTCACCGAACGGCTCTCGCCCGGTGGCCGCGAACAGCAGCACCCCGCCCAGGGAGAAGACGTCTCCGGCGGCGGTCACCTGCTCCTCCGCCATCACTTGTTCGGGCGGCGCGTAACCGAACGTGCCGAGTATCCGGCCGGCACCGGTGAGGTCGTCGGAGTCGGCGGCCCTGGCGATGCCGAAGTCGATGACCCGGGGGCCGTCTTCGGCCAACAGCACGTTGGACGGCTTGAGGTCCCGGTGGACGATGCCCGCGGCGTGGATGACGATCAGCGCCTCGCCGAGGGCCGCCGCGAGGGTGCACAGACGGTCCACGGTCAACGGTCCGTCACGACGGACGGCCTTGTCGAGAGAGGGGCCCGGCACGTAGAGGGTGGCGAGCCATGGGACGGCGTCGTCGGGACCGGAGTCCACCAGCGGAACGGTGAAGTAGCTGAGGACCTGCCCGGCGGCGGCCGCCTCGCGCCGGAACCGGCCCCGGAACTCGGAGTCGGCGGTGAACGCCTCGTGGATGAGTTTGACGGCGACCCGGTGCCCTTCGGCGTCCTCGCCGAGGAAGACCCGTCCCATTCCGCCCTGGCCCAGCTGTCCCAGGAGCCGGTACGGGCCGACACGGCGGGGGTCGCCCGGCTCCAGCGGATGGGTGAACGTGCTCATGAGCGGCTTCCCGAGGACCGGAACATCATGACGCCCTTCGTCAGCAGGTTGTGTACGCCGGTCATCAGCGCGAGCCGGTCACCGTGAAGACGAGCACCGTCGAACTCGGCGCCCTCAGGCAGCGCCGGTAGCGTGCCGAGTTCCTCTGCCCGGCCGTCGGCCAGGGCGTACCGGACAAGGGCGGAGGTGCCCGGCGCGGCGACGTGGACGACGTGGACGCCCCGGTCGTCCACCCCTGCGATGACCGGTTTCGAACCAGTCGGCACGGGGACATGCCAGCGGATCGTGCCGGTGCGGGAGTCGACGGCCACGATCCGCCTCTGCATGATCCGCCGGTCCTGGTCGCGCTGACTCACGGTGTAGACCGTCTCCCGCCAGCCGAAGACGGTAGGGGTCAGCTGGTAGTCGTTGCGGACGTCGTCGAGTCGGCCGAAGGGCTGTGCCGCCCGCAGATGGGGGCCGGGACGGCCGGTCCCGTCGAACACCATCAGGGGGCCTCCCATGACGCCGATACTCCCTGGGAGGCTCACCACGGCCGGTTCGGCACTCTCCACCTGCTCGGCGGGGATGTCGCCGGGAATCCTGGACGTCCACCGGACCGTGCCGTCGGCGGCATCGATCGACCGTACGGTGGTGGGGCGGGAACGCCCGCCCGACTCGTCGAAGGGACAGGTCAGCGTCTCGACCAGGGTGAACTGTCCGGCCGTCGCGTCATCGACGGCGCACTTCTGGTCGCGGCCCCGGTGCGACCAGGCCAGGGAGCCGTCGGTCAACCGCAGGGCGCCGACGTAGTCCCCGTTGTGCACGATGACATGACCGGCAGCGACTGCGATGCTCCTGGGGTTGGCGCTGGAGTACGTCTCCCCGCCCGGGTGCGGTCGAGCCCAGCGGGCTCTGCCGGTGGCGAATTCGACGGCGACGATGCGGTCGCACCTGCCGGTGCCTTGAGCGCCCCTCGCCGCGGGCTCGGCGAAGGTGACGGCCCCGACACCGCCAGGAGCGGTACGAGACGCCTGGCAGGGGACCAGCCCCGGCTCCGGCGGCTGGAGCGTCCACAGCGCCTTGCCGGTGTCGGTGGAAAGCCCCTGAACAGCCTGTGGGCCGACCCGGACCAAGATCTTGTCGGTGAGCCACGCCTCGACGGCGTAGTCGTTTCCGTCCTTCGTGACCCGCTCGTACTCCGCTCTGTTGTGGTCCTGGAGGATGGTCGTGTCCTGCCAGGCTCTGGTCCACGGCCCGACGGGCGCAGCCGGGCCGAGCGCGCTGATCGGTGCGGGCAGCGGAAGTCCGGCAGGCTTGGCCGGGGCAGGCGACTTGGGTACGGGGCGAGCGCCGGACCCGGTCCCGGCGCCACCGCCCGTTCCGAGCAGTGCGAAGGCGCCGCCGACCAGTCCCGCCACCACGGCCAGGGCCAGGCCGCCTCGCGTGATCAGCACTCGGCGACGTGAGACCGGCCGGCGCGACAGCCGCGAGAGGAGCGCGGCAAGGGCCGAGTCTGACGGCAGCCTCCGGCCGGCGAGCGCCTGCTGGATCGCCGCCGGATCCGGCCGAGCCGTGGGGTCCTTGGCCAGGCATGCGGCGACAAGAGGGAGGAGACCGGCCGGGACGCCGTCGAGGTCGGGCTCCTCGGTCATCGTCCGGTATCCGATCCGATGGTGGGGACCATCCCCGAACGGCGGTCGCCCTGTCGCCGCGTACGCGAGGATCGCGCCGAGCGCGAAGACGTCGCTCGCGGGCTGCGGGTCGCCTCCGAGGTACTGGTCAGGTGCCATGAAGCCGGGGGTGCCGATGACCAGGCCGGTCGCGGTGAGGCGGGTGCCGTCCATGGCGCGGGCTATCCCCAGGTCGATCACCTGCGGGCCCCTGTCCGGGTGCAACAACACATTGGACGGCTTCAGATCGCGGTGGACCAGCCCTGCCGCGTGAATGTCCGCCAGCGCTGCGGCCAGCACCTGGGCGAGTTCCCTGAGCCGGTCCTCCGACAGCGCTCCCGTACCGCGCACGGCGTCTTCGAGAGAGGGGCCGGGCACGAAAGCCATCGCGAGCCAGGGCACGGCCGCGTCTGCATCGGAGTCGAGGAGGGGAACGACGCAGGGGCTCGTGACGGCGCGGGCGGCCGCCACTTCCCGCCGGAAACGCGCCAGGAACTCCGAGTCGCGGGCCAGTTCGGGTCGGACGACCTTGAGTGCGACCGGAGCCCGCGCAGGGGCGTCGGCTCGCCGGGCGAGGTACACGTGCCCCATACCGCCTTCGCCGAGGAGCCGCTCCAGCACGTACGGCCCGACACGGCCTGACCCACCCTCACGTGACGTATCCGCACCCTGCTCGGCACGACTGCCCCCGTCGTCAACGCCCCCTGCGTCATGCATCGTTGACACCACCCCCATCAATCGCAGATCGTAACGCCGCCCGGCCCCCGATGGCCTGACAATGCCACGGCGGACCACGTCCTCTGCTCCGCCCTGCCACGTGAAAGTCGCGGCGCTCGGCCGGTGAGTCGGACCCGGTGGCCTTGGTCGGGCGGCGTCGACCCCTTTCCGGTCGAACGCCCACCCACCGGGGTAGGGGCTGCGCCAGGCCCACGCGGCGGTGTCATACCGAGTCGGCCGGCTGCTGGTAGGGCATGCGTGGGCCACGACGGCCGGACTGAATGAGCCGGTCCGGCCCCGGGGAACGTCGATCTCCACCGCGCCGGCATCGGTCAGCACGCGCTTCCGTGATCACCGGATCAGCCGGATCGGACACTCCCCTGCCGGGCGCGGTCCCTGTCCGGCGCCCGGCTCTCCGGTGGCGATGTCGTAGCCGTGGAGCGATCCGTCGGGCTGGAAGTCGATCAGGACGGATCTCCCGTCCGCGGTGCCGGCGGAGATCACGAGGCCGGTTCTCACCCCACCGGACCGTTCGCCGCGGCACACTGGCCGCGGCGAACGGCGTCGCGCCCCGAGATCGGGGGGGCTCCCCGCCGGTGCTACTTGAGATACGCGGCGAGCGGGAGGTTCTGCCGCCGCACGTCACCGGCGACGAGCCTGGCGACCTGCTGCGCCCCGTGGGTTTCGAAGTGGGTGCGGTCGTTGCAGAAGAAGGCTCCCACGGGACCCGATCCGTAGTCGCCGTTGTGGGGGCAGAAGCGCTGGCTGTTGTAGAGCGAGACGCTCAGCGTCTGCAGGTCGATGACCGGCGCTCCGGCGGCGGCTCCGGCGGCGAAGGTCTGGTTGACGAAGCCGCGGTTCTTGGTCGCCGTGCTGCCGGAACAGGTGATGGCGGCGACCGGGGTGAGCAGCACCGGGTGCGCGCCCCGCGCGAGGGCGGCTTTCGCCATCGTGGTCATCAGCTGTTGGTAGCGGGCCGGCCCGACGTGCCGGGGGCAGGTCGAGGAGGAGTCGTTGATGCCGAACTGGATGAACAGGTAGTCGCCGGCCTTCATCCCGGTGCTCGCGTTCAACATGGTCTGCCAGCGGGCCGAGTACGTGGGGGACGTGATGACGCACTCGCCGTCGGAGCCCTTGGTGTTGCTCACGTTGGACTCGTACAACCAGGTCTGGACGCTGCGGCCTCCCACCGCGTGGTTCCTGACGGTCACGTCGGTGTTGAACAGCGCGTCGAACTGGCTGCCCCAGCCGACCGGGCATCGACCGGCGCTCGGGTTCGCCATGGTGGAGTCACCGGCCAGCCACACGGTGACCGGCGCGGCCGCCGCGCGTGCGGCCGGTGCCGCTGCGCTGGAGACGTCTGCGCAGTTCGCCGCGGTGCTGTCCACCGCCGAGGCGGCGCGAACGCCGAGGTTCGACAAGGCGATGACCAGAGCGGTGGTGATGAGCATCCGTGCACGTGGCATTTTCATCTGGTTTCCTCCCAGGGACGGACTCCGCCCCGCTTGGGTCAGCGCAGGTAAGCGGCCAGGGACAGGCGCTGCTCCCGGATGCCCTGGAGGAGCAGCTCGCCGATCCGGGTCGCGCCGTACTGCGAGAAGTGCGTGTTGTCGGTGACGCCGTCGACGGAGGAGCGCAGGAAGAGCTGTGCGGAGGCGGACGTGCCGAGCGACTCGACCAGCGCCTTGCTCTTGGCGGTCAGATCGATCACCGGAACCCTCTGCGCCGCACCGACCGCCCGCATCTCGGCGGGCAGGTTCACGCCGACGCCGTTGACGTGCAGTGCCGTCGGCGTGAGCCGGTTGCCGTCGAACAGCCGCCGGACCGGTGGCGTCACCAGGACCGGGACGCCGCCCTTGGCGCGGACCCGCGAGATCATGGTGTCGAGGTTGTTCCGGTAGGCCGACGCGCTGGTCTGCTTGTCGTTGTGTCCCAGCTGGATGAAGACCGGGTCGTTCGCCCTGATCTTCGACAGCAGCGCCGGAAAGAGCGCCGCGTTGCTCAGGAAGCTGCCCGAACCCTCTCCGGAGTCGGCGTAGTTGGCGATGACGGCACCGGGCCGCACCGCAGTCGTGATCACCTGACCCCACCCGGTGTACGGAGCACTCGGCTGATCACACACGGTCGAGTCACCGGCCAGGTAGGCGACCAGCGGCTGGGGCGCCGGCTTGACCGAGACGGCCGAGACCTGCGGATTCGACCCGGTGAACCTGATGTTCAGACCGGGGTTCCCCGTACCGCCCTGACCGGTCGGCTGCCCCTCCGGCTGCCGCACGTTGACCGTGAACGAGTACGTGGCGACGCTGCCGGCCGCCGTCCTCGTCGCCGGAAGCATCAGCCGCCGGGCCTCCACCCACATCTCGGTCTGCCCGGCGGAAGCGGCGCCACCGAGGGAGACCGTCACGTCGTAGTTGCCCGGAGCGACCGCGTAGTGACAGGTGATCGGCGAGGTGCCGGAACAGCCGGCCGGCAGAGCCCGCGGTGCGGCGACATCGGCATGTGCCGCACCCGTACCCGCCAGCGCCGCGAAGGTCAGGAGGCCGGCTGCCCCCAGCCGGGCCCCGTGCCCGCTGCGGCGCCTCAATGACATGCTCATCAGATTCGCTTCTCCATCCTTGGTCGGGAAGACGTACAGGTGCCGGTCGGTGGCCGTCGCTCAGGCCTGGGTGAAGCCGTTCATGATGGTGGTGGGCCGCTGGGTGGCGGAGTCCCAGGCGCCCATGGCGTAGCCGGTGAACGGGGACATGCACTCCGGTTCCCAGTAGAAGATGCCCTGCCCGCCGTTGGCCTTCAGCGCCTTGGTGTAGGCGACCAGGGCGGCCTGGGTGGAGGCGGCCCTGTCCACCCGGCCGCCGAACTCGCTCTGCAGGAACGGTTTGCCGTAGGCGTCGGAGATCCTCTTCATGTTCGCCACGATGCCGGGGGCGACGTCTGCGCTGCCGTAGGAGGAGAACACCGACATGTCCCACTTGCCGCCGTTGGCCGCGTAGCGGCTGAAGAACGTCGTCATCACGTCGTACTTCTGCGGCTGGGCCAGGTGAATGCACACCGTCGCGTTCGGTGACACCGCTTTCACCTGGGTGTACGCCGCGTTGAGCAGCCCGGTCATCTGCGCCGGGTTGGAGACGCTGCCGACGGGGCGGCAGATCCCGCTGTTGATCTCGTTGCCGATCTGCACCCAGGTGGGGAGCACGTCGTTGTTCTTCATGACCGTCATGGTCTGGTTCACGTACGTGCTCATCGCGGTGCGCATCTGGTTGTAGCTCATGTTCCTCCACGCTGCGGGCGGGTTCTGCACGCCGACGGAGTTCCAGGTGTCGCCGAACATGTAGTCGAGCATGATCGACATTCCCGCGGCCTTGACCCGTTTGGCGAAGGCGGCGACCTCGTTGATGCCGCAATGCCCGTCGGTCGGGCTGCTGGAGGGATTGACGAAGGTGCGCAACCGCACGGCGGTGATGCCGTACCCCTTGAGAATGGTCAGCAGGTCCTGCTTCTGTCCGCTCGCGTTCTTCCACGAGAAGCCGCGGGCCTCCATCTGCGGAACCCAGCTGATGTCGACGCCCTTGACGAAACCCGCGGCGGCATGGGCCGGCGTCTCGAGTTCTGCGAACGCGGCGGCGGTGGCGATCGCCCCGGCGGTGGCGGTGGTGGCCTTGAGCAGGGTCCTGCGGCTGATCGGTCCGGAACCGGATACCTCGGGCATGGTCGTTCCTTCCTGCGCACCGGCCGCACCTGAGTCGCTGCGGCCGACGGGCGGGGTGGTCGTGGGGGCGGTGTTTCCAGGCTTGGTGACGGTCAGGGGGGGCGAGGGGCGGTGGTCCGTCGTAGGAGGCGTTTCGCGCCGATACGACCGAGCCGCGCGTGCAGGGTGCTGTTGCCTGCGCCGGCCGTGTCCGGTCTCCCGGCGAAGCAGCCGGCCCCCGGCCGCCGACCGACCGCCCATGGGGCGGGATGGACGGCCGGGGAAGGTTCAGGGCGTGTGGACGGTGGGCCGCGGAGCCGTCGGCATCCCGTGGCCGATGAAGAAGCTCGGGTGCGGCGGCTGGTTGTAGGCCGTGTTCTGCCAGGCCAGGGCCGTACGGTACTGGGTGTCGTGGAGCAGGGTCGTGATCCGGGTGTTCGTCCGGTGCGGCGTGGAGTAGATCCGCAGGGCCGTGTTGTTCGCCGTCGGCCAGACGACCTCCTCGCGCCAGTCGCCGAGGATGTCTCCGGACAGCGACGGGGTGGCCTTGGTGCCGTTGTTGGAGTGGACCCCGGAGCCGGTCAGCAGTCGGGTGTCGCCGGACGTGCCGTACTTGTCGACGCGGGTGCCGTCGAGGAGTTCGCGCACGGGGTCGCCGTCCCACCAGCTGACGAAGTTCATGCTGGACGGCTCCCGGCCCAGAGAGGCGCCGGTGGCCGAGCGCAGGGTGGTGTCGGTGGCCGACCAGGCCTCCGCGCCCGCACTGCCGGCGTAGACGTCCGCGGCGACCCCGCGGCCGTTGTCCGCGCCGGAGGCCGTACGCCACAGGATCTGGCCGGTGCGCGCGTCGGCCGTCCACGAGCCCGGCTTGCTCCCGTCCTCGGACACCTTGAAGTACTCCAGGCCCGCGCGGGACGGGTTGAGATCTCCGACATGGCCCGCGTCGCCGTGGCCCAGCCTGGTGGTCCACAGCCCGTTGCCGTTGTCGTCGACGGTCATGGCGCCGTAGACGATCTCGTCCTTGCCGTCAGCGTCGACGTCCGCGACGGAAAGGCTGTGGTTGCCCTGACCGTCGTAACCCTTACCGCTGTTGGCGGAGGAGGTGGTATCGAAGGTCCAGCGACGGGTGAACTGGCCGCCTCGCCAGTCCCAGGCCGCGATCACCGTGCGGGTGTAGTAGCCGCGGGCCATGAGGAGGGAGGGACGGGCGCCGTCCAGGTATGCCGTTCCGGCCAGGAAGCGGTCGACGCGGTTGCCGTAGCTGTCACCCCAGGAGGAGACGTTGCCGCGGGCCGGGACGTAGTCGACGCTTTGCATCGCCTTGCCGGTCTGCCCGTTGAACATGGTCAGATACTCCGGCCCGGACAGGATGTACCCGCTGGAGTTGCGGTGGTCGGCCGCCGAACTGCCGATCACCGCGCCGGTGCCGTCCCGCGTGCCGTCGGCCGTCTTCATGGCGACCTCGGCCTTGCCGTCGCCGTCGTAGTCGTACACCTGGAACTGCGTGTAGTGCGCGCCGGAACGGATGTTGCGGCCCAGGTCGATGCGCCACAGCCGGGTGCCGTCCAGCTTGATGCCGTCGACGATCGTGTTGCCGGTGTAGCCGGACTGGGAGTTGTCCTTGGCGTTGGTCGGCTGCCACTTCAGAATCAGATCGAGCCTGCCGTCCCCGTCCAGGTCGCCGGCACTGGCGTCGTTGGCCTCGTAGGTGTACGGCGAGTTCCCCGGAGCGGTGCCCCCGGCCGGCGGCGAGATCGGCACATCCAGGTATCCCGGCCGGAACTGCAGCGCGCGCTCGGAGGGGGCCTGCTCGGTGCCGTTCACCACGGCGCGCACCGTGTAGTCGGCGGAGTCCGGGGCGCCGGAGTCGAAGTGGTTGGTGGAACCAGTGATCGGCGAGGAGTTGAGCTTCGTGCCGCCGCGGTAGACGTTGAACGTCACGTCGTTCGGGTCGGTGGCCAGCCAGCGCCACGACACCAGGTTCCCGCTGCTGGTGTGGACACTGGTCAGTCCTCGGTCGAGGCGCTCCACCTGTCGCGCGGTCGCGGCCTGCGCGGTCTGGGGAAGCATGGTGAGCGCGGAGCCGGCCAGTGTGACGGCGGCGGCGAGAGCGCCTGCGATGCGGCCGCCCGAGGCTCGGCGGATTCTTCGTTGCCACGGCGCCGTGCGGGGACGGCGGTGGGAGTCGGTCACAGTGACCTCCGGTGTGGGGGTGGGGTGTACGCGCCTTGCGGTGCATCACGCGGTGGTGGACGACGGGGTGCTTCCCCCGCGGAAGACACGGGTGGTGATGGTTCGCGCCGGCGGGTTCAGTGAGGCGGCGCCACCGGAGACGTCCGGCAGCCCGACCTCACCTTTTGTTCTGATCATGACAATCTGATGGAAGGGGCGATGAGCGGTGGCTCTCAGCTCAGGACGGACTCCCAGGTGGTGGTGCTGGAGCCGGCGCCGGAGGGGAGGCGGTCGCGGGCGGCGGTGTCGCCGTACAGGCTCCAGCGCATCCAGTCCACGAAGGTGTTGATCGTCCGCGAATCGCCGAAGTAGTTGCTGTGGCCCGCGCCGCGGAAGGTGAGGAACGCCTTGGGTGCGGGCCGTTCGCGGTACGCCTGGCGGGCGGAGGAGATGGGGCAGGTGCTGTCCCGGTCGCCGTGCATGAACAGCACCTTGGCTTTGACCCGGCTGCTGGGATTGCCCATGTCCACGCAGGACATCGGGATCGCAGTGACGATCCGCTCGTCCGGCCAGGCGGTCAGCAGGCCGTGGGTGGTCATGCCGCCCATCGAGTGGCCGGACACGCCGACGCCGACCGTCGTGTTGATGTGGCCGGCCAGCGGATCGTCGGCCCGGGCCAGCGCGAGGGTCCGGGTGATGACCTCGGAGACGTCCTTGGACTGGTTGCCGTTGTAGACGTCTCCGCCACTGAGCCTGGCGAAGTGGGGGGCGGGGACGACGAAGCCGGCCTCGGCCAGAGGGCGGATGATCGCCAGGGAATTCTGCGGGCTGCTGCTGAAGCCGTGCATGAACTCACAGACCGGGAAGACGCCCTCGGCGACGGGCGCGTTGGTGACGGGGGCTCCGCCCGGAGTGCCGGTGGCCGGGTAGTAGACGTAGGTCGTCCACCTGCGGGTGCCGCGGCTCCAGGCGTACGCGCGTACGCCGACGGCGAACCGCTTGGTCGGTGCGCCCTGCGGCCTGACAAGGGCGCCTGCCTGCCCGGCACCGAGCAGGGAAGCACCCACCCCCGCCGCACCGGCCGCGCTCAGGGTCAGGAAGGTACGCCGTTGCATGCTCATGGATGACTCCTGTGTGAGTGGGGGGGTTGAGGTGGGGGAACGTGGGGTCTCGTGGCCCGGTCGCTTCATCGGTGGGGAAGCATCAGATGGGGTGACGGCGTGTGGTGCGACTTCCACTGAAAAACGGGAACACGCTGCTCACGAGCGACGGTGCGGACCTCAACTCGTACGCCGGTCCGGGAACCACCGCGACTGTCGAGCCGGCCAGCCGTAACTCACCCATGGAGATGCCTCCTGTCACCACTGATGCGGAGGTACGAAGGCCCGAGGCGGCGAGGGGCGATACATGCGATCTCCTCGTTGCGCACCACATGCCTGTGAACGTTCCCACATCACCTTGAATGACAGAAAGAGTCGCGACCGGACTCTCATCTGTCAATCGTTGCGGCCCAATCCCTTTGAACTCAGCCGTGACAGTGACCGATGCCGGCACTCATGCCGGCGATCGTGTGGGCACTGATGTCCAGGTGCGGACCGTCCGCGGACCGGGCCGCCACCGTACGGACGTGTTCCTGGGCCGGTTGCGCCAGACCGTCGTACACCGCGACGCACACCGCCCGCGCCCGGGACCGAGGCCAGTCGGCCGGCAGCAGACCGATGGGCAGCAGGGGGTCCAGCACCGGGAAATGGCGGTAGGTGTTCATCGCCTCGGTGCGGGCGCGCACCGCCGCTGCGCCGGTGACGCCACCGGCGCTGATGAGAGGCAGCAGGCTGCTCCACCGCCGGATGAAGATCTGGTACTGGTCGGCGATGCCGGGCAGGTCCCACGCCTCGACCGGGTTGCGGTTGGCCTCCGTCTCGAGATCCACCTGTCTCGCGCGGAACACGCTCACCGCCCCCAGCGCCAAGTCGGCGAGTTCGGCACGCCCCTTGGAGGTGAGGGGGTGCGGTGATGCCCAGACCGCGTCGTACAGCGGCGTGTACCCCCGCCACCGCAGCGCGGTGCGCAGCGCGCGCCGCCGCGTGCTCGCATGTTCCGGTACGGAGAAGGCGACCAGCGTCCACCATCCGTCCCATGAGTCGGGTTGCGTGGTGAACGTGGCGATCGAGCCACCACCGTTCCACAGATCGACTGCGGCCTCCCGGGTCAGCCGGTACGAGCTGTACCGCCCCTGCCGACTGCCCTCCAGCACCCCTCGGCGCGCCAGCCTGCTGATCGTCGTACGGGCGGCGCCGTCGGCCACGTCGAACTCCCCCAGCAACGCCACGATCGCCGCCGCCGGCAACCAGGCCCGGGCCGGAAGCGTGTAGTCAGCGATCAGGGTGACCGCCAAGCCCGCCGGTGAACCGCCGGTCTGCCAGCGCGGCAACCGCGTCGGCCGAGTGCCGTCGCCGGAGAAGATCTCCTCGAGGTGGGACAGGTTCGTCAAGGTCTGCTCCGACGCGTCGCATACGGCGGCCCCCGTGAAGGCCTGGTCTCACGCCCGGACCGGACTCGCGCGGCACTGTCGCCACCCTGTCCGCCGATGTCTCCCACGACAATCGGCACGCTCGCGTCGGCGAACGCGCACTCGGACGCTGACTGACGTGGTCGACTGACGTAGTTGAGCATCAGTTCGATGCCCGGTCGGACACTGAGTGAAGCACGCTTTCGAGTAACGGAGGGATCTCGCCCGCCGCCCTGGTTGCGGATGCCACGCTCGGTCCGCCGACACCGTGTCGACGAGCGGCGGGCCGACCGGGCCGGGACGCAGTCGGCGGTGCAGAGCGCCCCCGAAGCGCAGCACACGGTCCGGCCGCCATCGGCCGACCGACCTGCAGCGCGCTGTGCACGTTCACACCAGTTCGCGGGAAACGCTTGAAACGATCACCCGCGTGCGCTTACATCAGCACGTGCTTGATCGTGTACGTTCACACGCTTGGCGCAGGGCCTCGCCTTGAAAGCCCGGCGACTCCGGCCGCTCGCTTCGAGTGCAACCTCATGCGTAGCCACCACCACCTACCAGGGCCAGGATGTCCCGGGTCGTGAGCGCCACCGGTGGTTGAACCCGTTCGGCCAGGGCCCGGGCCCTGGCGGCGGAGCTCCCGCGACGTGCGCGGCCGCTCTCTTGCGCGTGCCGAGCCGGCCCCTGACCCGGCCGAGCCTCCTCGTCCGCCCCACCGGAACGGGGGGCTCCGCCGCCGCCCGGGGCGCACGGGGGGCAAAGGGCGTGCGGCGCGGACGCCCTACGGGCGGCGCCGCACGCCGGACGGGCCATCAGCGGACGACGGGCCTCGTGAAGTCCGCGCCGGGGATGACGATCGGGCGCGAGATCAGCTTCAGCCGGTACTCCATGCCCACGTCGTCGATGAGGAACGGCATCCGGTTCTTGTTGTCCTCGATCACCATGAACGTGAGGGTGACCTTCTGCGGTGACGTGCTGTAGAAAGCGTCGGGCAGGGTGAGCGAAACCTTCTCGTACGCGCCTGCGGTGCCGCCCTTGTTCATGCGGCTGTGCAGCTCGTGACTCTGCCCGTTCTCGGCGGTGGCTTCGACGACCAGCTGGCGGAAGCCGAAGTCCGGCGAGTCCGCGCGGACCACGTCGCTGCGAAGCCAGAACGTCAGCACCGGAACCTTGTACGCCGGCACGGTGACCTGCTGGGAGATGCGGCTGATGCCGGTGTAGCCCGTTCCGCCGAGTTCGGCCTTGCCGACGCCGGAGCGGGCGGGCCAGGCCGAGGAGTTGTTGACGGGGTGCCCGCCGAAGGGGGTCACGTACTCGCTCCAGGACGCGTTGCCGCTCTCGAAGCCCGGGTTCGCGATCTCGGACGTGCCGGCGTTGGCGCTCGGTGCGGCGATGAAGGCGGCTGCCGCGGCGAGGACGGTGGAGGCGGCGAGTATGCCGGCTCTCCGTGTTTTCTTTCTCATGGTTCTCCTGGCTGTTTCCTGATTCCGGTTACGGGCCGGCCCGCAACAGCCCCAACGGTCGGCCCGCGCACCTCCGACGGTTCGTCAGAAGGTGGGGCGGCCGGGCCGTGCCCGCGGACACGGTGGTCACCCGTGTCGAACCGCGCGGCACACTGTAGCGCCCGCACGGGGCAGTCCGACACGAACGGTGTCACACGCCGCCTGAGGAGCGTCCGCGGCCCCTCCGCACGAGACGGGTCTCCCGAACGGCGCGCAGGGGCTCTCTGATTGGAGCGTCCCAGTGCTGTCACCGCAGGGGGTCGCCCTGGCCTGGATGTGCCGGCACGGTGGGGGTGCGGCCTTCTCGTTGACAGGAGGAGATCTGGGTGACACTGATGTCGATCGCCGCTCAGCAAGACGTACTGCATGACGGCTTATCACGACCCCGTGACCAACCACCCGAGACCATTTGAAGACGTCACGTAGGCGGCTCGGCGGTAATGAGGCCACCGGTTCCCGCTGCACCGGGCCTGGCTACGGGACACGCCTCGCCGTCACCCACGCACGGGTAGTGCGATGAGCGGCATCCTGTCAGCCGGCCGTCCACACGGTGCCGCGGGCCTCGTACTCGAGCATGGACTGCACTCCCAGCGCGGCCTCGACGCCCAGTTCACGGCGGACCAGCCACAGGGCGAGGTCCAGGCCGGATGTGACCCCGCCGGCGGTGACCAGCTCACCGTCGTCCACGACCCTGGCGTTCTTCAGCAGGCCGCCCTGCCGTTCGAGGTCGGCCCGGGCCCTGTGGTGAGTGGTGCACGGCCGGTCCCGGATGACGCCCGCAGCGGAGAGGAGCATGACGCCGGTGCACAGGGCGGCGAGAGTCAGGCCCGGGCGGCGAGCCTCGGCCAGTGCGCGCGGCAGCGCGCCGCGGCGGATCTCCGCCCACACGCCGGGGTCTTCCCGGCGGGCGTACCCACCACCGGGCACGACGAGGACGTCCGCCTGCTCCGGAGCCCAGCCGTGGTCGACACGGATTTTGGTCCCGAAAGCGGCGGTGACGGCGCGCGGGCCGTCCAGGGAGACGTAGCGGACATCGACGGAGCGGTCGGTGAAATGGTCCGCAGCGGCCAGCACTTCGTACGGGGCTGCGAGGTCGAGCTCCTCCACCCCCTCGAAGAGCACGACCTGTACCCGCAGCGAGGGGTGACGGCGGGGCTCGGACGCGGCGGCCGCGCCGAGGGAAGCGCCGGTCGTGAGGCCGGCGGCTCCGAGGGCGGTCGCACTGCGCAGAAGGGTGCGTCGGTTCACGTGGATCTCCTCTGTTGGCGTTGGAGTGGGTCGGGTGGGCCCGAAGGGTCAGCGAACGAGCGACTCGTCCGCCAGGTACGGGAGTGCAGGTTCGTCCTGGATCGTGCGGTACCGCTCGCGCGAGTTCTCGCGGCCGTGGAGGTGTCGACGAGTCACAGGCCGCCGTCGATGCCGGCGGAGACGCCCTGACTGGTGACCAGGCGGTCGTCGACCAGGGGGAGGACGGGTGAAATGATCCACGGGCCCTGTCATGCGCCGTTCACGATGCCCCGACGTTCGTACTCGAGGACCTCCTCGGCGAACAGGGCCGCGTCCGGGCCGAAGAACCGCTCGAGGAGCCAGATTCCCAGGTCGATGCCCGAGGTGACACCACCGCAGGTGACCAGGTCGCCGTCGTCGACGACCCTGCCGCCGACCACGTGTGCGCCTTGCGCCCGTAGGTCGTCCAAGGCGATGTGATGGGTCGTGCAGCGTCGTCCGGCCGTGAGTCCGGCGGCGGACAGCAGCATGGTGCCGGTACACACCGCCCCGAGGAGCAGGCCGTCCCGGCGGGCGGCCGCCAGCGCTCGGGGCAGGGTGCCGCGCCGGATCTCCCGCTGGATGCTTGAGCCGTCGCCGTAGCCGCCACCGGGGACGATGACGACGTCCGCGGAACGTGGCGACCAGGCGTCCCGGCACACGATCTCCATGCCGGCGGACGTCGTCACCCGACGGGGACCGTCCACGGTGACGAAGGACTGCACAAGGCGTTCTTCGCCGACGATGCCGAACACCTCTACGTGGCCGGCGAAGTCCTGCTCTTCCGCACCGTCGTACAGCACGGTATGGACGCGGAGGGGGCGAGCGGTTCGGGAGCGCTCGGAGCGGGAAGGCATGAGGGGTCCTCCGTGAGGCGGGACGACGGGGATCCCGGAGCGGAGCAGGCCGGGAAGTGAGAACGCCCTCAGTCTCGCGTCGACCCGTGATCACCGACACGGGCGTGCGTGCCTCTGGTGCGCAAGATACGGCCAGGCCGCGGAGCACCGTCAGTGGCGGAAAGCGGTCCGGTACGCCGATGGTGTCGTGCCCACCTGGCGGGCGAAGTGGTGACGGAGCGTCTCGACGGATCCGAACCCGGTCTCCTGCGCGACTCGTGTGAGAGGAAGATCTGTCGTCTCGAGGAGTTCCCTGGTGCGCTGGACGCGCTGGGTGAGCAGCCAGCGCAGGGGGGTGGTGCCCGTCTGGGCGCGGAAGTGCCGTGCCAGGCTGCGTCGGCTCATCATCGCGTGTGCGGCGATGTCGGCCAGGGACAACTGTTCGCTCAGCTTGGCACGCATCCACTGCAAGGTCTCGCCGAGGTCGGACGAGTCGTCGTCGGGCGTGCGGTACTCGATGAACTGCGCCTGCCCTCCGCTTCGTTGGGGCGGCATCACCAATACCCGCGCGGCATCCGCTGCGACCGCCGCGCCGTGGTCGCGGCGGACCATGTGGAGACACAGGTCCAGGCCCGCGGCGATTCCCGCCGAGGTGAGCACCTGTCCCTCGTCGACATAGAGGACGGACGGATCGACGCTCGTTCCGGGGAACCGCTCCGCCAGAGTCCCGGCGAAGCGCCAGTGCGTCGTCGCCCTGCGCCCTTCCAGAAGTCCGGCGTGCGCGAGGGCGAAGGCCCCCGTGCAGATGGACGCGACCCTCGCCCCGCCGGCCGCCGCCTCCCGTAACACGCGTACCGCTCGCAGGTCTGGGACCCGGTCGGCGGGAATCCCGGGGACGATGACCGTGTCGGCGTCAAGAGCATCGTCCCAGCAGTACGAGGAGGAAATCCGGAACGGCTCCGTCGGCCCGGCGGTCGTGGTCATGTCCCGGTCGACACAGACGCGCACCTCGTAGGCAGGTGCTCCGCCAGGTCCGGTGGCGAGCGCGAACACCTGGCAGGGAATGGACAGATCGAAGGCCGAGACACCGTCGAGCGCAAGAACGGCAACCGTGTGCATACGGCCGGAGCCTACGCCACGCTCGTGAAGCCCTTGGTCGAGCCGCCCGCGCCTGGGACGCCTGAAGTCGCCTACGCCGCAGCTCACTTGACCGGCAGCCCGTCGGCACCCTCGGCCAGCTCATCAGCGACCCCACGGGGGCAGCGGCTCGCTCACCGCGCCCGCGCTGCGAGGCGCTCCGATGTCTCGGTGAGGGAGACAGCCAAGGGATGCCCCCGGCATGGTCAGCGACATCGGCAACCTTGCTGCCGTCGATCTCATCCAGCTGACCCGGTCCGTCGAGCGCAAGCTCATGATGCCGCACTACCGACCGGAGTTCATCGACTGCTGCCTCACCGGTACCGGCCTGGTCCTGGACGCGTGAACGCACGGGGTGGCCGATCGGCGAGAGGCCACCACGGTCAAAGACTCGGAGCACGCACGAAGGTGACCGGCACCGACTCCGGTATCCGCCGACGAGAGGAGCCAGGGGCGGGCAGCCCGTGTCCGCCACCGGTTCGCCCGGAACGTGCGGAGCATGGTGGGGTCTTGTTTCCCCGTGCCGGAAGCCATGGTCGACCGCATACACGCCACGATGAGCCGGCCCGGGAACTCTGCCGCCTTCATCGCCCTCGCCAGGACCGACCAGGTCGACCGGACGCCTGAACTCCGCCGGCTGCGCGCGCACACTCTGATCCTGCGCGGCGACCGCGTCGACGGCCAGCACTTCGCCAGGGACATCCCGGACAGCCGGGACGTCGTGCTCCCCGGTGTCGGTCATCTGCTGCCGGAGGAAGCACCCGCCGAAGTGGCCGACGCCCTTCTCGAATTCCTCGGCAACCCGTCATGAGCCGTCCCTACGTCGCCAGGGGCGAAGACCGCTTCCCTCGGCGATCGAGCGCCGGACGCACCCTGCTCCGCCCGCGATGTCCGTCGCCTACCAAGGACCGCACTTCACACTTCTGGCCTTCGGCCCCGAGGCCACCGAGGCGCTGCCTGAGCTGCCCTGGCCCGCCGAAGGCGCCGAACTGCGCCGCTACGCCGTCCGCACCGGGCACCGAATCGACGACGAAGGCACCCTCGCCGACAGCACCGGCCGACTGACCAGCATCTACGGCATCACCGGCGACACACTCATCCTCATCCGCCCGGACGGATACGTCGCAAGCATCATCACGTCCGACTGGACAACCGCCTTCACCGCCGCGAGCAAGGCGTTCGTGCCGAGACCACCCAGCGAAGCCTGCCCCGCGCCGCAGAGCGCTCCCGGGTGAGGTGGGGCACCATCCAGACCGGATCGGGCACACAGCTGCCTCCGATCGCCCGCACGCGGTCCCATCGGGCGCGCATTCCGGCCACCGCCCGCCAAGAACTCGGGCGAAACCCGGAAGACGTCGCTCTGGAGGAGCTCGCGCGGGCATCCGGTGTCGTGCGCCAGGACCCTGTTCGGTCACTTTCCCGGAACCCGCCCCGCCCCGCCCGGCCGGTTCGGCCGGGCGTCGAGGCCACCGCGCCCCCCTTCGTCGCAGCGACCACCGGGCCGATCGTCCAGGGCGTCAGGTGGGTGTGGGGGCGGTTTTGCTTGTCGTGGTGCCGTCTTCCTCCTGGGCCTCCGACGCGGCGGGCTGTTGCGGAGCGGGCGGGGTGCGGACCAACAGCGCGACCAGCACGGTCAGTCCGCCGAGCACGGCGCCGATGCCGAACCCCCACCGGATGCCCGCGGCCAGGGCTCCGGTGGTGTCGGCGCCATCGGCTGCTGCCGTGGCGGCCTGTCCCGACATGACACTGATGACCAGGGCGGTGCCGGCGGCTGCCGAGACCTGCTGGAGCGAGCCCAGGATGGCGGAGCCGTGCGCGTAGAGGTGAGGCGGCAGTACGGACAGGCCGGAGGTGAAGATCGGGGTGAAGACGAACGCCATACCGGCGCTCAGGGCCACGTGCAGGGCGAGCACCAGCCACGGTGAGGTCTCTTCGCCCGCGAAGGCGAACAGCGCGAGGCACAGCGCTGTCAGTACGGCTCCGGGCACGACGAGGCGTGGTGCGCCGAGCCGGTCGTAGAGCTTGCCGACCTGCGGCCCGAGCAGGCCCATCGTCAGGCCGCCGGGGATGAGGAGCAGCCCGGTCTGCAGCGAGGTCAGGCCGCACACGTCCTGCAGGTAGATCGGCAGCAGGATGAACGCGCCCATCAGGGCCATGAACGACAGGCACATCAAGGCGAGCGCCACGGAGAAGTGACGGAACGTCAGGCTGCGCAGGTCCAGCAACGGCGTGGACGTGCGCTGCAGGGACAGCTGTCGCCATACGAACAGGCCCACCAGCACGGCACCGACCACGGTCGTGGCCGACGGCGGCAGGGTGGCCTGGTCGGCGTTCCCGGCGCCGAGCCCGCTCAGGCCGTAGACCAGGGCACCGAAGCCCGCTGCCGCCAGAAGGACGGACAGCCAGTCGATCGGGCCGGCCTTCGGCTCGCCGATGTTGACCAGTTGGCGCAGGCCGAATACAGCCATGGCTCCGGCGATGGGCAGCACGGCCAGGAACAACAGCCGCCATGTCCCGAGCTGCAGCAGCACACCGGAGACCGCCGGGCCGAGGGCGGGTGCGACGGAGATGACGAGGGTGATGTTGCCCATGACCCGGCCGCGGTCGTGCGGGGGCACGAGGGTCATCAACGTCGTCATGAGCAGCGGCATCATGACGGCGGTGCCGCTTGCCTGGATGACGCGGGCGGCCAGCAGCACGGGGAAGGCGGGCGCGGCCGCGGCCAGCGCCGTGCCGGTGAGGAACAGTGCCATGGCCAGGCCGAATGCGGTCCGAGTTGTCACGCGCTGGAGGAACCACCCCGTGATCGGGATGACGACGGCCATGGTGAGCATGAAGGCCGTGGACAGCCACCCGGCGGCCGCCGCGGTGACCTCGAACTCGCGCATGAGCCGCGGGATCGCATTGACCATGATCGTCTCGTTGAGGAGAACGACGAACGTGGACAGCACGAGAATCCGCAGCACGGCGGTGACGCGGGCGGGCGAGAGGGTGGGCGTTGCGTGTGGTGCGAGCATGGCGCCTTCCGTCAGGTGAGTGCCCTCCGTGGGGCGTGACACACTGACAGACCACGGCGGCGGGAAGAACTCATCGGTGTCACCCGATCCTGCCGGTGCCGCCGCCCAGGCTCAAACCATTTTCGGACCGGACCGGCCGGGGTACGGCTCCTGGCAGGCCGGCACCGAGATGATAGTTGTCCGCCGGCGGCCTGATGCGGGGTCTTGTGGCCGTAGCCCATCTTCTTCAGACGGTGGCGCTCGGCGACGGTCAGCACCACGGGCACGGCAGAACAGGCAGGCATCGCAGGCGGGTGACTGAATCTTCCAGAGAGGCTACGCCGAATGGGGATCCCGCGCGTGGCGGCCGCAGGCTCAGGTGGCGGGCGGGGCTGTCGCGTGGCGCGTCTGCTGGGTCAGGACGGTGGTGGCGCGTTCCAGAAGTTCGCAGAGTGCGGCGTGTTCGGCGGGCGTGAACGCGTCGGTGAGCGCGCGCTCAAGGATGACCACCTCCTGGTAGGCGCGGTCCAGCAGCGCCTGACCCGCGTCGGTGAGGGTGGCGATCTGCACTTTGGCGTGCACGGGGGACGTCTCGCGGCGGATCAGTTCCTTGGTCTCCATGTTGGTCAGCACGCTGCTCATGCTCTGCTGGGTGACGCCGCAGGACCGGGCCAGTTGGGCGCCGGACATGCCGCCTTCGCGCGAGAGGATCAGCAACACGGTGTACTGCGTCATGGTCAGTCCGTAGGCACGCAGTACTGCCTCGTGGTGCGCCATCAACGCCTGCTCCGACCGCCTGATCCGGGTGCAGAGGTCGTTCTCGATCGGGGCTTTCACCGCGTACTCCCACTTCATTGACAGGTCCATGGGTTGACTCAGGAACCTTATACACCTAGCGTTCTCGACTGTAAGGATACTGAGTCAACACAGGGGGCTGTAACCATGAAGGCTGTCATTCTCGGCACCGATGACCACTACCGGGTCGCCGAACTCGACGAGCCCACCCCCGGCCCCAGGCAAGTGGCGATCCGCGTGGCCTACGCCGGGATCCAGTGGGGCGACACCATGGTCCGGGACGGCCACTTCCCCGTACCGCGCCCCTTTGTCCCTGGGTTCGAGGCATCCGGGCACATCGTCGCCGTCGGCGCGGGTATCGACGCACGCCGTGTCGGTGAGGCCGTCACCGCGCTGACCACCTCAGGCGCCTACGCCGAGGTAGTCCTGGCACCCGCCACGCTCACGTTCGACATCGGCAGCATGCCGCTGAGGGAAGCCGCAGGTCTTGGGTGGGGCGCACCGACCGCCTACGACCTGATCAACACAGCCGCGCGCGTGCGGCCCGGGGAAAGCGTGCTGATCCACGCCGCCGCCGGCTCAGTCGGCACGCTCGCCGCGCAGTTCGCCCGACTGGCCGGAGCAGGCCGGATCGTGGGCGTGGTCGGAACTGCCGACAGGGCCGACTACGCCGCGCAGTTCGGGTACGACCAGCTTCTGCTCCGCGAGGAGTTCCCGGCCAAGCTCGGCGACGAGAAGCCCGACGTCATCCTCGACCCGGTCGGCGGCTCGACCCGCACCGCCGGCCTCGAGCAGCTCGCCGCACACGGCCGACTGGTGGCATACGGCAACCTCGCCACGTACCAACCCGTCCTGGCCAACGCCAACGACCTTCTCATGCACGGCAAGTCACTCCTGACCTACAACAGCAACCTGCTCAGCCAGACCCACCCCGAGCGGCTCGCCGACAGTGCCCGCCGCGCACTCGGCCTCGTCGCCGACGGCAAGGTTCGCATGGACATCACCACCGAGTACGCCCTCGGGGACCTGGCCATGGCCGTGCAGCGCCTCGCCGAGGGCACAACCCACGGCAAAAGCATCCTCCGCGTCGCCTGACGACACGCAGAAAGCGCCGACCACGAAGCGGCTCCCGCGATGAACCCCGCCAGGACAGAAGTGATCACCTCGGACGCGGGAGCAACTCGCATATGACCTCATCACCGCTGGGCAGCGGCCTTGGCCGATGCCCAGCGTGCCGCGCCCCACACAGCCACACCGATCCGTCAAGTCCCCGCAGGGCTCTCGGAGTTGACCACCTAGTTTTTGCGTGCGGTTACCAGAGCAAAGGAGAGGAACTCTCCGCCGTCTGCGGTGAGCATGTCGATGACCGGCTGGTTGGCGCTCTGGCCGTCCGGCTGATGCTCGGCGCACGCCTGGGTCCACAGCAGCCAGTCCTGCCAGGCATCCTGCTGTAGCCGCGCGGACGTGACCTCCACCAGTTCAGTGATCGCCCACTGGAAGCGCCACCACTCCGCCGTGTGCCAGGCGATCGCTTCCCAGCCCACCACGTCCTTGATGTGGGACGGGATGGCCCCGAGATCACGGACTTCCCGTGTCATGGCGGGAGTCACCATGGCCAGTTGTCCGCCAGGGCGGAGAAACCGGACCAGGTAGGGCAGGTAGCTGTCTGCCGTACCGAAGTACTCGAACGCGTCGACGCTCACGATGGCGTCAAAGCTCTCCTCCTCGAACGGCAAGGCGTGCGCCTCCGCTCGCACAGCCTCCACCTGATCGCCGACACCCGCGTCGGCGAAAACGGCTGCCGCATCCTCGGGGGCGATCCACAAGTCGGCCGCGACGACCCGGGCGCCATATTCGCGGGCTAGGAACACCGACGTGGCGCCCTTGCCGGAACCGAGGTCGAGAATCCGCATCCCCGGGCGCAGATCAAGGTCCTGGGCGAGGTCCTCCAGCATCCACAACGGGTTCGGCCCCATGGCGAGGTTGAGCAACCAGCCAGGGTCATAGCGGGAGGAGCGCGGATAGCGGTCCGGACGTACGAGATCATTCAAGGCAGTCACGAGCACGAACCCAAGCCGATCATCGCTCCGGGCACAACCCGGTTTCGCCTCACTGCTTCGACTCCCCGCCCATGTGCAGGCGCGGCAACAGTCGATCCCGGCCCTCGGGACTGGTGGGCTCGCATGTTGATGTATCGCGCATCTCCGACGCGCGGCTGTGGCGGACGAACACCGCGGGCGACCACGGACCGCTCCAGCCGGTGTTTAAGCACACCGTTCGCCTCGACCGCGTCCGTGCGCACTGGGGCGACATGCTCCGCGTGGCCGGCTCCCTCACTCTGGGCGAGGTCCACGCCCGCGACCTGATCCGCCTGCTCTCCCGAGACGGCAAGCCCACCGGACTGGGAGACGCCTTCGCGCAGTGCGGGCGGATCTACAGGACCCTGCACCTGCTCCAGTTCGTCTCCGACGAGGGATACCGCCGAATGGTCGAAGCCCAGCTCAACGTCACCGAGGCCCGCCACCGCCTCGCTCGGAAGATCTTCTTCGGGTAGAGAGGTGAACTGCGCCAGCACTACCGCGAGGGCATGGAGGACCAGCTGGGCGCGCTCGGCCTGGCCCTGAACGCTGTGGTGCTGTTCCACAGCCTTTACCTCGACGCCGCCGTCAAGCAGCTGGCTGCCGACGGCTTCCCCGTCACCGACGAGCTCCTCGCCCGCTTGTCCCCGCTACAGTACGACCACATCGACTTCCTCGGCCGCTACGCCTTCACCCGGCGGCCCGCAGTACCGGGGCGGCGCGAGCTACGCGACCCGCACGCAGACGACGAGCCGGACGACCGCGATGACGGGCGGAGCAGGCCGTAAGGCTGAGGGGGCGGTGCGGAACAGCCACCATAGATAGCGCGCCGCCTTGACTTCTCCGGTCAGCTGATGACGAGCCTCACCAGTACCGTCCTTTGAGTAGGACGGGGCCAACAAGGAGACAGCGGGATTGGCGGTGCCGATTGAGACCGCGCGTGAGCCGGACCGGCGCGAAGTGGCTATGCGTCCGGTTTCTTCAGGACCTCGATCAAGCTGGTCGCGCTGTCGTCGGCATGGCCGGCTGCTGTGCCTCGCCGGAAAATCTCCAGGACCGCCGACGGTAACGAGGTGTCGACCCGCGCATCCTTGGCGGTCTGCAGGACATGGTCGACGCTCGCCACACCCATGGCGAGCCTTTCGATGTCGCCCGGGTACTCACCCGCGTCGATCCGCTGTGTGTAGAAGGCCAGGAAGTCTGGCATTCCTGACATAACGGATGATGCAGACGGCAGGATCTCCTCGGCCGAGACGCCGTGGGCATTCCCCAGTGCGAGGGCGTGCAGCCAGCCGACCACCGTCGTCCAGAACAGGTCCATCCCGACCTGGTAGTACAACGCCGCCAGCCCTGGGTCCTCGCCGCGGTAGTCCGTGCCGGTAAGCACCTCCAGAGCCTCCCGGTGCGCGTCGAATACCTCCTTGGGCCCGCTGTAGAAGGTGCAGAACCCGGGCTGCCCGATGCCCGGGGGTGAAGCCTGCACACCTCCGGTGAGGTACCGGGCGCGGTGTCCTGACGCCCACCGCGCAGCTCTGCGGGCACTCTCGGGCGTGTCCGAGCTGAGATTGACGAGGACCCGGCCGGACAGCGCATCGGTGGCCGACTCAAGGACGGCATACATCGCGTGGTGGTCCGTCAGGCTGAGGATCACCAGTTCGCTCGCGGCGAGCGCGCCGTGGACCGTGGCGGCCCGGTCGGCTCCCTCGTCCGCCAACTCGTCCGCCTTGCCTGCAGTCCGGTTCCAGACGGTGACCCGGTAACCCCTGCCGAGGAACGCGCTCGCCATCGCACGCCCCATCGGTCCGAGCCCAATGACCGTTACATCGCGCTTGCTCATAACACCCCTCAACATCACATCAAAGCCTGAATGTCTTTCCGGGTGAGGTTTGAACGTGCCGTTCCCTCACCGAACGACCTGTGCCGACACCTTCGAGGCCGGGTGGCCGCCGCAGCCTGTCGCAGGCGGCGTGACGGTGACCGAGATCATGGACGGATCCGCGGGAACGCGCGCCTCGGGACAGCTGTCGTATCACGCCTTCTGCGCCGGCTTCCTGAGTACTTCCGTCAGGGCCGAGATGCTGTGGTCGCCGTGACCCGCCGCAGCCGCCCGCTCCACCAGGTCGTGCAGCGGAGCGAGCCAGGCCACGTCGACGTTCGCCTCCTTGGCCAGTTCCATGTCATGGGCCGCGCCCGCGAGGAAGAGGTTCACGGAGGAGGCGGTATCGGTGTAATCACCGCCGTCGATTTCCGTGGCGTAGACCGGCAGCAGAGACTTGATCATGTCCAGCCACTTCCCGGCGAACCGCACCATGCTGCTCGCCTCCAGCCCACGAGCCTGAACGGCCGCGGCCCCCTGGAAGAAACCGACGAGTGCGGGCAGCAGCATCGCGCCCACGGCCATCTCGTACAGGGCGGCGAGGTCGGTCTCATCTCCGAGATGGACGGTGTCGCCGCCCAGTACCTTCAGCGTCGTCTCGTACTCGTCGAACACCGTCTTGTCTCCGCTGTAGTACAACAGCGTGTCCGGCGCTCCCACGGCCTCCGGCACGTTCTTGACCGCTCCGGCCAGAAACCGGGCGCCACGGCCGGTCGCCCAATCGGCCATGGCGCGGGCGGCGGCGGGCGAACCGCTGTTCAAAGTGACGAGGGCACGCCCGGACAGCGCCGCCGCAGCCGGCTCCAGGGCGGAGCGAGTGTCTTCGAAGGTGGTCAGACACGTGATGATCAGCGGGCTCGCCTCGACCGCGGCCTCCACCGCCCGGGCATGGACGGCGCCCTTGGCCACTAACGGTGCGGCCTTGGCCGGCGTGCGGTTCCACACCGTTGTCGGGTGCCCCGCGTCGGCGAACGCTCCGGCCAGCGCCCGGCCCATCGACCCCAGCCCGACGACGGTCACGGGTGTGGGGGCATCCTTGGTCATGCGTCACTCCAGTCAGCAGTCGGATGGTTGAGCAGCCACGCAATCGCCGATCAGCGCGTCAGGCGCGGCTCCCAATTCCATTCTGGAAGCCCCGCACACATTTGATCAAGTACCTACAATTCTGTTCGGTACCCACACTTTTGTCAGTAGGAGTTCTGATGACCAAGCGGACCTATATCTGCGGGCTCGACGCCGCCATCACCGTCATGGGCGGTAAGTGGAAGGGGCTAATCCTGTTTTCGCTCGGCGAGGAGGGGCCGTTGCGTTTCGGAGAATTGAGGCGGGCGGTGCCCGGTATCAGCGAAAGGATGCTGATCCTTCAACTCCGGGAGATGGAGGCCAGTGGCCTGGTGCACCGCGAGGTCTACCACCAGGTCCCGCCCAAGGTGGAGTACTCGCTGACCGAGTTCGGCAGCTCCCTCAACACGGCACTCGCACCGCTCGGGGAGTGGGGCGAGGAGCATATGGAGCGCATCGAGGCCATCCCCTAGCCAGTCCTCCATTCCTCCGGCACGTGACGCGCCGGAGGAACCTCTCGGACACTCTCGTGTTCGAGAATCGACCGATTCCGCAACAAGATCAGTAAGCGGCGGACCTGCGGCCGGAACGGCTACGGAACGAGTGCGAGAAACGGAGTCAAAAAGACGGTGTGCGCGAGAACTTGAGAGCCACCGTTCTCTGTACGATCCCGCGGGTGAAGACGCCTTCGGACGGCGACACCGCCGATCTCCTCGCCCCGGTCCCCGCAGTGCGGGGCGCGCTCGTCGGGGTACGCCCGCGTCTCGACCCACGGACAGTTGCTCGGATGTCCCGCCTCACGCTGCCGCCCGCCGTCATCACCCATGACCCGGAACCGCTGCATCAGCACCGTCGGCTCGCGATGGTCCGCCGGGTCCTCAACGACGACTCCTTGCCCATGCGGGCCAGGGTCGCCGCCGCGCTCGTTCTCCTCTACGCGCAACCCGTCAGCCGCATCGTTCGCCTCACCATCGACGACGTCACCGACGACGAGACCACCGTCACCATCCAGTTGGGAGACCCCGCCGTCCCCGCTGCCGGAGCCCGTCGCCGACCTGATGCGGGCCTACATCCAGTCCCGCCAGCACCTGCCCTACGCCAGCAGCCGAAGTTCACAGTGGCTCTTCCCCGGCCGCCAGCCCGGACAGCCGATGACCCCCGTCAGCCTCCAAGTCCATCTGCGTGAGATCGGCGTCCCGCCACAGCGCGGCAGGACCTCCGCGATCCGACAGCTCGTCCTCCAGGCCCCGCCCCCGTCATCGCGAAGGCACTCGGCTATCACGACAAGACCACCACCCGCCTGGTCACCGAGGCCGGCGGAACCTGGAGCCGATACGCCCCCGGCGACCACTGAGGAGTGTGTCGTCCCCGATGGGGCCACGTGTCTGTCAGCCCTGCTCGATATGGTCCGCATCGCAGCCAGCCGCGGAGGGACTCTGACGACAACGTTTGACGAGCTCACCGCCTGGGCCGGCACCGGGAACGTTACAAGGGCAGACTCGGCAGTCGTGTCGAGCTGGCAGATCCCCGAGGAACAGAAAGCACTACTGGTTGATGTCGGGATCCCCATCGTTGATCAGTTGATCGAGTACATATCGTTCCAGGTGGAAACAGCTCCAGTACTCCAGACGTCAGACGGCAGGTCGCTCTACCGGCTCTCCCAGAACCGCCATGGCGACCTCGTGCCCGGTCCTGGAATGGTCTGAACGTGCTGGACCGTCGCCTGGGCGAGCACCGAACCGGACGACATCGCCCGCATCGACAGCCTCACCGCCACTCCCGCCACCACCCACTGCAAGTGAGCCGCCCCGTGACGGTCCCGTCTCTCCGATCACGCTGGTAGCCCGGGAATTCAGCGACCGCGGTGGGGTCCTGGAGGGCATTGCTTCCAGGACCCCACGCAATCAGCGCAGATCGCGGTCCGGGTTCGAGATCCTGAACTTGACTACGTTCTCCCCGGTCGTCCAACGGCGGAAGCCGGCCTTCTCCAGTACTCGGACTGAGGCCGGGTTCGACAGTTCCACGTCGGCGGACACAGTGTGGACATCTGGCAAGGTAAGGGCGAAGTCGGCGAGGGCCTTGGTGGCCTCGGGGGCATAGCCTCGGCCACGCCGGGAGGCCACGATGCCGTAGCCGATCTCAAGGACCCCCTCGCTGGGCGGCCAGAACAGGCCGATGGAGCCCACCACCAGGCCGCTGTCGCGCTCGATGACCAGACGGTGACCGTAGGGGCCGAGCCAGTCGGGATACTGCTCGAAGAGGCCCGCGACCACGCGATCGCCTTCGGAGGGAAAGTCGTCCGCCCAGTGCGAGGACCAGGTGCCGTCGAGGACCGCGGTGGCCTCGCTCCTGGTCCAGGGCCGCAGAACGAGGCGCTTGGTGACTACGTCGGCGTGGACGGGTGAAGAAGAGGAAGACATGTGTCTCTCCTGGTCGTTGAAACGACCGGCCGCGCTCTGTTATCGCACGGGCCGGATGAGGGCATGCTGATGACGGCCAACGGCAGCCATATTCATCAACCCCCTCATCCCGAGATCACGCGTCTGTCGTGCTGGCGTGAGGGTAGTAGCCCCTCCTCGGCCGGGGCAACTCCTTTCCGGGCTGCTGACCGGGGCTTTCGCTCGCTGAAGGTCGTATCCCTTCGCGCGGCGGCTCGTTGCTCTGATCATGCTCAGCAGAGGGAACCTCAGCAACGACGAGTGGGCGGTCCTGGAACCGCTTCCGCACCAGGGCAACAACAACCGGTGCGGCCGGTGGCGGGACGCCCGCCAGGTGATCAACGGGATCATCCATCGACTCGGCACCGGCTGCCACTGGCGCGAGCTACCCGAACGCTTCGGCCCGTGGCAGACCCTGGAAGAAGCTGCTCCAGCACGTCCAGGCCGACGCCGACGCCACGGGCGACATCGACTGGAATATCAACATCGACTCCACCTCGATCCGCGCCCACCAGCACGCCGCAGGGGGCCCATGAAGACCCGCCGCCGGCAACGTCCGGTGCTTCGAAAGGGGCCGCGTAAAGATCAGTTCACCCTGCAGGTGCACATGCGCCCGCGCCCGTTCCCGGCGGGGGCGGTGCTCCAGGCGAAGCCCTCGGCCGCTCGCTCGGCGGGTTGACCTGCAAGCTCCACCTGAGTGCGGACGGCAAGTGCCGCCCGCTCTCCCTGGTGATCACTCCGGGGCAGCGGGCGGACTGCACCCAGCTCGAGCGAATCATGGACGAGATCCGCTTCCCCCGGCGCGGCGTCGGCAGGCCACGGCGGGTCCCGGAGAGCGTCGGCGCCGACAAGGCATACAGCAACGGCGTGATCCGCGCCTACCTGCGGCGACGCGGTATCCGGCACGTGCTCCCGGAGAAGAGCGATACCACGACGGCCCGCCTGCGCAGAGGTTCACGTGGCAGCCGACCCGCCCACTTCGACAAGATCCGGTACAACCAGGAACACTGTCGAGCGGGCGATCAACAGAATCAAGCACCTCCGGGCGGTGGCCACTCGCTACGACTGTGAGGATGTTCGGTGCCGCTCCGGGCGGTGGTCTGACTCGCGCTACGACTGGCCCTGGTGCCTTGCGTTTGATCTGCAATGCATGGAGGGGCCCTGGTGCCGTACGGCACCAGGGCCCCGAAGGAACTTCTACACCACGTGCCGACCGTGATACCGCGCCGGCCTTTTGTGTCCGCGTACCCGACCCAGTTGCTGCCGGGAGCGCGGGGATCGCGGTTGCTTGACCGGAGACCACCTCACTATCGATGTCCTGCGGTACCCGGACTCGAGACTTCCGTCCGGGCGATCCTGATGGTGCTTCGTTCCTCCGTTCTTCCCTCGGTGATCAACTTCCTACCATCGGGGTACTGCGTACTGCGGGCGATGCGAATAGCTCAGCGACCTGTGACAGCGTCACTCTTCGGCAGCCAGCCCCGTCGCCCATCCTGCGTCTGCTCTGGCTTAGAACCCCACTGCCGAACTTCCCGGTGCGCGCGCCCGCAGCCCGACGCCTTCACCGAGGTACCGCGTACTGCTTCACTGCTGGGTACTACGAACTGCACTCACGGGTACCGCAACTGCCATGACCGCGGCCCCGCTGATGGCGGCCCCTGATCACTGCGGGCCACTCGGTCCGGCCGTCAGCCCCGTCGCCGTCCTGCAACCACCCTGGCTTCGGAAATCCACCGCCGCACCGTCCTGCAACTACGTGTACTGCTGCTACTGCTTGCCGGCAGTTCGTCTCTGCCAGGCCCTGCTGTCTTTCTGGGCTACGAGAGAAACCATAACCACACCACCACCCAATGTCTACTCCAGCCACGATAGATTTTTGTGTGTCCGGCAGTGAGGTAATCAACGTCGAACAGTGACGCGCGTGAGGTACAGCGCGGTCACACCGGGGTAACCGCTGCATGTCGGGGCGCATGCAGCGGACATGGCGGAACGGGCATGGGCGATCCAGAGACCAGGGGACCTGATGGACACGATGAGCGTCGACGTCGCGACCGACCGCCCCGCCGGGTCCGCCGCCGTGGCACGTGACAGCGCCCGGTTCTTCCTCGAAGGGCTCGTGCCCACGCTCGCATCCGAGGCCGCCGACACCGTGCTCCTGGGGGTCTCGGAGCTCGTCACCAACGCCCTTCGCCACGGCGGCGGCACCCGCACCCTTGACCTGACGGCCAACCCCGGCAGCATTGAGGTGGCCGTGCACGACTACAGCCCGCACGTCCCGCGCATGCGCACCCCAGACCTCAACGGCGGCACCGGAGGCTTCGGCTGGCCCATGGTCAACCGACTCGCCACAGCGACCGCGGTCACCCGCCGGGCGACCGGAGGAAAGCCCGTGCGCGCCCTACTCCCCCGGTAGCGCTGAAGCGCAGGGGACGGCCGGGGCACCGGCCCTGCCGCCCCTGGAGCGCTCTTGCCCATGACTGCTGTCAACGCGGCCGAGCCCGCTCGTTGCTGTGGCCAGGAGCTGTCCTCGCTGCTCGGCGGCCTCGACCAGTCAACGTGGCGGGACGAGGGCACTGCCCCCGGCCTGGCTTGAGGCTTGCTCAGGGGCCTCGCGCAGCTCCTGGACCTACCGGCCCTGGCAGTGGACGTCTCCTGGATGCGGCGGCCTGCGAGTTCTCCTCGACAGGTCATTCTTCTTCACCTGCTCTGTCCGGGGCGGGCAGATGGATCGAGGCGAGCTTGGCCGGGTCGACGACGATGTGGATGCCGGTGATTCGGCCTCCGATGACGGTGAAGGCGATGACAGAGAGCGGGGTTCCGTCGGAACACCAGGACATGTGGCCGGGGATGCCGTTGAGCAGCACGGGTCGGTGGCGGGCGACCTCGCCGGAGAACATGCGGGCGCCGGTGGCGACCTTGGTGGCGCCGAGAGTGACGACCACGCCGTCGGGGGTGTCGACGGTCAGCTTCACGTTCGGGTCGAGGACGCGCAGGAGCGCCTCGAAGTCGCCGCTGGCGGCGGCGGCTTGGAATGCCTGGACGACCTCCCGATGCCCGCCGCCGAGGCCTGCCGGCCGGTCCGTGGCTCGGACCTTGCGGCGGGCACGGCTGGCGATCATCTTGGTGGCGCCGGTGGATTTGCCCAGGATCTGGCCGATTTCCTGGAACGGGACCGCGAACATGTCGTGCAGGACGAACGCCAGGCGTTCGCCCGGGGTGAGCGAGTCGAGCACGACGAGCAGGGCGAGGCCGACCGAATCGGCCAGCGCCACCTGCTCGTCCGGCGCGGGGGCATCGTCGGGTGTCACCACGAGGTTCGCGAATTCTTGCTCGTAGGCGGTTTCGGGGTGGGCTCGGCGGGATCTCAGGAGGTCCAGGCTGATTCGGCCGACCACGGTGGTCAGCCAGCCCGCCAGATTGCCGATGGTGGCCTCGTCCTGGCGGACGAGGCGCATCCAGGCTTCCTGGACCACGTCCTCGGCGTCGGCGTGCGAGCCAAGGACGCGGTATGCGACGGCGCGGAGGCGGTCGCGCTGGGCTTCGAACGCCTCGGTCACGTGGCCGGGCGGGTGGGCGGTCACGGCTTGAGCTGCTGACGGAGCGAGATCCGGTTGCCGTCCGGGTCCACCGCCTCGATGCGGACCCCGAACGGATAGTCCACAGGTTCGGACTCTTCGAAGACGACGCCGCGTCGGCGCATGATCTCGAAGTCGTTTCGCAAGTCCTCGGATTCGAGGATCAGCGGACCGGGCGCGCCTGCGCCGCCCGGCTGTCCCGCGGCCGGCGCATGCGACCACAGGATGATCTGTACCGGGCTGTCGGGAACGCCGACGGTGAGGAAACGTCCGTCGGGCCCCGGGAAGTCGAGCCGCTTCTCCAGGCCGAGTCGCTCGGTGTAGAACTCCAGCGCGCGGTCCTGATCGGTGACGTAGATCGTCACGTACATGATGTTGGTCAGCAACCTGTTATCGATTCACTCGTTGGTGTGACGACCGTTCGTATGCGGCCATCGCACCTATGACGAGTGCTGACTGGAGAAGGTAACAGGGGAGGTCGCCACGGCACGCGGCGGTCAAGGACGCCGGCGATCCAAGGACCAGAGTTCATGCACGCCGGCGTTGTTCTCGCCCACAACCACGGTGACGGCCTGGCGCGGCGGGACATCCATGTCCAGCAGCGACTTGAACCCCTTGGCCTTAATCCGCCCCAGAAACAACGCCTACCTCTCTGCTTCCCTTCCGCGCAGATCATCGGAATGACCCGGCTGACGAACGCATTTTCCCTGACTGAACCTTCCACGGTGGGGGCGGACTTCGGTCTTCGCCTGGGGACCGACCTCACTGGTCCTGTGGCTGCATGGGTCACGTCCGACTTGATCCACTGCCACGCCTGATCCATGCCGAATGTCGGAGTTCTACGCCGCGCAGTCAGCACCAAGTCAGCACGGGACAGGTGATCAGGGGTGCTGACGTGCGGTTTCAGGTCAGCACCAAACCGGCACGGGAGTCCACACCGGGCCTCCAGAACATGCCGAACAGTGCAACTCGGGCAGCCCTCCATCGCTCTTCGAAATGGCCCTCGAACCAGCGCCGATATGCCTCGCATGGTGGCCCCGCGCACACCCGACCCCAGAACTATGGTGTCCCGCCACATACGCCCCTGACCTGCACGTTCCTACGGTATGGCGACACGCAAACGTCCCCGTCACACGCCAGGAAGTGGTGCCGATGTCCACCCCCGCGACCGCTCCGCCAGCCCCCTCCAGCCTCAAGCGCATCGTCGCCGCGAGTCTCATCGGCACCACCATCGAGTGGTACGACTTCTTTCTGTACGGGTCGGCCGCCGCGCTGGTCTTCAACAAGCTGTTCTTTCCCGAGTCCGATCCGCTGGTCGGGACGCTGCTGTCCTTCCTGACCTACGCGGTCGGGTTCGCCGCCCGGCCGCTGGGCGCGCTCGTCTTCGGGCACTACGGTGACCGGCTCGGGCGTAAGAAGCTGCTGGTGCTGAGCCTGCTGCTGATGGGTGGGGCGACCTTCGCGATCGGCCTGCTGCCCACGCACGCGACCATCGGGTCCGCCGCTCCCGTTCTGCTCACCGTGTTGCGGCTGGTGCAGGGGTTCGCGCTCGGCGGCGAGTGGGGCGGGGCCGTGCTGCTCGTCTCGGAGCACGGGGACGCCGAACGGCGCGGGTTCTGGGCCTCGTGGCCGCAGACCGGGGCGCCGGCGGGTCAGCTGCTCGCGACCGGTGTGCTGTCCGCGCTCACCGCGCTCCTCTCCGACGCGGCGTTCCTCTCATGGGGCTGGCGCATACCGTTCCTGCTCTCCGGTGTGCTGGTGATCGTCGGTCTGTGGATCCGGCTGTCGGTCGACGAGTCGCCCGTGTTCAAGGCGGCGCTCGCCGCCGCCGCCGAGCGCAAGGCCGCCGCCGGGCAGGTCGAGAAGATGCCGCTGGTCGCCGTGCTGAAGCACCACTGGCGCGATGTGCTGATCGCGATGGGCGCCCGCATGGCGGAGAACATCTCCTACTACGTCATCACCGCGTTCATCCTCGTCTACGCGACGACCCAGGTCGGCCTCTCCAAGCAGACCGCGCTGAACACCGTCCTGATCGCCTCCGCCGTCCACTTCGCCGTCATCCCCGCCTGGGGCGCGCTCTCCGACCGGATCGGCCGCCGGCCGGTCTACCTGATCGGCGCGATCGGTGTCGGCGCCTGGATGTTCCCGTTCTTCGCGCTGATCGACTCCGGAAGCTTCGGATCGCTGCTGCTCGCGGTGACGGTGGGCCTGGTGCTGCACGGAGCGATGTACGCGCCGCAGGCCGCGTTCTTCTCCGAGATGTTCGCGACCCGCATGCGGTACTCCGGCGCCTCGATCGGCGCGCAGTTCTCGTCCGTCGCCGCCGGTGCGCCCGCGCCGCTCATCGCGACCGCGCTGCTCGCCGACTACGGTTCCTCGACGCCGATCTCCCTCTATGTGATCGCCGCCGCGCTGCTCACGATCGTCGCCATCGGCTGCGCCCGCGAGACACGCAACCGCGACCTCTCCGAGGTCGCCGAGGACGCCCCCGTGGACGCGGCGCCGGTCCGCGCCGACGCCTGAGATCGCACCGCCACGGCACGCACGAGGAAGGCGCCGGTCCCGTAAGGGGCCGGCGCCTTCGACGTGTTCAGCGGGCGACCGCGGCCGACATCGCGTGCAGCCGCAGGGCGAGCTGGATCTCCAGCGCCCGGGCCGGCGACTGCCAGTCCGGGCCGAGCAGGCGACCGATCCGCTCGATGCGCTGCGCGACCGTGTTCACGTGGACGTGCAGATCGTCCTTCGTCCGGGCGGGGCTCATCCCGCTCGCGAAGTACGCGTCCATCGTCCGCACCAGGTCCGTGCCGCGACGCCGGTCGTACGCGACGACCTGGCCGATCGTCCGGTCGACGAAGCCCTCGATGTCCCGGGTGTCGGCGAGCAGCAGGCCGAGGAAACCGAGGTCCTCGGCCGCCGCGCCCTCGCCCGCGCGGTGCAGCAGGCGCAGCGCGTCCAGGCAGCGGCGGGCCTCGCCGTACGCGGCGGCGACCCGGCCCGGCCGGGCGAGGGGCGAGTCGACGGGGGCCGAGGCGCCCACCGTGACCGGCTCGCGCAGCGCGCCGCCGAGGTGCTTGGCGGTCTGCCGGGCCAGCTCGGCCGCGCTCTCGCCCGGCCCGAGCGGCAGGAGCAGCACCGTCCCCCCGTCGCGCGCGGAGGCCAGGCCCCCGTGGGTGGCGGCCAGATGGGAGGCGGCCGACCACAGGCGCTGCCGGTCCGCGCTCTCCCGTACGCCGCTGTCCGCCTCTCCCCCGGCCCCGGCCCGGTCGATGCGGGCGGCGAGCACCACATGGGGCGCGTCCACGTCCGTACGGAGCCGGGCGGCGCGTTCGCGCAGCAGGCGGCGGTCGCGGTCGGGGGCGTCGAGGAGGTCGTCGAGGAGTTCGCCCCGTACCCGCTGTTCGGCCTCGCCCGCCGACCGGCGGGCGAGCAGCAGCAGGGAGGTGACCAGGCCGGCGCGCTCCAGGGTGCGCTGGTCGACGGGGTCGAGGTCGGGCTGACCGTGCAGGACGAGGGCGCCGAAGCTCTCGCCGCCGGCGGAGACGGCGGCCACCCAGCGGTCGCCGTCGCGCAGCGCGTGGCCGTCCGCGAGCTTGGCGGTGTCGAGCCCGCGCTCGATGAACTCCACCCTGCCGCCGAGGACTTCGGAGACCGCGTCGGCCACGTCGTGGACACCGCCGCCGCGCAGGACGAGTTCGGTGAGGCGGTCGTGAACCTCCGAGGCGCGCTCGATGACACCGCTGTGTTCGCGGATGATGTCGTTGGCCCGCTCCAGTTCGGCCAGGGCGGACCGGGTCTCGGCGAGCAGGTTGGCCGTGTCGATGGCGACGGCGGCGTGCGCGGCGAAGGAGCCGAGCAGGGCGACCTGTTCCCGTTCGAAGACCCGGGCGCGCCGGTCGGCGGCGAACAGCACGCCGATGACCTGGCTGCCCAGGGTCAGCGGCACACCGAGGATGGCGACGAGCCCCTCGTCCCCCACGGCCGAGTCGATGGTGCGGGTGTGCTGGAAGCGGGCGTCGTCGAAGTAGTTGTCGGTGACGTAGGGGCGGGCGGTCTGGGCGACGAGGCCGCCGAGCCCCTCGCCCATGCCGAGGCGGAGCTGCTGGAAGCGGGCGGATACCGAACCCTCGGTGACCCGCATGTACGTGTCGCCGGCGGCGGGGTCGTTGAGGCTGAGGTAGGCGACCTCGGTACCGAGGAGGGAACGGGCGCGCTGGACGATGGCGCGGAGCACCGCGTCGAGGTCGCGCAGTCCCGCGAGGTCGTGGGCGGTCTCGAAGAGGGCGGAGAGCTCAGCCTCTCGCCGCCGTCTCCCCTCCAGCTCCGCCCGCACGCGCAGGGCGAGCTGCTTGGCCTTCTCGAGCTCGGCCAGCGCCTCGGGGCCCGCGCCGCTCGCACGGGCGAGCAGCACGGGTCGGTCGTACGCCTCCGCCGCGGCTCCTCGTGCGAGCAGTTCCAGGTAGGAGACCTGTTCTTGGGACATGGACACAGGGATACCTGCCGTACGGGTGGTGGCACCAGCCCTGTGGAAAACCCTGGGGGCCAGGAGGGGACGTCAGTGGGCGGTCCAGCCGCCGTCGAGGGTCAGGGAGGTGCCGGTGATGAAGGAGGCCTGGGGGGTGCAGAGGTAGAGCACGGCTTCGGCGACCTCTTCGGGCTCGATGAGCCGCTTGAGCGCCGAGTCCTTGAGGAGGACGTCGGCCAGGACCCGGTCCGGCGGGATGGAGTGGGTGGCGGCCTGGTCGGCGATCTGCCGCTCGACCAGGGGCGTACGCACATAGCCTGGGCTCACACAGTTGGAGGTGACTCCATGGGGGGCGCCTTCCAGGGCGGCGGTCTTGGAGAGTCCCTCCAGGCCGTGTTTGGCGGCCACGTAGGCCGACTTGAAGGCGGAGGCCCGCAGCCCGTGTACGGAGGAGATGTTGACGACCCGGCCCCAGCCCTGGGCGTACATGTGGGGCAGGGCTCCTCTGATGAGCCGGAAGGGCGCCTCCAGCATCACGGTCAGAACGGTGTGGAAGACGTCCGGCGGGAATTCCTCGATGGGGCGGACGAACTGGAGCCCGGCGTTGTTCACGAGGATGTCGGCGCCGGCGGCCGCGGCCTCCGCGCCGTCGAGGTCGGTGAGATCGAGGATCTGCGGTTCCACGGCGCCGGGCAGGCCGTGGGCCTGTGCGAGGAGCGCCTCCAGGCCGTCGGCCGCGCGGTCCACGGCTCTGACCCGAGCGCCCGCGGCGGCGAGCCGGAGGGCGCAGGCGCGTCCGATGCCGCCTGCCGCTCCGGTGACGAGCGCCGTGCGGCCGGTGAGGTCGAGCTGGACGGTCCCGGGCGCGGTGGCCGGAGCGGGCGGGGCCGGAAGGGGTCGGGCCGGCGCGGAGGGCGAGGCGGGACCTGATGTGGTGGGGGCGCTCATGTTCGCACCTTATGAAGCGCTCCACCATCAACCGATGTGTTCCAGACCCATACTTCAGCCCGTGGGCGTGGTGTCGAACCATGTGGGTTCGTCGAGGAGCGCCTGCTCGATCCGGAAGTGGGAGAACCGCTTCATCTCGGGCAGGTCGTTCACGTCGAACCAGCCGACGTCCGTCGACTCGTCGTCGTTGACCCGGGCCTCGCCTCCGACGGCGCGGCAGCGGAAGCAGATGTCCAGGAACTGGCACTGGTCGCCGTTGGGATACACGACGGGCTTGCGCAGGGTCTGGACGAGCACGACCCGCTCCACCTCGACGCGGACGGCGGTCTCCTCGTACACCTCGCGGACGGCACAGGCCGCGGGCTGTTCCCCTGGCTCGACGATGCCGCCGACGATCGCCCACAGGCCGTTGTCGGCCCGCCTGCCGAGCAGCACCCGGCCCCGGTCGTCGAAGACGACGGCGCTCACCCCCGGCAAGAAGAGCAGTTGGTGACCGGCGCTGGCCCGGAGTTCGCGGATGAAGTCAGGTGTACCCATACCGCGACCCTAAGGCCCTCGGGATCAAGGAACCCCAGGGGCCTGCGTCCCCCGCGCCCCCGCAGGGCGGCTTCGGTCCTCAGGCCGCGTGGCCGCGGCGGGCGCGGAAGGCCCGCAGGCCCGACCAGCCCAGACCGGCGAGCGCGACCGCCACCAGGAGCGCCTCGGGCAGCGTGCCCATCCGCGTCGCCGGTGTGAGCGAGGAGCGCAGCGGCACCTTCTCGACCAGGACGTCCGGGGTGAACATGGCGGACTGGCGCACGATCTCGCCGTCCGGCCGGATGATCGCGCTCACTCCGCTGGTCACCGGTACGACCACGGAGCGGCTGTGCTCGACCGCCCGGACCCGGGACATCGCCAACTGCTGGTAGGTCATCTCGCTGCGGCCGAAGGTGGCGTTGTTGCTCGGTACGGAGATCAGCTGGGCGCCGTGGGTGACGGTGTCCCGCACGGCCCAGTCGAAGGCCGCCTCGTAGCACGTGGCGAGGCCGACCTTGGTGCCGGCGAGGTCGAAGACGCCGATCTCGTGGCCCGCTCCGAAGTCGCGACTGACCCGGTCGACGTTGCTGTTGAAGATCCGTACGAAGGGTCGCATCGGGATGTACTCGCCGAAGGGCTGGACGTGCCGCTTGTCGTAGGTGGCGACCGGTCCCTTGTCCGGGTCCCACTCGACGAGGGTGTTGCGCAGCTTGCCGGTCTCGGGGGCGATGACCGCGCCGATCACGGTAGGTACGCCGATCTTCTTCACGGCCTTGTCGATGACGTCGTACGCGTCGGGGTTGGCGTAGGGATCGATGTCGGAGGAGTTCTCCGGCCACAGGACGAAGTCGGGCCGGGGCTTCGTGCCCTTCTCGACGGCCTCGGCCAGCTCCGTGGTGCGGGCCGCGTGGTTGTCGAGGACGGCGCGCCGCTGGTCGTTGAAGTCCAGGCCGAGGCGGGGCACGTTGCCCTGGACGGCGGCGACGGTCGCCGCGCCGTCCTCGGCGGAGTCGTCGACCAGGGGCATCGCGGCGACGGCACCGGTGACCGGGGCGAGGACGGCGAGAGCGGCCGCGGCGAGCGGCCCGCGCGGTACGTCACCGCTCGCCCGCCAGGCGCGGACCTGCCGGATCACTTCGTACAGTCCGAAGCCGCACAGCGCCACGGCGAAGCCGAGCACGGGCGTGCCGCCGACCGCCGCCAGCGGCAGGAAGACGCCGTCGGCCTGCCCGAAGGCGATCTTGCCCCAGGGGAAGCCGCCGAACGGGACACGCGCGCGTGCCGCCTCGGCGAGGATCCACACCCCCGCGGCCCACACCGGCCACGCGGGCAGCCGGGAGACGGCCGCGATCCCGAGCCCGGCGGCGGCGATGAACACCGCCTCGACGGCGGAGAGCGCGATCCACGGGAACCGGCCGACCACGGCGCCGGTCCAGATCAGCAGCGGAAGCAGGAAACCGAGACCCGCGAGGTACCCGAGGCCGAACCCGGCGCGGAGCCGGCGGCCACGCAGGGCCCAGCCGAGCAGGCCGAACGCGGGTACCGCGAGCCACCACAGCGGGCGGGGCGGGAAGCTCAGGAAGAGCATGACCCCGGCGAGCACGGCCGCTCCCGGCCGCACGAGGCGCCACGGGCCTGAACGGCCGGGCTCGGGGGCGGCGGCGGGTCCGGGGGCGTCGACGGGCGCGATCGTGGTGCTCACCTTCCGGAGTCTACGGCGCGCCCCCGCCCCCGAAGATCCCGGTCCGGCCGACCCCGTCCCGCTCTGGCCGGCGGGCCGACTCGGCGCGGGCCGAGGCTCAGGCGCTCGTCGGCCCCGTCGGTGCGACGGGCGGGGCCGGGGGCGTGGGAGGCGCGGAGGGCGGGCCGGGGGTCGCACGGCTCAGGCGCTCGCGGATGACGCGGACGGCGGAGTCGGCGTCGTCGACCGTGACGGTGAAAGTGCGGCCGTCGACCAGCGTCAGGACCAGGGCCTCGCCGCGCCGGACGATGACGCCCGTCCCCTTCTCGGGGAGCCATCGGTATCCCCAGCCTCCCCAATGCCGCGGTGTGACCTTCGCCGCGATCTCGACGCCGGCCACCTGCGACAGCGGGATCCGGCGGCGCGGCAGGCCCATGTGGCCGCAGCGGACCTCCAGGGCCCGGTCGTCGACCTTGACCGCGACGTGGACGAAGGCGAGCGTGCCGAACAGCATCAGCAGGCCGACCGCGACGCAGCCGATCACCGACATCAGCAGCGGGACGACGCCGGACCGCCACGAGGCGGCGACGGCGAGCTCGATTCCCAGCGCGACGAAGGCCGCACCGGCGATCGCCAGGAGCCACTGGGCGCGATTGGTGGCGCGGCCGGTCCAGACCTCGGGTACCGGTACGTCGGTGTCCAGGGGCCGGGGGTGGTGGGGATGGCGGGAATGGTCCCTCATGGCTCGCAGCCTACTCACGTTCCGCTTGGGCGGCGCCCGCTCGACGCCGCCGCGTGATCGTCAGCGTGCAGGGGCTGCGGCAACGAGCAGTCGGCCTTCCGCATAGCTCAGGGCCGCCGCCGGGAGCTCCTCGGTCCGTCCACTCAGCAGTACTGTCAATCCGCCGGACGGGGGTGCGGCGGGCGCGGGCTCCGCGCCGATCCGGCGCAGCGCCTGTGCGGCGACTGCCCCGGCCGATCCGTGGAATACCACCGGGGGCAGGTCGGCCGACTGGACCGCCGCGCGGATGCGCTCGGCGACCAGTTCGTAGTGCGTGCAGCCGAGGACCAGGGCGCGGACGTCGGGCGGGGTGAGCGCCGCGGCTGCCGCGACGGCCCTGTCCACGGCCTCCGCGTCCCCGTGCTCCACCGCGTCGGCGAGCCCGGGGCAGGGGACCTCGGTGACCTCGGCGTCCGCGGCGAACGCGCGGATCAGGCCGCGCTGGTAGGGGCTGCCTGTGGTGGCCGGGGTCGCCCAGATGGCGACCTTTCCGCCGTCCGAGGCGGCGGGCTTGATCGCGGGGACGGTGCCGATCACCGGGATACGGGGCTCCAGCGCGGCGCGCAGTGCGGGCAGGGCGTGGACGGAGGCGGTGTTGCAGCCCACGATCAGGGCGTCCGGCCGGTGCGCGGCGGCGGCGCGGGCGACGGCCAGCGCACGCTCGGTGAGATCCTCGGGGGTCCTAGGGCCCCAGGGCATGCCGTCGGGGTCGGAGGAGAGCACGAGATCGGCGTCGGGCCGCAGTCGGCGAACCGCGGCCGCTGCCGGGAGCAGGCCGATTCCGGAGTCCATGAGCGCGATCTTCACCCGGTCACCCTAGCCGACCACCCTTGCGTCGCCGTCGATCTGGGGCAGACTGCGGCGAATGAGCGCCATTGCCTGGATCGCCGTGGGTTCGTTGGCCGCCTGGGGGTGGCTGCTGCTGGGTCAGGGGTTCTTCTGGCGTACCGATCAACGCCTGCCGCCGCAGGTCCACGCGCGCGTGGACCGGGTCGGCCAGGTCGGCCCGATGGACCTGGTCGACCCGACGGACCCGTCCGTCTGGCCGCGGGTCGCGATCGTCGTGCCCGCGCGGGACGAGGCGGAGGTGCTGCCGCTGAGCCTGCCGTCGTTGCTCACGCAGGACTATCCGGGCGACGCCGAGGTGGTGCTCGTCGACGACGGCAGTACGGACGGCACGGGGAAGCTCGCCGGCGAGCTGGCCGTACGGTACGGCGGGCTGCCGCTGACGGTGGTCTCTCCGGGCGAGCCGGAGCCGGGCTGGACCGGGAAGCTGTGGGCGCTGCGCCACGGCATGGCGCTGGCACGCGCGCGTGGGCCGGAGTTTCTGCTGCTGACGGACGCGGACATCGCCCACGAGCCGGACAGTCTGCGCCTGCTGGTGACGGCGGCGGTCGAAAACGACCTGGATCTGGTCTCGCAGATGGCCCGGCTGCGGGTGGCGAGCTTCTGGGAGCGTCTGGTCGTGCCCGCGTTCGTCTACTTCTTCGCGCAGCTCTACCCCTTCCGCTGGATCAACGGCCGTCGCCCCCGGGCGACGGCGGCGGCCGGGGGGTGCGTCCTGCTGCGGTCGGAGACGGCCGAGCGGGCCGGGGTGCCCCAGGTGATCAGGCAGGCGGTGATCGACGACGTGTCGCTGGCCCGGGCGGTGCGCCGGGCGGGCGGGCGGATCTGGCTGGGGCTCGCCGAGCGGGTGGACAGCGTCCGCCCGTATCCGCACCTCGCCGACCTGTGGCGGATGGTGTCGCGCAGCGCCTACGCCCAGCTCCGCCACAACCCTCTCGTGCTCGCGGGCACGGTCGCCGGGCTCGCGGTCGTCTATCTGGCACCCCCACTGGCATCGGCGGTGGGGCTGTTCGGCGGTGACGCGGTGGCGGGCTGGGCGGGCGGGCTCGCGTGGGTGGTGATGGCGGGAACGTACCTCCCGATGCTCCGCTACTACCGCCAGCCGCTCTGGCTCGCGCCCACCCTGCCCTTCACCGCGTTCCTCTATCTCCTCATGACCGTGGATTCGGCGGTCCAGCACTACCGCGGCCGGGGAGCGGCCTGGAAGGGCCGGACGTACGCCCGTCCCGAGGCGGCACCCGACCGGTGAGGCGGGCGGGGGCGGATCATTTGCGTCCGGGGGTCCAGTTCATGCCCCGGCCGTACGCCTGGTCGACGGTCCGCTGCGGGCTGATTCCGCGCTGCGGTACGAGACAGCCGGCCTCGCGCCGGACGACGAGGTCGCCGTTCTCCCGGCTGAGGAGGGCGAGCGCGCAGACGGTGGAGGGGACGGTGCAGTCGTCGAGGGAGAAGTCGACGGCCGCGCCGTGCTGCGGCTGGAGAGTGACGGTGGCGTGCAGGTCGGCGAAACCGCGGGCGCCCGCGTAGATGGTGACGAAGACGAGAACGCGGCGGAGCTTGTCCTTGTGGTCGAGGTTGATGGTGAGGTTCTCGCCGGCGGTGAGGGCGCCGGTGCGGTCGTCGCCGTCGAGATGGATGTACGGAACCTGGTGGAGCGAGCCGAAGGCGTTGCCGAGCGCCTGGACGACGCCCTTGCGGCCGTCGGTCAGTTCGTACAGTGCGCACAGGTCGAGGTCGAGGTCGGCGTGCTGGGCGACGGTGCGGCCGAGCTTGGCAGCCCGGCCGGTGAACTGTTCGCGCGTCTGCCAGTTGAGGTTGACCCGCATCACACCGAAGGTGCCTCCCTGCTTGGCGAGGGAGACAGTCGGGGATTCCTTCGTCAGGGTGACTTTCGTGAGGCGTACCGGCTGCGGGGCCGTTGCGCCGGGGGCCGGTTCGACGGGAGCCGGGGCGGACGGTGTCGGGCGCTGGGGTTCGTCCACCGTGATGCCGAAGTCCGTGGCCAGGCCCTCGAGGCCCGCACTGTAGCCCCGTCCCACCGCCCGGAATTTCCAGGCGCCCTGACGTCGGTACAGCTCGCCGAGGACGAACGCCGTCTCGACGGTGGCGTCGGCGCTGTCGTACCGCGCGATCTCGGCGCCGGTGTCCGCGTCCACCACCCGTACGTACAGTCCGGGGACCCGGCCGAACGCAAGGCCGTCGGCCGAGGCCGCGAGGCCGATCCGCTCGACGGCCGGCTCGACCCGCTCCAGATCCACGTGGACCGCGTCGCTCGCCGAGCCTCCGGAGGCGGTCTTCCCCTATTGCCGTACCGCCCCCGAGGCGTGCGTCGGCTGGTTGCAGAAAACGAAGTCCGCGTCGGAGCGCACTTTTCCCGACACGAGGAGTAGCGCCGAGGCGTCGACATCCGGCACTCCCGTACCTGAACGCCGGCCCAATTCGACGCGCACAGCGCGCGCCCCCACCGGAACATTGGCTCCTTTAAGCATGGACATGCTCATCTCCATCGCGGCTCATGGGCATGAAGATTTCTTTCGTCAGCCTGATGCCGGGCATGCCGGACGCGCCCGAGGAGACGAGGGAGACCCGCGGGTAACCCCTCCCCAGCTCGGGTTTTCAAGATCGACGCCCCTTCGGGCGACCGTTTTTGTCACGTTCGCTCGCATTGTGGATCGACGGTCACTCAGAACCCGTCAAACAACCCTCTTATCGGGCTCCCCAACCAGCACATCGTGGGCTTAACTTATGTGCCATGACCTCCCCCCGCTCCACCTACGGAGGCGGTTACTACACCGCGCCGTCGTTCCCCGACACCCCGATCTACGACTCCCTGGTCGCGGAGCGGGGCACGCCTCAGATCGCCCCGATCCGAGTGCCTTCCGCGTACGACACCGGCAACAGCTATCTGCCGGCGCTGCCCGCGGCCCTGCCCGCCCTCCCGGCGGCACCCAGCCCCGCCCCGGCGTACACCGGTGGCGGTTCGTACGGCTACCCGCAGCCGATGCAGCAGATGGCCCCCGTGCCGCTGCAGCACGCTCCGGCGCCGTACATCCCGCAGCAGCCGACCGGTCCGCGCGGCTACCCGGGCGTCCAGCCCCAGCAGCCACAGCGTCCGGTGGCCACGGGGTACGAGGCCATGCGCCCGGCGGCCGCACGGCCCGCCCCGGCGCCCGCTCCCTACGACGACCCGTACAACCGCCCGTACCAGGGCGGGGGGTACTGAGGTCCCGGGGGGCCGACGGTCGAGGGGCACTGACGACGCCCTGTCCGGAGCGGCTGGCAGGATGACGGCATGCCGATTCCTGTTGTCCGCTCCCTCCACGTCCACCCGGTCAAGGCGATGCGCGGGTTCGCGCCCGCCGAGGCGGAGGTCCAGCCATGGGGACTGGCCGGTGACCGCCGCTGGACCGTGGTGGACGCGTCGAGGGCGGTCGTGACCCAACGCCGTCACCCGCGGATGGCGTTGGCCTCGGCCGAGACGCTGCCCGGCGGCGGCGTCCGGCTGTCCGCGCCCGGCCTGCCCACTCTGTCGGTCGAGGTGCCGCGGCCCTCGTCCACGATCCGGGTGGAGGTCTTCGACACTCCGGTGGAGGCGGTCCCGGCCGGTGAAGCGGCGGACGCCTGGTTCAGCGCCTATCTGGAGACCGAGGCGCGCCTCGTCCACATGGACGAGCCGGCGCACCGGCGTCCGGTCAAGCCGGAGTACGCGCTGCCCGGCGAGACGGTGAGCTTCGCGGACGGGTTCCCGCTCCTGGTCACCACCACCGCCTCCCTCGACGCCCTCAATTCGCTGATCGCCCAGGGCGACCACGCCGACGAGGGCCCGCTGCCGATGAACCGCTTCCGGCCGAACGTGGTGGTCGACGACACCGCGCCCTGGGCCGAGGACGGCTGGACCCGGCTCGCCATCGGCGACGTCGCCTTCCGGGTCGCCCGGTCCTGCGGCCGCTGTGTCGTGACCACCACCGACCAGGCGACCGCCGAGCGCGGCAAGGAGCCGCTGCGCACCCTCGCCCGCCATCGCAAGGACGGCGGCCGGCTGATCTTCGGCCAGAACCTCGTCCCCGAGCACACCGGCACGATCCGGGCCGGCGACGAGGTCAAGATCCTCGACTGAACCACCACCGCCCGCCCGGGGCGCCGCACCGCCGTGCCGCGAACCCGGGCGGCCGACCCGGGCGGGGAAACGCCTCACGCTTTCCGTCCCGACGGGCGGGGAACCCGCCCCCGGGGCAGACTCGTTGGGAGAGCCTGGGAGAGCGACGAGCGAGGAGGGGGTGCGGAGCGTGCGGACAGTCACCGGAGTCTGGCGCTGGCGGCGCAATCCCCTGTGCCGGACCACCGACCTGATCGAGGCATGGGTCGCGCTGACGGCCGTCGTCCTGTTCGCCTGCGCCGTGCCCGCCGTCGGCTGGATCTCCGGAGCGCGGACCGACGCCTCCCTCCAGCGCGCGGTCCAGGCGCAGTACGAACAGCGGCGGGAGACGACGGCCCGGGTCGTCCGGGTCTCCGGCACCCCCGCCCCCGGCTTCCAGAACCCCGAGTCCGCGGGCGAGCAGCAGCTCCGCCGGCCCGTGGTGGCCCGCTGGACGGCCCCTGACGGCACGCCGAAGACGGGGACGGTGGCCACCCGCCCCGAGTCCGCCGACCCGGGCGACACCTTCCCGCTCTGGACCGACCGGACCGGACGGCCCGTGGCGGCGCCCATGCGGCCGGACACCGCACACGCGCACGCGACGATCGTCGGTCTGCTCGCGGCGGCCCTGGCCGGGGTCTTCGTCGAGGCCGCCAGGCGGGTGGTCGTACGCCGGCTCGTACATCGGCGGTACGAACGTCTCGACCGCGCCTGGGCCAAGGCCGGCCCCGACTGGGGACGCACGGGCGCGGGCAGCTGACCCGTCAACCCGGCGCCGCCGCGCGCGCTACGGTGGGGCATCGGATGAGCAGCGACGCATGAGGCGGGGGCAGAGCACACCCATGGCACAGGGCACGGTCCAGGTGACGCACACCGGCACATCGCGGTGGCGGCGCCGCACGGGTGAGTACGCCTCCCTCGCCGCGGCCCTGGAGGCCGCGGGGGACGGGGACGTCCTCACCGTCGCGCCCGGGACCTACCGGGAGAACCTCGTCATCCAACGCGCCGTCACCCTGCGCGGCCCCGAGGGCGGTATCGGCTCGGTGCGGATCGCGCCGCTGGACGGCGTACCGCTGACGGTTCGGGCCTCGGCCACCGTTCAGGATCTGCACATCGAGGGCCAGGACACCGCCGCGCCCGCGCTGCTCGTCGAGGACGGCACTCCGGAGCTGCTCGACCTGCGGATCGTGACCCGATCCGCCGCCGGGCTGGAGGTCCGCGGGGCGGCCCGCCCGACCGTCCGTCGCTGCACGGTCGACAATCCGGCCGGCGTCGGCATCGCCGTACTCGACGGCGCGGGCGGGGTGTTCGAGGAGTGCGAGATCGTCTCGGCCGGTCAGTCCGGTATCTCCGTGCGCGGCGGCGCGCATCCGCGCCTGGAACGGTGCCGGGTGCATCACGCCTCGGGCGCCGGGATCGCCGTCAACGGCGAGGGGAGCGGCCTGGAGGGCATCGGCTGCGAGGTGTACGAGATCAAGGGCGCGGGTCTGCAGATCGCCGCCCGCGCGACCGCCCATCTGACCGACTCCTCCGTGCACCGCACCTCGGCCGACGGCATCACTCTGGACACGGACGCGGTGCTCACGCTCTCCGACTGCGACATCCACGACATCCCCGAGAACGCGGTGGATCTGCGCTCGCGTTCGGTGCTGACGCTGACCCGCTCCACGGTGCGGCGCTTCGGGCGCAACGGGCTCTCGGTGTGGGACCCGGGCACGCGTGTGGACGCCGATCAGTGCGAGATCCACGACAGTACGGGCGACTATCCGGCCGTCTGGGTCAGCGACGGGGCGACCGCGGTCCTCGACGCGTGCCGGGTGCACGACGTGCCGGACGCGCTGTTCGTCCTCGACCGGGGCTCACGCGTCGACGTCGTCGACAGCGACCTGTCACAGGTGCGGAACACGGCGGTGTCGGTGAGCGACGGGGCGACCGCGCAGCTGGACGACTGCCGGATCCGGGAGGCGTCCACGGGCGCCTGGTTCCGCGACCACGGCAGCGGCGGCACCCTGAGCGGTTGCACCATCGACGCCGTGCAGACCGGGGTCATCGTCACCAAGGGGGCCGATCCGACGATCGAGCGATGCACCGTCACCTCGCCCGCCGAGGCCGGGTTCTACGTCTCCGCCGAGGGGCGGGGGACCTTCCACGGCTGCCGCGTCACCGGGAGCGGCGGCTACGGCTTCCACGTGATGGACGGCTGCCGGACGACGCTGCGCAAGTGCCGTACGGAACGGTGCGCGCGCGGGGGCTACGAGTTCGCCGACGGGGGCGGCGCCCAGGCCGAAGGCCTCGGAGGCGGCCCGGTGGCGGAGGACTGCACGAGCGACGAGAGCGGGGTGCGTATGGCTCCGGCCGACACCGGGACCGTACTGACGGCGACGCAGTCGGCCGGTCTGCTCGGCACGGTTCCGGCGCCGCGCTCCCCCGGCGCGCCCGCCGCCCCGGCGGCCGTATCGGATCCCGGTCCCGCGCCCGCGGTGCGCTCCTCGCACGACGTGCTCGGCGAACTGGACGCCTTGGTCGGCCTGGAGAGCGTCAAGCACGAGGTGCGCACGCTCACCAACATGATCGAGGTGGGGCGCAGGCGCCAGGAGGCGGGCCTTAAGGCCGCCTCCGTGCGCCGCCATCTGGTCTTCACCGGCAACCCCGGCACGGGCAAGACCACCGTGGCCCGGCTCTACGGCGAGATCCTCGCCTCGCTCGGGGTGCTGGAGCGCGGCCATCTCGTGGAGGTCTCCCGCGTCGACCTGGTCGGTGAGCACATCGGGTCGACCGCGATCCGGACCCAGGAGGCGTTCGACCGGGCGCGCGGCGGGGTGCTCTTCGTCGACGAGGCGTACGCGCTGTCTCCGGAGGACTCGGGGCGGGACTTCGGGCGGGAGGCGATCGACACCCTGGTGAAGCTGATGGAGGACCACCGGGACGCCGTCGTGGTGATCGTCGCCGGGTACACGGCCGAGATGGAGCGCTTCCTGACGGTCAACCCCGGCGTGGCGTCCCGTTTCTCACGGACGATCACCTTCAGCGACTACGTGCCGGACGAGCTGGTGCGGATCGTGGAGCAGCAGGCCGACGAGCACGAGTACCGGCTCGCCCCGGGCACGGACGAGGCGTTGCGGAAGTACTTCACCGAGCTGCCCAAGGGCCCGGCGTTCGGCAACGGCCGAACCGCGCGGCAGACGTTCGAGTCGATGGTCGAGCGGCACGCGGGCCGGGTCGCCGTGCTCACCGAGGTGAGCACGGACGACCTGACCCTGCTCTATCCGGAGGACCTGCCCGAGCT
>NZ_BMTO01000010.1:50997-121578 GCF_014649715.1 Streptomyces lateritius
GGGGGCGCTGGCGGGGCATGGCGGGCAGCAAACGGTCCAGGAGCCCGGACCGTTCGTCCGCGAAGGCCGGGTCGGCCTGGTAGTCGGAGTGGCCCAGGACCGGTTCCGGCAACGGATGCGCGTGGGTGCGGCCGTAGACGACCGGGTCGGGCAGGACGTCACGGTCGACGGCCGGCTTCGGCCCCTCGGCGGGCACCCGGACCGGGCCGCCGATCGGGTCGGTGGCCCGGTAGAGGTTGCGCCAGCAGTGGACGGTGCGGTGCAGGGCCCGCAGCGGTCCGGGGCCGAAGTAGGCGGGGAACCAGCGTCCGTAGAGCCGCTCCAGCGGGGAGCCGTAGGTCAGCAGGGCGACTCTGCGGCGGGTCGCGGGCGGCAGCTGCCAGACCGCGGCCGCGGCGAGCACGCTGCCCTGGGAGTGCCCCGAGATCACGAGCCGGCCGCCTGTGTGCCGGGTCCAGGCGCTCATGCGCCAGGTGAGGTCGGGGACGGCTCGTTCGGCGTAGCAGGGCGGGGCGAAGGGGTGGGCGGCGCGTGGCCAGAACGTGCCGACGTCCCAGAGGATGCCGATGGTGCGGCGGGCGGAGGGGTCCTTGTAGGCGCGGCGGCCCCAGGTGACGAACAGTATGAAGCCGAAGCCGATCATCCAGGAGCCGAGGGACTGCGCGGTGTCCGCGGCGGCGGCAACGGCGGGGTGGGCACCGTCGAAGGCGCGGCCGGGGACGTTCCCGCTGGCCCACGCCCCGGCGACGGACCCGGCGCCGAGCAGCAGCGTGGCGCCGGAGACGATGCCGACGAGGACGGGCGCGGAGTCGGTGAGCGAGGCGCGGGCGCGGGTCGCGGCGATTCGTGCGGTACGGACCGGGTCGGGGTCCTCGGTGCCGTACTCGGCCTCGACGACGGGTCCGAGGCGGCGGGCGGCGCGCGCGGTCCGCACGACGAGGAACACGCTCGGCGCGAGGAGCATCAGGAGCAGCACGGGGATGACGGACGCCTGCCAGCTCAGCAGCACGGGCGGGCCGACGAGCGAGCCGTGGCCCATGCCGGGTGTTCCGGCGCCGTCCAGCCAGTCGGCGACACGCTGGGCCACGCCGCCGGACATCACCCCGCCCAGCGCACAGGCGAGCATGGCGACGGCCGGGCCGCCGAGCCCGTACAGGGCGGTACGGGGGTCACGGTGCGGGCGGTGCAGAAGGAGGGCGACGACGCCCAGGGCCACGACGAGGCCGCCCTGGGCCAGCGTCAGCACACCGAAGGTGACGTCTCCGGGGAGCGTCCCGCCGGAGCGCCAGCGGGGACGGGACCAGCCGGCGTGGAGGACGGCGAGGGTGAGCAGCGCGAGGGAGGCGCCGGGCAGCCAGGACACCAGGGTCCGCTCGAGCCGCAGGTCCAGGCGCTTCTCGCTGCGGCCCCGACGGCAGACGACCCAGAGGACGACTGCCCCTAGGACGACGAAGGCCGACTGCAGCGCCCAGCCGAAGATTTCCCGCAGGGAGTCGGGCGCGGCGCGGTCGTGGCGGGCGGCGGCTCCGGTGAGGGCGGCGGCGACGGTCAGGAAGCCGGCGGCGGTGTGGGCGGCGCGCAGCCGTGCGACGAGCCGGCGACCGTACCAGAACCCGGGGCGGCCGAGGGCGGGCCGCTGCGCGGCCGGAGACAGGGGGTCGGAGACGTCGGGGGCTTCCGGGGCGTCCGGACCCTCGGCGGTGTCTGGGCCGTCGAGGGGCTCACCCGTCGAGGCGCCCGGTGCGGGAGCGAGGGGGGCGGCTGGAGCGTCGTCGTACCCCATCGGCGGGCGCTGGGCCTCGTACGCGCTCCACGTGCGGTTCGACAGGTACCAGAGCAGCCCCACCAGCGCTGCCGGGACCACGGCGGCGAGCGCGAGCCGGCGGCCCGGCTGGGACCACCAGCCGCCCCGCTCGGCCGAGAGGAAGCCCAGCCAGGAGCGCTCCTCCGCGCAGGCGGCCGCCCCCGCGCACTGCCAGGCCGTCAGATCGAGCGCGACCTCGCAGGCGGCGGCGGTGAGGAGCACGGTGAGGGTGAGCGCGACCAGACGGACCAGCACGCCGTAGAGCCGGACGAGACGCGGACGGTCCTGGGTCGGCGGCCGCATCCAGTGGGCGAGGTTGACGACCATGAACGGCAGAAGCAGCAGCCAGAGGGCGCGGGTGCCGTTGCCGGAGGTGAGGTTGGACCAGCAGTACGCCTCAGGGACCGGGCGTTCGGCGTAACGCTCGGGGTGCTCCTCCGCGTCGAGGTCGTCGGCGCGGCGGTGCATGGCGGCGGTCGTGTCGCCGGTGACCCGTACCGTACGCGGGTCGTCGAGCATGGCCTGCGGCGTTGCTCCTCCGACACCGTGGACGAGGAGCTCGAGCGCCGCTTCCCCGATCCTCGGGGCAGGTGTGGCAGGGGACACTTCGGTGTCTCGCTCTCTGGGTGGGAGGATTCGTCGTCAGGCAACAGGATCGCGGAAGGGCATGCGCGTGCGCACCGCCTCTCACGGAATCCGACGCCAATCCCCTAGTCCCCTTCGGAAGGACCGGCCCCGGTGGTGAGCGACCATCAGAATCTCCTCGCGGAGCAGCGGCGCGCCCTCATTCTGGACGAGGTACGGCGGCGCGGCGGTGTACGGGTCAATGAGCTGACACGGCGGCTCAATGTCTCCGACATGACGGTCCGCAGGGACCTGGACGCGCTGGCGCGCCAGGGTGTCGTGGAGAAGGTGCACGGCGGCGCGGTACCGGTGGTCGAGACGAGTTCGCACGAACCCGGGTTCGAGGCCAAGTCGGCGCTCGAACTCAGCGCCAAGGACGAGATCGCCCGGACGGCGGCGCGGATGGTCGCGCCGGGTTCGGCGATCGCGCTGTCGGGTGGTACGACGACGTTCGCGCTGGCGGGGCATCTGCTGGACGTGCCGGATCTGACGGTGGTCACCAATTCGGTGCGGGTCGCCGATGTCTTCCACACGGCGCAGCGCAGCCAGGGCGCCGCGGCCGAGTCCAAGCCCGGTGCGGCGACCGTCGTGCTCACGGGTGGCGTGCGGACGCCGTCGGACGCGCTGGTGGGACCGGTGGCCGACCAGGCGATCCGGTCGCTCCACTTCGACGTGCTGTTCCTCGGGGTGCACGGGGTCTCCGTGGAGGCCGGTCTGTCGACCCCGAATCTGGCGGAGGCGGAGACGAACCGGCATCTGATGCGCTCGGCCCGCCGGGTGGTGGTGGTCGCGGATCACACCAAGTGGGGCACGGTGGGGCTGAGTTCGTTCGCCCGGCTCGACGAGGTGGACACGCTGGTGACGGACCCGGGGCTCTCGCCGCAGACGCGGGAGGAGATGGTGGAGCATCTGCCGGGCCTTGTGGTGGCGGGCGAGGACGAGGAGTGAGGGGAACGGTGCGGCCCTTCCGGATCGAGCGTTCCACGGCCCTGCCGGTCGAGGAGGCGTGGCGACGGCTCACCGACTGGCCCGCGCACGGCGCGCGGGTACCGCTGACCCGGACCCGGGTGCTCACCACGGGGCCCACGGGGGTGAGGACCAGGTTCGCGGCCCGTACCGGCGTCGGGCCTCTGGCCTTCGACGACGTGATGGAGGTCGTACGTTGGGAGCCGCCGGCGCCGGGGCGGGCGGGCGTCTGCCTGCTGGAGAAGCGCGGGCGGGTCGTCCGCGGCAGGGCCGGCATCGAGGTGTACGGGACGCCGGAGGGCGCGCGGGTGGTGTGGACCGAGGAGCTCGCCGTACGGGGGGTTCCTCGGGTCCTCGATCCCGTACTGGCGCTCGCGGGGCGGCTGATGTTCGGCCGGGTCATGGACGGTCTGCTGGGGTCCCGGCGGTGAACTGCACGGGCCGGAAGCACATCTGACGGTCCGACATCTAGAGTGGGGCGGCCCTCGCACCGCCGTTCACCGCCGTTCATCCCCGGAGGTACGGACCATGGCACGTCGACCGCCCCACCGCTCCGCGCTCCGCTCCGGACGCCGACTCGATCCCGTGGAGCTCGAGTTCGTCTCGTCCGCGCCCGTACGCCTGGTTTTCACGGCCGCGTTGGCGGCGCCGCCCTCGGCCGTCCACCGCTCGCTGGCCGAGGAGGTGGGCAGCTGGCCCTCCTGGTTCCGGGCCGTCGTCTCGGCCATGCCGACCGGGGGCGGCGCCGGGCGGGCGGTCCGGCTGCGGGGCGGTGTCTTCTTCCAGGAGACGATCATGGCCCATGAGCCGGACACGCGGTACGCCTACCGGGTCGACGAGACCAACGCCCCGGCCGTGCGAGCCATGCTGGAGGAGTGGGTGCTCTCCCCCGTCGGCTCCGGCACACGGGTCCGCTGGACGATGGCCGCCGACGGCCCGTCCGCCTTCCTCACGGTGATGCGCCTGGCGCGCCCGGGTGTCGGCATGTCCTTCCGTGACGCGATGCGACGGCTGGACCGGCGTCTCATTCCGGCCAGACACCCGTCTTCAGGAACTGGTCGATAGTGGCGGCGTACGGCGCGATGTCGAGGCCCTGTCCGGCGAGCCAGGCGTCGGAGTAGTACTTGTCGAGGTAGCGGTCGCCCGGGTCGCAGATCAGGGTCACGACGCTGCCCGTGCGGCCGTGCTCGACCATCTCGGCGACGATCTTCAGCGCGCTCCAGAGTCCGGTGCCGGTGGAACCGCCCGCCTTGCGGCCGATCGCGGTCTCCAGGGCGCGGACGGCGGCGACGCTGGCGGCGTCCGGGACCTTCATCATCCGGTCGATCGCGCCGGGGACGAAGCTGGGCTCCATGCGGGGGCGGCCGATGCCTTCGATGCGGGAGCCGCAGTCGGCGGTCGCCTGGAGGTCGTCGTGGGTCCAGCCGTCGAAGAAACAGGAGTTCTCGGGGTCGGCGACGCAGATACGGGTGTCGTGCTGCATGTAGTGCACGTACCGGGCGATGGTGGCGGAGGTGCCGCCGGTACCCGCGGTGGCGACGATCCACGCGGGCTCGGGATAGCGCTCCAGCTTCAACTGCTGGTACATCGACTCGGCGATGTTGTTGTTGCCCCGCCAGTCGGTGGCCCGCTCGGCGTAGGTGAACTGGTCCATGTAGTGGCCGCCGGTCCGCTCGGCGAGGGCGGCGGACTCCTGGTACATCCTGCGGGAGTCGTCGACGAAGTGGCAGCGGCCGCCGTGGAACTCGATCAGCCTGCACTTCTCCGGGCTGGTGGTGCGGGGCATCACCGCGATGAAGGGCACGCCGATCAGCTTGGCGAAGTACGCCTCGGAGACGGCCGTCGAGCCGCTGGACGCCTCGATGACGGGCTTGCCGGGCCGGATCCAGCCGTTGCACAGGCCGTAGAGGAAGAGGGAGCGGGCGAGGCGGTGCTTGAGGCTGCCGGTGGGATGGGTCGACTCGTCCTTGAGGTAGAGGTCGATGCCCCACTTCTCCGGCAGCGGGAAGCGCAGGAGGTGGGTGTCGGCGGAGCGGTTGGCGTCGGCCTGGACCTTGCGGACGGCTTCCTTCAGCCAGGCGCGGTAGGCCGGGTCGCTGCGGTCGACGTCGACGGTCCCCGCCGGCGCGGTGCTCTCGGCAGCCGTGTTGTTCTCCGTGGTGCTCATGCGTCCCTCTCCTCGGTCCCACAACGGTCCCTACTGGTGACGATATCTCCCTCACCTGCGCAAACGTTCACTTTGGGAGTCCATAGGAGTCCCTTGCAGGAGCGCCGGGAGGGGGCCTCTGGCGTACTTGCCCGGTGCCCGGGCACACTGGTCGGAGCAACCGGTGCGAAGGGGCGGAGTGACATGACGGAGCCGGAGTTCACGGCGACGGGGGTACGGATCGAGCGCTGGCCCCGCTCGCTGACGCGGGCGGGCGAGGTCCGTATCGAGGACGGGCGGCTGTCGCTGCTGACCAGCTACGGCAGCGAGATCGACAGCGCGCCGGTGGCCTCCGTACGGGCCGGGCGGCCGTGGTTCGCGAAGGCGGACGAGACGGTGGCGACGGTGAACGGGACGCGCTACCGCCTGACCATGGAGGGGCGCCGGGACCGCGCGTCGGGCCCCGGACGGTTCCTCGAAGCGCTGAAGAGGGCGACGAAGGACGACTGAGCGGTACGAAGACAGCGGCCTGACCAGCGGTGGGTCGCGGCGAGTTGCGGGGCGGTCACCACTGGTTCACGCTGGAACCACCTCACCGAGGGTTTACCGGCGGTGACGCTGTGATCCAGCCCGCCGCCGTGCGCAGCGCAAGTTCAGATCCGAACCTTCGTCTTCTTCCGGACCTACTTCGGGGAGTCGCAGCCGTGATCAGCGAGCCAAGCAGGCACTGCACGGTGGAGCTCCAGGCCCTGCCGTCGCGGATCGGTCAGGTCCGCAGAATCGTATCGGCGCATCTGCGCTACTGGCATCTCGATGCGTTGATCGACCATGCGGCGCTCGGTGTCACCGAGCTCCTGACCAACGTTCACCGGCACGCACAGCCGGACAAGAGGTGCACCGTGAAGATCGAGCTGCTGCTCGACCGCCTCACGGTCTCCGTCCACGACCACGACCCGCGGATGCCGGACATCAGCGCCGGGCCGAGGTGCGAGAACCACGGTGAGGTCGACGAGTTCGCCACGTCGGGGCGCGGCCTGGCCATCATCGAGGCGGTCAGCGAGAGCTGGGGCATCCGCCCGCACGGCGAGACCGGGAAGGTCATCTGGTTCACCCTGTCGGCTCCGACGCCCGCCGTGGCGGTCCCCTCCCGTTCGCACGCGGTGTACGGCGCGACCACCGACGGCCCCTTCGCCGGTCACAGCCCCTTCCACGGCACACACGGCACCAGCCTCGAAGGCATCCCGTTCGGCACCCCCGCGGCACCGGTCCTGACCCCCGCCGCCGCCCGCTCGGCCCTCGCGGGCTGACGCCCGCCTCGGAGAGGCCGTGGTGGCGGTGAAGCGGCCGGCGGCTGTACACCATGGGAAGCACGGCCGGGGTGCGGGGCGGGCCGGATCCGGGAAAGGGCCGATGTGAGGGGCGGCCCGGCAGAGCCGAGCCGCGCCCTCATGGTCCGCCGTACGCGACCGGCTCGCGGACCGTCAGCCGACCGGGACCAGGGTCAGGTACGCCATGCCGAGGACGTTCCGGTAGCCGTTCAGCCAGGTGGAGCGCTGGCGGTCGACGCGTTCGCGTGTCTCGGCCGCCAGCGGGTGGTCGGCGTGGGCGGCCAGCCACGTCTCGGTGTCGTGGCGGTAGCCCGACTCGAACTCCTCCCACTCCTCGGCGCTCGCGGTCTCGATCCACGCGGGCCGGAAGCCCGCCTCGATCGCGAGGTCCACGAGCGGACCCAGCAGGAGATGGTCGCCCTCGTGCGCGCCGGGCCACATCCCGGCGAACTCCTCCGGCGTGGGCTTCCGTTGCCAGAATCCCTCACCGAGGACGACCCGGCCGCCGGGCTTGACCAGACGCCGCAGCTCACGCAGTGCGACGGCCGGGTCGTGCGGCTGCTCGGGGTCGCACAGGGCCTGGCTGGAGCCGAGACAGAGGATCGCGTCGACCGGCCCGCGGGTGGTGCCGAGCGCCGACTCCTCCACGAACTCGACGCGGTCGGCGAGCCCGCGCTCCTTGGCGAGGACCCGGCCCCGGGCAAGGTCCTCGGCGTTGATGTCGATACCGACGCCGGTGGATCCGGGTGCTGCCTCGAGAACGCGCAGCAGCAACTCCCCCCAGCCGCTGCCGATGTCGAGCACGGTGGCGGGGGCGTTCGCTGCGAGCCGCTCGATCATGCGGGTGGCGCGGGCCTCGGAGAGCGGCCCGTGGAAGGTGAGGCTGCCGAGGCGCGGGGGGTGATTTTCGTAGGTGTCGGTCATGATCCGGACGCTAGTTCGTCCAGGCCCGGCTGACCAGCGATTTCGGCAACGGCCTGGCCGAGATGGGCTCCTCGTCAGGCCTCCGGTCTCCCGAGCGCGGCCAGCGGATCGTCCAGCACCGGCTGCCAGGCCAACTCGGCGGCTCCGACGAGGCTGTTGTGGTCGAGGGTGCAGGCGAGGATCGGCACTCCGCCGCTGCGGCCCCACAGGCTGCGGTCCGCGACGACCGCGCGCAGCCGGTCGGGGTCGGCGTCGAGCAGCTCGCGGTGCAGGCCGCCGAGGATGATCCGGTCCGGGTTGAGGATGTTCACAAGACCCGCCAGGCCGAGGCCCAGACGGTCGATGAGCTCCTCGGTCGCGGCCCGCACGCCCGGGTCGTCGGGGCTGGTACGGAGCAGGTCACGCGCCTGCTGGAGCAGCGAGACCTCGGGCCCGGGGTCGCGTCCGGCCACGGTGAGGAAGGCGAGCGGGTCGGTCTCGACGTCGAGGCAACCGCGGCTGCCGCAGTGGCAGGGGCGGCCCTCGGGGTTGACCGTGAGGTGCCCGACCTCGAGCGCGAGACCGGAACTGCCGGTGTGCAGGCGGCCGTCGAGGACCAGGGCGCCACCGACGCCGCGGTGGCCGGTGGCGACGCACAGGAGATCCCGGGCGCCACGGCCGGCGCCGTGCCGGTGCTCGGCGAGCGCGGCGAGGTTGACGTCGTTGCCGGTGAAGGCGGGGCCCTCGATGCCCGCGGCGCGGACACGTTCGGCGAAGATCTCCCGCACCGGCGCACCCGCGGGCCAGGCGAGGTGGAGCGGGTTGAGGGCGGTTCCCTCGGGCTCGGCGACGGCCGACGGCGCGGCGAGCCCGGCTCCGACGCAGCGGCGCCCGCTCTCGCGGAGCAGGTCGGCGCCCGCCTCGACGACGGCGCCGAGGACCTGGGCGGGGTCGGCGGAGACGGTGACGCAGCCGGGCGCGGTCGCCACGATGGTGCCGCCGAGGCCGACGAGCGCGGCGCGGAAGCCGTCGGCATGGACCTGTGCGGCGAGGGCGACGGGGCCCTTCTCGTCGACGGCGAGGCGGTGCGAGGGGCGCCCCTGGGACCCGGCGGCGGCGCCGGGGTTGGAGTCGACCCGGATGAGGCCGAGGGCCTCGAGTTCGGCGGCGACGGCGCCTGCGGTGGCGCGGGTGACGCCGAGTTCGGCGGTGAGCACGGCGCGGGTCGGGGCGCGGCCCGTGTGCACCAGTTCCAGCGCGGGCCCCAGCGCGCCGCGCCCCCTGTCCAGCCGTGTCCTGGTCGTCGTCGCCTTGCCGTTCATGCAGGCGAGTCTCCCATGATCGGAGGGCGGAACGGTTTGCCGGGCGGACGGGCGGGTAGCGGCGCCGCGGAAACCGGCGGAGTCACCACAGGCGTCATGGGAGGCGGCATGGCACGCTCCGAGACGGCGGCAGCGGCGCGCGTACGGGACCTCTTGGCGGAGCAGGGGCGCGAGACGTACGCCGAGGAGGCCGGTGTCCGGCTCAAGGACACTCCGCAGCCGCTGTACCAGCTGCTCGTCCTGGCCCATCTGCTGAGCGCGCGGATCCGCGCCTCGACGGCCATCGCCGCGGCCGCCGCACTGTTCGACGCGGGGATGCGTAGCCCGCGGGCCATGCGGGAGGCGAGCCGGCGGCAACGAGTGGACGCGCTGGGCGAAGGTGGTTACCGGCGTTACGACGAGCGGACGGCGACGCAGCTGGGCGAGGAGGCCGAGCTGGTGCTCGAGAAGTACGGCGGGGACCTGCGGCGCATGCGGAAGGCGGCGGACGGGGACGTGGAGGCCCTGCGGTCGGCGCTCCAGGAGATGCCGGGCGTCGGCCCGGCGGGCGCGGACATCTTCCTGCGCGAGGTGCAGGGAATCTGGCCGGAAGTGGCCCCCTACCTGGACGCCCGCGCCCTCGAGGGTGCACGCCGCGCCCACCTCCCCTCCGACGCCGCCGCCCTGGCCGAGCTGGTCTCCCGCGAGGAACTCCCCCACCTGGCGGCGGCGCTGGTGCGGGCGTCCCTGGAACGGAAGACCCCATCCTCCGCCCGTCACGGCAAGGGCGAGGCCGCCACTCAGCTCGTGTCCGGAAGGTAGCGCCGTCTGCCCGCAGGGCGGGGCCCGCGGCGTCCGGTGCGTGCGATCGCAAGGCGGAGGGTCGCCCTCGTACCGGGCGTACTCGGGTGATCACGACAACGCGGCGAGAGTGCGTGCCAGGCGCCGCGGGCCAGGCGGGACTTCACGGACACGGCCCAGGGGTGTTGTCGATCAGGCCGGACAGCGAGCGCGCGCTGGCACCCGGCCCGCGCGACCGCGCTCGGCGAGGCCCGCTTGAAAACCACCCCTCCGCGCCCCTATCCTGAGTTTGTGCCGCTACTAAACAAAGTACGGACGGCCGTTCCGGGGGGCCCAGGCGGAGACACCGCCGCCTCCCTGTCCCGCCTCCGCTTCGCCCTCACTCTCTTCTTCGCCCTCGACGGCTTCCTCTTCGCCGGCTGGGTGGTCCGGATCCCTGCCATCAAGCAGCAGACCGGGGCCTCGGCCGGCGACCTCGGGCTCGCGCTCCTCGGCGTGTCCGCCGGTGCCGTGGTGACCATGACGCTGACCGGCCGCCTCTGCCGGCGCTTCGGCAGCCACGCGGTCACGGTCGCCACCGCCGTCCTGCTCTCACTCTCCATCGCCCTGCCCGCCCTCACCCACTCCCCCCTCGCCCTCGGTCTCGTGCTGCTCCTCTTCGGTGCCGCGTACGGCGGCATCAACGTCGCCATGAACAGCGCCGCCGTCGACCTCGTCGCCGCGCTGCGCCGGCCCGTGATGCCCAGCTTCCACGCCGCCTTCAGCCTCGGAGGCATGCTCGGCGCGGGCATCGGCGGACTCGTCGCGGGCAGCGTCTCCCCCGCGGCCCACCTCCTCGGCCTGACCGTCGCCGGTCTGCTCCTGACCGCCGCGGCCGGTCCCGTACTGCTCCGGCAGCCCTCCCCCGCCCCGCCGGAGCAGATCTCCGCCTCCTCCGACCGGCCCCAGGGTGCTGCGGGTTCACGCGGTCTCGTCGTGGTCTTCGGGGTGATCGCGCTCTGCACCGCGTACGGCGAAGGTGCCCTGGCCGACTGGGGCGCGCTCCACCTGGAGCAGGACCTGCACGCGCACCCCGGCGTCGCCGCCGCCGGCTACTCGCTCTTCGCGCTGACGATGACCGTCGGCCGGCTCTCCGGCACCGCGCTGCTCGAACGGCTCGGCCAGACCCGCACCCTCGTCGCGGGCGGGACGACGGCCGCCGGCGGCATGCTGCTCGGCGCGCTCGCGCCGAGCATCTGGCTCGCACTGCTCGGCTTCGCGGTGACCGGTCTCGGCCTCGCCAACATCTTCCCGGTCGCCGTGGCCCGCGCCGGAGCGCTCGCCGGTCCCAGCGGTGTCGCCGCCGCCTCCACCCTCGGCTACGGCGGCATGCTCCTCGGCCCGCCCTCGATCGGCTTCCTCGCCGACTGGTTCTCGCTGCCCCTGGCCCTGACCACGGTGGCCGTTCTCGCGGCCGGCGCGGCCGTCATCGGCTACGCGGCCCGGAACGCCCGGGTACCGGTACCGGTCGAGTAGTCGCACGCAGGAGGGCGCCCGCCCCGACGCGCGACGGCGCGGTCTCCGTGGCGGGCGACGCGTCGCCCACCCGCCCGCCCGCCTCGGGTGGCCTACGTCGGCCATCACCTGGCAGCGGAGTTCCCCGGCGGGGCCTCAGGAAGGGTCTCCTCCGGCATCCGGGGCAGCACCGCCCGCTGGATCGGCACGGGCAGGGGCGGGGCGGGTGTCGGCCGGGCGAGGTGACCACACGCGGCCCCCGTGAGTACGCCCTGTCGGCGCCGAGCGTCAGGTGCGGGGAAGCAGGCCGATGTCGCGGCCGAGGCGGGTGACGGCGGCGGTGAAGAAGGCCTCCCGGTCCTCGACGATGCGGTTGAACTGGCCGAACACCTCGAACGAGACGAGCCCGAAGAGCTGCGACCAGGCGGCGACCAGCGCGACCGAGAGCGCCGGTGGCAGGTCGGGTGTGAGGTCGGCGGCGAGCCGTTCGGCCTCGGGACGCAGGTCCGCGGGGAGCGGCGGCGGGGCGATCCCGTCGCCGGTGAAGGCGTCGTGGGCGATGGAGATCAGGACGAGGCCGACGCGGGAGGCGGGACCGACGGTGTCCTGGGGGGCGGAGTAGCCGGGGACGGGGGAACCGTAGATCAGGGCGTACTCGTGAGGGTGGGCGACGGCCCAGGAGCGCACGGCGCGGCAGACGGCGACCCAGCGGGCGAGCCGGTCGCGCGGGTCGGCGCCGGCTGCTCGGGCGTCCGCCTCCTCGGCGGCGGCGCCGGCGGCGTCGTACGCGTCGACGATGAGCGCGGTGAGGAGGTCGTCCCGGCTGGGGAAGTACCGGTAGAGCGCGGAGGACACCATGCCGAGCTCGCGGGCGACAGCTCGCAGGGAGAGCTTGGCGGCGCCCTCCGCCGCGAGCTGTCTGCGCGCCTCGTCCTTGATCGCCGCGGTGATCTCGATCCGGGCGCGAGCGCGGGCTCCTTGAACGCTGGTCATGAGAGCAGTGTGCCACCTCTCGGAGCACCGCACTAAAATGAGAGCAGTGCTCTTGATACGGGCGGCCGATCCATGCACACTGTTTAGTGAGAGCAGCGCTCACAAACGAGAGCGACGCTCACAACTCACCAGGAGTCCCGATGTCGTCCGCGCCGTACTACCTCAAGGGCAGCTCCCTCAACGTCCGCTTCAACAGCGTCGTCGGCTGGCTCGCCCGCCACGGCATCAGCCTCCTCGGCTCCGCCGAGCTCTCCGTACGGGGACGCAAGAGCGGCCGGATGCAGCGCATCCCGGTGAATCCGCACGAGCTGGACGGCGTGCGCTACCTCGTCTCGGCCCGCGGCCACTCCCAGTGGGTCCGCAACATGCGCGCCGCGGGCGGCGGGGAGCTGCGCGTCGGCCAGAAGGTCCGTACGTTCACCGCCCAGGAGCTTCCCGACGAGGAGAAGCCGCGGGTGCTGCGCACCTACCTGGAGCGCTGGGGCTGGGAGGTCGACCAGTACTTCCAGGGCGTGACCGCCGGCTCCTCCGACGAGGAGATCCTGGCGGCCGCCCCCGACCACCCCGTCTTCCGCATCACGACGACCTCGTGAGACCCCGGGCAGACCGGCCGGAGCCCGGTCCCGGGGCTCGTCGATCCGGGGATCCCACAGCCCGGTCCCGGGCCCGACCCCGGTTTTCGGCCCCCGTTCTCGACCCCGGTTTTCGGCCGTGGTTCTCGGCTCAGTCGGCCGCCCGCTCGGAACCGCGCCCGGACCCGGATTCCCGACCCGTCGCCGAACCTGCCTCCGTACCCGGCTCGGTACCGGCGTCCGAGTCCTCGCCGCCCTCCGGCCGCTCCTTCACACCCCGGACGCCCGCACCGCCCGTCGACTCCATCCGGCGGTCCAGAAGGTCCAGTGCCCGGCGCGCCACCCCGTTCGACCGGACCAGTCCGGCGAGCGAGGTCGAGCCGCGGGTGATGTCCGTGAACGCGTTCCAGGCCGGACGCAGACCGGTGATCGTCGCGTGCAACAGCCCCGGCCGGCGCTCGAACAGCGCGAGCATCCGTCGCCCGACCGCCATCTCCACACCGAGCCCCGCCTTGATGGCGAAGGCGTAGTTCAGCGCCTGGCGGCGCGCGTCGACGGCGTCGTTCGCCTCGGCGATACGTACCGCCCACTCCCCCGCGAGCCGCCCCGAACGCAGCGCGAAGGAGATGCCCTCACGGGTCCACGGCTCCAGCAGACCGGCGGCGTCACCGCAGACGAGCACCCGGCCCCGCGACAACGGCGAGTCGTCGCTCCGGCAGCGCGTCAGATGTCCGGACGAGATCGCCGGCTCGAAACCCGCGAGGCCGAGCCGGGCGATGAAGTCCTCCAGATACCGCTTGGTGGCCGCGCCCTCCCCGCGCGCCGAGATCACGCCGACCGTGAGCGTGTCGCCCTTCGGGAAGACCCAGCCGTAACTGCCGGGCAACGGCCCCCAGTCGATGAGGACGCGCCCCTTCCAGTCCTCGGCCACCGGCGGCGGGACCGGGATCTCCGCCTCCAGGCCGAGGTCCACCTGGTCGAGCTTGACCCCGACGTGCGCTCCTATCCGGCCCGCGCTGCCGTCGGCGCCGACGACCGCCCGCGCCAGCACCGTCTCGCCGTCGGCGAGCACGACGGCGGCCGTCCGGCGGTCCGGCACCGCCGGTCCGTGCTGCTCCACCCGGGCGACCGTCACGCCCGTCCGCAGCTCGGCTCCCGCCTTCTGCGCCTGTTCGACGAGACCGGCGTCGAACTCGGGCCGGTTGACGAGCCCGAAGAGCATCCGGCGCGAGCGGCGGGTGCGGGCGAAGCGGCCGTTCATGGAGAAGGTGACGGCGTGCACCCGGTCCTGGAGCGGCAGTTCGAAGCCGGGCGGCAGCGCGTCCCGCGAGGGCCCGATGATGCCACCGCCACACGTCTTGTAGCGGGGCAGCTCGGACTTCTCCAGGAGCAGGACCCGGCGGCCGGCGACCGCCGCCGCGTAGGCCGCCGACGCGCCCGCCGGTCCGGCCCCGACCACGACCACGTCCCAGACGGTCGCGGCGTTCTCCGACAGTCCCGCGCGTACCTCTTCGGCGTCTGCGTTCTCGCTGCTCACGATGTGCTTCTGCTCCTGATCCGACCGATGGTCCAAGCTCTTGCGGCATCCTACGGCGCGGCCCCCGTGGACCGGAGCCGTAGGATCGGCCGTGCGTTCGCCGTACCACCGACATACGGCGAGTCGCCCTCACAACGTCACAACGTCGCACCCACCAGGAGCGTGCCCATGACCGCCCATCCGATCGCCGAGACCGTCGCCGCGCTGATGCCCCGAGCCAAGGCGGAGCTCACGGAACTGGTGGCCTTCGAGTCGGTGGCGGACGAGGCGGTGGCGCCGCGCAGCGAGTGCGAGGCGGCCGCCAACTGGGTGGCGGACGCGCTGCGCGCGGAGGACTTCCAGGACGTGGCGCTGCTCGACACCCCGGACGGTTCGCAGTCCGTGTACGGCGTGCTGCCCGGCCCGGTCGGCGCCCCGACGGTCCTGCTCTACGCCCACTACGACGTGCAGCCGAAGCTGGACGAGTCGGCCTGGATCACTCCGCCGTTCGAGCTCACCGAACGGAACGGCCGCTGGTACGGGCGTGGCGCGGCCGACTGCAAGGGCGGCTTCATCATGCACCTGCTGGCGCTGCGCGCCCTCAAGGCGAACGGCGGGGTGCCCGTCACGATCAAGGTGATCGTGGAGGGCTCGGAGGAGCAGGGCACGGGCGGCCTGGAGCGGTACGCCGAGGCGCACCCCGAGCTGCTGACCGCCGACGCGATCGTGATCGGTGACACGGGCAACTTCCGGGTCGGTCTGCCGACGGTGACGGCGACCCTGCGCGGGATGACGATGATCCGGGTCCGGATCGACACCCTCGAAGGCAACCTGCACTCGGGCCAGTTCGGTGGCGCGGCGCCCGACGCGCTGGCCGCGCTGATCCGCGTACTGGACACGCTGCGGGCCGAGGACGGTTCGACGGTCATCGACGGTCTGCCGGCGGACGCGGTGTGGGAGGGCCTGCAGTACCCGGAGGAGGACTTCCGCAGGGACGCCAAGGTCCTCGACGGTGTGGGTCTCGCGGGCCACGGTACGGTCGCGGACCGCATCTGGGCCCGTCCCGCCGTCACGGTGATCGGCATCGACTGCCACCCGGTGGCCGGGGCGACCCCGTCGATCCCGTCGACGGCCCGCGCGCAGATCAGCCTGCGGGTGCCGCCGGGCCAGGACGCCGCCGAGGCGACGCAGCTGCTCTACGCGCACATCCGGAAGCGGGTGCCGTGGAACGCGCGGGTGAGCTTCGAGCAGGTGGGCCAGGGCCAGGCGTTCAGCGCGGACGTCACGAGCCCGGCGTACACCTCGATGGCCGAGGCGATGCGGATCGCGTACCCGGGTGAGGAGATGCAGGCCTCGGGCATGGGCGGGTCGATCCCGCTGTGCAACACGCTCGCGGCGCTCTACCCGAAGGCGGAGATCCTGCTGATCGGCCTGAGCGACCCGGAGGCGCAGATCCACGCCGTGAACGAGTCGGTGTCGCCGGAGGAGCTGGAGCGCCTGTCGGTTGCGGAGGCCCACTTCCTGGTGAACTACGCCCGCTCGAAGCAGGGTTGAGCGTTCGGCGAAGCTCGCCGAAAGCGTAGAGCGATGCGGCGGACGTGCGTGTCGACGTACGTTCGCCGCATGGACCTCATCGCGATCGCTCCGCGGCTGCACATGCTCGACTTCTCCATCGGCCAGGCCTACCTCTGGCGGGACGAGGGGGAGTTGACCATGATCGACGCCGGCTGGGCGGGCGCGGCGTCGGAGATCGAGACGGCGCTACGAGGAGCGGGCCTGGATCCCGCCCGGCTGCGCCGGATCGTACTCACCCACTGCCACCGCGACCACGTGGGCTCCGCCCAGGAGTTGGCGGACCGGCACGGCGCGGAGATCCTGGCCCACCGCCTCGACGCCCCGGTGATCAGAGGCGAAGTCCCGGTTCCCGAGCCGGTGTTGCTCGACTGGGAGATTCCGCTGTACGAGCACGGCCTCACCGTCCCCGAGGCGCCGCCCACGCGCGTCGACCGGGAACTGGCGGACGGCGACGTGCTGGACTTCGGGGACGGGGCCGTGGTGGTGCACACCCCCGGGCACACGGAGGGGTCGATCGCCGTGCATCTGCCGCGCCACGGCGTGCTGTTCACGGGGGACACGGTCGCCGCCGTACAGGGGGTGACCCTCGGCGTCTTCCATGTGGACCGCGAGCGTGCGACGGCCTCGATGCGGCGGATGCCCGGGCTGAAGCCCTCGGTGATCTGCTGCGGTCACGGCGCGCCGGTGACGGAGGACGCCGCGGAGCGGCTCGCCGCGGCGTCGTAGGGGCGCCAAGGAGTGCCGGGCGGGGTCAGCCGACGGGGACGCCGGCCTCCAGGTTCAGGACGGTACCCCGTTCCCGGGCGCGCAGGGCCCAGTGGAGGCGGCGGTAGCGGACGGGCGGGAGCAGGTCGGCGGCCTCCTCCTCGGTGACGAAGCGCCAGTCGCGCAGTTCGGCGCCGGGCAGGAGGAGCCGTTCGGCGTCGGCGGCGGGCAGTCGGCCACCGTCGAAGAGGAGCCGGAGGCCTCCGTAGCCGGGAGGCTGGGGCCGTTCCCAGTCCACGAGCAACAGGGTGGGCACGGCGTCGAGTTCGAGCCCGATCTCCTCGGCGACCTCGCGCATGCCGGCGCGGGCGGGCGGCTCGCCGGGTTCGACGACGCCGCCGGGGAACTCCCAGCCGGGCTTGTAGGTGGGGTCGACGAGCAGGAAGCGGTCGTGCTCGTCGAAGAGCAGGACTCCGGCCGCCAGGGTCTCGCCGGTGGGTTCGGGGGTCTGGACGATGCCGCAAGGGGCGGCCGTACCGGCGGCGACGGCTTCGGCGACGGCGCGGGCGGTCTCGGCGGTGGTGAGTGCGGTGCTGTCGACGACGTAGGCGTCGGCGCCCAGCCAGTCGTGGACGGCGGTGCGGTAAGGCTCGATGTGGTCGTAGGACCACTGGCGCACGCGGGTGAGTTCCGCCGGGCCGGAGTGGTCGGGGGTGCGGCCGTGTATTCGCTCGCGCAGGATCGTTTCGTCCGGGGCGAGCAGGACGTGCCGCACCTGGATACGACGGGCGGCGAGGCCGCCGAAGATCTCGTCGCGGTACTCCTGGCGGAGCAGGGTCATGGGGACGACGAGGACCCCGCCGACCTCGGCGAGCAGGGCGGCGGCGGTGTCCACGACCATGCGGCGCCATATCGGCAGGTCCTGGAAGTCGTTGACCTCGGCGAGCCGCTTCTGCGGCAGCAGCCAGCTCATCGCGCCGCCGATGAGCTCGGGGTCGTACAGGGTGCTGTTCGGGATCAGATCGACCAGCTCGCGCGCGGTGCTGGACTTTCCCGCGCCGAACGCACCGTTGATCCAGACGATCACGATTCCCCCTCTTCGGTAGCCCCCAGTGGCTTGCCCGCACCACCCTGCCATGGAAACCCCCGGGGGGAACCGGAGGGATCCGGACGGGCGTCGGTCAGGACGAACGGGGTATGCGAAACGCCTCACGGCACGAACGCCCGTGCGTGACGGTGCGTAACACTTCGGGTCCGGCTGCCGTCGGACCTCAAGGCAAGGGGGTGCGGAGATGAACCGTACGGTATTGGAGCAATTTCCCGCGGGAGGGCCCCGGGGCAGCTGGCCGGCCGAGGAGTTCGCCAGCGCACGCCGGGACGAGGGGCTTCCGGCGGAGGTGGTGATGGACCTGGAGTCCGACGCGTTCCTGGTGATCATCCCCCCACGAACCCCGGAGCCGGCGAACGCCTGACGTCCCTTCGGACACGGCCCCGGCGGACAACCGGCCTCGCCGACGGGCGGCCACCCGTCCGGAAGCAGCGGGCCTGCGCACCGCGGCCCAACGGTTCGCGCGGCGCCGGACGCTCGCGCGGCCGGGCACCACGGACTGGGGCGCACCGCCGTCCGTCAGCGGGGCAGTGCTGGGCCTCGATGGCCGTCCGGCTTCAGGCGCGGCGCGGGTTGGTCGACCCGGACGGGACGGGCGGCGGCCGTCACCTGCGGCCCCGGACGTACCCCGCCCGGACAGCGCGAGGTGAGGGGTCTCGCACCGCGCGCGGCGCCGGTCGGTCGTCCGCCTACAGCGCGCGGACGACCGACCGCCACCGATGAGAGTGGAGCACCCGCCACCGGCAGTGCTGGGACCTCGCGACGCGTCGGCAGTACTGCCGACGGCACACCGCCGCCCGTGAGCGCCGGGGCAGTGTCTTGCCGACAGCACTGTTGACGGCAGACCCGGCCCGTGAGCGCCGGGGCAGCACCTCCGTCTCGCGGCGCGCCGGACGTCGGCAGCGAGGTGGGTGAGCCGGCTGCCACGGACAGGGCGGGGCTCGGTCGCCCCCGGCGGTGCGGGGCGGGCACCGGGTCAGGCCACCCCGTAAGAGGCTTCCTTGTGGGGCGGGTGAGGGAAGGCGGCGGCTGCTGCGCCGAGGAGGCCGGCGTTGGTGGCGGTGAGGGCGGGGGTGACCTTGAGGTGGCGGACGAAGGAGAGGGTCGCGTAGGTGGCCAGACTGCGGCGGAGGGGGACGAAGAGGATGTCGCCCGCCCCCGCCACTCCCCCGCCCACGACCGCGATGTCGATCTCGACCAGGGCCGCGGTGGCCGCGATGCCGGCCGCCAGGGCCTGCGCGGCGCGCTCGAAGGAGGCGACCGCGATGGGGTCCCCGGCCCGGGCCGATGCGGCGACCGCGGCGGCCGAGGTGTCTCCGTCGGGGCCGGGCAGCCAGCCGTTCTCCAGGGCGCGACGGGCGATGTGGGGCCCGCTGGCGATCCGTTCGACACAGCCACGCCCACCGCACGCGCACGGATCGCCGTCCAGGTCCACACTGACGTGACCGATGTGGCCCGCGTTGCCCGTGGGGCCCGGGTGCACCTGACCTCCGAGCACGAGACCGCCGCCCACCCCCGTCGAGACGACCAGACACAGCGCGTTGTCGTACCCACGGGCGGCGCCCTGCCAGTGCTCGGCCGCCGTCATGGCGACGCCGTCGCCGACCAGCGTCACCGGTCGGCCACCCACCACCCGGGCGACCCGCTCGACCAGCGGAAAGCCGCGCCAGCCCGGCACGTTGACGGGACTGACGGTGCCCTCGACCGCGTCCACGGGACCCGCGCTGCCGATGCCCACCGCCTGCGCCCCGGCCCACAGCGGCGAGACCGCCAGCTCCGCCAGCACCTCCTCGACCGCCCGCATCACCGTCTCGCCGTCCTCCCGCGCCGGGGTGGGCCGTTGGGCCCGTACGAGCAGGCGACCGTCGCCGTCCACCAGCGCACCGGCGATCTTGGTCCCGCCGATGTCCAGGGCGACGACGAGGCCGGCGACGAGGTCGGTATGCATGGGTGCGGTATCTCCAGATGGGCAGCCGAAGGCGGTGATCGGTGTGACCTCCAGTCTCTCCCCCTCTGACAACGTTGTCCAGGGCCTATGCTCGACAACATCACGAACCCCACGACGGCACCGACCCGCCCGTCCCGGAAGACAGAGGATCTGCGCACTGTGGCCGAGACCGCCCGCCGCCCCGAGCACCGTTACGGCAATCGGCCCACGATGAAGGATGTCGCCGCCCGGGCGGGCGTCGGTCTCAAGACGGTCTCCCGTGTCGTCAACGGCGAAGCGGGCGTCACCCCCGACACCGAACGCCGGGTGCAGGAAGCCATCGAATCGCTCGGCTTCCGGCGCAACGACAGCGCCCGGGTCCTGCGCAAAGGCCGCACCGCCTCGGTCGGCCTGGTCCTCGAGGATCTCGCCGACCCGTTCTACGGCCCGCTCAGCCGCGCCGTAGAGGAGGTCGCCCGGGCCCACGGCGCGCTCCTCATCAACGGTTCCAGCGCCGAGGATCCGGAGCGGGAGCAGGAGTTGGCGCTCGCGCTCTGCGCCCGCCGGGTCGACGGGCTCATCGTGATTCCGGCCGGCCACGACCACCGCTATCTGGAACCGGAGATGAAGGCGGGTGTCGCCACCGTCTTCGTGGACCGGCCCGCGGGGCGGATCGACGCCGACGCCGTCCTCTCGGACAGCTTCGGCGGCTCCCGTGCCGGGGTGGCCCATCTCATCGCCCACGGCCACCGCAGGATCGGCTTCATCGGCGACCAGCCCCGCATCCACACCGCGACCGAGCGCCTGCGCGGCTACCGGGCGGCGATGGAGGAGGCGCGCCTGGACGTCGAGGACTCCTGGGTCTCGCTGGGCCCCACCGACCCGGAGCGGGTACGGGAGGCGGTCACGGCGATGGTGTCGGGGCCGGAGCCGGTCACCGCCCTCTTCGCGGGCAACAACCGGGTCACGGTCACGGCGGTACGGGCGCTGGCCGGGCGCGAACACCCCGTGGCCCTGGTCGGTTTCGACGACATCGAGCTCGCCGACCTGCTCGGCATCACCGTCATCGCCCAGGACGCCGCCGCGCTGGGCCGCACGGCGGCGGAACGGCTCTTCCGCCGCCTGGACGGCATCGAGGAGCCGCCGGCCCAGGTCGTCCTGAAGACCACCCTGATCCCACGCGGCTCCGGCGAGATCCCGCCCCCGCCGTCCGCCTAGGCCGTGTCCGTGAAGTCCCGCCTGCCCCGCGGGCAGACGGCGCTGCTTTCCGGACCCGACCTGGGAAGCCGGCTCAGCAGACGGGCAGGCCCGGCAACGGCTGGTCGTTGTCGCCGCCCTTGACGTAGACGAGGCTGAAGTACACGTCGGTGTTGCCGCTGTCGTCGTCGGTCCTGGCCCACCAGACGTTCGTCCAATCGCCGTACGTCTCCCGCCGACCGAGGTTCGCCTGGCAGTAGAAGTAGTTGGTGCCGGCGTTGAGGACGCCCATCTCGCCGCCCGCGTGGCTGTACGTCCTCCCCGTGCGCCACACCTGGCAGTCGTACTTCCCGCCGCCTCGGGCGTGGCAGACGGGCGCGGGCTGCGGAGCCGGTGCGCCGCCGCCCGTGGTGGTCGCGACACCCGTCGTGGCGCTTCCGCCGCTCGTGGAGCCGCCGCCGGTCGTGCCGGTGGTGCTGGTGCCTCCGGTGGCGCCGCCGCCGGAGGCGCTTCCGCCGGTGGTGGACCCGCCTGCGTCCGCGCCGCCGCCGGAGCCGGGCAGGGGCGCCTTCGACGCCCCCGTCGGAGTCGGCGTGGCGGACTTCGGGGCGCCCGCCTCGGAGGGGGTGGCGGACGCGGAAGCCGGGCCCGCGGTGCCCGAGTCGAGGACCCGGCCGGGGCTGTCCGGCGCCCGGTCCCCGGCCAGCCGCTCCTGCTTCGTACCGTCGTCCTGTCCGACCAGGGTGTACGTCACTCCGCCGCCTGCCAGCAGCACGGCGGCGACGGCCCCGGCGACCAGCGCCATCGACCGCTTCCGCCCGGACTCCTGCGGTGCGGCGGTCGGCGCGGCGGCCGGCTGGGGGCCCGGAGAGGTCGCCGGGCCGGCGGACGCGTACCCGGCGGACGGGAATCCGCCGCCCGACGCGTAGGCGGGCCCGACCGGCGGTACGCCGGGCCCGAATCCCTCGGCGCCGTGCGGCGCCGGGACGAAGCCCCCCGCCGGGTGCGGGGCACCGGAGCCGAAGGCGTCCGGGGGCGCGGGCGAGGGTGTGAAGCCGCCGGCCGGGTGGGCCGGGCCGAAGCCCTCGGGGCGGTGCTGCGGGGCGGCGTTGCGCTCGGTCGGCACCGGTGGTGGTGCCGGGGTGCCGGAGAGCGGGGCCCGGGGGGCCGGTGCGCCGCTCTCGCCCTGGGCCACGGCCGTGAGGAGGCGGGCCGCCGCGCGGGCGTCGGGGCGCAGGCCCGGGTCCTTGAGCATCAGGAGCTGGAGTACGGGCGTGAGGGGGCCTGCGCGGCGCGGCTCGGGCAGGGGTTCCACGACGATGGCGTTCAACGTGGACCACGTCGACGTGCGACGGAACGGAGAGGCGCCTTCCACGGCCGCGTACAGCGTCGCGCCGAGCGCCCAGACGTCGGACGCGGGTCCGGGCTGCTGCCCCTGGGCGCGCTCCGGTGCCAGATAGTCCAGCGATCCGACGATCTCACCACTGCGGGTCAGGTGAGTGGTCGAGCCGTCACCCGGGTCGTCCATGGCGGCGATGCCGAAGTCGGTGAGAACGACCCGCCCTCCCTTGTCGAGGAGGACGTTGCCGGGCTTCACGTCGCGGTGGAGCACGCCGGCGTCGTGCGCGGCGGCCAGCGCCTCCAGGACGGCGGCGCCGACGCGCGCGGCCTCCCGCGGGTCCAGGACGCCGCGGTCCCCGAGGACGTCGTCGAGCGAGGGCCCGTCGACGAGCTCCATGACGATGACGGGGCGGCCCTGATGTTCGGTCACGTCGTGGACGGCGATGACCCCCGGGTGCCGTACCCGGGCGGCCGCCCGTGCCTCGCGCTGCATCCGTACGCGCAGATCGGCCAGTTCCGGTCCGGACGAGTCGTTGTACGTCCGCAGTTCCTTGACGGCCACCTCGCGGCCGAGGACCTCGTCGACGGCCCGCCAGACGACGCCCATGCCGCCGCGGCCCAGTTGGCGCACGACCCGATAGCGGCCGGCGAGCCGCTCGTTCTCCCCCGAAGACACCGCTGCCCCGTTCCCTGTCGGCTGCGTGAACGCGTACAGAGTACGGGGCCCGGTCGCGCGTTCGGCGCGGGTGCTTCCGCTTGTTACTGGGCCGTGGCGGTGAGGTCGCCGCGGCGCGGGGCCGAGAAGTGGTCGAGGTCGGCGCGGGTCAGGCCGGTGAGGGCGTCGACCTCGGCGGTGTCGAGGGCGCCGCAGTCGATGCCGCGCAGCAGGTAGGAACTGAGCGCCTTGGCGGTGGCGGGCTCGTCCATCACGTCGCCGCCCGCGTGGTTGGCGTAGGCGGAGAGGCGCTTCGCGGCGGTCTCGAAGCCCTCGCGGTAGAAGGCGAAGACGGCGGCGTACCGGGTGGGGATGTGGCCAGGGTGCATGTCCCAGCCCTGGTAGTAGGCCCGGGCGAGGGCGCGGCGGGTGAGGCCGTAGTGCAGCCGCCATGCCTCGTGGACGTGCTCGGTGGAGCCGACCGGCAGGACGTTGGTGGAGCCGTCGGAGACCCGTACGCCGGTTCCGGCGGCGGCGACCTGCATGATCGCCTTGGCGTGGTCGGCGGCCGGGTGGTCGCTGGCCTGGTAGGCGGCGGAGACGCCGAGGCAGGCGCTGTAGTCGAAGGTGCCGTAGTGCAGTCCGGTGGCGCGGCCCTCGGCCGCGTCGATCATGCGGGCGACGGCGGCGGTGCCGTCGGCGGCGAGGATGGACTGGCTGGTCTCGATCTGGATCTCGAAGCCGAGGCGGCCGGCGTCCAGGCCGTGGGCCTTCTCGAAGGCCTCCAGGAGGCGGACGAAGGCGGAGACCTGCTCGGGGTAGGTGACCTTGGGGAGGGTGAGGACGAGGCCGTCGGGCAGGCCGCCGTTCTCGACGAGGCCGGTCAGGAAGATGTCGGTGGTGCGGATACCGCGGTCGCGTACGGCGGCCTCCATGCACTTCATCCGGATGCCCATGTACGGGGCGGCCGTGCCGCTCTTGTACGCCTCCGAGATCAGGCGGGCGGCGCGGGCGGCGTCGTGGTCCTCGTCCCGGCCCGCGTAACCGTCCTCGAAGTCGACGCGGAGATCCTCGACGGGCTCGCGCTCCAGCTTGGCGCGGACACGGCGGTAGACGTCCTCGGCCAGGTCGTCGGAGAGGCCGAGGACGGCGGCGAAGGCGTCCGCGTCGCCGGCGTGCTCGTCGAGGGCGGCGAGGGCCTGGTCACCCCAGGAGCGGATGGTCCCGGCGCCGAAGACGTTGCCGGGGACGTAGACGGTGTGGACGGGCTGGCGGGTGCCCGGGTCTCCGGGGTAGCGCCGGTCGAGCTCGGCGTCCACCGCTGCGAGGGAGGCGCTGATGCCCGCGCTGACCGCTCCTGCGAGGCTCGTCGACACCTTCTCCTGCTGACCCATCCCACATCCTCCTGTTTTCCGCTTCACGGAATCAACAATCCGTATAGCGAAGTTAGTAGTCCGCCGGGACCCGCGTCAATGGTTGTCCGAAACGGCCGGGGGCCGCACGGTGAGGGATCACCGTGCGGCCCCGGCCGCGAGAGAACCGCAGGTCAGTCAGGACTTGCGGGTCCTGACCTCTTCGGTCAGCTGCGGGACGACGTCGAAGAGGTCGCCGACCACGCCGTAGTCGACGAGGTCGAAGATCGGGGCCTCGGCGTCCTTGTTGATGGCGACGATGGTCTTCGAGGTCTGCATACCCGCGCGGTGCTGGATCGCACCGGAGATGCCGGAGGCGATGTACAGCTGCGGCGAGACCGACTTGCCGGTCTGGCCGACCTGGTTGGAGTGCGGGTACCAGCCGGCGTCGACGGCGGCGCGCGAGGCGCCGACGGCCGCGCCGAGCGAGTCGGCGAGCGCCTCGATGATTCCGAAGTTCTCGGCGCCGTTGACGCCACGGCCGCCGGAGACGACGATCGCGGCCTCGGTCAGCTCCGGGCGGCCGGTCGACTCGCGCGGGGTGCGCGCGGTGACCTTCGTACCGGTGGCCTGGGCCGAGAAGGTGACGGCGAGCGTCTCGACCGCGCCGGCGGCCGGGGCGGCCTCGACGGGAGCCGAGTTCGGCTTGACCGTGATGACCGGGGTGCCCTTGGAGACACGGGACTTGGTGGTGAAGGAGGCGGCGAACGCGGACTGCGTCGCGACCGGGCCCTCGTCGCCGGCCTCGAGGTCGACGGCGTCGGTGATGATGCCGGAGCCGATACGGACGGCGAGGCGGGCCGCGATCTCCTTGCCCTCGGCGGAGGACGGGACGAGCACGGCGGCCGGGGAGACGGCCTCGTACGCGGCCTGGAGCGCGTCCACCTTCGGTACGACGAGGTACTCGGCGAACTCGGGGGCGTCGGCGGTCAGCACGCGGGTGGCACCGTGCTCGGCGAGGGACGCCGCGGTGTCGGCGGCGCCGTTGCCGAGCGCGACGGCGACGGGCTCGCCGAGGCGGCGGGCGAGCGTCAGCAGCTCCAGGGTGGGCTTGCGGACGGCTCCGTCGACGTGGTCGACGTAGACGAGAATCTCAGCCATGGGACTTCAATCTCCTGCGAACGAAGAATCTGGGGGCGATGGGTCGGCTCGCGCGAGCCTTAGATGAACTTCTGGCTCGCGAGGAACTCGGCCAGCTGCTTGCCGCCCTCACCCTCGTCCTTGACGATCGTGCCCGCGGTGCGCGCCGGGCGCTCGGTGGCGGAGTCGACCGCGGTCCAGGCGGCCTCCAGGCCGACCTCGTCGGCCTCGATGTCGAGGTCGGAGAGCTCCAGGGACTCCACCGGCTTCTTCTTGGCGGCCATGATGCCCTTGAAGGACGGGTAGCGGGCCTCGCCCGACTGGTCCGTCACCGACACGACGGCCGGAAGCGAGGCCTCCAGCTGCTCGGAGGCGGTGTCGCCGTCACGACGGCCGATCACCTTGCCGTCCTCGATCTTCACCTCGGAGAGCAGCGTGACCTGGGGGACGCCCAGGCGCTCGGCGAGGATGGCCGGCAGGACGCCCATGGTGCCGTCGGTGGAGGCCATGCCCGCGATGACGACGTCGTAGCCGGTCTTCTCGATCGCCTTGGCGAGCACCAGCGAGGTGCCCATGACGTCGGAGCCGTGCAGGTCCTCGTCCTCGACGTGGACGGCCTTGTCGGCGCCCATGGACAGCGCCTTGCGCAGCGCGTCCTTGGCGTCCTCGGGGCCGACCGTGATGACGGTGACCTCGGCCTCGTCCGCCTCTTCGGCGATCTGCAGGGCCTGCTCGACGGCGTACTCGTCGAGCTCCGAAAGGAGTCCGTCGACGTCGTCCCGGTCGACGGTCAGGTCATCGGCGAAGTGCCGGTCGCCGGTGGCGTCGGGCACGTACTTCACACAGACAACGATCCTCAAGCTCACGCCGGCTCTCCTACTGCATCGTCATTACTGGGCTGCCTTGTTGCTCGCAGCATAGGCGCCTGAAGGGCGGGTTTCCGGTCGGGGCGCCGGGCGCCCCCACCAAGATATTACTCGTCAGTACACCCAAGTCGTTACCGGTAAGCAAGCGCTCAGGTGTGTGACCTTGCCAACGCGAGCGGGCGGGTCGGGCTCAGTCTCGCAGTGCGGTGAAACGACCCTGGTGATAGAGGAGCGGCCGGCCCACGCCGGCCGGATCCCCCGCGACGACCTCGGCGATCACGATCCGATGATCCCCGGCCGGGACCCGGGCCACCACCCGGCAGACCAGCCACGCGAGCACCCCGTCGAGCACCGGCACGCCCTCGGGTCCGACACTCCACCGGGTCGGCTCGCCGAACCGGTCCGCGCCGCTGCGGGCGAACGTGCCGGCCAGCTCCCGCTGGTGCTCGCCGAGTATGTGGACGCCTATGTGCTCGGCCTCGGCGATCACGGGCCAGCTGGAGGAGGTGGTGCCCACACCGAAGGAGATGAGGGGAGGGTCGGCGGCGACGGAGCTGAGGGAGGTGGCGGTGAAGCCGACGGGGCGGTCCCCATGGGCGGTGATGACCGCGACACCGGCCGCGTGCTGCCGGAAGACGGAACGGAGGAGGTCGGGAGAGGCCTGCCGAGGGGCGCCGATGGTGCGGAGCTCGGGCGAAACCGTCATGGAACTGTCCTTCTGCGAGGGCGTCGTGAGAGGAGTCCGTGGGTTCTCAGACACCCGGACAGCGCGCGCTCGCGTTGCGGGCCAGATCCACGTGGGCCCGCCCGTGGAGAAGGAGTTCTTGGGGCACCCGGCCAGCCTGACGATCGTTGGCCTGTGCAGTCAAGCGCGTCCCGGGATGTGGGAGATGTGTCACCGCGTCAGACGGCGCGGCCCAGGGCTGCGATGACGTCCGCCCGGCGGGGCTGTCCGGCCGCGCGGACCACGACCCGTCCGGTGCGGTCGAGGACCAGGACGGTGGGGGTGCGGACGATGCCGAGCCGGCGTACGAGATCGAGGCGCTCCTCGGCGTCGATCTCCACATGCCCCACGCCCTCGATCATCGCGGCGACCTCGGCCAGCGTGCGGCGGGTGGCGCGGCAGGGCTGGCAGAAGGCAGTGGAGAACTGCACCAGGGTGGCCCGCTCCCCCAGCTGGACCCCGCTCTCGGCGCCGAGCGTCTCCGCCTGTCGCGTCATGTCCCCTTCTTTCTGCTTCCTTCTGCTCCCGGCCCCTCCCGTGCAGCGTGCCACCGCACCGTTCGATTCCCGCCACGGCCGGGGGCGTGACGAGAATCTCCCCTTACGAGGCCGTCAGGACTGGTCACAAGGGCCCGCATGGGGCACGATCTGCCCAAAGCCTAAAACCTACGGCTGCGTAACTTCCGCCGGGAGAACCCCTCCCCAGGCACAGAAGAAGGATTCCTCTCAGATGGCAGAACTCGTCTATCGGCCGGTCATCGGCGCCGCACTGACCCTGTTCAAGGCGCTCGACCTGAAGATCGACACCCAGGGTTCGGAGCACATCCCGCGTACCGGCGGTGCTGTGCTCGTCAGCAATCACATCAGCTATCTGGACTTCATCTTCACGGGCCTGGCCGCTCTGCCGCAGAAGCGCCTCGTGCGCTTCATGGCCAAGGACTCGGTGTTCCGGCACAAGGTCTCCGGCCCGCTGATGCGCGGCATGAAGCACATTCCGGTGGACCGCGCCCAGGGCGAGCACGCGTACGAGCACGCGCTGGAGTCGCTGAAGGCCGGGGAGATCATCGGGGTGTTCCCCGAGGCGACGATCTCGCAGTCGTTCACGCTCAAGAGCTTCAAGTCGGGTGCGGCACGGCTCGCCCAGGAAGCCGGGGTTCCACTGATCCCGATGGCGCTCTGGGGCACGCAGCGCATCTGGACCAAGGGCCGGCCGCGGAACTTCAAGCGCAGTCACATCCCGGTGACCATCCGCGTCGGGGAGCCGATGGAGGCTCCGGCCGACCAGTACGCGGGGGCCATCACCCGGCGCGTGCGCGAGCGCGTGCAGGAGCTTCTCGAGGCCGCGCAGCGCGCCTATCCCGTACGCCCCAAGGACGCGAGCGACACCTGGTGGGTGCCCGCACACCTCGGGGGTACGGCTCCGACTCCGGCCCAGGTCAAAGAAGCCGGCTGAGCGACGCGCCGCGGTTCCGGGAAGTCCGGCCGCGGCGGGACGTCACGCGGGGGTGCCGACGGTGATCCGCACCCCGGGGCTGAGCTTCTCGAGCGACTCGGCGAGTTCGGTGCCCGCCGCCATGAGTTCCTCCCGGGTCATGGGGGCCAGCGACTCCAGCAGGAAGATCGCGTTGACGGTGTCATCGTCGATCCGGGTGCGCGGGCCCTGGCGCCAGTTCCAGCGGCGGCACGTGACGCCCGCGTCGTCGCGCCAGACGATCTCGCCCGGCTCGGGGTGCTCCACGGTCTCCTCGCCGCCGGCCATGGTCACGAACGGCTCGTCGCCGGTGGCCCGGACGAGGCTCATCGCGCCCTGGACTCGGTCGAGATCCTCGCCGCCGGCCGGGATCAGATGGGCGACGCTGATCGCGTTGTAGGCGTCGACTATCCGGTTGATGCGGGGCAGTCCGCCGTCCGCGCGGGCTCGCCTGGCGAGCGCCTCGGCGGAGTTGCGGGTACGCGACGGCTTGGCGCCGAACGCCGTGTACGCGGCACGCCAGGCGGCGATGTGCGGGTCCTTGTCCGGCGCCTGTCCGTCGAGCCGCTCCGCGAGGCGTCGGGTCGCGTCGTCGAGCAGGGCCGAACTGGCCTCGTCGCTGGGCCCGTTGACCAGCCCGTGCGCCTCGACGGCGAGGTGGGTGAAGCCGGGCACGAGGGCACGTACCTGGTCGGACACGGTCAGGGTGAGGGGCATCGCGGTCCTTGCGTCAGAGTGCGGTCGGGAGGGTCCGTGAGAGCTCCGGCCGGTCTCGCGCCGACCACAGGGCTTTCAGCACCTTCGGATGCGGTGCAGCATACAATACTGGATAGTCCACTTCATTGCACTCGGGTCGCACAGGCCACGCCAGCCGCTCTCCCTCCAGCGAGAACCGGGCGTCGACGCCGGGCTTGTTGCCCCGGGGGTCCTGCCGCGCCCATCCGGATTCACCGGGGAGCCTGAGGGCGATCAGCCCATGGACGACCGGGTCCGACCCGTCGTCGGCGCCGAGCCGCTGGTAGCAGAGAGCGGTCGGAACGCCCTCGGCGCGCAACAGGGCCGCCAGCGCGTGCGACTTGGCGTAACAGATGCCGGTGCCCTGCGCGAGGACGTCGGAGGCCCGCCAGGTGACCCGCATGTCGCCGGAGTCGAAGGAGTGCGAAATGGCGTCCCGTACGAACTCGAAGGCGGCCTCGGCGTATGAGTATGCGTCCGGGTGGTCGGCGCGCAGGTGCGCCGCCGTCTGCCGCACCAGCGGATGCTCATGATCGATGACCCCGTCGGCCGCGAGGTAAGAAGCGAGTTCGGGTTCCTGCTGGATCAGCTCCATGCGCCCAGAGCATAGAAATGCGGCCGACCGGAGTCAATCTCTTTCCGATCGGCCGCATACCTATGCAGACGGAACTAGCGCGCCATCTCTTCCTTGAGTGCTTGGAGGAAGGCGTCGACGTCGTCCTCCGTGGTGTCGAAGGAGCACATCCAGCGCACGTCCCCGGCGGCCTCGTCCCAGAAGTAGAAGCGGAAACGCTTCTGCAGGCGCGAGCTGACCTCGTGCGGCAGCCGCGCGAAGACCGCGTTTGCCTGTACGGGGTAGAGGATCTCCACCCCGTCCACCGAGCGCACCCCGGCCGCGAGGCGCTGGGCCATCGCGTTGGCGTGCCGGGCGTTGCGGAGCCACAGGTCCTTGGCGAGCAGCGCCTCCAGCTGCACCGACACGAACCGCATCTTGGAAGCGAGCTGCATGGACATCTTGCGCAGGTGCTTCATGTGGCTGACGGCGTCCGGGTTGAGGACGACCACGGCCTCACCGAACAGCATGCCGTTCTTGGTGCCACCGTAGGAGATGACGTCGACACCCACCGCGTTCGTGAACGCCCGCATCGGGACGTCCAGCGAAGCGGCCGCGTTGGCTATCCGGGCCCCGTCGAGATGGACCTTCATGCCCTTGGAGTGGGCGTGTTCGACGATCGCCCGGACCTCGTCCACGGTGTAGACCGTGCCCAGCTCGGTGTTCTGGGTGATCGAGACCACCTGCGGCATGGCCCGGTGCTCGTCCTCCCAGCCCCACGCCTGCCGGTCGATGAGCTCGGGCGTGAGCTTGCCGTCCGGCGTCGGCACGGTGAGCAGCTTGAGACCGCCCATGCGCTCCGGCGCTCCGCCCTCGTCCACGTTGATGTGCGCGGACTCGGCGCAGATCACCGCGCCCCAGCGGTCCGTCAGCGCCTGGAGGGCGGTGACGTTCGCGCCCGTGCCGTTGAACACCGGGAAGGCCTCGGCGCTCGGGCCGAAGTGGCTGTGCATGACGCGCTGGAGGTGATCGGTGTAGTCGTCCTCGCCGTAGGCGATCTGATGACCGTCGTTGGCGAGGGCGATCGCGGCGAGCACCTCCGGGTGGGCGCCGGCGTAGTTGTCGCTGGCGAAGCCCCGGACCGACGGGTCGTGGTGACGACGCGCGTCGGTCCTGGAGGGCAGTGCCGGGGTCACGGCTTGGGGGTCAGCCACAGACGCTGTCCATTCACTTCCTGTGCGGGCCGGTCCCAGACGCCGGCGATGGCGTCGGCCAGATCCTTGACGTCGGTGAAGCCCGCGAACTTCGCATTCGGGCGCTCGGCGCGCATGGCGTCGTGCACCAGTGCCTTGATCACCAGGATGGCAGCCGCGGCCTTGGGGCCGTCCTCGCCCCCCAGTTTGCGGAAGTCGTCACCCATCGCGAGGGTCCATGCCTCGGCCGCCGCCTTGGCCGCGGCATAGGCCGCGTTGCCGGCGGTGGGCTTGGAGGCGCCCGCGGCGCTGATCAGGACGTAGCGCCCGCGGTCGCTGCGCATGAGCGGCTCGTGGAAGGCGAGCGAGGTGGACTGGACCGTACGGATCAGCACCTTCTCCAGGAAGGCCCAGTCGGCGAGCTCGGTCTCGGCGAAGGAGGCACTGCCGCGCCAGCCGCCGACGAGATGGACGAGCCCGTCGATCCGGCCGAACTCCTTCTCCGTCTTGTCCGCCCACTCGCGGGCGGCCCCGAGGTCGAAGAGGTCGACCGTGTCACCGACGACCGTGGCCCCGCCGTGCGCGTACCGGGCGGCGTCGACCGCCTCGGCCAGGCGCGCGGGGTCGGCGTCGGAGGCGACGACGACCGCGCCGGCCTCGGCGAGGCGCATCAGCGCCGCCCGGCCCGCCGGCCCGGCCGCTCCCGCGACCGCGATGACGGCACCTTCCAGCCCACCGCCGTTCCCGTTGCCGTTCATGGGCGTCGCCTCCTTGGAAACTGAGTTCACGCGGCAGCCTGCTCGGTCCGGGAAGCGTTGGCGGCGGTGATGCCCTTGGTCGCGGCGATCACGCCCTTGAGCTTCTTGGACAGGGCCTCATAGAACATGCTGAGCGGAAACTCGTCCGGAAGCACGTCGTCGACGAGCTTGCGCGGCGGCTGCGTCAGGTCGAGGGCGTCGGGGCCCTTGGCCCAGCGCGAGCCGGGGTGCGGTGCGAGGTAGGTGGAGACGAGCTCGTACGCCTTGAACCAGTGGACGAGCTTGGGCCGGTCGATGCCGTCGCGGTACAGCTTCTCGATCTCGCCGCAGAGCTGGTTGGTGACCTCGGGGGCACGCTGCCAGTCGATCTTGAGCGTGTTGTCCGTCCAGCGCACCACGTCGTGCTTGTGGAGGTACGCGAAGAGGAGCTGGCCGCCCAGACCGTCGTAGTTGCGGTCGCGGTCGCCGGTGACCGGGAAGCGGAACATCCGGTCGAAGAGGACGGCGTACTGCACGTCCCGGCCGTGGACGTGGCCCTCGGCCTCCAGCTTCACGGCCTCCTTGAAGGCGGTGAGGTCGCAGCGCAGCTCCTCCAGGCCGTACATCCAGAACGGCTGGCGCTGCTTGATCATGAAGGGGTCGAACGGCAGGTCGCCGTGGCTGTGGGTGCGGTCGTGGACCATGTCCCAGAGCACGAAGGCGGCCTCGCAGCGCTTCTGGTCCTGGACCATGGCGGCGATGTCCTCGGGCAGCTCGATGCCGAGGATGTCGACGGCGGCCTCGGTGACCTTGCGGAAGCGGGCGGCCTCGCGGTCGCAGAAGATACCGCCCCAGCTGAAGCGCTCGGGGGCCTCGCGCACGGCGATGGTCTCGGGGAAGAGGACGGCCGAGTTGGTGTCGTAACCGGCGGTGAAGTCCTCGAAGGTGATGCCGCAGAACAGCGGGTTGTCGTAGCGGGTGCGCTCCAGCTCGGAGAGCCACTCCGGCCAGACCATGCGCAGCACGACGGCTTCCAGGTTGCGGTCCGGGTTCCCGTTCTGCGTGTACATCGGGAAGAGCGCCAGGTGCTGGAGCCCGTCCACGCGGTCGGCGGCCGGCTGGAAGGCCAGCAGGGAGTCCAGGAAGTCCGGGACCGCGAAGCCGCTCTCCACCCACTTGCGCAGGTCGGCGACGAGGGCGCGGTGGTACGCGGCGTCGTGCGGGAGCAGCGGGGAAAGCTGCTCCACCGCGGCCACGATCCGGTCGACCGTGAGCTCGACCAGGGCTCGGGAGGGGGCTCCCTCCGCCTCCAGGTCGATGGAGCCGTCCTTGCTCTGCCAGGGACGGATCTCCTCCACGGCATTCTTGAGCTCGGGCCAGGCAGGGTGCTGGATCACCGGAGCTGCGGTGGATATCCCCCCACCGGTCACGTCCTGCACAAGAATTTCCGTCATTCGTCTTCCTCCACAGGAGAACCTCGCGTCAAGACACCGTATCCATTCCCCGTTCCTCCCCACAAGTGGGAGCAGAAGAAATTATCCTGCGAGACCCCCATGGTCACCGCTGTTTTTCCTGTCGGACAGGGGCGAGGCGATCGCATCCGCAGCACCGCTCAAGGCGCGGGCCGCGGCGTCGAGGTACTGCACCAGGGCCAGGAAGCCGTGGAACACCCCCGGGTGGTGGCCCTCGGGGACCGCGACGCGGGTGGTGGTCCTCCGGGACCGCGACGCCCGCCTCGGCGAGGCGGCGGCGAACGCCCGCCCCTCGCGCACACCGTCACAGCCGGCCGAGACGACGTGCGCGGGCGGCAGGCCGACCAGCTCCGGCCGGGGAGGAACCGCCCAACGTACGCCGCGGCCGAGAGCAGGGCCGCTCAGGCGTCCTCGACGGCGGCGGGGAAGCGGGCCTCCGGGGCGAGCCGGCAGTCCACGCGGACCAGGACGGCGCCGGACTCCCGGCACAGCGCGCGGCACGTGCGGTCGTGGGTGTCCAGGCGCAGAGGACCCAGCCGCCGCCGTGACAGAAGACGACGGTCGGACACGGCAGCCGGGCGGGCCCGCCCGGCCGGTGGTGGATGCCTCGCCTGGCGGCCGGGCCGGCTCACCCGGTGGGTGGTAGACGCGGACGGGGATCGGGGGGCGCGCCCTCGGGGCCCGCGACCGTCCGGTCCTCCACCGCGCCGACGGCGGGCGCGGCCGTGGCGGCGGCGAGGTCGCGGCGGGCCTCCACGGATCGTTGACGGCGCCTCCTCTGTCGGGGAAGACGGCGGTCAGCGGATCGGCGAAGGGCGGGCGGCGGCGAGCCGGTCGCCGCCCGGCAGGGCCCGATCACTCATGGACGCGGGCTCCTTCTTACCGTGGCCGATCGACTGGGCGAAGAAGCTCCGGCCACGGATGGGGACTGGCCGCCGGGAGCCAGGGGCGGGCGGCCCGTCGGCGACGTGCGGCCCCGAGGTCCGGAGTACCTCTGGTTCGGAGTTCGGGGCGACGGGGAAGGGCACGTTCCGACAAGGGCCGCGCGTGCGCTTCCCTCTCGCGACGGAGCCATTAGGCTGCGCCACCCAGGGACCCGTGCCCGGACATCGACGGAAGCGAGAAGATCTTGAGTTTCCTCACCATCGGTCATCGCGGAGTCATGGGCGTCGAGCCCGAGAACACCCTGCGCTCCTTCGTCCGCGCCGAGGAGGCCGGCATGGACGCCATCGAGCTGGATCTCCACCTGAGCAAGGACGGCGCCCTCGTCGTCATGCACGACGCCGAGGTCGACCGGACCACCGACGGCAGCGGGCCGATCGCCGAGCTGACCCTCGCCGAGCTGCGCGAACTGGACGCGGGCGACGGGGAGCGCGTCCCCCTCTTCGAGGAGGTCCTGGACGCCGTCCGGTCCCCGGTCCAGGCCGAGATCAAGGACGTGGCGGCCGCCCGGACACTCGCCGAGGTGATGAACCGGCGCGACCTGACCGAGCGGGTGGAGGTGCTCTCCTTCCACGACGAGGCCCTCGCCGAGATCGCCCGGCACGTCCCGGACGTCCGCACCGCGCTCGTGGCCGAAGAGCGGTACGCGGACGTCGTGGACCGGGCCAAGGCGGTCGGGGCGGGCGCCCTCGTCCTGAACATCCAGCACCTCACGCTGGAGACGGTCGAGCACGCCCACCGTGAAGGCCTGCGGGTGATCGGCTGGGTGGTCAACACCCAGGAGCACCTGCGGCTCGCCCGGGCCCTGGAGCTGGACGGCGCGACGACCGACTATCCGGAGATCCGCCGCACCGGCCGCTTCACGGCCTGAGGGCCCCGCTCACACCAGCGGTTTCACCAGGAGCTCGAACTGCAGGTCGTCCCGCTGCGGGACGCCGAAGCGCTCGTCGCCGTACGGGAACGGGGTCATCTCCCCCGTACGGCGGTAGCCGCGCCGCTCGTACCAGGCGATGAGCTCCTCGCGCACGGAGATCACCGTCATGTGCATCTCCCGTACGTCCCAGAGATCGCGCACGCGGCGCTCGGCCTCGGCGATGATCCGGCGGCCGAGGCCCCCTCCCTGGTGCTCGGGACGGACCGCGAACATGCCGAAGTACGCGGCGGTGCCTCGGCGTTCGAGCTGGCAGCAGGCGACGAGCTCGCCGTCGCGCTCGACGACGAGCAGCCGGCTGCCCGGGGTGGTGACGACCGCGCGCACACCCTCGGCGTCGGTGCGCTGTCCTTGGAGGATGTCCGCCTCGGTGGTCCAGCCGGCCCGGCTGGAGTCGCCCCGGTAGGCCGACTCGATGAGCCGAACGAGCACCGGGACGTCTTCCTCGACCGCGTCGCGGTAGCTGATCCGGCCGGTCTCCTGGGACGTGGCGGTGTCCATGGCGTTCGGTTCTCCCCTCGGGCACTGACGATCGGTGGAGGCGATCCCCCCGAGCGTAACGCCCCCGTCGCGTGCCCCCGTGTACTCCTGTGCGCTCGCGTACGCCCGGCCCCGCCCGGGCATCGACGCCGAGAGGGACGACGGGGAGGTGTGCCGTGCACGGACCGGCGTTGTCGGCGTGGCTGTTGGTGGCGCTGTGCGGGGCGAGCGGGGCGTACTGCCTGCTGCGGATGCGACGCTGCGCCGGCGAGGAGCGCAGGGCGGCGGGGAGCGAGGCCGTGATGGGCTTCGGCATGGCGGCGATGGCGCTCCCCGCGGCCGTGCTCACCCCGCCGGACTGGAGCTGGGCGGTGTACGCGGCGGTGTTCGGCGTGGCGGCGCTGCGCGCGCTGCTCGCGGCCCGGCGCGGCGGGCATCATCTGCACCACATGGTGGGCTCCTTGGCCATGGTCTACATGGCGGTGGCCATGGCCCTCCCGGCGCACGGAGGGCACGCGGGCCACGGAGCCGCGTCCGGGGTCGCGTCCGGGGTCGCTGGGGGCGCGCCGCTCGTGACGGGCGCGCTGCTGGCGTACTACACGGTGTACGTGCTGCGGTCGGGGGCCCGGCTGGTCCCGGTGGCGACGCCGGTCGGCGGGCCGCTGTCCACGTGGGCCTCGCGGCCGGAGTTCGCCCTCGTGTGCCGGCTGTCGATGGCGCTCGCGATGCTGACGATGCTCGTGACGATGTGAGGCTGTGACGCTCGTGGGGGCCGGGGCGGCGCGGTCGCGAAACCGTGGCGTACGTCACTTGGCTCGCGCGACCATACCCCCCGGTAGCCGCCGCTCGTAGGGTGGCCCCATGTTGGTCTCCCTCGCGCTGCTCGCGCTCGGCGTCCTGACCGCCGTCGTGGCCCCGCGACTGCTGTCGCGGTCCGACTGGGCGGAACGCGAGCCTGTGGTGGCGCTCTGGATGTGGCAGTGCGTGGTGGCCGCGGTCCTGCTGAGCTTCGCGCTGTCGATGACGTTCAGCGCGGCGGCCGCCTGGCAGGTGGTACGGGGACAGATCTTCGCACCCGCACCGCGCGGAGTGATCGAGGCGTACGAACTGGGCGCCCACCGCCCGTGGTCGGCGGCGCTGGCCGTCGTGCTGGCCTGTGGCGGGCTGTGGACAGCGGCCATGCTCACCCGGGAGATCCGCAGGGCGCGGGCGCGCCGTCGGAAGCGCCGCGGCGAACTGCTCGCCCGTTCCCCGCTGTTGCCCGGTGAGAAGCCGGACGGGGAGGGGCTCGTCGTTCTCGAGGCCGAACGCCCCGACGCGTGGTGGCTGCCGGGGACCGCGCCGCGGCTGGTGGTCACGACGGCCGCTCTGCGCCGTCTGAAGGGGCGCCAACTCGACGCCCTGCTCGCACATGAGCAGGGACACGCCCGGGCGCGCCACGACTGGTTGCTGCACTGCTCGGGGGCGCTGGCGGGCGGCTTCCCGGGCATTCCGGTCTTCGCGGCCTTCCGCGGGGAGATGCACCGGCTGGTGGAACTGGCCGCCGACGATGTGGCCTCGCGCCGCTTCGGGCGGCTGACGATCGCGCTCGCCCTGGTGGAACTCAACGAGGAGCGCGGGGTGTTCGGCCCCGGCCAGGCGCCGGACGCGGACCTTCCGCAGCGGGTCAACCGGCTCCTCGCGGCCGCCCCGCGCCTGACGGCGGGCCGCCGGCTGCGGCTGACGGCGGCGGCGGCGCTGGTGCCGGTGGTACCGGTTCTGGTGGCGTTCGTCCCCGCGCTGCGGGTGCTCGGATAACCGCGGGCGGCTCAGCGCCGGCCCGAACCCCGGGGAAGATCGGGGAAGATCGAGGCATGCGCTCCTCCGCCGTCGTCTCCGGTGCCCTGGCCGTACTGCTGCTCGTCCTCGTGGTCGTGGACTGTCAGCCGCTGCTCTCCCTGGACCGCTCGGTCGCCGAGTCGCTGCACCGCAGCGCCGTCGCCGAGCCGGGCCTCACCCGGCTCAGCCAGGTCCTCAGCGATTGGGTGTGGGACCCATGGACCATGCGGGCACTGATCACGGTCGCGGTGGTGATGCTGTGGTGGCGCCGCGAGCGGTGGCTCGCGCTGTGGCTCGTCGGGGCGAGCCTGGCGGCGGCGGCCGTGCAGCAGGGAATGAAGGCGGCCGTCGACCGGGACCGGCCCGCCTGGGCCGATCCGGTCGACTCGGCGCACTACGCGGCCTTCCCCTCCGGGCACGCCCTGACCGCGGCGCTGACCTGCGCGCTGCTGTTGTGGGTGCTCGCCCTGCACTGGCGGGAGACCTGGCGGGGCTGGAGCGTCCTCGCGGTGACGGCCGTGGTGTCGGTCCTGGGCGTGGGGTGGACCCGGGTCTATCTGGGGGTGCACTGGCCCTCGGACGTGGTCGCCGGCTGGCTGCTGGGCTGGTGCGGCGCCGCTGTGGCGATCATCACGTACCGGAAGTACGGGCGGAACCCGGACCGGAGGGACGCTCGGCCCCCGGCCGGAGGAGGGTAGGGGGTTTCGTGTGGATCAGGCCGGAGGAGAATGGGGGAAACGCACGGAAACCGCCTGTTCTGGACGATCCCCCGCGTCGCCCAGAACAGACGGTGAACCCGCTGACCAGCCACGAAGGCGCGACAGCAGGATGCGCTGAGTATATTGGCTGCGAGCCAGTCAACGCAGGAGTCCAGCATGTCCCCGCGTAGCGCATCGGTCAATGAAGAGCTTCGACGACGCTCGCGCGAGCGGCTCCTGGAGGCGACCGTCGAGCTCGTCTCGGAGCGTGGTTACGAGGCGACGACGCTGGGCGACATCGCCGAGCGGGCGGGCTCGGCACGTGGTCTGATCTCGTACTACTTCCCGGGGAAGCGGCAGCTGCTGCAGTCGGCCGTGCACCGGCTGATGCACCTCACGCTGGAGGAAGCGCTGGAGCGCGAACCGCGGACGGGGGACGGGCGGGAGCGGATGGCGCGGGCGATCGACGCGATCCTGGGCCTCGCCGTGGACCGGCCGGTGCTGATGCGGACCCATATGGCCGGGATTCTGCAGGCGGAGGGGTTCGTGCAGTGTCCCGAGCAGCAGCGGCTCGCGTTCCTGTTGCGGGACACGGTGACGCGGTACGGCTCCGACAACGTGGACGCGGACTATCCGCTGCTGCGGGCACTGCTCATGGGGGCGGTGGTGGCGGTGTTGCTCCCAGGGGCTCCGATGCCGATGGCCCGGCTCCGTGCGGAGCTGTTCCACCGGTACGGACTCGGCTGGGAGCAGGGCGTGCCGCCGAGCGGGGGTCCGCCCGGCGGCATGCCGTTCACCGCTTCCGTGTTACCGGCGCCGGCCGCGGTCTCCGCGGCGGGGGACCGGGTGCCGCGTCAGTCGTCGACGTCCTCGTAGTCCTCGAAGTAGTCCGGCTGGGTCTGGACGTTGAGCGCGTCCATCCGGATCCGCTCCGCGGGGTCGGTACGGCGGTCGTCGAGCTTCAGCACGTCGAAGCCCTTGGCCATGTCGTTGGAGTAGATGTGGCCGTTGTAGTAGTACGCGGACCAGGAACCGCCCGAGGTGAGGCGTTCGGTGGAGATCGGACCGCGCTCGAAGTACGCGATCTCCCGCGGCTTGCTCGAGTCCGTGAAGTCCCAGACCGACACGCCGCCCTGGTACCAGCCCTGGACCATCAGGTCCTTGCCCTTGACGGGGATCAGTGAGCCGTTGTGGGCCACGCAGTTCTCGGTCTTCGCCTGGTGGCGGGGGATCTTGAAGTAGCTGCGGAAGACCAGCTTGCGGTGGTCGCCCTTGCCGACGATGTCGTAGACGCCGTCGGCGCCGCGATGGGGACCGATGGCCTCGTTGCAGGTCGCGGCGGAACCGCCGCCGAGCTCGTCGGTGAAGACGACCTTGTTCGCCTTCTGGTTGAAGGTCGCCGAGTGCCAGAACGCGAAGTTCACGTTGTCCTGGACGCGGTCGATGACCTTCGGGTTCGCCGGGTCCTCGATGTCGAAGATGATGCCGTCGCCCATGCAGGCGCCGGCGGCGAGGTCCTTGGCGGGCAGCACGGTGATGTCGTGGCAGCCGGTGGTCTTGGAGACACCCGGATTGGTGGGGCTGCCCGGGTTGCCGCCGCCGTCCGGGCCCTCGCCCGGGAAGAGGACGGGGAAGCTGACGATCGCGGCCTTCTCCGGCGCCTTGCGGGGCACCTTGATGACCGAGATGCCGTCGTGCGGGGGCCGGCAGTCGGGGAACGCGGCGTTGGGCGAGTACCAGGAGACGTAGACGTAGACGTCCCGGCGCTCCGGCACCAGCGTGTGGGTGTGGGAGCCGCACGCGGTCTCGACGGCGGCGACGTACTTCGGGTTGGTGATGTCGCTGATGTCGAAGATCTTCATGCCCTCCCAGGAGGACTTCTCCGTGGCCGGCTGGCTGACGCTCGCACAGGAGTTGTCGCTGCGGGAGGAGTCGGTGGAGAGGAAGAGCAGGTTGCCGGAGACGGAGATGTCGTTCTGGGATCCGGGGCAGAGCACCTGGGCGACGGTCTTCGGGGCCGTCGGATCGCCGATGTCGAAGATCCGGAAGCCGTCGTAGTTGCCCGCGAAGGCGTACCGCCCCTGGAAGGCCAGGTCGGAATTGGTGCCCCGGAGCGCATCCTTGGGGATGTTCGCCAGGTGCTTGATGTTGTCGCTGTGGACGATCTCGTCCACGCCGGGTATCGCGCCGCTCCGGACGGCGGCCCGGGCGTCGGCCGCCTCTTGCGCGGAGACGCTGCCGTGGGCGGGGGTGTCGCCCGGATCGGGTACGGCGGCCGCGGGGCCTGCCGCGAGCAGACCGACCAGCAGTCCGGCGGCGGCGGTAGCCACACCGAGACCTCTGATCCGTGCGCGCGGGGTACGAGTGGTTCTCGACGAAGTCACTCCGTCCTCCCTTGTGTCCATTCGTGGTGAACGGTTGATGGACTCCGGCAGTATCGTCCTTTGCGTGTACATCTCAACAGAGGGCGACGGGACGTCATCGAAGTACCCCTGGAGGTCGCTTTGTCGAACTGGTTGAACCGCCGTATCCGTGGAGCTGTCGCACTGGCGCTGGCCGCCACCGCCGTAGGGGCGCTGGCCGCCTGCGACCCGGGGCCGGACGAGGACACGCCGCAGAGCCGAAGTTCCACGGGGCCCGCGGTGGTCGCGCCGGGCAAGCCCGGCGAACCCGCGCGGAGGATCTCCCCCGCGGAGGCGTCCGGGCTGCTGCCCGACGACAGGCCCAACGCGGCGGACTTCACCTACGCCCAGATGATGATCGTGCACCACGAGCAGGCCCTGACCATGGCCGCGCTCGTCCCGCAAGGGGCCGGTTCGGCGCAGGTGAAGAAGCTGGCGGAGCGGATCGCCGCGGCGCAGCAGCCGGAGATCGACGCGATGGAGGGGTGGCTGAAGAGCAACGGCGGCCCGCGCGAGCAGAGCGGTCACGACCACCACCCGATGCCGGGGATGGCGAGCGAGGAGCAGCTGGCCGCGCTGGGGAAGGCGAAGGGCCGGGCGTTCGACACGCTGTTCCTGAAGCTGATGATCGCGCACCACGAGGGGGCGGTGACCATGGCGGCCGAGGTCCTGGGGCAGGGCAACAACGTGCTGGTGGAAGAGATGGCGAACGACGTGATCGCGCAGCAGACGGCGGAGATCAACCGGATGCGGTCGATGTAGCGGGGGTGGCGCGCCTCCCGTGGGCGGGCTTCCGGTGCCATGCTGGAAGCCCGGCGGGGAACGCCCCGCGGCGGGAAGGAGTACGGCCGTGCTTCGTGTCGCTGTCGTCGGTTCCGGGCCCAGCGGGGTCTACACCGCCCAGTCGCTGGTCCAGCAGTCGCTCGTGCCCGGGGTGCGGGTCGACGTCCTGGACCGGCTGCCGTGCCCGTACGGACTGGTCCGTTACGGGGTCGCCCCGGACCACGAGAAGATCAAGTCGCTGCAGCAGAATCTGCGGGCGGTCCTGGAGGACGAGCGCATCGGCTTCATCGGCAACGTCGAGGTCGGTGCGGGGGGCTTGACCCCGGCCCGCCTCCTGGAGCTCTACCACGCCGTCGTGTACTGCGTGGGTGCCGCGCGGGACCGCCGGCTCGGGGTGCCGGGCGAGGATCTCGCCGGCAGCTTCTCGGCGACCGACTTCGTCTCCTGGTACAGCGCGCACCCCGACGCCGCGGGCAACGGCTTCGGCGTCGGCCTCGGCGGCCGCTCGGCGGTCGTGATCGGGGTCGGCAACGTGGCGGTGGACGTCACCCGGATCCTGGCCAGGGGCGCGGACGAACTGCGGCCGACGGACGTGCCGCACCCGGCTCTCACGGCGCTGGAGTCCAGCCGGATCCGCACGGTGCACATGGTGGGGCGGCGCGGCCCGGGCCAGGCCAAGTTCACGACGAAGGAGCTGCGGGAGCTGGGCGGGCTGCCGGGCGCCCGGGTGCGGGTGGAGCCGGCCGATCTGGCCCTCGACCCGGCGTTCGCCGACCCTTCGGGGCTTCCGGCCGTGAACCGGCGGAACCTGGAGGTCGTGCGGGCCTGGGCGGCGGACGGCGACGCAGACCTCTCAGGCGACGCGGACGACGCAGACGGCCTGAACGGGTCCGAGGCGGCGCGCAGCATCCGGCTGCGGTTCTTCCTGCGTCCGGCGGAGATCCTCGGCGAGGACGGCCGGGTCGCCGCGGTCCGCTTCGAGCGGACGGAGCCGGACGGTGCGGGGGGCGTGCGGGGGACGGGACGGTACGAGGAGATCGAGGCCCAACTCGTCCTGCGGGCGGTCGGCTACAAGGGGGTTGCGCTGCCCGGGCTGCCCTTCGACGAGGCGACCGGGACGGTCCCCAACGCGGCGGGCCGCGTCCTGCGGGACGGCGCTCCGGCCTTGGGCGAGTACGTCGCCGGCTGGATCAAGCGCGGGCCCACGGGCGTCATCGGGACGAACCGGCCGTGCGCCAAGGAGACGGTGACCTCCCTGCTCTCCGACGCGGCGGAACTGGCCGGGCGTACGGTCGCGGCCGACCCGCAGGCCGCGCTGCGCGACCTCGGCCTGGAGCCGGTCGCCTGGCCCGGCTGGCTCTCCATCGAGCGCGCGGAGGCCGCGCTGGGCCGTTCGCTGGGGCGGGGCCCGGTGAAGATCCCGGACTGGGCGGGGCTGCGGGCGGCATCGAGGGACGGCGGGGCGCAGGGGGCGTAGGGGGCGCGGCGGAGGCCGGGGCGCTTCCGGGAGCGCGGAAACGGCATGCACGAAACGGCCTGCACGAAACGGGGCGTACGGCTCAAGGCGTGACCCAGGTGCCCATGAAGCAGTGCGTCAGAGCGTGTCCGGGTTCCCCAGGCGGCGCGCCTGGGCGGTTGCCGCGTCGAGGACGCTGTCGAGGAGGCCCGGGAACAGGACGTCCAGGTCCTCCCGGCGCAAGGCGTTCAGTTTGGCCGTGCCCCGGTAGATCTGCTGGATGACGCCGCTCTCGCGCAGCACCCGGAAGTGGTGCGTCGTCGTCGACTTGGTCACCGGAAGGTCGAAGAAGGAGCAGCTCAGCTCGGTGTCCGCGCGGGCCATCTCGCTCACGATCCGCAGTCGGACCGCGTCCGACAGCGCGTGCAGCACCCCTTCCAGGCGGATCTCCTCCCGCGCCGGGTGGTCCAGGACCCGAGGGTTGGTCGCGGTCGTCACAGCGGCGGCTCCACTTCATCCGGGGTATCCGCCCATTGTACGAGAGATCTCGTAGTTTGACAGATGGCGTACTACGATGAGTATCGTACGAGCGTCCACCGAGGCATCCCGAAACGGAGTCCGTCATGAGCGTCGCCCTGTTCGAGCCCTACACCCTGCGGTCGCTGACCATCCCGAACCGTGTGTGGATGGCACCCATGGACCAGTACTCGGCAGAGGTGTCCGGCCCGAACGCGGGCGCCGCCAACGACTGGCACTTCGCCCACTACGCCTCCCGCGCCACCGGCGGAACCGGCCTCATCCTCGTCGAGGCGACCGCCGTCTCCGCCGACGGCCGGATCAGCCCGGCCGACCTCGGCATCTGGAACGACACCCAGGTGGAGTCACTCCGCCGCATCGCCGCGTTCCTGAAGGAGCACGGCACCGTGCCCGGCATCCAGATCGGTCACGCCGGCCGCAAGGCCTCCACCAAGCGCCCCTGGGAGGGCCGAGGTCCGGTCACGGCCGACCATCAGGGCTGGCAGCCGGTCGGGCCGAGCCCCGTCCCGTTCGCCGAGGGCCACCCCGTCCCGACCGAGCTGACGACCGAGGCGATCCAGGAGATCGTCGGGCAGTTCGCCGACGCCGCGCGCCGCGCCCTCGCGGCCGGCTTCGAGGTGATCGAGGTGCACGGCGCCCACGGCTACCTCATCAGCTCGTTCCTCTCCCCGCACGCCAACCACCGCGCCGACGCGTACGGCGGTTCCTTCGAGAACCGCACCCGCCTGGCCCTCGAAGTCGTGGACGCCGTGCGGGCGGTGTGGCCGGAGGACCTGCCCGTCTTCTTCAAGATCTCGGCCACCGACTGGCTGGGCGATCAGGGCTGGACCCCGGACGAGACCGTCCGCTTCGCCGCCCTGCTGCGGGAGCACGGGGTCGACCTTCTCGACGTGTCCAGCGGCGGCAACGGAGGCCCGGCCGAGATTCCGGTCGGCCCCGGCTACCAGGTGCCCTTCGCGGCCCGGGTGAAGGCCGAGACCGGCCTGCCGGTCGCGGCCCTCGGGCTGATCACGGAGAGCCAGCAGGCGGAGAAGATCCTCGCCAACGGGGAGGCGGACGCCGTCCTGCTCGGGCGGGAGCTCCTCCGGGACGCCTCCTGGGCCCGTCGGGCCGCGCGCGAGCTGGGTGCCGAGGCGCCCCACGCCCCGAGCCCGTACGCCTGGGCGATCTGACCGCTCGCCCCTTCCTCCACCGCTCGCCTTCGTCGCCCTTCCACCGCTCGCCTCCATCGCCCCTCCGCCGCTCCCCGGGCCGGATGCCGAACACGCCTCCGACCTGGGGAGAGGCATGTTCTGGGGGCCATTGTCAGTGGTCGGGTGCAGACTGGCCCGTATCCGCGACAACGGCGTCCTGGAGGTGTCGGCCATGCCCGACGTAGTACTGACCGTAGGCACCCGCAAGGGTCTGTTCATCGGCCGCAGGCGCAACGGCCGGTGGGAGTTCGGCGAGCCCCACTTCAACGCGCAGGCCGTCTATTCGATCGGCATCGACACCCGCCGCGCCACCCCGCGGCTCCTCGTGGGTGGGGTCAGCGAGCACTGGGGGCCCTCGGTGTTCCACTCCGACGACCTCGGCACGAGCTGGACCGAGCCGCCGAAACCCGCGGTCAGATTCCCGCAGGGCACCGGCGCTTCGCTGGAGCGGGTCTGGCAGCTGCACCCGGCGCCCGCGCACTCCCCCGACGTCGTCTACGCGGGAACGGAGCCCGCCGCTCTGTTCAGATCCGAGGACGGCGGCGTCTCCTTCGAGCTGGTGCGGCCGCTGTGGGAGCACCCGACCCGCTCCCGGTGGGAGCCGGGCGGCGGCGGCGAGGCCGTGCACACGATCGTGACCGACCGGCGTGATCCGGACGCGGTGACGGTGGCGGTGTCGGCGGCCGGTGTGTTCCGCACCAAGGACGGCGGGCAGAGCTGGGCCCCGTCCAACCGGGGCGTGTCCGCGGTCTTCCTGCCCGACCCGGACCCTGAGTTCGGCCAGTGCGTGCACAAGATCGCGCAGGACGCCGGCGACCTGGACCGGCTGTATCTGCAGAACCACTGGGGGGTGTTCCGCAGCGACGACGCGGGGGCGAAGTGGACCGACATCGGGTCCGGGCTCCCGTCCGACTTCGGCTTCGCCGTCGTCGCCCATCCCCATCGGGCCGACGTGGCCTACGTCTTCCCCATCAACGCCGACACCGACCGGGTGCCCGCGGAGAGGCGCTGCCGTGTCTACCGCACGACCGACGCCGGGGAGAGCTGGGAGCCGCTCACGGCCGGGCTGCCGGAGGGCGACCACTACGGCACGGTGCTCCGGGACGCGATGTGCGTGGACGGCTCCGACCCGACGGGCGTCTACTTCGGCAACCGCAACGGTGAGGTGTACGCGAGCGCGGACGACGGCGACAGCTGGCAGCTCCTCGCCCAGCACCTGCCGGACGTCCTCTGCGTCCGCGCGGCGGTGATCGACTAGGGCCTGTTGCAGGGCGCCGACCCGCGGCCGGCGCCCCTTTGGCGTGCAGGGTGCTCGTTCAGGACGGTGCGGAGCCAAACATCGCGGCGGAGGCCCCGCGGTTCGGCGCCGAAGCCGCGGCTGATCGAGCGGTACGACCAGCCGCCCGCGCCGGCATGCACGAACTCCACAGCCGTCGCCACAGGGCGCCCAGCCGGCCCGCGGAGCGCTGTCCGGCCTCAAGCCACCCCACGTCGCCCTCGCGATCGGGAACAGCGCCTTCGAAGTGCTCGCGGCACCGCCGCATGCTTGGGGAGGTGGAGCTACAGAAGAAGCTGTCCCGTGGGGAGGTTGCCATCGGCGATCGGTCTGCGCGGGGCGTAATAGGGGCTGGTGCCGGTCCCGGCGTAGAACCACAGCGCGCCTGCGGTGTCGCGTCCGACGACGTCAGGCTTGTCATCGCCGTTGATGTCGCCGGGGGCGGTAAGCGTGTTGTAGACGTTCCACTTGTCGCCGATGTCGGCGCGCTGGATGTAGTAGCCGGGGGTTCCGGTACCCCTGTAGAGGAACAGGTTGCCTGTGGCATCGATGCCGAGAAGGTCGGGCTTGTTGTCACCGGTGAAGTCGCCGGGAGCGATGAGGATGCTGTAGATGTCCCAGTTGGTACCGATTTGTTCACGCGAAGGATAGTCGGTACCGACCCCCTTGTAGAGCCAGAGAACGCCGTTGTTGTCGCGCCCGATCAGATCCGGCGTGGAGTTTGCGTCGCCGTCGAAGTTGCCCGGGGCGAGTAGAAGGTTGAGGCCGGTGAAACCCTTGCCGAGATCATCACGGTTGCCTCCGGAATACGTCCCGTCCACCGCGCGCCGGTAGCGCCAAAGGGCTCCCTCGGTGTCGATGGCCATGAGATTCGAACCCTGGCGTGCGACGAGCTGGATCCCGTTCCAGCCGACACCCACTCTGCACTCCTTGCCGAGGGTGAAGTCCGTGGTTCCGGGGGCCTCGGCGGACTGGAGCGCGTGGCTGAACAAGACACCCTTGGCGCCTCGTCGCAGCACCGAGCTGTCGGTCACGTCCGAGGGCCCGCAGATCCACTCGGCCGCTCCCCGGACGGGCACGTGGTCAGACACCCACTTGCCGGCATGGGGGTTCGGAACGTCGGGGAGTGCGTCACCGACGGCATTGCGGAAGAACTTCGAGCTGAAGAAGACGTAGTCGATCTTCTTCTGCTCGGACGCGGGCTTCCCCTTGGCGAGGAACGTGATCTCTCCTCGCCGGCAGCGCAGGGTGCTGGACGGGCAGTCGCCGGCGCCGGGCAGGTGGCCGTTGAAGTAGTCGGCGTCGGTCTCGTCGGCCTCGATGAACCCACCTGCCGCGTTCTCGCCGAGGGCCGGCTCGTACAGGTGGCTCATCACCGTCGTCCAGGGCGAGGTGTTGAAGTCGCCGGCGAGGATCACGGGCGTCCCCTCGTCCTCCCACAGCCTGGCCTGCCGGGCGAGCAGGGCGGCTTCTTCGTCCATCACGTACTTGCCCAGGCTCCCAGGTGTTCCCCAGTAGAGATGGACGGAGCACGCCCATGTGGATCCACTGCTGGTGAGGGTCTTCAAGCACGGGACCCGGATGTCCTCGGTCACCAACTTTGCCGGGTCGGTGATGCCCAGCTGTGCGTTGATCGCCTCGGCAGTGTCCAGCTCGATGACGGTGCGTTCGGACTCAGCGCCTCGGACGAAGACGGCCATGCCGTAATCCCTGTTGGCGGGGTTGCCGGCATTCGTCGGGTCTGTACACAGACCCGTCTTGGTCTGCGCCGTGGACACGTAGTGCCCGGCAAAGGTCGACCCGAGCCGCGCTTGCAGCTGGTCGAACTGGTACTTGCAGACCTCGACGAGAGAAACGTAATCGGCGCCCCAGCCCGTGACCGAAGTCTCGTCCATGATCTTCTGGTATCGCACGTCGTTGGCTTCTTCGGACGGGTCGCAGCCGTAGGTTCCCCCGCTGCCGCACAGGTTGTACGTCACGACTCTGACCTGCGGGGCTGCGGAGGGACCCACCACGTCCGCCTGCGCCTGAGGGGCCGTCAGCATCAACGCGGTCAGCACGACGGCAAGGGAGGCCGTCAAGGTCCGCAAACATCTGAATCTTTGCATAGAAGCCCCATGGATTGTGAGTGAAAGATCCACAAAGTACCGGATTTCACGCGCAATCGGGTCCGTACGGCACGCCTGCCGTCCGCGACGGCGGCCCCAGCGCTCCCGCTTCAACCTCCGAGTCCCGTGCTGGGAGTTGGAGCAGGCGAAACGGGGGCCTGTCCTGAGCCGGGGCCGTCGGGATGCTCACACCGGGACTGGGCCGGTGATGGCGAGGTCGACGATCGCGCACAGGAACGGGTGGCGAAGGCCGCGCACACGAATGCTGTGGCGCGGCCGCGGAACATACAGCTCGTCATGGCCCGGCGGTTCCGCTGTCGTCACACGGTCAGCGCATGACGGCCGAGAAGGAGTCCAGCTGGACCCAGGTCACGGGGTTGGACGGCTGCGGGCCGTGGACCTTGATGAGGCCGGCCGTGTTCGCCTCGACGCGAATGGCATTGATGCCCTGGTTGTTGTTCCGGGTGGCGGTGCCACGGGTCAGCTTGGGCGGGCGGATCGTGCCCGGCAGCGTACCGATCGGGCTCTCGCCGGTGAAGGTACAGGTCAGCAGGCCACGCAGCTGGAGGAACTCGGTACCCGCGAGCCGTATGACGCGGGCCTGGAGCGGGGAGCTGGGGTCGGGGGTGACACCGCTGTCCGGGATCGGGACGATGGCGGTCCAGGGGACGACTGTCTGACAGCCGTCGACGGGGTCCACGGCCCCGGCGGGGGCTGCGGTGACAAGCGGGACGCCGACAGCGGCGACGGGGACGGCGAGCGCCGCGGTGAGCAGGGAACGGCGGCTGGTCGAGTGCTGGGTCATGCGCGATCCTCCGGGATCGGGAAGAAGTGAACAGCCTCGGGGACCGAGTGCTGCGGACCGGGGTCCGTCATCGCCAGACGGCGGAGAAACTGTCGAGGTCGATCCAGGTGATGGCGTTGTCGGGATACGCGCCGAACACCCACAGCTCGCCACGGATGTTCGCCTCGACGCGGCAGATGTAGCGCCCCGCGTTGTTGTTGCGCGGCACGTTGTGGCGGACCTGCACCGTCGGACGCAGCCGGTGCGGCAGCGTCGCGATCTGGCTGTCCGCGCTCAGTCCACGCATGGAGCTGAGGGTGCCGCGGAGCTGGAGGTACGTGGTGCCGGCGAGGGCGATGAGGCGGCCGCGCGGACGCTCGGCACCGGCGGTGAGCCCGGGAGCGAGGTCGAGTTCCTCCCAGTCGGCGAGGACCTTGACACCGTCGACGGCAGGCTCGGTCGGGTACCAGCAGATGGTGACGTCGCGTTCGCTCGTCGTGCCGGGGACCGTGTTGCTGAAGCCGAACAGCAGGCGAGGCTCCTGCGTCGCGGGGTCGATCTCGACCGCGAGACCCTCCGGTTCGCGGTGCTGCAGGCCAGGGGCGCTGGTGACCACCACCGGTTCGGCTCGCACGCCGGTCGACCAGGTGTACGAGGTCAGGAACGTGTAGCCCGGGTACTCGTGGTCCACTACGGCGTAAGGAGCCCACTCGTACACGTACAGGATGTCGCCCAGGGTCTGAAAACCCTGGAAGGTGAGCTTCTCGTTCAGCGGCGACTTCGGCGGCGGGACGACAGGCGGGGTGTCCAGCTTTTTGGGCATGCTGAGGGTCGCCCCGACCGGCGTCCAGTCGCCCTCGGCGGCCCGGGTCGCGTCGTAGCGGGTGAAGTACCGCATGTCGCCCTTGACGTGCATGAGGGTCAGCATGTCGGTCGTCGGGTCGTACGACGGGCCGGTGCCCTCGCTGCCTGGCGGCATGAACTTCCGCAGACGGGCGTCGTCGGCCTTGAGTACGGGCATGTCCAGGTCGAACTTGAAGCGCGTGACGGCCTTGCCGAACGCGATGGGCTTCGCCGGCGGTACGGAGACCTGCAGCGGGCCGCACTCGGTCCAGAGGTAGGTGTCCGTGCCGACCGGCACGGCGCCCAGGGACAGACCGTGACCGAAGCCGACGAGCTGCATCGTGCCCGTGTGGGCGCCGGTCCGCCGGTCGATACGGTTGACGATCAAGTTGCCGGAGTCCCGCTCCGCGGTCGACTGGGACTCCAGCTGCAGGACGCAGATATGCCCGTTGACCGCGTCGGTAGCGATGGCCTGCGGCGCCGGGTTCTACACGAGGTTGACCGTTTGGATCAGCCTGCCGGTCACTCCGGCCAGGTCGATGCCGTTCGCGTCCGTGTTCGTCATGTTGCTCTCCCCCCGTGGATCCACCTGCGGACCCACGTCCGGTGGATCATCACATGAAGCGAAAGCACAGGTCGCAGCAGGGGTGGCCACCGAGCCGGAACGCGTGGCATCACGATGCAGGGGCCGCGGCGCGCGGCTTACGGCATCCGCGGAAACCGCTGATACCTGCGCAGACGCGGTGTCAAGACCACCGTCCCAGTGCCTGCGGACCGCCCACGACCGTCTCCTTCGTCCCGCTCCGCGTGCTGAGCTGCGGTTCCGTCCGCAAACGGCGTGCCGCCGGATCACCCGGACAGAGCAGTCGCGTGGCGAGCCATGCCCTTCCGGCGGACGATGAACGGGACGCATGAGCACCCCCGGTCGGCGCCATCCACCCGGCGCGCGGGGGCGTTGTCCGCTTTCCAGCCGTCTTCGAGGCCGCGGTTCCTCTCCCCTCCCTCTCCGCTGGAGGAACTCACCATGGCAACTTCATCCGGGCCCCGCTGGGAGCACGCCGTCGTCACCGGTGGCGCCGGTTTCGTCGGTTCCCATCTGTGCGCCGCGCTGCTCGACGAGGGCGTGGCCGTGACCTGTGTGGACGACTTCAGCACGGGCCGGCGCGAGAACGTCTCCGCCTTGCTCGGCCGCCCGGATTTCGCCCTGCTGGAGGCCAACGTCTCCGAGCCCTTCCGCGTCGACCGGCGGCCCGACCTCGTCCTCCACTTCGCGTCGCCCGCCTCCCCGGCGGACTATCTGCGCCTCCCCCTGCACACCCTGGAGGTCGGCAGTCTGGGAACGCGGAACGCCCTGGGGGTCGCGCACGGCTCGGGAGCGCGTTTCGTGCTCGCCTCCACGTCCGAGGTGTACGGCGATCCTCAGGAGCATCCGCAGAACGAGCGGTACTGGGGCAACGTCAATCCGGTGGGGCCGCGCAGCGTCTACGACGAGGCGAAACGCTTCGGGGAGGCTCTCACCACGGCCGAGGCCTCGGCGCACGGCACCGACACCGCGATCGTGCGGCTCTTCAACACGTACGGGCCGCGGATGCGGGGGTACGACGGGCGTGCGGTGCCGACCTTCATCCGGCAGGCGCTGGCCGGCGAACCGCTGACGGTGACCGGTGACGGGCTGCAGACGCGGTCCCTGTGCTACGTGGACGACACGGTCCGGGGCATCCTCGCGACCGCCGCCCATACGATGCGCGGCCCGGTCAACCTCGGCAACCCGACCGAGATCACCATGCTCGACCTCGCGCGCTGGATCGTCGAACTCACCGGTTCCCGCTCGGAGATCCGCTTCATCGAGCGGCCCACCGACGATCCGGCCGTCCGCTGCCCGGACATCACCCTGGCGCGCGACAAGCTCCAGTGGGAACCGGTGGTCCAGGCCGAGGAGGGGCTGCGCCGCACCATCGCGTGGTTCCGCGAGCACGGCGCCGCCGAGTCCCCCGCCCCCCGTCTCGCCAGTTGAGCCGTTTGTGGCACGACAGCGGAAAGGCCCCCGCCATCATGCGAGTTCTCGGAATCAACGCGCTGTTCCACGACCCCGCCGCCGCCCTCGTCGTCGACGGCAGGACCGTCGCCGCCGCGGAGGAGGAACGCTTCTCACGGCGCAAGCACGGCAAGCGTCCGGTGCCGTTCTCGGCCTGGGAGCTGCCGGAGCAGGCGGCCCGCTGGTGCCTGGAGCGCGCCGGGCTGCAGCCGCAGGACCTCGACGCCGTCGCGTACTCCTACGACCCGGCGCAGGCGCTGCCGGCCGAGGCCATGGGGCTGCACGATCCGTGGGACCACCTGCGCCAGACCTACGCCCGCGAGGCCCCCGGATTCCTGAGGACGGCGCTCCCGGGGCTCGACCCCGGCATCGTCCGTTTCGTGGGCCACCACATGGCGCACGCCGCGTCGAGCGCGTTCGCCGCGCACGACGCCGAGACGTCCTCGGTCCTCGTCCTCGACGGGCGCGGGGAGCGCGGCTCGCACCTGGCCGCGCGGCGGACCGGCGACCGCATCGAGCCGCTGTACGCGCAGGACCTGCCGCATTCCCTCGGCCTGGTCTACGAGGAGCTGACCGAGCATCTCGGGTTCCTGCGCTCCTCCGACGAGTTCAAGGTGATGGCACTCGCCTCGCACGGCACCCCGCGCATGCTGGGAGAGCTGCGCCGGTACGTGCACCCGACCGGCGAGGGCGGCTTCCAGGCGTGCGGTGTGCCGTGGCACGAGCTCTGTCCGCCACGCGCCCCCGACGAGCAGTGGACCCAGGACCACGCCGATGTCGCGGCCAGCGCGCAGGCCGTTCTGGAGGAGACGATGCTGGACCTGGTGCGCTGGCTGCACGGGCGCACCCACGACCGGGTGCTGACACTCGCCGGGGGCGTGGCGCTCAACTGCGTGGCCAACTCGCGGATCGCGCGTGAAGGCCCCTTCGCCCGGGTGTGGGTCCAGCCTGCGGCCGGTGACGCGGGGACCGCGCTCGGCGCGGCCCTGCTCCTGTCGGCGGGCGCGGGCGACGAGCCGGAGCCGATGCGGGGCGCGGACCTGGGCCGGGAGTGGTCGGACGCGGAGCTCGGGGGCTGGCTCAAGACCGCGGCGGTCCCGTTCGAGCGGCCGCCCGACATCGCCGCCACCGTCGCCGAGGCGCTGGCCGACAACGCCATCGTCGCCTGGTTCCAAGGACGTTCGGAGTACGGCCCGCGCGCGCTGGGGCACCGCTCGCTGCTCGCCCATCCCGGCCACGCGGGAAACCTGGAGCGGCTGAACGACGTCAAGGGCCGCGAGCAGTTCCGGCCGGTGGCACCGATGGTGCTGGCCGACCGGGCGGCCGAGATGTTCGACGGCCCGCTGCCCAGCCCGTACATGCTCTTCGTGCACGAGGTCGCGGCCGAGTGGCGCGAGCGGATCCCGGCCGTCGTGCACGTCGACGGCACGGCGCGGATCCAGACCGTGGACCGGGCGGAGGAACCGCTCGTGGCCCGGATGCTCGACGAGTTCGAGCGCCGCACCGGCCTCCCCGTCGTCGTCAACACCAGCCTGAACACGGCGGGACGGCCGATGGTGGACGACCCGCGCGACGCGCTGGAGTGCTTCGGATCGTCACCGGTCGATCTGCTGGCCATCGGCCCGTACGCGATCCGGCGCGGCGAGGCGTTCCGCCCCGGCGCCAACGGATGGTCCCGGTGACGGGCACCGGCGGGGCGCCGTCGTACGCGGTGGTGGTGCCGACCCTCGGCCGCCCGAGCCTTCGCGCCTGCCTGGACGCGCTGGCCGCGTCCGGCGGGCCGAGGCCGACGCGGGTGGTCATCGTGCACGACCGGCCCGGCGAGGACGGTACGGTGCCGCACCTCTCCGTCCCGGAGGCCCTCCGGCCGTACACCACCGTGGTGCCCGGCCGGGCGCGCGGCCCGGCCGCGGCCCGCAACGCAGGAGCACGGCTGGCCGGACCGGCGCGGTGGATCGTCTTCCTGGACGACGACGTGGTGCCGTCGGACACCTGGGCCGAGGACCTCGCCCGGGACCTGGCCTCGGCGTCGGAGGACACCGCGGCGGTGACCGCGCGCATCGACGTACCGCTGCCACAGGACCGTCGCCCCACCGACTGGGAGCGCTGCACGGCCGGCCTGGCCACGGCCCGCTGGATCACCGCCGACATGGCCTTCCGCCGGGCGGCGCTCGACGCCTCCGGCGGCTTCGACGAACGTTTCCGGCGCGCGTACCGGGAGGACGCCGACCTGGCCCTGCGGCTGCTGGGCGGGGGCTGGACGCTCGCGGCGGGCACCCGCAGGACCACCCACCCCGTACGGCCCGCCGACCCCTGGGTCTCCGTCCGTCAGCAGGCCGGCAACGCCGACGACGTGCTGATGGCGCGGCTGCACGGGCCGGACTGGCGGGACCGGGCCGGCGCCCCTCGCGGCCGCTTCGCCCGTCATCTGGCCGTCGTGGCCGCCGGAGTGGGCTCCCTCGGCTGTGCGGCCGCCGGGCTCCCCCGGGCCGCGGCGGGGTGCGCCGCGCTCTGGCTCGCGGGGACGGCCGAGTTCGCCCTCGCCCGCGTCGCTCCGGGCCCGCGCACACGGGAGGAGATCACCCGCATGGTCCTGACGAGTGCCGTCATCCCCACCGCCGCCGTCTGGCACCGGCTGCGCGGGCAGATCGTCCACCGCAACGCCCTGCCGCGTGGACCGGCCCGTTCGCCGGCCGCGGGCCCGGCCCCGGCGGACGTCCCACGCCGCGCGGAGGCGGCGTCATGAGGGGCCCTTCCCCCGCCCGGCTCCGTCCCGTCGGCGTCCGCGCCGGCGGGCCCTGGCTGCTGGACGGTGAGAACCCCACCGCTCCGCTCCCGCCGAGACCGGCATGGGCGCGGGGCCCGTACGCCCGGCTGCCGGAGGCGGTCCTCTTCGACCGGGACGACACGCTCATAGCCGATGTGCCCTACAACGGCGACCCCCGCCTGGTGGTCCCCATGCCGGGCGCGGCCGCCGCCGTCGCGGCCCTGCGCAGCCTCGGGATACCCGTGGGGGTGGTGAGCAACCAGTCCGGTGTCGCCCGTGGCCTGATCAGCCGCCGGAACGTCGAAGCGATGCGGCGGCGCGTGGACGAACTCGTCGGCCCCTTCTCGGTGTGGGCGGTGTGCCCGCACGGAGCGGGGGACGGCTGCCCGTGCCGCAAGCCGGCGCCCGGCCTGGTCCTCGCCGCGTGTGCGCGGCTCGGGGTGCGGCCCTCGCGCACGGTGGTCGTCGGCGACATCGGCTCCGACGTCGAGGCGGCCCGTGCTGCGGGTGCCCGGGGTGTCCTCGTACCGACCCGTGCGACGCTGCCGGCCGAGGTCGACGCGGCGCCCGAGACCGCGCCCGACCTGCCGGCCATGGTCCGCATGATCCTGATGGGCGCCGGCGCCCACGGCGGCCCGGTGCCCCGGGGCGGTGCGCGATGACCGCGCCCCGCACGCTCGTCGTCCGCCTGGACAGCGCCGGGGACGTGCTGCTCGCGGGCCCGGCCGTACGAGCCGTCGCGGCGGACTCCTCCAGGACCGTCATGCTGTGCGGGCCGCTCGGCGCCCCCGCCGCAGAACTGCTGCCCGGCGTGGACGACGTCCTCGTGCACGAGGCGCCCTGGGTCGGCCTGGAACCGCCGCCGGTCTCGCCGCGCGACTGCGCGAGGCTGATCGACGCCGTCGCCGCCCACCACTTCGACCGGGCCCTCGTCCTCGTCTCGTACCACCAGAGTCCGCTGCCCGCGGCGCTTCTGCTGCGGCTCGCCGGCGTGCCGTGGATCGCCGCCGACAGCGAGGACTATCCCGGGGCGCTGCTCGACCTGCGGCACCGCCGCCTGCCGGGCCGGCACGAGGCCGAGGCCGCGCTGGACCTGGCGCGCGCCGGTGGTTTCGGGCTGCCGCCGGGGGACGACGGGGCGCTGCGGGTCTGCGAGCCGCCGGACACCACCGCGCTGACCGGCCCGGAGCCGTACGTCGTGCTGCACCCGGGTGCGGCGGTGCCGGCCCGCGCCTGGAGCCCCGCGCGGGCGGAGCGGGCGGCGGCCGCCCTGCACCGGGCCGGCCACCGGGTGGTCGTGACGGGTGGCCCGGCGGAGAAGCCTCTGACGGCGCGCGTCGCCGGCCGGCACGGCCTCGATCTCGGCGGGGCGACCGCCGGTCTGGCGGCGCTCGCCGGAGTCCTGGCCCGCGCCCGGGTCGTCGTGGCCGGGAACAGCGGGCCCGCGCACCTGGCCGCCGCCGTGGGCACCCCCGTGGTCTCTCTCTTCGCGCCGGTGGTGCCCGCCGAGCGGTGGCGGCCCCACGGCGTCGCCCATGTGCTGCTCGGCGACCAGGACGCCCCGTGCGCCCTGAGCCGGGCACGGATCTGCCCGGTCGAGGGTCATCCCTGCCTCGACGGGGTGAGCGATGCCGAGGTCGTCGCGGCGGTGTCCGCGCTCCTCGGCCGGGAAGCTCCCGGCGCTGCTCCGGCACACCCGGAGGACGCGTACGGGACGGAAGGAGCGACCGTATGAACATCCTCCTGTGGCATGTGCACGGTTCCTGGACGACCGCGTTCGTCCAGGGACCCCACACGTATCTGGTTCCGGTGACGCCGGACCGGGGAGCCGACGGGCGGGGACGGGCCGACACCTTCACCTGGCCGTCGTCGGTACGCGAGATCTCCCCCGCCGGGCTGGCCGAGGCACCGGTGGATCTGGTCGTCCTGCAACGCCCGCACGAGGAGGAGCTCGCCACCCGCTGGCTCGGCGGCCGGCGTCCCGGCAAGGACGTCCCCGCCGTCTACGTGGAGCACAACACGCCACGCGGCGACGTTCCCGACACCCGGCACCCGACGGCCGACCGCACGGACCTGACGCTCGTCCACGTCACCCACTTCAACCGGCTGTTCTGGGACAACGGCGCCACCCGCACCGCGGTGATCGAGCACGGCATCGTCGACCCGGGCCATCTCTACACCGGCCGCCTCCCGAGGGCCGCCGTGGTGGTCAACGAGCCTGTCAGACGGCGCCGGTTCGTCGGTACGGACCTGCTGCCGCAGCTGGCCGAGGCGGCGCCGCTCGACGTCTTCGGGATGCGGACCGAGGGGCTCGCCGACCGTCTCGGCCTCCCCGCCGAGCGGTGCCGCACCACCGACCTCCCCCAGCGTCATCTGCACGCCGCGCTGGCCGAACGCCGCCTGTACCTCCACCCGGTGCGGTGGACGTCGCTGGGACTCTCGCTCCTCGAGGCCATGCACCTCGGCATGCCGGTGGTGGCGCTCGCCACCACCGAGGCCGTGGAGGCCGTGCCCGCGGGAACGGGCACGCTCTCCACCCGCCCCGAGGTCCTGGCCGCCGCGGCCCGGCGCTATCTCGCCGAGCCGGAGGCCGCGGCCGAGGACGGCGCGCGCGCCCGCCAGGCGGCCCTCGAGCGGTACGGAGTCAAGCGCTTCCTCGACGACTGGGAGCACCTCATCGCGGAGGTTCGGTCATGACACGCTTCTCCCCCCTCGACGGCCGTCCTCTGGACATCGCCCTCGTCTCCGAGCACGCCAGTCCCCTCGCCACGCTGGGCGGCGTCGACGCCGGCGGGCAGAACGTGCACGTGGCCCAGCTCGCCGGGGTGCTCGCCGACCGCGGACACCGGGTGACGGTGTTCACCCGGCGCGACGACCCGGATCTTCCGGACCGGACTCCGCTGCGCCCCGGGGTCACGGTCCATCATGTCCCTGCCGGGCCGGCACAACCGGTTCCGAAGGACGAACTGCTGCCCTACATGAGCGAGTTCGCCCGCTGTCTGACCGGGGAGTGGCAGGCCCGCGCCCCGGACGTGGTCCACGCGCACTTCTGGATGTCGGGCCTGGCGTCCCTGTGGGCGACCCGCGAGACCCGGCTGCCGCTGCTGCACACGTACCACGCGCTGGGCACGGTCAAGCGGCGCCACCAGGGCCGGGCCGACACCAGTCCGCCCGCCCGCATCGCCTGCGAGACGGAGGTCGGCACGGGCTGTGACCGGGTGATCGCCACCTGCCGGGACGAGGTGGACGAGCTGGCCGCCATGGGCATCCCGCGCGGGAAGGTCGACATCGTTCCGTGCGGGGTCGACCCGGAGGCGTTCCGGCCGGACGGGCCGGTCGCGCGCCGGGGCCCGTTCCCCTACAGGCTGCTGCAGCTGGGGCGATTGGTGCCGCGCAAGGGCGCCGCCGTCTCGATCGCCGCGCTGCCAGGGCTGCCCCGCGCGGAGCTGGTCGTGGTGGGCGGCCCGCCGCCCGACCGGCTCGACGCCGATCCGGAGGTGCGGCGGCTACGGAAGCTCGCGGCGGAGGCGGGCGTGGCCGACCGGGTCCGTTTCACCGGCGGTGTGCCGGCCTCCGGGGTCCCCGCCCTGATGCGCAGCGCGGACGTGGTGCTCTGCCCGGCGGACTACGAACCCTTCGGCATCGTCCCGCTGGAGGCGATGGCCTGCGGCCGGCCGGTCGTCGCCAGCGCCGTGGGTGGTCAGTTGGACTCCGTCGCCGACGGGGTGAACGGACTGCTGGTTCCGCCGAGGAACCCCGCGGCCCTCGCCGCGGCCGTCGCCGTCCTGCTCGCCGATCCCGCCCTGCGCACGGCGTACGGGAACGCCGGCCGGCGACGTGTCCTCGACCGGTTCTGCTGGGAGCGGGTGGCGGCCGCCACCGAGGCGTCCTACCGCGCCGCTCTCGCGGCGCGTTTCGCGGTCGCGGGAACCGCCCTGTGACCGTCCGGGCTCCGTGCACCGGCCACCCGGGCACGGAGCCGTAAGCCGCGTCACGGACCAGAAAGCCGCGTACGGACCAGAACCGCCGACGAAGCCGCAAGCCGCGTACGAAGCCGGAAGGAGGTGCGGCGGGCGCTCCCCGAAGCGCCGGTCGACACACCATGAGCCAATCGCACACCTACGAGAGCGCGCAGCTCCACTGCCAGTCCCTGCAGACGGCCCTGGAGCGCCTGCGCCGCCAGGGTCTGGGGCGACTCGCGCGGTGGGGCGACCGACTCGCCGAGGTGCTTCCCGCGGGTGGCCGCCTCCTCGCGGCGGGCAACGGCGGCAGCGCCGCCCAGGCCCAGCATCTGACGGCCGAACTGGTCGGACGCTACCAACGCGAGCGGCCCCCCTACTCGGCCCTCGCCCTGCACGCGGAGACGTCCAGCGTCACCGCCATCGGGAACGACTACGGCTTCGAGCAGGTCTTCGCCCGGCAGGTCGCCGCGCACGGCCGCACCGGGGACGTCCTCATGCTGCTCTCCACCTCCGGGCGCAGCGCGAACCTGCTGTCGGCCGCCATGACCGCGCGCACGGCCGGTCTCACGGTCTGGGCTCTGACCGGTCCGTCGCCCAATCCCCTGGCGGAGGCGGCCGAGGAGGCCCTCTGCGTCGACGGGGCGACGACGGCCACGGTCCAGGAGGCGCACCTGGTGGCCGTCCACCTCTTGTGCGAGTTCTTCGACGACGCCGTCGCGACCGCCCCCGCCGCGGCGCCGCGGCGTGCCGCGCTCAACGGCACGCCCCACACGTCGGCCGCGCCCTCGGTCGCCTTCCTCAGGAGGTCGTCGTGAACGAAGACGGACCCCTCGTCGTGGTGGGCGACGTCCTGCTCGACCAGGACGTCGAGGGCCACGCGAGCCGGCTCGCCCCGGACGCGCCCGTGCCCGTGGTCGACGTGGCGCAGGAGCGGGCCCGGCCCGGCGGGGCCGGTCTCGCCGCCGCGCTCGCGGCCCGCCACCGCCGCCCGGTCGTCCTGGTCACGGCGCTCGGCCGGGACCCGGCGAGCGAGACCGTCCGGCGCGCGCTGCGGGGACGGGTGAGCCTGGTGGAGATCCCGCTGGAGGGCACGCTGCCGGTGAAGACGCGGGTTCTGGCCGGCGGTCGTCCGCTGGTCCGGGTCGACCGGGGCGACGGGACGCCGGGCAAGCCGGGCGCGCGGGCGCTCGACGCTCTCGCCGCCGCCCGCGCCGTCCTCGTGGCCGACTACGGCCGGGGCACCGCGGACGCTCTGCGCCCGGCGCTGGCCGCGGCGGCGGCGCGGGTCCCGCTGGTGTGGGATCCCCATCCCCGGGGCGGCCCGCCCGTGGCCGGGGCCCGACTGGTCACGCCCAACGCGGCCGAGGCGGCCGCGCTCAGCGCCCTGGTGGGCGGCTCGCTCGGCGCACACGCCCGCCGGGGCGCCGATCTGGCCGAGCGGTGGGCCGCCGGCTCCGTCGTCGTGACGCTCGGCGAGCGGGGCGCGCTCCTCACCCGGCCGGGGGCGGCTCCGGTCCTCGTCCCGGCCCCCTTCACCGCGGGCGGCGACCCCTGCGGAGCGGGCGACTGCTTCGCCGCGGCGTCGGCCGCCGCCCTCGCCGAGGGCGCGCTGCCGGAGGAGGCCGTCACCCGGGCGGTCGCCGAGTCGGCGGCGTTCGTACGGGCCGGTGGCGCGGGCAACAGAGAGCTGTGGGAACCGGCGACGGTGCCCCGCGACGAGCGGCCGCTGCCCTCGGACGCGCTGCACCTCGCCCGCGAGATCCACGCGCGCGGCGGCACGGTCGTCGCCACCGGCGGGTGCTTCGATCTGCTCCACGCCGGACATGTGGGGCTCCTGGAGAACGCCGGCCGGATCGGGGACTGCCTGATCGTCTGCGTCAACTCCGACGCCTCCGTCACCCGGCTGAAGGGCCCCGGACGGCCACTGACCCCGCTGGCGGACCGGGTCCGCGTGCTGAGCGCCCTCGACAGCGTCGACGCCGTCGCCGTGTTCGACGAGGAGACTCCCGTACGGCTCCTGGAATCGCTGCGGCCCGACGTCTGGGTGAAGGGCGGCGACTACGCGGTCGAGGAGCTGCCGGAGGCGGAAGTGCTGCGGAAATGGGGCGGCCAGGCGGTCGTGCTGCCCTATCTCGACGGCCGCTCCACCACCTCGCTCGCCCACCGGGCCGCCAAGGCGGCCGTTCCCCCGCCGCCCGCCCGATGACGGCGCGGGAGGAGGACATGGCCGGCGACGAGACCGCGGGGGCTGCCTCGGCCCCCTGCGGAAGGGGCGGGCGCCGGCCCACGGTGCTGGTGCTGCGCGCGCTGGGACTCGGTGACGTGCTGACCTCGGTACCGGCGCTGAGGGCGCTGCGCCGCGGGTTCCCCGGCCACGAGATCGTGCTGGCCGGTCCCGCGTCGCTGGCGGCGGTCACGGGGGCCACGGGAGCCGTGGACCGGATGCTGCCGACCCGGGCCCCGGGGCGCGAGGTCCCGGCGGAGCTGCCGTGGAGTGGCCCGCCACCGGAACTCGCGGTCGATCTGCACGGCTGTGGGCCGCTCAGTCACCGACTCCTGGAGCGGACGGGCGCGGGTGCGCTGTGGGCGTTCCGGCACGCGGACATGCCCGCTCTGGACGGTCCGCGGTGGCGTCCGGACGAGCACGAGCGGGAGCGCTGGTGCCGGCTGCTGCGCTGGTACGGCCTGACGGCGGACCCCGACGAGCTGTGCATCCCGGCACCCACCGTGCCGTCCCCAGCCCCGGGGGCCGTGGTCCTGCATCCCGGGGCGGACTCCGGGGCTCGCCGCTGGCCGGCGGAGCGGTACGCCGCCGTGGCCGGGGCTCTGCGCCGGGCGGGACAGCGTGTGGTGGTGACGGCGGGACCCGGCGAGGAGGCGGCCGCGGCGGCGGTGGCCTCGCGCGCGGGTCTGTCCCTGGCGGAGGTCCTCGGCGGGCCCGAGGGTGTCCCCTTCGCCCGGCTGTGCGCACTGCTCGCGCGGTCCCGCTGCGTGGTGGTGGGCGACACGGGGATCGCCCATCTCGCGTCGGCGCTCGGAGCCCGCTCCGTGGTGCTGTTCGGGCCGGTGTCGCCGCGGCTGTGGGGGCCGCCCACGGCAGGACCTCACCGGTCTCTGTGGCACCCCTTCCCGGGCGACGACCCCCTGCGGCCGGGAGACCCGCACGGCACCACACCGGACCCGCGGCTGCTGCGTGTGTCGGTCGAGGAGGTGCTGGGGGCGGTGGAGAGCCTGACGGGCCGCGCCGGCGGAACCGCGGGGGCGGTCCTGTCCGGTGACACTCCCCGGCCGCATGACTCGGGTCGGCCCGGGGGCGCCGGCTCCCTCGGCGGCGAGCAGCCGGCCGGCGGCGGGTGCCCGGAGGGGAAGGGCGGCAGAGCCGCCGGCCCCGTGAGGACGGGGTCGTGACCGACGCGGTCGCGACCGGTGCGGTCGTGACCGACGTGGTCGTGACCGGTACGGAGGCGACCCTGGTGCGGATACACGGGACAGCCATGGCGGTGCGGGCACGCGGGGCAGGCACGGCCGGGCACGAGCCGCGCGCCCGTACCGCACCCGCCCGTGCGTCAGACCGCGGTCTCCAGCTCGGTGCGCGACGTCGGCAGGGGTGCCGTACTGGGCTTCAGCGCCTCGCTGAGCGGAGCCTCGACGATCTCGTCGACCGACGGGGCCTTGGCGGCCGTCGCCGCGCTGCGGCCCCGTGTCAGGAACGCCGCGCCGACGGTGGACGCGACCAGCAGGCCACCCGCCACGAGCGCTCCGCGTACCCCGAGCACCTCCATGAGCAGGCCGAGCGTCGGGGGCGCGGCGAGCCCCCACAACGTACGGATGCTGTTCCAGGCGCCCAGGACCCGTCCGCGCATGTGGGCCGGCGGGTCGGTCTGCAGCACGGTGCTCTGGGCGGTGTCCGCGACGGACTCCGCGATCGCCATGGGCAGGACGAGGACGAGCAGGACCGCGACCGAGGGCGAGAGGCCGGCGAGGACCTGGAGCAGGGCTCCGGCGACCGTCAGCATGCCCACGAGGCGTACCCCGGGGCGGCGCAGCCTGGCTCCGAGCACCGCACCGACGATTCCGCCCACGGCGAGGACGGTGGCCACGGTGCTGAACGTGCCGGCGTCACCCGCGAGGGGGCCGGTGACGAGGACCACCAGGGTCAGCGAGTAGTTGCGGCCGAAGAGCGCGCTGATGCCGTTGAGGCCGGCGAGCGCGACGAGCCGCGGACGGCGGGCGAAGAAGACCAGGCCCTCGCGCACACCGGTGTCACGCGGTTTGCGCCGGCCGTCCCGCGCCGGGCGCGCGGCCGCCGGCTCGGCGGCCCGCTCCTGGCGTCGCACGGGCTTGAGGAAGGGGATCACGCAGGCCACGAAGGCGAAGGAGATGCCGTTGGCGACATAGGCCGCCGCCGTGCCGAGGACTCCGACCGTCACACCGGCGAGCGCGGCTCCGGCCAGCCGGCCGGCGCTGTGCGCGAGCGAGCCGACACCGATGGCCGAGGGGACGTCCTCGGACTTGACGAGGTCGTTTCCGAGCAGGGAGCAGGCGGGGCCGTCCACGGTCGCGATGAGGCCGGTGAGCGCGGCCAGGGCCATCAGCAGGGGGAGATTCAGCTGGTCGAGCGCCACGAGCACGGCGGTGAGCACGGCGACGCCGCCGAGGAGGGCCTGGCCGACCGCGGCCGTCACCTTCCTGGGCCAACGGTCGACCACCGCGCCGCCCACGGTCCCCAGGAGCAGACCGGGTGCGGCCTGGACGGACATGGAGAGCCCGGTCGCGGCGGCGGAGCCGGTGATCTGGAGCACCAGCAGGTTCTGGACCGTGAGCTGCATCCAGGTGCCCGCGTTGGAGACGAAGTTGGCGACGGCCCACCAGCGCATGCTGCGTCCCCGCAGCGAACGCCACGGGGAGCGGTCGTCCCGCGACGCTTCGGAGGCGGAGCCGGGTACGGGCGGGGTGGTGGGGGCGGACGAGGGCATGGTGGAGGAAGGCACAGGAATACCAGGGGTGTGCGCGGCGGCGCGGACGGGGGAGGTGGCAGGGATCCGCCCCGAATCCCGGTGTGCCCCAGCGAGGTTGCGCGAAGGCTCGGTGAGCGGCGGGAGGTCCCGGCGACCCATCGTGGCAGACGGTTCTCGAGAAGCCACGGCCCGATGCGGCGAGGGCGCGCGCCGAGGAACCCTGAAAGGCCCAACTGCCTTACGGGGTAAGGACGCAGGACTGCTGGTGTGCTTGCTCACACCCTGTGAACCTGCGGCGTGCGGCGTAATCCGCCGCGCGCCCGGGGCCGGGACGACTTCAGATGAGGAAGGGAAGGAACGGCCTCCGTCGGGGTGCCGGCAAGGAACACCGCATCGAAGGGAAACCGATGAACAGCGGAGTACAGGTGGAGCTGGACGGCAAGCAGGCGCTGGTCACCGGCGGTGCCCGGGGTCTGGGGGCCGCGATCGCCCGACGGCTCGCGCGCGCCGGGGCGTCCGTCCTGGTCGCGGACGTACGCCAGGACCTGGCGAAGGAGATGTGCGAGGCCCTGCTCGCCGAGGGCTGCCGGGCCCGCCCCGTCAGCCTGGACGTCCGGGACCCGGAAGCCGTGGCCGATGTCTTCCGTGACCTGGACGAGGACGGGGAGGCGGTCGACATCCTGGTCAACAACGCTGCCGTCGACGTGACGAAGTCCGTGGCGGAACTCACCGCCGAGGAGATGACCCGGGTCGTCTCCACCAACCTGCTCGGACCGATGTACCTGTGCCGCGAAAGCTACGGGCGCATGGTGACCCGTGGCGGCGGCCACATCGTGAACATCCTCTCGACCGCGGCGATCCGCACCTGGACCGAGGCGGGCCCTTACGCGGCGGGAAAGACGGGTCTGCGCACCTTCACCCACACGCTCTTCAAGGAGGCCCAGCGCGACTGCCCCGGGATCGGCGTGACCGGCATCGTCGCGGGCGGCATGGAGACCGCCTTCATCCTCGACCGCTTCCCGGACGCCGACGTGTCGCTGCTGCAGAGCCCGGAGATCGTGGCGGACACCGTGATGTACGCGCTGTCGGTGCCGGCCGGAAGCGCGGTGGCCGAACTGGTCGTCGTACCGCGCCGTGAGCCTTCCTGGCCGTGACGCCCGCCGCCCCGAAAGCCCCAGGCCGTGTCCGTGAAGTCCCGCCTGCGCCCGCGACGCCTGGCACGCACGCTCGCCGCGTTGCCGGGATCACCCGGGTACGCCCGGTACGAGGGCGACCCTCCGCCTTGCGATCGCACGCACCGGACGCCGCGGGCCCCGCCCTGCGGGCAGACGGCGCTACCTTCCGGACACCACCTAGGACGATGAGGAGGAGTGATGGCCGACACGCTCGGCTTCGACCCCAGGACAGCGATCGTGACCGGTTCCGACTCCGGTATCGGCCGGGCCGTGGCCGTACGGCTGGCCCAGGCGGGCATGGACATCGGGATCACCTGGCACGCCGATGAGGAGGGTGCAGAGGCCACGGCCGAGGAGGTGCGCGCGCAGGGCCGCCGGGCCGTCGTCGCCGCCCTCGACCTCACGAAGCTGCCGGAGGCGGCGGACGTGATCGACCACCTCGCCGAGAGGCTCGGCCGGGTCGACGTCCTGGTGAACAACGCGGGCGTCGGGACCGCCACTTCCTTTCTCGATCTGGACCTCACGACCGTCCGGCAGGTCCTCGACGTCGATCTCGTCGGACCCCTGCTCTGTGTGCAGCGGGCGGCTCGCCGCATGATCGACCAGGGGGGCGGCGGTCGCATCGTCAACGTGACCTCGGTCCACGAGCATCAGCCCCGGGTGGGCGCCGGCCCGTACTGCGCGGCCAAGGGCGGCCTCGGCCTGCTCACGCAGGTCATGGCGCTGGAGCTGGCGGAGCACGGCATCACGGTCAATTCGGTCGCGCCCGGGGAGATCGCCACCCCGATGACAGGCCAGGAGGACGAGAACGTCCTCACCGCCTCCCGCCCGGGGATCCCGCTCGGGCGGCCGGGGGACGCCCGGGAGGTCGCGGCCGTGGTCGCGCTGCTCGCGGGCCCGGAGTCCTCCTACGTGACGGGGGCCTCATGGGCCGTGGACGGCGGCATGCTGCGGATGGGGCCGATGGCGGGCTCGCACCTCGACAGCGACGACTGGCGAAGGCCCTGACCTTTCCATGTGTCGGCGGGTGACACCCGGGAACCCGCCCTGCGTACGTCACGCACCGAGGAGACACGAAGGGAGCCGGTCATGGCCCAGAACGAGACCGGGCAGGAGGGCGCCCGCGGCGACGACGTCTACCAGCCCACGAACGCGGACGCGGACAATCGCCCCACCGACGATCTCGACCTGGAGAACGCCATCGAGGCGACCCCGCTCGACGACATGCGCGAGCCCGGCTATTCGCCTCCCGACCGCCCCCGGGCCGTCACCCGGCACGGCACGACCCAGAGCGAACAGCGGGAGGGCGAGTCCCTCGACGAGCGTCTCGCCCAGGAGGTCCCCGACGTGGAGCCGCCGGAGGGGGACGGCATCGGCGATCTCGTAGGGGGCCAGGGCGAGCCCGTGGACCCGGAGGCGGGGGCGACCCGCGCCGGCCGCCTCACCCCGATCGACCGACCGGCGCGGGAGTCGCGCAACGACGTCCTCGCCCGGGACGTCGGCATCGACGACGGCACGGCGGCGGCAGAGGAGGCCGCGATGCACGTGGACACCGGGATCGAGGGCGAGGACGGGGGCGAGGAGGAGAGCGCCGGGCCCTCGCGTGAAGGGGTCTAGGCCCTGTCCGTAATGTCCCGCCTGGCCCGCGACGCCCGGCACGCACGCTCGCCGCGTTGCCGGGGTCACCCGAGTACGCCCGGTACGAGGGTGACCCTCCGCCTCGCGATCGCACGCACCGGACGCCGCGGGCCCTGCCCTGCGGGGAGACGGCACTACTTTCCGGACACGACCTGGAACACACGTCCGTACGCCGAGGAGGTATCGATCATGGAGATGAACAGTCACCCGTCGACACGGCCGGAGAACTCCGACCCGGACCTCCTGGGCATCTACCTCAACGACCATCTCGCCGGGGCCGCGGCCGGCGTCGAGCTCGTGCGGCGCATCGTCCGCGCACACCGCGGCCGGGACTACGAGCCCCAACTGGCCGAGCTGGCCAGGGAGATCCGGGAGGACCGGCGTACTCTGCGCGCGTGTATGGAAGCGCTCGGGGTACGCCGGCTCCGCAGCCGAACCGTGCTCGGCTGGACGATGGAGCGGCTGGGGCGGCTGAAGCTCAACGGCCGTGTCCTCTCCCGCTCCCCGCTCAGCGACGTCCTCGAACTGGAGGCGATGCGCCTGGGCGTGGAGGGCAAAGGGGCCTGCTGGCGCACCTTGCACGCGCTGGCCCGCACGGACGGCCGCCTGGACGCCGACCAGCTGGAGGAGCTCGTCCAGCGGGCCCGGCGGCAGTCCCAGTCGCTCGAGGCCCTGCGTGCCCGGGTGGCCGGTCAGGTCCTGACGCCGCCGACCGCCCACTGACCGCAGGGCCCCACCGCGCTCAAGCCACCGCTCTCAAGCGGCTCGGTTTCAAGCCTGCCAGCACCCGGGCCTCGGGCACCCCGTGCTCAAACCTTCCCGTGCTCAAGCCTGCTCAGTGGCGCTGTCCGGCGGGCCGCTTCCGCCCCACCAGCAGCTCCTGGACCTTCGCCTTGAACCCCTGCCTCAGCACGGCGGCCCGGTCGCTGTCGCCCCGCAGGACGGACACGGCCGCCGCCTCGATCTGGTCCAGCGACGCGTGCGGCGGGATCGGGGGCACCGCCGGGTCGGTGAGGAAGTCGAGGACGCAGGGCCGGTCCGATGCCAAAGCCTCTTCCCAGGCGCCGACCACGTCGCCGGGCTGCTCCACCCGGATGCCGGCCAGCCCCACGGAACGCGCGAAATCGGCGTACGGCACGTCCGGAATCGCCTGCGACGGCAGGAACTGCGGGGCGCCGGTCATGGCGCGCATCTCCCACGTGACCTGGTTGAGGTCCCGGTTGTTGAGCACCGCGACGATCAGCCGGGGGTCGTCCCAGTCCTTCCAGTACTTGGCGGCGGTGACGAGTTCGGCCATGCCGTTCATCTGCATGGCTCCGTCGCCGACGATGGCCACGGCGGGCCGGTCGGGGTGCGCGAACTTCGCCCCGATGACGTACGGCACACCGCAGCCCATGGTGGCGAGGGTGCCCGAGACCGAGCCCCGCATCCGGCCGCGCATCCGCAGGTGGCGGGCGTACCAGTTCGCCGCGGAGCCGGAGTCGGCGGCGAGGATCACGTCGTCGGGCAGGAACCGGTCGAGCGCGTGCACGACGTGTTCGGGATTGATGGGGTCGGCCTGCACGGCGGCCCGCCGCTCCATGACCTCCCACCAGCGGGCGGTGTTCCTTTCGACCGTCTGGCGCCAGCTCCGCTTCCTCTTCCGGTCGAGGAGCGGCAGAAGCCGTGTCAGCGTGGTCTTCGCGTCGCCGACGAGGTTGACCTCGAAGGGATAGCGCAGGCCGATCATGAAGGGGTCGATGTCGATCTGGACCGCCCGGGCCTGGTCGAACTCCGGCAGGAACTGGGTGTACGGGAAGCTGGAGCCGATCACGAGGAGGGTGTCGCAGTCGCGCATCAGCTCGTAGCTCGGGCGCGTCCCCAGGAGACCGATCGCGCCGGTCACGTACGGCAGGTCGTCGGCCAGCACGTCCTTGCCGAGCAGCGCCTTGGCGACGCCCGCCCCGAGGACGTCCGCCAGCCGGTCCACCTCGGGTTCCGCGCCGCGCGCCCCCTGTCCGATCAGGATCGCGACCCGCTCGCCGGCGTTGAGCACCTCGGCCGCCCGGGCGAGGTCCTCGTCGCCGGGGACGGGCGTGGAAGGGGCGGCGCCCAGGCTGGACGGCACCATCTTGAAGGCGTGCTCGGGCGGCGAGTACTCCAGTTCCTGCACGTCGGCGGGGATGATCACGGCGGTGACGGTCCGCTTGGCGGCGGCCGTGCGCATCGCCCGGTCGATGACGTTGGGCAGCTGCTCCGGGACGGTGACCATCTCGCAGTAGTCGCCGGCGACGTCCTTGAAGAGGCTCAGGAGGTCGACCTCCTGCTGGTAGGAGCCGCCCATGGCGCTGCGGTCGGTCTGGCCGACGATCGCCACCACGGGGACGTGATCGAGCTTGGCGTCGTAGAGGCCGTTGAGCAGATGGATCGCGCCGGGCCCGGAGGTCGCGGCGCAGACGGCCGTCCTGCCCGAGAACTTGGCGTAGCCCACCGCTTGGAGCGCGGCCGTCTCCTCATGCCTGGCCTGCACGAACACGGGCCGGTTGTCGGCCCGGCCCCAGGCGGCGAGCAGGCCGTTGATGCCGTCCCCGGCATAGCCGAAGACGTGCTCCACCCCCCACTCGCGCAGGCGCGCCAGAACATGGTCGGACACCTTGATCGACACGGGCTCTCTCTCCTCTCGGCGACGACCCGGACGGAGCCCCGCGGGCACGAGCGTTGACCGCCGTGCATCTGCGGGGCTCCGTGACGGACCGTAACGGAACGGGGTGGCGCGACTACTTCTTGCGACCCTTCTTCACGCCTTCCACCATGTCGTGAGCGGCTTCCCTGACCTTGCCGACCGACTTCTCCCTGCGGCCCTCGGACTGCATCGAGCGATCGTCGGTGGAGTCACCGACGCGCTGCTTGGCCTTGCCCTTCATCTGCTCCATCTTGGCCTTGGCCTTGCCCATGACGGCGTCCTTCCTGCGTGACCGAGCCAGGGCGGCTCCTGTGCGCCCCTGCGAGTACCCCCGATCCCCTACGCCACACGCCGCCGCACCGCCCCTCCTCGGCCCGCCGAACCGGTCCCCCGGCATGATTCGCGCCGCTTCGGGCATCCGCCCTCCGTCACGAGGCGGGGGCAGGGAAAGGAGCGCGAGATGGCCGCCTACAACCCCGATCCGGATCCTCGCGAGGACCCGCGCCCCCTCGACGATGTGCAGCCGGGCGAGACGCCACCGGCCGAATCGAGCACCTCCTCGGGTGCGGGCCCCTACCGCCCGCCCAAGCGCGGCTGGGCGAAGGGCCCGGTCATCGCCATCTGCGTGATGGCCGTGCTGGTCGCGTTCTTCTTCCTCGCCTACGCCATCGTGCTCGCCGTGTGATCACCGCATGCGGGAGACCCGATGGGGGCACATGGGGAACGCCAGAGGCGTCGAGTGAAGGGACAAGCCGCCATGACCACGATGGTGACGACACGGAAGCCGGAACTCGGGCCGCGGACGGGCGCCCAGGGCGGTGCGCCCGAGCTGCCGACGCCCCGCGGCGAGTTGTCGGACTCCGTGCGCGCCTTCCTGCTGGGCTCCACGCCGCGGCTCGCCGGCCCTCGGCAGGTACGGCAGGCCGACCCGTTCGGCGAGGATCTCCAACTCGCCCTCCACCTCTGCTACGAGCTCCACTACCGGGGCTTCGCCGAGGTGAGCGACGACAAGGAGTGGGACCCGGACCTGCTGCGGCTGCGCGCGCTGCTCGAGGAGCGGTTCGAGGACGCCCTCCGCGGCCGCTGCGGACGGTACACGTCCCTGGACGAGGCCTTCGACTCGATCCTCTGGGAGCCCGCCGACGGCGACGGCGCCTCGCATTTCCTGCTCAAGAAGGGCGAATTGTGGCACCTGCGGGAGTACGCCGCCCTGCGGTCCGTGTACCAGCTCAGAGAGGCCGATCCGCATCTGTGGGTCGTGCCACGGCTGCGGGGCCGCGCCAAGGCGGCGATGCTGGCGGTGGAGTACGACGAGTACGGGTGCGGCCGGGCCGAGCGGATGCACGCGCGCCTCTTCGCCGACCTCATGGGCGATCTGGGGCTCGACCCCGGCTACGGCCGGTATCTGGAGTCGGCCGGTGCCGAGACGCTGGCGACGGTCAACCTGATGTCGCTCCTGGGGCTCCACCGCATGCGGCGCGGGGCCCTCGTCGGGCATTTCGCCACGCTCGAGATCACCTCGTCGCCCGGCGCCTCCAGAATCGCGGCGGCCATGCGGCGGCTCGGTGCGGGCGACGCCGCGGTGCGGTTCTACGACGAGCACGTGGAGGCCGACGCGGTGCACGAACAGCTGGTACGCCGTGAGGTCGTCGGCGGCCTTCTCGAGGACGAGCCGGGCCTCGCCGGCGACGTGGCGTTCGGCGTCGAGGCGACGGTGCTCCTGGAGGACGCCCTCTCGGACCACGTGACGGAGGCCTGGCGGCAGGACCGCACGGCGCTCCGGGCCCCTCTCGACGGCGACGGCGACGACGCGGACGAGGGCGACCTCGCCGACCAGGGCGACCTCCGCGACGACGCCGCCTGATGTCCCATGTGTGACGGTCCACCGACGGCGGCGGCCACGGCGCGGCGCGCGATGCGCGCCGTGCCGTGGCC
>NZ_BMTO01000010.1:121687-337261 GCF_014649715.1 Streptomyces lateritius
GGGTAGAGGCAGTTCTCCCCGCCCGCTGGAGCGGCGTGCGGTCGGATCCTCCGGGAGGAGACACTCATGAACCTTACGGAAGGGCGCGAGGAACGCCCCTTCTCCGTCACTCGTCGGGTGCGGGCCGCCGCGACCGAGGCGGGTCTGCCCCACGGCGTCGGCGGCCACGCGCGGCCGCTGCCGCCGGACCACACCCAGGCGATCCTGGAGGCGACCAAGGAGGTCGCCGCGATCCTGAAGAGTTCCGGATGCCCGTTCGCACTGGTCGGCAGTGTCGCCGCGTACGCGCACGGCATCCCGGTCCGGCTGCAGCACGACACCGACTTCGCGGTGCGTCGCGAGGACGCGGAGGAGATCACGCGGCTGCTCGCGGAGCGGGGCGTTCAGATCGTCGACCCTCCGGAGGACTGGCTCATCAAGGCCCGTGCCCATGGCGAGCAGATCGACCTGATCTTCTCCCTCGCCGGGCGTCCGGTCACCACCGAGCTGCTCGACCGGGCCCGGACGCTTCCCGTGGACTCGGTGCACATGCCGGTCCTCGATCCGACCGATCTCCTGACCAGCCGGCTGACGGCACTCTCCGAGCACCACTGCGACTTCGGGGCTCTCCTCCCGGTCGCGCGCGGCCTGCGCGAGCGGGTCGACTGGGGCCGGGTCCGCGCCGAGACGGGAGACTCCCCCATGGCCGCGAGTTTTCTCTACCTGCTCGAACTGCTCGATGTGATCCAGCCCGACGACACCCGCGACGACGGGCGCGAGGACACGGGGGAGGACGGTCCCCGATGAGGGCCGTGACGTGGCAGGGACGGCGGAAGGTGTCCGTGGAGTCGGTGCCCGACCCCACCCTGAAAGAGCCCACCGACGTGATCGTGCGGATCACCACGACCGGGCTGTGCGGATCGGATCTGCACCTGTACGAGGTGCTCGGCGCCTTCCTCGACGCCGGCGACATCCTCGGGCACGAACCCATGGGCGTGGTCGAGGAGATCGGCCCCGAGGTGCGCACACTCCGGCCCGGACAGCGTGTCGTGATCCCCTTCAACGTCTCCTGCGGCAGCTGTCCCATGTGCGGGCGGGGGCTGCACTCCCAGTGCGAGACGACCCAGGTACGGGAGTACGGCACGGGAGCGGCGCTGTTCGGGTACACCAAGCTCTACGGCCAGGTCCCCGGCGGCCAGGCCGAGTACCTGCGCGTCCCGTTCGGCGACACCCTGCCGATCCCCGTGCCGGACGGCCCGCCGGACGACCGCTTCGTGTACCTCTCGGACGTGCTGCCGACCGCCTGGCAGGCGGTCGCGTACGCGGACGTGCCCCCGGGCGGCTCCGTCGCGGTCCTCGGTCTGGGGCCGATCGGCGACATGGCCGCCCGTATCGCGGCGTTCCGGGGCGCCGGTCTCGTCATCGGCATCGACCTCGTACCCGAACGGCTGGCCCGGGCGGCGGCGCGCGGCGTGCGTACGCTCGACCTCCGGGAGGAGGGAGCGGACATCGTCGAGGCGGTCCGCGACCTCACCGACGGGCGCGGCCCCGACGCGGTCATCGACGCCGTCGGCATGGAGGCGCACGGGGCCCCGATCGCGCGCGGTCTGCACACCATGGTGTCCCTGCTGCCCGACGCGCTCGCCCAGCGCCTCATGCGGCGTTTCGGCGTCGACCGTCTCGCCGCTCTCCACCTCGCCGTCGAACTCGTCCGGCGCGGCGGCACGGTCTCCCTCAGCGGTGTCTACGGAGGCGCGGCCGATCCGATGCCGCTCCTGGTCATGTTCGACAAGCAGCTCCAACTGCGCATGGGGCAGGCCAATGTGCACCGATGGGTGGACGACCTGCTGCCGCTGCTGACCGACGCGGACCCGCTCGGTGTCGACGACTTCGCCACCCACCACGTCCCGCTGGGCGAGGCGCCCGCGGCGTACGAGATGTTCCAGCAGAAGCGCGACGGCGCGGTGAAGGTGCTCTTCACGCCGTGAGAACGCGAGAACAGCCGTGCGCCGGACGGTCCTTACGGGCCGCGTGCCGCGTGTCGGCCCCGCTCCTTGCGCGCGGTTCGGCCACTCGTCGGGACATGCTCCCCCCCATGTGTTCGATGACCGCCTGCCTCCTCCTCGGCGCCCTGTGCGCCGGCCTTCCGGGGTGTGCGGACGTCGACGACCCGGCGGCGGCCGCGGAGGCCGCGGCCGTCCGGTTCACGGCGGCGCTCGCGGAGCCGGGCACCCGGTCCCTCGGCCTGGTGATGGGCCTGGTCGTCCTTCTGTCGTGGCTCGCTCAGTCCGTGACGGGTCTGGTGACCTACAACGAGGAGCAGTTGAGGGACCTCGAAGAGCCGTTGTCCTGGGGCACGTACATCTCCTCGGCCGAGTTCTGGAACCGTACGCTCCAGAACTGGCAGTCCGAGCTGCTCGCCGTCGCCTCCATGGTCGTGCTCTCGGTCTGTCTCCGGCAGCGCGGCTCCCCCGAGTCGAAGCCGGTCGGCTCCGCGCACACGGCGACAGGTGTGGAGGGCTGACGCGCCTCCCCTACGGCAGCCGCCAGTCCACGGGCTGGGCGCCCTGGCGGAGCAGGAGGTCGTTGGCGCGGCTGAACGGGCGGGAGCCGAAGAAGCCGCGGTCCGCCGACATGGGGGACGGATGCGCGGACTCGATCGCCGGCAGGTCACCGAGCAGGGGGCGTGCGTTGCGGGCGTCGCGGCCCCACAGGATGGACACCAGCGGCTTGCCACGGGCCGCCAGCGCGCGGATCGCCTGCTCGGTGACCTCCTCCCAGCCCTTGCCGCGGTGGGCCGCGGGCTTCCGGGGCGCGGTGGTCAGCGCCCTGTTCAGCAGCAGGACGCCCTGACGGGTCCACGGGGTCAGGTCACCGTTGGAGGGGCGGGGCAGGCCGAGGTCCGTGTGCAGCTCGCGGAAGATGTTCTCCAGGCTCCCCGGCAGCGAGCGCACGTCCGGCGCGACGGCGAAACTGTGACCGATGGCCATCCCGGGGGTGGGGTACGGATCCTGGCCCACGATGAGGACGCGCACCTCGTCGAAAGGCTGCTGGAAGGCGCGCAGGACGTGCTGTCCGGCGGGCAGATAGGTCCGACCGGCCGCGATCTCCGCGCGCAGGAAGTCGCCCATCGCCGCCACGCGCCCGGCCACGGGCCGCAGCGCCTCCGCCCAGCCGGGCTCCACCAGTTCGTTCAACGGTCGTGCTGTCACAGCAGGTCACCCTACCGGCCTACGGGGCCGCCCCGGACGGCCAACTCCCTTCCGCGTCCCCGCTCGTCCGTTCCTCGCCTTCCGACCCGGGGATAGGCTGCCTGCCGTCGTCCCTCCTCCTTTCCTCTTCCGTTTCCTGGAGCCGCTCCATGAGGTCGCGCGGGCATTCATCCGGCCAGGTCGTCCTCGGCGTCGACTCGGGAGGCTCGGGTCTGCGGGTCGCGCTGGCGGAGGCCGGGAGCGGCCGCGTGGTGGACACGTTCTCCTCGCGGGAGCCGGTGCGGACCGGTCCCGGCGGCATCGAGGCGGCGCATCTGCTGGCGCAGTTGCTGCCGGCCGTCGAGGCGATGTCGCCCGGCGCCGACGGCGGTCCGGTGGTCGCCGCCGCGATCGGAGCGGCCGGCATGGCGACGCTCGGCGACGAGCTGCGTGCCGAGCTTCCCGGCGCCCTGGCGAAGGCGCTGGGCGTACGGAGTCTGGCGCTCGCCGCCGACGCGGTGACCGCGTACGCGGGAGCGCTCGGGCAGCGGCCGGGGGCGGTCGTCGCCGGCGGTACGGGCCTGATCGCGCTGGGGACGGATCTGACCGGCTGGCGGCGGGCCGACGGGTGGGGGCATCTGCTGGGCGACTGCGGCAGCGGCGCGTGGATCGGCCGCTGTGGTCTGGAGGCGGCGCTGCGGGCGTACGACGGGCGGCGGGGCGGTTCGGCGGCGCTGCTCGCCCGCGCGGAGGAGCGGTTCGGCCCGGCGGCCGGGCTGCCCGGTGAGCTCTACCCGCGGACCGACCGGCCCGCCGTGCTGGCCTCGTTCGCGCCGGAGGTGGCCCGCTGCGCCGAGGACGGCGACCGCGTCTCGGAGCAGATCCTGGGCAGGGCCGCCGTGCACACCGCCGAGGCCGCGGCCGCCGTGTGCCCGGCCGAGGCGGTGTGCGAAGTCGCGCTGACCGGCGGCCTGTTCAAGCTGGGTGACGCCCTCCTCGTACCCCTGCGGGCCGAACTGGCGGAGCAACTTCCGCGGGCGCGGCTCGCGTCGGCGGAGGGGGATCCGCTCTCCGGATCCGTCGCTCTCGCCTCCGCCCTGGCCACGGGCACGCTGCGGCTTCCGACCGATCCACGACTGCTGTACGTAACAGAGCAACTGACGTCGTAGAGAACGGTTCGGACAAAGCGGGGCAGATAACGCTCGACTGCACCTCACCGCACTGCGCGGCGGCCAAAACCAGTAGCATGCGGCGCCATGAGCTCCCCCACTGGGCCCGCTTCCGGCCTGCCTGTACGAATGCCGCGACCCCGCCAGCCCGGACGGCACCGTCGCCCCGAACCCGCGGCGGCGCCCGAGGGCGCTCCCGCACTCGTCCTCGCCGTTCCCGGCGTGCCCTCGGCCGCCATACGCTCGCTGGCCGAGGAGGTTGTGAGCATCGCCCGTTCCGAGCTGCCCGGCCTCGAGGCCGCGATCGGCTACCTGGACGGTGACGACGCCGAGTACCCGACGCTCGGGACCGTGCTGACGCGCGCCGAGTCGCTGCGCACCGAGCGCTACGAGCTGGCTCTGGCCGCCGGCCGCGAGGTCAGCGCCCCCGAGGGCCCGGCCGCCGTGGTGGTTCCGCTGCTCGCGGGCCCGGACAGCGCGCTGATGCGGCAGATCCGCCAGGCCGTGATGGACAGCGGCAACGTGGCCGAGCTGACGGACGTTCTCGGGCCGCACCCGCTGCTCGCCGAGGCCCTGCACGTGCGCCTGTCGGAGGCCGGCCTGGCCCGCGCCGACCGCGCCCGGCTCTTCACGGTGGCCACGGCCGCCGACGGCATCGTGCTGGCGACGGTCGGTGGCGAGGAGGCGGTCCAGGCCGCCGGGATCACCGGCATGCTTCTGGCCGCGCGCCTGGCCGTCCCGGTGATGGCCGCCGCCGTCGACCAGGAGGGCTCGATCGCCGCGATCGCCGAGCAGCTGCGCGGCTCCGGCTCGGAGCAGCTGGCGCTCGCTCCCTACCTGATCGGACCGGAGCTGGCCGACGGCCTGCTCGACGCGGCCGCCAAGGAGGCCGGCTGCGCCGCCGCCGAGCCGCTGGGCGCCTACCCGGCGATCGGCAAGCTGGTGCTCTCGCAGTACACGGCCACCCTGGGCATAGCCCCTCAGCAGCCGCAGGGCGCCCCGGCCCTCTGAGCGGCGCGAGCCGCGCTCGGGCCGCTGGTGGGCGTACGGAGAAGGGCCCGCACCGGAGACGTCCGGTGCGGGCCCTTCCGCGTCCCGGGACACGCGCCGGCCTCCGGGGTCGGCAGGACCGGCTCGGCGGCCTGGGCGCGTGCGGGCGCGCCGGCCCCTGGGGCGGAGGGCCCGGCTCGGCGACCGGGGCGCGGGCGCTGCCCTCCCTGGTCGCGATCGGCCGAGACGCCGCGCCGGCCGCCTGGAGGCCCCGCCTCGGGCGCTGCGGGCCTGAGGCGGGGCCTCCAAGCGGTCGGCGCAGGGGCTCATGGCGGCGTACGCCGCCACGAGAGCCTGCCCCGCCCCCGCTGAGCCGAAAACCCCACGGGAGCCACTGGGCGGCTCAAGGCCCCCTGGCGGGCTTCGCGCAGCCCGCACGCGGCCGATGCCGCCGGAGGAGCCATGCGCTCCGCGGGACGCGGACGGCCGCCCGCGGGCTGTACACACGCGGACCGGACCCCCCGCTCAGCCGAAGACCCGCAGCAGCCACGGAACGGGGCAAGGCCCACCGGCCGGCCCACGTGCGGGCCCTGCGCACCGCCGCTGCCGAAGGCGGACCTGGGCACCACCGGTCAAGGTCCTGATGGGGGTTGTACGGCCCCACGGCCACGGCCCCTCACCCGTCGGGGAATGAGCCGCGGGAGCTCCGCCGCGGCGCCGGTTCTCCTCACCCCGGGCGGGCCCCGTCAGCCGAAGAACGGGCAGGAGCCCCGCCCGGTCGCCTCAGATCCTTGCGGGGGCATGGGGCCATGCTGTGCCACCCACGCCGAACGGCCCCCCGTCCCCCGCTCACCCCAGGATCAGGCACGAGGCCGCGGGGGCGGCGATCGACCCTCCGCGGCGCGGGATGCCCGTCGCCGGGTCGAGGTCGAACCAGGTGATGTCGCCGGAGCGCTCGTTCGCCGCGTAGAGGCGGCGGGCCGTGGGGGCGAGGGTGAGGTCGCGGGGCCAGCGGCCGCCGCTGGAGACCGTGGTCACGAGGGTGGGCTTCTCGCCGCTCGGGTCGAGGGCGAGCACGGCGATGCTGTCGTCGCCTCGCACGGCGGCCCACAGGTGCCGTGCGTCGGGGGACGCGACGATCGCGGAGGGGTAGCTCGGCGCGGTGGCGCCTTCCGGTACGACGTGGGTCTCGCCGAGCGGTTCCAGGACGCCCTCGGCCGCGTCCCAGCGGCAGACGGTGACGGTGGGCACCAGCTCGTTCAGGACGTAGGCGTGGGTCCCGGCCGGGTGGAACGCCAGGTGGCGGGGTCCGGTGCCCGCGCCGAGGACGGTCTCGCCGTGCGGTCGCAGTGTGCCCGCGGCCGCGTCGAGCCGGTAGATCCGTACCGAGTCGGTGCCGAGGTCCACGGCGGTCACCCACGGGCCGCCGGGAGCCGGCAGGACCTGGTGGGCGTGGGGCCCGCTCTGGCGGCCGGCCACCGGGCCCGACCCCTGGTGCCGGGCGACGTCGCTCGCGGCGCCCAGGGAGCCGTCGGCGGCGACGGGCAGGGCACTGACGCTGCCGGAGCCGTAGTTGGCGGTGAGGACGTGACCGGACGTGACGGCGAGGTGGGTAGGTCCGGCACCTCGGACGGACACCGGGTCGCCGAGCGGACGCGGCACCGCTCCGGAGACGTCGAAGGCGACCGCGGCACCGTCCTCGGTCTCCGAGACGGCGTAGAGCACCGTGCCGGCGAGGGCGAGGTACGACGGGTCCGTGACCGCGTCCGTCGCGCCGGTGACGGTCAGGGCTCCGGTCGCCTCGTCGACGTCGGCGGCCAGGACGCCATGACCTCCCGCCGAGGTGAACGACCCGATGAAGGCCCGTACCGCCCGTACCGGCTGCCGCCCGCCTGTGCCGCCCATGGCTTTCTCCCCTTGCCGCCGGGGCGGTCGCGGTTGACCGCCCCGTAGTCCGGGCCGACGGTAGCAGGCGGTCTAGACCAAGTGGCCGGTCAGGAACGGACCAGTCGCGACGTGGGAGGAGTGCGCAGCGGCTCGTCGAGGGCGGCGAGCAGCCTCTCCAGCCCTGTGACGTGGGTGAGCACCGGCCCTCCGGGCTCCGGTACGGCCCGGGCCCCTGCCGAGGCGCCCGTCCCCGGGGCCCGCCCGGCAGCGGGCGAGGTAAGCGCCTCGACGGCCGCCTCGACCCGCCAGCAGGCCGCCGCGAGCCGGGCGTCGTGGCTCGCGGCCGGGTCCGCCGCGACCCTGACCAGTCCCCGCACCTCGTCGGCGCATTCGTCGAGGAGGGCGATGACACGACGGGCACGCGCCTTGCGGGCCCGGTACGGGTTCAGCGGGTGGACCAGCGGCGCCAGGGAGAGCCGTACCCGTCCCAGCAGCAGCTCCAGCTCGGCGGCGTGGGGAGAGGGGTCGGCCTCGGGGTCGCCGGCGAGACGCCGCAGGGAGGCCGAGGTGGCGGCGCGGACGCAGTGCAGGGCGCGCTGGATCCACGCGTCGTTCGTGGCGTGGGTGGTGACGGGGAGGACGAGCAGCACGGCGAGCGCCGCGCAGACCGCGCCCACGGCGGTCTCTTCCAGGCGCAGTACGAGCAGCCCGGTGTCGAGGACGCCGAGCAGGCCGTAGAGAAGACCGGCCATGACGGTGACGGCCAGGATCATCCAGCTGTACGAGACGGCTGCCGTGTAGAAGATGCCGAAGACGCAGAGGGCGACCAGGGCCGCTGTCGGGGCGGGCGCGCCGTGCAGCGGGATGGCGATCAGCATGCCGGCGGCGATGCCGATCACCGTGCCGAGCACGCGACGGAAACCGCGGACCAGGGTCTCGCCGCGCGAGGCCGTGTTGACGAAGATCCACCATGTGGTGCCGACGGCCCAGTACCAGCGTTCCTCGGAGAGGACCTGGCCGAGGGAGAGCGCCACGGCGCAGGCCGCCGTCGCCTGGATCGCCTGCCGGGTGGTCACGCGGGCGAGCCCGGTGCCCGGCAGCGGGGGCGGCTGAGGCGCGGGCGGGGTCCGCCGTTCGATGGGCCAGAGCACGAAGCGCACGCCGCCGGCCACCAGAAGAGCGAGCCCCACCGCGACGCAGATCTCGGGGAGCTGCTCGGGGCGCGCGTGCAGGAACTGGGTGATGAAGAAGTTCATGAACGCGAAGATCCCCAGCGCGTGCCCGCGCGGGCCCCAGCGGCGGGCGTAGACACCGCAGAAGACGACGAGGAGGAAGGCCGCGTCGCGTACGGGGGTGACGCCGTGGAGGGTGGTGGCCAGCGCGAGGACCGGGAAACCGGCGGTGGGCAGGAGCGCGGTGGTGACACGCTGGGCGCGGACCGTCGCGTCCGTCACCGTGAAGAGCGCGAGCATGGCCGCCAGGCCGCCGGTGAGGGAGGCGGTCAGCGAGAGCCCGGCGACCTCCGCGACGGCGACGGCGAGGCCGACGCCGACGACGGCGCGCAGTGAGGTCCTGAGCCGGAGAAGCCCCGGGTCCGGAGCGACGAACATCCTCTTCACGGCGGTCGACCGCCCCCCTCGCCTCGCGTCTCTCGCCGATCCGCGGGCGGCCCGGGGTGTGGGGCGCGCGCGGACACGACGAAGGCACCGCGCTCCGGGCCGGCCTCGTCGCCTGCCTGGCGCTGCGCGGCGCCGAAAGTGTTGGTTACACCGATAGGTAACCATCCAGGAGACATTGGCTCAACAGGAAGGCTCAGCGATGAGCCATTGGCCCAGCTTCGCCTCGGTCTTCCGGCCCATCGGACGGCCATCGGACCAGCGGCACCGACCGTTCCCGGCCACGGCCCCCGGGCCGCGACGCCCCGTGGCCGATCCGGCGGGGGGAGCCGGATCGGCCACGGTGGGTGGGGGCAGGGGTCAGCGGTGGGCCCGGCCGCGGCGGCGGGTGAGCAGGACGCCGAGGAGGACCATCGCCGCACCAAGGACGAGGTGGAGCCAGTTGTCGGCGTCGTTCACCGGCACGAAGTTGGCGTCGCTGTCGAGGTCGATGACCAGGCCGTAGATCCACAGCACGAGGTACACGACACCGCCGCCGATGAGGAAGGCCCGCGCGCCGCCGGGCGTGCGCGCCATCGCCATACCGACGACACCGAAGAGCACGTGCACGAGGTTGTGCAGGATCGACACCTGGAAGATGCCCAGGAGTTTGGCGTGTGAGTCGTGCTCGGCGAACTTCAGCGAGTCGTAGTCGGTCGTGATCCCCGGGATGAATCCGAGGACGCCCACCAGCAGGAAGACCGCGCCCACGAGCAGGGCCGCCTGCTGCACCGCGGTCCGGGCGGCCGGAGCCGCACCGTGAGTCCTGACCATGACAGATCTCCTTCGTGAAAGGGGGCGCCGGGGCGGGCATCGGCCGCCCCGCCCCGACGCCCCGGCCGAGCCGGTGTCAACCGGTCGCCGGCGGCTCCCACTTGCCGCTCGGCGGCGTCTGGGTGTCGCTCTGGCCGGGGGTGATGCGGCCGCGCCACGCGCCGCTCTCCTCGCCGCGCTCCTCGATGAAGCCCTTGAACCTGCGCAGGTCTCCCCTGATCCGCAGGTCGAGGAGGCCCGTCTTGTCGCCCGCCTTCTCGACCATGCCCTCGGGCTCGAAGTCCATGGCCAGGCTGACGCGGGTGTGGGTCTCGTCCAGCGGCTGGAAGGTGACGACGCCCTTCTGCTTCGCGTCGCCTCCGGTCGTACGCCAGGAGATCCGCTCGTCGGGCAGCTGGTCGACGATCTCCGTGTCGAACTCGCGCTGGACGCCGGCGACCTTCGTTCGCCAGTGACAGTGCTGATCGTCGAGCTGGCGGACGTCCTCCACGCCCTCCATGAAGCTCGGGAAATCCTCGAACTGCGTCCACTGGTTGTACGCGCGGCGCACAGGTACGTCGACGTCGATGGATTCCTTCACCATGCTCACGGCATTCCTCCTCAATCGGTCGAACCTTGCTCGGTCTAGCTCTTACGCGGTCAAGAGGGGACCAATCTGCCCATCCCTCGCGTGCCCGGCGTGCGGGACTTCATTCCCCGGACTCCGGGCGGTTGTTCAGGGCAGCGGAACTCCCCCGGTGGCGTTGACGATCTCGCCGGTGATGTAGCCGGCCTGGGGGGAAGCCAAGAAGATGTAGGCGGGCGCCATCTCGGCCGGCTGCGCCGGGCGCCCCATGGGCGACTGCTTGCCGAACTCCACCGTGTCCGGCATCGTCGCCGGGATCAGCGGCGTCCACACGGGGCCGGGCGCGACGGCGTTCACCCGGATGCCGTCGGCCGCCACCATCTGCGCCAGGCCCTGGGTGAAGGTGACGATGGCGCTCTTGGTCATCGCGTAGTCGAGCAGCGGCGGACTGGGCTTGTAGGCCTGCACGGAGGTCGAGTTGATGACGACGCCGCCCCGCGGGATGTGCGGCAGCGCGGCCTTGGTCAGCCAGAACATCCCGTACAGATTGGTCCGCATCACGCGGTCGAACTGCTCGGTGGTGATCGCTTCGATGCCGTCCGGCTGGGCCATCTGGTAGGCCGCGTTGTTGATGAGGACGTCGATCCGCCCGAAGGCCGCCACCGTGCGCTCGACCAGCTCGGCGCACTGGCGTTCCTCTCGGATGTCGCAGGCGACGGAGACGGCCTGTCGGCCGGCGGCTTCGACGAGCCGGGACGTCTCGTCGGCGTCGGCCTGTTCCTCGGGAAGGTGGGTGAAGACGATGTCGGCGCCCTCCCGGGCGCAGGCGAGCGCCACCGCCCTGCCGATGCCGGAGTCGCCGCCGGTCAGCAGGACCTTGCGGTCGTGGAGCAGCGCGTGCCCGCGGTAGCTCTCCTCTCCGTGGTCGGGCCGGGGGTCCATCGGGCCGGTCCAGCCCGGGTGCTCCTGCTCCTGGTCGGGGAAGTCGGGGCGCGGACGACGGATCGCCGGCTCCGGGGCGGGCCGGGCAGGGTCGGACGGGGTGTCGGGGGTGTCGGGGGTGGGGTGCGGTGTCACGCCTTCCTCCTCCTTCGTGCGGGTGGAACCGTCATACGTATGTGCTCGGGGTCGTTGGCGTTCGGGGGCCGTTCAGGCGTGCGGGGCGGCGAGCCGCCGGCGCGCCGGGCCGTGGGAGCGGCCGCGCCAGGGGAAGTCCTGCCAGGGGTCGTCCTTGAGCAGGTCCTCGATGGCGTCCGGGCTCGGCCGACAGGTGGTGAGCTCGCGGTCGTCGGCATCGGCCCGGGCGAGGGGCGCGGCGAGGGGGCGGGCGAGGGCGCGTACGTCGTCGAACGGGGTCCGGCGGTCCAGGGGCACGAGGACGCGCAGCCCGCGCGAGCCGGTGATCATGACGACGGACGGCAGCCCGAATCCGTCGGGCAGGTCGTGCAGGCGCCGCGGCCTCCCGGGCGAGGGAGAAGTCGTCCGTCGCCGGGTCCAGGTCGACGACGAGGCGGTCCGGGGGTCCCGGCGGTCGCTCTGGGAGAGGAAGCGGTGCGGGGTGACGCGGGTGTGGCCGGCGAGGTCGACCATCGCGGCCGTGTCGTCGCAAATCGCGTAGGTGACCACCCCGTGCTCCTCGGGGAGGTCGGCGCGGTGCACCCGGTCGGGGAAGTGGTCCCGGACGGCCTTCCGCGTGAACCCCTTGTCGCCGATCCCATCGGGGTGCCGTTCGAGCACCGACGGGGACTCGATCGTCCGCCCGCCCACCCGGACCGCCCTCGTCGCCCGGTGCCTGATCGCTCACTTGCCGAGGGAGCGCTTCAGTTCCTCTTTGTTCATGGAGGAGCGGCCGTGGATGTCGCGGCGCTTCGCCTCGGCGTACAGCTCGTCGTACGTCTTGCCCTCGGAGCCGCCGCGCGAGCGCTCCCCGCCCCGCTGGGAGGGGGACTTGCCCTGCGTGGAGGACTTGCTCGCGGTCCTCGACTCACCGGAACGCGCACGCTCCTTGTTGACGGTCCGGCCGGCGATCTCCTCGGCCCGCTTCTTGCTCTCGCCGCGGTCGAGCGCGCTCTCCTTGATGTGCTCGTACTGGCGTTCCCGCTTGGGGCTGGATCCACGAGGCATGATCTGCTCCCTCTCGGTGCTGTGGGGGTGCCGCGGAGCGGCGGCGCCGGCCGCTCACTCCTCCTTGTTGTCGCGTCGGTCGCGTCGGATACGGGGACGGTGGCTCGTGTCGCAGAAGGGGTACCGCAGGCTGCGACGGCACATGCAGAGCGCCACCGTGGGGCGGTCGCATCGCTCCACGGTCCCGTCGGGCATGACGATCTCGACGGGGCCCTCGACCAACAGGGGGCCTCCCCGCACGGGGGTGATGCGCGTCGTGCCGGCGCGGGTGACCGGTTCGCGGCCCCGTGGCTCATGGCCCTCGTGGCACTCCCGGCCCTCGTGGCACTCCTGCGTCTCGTCTGCCGACTGCTGTGTAGCCATCGTTCACCACCCGATCCGCGCGGCTCCGTCATCACGGCTCGTGCCCGCTCTCTCCTCGGGCATGCGGACGTCCCGGTCCCACGTGCCCGAGGCGTTCGCGTCCGTGCCGCCGTGGGTGGCACGGATGACGACCAGTTCTTCGGTACGCCGCCCCGAAGGAACCAGGCCTCGCTGCTCGAACCACCGCGCCCGCGCGCTCATCACCGGTCCGAAGGGCTGGCTCCGGCGACGGACCACCTCGGCGTTCAGCCCGGAACGGTGGAGCGCCTCCAGGCTCGCGTCCGTACCGGAGAGGGAGGACTGGACGAGCAGCAGCACCCCGTCGGGGTTGAGCAGCTGCGGTGCCTGACGGCAGATGCGGTCGATGAGAAGCCGCCCGTCGAGCCCGGCGTCCCACGCCCTGCGCGCCCCGCGCGCGGGCAGGTCGGGGTCCTCGGCCGGTACATAGGGCGGATTGGCGGTGACCAGGTCGAAGCGCTCGCCGGCCACCGGCTCGCTCAGGTCGCCCCTGAGCAAACGCACCCGTCGGGCGTGCAGGCGCGCGTTGAGCCATGCCGTCGCGACCGCTCTCCGCGAGACGTCGACGGCGGTGGCGTCCATGCCCCGGCGGGCGGCCGCGATGGCGAGGATCCCCGTGCCGGTACACAGGTCCAGCGCTCGCGCCCCCGGGCGCAGGTCCTCCGCGTCCAGGATCTCCATCAACAGCTTCGTGTCCCCCTGCGGGGCATACACCCCCGGCGGCTTGATCACTCTCATGAGCGGCGGATGCCCACCTCGCCGGATTCCACGCCAGCCCGTTCGCCCCCCGGTGTTTCAGGAGGACAGCAGGTCGAGGACCGCTCGCTCCACCGCGCCCTGCGTCGCCGGACGGCCGAAGGTGCCGTGTTCCCCGAGCCGGTCGAGGGCGGGGGCCACGGTGACGCCCTCCTCGAAGAGTTCGAAGACGCGGGGATCGATGTACGAGGCACGGCACACCGCCGGGGTTTTCCCCAGGTACCGGCTGACCTCCTTCACCGTTCGCGCCTCGGCGCGTCGGGTGCCGGACCGCTCCTTGTGCACCTCGCCCGTGGTGACGGCGAGCGCGACGGCGGCTGACCGCCGCTTCGCTCGACTGGTGCCCTGAGGTGTGCCGCTCATACCTGGTGCGGCCCCGGCGGGCCTGCGGGCCGTGCCTGGTGACCCGGGTGGCCTCGGGGGTGCATGCCAGGTACCGGATGCTCCCGGGGGCATGCCTGGCGACCGGACCCTCCCGCCGGGTGGGCCGGGCGCGGACCTGACCGGGACGGCGGGTCCGGCCGGGTGAGCCGGGTGCCCATGCCTTCGGCTCGGGCGGTCCCGCCGGGGCCGGGCGAACCCTGTCCGCCCGGGCGCGGTCCCGCCTCGCGGCCCCGGTGCGAACCCCGGTACGCCGGGCGATCCCAGCCGGTGGGCCCAGGCGTGCGCCCGGGCGGGGATGCGTGGGGCGCCCACGCATCCCCGTTCGTTTTCCGGGCATCTGCCCCGCATGAATCGGATCCCTGACACCAGCGGCTCCCACTGGATGCGCACGGCGGCGATCCCCGCGTACCCCCCACTCCTCGACGGCGACGAGGCGGATGCCGACGTCGCCGTGATCGGCGCGGGCATCGCCGGACTCAGCGTCGCCTGGGAGCTCTCCCGGGCCGGCCGGACGGTGGTCCTCCTGGAGGCCGACCGGGTGGCCGGCGGGGTCACCGGCCACACCACCGGAAAGCTGAGCGCCCTGCACACCACCGTCTACGACGGCCTCCGCTCCTCGCACGGCCCCGACGCCGCACGCGTCTACGCCCAGTCCCAGATGGCGGCGGTTCGGCACGTGGGCGAGGTTGCCGCCGAACTGGGTGTCGACTGCGAGCTGGAGCATCGGCCCGCCCTCACCTACTGCGAGGACCCGGAGGGAACCGACGCGCTGCGCGCCGAGGCGGAGGCCGCGAAGGAAGCCGGTCTCGACGCCTCCTTCGTCACCGAGACGGACCTGCCGTACCCGGTCGCCGGAGCGGTCCGCGTCGAGGACCAGGCACAGTTCCATCCGCGGAAGTACCTGCGCGCGCTCGCCGCCGACCTGGTGGTTCGCGGCGGTCGTATCCACGAGCAGACCCGGGTGACCGGGCTCGACGAGGGCGAGCCCTGCCGCCTGACCACGGCTTCGGGCGCCACCGTCACGGCCCGGGCCGTCGTCGTCGCCACTCACCACCCCGTCTTCGACCGCGGCCTGTTGGCCGCCCGCCTCACCCAGCACCGCGACCTGGTGGTGGCCGGTCCACTGCCCGCCGACCGGGATCCGCAGGGCATGTACATCACCCGGGAGGGGGGCAAGCGCTCGGTGCGCACGGCCCCGTACGGCGACGGCAGGCTGCTGATCGTCACCGGTGAGGTCTTCACGCCCGGCACGGAGAGCGACACCGAGGGCCGCTATCAGCGGCTCACCGCGTGGATGCGCGAGCGGTTCCCGGGTGTGACCCCGACCCATCGATGGGCCGCCCAGGACAACGCCGCCACCGACACCGTCCCTCTCATCGGCCCGCTCCACCACGGCGACGACCCCCGCGTCTTCGTGGCGACGGGCTTCGCCGGCTGGGGCATGGCGGGCGGAGTCCTCGCGGGCCGGCTGCTGAGCGGGCTCATCACCGGTCAGGCTCCGCCGGAGTGGGCCCGGCTGTACGACCCCCGCCGCCCGGGATCCGTGCTCCGCACGGCGCCCTCCGTCGCCAAGGCGCAGTGGGACGTCGGCAAGCACTTCGTGAAGGACCGCCTGGACACCGCCCTCGGGCGGGGCCCGGCGGACGCGGTGGAGGACATCGGGCCCGGGGAGGGCGCGGTGGTGCGGGTCGGTGGCCGGGCATGCGCCGTCCACCGCGACGAGTCGGGGCGACTCCACCCACTGTCCGCGGTCTGTACGCACCTCGGCTGCCTCGTCGCGTTCAACCCGGCGGAACGGACGTGGGAGTGCCCCTGTCACGGTTCGCGGTTCGACATCGACGGCGAGGTCCTGCAGGGGCCGGCGCTGCACCCCTTGGAGGCGTACGACCCCGACGACCTCGGGCGTTAGGCCGTGGACGCCCGTGCCTCCATGGACTGCGTGGAGACGGGGCCCGCCGAGAAGGCCCAGGTAGGCACAGGAGAGGGACGAGTGCGAGATGGAGATCCTGACGATGGGGGTGGAGGAGGAGTTCATGCTGGTCGATCCGGTCAGCAGGGCGCCGGTCGACCGGGCGCCCACGGTGATCGGTTCGGCCGCGGCCGAGCTCGGAGGCCAGGTGCAGGCGGAGTTCTTCAACGCCCAGGTCGAGGTCTGCACGCAACCCACCGTCTCCTGCCGGGACCTGCGCGGCGAACTCGCCCGGCTGCGCGGCACCGTGGGCGCGGCCGCCGCCGCGGCCGACTGTCTTCTGGTCGCCTCCGGCACCCCGGTGGTTCCCCGGGAGGAGCCGTTGACGGTGACCGCCACGGCCCGGTACCGCCACATGGCCCGCGCGTACGCCACCTCCTTCAACCGGTACGACGGGCTCGTCTGCGGCTGTCACGTCCACGTCGGGACGCTCGACCGCGCACGTGCCCTGAAACTGGCGAACCACATGCGGCCCTGGCTGCCCGTACTGCAGTCGCTCGCCGGGAATTCGCCCTTCTCCCGCGGCCGGGACTCCGGCTTCGCCAGTCGGCGTTCCGTCGAGTTCGGCCGGTGGCCGACCGCCGGGCCCGCCCCGGTGCTCGACGAGAAGCGGTATCTGGCCCTCGTCACGGACCTGGTGGGCGGCGGCACGCTGCTCGACCGCAAGATGATCTACTGGCACGCCCGGCCCTCCGAGCACGTACCGACGCTGGAGATCCGGATCGCCGACGTCAACGCCGACCTCGACATGGTCGTCCTGCTCGCCGCCCTCGTCCGCGGACTCGCGGTGACGTTGCTCGACGACGTGGACGCGGACGTCCCGCCGCCCGACGTGCCCCTGGGGCGTCTGCTCGCGGCACACGCACACGCCGCGTCGCTCGGCATGTCGGGCGAGGGCCTCGACCCGGAGAGCGGAGAGCCGCGCCCGGCCCGCGACCTGGTGGAGCGGCTGCTCCACAGGGCCGCTCCCGGCCTCGAGACGGCGGGCGACGCGGCGTTGGTGGACGGGCTGTGGCGGACCGTGCGGCGGGGCGGCAACGGCGCCGTCCGGCAACGCGCGATCCACGAACGTCACGGCAGGCTGAGTGACGTGGTGGACGCGCTCGCCGCCATCACCGCCGCCGCCTGACAGACCGCGGCGTGGATCCTCGGCATCTACCCGGCTCTCGCGCGACGACGGACGCCGGCGCTGCGGCTCTCCCATCCGCGCCGCGCCCACGAGACGACCAGGCGCCCGATTCCCACGCCGGCGCGGCGCTCCTGGACAGGCGCGGCGCTCCTGGACAGGGTGGCCGCCGACGTGTGCGTCGTCTCCATCGACTTCATGCAGTACCCGGAGTCGTACTACTTCCTACCTGCCCGAGCGCCTCGGCCCGCTCGGCGAGCGCGTCGGCGGGGAGCTCCGCGAGCGGCGGGGCGAAGCGCCCTCCTTCGTCGCCTTCGAGGGCTGGGACACCGTCACCGTCCTCGCCGAGGTGCTGCGTTCCCACGGCACGAACCGGGCGGCCGTCGCCGAGTCATGGCCGCGCACGGCGGTCGAGGTACCCGCGGCCACGATCCGGTTCTCCCGCCCGCCGGGAAACAGCGTGTGGCAATGGGCTTGGTCTCCGATCCAGGTCGTCGACCGGGACCGGCGGAACCCGATCACTTCCGAATCCTCCTCACCGGATGAGAGGACGCAGAGGTCCGGCTGCCTCCTTCGCACAGCCGCCCCCGGGTCCCCCCAGCAGGCGCAGGGCCCCCTACGTCCGCACGCGCTCGGAGCCGGTCGGCGAGGGCTGTGTGGCCGTTGCCGGCTTCTGGGCCGACGGGTGCAGGTGGTAGATGGCGAAGGCCTTGCCGATGACGGGCTGGGCGACGTTTCGGACGCGGACGCCGCCAGGGGTCACGCCGTGCTCGGCGCCGAGGTGGGCGTGGCCGTGCACCGCCAGGTCCGCGCCGGCCTCGTCCATCGCCTCGGCCAGCAGGTAGCTCCCCAGGAAGGGGAAGATCTCCAGCGGCTCCCCGGCCAGCGTGTCCGGGACCGGCGAGAAGTGGGTCAGCGCGATCCGGGTCGTGCACTCCCTGTCGGCGAGCTCCCGCAGCGCGCGCTCCAGGCCCTGCGCGCAGTCCCGGCTGTGCCGGACGAACGCCTTCATCACGGGTTCGCCGAACTCACCGGCGCTGCGCCCCGGGAATCCTCCGCCGAATCCCTTGGTCCCGGCGATGCCGAGCCGGGTGCCCTGTACGGGGATGACGACAGAGCTGCCTTCCAGGACCTCCACCCCGGCGTCACCGAGGACCTCCGTGATGGCGTGCTGGGCGTCGTCGTGGTAGTCGTGGTTGCCGAGGACGGCGACGACGGGAACGGGCAGCCCCTCGACCTCCTCCGCCACCACGCGGGCCTCCGCGACGGTGCCGTGGCGGGTGAGATCACCCGCCAGGAGGAGGACGTCGGCTGACTCGCCGAGCGTGTCGAAGGCCGGCCTCAGTACTCCCCGGCTGTCCTCGCCGAGATGGATGTCGCCGACGGCCGCGACTCGGATCATGGCAGGTCCTCCGCCCGGTCGGGTTGTGCGTGGCCCGCCACGACGACGTCGGCGTGGATGGCGAGCCCCGCGAGTTCGGTGCGCGCGAGATCGAGCACCCGGTCCCGGTAGGCGGCGCTCGGGACGCTCCCCCGGATCAGTACGGAGGCCCCGCGCAGCTCCACGAGCAGGCCGAGTTCGGCCAGTTCGCCACCCGCGAGCCGGTCTCTGAAGTGCTCGATGCGGTATTCGGTCGGCTCGGGTGTGTTCATGGGGCCGTCCTTCCGGTCGGACGTCGATCCACCACGGGCTCGGGCTCTGCAACGACTACCCCTGCGAGCCCGGCTCATTCACCGCACGATGTGACATGGGTACTGTCGAGTCACATCCGGCGGGACACGCGGTGCGGCACGCGTGCGGCCGGAGGGAGACGGAGGGCCTCATGGCGGTGGACGAGCTCGACACCCGCATCCTGCGGCTGCTGATCGAGCAGCCGCGCACCAGCGTGCGCGAGTACGCGCGGATCCTGGGGGTGGCCCGCGGCACCGTGCAGGCCCGTATCGACCGGCTGGAGCGGGACGGGGTGATCACCGCCACCGGTCCGGTCCTCTCCCCCGCCGCGCTCGGGCATCCGGTGCTCGCGTTCGTGCACATCGAGGTCACACAGGGGCATCTCGACGAGGTCGGCGACGCGCTCGCGGCAGTGCCGGAGATCGTCGAGGCGTTCTCGATCACCGGCGGCGGGGATCTGCTGACGCGGGTGGTGGCCCGCGACAACGGTCATCTGGAGGACGTCATCCAACGCTTGATCCAGCTACCGGGCGTGGTCCGCACCCGTACGGAGATGGCCCTGCGCGAGAGGGTCGCGCACCGGCTGCTGCCCCTTGTGGAGTCGGTGGGCCGCGCCTCGTCCCGGGCGCTTGATCCCGCCCGGCGACGCTTCCCCCGAGACGCGTCACGGGCGGGAAACCGCGCGTGACGGTGGGTGAGTGTGTGTCAGAGTACGGCTGATCCGCCCGCCGACCTGGAGTATTCGATGGCCGTACCGCCCCGCCTGGCCCCACTCTTGGAGCAGTTCGACTTCGCCCGGGAGCGGCTGACGCACCGGATGGCGGGGCCGTTCGTGGACAGCGGCAACGGCACGGACGTCGGCGTGGTGCCGATGACCGACGAGGAGTATCTCTGGGAGCCCGTTCCCGGCTGCTGGTCGGTACGCCGCCGCACGGACGGGCCGGGCCCGCGGGCGACCCTCCTGACGGGCACCGGCGAGTGGGGGCGCGACGCCGCTCCCGCGCCGCACCCGGTTCCACCGCCGTTCACGACCATCGCCTGGAGGCTGAGCCACCTCGGCGAGCTGCTCGCGCTCCGCGCGGACCACACGAACGGCAGTCACGCCCTCACCCGTGACGACTACGCCGTCAGCGGGGACGCCGCCTCGGCGATCAAAGCCTTCGACACGGGTGCCGGAGCCTGGCGCGAGGCTCTGCTGACCGCGGACGACGCGGCGCTCGACACCGTGGGCCACAGCACGTACCCGCACGGCAGCGATCCGGAGGACCCGTTCCTCGACACCGTCTGGTGGGTCAACCAGGAACTGCTGCACCACGGGGCGGAGATCGCCCTGCTCCGCGACCTCTACCGGTACCGGGCTTCCCACCGGCCCTCGTGACGCGCGGGGCGTCGAACCCTCGCGCCGCCCGGCACACCGTGGGATCATTGTACGAAGCGACATAAGCCGTGTCTGAGACAGATCGAGAAGGCGCCATGTCCGCCATCAAAGAAACCATCGACATCTCGCGCAGCCCCTCAGAGGTCTTCACCTACGTGACCGACCCCACCCATCTGCCGGAATGGCAGGAGAGCGCCGTCTCGGTCCGTCCGTTGAGCGACGCACCCATGACCGTCGGATCGAAGGTCGCCGTCACGCGGCGGATGGGGCGGCGGGAGATCTCCTCGACGATGCAGGTCATCGACATGGATCCGCCGAGGAGTTGGCACATGCACGGCATCGACGGTCCCGTGCGCGGTGACGTCCACGGCACGATCGAGCCGCTCGGCGACGGCGAGCGCTCACGTCTGACGCTCTCCGTCGACTTCGAGGGCCATGGCATCGGCAAGATGCTCGTCCCCTTCGTCGTCCGCCCGTTCGTGAAGAAGGAGATGCCGAGGAACGAACGGACCCTCAAGGGAATCCTGGAAGGGGGGTCCACCATCTGACCCGCTGGTGGTCGCGTGGATCATGTGTGCCATGACGATCACCTCTCGACGCGGTCTGCTCGCCGCCATCGCGGCGTCCGCCGCCGCCCTCCCGCTCGGCGGGCTCAGCGGTACGCCCGCCCGGGCCGCCGTCGCGGCCGCGGACGTCGCCGTGCCGGTGCCGCAGTTCCCGCCCGTCCCGGGCACGCCCGGGACGGTCTCCTCCGTGACGACGGCCCCGCTCGACGGGTCGTTCTTCAGCCGGGTGTCGCTGGGCGCACTGACCGTCGGCGTCCTGCCGGGGACCCCGGAACGGACCGAGGTGACCAGTGCCGGCAGCCGCGTCGCGCTGCTGACGAAGGGCGCCCGTACGGTCCTGATGCCTGGCCCGACACGCACCTTTCGCGAGAACAAGCGGCTCTTCCACGACGACTTCGTACGCACCCTCCCGAACCGCCTCCTGCCCGACCCGGAGCAGTGGGAGTGGGGCTGGGGTTCGTCGCGCGGCGGTGGCTCGTGGAGCGAGGTCAACGGCGCCGCCACGGACTACGAAGTGACCGCCGAGGGCACCGGTACCGGCATCATCAGCCTGACCAGCTCGAACGTCAGCCGTCATGTCACCGTTCGGGACGACGAGATCACGAACGTCGACGTCCGTACGACGGCCCGTTTCGACAAGGCGCCCGCGGGCGCGGCGTACTCCTTCGCGCTCTCCTTCGGATACCAGGACAGCGACAACAGCTACCGGGCCCGGCTCCACTTCACCCCTCAGGGCGCCGTCGAGCTGCGCCTCGAGAAGGAAAAGGCCAACGCCGTCACCGCGCTGGTCCCGTCCGTCACGCTCACCACCGCGGCCCCGGCCGGCAGCGCCTGGACGATCCGTGTACGCCGGGAAGGAAGCCGCATGCAGGCCAAGGCCTGGCGCGCGGACGCCGCGGAGCCGGCCCCGTGGACGGCCGAGGCCACCGACACCGAGCCCGCCTTCGTCAAGGGGCGTGTCGGCGTCCGCGCCATCGCGTCGACCGGTACGGCCAACCTGCCGGTCCGGCTCCTGGTGGACAACTTCTCGGTGGGCGCCGCCACCTGGGCGCAGCCGCCGACCGTGACCCATGGAGACTGGGTGCGGGTCCTGCCCGAGCCGTTCGACGGGAGCTGGACGCCCGAGCTCGAGCAGCGGATCCGATCCTGGGCGGGCTCGACGGAGCCGGACGTCCTCGCGTACGCGGCGATGTTCCTGCCCGGAGCGTCCGACGTGCTGAGTGGGGCGGGCCCGGCGGCGGGCAAGCGCGTGCTGGGCAAGGCCGGGTACGGGAACCCCGACGCGCAGGGCTACCTGAAGGAGGGTTCCGACTTCCACGACTACATGGGTCTCGCGTGGACCTTCCCCACCAAGACCGTCGCGGCCGAGGCGCCGGCCGGCAACCTCGACTGCTCGGGCTACGTTCGGATGGTCTACGGCTTCCACATGGGCGTGCCGATGGCGGCCTACGACGACTCCTCCGGCACCCGCCTGCCGCGCACCTCCCGGCAGATGGTCGATCACTCCCCCGGCGTACGGGTCGCCCAGGCCACGCTTCCCCCGGCGACGTTCGCGCCGCCCGCCGCGCCGCTGCTCCAGCCCGGTGACCTCGTGCTCTTCAACGCGGACCTCACCGACGACACGCCGGACGACCCGGTGACCCCCCAGGACGAGCGGTTCCTCGTCGTCGACCACGTCGGGATCTACCTCGGCGTGGACTCCCGGGGTGCGCGCCGGTTCCTCTCCAGCCGCAAGACGTGCGACGGCCCCACGATGGCGGACCTGGCGGGCGCCTCGACGTTGGACGGCACGGGGACGTACGCGAAGAACCTCCACACCGTCCACCGCATCTGACGGGACTCGGCCGCCCGGCCGCACGGGACGGGCGGCCGCATCACGCCCCTGGACCGCAACGGTCCCGGACATGCAGTCCCCGGCACTCCGTCTCCGTCCTCGGGGTTCCCAGCCGTCGCTGAGAACGCGGAGTCCGGGCGGATGCGCCGGGGGCCTGGCCAGAGCCAGCGAGTGGGTCACGCGAGTCGGCGAACGTCTTCACCGACGGGTGCGGCTCGCTCTGGTTTTCTGGTGTATTTAGGATTTTTCTCCTTATTCGCCCTGAGTCAAGAGGGTACGGAGGGTCCGTCCGCCGAGACCGGTCTCTCGAAGAAGGTCTCCAGCACCACCGTCGCCTGGGTCCCGCTGACCCCGTCGATCGCGTACAGCCGCCGCAGCACGTCCTGGAGCCCCTCCGTGGTGGCGGTGCGCACCTTCACGAGGACCGAGGCGCTGCCCGCAATGACGTGCGCCTCCTGGATCTCGGGAAGGGCGGCGAAGGCCGCGGCCGAATCCCCCATCCAGGCCGAGGAGTCGACCATGACGTAGGCGAGCACCCCCCGTCCGAGTGCGACCGGATCGACGTCCACGGTCGTGCGGCGGATGACACCGCGCTCGCGCAGCTTCCTCACCCGCTCGTGCGCCGCGCCCGCCGACAGGCCGACCGCCCTGCCCAGCGCCGCGTACGCCTGGGTGGCGTCGCGCTGGAGCTCCGCGATCAGCACTCGGTCGACGTCGTCCACAATCCCCTCCACCATTCCCATACCGAAACCATATACCGTCCTGTCATACTCAGATCATTCCGAATGTCATTCAGACAGCAAGGGACAGGGGTGGCTCATGCCCGGCGAGATCGTCGATGACCGGTACGAGATTCTGGACGAGCGTTTCCGCACCGGGCGGTGTGCCAACGGCGACGTCCGTCTGGAGCGGCTCCACTCCGACTGCCGCTGGGCCGAAGGCCCGCTCTACCTGCCCGCCTGGCGGCAGCTGATCTGGAGCGACATCCCCAACGACCGGCTGCTGCGCTGGGACGAGACGACCGGCGCGATCGGTGTCTTCCGCTCCCCCGCCGGGCACGTCAACGGCAACACGCTCGACCGTGAGGGCCGGCTGGTCAGCTGTGAACAGGGCAACCGCCGGGTCACCCGCACCGAGCACGACGGCCGCGTCACCGTCCTGGCCGACCGCTTCGAGGGCAAGCGGCTCAACAGCCCGAACGACGCCGTCGTACGCTCCGACGGCTCGGTCTGGTTCACCGACCCGGACTTCGGCATCACCAGCGACTACGAGGGCCACCGCGCCGAGAGCGAGCTCGGCGGCTGCGACGTCTACCGGATCGACCCGGTGACGGCGGAGGTCCGCCGGGTCGCCGACGGCTTCGGCGGCCCGAACGGCATCGTCTTCTCCCCCGACGAGCGGCAGTTGTACGTCGCCGACAGCCGCGCACGTCACATCCGCGTCTTCGACGTGCGCGAGGACGGCACCCTCTCCGACGGCAAGGTCTTCGCCGAGCGCGCCGACGGCGGCTTCGACAACATCCGCTTCGACGACGACGGGCGGCTGTGGGCGGCCGCGCTCCACGACGGCGTGCACTGCTACGACCCGGACGGCACGCTGATCGGCCGGCTGCTCGTGCCCGAACCCGTCTCCAACATCGCCTTCGGCGGACCCAAGAACAACCGCCTGTTCATCACGGCCACGACCTCGCTCTACTCCCTGGTGATGAGCGTGACGGGGCTCCCCCGGGTGCGGTGACCCGGGAGAGGGTGGAGGGTGTCGCGTCAGGACCCCCAGGCCTCGAACTCGTAGATCCGGGCGGCCGGATCGGTGGTCTGCGTGGGGGCGGTGATCTCCAGGCGTACGTGGCGTGCGGTGGCGGTCACCGGGTGCGTCGTGGTGGCCGCCGTGTTGCCCGAGACCGTCACGGCCGTGGTCCAGGGGTCGGCGGTGGAGCCGCGGACCTTCACGGTGAAGTCGCGGGTGTTCCAGGACGCGCTCTCGCCGCCCGCGGCCGCGTGCCGCACCGTGAAGCGGCTCAAGGAGCGGGCCGCGCCGAGGTCGACCTCCAGCCACTTGGCGGAGGTGGTGGTGCACCACTTGTCGCCGTTGCCGCCGGAGACGGAGCCGTTGACCGCCTTGGCCGGGGTCTCGGAGGCGTTGCACTGGCCGGACGCGGTCGCGGGGCGGTTCAGGGCGAGGTTCGACTCGGTCGCGGTGGACCAGGCGACCGTGGTGGTGGCGGCCGGGGAGCGGCCGTACTCAGCGGAGACGGCCTCGACGTCGAGCGTCGTGGTGGTCTCCGTACCGACGCGGTCGAGCTGCGGGACGAAGTAGGCGTCGTTCGGGGTGGCGCCGAGGAAGATCCGGGTGCCGTCGGCGTTGCGCCGGTACACCTCGTAGTGGTGGACCGGTCCGGGGGCGGACGCCGTCCAGGCAAGGCGCAGCGACTTGCGGGTCGGGCTCACGTCGGTGACGCCGAGGACGGTGACGCCGGTCGGCGCGGCCGCCGTGTCCACCGCGCCGTCGAAGACGGCGATCTGCCCCACCCGCACGTCGTAGGACGGCACGGAGCCGGCGGCCTGGAGGCCGATCTGCGCGATGGTCCGGCCGCTGAAGGCGGCGAGGTCCAGGGTCTTGCGCTCCCAGCCGGTGGAGGCGGTGGAACCCAGGTCGAGGGCGGTGAAGGAGGTCGGCGCGTCGGTGAAGGAGACGGCCGCCTTCAGGCCGGTGGGACCGGCTGCCGGGGTCTTCACGACCACGGACAGCTTGGTGTCGGCGGCCACCGGCAGCTTCGTCTGGTAGAGCCGGACGGTGTTGACGGCGTCGAGGGTGCCGGTCAGGCGCAGGGAGGAGCCGCCCTCGTACGCGTCCGCGAAGTCGATCGACGGCGTGAGCTTCGCCCCGTCGGAGCTGACCAGCCAGCGGTAGGTGGGCGGTACGTCCTGGAGCGAGAGGTTGTTCCAGCCGGTCGACGAGACCCGTACGCCCGCCGAGTGGTAGAAGTCGCCCTGCCCGGCGCCGAAGGAGGTGACGAACGGCTTGGCGGTGACGGCGGAGGACTCGGCGACGTGGTGGGCGAGGCCCTTCCAGGCCGAGGTGGTCGTCGTGTTCGACGGGTCGCTGTTGGCGCCGTCCCAGTAGCGCGCCTCGCGGGTGTGGAAGTCGGCCCGGTTCGCGGCGGAGGTGTAGGTCCACTCGGGCCGGTAGATGCCGAGCGAGGTGACGTGCGGCTGCCCGGCGGGGAAGACCGAGCCCCAGGGGACGGAGGTGTTGTAGCCGTTCGCCTCGGTGTCGATGCCGGAGTACAGCTCGTACTCGCCGCGGCCCAGGCTCCGGGCGAGCGTACGGGAGGAGTCGAGGCCCGAGGCGCTCCAGCCGAAGTCCAGGAACATGGAGTCGGAGGTGCGCCGGTCGCCCTCCTGCAGGAAGGAGTCGTTGGCGGAGGTGAGGGCGTCCTGCCAGCTCACCGCGCCGGACTCGGTCATCGCGTCGTACCACATGAACTCGACCGGGCCGAGGGTCCGGGCGTAGCGCATCTCGTTGCGCAGCTCGGTGGCGAGGGCCGCGTCGCCGCCCGCGGTCTCCTGGTTGATGAACCAGCCGTCGAAGCCGTAGTACTGGGCGACCTGCGCCAGCTTGTCGGCGACCGGGTATCTGTTCCCGGACTTCTGGGCGAAGTCTCGCACCCACTGGATCTGCCCGCCGTAGGCGGTGGGCGGAAAGAAGACGGTGCCGTAGACCTTCACGCCGTTGCGGTGGGCCGCGTCGATGACGGTCGCGTTGGGGGCGAGGATGAGGCCCTCACCGGCGGAGCCGCCCCAGAAGACGAGCTTGTCGATGTACTGCCAGTGGCCGAAGGCGTAGTGGTTCGGGTTGGTGGAGCCCTGCGCGGGGTTGTTCGAGGTGGGGCCGAAGGAGACCAGCGAGGCGATCTTCCCCTCGCCCGCACGGGCGTTGGCGTTGGCCTTCAGCGCGGGGTCGGAGACGCGCGGCCGCAGGGGGACGCGGGAGCGGTTGAACCGTGCGTCGGGGTCGGTGGCCGGGTCCCAGGTCAGCAGGGTGTTCGGGTGCCAGTACGAGGCGTATGGCTGGTCGCCCGCCGCCCGGTCGGCGGCGCGCGCCTCGGGGGCCGAGGGGGCGAGGGGGGTGAAGCCGAGCAGCGCGGCGATCAGCGCCGCTATCGGCAGAACGGGCAGGTGTCGTCTCATCCGATACTCCGGTCCAGCGGAAGGGTGGGGGTGCTGGGCGTACGGGAGGTGCGGGTGCGGCGGTACGGGGAGGGCTGCGGCGCGTGTGGTGCCGGCGCCGGCCGTCGTGCGCGAGCCGGGCCGGGCAGGCCGGGCGAGGGCGGACGGGGGCGACCGGCTCGCCCCGGGAGGCTAAACGGCTTTAGTTGCCCGGGTCAAGACCGGGTGGGACGGTGGACTCCCGGACGGTGAGGCGGGGCGTGGGGTTCTTGACGTCGCGCGCCGCCGCCGGGTCGTCGACGACCGCGAGCAGCTCCCGCGCGACCTGCTCGCCGAGGGCGAAGGTGTCGCGGGAGAGCGCGGTGAGGGACGGGTGGACGATCCGGGCGAGCGCGGAGTCGTCGAAGGAGACGACGGACAGTTCGCCGGGGACCGCGACGCCCATCTCGGCGGCCACACCGAGCCCGGCCACCGCCATGACGTCGCTGTCGTAGATGATCGCGGTCGGCCGCTGCGGGCGGGCCAGCAGCGCCCGGGTGGCGGCGGCGCCCTCGGCGTCGCTGAAGTCGGTCGGCAGCGAGACGGCATCGGTGAGGCCGAGGCGCTTCGCGCTGTCCCGTACGGCTCGGATGCGGCGCTGGGTGTGCTGGAACGCCGGGAGTCCCGCGAGGTGGGCGATCCGGCGGTGGCCGAGGGCGGCGAGGTAGTCGACGATCGACACCATCGCCTCGCGGTCGTCCGCCCAGACGCTGGGCAGCCGACCGTGACGACCGGGCCCGCCGATCACGGTCGTGGGCACGCCGAGTTCCTCCAGGACCGGGATCCGCGGGTCGCGCACCTGGAGATCGACCAGGACGAAGCCGTCCACCCGGTGCTCGGAGGTCCAGCGCCGGTAGACCTCGATCTCGGCCGCCGTGTCCTCGACGACGAGCAGGTGGAGCGCGGTGCCGCGGACGGAGAGACCGGCCTGCAGACCGCTCAGCAGCTGGCTGAAGAAGGGTTCGAGGCCGATGGTCCGCGCCGGGCGGGCCAGGACCAGGCCCACCGCGCCGGCCCGGGCTCCGCCGAGGGCGCGCGCGGCGCTGTGCGGGCGCCAGTTCATCTCCTCGGCGACCCGCAGGATCCGCTCCCGGGTCGCCTCGCTGACCCCGGGTCTCCCGTTGAGCGCGAAGGAGACCGCGCCCTTGGACACCCCTGCCCGTCGGGCGATGTCGGCGATCGTCGGTCTGCCCACGCGGCGCCCCTTCCTCTTCACGCTCTCGGGCACGCGCCCGCGCACTCCCTTGACAGCGGAGTCTAGCCGGAGCATAGTCCCCCATCGCTAGACCGGTTTAGTTGCTCTGTCAGCCTCCGTCGGACACCCTCCGTCAGAACAGACCGGGAGACCTCTCACATGCGTACAAGCCACTGGATACGGCTGGCCGTCGCCGCGGTCGCCGCGGCGACGCTCGTCGGCTGCGGCCTCGGCGACCCGAACGGCTCCGGCGGCACGGGCGCCGGCGACGCTTCCGCCGGGGGCGAGGTGAAGGGCAAGGTCTCGCTGCAGACCTGGGCCCTGAAACCCAAGTTCACCGCGTACATGGAGGGCGTGATCGACGCCTTCGAGAAGAAGCACCCCGGCGTCCAGGTGGAGTGGCTCGACCAGCCCGGCGAGGGCTACTCCGAGAAGGTGCTCAGCCAGGCGGCCGGCGGCACCCTGCCCGACGTGGTCAACCTCCCGCCGGACTTCGCGCTGCCGCTGGTGAAGCAGAACATGCTCCTCGACGTGGCGAAGGCCGACCCGAAGCGGGCCTCCGACTACGTCGAGGGCGGCACGGCCGCCTACCGCTTCGCCGGCCAGGACGGTACGTACGGCTACCCGTGGTACCTCAACACCGACGTGAACTACTGGAACGCGACGCTTCTCACCCGCTACGGCCTCGATCCGAAGAAGCCCCCGGCGACCCTGGACGAGCTGATCGCGGCGGCCAGGACCGTCAAGGAGAAGTCCGACGGCTCGGTCTACCTGATGAGCCGCAAGCCGGGCCTCATGGACTTCGCCAACGCCGGGGTGAAGCTCATGTCCGACGACGGCAAGACCTTCACCTTCAACACCCCGGAGGCCGCCGCGCTCCTCGACACCTACCGGGGCGCCTTCAAGGACGGCCTGCTGCCCAAGGACGTGCTGACCGAGAAGTACGCCGGCAACGCCAAGCTGTTCACCTCCGGCACGGTCGCCTGGACGACCGCCGGCGGCAACTACATCACCTCGCTCGCGGCCGACAACCCGAGCCTCGCGCCCCAGGTGGTGTCCTCCCCCGCCATGGGCACCCCGCCGCTGTACGTCCAGGGCCTCTCCGTCTCCGGGGGAACCAAGAACCGGGCCACCGCTCTGGCGCTCGCGCGCTGGGTCACGAACGCCGAGAACCAGGCCGCCTTCGCCCGTCTCACCAGCATCTTCCCCTCGACGAAGGCCTCGGCGTCGGACGCCTTCTTCAGCAAGAGCGACGGCACCAACGCGGGCGACGCCAAGGTCACCGCCTTCAGCTCGCTCGCCGGCGCCAGGATGCTGGAGCCCGTCCAGGCCAACGACGCGATCAAGACGGTGATCAACCAGCAGATCGCCCTCGCCCTCAGCGGCCGGACCAGCTCCAAGGAGGCGCTGGACACGGCGGTCACCCGCTGCAACCAGATGCTGAAGGACTGAAGCGCGAACGGAAGGCTCCCATGACACACCGGCTCACCCACCGGCGCTGGTTCACGCCGTGGCTGCTCGCCGGGCCGGCCGTGGTCTGGCTCGCCGTCTTCAACCTGTGGCCCGCCGTCAACACGGTGATCCTGTCGTTCACCAACGCCAAGCCCCTGGGCGGCGGCCACTTCACCGGCCTCGACAACTACGAACGTGCCCTGAGCGACGAGCAGTTGATCGACGCGCTCGTCAACAGCATCGTCTATCTCCTCGTCTGCCTGCCCCTGCTCACCCTGTTGCCGCTGCTGCTCGCGCTCCTCGTGGAGAAGAAGCTGCCGGGCATCACCTTCTTCCGCACCGCGTTCTACACCCCCGTGGTCGCCTCCGCCGTCGTGGTCGCGCTGATCTGGGGCTGGGTGCTCGACGACCGCGGCCTGGTCAACGGAGTGCTCGGGCAGCTCGGCCTGGCGGATCAGCCGGTCTCCTTCCTCACCGACCGCTGGCTGCTGCTGTTCAGCGCGATCGGACTGACGGTGTGGAAGGGCCTCGGCTACTACATGGTCATCTATCTGTCCGCGCTCGGGAACGTGGCCCGCGAGCTGCACGAGGCCGCCGCCGTCGACGGCGCCTCCGCCGTCCGCCGGTTCTGGCACGTCACCCTGCCCGGCGTCCGGCCCGCGATGATGCTGATCTCGGTCCTGATATCCGTCTCCGCGCTGCGGGTCTTCTCCGAGCTGTACGTCCTGTCCAACGGCACCGGCGGCCCCGGCGGCCGGGACATGTCGGTGGTGATGCTCATCCAGATGTACAGCCGCGGCTTCACCGGGCACATCGGCTACGCCTCCGCCCTGAGCCTGCTCCTCTTCATGATCACCGTCGGCCCGATGCTGCTGCTCGCCCGGCTCAACCGGAAGGCGGCCTGAACCATGCCCGCACGGGGATTCGGCACTCCCACGCCGGCCGGGAAGGCCGCGCGCTATCTGCTCCTCGCCCTGGTGCTGCTGCTCACGATCGGTCCGTTCCTGTGGCAGCTGTCCACCTCGCTCAAGGGCCCCGGCGAGGACGTGTACTCCCGAACGCCGGACTTCCTGCCCGCCGCCCCTACCTTCGCCAACTACACCCAGGTCGCCGACACCATCCCGGTGTGGACCTACGCGGTCAACTCGCTGACCGTGGCGGGGATCGCGGTCGTCGGCAACGGGGTGGGCGCCACCCTCGCCGGATTCGCGCTCTCCCGGCTGAGGTTCCGCGGCGTACGACTGGTCCTCGGCCTCTTCCTGGCCACGCTGGTGCTTCCCGGCGAGGTCACGATCGTCTCGCAGTACGTGACGGTGCGCAGCATGGGTCTGACGGACACACTGCTCGGCGTGGCCCTTCCCGGCGCGATCGCCATGCTCAACGTCCTGCTGATGTACACGGCCTTCCAGGCCGTCCCGCCGGAGCTCGACGCGGCCGCGCTCGTCGACGGTGCCGGTGTCTGGCAGCGCCTGGTCCATGTCGCCCTGCCGAACGTACGGGGCATGCTCAGCGTGGTCGTGATCTTCACCTTCATCGGTGCGTGGGACGACTTCCTGTGGCCGCTGATCGTCCTCAACGACCCCCAGCGGTACACCCTGACCGTCGGGCTCCAGTACCTGAACGGCACGTTCGCCGCCAACCCCCGGCTGATCGCCGCGGGCACGATGATCGCCTTCCTGCCGATCGTCGCCGTCTTCGCCGCCCTCCAGCGCTTCTTCTTCAAGGGCGTCGAGGAAGGCGCCCTCAAGGGATGACCGAGGGACACGGACACCAAGGGATGACCGACGCAAAGGACCCGATGCCGAGCATGACCCCCTCCCAGGCCTCCCCCACCGACTCCGGCGGCGCCCCTCGCTTCGGCGTCAACTACACGCCCACGCGGGGCTGGTTCCACCACTGGCTCGACTTCGACCTCGACGCCGTCCGCGCCGACCTCGACTCCGTCGCCGCGCTGGGTCTCGACCACATCCGGGTGTTCCCGCTGTGGCCCGTCTTCCAGCCCAACCGCACCCTGGTCCGGCCCCGCGCCGTCGAGCAACTGGTCCAGCTCGTCGACGCGGCCGGCGAACGGGGACTGGACGTCGCCGTCGACGGGCTGCAGGGCCATCTGTCCAGCTTCGACTTCCGGCCGTCCTGGACGCTCACCTGGCACCGGCGCAACATGTTCACCGACCCGGACGTGCTCGACGGCCAGGCCGCCTATCTGCGAACCCTGGCCGCTGCGCTCGCGGACCGGCCGGGCTTCATCGGCATGACCCTGGGCAACGAGATCAACCAGTTCTCCGGCGATCCCCACCCCGACCCGGACCGGATCACCCCCGGCGAGGCCGAGGCCTGGCTCCGCCGCATGCTGGACGCCTGCGAGCGGGGGGCGCCCGGCAGGCTGCACCTGCACGCGGAATACGACGCCGCCTGGTATCGGGACGACCACCCGTTCACGCCCGCCCACGCGGCCCGACTCGGCGCGGCGACGGCCGTGCACTCCTGGGTCTTCAACGGCACCGCGCAGCGCTACGGCGCCGAGGCCCCGGCGACCGGGCTCCACGCGGCGTACATGATCGAGCTGTCGAAGGCCTGGGCCGAGGATCCGGGCCGGCCGGTGTGGCTGCAGGAGGTCGGGGCGCCCGCCCCGCACATCGCCGCCGACCGGGCCGCGGACTTCACCCGTACAACGGTCGCCGCGGCACTCGACTGCCCGGACCTGTGGGGTATCACCTGGTGGTGTTCCCACGACGTCGACCGCTCGCTCGCCGACTTCCCCGAGCTGGAGTACAGCCTGGGCCTGCTGACCAACGACCGGGAGGCGAAGCCGGCTGGGAGGGCCCTCGCGCGGATCGTCGAGGACGTCCGCGAGCGCGGACACCGGGCCCGGCCGCGTACCACCGCCCTGGTCCTGGACCTGCCGGACGACGCGCCGAAGCGCTCGGTCTGCGCCCCCGGCGGGGCGTTCTTCGAGGCGTTCACGCGGCTGGCCGCCGACGGCGCCAGGCCGACGACCGTGCTGGCCGGGCGGGCCTCGGACCCGGCGCATCTGGCCGCTCGCGGTATCACCGAGACCGTGACCGTCGACGACGTCGGGCGGGCCTGACCCACGCCGCCCGCCCCGTCCCACCTACGCGCCAGTCCCCTCACGCGATGGAGCGAAGTGCCATGCATGACGACCGCAAGCTGATCGAGTCCCGTCTCAAGCGCGTCCTCGACGAACGCATCCGGCCGGCGATCCACCCGGAGTCGGTGCCCTTGGAGGCCGGGATCTGGACGGCGCCCGACGAACCGGTGCCGGTGGCCGAGGGCCTGGCCGCCCCCCGTACTCCCATCGCCGTCGGCGACGTCTGGGGAGCGCCGTGGGGTACGAGCTGGCTCACCGTCTCCGGCACGGTGCCGGCGGCCTGGGCGGGCCGGACCGTCGAGGCCCTGATCGACCTCGGCTTCGACGCCAACATGCCGGGCTTCCAGTGCGAGGGCCTGGTCTACCGGCCGGACGGATCGCCGGTGAAGGGGCTCAACCCGCGCAACCAGTGGGTGCGAATCGCCGCCCCGGCGGCGGGCGGCGAGGAGGTGCTGCTTCATGTGGAGGCCGCGTCCAACCCGGTGATCCTCGACTACCACCCCTTCCTGCCGACGACGCTCGGCGAGAAGGAGACGGCGGGCGACACACCGCAGTACCGGCTGGAGCGGATGGAGCTGGCCGTCTTCGACGAGACGGTGTGGCAGCTGGTGATCGACCTGGAGGTGCTGGGCGAGCTGATGGCGGAGCTGCCCGTCGAGGGCGCCCGCCGCTGGGACGTCCTGCGGGCGATCGAGCGGGCCTTGGACGCGATCGATCTCCAGGACGTGAACGCGACGGCCGCCGCCGCCCGCGAGCGGCTTGCCGGGGTGCTCGCCTCCCCCGCCGAACCGTCGGCACACCGGATCAGCGCGGTCGGCCACGCCCACATCGACTCGGCGTGGCTGTGGCCGCTGCGGGAGACGGTCCGCAAGGTGGCGCGAACGACGGCGAACATGACCGCGCTCCTGGAGGACGAACCGGACTTCGTCTACACGATGTCGCAGGCGCAGCAGTACGCGTGGATCAAGGAGCACCGTCCGGAGGTGTACGCCCGGGTCAAGAAGGCGGTCGCGGAGGGCCGGTTCGTGCCGGCCGGCGGCATGTGGGTGGAGTCGGACACGAACATGCCCGGCTCGGAGGCGATGGCGCGTCAGTTCGTGCACGGCAAGCGGTTCTTTCTGGAGGAGTTCGGCGTCGAGAACGAGGAGGCGTGGCTGCCTGACACCTTCGGCTTCGCGGGCGGGCTGCCGCAGATCATCAAGGCCGCGGGGTCCAAGTGGCTGCTGACGCAGAAGATCTCGTGGAGTCAGGTCAACTCCTTCCCGCACCACACGTTCCGCTGGGAGGGCGTCGACGGGACCCGGATCTTCACGCACTTCCCGCCCGTCGACACGTACAACTGCTCGATGCAGGGCAGGGAGATCGCCCACGCGGTCCGCAACTTCAAGGACAAGGGGCGGGCGCGGCACTCGATCGCGCCGACCGGCTGGGGTGACGGGGGCGGCGGCACGACCCGCGAGATGATCGCGAAGGCGGCCCGGCTGCGGGATCTCGAGGGGTCGGCGCGGGTGCGATGGGAGAGGCCCGCCGAGTTCTTCGCCAAGGCCGAGGCGGAGTATCCCGACCCGCCGGTCTGGGTGGGCGAGCTGTATCTGGAGCTGCACCGGGCGACGCTGACGAGTCAGGCGAGGACCAAGCAGGGCAACCGGGCGAGCGAGAACCTGCTGCGCGAGGCCGAACTGTGGTCGGCCACGGCCGCCGTCCGGGTCGGATTCCCCTATCCGTACGAGGAGTTGGACCGGATCTGGAAGACGGTGCTGCTGCACCAGTTCCACGACATCCTGCCGGGCTCCTCCATCGCGTGGGTGCACCGGGAGGCGGAGCGGACGTACGCGAAGGTCGCCGAGGAGCTGAACGGGATCATCGGCCGTGCCCAGCGTGCGCTCGCGGGTGACGCGTCGGCGGGCGGCGAGGTGGTCTTCAACGCGGCTCCGCACGAGCGGGCGGGCGTCCCGGCGGGCGGCGGACGGGCTGCCGTTCCGGCGGGCACTCCGGCCGGCTTCCCGGCGGGCGGGGGCCGGCCGGCCGGCGGCTGCGCCGTGGAGGCGCGGCCGGGCGGCGGGTTCGCGCTCTCCAACGGACTGCTGCGGGTGGCCGTCGACGAGCGCGGTCTGGTGGTGTCGGTGGTCGACCTCGCCGAGGGGCGGGAGACGCTGGCGCCGGGCACCGCCGCCAATCTGCTGCAGATCCACCCCGACTTCCCGAACATGTGGGACGCCTGGGACGTCGACCAGTTCTACCGCAACACGGTCACCGACCTGACGGAGGCCGACGAGGTGGTCGTCGCGGCAGAATCCCCGCAGGCGGTGTCGGTGCGCGTGACCCGCTCCTTCGGCGCCTCCCGCGCGGTCCAGACGCTCACCCTGACCGCCGGGTCGGCCCGTCTCGACCTGGACACCGAGGTCGACTGGCACGAGACCGAGAAGTTCCTGAAGGCCGCCTTCCCCCTCGACATCCACACCGACCGCTACGCCGCCGAGACCCAGTTCGGCCATCTGTACCGCCCCACGCACACGAACACCAGTTGGGAGGCGGCCAAGTTCGAGGCGTGCAACCACCGCTTCGTCCACCTGGAGGAGCCGGGCTGGGGCGTCGCGCTGGTCACGGCCTCCACCTACGGGCACGACGTCACCCGCACCGTCCGGCCCGACGGGGGCACGACCACGACCGTACGGGTGTCACTGCTGCGCGCCCCACGCTTTCCCGACCCGCACACCGACCAGGGCGCTCACCGCTTCCGGCACGCCCTGGTGCCGGGCGCCGCCGTGGGTGACGCGGTCCGCGAGGGCTACCGGGTCAACCTGCCGGAGCGCCGGGTCCCGGGGGACGCCGACGTCGCCCCGCTGGTGGCGGTGGACGACGACGCCGTGGTGGTCAGCGCCGTGAAGCTCGCCGACGACGGCGGCGGCGACGTCGTCGTGCGCCTCTACGAGTCCCGGGGCGGTCGCGCCCGCGCCCGGCTGACCACAGCCCTCGCACTGGCGGGGGTGCAGGTCTGTGACCTCCTGGAGCGCCCGCTCGCCGACGTGCCGGACGGAGCCGTGCGGGAGGCGGACGGTGGGCTGGAACTGCGGCTGCGCCCTTTCCAGCTCCTCACGCTGCGGTTCGCCCGCTCCGGGGCCGCTCGGTGAGGTCGGGGCCGGGCCACCGGGGGTGGAGGGAGTCGATCCGGAAGTCATGAGCGTGGCGCCGGGCCGCACCGCGCAGGTGCGGGTGGTCCGGCGCCAGCTCGGGATGGACGTGCTCCAGCTCGTCGGGGTCCGTGCGCGGCCACAGCCTGACTGCGGCGACGGCTGCGAGGAGCGCGACGCCGCTCAGCGCGCCGGCCGCGACCCCGAGGCCGGCGTGCGCGGCCGTCCAGCCCGCCAGGGGGTAGGTGAGCAGCCAGCAGGCGTGGGCGAGGGAGAAGCGGGCCGCGAAGGCGGCCGGCAGGTCGGTGCGCGCCGCCGAGCGCCGCAGGAGCCGCCCACCGGGCGTCAGGACCGCCGAGGTGGCGGCGCCGACCGCGCACCAGGCGGTGAGCAGGGCGGGCCAGGACCACGGGCCCGGGGCGATGCTCAGGCCGAGCGGGAGGAGGGCGAGGACGGCGGTCGCCAGGAAGGCGGCGGGGAGCATGAGCGCGCGGTCGCCGACCCGGTCGAGGATCCGGGGAAGGCAGAGTGCCGCGGCCATCGAGCCCGCGCCGTACGCGCCGAAAGCGAGCGCGACGTCACCGGTGGGGCGGCCGAGGACCTCCCGTACCAGGACGACGGTGTTGACGAGGACCATGGCGCCGGCCGCCGCGACGACGAGTTCGAGCGCCAGGAGGGCGCGCAGGCGCGGGGTGGCGAGGAAGAGCCGGGTGCCGAAGGCGGCCCTGGTGAACACGCCCCCGGTCCGCTCCACCGGGGCGGGGGCGGGCAGCAGGGCGGAGGCGACCAGGGCCCCGGAGGCGAGGAAGCCGGTGGCGGTGCCGGTGAAGAGCGCGCCGTACGGGAGGAACGCGAGCAGGGCCGCGGCCAGGGCCGGGCTGAACAGGTTCTCCAGGTCGTAGGCGAGGCGGGAGAGCGACAGGGCGCGGGTGTAGTCGCGCTCGTCGGGCAGGACGTCGGGGATCGTGGCCTGGAAGGCCGGCGTGAAGGCGGCCGAGGCGGCCTGGAGCAGCAGGATCAGGACGTAGACGTGCCACACCTCGGTGACGAGGGGCAGCGCCAGGGCGGCCGTCGCGCGGATCAGGTCGGTGGAGACGAGGAGCGCCCGCCGGGGTATGCGGTCGGCGACCGCGCCGATGAGCGGGGCGATGGCCACGTAGGCGGCCATCTTGATCGCGAGGGCGGTTCCGAGGACGGCCGAGGCGTCGGCTCCGGCGAGGTCGTACGCGAGCAGACTCAGCGCGACCGTCGCGAGCCCGGTACCGGCCAGGGCGAGGACCTGGGCCGTGAAGAGGCGGCGGTAGGTGGGGTGACGCAGCACGGACAGCATGGAGTCCGCCCTCGTTCGGCTACGGGGTGCCTCACCACCGTAACCGACGTGTGCATGGTTGCGCACATGTTGAATTTCCAGCCGGGCCCCCGATCGTCCTGGAGGCCGGCGGCCCTCAGTCGTGCCAGGGCTCGCCCGTCACCTGATGATCGGCGTGGCTGATCGCTTCGACGACGAGACGCCGCATGTGTCCGTCCGGCAGCGTGTACACCACCCGGCGCCCGTCCTTGCGGTGCCGGACGAGACCTCCGAGCCGGAGCTTGGCGAGATGCTGGCTCACCGCGGGCCTGGCGGCGCCGCACGCCTCGGCAAGCGCGGTGACATCCGCCTCTCCCCGGGTCAGGAGCCACACGAGATGCAGCCGGGTCGGGTCCGCGAGCAGCGCGAAGACACCCGCCGCGGCGGTGAGCTCCCGCGCACCCGGGGTGCGCTCGTGCACATCACTCGCCGTTGAGGTTCCCTCGCGTCCGGACATGGGGCCATCGTAGGCGCGGGACGGGAACGAGAACCGCCCCGGGCGCAGAAGGGACCGGGGCGGATCAGGAGAGTGCCGTCAGAGCTTGTGCATGCCCTTGTAGGGGCTCAGGACGCGGATCTGGCTGGCTCCGAAGTCGACAAGGAGCGCACCCGTCGGCTCCATGCCAATGATCTTCCCGAGGCCGTGACGATCGTGGGAGACGCGGTCACCGACGGCGAACTCCTTGATCACGGGATCGACGGGAGCCGCGAAGGGGCTGGTGGACAGGTGGCGCCGGGGCGCGGATCGGTTCGTCATCGTGTAACCAGTATGCCCCGAGGGACAGCCAGAGCACAGACTCGAACGCACGCCCGATGTCCGGCCGGGCGATCCCGACCGGACACCATGGCGCCGCCCTCCGCTCAAGTGGCCTGATTCTCGCGGTGATTGCGTCGGGCGCATCAGGTGAACCGCGCCGGGAGACCGGATGACGACGTTCGCCGGAAAGCAGCGGGTGCCCCCGGCCTACGACGGGGCGGGCAGGCCCGCCATCTCGGTCAGCCGGTGCAGCGCGTCGGGGCGCGGCAGCGTGGCGCCCCGGTCGTACGCCGCCCCGTACCCCTCCTCGCCGAGTCGCCCGGTCAGCTCGGCGACCAGCGCGCGCAGCTCCGGGTCCCCGTGGTCGAACGCCCCGCGCAGGGCCCGGGTCGTCCCCACCGCCGTCGCCGCGCCGGCCGGGTCGTCCTCCCGCGCCAGCAGCCAGGCGGGCAGCAGCGCCACCCACGCGAGCCCCTCGCTCTCCCCGCGCGCGGCAGCAGGCTCATGACCAGCCCCCAGCGGTCCCCGAAACCGCGCAGCGCCTACCGGCGTGCGTCGGCTCCGGTGTCGAGGTCTCCCTGTTCGGTCAGGACGAAGTCGTGCGCCCAGTGGGCGCTCGCCCGCACCCAGGGGCCCGGTGAGTTCAGGGCCTGCCGGCGGCCTCGGTCCCTGAGCTCCGGGTCGTCCGCGAGCTGGGACATCCGCAGCAGGGGCAGCGACGGATGGAAGCCGAGAGGGTGCGCAGCAGGGGTTCGTGTTCCTCCGCGAGGGCGAGGAAGTGGTCGGCGAAGCGCCGGGCCATGGCGTCCCCGGCGCGCGCGGGCCGCTCGGCCGCGTAGGCGCGGACCGTCTCCAGCATCCGGTAGCGCGGTTCGCCCCCGTCCACGCCCTCCGGGGCGCTCGCGCTGTCCGAGGCGACCACCGTGCGAGCTGAGCGCGCCGAGGACGGCGTCGGCCGGCCGGTCCCCGGGCCCCACACCGGCGAGCGGCACGAACCACACCCGGCCACGCCCGTGGGCCCGGTGCCGGCTCACCGCTTCGACCGACAGCCGGGTCTTGCCCGCGCCGCCGAAGCCGACGATGGTGACGAGACGGCAGGTGGCAAGCAGTTCGGCGCGCGTGTCCAGTTCCCGCTCGCGGCCGACGAAGCTCGTCAGCCGCGCCGGGAGGCGGTGAGTGGCCGACTCCCGCCACACTGCCGCCGGCGCCTTCAACTCACCGCGCAACAGGGCGAGATGGACGCCTCGCAGTTCCGGTGAGGGGTCGACGCCCAGTTCCTCGCCGAGCCGGCCGCGCGTCTCCTCGTACACCGCGAGCGCGTCGGACTGCCGTCCCGCCGCCGACAGCGCCCGCATGCGCAGACCGGCGAGCCGTTCGCTCAACGGGTTCTCGCCTCCCGCCGCTTCGAGGTCGGCGAGGACGTCGGCGTGCCGCCCGAGCCGCAGTTCCGCGTCGTACCGGTCCTCGGCGGCGGCGTCCCGCAGGCCGTCGAGGCGCGAGGCGGCCGCCCGGGCGAACGGAGCCTCCCGTACGTCCGCCAGGGCGGCGCCGCGCCACAGCCCGAGGGCCTCGTCGAGTGTCGACGCCGCCGCTTCGAGCCGCCCGGCCGCCAGTTCGCGCCTGCCCCGGCCGGCCAGTTCCTCGAACCGGTGGGCTTCCACGTCCTCCTGACGCGCCACCAGCCGGTATCCGCCCGCCACCGACTCCAGGGTGCCGACCCCGCGCAGGGCCTTGCGCAGCCGGGAGACCAAGGCCTGGAGGGCGTTACCCGCCTCGGCCGGCGGCTCCGTCCCCCACAGGCCGTCGACGAGCGCGTCGACGGAGACGGGCCGTCCCGCTTCGAGAGCGAGCCTGGCGAGCAGCATGCGCAGCCGCACCCCGCCGATGTCGGTCGGCGTCCCGTCGTCGGCGCGCGCCCCGACCGGACCCAGCAGAACGGTTCTCACGACGTGGCCTCCCCCGAGCCCCCTGCTCGCCCTCGGCGAGCGGAGCGCACATCATATCGATCAAGAGGCTTCGCACGGGTGTCCCCGGCTCGCGGCAGCTCTCCGGATGCGTGACCGACCGAGCCCCTCAACACCCGGCCGACCAGGCGTTATGCCACCCCTTTCGGCTGGGTGACGGTCGATCCGCTTGCGCTAGGCTGACGGCCATGACGTCGACGGGAATCCACCATGCCCCCTAAGCAACAGCGTGGTGAGGTCACCGTCGACCGCCTCCTGACCGCGGCGCTCCAGGTGTACGCGGAGAGTGGCCGGCAGGGCTTCACGGTGAACGCGGTCACCGCGGCCAGCGGCGTCAGCCTGGGCAGTCTCTACCATCACTTCGGCAGCTTCGACGGTCTGGCCGCGGGCCTCTACATCCGCTGCATGGGGCAGCTGTGCGACGAGGTCTTCGCCGATCTGGGCCGCACGCGCACTCCCCGCACCGGGGTCCGCGCGCTCGTCAAGGGCTACCTGCGGTTCACGGTGGAGCACCGTGACGCCGCGTTGTTCCTGCACGCCTCCGCCTACTCGGGCTATCTCACCGCCCACGCCGAGGAGATCAGGGCGTTCAAGGCGGTCAAGTTCGCCTCGATCGCCGAGTGGCTGCGGCCGCACATCGAGGCGGGCGTGATCGCGCCCCTGCCCACTCCGGTGCTGGAGGTGCTCGTCATGGGCCCGATCGAGGAGACCGCGCGCCGCTGGCTGTCCAGCACGTACGACATCGACCTGAACCAGGCCGCGCGCATCCTGCCCGACCGGATCTGGCGTTCGCTGCGGCCCGACTAGCCTCGGCTGCCGTGGAGACGGGTCGGCACTCCGCCGGGGTAGAAGATCTTTCCAGAAAGATCCTTCGGTACGGCCTGCCCTTCCCCCACGCTGGGCATGGTCCTCACGTCGACCGTCCGACGGTCTCGTCCGGGCCCTGACGGCACCCGACACCACGGCTCCGTACGACGCCGTCGGACAGCAGAGCACCGCCCTCCCGCTCGGCACCTCGCCGCTCGGCCACGGCCTCGCCACCCGCCGGGAGGTGGGGCCGCCTGCGTGACCGGCTGGGCTCAGCCGCTGGGCGCGGAGACCTCGCGCCGGCTGCGGCAGCGGCGGTTGCGTAGGGTGCGGCTGACCTTCCGGGGCAGCCGGCGTGGTGCCCCGGAAGCAGATGAGGGCCGTCAGGCCGTGTCCGTAAAGTCCCGCCTGGCGCGCACGCTCGCCGCGTTGTCGGGATCACCCGAGTCCCGAGTACGCCCAGGACGAGGGCGACCCTCCGCCTCGCGATCGACGCACCAGACGCCGCGGGCCCCGCCCTGCGGGCGGACGGCGCTACGTTCCGGACACGACCTAGCGGCGGCCGAGGGACTCGAGCAGGTCGTCGCAGGCCTGCTCGCAGGAGCGGCAGGCTTCGGCGCAGATACGGCAGTGGTCGTGCATGTCGGCGTGGGAGGCGCACTCGTCCGCGCACGCCTTGCACACCGTGGCGCAGGCGTGCAGCATCGCGGCCGTGACGCCGGCGTCGTACCCCGTGTGGCGCGAGAGCACGGCCGCGGTGGCGGTGCAGATGTCGGCGCAGTCCATGTCGGTACGGATGCACTTCGTCAGATCGCCGACCATGCCTTCGGACAGACAGGCGTCCGCGCAGGCGGTACACGCCTGGGCGCACGCGCCGCATTCCTCGATGCAGCGGGTCAGCTTTCCAGGGTCGATCCCGCCGAGATCGGCCGGGTATGTGGCGAGCATGTCCCTCACGGCGGTACTGGACATCGTCGGTGACCTCCTCACACCGCGGCGCCGGTGGACCGGGACGGTCCCGGTCAGGCGCGGCCCGCGGCCTTCTGGCTTCTGCGGGACAGCGAGTCGACGACCACCGCGGCGAGCAGGACCGACCCGGTGATCATGAACTGGACGGCGTTGCTGACACCCATGATGTTCATTCCGGACTGGATGGACCCGATCACCAGCGCGCCAAGCAGCGCGGACCAGACGGAGCCGCGGCCGCCGAACAGGCTCGTCCCGCCGATGACTGCCGCGGCGATGACGTTCATCAGCAGGTTGCCGCCGCCGGAGGTCTGGCTCGCGGACTGGATCTGGCCGGCCAGGAAGATGCCGCCGATCGCCGCCATCATGCCGGCGATCGTGAAGACGGACATGCGGACGAACGGCACACTGATGCCGGCCCGGCGCGCTCCCTCGATGTTGCCGCCGACGGCGAAGATCCGGCGGCCGTAGGTGGTGCGGCGCAGCACGAAGTCCAGCACGACCAGCAGGATCAGGAAGATCAGGAGGGCCAGCGGAAGGCCTTGGTACTGGTTGAGGATGTACGCGGCGGCGAAGGCGATCGCGGCGATGACGACCGTACGGAGCACGATCTCCGCCACCGGCCGGAACGGCACCCTTGCCTTCTGCCGGCGTCGGGCGTCCAGTAGTGAGGCCGCCAGGAAGAGGCCGACGCCCACGGCCGCCGTCACGTAGGCGGCGGCAGGGCTGTGGAAAATCGTGGAGTAGAGCTTGGCGACGATGGTCTCGCTGGGGATGTTGACCGTGCCGCTGGTGCCGAGCACCTGCAGCATCAGTCCGTTCCAGGCGAGGTTGCCGGCCAGGGTGACGACGAACGCGGGCACGCCCACTTTGGCGAAGAAGAAGCCGTGGATGAGGCCGACGGCCGCGCCGCCGGCCACGGCGACCAGGAGCGCCAGCCACTCGTTCATGCCGTTGATGACGTTGAACACGGCGAACAGCGCGGCGCACAGGCCGCTGACGGAGCCGACGGACAGGTCGATCTCGCCGAGCAGCAGGACGAAGACGATACCGACGGCGATCATGCCGGTGCCGACGATCTGCTGGCTGAGGTCGGAGAGGTTCTGGGCCGAGAGGAAGGCGCTGTTGAGGCTGCCGAACACGGTCCAGATGATGATCACGGCGACGACGACGGGAAGGGAGCCCAGCTCACCGCTGCGCAGCTTGCGCCGGAACTCCCCGAGGTATCCCCGGACGCCTTCCTCTCGGACGAGCAGGCGGGTGTCGACGGCGGGCAGGGAATCGCGCGCCGGTTCCTGGGCGGTGGCTTCGTCGGGGCGTCCGCCGACGCCTCTGGCCGGGCCGTTGCCGGGGGCTCCGCCGGGGTCTTGGTCGCGGCTCATCGCTCTCCCTCCTCCTCCCGCTTGCGGGCCTGGCGGCGGGTGACGGCGCTGTCGGTGGCCCCGGTGATGGCGGAGATGATCTCCTCGGTGGTGGTGGATCGCTTGTCGAAGAACCCGTTGTTCCGGCCGAGGCGCATGACCGCGATCCGGTCGGCGACCGCCATCACGTCGACCATGTTGTGGCTGATCAGGATGGTGCCGAGGCCGCGGTCGCGGAGCCGCTCGACGAGGTCGAGAACCTGGGCGGTCTGCTCGACGCCGAGCGCGGCGGTGGGCTCGTCCAGGATGACGACCTTCGGTTCGCCGATGAGCGAGCGGGCGATCGCCACCGTCTGGCGCTGGCCGCCGGAGAGCGAGGCGACGGGGATGCGGACGCTGGGGATGCGGATGGACAGCGTGTCGAGCAGTTCGCGGGAGCGCTGGTCCATGCGGACCTCGTCGAGGATGCCGAAGCGGCGCAGTTCACGGCCGAGGAAGAGATTGCCGACGACGTCGAGGTTGTCGCACAGGGCCAGGTCCTGGTAGACGGTGGCGATGCCGAGGTTCTGGGCGTCGTGGGGCCGGTTGATGGTGACCCGGCGGCCCTCCCACTCGATGACGCCCTCGTCGGGCGGGTTCACCCCGGCGATCGCCTTCACGGCGGTGGACTTGCCGGCGCCGTTGTCGCCGACGAGCGCGACGACCTCGCCGGGGTGGACCTCCAGGTCGAACCCCGACAGGGCCTGGACCGCGCCGAACCGTTTGGAGATCCCCCGCAGTGTGAGCACAGGTGCCTCCGGCAACGGAACCGCCTCCTCCGCTCGCCCGCTCGTCCGGGCCGCCTCGCCCCCGTCGGATGAACGCCTCACGGCTACTGGAGACCGGCCTCCTTGCAGGCTGCCGCGTAGGTCGGGGTGCAGATCTCCTGGACGGTGTACATGTCGTCCTTGACGACCGTGTCCTTGATGTTGTCCTTGGTGACCACGATCGGCGTCAGCAGGGTGGCGGGGACCTTCTCGCCGCTGCCGCTGGTGACGGTGGTGGGCGTCAGCGACTTGGGCAGCTCCTTGCCCTCGGCCAGGTTGACCGCCATCGTCGCCGCCGCGTCGGCCTCGGGCTTGTACGGCTTCTGGATGGTGATCGTCTGGGTGCCGAGGAGGAGTCGCTGGATGGCGTCCAGCTGGGCGTCCTGACCGGTCAGCGGCACGTTCATGCCGGCCGCCTTGAGGGCGGTGGCGATACCGGCGGCCAGTCCGTCGTTGGCCGAGTAGACGCCGACGATGTTCTCCTTGCCGAGCGCGCTGATGGCGCCGGACATCTGCTGGTTGGCGTTGTTCGGGTCCCAGTTCGGGGTGTCGTACTCCTTGCCGATCTTCACCTTGCCGTCCAGGACGGAGTGCGCGCCGGCCTTGAACTCGGCGGCGTTCGGGTCGGTCGGCGAGCCGTTGTGCATCACGATCTGGCCGGTCTCGGCCTTGTCGCCGAGCGCGTCGAGCAGCGCCTGGCCCTGCAGCTCGCCGACCTTGCGGTTGTCGTAACTGACGTAGGCGTCGACGGGTCCCTGGGCGAGGCGGTCGTACGCCACGACCTTCACGCCGGCGTCACGGGCCTTCTGCACGGAGGACTGGATCGACTTGGCGTCGACGGCGTCGAGGATGAGCACCTTGTCGCCCTTGGCGAGGGCGGTGTTCACCTGCTGTTGCTGGGTGGTCGCGCTCTCGGCGGCGTTGTAGTAGTCGATCTGGGCGTCCGGCGCCAGTTCCTTGATCTTCGCCTCGATGTAGGGCCGGTCGAATTTCTCGTACCGTGTCGTCTTGCTCTCCGGCAGCAGGAGACCGATCTTCACCTCACCCTGCGCGCTGTCCGCGCCCGGCTGCTCCGCGCCGCTGGTTGCGACCGCTCCCAGAGAGAGGGCTACGGCTCCGGCCAGGGCTATCGCGCCCCGCACCATACGGGTCATGGGAGGCTCCTTTCGTGCCGCCCCTTCCCCTTCACCGGAAGGGCGCGGGAGCGAGGATGCACATATGGCCTATATATCGACATTAACCGCAACCGGAGGAGCGGCAAGCGGGTGACGCCGGCCTTGCGGCGCCGGGCCCGGCATGGACCGGTTCCAGGCTGCGCGACCACGGCGAGGAGTTGCCGGGCGCTCTCTTTCGGTGCGCCGCACCGGCGTGGTCGACTTGGGCCCGGACCCGACTCCTCCAGCGAATCGAGCCGATACGGATGACCGAGCTGCCGACGACCGTGCTGAGCCGGATGTACGTGGACGAGTGCCGGCGCGAAGGCGGCGGCCTGGGTGACGCCGTCGCCCGCGCGGAGCTGCCTCCGGCCTTCGACGAGGCCTGGCGCGCCCACCTGCTGTCCCGCCCCTGGTTCGCGCACGGCCCGGAACTGGCCGCCTTCGCCGCAGACTTGGAGCGTCTCTTCGAGCTTCTCGTCTCGCTCCCGCGACGGCTCTTCGACGGCGACGTCGAGCGGTACGCGGCGGAGATCGGGCTCGGCCCCCGGCACGCGGCCCTGCTGTGCCGGGCGGGCTCCGGCCGCCCCGACAAGCTCGGCCGCGCGGACGTGTACCACGACGGCACGTCGTACAAGCTCCTGGAGTTCAACCTCGGCAGCGAGGTGGGCGGCACGGACATGGCCGTGTTCAACCAGAGTCTTCTGCGAGTGCCGGGTTTCGCCGACTTCGCCCGGCGGCACGGTCTCGACCACGTGGACATCGCGGCGCGGATGGCGGCCGTCCTGCGCGACAGGGCCCGGCCGGTCGTGGCGGCCGGCGCGGAGCCGGTGATCGGCCTCATCGAGGGGAACGGCGCCGTCGCCGCGTACGGAAGGCTGATGCGCGCCGTCCAGGAGGCGATGGCGGCGCAGGGCCTCGACCTGAGGATCGGCGAGGTGGGCGAGGTGCGCGCCCGGACGGACGGCAAGCTGACCCTGCGCGGCACCCCACTGGACGTGGTGCTGCGGAACTTCGCGGCCGGTCAACTGCTCGACGACCCGGCCGGCCCGGAGGCGGCGGAGCCCTTCGTCCGCGCCCACGAGGCCGGCAGGACCGTGCTGTTCACATCGCTGGAGAGCGGCCTCTACTCCCACAAGAGCGCCTTGGCCCTGCTCTCCGACCCGCGGTGGAGCACCGCCTTCGACGCCGAGGAGCGGGCGCTGTTGGACCGCGTTCTGCCCTGGAGCCGCACCCTGCGCGCCTCAGGACCGGCCGAGCTGCTGGACGTCTGCCGCGAGCGCAGGGAGCACCTCATCCTGAAACCCGGGGCGGGGTACGGCGGCATGGACACGTTCGTCGGCTGGGAGTGCAGCGACGCCCAGTGGCGGCAGGCGCTGGAGACGGCGGCCGCACACGGCTACATCGCCCAGGAGCGGGTGGTGCCCCGCCCCGAGCCGGTCCACGACCCGGCCACCGGCACGGTCGACGACTGGATCGCGGCCCTGGGGATCTTCCTCACCGACGACGGCTACGCGGGCGCCCACGCGCGGGCCAACCGCGCCGACGGCGGGGCGATCGTCGCCATCAGCAGCAACCCGGACACCCGCATGGCCGGCGTGTTCACGCACCCCTGAGCGATCCTGGCGCTCGGTGTCCTACGCCGGCCGCGTCGACGACAGGACGCCTATCTTGTCGATCCGGTGCTCGGGGTTGCCCTGGGCGTCGCGCCAGAAGTTTCCCGCCGCGTCGTCCTCGGGCGTCGCGCAGGTGGAGAGGGTGATCATGGCCCGGGTGGGCTTCTCGCCCGGCTCGCCCGGAACCGCGGCGCGCTGCTCCGCGAGGGAGCGGGCGGAGCGGAAGGACGTCGTCCTCGTCTCGACGATCTTGTACACGTAGACGGTGTCCCCGGCCGTGACGAAGACGGAGTCGCCCACGTCGACGGAGGGCAGGTCGCGCAGGGGCCCGCCCGCGGAGAGCCGGTGGGCGGTCACCAGGTAGTTGCCGATCTCGCCCGGACCGACACCGCCCCGCTTTCCGTAGGGGCTGGCGGCCACGCCCCGGTCCTGTATCCGCGTTCCCGCCCGGTCGTCGGTCGTTCCCTCGTACGGCACCACGCGCAGGTCGCTGAGGCCGATCGACGGAATGGCCAGCTCCGCGGTCCGGGGCTTCTCGTCGGGTTCCGGTTCGGCGGCGGGGGCGGCGGCGGGCGTCGCGGGCGGGGACGGGACCGGCGGAGGCGTCGGTTTCGGTGTCGGTTCAGGCGTCGGGGGCGGCTTGGGCGTCTCGGAGACCGACATGGACACGGACACAGGGGTCGACACGTCGGCCGTACCGCGGCTGCCGCTCACCGCGGAGCAGCCGACGAGCAGGCCGACCACCACGGCGGCCGAGGTGGTGAGGGCGCTACGAACGACTCGGGCTCTGGGCATGGCGTTCCGGAAGGTCTCGGAGCTCTCGGCCACCGCTCTGGGTATGGGCCCGGGGGGCGTCGACAGTGGCCGCTTCAGCGGCGACAACGACGGGTGCGGAGGGCGTATTCCCCGGCCGGTTCAGCTGGCGCTGATGCGCGGGCCGGTGTATACGTCGTGGCCGACCTCTTCCAGCCACGTGGTCTCCGGGACTCCCTCCCCGATGCCTTCCCACAGCGCGAGGTGCGCCATGAAGCGGTCGGGAGTGGCGCCGTGCCAGTGCTCCTCACCCGGCGGGGTGTGGATGGTGTCACCGGGGTGGGCCTCGATGATCCTCCCGTCGCGGGTGCCGATGAGGGAGATCCCCGAGACGATGTGCAGGGTCTGGCCGAGCGCGTGGGAGTGCCAGTGCGTACGGGCGGAGGGCGCGAAGCGGACCAGGTTGGCGCGCAGGCGGGAGGGCTCCCGGCCGGCGTGGATGACGTCGAACCAGACCTCCCCGGTGAACCATTCGGCGGGCGCCTTCGTGGTCGGCTGGGGTTCCAGGATTTCCACGGCGTACCTCCGTACCTCGCACTGCGGGCGGGGCCCCTCTCTCGATTGTGGCCGCCATGTGCCCTGCGGGCCTTTCGGCGCGCTCCTCGCCATGGACAGGCCGCCCTCGCTGGTGCTGTGACCGGGAAAGTACGCCGGGTTGCTCGTTGCGCTGGTCGGATGTGACGACTTCGACTGGCATGGGGAGGCGGGATGGCGTTACCGGTCAGCGTCCGCGGGCTGACCGAGCAGGAGAGGCAGAAGCTCCAGCACATCGTTCGGCGGGGCAGCACCGGCTCGGTGCGGTTCAGGCGGGCGATGATGCTGCTCGCCTCGGCGACACCCGGACGTCCTGGCCGCCCAACGACGCGAACGCGCCCGCATCCGAACCGAGAAAGGCATCCACTGGGGCGGCAGACCGCTACCAACCGCGGCCTGACCACTCGTCACAGGATCAAATGTCGCCGTGAACCAGGGCGTGCAGGTGCTCGTCGTGCCATCCGTCTTCGTGCAGCAGGGCGCTACGCATCGTGCCTTCCAGGGAGTAGCCGGCCTTCGCCGCTACTCGGCACGATGCCGAGTTGGCTACCGCGTGGCACAGCCGGAGCCGGTGCAGCCCAAGGTCGTCAAACGCCCACTGACTGACGCGCTTCGTAGCCTCGACCATGGCGCCCCGCCCGCGTCCTGCCGGCAGGATCCAGTACATGATTTCGGCACTGCCGCCACTGAGGTCGATGTCACCCCAGCCAATCAGCCCCACCGCCTGACCACCATCGGGCCGGGCGATGGCCCATATCGCGCTCTGCTCGTTCTCCCAACGCTCGCGCATGCGCTCGATCCGCTTGCGCGCTTCCTCCCGCGACGTCACGACGAGCCGGTTCCACTGACGAATGGCCGGTTCCTGGGCAGCGGCTACCAACGCGTCGGCGTCTTTGACACGCCAAGGGCGTAGCTCCAAACCGCTGGGCAGAGCAAGCACGGGTTGGTCCATTTTGGCCAGGTGACCTGCGGGAACGACGGGCGGAATGGGTGAGGTGATCATCGCCGCATCGTGCCATAGCCCTACACCGGACAGACCTCGCTACATCCGGTGCCTGTCCCTCACCCGGTGAACCTGTGCGGTCACGGCACTAGGCCGTATCCGTGAAGTCCCGCCTGGCCCGCGACGTCTGGCACGCACGCTCGCCGTGTTGTCGGGATCACCCGAGTACGCCCCGTACGAGGGCGACCCGCCGCCTCGCGATCGCACGCACCAGACGCCGCAGGCCCTGCCCTGCGGGTCAATACACCTAGGTCGCGCTGACCCCGCTGCGCGCCAGCGCGAACACCCCGAAGACGATCAGACCGACTCCCGCCAGCTGCGGCAGCAGCCACCACCCCGTGCGGACGTGTTCCTCGTACAGCAGAATGCCGAGCATCAGGCTCACCGTCGCGTCCCCCAGCGTCAGCGCGGGCTGCGAGGCGACCAGGGGTCCGCCCTGCATGGCGTGTTCGAGCAGAAGGATCGCCGCGATCCCGGTCGCACCGAAGGCGTACGTCTGCCAGCTCGTCAGGAAGGCGCCGATACCGCCCTCCTCCAGAATGTGCATCGACACCTTCATCAGGGCCGCGGTGAGGGCGTAACAGATCGCCGTCGCGGCTCCGAGGCAACCGGCGCGGGCGCGTCCCGTCGGCTTCTTCAGGCCGACCGTGGACAGCGCCAGGACCGCGACGCCGCACGCCACGAGCGCCGGAATCCAGCGGTCCAGCGGTACTTGCGTACGGTTCCCGGCGGGCGAGGCGGCCATCAGGGCCACCCCGAGGCCGACGACCACCGCTGCCACGGCGTACCAAAGGCGGGCGGGGAGCCGCTGGCGCGCCAGCAGCGACGCGATCAGCAGGGCGAGCGGCAGCTCGAGCACGAACAGGGGTTGTACGAGCGCCAGCGGCCCGGTCGCCAGGGCCGCCGCCTGCCCGACCCCGGCCGCGATCAGCGCGAGGATGCCGACCAGCCAGAGCGGGCGCCGCATCAGGTCGAGGATCAGACTCGGGCGGAACGAGTCCGTCTGACGGACTGTCAGCGTCGCGCGGCGCTGCAGCACCGTGGCGAGCGCGTTGCTGAACGCGGCGAACAAGGAGAACAGGACCGGCAGGACGACACCCATCCCCTGATACTCACCGGCGCGGGCGAAGGGCCTCGTGACGACACCGGCCCGGGGCAGGGGTTTGCCCCGCATTCGCCCGTCCGGGCTCCCGGAGGGGCGAATGTGGACGGTCGGGCGTGGCCCGCCGACCTGGCGGTGGTAGGTCGTCGGTCATGCAGCCAGGCACGCCCCCGCCGGTGTCCCCGTTCCTTCGCACAGCCGCCGCATACGCGTGGCGGCTGCTCGCCGTCGGAGTTCTCGTCTACAGCCTGTTCGCCCTGCTCGGGCGCTTCCACGAGATCGGCGTGGCCGTGTTCCTCGGTCTGGTGATCACGGCGCTGCTGCGTCCGGTCGCGGATGTGGTCGCCGGGGGCCTGCCCCGCCCGCTGGCGGTCGCCATCACCTTCCTCGGCGGCATCGCGCTCGTCCTCGGTGTCCTCACGCTGGTCGGCGAGGCGGTGGCGGGTGAGCGGGCGACACTGGTGCGCGAGTTCCGGGTCGGCGTCGACCGGATCGAGCACTGGCTCGAACGACCGCCGTTCCGGCTGAATCCGGAGGCGCTCTCCGACGTCCAGGGCAAGATCGGACAGTGGCTGTCGAGTCACCGCTCCACCCTGGTCAGCCGGGCGTTGAGCGGAGCGAGCGAGCTGGTGTCGGTGCTCACCACGCTCGCGCTGGCACTGTTCTGCTCGGTGTTCTTCATCCACTCGGGAGACCGTCAGTGGTCCTGGCTCCAGGAGCAGCTGCCGCGCTCCGTGCGCGGCCGCGTCAAGATCGGCGGACGCGCGGCCTGGCACACCTTCACCGGCTATACGCACGGCATCGTGCTGGTGGCCGCGACGAACGCGGTCCTCGTCGGTCTCGCGCTCTGGCTCCTCGGCGTCCCACTGGCGGTCCCGTTGGCGCTCCTGGAGTTCATGGCCGCCTTCGTCCCGCTGATCGGCTCCCCCGTCGCTCTCGCGGTCGCCGCCGTCGTGGCGCTCGCATCGCAGGGCCCTCTGGTGGCGGCGATCGTGGTCGCGCTGATCGTGGTCATCGGACAGATCGAGGGCCATCTGCTGCATCCGCTCGTGATGAGCTGGGCCGTTCGGCTGCACCCTCTGGTGGTGGCGATCTCGGTGATCGCGGGATCGATCGCGGCCGGAATCGTGGGGGCCGTGGTGGCCGTGCCCCTAATCTCGGTGACCTGGGCGGTCCACCGGGCCCTGCGAGAGGCCCGCGGGGTGACCGCGGGCCCGTGATCCGAGCCCGCCCCATGGGGGCGGCGGGCTCGGGTACCCCCTGGGCCGTGTCCGTGAAGTCCCGCCTGACCCGCGGTCGGACCGCTACTGTCCGGACACGACCTGGTTCTAGGGGCAGCTCTCCTCGAACTTCACGGCGGTGAAGCTGACGGGTCGGCCGTTCAGCGCGGCGCCCGCCTCGGGGTCCTGCGTGCAGACCTTCCAGTTGGACTCCATGAGGACCATGCGGCCCTCGGCGGCGTCCGTCACGGTGATGCTCGCGTTGGAGGGCAGGGAGCCTCGGGCGACCTTCACGGACTTCCCGGCGAAGTCCGGCATGGTGCCGCCCGCCTCGGTCTCCTCCCGCGCCCCCAAGTCGCTCTTCGGGCAGTTCTCCTCGAGCTTCACGGTGCCGAAGTCGACGGTGACGTCGGTCTTGTGGGTGCCGGGAGCCGGGGCTTGGAAACAGACCTTCCAGTTCCGGTCGAAGGCCTGGTTGCGACCGCGCCCGAGGGCGTCGTGCGAGCGGAGGCTGTAGAACCCGAGAGACTGCGCCTCGTCCTGCGCGTATTGGAGCCCCTTGCCCAGGAAGGCGGGCAGCTTTCCGGTGTCCGCCTTCTTACCGTCCGTCTTCCTGCCGGGCGCGGCGGACGGAACGCCGGAGGGAGCGGCGGGCGCGCTCGGTGTGGCGGTGGCAGGCCGGGAGGTGGCGGGTGCGGTGGGCGCCGGCTTCTCCCCGGCGGCCTTGCCGTCCGTGGTCTCGCCCTCACCGGTGACGGCCCCGACGATCACGAGGAAGGCGAAGACACCGCCGAGGCTGATGCCGACGATCGCCCCGGTGGACAACTTCTTCCGGGGCGGCGGCCCCCAGGGGCCGGGCTGCTGAGGCCCGCCCCAGGCCGGCGGCTCGTCAGGTCGGCGCGGCGGACCGGGATGTTGCTGGCTCAAGGTGTCCCCTCGTGCGGCATGTGGTGATCGTGTGTGCTTGACGTGAACATACCGTCATGACGAGCGGAAGTGGAGGGGGTACCACCGGATCCGACGACAGCTCGGCTCCGAGGGGTAGCAATCGCTTTCTGCCGCGGGCATGCTGTCGGCCACGCGCCGACCGCCGGGCGCTCGCCTCCAGGAGGTCCCTCCCCGATGCACCCCGCCATGCGCTCCGACACGCCCTCCCCCAGCCACAGCCCCGGCCCCGGTCTGGGCCCCGCGCACTCCCCCGCGCCCGCCTCCCTGCTGTCCCGACGCGCCGTGCTGCGCGCCGCCCTCGGCGCCGCCGCTCTCGCGCCGTTCGCGGTGCCGGCCGCAGCGACACCCGCGTACGGCGCCGACGCCTACGACACGCTGCGCCTGAAGTGGCGGGACCTGCTCCTCGGCGCGAACTTCTCGCCCACCGCCGAGCCCTTCGCCTCCAAGCTGGCCGCCCTCGGCGCCACCGCCCGCGATCTCCGCTCCTCCATGGCACCGGTGCACGGCTCCCTCTGGCCGGACCTGCCCTACGCGGACCCCGAACCGGACACGGACGCCGAGTCGTACACGTACTCCGGCAATCTCAACACCAGTTACAACCGGCTGCGCACCCTCACCGAGGCGTACTCCCAGCCCGGCACGGGCCTCACGGGCGACACGGCCCTGCGGGTCGAGATCCTCGCGGGCCTCGACCACCTCCACGACCAGGCGTACCACGCGAACCGGACCCGCTACGGCAACTGGTACAACTGGCAGATCGGCATCCCGCAGGCGCTGCTCGACATCGACGCCCTCCTGTACGACCATCTCGGCACCGCGCGCGTCACCGAACACTGCGCCGCCGTCGACCGCTTCGTCCCGGACAGCGTTGTCGCGAACTACACCGGCACCTCCACCGGAGCAAACCGGGTGGACCTGTGCCGGGTCCTCGCGCTGCGCGGCGTCATCGGCAGGTCCGCCGCCAAACTGGCCCTCGCCCGCGACGCGCTCTCGCCGGTCTTCCCGTACGTCACGAACGGGGACGGGCTCCACGCCGACGGCAGTTTCATCCAGCACACCTACGTCCCCTACGCCGGTTCCTACGGTGCCGTCATGCTCGGCGGCCTCTCCCTCCTCCTCGCCCTGTTCAAGGGTTCGACGTGGGAGGTCACGGACAGCGGCCGGCAGATCGTGTTCGACTCCGTCGAGAAGGCGTACGCGCCCTTCCTCTTCAACGGTCTCGCCATGGACGCCGTCTCCGGGCGGGCGGTCAGCCGGGGCGTGCAGAAGACGGACACCAGAGGCGTCCGCCAGGACGACCACCTGCGCGGCCACTCGGTCATCGCCTGCGTCGCCCTGCTCGCGCAGAGCGCCTCGGCCGCGGAGAAGACCCGCTGGGACGGCATGGTCAAGGGCTGGATCGCCCGCGACCAATACAGTCCACTGCTCGCCAGTCCCGCGCTCGGCGTCGCCGCGCTCGCCCGTCTCAAGACCGTCGACGACGGTACGGCCGCGGCGAGCCCCGAGCCGGCCGGCCACCGGCTCTTCCCCGGCATGGACCGTGCCGTGCACCGCCGCGCCGGCTGGGCGGCCTCGCTCTCCATGGCGTCGAACCGGATCACGTACTACGAGAACGGCAACGGCGAGAATGTGCGCGCCTGGCACAGCGGCTCCGGAATGCTCTACTGGTGGGGCCACGACTTCGCCAACGGTCAGTACAGCGACCACTTCTGGCCCACCGTCGACCCCTACCGGCTGCCCGGCACCACCGCGTCCCGCAAGCTCCTCGCCGACGGCGAAGGCGGTGTCTGGGGCGCGGCCCGGCCCGACGTACGCTGGGTCGGCGGGACGACCGACGGAACGTACGCGGCGGTGGGGCAGTACCTCAAGGGCCTGTCCTCCACCCTCCTGGCCAAGAAGTCCTGGTTCTTCCTGGACGACGCGGTCGTCTGCCTGGGCGCCGGGATCCACGGGCGCGATGGCACGGGCGTCGAGTCGGTCGTCGAGAACCGGAACCTCGGTGCGACCGGCGGCCACGCCTTCACCGTCGACGGCACGGCCCAGCCGACGACGCTCGGCTGGAGCGCCACTCTCACCGGGGCGCGCTGGGCCCACCTCGCCGGGCACGCGGGGTACGTCTTCCCGGGCGGCGCCCCCTCGTTGAAGGCACTGCGCCAGGCGCGCACGGGCGCCTGGTCGGACATCAACAAGGGCGCGGTGACGGATCCGGTCACCCGCCGGTACCTCACCCTCTGGTTCGACCACGGGACCGATCCGACGTGGGCGACGTACGCGTACGTCGTGATGCCGGGCGCCGGTCAGGCGCAGACGGCCGCCCGCGCCGCGGACACGGGCTGGCTCACCGTGCTCGCCAACACCAACGGTCAGCAGGGCGTGCGCGTCGCCTCCCTGGGCCTCACCGGGATCAACTTCTGGCTCGGCGGCACGGTCGGCGAGGTCACCGCCGGCGCTCCCGCCTCCGTGCTGATCCGCGAGTCCGGTACCACCGCGACGGTCTGTGTCTCCGGCCCCCTGCGGGACGGGGCGACGATCGAACTGACGTGGCACCGGCCGGTGTCGGCGGTGCTGTCCAAGGACTCCACGGTCCAGGTGACGGCCACGGGCTCCGCGCTCCAGCTGCGGATCGCTCCGGGAACGCTCGCCGCCACGCACAAGGCGGTGGCCCGACTCGCCTGACGGCCGGTGTCGCCCCGGAAGGCGATGTACGTACCCGACGACCGCCCCTGGCGTACGGCCCGCGCATATGATCATGAGGAAGGCGGACGATGCCGGCGGACGACGACGGCCGACCGACCCGGCTGACGACGGCGGAGGCTCGACGACCATGACGGACCAGCGCGTGTACCTCGTGACCGGCGGCGGGACGGGCATCGGTGCCTCGACCGCCCGGCTGCTGCGCGAAGCGGGGCACCAGGTGGTGATCTCCGGGCGCCGGCCCGAGCCCCTGCGGCTCGTCGCGGAGGAGACCGGGGCCCTGGCGTTCCCGTCCGACATCGGCGACCCCGACGCGGTACGCGCACTCGTCGACGCGGCCGTCGCCGCGTACGGCCGCCTCGACGGGCTCGTCCTCAACGCCGGTATCGGGCGCGGCGGCGGCGTGGGCGAGGTGACGCCCGAGGACTGGGAGACGGTGATGCGGACCAACCTCACCGGGCCCTTCCATCTGCTGCGCGCCGCCCTCCCCCATCTGCTCGCCGCCCGTGGCGCGGTGGTCGCGGTCGCCTCGGTGTCCGCCCTGCGCAACGGCGTGGGCAACGCCGCCTACGCCACCTCCAAGGCGGCGCTGCTCCAGCTCTGCCGTTCACTCGCGGTCGACTACGGGGCCCAGGGCCTGCGGGCCAACACGGTGTGCCCCAGCTGGGTGCGCACCGACATGGCGGACCGCCGGATGGACCGGTTCGCCGAGGAGGCGGGGCTCGGGGAGGGCGGTGTCGAGGCGGCGTACGAGGAGGTGACGCGGGTGCTGCCCGCCGGGCGGCCCGGTGAGCCGCGCGAGGTCGCCGAGGCCGTGGCCTGGCTGCTGTCGCCCGCTTCCTCGTTCGTCAACGGAGCGGTGCTCACCGTCGACGGCGGCGCCACCGCTCTCGATCCGGGCACCCTCGCCTTCGACTTCCGGATCGAGCCCCGGACGCCGCGCGCCTGATGCCCGTCTTCGGTCAGTGGCCGGTCATGCCGGGGATTCGTCGTCGTCGGGATGCCAGACGCAGGAGACGACGACCACCAGCGGCCAGAGGGACTGCATACACGTGACGAGGCGTTCGGCGACGCCCGCGGCGCCGTGGCCGTTCAGCTCGATCAGGAACCAGCCCGCACCGAGGGCCATCGCCGTGGTCGCCGCGAGGGCGGGCACGGGCCGCAGGCCCCAGGGTGCGGATCGGCCGCGATCGGCGGCCAGAACCGGCCACAGCGCCAGCAGGGCGAACCCGATCACGGCGACCGCCCCATGGCGCAGGGACCCCCCGCTGCTCGGCGCCGGGAGCAGAGCCACCACCAGCGCCGCCACCCCGCCGCCGGCCAGCGCCACCCGCCCGGCGAACGCGGCGGCGCGCAGCCCCCAGGCGGTCAGCAGGTGGCAGAGGCCCAACGCGAGGAACGCTCCGGTCATCACCCAGAATCCGGCGGCGCCGTAGGCAGCCAGGACGCTGATCGTCTGTCTGACGGGGTCATAGGCGGGCCCTTCCAGCTGTGCCGCGATCATCCAGCCGCCGACCAGCAGGACGGGGGCGCTCCCCGACGAGAACAGGGCCCACCTGGGTACGGATCGCATCGGCCCACCGTAGAGCGCTCGATCGTTCCTCCCCGGGCGCACGCACGGGAGGGAATCCGAATGGGCCTGCGGGACCCGCCGCGGAGTGTTCCGGGTCACACGAGGTCGTGCGATGTCACATCGCCCGGTCGCCCGGTGTCTAGAGGTCGTACACCGTGAACCGCTTCTGGCTCCGAAGGAGACACCATGACCGAGAACACCGAGGTGATCGTGATCGGCGGCGGGTACGCCGGCGTGATGGCCGCCAACCGCCTGACACAGCGTGACGACGTGGCCGTGACACTGATCAACCCGCGCCCGACCTTCGTCGAGCGGATCCGTCTGCACCAGCTGGTGGCCGGCTCCCACGAGGCGGTCGTCGACTACCGAGAGGTCCTGCGCGAGGGCGTCCGGCTGGTGGTCGACACCGTGACGCGGATCGACGCGGCCGAGCGCGGGGTGACGCTGGCGAGCGGCGGCACGCTCGGCTACGACCATCTGGTGTACGCGGTGGGCAGTGGCAGCGCCGACCCGCGCGTGCCCGGAGCGTCGGAGTTCGCCTACCCGATCGCCACGCTGGAGGAGGCCCGGCGGCTGCGGCCCGTCCTCGACGCCGCGTCGGCCACCGCCGCCGTGACGGTGGTCGGAGGCGGCCCGACCGGCATCGAGACCGCCGCCGAACTGGCGGAGGAGGGCCGCGCTGTGACGCTCGTCTGCGGCGGGGTGCTCGGCCCGTACCTGCACCGTCGGGGCCGGCGATCGGTCGCCAGGCGGCTGGCCGGCCTCGGTGTCACCGTGCTCGAAGGCCCGGACACGAAGGTGACCGCGGTGACCCGTGATGCCGTGCGGCTCAGCGGCGGGCGCACGCTGCCGAGCGAGGTGACCGTCTGGACCGCCGGATTCGGCGTGCCGGAGCTGGCCGCCCGCAGCGGTCTGAGCACCGACGCCTTGGGCCGCCTGCTCACGGACGAGACCCTGACCAGCGTGGACGACGCACGTATCGTCGCGGCCGGCGACTCGGCGGCGCCGTCGAACCTGCCGCTGCGGATGAGCTGCCAGGCGGCGATGCCTCTGGGCGCGCGGGCCGCCGACACGGTGCTCAGCCGGATCGCGGGCGAGCGGCCCGCGCCCCTCAACCAGGTGTTCGCTGGCCAGTGCGTCAGCCTGGGCCGACGCGCCGGCATCTTCCAGTTCGCCCACAGGAACGACGTCGCGCTGTGGTTCCACATCGACGGCCGCCCCGGTGCGAAGCTCAAGGAGTTCGTGTGCAAGTCCGTCGTCAAGCATCTGGGCGACGAGGCACGCAAGCCCGGCTCGTACAGTCTGCACCGCATGCCGGGAGGCGCCGAGCGCCGGCAGCTGCTGCGGGCGGCCACCCCGGCGGCTCCGGCTGCAACGCCCGCCGCCGACCGGTCCTGAATCGATGAACGAGAGGGTCGAGAGATGACCGACCGCACCACCGACCCGGCGACCGAGACGTTCGTCGCCCACCGCAACCTGCTCTTCACCGTCGCGTACGAGATGCTCGGATCGGCCGCCGACGCCGAGGACGTCCTCCAGGAGACCTGGCTGCGGTGGGTCGAGGTCGACATGACGCAGGTGCGCGACGAGCGCGCGTACCTGGTGCGGATGACGACCCGGCAGTCGCTCAACCGGCTGCGCACGCTGCAGCGCCGCAGGGAGGCGTACGTCGGCTCATGGCTGCCCGAGCCGCTGCTCACCGCGCCGGACGTGGCGGACGACGTCGAACTCGCCGAGAGCGTGTCGATGGCGATGATGCTCGTCCTCGAAACACTGTCGCCGACCGAACGGGCCGTCTTCGTGCTGCGGGAGGTCTTCGACGTCGGTTACGACGAGATCGCCGCCGCGGTCGACAAGAGCCCGGCGGCCGTCCGCCAGATCGCGCACCGCGCCCGCCGGCACGTCGACGCCCGCCGCCCGCGCCAGGCGGTTCCGCCGAGTGTGACGAGTGCGGCGCTGGAGTCGTTCCGGCGCGCGGCCGAAACAGGGGACCCGCAGGCCCTCCTCGACGTGCTCGCCCCGGATGTCGTCCTGATGAGCGACGGCGGCGGTATCAAGAGGGCCGCGCTGCGGCCGATCACCGGCGCCGACAAGGTGGCCCGCTTCCTGCTCGGAGGTCTCGGCAGGCACAAGCGCGCGATCACCGTCGCTCCGACCGTGGTCAACGGCGGCCCGGCGCTTGTCGTGCACGTGGACGGCGAACTGGACGGCGTCATGGTCGCCCGTGTCGAGGACGCCCGCATCACCGGTCTCTACTACGTCCGCAACCCGGAGAAACTGTCCCACGTCGGATCCGAGGCGTCGCTCACCCTGCGATGAACAGGCACCGGGGTCCTGGTTCCGGCTTCTGTGTGGCGGCTCCGGCCCAGGGGTTGACCGGAGCCGCCCACAAGCACCCGCGCTGAGCGCGCGGCTGCGCCGTTCAAACACGAGGGCCGTCTGAGGAGGAGGGGGCGACCCTGCGGTGTTCTGTCCGGGCCCGGGGAGGGCACCCTTAGTAAATATCCATACCGTCGAGTAGGCAAGGGAATGAAAATTTTCATGCACTTCGACGGCGTGAAAACGTTCAGTCGTCCAGGAAGAAGTGGTGCTGTTCCGCCGCCTGCTCGTACTTCTCCAGCCGGATCTGCGTACGCTCCGGGTCCGCGTCCGCCATGGCCTGGAGGATGGCCGCCGACAGCACCCCAGGCGCCGCGTACGAGTCGAAGACGAGCCGTGAGCCCGTGCCGGCGGTGAACACCACATCGGCCTCGTCGACGAGCGGCCCGAGCGCGAGGTCGGTGATCAGCGCGACGGCCAGGCCGGCGTCGCGCGCGGCGCGGACGACGGCGAGGGTCTCGTTGGCATGCCGGGGCATCGCGAAGGCCAGCACCCATGTGCCGCCCGCCTCGCGCGCCTGGAGCAGCGCGTCGTAGGCGACACTGCCGCCCCGCGTCACCACCCGTACATCGGGATGGATGCGGCGCGCGGCGTACGCGAAGTACTCGGCGAGTGAGACCGAGATCCGCAGACCGAGGACCGTCAGAGGCACGGACCGGGCCAGTTCGCGGCCGATGTCGAGGATCCGGTCGGGGTCGGCGAGCACACGCCGCAGGGCCGTCAGGTTCTCGATCTCGGCGTCGACCGCCGACTGGAGTTCGTTACGGAGCCTCTCCTCGCCCCCGGCCGGTGCGCCGGCGACCGCGCTGAGCGCGATGGGCTGCAGGGCCTCCCGGAGGGCGGGGTACCCGCTGAACCCCAGGGACGAGGCGAACCGGGTCACCGATGGCTGGCTGACACCCACCCGCTCAGCGAGCTCGGTGATCGACAGGAACGCGGCCTCGGTGAGGTGGTCGATCAGGAACTGGGCGATGCGCCGCTGCGCGGGCGACAGCCGGTGCCCGCCGAACAGAGACCGCACCCGTTCGGCGGGGGAAGCCGCCTCCGTCTCGGCCGAGCGTCTGCCCGGTGTGATCGCCGCGGCCTGTGCGCGCGCCTGCTGCCCAGATGGCACGGTGTGCCTCCTTCTCGTCCCACTGCTGCCCAAGATAGTTCACACGCCCAGGGCCCCCGCCGGACGCGGCACTCGCCGGTGGAACGGGTGGAGCCGGGGGCCACCCGGGGCGATGGCCGCCGGCGGGGCCGCTGCGGAACACCTGTCGCGCTGAGGTGAGTTGGGGGCGCCCGCGTCGCGACGCGCACCCCGTCAGGCGTCCCAGGTGCCCGGCGCTGCGGCGGCGCGCGGGTGAAGCCGGTGAAGTCCCGGGGCGGGCGCCCCGGCACCGTCGCCACGTCGCCGCTGAGCCAGCCGAGACCGCCGGAACCCACCTGCTCGTACGGGCCGGCCGGCATTGCCACCCATTCCTCGGGCGCCCCCTGCGCACGCTGATCGTCCGCGAATGCCTCCGCGCTCAGCGGCACCCAGCGGATGTCCCGCCCAGCGGCCTTCGCGATCTCCGCGACCGGGTCCTGGTTCACGGAGCCGTGATGCCGCAAGCGCCCTGTCGTGGTCATCCTGCTCCGCGCCGGCCCACCGCGACCCGCTCTTGGTCTCGCACCGCGGCTCCAAGGCTCTGAGCGGACCGATCGGTACGACCGGAGGGTCCGCCTTCAGTCCCGCAGTACCCGTCGCTACCCGAGGAACGACAGGCGCACCTGGCGCTCCGGGTTGTCCTTGTTGGTGTCCGCCAACCTCCGCAAGGACAACCCCAACCGTACTTCGACCTCGGCCATGCGCGGGCCGATCCCGCTGACGACGACTGAGGCCGCAGTTCCCGTGTGGTGTCCCGATTGGTTCACGAAGCTGTCGCGGTTGGGACCCGGCCGTCTCCTGTGTCGTGCAGTGACGGATAGCGTTCCTGACCTCGGGGTCGCACGTCCGTGCGGCGCCGACCATGCACCTTTCTGCTCTGACGACTCCACGGGGGTACGGCGACATGACCATGCGACGAGACGGCATGCCGGGTGGCAGGTTCTCCCGGCGGCGTGCACTACGGCTGGCCGGCGGCGGTCTCACGCTGGCCGTGCTGACCGCAGGTGTGGCAGGTTGTCGCGAGGACGGCTCCGATGCCGGCGGATCCGGGGGGTCCGAGCCGGTCGGCGGGGACAAGCCGGCCGGGGGCGGCGCCGGTGAGGACGGCCAGGCTCCTGAGCCGCTGTGGACGAAGACGACATCCGCCCAGACCTACGGCGACAACGACGAGCTCGTGGCCGCGGGCGGTGTGGTGATCGCCAGCGGTGCTCCACTGGTCGCACTGGACGCGGCGTCGGGCAAGGAGCAGTGGTCACTGGAGGACGGCGCGACCCCCGGGGCACCGATGCTACTCGGCAGCGGCACGCTGTACCTGGCCAGCGCTACATACGACGGCACCGTCACCGGCTACGACCCGGCCTCGGGCAAGCAGACCTGGCGCAGCCACCTGGGCAAGGAGTACCGGCAGCCGAGACCGATCGCGGTGGACGACGATCAGGTGTACGTCATCGCCGAGATCCAGGAGGCCGACGGCTCGTCCAAGACCAACGTGATCGCCGCGCTGAACAGCCTTACGGGCAGAGTGGCGTGGAAGGAACAGCGCGACTTCGGCACCGAGCAGAACGGTATCCACGCCCATGCCGAGGGTCGCCACCTCGTGTACACCGACTTCAAGAAGAACCTGACGGTGCGCGACACCGCCACCGGCAAGCAGGTGTGGACGCACAAAACCGCCAAGACCAACTACGGCTTCTTCGCCGTGTACAAGGATCTGGTGATCGTTCCGCAGGGTCCGAAGCTTCTGGCTTTCGGCCTGGCCGACGGCTCGGCGAAGTGGTCGGTGGAGACCGCCGAGAGCTACGTCGCTTTCAAGGAGCCGGCCGTCCTGGACGACGTGCTCTACATCGTCGACAGCGACCGCACGATGCGTGCCCTCGACCCCCGTACGGGCAAGGAGATCTGGCAGTCGACGGCGCTCGCCGACGCGAATCTCACGGTGCCGCGGCAGTACGTGAAGGTGGGCGATGTCCTGTACGCGGCCACAGACCTGGACGAGCGGGGCGGCGTGATAGCCATAGACGCGAAGACCGGTGCCGTGCGATGGACGTTCAACGACAAGACCGGTGACTATCACGCGTGGCTGGTGGCCACGGACGGGAAGCACGTGTTCGCCCTGCACGGCAAGAAACTGCACGCGCTGCCCGTCTGACACCCGCGCAGCCGTTCCCGGACGTCCGGCACGGGCCTTCGGAGCGGTCACCGATTGGGCGCCGGCTGTCTGTGGGCAGCAGTCGAGCTCAACCTCCGCACGGACTCCGACCGTCCTCCAGCCCCTCTCCCACCCGCGACCGCCGGCATATTCGTGCCGGAGTCGACCTGGTGGACACGGTGGCTTGTGCGGCGCTCGACGGGTCACCCGGGCGCGGCCCTCGCAGAGGCGGGAGGAATGGCCGAAACGGCTCGTCCCGCAGCGAGCAGGTGACCGCAGTGCGGCCGGCTGGTCCACGGTGGCGAACGCCGGCCCGTCGAACATGGTCCACTCGTCCCGGAGCCCGGAGCCCGTAGCCCCAGATCCCCAGAGCGAGCTTCGGACGAGGGCGCCGGGTCTGGGCCCGGCCGGCTGTCCTCGCCCCGACAGGTGCGCCCGAGGCCACCGGGCGCCTCCCGGCCGTCCGGTCGACGCGGCCTAAGCGCGGTCCCGGCCTGCGGAGTCGGACAGTCCGGCGGAGACGTCATGCTCGTTCTCGACGGCAGGTCCCTCCTCGACGGCCTGCACTCCGGAGGAAGGAAGCAGCTGAGGAATGCCATCGACGATCGGATAGCGACGACGCAGGCGCGGGTTGTAGAGCGCGCCCCCGCTCTCGTCGAGGATCAGCGGCCCCTTGTCGAGCGGGCAGGCGAGGATCTTCAGCAGCGGGTTGTCAGGCTTCATGACCGGGTTCCTTCGGATGTGGGGGTGTCCGCGTCGTGTCGCGGCAGGGTGAGCAGAACCGTCAGTGCGAGCACGATGCCGCCGAGACGCAGTAACAGCCGCAACGAGTTGTCGGGCAGCGGCTCGTCGAACGCGATCGTGCCGCTCACGATGGTGAACACACAGGTCACCGTCGAGCACACCGGGACGATCAGCGAGGCCCGGCAACGCTGGAGCGCGGTCTGTGACAGCACCAGCCCACTGACCCCTGTGAGCAGGAGGAGGTACGGGTACGGGGAGGAGACCAGGGCGGGCACGCTACCCAGGAGGTCCGACGTGTCCAGATGCCCGGAGACGCCCTTGATGGCGAGCGAGCTGACGCCGTAGATCAGACCGACCGCGACCGCGTAGGCCACTCCTGTGGTCGGCTGCCGATGGCGCCGACGGGCGCGCCGCTCCGCGGCCGTGTAGAGCGCCAGACCGGCCGCGAGGGTCGGCACGCACAGTGCCAGCAGGGTACCCGCGGGCGCGCTGCGGCTGATCTCCTCGCTGGACTCGTACAGCGAGGCCACCACCATCACCAGCGCCAGACCGATGACAGCCACCGCACGCCGCTCACGGCCGGAGGGGCGCTCACCGAGCACCACCGACGAGAGCACCAGCAGGAGTACCAGCCCGGACAGGAACAAGCCCTGGGCGGCGGCGATCGGCAGTGTGCGGTAGACAGCCAGCTGCGCGGCGAACCCCAGGGCCAGCGCCATGGCCCCGCAGATCCACAAGGGCCTGCAGGCCAGCAGGATCAGGGCCCGGCCCGGCTGTGCGGCGCTCAGCGGCGGCATGCCTGCCAGCGCCCGCTTCTCCAGGACGAAGCCGGTGCTGTACAGGACGTTCGCCACCAGCGCGGCGATCACACCCCACACCACGCGCTACACCTTTTTCGCATGCACGAGGAGGATGGAGGCGAGGGACGGCAGCCCACAGGCCAAGCGGTCCAGCGGGCGGAGCGGGCGCGGCACTCCGTGGAACGGCGCACCGGCGACCGTCACCACCTCGAACCCGGACGCCGCCACGAACTCACGCAGCGCGCGTGCCGTGTACAGCCTCAGATGGCCCACCACCTCCTTGCCCGGTCTGCCGTGGATGCGGCGCAGACTCACCTCGGAGAACACCGGCTGGACCCCGGCGAGCAGCAGGGCGCGGTTGTACCAGGCGCCGAGGTTCGGAGTCGAGAGCATCAGATGCCCACCCGGACGCAGTACCCTGCGCAGTTCGTCGAGGGCACTGTCGGGGTCGACAAGGTGCTCGACGACCTCGCTGAACAGCACGGCGTCGGCGCTGCCGGAGGCGAACGGCAGCCCGCTGCCGGTCAGCTCGCCGCGGACGACCTGGCTCAGGCGCGGCGCCGCCCTGCGTAGCGCGTCCTGCGACCAGTCGATCCCCACGATGCGGTGCCCGTCCAGGACGCGGGTGGCGGTCGCTCCCGCCGAGCCGTCCCCGCAACCCACGTCGAGCACGGTCGCGGCCGGGCGGCCGGGTCCGACGGGGCCGAGCGCATCGGCCAGCATCCGGGCCTGGCGCAGGGTACGGGCTTCCCCGGAGGCGACGGGAACGGTGGGGTTCTCGTAGAAGTCCCGCAGCCCGGGAGCCGGCGGGCCCGGCGAAGTCACCGCCGCCTCGGGCGACTTCCCGGTTGCTGCGGAGCCGCTGGCGGAGAGAGTCATGACGGCCTCTTGTGGTGGTCCTGGGCGGAGCGGGCTCCACCTGGTGTCGGGTCGGGATGATGCGTGTCACGGTGGTACGGGCCGCCCGGGCCCGGTGCGTGATCCCGGGCCGGAGTCGCCTCGGCGTCCGCGGCGGTGGCGTCCACCTCCCCGGTCGCGGCTCCCGGCCCGGCCCCCGGAGCATTCGCCCCGGCAGAGGTGAAAGACGTCGTCGACAGCGACGCCGCGAACAAGCCCACCAGGTCCGCACCGGCCGCGTCATCGAGCAGCGCCCGCGACCAGCGCAACGTCACATGCAGTCGCCCGCCGGTGGAAGCCGCGGCCACGCTCAGCCCGCGCGGCATCCGCGCCGGTGCGGAGAACCACACGGCCGTCGCCCGGCCGGCGTCGCCGAAGTCCAGCGTGTACGGCACGCGTCCGATGTTGGTGACCAGTGCCGTCGACATCCAGGGCGCCGCCACCCGCCGTGCGCCACGGGTGAGCACGCCCCGGATGCCGACCGGCAGCAGCGGTGCGGTCAGCAGACTCGCCCCGGCACCCAGGGGGGCGCCCTGGGCCGACTTCAGTGCGTGGGTGCGCCGAGCGGTGGTGCGCAGCAACCGGGCCACGGCTGCCAAGTCCGGCCGCTCACCGAGCAGCAGGTCCGTGTCGTGCGGGTCCTCGGGGGTCATGGCCACCTCGACGAGCCGGGTTCCGTTTCCCATCGGCATCTCCGTGCCGCGCGGCCGGTCGTCGACGGGCATCGTGATCCGTACCGAACCGGCGGGCCGGCCGCGCGAGACGTTCCAGCGGGTCACCATCAGTGATGCGGCGACCAGCAGTTGGTCGTTGACGGTCCAGGGCGAGTGGTCTCCGTCCCGCGTCACACGCCGAGGAACGGGCAGGTCCGTCTGCAGCATGCCGTTGCCCACGGCGCGGGCGCGTACCGGCTCGGGGCGGGAGTCCGGCGCGACGCGTACGGGGCGCGTACGTACGGCGCGGCCTGTCCCCCTCGGAGCGGGGCCCGGGCGCCCCGGCCGGACCCGCCCGGTGACCGGGACGGGGTCCACTCCTCCGTACTGTTCCGCGGTCGTGGCGAGGAGCCGCAGCCCCGACGGCGCGTCGAGAGCGGTGTGATGCATCGTCAGCAGGAGCACGGTCCCGGTCTGCGAAGCCTCGCCCGCCGCCGACGGCCCCGGGGCGCCCGTTCCCCCGTCCATCTCGACGACTTCCAGGCGCAGGGGCGGCGACAGGGTGAGCGGCGGGCATGCGCTCAGCGCGCGGGCCCGGGCAGCGGCCAACGCGTCGGGGCCCCGCCCCCCGAGGCCCACCGGGTCGCTGTCCGGTTCGCCGGTCAGCTCCCACTCGAAGGACCGCCGGTGCCGACGGCCGGGCACTTCCCGCACCAGCACCCTGGAGTGCGTCAGCAGCGCCCGCCGGAACGCGGTCCGCAGCCGTGCCGGGTCCAGTCGTCCGGGCAGATGTACCTCGATGTGCACGCTCTCCGGTTCATCGTCACTGAGGCAGTGCCGCGACACCTCGTCGACGGTCGGAAAGGGGATCCGGACCCCGCCGGGAGGGGTGTCGGTCCCCCCGGCGGGGGCCCAGGGCGCGATCACGAGGGGCCACCGCCTTCCGGCCGCCGAAGGGGCGGCTCCGGCCGGTGCCCGTCGCCGGTTCCGCGCGGCTTGGCCGTGACCACCGGTCCGGCTTCCGGCGCGTCGGAATCGCCGTCCTCGCGCCCGTCGTCACGCCCGCGCCCGTCGCCACGCCCACGGGTGGCAACGGACGCCGGCCTCACCGCAGTCACCAGGGCGGAGGCCAGGGCCACCAGCGCGAGCACCTGGGCGAAGCCGCTGAACGGGCCTTCCCCGGTGGCGACCGGCTCCCCGGCGCCGACGGCCGCGACAAGGCCCGCTCCGGCCATCGCCGCCGCCGCGGTCGGCACCAGCACGGCCGGCCGGAATCGTGCCGCCAGGGCGAGTACGGGCACGACCAGGGCCAGCGGCCCCGCCGCCACCGCGACGACCGCGGTCAGCGCAAGTGTTCCGAGCAGCATCCCCGGCGGCGGCGGCTCGGGCAGCTCCCCGTCGGTCCCCCCGTCTCCGCGTCGGCGGCCTACGAAGGCCAGGGCGGCCAGGGCGACGAGGGCGAACGCACCGCCGATCAGGGCTGCCCGGTACGACTCCGAGGGCTCGAACTCCATGGTCACCGTGCCGGACGCCCCGGCCGGAATCACCCAGGCCTGCTGCCAGCCGTCGAGGCGCACCGGCTCCAGCTCCGTGCCGTCCAGGGTGGCCTTCCAACCGTCGTTGGCGTTCTCGTAGGTCCGCAGGTACGTCGCCTCGCCCGAGCCGGCCGCCACGGAAACGGTCCGGCTGTCGTCGGTCCACCGGGTGACGGTGGCCTCGCGACCCGCCGCTCCCTCCAGTTCTCGTGGAGTGCCCCGGGTCAGCGTGACGTCGGTGATCGCCAGCGGCCCCGCGTCACCCGCCTCCACCTCGTGATCGCCGGGCGGAAGTTCCAGGGTGCCGTCCTTCTCCTCCCCCGCGCAGAGGGCGACGGTGACGGGGCGCCGCTCGGTGAGGTCCCGGACGAGTCCTGAGGCCTTCGTCTTGTGCAGGACACCGCCCACAGCGAGGTCCGGGCCCTCACCGCACGGCAGCGAGAAGCGCGCGGACGGCTTGGCCCGCGGCACTCGCAGATCGGCCAGTGCGGGAACGTGCACCTCGCTCAGCCCGACCGGCAGCTGCAACCCCGCGTTCGCCACCGGATTGTGGACGGTGAGCGGGGCGACCCTGCTGATGGTGATGTCGAGCCGGTTCGTCTCGATCCGCGGGAAGCGGACCCGCCCGTTCTCGTCGACGTCGGCCACCGCGGCGCCGTGCGGGGAGCTGATCATCACCTGCTCGGGCCGGGTGGACACCCCGCCCGCCGGCGCGAGGATGACCTCGTCGATTTTCTTCTTCCGGGGCCAGCTCAGGTGGATGACGGGCCGGTCGCCCGCGATCCAGGCGGTGGTGAGGTCACCGTCGACCAGGTTGCGGGCGCTGAGTGACGTGCCGTTGCGGCTGATGGAGTCCACGCCGGCCGTCACCCGTTCCTTCGGCCCGGGGGCCGAGCGGTCGAGCAGTTCGTCGAGCGCGCCGCCGGGCACGGCGACGGCTCGCGCCGACACCTGGTACTCGCCCGGTTCACGGGTGCTGAACCGCCGGTGCAGTCCCACCTCGGCCGATACGGGCGACAGGCCGCCCGCGTCGGTGCCGCGGTGCAGGGAGTACACGCTCGCCGCCGCGTCGGTGTGCTCCGCGTCGGCAGGCAGCACCAGCATGCGCGTCACCTGCACGTCCGGGATCGACACCTCGGCGAATCCGGCCCCGGAGAGGCCCGGGCGCGCCTGTTGCGCGGCAACGATGGTGATCTTCATCCAGGAGGCCTCGCCCGAGGGAGCCGTGACGGTCTGCGGCAGGCCGTTCGTCTGCAGGGGGCTGTCGGCCGAACCGCGGTCGGTCTCGATCCGCACCTGGGTGGGTGCCGCGCGCATCGAGTCGCCCGGCAGGGGCGTCAGCCGGATGGAGGCCGGGATGTCGGTCGGCCGGGAGAACTCCACTCTGAGCCACTGTCCGGCCGGCTTGCCCGGACTGCCCTCGGCCCACGCGGTGTCCGGGTTGCCGTCGAAGGCGTTCACCGGGTCGTACTGCGGCAGGTGGAACAGCCAGTTGCCACTGCTGGAAGCCGTCACGGCACGGGCACCGCGCAGCACCGCCGTCGTCTGGTGGTCGATGCCCTCCGACGGCAGGATCTGCTTGGGCTTCTCGCCCGGGTTCTGCAGGCTGCCGGAGTGATTGCGCTCGTCCGCGGTGTACGTGTACGAGGTGTTGATGTTGACCAGGCCGAACCGGGTGTCGGCTCGACGCAACCCATCCGCGACCGCCTTCACCGGCGGGACGACGCCCTGGGGAAGACCGTCCCCCGCCAGTACGGCCGGCCGCTCGGCCATCGAGGGGTCGGCGGACAGCTGGAGCAGCGCCTCGGGTCCGCCACTGACCACGGCCGTGTCGGCCACGGCCGAGACGCCGACCCGGTCGGGCCTCCCGTCGCGGTCCTGCGGCTGATAGATCTCCACGGCCTGGAGCCGCGGGTAGAGCCCCTGAACCTGGAGCGGGGTGTCGGCGGCGATGCGTCCGCCGGTCACCAGCGGTCCGAACCCGGTGATCTTGCGGTAGCCGGACGATTCCAGGGTCCGCTTCACCGTCTGCGGCGGGACATAGCCGATCTGGTCGGGGTCGAGGTCGTTGCGGACGACCACCTCGTGCATGCCGGCCCGTGCCAGGTAGGCCTGGAGGCCCGGAACCTCGGAGCCCGACAGCAGCGCCTGCTCGACCGCGTCCGTCATACGGCGTGCTCCGGGAGTACCGAAGGGGACGAAGTCACGCTGCGCCCAGGGGGTCTCGGCCAGTACGTCGAACGGCTGGTCGATGGGGGATCCCCAGGTGTAGATGCCGTGCGCCGTCGCCGGTACGACCAGTGCCCGGCTGTTCGGGGCGTTGTCCTTGAGCCAGTCGGCGGCCTTCTCCCAATGGGTGGGCAGTTTGGCGAACGCCCCGGGCTGCAGGATCGAGCCGTTGGCGTACGGAAGCGCCAGACCGGGCAGTACCAACACCGCCGTGGCAGCGGGCACCCAGCGGCGACGGCGAAGTGCGCGAGACCCCCTGCTCTCGGACAGCACGGCTGTCAGATGGGTCAGTCCGAGGGCGAGCGCGAGGGCCAGTCCCGGCTGGAACTTGTAGATGTTGCGGAACGGCTTCAGCGGCCCGTTCAACCAGTCCTGGACGGCACCGTGGAACGGACCGCCGAAGGCTCCGCCGTACCCGGCGAGCGCGATCAGGACGACGGCCAGGACGGTCAGCATCAGCCAGCGGCGCTCCGGCAGGTCCCGCCGGGCCAGGCCCGCCAGCCCCAGCGCCGCGGCGAACGCGGAACCGAGAACGGTGACGACGGAGGTCGCGACGGTCCAGCCGGCCGGCAGCCATGCCTCACCGAAGTTCAGATAGGCCACCCAGTTGCCGGCGCCGCGCAGCAACTCGGTCGCGGACATGGTGGCGGTGGTGGTGTCGGCCTGCTCCACGTACGGCATGAAGTTCTCGCCGTGCATGCCGAGCAGGAGCAGCGGGACCACCCACCACACGGTGGCCAGCACTACGCCCGGTATCCACCAGCCCAGCAGCGCCCGCCGACGCCGGCCGGGAGGGCGGCTGAGCAGGTACAGACCCACGGGCAGCAGCGCTGCCAGTGTCGAGGCGGCGTTCACGCCGCCCATGAAGGGGATCAGCAGGGCCGAACGTGCGGCGGCCGTCCGGGGGCTCGACTTCGCGGAGGTCAGCGGCAGCAGCACCCAGGGCAGCACGGCACCCGGCAGCGCGGCGGCGGAGGTCGATCCGATGACGATCGTGAAGGTGGGCCACAGTGCGTAGACGACCGCACCGACGGCCCGGGACGCGGGCGTCCCCACGCCCAGCCGTTCGGCGAGCCTGAGCGCGCCCCAGAAGGCTGCGGTCACGATGATCGACAGCCAGAGCCGTTCGGCCACCCACACCGGCACCTGCAGCATGTCCATGAGCGCGTAGTAGGGCAGTGCCGGGAAGGCGTAGCCGATGTACTGGTTGGCTATGCCGCCGAGGCCCACGTTGCCGTTCCACAGCGAACCGAGGTCGCCGATGAAGCGCCAGGGGTCGAGGGCGACGCCGAGTTTGGTCTCGAACGTCATCTTCCCCGGTGACACCGCGAGGAACGACACCAGGACGACGGCCCAGAAGCCGAACAGCAGGCGTCGTCCGCGCGGATCACCGAACGCCTCCGACGGCTTCGGGCCGGGCTGCGGCACCCGCGTGGGCGCCTGGACCGTAGTGGTCATGACCGTTCCTCGCTTCGCATGCTCATGGGCTTCGCCTGAGAATCAGCAGCAGATTCCAGGTGGCGATCTCGCGGAGTCCCGGCACCCGGGTGATCGTGCTCGCGAGGAATGGCCAGTAACGGGAGCGCGCCGTGACGACCTGCACATCGTCGCGGCCGCGGACGTGCCGAAGGGTGGGACCGATATGGACGGGGAAGAGGTTCTCGCCGAGCGTGTGCTTGGCCTTCCGGCCGGTGCGCCGTTCGTAGCGTTCGCGGGCCCGGCCGGCCCCGAGGTAGTGCCACGGCGCGGTCTCGTGGCCTCCCCAGGGGGAGAGCCAGTTGGTGAACGACAGGTAGATCAGTCCGCCGGGGCGGGTGACTCGCACCATCTCGCTGATGAACGTCCGCGGGTCCGACACGTGCTCCAGCACATTGGACGAGAAGCACACGTCCGCCGCCCCGTCGGCGAGCGGCAGCAGATATCCGTCGGCGAGCACCGCGTCCTCGGTGACCGGGCCGCCGGCGCTCAGCTCCCGCGGGTCGGGCTCGAAGAGGTAGCTCTGCGCACCACGGCGGCGGAACTCCTTGGTGAAGTGGCCGCTGCCGCCGCCGATGTCGACGACGATCTTGCCGGACAGGTCGATATGACGTGCCACCTGTGCGACCGAGTCGCGGGCCAACAGGGTGTAGCACCGTTCGGGATCGCTGGGTTCGCGCATGAACGCCCGGAAGAGAGCGGCCGATCGCCTCAGCGAAGGATCCTTGAATCCGCGTTCGGTGATCTCAGCCATGGCCGCGCCCGCCGCGTTCCTGGACTGCGGCGCGGGCCACCGCCTCGGCGGCGACCTCCTGGAACTGACGGACCGTCACGCTCCAGCGGAAGCGCTTGGCGCGCTGCGCGGCGGCACGCCCCATGGACGCGCGCCGTTCGGTGCTGAGGGACAAGGTGCACCACGCGGCGGCGAACGAACTCTCGCCCCGGGCGAGCACCCCGGTCTCCCCGTCCTCGATGGAGTCGCACAGGCCGGGTATGTCAAAACCGATCGCGGGGGTGGCCCGGGCGGCCGCCTCGGTGACGACCAGCCCCCAGCCCTCGACGAGGGAAGGGTGCAGCAGCAGCCACGCCTCGCACATCAGCCGGTGCTTCTCGGCGTCCGACACCCGGCCGGCGAACGTCACGGCGGGGCCGGCCATGGCTTCAAGGCGTGCCCGTTCGGGACCGTCACCCACGATGACGAGTCGACCACCGGTGACGGGGCGGACCCGCTCCCACAATCTGAGAAGCAGGTCGATGCGTTTGTACTCCACCAGTCGGCCGACGGCCAGGAACAGCGGCTCCTTCGCCTCGGGCAGCAGGGGGCCGGGCTCTTCGACGCCGTTGTTGACGATCCGGATGCGGTCCGCAGCCACGCCGATGCCGCGCAGCTCGGAGGCGGTCGACTCAGAGACGGCCACCATCAGGTTGTCGCGGTGCGTTCCTGCCAGTGCCCAGTGCTCCAGCCTGCGTCCGAGCCGTGCCGCCGGGCCCGGGTAACGCATCTGCCAAAGATCCGTATGCACGTGGTTGACCAGGCACACCGTCGGTCCACGGTGCCACAGCGGCGCCAGGTACGGCATGCCGTTGCACACCTCGACCAGCAGGTCGCAGTCGCCGACCTCCCGGGCGAAGGTCGCCCTGGCGCGCAGGAAGTGACCTGCGTCACCTCCGGCGGAGATCACCCGGTAGTCGCGCGGGGCGGCCGGTCCGCCGCACACGAGCGTCATCTCGTGGCCGTCAGCGGTCAGACCGTCGGCTATCCGGTCGATGAGCAGTTCCGAGCCACCAGCGGCCCGGTTGGCCAAGTCACGGCGGGCGAGAAAGGTGATCCTGCGCGGCAGAGGTGAGTCGGGGGCTGCGACGTGCGGGTCAGGGGCAGGCGAGTCGGCGACGTGGCTGCCGGTGCGGGCTTGAGCGGGGACGGAAAAGGAGTCCTTCTGGCCGAGGGCCAGGGCGGACGCGCGCTGGGGCATAGAGGTGCTCCAACTCGGGGCTGCGAGAGGCAGGCGGGTGGGGGTTGCCGGGCTTCCGGGGATGAAGCGCTGGGCTGGCTCGGTGTGCGGGTGCTGCAGGTGCTGCAGGTGCCGCGGGTACTGCGGGTACTGCGGTGCCGGACCGGACCTGGACATGCGGGCGTCCTGTCTGCACCGGGACGGTGGGAGACCCTTGAGGGAGAGCCGGTTCCACCGGGAAACACTGGTCTTACTGAGGGGTAACGTCAGTGTTCGTCCAAGCGATTCGTCCGGCTACTCACGGCGGTGACAAGTTTGGGCCGTTCGAAGAGCCGTGTTTCATCACTGTTCTGAGTGCCGCGGCCGTCGGCCCCGAACCAGCAGCACCGTGCCCGCAGCGACCAGCAGACCGCCCGCGATCCCACCCGCCAGAGGCGCGGTCTCACCGAGCAGCTCCAGTCGGCCGCTGTCCTCGGAGGCCAGCTTCACCTGCTCGCGCCGGGTCGCGTCGGTGAATTCCAGCCGCTCGCTGGACAGCAGGGTGACCGCGTCCTTCCGTGCACCCGGGGCCCGTAGCGTCTTCGTCGGGGCGATCAGCGCGTTCATGATCCGTCCCGTTCGCGGGTCCACGGTCAGCTCGATCCTCGCGTTGGAGTACCACTCCTCGGCCAGCACCTGGCCCGGCTTCGAACTGCCGACCAGCACGCCGGGGACCAGACGGGTGCCCGTCGCGGTGGCCTTGACGGCGCCGACGAAGCGGTAGCCCTCGTGCCCGTCGATCCTGGTGACCTCGTCGAACTCCAGCGGCACGGTGGCACCCAGACTGCTGTCCCACCAGGCGTAGGTGCGCTTCTCGACGTCGAACGGGAACTTCAGGTAGGCCTCGCCCTCGAACCCGGGCTTCTCCCCGCAGCAGTGCACCGGAAGGTTCGTCCGGCGGTCGGTCACCCATCGTTCGGTGGCCCACTGGAGGGACTTCCGCGGGTCGGCGAGCGGCAGCGTCTTCGGCGTGTCGATCTGGGTCGACACGTCCCAGATCGCGTTTCCGGTGCGCTCACTGCCGGCGACGTCCCCCAGCACCCGGCGGGTGATCGTTATCGTCTGGTCGTCCACCGTGGAAACGGACCCGGTGTCGAAGTAGCTGCCCTGACCTTCGAAGACCGTCGTGGAGACCGTATCGGTCGGCGTGCGTTTGGCGCGCGGCTCCACGTACCAGGCAAGCAGTTGGGTGAGCACCAGCAGAAAGACACCGGCACCCAGCAGAATCAGGGACAAAGGTGATATTGAACGACGCATGCGGGTACTCCGATACGGACGCGAGATGCGGGAGTTCAGGGCGGTGCGGGACGGGCCGCGCGCGCGGATCACAGCCTGTCCGGGGCGATGAGCGACTTACCCGGTGGTAACACTGCTGTGAACGGCGAAGCTAGGTGGAGCTTGACCACCTGTCAATGCGCCTCGCATACTGACCGCGCCGGACCGGGCCGGCGCGCTGGGTGACAGACCTCATCGACTGAGAGGCCGATCATCCTCATGTCCAGACTCTTCGCCGCCCTCCTGACCTGCGTCGCCGCTGCCGCTCTGGCCACAGGCGCCGCCTTGGGAATCGTCGCCGCTCTCGACGCCACACCCGAGCAGCAGAACGTGCCGCTCGTCACATTCCCCGACCCGCCCGCCCACGGGCCCTTCAGCACACCTGGCCCCGGCGCGGGCTAGTTTGTGCCTGTGCAGGCCGGCTGACCGAGCTCATGAAGACCGGACATCCAGGAGCGGTGGTTTGGAAGCCTCGTCAGCGTGGCGCGACGTGCCACGAGAACGGATTCAGCAGTTCGCCGACCGGGCCCTGGAGCAGGTCCCCGAGCTGGCCCAGGACATCCTCGCCGCGATTCGGCGGGAGTACCCGGGCCTGGTGTTCAACGTCGACGAGTCCGGAGAGCCCAAGGCCTTGGTGGCGATCCGGCACGCGCTGGAGCTCTTCGTGGAGCAGATGATCACCGGCGCGGACCGGCCGAGCGCCCTTCCCGAGATGTTCCGGGACTTCGGGCGCGGCGAGGTCGCACACGGGCGCAGCCTGGACTCCCTTCAGGGGATCTACCGGCTGGGCGTGCGCCTTTCCTGGCGGCGCATGGCGGAGATCGGCCAGCAGGCCGAGATTCCGTCCTCAGCCATGTACGAGCTCGCCGAGTCCGCGTTCGAGTACCTCGACGTGATAGTGGCCCAGTCGGTACGCGGCTACGCCGAAGCCATCGCCCGCCAGGCCGGGGAGCGGCTGCGCCTGCAACGTCTTCTCGTCAATCTCCTGCTCGCCGAGCACCGCTCGGATCCGTCCGCCGTCCTTGCCGACCGCGCGGCCGACGTGGGCTGGCACCTGCCCGAGAAGGTCGCGGTGGCCGTGCTGCTTCGCCCTGCCGCGGAGGCGGTCGCCCCGGCCGTGGGCGACGAGGTGCTGTTCGACATGGAGGGCGAGCGGCCGCGCCTCGTCGTACCGGACCCGGACGCCCCCGGACGCGCGGAGTTGCTGCACCGGGCAGTCGCCGGCTGGTCCGGCGCGATCGGCCCGTCGGTCCCCGTGACCGAGGCCGCCACGTCGCTGCGATGGGCCGATGCCGCCGTCGGGATGATCGAACAGGGCCTGCTGCCGCGAGGGTGGCTCCTGCACTGCGGCGAGCACGTCGAAGCCCTGGTACTGCTGCCCGCAGGTGAGTTGATCGACGATCTTGCGCGAAGGAGGCTGGCGCGGCTGGACGAGTCCGGCGGCCCGGCGCACGCCCACCGTCTCGCCGAGACACTGCTGGCTTGGCTGGAAACGCGGGGAGGCGCCCCGGAGGTGGCCGCCCGGCTCGGAGTCCACCCGCAGACCGTGCGCTACCGGCTGAGACAGCTCCGCGAGTTGTGGGGCGACGACCTGGACGACCCGGACCGGCGCTTCGAACTGGAGCTGGTGCTCCGTACCCGACGGCTGCGCGGAGATCTCGTCCCCCCGCCTGACTGACCCCCGGGAGGACGCCGGCGGACGGCCCGACACCTCGTGCCTGACAGCGTCCGCGGTCGCCGCAGCCGGCGTGCTCCGAGCAAGCACTTTCCGCAGCCGTCGATCTCGTCCCTGGTGGTAGGGCGCATCTCGCCGGAGCGTGAGGAGACGTGATGGCCACACCCAGGACGATCTTGATCGACACGATCAGCCCAGGAAACTCAACCGCACCTGGCGCTCCGGGTTGTCCTTGTTGGTGTCCACCAGGCACACCGACTGCCAGGTGCCGAGCGCCAGTTCGCCACCGATCACGGGGAGCGTCGCGTGGGGCGGGACGATGGCCGGCATCACGTGATCACGGCCGTGCCCCGGGCTTCCGTGGCGGTGCTGCCAACGTTCGTCGGCGGGGAGCAAGTGGTGAAGGGCGGTCAGCAGGTCGTCATCACTCCCCGCTCCCGTCTCGATCAGCGCCACACCCATGGTCGCGTGGGGCACAAAGACATTCAGGAGTCCGTCTCGGCCCTGTGCAACGTCTTCCAGGAAGGAGGCGCACTCCCGGGTCAGGTCGTAGACCGTCTCTGATGTCCCGGTGGTGACGTCCAGGGTGCGGGTCTCGAATTGGCTCATCCCTCCATGGTGTCTGACTGAGCACTCCTCTCAAACTCCACACGCAGACACCCCTTGCGGCTCACTGCGGACTCCACGCTGCGGGTACCCGCTCCATCTGGGCAAAGCTCTGCAGACCGTCTGCCAGCCCTGTCCGGACACGGGTGCATATTGCCGCCACCGATCGGGCCTTCGGGGCCGACCGCGCACCGGTGGAGCGCGTGGTGGCATGGCTGTCGACCGCCGTCGGCCGCACCAACGTCGACCACGACCGGCGCCACGCGCGGACCGCCGAGTTCTTGTCGGTGGTACGGAGCTGTGGGGCGGGCAGCCCTACGACTTCGACGCGGATGCTCGCCCTGCACGGCGGCGGTTCGCTGGAGCGCGACCGGCTGGAGATCGCACCGGATCTGTGGGCCGGTGTGGGTCTGGTACGGAGGGGTGCGGGCACCGCGCTCGTGGGGAGCCACGCCGAGGTCGCCCACCGTGCCAGGCGACGCGGACCAGGCGGGACTTCACGGACCCGGCCCAGGGGCGCGTCGCGGTGGCGAGGACGACCTGCACCGCGACGCAGGTCCGTCCCGTCGAGGAGCAGCGGGGGCAGCGCCGTCCCGCCGGCGACGTCGGCGACCAGAGGGAGGTTCTCCCGGAACGGGAAGATCCGTGACCCCGTGCTCGTTGGTGGAAACGTGAACGATTTCGGGGTTGAGACGGCGACGACGGCACGGACCATCGACGTGGTCGTGATCGGCGCCGGCCAGGCGGGGCTCTCGGCGGCCTATCACCTGCGCCGCACCGGTCTCGTACCGGACCGGGACTTCGTCGTCCTCGATCACGCCCCTCGTCCCGGCGGCGCCTGGCAGTTCCGGTGGCCTTCCCTCACGTACGGCAAGGTCCACGGCATGCACGCGCTGCCCGGGATGGAACTGACCGGCGCCGACGAGCGCCGCCCGTCCTCCGAGGTGATCGGCGCGTACTTCACGGCGTACGAGGAGCGCTTCGACCTGCGCGTCCACCGGCCTGTCGAGGTCTCCGCGGTCCGTGAGGGCGAGGGCGGGCGGCTGCTCGTCGAGACGTCGGAGGGGAGCTACGCGACCCGTGCCCTGATCAACGCGACCGGCACCTGGGACCGGCCGTTCTGGCCCCGCTACCAGGGCCAGGAAACCTTCCGCGGCCGCCAGCTGCACACCGCGGACTACCCAGGCCCCGAGGAGTTCGCCGGTCAGCGGGTGATCGTGGTGGGCGGCGGCGCGTCCGGGACGCAGCACCTGATGGAGATCGCCGAGGTCGCGGCCGGGACGACGTGGGTGACCCGGCGGGAGCCGGTCTACCGCGAGGGGCCCTTCGGCGAGATGGAGGGCCGGGCCGCTGTGGCGATGGTCGAGGAGCGCGTGCGGCGTGGGCTGCCGCCGCAGAGCGTCGTCTCCGTCACCGGCCTCCCGCTGACCGACGCGATCCGCAGCGCGCGAGCGCGGGGTGTCCTGGACCGCAACCCCATGTTCGACCGCATCACCCCGACGGGCGTGGCCTGGGCCGACGGCCGGAGCGTGGACGCGGACGTGATCCTCTGGGCGACGGGCTTCCGCGCCGCGATCGACCACCTGGCCCCGCTGAAGCTGCGCGAGCAGGGTGGCGGAATCCGGGTGGAGGGGACGCGCGCGCTACGGGACGAGCGCGTCCATCTGGTGGGCTACGGCCCCTCCGCCTCGACCATCGGCGCCAACCGGGCCGGGCGGGCGGCGGTTACCGAGATCCGCCGCCTCCTCGACCGCGAACCGGCCGTCACCACGTGAGCCCTGTCGCCACCCCGCGCCGCCGGAGACCCGCCCTCATCCGGCCTTCGCGGCGCGCCGCTCGGCGTTGAACTCGGACACGTTCGCCTGGTGTTCGGCGTAGTCGGCGGTGAAGCGGGTGTCACCGGGCCGGACGGTCACGAAGTACAGCCACTCCCCCTCTGGCGGCTGGACGGCCGCCGTCATCGCCTCCTCCCCGGGGTTGCCGATCGGGGTCGGTGGCAGACCGGTGCGCTCGTAGGTGTTGTACGGGCTGTCGATCCTGGTGTCCTCGTGAGTGGTGTCCACGGTCGAACGCGCCAAGGCGTAGTTGATCGTCGAGTCCATCTGGAGCGCCATGCCCCGCGCGAGCCGGTTGTGGACGACCCGGGCGACCTTGCCCATGTCCTCGGGGGTGTCAGCCTCCGCCTGGACGATGCTGGCGACGACGACGGTCTGGTGCAGGGTCAGACCCTTGCGCTGGTTGCCCGCGCCGATGTGGCCCGCGCCGAATCGTTTGCCCGCCGTGTCGACCATGTAGCGCAGGAGACTCTCCGGGGTCGTCGAGGAGAGCACCGGGTACGTCGCGGGGAAGAGGTATCCCTCGGGGTTGCCGGCCGCTTCGGCGGGCAGGGCGAGCGCGGTGGCCGGGGCGCCCGCCGCCGCGCGGGTGGTGCCTGCGGGGAGGCCGAGGGAACGGTCGACGGCCGCGTACACCTGACCGGCCCGCCAGCCCTCCGGAATGACGAGCATCCGGGGCTTCTCGACGGCGGGCTCGTCCCGCAGCAGCAGAGACACCGTGACGGCCGTCGCGGCGGCCACCGCGAGGACCATGCCCAGGAGCAGGGCGATCCGGCCGCGGCGGGTGAGCCGGGGGCGGCGACGGTGTTCGGGCTGCCAGGTCCGGTACGTCATGGGCGCACGTTAACCCGGGCCGCGCGCGAAACCGGGGAGCGCACCCGCGGCGGCGCCGCCGGTCCCCTGGGACGGCGGATCGCGGCGCCGTGGCACTCAGCGGCGAGAGACGGAACGATCACACGTTCTGGGGGACAACCGCTCCCGCGTTCGCGTGTTCGCCGTCCACGCCGCCCCTAGTGGCCCGCGCGCTGCGCGCGTCCCGGCGCACCAGGGCCGCGTACCGGCCGTTCCGTGCGAGGAGTTCGTCATGGGTGCCGCGCTCGGCGATCCGGCCTGCTTCGAGGACCACGATCTGGTCCGCGTCCCGGACGGTGGAGAGCCGGTGGGCGATGGTGATGGTGGTGCGTCCGGCGGAGAGCGCGTCGATGGCCTGCTGGACGGCGTGTTCGGTACGGGTGTCGAGCGCGCTCGTCGCCTCGTCGAGGATGAGGACGGGCGGGTCGCGCAGGATGGTGCGGGCGATCGCCAGGCGCTGCTTCTCGCCCCCGGAGAAGCGATAGCCGCGCTCGCCGACGAGGGTGTCGTATCCGTCGGGCAGCGAGGCGATGTGCTCGTGGATCTGCGCGGCGCGGGCGGCGGCCTCGATCTCCTCGTCGGTGGCGTCCGGCTTGGCGAAGCGCAGGTTGTCGGCGACGGAGGCGTGGAAGAGGTACGTCTCCTGAGAGACCACTCCGACGGCCCTGGCGAGGGTGTCGAAGTCCAGGTCGCGGACGTCGACGCCGTCGAGCAGCACGCGGCCGCCGGTCACGTCGTAGAGCCGAGGCACCAGGTAGCTGAGCGTGGACTTGCCGGAGCCGGTGGGGCCGACGACGGCGAGGCTGCCGCCGGCCGGGACGGTCACGTCGATGGAGTCGAGCGTGGCGCGGCCGGGCGCCTCGGGGTCGTAGGCGAAATCGACGTTCTCGAACGCCACCTCGCCGCCGATCTTCTCCAGCCGGACAGGGGCCTCGGACTCGGTGATGTCGACCGGGAGGTCGAGGTACTCGAAGATCCGCTGGAAGAGGGCGAGGGAGGTCTGTATCTGCACGCCGGTGGAGAGCAGGCTCACGGCCGGCCGGAAGAGGCCCTGCTGGAGCGAGACGAACGCGACGAGCGTGCCCAGCGAGATGGCCGGTCCGCCCGCCTGGAGGGTGAGGCCCGCGGCCCAGTAGATGAGGGCGGGCATGGCCGCCATGACGATGCCGATGGTGGACATCCGCCACCGTCCGGCCATGGAGGACCGCACTTCGAGGTCGACGAGGCGCTCGGACTCCTCGGCGAAGGACGTGGTGAGCGAGTCGGCACGGCCCATGGTCCGGCCGAGCAGGATGCCGCTGACCGAGAGGGACTCGGTGACGGTCGCGGCCATGACGGCCATCTGCTTCTGGCGCTGGGTGGTGATCGTCTTGCGCTCGCGTCCGACGCGGCGGCTGATCCAGACGAAGACCGGCAGCAGGAGCAGGGAGACGAGGGTGAGCCGCCAGTCCAGCGCGAGCATGGCGACGACGGTCGCGACGACGGCGGTGAGATTGGAGACGAGGGAGGTGGCGGTCGAGGTGACCGTCGCCTGCATGCCGCCGATGTCGTTGGCGATCCGGGACTGGACCTCGCCGGTGCGCGTGCGCGTGAAGAAGGCGAGCGGCATCCGCTGCAGCTGGGCGTAGACCGCGGTGCGCAGGTCGTGCATCACGCGCTGGCCGACGGTCGTGGAGATCAGGGTCTGCAGGACGCCGAAGACGCTGGTGATCACGGCGGTGGCGATCATGCCGAGGGCGAGCAGACTGAGCAGCCCGGTGCGCCCCTGCGGGATCGCGGTGTCCAGGATCTCCTTCAGGAGGAAGGGCGAGGCGACCGAGACGAGCGACGAGGCGCCGACCAGCAGACCGACGACGGCGAGGCGGGCGCGGTAGGGACGGAAGAGGCGCAGGATGCGCCCCACCTGGGCCGGCTCCTCCGGCTCTGCGGGATCGCGCGCGGGGGGCGTCCAGGCGGACTGTTCGTGGGGGTGCATGGGCTCCTACGAGAGGTGTGACAGCGACGACGATTCGAGCCTAGCTCATTGTTACCTATGCTCACAATGAACATGGTCCTGATATTGTTCCCGGCATGAACACTTCCGACGGTACGAGTTCGCCGGACGGTACGGGCACCCGGAGCACCCCGGTCGGCACGGGCACGGCGGACGCGGACGGCCTCCTCGCCGAGCAGCTCCTCCGCCTCACCCGCCGTCTGCACCGCATCCAGAAGCAGCACCTGGAGCCGGTCGGCATCACCCCGGCGCAGTCCCGGCTGCTGCGTACCGTCGCGCACTACGACCACCCGCCCCGGATGGCCGATCTCGCCGCTCGCCTGGAGGTCGTCCCGCGCGCCGTGACCAGCCTCGTCGACGGTCTGGAGGCGGCCGGCCGGGTGCGCCGCGTCCCCGATCCGACCAACCGCAGGGTGGTCCGGATCGAGCTCACCGACCCGGGGCACGCCACGCTGCGCGAGCTGCGCAGCGCGCGCCGGGCGGCCGCAGAGGACATCCTGGCTCCACTGACCGTCGAACAGCGCGAGGTGCTCGGAGGTCTGCTGTCCGCTCTGGTCGACCACGTGCCGGAGCGCCGCTGCTGACCACGCGGGCGCGGCGACGCGCCGAGGGGAGCCGTGCCATGCCACTGCTGGAGCCGAGGCCGAGGGCCCTTCGTCCCGGTACGGAGCGGAGACCGGCCCCCGACCGGGTCCCCGAGCTCCAGCACAAGGGCGCGCCACGGCTTCTGCGGGAGGAGCTGTCCGAGGTCCTCGGCCCGGAGAAGGTCCTCTGGAAGATCTCCGACCTGGTGCGGTACGCCTCCGACGCCAGCCCTTACCGGTTCGTCCCGCGGATCGTGGTGGTCGCGGAGGACATCGACGACATCTCCGCCGTCCTGTCGTACGCGCGCGGCAAGGGTCGCGAGGTGGTGTTCCGGGCGGCCGGGACCAGTCTCAACGGGCAGGCGCAGGGCGAGGACATCCTGGTCGACGTGCGTCGGCACTGGGCCGGTGTCGAAGTCCTGGACGACGGCGCCCGCGCCCGGGTCCGCCCCGGCACCACCGTCGTACGGGCCAACGCGGCCCTCGCCCGGTACGGCCGGGTCCTCGGTCCCGACCCGGCGAGCGCCGTCGCCTGCACGATCGGCGGCGTCGTGGCGAACAACGCGTCCGGCATGACCGCGGGCACCACCCGGAACTCGTACCGGACCGTCGCCTCCCTCACCTTCGTCCTGCCGAGCGGCACCGTCGTCGACACCGGCGACCCCGGCGCCGACGAAGAGCTCGCCCACGCCGAGCCGCGCCTGTGCGAGGGGCTGCTGGCGCTCAAGGCGGAGATCGAGGCGGACCCGGAGCTCACCGCCCGGATCCGCGCCAAGTACGCCATCAAGAACACCAACGGCTACCGCCTGGACGCGTTCCTGGACGGCGACACGCCCGTGCGGATCCTGCGCGGCCTCATGGTGGGTTCGCAGGGCACGTTCGGCTTCATCTCGGAGGTCGTCTTCGACACCCTGCCCCTGGACCGGCAGGTCTCCACGGCGCTGCTCTTCTTCCCCTCGCTGCCGGCCGCGGCGGCGGCGGTTCCGCGTTTCACCGAGGCCGGGGCGCTCGCCGTGGAGCTGATGGACGGCAACACGCTGCGCGCCTCGGTCAGGGTGCGCGGAATGCCCGCCGACTGGGCGGAGCTGCCCAGGGAGACGGCGGCGCTGCTGGTGGAGTTCCGTGCGGCCGACGCGGCCGCGCTGGAGGCGTACGAACGGGCGGCCGGCGCGGTCCTGGAAGACCTGGATCTGGTCACCCCGGTCGCCTCGGTCACCTCGATGGGCAATGCCTTCACCCGCGACCCGGGCGTGATCGCCGGCTACTGGGCGGCGCGCAGGGCCTTCGTCACCGCCGTGGGCGGCTCACGGCCCTCGGGCACCACGCTCATCACCGAGGACTTCGCGGTACCGCCCGCTCGGCTCGCCGAGGCGTGCGCCGAGCTCCTCGAGCTGCAGTCCCGGCACGGCTTCGACGCGGCCGTGGCCGGTCACGCCGCTCACGGCAACCTCCACTTCCTCCTGGCCTTCGACGCCGCCGATCCCACCGACGTGGAGCGGTACGCGGCCTTCATGGACGAGTTCTGCAAGCTGACCGTGGAACGGTTCGACGGCTCGCTGAAGGCCGAGCACGCCACCGGCCGCAACATCGCCCCCTTCCTGGAGCTGGAGTGGGGACCGCGGGCGACCGAAATGATGTGGCGGGTCAAGGAGCTCATCGATCCGGACGGGGTCCTCGCGCCCCGGATCGTCCTCGACCGCGACCCGCAGGCCCATCTGCGCGGGCTGAAGACGATTCCGAAGGTGGAGGCGGTCGCCGATCCGTGTATCGAGTGCGGCTTCTGCGAACCGACCTGCCCCAGCGGCGATCTGACGACTACGCCCCGCCAACGCATCGTGCTGCGGCGGGAGATGATGCGTCAGAGCGACGGTTCACCGGTGGAGGCGAGCCTCCTGGAGGCGTACGGCTACGACGCCGTGGACACCTGCGCGGGCGATTCCACCTGCGCGCTGGCCTGCCCGGTCGGGATCGACACCGGGGCGCTGATGAAGGAGTTCCGCCATGAGCGTCACTCGGCGTCCGAGGAGCGGGCCGCGGCGCTGGCGGCCCGTCACTTTCGCGCCGTGGAGGCCTCGGCGCGCCTCGCCCTCGGGGCCGCCGACCGGGTCGGAGACCGCGTCCTGGAGTCGGTGACCGGTCTGGCGCGCAGGGCCGTCCGGCCCGATCTCGTACCGCAGTGGCTGCCGGAGATCCCGGGCGCGGCGGCCCGCCGCCTCCCGGCCACCGACCGTCCGGCGGCCACCGCCGTGTACTACCCGGCGTGTGTGAACCGGATCTTCGGCGGTCCGAGGGGGCGCCCGGGGCCGTCGCTGCCCGAGGCGGTGGTGGCTCTCGCCGCCCGCGCGGGGAAGCCGGTGTGGATCCCGGACGACGTGGCCGGTACGTGCTGCGCGACGATCTGGCACTCCAAGGGGTACGAGCGCGGGAACACGGTGATGGCCAACCGGATCGTCGAGGCGGCCTGGGGCTGGACGGCGGGCGGGCGGCTGCCGCTGGTCGTGGACGCGTCCTCCTGCGCGCTCGGGATCGCCCGCGAGGTGGTGCCGTACCTCACCGCCGACAACCGGGAGTTGCACGCGGAGCTGACCGTGCTGGACTCACCGGTCTGGGCGGCGGAGGAGCTGCTGCCGCGTCTGCGGGTGCGCCGCCGGGTGGGCTCGGCGGTGGTGCATCCGACCTGTTCGATGCGGCATCTGGGTGACGAGGACCGGCTGACGGCGCTGGCCCGGGCGTGTGCCGAGGAGGTCGTCGTCCCGGACGACGCGGGGTGCTGCGCCTTCGCCGGCGACCGGGGCATGCTGCACCCGGAGCTCACGGCGTCCGCCACCGCGCGCGAGGCGGCCGAAGTGACGGCGCGCTCCTTCGACGCGCATCTGTCGGCGAACCGGATGTGCGAGATCGGCATGGACCGGGCGACCGGGCGGAGTTACGAGTCCGTGCTCATAGCTCTCGAGCGAGCGACACGCCCCTGACGACCGGCCCGTCCACCCGAGCCGGCCAGTAGGCTCCCCGAACCCGGCCCTGGTCTCGTTCCAGGCCCCCTCACCCCGGCGGTGAGGGGCCTTGGCGTGCGCCGGACCGATGAACAGGAATCGAAGAGTCCAACCACCCGTCACAAGAGTCCAATCCGCGCCCTTGCGCGCCACCAGCCCCAACGGCCAGGGTCCTGTGCGGGATTCATGAACCAGCCATGCACACCGTTACCGGAGGTTCCATGGACGACAACGCACCGCAGACCCCGAGCCGCCGCTCCGTGCTGCGGACCACGGCCGGAGTCGCGGGAGCGGGCATCGGGCTCGGTGCCCTGGGCACGGGGTCCGCCGGGGCGGCCGCGCCGGAGCAGACCGTCGAGGCCGCCGAGACCAGGGGGACACCGCCGCGCAGAGGGGCGACGATGGCCGGCGTCCCCTTCGAGGGCCGCTCCACCGTCCGGGTGGGGATCATCGGCCTCGGCAACCGTGGCGGCAGCATGATCGACCTCTTCCTCGCCCTTCCCGGCGTGCGGGTGGTCGCGGTCTGCGACCCGGTGAAGGCGAAGGCGGAGCGGGCCGCCGCCAAGGTCGTCGCCGCCGGGCAGCCCTCCCCCGCCGTGTACACCCACGGCGAGGACGACTACGAGAACCTCTGCGCCCGCACCGACCTCGACTTCGTGTATGTGGCGACCCCCTGGGAGCTCCACTTCGAGATGGCGCGCGCGGCGATGCTGAACGGCAAGCACGTCGGCGTCGAATGCCCCATAGCGATGCGGCTGGACGAGCTGTGGCAGCTCGTCGACCTCTCCGAGCAGACCCGGCGCCACTGCATGCAGCTGGAGAACTGCTGTTACGGCCGCAACGAGATGCGGGTCCTGCGGATGGCGCACGCGGGCAAGTTCGGTGAGCTGCTGCACGGCGCGGGGGCGTACAACCACGACCTGCGGGAGCTGATGTTCTCGCCCACGTACTACGAGGGCCCGTGGCGCCGGCTCTGGCACACCCGGCTCCGGGGCGACCTCTACCCGAACCACGGCTTCGGCCCGGTGGCCAACTACATGGACGTCAACCGCGGCGACCGGGTGGTGAGCATCAGCAGCTTCGGTACGCCGGCGCTCGGGCTCGCCCAGTACCGGGATGAGAAGGTGCCGCCGGGCGACCCGAGCTGGAAGGAGACGTACATCGGGAGCGATCGGACGATCAGTCTGGTCCAGACGGCGAAGGGCCGCGTGATCCGGCTCGAACACGATGTCTCCACCCCCCACCCCTACAGCCGGATCAACAGCCTCGGCGGTACGCGGGGTGTGTTCGAGGACTACCCGGCCCGCATCTATGTGGAGCCGGACCACAAGGGCCACCAGTGGGGCGACTTCACGGCGTATGCGGCGGAGTTCGACCACTGGCTGTGGAAGGAGCACGCGAACCCGCCCGGCGGGCACGGCGGGATGGACTACATCATGATCTTCCGGCTGATGCAGTGCATGCGGCTGGGGCTCGTCCCCGACTTCGACGTGTACGACGCGGCGACCTGGACGGCCCCGGTACCGCTCAGCCACGCCTCGATCAAGGCGAAGGGCGCACCGCAGCAGATCCCGGACTTCACGCGCGGCGAATGGCGCAGGGCCCGCTCCGGCGTGGACTCGGCCAGGCCCGTCCAGGCCTGACCCCGCGGGGCCCGGCTCTCGACTGCCGGGCCCCGCCTGCCGCCGGCACCCGCCTGCCGTCAGCAGCGGAGACGGTCCTCGGTGAGCGCGCCCTGGGCCGTTCGCAGGGTCCGGTCGTAGCAGCCGCCGGAGCCGTGGAGGCGGTAGCGCTCGGTCGTCGTCCCGACCGCGTGGCGCTGGTCGCGGGGCACTCCGGTGGTGTAGGTGGCGTCTCCGTCGTAGCGGTCGTCGAGGCGCGAGAAGGACACCCGCTCGCCGCCACGGACGACGACGGTGTCGGCGTGGTCGCCGAGCGCGAGCACGGTCCGCAGCCGGTCGCCGGCGCCGACCGTGGTCTCGCCGTCCATGGTGTACGTGCGGTGGGTACGGGTGGTGGTGCGGCCGGCCGTCACGGTCTCGTCGTCCCTCCAGCGCGCGGTGAGCGCGTCGGGGTTCTCGCCCTCACCCCAGCGGTGCACGGAGGTGTGGGCGAGCGTCCGGGTGACGGTGGTGTCGACCCGGCCGTGCGAGGTGTTCAGGTGTCCGGTGACGCTGAGCCGGTGGCCGGCCTCGGTGTCCAGGCGGTGCTCCGAACCGGCCGTGCCCGCCGTGTACACCGAGGTGTTGCGCGGCGCGCCCGCCTCGTGACGGTCGAGGGCGCCGGTGACGACCGCGCTCCGCTCGTCCTGCCAGATCAGCACGTTGGTCGGGGTGCTCCAGCCGGTCTGCCCGGCCGGGACACCGAGCACCGACACCTCGATCCGGTGGGCGCGTCCGTCGTTGAGGAGGGCGGCGAAGGGGGTGAGGTCGTAGACGATCGGCTGGATGTCGAAGGCGCGCGGGCCGGGGGTGACGTACCAGAGGAAGGGGTTGGACCAGCCGCCCGTCCAGACCGTGGGGAACGGAGCGGCGATGCCGGCGAGCCGTCCGTCCACGGAGATCCGCACCTCGCGGTAGGGGCCGTCGGTCGCCTTGCAGGAGTAAGGAGCCGCGTCGGGGACGGTCAGGTACCAGTACTCCTCGCAGCCGCCGCCGGAACCGGTGGCGTACACCTCGGCGAGGATCCGTTCGGTGTTGCGCGGTGTCGTCAGGCTCGCGGAGCCCAGCGGCATCACCCGGTCGGGCGTGTCCGCCGCGGGCTTCACCCGCCCCTGTGCCGTGTAGAAGGTGAGCGTGACGCGGACGTCGAGGACACCGGTGTACGTCTCGTTCACGACATTGCCGATGAGCATCTCGACGGGCTGAGGGCGGCTCAGGGTGTCGCGGTAACGGGTGACGTCCTTCTCCACCAACCAGGTGATGCCGTCGGGCGAGGGCTGCGGTGTCGAGGTGCGGAAAATCTCGACACCGCCGACCGTGACGTAGCCGAGCCGGTCGTACTGCCGGCCCTTCACCGCGCCGTCGAGACGGAGCACGACCTTGCTCCAGCGGGTGCCGCACTTCTCGGGCGGCGCGTAACTCCCCTTGTACGGCGTGAAGTCGCGGAACTGGGCGGCGGCGAGGGTGACCTCGCAGGAGGGGGTGACCGGCCGCGAGACGGGCGGCGCCGCCGTCACCGGGTCGTGCCAGTCGCTGGTGAACTCGGCCGGGGGCGGATCGGCCGGAGCGTCGGCGGCAGCCGCCGGCTGCCCCGCGCCGAGCAGTGCGCCGGCGACCAGCGCGAGGCCGCCGATCATGCTCATGATCTTCTGATGTCTCATGGGTCGCGAGTGAAGCGCGGGGGGCGCGGGGCGTCCAGAGGGCGTTGTTCGATCTTGGCGCGTTCTGTGCCCGATTGCGAATAAATCAATTGCCGTTCACCGTCCCCGAGCGCGAACCTTGCACGGCTCGAACCGACCGGCCATCAGCCGACGAACCACCGGAAGACCCTGGGACGACATGCAGATTCGCGATCTACCGTACGCCGATCCAGGGGTCCCCGACGTCCGCTCGGGCACCCGGTTCCTCCTCTGGCTCGGCCGCTGCCAACTCGGCGGACAGGTCAGGACCCTGCTCTGGGGACTGCTGCTGCAACTCGCCATCGCCGGACTCCCCCTCGCCGTCGGACTCGCCGTGCAGGCGGTCGTGGACCGCGACGACGGGCGGCTCGCGCTCGCGGGCGGTCTGCTCGCGCTGCTCGGCGCGGGCATCGCGGTCGGCGACGTGATGGTCCACCGCACCGCCGTCACCAACTGGATCACGGCCGCCGCGCGGGTCCAGCAGCTGCTCTCCCGCAAGACCGCCGAACTGGGCTCCGTCCTGACCCGGCGGGTCGCCGCCGGCGAGGTCGTGGCCGTCTCCACCGGTGACGTCGAGAAGATCGGCTGGTTCGTGGAGGCGCTCTCCCGGTTCACCGCCGCGGCCGTGACCCTGGTCCTCGTCTGCGTCGGCCTGGTCGTCTACCAGCCCGCGCTCGGCGCCGTGGTCGCGGTCGGCATCCCGGTGCTCGCCCTCGCGGTTCTGCCGCTGCTGCCCCGCGCCACGCGCCGGGCGGACGTCCAGCGCGAGAAGGCGGGCAAGGCCACGGAGCTGGCCTCGGACACCGTGGCGGGCCTGCGGGTGCTCCGCGGCATCGGCGGCGAGGAGCTGTTCCTCGGCCGCTACCGCACCGCCTCCCAGGAGGTACGCAGGGCCGCCGTTCGCAGCGCCCGCATGTGGGCGCTGATCGCGGCGATCCAGGTCTTCCTGCCGGGCATCCTGCTCATCGCCGTCGTGGCGTACGGAGCGCGGCTCGCCCTGGACGGACGTATCACGGTCGGTGAACTGGTCACCGTCTACGGAGCGGTGGCCCTCACCCACCATCCCTTGCGGAACTTCGAGGAGATCGCGATGGCCTTCTCCTTCTCCCGGCCGTCCGCCAAGCGCGCCGCCGGCGTCCTCGCGCTCGACCGCACCACGACGACGGTGAAGACCACCGCCGAGACCACCGCGACGAGCGAGCGGTCCCGGCCCTCCGGCGGCGACCTGTACGACCCGGCCACCGGACTGCTCGCCCCCGCCGGTCTCCTCACCGCGGTCGTCTGCGGTGACCCGGACGCGGCCGGACGGCTCGCGGACCGGCTCGGCGGCCACCCCACCGAACCGGGCGAGGACCACACCTCGGTGCTGCTCGACGGCGTGCCGCTCGACGAGATGGAGCTGGCCACCGCCCGTACGGCCGTCCTGGTGCAGGACAAGGAGCCGGTCCTGCTCTCCGGCACGCTCCGCGAACTCCTCGGCGTCCCGTCCTCCGGTGCGGTGCCCGCCGAGCACGCCCTGGCCGCCGCCCAGTGCGGGGACGTCCTGGACGCGCTCGCCCAGGCCTCCGTCAACAGCGACGGCGACCCGATGGAGACCCCGATCACCGAACGCGGCCGGTCGCTCTCCGGCGGTCAGCGCCAGCGCCTGGCCCTGGCCCGCTCCCTGGTCACCGATCCGGAGGTGCTCGTCCTCGACGAACCGACCTCGGCCGTCGACTCGCACACCGAGGCCCGGGTCGCGGCCGGCGTCAAACGGCTTCGCGCGGGCGGCACGACGGTGGTCCTGGCCTCGTCGCCGCTGCTGCTCGACGTCGCGGACCGGGTCGTGCTGATCCACGACGACGAGGTGGTGGCCGTGGGGACGCACCGCGACCTGCTGCGCGACGAGCCGCGCTACCGCGCCGTCGTCACCCGCGAGACGGACGAGGAACTCGCAGGCGGCGCCTCCTCCGGCGCGCCGGGACCACGCGAAGAACGCCCGGAGCGTCAAGAACGCGAAGAAGTCGAAGCACTCGAGAAGATCGAGGAAATCGAAGAGCTGGAAGGAGAGTCGGCATGATCGGCCTGGCGCCACCGGCGTACGACCCGGCGGCCCCGCGGACGGCGACCACCCTCCCCGTCGGCACGCCCGCGACCGTACGCGCCTACGTCCGGGAGCTGCTGCGCCGCCACCGCAGGGCGTTCGTGCTGCTCGTCCTCGTCAACGCGATCGCCGTGATCGCCTCGATGGCCGGTCCCTACCTCCTCGGCTCGCTCGTGGAGCGGCTCGCCACCGGCGAGCGTGAGCTGCGACTGGGCCGGACCGTCGCCCTCTTCGCGGTCGCGCTCGCCGTCCAGACGTACTTCGTCCGTCTGGTGCGTCTGCGCGGCGCGACGCTCGGCGAGGAGATGCTGGCCGATCTGCGCGAGGACTTCCTCGTCCGGTCGGTCGGCCTGCCGCCGGGTGTCCTGGAGCGGGCCGGGACCGGCGACCTGCTGTCCCGGATCACCACCGACATCGACCGGCTGGCCAACGCGATGCGTGAGGCCGTGCCGCAGCTCGCCATCGGTGTGGTCTGGGCCGGGCTGCTGATCGGCGGCCTCGCCGCGACCGCGCCGCCGCTCGCGCTCGCGCTGGTGCCGGCCGCGCTGCTGCTGCTCGTGGGCTGCCGCTGGTACTTCAAGCGGGCGCCGTCCGCGTACCGCTCGGAGGCCGCGGGGTACGCGGCGGTCGCCGCCGTCCTCGCCGAGACGGTCGACGCCGGCCGCACGGTCGAGGCGCACCGCCTCGGTGCCCGCCGGATCGCCCTCTCGGACCGGCGGATCAGCGAGTGGACGGCGTGGGAGCGGTACACCCTCTTCCTGCGCTCGGTCCTCTTCCCGGTCGTCAACCTCACGCACACCCTGGTCCTGGCGGGCGTGCTGATGCTCGGCGGGGTCTTCGTCCTGCGGGGCTGGATCACCGTGGGACAGCTGACCACGGGCGCGCTGCTGGCGCAGATGCTGGTGGATCCGATCGGCATCGTCCTGCGCTGGTACGACGAACTGCAGGTGGCCCAGGTGTCGCTGGCCCGGCTCGTCGGCGTCCGGGACATCGAGCCGGACGCGGGGGACGGCGAGGTACGGCCCGAGGGGCGGGCCGTCCGGGCGGACGAGGTGCGCTTCGGGTACCGCGAAGGCGTCGACGTCCTGCACCGGGTGTCCATGGACGTGGCCCCGGGGACGCGGCTTGCTCTCGTCGGTCCGTCGGGCGCGGGCAAGTCGACGCTCGGCCGGCTCCTCGCGGGCATCTACGCACCGCGACTGGGATCGGTCACGCTCGGCGACGCGGAGCTGGCGAAGATGCCGGCCGAGCGGGTCCGCGAGCATGTGGCGCTGGTCAACCAGGAGCACCACGTCTTCGTCGGCTCGCTGCGGGACAACCTGCTGCTCGCGCGGTCGGGCGCCGCGGACGGCGAGCTGTGGGCGGCGCTGAGCGCGGTGGACGCGGAGGGCTGGGCCCGCGCCCTTGCGGAGGGCCTGGACACGGAGGTCGGCTCGGGCGGGCTCGCGCTCACCCCGGCCCAGGCCCAGCAGATCGCCCTCGCGCGGCTGGTCCTCGCGGACCCGCACACGCTGGTCCTGGACGAGGCGACCTCGCTCCTGGACCCGCGGGCGGCCCGCCATCTGGAGCGCTCGCTGGCCCGGGTCCTGGACGGCCGCACGGTCGTGGCGATCGCACACCGGCTGCACACGGCACACGACGCCGATGTGATCGCGGTGGTCGAGGAGGGCCGGATCAGCGAGCTGGGCAGCCATGACGAGCTGGTGGCGGCGGACGGGGCGTACGCGGCCCTGTGGCGGTCCTGGCACGGCTGACGGCCCGGAGCAGGGCCCGCCACTCCATCAGGGGCCGGCGGGCCCTGCCTCATTCCGGACGGATGCCGGTGCTCCTCGGGCGGTACGCCGTTTCCTACGGGTGGTACGCCTGCCGCGAGGCGCATGTCCAGATCACCGGGCGGAGGCGGCCGGCGGCATCCACCGCCCGGCCGCCGACCCGGTCGTCGTCCGCGACCGCGTACGCGGCGGAGGCACCCTCCGGGGCAAGACGGGGCAGGACGAGCGCGGGGCCCGCGCCCGGCCAGTACTGGGCCTGCTCGGGCGGGGCGGTGTCCGGCGGCCACGGGCCGGTGATCGGCGAGTCGGCCACGGTGCCGACGGCGACGCCGCCGCTCGGGCTGATGTCCTCCAGGGTGGCGGAGGTCCGGCCACCGGGAGGCGCGATCCACAGCGGCGCTTCGGTGTAGGGAGGCGCCCAGTGCAGACCGGCCGATTCCATGGCCCTGCTGTAGCTGAAGGTGCCGGCCATGCGGCCCCGGTCGTCGATGTCGCGGGGTGCGTAGGAGGAGTAGGTGTCCCCCGGGTTCACGGGCGGCAGCTCGCGCGCCGGCGCCGACCGGTCCGCGGACCAGAGCAGGGCGACGTGGTAGCCGGCGTATTCCTCGCCCTCGCCGTAGCCGTGCCCGACGATCTGGCCCCGGTTGTTGATCCCGGTGACCTCCTCGACCCGGACGTGCGCGGGAACCGCGAGCTCACGGCGGATCGTCCGGCCGGACCACTCGACGCCCGTGGCCCACCCGTCGGCGCCGTGGCGGTAGCCCACGATCCTGCCGCGGTCGTCGACGTCCTTGGCGTATCCGCCGCCCTGAAGCAGGGTGACCGCACGCGCTCCGGCCCGGTAGCTGAAGGGGGTGGGGCCCCGTCCCGGGCCGGACAGGGTGCCGACCATGAGGCCGTGCCGGTTGACCGCCTCCACGGTTCCCCCGGTATGTCCTGCCGGCAGCGGAACGGCGCGGAGCCGTGTCCCGCGCCAGTACACCGGCTTCCCGCCGGAGCCGCCGACCGCCGTCCCGCCCCGGCCGAGGTCGGTGACCACTCCCCCGCCCGTCGCGGACAGCGTGCCGAGCACCGTGATCGACGGTGGGCAGGGACGGGGCCCGGCCGCCTGTGCCGGTGACTGCGCCGGTACGGCGAGGGCGAGAGCGAGGGCGGCCAGTGCCGTCACCGCCGCCGCCCCCCGTCTCGCTCGGCGCGCCATGCGTATGTGCTGTTCCTCCATGCGGACCCCCCAGGCCGGCAGTCGGATCCGACGGACACCTGACGGCCCGTCGGGAGCACCACATCATGGACGGCCCGCGGGCCGGGGCGCCAGACGGCGCGCGCGTCTTCCGGCCACGGCCTGCGGGGGGGCTCTACAGGAAGCCCAGAGCCGACGCCCCGCCGACGCCGCCCAGCAGCATGAAGGCGGGCATCAGGACCTTCAGCTCGACCCAGCTCCCCGCGCGGAAGCGCATGCCCTTCGGCGGGCCGACCGGGTACCAGCGCTTGCGGCCGACCGGGATCGGCCACAGGATCGGGCAGCCGGAGACGGTCAGCGCGTCGCCGATGTCGTGGACGAGAGCGCCCAGGACGATCGGCAGGCCGAGCCAGAGGTACTCCTGGCCGGGACCGGTGAAGAGCCAGTCCGCGCCGTTGCCGGGCTTGTCCAGCACGCCCGCGAGGATCCAGGCGCTGGTGGCGCCGAGCAGCCAGACCAGGACGTCGCTGGACATCCGCGCGGCCCGCCACAGCAGGCCCTCGACGGCCAGGACCAGGTGGACGAAGAGGATCGCGAGGACGGCCCAGCGGCCGCCGGTGACGGCGGCGACCGAGGCTCCGGCGCCGGTGAGGACCGCCCACAGCCAGGTGTGGGTGAGCGTGCGGTGCCCGCCCGAGCGGCGGGGGTCGGCGGGAGAGCGGGTCGCCTTGTAGACCGCGTACGAGAGCTTGTCGACGATCTCGCACAATCCCTTGGAGACCGGTCCGAAGGCGCGCGAGATGGTCGCGGACTTGTGGTCGAGGTCCGGGGCGAGGGCCGCGCCCGCGCAGATGAGCGCTCCGACGACGACGACCGGCCAGGGCATCGGGTGGCCCGCGGCGGCCGTCGCCGCCCCGACGCCCAGCCAGGCGGCCGCTCCGGACAGCGAGTGCGCCGGTCCCATCATGCTCGTTCCCGCCCCGTTCCTCCGGCGCCGGCGCTCACTTGACGACCGGTCGACGAGGCAGCGTATCGTCCGTGATCTTGCGCCCGGCGGCCGGTTCCCTCATCCGAGCGGAAGCCAGGCAAGATGGGGGCGTGACCCTTATCGATCAGCTCCCGCCGAACGCCGACCCCGACGCCCTCTTCGAGGCTTTCTCCTCATGGGCGGAGGGCCGGGGCATCACGCTCTACCCGGCCCAGGAAGAGGCGCTGATCGAGGTGGTCTCCGGCGCCAACGTGATCTTGTCCACCCCCACCGGCTCCGGAAAGTCACTGGTCGCGGCGGCGGCGCACTTCACCGCGCTGGCGAACGACCAGGTGACCTTCTACACGGCGCCGATCAAGGCGCTGGTGTCGGAGAAGTTCTTCGACCTGTGCAAGCTCTTCGGCACCGAGAACGTCGGCATGCTGACCGGCGACGCGTCCGTGAACGCCGACGCGCCCGTCATCTGCTGCACGGCCGAGGTGCTGGCGTCCATCGCGCTGCGGGACGGGAAGTACGCCGACATCGGCCAGGTCGTGATGGACGAGTTCCACTTCTACGCCGAGCCGGACCGCGGCTGGGCATGGCAGATCCCGCTCCTGGAACTGCCCCAGGCGCAGTTCGTCCTCATGTCGGCGACGCTCGGCGACGTGTCGATGTTCGAGAAGGACCTGACCCGGCGCACGGGCCGGCCGACCTCGGTGGTCCGCTCGGCGAGCCGGCCGGTGCCGCTCTCGTACGAGTACCGCCTGACGCCCATCACGGACACCCTGACCGAGCTCCTGGAGACCAAGCAGGCGCCGGTCTACATCGTCCACTTCACGCAGGCGCAGGCCGTCGAGCGGGCGCAGTCGCTGATGAGCATCAACATGTGCTCGCGCGAGGAGAAGGACAAGATCGCCGAGCTGATCGGCAACTTCCGCTTCACCACCAAGTTCGGCCAGAACCTCTCGCGGTACGTGCGCCACGGCATCGGTGTCCACCACGCGGGCATGCTCCCCAAATACCGCCGTCTCGTCGAGAAGCTGGCCCAGGCGGGTTTGCTGAAGGTGATCTGCGGTACGGACACGCTCGGCGTCGGCGTCAACGTGCCGATCCGTACGGTGCTCTTCACGGCGCTGACGAAGTACGACGGCACTCGGGTGCGCACGCTGCGCGCGCGGGAGTTCCACCAGATCGCGGGGCGGGCCGGCCGCGCGGGCTTCGACACGGCGGGGCTCGTGGTCGCGCAGGCGCCCGAGCACGTCATCGAGAACGAGAAGGCGCTCGCGAAGGCCGGCGACGACCCGAAGAAGCGCCGCAAGGTGGTGCGCAAGAAGGCCCCGGAGGGCTTCGTCGCCTGGAGCGACACCACCTTCGAGAAGCTGATCGGCGCCGAGCCGGAGCCGCTGACCTCCCGCTTCAAGGTCACCAACATCATGCTGCTCTCGGTAATCGCCCGGCCGGGCAACGCGTTCGAGGCGATGCGCAAGCTCCTGGAGGACAACCACGAGCCGCGCAAGGCGCAGCTGCGGCACATCCGCCGGGCCATCGCGATCTACCGTTCACTGCTGGACGGCGGTGTCGTGGAGCAGCTCGACAAGCCGGACGCGGAGGGCCGCACGATCCGGCTCACCGTCGACCTCCAGCAGGACTTCGCGCTCAACCAGCCGCTGTCGACGTTCGCGCTCGCCGCGTTCGACCTGCTCGACCCGGAGTCGCCGTCCTACGCCCTGGACATGGTCTCGGTCGTCGAGTCGACCCTCGACGACCCGCGCCAGATCCTCGCCGCCATGCAGAACAAGGCGCGCGGCGAGGCGGTCGGGCAGATGAAGGCCGACGGCGTCGAGTACGAGGAGCGCATGGAGCGGCTCCAGGACATCTCGTACCCGAAGCCGCTGGAGGAGCTGCTCTGGCACGCGTACGACGTCTACCGGAAGTCGCACCCGTGGGTCGGCGACCACCCGGTCTCGCCGAAGTCCGTCATCCGTGACATGTACGAACGGGCGCTGTCCTTCACGGAGTTCACGTCCTGGTACGAGCTGGCGCGGACCGAGGGCATCGTGCTGCGCTATCTCGCGAGCGCGTACAAGGCGCTGGACCACACGATCCCGGACGATCTGAAGACCGAGGACCTGACCGACCTGATCGAGTGGCTGGGCGAGATGGTGCGCCAGGTGGACTCCTCGCTGCTCGACGAGTGGGAGCAGCTGGCGAACCCCGAGGTGGAGACGGCCGAGGAGGCCCAGGAGAAGGCCGACCAGGTCAAGCCGGTCACGGCGAACACCCGGGCCTTCCGGGTCCTGGTCCGCAACGCGATGTTCCGCCGCGTGGAGCTGGCGGCCCTGGACAACGTCGACGCGCTGGGCGAGCTGGACGCGGACGCGGGCTGGGACGCGGACGCGTGGGGTGAGGCGATGGACGCGTACTGGGACGAGTACGACGACCTCGGTACGGGTCCGGACGCGCGCGGTCCGAAGCTGCTCGCGATCGAGGAGGACGCGGCCCACGGTCTGTGGCGCGTCCGGCAGACGTTCGCCGACCCGAACGGCGACCATGACTGGGGCATCAGCGCGGAGGTGGATCTCGCGGCCTCCGACGAGGAGGGCCGGGCGATCGTCCGCGTGACGTCCGTCGGACAGCTGTAGAAGGAGCGCAGTCGTGACCAACCCCGCCGAGAGCCTCGTCGACCTCCTCGATCTGGAGCAGATCGAGGTCGACATCTTCCGCGGTCGCAGCCCGCAGGAGTCGCTGCAACGGGTCTTCGGCGGCCAGGTCGCGGGCCAGGCCCTGGTCGCCGCCGGTCGCACGACCGACGGCGACCGCCCGGTGCACTCGTTGCACGCCTACTTCCTGCGGCCGGGGCGTCCCGGCGTCCCGATCGTCTACCAGGTGGAGCGGGTGCGGGACGGGCGCTCGTTCACCACCCGCCGGGTCACCGCGATCCAGCAGGGCCGGACGATCTTCAACCTGACGGCCTCCTTCCATCTGCCGGAGGAGGCGGGGTTCGAGCACCAGCTTCCGCCGCGGCACATGACGGACCCGGAGACCCTGCCGAAGCTCGCGGACGAGATCCGCGACCACCTCGGCACGCTGCCGGAGGCGCTGGAGCGGATGGCGCGGCGCCAGCCGTTCGACATCCGCTACGTGGACAGGCTGCGGTGGACGCAGGAGGAGGTCAAGGACGCCGACCCGCGCAGCGCGGTGTGGATGCGGGCGGTCGGCCCGCTCGGCGACGACCCGCTGGTGCACACCTGCGCGCTGACCTACGCCTCGGACATGACGCTCCTGGACGCGGTCCGGATCCCGGTGGAGCCGCTGTGGGGTCCACGCGGCTTCGACATGGCGTCGCTGGACCACGCGATGTGGTTCCACCGGCCGTTCCGGGCGGACGAGTGGTTCCTCTACGACCAGGAGTCCCCCATCGCGACCGGTGGGCGCGGCCTGGCGCGGGGCAGGATCTACGACCGCGACGGGCGGCTGCTGGTGTCGGTGGTGCAGGAGGGCCTGTTCCGGAAGCTGTCCTGAGGTACGGGCCGACGCCGACCGACCGTCCGACCGACCGACCGACCGACCGACCGACCGACCGATCGACGAACCATGCCGAACCTTGACGGACCATGACGAGGAGAACGTCTTCATGAGCCTGTACGACATTCCGCTGCGCACCCTGACCGGCGAGCCGATCTCGCTGGCCGACTACCGCGACCACGCGGTCCTGGTGGTCAACGTGGCGTCCAAGTGCGGCCTGACCCCCCAGTACGCGGGGCTCGAGAAGCTGCAGAAGGAGTACGGCGAGCGCGGCTTCACCGTGCTCGGGGTGCCCTGCAACCAGTTCGCGGGCCAGGAGCCGGGCAGCCCGGACGAGATCCACACCTTCTGCTCGGCGACGTACGGCGTGACGTTCCCGCTGCTCGAGAAGACGGACGTGAACGGCGCCGGCCGCCACCCGCTCTACAACGAGCTCACCAAGGTCGCGGATGCCGACGGTGAGGCCGGAGACATCCAGTGGAACTTCGAGAAGTTCCTGATCGGCAAGGACGGGTCGGTCACCCGCTTCCGTCCGCGCACCGAGCCGGACGCCCCCGAGGTGCTCAAGGCGATCGAGGCGCATCTGTCCGCCTGACCTGCGCGGCCGGCCGGCCGGACCCCACGGTGTCGATCATGTAATGTGAGCGGCTCCAGCAGGCACGACCGAGGAGGTGGGACCCATCCACGCAGTACGCAACGGGTGCTTCCCCTCGACGACCGTGTGGTCCGGCCGACTCGGATGACCACGGGAGCGCCCCTCGGCTTCCCGGAAGGTTTCATGTCGCTCAACCTGTCCTGCTCTCTTCGTTCCACCACCGTCGCCCGACTGCGCGCCGCCGGCTGCGTGTTCGCCGAGGACGAGGCGGAACTTCTCTTCTCCGCGGCGCACACCACCGACGAACTCGACTCGATGGTGGATCGGCGCGCCGCCGGCCTCCCCATCGAGCATGTCGTGGGGTGGGCGGCGTTCTCCGGTCTGCGGATAGCCGTCGATCCAGGGGTGTTCGTGCCCCGGCGGCGTACCGAGTTCCTCGTCGGGCAGGCCGTGCGCCTGGCCCGGCCGGGGGCCGTCTGCGTCGATCTCTGCTGCGGCTCCGGAGCGGCCGGGGCGGTGCTCCTCTCGGCCGTGGAGGGGCTCGAGGTGTACGCCTCCGACATCGAGCCGGCCGCCGTGCGCTGCGCGCGGCGCAACGTCGAGCCACGCGGCGGGCGGGTCTACGAGGGTGACCTCTTCGCACCCCTGCCCCGCTCGCTGCGGGGGCGCGTCGACGTGCTCGTCGCCAACGTGCCGTACGTCCCGACGCGCGAGGTCGGACTGCTGCCCCCCGAGGCCCGCGACCACGAGCCGCTGGTCGCGCTCGACGGCGGCGCGGACGGTCTCGACGTGCTGCGCCGCGTGGCGGCGGAGGCCGCCGACTGGCTGGCACCCGGCGGGCGTCTCCTGGTCGAGACGAGCGAGCGCCAGGCCGCGGACGCGGTCGAGGCGATCACGGGCTGCGGACTGACACCCCGGGTCGTCACGTCGCGGGAGCTGTACGCGACGGTCGTCGTCTCGACGCGGCCCTGACGCGTCCGGGGCTGTCCCGCCCGAAGGACCGGACAGCCCTCCGCGGACCCGACTCAGGCCGTATGGGGACGCAGGCGGACGCGGGCCCGGCCGGCGGCCTGGAGGGTGATCGCGGCGCTGACCGGTACCTCGGTGTCGATCGCCGCCAGCTCGTGGGCCTGGAGGATCATCGCGAGCGCGATGACCGACTCCAGCATCGAGAAGTGCTGGCCGATGCAGGCGCGCGGTCCGCCGCCGAAGGGGAACCAGGCGTAACGCGGCCGGCCGGCCTCGGCCTCCGGTGTGAAACGCTCGGGGTCGAAGCGGTCCGGCTCCTCCCAGTAGGCGGGGTGCCGGTGCGTGACCCAGGGGGCGACGATGACGTCGGCGCCCGCCGGGATGGTGTGGCCGCCGATCTCGGTGGCGGCGACGGCCCGGCGGCCGACGACGGGGGCGGCCGGGAAGAGCCGCATGGCCTCCTTCAGCACCTGGGTGAGGTAGGGCAGCGCTTCGAGGTCGGCGGCCCCGGGAGTACGGCCGGCCAGGACGCGGTCGACCTCCTCGTGGGCCCGCTTCTGCTGCTCGGGGTGAAGGGCGAGGAGGTGGAGGGCGAAGCCGAGGGAGGTGGCCGTCGTCTCGTGTCCGGCGAGCAGGAACACGAGGACCTGCTCGCGGAGTTCGGAGGCGTCGAAGCTGCCGTCCTCGGTGCTCTCGGCCTCGGCGAGGAGGGTCAGCAGGTCCTGGCCGCCGGCGTCGCCGCCGGCCGCGCGCCGCTCTGCGATGATCCGGTCGCAGACGGCGTACAGCTCCTCGTGGGCGGCGGCCGCTCGGCGGTTGCCGGGGGTGGGCCAGTGGCGGGGGAGGTTGCGGGGCGAGTAGCCGCGACGCAGGACGTAGTCCCCCATGACGGGGAAGGCGCGCTCGACGATCTCGACGGCCGCTTCGACGTCCGTGCCGAAGAGGATGCGCGCGACGGCGCGCAGGGCGAGTGTGGTCATCTCGTCGAGCACGTCGACGGTGGAGTCCTCCGCCGTCCGCCACGGCCCGAGGACCGTGGCGACCTCGGCGGCGATCGCCTCGGCGTAGCTGTCGACACGGCGACGGGTGAAGAGCGGCTGGACGAGCCGGCGCTGGCGCAGATAGTCCTCGTCCTGGCTGGTCAGCAGACCGTTGCCGAAGGATTCGCGGACCTCTTGGTAGAAGTGGTTGTCCTTGCGGAAGTTGGCGGACTCCGTGGCCAGGACCTGCTGAGCACCCTCGGCGGAGAAGACCCCGTAGACGACGCCCCGCATGCCGGGCGGTCCGGCCGTGATGCGGATGACGTCGCCGTGCTCGCGCTGGGAGCGCAGGAAGGTCCCGAGCGAGTCGTTCTTCAGATCGAACATCGAGCCCAGCAGGGGAAGGCCGGCGGGGCCCGGTACTTCGGTGGTGGTGGTTGCCATGTGTGCGTTGCCCCCTCGATCGTCACCGGCCCGGGCGATTCTGCCGCACGACGTGACTCGCCGGTAGGTGGGGAGGAACGCGCGTCCGCTTTCCCGCCGTCGGCTCGACTGTCAGTGGGGCCTGGGAAGCTCGCGCCATGGAACCGATCGAGATGACGCTGCAACTGACCATCGACTGCGCCGTGCCGGAGAGGATGGTGAGGTTCTGGGCGGAGGCTCTGCGCTATGTGCCGCAGCCGCCGCCCGGGGCTCACACCAGCTGGCGGGCGTACTGGGCGTCGATCGGCGTGCCCGAGGAGGAGCTCGGCGAAGGCGTCGGGGAGCTGCCCGAGTCGATCGTGGACCCGAAGGGGATCGGGCCGCGCGTCTGGTTCCAGCGGGTCCCGGAGCCGAAGACCGTCAAGAACCGGGTCCATCTCGACCTGAAGGTCGGGGGCGGGAGCGACGTACCGCTGGCGGTGCGGCGCGAGCGGGTGGAGGGCGAGGTGGCGCGGCTGACCGCGCTCGGGGCGTCGGTCCTGTACGTGAGGGACGAGCCGGACGGGATGGACTACTACGCGGTGGTGCTCCAGGACCCGGAGGGCAACGAGTTCTGCGTGGTGTGAGGCCCGGGTCGGGGGTCGGGTCCTGGAGCGACGGTGCGTGTGTGTGGGGGGTGTCAGCGGATCGGCATCCCGGAGAGGGTGCGGGCGATCACGAGGCGCTGGATCTCGCTGGTGCCCTCGAAGATGGTGTAGATCGCGGCGTCGCGGTGCATGCGCTCCACGGGGTACTCGCGGGTGTAGCCGTTGCCGCCGAGGATCTGGATGGCCTGGGCGGTGACCTTCTTGGCCGTCTCGCTGGCGAACAGCTTGGACATCGAGCCCTCGGCCGAGGTGAACGGTTTGCCTGCGGTGGCCATCCAGGAGGCGCGCCAGACCAGGAGGCGGGCCGCGTCGATCTGGGTGCGCATGTCGGCGAGCTGGAAGGCGATGCCCTGGTTGTCGATGATCGGGCGGCCGAACTGCTCGCGGGTCTTGGCGTATTCGAGGGCATAGTCGTAGGCCGCGCGGGCGGTGCCGACGGCCATGGCGCCGACGGCGGGCCGGGATGCCTCGAAGGTGGCCATGGCCGCGTTCTTGACTCGCTCGCCCCCGCTGGCCTTCGCCTTCTCGCGGGCCCGGGCGAGGCGCTCGTCCAGCTTCTCCTTGCCGCCGAGCAGGCAGTGGCCGGGGACGCGTACGTTCTCCAGGACGACCTCGGCGGTGTGCGAGGCGCGGATGCCGTGCTTCTGGAACTTCTGCCCCTGGGAGAGTCCGGGGGTGTTCGGCGGCACGATGAAGGAGGCGTGGCCCTTGGAGCCGAGTTCGGTGTCGACGACGGCGACCACGACGTGGACGTTGGCGATGCCGCCGTTGGTCGCCCAGGTCTTGGTGCCGTTGAGCACCCACTCGTCCTTGGCCTCGTCGTAGACGGCGCGGGTGCGCATGGAGGCGACGTCGGAGCCGGCGTCGGGCTCGGAGGAGCAGAAGGCGGCGACCTTGACGTCGTCGACGTCACCGTACATCTGCGGGATCCAGGTGCCGATCTGCTCCTCGGTGCCGTTGGCGAGGACGCCGACGGCGGCGAGTCCGGTGCCGACGATGGAGAGGGCGATGCCCGCGTCGCCCCAGAACAGCTCCTCCATCGCCATCGGGATGCCGAGGCCGGTCGGGTCGAAGAACTGCTGGGCATAGAAATCGAGCGAGTAGATGCCGATCTTGGCGGCTTCCTGGATGATCGGCCAGGGAGTCTCCTCACGCTCGTCCCACTCGGCGGCGGCGGGGCGCATCACGTCCTCGGCGAATCCGTGCAGCCAGTCACGGACCTGCTTCTGGTCGTCGTTGAGTTCGAGCGTGAACTCGGCCATGTTCCCTCCCAGCACTGCGTTACTTGCGGTAACAGCAGTGTGTTACTCGCAAGTAGGCGCTGTCAACCTGCGGCGAAGCGGTCCGCACCCGACCGGCGTGAGGCGCGCGTCGGGTGTTACGTTGCGACAGCCTCACGGAATTCGCACGGGCGGGGAGACACGCTATGGAGACCACACACCGGACCACCGACCAGCAGAAGCCGGCCGATCAGCGGCGCCGTGAACTGCTGGAGGCGGCGGACCGGGTGGTGCTCCGGGACGGCCCCAAGGCCTCGATGAACGCGATCGCGGCCGAGGCCGGGATCACCAAGCCGATCCTGTACCGGCACTTCGGCGACAAGGGCGGGCTCTACCGGGCCCTCGCGACCCGCCACACCGACGCACTGCTCGCCGCGCTCCGGGCGGCGCTGGACGCCCCGGCCGACCGGCGCGAGCGGGTCGAGGCGACGCTCGACACCTACCTCGCCTCGATCGAGGCGATGCCGCAGGTCTACCGCTTCCTGATGCACCCGGCGGAGGAGACGCAGCAGGCGGAGGCCGGTTTCGACGTGGGCCGCCACTCGGCGCCCCTGCTGCGGCGGATGGGCGAGGAGCTGGGCCAGGTCATCGCCGAACGCATCGACCTCGGCCCGGCGGGCGACGCGCAGGCCCGGATCTGGGGCCACGGCATCGTCGGCATGATGCACGCGGCGGGCGACTGGTGGCTCGGCGAACGGCCGTGCTCACGGGCGGAGTTGGTCAAGAGCCTGGCGGACCTCCTGTGGGGCCGCCTGGCGGAGGCGGGCGACCGCGCGGGCGCGCCGGGGTTCTGAGGGAGCTCAGCTCCCCCAGGGCTCCTTCCTGATCGCACGCAGGAGACGTGACTTGCGCCACCCCGTCACGCGGTCCGCGTAGACGACGCCCTCCAGGTGGTCGCACTCGTGCTGGAGGCAGCGGGCGAAGAAGCCCGTGCCCTCGACGCGGACCGGGGTGCCGTCCAGGCGGACGCCCTCGACCACCGCACGGTCGAAACGAGGGGTCGACGCCTCCAGGCCCGGCAGCGAGAGGCAGCCCTCGGGGCCGCGGACGACATCCCCGTCCGCCTCCACCAGACGGGGATTGACCAGGTGTCCGAGGTGACGGACGTCCTCGTCGTCGGGGCAGTCGTACACGAAGACCCGCAGCCCCACACCCACCTGGTTCGCCGCGAGGCCGACGCCGTTCGCCGCGTACATCGTGGCGAACATGTCCTCGACCAGCCGGACCAGCTCGGGGCCGAAGTCGGTGACGGGTTCGCAGGGGGCGTGCAGCACCGGGTCGCCGAGCAGGGTCATGGCTCGGACGTGGCCGGAACTGCCGGGGATCGGCCGGTTTCGCATGGGCGTAAGGGTACGGTCCGCTGTGACCTCGCTCTTTCGGCAGGAGTCCCGGTGGTGCCGCGGTTCGGGTCGCTGGCCGGATCTCGATAGGCTGAGCCCGGACCGACGCAAGGAGGAACAAGAACGATGTCAGGACACCCCGGTAATCCAGAGCCGCTGTCGCCGCGTGCCAAGCTGGCCGTGACGGCGGGCAAGGCCGCCGCCGCGGTGTCGCGCGCAGCGGGACGTGGCAGCGGATCGGTGATCGGCGGCCGGGTGGCGCTCAAGCTCGACCCCGATCTGCTGGGTCGGCTCGCGCAGCATCTGGACGTCGTCCTGGTGTCGGCGACCAACGGCAAGACCACCACCACCCGGCTGATCGCCGAGGCGCTGCGGGCCAGCGGCCCGGTCGTCTCCAACGCGCTGGGCGCCAACATGCCCGCGGGCATCACGTCCGCGCTGGCCGGCGGCTCCGACGCCAAGTACGGCGTCATCGAGGTCGACGAGAAGTACCTCGCCGGCGTCGCCCGGGACACCACGCCCAAGGCGATCGCGCTGCTCAACCTCTCCCGCGACCAGCTCGACCGCGCCGCCGAGACCCGGATGCTCGCCGAGAAGTGGCGCGAGGGTCTGAGCGGCACGAAGGCCGTGGTCATCGCCAACGCCGACGACCCGCTGATCGTGTGGGCCGCCTCCTCCTCCCCCAACGTGGTGTGGGTCGCCGCCGGCCAGGAGTGGAAGGACGACGCCTGGTCGTGCCCCTCCTGCGGCGGTGTGATGCAGCGTCCGGGCGACGACTGGTTCTGCGGCGAGTGCGGTTTCCGCCGCCCCGCGCCGAGTTGGGCGCTCAACGGCGACCACGTCCTGGACCCGCACGGTTCGGCCTGGCCGATCCACCTGCAGCTGCCCGGCCGCGCCAACAAGGCCAACGCCGCCACCTCCGCCGCCGTCGCCGCCGTCTTCGGTGTGCCGCCGCAGGTCGCCCTGGAGCGCATGTACCAGGTGCAGGCCGTGGCCGGCCGCTACGACGTGGTCACCTTCCAGGGCCGTGAGCTGCGACTGCTGCTCGCGAAGAACCCGGCGGGCTGGCTCGAAACGTTTTCCCTCATCGATCAGCCGCCGGCCCCGGTGATCCTCTCCGTCAACGCGCGCGGCGCCGACGGCACGGACACCTCCTGGCTGTGGGACGTGGACTACGGGCGGCTCGCCGGCCACCCGATCATGGTGATCGGCGACCGGAAGCTGGACCTGGCGGTCCGCCTGGAGGTCGCGGGCGTGGACTTCCGCGTGTGCGAGACGATCGACGAGGCGGTCCAGCTGGCCCCGCCCGGACAGATCGAGCTGATCGCCAACTACACCGCCTTCCAGGACGTCCGCCGCCGCGTCGGCAACTGACCCGTAGAGGACATGCAGCATGAGTGACAGCAGCCTGCGCCTGGTCTGGGTCTACCCGGACCTGCTCAGCACGTACGGCGACCAGGGCAACGCCCTCGTCGTCGAGCGCCGCGCCCGCCAGCGCGGTCTGGACGTCCAGCGCGTCGACGTCCGCAGCGACCAGCCGGTGCCGACCTCCGGCGACATCTATCTGATCGGCGGCGGCGAGGACCGGCCGCAGCGCCTCGCGGCCGAGCGGCTGCGCCGCGACGGCGGCCTGGAGCGTGCCGCGTCCAACGGCGCGATCATCTTCTCGGTCTGCGCCGGCTACCAGATCCTGGGCCACGAGTTCATCAACGACCTCGGCGAGCGCGAGCCCGGCCTCGGACTGATCGACGTGATCTCCACCCGCGGCGAGGGCGAGCGGTGCGTCGGCGACGTCCTCGCGGACATCGACCCCCGGCTCGGCCTCCCCCAGCTCACGGGGTTCGAGAACCACCAGGGCATCACCCACCTCGGTCCGACCGCCCGCCCCTTCGCCAGGACCATCCTGGGCAAGGGCAACGGCACGGGCGACGGCACCGAGGGCGCGTACAACGACACCGTCTTCGGTACGTACATGCACGGCCCGGTCATGGCCCGCAACCCGCAGATCGCGGACCTGCTCCTGAAGCTGGCCCTCGACGTGAACGCGCTGCCGCCGACCGACGACCGGTGGTACGAGGCGCTGCGCGCCGAGCGCATCGCCGCCGCGACGCAGCCCGCCTGACCACGGCTCGGCCCGCCCGGCGGAGTGCACGTCTGAGCAGGCATGCGCGCATTGGATTCGTAAGTCAATACGGTGTCCAATCTGCGGACATCCGGTTCGGCCCCGCCACCCGGCACCGATAGGGTGGCGGGGATCCAACCGGACGACGTGGTCCGGGTGTCGGCCCACGTTGCAAAGGTATTCGGGCTATGCGCATTGGTGTGCTCACCTCCGGCGGCGACTGCCCCGGTCTGAACGCCGTCATCCGTTCCGTCGTGCACCGCGCCGTCGTCGACCACGGTGACGAGGTCATCGGCTTCCACGACGGCTGGAAGGGCCTCCTGGAGGCCGACTACCGCAAGCTCGACCTCGACGCGGTGGGCGGCATCCTGGCCCGGGGCGGCACCATCCTCGGCTCCTCCCGGGTCCAGCCCGCGCACCTGGTCGACGGCGTCGAGCGCGCCCGGGGCCACGTCGCCGATCTGGGTCTCGACGCGATCATCCCGATCGGCGGCGAGGGCACGCTGAAGGCGGCCAACCTCCTCTCCGAGGCCGGGCTGCCGATCGTGGGCGTGCCGAAGACCATCGACAACGACATCGCCTCGACCGACGTCACCTTCGGCTTCGACACCGCCGTCGGCGTGGCCACCGAGGCCCTCGACCGACTGAAGACCACCGCCGAGTCCCACCAGCGGGTCCTGATCGTCGAGGTCATGGGCCGGCACACCGGCTGGATCGCCCTGCACTCCGGTATGGCGGCCGGCGCGCACGCCATCGTCGTGCCGGAGCGTCCCTTCGACATCGACGAGCTGACCGCCCGGGTCGGTGAGCGCTTCGAGGCCGGCAAGCGATTCGCGATCGTGGTGGTCGCCGAGGGCGCCAAGCCGCGCGAGGGCTCGATGAGCTTCGAGGTCGGCGCCAAGGACCAGTACGGCCACGAGCGCTTCACCGGAATCGCCAACCAGCTCTCGGTCGAGCTGGAGCGCCGGCTCGGCAAGGAGGCCCGCCCGGTGATCCTCGGCCACGTCCAGCGGGGCGGCACACCGACGGCGTACGACCGGGTCCTGGCCACCCGCTTCGGCTGGCACGCGGTGGAGGCGGCGCACCGCGGCGAGTTCGGCATGCTGACCGCGCTGCGCGGCACGGAGATCGAGATGGTGCCGCTGGCCCAGGCCGTGGAGACCCTCAAGACCGTCCCGGCCGAGCGGTACGCAGAGGCCGAGTGCGTGCTCTGAGGCCGCTTCCGCAACGCGTGCACCACCTCACGAACCGCCCCCGGTCGCATCCGCGAACGGGGGCGGTTCTAGTCTGGTGCGGACAACAAGCGCGAAACGGGCTCCAGGAGTACACAGATGGATCACAGCGGGCACGGCATGACCATGGATCTGCCGCCGTTCACGCTGGGGCGGGGGCTGGAGTTCTCGGCGGACCCGTTCTTCCTCGTCGGCTGCCTCGTGGGGCTCGCGCTGTACGGCTGGGGCGTGTCGCGCCTTCGCGCGCGGGGGGACGGCTGGCCGGTCAGCCGGACGGTCTTCTTCACCCTCGGCGTGCTGTCGGTGGCCCTGGTGATGTGCACCAAGCTCAACGACTACGGCATGGTCATGTTCAGCGTGCACATGGTGCAGCACATGGTCGTCTCGATGCTCTCGCCCATCCTGCTGCTGCTCGGCGCGCCCGTCACGCTGGCGCTGCGGGCGCTGCCGGTGGCGGCCCGGGGCAGCAAGGGCCCGCGCGAGTGGCTGCTGATGCTGCTGCACAGCCGGTACATGCGGATCATCACGCACCCGGCGTTCACGATCCCGCTCTTCATCGCGAGCCTGTACGGCTTCTACTTCACCCCGCTCTTCGACACCCTGATGGGGTCGAAGATCGGGCACATCGCGATGATGGTGCACTTCCTCGCGGTCGGTCTGGTCTTCTTCTGGCCGATCATGGGCGTCGACCCGGGGCCGCACCGCCCCGGCTATGTGATGCGGATGCTGGAGCTCTTCGCGGGCATGCCGTTCCACGCGTTCTTCGGCATCGCGCTGATGATGGCGACCGAACCGATGATCAAGGCGTACGAGAATCCCCCGGCCTCGCTCGGCATCGACGCGCTCGCCGACCAGAACGCCGCGGGCGGCATCGCCTGGGCTTTCAGCGAGATCCCGTCGGTGCTGGTGCTGATCGCGCTCGTGTACCAGTGGTACCACTCCGAGCAGCGGCAGGCCGTCCGCAAGGACCGGGCCGCCGACCGCGACGGGGACAAGGAGCTGGAGGAGTACAACGCCTACCTCGCCTCCCTCCAGGCCCGCGGGCGGTAGGGGCGCGAAGCCGGCGCGACCGGGTCGCGCAGGGGAGTAGCGCTCCGGGCGTCACAGGGGTCACGATGAACTGACGGCCCCGTCATGAGGAGGGCGGACAGATGTCCGGTCCCACGAAGGCGATGAGCGTGATCACCGTCGCGGCCCTGGTGCTGACGACGGCGTACACCGTGGCACTCGGCAGCAGCGGCTGGCTCTGGTTCGGCTGGGTGGTGCTCGGCATGGTCACGATCGGGATGGCGGCGGCGGACAGCTCCGGTTCCACGGGGGCGCGCCGGCGCGGGCGGCCGACCGGCCCCTGAGCCGCAGCGGTCAGGCCCCTCGGCCCTACATGTGGCGGTTGGCGTAGTACTGCCCGGTCAGCTTGATGACGTTGCCGTCCTCTTCGTGCTGCCCGCTCTCGAAGTCGGGGGAATCCTTGACGTCGTCCTTGGTGCAGGCGAGGTGGACGGTCTCGGTCCCGGTGTCGACCCGGGCGATCACTCCCGCCGGCAGCAGCACGTGCCGGCCAAGGACCCACGGTCCGGTGGCGACGACGAGGTAGGACCTGCCGACCTCCTCGGTGTGCTGGTCGACCTTCCCGATGTGCCCGTCGGTGGCCTCGACCCGATAGCCGATGAGACGGGTCCCGGGCACATGGCCCGCGCTCTCGCGGTAGCCCCAGATGTCGGCGCCCATGGCGGATCTCCTCCCTGGTCGTGCCCTGCGCGTACCCCGGGAGCCCGCCGCTATCCGCGCGGCGCGAGGACGACCCAGGTCCGGCCGGGCGCGAAGTTCAGGGGCGCGCCGGACGGGGTCGTGAAGGAGGTGCCCTGGTCGGCCGCGGGCCGGCTCCAGCGTGCGTCGTGGGCCCGGCCGTCGCGCAGGACGAGGGCGGTGCCCTTGCCGACGGTCTCGGTGTACGGGGAGACGCTCCCGAGGAAGTCGCTGAACTTGGAGGGGCGGATGTCCACGTACTGCACGACCACGGTCGTCGCCTTCACCGGACCGCCGTCGGTGACGGCCGCCCGGCCGTCCATCGCCACCCGCCAGCCCTTCTCGGCGGCGTTCCAGGTGAACGTGTAGCGGGAGGCGGGGAAACGGACCGTGCGCTCGTTGACCGGCTCGCCGCCCGCCGGGGCCGGGCCGAAGCGGAAGCCGATGTCCTTGGCGTCGGTGGCCTTCGGCGCGGCGGCGAGCGCGCGGTCGGGCAGCACGTACAGGTTGTGCGGCGCGGACCGGCCACGGTCGCGTACGTAGGCGCGTGGGGCGTCCTCCGGGGGCAGCGCGTACAGGGGGGCCTGACCGAGCAGCGGTTTCAGGCCGGAGTGCGAGCCCGAATAGGCGAGTGCCGGCCGGCCGAACTGGCGGAGCAGCTCGATGTCGGACTCCCGGGCGCTGCGCACGGGTCCGATCCGATCGGGCGGATCGGAGGAGTAGACGGCGAGCAGGCGGGTCTGACCGCCCTCCACCTGCTCGACGTACACGAGGTCGGCCGCGTTCAGGCCGGTGTGAGGGCGCGCCGGGGGCACGTTGTCGATCTTCACGGCGAGCACGGGGGCGGGCCTGGCCGGCAGACCGGTGAAGGGCGACCGCTGCTCCTGGCCGGGGTCGGAAGTGGACGGTGTGGGCGTCGGGGCCGGTTTGGGGGCGCCCGAGGCGGAGCATCCGTAGAGCCCGGCGGTCATCACCGCGCACAGCGCCGCGGTGACGGCTGCGCCGGGCCGCGTCGGTCGGCGTGCTGCGGCCATCGGTCACACTCTCCGTCTCCAGTGTGGACCAAAGTCGCGCGCAGGGTGAGAAAGTACAACGCGGGGCAGAAGCACACTCGAACGAACGGGGGTCGCCGGTGTTCTACCACCTGCTGAAGTACGTCCTGCTCGGGCCGCTTCTGAGGCTGCTCTTCCGCCCCCGGACCGAGGGCCTTGAGCACATCCCGGAGGAGGGCCCGGCGATCGTCGCCGGGAACCATCTGTCCTTCTCCGACCACTTCCTGATGCCGGCCGTCCTCAGGCGGAGGATCACCTTCCTCGCCAAGCAGGAGTACTTCACGGGGCCGGGGATCAAGGGCCGGCTGACTGCCGCGTTCTTCCGCAGCGCCGGGCAGATCCCGGTCGACCGCTCCGGCAAGGCGGCGGGCAAGGCGGCGATCCGTGAAGGGCTGGGTGTCCTGTCCAGGGGCGAGCTGCTCGGGATCTACCCGGAGGGCACGCGCTCGCACGACGGGCGGCTCTACAAGGGCAAGGTCGGGGTGGCGGTCATGGCGATCAAGGCCGGGGTGCCGGTGATCCCGTGCGCGATGGTGGGGACCTTCGAGATCCAGCCGCCCGGGAAGGTCGTGCCGAGGGTCCGGCGGGTCACCGTCCGGTTCGGGGCACCGCTGGACTTCTCGCGCTTTGCGGGCCTGGAGGACGAGAAGGCGGCGATCCGCGCGGTGACGGACGAGATCATGTACGAGATCCTGGCACTGTCGGGGCAGGAGTACGTGGACGCGTACGCGGCCGACGTGAAGGCGGCGGAGGCCGAGAAGGCCGCGGCGCCTCGAAGGTTCCCGCGCCGCGGACGCTGAGAGCGGATCCGCGCACGGCGAAAGCCCCTGGGGTGGCGATCACGGCCGCCGTAGCGTCGCGCCCATGACTCAGGGAAGCGCATTCGTACTCGGAGCGACAGGGCAGGTGGGACGGGCGGCCGTGCGGAGGCTCGTCGCGGACGGCTGGGAGGTGACGGCGGCCTCGCGCGGCGGCGGCCGCGACGAGAGCTGGCCGGCGGAGGTCCGGTCCGTGCGGCTGGACCGGAACGAGGAGGGCGCGCTCGCAACGGGGCTCGGTGACGGCTGCGACGTGCTGGTGGACATCGTCGCCTACCACGGCGGCCACGGAAGGCAGTTGGCCGCACTCGCCGACCGGATCGGCTCGGCGGTGGTGATCTCCAGCGGCGCCGTCTACGAGGACGACCGGGGCCGCAGCTTCGACACCCAGGACCAGCCGGACGGCTTCCCCGCCTACCCGCTGCCGATCCCTGAGACCTGGCGGACGGTGTCGCCGGGCGAGGTGACCTACGGGACACGGAAGGTGGCGCTGGAGCGGGAGGTGCTCGCGGCGGGTGAGGAGCTGCCGACGACGGTGCTGCGGGCGGGCGCGATCCACGGGCCGTACTGCGCGGGTCCGCGCGAGCTGTGGTTCGTCAAGCGGGTGCTCGACGGGCGGCCGGTGCGCGTCCTCTCGTACGGCGGCGGCTCGCGGTTCCACCCCGTCCATGTCGACAATCTGGCCGAGCTGATCCGTCTGGCGGCGGCGAACCCGGGGACCCGGGTACTCAACGGCGCCGACCCGCAGGCGCCGACGGTGGCGGAGATCGGCCGCGCGATCGACGCCGTGATGGGAGCGCGGAGCGAGACGTTCCTGATCGACGGGCCGCCCCCGAGGGAGACGGTGGGGCTCACGCCCTGGACGGGGGGCCACCCGATCGTCTACGACATGTCGGCGGCGGAGAAGGAGCTGGGGTACCGGCCGGTGGTGTCGTACGAGGAGTCCCTGCCGGCGACGGTCGAGTGGCTGGCGGAGCGGTCGACGGGACGGGAGTGGCGGGAGGCATTCCCGGGTCTGGCGAAGTACCAGGTGGACTTCTTCGACTACGCGGCGGAGGACGCCTGGCTCGCCACCCGTACCTGAGAGGGGAGGGGCGGCCGTCGTTGGACGGCCGCCCCTCCCCTGTCAGCCGGTGACTACGGCTTCGGCGTGGCGTGCGGGGCGCAGGTCACGTCCTGGGCGTCCAGCTCGCCGGAGAGCAGGTAGGCCTCCACCCGCGTGTTCAGGCACGGGTTGGCGAGGTTGGTGATGCCGTGCGAGCCGGCGTCCCTCTCGGTGATCAGGCGCGAGCCCTTGAACCGCTTGTGCAGCTCGACGGCCCCGGCGTACGGCGTGGCCGCGTCGCGCTCGGCCTGGGTGATGAGAACGGGCGGCAGGCCCTTGCCGGTCCGGACCTCGGTCGGCCGCTGGCGCGGGGTGGACCAGGTGGCGCAGGGCAGGTTCATCCAGGCGTTGGACCAGGTCATGAAGGGGTACTTCGCGTGGAGCCGGCTGTTGTCCCGGTCCCACTTCCTCCAGCTGGTGGGCCAAGGGGCGTCGGCGCACTCGACCGCCGTGTAGACCGCGTTGCCGTTCTCCGAGGCGATGTTGCCGGCCGTGTCGGCGGGGTCGGCGGCGGCCGAGTCGATCAGCGGCTGCGGGTCACCTGCGGCGTAGGCGCTCCAGGCCTTGGCGACCGGGACCCACATGGAGTCGTAGTAGGGCGCGTTCTGGAAGAAGCCCACGAGCTCGGCCGGTCCGACCTTCCCTCCCAGCGGGGTCTTCTTGGCCGCGGCGCGCAGCGTCTCCCACTGCTGCCGGACCTCCTCGTAGGTGTCGCCGAGGTGGAAGGTGGCGTCGTGCTGGGCGACCCAGGTCATCCAGTCCTTGAGCCGGCCCTCGAAGGCGATGTCCTGGTCGAGGTTGACCTCGTACCAGATCTTCCTCGTCGAGGGGTTGACGACGCTGTCGAGCACCATGCGGCGCACGTGGGTGGGGAAGAGGGTGCCGTAGACGGCGCCGAGGTAGGTGCCGTAGGAGACGCCGACGAAATTGAGCTTCTTCTCGCCGAGCGCGGCCCGGACGACGTCGAGGTCGCGGGCGGTGTTGAGCGTGTTGATGTACGGCAGGATGTCGCCGCTCTTCTCCGCGCAGCCCTCGGCGTACTCGGCGGCGAGCTTGCGCTGCGCGAGCTTGTCGGCCTCGCTGTCGGGCACCGGGTCGAGCTTGGGGCCCTTGACGAACTCGGCCGGGTCGACGCAGGAGATGGGGGCCGAGCGGCCGACGCCGCGGGGGTCGAAGCCCACGAAGTCGTACGCCTTGGCGGTGTTCGCCCAGATGGCGTTCTTGGTGGTGACACGGCGGGGGAAGCGCAGGCCGGAGCCGCCGGGACCGCCGGGGTTGTAGAGGAGCGCGCCCTGGCGCTCGGCGGGGGTGCCGGTGGCGCCGATGCGGTCGACGGCGATCTTGATCTGCTTGCCGTTCGGCTTGCTGTAGTCGACCGGGACGGTGACCCAGCCGCACTGGATGGGCTTCTCCAGGCCCCAGTCCGCAGGGCAGTCCCGCCAGTCGATGCCCTGCTTCGCCGCCCGCTCGGCGGCGACGGCGGTGCCGCGCGCCTCCGCGTCCGGTCGATGGCGGCTGTCGGCGGTGGCGACCGGAGCCGCCAGCGCGCCGGCCATGAGCGTGCCCGCAATGAGAGTGCCGGCCGAGCCGAGCACCGCGGTGCGTCCCACGTGGTTCCTCCCCCTATGGGTGTGTCGGTCTGTCCGGGGGATCCTTTCGTCAGTGGGGCGCGCGGCGAAAGGCCGTACTGGTGTTTCTTTGCCGAACCCATAACCGGAGAGGGTGTACCGCTGAGCGGTGCACCGGGTGAGAAACGGTGAACTCAGGCCGGGGCGAGGACTCCGAGCGCCTCGTCCAGGACGCGCCGCAGCTGGAGGGCGTCGGCGGCGACCGCCGTGACCAGACCGGCGGGGCCGGATAGCGGGGTGAGGACGGCGTTCTCCGCGAGCGGCCGGGACGCCACCGGCTTGGCCTCGAACTCCGGGTCCACGACGAGGAGTTGACCGACGGCGCGATGGCCGGAGAGAACCGCGCCGCCGTCCCAGCCGCCGGGTGCGCCCGGGCCGTACGCCAGTTCCTGGTCGAGCAGGGGCCGTCCGGCGCGGCGGACGGTGAGGCGGGTGATGAGCGTGCCGGTCTCCTCGCCGTGCCGGCCGAGGATCTGTTCCTCGCGGAGCACGAGCCGCGCGGTGGCGGCGAGTTCGACGGTCGTACGCATCCGCAGGTCGGAGCCGCGGGCCGAGACGAGCTGTTCCGGCAGCCAGCGCAGCGCGGCGCGGTCGCCGACGGTGAGCCGGATGTCGTACGCGGCGGGTGCGCCGCCGCGGCCGGGCAGGGCGAGCGTCGCCGCGGCCGAGTCGACGAGAAGCCGCGCCCCGTCCCGTACCTCCGTCTCGATCGCGAGGCGGTCACCGCCGAGTGGCGCGCTCATGGCTCCGACGACGGTGACCCGGGTGTACGGCCCGGTGGCGCGGGTGCGCCGGACGGCGAGGGGGCCGTCGCTCTCCAGGAGCGGCAGGCCGCCGCCGGCGTCGGCGACGATCCGGGCGGTGGCGCGCAGGCTCATGCGGCGGGCGTGGGCGCCACGGCCCAGGAGGCGAGCTGGGCGCGCACCCAGTCGGCGACGGGGCGGACTCCGTCGGGGCCGGTGAGGGAGGTGAACGCGACGGGCAGGTCGCCGCGCTGCTCGGCGGCGTCGCGGGCCATCCGCTCCAGGTCCGATCCCACGTACGGGGCGAGGTCGGTCTTGTTGACGACGAGCAGGTCGGCGGTGGTGACGCCGGGGCCGCCCTTGCGCGGGATGTCGTCGCCGCCGGCCACGTCGATGACGAAGATCTGGGCGTCGACGAGGCCCTTGGAGAAGGTGGCGGTGAGGTTGTCACCGCCGGACTCGACGAGGATCAGGTCGAGCGGGCCCACGGTGTCCTCCAGTTCCTCGACGGCTTCGAGGTTGGCGGAGATGTCGTCGCGGATCGCGGTGTGCGGGCAGGCGCCGGTCTCGACGGCCTGGATGCGCTCGGAGGGCAGGACGGCGTTGCGGAGCAGGAACTCGGCGTCCTCACGGGTGTAGATGTCGTTGGTGACGACAGCGATGGAGAGCTGGTCGCGCAGGGCGCGGCAGAGAGCGGCGACGGTCGCGGTCTTGCCGGAGCCGACGGGGCCGCCGAGTCCGATGCGCAGGGCGCGCCGGGTCCCGTCGGGGCGGTGGGCGTCGGCGGAGACGGCGCCGGCGCGGTGGGGGGCATGGTCGAGGTGCATGGCTCTCCTGGGGTGTGCTGGGCGCTCAGGACGCGAAGAGGCGGACGGGCCAGGCCGCGTGCTGCTCGGCGGTGATGTCGAGGAGGGGCGCGGACGCGGCGGGCAGGGCGTCGAGGCCCTGCCGGGCGGCGGTCGCGGCCACTTCGGCGACCCGGTCCATCTCGGGGGCGAGGCGGGCGAGGACGGCGGTGGCCTGGAAGGGGTCCAGGCCGAGGAGGCGTACCACGGCGGTGGCGGGGCCGCCGACCGTCTCGTAAGCGACACAGTGGGCGGCGTCCTCGGGGCCGAGACCGGCGGCGCGGGCGGCGGCGCCGAGGACGACGGGCTGATGGGCGCCGCGCGGGAACGCGGCCGCGAGCGCGTCGAGTTCGGGGCAGGGCCAGGCCGCGCGGGCCGCCCGCATCATCTGCCGGCCGAGCTTGCGGGCGACGGTGCGCAGGACGGGTGACGGGGTCCGGGCGTCGGCGGCCTCGTCGAGCGCGTACGGGTCGAGTCCGAGCGCCGCCGCGGCGGCGAGGCCCGCCGCCGTGAGACCGCTGGTGTGCAGCCGGCCCCGGCAGAACGCGGCGAGGCTCGTCGCGTCCGTGATGCGGCCGGCCTTGACGGCGGCCTCGGCCCCGCCGGAGTGGGCGTGCCCGCCGGCGGGGAAGCGGCCGTCGGCAAGCACGAGGAGGGCGGCGCGGCCCCCGGCCGCGGCCCGTGGTGCGGGTCCGGGTGCCGGTGCGGCCTCCGTCCGGGCGGGTCCGGCGGTGGCTGGCGGGATCGTCGGTGCGGTGATCATCAGAAGAGGAAGTAGCGCTGGGCCATGGGCAGTTCGGCGGCGGGTGCGGGCTCGACCGGCTCGCCGTCGATCGTCACCGTGAAGGTGTCGGCGTCGACCTCGACCCGAGGCAGGGCGTCGTTCTCCCGCATGTCCGCCTTGGTGACCCGGCGGGTGCTGCCGATCGCCACGAACGCCTTGCCGACCCCGAGCCGTTCGGGCAGGTCGTCCTCGATCGCGGCCCGGGCCGTGAAGTTGACCGATCCGGCGGCCGCCGCCTTGCCGAGCGCACCGAACATCGGACGGGGCAGGACGGGCTGCGGGGTGGGGATGGAGGCGTTGGCGTCGCCCATCTGGGCGTAGGCGATCTGGCCGCCCTTGATGACGGTCTGCGGCTTCACCCCGAAGAACGCCGGATCCCACAGCACCAGGTCGGCGAGTTTGCCCGGCTCGACGGAGCCGATGAGGTGGTCCATGCCCTGGGCGACGGCGGGGTTGATCGTGTACTTGGCGACATAGCGGCGGGCCCGGTGGTTGTCCGCGCGGCCGTCGCCGGGCAGGGCGCCCCGGCGCTTCTTCATGACGTGCGCGGTCTGCCAGGTGCGCATGATCACCTCACCGATGCGGCCCATGGCCTGGGAGTCGGAGGAGATGATCGAGATGGCGCCGAGGTCGTGGAGGACGTCCTCGGCGGCGATGGTCGAGGGCCGGATGCGGGACTCGGCGAAGGCGAGGTCCTCGGGCACGGCGGGATTGAGGTGGTGACAGACCATCAGCATGTCGAGGTGTTCCTCGACGGTGTTGAGGGTGTGCGGCCGGGTCGGGTTGGTGGAGCTGGGCAGGACGTACGGCTCGGAGACGACGGTGATGATGTCGGGCGCGTGCCCGCCACCCGCTCCCTCGGTGTGGTATGCGTGGACGGTACGGCCCGCGATGGCGGCGAGGGTGTCCCCGACGAAGCCCGCCTCGTTCAAGGTGTCTGTATGGATGGCGAGTTGGGCGCCGGTCTCGTCGCAGACGTTCAGGCAGGCGTCGATGGCGGCCGGTGTCGCCCCCCAGTCCTCATGGATCTTGAAGCCGAGCGCTCCGCCCCTCAGTTGGGAGTGCATGGCCTCCCGGGACATGGTGTTGCCCTTGCCGAGCAGACCGATGTTGACGGGGAAGGTGTCCAGTGCCTCGAACATCCGGGCCATGTGCCAGGGGCCGGGGGTGATGGTGGTGGCCTTCGTCCCCTCGGCCGGGCCCGTGCCGCCGCCGACGAGGGTGGTGACGCCGGTGGCGAGCGCCTGGTCGACGAGGGTGGGCGAGATGAAGTGGACGTGGGCGTCGACGGCGCCCGCGGTGAGGATCTTCCCGTTGCCGGCGATGACCTCCGTCTCGGGGCCGATCACGAGGTCGGGGTGGACGCCGTCCATGGTGTCGGGGTTGCCGGCCTTGCCGAGAGCGGTGATCCGGCCGTCGCGGATGCCGATGTCGGCCTTGACGACGCCCCAGTGGTCGAGGACGACGGCGCCGGTGATGACGGTGTCGGGCGCGCCCTCGGCGCGGGTCGTCCGGGCTTGGCCCACCGACTCCCGGATGACCTTGCCGCCGCCGAAGACCGCCTCGTCGCCGGCGCGGCCGGGGCCGCCGCAGCGGTCCTCCTCGATCTCGACGAGCAGGTCGGTGTCGGCGAGCCGGACGCGGTCGCCGGTGGTGGGGCCGAACAGGTCGGCGTAGACGGCGCGGTGCAGGTCAGGCACGGTCGCCTCCGTCGGCGTCAGGGGTGGCGGAGGCTCCGTCGAGGGGGCCCGCGGTCTCGCCGCGCAGGCCGGGGACGACCCGCCGGCCCCTGAGGGGGACGAGTTCGATCTCGACGGGGATGCCGGGTTCGAAGCGCACGGCGGTCCCGGCGGCGATGTGCAGCCGCTGTCCGCGCGCGGCGGCGCGGTCGAAGTCGAGGCCGGGGTTGGCCTCGGCGAAGTGGTAGTGGGAGCCGACCTGGACGGGCCGGTCCGCGGCGTTGAGAACGGTGAGGCGGGTGACGGGGCGGCCCTCGTTGAGGGCGACGGGGCCGTCTCCGTGCAGGATCTCTCCGGGAATCATCGGCGCGCCTTCCCCGTCAGAGGATCGGGTCGTGGACGGTGACGAGCTTGGTGCCGTCGGGGAAGGTGGCTTCGACCTGCACGTCGTGGATCATCTCCGGGATGCCGTCCATGACGTCCTCGCGGGAGAGCACCTTGCGACCGGACGCCATGAGCTCGGCGACCGTACGGCCGTCCCGGGCGCCCTCCAGGATGTGGGAGGTGATCAGGGCGACGGCCTCGGGGTGGTTGAGCCTCACTCCGCGCGCTCTGCGCTTCTCGGCCACGTCCGCCGCCACATGAATGAGCAGGCGTTCCTGCTCGTGCGGGGTCAGTTGCACGCTTCCACCTCACAGTCGTCCACCGGGCGGGTCTCCCGGACAGCAGCGGACGTTACCGATCTTCAACGCTCTGTTGAGCTGCGGCGACGGGCTGCCGGGCCAGACATTGCACGTTAGGGCGCAAGTTTTTCCGGCGCGTTAACTGTGGCTTTGCGTGCCCATGGTCATGACCCCGGGCGGGACCGCATACCGCGGCCGCGCCGCGTCCCGGAGGCGGGTCGTATACGGCCGCTACGTGCCGGGCTCGCGATGGTGGGCGGCGATGCCGAAGCGGCCCTGTTCGCCCGGAGCTGACGCGGCGCCGCCGATGCGGGAGACCGAACTGATCACCCGCTCCTCCGCCGCTTCACGCTCCCGGGCCTCCGCCTCCTCGAGTCGTTGCAGGTCAGCGGCGGAGACGAGCGCCACGAGCGGCTTTCCGTGCCGGGTCACGACCACCCGCTCGTCGCCGTACACCACGCGGTTGATCAGGTCGGCGAGCTCTGCCCGTGCTTGCGTCACCGGAATCTCGTAGGCCATGCTCCTCATCTTACGGTCTGTACGTCCTGTACATTTTTACCGAGCGCGAAGCCCCCGCGCGGCAAGGAGTGATGCACCATGCACGCCCGCTACGTCCTGCCCGAGTTCACCGAGCGCACCAGTTTCGGCAGCCGGACCCTCGACCCCTACTCGAAGCTGCTCGAGGAGCGGATCGTCTTCCTCGGGACCCCCGTCGACGAGACCTCGGCCAACGACGTCATCGCCCAGTTCCTCCACCTGGAGTACGCCGACCCGGACCGGGACATCTCGCTTTACATCAACTCCCCCGGCGGTTCGCTCAGCGCCATGTCCGCGATCTACGACACGATGCAGGTCGTCACCTGCGACGTGGAGACCATCTGCCTGGGCCAGGCGGCCTCCACCGCCGCCGTCCTGCTCGCGGCCGGAGCGCCCGGCAAGCGGCTCGCGCTGCCCGGCGCCCGCGTGGTGCTCCAGCAGCCCTCGATGGGCGAGCCGTTGCAGGGACAGCCGAGCGATCTCGACATCCAGGCGCGAGAACTGCTGCGGCTGCGCGCGATGGTGGCCGGCATGCTCGCCACCCACACCGGCCGGAGCCCCGAGCGGGTCGACGCCGACTTCGACCGGGCCACCGTCCTCGACGCCCCGGCCGCCGTCGCCTACGGCCTGGTCGACCACGTGATCCAGAACCGCGGGGCGGTCGGCGGCGGGGGCCGGTGACCCGGACATGGCCCCCGAACTGCCGCCGTTGCCCGCCCTCACGCGTGCCGAGGGCGAGTTCATCGCCGCCTATCTCGAGGTGGTCGACCTGCTGGGGAGGATCAATCCATCCAGAACGTCACATACTTATGGGGCCTTGCGAGCCGCCCAGACGCTGGTGAGCCGGGCGACGGCGCTGCGCGACGCACTGACGGTGATGCACGCGCGCGGCGAGAGCGAGGTGCACGCGGAGACCCTGGCCCGCGCGCTGCGCGTCCTGGGCGGGGAGCGCCGGACGGACCGGGTCACCCTCCCGGGAGCATCGATGAGTTGACATTCCCGCGTGTCGTGTCGAGGTCCACTCGGACCAGCGAAGCCGCAGAAACCCTCCCTCGTTCGGCGTAGTAGATGAATCGACTTATGTACGGGGTGAGTTGCGCAGCGGGTGTACACATCTGGTCGAATCGGCTGCTCCAGCCCTGGTACGGGGCTCGTAGGCGAACCTTCCGAAGATCACGAAACATGTCTGTCCACCCGAATGGATCAGTCGTGAGGAGCCTCACATATCGCCGTTTCAACTCGGTTTTCGACCAGGTTGTGGGTCAAGATCCCTGACGACGACAAGCCCCCGCCACCGCGGCGGGGCGGTCCGGGCGGACGCCGAGTCCTGCCGCTGTCCCGGATGTCTGGTCGACAGGAGTGGATCGGCAGGAGTGGAGGACCCAGGCAGTACGGGACGACCGAGCAGTGGGGCCGTTCCTCGGGGTGAAGCCGCAGCCGCGGCCGGGCAACTTCGCCAGCCCGAACCCGACAGGTCATCCTTCACAGGCGGCTGACGAAGGGTTGCGCATGACTGCGCAGATTCATGTCCCGTCCCTGTTCTCCCGGGCCGGAGCCGTCTCGGCTCTCACCCTCGCCGCCGTCGGCGGGACGATGCTGGCGCCAGGCGCCGCACCGGAGGCCCAGGCCGCCACCTCGTACGCGGGCAAGGCCCTCGACGTGGCGGCCTCGAAGAAGGGATCGCCCTACAAGTACGGAGCGGCCGGCCCGTCCCGGTTCGACTGCTCGGGGCTCACGCTCTACTCGTACAAGAAGGCGGGCAAGTCACTGCCCCGAACCGCGCAGCAGCAGTACAACAAGACCCGGCACATCTCCGCGTCCAGCCGGCAGAAGGGGGACCTGGTCTTCTTCCACTCCGGCGGGAGGGTGTACCACGTGGGCATCTACGCCGGCAGCGGCAAGATCTGGCACTCTCCGAAGAGGGGTTCCTGGGTGAAGCTGGACAAGATCTGGTCGTCCAAGGTCTATTACGGCCGGGTCCGCTGACCCACTGACCGACGACTGATGTGCCGAGGGGTGCGGGGGCGCCACCGCACCCTCTCGCGCGGGTCCCGCTCACTTCCCCGCGAGCGGGGCCGACAGGAGCGTCAGCCCCAGGGCGGCCAGCGCGCCGCCGGTCACCCCCTGCACGGTCCGTGCCTGCCGTGGACGCCGCAGCCGGTGGCCGAGGCGGTCCACGAGCACGGCGACCAGGGGAAACCAGAGCAGAGCCAGCACCACCACGATCGACGCCAGCATCAGTGTGCGCGGCAGCACCGCGGCGCCGTCCGGTACGAACTGGGGCAGCAGACTCAGAAAGAGCACCGGTGCCTTGGGGTTCAGCACATTGGTCAGGAACCCCCGGCGCAGTGCGCGCCCGGCCCCCGCCTCCCCCGCGGTGTCGGCCGGCGTTCTCCCGGTCGCCCGCAGGGCGCCGCGCAGCGCCTGGACGCCGAGACAGAGGATGTACGCGCCGCCCGCGATCTGCAGCACGCGGTAGAGCACCGGCACGGCGATCAGCACGGCCGCCAGGCCGGCCACCGCCAGCGCCGTATGGACAAGGAGTCCGCCCGCCACCCCGACGGCGCAGGCCAGCCCCGCGCCCCGCGAGGCGAGCGCACTGCGTACCACGACCGTGAAGTCGGCGCCCGGCATGGCCACCATGCCCGCCGCGACGCCGATGAAGGCGATCAGCTGTCCGTCCATGGGCCTCAGCGTGCACCAGCCCAGCCTTTAGCATGTATGTGCAATCTTCTGGGTCGGTCCAAAGGAATCCTTTATGCAGGATCTGGTGCGGCTCGCGGCGCTGGTGGCGGTCGCCGAGGACGGTTCCATCACCCGGGCCGCCGCCCGTCTCGGATACACCGCCCCGGCGCTCTCGCAGCAGCTCGCGAAGCTGGAGCGGGAGGCGGGTGCGGCCCTGCTCGTACGCCATCACCGCGGCGCGCGTCTGACGGCGGCGGGCGAACTGCTCGTCACACGGGCGCGTCGGGTCCTGGACGAGATGGACCGGGCCCGTCACGAACTGGCTCGGCTCAGCGGCCTCTCCGGCGGGCGGCTGCGGGTCGGCACGTTCACCACGGTGGGCATCCATCTGCTGCCACCGGTGCTCAGCGCGTTCCGGCGGGCCCATCCGGACGTGGAGATGACGGTCGCCGAGTACGAGCCGCCGGGCGGGGTGCTCGCCGTGGCCGGGGGCGAGGTGGATCTGGCCCTGACCCATGCCTACGAGCCGGCGCAGTCCGCTCCGCTGCCGCCAGGGGTCGAACTCGAGCCCTTGCTGGCCGAGGAGTTGGTCCTGGTCACCGCGCCCGGTCACGTACTGGCCGGTGGCTCGGGCCGGCTGCCGATCGAGGAGCTGGCGGGCCAGCCGTTGATCAGCAGCGCGCCGGACCACGCACCGCGACGGGGGGTCGAGGGCGAGCTCGCCCGGATCGGCGCGACCCCGGCGGTGGTCTGCCGCACGCCGGGATACGCGCTCGTGTGCGCGCTGGTCAGCGCCGGGCTCGGAGTGGCGGTCGTGCCGGAGATGGTCGCCGCGATGGCGGCGACGCCGCTGGGTGTACGGGCGTTGGAGCCGACGTCGTTCCGGCGGACGATCTCGGTGGCGCACCGCGGCACGGAGTCGGGACCTGCGGCCCAGTCCCTCCGGGCCCTTCTGCGGGGTGGTTTCGCACGGGCGTCGCCGGCCCGGTGACGGACGCCGTCGTCGTCAGCCGGCGGCGGCCGTCCACGGGAGGTCGATCCAGACGGTCTTGCCGCCCTGGTCGGTCGGCGTGACCGACAGGCGGCCGCCCGCCTCGGCGGCCAGGAAGCGGATGATGACCATGCCCCGGCCGTTGTCCTGCTGCACCGCCGCGGGGAGCCGCCGGGGCGGGCGCGGATGGCTGTCGGTGACGCCGATGCGGAGCTGTTCCTCGCGCTCCAGACGGATGTCGACGGTGAACGTGGGCGACTGTCCGAGAGTGTGCTGGACGGCGTTGGTCGCCAGCTCCGAGACGATCAGCCGGACCGTGTCGGCGGTGTCACTTCCCCCGGCGAGCCCCCAACCGCTCAGGACGTCGGCGACGTACCTCCGGGCGGCGGGCACCGAGGCGGGATCGCTCGGCAGAGTGACGGTTGCTTCCTGGTGGTCTGCCATGGCGACGCTGTCCCTTTCCCACCGGAGCCCCGCCCCGGATTGCGCTTCGCGTCAGAGTGCCACCGATCGTGCCGCTCTGGGCGGCGATCCACCAAGATATGTGTACATCTGTCGCTCGAAGCGTTGAACTCCGCTATGTGAGAGCGGCGTTGGCACGCCTACCGGCGCCGTGGCTGTGGGTTGCGGCGGCGCGCGCCGCCGGCCCGCCGCCGAGTGGCCGCGTCACACGGCCGGTGCGGTCCGCACGATCGTGGCGACCGCGCGCTCGATCTCCGCGCCGGTCAGATCCGCCCGTGCCGTGAGTCGCAGCCGCGAGATGCCGTCCGGCACCGACGGCGGCCGGAAGCAGCCCACGGCCAGCCCCTGCTCGCGGCAGTCGGCCGCCCATCGCAGCGCCGCCTCGGGTGACGGGGCGCGGACCGAGACGACGGCCGCGTCCGGCCGGACGGCCGTCAGGCCCGCTTCGGTGAGCAGCGTGTGCAGGGTGGCCGCGACGGTGCGGGCGCGCCGGGCGAGCGCGGGTTCGCCGTGGATCAGCCGCAGGCTCGCGAGCGCGGCTCCGGCGGCGGCCGGGGCGAGCCCCGTGTCGAAGATGAACGTACGGGCCGCGTTGACCAGGTGCTCGACGACCCGGGCCGGGCCGAGGACCGCTCCGCCTTGGCTGCCCAGCGACTTGGAGAGGGTCAGGGTGGCGACGACGTCCTCGTCGCCCGCGAGTCCGGCCTCGTGCAGGGCTCCCCGGCCACCGTCACCGAGCACGCCCAGACCGTGGGCGTCGTCCACGACGAGCGCGGCGCCGTGCGCGCGGCAGGCATCGGCCAGCTCCGCCAGCGGGGCCCGGTCGCCGTCCACCGAGAAGACCGAGTCGGTGACGGCGAGGGCCCGGCGTCCCTCGTGCGCCCGCAGGGTCTTGCGTACCGCCTCGGGGTCGGCGTGCGGGACCACCGTCGTCTCGGCGCGGGAGAGGCGGCAGCCGTCCACGATCGAGGCGTGGTTGCCGGCGTCCGACACGATCAGCCCGTCACGGCTGCTCAGCGCGGTCAGCGCGGCAAGGTTGGCGGTGTAGCCGGAGGAGAAGACGAGGGCTGCCTCGAATCCGCAGAAATCGGCGAGTTCGCGCTCCAGCCGGGTGTGCAGCCGGGTGGTGCCGGTGACCAGCCGCGATCCGGTGGAACCGGCGCCCCAGCGCCGGGCCGCCTCCGCGGCCGCCTCGGTGATCTCGGGGCGGCGGGTCAGGCCGAGGTAGTCGTTGCTCGCCAGGTCGAGCAGCTCGGACTCGGCGGCGCGCGGCCTGAGCGTGCGTACGAGACCGGCGCGCTCGCGGCGGCGCGCCTCGGCATCGGTCCAGTCGAACGCGGTCCGGCGCGTGACCTCGGCCCGTACGGCCTCGTCAGGCGCGACCTCGTCGCGCACAGCCTCGCCGGACGCGGCCCCGCCCCGCGTGGCCTCGTCGCGCGTGTCCTCGTCCCGGTACATGGGGCAGATCCTTTTGTAGGCAGCGCACAGACCCTAACCGCCCGCGGCCGAGGTCAGGGTGTGGCCATGCACACACCTCAATCGGCCTCGTTTGTTCGGATCCTCCTTGGCCCCGGGGTGTGCCGTAGGCCAGGATCAGCCCTTATGGACCTGCTGAACACGCTGGTGGACAAGGGGCTGCGGCGCGAACTGCCGAGCCGTGAAGAAGCGCTCGCCGTGCTGGCGACCTCCGACGACGAACTGCTCGATGTGGTGGCCGCGGCCGGCAAGGTGCGCCGTCAGTGGTTCGGGCGGCGGGTGAAGCTCAACTACCTGGTCAATCTGAAGTCGGGGCTGTGTCCCGAGGACTGCTCCTACTGTTCGCAGCGGCTCGGCTCCACGGCCGGGATCCTCAAGTACACCTGGCTGAAGCCGGACGAGGCGTCCCAGGCGGCCGCCGCCGGTGTGGCGGGCGGCGCGAAGCGGGTCTGCCTGGTGGCGAGCGGCCGCGGCCCGACCGACCGTGACGTGGACCGGGTCGGCAAGACCATCGAGGCGATCAAGGAACAGAACGAGGGCGTGGAGGTCTGCGCCTGCCTCGGTCTGCTCTCGGACGGCCAGGCGGAGCGGCTGCGGGAGGCCGGAGCCGACGCGTACAACCACAACCTCAACACGTCCGAGGGGACGTACGGGGAGATCACCACCACCCACACCTACGCGGACCGGGTCGACACGGTGCAGAAGGCGCACGCCGCCGGTCTGTCCGCCTGCTCGGGTCTGATCGCGGGCATGGGTGAGAGCGACGAGGACCTGGTCGACGTCGTCTACGCCCTGCGCGAGCTGGACCCGGACTCGGTGCCGGTCAACTTCCTGATCCCGTTCGAGGGCACCCCGCTCGCCAAGGAATGGAACCTCACTCCGCAGCGGTGTCTGCGGATCCTGGCGATGGTGCGGTTCGTCTGCCCCGACGTGGAGGTACGGATCGCGGGCGGCCGCGAGGTGCACCTGCGGTCGATGCAGCCGCTGGCGCTGCACCTGGCGAACTCGATCTTCCTCGGCGACTACCTGACGAGCGAGGGCCAGGCGGGCAAGGCTGACCTGGACATGATCGCGGATGCGGGCTTCGAGGTGGAGGGCGCGGGTACGACGACGCTGCCCGAGCACCGGGCCGACGCGCTCGCCGCGGCGGGCGGCGGCTGCGGCTCGCAGGCGAAGGCCGGGGCGGGCGGTGGCTGCGGCTCGCAGGCGAAGGCCGGGGCGGGCGGTGGCTGCGGCTCGCACGCGGAGGCGGGCGCGGGCGGTGGCTGCGGCTCGCACGCGGAGGCCGGGGCGGGCGGTGGCTGTGGGCCGTGCGGCGGTCCCGGGCCCGAGGCCGCGAACCCGACGACGGAGCCTGTCGCCGACGTACCGGAGCCTGTCGCCGAAGTCCCGAACGCCCGTACCGACCTGGTGGCCGTCCGCCGCCGGGGCGCCGGGACGGACCTCGCGCCCAATGCGTAACAGCGAGTTGCTCGCCCTGGACCGGGCGCACGTCTGGCACCCGTACGGCCCCATGCCGGGCCGTACGGACCCCCTGGTGGTCGCGTCCGCGTCCGGGGTACGGCTCCGGCTCGCCGAACCCGTCCACGGGCAGGCCGAGTTGATCGACGGCATGTCCTCGTGGTGGTCGGCCGTCCACGGCTACAACCACCCGGTGCTCAACGAGGCGGTGCGCGGCCAGCTGGACCGGATGAGCCACGTCATGTTCGGCGGTCTCACCCATGAGCCGGCCGTCCGGCTCGCCGCCCGTCTGGTGGAGATCACCCCCGAGCCGCTGCGGCACGTCTTCCTCAGCGACTCGGGCTCGGTCTCCGTCGAGGTCGCGGCCAAGATGTGCCTGCAGTACTGGCGCTCGGTGGGACGCCCCGGGAAGCAGCGGCTGCTCACCTGGCGGGGCGGTTACCACGGTGACACCTGGCAGCCGATGTCGGTGTGCGACCCCCAGGGCGGAATGCACGAGCTGTGGTCGGGCGTCCTGCAGCGCCAGGCCTTCGTGGACGCGCCGCCCGTGGAGTACGAGGAGTCGTACGCCGAACTGCTGCGGGAGCGGATCGCGGAGCACGCGGACGAGCTGGCCGCGGTGATCGTGGAGCCGGTGGTCCAGGGCGCGGGCGGGATGCGGTTCCACTCCCCCGCGTACCTGCGCGTCCTGCGCGAGGCCTGCGACGCGCACGACGTCCTGTTGATCTTCGACGAGATCGCGACCGGTTTCGGCCGTACCGGTGCGCTGTTCGCCGCCGACCACGCCGGGGTCTCACCGGATGTGATGTGCGTGGGCAAGGCGCTGACCGGTGGTTATCTGTCGATGGCGGCGACGCTGTGCACGTCGCGGGTGGCCGAGGGGATCTCGCGCGGCGAGGTCCCGGTCCTCGCGCACGGGCCGACGTTCATGGGCAATCCGCTGGCCTCGGCGGTGGCCTGCGCCTCGATCGACCTGCTGCTGTCGCAGGACTGGGCGGTGGAGGTCAAGCGGATCGAGGCGGGGCTCCGCGAGGGGCTCGCGGAGGTGGCCTCGGTGCCGGGCGTTCTGGACGTCCGGGTGCTCGGCGCCATCGGCGTGGTCCAGCTCGACCACCCGGTCGACATGGCCGCGGCGACCGAGGCGGCGGTGCGGGCGGGTGTCTGGATGCGGCCGTTCCGCGACCTGATCTACGTCATGCCGCCGTACGTGACCGGCGACGAGGACCTGGCCCGCATCTGCGCCGCCGTCCGCGCGGCCGCGGCGGCGGGCTGACCTACCGGGCGGCGCGGCTGCGGCAGCCGGTCACCGACCGGGGCGCGCTGCTACGGCAGCAGGAACCGGCAGTTGGGCGCTGCCTCGGCAGACGGTGACCGGTCCCGGTCGGCGCTGCTGCGGCGTGGGGGACCGCCGCGCCGCTGCGGCAGATGGTGAACGGGCGGTCGCCGCTGCCGCGGCAGAGCGGGTGACGGACTCGGCGGCGGTGTTGCGGTCGCCGGTCAGCGGCCGGGCCGCGCTGCTGCCGCAGCGGCTGACCGACTCGGTCGGCGCCACTGCGGCAGCCGTGACCGACCCCAGCCGCCCCGCGGCGGCAGCAGGTCACCGACCGGGCCACTCGCCCGGGGAACGAAAGGCCGGTCCCCACGGCCGGGCCCTCCGGGGCACGCTCGCGGGTCGGCACACTCGACCGCGCCGACGCGCGCGGACACGGAGAGAGGACGCGAACACACCATGGCCGTCATCGTCGTCAGCGGTACGGGCACGGAGATCGGTAAGACGATCGTGACGGCCGCCGTGGCCGCCGTGGCCACCGCGCAGGGCCGGTCGGTCGCCGTGCTCAAGCCCGCGCAGACCGGGCTCGAACCGGGCGAGCGAGGGGACGCGGACGAGGTCGTACGCCTCTCCGGGGCCGTGACCTCAACCGAACTGGGTCGGTTCCCCGAGCCGTTGGCGCCCGCCACGGCCGCCCGCCGGGCGCGTTCGGCGCCGGTGGGGCCCCAGGAGGTCGCCGAGGCGGCCACGAAGCTGGCCGCCGAGCACGACCTGGTCCTGGTGGAGGGCGCGGGCGGCCTCCTGGTCCGGTTCGACGACGACGGCGGCACCCTCGCCGACGCGGCCCGTCTGCTCGGCGCACCCGTCCTGGTCGTGACCCCGGCCGGGCTCGGCACGCTCAACGCGACCGCGCTCACCGCCGAGGCGCTGCGGGCGCGCGGCATCGAGCAGTTGGGCGTGGTGGTGGGCAGCTGGCCGGTCTCACCCGATCTGGCCGCGCGCTGCAATCTGGCGGATCTGCCGGAAGCGGCCGCGGCGCCGCTGCTGGGGGCCGTGCCGGAGGGCGCGGGCACGCTGGACCCGGCGGAGTTCCGGGCGCGCGCGGGCGAGTGGCTGGCACCCCCGCTCGGCGGGGACTGGGACGCGGCGGTGTTCGCCGGCCGGTTCGCTCCTGGCGAGCGGGCCTGAAACGCGCGGCGATTCCCTTGGAACAGCGCCCGGCATCCGTAGGGTGGACGGATGCGTGCACAGGTTCAGGAGATCGTTTTCGACTGCGCCGATCCGGCGCGTCTCGTCCGGTTCTGGGCCGGACTCCTCGGTGGGGCCCCGGTCGACCGGAACCCCGACTGGTCGTACGTCGACCCGCCGGGGTTCGTCCGGCTCGCGTTCCAGCGGGTGCCGGAGGGCAAGGCCGTGAAGAACCGGCTCCATCTCGACCTGGAGGTGGCCGGACTGGACGCGGCGGCCGACGAGGCGACCGGCCTGGGGGCGGAGCGGGTCGCGGAGATCGTCGCCGACGACCACGGGGCCTTCCAGGTGATGCGCGACCCGGAGGGCAACGAGTTCTGCTTCGTGACGGGCTGAGCGGCTCGGGACGGGGAAGAATCACCCCGTCCACGTCTGCGCCGTCGAGCGCCGCAGGAGGTCCGCGATGTCCCCGCGTTCCACCCGGGTCCCCCGGGACGCCGTCCACCATCCCCTCTTCGCCCGCTTCTACGCACGGTTCAGCGTCTCCGCCGACGAGAAGGGCGGCGTCGGGCCCCTCCGTACGGAGCTGCTGTCCGGCCTGTCCGGCCGCGTCATCGAGATCGGCGCGGGGAACGGCCTGAACTTCGCCCACTACCCCCGTACCGTCTCCGAGGTCGTGGCCATCGAACCGGAGCGGCACCTGCGGCAGTTGGCGGCCGACGCCGCCCTGCGCGCGGACGTCCCGGTGGACGTGGTGCCGGGCGCGGCGGAGGCGTTGCCGGTGAAGAGCGAGGCCTTCGACGCGGCGGTGGTCTCCCTGGTCCTGTGCTCGGTGCGGGACGTGCCGCGGGCGCTCGCCGAGTTGCACCGGGTACTGCGGCCGGGCGGCGAGCTGCGGTTCTTCGAGCACGGGGCGGCGCCGGGTCGCGGGATGGCCCGGGCCCAGCGGGCTCTCGACCGCACGGTGTGGCCGCGGCTGTTCGGCGGCTGTCACACGGCCCGTGACCCGCTCGCCGCGATCGAGGCGGCGTTATTCGAGCGCATCGCGCACCGCAGCTTCCTCGTCCCCGAGAAGGGTCCCCGACTTCCCACGTCCTTCTGTGTGTTGGGGGCCGCACGGCGGAGGTAGCGGACGGGGGCGTACGTTCGGACGGTCAACGACACCTACAGGGGGAGACGCCATGGCGTTACCGTTCCGCTTCGCTGTGAACATGCTCAGGCCGGGGACGGGCGAGGAGTGGCGGGAGCGCTGTCGCCGCGCCGAGGAGCTGGGCTACGACGTGATCCTGGTCCCCGACCACCTGGGGATGCCCGCGCCGTTCCCGGCCCTGGTGGCGGCGGCCGAGGCGACGACCCGGCCGCGGGTGGGGACCTTCGTGCTCAACGCGGGCTTCTGGAACCCGACCCTGCTGGGCCGCGAGGTCACCACGACGGACGCCCTGACCGGGGGTCGTCTGGAGCTCGGGCTCGGGACGGGCTATGTGCGCGAGGAGCACGAGCGGGCGGGCATCGAGTTCCTTCCGCCGGGCGCCCGCGTGGACCACCTGAGGCGTACGGTCGAGGAGCTGGACCGCGTCCTCGCCGCGGAGGGATCGCCGCGCCCTCCGCTGCTGATCGGCGGTAACGGCGACCGGGTCCTGCGTCTCGCCGCCCGGCACGCCGACGTGATGGCCTTCGCCGGCGGGCGCACCGAGGGCGGCCGCGTCACCGTGCTGGCCCCCAAGGAGATGGACGAGCGGGTGGCCGCGTACCGCCGGTTCGAGAAGGAGGCGGGGCGCGCCGCTCCGGCCGAGCTGAATCTGCTGCTCCAGCGGGTCGTCGTGACCGACGACCGTGCGGCGGCGACGGCGGATTTCCGTCCGTACGTCTCCCATCTGAGCGAGGAGGAGGTGCGGGAGCTGCCGCTGCTCGCCGTCGGCGGTGTGCGGGAGATCGCCGACCAGCTGCGTGAGCGGCGCGAGCGGTACGGGTTCTCCTATTTCACGGTCCTGGACGATGCCATGGAGGCCTTCGGCCCCGTCATCGAGGAGCTGCGCGGGAACTGAGTCCGCGGGAGCCGAGCCGTCGGCGCCCGTGGGCCCACATCGCGAAACGCGGTCGACGGGCCGCCGGGACGGTGGTGGGATGCGGTGCATGAACGACGTACGCATCCGGGCCGCCGCGGCGGCCGACCTCGACGCCGTGCTGGCCTTCTGGAAGGTCGCCGCCGAGGGCACCAGCATCAGCGACGACCGTGACGGGATCGAGCGGCTCGTCGCCCGCGACCCCGAGGCTCTGATCCTCGCGGAGCGCGGCGGCGAGCTGGCCGGCACGGTGATCGCCGGGTTCGACGGCTGGCGCTGTCACCTGTACCGGCTCGCCGTCCACCCGGACCATCGCCGCCGGGGCGTCGGCGGGGCGCTGCTCGCGGCGGCCGAGGAGCGCTTCGTCCGGCTCGGCGGGCGTCGGGCGGACGCCATGGTGCTCGATCGCAACACCCTCGGGCAGCACGCCTGGCGAGCGGCGGAGTACGGCCCCGAGGAGCAGTGGACCCGCTGGGTGAAGCCGCTGCCGGCCGCCACGCAGGGCTGATCAGCTGTGATCAGGGGTGATCAGCTGACTGCTTTGCCCACCCTTTACCATGGGTACTTCATTTCCCGACGACCGAAAGGTGTGAGCGTCCGCCCATGGGCGAGCCTCCCAGTACCAGTCGACATCGAGCGATCCCCGTGCCCCTGACTGATCATGGGACGGAGGTGAACCGATGATTGAAGTGCTTCTGCTCATGGTGGCGCTGCTGCTCTCGCTCGCGTGCGGCGCCTTCGTCGCGGCCGAGTTCTCGCTCACCACGGTCGAGCGGTCCGAGCTCGAGCGCGCCGTGGAGCGGGACGAGCGCGGCGCGGAGAGTGCTCTGAAGGCCGTCAAGTCCCTCACCTTCCAGCTCTCCGGCGCCCAGCTCGGCATCACGGTCACCAACCTGATCGTCGGCATGCTCTCCGAGCCCTCCATCGCCAAGCTGATCCGCGGTCCGGTCGAGGACCTCGGCCTGTCCCCCTCGGTCGCCTCATCGGTGGGCCTCGTCCTCGGCACCGCCCTGTCGACCGTCGTTCTGATGGTCGTCGGCGAGCTGGTCCCGAAGAACTGGGCCATCTCCTCGCCGCTGGCGATCGCCAAACGGGTGGCCACCCCCCAGCGGGTCTTCACGGCCGCCTTCAAGCCGCTGATCAGCCATCTCAACAACACGGCGAACCGGATCCTGCGCCGGATCGGCATGGAGCCGGCCGAGGAGCTGGCCTCGGCCCGTTCCCCGCAGGAGCTGGTCGCCCTGGCCCGCCACTCCGCCAAGCAGGGCGCGCTGGAGGCGGACACCGCCGAGCTGTTCGTACGGACGCTCAATCTGGCCGAGCTGACGGCGGAGAACGTGATGACCCCGCGGGTCCAGGTCACCGCGCTGGAGGTGCAGGCCACCGCCGAGGACGTCGCGAACGCGACCCGCGCGACCGGCCTCTCCCGCTTCCCCGTCTACCGCGGGAGCCTCGACTCGGTGGTCGGCATCGTCCACATCAAGGACGTCCTGGCCATACCGGCCGACCAGCGCCGGCTCCGGCGCATCGGGGACATGCTGCGCGAGCCGCTGCTGGTCCCGGAGACGCTGACCGTGGACCGGCTGCTCGACCGGCTGTCGGGCAAGCAGACCATGGCCGTCGTCATCGACGAGTACGGCGGCACCGCCGGCGTCGTGACGCTCGAGGACATCGTGGAGGAGGTCGTCGGCGAGGTGCGCGACGAGCACGACCCGCACGAGACGCCTGACCTCGCCCGGGCCGGCGTCGACGCGGACGGGCGCGTGCTCTGGTCGGCGGACGGCGCGGCGCGCACCGATCAGCTGGAGGCGATCGGTCTGCGGGTACCGGACGGCCCGTACGAGACGCTGGCGGGTGTCCTCGCCACCGAGCTGGGGCGGATCCCCGCCGTCGGTGACCGCGTGGAGCTGGCCGGCTGGCAGCTCGAAGTGGTGGACGCCTCAGGACGCCGGGCCGCTCGCGTGCTGATGCACGTGCCGCCCGCGCAGGACTCCGACACCGGGGAGGCGGGCCGATGACCGCGATCCAGTTGCTGATCGGCTTGCTGACCCTGGTGGTGAACGCCTTCTTCGTCGGCGCGGAGTTCGCCCTGATCTCCGTACGCCGCAGTCAGATCGAACCGGAGGCGGAGGCCGGGAACCGGCGGGCGCGCAGCGTCATCTGGGGTCTCGAGCACGTCTCCGCGCTGCTCGCCGCCGCGCAGCTCGGCATCACGCTGTGCACCCTGGTCCTCGGCATCGTCGCCGAGCCGGCCATCGCCCACCTGCTGGAGCCGGTCTTCGACGCGGTCGGCGTGCCGCACGGCCTGGTGCACCCGATCTCGTTCGTCATCGCGCTGGCCGTGGCGACGTACCTGCACATGCTGCTCGGCGAGATGGTTCCGAAGAACATCGCCCTCGCCGAGCCGACGCGCACCGCGCTGCTCCTCGGCCCGCCGCTGGTGACCCTCGCGCGGGCCCTGCGGCCGGTGATCTTCACGATCAACGCCTTCGCCAACGCGCTGCTCAAGCTGTTGCGCGTGGAGACGAGGGACGAGGTCTCGGCGACGTTCTCGGACGACGAGCTGGCCCGGATGGTCACCGACGCCGGTGTCGCCGGTCTGCTCGACGACCGTGCGGCGGAGCGGCTGCACGACGCCCTGGAGCTCGGCCGTCGTCCGGTGCGGGACGTGGTCATGCCGGTGGAGCGGGTCGTGTACGCGGCGGTGGGCACGACGGCGGAGGAGCTGGAGGCGCTGGCCGCGCAGTCGGGCTTCTCCCGCTTCCCGGTGGTCGACTCGGGGCGCCGGATCCTGGGCTACCTCCATGTGAAGGACGCCCTGGACGCGTCACCGCGCGATCTGCCCTTCCCCGTGTCGGCGCTCCGTCCGATCGCCCGGGTGCGGGCGGCCACGCCGATGGACGACGTACTGACGGCGATGCGCCGCAGCCGTACGCACCTGGCGGCGGTCCTGGACGAGGACGGCAAGCTGGCCGGCCTCGTCACGATGGAGGACGTGCTGCGCAAGCTCGTGGGGCGTCCGGCGCCGTCGTAGGGCCGGCCTGTCGTAGGGCCGGCTGTCACCGCATCACCGCAGCACCCGCAGGCGGGGCCCCGGGGGATCTTCGCCCCGGGCCCCGTCTGATGTCGGCCCGGCGTCCGGCGGGTCACCTCCGGCGGTCCGCCTCCGTGGACCCGGCCCGCATACCGCACGGTATGATCGCTCCGCCATGGAGATGAATGCCACCTACACCAGTCTTGTCGCCGTGGGCGACAGCTTCACCGAGGGCATGTCGGACCGACTGCCCGACGGGACCTACCGGGGGTGGGCGGACCTCCTCGCGACCCGGCTGGCCGCCCGTACGCCCGACTTCCGGTACGCCAACCTCGCCGTCCGGGGAAAGCTCATCGGGCAGATCGTCGAGGAGCAGGTGGACGTGGCCGCCGCCATGAAGGCGGACGTGGTGACCCTGGTCGGCGGCCTGAACGACACCCTGCGCCCGAAGTGCGACATGGGACGGGTACGGGGCCTGCTCACCGAGGCGGTCGAGAAACTGGCACCGTCCTGCGGACAGCTGGTCCTGATGCGCAGCCCTGGCCGCAACGGTCCGGTCATGGAGCGCTTCCGGGCTCGCATGGAGGAGCTCTTCGGGTACGTCGACGAGCTCGCAGCCCGTCACGGCGCCCTGGTGGTCGACCTGTACGGCGCGCCCGCCCTCGGTGACCAGCGGATGTGGGACGTCGACCGGCTCCACCTGACCGGCGAGGGGCACCGGCGCGTGGCCGAGGCCGTGTGGCAGGCCCTGGGCATGGACCCGGAGGACGACTGGCGGGCGCCGCTGCCGCCGGCCCTGCCCCCGGGCTGGGTGACGCGGCGGATCGGCGACGCGCGCTTCGCCAGGGAGCACCTCGGCCCGTGGATCGGGCGCCGCCTCACCGGGCGCTCCTCCGGCGACGGCCGCCCGGCCAAGCGCCCGGACCTGCTGCCGTACCACCTGCCGCCGGAGTCCTGACAGGCGGGCGGGAGCGGGCGTGACGGGCGTCTCGTAGCAAGAGACGAACCCGGCCGTGGCGCTGGCCTGCACAAACCGCCAGTAGAATCAGGTCACGTGACTGCTGCTGCGAAGCCCCGTATCCCCAATGTCCTGGCCGGCCGCTACGCCTCCGCGGAGCTCGCCGTCCTCTGGTCCCCCGAGCAGAAGGTGAAGCTGGAGCGCCGGCTGTGGCTCGCGGTGCTGCGTGCCCAGAAGGACCTCGGGATCGAGGTTCCGGACGCGGCCCTCGCCGACTACGAGCGCGTGCTCGACCAGGTCGACCTCGCCTCCATCGCCGAGCGTGAGAAGGTCACCCGGCACGACGTGAAGGCCCGCATCGAGGAGTTCAACGCCCTCGCCGGTCACGAGCACGTCCACAAGGGCATGACCTCCCGCGACCTGACCGAGAACGTCGAGCAGCTGCAGATCCGCCTCTCGCTGGAGCTGATGCGCGACCGCGCCGTCGCGGTCCTCGCCCGCCTCGGCAAGCTCTCCGGGGAGTACGCCGAGCTGGTCATGGCCGGCCGCTCCCACAACGTCGCCGCCCAGGCCACGACGCTCGGCAAGCGTTTCGCGACGGCCGCCGACGAGCTGCTCGTCGCCTACGGCCGTCTCGAGGAACTGCTCGCGCGCTACCCGCTGCGCGGCATCAAGGGCCCGGTCGGCACAGCGCAGGACATGCTCGACCTGCTCGGCGGCGACGCGGCCAAGCTGGCGGAGCTGGAGCAGCGCATCGCCGGTCACCTCGGCTTCGCGCACGCCTTCACCTCGGTGGGCCAGGTCTACCCCCGCTCGCTCGACTACGACGTCGTCACCGCGCTCGTCCAGCTGGCCGCCGCTCCGTCCTCGGTCGCCAAGACGATTCGTCTGATGGCCGGCCACGAGCTGGTCACCGAGGGCTTCAAGCCCGGCCAGGTCGGCTCCTCCGCGATGCCGCACAAGATGAACACCCGCTCCTGCGAGCGTGTGAACGGCCTCATGGTCATCCTGCGCGGATACGCGTCGATGACCGGCGAGCTGGCCGGCGACCAGTGGAACGAGGGCGACGTCTCCTGCTCGGTGGTCCGCCGGGTGGCGCTGCCGGACGCGTTCTTCGCCCTCGACGGTCTCCTGGAGACCTTCCTGACCGTGCTCGACGAGTTCGGCGCCTTCCCGGCCGTCGTGGCCCGCGAGCTCGACCGCTACCTCCCCTTCCTGGCCACCACCAAGGTCCTGATGGGTGCCGTACGCGCCGGGGTCGGCCGCGAGCTCGCCCACGAGGCCATCAAGGAGAACGCCGTCGCCTCCGCCCTCGCCATGCGCGAGCAGGGAGCCGAGCGCAACGAGCTGCTCGACAAGCTGGCCGCCGACGAGCGGATCCCGCTGGACCGGGCGCAGCTCGACGCGCTGATGGCGGACAAGCTGTCGTTCACCGGCGCCGCCGCCGGCCAGGTCGCGGCCGTGGTCTCCCGTATCGAGGAGATCGTCAAGCAGCGTCCCGAGGCCGCCACGTACACCCCCGGGTCGATCCTCTGACCGGGTTCTCGCCGCAGGAGCTCGAGGCCGCTCGCGACCGTGTCGTCCCCGACGTGGTCGCGGGCGGCCTCTCCGTGCTCTTCTGCGGCATCAATCCGGGGCTGATGTCGGCGGCCACCGGCCACCACTTCGCGCGCCCGGGCAATCGGTTCTGGCCGGTGCTCGAACTGTCCGGCTTCACCCCGCGCAGGCTGAAACCGTCGGAGCAGGAGGAGTTGCTCTCGTACGGTCTCGGCATCACGAACGTGGTCGCACGGGCGAGCGCGCGGGCCGACGAGGTGAGCGACGAGGAGTTCCGCGAGGGCGGCAGACTGCTGACCGAGCGGGTGGAGCGGCTGCGGCCGAGGTGGCTGGCGGTCGTCGGCATCACCGCGTACCGCACGGCGTTCGGGGAGCGCCGTGCCGTCGTCGGCCCGCAGGAGCGGACCGTCGGGGAGACCCGGATCTGGGTCCTGCCCAACCCGAGCGGGCTCAACGCGCACTGGTCGGTGGGGGCGATGGCGGAGGAGTTCGCCCGACTGCGGGAGGCCGCGGGGGTCGAGGACCGACGGGGTCCGGACGGATCCCTCAGGGCGGGTCGACCGTCGTGACGACGGCGAGGAGCTGGAAGGGCAGCTCCTTGTCCCAGTTCGAGACGCCGAGGGCGGTCCACCGGCCCTCCACCCGCCACAGGTGCAGATCGGGCGCCTGGCCGCTCAGCGAGGACCAGGGCTCCGGTATGTCCTCGCCCGCCATGCCGCGCTCCAGGAGAGACCAGAGCCCCATGATCCGCGGCGGTCCCCAGCGCGCCGCGAGCAGCACCGACAGCGCGACCCGTTCCGCTTCGTACTGGTCGGCGACCTCCAACCAACGGGTGCCGTCGTCCTCCCAGAACTCCTCGCTGGTGGCGAGCTCGGCGATGTGGAAGCCCGGGCCGCTCTCTCCCAGCTCCGTCCGGCCCGGCGCCTCGGGGAAGGCGCGGGAGCGGAGTAAGTCGATCGCTGCCAGGTGGCGTGCCGTGGTCATGACCCCAGTAAAGCGCCGCCCACTGACAATTGGCGTTCCGTCAGACCTCACCCGCCTCACCCGCCGCATCACCCATCGCCTCACCCGCGGCTTCGCCCCGGCGCTCCGGCGGTCGAGCCGGCCGAGGGGGGCGCTCGCCGCACCCCCGGGCATTGAGTACCATCCGGCAAACATGTGCACGAGCTGGAGGGACACACGGTGGGGCGGCTGACCGGCGGGGATCCGTCGCTGCTGCGGCGGATCAATTCCGCGGTGGTACTCCATGCTCTGCGGGGCGCCGACGCGCTCACACTCACGGACCTGACCCGGGTCACGGGTCTGTCGCGCCCGACGGTCGAGGGCGTGGTCGAGGGGCTGATCGTCGGGGGGCTCGTCGTCGAGGCGGCGCCCGAGGAGGGCGAGGCCCGGCGGCAGGGGCGGCCGGCGCGGAGGTTCCGCTTCCGGGCGGAGGCCGGGCACCTGCTGGGGATCGAGATCGTCCCGCACCGGGTCGCCGCGCTGCTCTCGGGGCTCGACGGACGGATCATCGGCGCCGGGGCCCGCGAGGTCTCCGAGACGGCTCCCGCGGACGAGCGCCTGGAGCGGGTCCGTACGGTGGTCGCCGACGTGCTGCGCAGGGCCGGCGTCCCGCGCGCCAACCTACGGGCGGTCGGGGTGGGGACGCCGGGGATCGTGGAGGCGGACGGGACCGTGCGGCTCGGTACCGCGCTGCCCGGCTGGACCGGCCTGGCGCTCGGGGAGCGGTTGAGGCGGTCGTTCCGCTGCCCGGTGCTGGTGGAGAACGACGCGAACGCGGCGGCCGTCGCCGAGCACTGGAAGGGCGCGGCGACCGACTCCGACGACATCGTCTTCGTCCTCGCCGGGTTGAGCCCCGGCGCGGGTTCGCTGATCGGGGGGCGTCTGCACCGCGGGTACGGCGGGGCGGCCGGGGAGATCGGGGCGCTGCATCTGCTCGGCCGCGGGGTGACCCCCGAGCATCTGCTGTCGACCACGGACGAACCCCTTCACCCGTTGGACGAACAGGCGGTCGCCGAGGTGTTCGCGCTGGCCCGGAGGGGTGACGCCCGGGCCGGAGCCGCCGTGGAGCGGTTCACTCAGCGTCTGGTGCACGACGTGGCGGCCCTGGTCCTCGCGCTCGACCCGGAACTGGTGGTGATCGGTGGCTGGGCCGCCGGCCTGGACGGCGTCCTGCAGCCGCTGCGCGACGAACTCGCCCGCTTCTGCCTGCGGCCCCCGCGGGTGGTCCTGTCGATGCTGGGCGAGGCGGCGGTGGGCACGGGCGCGCTGCGTCTGGCCCTGGACCATGTGGAGGAGCAGCTCTTCGCGGTGGACGCCACGGTGACGGCCCGCCGCTGACGGGCGGGGGCGGACGAGCGGGCGGACAGAGCACAAGGGGCCATGGCTCAGGGCTCCACCGCGGGCACGTCGGCAGCCGCAGCCGGACGGGAAGGCCGCTCGTCGTCCCGGTCCGGGTCGGCCGCGGGGTGGGAGACGCGGAGTTTCGATTGACCATGGGGCAGTTGTTCCCAGTCGTCCATGAAGCGGGCGACGAGGCCGTGCTTCGCGGCCAGCCGCGTCAGCGTTTCCGTGCGGTAGTAGAAGTCCTCCCCCAGCACGTGGTGTTCGACTCCCTCCGTGCGGTCGAAGGTGAAGTCGAAGAATCCGCCGGGTGCCAGCACGCGTCCGACGTGCGCCAGGCATTCGTCGATGACGTCGGCCGGCGAGTGCGAGAAGACACTGTGGGCGTGTACCACCGTGAACCAGGCGTCCGGAAGGAAGTCCAGCTTCAGGTCGTCGACGGGGGTCAGATAGGGGCGCTTGGCCTGCAGACCGTAGCGGACCAGCGTCTTCTTGGCCTCGATGAGGATGTCGGGGGAGATGTCGATCCCGTAGTAGTGGCCGGGCTCCAGGTACTCGATGAACCGCCAGCCGGCGCGCAGGTTGCCGCAGCCGATCTCCAGCATCCGGTCCCGCGGCGTCAGCCCGTGCCCCACCAGGTAGTCGTACTGCATCTGTCCGATGGCCAGCCAGCGGTCGTGCGAGGGTCCGCCACCGACCGCCGCCTCGGGGCTGCGTGCCGTGTCGGAGGCCATCACGGCCCGGTAGTAGGCGACATGGCTGCCCCGGTGCCGCAGCCGCAGCCAGCTGTCCCGCCCCGCCCGGCGCAGGTAGGGCACAACGCGCTCCGGATGCCGCAGCGCGTAGCGCATCTTGTGGCCGAGCCGTGAACGGTTCACCGACAGGTGCGATGCGGGTCCGTGCTGCATGAAGGCCTCCGAGCCGTGTGTGGGCCGCCCCCTTGTCGGATGCTAACCACGGGCGTCGGGACGCGCCCCTCGCCCGTTCGGGAGAACCGTTCAGCCGAGTGCCCCGCCCCGCGTGGTGGACCCGGCACGGCCCCCGCAGCGTGGAGAGGTCAGGCCGGGGAATCGTCACCCGCCGCCCCTTCGAGCGAGGCCAGGACATGCAGGAAACACGATTCGTCTCCGGCCCACCGGAGCGGCCGCCGCGCGCGGAGCCCGAGCGCGGCTCTCCGCACGGGGCGGCCGCACGTCCACTGCCCCTGCTGGCGGGCGTCGGCGCCGCCTTCGCTCTCGTCCACCTCGCACTGGTCGCGCCCGGTCTCGGACTTGGCTGGGACGAGACCGTGTACGTCAGTCAGGTGAGCCCACAGGCACCGGCGGCCTTCTTCAGCGCGCCCCGGGCCCGGGGCATCACCTACCTCGTCGCTCCGGTCGCGGCGCTGACCACCTCCACGTCGGCGCTCCGCGTGTACATGGCCGTGCTGGCGGGCTGCGGCCTGTTCCTGGCCCTGTGGATGTGGCGACGGCTGCTGCCCGCTCCCGTGCTCGCGATCGCCGGGGCGCTGTTCGCGAGCCTGTGGGTGACGATGTTCTACGCCTCGCAGGCGATGCCCAACCTCTGGGTCGCCTACGGGGCCGTCGCCGCGGTCGGTTGCTTCCTACGGGCCGCACGGGACCCCGGCGACGGTCGCGCGCTGATCGTCATGGGCGCCGGGGTGGCGTTCGCCGCGCTGATGCGTCCGTCCGACGCGGTGTGGCTGGCCCTGGCGCTCGTGGTGGCGGCCCTGGTGATGCCGCGTACGCGTGGCAGGGGTCTGCTGGTTCTCGTGGCGGTCGCCGGCGTGGCTGTCGGATGCGCCGAGTGGGTGATCGAGGCGTACGTCCACTACGGCGGCCTCGCCGCCCGGCTGCGGCGGGCCAGCGAGATCCAGGGCCATCTCGGCTGGTACTTCGCCGTCGACGACCACGTGCGGGCCCTGGGCGGCCGGGCGCTGTGCCGGCCCTGCAACGTGCCCTGGCGGTACCCCGTCTCCGCCCTGTGGTTCTTCGCGCTGCCGCTGCTCGTGGCGGGCGGAGTCGTGTCCGCCGTCCGCGCCCGGAACCGCACACCTATCCTCCTCGCGACGGCGGTGGGGGTGGTGCTGGCGGCGCCGTATCTGCTCACCGTCGGATACGCGGCGCCCCGTTTCCTGCTTCCGGCCTACGCGCTGATGGCCCTGCCCGTGGCCCAGTGCCTGCTCTGGGCGTGCCTCGCCCCGCTTCGGTGGCGGCGCACCGCGGCAGGCCTCGTCATCCTGGCCGTCGTCGCCCACCTGGCGATCCAGTACGTCCTGGTCGTAGGGGTGGCGAACCGGGTACGGCGCGACGCCGTGGACCTCACGCGGATCGCGGCCGAACTGCGTGCCCAGGGCGTGCGACCGCCGTGCGTGATCAGCGGCGAAGAGGCGATCCGGATCGCGTTCCGTACCGGCTGCGCCTCCCGTCAGCCGGGCGGTCACGACGGAAGCATCACGCCGCGCGCCCTCGCGGCAATGGCCCTTCAGCAGCCCGTCGCGGTCCTCGTCGCCGACAAGGGGCGTCCTCCCGCGCACGCCCGCGAGTGGCGCGTCCACCCGCTTCCCGGCCTGGGTCCCCGGACCGGTTTCCGCGCCTACCTGTCACCTGCCGTCCTCCCGCGTCCGACAGGTTGAGACCTCCGGGAGAGTGGCGTCTGCGTCAGGAGGCCGGCAAGGCGCCCAGAGGTCAGGAGGCCATCACGAGGTCGCCCGAGTCGCCGAAGGTCAGGCGGCAGGTGTCGGCGCGGTAGGTGGCCACGGAGACCGCCGCCGTGCGGCCCTCGGAGAGGTAGCGGGTGGTCACGACGAGGACCGGGGCACCGGGCAGGCGGTCCAGTTCCTTGGCGTCGTCGACGCGGGCGGAGCCGAGCTCGACTGCGCGGTCCTGGCCGTCCAGGGCGAGGCGCTGGAGTTCGCGCAGCACGACGCGGGCCCGGGCCGGGCCGGTCGGGGTGTCGGTCGCGTTCAGCTCGGGAACCGAGCCGGACGGAACGTAGAGGAGTTCGGCCGCGACCGGCTGCTCCTGCGTGACGCGCAGCCGGCGCACCACGTGGACCTGCTCGTCGGGCTCGATGTCCAGGAGCCGTGCCACGGCGGGGGGCGCCACGGCGGAGGAGGCGTCCATGGACTGCCAGGTCTCCTCGGCGACGCCGGGCCAGGTGTGCTGGGTGGTGGAGACGTCCACGCCCACGCGCGGCGGGGCGACGGTCGTGCCGACGCCGCGGCGGCGCTGCAGGCGACCCTCGAGCTCCAGCTGCTCCAGGGCCTGACGGAGCGTCGCCCTGGCGACGCCGAAGCGCGCGGCGAGCTCCCGCTCGTTGGGGAGGATCTCGCCGACCGCGAAGTCGGAGTCGAGCGCCTCGCCGATCACGGTCTTGAGGTGCCAGTACTTCGGCTCCGGCACCGATTCCAGCTGCGTGGTCCCCACCCTGATCCTCCGCAATCGCCGTGTCGCCGGCGGTTTTCCGCGCCCTTGTTTATTAAAGGTTCCTGCACTAACTCTGCGACCATAAGACGGCACACACCCTTGGTCAAGACCAATCATCCGCCGGATGCCCTCGACGCGGGGCTCCGGCGTAGATCGTTCACAGGACGTTCGCGCCGCCGTGAGCCGTGCGTGAGCGGTGCGTGAGCCGTGCACAGCGCGGTGCCCCGTCTCCGGACCGGAGACGGGGCACCGCGTGGCCGGGGTGGGTCAGCCGATGCTCAGCGCGTGCAGCTTGTCGGGGTTGCGCACGATGTAGACGCACTGGACGCGCCCGTCCCGCGCCTCGATCTGGAAGAGGGTGTCCGGCCTGCCGCCGTCGAGCGTGAGCAGGGCGGGCGCTCCGTTGACCTCCAGGAAGCGGAACTCGTACGCGCTCTCGGCTCCCTGGGCGACGGCGGCGAGGAAGCGACCGACCTTGTCCGCGGTCTCCATGACCCGCAGGGGGGCCTTGGCCTTGCCGCCGCTGTCGCCGACGAGGCGCACGTCCGGGGCGAGGAGTGCCAGGAGCTGCTCGAGGTCCCCGCCGGCCGCCGCGGCGAGGAAGCGTTCGGTGAGGGCGCGGCGCTCGACCGGGTCGACGTCGTAGCGCGGCCTGCCTTCGTCGACGTGGCGCCGGGCGCGGCCGGCGAGCTGGCGGACGGCGGCCTCGGAGCGGTCGAGGGCGGTGGCGATCTCCCCGTAGGGGAAGCCGAAGGCCTCGCGGAGGACGAAGACGGCGCGTTCCAGCGGCGAGAGGGATTCGAGGACGACGAGGACGGCGAGCGAGACGGAGTCGGCGAGCATGGCGCGCTCGGCCGTGTCGGGGACGGCGGGACCGAAGTCGGTGACGACGGGTTCGGGCAGCCAGGGGCCCACGTAGGACTCGCGGCGCGCCTGGGCCTGACGAAGGCGGTCCAGGGCGAGCCGGGTGGTGATGCGGATGAGGTAGGCGCGGGGTTCGCGGACCTCTGCGCGGTCGGCCGCCGACCAGCGCAGCCAGGCGTCCTGGACCACGTCCTCGGCGTCGGCCGCGCGGCCGAGCATGCGATAGGCCACGCCGGTGAGCAGCGGGCGGTGTTCTTCGAAGACGTCTGTCGCTGTTTCGGTCGCCACGCCCCCATCCCAGCCGACCGGGCGGGGACCTGTCCAGTTCTGCCGGATCCCTTGAACTCGTGGCTACTGGACGGTAATTCTTGCTGACAGGGCGTCTAAGAGGTGCCCGGGGTCGAAGACAGGGAGCCGGCGCATGTCCGCAGAGATCTCGTTCACGACCGCGTCCCCGCGCGGGCCGCGCACGGTGTCCGTCACCTACGAACGCCGGGGCGCGGGCGAGCCGTTGCTGCTGCTCCACGGCATCGGGCACCACTGGCAGGCGTGGGAGCCGGTCCTCGACATCCTCGCCGCCGAACGCGACGTCATCGCCGTCGACCTGCCGGGGTTCGGCGCATCGGCCGCGCTGCCGGAGGACTGCGCGTACGACCTGTCGACCGTGGTGCCGGTGCTCGGCGCCTTCTGCGAGGCGCTCGGCGTCGAGCGGCCGCATGTGGCCGGCAACTCGCTGGGCGGACTGCTCTCCCTCCAACTGGGCAAGGAGAAGCTCGTACGCTCGGTGACCGCGCTCTCCCCGGCCGGGTTCTGGTCGGAGAGCGAGCGGCGGTACGCCTTCGGGACGCTGCTCGCGATGCGGGCCGCCGCGCTGTCGATGCCCGTGCCGCTGATCGAGCGGCTGTCCCGCAGCGCCGCCGGGCGGACCGTGCTCACCGGCACGATCTACGCCCGGCCCGCGCGGCGGTCACCCGAGGCGGCGGTCGCCGAGGCGCTCGCCCTTCGGGGCGCCCCCGGCTTCCGTCAGACCCTGGAGGCCGGCCGGAACGTGCTCTTCGCCGACGACGTGCCCGACGTGCCCGTCACCATCGCCTGGGGCTCCCACGACCGGCTGCTGCTGCGCCGCCAGGGCGTCCGGGCCAAGCGGACCATCCCCGGGGCACGGCTGGTGCGGCTGCCGGGCTGCGGTCATGTGCCCATGAACGACGATCCGGCTCTTGTCGCGCGGGTCGTTCTGGACGGCAGCCGCTGACCGGCCCGCGCGGGTGAACAGGCCGGTACCCAGGGCGGCCCCTGCCCCCACCAGGACACTGCCCGCGGCCTGCGGCAGGCCGAAGCCCCCGGTCGAGACGAGCACCGCGGTCAGGGCGGCGGCGACCGGGATCGCGCCGGTGTAGAGGGTCGCCCGTTCCATGCCGATCCGCTGGACCCCCATGTAGAAGAGGACGAATCCGACGACCGTGGCGAGGGCGGCCTGCCAGATCAGGGCGCCCGTCTCCACGGCCGTCGGCAGCCGCAGGAACGCGCCGCCGTCGACGACGAGACCGAGCAGGGCCGATTCCACGGCGGCGATGGCGCAGACCACCACCGTGAGCAGCTTCGGCCCGAGCGGGCGCAGCACGGGTACGGCGAGGACGGTGAAGCCGACCTCGCCCGCCAGTGCTCCGACCGAGTAGAGGAGACCGGCCGGGTCGGTACGGCCCCACCCCTGCACCGTGAACGCGCCGGCGGCGACGAGCAGGGCGCCGTACAGGACCGGCCGGCTGGGCCTGCGTCCCTCCAGGAGCGGGACGAGGACGGCGACCACGACCGGGGCGCAGCCGACCAGGACGCCGGGGACCGCGGGCTCGGCGGTGCGTTCCGCGGCGAGCACCGCGAGGTTGAAGCCGACCATGCCGACGGCGGCGAGCAGGGTCAGGCGGACCCAGTGACGGGCGGCCAGCGCCCTGAGCGGAGTGAGCCCCGCCGTGCCGAGGAGAGGCAGCAGGAGCAGGCAGGCGGCGCCGTAACGCAGGGCCTGTCCCCCCGCGTACGGGTAGTCGCCGAGGAGGCTGTTGGCGGTGAAGGAGGCACCGACGAGGGCGTAGGCGAGGGTCACCAGGAGCGCCCCGCGCAGGGAGTTCGCGTTCATGCTCCCGACGTTACGAACGCGGGCGGCCCCGTTTAAGGTCCACTTCCATGACGACTTCGGGGACCACTTCGGGGAACGCGGCGCCCGGCGAGGTGACTTCCGGGTCCGGTCCGCGGTCCGCCGTCTTCGGGACCCCTGCGCACGCCGCCTCCGACGTTCCCGGGGGCGGGCAGCCGGCCTGGGAGTTGCTGCTCCCGGCCGCGGCCGCTCCGGCGCGGCGGCGCGGCAGGGCGCTCCAGGAGGCACTGCGGAAGGCGGTGCGCACAGGCCGTCTGACGGCCGGGACCCGGCTGCCGTCGAGCCGCGAGCTGGCCGCCGACCTCGGTGTCTCACGGGGTCTGGTCACCGAGGCGTACGAACAGCTCACCGCCGAGGGCTATCTGCGCAGCGACCGGGGTTCGGGCACGTGGGTGGGCGACGCCGTCCGGGCGGCCGCCTCGCAGCCGGCGCGGGATCTGGCGCCCCGCGCGCCCGGTGTACGGGTGGACTTCCACCCCGGAACGCCGGACCTGGCGCTGTTCCCCCGCGCGGCCTGGGCGGCCGTCCAGCGGTCGGTCCTGGCCGGGCTGCCCCACCGGGCGCTCGGCTACCCCGATCCCCGCGGGCTGCCGGAGCTGCGGACGGCGCTGGCGGGGATGCTGGCGCGACGGCGCGGGGTGGTGGCCGATCCCGAACGGCTCGTGGTGTGCTCAGGGGTGGCGCAGGCGTCGACGCTGCTCGGCTTCGTCCTGCGGGCACGGGGGCTGAGGACCGTCGGCATCGAGGATCCGGGCAGCCCTGAGCACGGCCGTCTCTTCGCGTCCACCGGCATGGAGACCCTGTGGCTGCCGATGGACGAAGAGGGGCTGCTGCCGGGTCCCCTCGCCGCGTCGGGGATACGGGCGGTGGTGACGACCCCCTCGCACCAGTTCCCCTCCGGGATCGCGTACTCCGCCGCACGCCGGGCCGCGCTGCTGGACTGGGCCCGGGCGGTCGACGGCTACATCCTGGAGGACGACTACGACGGTGACTTCCGCTACGACCGGGCGCCGGTCGGGGCGCTGCAGGGACTCGATCCGGAACGGGTCGCGTACACCGGCTCGGTGAGCAAGTCGCTCGCCCCCGGGCTGCGGCTCGGCTGGATGCTGGTCCCGGAGGCGCTGGTGGCGGAGGTCGTGGAGCGCAAGCGGACGATGGACCTGGGCAATCCGGCGCTGGACCAGGCGCTGCTCGCGGAGTTCGTGACACGCGGCGGCTACGACCGGCAGCTGCGGCGCTGTCAGCGCGCGTACCGGGAGCGGCGGGACGCCTTGGTGGCGGCCTTGGAGGAGCACTTCCCGGGCACCGGGGTGAGCGGGATCGCGGCCGGACTGCACATCATCGCGCGCGTGCCCCGGCGTTACGGTCCGACCTCGCGCTTCGTGGAGCGGGCCGCGTCCGCCGGGGTGGCCCTGCGTCCGCTGGAGGAGTACGGCACGGCACGGCCGACGGACGGAGCCGTCCGGCTGGTCATCGGGTACGCCCATCTGACCCCGTCCGAGATCGCGCGGGGCGTACGGCTGGTCGCGGAGGCGGCGGGGCGGTAGGGGGAGGCGGGACTTCGCGGACACGACCCAGGCCGCGTTCCCTGGAGGCCGAGGGGGGCCGGCGCCCCGGTGCGGTCCCACGGGGTTCCTGTGGGCGCCGGTGTGGCTGACCGCCGATGCGCACCACCCCGCGGCGCAGCACTACGCGCCGGAGCGGGCGGCCTTACAGGACTACGCGCCGTTCTGGCAGTTCGTCTCCGGGCCGCACTCCACCACGAGGCCGATCAAGGTCTGCCGCAATCAGAGAAAATCAGTCACTAAGGCCCCAGATCGGCGCTTAACCCGTCAGTCACAAAGCGTTCGTGATCACGCAACACCGTTGGGTCACAGTGAAGTCATGACTGATGTGACTTCTGCGAAGAGTGCCCGCCGTCCCCACCACTGGCGGCGGGACCTCATCGAACTGGCCGCCCTGTTCACGGCGGTGGTGGTGGCCGACACGATCGCCAAGACCGTCGTCCGCGGCGCCGAGGGTCCGTACATGCTGGTGTTCTCGGCGATCGCGCTGATCGCCACCGCCACCTTCCACACCTGGTGGGCGCGGCGCCACAGCCATGCGCCCCCGGCCTCCGATCCCGCCGGCACGGCATCGCCCCTGCCGACGACGGCTCACGCCGGCACGAGCACGGCCCCCGGCACCGGCGTCGCCGCCTCCGGCGAACGGACCGACTCCGAGGAGCCCGTCGAGACGGTGCTCTGGCGTATGAGGACCACCGTCCGTGACGCCCCGGGCAGCCTGGCCGCGCTGTGCACGGCCCTGGCCCGCCACGAGGTCGACATCCTGACCCTGCAGACGCACCCGCTGGCCGAGGGCACCGTCGACGAGTTCCTGTTGCGCGCCCCCGCCCCCCTCCAGGCCAACCAGCTCACCCGGGAGATCGCGGCGGCCGGCGGCAGCAGCACCTGGATCGAGCGGGCCGATGCCCACGACCTGGTGGACACCCCGACCCGGCTGCTCGGTCTGGCCACCCGGACCGCCCTCGACGCGGCCGAACTCCCTCTCGCGCTGCGCCAGCTCCTCGGCCGCTGCACCATCCACTCCCTGCCCGCCGTCTCCCTGAGCGGCCGCCCCACCGGGGAGACCGCCCCGGTCGAGGGCGTCCTGGAGGAGACGGTGATGCGGCTGCGCGACCCGAGCGGCGGGGCTATCACCATCGAGCGGCCCTATCTGCCGTTCACCCCGACCGAGTTCGCCCGCGCCCGGGCCCTCGTCGAACTCGACGCCCGGCTCGGCCCGCGCGTCCCGCGGAGCCAGGACGTCCTCACTCTCCCCGAGGGCAACGAGATCACGGTCCGCCGCGCCGACCAGCGCGATGTGGCCGCGGCGCGCGCCATGCACGACCGCTGCTCCGCGCGGACCCTCGGCATGCGCTACCACGGACCGGTGAGCGACGCCGACCGCTACCTCAACCACCTGCTCAGCCCGCGCTTCGGCCGGACACTCGCGGTACAGACGACCTCCGGCCGACTCGTCGCCCTGGGTCATCTGCTCTGGGACGGCGACGAGACGGAGGTGGCTCTGATGGTCGAGGACGACTGGCAGCGCAGGGGCATCGGCTCCGAACTCCTGGGCCGCCTGGTCGCCATGGCCGAGGAGGCCGGATGCGAGAGCGTCTACGCCGTGACCCAGTCGTCCAACACCGCGATGGTCGCCGCGATGCGGGCGCTGAACCTCCCCCTCGACTACCAGATCGAGGAGGGGACGCTGGTCATCACCGCCCGACTGGCCGCGACGGGGCGGCCGGGCCGTCGGCCGCACGAGGAGCACGCACCGTTTCAGCGGGTGGAGCGCTGAGGGCCTGGGTGAGATCCCGCCACAGGTCCTCGACGTCCTCCAGACCGACCGACATCCGCAGCAGCCGGTCGCTGACGCCCGCCGAGCGCCGGTCTCCCTCGGCAACGATCCGGTGGCTGATCGAGGCCGGGTGCTGGATCAGGGTGTCGACGCTGCCGAGGCTGACCGCCGGCGTGATCAGCCGTACGCCGGCGATCACGTCGTGCGGGTCTCCGTACACCTCGAAGGAGACCATCGCGCCGCCCACCCGGGGGTAGTGGACCCGGGCGATGCGCGGGTCGGTGGCGAGCCGCCGGACCAGTTCGGCGGCCGTCGCGGACGCGGCCCGCACCCGGACCGGCAGGGTGGAGAGGCCGCGCAGCAGCAGATAACCGGCCAGGGGATGGAGCACACCGCCGGTCGCGAACCGCACCTGGCGCAGCGCACGGGCGAACTCGTCGTCGCAGGCCACGACGCCGCCCATGACGTCACCGTGCCCGCCCAGGTACTTGGTCGCGCTGTGCAGCACGATCCGCGCGCCCTCCTCGACCGGCCGCTGGAGCACCGGGGTGGCGAAGGTGTTGTCCACCAGCAGCGGCACCGAACCGCAGGCGTGGGCCAGCGCCCGGATGTCGACCTCGGCGAGAGTCGGGTTCGCCGGAGACTCGACCATCACCAGGCCGGTGTCGGGCCGGATCGCGTCCGCGACGCCCGCCGGGTCGGTCCAGGTGACCTCGGTGCCGAGCAGGCCCGCGTTCAGCAGATGGTCACTGCAGCCGTACAACGGCCGGACGGCGACCACATGGCGCAGACCGAGGCTCGCCCGTACCAGGAGGACGGCGGTGAGCGCCGCCATGCCGCTGGCGAAGGCCACCGCGTCGTCGGCGCCCTCCAGGCGGGCGAGTGCCGTCTCGAAGCGGGCGGTGGTGGGGTTGTCCAGGCGCGCGTAGACGGGCGGTCCGTCCAGCCGGGCTCCCGTGGTGGCGAACTCGTCGATCCGCGCTGCCTCGGCGCGGGTGTCGTACGACGGATAGGTGGTGGACAGATCGATCGGCGGGGCGTGCAGACCGAGCTCCGCGAGATCTTCGCGGCCCGCGTGCACGGCTTCGGTGGCCAGAGCCCTGGGGGTGGAGGCGTCGTAGTCCATGTACATGACCGCACTGTGAACGGATACCGGAAAGTAACGGGATATGACCGTGCTACGTTCGGCAGATGGCCGATTCTGTCGTACTGGACGCGGTCGATCTGCACATTCTTCGCCTCTTGCAGAACGACGCCCGGACCACATACCGCGAGCTCGCCGCCGAGGTGGGCGTGGCACCCTCCACCTGCCTGGACCGGGTGGCGCGGCTACGCCGCACGGGAGTGATCCTGGGGCACCGGCTACGACTGGATCCGGCCAAACTCGGCCGTGGACTGGAAGCGCTCCTCCTCGTCCAGGTCCGCCCGCACCGGCGCGAACTGATCGGTCCGTTCGTCGACAGGATTCGCGCGCTTCCGGAGTCACGCGCGCTGTTCCATCTCACCGGACCCGACGATTATCTCGTGCACGTGGCCGTGGCCGACCCCGCCGACCTGCAGCGACTTGTCCTGGACGAGTTCACCTCGCGCCGCGAGGTGGCCCGCGTGGAAACCCGGCTGATCTTCCAGCAGTGGGAGTGCGGACCGCTTCTGCCTCCCGTTCCGGGCGCTCATTTGTCGGCCGACTGAGATCGATCGAGGGTGACGCGGGCACGACGGAGGCATCAGGATGAGCCTCATGCCAGAGACTTCCAGCAGCCCGCTGCCCCGCCAGGTCGCCGACACCTACGTCGACGCACTCATCGCACTCGACCCGATCACCGGTACATACCTGGGAGTCAAAGAGAGCGCCGGGCTCCTCCCCGACTTCTCGCCGGCCGGACAGGAGGCGGTGGCCGAACTCGCCCGCGACACCCTGGCCCTCCTCGACGAGGCCGAGCGGCGGCCCGGCGCGGAAACCGACGCCGAACGACGCTGCGGCCGTCTGCTGCGCGAGCGTCTGACGGCCGAACTCGCCGTCCACGACGCCGAAGAGGGCCTCTGCGCGGTCAGCAACATGCGCTCCCCCGCGCACAGCGTGCGGATGGTGTTCACGGTGATGCCGACGGAGACCGAGGAGGACTGGGAGGCCGTGGGCCGACGGCTGCGCGCGGTGCCGGCGGCGCTCGAGGGCTACCGGGCCTCGCTCGCGCTCGGCCTGGAGCGCAAGCTCCTCGGCGGGCCGCGGGCCACCGCCACCTTCGTCGACCAGCTCACGGAATGGTCGGGCGGAAGCACCGGCGGCCGGGGCTGGTTCGAGGAGTTCGCCGCCTCCGGTCCGGAGTCCCTGCGTCCGGAGCTGCGGACGGAGCTCGCCGCGGCGTCCCGCGGCGCGACCGAGGCGGTCGCGGAGCTGCGGGACTGGATGCGCGACGTCTACGCCCCGGCCGTGGCGGACGCACCCGACACGGTCGGCCGCGAGCGGTACCAGCGGTGGTCGCGCTACTTCAACGGCACCGACCTGGACCTCGACCAGGCCTACGCGTACGGCTGGTCCGAGTACCACCGCATCCTCGGTGAGATGCGGACGGAGGCGGAGCGCATCCTTCCGGGTGCCGGCCCGTGGGAGGCGCTCGCGCACCTCGACGTCCACGGCACCCACATCGAGGGCGTCGAGGAGGTCAGGGTCTGGCTGCAGAACCTGATGGACGAGGCCATCGAGGCGCTGGACGGCACCCACTTCGAACTCGCCGAGCGGGTACGGCGGGTGGAGTCCCACATCGCCCCGCCCGGCGGCGCCGCCGCCCCGTACTACACCGGTCCCTCCGAGGACTTCTCGCGCCCGGGCCGCACCTGGCTGCCGGTCGACGGCGAGACGCGCTTCCCGGTGTACGACCTGGTGTCGACCTGGTACCACGAGGGCGTTCCCGGCCATCACCTCCAGATCGCGCAGTGGGTGCACGTCGCCGACCGGCTCTCCCGTTACCAGGCGACGATCGGCGGGGTCAGCGCGAACGCTGAGGGGTGGGCGCTCTACGCGGAGCGGCTGATGGACGAGCTGGGGTTCCTGCCGGACGCCGAGCGACGGCTCGGGTACCTTGACGGGCAGATGATGCGCGCCTGTCGGGTGATCGTCGACATCGGCATGCACCTGCGCCTGGAGATCCCGGCGGACTCGCCGTTCCACCCGGGCGAGCGGTGGACGCCGGAGCTGGCGCAGGAGTTCTTCCAGCGACACAGCAGCCGGCCGCCGTCCTTCGTCGAGAGCGAGATGACCCGCTATCTGTCGATGCCGGGACAGGCGATCGGCTACAAGCTGGGCGAGCGGGCATGGCTGCTGGGTCGCGCCAACGCGCGCGCGGCGCACGGCGACGCGTTCGACGCGAAGGCCTGGCACATGGCGGCGCTGTCGCAGGGGCCGCTGGGCCTGGACGACCTGGTGGACGAGATCTCGCGCCTCTGAGCGCACGGCTCTCACAGGGGAATCCGGCCCCTTCCCCGTACCGGACGGTGAGAACTCCCCGGGCATCCCTTGATCGCCCGGGGATTCCCCTGCTATTTCTCGGTCATGACCGGATACGCACCGGACGCCACCGACTGGCGCATCCTCGAAGTCCTGCAGTCCCAGGGAAGGGCCACCTTCGCCGAGCTGGCCCGGGCCGTCTCCATGTCCGCCTCCGCCGTCACGGAGCGGGTGCGCCGACTGGAGGAGGCCGGCGTGATCGCCGGGTACACGGCCGTGGTGGACCAGGAAAGGCTCGGTCTGCCGGTCCTCGCCTTCGTCCGGCTGCGCTACCCGCACGGCAACTACAAGCCGTTCCACGACCTGACCGCCACCACCCCGGAGGTCCTGGAGGCACACCATGTGACGGGCGACGACTGCTTCGTGCTCAAGGTCGCGGCACGCTCCATGAAGCACCTCGAGGAGATCACCGGGAAGATCGCCGCCCTGGGCTCCGTGACGACGAGCGTCGTCTACTCCTCCCCCCTGCCGCGGCGTTCCATCAGCCGCTGACTCGCGTCCCCGAGTCAGGCGCCTCAGTTGCCTCAGGCGCCTCAGTCGCCGAGAGCGTCCGCCGTACGGAGCCTCACGGCCGAGCCGTGCCGCTCCTTGACCACCTCCAGCTGGGCCGGGATACGGCGACGCAGATCGCCGACATGGCTGACGATGCCCACGCTGCGGTCCCTCTCGCGCAGCGAGTCGAGGACGTCGAGCACCTCGTCGAGGGTCTGGTCGTCCAGGCTGCCGAAGCCCTCGTCGATGAAGAGGGTGTCGAGCCGGACACCGCCGGCCTCGTCGGTGACGACGTCGGCGAGGCCGAGGGCGAGCGCCAGGGAGGCGAAGAACGTCTCTCCGCCCGAGAGGGTGGCGGTGTCGCGCTCGTTGCCGGTCCAGGCGTCCACGACATGGAGCCCGAGGCCCGCGCGCCGGCCGCCGGAGCGGGCGTCGGAGTGGACGAGGGTGTAGCGACCCGAGGACATGCGCTGGAGCCGGGCCGAGGCCGAGGCCGCGACCTGTTCGAGCCGGGCGGCCAGGACGTACGACTCCAGGCGCATCTTGCGTTCGTTCTCCGCCGAGGTGCCGGCCGTGAGTCCGGCGAGCCGGGCGACCCGTTCGTACGTCTCACGGAGCGGTCCGAGCCGGCGCACCTCGGTGTCGGCCTGCTGGGAGAGCCGCGCCAGTTCGGCGCACCGGTCGCGTACGGCGGCGAGGGCCGCCGTGGCGCCCCGCAGGGCCCGTTCGGCGGCGGTGTGCGTGGCCTCGGTCTGCGCGGGGTCGGCGGGGGGACACTCGGCGGCGGCGCGGGTCTCCGGCTCCGCGAGCCGGTCGGCGACAGCGGCCGCCTCCGCCTGCCAGGCGTCCAGGCGGCTCTGGAGGGTGCGGCGTTCGCCGTCCTCCAGGAGCGCGGCGGCGGCCGCGGCGGGCGTGTCGAACCCGGCGCGGAACGCGGCGTCGGCGAGCCGGTCGTCGGCCTCCTTCAGCCGTTGGGCGGTGGTGTCGACGGTCCGTACGGTCTCGGCGGCGTCGATCAGGATGGCGATGCGCCGCTCCAGGCGTGAGGCGTGCTCGGCGACGCTGCCCGACTCCCCCCGGCCCCGGGCCAGTTCCGCGTCCAGGACGGTCTGCTCCCGGTCGAGCGCCTCGCGCTGCGAGGTGCGCGCGGCGACCCGCCGCTCGGCGTCCCGCTGGGCCGCGAGCCGGCTCTCGTACTCCCGCTCCGCTCGGGCGAGCGCCTCGCGCGCGCCGTGCGTCTGCCCGGCGAGCGCGTGCGCCTCCGCGTGCTGCCGTGTCAGCTCCTCGACCTCGCGGGTCAGTTCCTCGACACCGGGCTCGGATACGCCGGAATCCTCGCGGGCGGCCGACTCCACGGCTCGCGCCCCGGCACCCTGCACGGGCACGGTGTCGAGCCGAACCCTGTGACCGTCCGCCGCGTCGGGGCGCGGGATCTCGGCCCCGCCCTCGGACAGCGCCCCCTCCGGAGCGTCGCCCGGCGTGCCACCCGGCACGTCCCTTCCGTCGACCGGTCCGGCCGAGGCGGGGGCGGTAGCGGGCGCTGGGTCGGCGGCGTCCTCCCCTCGCACGGCAACGGCACCCTCTCCCCTGGCGGGAGCGCCGCCGCCTCGGGCCCGGGAAGCGGTCGCCACGCGCGCCGCGGCGGCCACCTCGACCGCGCCGGGCACCGGCCCCGCGAGGACCTCCGCGCTGGCCGCTGACCAGGCTTCCCTGAGAACCGCGAGCTCTCGTTCGGCCGTGGTCCTGGCCTCGTCCGCGTGCGTGAAGGCGGCGTAGGCGGTGTCCTCCGTCGCCCGGTCCACGTGGTCGGCGCCGGTGCGTGCCGGGGCCGGGTGGTCGGCCGAGCCGCAGACCTGGCACGGGTCGCCAGGGGTCAGGGCGGCGGCCAGTTCGGCGGCGATGCCCCGCAGGCGGCGGGACTTGATGTCGAGCCACGCCTCGTGCGTCTCGTTGCGGTGTTCGCGGGCGGCCGTCAGCCGGGCCTCGGCGGCCTTCGCTTCCTCGGCCAGGCCGTCGCGGCGGCGGGCCGCCGCGAGCCTGCGACGGGCGGGTTCGAGCCGGCCGGCGAGGTGCTCGGCGCGGGCCGCGGCCTCCTGGGCGGATTCGATACGCGCCATGAGCTCCGCCCGGCGGGGCTCCCACCCGGCGAGCCAGCCGCCCGCGTCCTGGAGGATCTCTTCGTCGGCGCGCGCCTGCCGCTCCAGAGTGGAACGCTCCCGGGTGACCTCGGCGCTGCGCCGCTCGGCCCGCCGGGCCGACTCCAGCCCGCCCAGCTCCTCGCGCAGCCGCCGCTCCAGCGTGGACAGCTGCTCCGTTCCCGCGTCGGCCAGGTCGGGCGGCAGCAGGCCGCGCGTGCGCTCCCGGGCCCCGCTCGCCGCCGCGTGGTCGCGCTCGGCGTCGGCGCGCAGTGCCAGCGCGGGCGCCACCCGGTCGGCCTTGAGAGCCCGGTCCAGGGTGGCCTCCCAGGCGTCCCGCTCGGCTCTGCGCGTCTCCAGTTCCTCCTGCCGCCGCAGGGCCTCGGCGTACCGCGCCTGCCGCGCCGCGAGGTCGCGCTCGGCGTCGAGCGCCCGGCGGGCGGCGGCCTGTCGGCTCTCGGCGGCGGTGACGGCCGAGCCCGCGATGCCGAGCGCCTCGCGCGCATCGGAGCGGGCCAGGGCCGCCCAGGTCTGGACGGCTTCGGCGAGTCCCGGCTCACCGGGCCGTTCCGCCACGACGGTACCGCCGGCTACCTGCGCCATCCGGTGGGCGAGCGCGAGGAGCCGCTCATCCCCGTCCCGTACCTGCTGCTCGGCGGCGCGCCGCAGATCGGCGAGGCGCTCCTCGACGGCCGCGAACCGGCGGGTGTCGAAGAGCCGCCCGAGCAGTTTGCCGCGCGCCTCGGCGTCGGCCCGCAGGAAGCGCGCGAAGTCGCCCTGCGGCAGGAGCACGACCTGGCAGAACTGTTCCCGGCTCATGCCGAGGAGCTGGGTGATCTCCTCGCCGATCTCCTGGTGAGAGCGGCTGAGTCCGGCCCACTCACCGGTCCCGGGGTCGTACTCGCGCAGCCAGCTCTGGGCCTTCTCCGTGGTGAAGCCGCCGCCCCGCTTCTTGGGCCGCGGCTGGGCGGGCCGCCGGGTGATCTCCAACCGACGCTCCCCCACGGTCAGCTCGAGCGTGACCTCGGTGTACGTCCCGGCCTGGGCGTGGTCGCTGCGCAGCGAGGCGCCCGGGCTCTGCCGGGCGCCGGGCACGGCGCCGTACAGGGCGTAGCAGACGGCGTCCAGGACGGAGGTCTTCCCGGCGCCGGTCGGTCCGTGGAGGAGGAAGAGCCCGGCGGAGGAGAGCGCGTCGAAGTCGATCTCCTGCGTGGTGCCGAACGGCCCGAAGGCGGTGACGGCGAGGCGGTGCAGTCTCACCGGCCGCTCACCTCGCGCTCCGCCGCGTCCACCCGTACGTCGTCGAAGGCGCCGTACAGCACCGTCCGCTCGGCGCCGTCCGGTCCGGCGCCGCCGCGTACATGGGCCACGAAGTCCTCCGCGATCTGCTGGTCGCTGCGGTCCCGCAGCCGCTGCGCGTACGAGGCGAGCGGGTCGCCCTCGGTGCGCTCGGGCTCGAAGACCAGGCTGAGGGTGTGCGGGAAGCGTTCGACGAGCCGGGCCATGGGTTCGGCCGGCCGCAGGGGGTCGGTGAGCGTCGCCTCGACCCAGGACCGCTCGTGCCGTACGAGGGCGGGGTCGGCCAGCAGGTCGTCGAGCCGGCCCCTGATCCGGGCCAGCGCCCTCGGCACGGGGCAGTCGATGCGCTCGGCGGTCTCGATCCCGCCCTCGGGGCCGAGGTCGATCAGCCACATCGTCTTGCGGTGCTCGGCCTCGGAGAAGGAGTACGCCAGGGGGGAGCCGGAGTAGCGCACGCGCGGGGTGACGGCCTGGCTGCCGTGGAGGTGGCCGAGGGCGACGTAGTCGACACCGTCGAAGACTCCGGCCGGGACGGCCGCGACTCCGCCGACGGTGATGTCCCGCTCGCTGTCGCTGGGCTCGCCTCCGGCGACGAAGGCGTGGGCGAGGACGACGGACCGGGTGGAGGCGGACCGTTCGGCGAGGTCGGCGCGCACCCGGTCCATGGCGGCGCCGAGCACGGCCTCGTGCCCCGCCTTCTCCACGCCGAACCGCTCGCGGACGAGGGCGGGTTCGAGATAGGGCAGCCCGTACAGGGCCACGTCTCCGTGGGCGTCCGTGAGCAGGACGGGGGTGCCGACTCCCGCCGGGTCGGTACGGAGGTGGATCCCGGCGCGTTCGATGAGTCCGGCGCCCACGCCGAGGCGGCGTGCCGAGTCGTGGTTCCCGGAGATCATCACCGTCGGCACGCCCGCCTCGGCGAGGCGGTGCAGGGCCGTGTCGAAGAGCTCGACGGCGCTCAGCGGCGGTACGGCCCGGTCGTAGACATCCCCGGCGACCAGCACCGCGTCCACCTCGCGCTCGAGCACCGTCGCCACCAGGTGGTCGAGGAACGCGGCCTGGGCGTCGAGCAGGCTCACCCGGTGGAACGACCGTCCCAGGTGCCAGTCCGAGGTGTGCAGGAATCTCATGATCGAGGAGCGTATCGGTGGGGTCGGACATCGGCCGGGGGTTCGTGGATTCCGAAGGCCGGTCGCGAGTGAAGCCGCTCAGGCATCGCCGTATGCCTCGCCGCCGAGCTCGAGCCGCGCGGTGCCCGCCGTCGCGTCGGCGAGCCAGGCGCGGAACCCGGCCACGTCGGCGTCCGGCAGGCCGATCTCGAGGGTGACGGCCTCGCCGTACCGCACGTCGCGCACCGCCCGCCCGGTAGCCCGCAGCTCGTTCTCCAGCCGGCCCGCGCGCTGGTGGTCGACGGTGACGGTGGCGAGGCGGAAGCGCTGCCGGGTGACGGTGCCGAGCACGTCGAGGGCCTCGCCGACGACGCCTCCGTACGCGCGGATGAGACCGCCCGCGCCGAGCTTCACGCCGCCGTAGTAGCGGGTGACGACGGCGGCGACGTACCGCACCTCGCGCCGCATGAGCATCTGGAGCATCGGGACCCCGGCCGTGCCCCCGGGCTCGCCGTCGTCACTGGCCTTCTGTACGGCCGCGTCGGCGCCGATGACGTACGCGAAGCAGTTGTGCGTGGCGGTCGGGTGCTCCTTGCGGACGCGTGCGACGAAGTCCTGCGCCTCCTGCTCGGTCGCGACGGGCGCGAGCGCGCAGATGAAGCGCGAGCGGTTGATCTCGGTCTCGTGCACACCCTCGCGAGCGAGCGTGCGGTACTGCTCCTGCATCCCGCCACCCTAGTGTGTCGCCGTCGGCCCGTAGGGACCGGCACCCGCTCCAGGGGGTTACCCGGCGGCGGGAATCGGCGGGAATCACGGTGGGCTCCGGTTCGTTGTCGACGGTGACCAGCCGATCCACCGGGAGGCAGCACGTGACCATCGAGACGACCAGCGCCGGGACCACCGAGTCGGACACGGTACGGAAGATCCTGACCGCCACGGGCGACACCTGGGCCGTCGTCGGGCTCTCCTCGAACCGGTCGCGTGCGGCGTACGGCGTCGCCGCGGAGCTGCAGCGCTACGGCAAGCGGATCGTGCCCGTCCACCCGAAGGCGGAGACGGTGTACGGCGAGCAGGGCTACGCCTCGCTCGCCGACATCCCGTTCCCGGTGGACGTCGTCGACGTGTTCGTCAACAGCGAGCACGCGGGGCAGATCGCGGACGAGGCGGTGGCGATCGGCGCCAAGGCCGTCTGGTTCCAGCTCGGTGTGGTCGACGAGGACGCGTACACGCGGACCCGTGCGGCCGGCCTCGACATGGTCATGGACCGCTGCCCGGCCATCGAGATCCCGCTGCTCGGCTGAACCGGGCCCGCCGTGCCCGGCTCACGGGGGTCCGGTCGCCTCAGCGTACGGGCGGGATGGAGACGGCCATGGTCATCTCGACCTTCTCCTCACCGTCGTTGCGATAGGCGTGCGGCAGGTTCGCCTCGAAGACGGCCGACGTTCCGGCCGGCAGCTTGTGCTCCTCGCCCTCGACCACCAGGGTGAGCACCCCCTCGGTGACGTGCAGCAGCTCGGTCGTGCCGTCGGGGTGGGGGTCGGAGGCGCTGCCGTCGCCGGGCATGAGCGTCCAGGACCAGAGTTCCAGCGGCCCGCGCGCCTCGGTGCCGACCAGGAGGGTGGTGTGGCTGCCGGTGGAGGTGGACCACATGCGCACGGCCTGGCTCGGCGGGACGAGACGGACCTGGGGGCCCTGCTCGTAGTCGAGGAGGGTGGTGATCGAGACTCCGAGGGCGTCCGCGAGCTTCACGGTGGTGCCGACGCTGGGGTTCGTGCGGGCCTGCTCGATCTGGATGATCATGCCGCGGCTCACGCCGGCGCGCGCCGCGAGCGCGTCGAGGGTGAAGCCGCGTTCGTTGCGCCACCGCTTGAGGTTCCGCGCGAGCGACTGCGTGAGCTGATCGAGGTCCGACACATTCCGTCCAATATTTTGGATGACAGAGTTCATTATATTGAACTACTGTTGTGGTCTATCGAAGTGTACCCAGCTGTACACCGCACTGTACTGCGCGACCGCCGTCTGCGAGGAACCCATGACCGCTCTGTTCGCCCTGGCCACCGCACTCCTGTGGGGACTGGCCGACTTCGGCGGCGGGCTGCTCACCCGGCGCATGCCGGCCCTGACGGTCGTCGTCGTCTCCCAGGCGATCGCGGTCGTCGTCCTCGGCGCGATCGTGGTGGCCACCGGCGGCTGGAGCGAGGCCGGACCACAGCTCTGGTACGCGGTCGCGGCGGGTGTGGTCGGCCCGGTGGCGATGCTCTGCTTCTACAAGGCCCTGGCCCTCGGGCCGATGGGCGTGGTCTCCCCCCTCGGCTCCCTCGGCGTCGTCGTCCCCGTGTCCGTCGGCCTGCTGATCGGCGACCGGCCGGGGCTGCTGCAGTTCGCCGGAATCGGCGTGGCGATCGTCGGCATCGTGCTGGCCGGCGGCCCGGAGCTGCGCGGCGCGCCGGTACAGCGCCAGGCGGTCCTCCTCACCCTCGTCGCCGCCTTCGGGTTCGGCTCGGTGATGGCGCTGATCGCCGAGGCCTCCTCCACCCTCACCGGGCTCTTCCTCGCGCTGTTCGTACAGCGGGTCACCAACGTCGCGGTGGGCGGCGCGGCGCTGTTCGTCTCCGTGAAGCGGGGCGGGCGGGCGCTGCCCGAGGACGGCGGCGGCGTGAAGGCCGTCCTGGCGGCCCTCCCGGCACTCGCCTTCGTGGGTCTGGCCGATGTCGCCGCCAACGGCACGTACTCGATCGCCGCGCAGAACGGTCCCGTGACCGTCGCCGCCGTCCTGGCCAACCTCTACCCGGTGATCACGGCGCTGGCCGCCCGCGGCGTGCTCAAGGAACGGCTGCGGGCGGTGCAGGCAGCCGGCGCGGGCCTGGCGCTGGTCGGCACCGTGCTCCTCGCGACAGGCTGAGCGCCCGCTCGCCGTCCGGCCCTGATCGGCCCTCGCGGTTCCCTGATCAGCTCTCGGCGAGATCCCACTCCGCGAGGGCGGCGAGCTGCTCGGAGGTCACACCGTCCGGGATCGGCACGGGAGGTGGCGTACGCAGCGGCGGCTGCCAGCCCTTCTCCGGGTCCCAGCTCCGTACGATCCGGGCCGGGGCCCCGGCGACCACCGAGTGGTCCGGTACCTCTCCCCGTACGACGGCGCCGGCCGCCACGACCACGTTGCGCCCGAGGCGCGCGCCCGGCAGGATCACCGCGCCCGTGCCCACCCAGCAGCCCGGGCCGATCTCGACCGGCTCGGAGCGGGGCCACTGCCGGCCGACCGGCTCGTGGGGATCGTCGTAACTGTGGTTGGTCGAGGTGATGTAGACGTACGGCCCGCAGTACGTGTCCGAGCCGATGGTCACCGTGGTGTCGGCGATGACGTGACTGCCGCGCCCCAGGACGACGCCGTCGCCGAGGGTCAGGATCGGGGCGGGACCGAGGTCGAGTCCGGGGAGCATGCCGGCGGTGAGGGTGACCTGCTCGGCGATGATGCAGTGCTCGCCGATCTCGATCCAGGGTTCACCGAAGACCGTGCCCTGCGGGAAGGCGAGCCGGGTCCCGGCGCCCAGGCGGCGGAAGCGCAGCTTGCCGGGGTGCTCCGCGGTGACGGCGCCGGCCTGCTGCACCCAACGCCGGCCGCCCTGCAGGGCGTGGGCGACCACCCGGCGCCGCCAGACGGTGAAAGATGAGAACGTGTTTCTGTTCCTCGGCACCCGCACACGGTAGTCGCCGCCGTCGTACCTGATCAGTGGGGTGCCCTGTGATGTCCGTCATGGGCCGCCGCTAGGGTGCCCTCAGGCGTGACGGAAACGGCGAACGATCGGGAGCGGACAATGGCAGAGGCGTTGATCAAGGGCGTGGGCGGCAAGGAGCCGAAGGTCGATCCGACCGCCTTCACCGCCCCGACCTCCGTCGTGCTGGGCGATGTCACCCTGGGCGCCCGCGTCAGTGTCTGGTACCACGCTGTGCTGCGCGCCGACTGCGGTCCCATCGCCGTCGGCGAGGACTCCAACATCCAGGACAACTGCACGGTCCACGTCGACCCGGGCTTCCCGGTCACCATCGGCGCCCGCGTGACCGTCGGCCACAACGCGACCGTCCACGGCTGCACGGTCGAGGACGACGTCCTCGTCGGCATGGGCGCCACGATCCTCAACGGAGCGCGTGTCGGCGCCGGTTCGCTCGTCGCGGCGCAGGCGCTGGTACCGCAGGGGATGGAGATCCCGCCCGGCTCGCTGGTCGCGGGCGTCCCGGCGAAGGTCCGGCGCCCGCTGACGGAGGAGGAGCAGGCCGGCATCCGACTCAACGCGGAGATGTACCTGCACCTGGCGAAGGGCCACGCCGAGGTCTTCACCGACTGAGGACACTCCCGGTGGGCCGCGAGGGCTCGCGTACGAGGAAGGGCGCGGCGCCCCTGCCGGGGTGCCGCGCCCTTCTCCGTACCGTGGTACCGCCGTCGTACCGGTGTCGTCGTCAGTCCGCGACCGGGACCGGGACCGGCTCAGCGGCCGGTGCCTCCGCGGTCGTCTCGGCCTTGGCCGCCTCGGCCCTGGCCGCCGCCTTCTTCGCGCGGTTCTTCAGGATCAGCATCGAGGCGAGGCCCATCACGACGGCGAGCACGAGCCCGAGCCACGAGAAGCGCTTCAGCCACGCCTCGGCGACGACACCCACCGAGTAGATGACGGCCGTGGTGCCGCCGGCCCAGAGGATCCCGCCGAAGACGTTGGCGATGAGGAACTTCCAGTACGGCATGCGCAGAACGCCGGCGAGCGGGCCTGCGAAGATCCGCAGCAGGGCGACGAAGCGGCCGAAGAAGACCGCCCACATGCCCCACTTCTCGAAGGACCGCTCGGCCATCGCGATGTTGGCCTCGCTGAAGTGCTTGGGGAACTTCTTCCCGAGCCAGGCGAGCAGCGGCCGGCCGCCCCGGCGGCCGATCGCGTAACCGATCGAGTCGCCGATGATCGCCCCGGCCGTGGCGCAGGCGCCGAGGACGTACGGGTTGATGTCGCCGTGCTGCGAGGCGAGCAGCGCCGAGCTCACGAGGACGATCTCACCGGGCAGCGGGATGCCGAGGCTCTCCAGCCCGATCACCACCCCCACCAGCGCGTAGATGGCGACCGCGGGAATCGTCTCCAGCCACTCCTGGACGTGCAACGCGGGTTCCTCCCGTTTCGACCCTCTCGGCCCGAAGCCGCGGCGCGCGCGGCGTCGCGCACGCCGGGGCAGCCTACCTGGTCACGGAGAGCGGACGCCCGCCCCTGGGGCCCGGGCGCACGACCGCCCCCGCGCCCGGGGAAACGGCGCGGGGGCGGAAGGCGGCGGCCAGGGGTCAGGCGTTCGGGCGCAGGGTCCAGACCACGGTCATCTCGCCGGTCACGGCGCCGTCCTCGCGCGTGATCTCGATCCGCACGGGGAACTCCGGGCGCTCGCCCGCGTCCAGCTCGGCGACGACCTCGGCGGCCGGGCGGCCGAGCGTGGCGGTGGCCGTGACCACGCCCATGGCGAGCTTCTTGTACCCGATCTCAGCCTTCACGGCGAGCGGCACGGCGCGGCCGAGCTGGTCACCGAAGGCGGCGAGGACGATCGCGCCACTGGCCGACTCGGCCAGCGTGAACATGGCTCCGGCGTGCGGGCCGCCGACGTGGTTGTGGTAGTCGGCCTGGTCCGGCAGGCGGACGACGGCACGCTCGGAAGTGGTCTCCAGGAACTCGAGGTTGAGGGTCCTGGCCATGGGGACCGTGGCGGCGAGCATCTCGCCGACGGACATCTGGTCTGCGCTCATGGGCCGATGTTACCCACGAGTAGGAGGGATGGCCATCCCTGCGGCGCCCCATGGTCCGCCTCCCCGAGCCCTCCGGACCCTCTCCGGCGGGGCCGGGCGTAGCAGCCTTCCCGTCGCACCCCTATGGTTACTGGCCATGTGGCCAGGACAGCAGCCGCCCGGGGGCGAGCAGAACCCGCAGGACCAGAACCCGTATCAGCAGCCGGGTTATCCCCAGCAGCCGAACCCGTACCAGCAGCCGGGATACCAGCAGCCGCCGACGCAGCCGGGTTACCCGCAGCAGCCGCCGACGCAGCCGGGTTACCCGCAGCAGCCGCCGGCCCAGGCCGGTTACCCGCAGCCCAACCCGTACCAGCAGCCGACCGGCCCGCAGTACGCGGTGCCGGGGCCGCCGCAGGGCGGACCGGGTGACGGCAAGAAGAAGCAGACGACGCTCATCGCCATCGGCGCCGCGATCGCCGTGGTCGTCGCCGCCGGGGTGACGGGCTTCCTGGTCCTCGACAAGGACGACGACAAGAACACCCACGCCGGCGACGACCCCAAGCCCTCCGTGTCGGCGCCGACGTCCGCCGCCCCGTCGCCCTCGCTCGACAACCCGCGTGACGACGCCGGGCAGCAGCCGACGATCCCGGGGTGGAAGGTCGTCCACAACCCGAAGTACGGCACGCTGTTCGACGTACCGCCGGAGTGGGAACTGCTCAAGCCCGGCTCCATCACGTTCTTCGAGGACGAGAAGAAGGGCGACGGCACGCCTGTCGTCACCATGTCGGCGCCCGCGCGGTTCAAGAGCAAGTGGTGCACCTTCGACACCGACAAGAACGGCACCGAGGAGACCTGGGGGCTGAGCACCGCGGGCACCAAGGGCGGCCAGGGCGCCAAGAACACCTCGGAGGCGGCGTTCAACGAGGCCGGCAACTGGGTGTGGGCCGGTTACGCCCAGCACATGCCCAAGGGCACCATCAAGATCACCAAGGCCGTCCCGTACACGACCAAGTCGGGGCTCGTGGGCAGCATGTCGACCGCCACCGCCCCGGGCATCAAGAAGCGGAACAAGTGCGAGTCGGACGGCAAGTCCATCGCGTTCTCCTTCAAGAACTCCAAGGGCGACTTCTCCTCGTTCGTGCTCTACGCGGCCGACGGGGTCAAGGACGAGCTGCCGGACGCCACGATCCAGCAGATCCTCTCCACCGTGCGGCTGGCCCCGGCGTCGTCCTGACGCCGACGGTCCGCGCACGTGCGGGGCGGCGGCGTCCCGGGCGCGGCGACCGGGCCGAAGACGTCCGGTAATCGGTTTGGCAGGAGGTGGCGGCGACAGGGATAGTCCCGGGGTGAGAACCTCCGCCGCCTCCCCCCGCACTCCGCTGCGCTCCCGCCGCCCCGAGTGGGCGGGCCGCAACTATCTGCTCCTGACCGCCGCCGCGATCGTCACCAACCTCGGCACCCACGGTGCCCTGATCGCGGCGGCGTTCGCCGTTCTCCAGTCCGGCGGCGACGGCGGCGACGTGGGCCTGGTGGCGGCGGCCCGCACCCTCCCGCTCGTCCTCTTCCTGCTCGTCGGCGGCGCGGTGGCCGACCGGATACCCCGGCACCGGGTGATGGTCGCGGCCAACGCGCTCAACTGCGTCTCACAGGCGGTCTTCGCCGTCCTCGTCCTCACGGGCGACCCCGAGCTGTGGCAGATGATGCTGCTGACCGCGCTCTGCGGAACCGGCCAGGCCTTCTTCAGCCCCGCCGCCGAGGGCATGCTGATGTCCAGCGTCAGCGGTGAACAGGTCAGCCGCGCCTTCGCGCTGTTCCGGATGGCGATGCACGGCGCCGGCATCGGCGGGGCCGCCCTCGGCGGCGCGATGATCGCAGCGGTCGGCCCCGGCTGGGTCCTCGCCATCGACGCCGCGGCTTTCGCCTTCGCCGGGGCGCTGCGCGCGTTCCTCGACGTCAGCCACATCGCCGAACGCAAGGCCGGCGGCGGCCTGCTGGCCGATCTCCGCGAGGGCTGGCAGGAGTTCATCGGCCGCCCGTGGCTGTGGTCGATCGTGGCCCAGTTCTCCATCGTCGTGGCGTTGGTGGGCGCGGCCGAGTCGGTGTACGGGCCGCTGGTCGCCCAGGAGCATCTGGGCGGTGCCCGGCCCTGGGGGCTCGCGCTGGCCGCCTTCGGAGTCGGCACCCTCGTGGGCGCGCTGCTCATGATGCGCTGGAAGCCGCGCCGGATGCTGCTCGTCGGCACCCTCGGCGTCTTCCCGATCGCCCTGCCCTCGGCCGCGCTCGCGGTGCCGCTCGACGTGGCGGGTCTCTCGGTCGCGATGTTCGTCAGCGGTGTGGCCATCGAGGTGTTCGGCGTGGCCTGGATGACGACGCTGCACCAGGAGATCCCGGAGGAGAAACTGTCCCGGGTCTCCGCGTACGACTGGTTCGGCTCGACGGCCATGCTGCCGCTGTCCACCGCGCTGGCGGGTCCGGCGGAGAGTCTCTTCGGGCGGCGTGAGGCGCTGTGGGGCTCGGCGACGCTGATCGTGGTGGTGACGGCCCTCGTCCTGCTCGTCCCGGACGTACGGAACCTGACGCGCCGTACGAAGGAGGTCACCGGTCACGCCGACGGTGCCGTACCCCTTCCGGGGCCGGCGGCCACGATCGCCGACGGCCACGGACCCAAGGATTCCGCGACCACCTGACGCCGTCGAGCCGGCCGCCCGGCGGCCGCCACCACCGCCACGGCGGTCGCCGGGTCGTCGCTCAGCCGACGCTGAAGGCCCCGCCCGGCGGTACGGGGGACGGCACCGCGTCCGCGTCGCTCACCGGGCGGGCGCCACCGATGAGGCGGGTGAGGGACGCCCCGTACTCCACCCGCGCGGGGAAGGCGTCCGCCGCCGTGCGCCGGGAGAGGCGGGCCATGTCGATCTCCCGGTCGGAGGCGACGAGGACGGCGTTCCCGAAGCGCCGGCCGCGCAGCACGGCCGGCTCGGCGATCAGCGCGAGTTCGGGGAAGACTGCGGCGAAGGTGGCCAGTTGGGAGCGGAGGAAGGCGAACGGCGACCCGTCGGCCAGGTTGGCGGCGTAGGTACCGCCCGGCCGCAGCACCCGCCGCGTCTCGCGCGCGTACTCGGCCGACGTCAGGTGCGCGGGCACCCGCGAGCCGCCGAAGACGTCGGCGATCAGCACGTCCGCCGACGCGTCGGGCGCGTTCTCCAGCCACGTACGGGCGTCGGCCCCGTACACGGTGATGCCGGAGCCCTCCGGCAGCGGCAGGTGCTCGGTGACCAGGTCGAGCAGCGCCCCGTCGGCCTCGACGACGTGCTGACGAGAGCCGGGTCGGGCGGCGGCGACGTAACGGGGCAGGGTGAAGGCCCCACCGCCGAGGTGCAGCACGTCGAGCGGGACTCCGTCGTCGGCCACGCCGTCCAGGACGTGGGCGAGGCGGCGCGCGTACTCGAACTCGAGATGCGTCGGCTCGTCCAGGTCGATGTACGACTGGGGTGCGTCGTCCACCGTGAGGAGCCAGGCCCGGTCCCGGTCGACATCGGGCAGGAGCCTGGCGGTGCCGCCGTCGACCTCCCGGACGACGGGGATCTGCTCGCCCGCGCTCTCGTTCACGCCCTCGTTCGCGCTCTCTTTCACGCCCTCATTGTGCCCACACGGCGGCGACGGCCTCCGCTCGGGCGGCGGCCTGGGCCCGTCCGGCGCGCGCGGCCGGACCGCGGTGGGCCGGATCGAGCACGCCCCGGACGAAGGCCTGCGCTGACCCTCTCCGCGTCATGGCCCGACTCTGGCGCAGGGGGGTCGGCCCGCGTCCCGCGGGGTGCGGAATGCGGGCCTCCGCCCGTCTGTCGCTCTCCGTCAGCCGACGGTGGTGACGGTGCCGGCCCCGACCGTGCGGCCGCCTTCGCGGATCGCGAAGCCGAGCCCCGCCTCCAGCGGTACGTCCCGGCCGAGTTCGACGGTCATGGTGACCGTCTCACCGGGGCGCGCGACCGCCGCCTCGCCGAGGTCGACGTCGCCGACGACGTCCGCGGTCCGGATGTAGAACTGCGGCCGGTAGCCGGTGGAGACCGGGGTGGTGCGGCCTCCCTCCTTCCCGGACAGGACGTACACCTGGGCGGTGAACCGCCGGCTCGGCACGACGCTGCCCGGCGCGGCCACGACGTGGCCGCGGCGGACGGCGTCCCGCGCGACCCCGCGTAGCAGCAGGGCCACGTTGTCCCCCGCCTCGGCGGACTCCATGGGCTTGCCGAAGGTCTCGACGCCGGTGACGACCGTCTCGGTGCCGGGGCCGAGGATCTCCACGCGGTCGCCGATCTTCACGGCGCCGCGCTCGATCGCGCCGGTGACGACCGTGCCGCGACCGGTGATGGTGAGGACGTTCTCGACGGACATCAGGAACGGCGCGTCCACATACCGCACCGGCATGGGCACATACGTGTCCACCGCGTCGAGCAGCGCCTCGATCGCCCCGGTCCAGCGCGGGTCTCCCTCCAGAGCCTTGAGGCCGGACACCCGCACGACGGGGACGGTGTCGCCGCCGTAGCCGTGCGCGGTGAGCAGCTCCCGTACCTCCAGCTCCACGAGGTCGGTCAGCTCGTCGTCCCCGGCGTCGGCCTTGTTGAGCGCCACCACGATGTGGTCGACGCCGACCTGACGGGCGAGCAGGACGTGCTCGGCGGTCTGCGGCATGATCCCGTCGAGCGCGGAGACCACGAGGATCGCCCCGTCGAGCTGGGCCGCGCCGGTGACCATGTTCTTGACGTAGTCGGCGTGTCCGGGCATGTCGACATGGGCGTAGTGACGCGTGTCGGTCTCGTACTCGACGTGCGCGATGTTGATCGTGATGCCGCGCTGGGCCTCCTCGGGGGCGCGGTCGATCCGGTCGAAGGGCACGAACGTGCCCGTCCCCCGCCCGCTGAGGACCTTGGTGATGGCGGCGGTCAGGGTGGTCTTGCCGTGGTCGACGTGGCCCATGGTGCCGATGTTCAGGTGCGGCTTGGTGCGCACGTATGCCGTCTTGGGCATGGTTGTTCGCTCATTCCTTGAGCTCGAAGCGTGAGGCGGGACCCCGGGGCCGAACCGACCCTCCCCCTGCGGGGTCCGCCGGACGATCCGGGGAGGGTCAGCTTCGGGCGCCGTCGAGTGCGACAGCGCAGAGCGCGGCAGGGCAGAGCACGGAGAGGACGACGGCAGCCTCCGGCACGGCCGCGACTGCGGGCCGTGCTGCGAGGAAGGCGTACCGGAACATGCCCACGATCATGGCGTGGCGGGTTGCCGGCGTCGAGCGGTTTTCGTGGCGTCGGAGGGTGTCAGACGTTCTTGAGGGCCTCGCGGACGGAGAGGGGTGAGAGGCGGGTCCGGTGCTGCGCCACGAAGGCGTGGACCTCGTCGGGGGCGGTCTTGGCGTATTCGCGCAGGGACCAGCCGATCGCCTTGCGGAGGAAGAAGTCGGTGTCGCCGGAGCGGCGCAGGCAGTGGGCGAAGAGCCGTTCGGCGTCGGTCGACGCCTTGAAGCGGAGTTGGTGGAGGAGGGCGGTGCGGGCCACCCACACGTCGTCGTCCTCGATCCACTCGTCCATTCGTACGGCCAGTGCCGGATCGGCGGCGACGAGACCGCCGACCACGTGAGCGGCGAGGTGGTCGACCGTGTCCCACCAGGAGACGGTGGTGACGAGCCGTCGGGCGACGGGCAGGAAGCCCGAGGAGCAGCGGGTCACGTACCGCCGGAGGTAGTCGACGGCGAAGTAGTGGTACTCGCGCTCGGGGAGGGCGAAGCAGCGCAGGGCGACGGCCGCGCAGTCGGCCTCGTCGGGGCGAGGGATGCCCTGGAGGACCGTACGGGACAGGGCGCGCCGCTCAGGGGTGCGGATGCCGAGGAAGGGGGCGACGCCCTTCATGTAGGCGATCTGCTCCTGTGCCCGGAAGGGGTCACCGGCGGTGGGGTAGACCTCCGTGAGGCGGGTCAGCACGGTGTCGGCGAGAGCGCTGTCGGGCACGGCGGTCGTCATACGGTTCACGGTACGGCGTATGACGGACATGACGGCGATCACCGGTGGTTGTCGGTTAGTCTCCCCGGATGCTCGACCCCGTCACCCGGCCGCCGGGCTCCGTCGCTCTTCGCTGCTCCCGGGCGCTGCTGTCGCCCTGGTCGCGACTCTCCCTGCTCGCCGTGCTGCTGCTGAGCGCGGCGACGACGGTGGTGCTGTACGAGCCCCAGCGGCTGCTCGCGGCGGGGTGGCCCCCGCAGATGAGCGGTGCGGGCGCGGTCGTGCTGTTCGGGCTCGCGTACGGGCTGTGCACGGCGGCGTTCGTGCCCCGGCCGATCCTGAACCTGGCGGCGGGCGCGCTGTTCGGTACCCAGGCGGGGCTGGCGTCCGCGGTGGCCGGAACGGTTCTGGGGGCCGGGATCTCGTTCACCCTCGGGCGGGTTCTGGGGCAGGACGCGCTGCGGCCGTTGCTACGGGGCCGCTGGCTGAAGGCGGCGGACGGGCAGCTGAGCCGGCACGGCTTCCGTTCCATGCTGGCGATCCGGCTCTTCCCGGGGGTGCCGTTCGCCGCCGCCAACTACTGCGCGGCGGTCTCCCGTATGGGATACGCGCCGTTCCTCCTCGCGACCGGGCTGGGGACGATCCCGAACACGGCGGCTTACGTGATCGCGGGCAGCGAGGCCGGTTCGCCGACCTCGCCCGCGTTCCTGATCTCGATGGGGTTCATCGTCGTCTCCGGCCTGACGGCGGCGATCGTCGCCTGGCACAAACGCCACAGCCTGCGCTCGGCGGGACCGTCCGGGACCGGGGCCGTACGCGGGCCCGGCGCCGAGGCCGAGCGCGCGCCGGCGGGCGTGGGAGCCGGGGCGGCGCGGAAGCCGTAGGCCGCCGGAGAAGGCGAGCGGCCGCGTGCTTCGCCGGGAGGGGGAACACGGGCGGGGCCTCCCCCACCGACGGGCTCTCGCGACGGTGGCGGTCACCGCCCCCTCGGTCCGCCGCTCCGACCGAAGCAGGCGCCCCGGCCCCCAGCGCCTCAGAGTGCCTCGACGATCATCGCGTTCGCCAGTCCGCCCGCCTCGCACATGGCCTGCAGGCCGTACCGGCCGCCGCGGGCGCGCAGGGCATGGACCAGCGTGGTCGTCAGGCGGGTGCCGCTGGCGCCCAGCGGGTGGCCGAGGGCGATCGCGCCGCCGTGGACGTTGACCTTGGCCGGGTCGGCGCCCGTCTCCTGCTGCCAGGCGAGCACCACGCTCGCGAACGCCTCGTTGATCTCGAAGAGATCGATGTCGCCGAGGTCGAGTCCCGCCCTCCGCAACACCTTCTCGGTCGCGGGGATGACGCCGGTGAGCATGAGCAGCGGGTCGGAGCCGGTCACCGCGAAGCTGTGCAGCCGGGCGAGCGGGCGCAGGCCGAGCCGCCGGGCCGTCTCCGCCGCCATGACGAGGACGGCCGAGGCGCCGTCGTTGGTGGGGCTGCTGTTGCCCGCCGTCACCGACCAGTCGATCTGCGGGAAGCGCTCGGCGAAGACCGGGTCCTGGAAGGCGGGCCGTAGTCCGGCCAGGATCTCGGTCGTGGTCGAGGGCCGTACCGACTCGTCGCGCCGGACGTCTCCGTACGGGACGACCTCGGCGTCGAAGAGCCCGGCCTCCCAGGCGCGTGCCGCCTTGGCGTGCGAGGCGGCGGCGAACGCGTCCATGGCCTCGCGCCCGAGGGACCACTTGGCGGCGATCAGCTCCGCGCTGATGCCCTGTGGCACCAGGCCCTGGGGGTACCGCTCGGCGACCCCGGGGCCGAACGGGTCCGCGCCCGGCGGCACGTTCGACCACATCGGGACGCGGCTCATCGACTCGACTCCGCAGGCGACGGCGATGTCGTACGCACCCGAGAGGACGCCCTGGGCGGCGAAGTGCACGGCCTGCTGCGAGGAGCCGCACTGCCGGTCGACGGTGGTGGCGGGGACGGACTCCGGGAGACCGGCGCCGAGCCACGCGTACCGCGTGGTGTTCATGGCCTGCTCGCCGACCTGGTCGACGGTGCCGCCGATCACGTCGTCGACGAGTGCGGGATCGATGCCGCTGCGCTCGACGAGAGCGCCGAGAGTGTGGGAGAGCAGGGCGACGGGGTGGACCTGGGACAGGGCGCCGGTCGCCCTGCCCCTGCCGATGGGCGTGCGGACCGCTTCGACGATGACGGCGTCGCGCATGATGACGGCTCCTCGATCACCTGGTGAGTGGGAGAACTGGACTAACACCTGTCAGTAACATAGCCCAGTGGGTTTGAATCTCAAACCCTTCCGTGCCCGACTCCCTTAGGCTGGGCCCATGAAGGCCGCTCCCCGCCCCTGCTCCATCGCCGACACCCTCGCCCTCGTCGGCGAGAAGTACTCGCTGCTGGTGCTGCGCGAGATCTCGCTCGGTGTGCGCCGCTTCGACCGGATCGCCCGCAACACCGGAGCCCCCCGCGACATCCTCACCACGCGGCTGAAGCGGCTGGTGGAGGCCGGGATTCTCGAGAAGGTGCCGTACAGCGAGCGTCCGCGGCGGTACGAGTACCGGGCCACCACGGCCGGCGAGGAGCTGCAGCCCGTCCTGCTGACGCTGATGGCCTGGGGCGACCGGCACGTGAATCCGGCGGACCGCCCGGTGCTCCTGGAGCACAGCTGCGGCGAGGTGCTCAGCCCCCGGGTCGTGTGCGCGTGCTGCGGCGACGAGGCCGACACCGCGAGCCTGACCCCCCACGTCCGGGCGCCCGGCTGGACGACGACAGGGCCCGTGGAGACCTGAGGCCCTGGCGGACCGCGGCCCCGTGGAGACCTGGGAACGGGGCCGTCACCGAAGGACGGTACGCTGCGAAACGAACGGCGGTGGATCTCCGATCCGACCGCCTTTCGTCGTGAGCAGTCGTGAGCATCGGCGCACCGCGAGCGGGTCCATCGACGGAACCCGGAGTGAGGCCCGCTGCGCGACCCGCGCGACGCGCGTGACCTTTTCTGACCGCACGAGCACATTCGGGACGGCCCTAGCCCCATGAGTTGGTTCGAATCATTCATCCTCGGACTCGTCCAGGGGCTGACGGAGTTCCTTCCCATCTCCTCCAGCGCTCACCTCCGCCTCACGGCCGCCTTCGCGGGCTGGCAGGACCCGGGCGCGGCCTTCACCGCGATCACCCAGATCGGCACGGAGACCGCCGTCCTGATCTACTTCCGGAAGGACATCGCGCGGATCGTCTCGGCCTGGTTCCGCTCGCTGCGCGACAGGTCGATGCGCGCCGACCACGACGCCCAGATGGGCTGGCTGGTCATCGTCGGATCGATCCCGATCGGCGTCCTCGGCGTCACGCTCAAGGACCAGATCGAGGGCCCCTTCCGTGATCTGAGGCTGATCGCCACGACTCTCATCGTGATGGGCATCGTCCTCGGCGTCGCGGACCGCCTGGCGGCCCGCGACGAGATCGGCGGCCGGCACCGCGCCATCCGCGAGCGCAAGACGCTCAAGGACCTCGGCGTGAAGGACGGCCTCATCTTCGGCGTCTGCCAGGCCATGGCCCTGATCCCGGGCGTCTCCCGCTCCGGCGCGACCATCTCCGGCGGCCTGCTCATGGGCTACACCCGCGAGGCGGCGGCCCGGTACTCGTTCCTGCTCGCCATCCCCGCCGTCCTCGCCTCGGGCCTCTTCGAGCTGAAGGACGCCGGCGAGGGAGGACACGTGTCCTGGGGACCGACGATCTTCGCCACGATCATCGCCTTCGGTGTCGGTTACGCCGTGATCGCCTGGTTCATGAAGTTCATCACGACCAAGAGCTTCATGCCGTTCGTGATCTACCGCGTCCTGCTCGGCATCGTCCTCTTCGTCCTCGTCGGCACCGACACCCTCAGCCCGCACGCGGGCGAGTCGGGCCACTGATCCTGCGGGCGGGTCTGCGGCGGAGCCCGTCCGCGGTCGGCGGGCGGGGGTCGCGCACACCGGCCGGCGGACGGGCTCGTGACCGTTCGGGCGGGAACCGGGTTTCGCGCCGGAGCGGGACGGGTGCCGGACTCGGGGACTCTCCGGCGACTCCTCTCAGGTGCGCCTCACCCGAAGGGACGGGACGATCCTCCCGCCGGGACCATCGGGCCGCGAGGGCGCGTACGGTGCCGGCCGGCGCATCCCGTTCACACCCCGTGTGATCGTGTGACCTTCGATCTCCGGGGTATGGGCGCATCCGGCAGGCGGGGCACCGACGGCCGTCGCACCCTGGAACCATGGCCTGGCAAGCACCCATCGTCGTTCACCGCCCCTCCCCCGGCGGCGGGCGACGCGTCACCGTCCGCGGGCAGATCGTGGGCCTCGCGCACAACGACACCGACCTCGTCGAGTTCCTGCGCCGCGCCGGTCTCGAGGACGCCGACATGATCCTCGACGACCCCCACCTGGTGGAGTGGCGCGGCGGCCGGCCGCACCGCTGGGAGGCCGCCTAGGCAACGCCCACGCGACGCCGGGCGGCGACGTCCCGGCCACCGGGACCGGCCACCCGCCCCGGCTCGGGCCTCGGCTCAGTCCTCGGGGACGTACGGCACACGCGCTATCTCACGGATGCCGCCCAGCGTCCCCCACTCGTTCCCGCCGAGCCGGGTGAGCGGCCGCATCCGGGTGATCTCGGGGTGGCCGTCGGCCATCACGGACTCGTCCACCGCCGCGTGCACCACGCGTCCGAAGACGACGGTCGAGTCGCCGATCCTCAGGGTGCTGTGCAGCTCGCACTCGAGTGCCACGGGCGACTGCGCCACCCGCGGCGGCTTCACCCGCAGACTCGGCTCCCGCTCCACCCCGCAGGCGTCGAACTCTCCGATACCGCGCGGGAAGTCCGTCGCCGTCGCGTTGATCTGCTCGAACAGCGGCTCGGGCGCCAGGTTCACCACGAACGCCCCCGTGTCCTCGATGTTGCGCAGCGAGTCCTTGCGGCCGACCGAGGTGAACTGCACCACCGGCGGAGTCACCGACGAGATGGTGAAGAAGGAGTGCGGGGCGAGGTTGTCGGTCCCGTCGGCCGAGGTCGTGGAGATCCAGGCGATCGGCCGGGGGACGACGGTGGCGGTCAGCAGCCGGTAGAAGGTGTTCCGGTCGCTCTGGTCGGGATCGAAGTCGATACGCATGGCCAAAAGTATGACCGGTGAACGGCGGCGCCCCGCCCGCACGGCTCTTGGCCCCACGCCTCTCCTGCCCGACACTGAGCCGATGACGCAGCGCGTGGATCTCGCGACCGTGATGGACCGGATGGCCATCGACGACCTCGTCACCGGGTACGCGGTGGCCGTGGACGACTCCGACTGGGCGGCCTACCGCGCGCTCTTCACCGACGACGGCAGGGCCGACTACAGCGGCTCCGGCGGCACCGAGGGACCGGCGGCGGAGGCCGCCGACTGGCTGGCGGAGACGATGCGGCTCTTCCCCGTACGCCAGCACCTCATCGTCAACCGGCGTGTGACCCTCCACGGCGGGTACCCGGGCGACAGCGCCGAGGTGCACGCCGACTACGTCAACCCGATGCGGTTCGAGTCGGGCGAGGACTTCGTCTGCGGCGGGCGGTACAGCTTCGCCGCGGTGCGGACCGACGCCGGCTGGCGGCTCCGGTCCGTCGTCGTACGGGAGAAATGGCGCCGCTCGTAGCCGGCCGCGCGCACACTGGAGGCGACACCTGGAGGCGCGGAATGCGGTTTCCGTTCGGCCGACGCGGCAGGGCCACGGACGCGGCCGCCGGCACGGACGGCGGTACGCGGGCTCGTACGAGCCCCCGTGCCGGCGACGAGGCCGGCGCTGAGCCGAGCCCTGGCCCCCTGGCCGCCGATGCGGCCGGTCCCAAGGCCCCGTTCCACCGACCCGCCGTCCGCGCCGCGCTCGCCGTCGCCGCCGGGGCGCTGCCCGCGCTGGCCTTCCCCGCCCCCGCCCTCTGGTGGTTCGCCTACGTCGCGCTCGTCCCGTGGATGCTGCTGCTCCGCAGCGCCCCGACCGCCCGCCGGGCCGCCCTCGAAGGGTGGCTGGGCGGCCTCGGCTTCATGCTGGCCGTACACCACTGGCTGATGCCGAGCCTGCACGTCTTCATCCTCGTACTGGCGGGGCTGCTCGGGCTGTTGTGGGTGCCCTGGGGGTGGCTGGTACGGGCGATGCTCGGCGACGGTCCCTCCGGTGCGCGCGCCGTCGCTGCGCTCCTCGTCGTCCCCTCCGGCTGGCTGCTCGTCGAACTGGCCCGCTCCTGGGAGGGCTTGGGCGGCCCCTGGGGTCTGGTCGGCGCCAGCCAGTGGCAGGTGCCGCCGGCGATGCGGCTCGCCTCCGTCGGCGGTGTGTGGCTGGTGAGCCTGCTGGTGGTGGCGGTCAACACGGCCCTGACCCTGCTGGTGGTGTCGGCGGCGGCCGTACGGCTCACCGCTCTCGTCGGACTCGTCGTGTGCGCGCTCACCGTGGGCGTCGTGTGGTGGGGGGTGGGTCCCCCGCGTGAGCAGGGGACGGCTCGGATCGCGGTCGTCCAGCCCGGTGTGTTCGACGGACCGGGCGGCGCGGAGCGGAGGTTCGCCCGTGGTGAGCAGCTGACGCGTGGGCTCGCCGGCCAGGACCTGGACCTGGTCGTCTGGGGCGAGAGCAGTGTCGGTTCCGATCTGACGGCCCGTCCCGACCTCACCGCCCGGCTGGCCGCCCTCGCGCGCACGGTGGACGCGCCGGTCCTGGTCAATGTGGACGCCCGCCGCTCCGACCGGCCGGGCATCTTCAAGAGCAGCGTGCTGATCGGGGAGCGGGGTCCGACGGGAGAGCGGTACGACAAGATGCGGCTGGTGCCGTTCGGCGAGTACGTGCCGGCGCGTACGGTCCTGGGCTGGGTGACGTCGGTGGGCAAGGCGGCGAGCGAGGACCGGCGGCGGGGTACGCAGCCGGTGGTGATGAACCTGCCGCCGATCGAGGAGGGCGTCCCGGAGCTGCGGATCGGGCCGCTGGTCTGCTTCGAGTCGGCGTTTCCGGACATGACCCGGCGGCTCGCCCGCGACGGCGCCGATCTGGTGATCGCCCAGTCGGCGACCTCGACCTTCCAGGACAGCTGGGCGCCCGCGCAGCACGCCTCGTTGGGGGCGCTGCGCGCGGCGGAGTCCGGCCGCCCGGTGGTGCACGCGACGCTGACCGGCGTCAGCGCGGTGTACGGCCCGGACGGCACACGGATCGGGACTCCGCTCGGCACCGATCGGAGTGCGGCGAGCGTCTACGAGCTGCCGCTCGCCGGAGGGACAACCGGCTATGTCCGGTACGGCGACTGGCCGTTGCACGGAGCCCTGACCGTCCTGGCGGCCCTGTGCGCCGCCGAGGGCATGGGGGCGCTCAGGAGGCCTGGGTCAGGGCCTCACGCACCACGCGCTCGCAGAGTTCGTGGGTCGTCAGCGCGTCCCGAGCGCTGAGCCGCCGGCCGGCCCGTACGGCGTCGAGGAAGGCGAGGACCGCCTGCTCGATGCCGCGCTGGCGGGCGACCGGCACCCAGTCCCCACGCCGCCGGACGGTCGGCTGTCCCTTGTGGTCCACGACGTCCGCGAGGTTGAGGACCTGGCGCTTGGTGTCCCGGCCGGAGACCTCCAGGATCTCCTCGGTGGAGCCGTTCATCCGGTTCATCATGCCGATGGCGGTGAAACCGTCGCCGGAGAGCTGGAGTACCACGTGGTGCATGAGACCGTCGCGGATCCGCGCCCGTACGTCCGTGTGCTCGACCTCTCCCGGCAGCAGGAAGCGCAGGGTGTCCACGACGTGGATGAAGTCGTCGAGGACGAGGGTGCGCGGGTCCTCGGGGAGGCCGATCCGGTTCTTCTGCATGAGGATCAGGTCGCGCGGGTGCTCCAGGCACTGCGCGTACCCCGGTGCCAGGCGGCGGTTGAAACCGACGGCGAGGCTCACCCCGCGCTCCTCCGCGAGCGCCACGAGCCGCTCGGACTCGGCGTATTCGTAGGCGAGCGGCTTGTCGACATACGTCGCCACGCCGGCTTCGAGGAGCCGGGCGACGATCTCGGCGTGAGCGGCGGTCGGAGCGTGCACGAAGGCGGCGTCGAGGCCGGCGGAGAGCAGCGAGTCGAGGTCGCCGTGGCGCCGCGCGGCCGGCACGTGGTGGGTCTCGGCGATCCGGTCGAGAGTGGTCCGCGTGCGCGTCTGCAGATGGAGTTCGACGCCGGGAAGGGCGGTGAGGACGGGGAGATAGGCCTTCCGCGCGATGTCGCCGAGTCCGATACAGCCAACCTTCACGGGGTCTCCTTCGCTCTACGTCCGCCCTGCTCGGCTGGTCAGCTTACGCGGGGCCGTTCGGCGGCCGTCGGGGGCCGCCAGTCGGCGATGCCGTCGAAACCGCGCAGCACCAGACCGGGGCCGAAGCGGGAGACGGCGGCGATCAGCCCGTCGCGCAGGGCGACGGCGGGACGGGCGGAGAGGAGCGTGAGCCGGCCGACGCGGGCCGCCTTGCGGACGATCGCCGTGGTGCGCGGGAGCCGGTCGGCGGTGTACGCGGCGAGGGCGCGGCTCGGCAGCGGTTCGCGCCCCGCGTGGTGGGCGAGGACGACGGCGTCCTCGATGGCCTGATTGCCGCCCTGGCCGAGGGTGGGCTGCATGGCGTGGACGGCGTCGCCGAGCAGGGCGACCCGGCCGCGGTGGAAGGCGGGCAGCGGTTCCGGCATGTGGTGGACGTCGTGGCGCAGGACGCCGGCCGGGTCGGTGGCGGCGAGGATGTCGGGGACCGGGTGGTGCCAGTCGCCGAAGAGGCGCAGGAGTTCGGCCTTCTCGTCGTCGGGCGCGTGGGCACCGGCGGGGGCGGCGGCCATCGCGTAGGCGTAGATCCTGCCGTCCTTGAGCGGCTGGGTGCCCCAGAGGCGGCCGGCTCCCCACGTCTCGTGCGGGGCGAAGGGCCGGTCGGGGGAGGGGACGACGACGCGCCAGGTGGTGAAGCCGGAGTAGCGCGGCCCCGGGTGGTGGGGGAACAGGGCGCGGCGGACCGTCGAGTGGATGCCGTCCGCGCCCAGGACGAGTGCGGCCTCGATCTGCCCGTCGGGGGTGGCGACGACGGCGGGCCGTCGGTCGTCGCCGGGGTCGGCGAGGGAGGCGGTCAGGCCGGTCCGTACGACTCCGGCGGGGAGGGCGGAGATGAGCAGGTCGACGAGGGTGGCGCGGTGCAGCAGCACGAGCGGTCCGCCGAAGCGGGCCGCGGCGGCCTTGGCGCTGGTACGGGCGAGCCAGCGGCCGTCGGGGGCGCGCATACCGCCGTCCCCCTGCCAGGCGGACAGTTCGCGGACGCGGTCACCGAGACCGATGACGTCGAGGGCGCGCTGGGAGTTGGGGGCGAGGCCGATGCCGGCTCCGACGGGGGTGAGGGCGGCGGCGCGCTCCAGAACGGTCACGTCCCAGCCCTGCTGGTGTAGGGCGACGGCGGCGGTGAGCCCGCCGATTCCGGCTCCGACGACGACGGCACGGTGCTGGTCCATGACTGCTCCCTCGGCGACTACATCTGTAGTGACACAGCGACAGTACTACAGGCGTAGTCGGCTGGGTAGTAGGTTGTCCTCCATGACCGCACGCACCCCTGAACCGGCCTCCTCCGGCGCGGCCACCCCGGCCACCCCGACCGCCTCCCGGGCCGAGCGGATCGGCGACGCCGCGCTCGACCTCCTCGTCGAACGCGGGATGCGCGGCCTCACGCACCGGGCTGTCGACGAGCGGGCGGGACTGCCGCAGGGGTCGACCTCCAACCACGCCCGCACCCGCCAGGCACTGCTCGAGACGGCGGTCCGGCGCCAGGTCGAGCTGGAGTCCCGAGTCCTCACCCCGCACGAGATGCCGGGCCCCGGCAGCGACGCCGGGGCCCTGGTGGACGCCCTCGCCCTGGCCCTGTACCGCTACCTCACCGACCACCGGGCGCTGCTCGTCTCGCGCTACGAACTCGCCCTCGAAGCCACCCGCCGCCCCGAACTGCGCACCTTCTTCGACGCGGCGGGTTCGGCGTTCCACGGCCCTCTGATCGCGATGATGACGAACGCGGGCTCCCCTGCCCCCGAGCGCCACGCCCTCTCCCTGATCGCCTGGAGCGAGGGCCTGATGTTCTCCTGCGTGGCGGGCTCGTTCCACTCCTCCGTGCCAAGTCTCACCGAACTGCGCACGGGCTTCGCGGAGTTGCTGCGCGGCATGCTCGGCACATGAACGCCGGCTGTCACCCTGATCTCGGGCATCACCCGTGTGGGGCATTCCCCGTCGGTAGGGGCGCGAAGATCACCGACGGAGCAGCAGAGTTGCGCGGGTGCATGGAACGAGAACCACAGTGAAGATCCTGGTCGGGGTGGCGGTTGCCACGCTCTCCGGCTGCGTGTCGGTGGAGACGGCGCCTCCGGCAGCCCCCACGTATCCCAACGAGGTCAGCCGGCCCATCCAGGACGTGGCACCGCAGATCGTCGAGGGCCCGGCCCGTGAGGCGCTCGAAGCGGCGCTCCCCGCGCCCCCTCCCCCGTCGCCCCGCGTCACGACGGAGCAGGAGAAGCGGGATCAGGAACAGAAGCGGCAGAGCGGCAAGGGGAAGGCGAGGGGCAAGGACAAGGACACCGCGCGGACGGCCGAGGAGCGGCCGTCGTCCGTTCCGCACGGACACCGGCGCGGTCCGGGAGCCAAGCCGCCCGCGTGGGCCGACGTCTGCGACCTGGGCGAGCGGTACGGAGGGTGGGGTCGCGACAGCGACCAGGCGAAGATCTGCCGGGACGCGTACAAGAAATGAGCCCCGCCGGGACGCCCCCGTCCGGCCGCGGTGCCGGTGTCACCGCGCCCGGAGCCGTACCTCCAGGCGCTCGATGGCGGCGCGCACCCCGTTGCCGTACCCGTCGTCCTCCAGCACGTCCGACGCGGCGCGGGCGCGGTCAAGATGGGTCCGCGCCGCGTCGGGCCGCTGCAGTTTCACGTAGTCGGCGGCGAGGTTGAGATGCAGCGAGGGGTAGAGGGCACGCAGCGCCACCGCCGAGCCGTGCGCGGCGAGCCGGTCCTCGTCCACCCCCTCGGCCGCCAGCAGGGCCCGCAGATCCCAGGCCAGCTCGGCGTCCGGGTCGTCCTGCACGTCGGCCATGCAGTGCGCGAGCGTGCAGCGGTGCAGAGGGTCTCCGTCCGGGCCGATCTGCTCCCACAGCTCCCCGAAGCGGTTGCGCGCCTCTTCGCGGTCCCCTCCGTGGAGGAGCATCATCGCCTGCCCGATCCGGGTCATGACGCCGTCGTCCGACACCTGCTGCTGCTCGGTCACTGCGGCCTCCACGCACTCTGTCGTCCAGAGAGCCGACGCTAGCCGCAGCGACCTCCGATCCGGCACAGGCTCGGGCGGCGCCCCGCTCCTGTCAGCCGGGCGGGCTCAGCCCAGGTTCGGGATGCGCCAGTCGATCGGCTCGTGGCCCTGGGCCGCGATCGCCGTGTCGATCTGCGTGAAGGGGCGGGATCCGAAGAACTTCTTCGCCGACAGCGGCGAGGGGTGCGCGCCCTTCACCACGACGTGCCGCTCCTCGTCGATCAGCGGCAGCTTCTTCTGCGCGTAGTTCCCCCACAGCACGAAGACCGCGGGGTCGGGCCGCGAGGCCACCGCGCTGATCACGGCGTCCGTGAACTTCTCCCAGCCCTTGCCCTTGTGGGAGTTGGCCTCGCCGGCGCGGACGGTGAGGACCGCGTTGAGCAGCAGGACGCCCTGCTCGGCCCACGGCATGAGATAGCCGTTGTCCGGCACCGGGTGCCCGAGCTCCTCCTGCATCTCCTTGTAGATGTTGCGGAGGGAGGGCGGGGTCTTGACGCCCGGCCGCACGGAGAAGCAGAGGCCGTGCCCCTGGCCCTCTCCGTGGTACGGGTCCTGGCCGAGGACCAGGACCTTCACCCTGTCGTAGGGCGTCGCCGCGAGGGCGGCGAAGACCTCCTCACGCGGCGGGTACACCGGCCCCTTGGCCCGCTCCTCCTCGACGAACTCGGTGAGCTGCTTGAAGTACGGCTTCTGCAGCTCGTCGCCGAGGACGCCGCGCCAGGATTCGGGCAGCATGTCGGTGTCGGTCACGTCAACAACCTCCGGTAGGCCTTCGTTCGTACGATCACAGAACCTACCGGGGGCCACTGACAACGGAGGAGCCGGTTCTTCTACCAGCTGGCCCGGCGGTTGAGCTCCCACATCTGCATGACGGTCTGCGGGTCGAGGGCGCGCTCCGCGCCGCCGATGTCCTCGCTTGCCGCGATGTAGAGCTTGCCCTGCCACAGGGGGAGCAGCCGGACGTCCTGCACCATGAGTTCCTGGGCCTTCTCGAACTCGTCGGTGGCCGCGCCGCGGTCGCTCTCGCGCCGGGACTTCGGGAGCAGCTGGTCGGTGATCTCGGGACGCACGTACGGCGTGCCCAGCACGTTCTGCTTGCCGACGAACGGGGCGACGAAGTTCTCGGCGTCCGGGAAGTCGGGGAACCAGCCTCGGCCGAAGACCGGGTACTCGCCCTTCTGGTAGCCGGCCTGGAAGTCCTTCCACGGCTTGCCGCGCAGGGTGATCTTGAAGAGCCCCGACGCCTCGAGCTGCCGCTTGAGCTCGGCGAACTCGAGGGCGGTGGCCGAGCCGTACCGGTCGGTGGTGAACCAGAAGGTCAGCTCGACGGGGTCGGTGATCCCCGCGTCGCGCAGGATCGTGCGGGCCTTGGCGGCGTCCGGCGTGCCGAAGCGGTCGAAGAACTCGGTGGTGTGGCCGGCGATGCCCTTGGGGACCATCGAGTACAGCGGCTCCGCCGTGCCCTGGTACACCTTGGCGACCAGCGCCTCGCGGTCGACGACCTGGGCGATCGCCTTGCGGACGGCGGACTTGGAGACGGAGGAGTCCTCGGCGTTGAAGACGAGGTAGCGGATGTCGGCGCCGGTGGACTCGACGAGCTGGAGTCCCTTGTTCTCCTCCTTGTCCGCCTGGAGGTCGACGACCTCCTCGGCGGTGAGACCGCGGTAGGTGGCGTCGATCTCCTTCTTCTTCAGCGCGGTGACCATCGCCTCGGACTCCTTGAAGTACCGAATGGTCACGCCGCCGTTCTTGCGGTCGGCGAACCCCTTGTAAGTGGGGTTCTTCGTCAGCTCGGCCTTCTCGCCCTCGGTGTACTCGTCGAGGACGTACGGGCCGGAGCCGACGAGCTTGCCGTCCTCACGGAGCTTGTCCTCCGGGTACTCGGCCGGGTCCACGAGCGACATGGCCGGGGTGGCGAGGACGAACGGGAAGGTGGCGTCGGGCTTGTTCAGCCGGAAGACGATCGTGCGGTCGCCGACGGTCTCGATCGTGTCGAGGGAGCCCAGCATGCCGTTGGGTCCGCCGTCGACGTCGATCTTGCGAATGCGCTCGATGGAGTACTGGACGGCCTTGGCGTCCAGCTTGTGCCCGTTCGAGAATTGCAGGCCCTCGACGAGCCGGCACTCGAAGATCCGGCTGGAGGTGTCCTTGAATTTACAGTCGGCGGCGTCCGACTGCGGGGTGGTGCTTCCGGTCGGGAAGCTCACCAGCGTCTGGAAGACATTTCGGAACAGCTCCCAGGAATTGTCCCAAGCGGCTGCCGGATCGAGCGTGGTCGGAGAACTCGTCGTGCCGACGACGATTCTCTGCTCCCCAGCGGATTCGGCGTCCGAAAACACGCCACATCCGGACACCAGGGATATGGACGCAAGGGCTGCAGCGGCCTGCAGACTGGTCCGGTTGAACACGTGCACGCTCCTCGTTCAGCCATGGGTCGGCCGACCATACCGCAGCGCCCCGCCAGGTCAATGTTCGACCCTGGCGGGGCACTTGGCGCAATCGGCGTATAACCGGGTGCAAACCGGTCAGGAATTCAGGAAAGTGTCCGGATATCGGTCACCCGACACCGGCGTTGAGGAAAATCCCCCCGTCGACCACGAGGGTCTGGCCTGTGATCCAGTCCGACTGGTCGGAGGTGAGGAAGGCCGCCGCCCCGCCGATGTCCTGCGGGACGCCGAGCCGGCCGAGCGGGTACGCGGCCGCCGCCTCGGCCTCGCGGCCCTCGTAGAGCGCCTGGGCGAACTTGGTCTTAACGACCGCCGGAGCGATGGCGTTGACCCGGACCACCGGTGCGAATTCGTGCGCCAGCTGAAGGGTCAGATTGACCATGGCGGCCTTGCTCATCCCGTACGCGCCGATGAACGGCGAGGCGGAGATGCCGGCGACCGAGGCGATGTTCACGATCGCGCCGCCGTGGTCCTTCTGCCAGGCGCGCCAGGTCTGCTGGGCGAAACCGAGCGCGGAGATCACGTTCGTCTCGTAGACCTTGCGGGCGACATTCAGGTCGAGTTCCGCGATCGGTCCGAAGACGGGGTTGGTCCCGGCGTTGTTCACCAGGAAGTCGACCCGTCCGAAAGCCTCCATCGTCGCGGTGACCGCGGCGGCCTGGTGGACCTCGTCGTGGGCCTTGCCTGCCACGCCGATGACCCGGTCGGAGCCGAGCTGCTCGACGGCCTCCTTGAGGGCCTCCTCGCCGCGCCCGGTGATGCACACCCGGTCGCCCCGGGCGACGAGCGCCTCGGCGATGCCGTAGCCGATGCCCCGGCTGGCGCCGGTGACCAGAGCGACCTTGCCCGACAGCTCGGGCGGTTCCTGCGTGCTCATGTCCGTATCCTTCCCCTTGTCCGCTCTCGCGTCAGTTGAGCGGTCCGCCGGCCACGTACAGGACCTGGCCGGAGACGAAGCCGGCGTCGTCGCCCGTGAAGAAGGCGATGGCGTTGGCGATGTCCTCCGGCTTGCCGACCCGCTGGACCGGGATCATGGAGGCGGCCGCGGCCTGGAAGTCCTCGAAGCCCATGCCGACGCGCTCGGCGGTCTGGGCGGTCATCTCGGTGACGATGAAGCCCGGGGCGACGGCGTTGGCCGTGATGCCGAACTTGCCGAGCTCCTTGGCGAGCGTCTTGGTGAAGCCCTGGAGGCCCGCCTTGACGGCGGAGTAGTTGGCCTGGCCGCGGTTGCCGAGCGCCGACGAGGAGGAGAGGGAGACGATCCGGCCGAAGCCCGCGTCGACCATGTGCTTCTGACAGGCCTTGGCCATCAGGAAGGCACCCTTGAGGTGCACGTTCATGACCGTGTCCCAGTCGGACTCGCTCATCTTGAAGAGCAGGTTGTCACGGAGCACGCCCGCGTTGTTGACGAGGATCGTCGGAGCGCCGAGCTCGGTGGCGACGCGGGCGACCGCGGCCTCCACCTGGGCGCTGTCGGAGACGTCGCAGCCGACGGCGATGGCGGTGCCACCGGCGTTGGTGATCTTCTCGACGGTGTCCTTGCAGGCAGCCTCGTCGAGGTCGAGTACGGCGACGGCGCGGCCCTCCGCTGCCAGCCGTACCGCGGTCGCGGCGCCAATGCCCCGCGCCGCGCCGGTGACGACGGCTACGCGCTGCTCGGTGGTGGACATGCTGGTTCTCCTCGCCCTTGGATCATCCCTGAATGCGGCCCACACGGTACGTCCCGCACATGAGCGACCGCTTAGTACCTTCCGCAGACGAGACGCTAGAAGCCCTGGCACCCGGTGTCAACGGCCCGCCGGGTGCACCCGATCACTCCGCGCCGCAGTGGCGGGCTCAGCGCACCAGCAGATCGAGCAGCCTTTCGACCTCGGCCTCCGGATCCGCGGTGAGACCGGTGTGCACCGGGCCGGGCTGGACGACCGTGGAGCGGGGCGCGATCAGCCAGCGAAAACGCCGTCCCGCGTCGTCCCGGGCCGCTTGTCCGGCGTCGTCGCCGCCGAGGCAGACGCCCTCGACGGCCCTGAGCGCGGCCCGTACCCCCACCACGTCCGCGCCGGGGTCGAGCGCCGTCAGCTTGGCCTCGTCCAGATGGGTGCGGGCGGCGACGAAGGACTTGGCCCGGCAGTAGACCACCACGCCCGCGTTGAAGAACTCGCCGCGCTCGACGCGCGGCACGACGCGCAGGAGCGCGTACTCGAAGACGTCACGGTCGGTCACGCGGTGCGGTCCTTCTGGGTGGAGTGCTGCCGGGGGGCCAGGCGGTCGGCGAGCCAGCCGGGCGGCTGCGCGGGCTGGCGCTCGGTGCGCGGCCCCAGGGTGATCCGTTCGTGGATCGTCGCGGCGCGCGAGAGCAGCGCCTGCACGTAGGCATCGCGCAGCGCGTCGGTCGTCTCGAAGCCGGGCTCGTCGACCAGCCACTCGTCGGGGACGTCGGCGGCGACCTCGTCGAGCAGCTCCCGCGTCACCAGCGGCGCCAGTTCGGCGGAGGCGGACGCGACGTCCGGGCCGAACGGGGCGAGGGCATGGTCGGAGGCGTCGTACGGCTTGGCAGCGGACGCCTGGACGCCCGGCCAGTTGTGGTGCCAGATCATGGTGGCGCCGTGGTCGATCAGCCACAGGTCGCCGTGCCAGACCAGCATGTTCGGATTGCGCCACGACCGGTCGACGTTGTTGATCACCGCGTCGAACCAGACGACCCTCCCCGCCTCCTTCGGGTCCACCTCGTAGGCGAGCGGGTCGAACCCCAGCGAGCCGGGCAGATAGTCCATCCCGAGGTTGAGACCACCGCTCGCCTTGAGCAGCTCCTGCACCTCCTGGTCGGGCTCGGAGAGCCCGATGACCGGGTCGAGCTGAATGGTGACCAACTCGGGCACCCGCAGCCCGAGCCGCCGGGCGAGCTGTCCGCAGATCACCTCGGCGACGAGGGTCTTGCGTCCCTGCCCCGCGCCGGTGAACTTCATGACGTAGGTGCCGAGATCGTCGGCCTCGACGATCCCGGGGAGCGAGCCGCCCTCACGCAGAGGCGTGACATAGCGGGTCGCTGTCACTTCTGTAAGCATCGTCCCAGGCTATCCATTCATCCAGCCTTACGATCGAAGAGGCCCGACTCTCCCCTTTAACCCCTGACTTGGCAGCCAGGACTCCTCAGGAGAATTCGGTGAGTTCCAGTCGGCGACCGCCCCGGACATACCCCCGGCGGGACCCGGTCACCCGGCTGGATGAGTGACTCCGGTGTTTGTGCTGGCCGCGACCATGGTGAAGGGCGCCCGTTGGCGAGCCGGCGAACGACCAGGTGCAGACGGTCTTCGTTGCGGGGCCGGTTCACCGGGCATGGGCGGCGGTGTGGACGCCGCCGGGTGTTTGAACGTTTCGCGCCGCCCTCCCGTACTCATCCCTGACACAGTGGCCGGGTCGATGCGACCGGAACCTCAAGGGGAGCGCTATGAGTGAAGTGGCACGCCGGACGGTGGTATCGGCGGCGGGCGGCGCGGGTCTGGTGGCGGTTCTCGCCGCCTGTGGCGGCGGCTCGGACGGCAAGGCGGGCAGCAGCGGCAGCGGGGGCGGTTCGGCCCCGGCGACCGGGGAGGCGGGCGCGCCCCTCGCCAAGACCGCGGACATCCCGGTCGGCGGCGGCAAGGTGCTCGCCGACCAGGGCGTGGTCATCACCCAGCCGACGGCCGGCCAGTTCAAGGCCTTCTCGTCCAAGTGCACCCACCAGGGCTGCGCCGTCAGCGGAGTCAGCGACGGGGTCATCACCTGCCCCTGTCACCAGAGCCTCTTCGACGCGTCCGACGGCAGCGTGAAGGGCGGCCCCGCCACCACTCCCCTGCCGCCCACTCCGATCAAGGTCGACGGAGACGCGATCACGCTCGCGTGACGCGCCGCGTGCTCTTCCAGCAGCCCAGCACCTCCTCGGTGGTGGTGACGGTCGAGACGAGCGCGAGCGTGTGGCGGATCATCGCGGGGGTGTAGTCGGCGGGCACCCCCGCGATGGCATCGCTCGGCACGACCACGGTGTAGCCGAGGTTCACCGCGTCGAAGACCGCGTTCGGGACGGCGACGTTGGCCGAGACGCCGGTGACGACGAGGGTGCGGCAGCCGAGGTTGCGCAGCAGCGGGTCCACGTCGGTCCCGGCGAGGGGCGAAAGGCCGTGCAGGCGCCGTACGACGAGGTCCTGGTCCGCGACCTCGATGGGCTCGGCGATCCGTACCGCCGCGCTGCCGCTGTGCTGCTGCACGGGAAGCCGGGCGGCGGCCCGGAACAGCCGGGCGTTGCCGTTGGCGCCGCGACCGTCGGGCCGCCGCTCGGCGACCGCGTGCAGCACCTGCACTCCGGCCTCGTGCGCGGCCGCGACCAGCCGGGCGACGTTGCGCAGGGCGCCGGACGAACGGGCCGCGGCGGCCAGCTCGGGCAGCGCGCTGTCGCGGCCGACGACCCCCTCCTGGCACTCGACGGTGAGCAGCACCGTGCCGACCGGGTCGAGCTCCTCCTGAAGCCGCCCCCACCGACTCGTCGTCGTCATCCCCTCATCCCCCTCCAGCCGCCAGGTCCACTCCGGGCGGGCGAGGCTAGCCACCCTTGCCCCAGGAGGGAAGAGCCTCCATGATTCCTGACACCCCATCAGAGATGTCGGGATTACCGGAAGAGGGCAGGCGATGACCGTCACACAGCGCCGTGGGCGCCGGATCATGATGACCCCGGCCGAGCTGGACACCTTCCTCGGCGAACAGCGCACCTGCCGGGTCGCGACCGTCTCCGACGACGGCCGGCCGCACGTCGGCGCGCTCTGGTTCGCCTGGGACGGGGCCTCGCTGTGGCTCTACTCGATCATCCGGAGCCGCCGTTGGGCGGAGCTGCGCGCCGACCCCCGGATCGCCGTGGTGGTGGACGACGGCGAGGAGTACGGAGAGCTGCGCGGCGTGGAGCTGTCGGGGACCGCGGTCTTCGTCGGGGAAGCCCCGCGCACCGGCGAGCCCTGCCCCGAACTCGAAATCCCGGAGCGGCTCTTCGCCACGAAGAACTTCGGCCTGGACACGATGCCGCACGACGGCCGGCACGCCTGGCTGAAGCTGACCCCGGACGCCGTCGTGTCCTGGGACTTCCGCAAGCTGGCCACGCTGGGCGGCTGAACTCCGGCCCGCCGCTTGCGCTTCCCGGCCGGTCACCGGTTCAGCTGTTCAGCCGCTCCCCGACGCCCCGCAGCGCCTCGACCGCCGCTCGGATGGACGGTCTCCGGTCGGCGTCGGTGCGCCATGTCGCGTAGATGTGCCGCCGCATCTTCTGCCGTACGGGCACGTAGGCGATCCCTTCCAGGGCCTGTCCCCGCCCGAGCCGCGGGGTGACGCAGACACCGAGCCCCGCCGCGATCAGCGCGAGCTGGGTGTGGTGCTCACCGGCGAGGTGGGCGATGCGCGGCTCGATGCCATGGGAGCGCAGGGTGAACATCAGCCAGTCATGGCAGAACTCGCCCTCCGGCCAGGAGACCCACTCCTCGTCGCCGAAGTCCACCAGGTCCACCTCGTCCCGCCCCGCCAGCGGATGATCGGCGGGCACGGCGACGTCCGCGGCGTCGTCCAGGAGGTGGGCCCGTTCCAGTCCGCCCGGCACCGGCGCCCGCTTGTTGCTCCAGTCCAGGACGATCGCGAGATCGGCGTCGCCCCGCAGCACCTCGCGGATGCCCTGCTCCGGTTCCAGCTCGACGGTCTTCACCCGCAGTTCGGGGTGGGCGGTGCGCAGCGCGCCGAGGGCTCCGGGGAGCAACCCGCGCGCGGCCGTGGGGAAGGCCGCGATCCGCACCTCGCCCACCACCTGGCCGCGTTGCGCCTCGATGTCCGCCTGGGCGAGCTCGACCTGGGAGAGGATGCGCGCGGCGTGCTCGGCCAGGAGCAGTCCGGCGTCGGTGAGCCGCACGCCTCTGCCGTTCTTGGCGAGCAGTTGCTGGCCGATCTCGCGCTCGAGCTTGGACAGTTGCTGCGAGACGGCCGAGGTGGTGACGTGCAGGCCGTCGGCCGCGCCGCTGACCGAGCCGTGCCGCGCGACGGCGTCGAGGGTACGCAGGCGCTCCAGGTTCAACATGTAAGCGATACTAAGCGAACGGCTCCAATTAATCTCGCTTGTTCTACGAGATAGCAGCCGTCACGCTGAAGGGCATGAGCTCCGCCGCCCCGTCCAGGGACCTGCCGACCCCCACGCCCGCCACCCCGTCCGTCGCCCCTCCCGCCGCGACCACCGCAGCCCCCCGCCGCCGTGCGCTCGACTGGCGCATCCGGTTCGGCGTGCTGGCCCTGATCTGGGGTTTCAGCTTCCTCCTCATCAAGGTCGGCACGGCGGGGTTCGCACCGTTCCAGGTGACCCTGGGCCGCCTTCTGTTCGGTACGGCGGTGCTGGCCGTGGCCATGGTGGTCAGGCGCGAACGGCTGCCGCGGGGCGCCCGCACCTGGGGCCATCTCGCGGTCGCGGCGTTCCTGCTCAACGCCTTGCCGTTCTCTCTGTTCGCGTACTCCGAGCTGACCATCCCCTCGACGCTCGCGGGCATCTGCAACGCCACGACGCCGCTGTGGGGCATGCTGTTCTCACTGGTCGCCCTCTCCGAGGACCGCCCGACCCGGGTGCGCGCGGCCGGCCTGGGCGTCGGCTTCATCGGGGTCCTGACCGTACTGGGCGCCTGGCAGGGCTTCACGGGGCTCGACGTCACGGGGACGGCGATGGCACTGCTCGCCTCCTTCAGCTACGCCGTCGGCTGGATCTACGTCCGTCGCACGCTGACCGGGACGGGCGCCTCGCACCTCTCCCTCGCGGGTTCCCAGGTAGGCCTGGGGGCGGTGCAACTGGCGGTGGTGACCCCTCTGTTCACCTCCATGCCGTCCTCGATCGAACTCGTTCCGCTGCTCGCCGTGATCGCCCTCGGTGCGCTGGGGACGGGGTACGCGATGCTGCTCCAGTACGGCGTGGTCGCGGAGGTCGGCCCGACGACGGCGGCGATGGTCACGTACTTCATCCCGGTGATCGCGACGGCGGCGGGTGTCGCCCTCCTGGACGAGCAGCTCAGCTGGAACACCCCTGTCGGCGCCGCGATCGTCCTGGCCGGCGCGGCTCTGACCCAGACCAACGGCCCCGTCCGCCGCACCGCCGCCCCGGCGGAGCCTCCCGCGGCGGATCTCCCCGGGGCGAAGCAGCCGGCACCGGCCCGCCACCCGTAGGCACCGGAGGGGGCGGCCGTTCCGAATCGGCTCCCTCCTCCGCCACCCCCGCTCTCGTCCTCAGCCGTAACTCCGCGCCGGTGCCGGGCCCGCCGCCGCCGCGAGCGCGTCGGCCAGCGGCTCGATGTCGCTCGCCGTCAGCCCCGAGACGGTCACCCGCACCGCCGGCCCCGCGTTCATACGGAAGCGTGCGCCCGGCGCCACCGCCCAGCCCGCCCCCAGCAGCCGCGTCACCGCACCCGTCTCGTCGGCCACCGGCACCCACACGTTCATCCCGCTTCGCCCGTGCGCCTCGACGCCGCGCCGTTCCAGGGCCCGTACGAGCCCGTCACGAGGCTCCGCGTACGCGCCGGCGACGGCCGCCGCGTCCACCGCCCCCGTCGCCCACAGGTGTGCGACCGCGCGCTGCAGCAGTCGGCTGACCCACCCGGGGCCCAGCCGCTGCCGCCCGAGCACCCGGTCGACCGTCACCGCGTCGCCGGTCAGCGCGGCGATCCGGAGGTCCGGCCCGTGTGCCTTGGCGACAGAGCGCACCATCGCCCAGCGGTCGGTCACCCCCGCCAGCGGGTGGAGGGGAAGGTCGACGATGCCGTGGCCGTGGTCGTCCTCGATGAGCAGAACGTCCGGGTGGGCGGCCAGGACCTGGCGCAGTTCCTCCGCCCGGGCGGCGCCGATCGCCGCGCCGGTCGGGTTCTGCGCGCGGTCGGTGACGATCACCGCCCGTACGCCGCTCCGGAGCGCCCGCGCCATCGCCTCCGGCAGCGGACCTTCGTCGTCGACCGTCATCGGCACCGGCCGCAGTCCCAGCGCCGGAATCAGGTCGAGGAGGCTCCCCCACCCAGGGTCCTCGACGGCGACGGCGTCCCCCGGCCTGAGGTGGACGGCGAGGACCCGTTCCACCGCGTCCAGCGACCCGGAGGCGACGGCGACCGGCCCGTCCGGGACGCCGTCCGCATCCAGGGCGGCACGGGCGATCCGGGCGAAGCCCTCGTCGACGGGGGCCTCTCCGTACAGCCCGGGCCGCTCCGCCTCGCGCCGCGCGGCCTCGGCGAGCGCCGGGCCGAGCGGGGGCAGCAGGCCGGGGTCCGGGTTGCCCTTGCTCACGTCCCGTACACCGGCCGGAGCGTCCACGAGGATGGACCCGCGCGCGGTGGTGGCGGGCCTCGGGCGCACCCGGCTGCCGCGCCGCCCGTCCGTCTCGATGACCCCGCGCTCCCGCAGGGTCCGGTACGCGGCGGCGACCGTGTTCGGGTTCACTCCGAGGGTCAGCGCCAACTCCCGCATGGGCGGCAGCACTTGCCCCGGTACCAGCTCACCCGCGCCGACCCCTCGCTCCACGCTCGCGGCGATCTCCGATGCGCGACGCCCTTCGATCCGATACTCTCCTAGCACAAACGACATTATGCACTAGTGCAATAGGAAGGGCAAATGACGGACTTCTACGAGCCGACCGAGCGGACCATCCCCACCCGCTCCCGCGAACGCGCCGCCTACGACCGCGCGTTGGTGCACTCGATACTCGACGAGACATACGTCTGCCACCTCGGCTTCGTCCGCGACGGAGCTCCCGTCGTGCTTCCGACCCTGTACGCCCGGGCCGGCGACCGCCTCTACGTGCACGGCTCCACCGGCTCGCGCCCCCTGCGGACGGCGGGCACGGGCACCGAGGCGCCGGGCCTCCCCGTCTGCCTGACCGTGACCCATGTCGACGGTCTCGTGCTCGCCCGCTCGGCGTTCCACCACTCGATCAACTACCGCTCGGTGGTGGTCCACGGGACCGCCCACCAGGTCACCGACCCCGAGGAGCGGCGCACCGCCCTCGACGCCCTGGTGGACCACGTCGTCCCCGGCCGGTCCTCCGACTCCCGCCCGGCCAATGCCAAGGAGCTCGCCGCCACCGCGGTGCTGCGCCTGGACCTGGAGGAGGTCTCGGCGAAGGTCCGCACCGGCGGCCCCAACGACGACCCGGAGGACGCTGCGCTGCCCCACTGGACCGGTGTCGTCCCCGTACGCAAGGGTTACGGCACGCCGATCCCGGCCGACGACCTGGACCCGTCCGTCGCCCTGCCCGCCTACCTCTCCGCCGTCTGAGGCCCCGCCGTGCTGATCCATCCCTGGGACGCCGCCCATGACGCCGGCGAGTGGCGCGACTGGCTGGCCCGCCACGACTTCGGCCAGCTCGCCGTCAACGGACTGCCCGGCGAACCGCCGTGGGTCCAGCCGATGCACTTCCGCTACGACTCCGGGCCCGGCCCGTACGGAACCGTGCTCGCCCACCTCGCGCGCCCGAACCCGCTGTGGCGCGCGCTGGAGGAGAACCGGGCGGTCGTCCTGAGCGTGGTCGACGACTACGCCTTCATCCCGGGCCCGTGGTCGGCCCCCGAGGGGACCCCGCCCGAACACGGGACTCCGACGTCCTTCTACGCGGCGGTCCAACTGGTCTGTACGGCCCACGTGGTGGACGACCCAGCGGAGAAGGCGGAACTTTTGAACCGCCAGGTCGCCCACTTCCAGCCCGAGGGCGGTACGGCCCCGGTCACGCCCGGGGAGTCCCCCTTCGGCCGGCTCCTCCCGGGCCTGCGGGGCCTGCGCCTCGACGTGACCGGCGTCCGCGCCAAGTTCAAGTACGCCAACCAGAAGCCGGAGCTCGTCCAGCACCGAATCGCCGAGGCCCTCACCCACCGCAACGCCCCCGGCGACCTCCAAGCCCACACCCACCAACTCCGCCGCCGCCCACCCCGCTGACCTGGGCCGCCTCCGGCAGCGCGCGTCCGCCCCTCCCCCCCAGCTGTCCGCCCCCGCGAGGGGTGCAGGACGGCAGCAGCGGCCACACGGCCCGCCGCCCCGCAGTGCCGGGGCGCCCACACGGCCCGGTGCCCGCCCAGACCAGCCCTGGAGAACCGGGTGGCCGCGCGAGCTGTGACCCCACGGGGCCGGGACCGCCACACGGGCCAAGGGCCCACAGGCCCGCGCCCCACAGGACCGGCTGGCCGCACGAGCTGCTGACCCCCGCAGGGCCGAGGCCGCCACACTGGCCAAAGACCTACAGGCCAGCGCCCCACAGGCCCGCGCCCCCACACGACCGGCCGGCCGCACGAGCTGATGGCCCCGCAGATCGGCGACGCCCCGCAAGGGTGCGGCGGCGCCCGAAGTGCCCCGCCGGGCCGGAGGGGCCCCGAGGGGCGGCGACCCGCGCAAGCCGGGCGGGGCCCCGAGGGCCACCCACACCGGCGCCCGCGCCCCCGGCCCCGCGGCCCCGCCGCGGAGCCGAGCGCGTCCCCGAACCGCCCTCTACACCGCCACGACCGCCTCTCTCCGCCGCTCCGCCGCCCCGCGGGCCTCGGCCGTGGCGAGGCCGGACACTGCCGCCAGGAGCAGGAGCGTGCCGGTCACCGTGGCGCCGGTGAGCTGTTCGCCCAGGAGCGTGACGGCGATGGCCGCCGCGCTCACCGGCTCGAGGAGCATGATCACGGAGACGGTCGCCGCGCGGACCACGGCCGCGCCCGCGAAGTACAGGGCGTACGCGAGCGCCGTCGGCACCGCCGCCACGTAGACCAGCAGTCCGACGACCTGCATCGGCTCCGCCGTGTGCGGCAGGATCCCCTCCACCGCCGCCATCGGCAGCAGCCCGACGGAGCCGATCGCGAAGGCCCACGTCGTCGTCGACAGCGCGTCGGACGCCCCGCCGTCCCGCCCCAGCCACCGGGTGAGCAGCGTGATCGCCGCGTACCCGGCCGCGGAGACCACCGCGAGGGCCACGCCGAGCGGCCGGACGTCGCCGGACTCCCCGCCCAGGACGAGGACGGCGAGTCCGGCGAGCGCGCCGATGACGGCGGCCGCGCCGCCGCGCCCGAGCCGTTCGCCCATGGTGAGCCGGGCGCCGAGCGCGATCAGGACGGGTCCGGCACCGAGCGTGACGACGGTGGCGACGGCCAGCCCCGTCGCCTGGACGGCGGCGAAGTACGCGCTTTGGAAGAGGGTCAGCCCGGTCCCCGTACCGAGGATCCGGAGGAGCCGCCGCCGGCGCGGTTCCAGGGTCACGACGACCCTGCGGGGCCGCAGCGCCCGCGCCCCGAGCAGCAGCACCAGGCCACCGGCGCAGCGCCAGAAGGACAGCGCCAGCGGACCCATGTCGCTGATCCGGAACATCAGCGAGGCCGCGGCACCGGCCGTGCCCCAGGCGATTCCGGCGACGATCAGATAAAGGAGACTCCGCCCGACGGCAGGCATGGCTGCCGCGGACGCGGAGGAGGAATTCGACACGTGCTTCTCCGTGTGAAGACGGGGTGATGTGGTCGCTCGACTCCGCAGGCGGGCAGCGACGAACCGCTCGGGGAACTGCCCGAGCCCGGTCTTCGTCAGGGAGAGTGGCCGCCCGCGCTAGGCGACGGGAGGCGGGAGTACGGTCGAAGGCATGATCGTCACCCTAGGGGGCGGCCCGGTCTCCGGACAACTCGGATACTGACCCGCCACGCCCGGCCGCGGGCCCCGAAAGCGCCTCCGAGCCCGCCACCGGCTCCGCCACCGCCACCTTCGGCGCCGACGACTGGGCGATGAACGCACCGATCAGGACCACGGCGCCACCCAGGATCTGCGGGGCCGCGAGGTGCTCCCCGAGGAGCACCCACGCCAGCACGGTGGCGATCACCGCCTCCAGGCACGCCACGACACCGGCCACCTGGGGTGAGAGCCGCCGCACCGAGACGATGCCGGTGACGTAGGCGAGGACGGTGGCGATCAGCACGATCCAGCCGAGCAGGAGCCAGGCGGGTACGCCCGTAGCGTTCATGGCGGCGTCGCCGGCGAGCACCGAGAAGTCCATCCCCCACGGCCGGGCCACGACGGTGAGCACGAGGGCGCCGATGAGCAGTCCGTACGCGATGACGCCCAGCGGGTCGGCCGGGTCGGACTCGTCGCCACCGTGGTCGGAGAGGACGAAGTAGCCGACCTGGCAGCAGGCGGCGCCGAGCGCGAGCAGCAGCCCGATCAGATCGAAACTCAGCCCCGACCACACCTGCACGACGCAGGCGAGGCCGCCGACGGCGAGCACGACACCGAGCGCGGCGGCGCGCGTCACGGGCCGGCGCTGGACGAAGCGGACCCAGCCGAGGACGAGGGCGGGGGCGAGGTACTCGATGAGCAGGGCGACGCCGACCGGGATCCGGGAGATCGACGCGAAGTAGCAGGCCTGGACGCCCGCGACGGCGAGCAGGCCGAAGCCGGCGAGAAGTGCGGGCTTGCGCCGCGGCAGGTCCCGGTGGCGCCAGGCCACGGGCAGCATGACGAGGGCGGCTCCGGCCACCCGGAGCCATACGACATGGAGCGGGTCGAGGCCCGCCTCGATGAGCGGCTTGGCCGCCACACCTGAACCACCGAATGCGAAGGCCGAGGCCAGGGCTAGTCCCAGGCCGGCGCTTCTTCCCTGCGCGTGCATCCGGACATGATGGCAGGGCGCCGTCAGGTGCGTAACCCCCGTTACACCTGTTGAGACAGCTCGCCGATCCGATCGGCCAGGACGAGCGGGTCGACGCCCGCGCGGCGCAGGACTTCGACGGCGCGACAGTCCGGATCGGCCGTGAGTGCGGCGAGCAGATCGAGACCGCGGACGCGTGGGTCACCGCGCAGCGCGGCTCGCTCCCGCGCGCGGGCCAGCGCCGTGGCCGCCGAGGGCGACCAGCCGGCCGCGGCCGCCTCCGCTTCCCGTACGACGCAGCGGGCCCCTGAGTCCTCGACCGAGCGCTGCCAGCGCAGCCCGTATCCGATGGACCGCTGGACGAGGTAGCCGAGCACGCGCGCCGGCTGGGCCTGGCCACCGAAGGCGGGGCCGACCTCGGGGTCGGACTCGACGAGGGAGTGCAGCAGGTGGGCGGTGTCGATCTGCCGGTCCCCGCCCCGCAGCGCTCTGCGGCGCGCACCGGCCGCGACCACGGCGAGAGCGGCGGTGGCGAGCGCGGCGGTAGCGGCCGGGCCCCCTCGACGTCCGCGCGCCGGGCGGCGACGGTCTGCCGCGGCAGGCGCGCCGCCGGGAAGAGGGGCGGGACAGGGGACGGGACTTTGCACCCTCCCACCTCATCAGGTCGGGGCGGCCGGAACATCACCGTGGAGAAGCACGTGCGCATCCCACCGGAGTCGGGCACGGACGTGCGGTTCTCCTCCTCGCGGAGGAGATCGGGGGGCTTCGGCCTCGGGGCGCGCGCCGCCTTGCTTCACACCCCGGCCGCAACCACGCCCCCTCCCGTTTCGCCTCCCGGGTATGTTCTGGATGGTCGCGCTGCTCGCATTCGACGGGCGGCAGTACGTCTACCGCGTGTACGCGCCGCGGGAAGCGCTGCCGGCCGACCTCTTCTGGGCCGCGTTCCACTGCCACGAGGAGACCGGCGGGCCCCGGGCCTCCGACCGGTTCGACGCCGCGCGGATGTGGTGGATCGGTGACACAGAAGAACTGACGGTTCATCAGTATTGAATGTTGACGACCACCCGGCTACGTTCCGCGACACCGGATCCCGACGACGACACGTGAACGCGTGGAGGGGTGGTCGCATGGCCGAAGTCAGTGCCGAGGCGCGGATCGACGCGCCGACCGAGAAGGTCTGGGCCCAGCTGACGGACTTCACCTCGTACGGCGAGTGGAACGCCACCCACACGAACTTCCCGAACGGCGGCCCCGCCACGCTGGAGGAGGGCGCCACCTTCGCCGAGAACATGAAGCTGATGGGGTTCCCCGCGGAGGTGACGTGGACGGTCGAGGAACTCGAGACGACCCGGGTGCTGGCGATCCGCGGCAAGGGCCCGATGGGCGTCAACGTCGGTACCCGCTACTCGCTCGCGGCGGACGGGGAGGCCACGACCCTCCGGATCGACGGGGAGTTCACCGGCGCGGCCGTCTCGCTGATGGCGGGCAAGCTGAAGGACTCCGCCACCGCGGCGCTGAACGAGTCGCTGCGCAAACTGGCCGGCCTGGTGACCTGACCCCCGCGCGCGAGCGACGACCGGCTCCGTACGAGGAGGGGCCCTGCGGCGCGTCGCCGCAGGGCCCCTCCTCGCCGTCTCGTCCCGTCCGGTCAGTGCTCGTCGGCCAGGATCAGGTACAGCTTCTTGCGGGCCTCGTTGATGACCTCGACCGCCTTCCGCCGCTGGTCGGCACTGCCGGTCTTCCAGACCTGCCCGAACGCCTCCATCAGACCGAAGCCGGCCTGTCGGATCTCGTTCAGCGCCTCCCAGTCGACACCGCGCCCGGCGTCCTCCCAGGGGGCCTCCGGCCCCGACTCGGCCTCGGCGCGGCCGGCGTCGGTGAGCGTGAACAGCTTCTTGCCGCCCTCACTCTCGCTGGCGATGAGGCCCTCGTCCTCGAGGAGCTGCAGGGTCGGGTAGACGGAGCCCGGGCTGGGCTTCCACGCCCCGCCGCTGCGCTCGCCGATCTCCCGGATCATCTCGTAACCGTGCATCGGGCGATCCTTCAGCAGGGCGAGGATCGAGGCGCGCACATCTCCGCGTCGCGCCCTGCCCCCGCCGCGGCCACGCCCGCCCCCGAAGGGGCCTCCCCCGAAGGGTCCGCCGCCGAAGCCCGGCCCGAAGGGGCCGAAGGCGGCGCGCCGCCGCTCGAAGTCACCGCGGTCGAACTCCCCGCGGCCGAACGCGCCGCGTCCGAAGTCGCCCCGACCGCGAGGGCCGGGTCCGCAGTCTCCATGTCCGTGTTCGTGTCCATGTGAACGCATCGCAACGCTCCTTCCATCGGGTACATCGTCGAACTGTCGCGATGCCTCAACGATATATCGGAACACTTCTTGTGCCAAGTGTCCCGCACCACGGGATCGACCTCAGGAGCGACCCAGAGACGGCCCCCGGACCGGTCCAGAGACGAGCCGACCCCGGACCGGGTCCACTCCCCCGGAATTGGCCTTGGCCTGCGGCTTCGCCCCGCCGGTACGGTCCCTGACATGCGGATCCGAATCGTCGACGCCTTCACCGACCGTCCCTTCTCCGGCAACCCGGCAGGGGTTCTCCTCCTCGACTCCTTCCCGGACGACCACTGGCTCCAGAAGGTGGCCGCCGAGGTCAACCTCTCCGAGACCGCCTTCGCCCACCCCCTCCCGGCGGGCGGCGAGGCCGACTGGGCCCTGCGCTGGTTCACCCCGTCCACCGAGGTCGACATGTGCGGCCACGCCACGCTCGCCACCGCGCACGTCCTGCACACCACCGGGCTCGCCACCGGGACGGTCCGGTTCGCCGCCCGCTGCGGCATCCTCGGCGCCACCGCCGAGGACGACTCCACCATCACCATGGACTTCCCGACCTCGTCGCTGACGCCTGTCACGGCTCCGGACGGCCTGGCGGAGGCGCTGGGCACGGAGGTCGTGTCCGTCCACGGCACCGCGGCCCACATCGGCGACCTCGTCGTCGAGCTGCGCGACGAGGCCGCCGTCCGCTCCCTCGACCCGGACTTCGCCGCCCTCACGCACCTCTCGGAGCGGGGCGTCATAACCACCGCCGCCGCCGAACGGCCCGAGCGCGGCTACGACTTCGCCTCCCGTTGCTTCTTTCCCCGCGTCGGCATCGACGAGGACCCGGTCACCGGCAGCGCCCACACCGCCCTCGCCCCGTTCTGGTCGGCGCGCCTCGGCCGCGACGAGCTCACCGGCTTCCAGGGCGGCGCCCGCACCGGCATCGTCCGCACCCGCCTGCACGGCGACCGCACCCTGCTGACCGGCCACGCGGTCACAGTCATCGACGGCGAGCTGCACGCCTGACCCGGCCCGCACCCCCACCCCCCGCACCCCGCACACGACGAAGGGGCGTACGGCCGTCGCCGTACGCCCCTTCGCTTCGCACTCCCGCTCTCGCTCCCGCCTACGCGGTGGGCAGCCAGCCGACCTTCCCGGCCAGCAGCCCGTATCCGACGAAGGCCACGATGTCGAGCAGCGCGTGCGCCACCACCAGCGGCCCCACCCGCCCCCACCTGCGGTAGAGCCATACGAAGACGACGCCCATGACGACGTTCCCGATGAAGCCGCCGATCCCCTGGTAGAGGTGGTACGAGCCGCGCAGCACCGAGCTCGCGACCAGGGCGGCCATCGGCGTCCACCCCAACTGCCCCAGCCTGCGCAGCAGGTAGCCGACGACGATGACCTCCTCCAGTACGGAGTTCTGCACCGCCGACAGGATCAGGACGGGGTACTTCCACCACACATCCGGCAGCGACTCGGGCACCACGGTCAGGTTGAAGCCCGCCGCTCGCGCCACCAGGTAGAAGGCGAGGCCGGCGCTGCCGATCCCGGCGGCGACGAGCGCGCCGCGCGCCAGGTCCGGCCACGGCCTGGACCGGTCGAAGCCGATGACCTTGAGCCCCGCCCCCTCACGCACCAGCAGATGCGCGACGAGCAGGACGGGGATCAGTGCCGAGGCGATCCCGAAGAGCTGCCAGGCGAGGTCGAGCCACGGCCGGCCGGGCGCGTACGAGCCGTTCAGCGTCGCCGCCTGATCCTTGAGACCGCCCGGCTTGGTCAGCGAGCCGAGGAAGCTGATGAGCGCCGAGACGCCGCTGGCCCCGAGCGAGAGCGCGAGCACGAGCACCGTCTCGGAGCGCAGGATCCTGCGCGGCATGCCCTCGGGGGGAAGAGAATCGGCGACCACTCGTTGATCCGACACCACACCTGTCTCCACTTCCCCATCGCTTTCCGGGTACGGAGATCATGCGCGACGAGCCTGTGCGGACGCCATTCCGGTGCCCGGCCGCCGTTCCCCGGCAAGGGGTGCCGCTCCCGCCCCCCTCGCGCCGCCTCAGTCGATCCCCACCGGCCAGGTGTGCACCGGCTCCCCCGCGTGCATCAGCTCGGCGTACCGGCGGGTCGTCGCCGCGAGGGCCGCGTCACGGTCGAGGCCGGCCTCCAGCGCCTTGTGGAAGGTGTCGGCCTGCCAGGAGGCGCCGTTCACCCGCGCCCGGCAGCGCTCCTCGATCACCCCGAGGTAGAAGTCCCGGTCGGCGGCCTCGACGTGCCAGGCGTCGAGCCCCGCCGCGGCCAGCGGCAGCAGTTCGTCGAGGACGAGGCGTACGGCGGGGATGCTCGCCACCCCGCCCGACCGGCCCGGGCGCGGCCAGCGCAGCTCCGACTCGATCCCGTGGCGGCAGGCGGCGTCGAAGTTCGCGGCGGCGTCCTCGAACGGCAGCCGCTTCCACACCGGTCGCGTTTCCTCGGCGAGCGCCCTGACGAGCCCGTAGTAGAAGGCCGCGTTGGCGACGACGTCGGTGACGGTCGGCCCGGCCGGCAGCACCCTGTTCTCGACCCGCAGGTGCGGGACGCCGTCCACCCACCCGTACACCGGGCGGTTCCAGCGGTAGACCGTGCCGTTGTGGAGGACGAGTTCCTGCAGCCGCGGCACCCCGCCCCGGTCGAGGACGAGGAGCGGGTCTTCCTCGTCGCAGATCGGGAGCAGCGGGGGGAAGTACCGCAGGTTCTCCTCGAAGAGGTCGTACGCGGAGTCCACCCACCGCTCCCCGAACCAGGTCCGGGGCCGTACGCCCTGTGCCTGGAGTTCGGGCGGTCTGGTGTCCGTGGCCTGCTGGAAGAGCGGCGGCCGCGACTCCCGCCACAGCTCGTGACCGAAGAGGAACGGTGAGTTGGCGCCGACGGCGATCTGGACCGCCGCCACGGCCTGCGCCGCGTTCCACACCGCGGCGAACCGGGCGGGCGTGACCTGGAGGTGCAGCTGCACGGAGGTGCACGCCGCCTCGGGAACGATCGACGTCGACGTGCACGTCAGCCGCTCCACGCCCTGGATGTCGAGCACGAAGTCCTCGCCCCGCGCGGCGACGATCTGGTCGTTGAGAAGGGTGTAGCGGTCGACGGCGGAGAGATTCTCGAAGACGAGATCCCGTTGCGCGAGCGTGGGAAGAATTCCGATCATGACCACGCCCGCGTCGACTTCGCGGGCCTTGCGGTCGGCATATCCCAGACCGGTTCTGAGCTCCTCCGCGAGCCGGTCGAAAACCCGGCCGCCGAGACGGTGCGGAGCGATGTTCACTTCGAGATTGAACATTCCGAGTTCCGTCTGGAAATCCGGACTCGCGATCCGGTCGAGCACCTCCCCATTCACCATCCGGGGCATGCCGTCGGCTCCCGCCAGATTGAGTTCGATCTCCAGGCCCATCAGATTCCTCGGCCGGTCGAACCTCTTGTCCGCCAAGAGCCTCGCGAGCCCCGCCAGACACTGCTGGAGCTTTCTCCGGTATCGCTGGCGATCGGACAGGCCGAACCCGTCTGCCACGACCTTCTCGCCCATCGAAGCGTCCCTCCCGATTCTCGGCAGCGGCGACGGCCGCGCGCGTCTCGGACGATGATGCCCAGCACGATTGATCCATAACGCCTGCGGGGCGACCCCGTCGAGCGATAGGCTGGAGGAAGCACCCGCCCGGCACATCCCGATGGCACCTGGCTAAAGACATATTCCAGAGTCATAATTGCCGGAAGGGTGGGATCGCTATTCGGCCGTCCGCATCCGTGACGACGCCGCAGGCAGACGAGGCGCACCCGCCCGGAAGCCACCGAATCACCCCATAAACAAGGCCGGATGAGGTCTTGCCCGCAATATCGGCGACCGCTAGCGGAAACAATGCGTGAACACGTCTCGTATAAACTCCGCTGACGAGGCAGAGTGTTGGCGCCCGGCCATGGCCTCATGGCCCCTCCGGCCCGGCAGCTGACAGCGCCGTCGTACCTGCCCACGCGTCACCGTGTCTCCTGAGTGAGAGGCGACCCACCATGCTCCGACCCTCCCCGGCCCCTGCGCCGGCCCTGCGCAGTGTTCTCGCGGCCCTCGGTTCCCCCACCGCCGTCCGCGAGGCGCGAACTCCCGCTCTCAGGTCCGCCCAGGGGCCGCTGAGCCCCGAGCTGCCCCTGCCCGTCCATGTCCTCGACGTACGGGACCAGGTCGTGCCGCCGGGGCAGGCACCGCGCACACGGCTCGCCGCCTGGCGATTCCTCATCCGGAGCACCGACCGGACCGTCGCGGCCGCCGACACGATGCTCACCCCCGACGGCTGGTCCTTCTCGCACTTCTTCGAGGGTCCCTACATCACCGCCACGGAGCGGGCCCTGCTCCACGCGGAGGCGCTGCCCACCCCGTACCAGCCGCGTCTGCTCTCCGTACCGGAGCTGTACATGCTCACGCTCTGGCTCCACGGCGACACGGAGGCGGACGGCGCCTCGGCCACACTGGACCCGGCCGACCTGCTCGTCCCGCTCGCTCCCGCGCCGCCGGGCATCGCCGCCCACCGCCCGCACCGCGTCGCGGACCTCCTGCCCGTCCTGACCCTGCGCGTCACGTCGCCGCCTCTGCTGGGCTCCCCGGCGCCGGCCTGATCCGTCTCACCCGGACACGCGCACGCCTCCCGCCCCGCGGCCGACCGGGCCGCGGGGCGCGATGCTGTCCGAACGCTCGCGTCGAACACCCCGCCCCGTACGGACTAGCCCACTGGGGCTACCCCGAACCACCCGAAGAGACCGCCCAGTTGAGCTGAACCGCCCGCGCGGGTGATACGTCTTCATGCAGTAGGAAGAGCTGCCGCGAAATACCTGCGGATCGACGTCCGTGGGGGAACACTGGACCAACCGAACCGACAACGGGGGGCGGCCATGAGCACCACACCGAGCCGCAGGACACCACTCACCACGACGCAGCGAAAGAACCCACCCATGTGCCAGCACCAGCCAGCCTGTCCCACCGCCGACTCCGCCGACCGGGAGGCGGCCCGTCTGATGGCACACCACCCCGAGCAGGGCTGGAGCCTGCTGTGCAACGGGGTCCTGCTCTTCGAGGACACCGGTGAACTGCTGCCCGACGGCCAGATCATCGCCCCGCACCGCCCTCTGACGGCGGGACGCGTCACGACCGCCGCCTGAGGCGGAGGCGCCGGAGCGAATCAGGGTACGAGCGAGCACCGACGAGCGAGCACGTACGAGGTACACGACAAAGGGCCGGCCCGGAGGAGACCTCCGAACCGGCCCTGACTCATGCCCGGTTCATGCTCAGTTGTCGTACTCGTCCAGCGGCGGGCAGGAGCAGACCAGGTTGCGGTCGCCGAAGGCCCCGTCGATCCGGCGGACCGGCGGCCAGTACTTGTCCGCCGCCGACACACCGGCCGGGAAGACCGCCACGTCACGGCTGTACGCGTGGTTCCACTCGCCGCCCAGCGCGGCCGCGGTGTGCGGCGCGTTGCGGAGCGGGTTGTCCTCGGCGGGCCACTCGCCCGACGCGACCTTCTCGATCTCGCCGCGGATCGCGATCATCGTGTCGCAGAAGCGGTCCAGCTCGGTCAGGTCCTCGGACTCGGTCGGCTCGATCATCAGCGTGCCGGCCACCGGGAACGACATCGTCGGCGCGTGGAAGCCGTAGTCGATCAGACGCTTGGCGATGTCGTCGACGCTGACCCCGGTCGCCTTGGACAGCGGGCGCAGGTCGACGATGCACTCGTGGGCGACCAGACCGGCCGGCCCGGTGTAGAGCACCGGATAGTGCGGCTCCAGGCGCTTGGCGATGTAGTTCGCGGCGAGGACGGCCACCTGCGTGGCGCGCTTGAGGCCCTCGCCACCCATGAGACGCACGTACGACCACGAGATCGGCAGGATGCCGGCGGAACCCCACGGAGCCGCCGAGATCGGGCCCACGCCTGTCTCCGGGCCCGCGGTGGGCTGGAGCGGGTGGTTCGGCAGGTACGGGGCGAGGTGCGCGCGGACGCCGACCGGACCGACACCCGGACCGCCGCCCCCGTGCGGGATGCAGAAGGTCTTGTGCAGGTTGAGGTGCGAGACGTCGCCGCCGAACTTGCCCGGCTTGGCGAGGCCCACCAGCGCGTTGAGGTTGGCGCCGTCCACGTACACCTGACCGCCGGCCTCGTGGACCTCGGCGCAGATGTCGGCGACGTGCTCCTCGAACACACCGTGCGTGGACGGGTAGGTGATCATCAGCACGGACAGCTCGTCGCGGTACTGCTCGATCTTGGCGCGCAGGTCCGCGACGTCGACCTCACCGTCGTCGGCGGTCTTGACGACGACGACCTTCATGCCGGCCATCACGGCGCTCGCGGCGTTGGTGCCGTGCGCGGAGGACGGGATGAGGCAGACCGTGCGCTGCAGGTCGCCGTTGGCGCGGTGGTACGCGCGGACGGCGAGCAGACCGGCCAGCTCGCCCTGCGAACCGGCGTTGGGCTGGATCGACACCTTGTCGTAGCCGGTGACCTCGGCGAGGCGCTCCTCCAGCTCGGTGATGAGCGTCAGGTAGCCCTGCGCCTGGTCGACCGGGGCGAAGGGATGCATCTGGCCGAACTCGGGCCAGGTCACCGGCTCCATCTCGGTCGTCGCGTTCAGCTTCATCGTGCAGGAGCCGAGCGGGATCATGCCGCGGTCCAGCGCGTAGTCGCGGTCGGCGAGCTTGCGCAGGTAGCGCAGCATCGACGTCTCGGAGCGGTGCGCGTGGAAGACCGGGTGGGCCAGGTACGCGTCGGAGCGCAGCAGCGCGGCGGGCAGCGCGTCCTCGGTGGCGGCGTCCAGGGCCTCGATGTCGGCGTCGACACCGAAGGCGCCCCAGACGGCACGGAGCTGGGCACGCCCGGTGGTCTCGTCACAGGAGACCGACACGTGGTCGGCGTCGACGAGGTACAGGTTGACCCCCGCCTCACGGGCGGCGGCGACGGCCTCGGCGGCCTTGCCCGGCACGCGGACGGTGAGGGTGTCGAAGTACGAACCGTGCACGACCTCGACGCCACCGGCGGTGAGGCCCGCGGCGAGGACGGTGGCGTACCGGTGGACGCGCTGGGCGATCTGCTTCAGACCGTCGGGGCCGTGGTAGACGGCGTACATACCGGCCATGACGGCGAGCAGCACCTGAGCGGTGCAGATGTTGCTGGTGGCCTTCTCCCGGCGGATGTGCTGTTCGCGGGTCTGCAGCGCCAGGCGGTACGCCCGGTTCCCGTCGGCGTCGACCGAGACGCCGACCAGGCGGCCGGGCAGCGAGCGGGCGTGCTTGTCCTGGACGGCCATGTAGCCGGCGTGCGGACCGCCGAAGCCCATCGGCACGCCGAACCGCTGGGTGGTGCCGACGGCGATGTCGGCGCCGAGCTCACCGGGCGAGGTGAGCAGGGTCAGCGCGAGCAGGTCTGCGGCGACGGTGACGATCGCCCCGAGTTCGTGGGCGGCGTCGATGACCGGCTTGATGTCCCGTACGGCACCGGAGGCGCCCGGGTACTGGAGCAGCACGCCGAAGACGCCGCGCTCGGCGACATCGGCCGGAATGCCGTCGCTCAGATCCGCGACGACGACCTCGACCCCGGTCGGCTCGGCGCGGGTCTCGATCACGGCGATCGTCTGGGGCAGGGCGTCGGCGTCGACGAGGTACACACCGTTCTTGACCTTGCCGACCCGGCGGGACAGCGCCATGGCCTCGGCGGCCGCCGTGCCCTCGTCGAGGAGCGAGGCGCCGGAGGTGGGCAGACCGGTGAGGTCGGCGACCATGGTCTGGAAGTTGAGCAGCGCCTCCAGACGGCCCTGGGAGATCTCCGGCTGGTAGGGCGTGTACGCCGTGTACCAGGCGGGGTTCTCCATCACGTTCCGGAGGATGACCGGCGGCGTGAAGGTGCCGTAGTAGCCGAGGCCGATCATCGGCGCGAGGACCTGGTTGCGGTCGGCGAGCGTACGCAGCTCGGCGAGGACCTCGGCCTCGGTGCGGGCGGCGGGCAGACCCAGCGCCTCGGCGTTCTTGATCACGTCCGGCACGGCGGCGGCCGTGAGCTCGTCGAGGGAGCCGTAGCCGACCTGCGCGAGCATCTTGGCCCGTGCTTCGGCGTCGGGCCCGATGTGCCGCTGCTCGAACGGGATGCCCTGTTCGAGTTCGGAGAGCGGGGTGCGGTTGGCGGTCATGTACGGAGGCCTCCTGGTCGTCACGACCTGCGAGGGGCACCACGGCGCGGGTGCCCGGACGGCCTCCCCCTCTGTCATCTCAACCTGAGAGCTTCACCGGCGCACGCCTGAGGGCACGCCGACTTTCACCGTCGGTGAGAGCGGATGCCGTCGCAGCGTCCGCCCTGCTTTCCAGAGTGACCTCGTCCGTGCGGTACGGGGGCCTGAGAGATTCCGGGGAGGATTTGCTCCTTCGGCGCCTCCGAAAGGTTTCTCCGGAGGACTCTCCCGCACGGGGTCGACAGCCACAACCAGCCTACCAGCGCGGTTCCCGCTGCCATCGCTCAAGTGGCCGACATCCCAGATGTGCACTTTCGTAGTCTTTGACAAGCAGTCGCGACCTGTTGGAGGGACCGTGCAGACCGACATCGATCCGCGCAGCCTGATCGGCCGCAAGGCGTACGACCGCGACGGAAACAAGATCGGCACTGTGGACGAGGTGTATCTGGACGACGCGACCGGCGTACCGGAGTGGGCCGCGGTCCGCACGGGGCTGTTCGGCAGGGACGCCTTCGTCCCGCTGGAGCCGAGCGAACTGATCGACGACGGCCTTCACGTCCCGTACGAGCGCTCCTTGATCAAGGACGCCCCGGACTTCGGTGTGGGCCGCCATCTGTCCCCGGAACAGGAACTCCAGCTGTACCGCCACTACGACATCGCCCTCCCCGCGCCCCCACCCCCGGACCACGACTTCGGCCGCCTGGCAGGCCGGGAAGAGGCCTGAGGGCCTTCCGCCGTTTCCCCGCCCCCGAGCGCCGTCGGCGCTGCCGCCGATGGCGCTGTGCCGCTACGGGACCCCCAGCCCGGCCGAAGGCCGGGCGCAGCCCTGCTGGGCGACCGCCGCCGCACCGTCCGCACGCCCCACCAATGGCAGCGGCTCCCCCACCTCCAGCTCCGGATCGTCCACGAGAAACGTCCGCACCCGACCCGGCGCCGACCCCGGCACCTCGAAACGGACGGTGACCCGCCCCACCCCGCTCCCCTGCACCCACCCGGCGCCGTACACGGCATGCCGTACGTCGTGCCCGGGCACCCACCGCCGCTCGGCGGGCGCCTCCGGCGCCGGGGCCTCCGCCTCGGGCGCTTCCACCTCCACGTGGGCGCCAGACGAAGGCTCCGCCGCCTGGGCGAACAGATCCTCCTGCGTGTAGTCCGCGAGGCCGCTCACACCCACTCCCAGCAGCCGCACCCCGCCCGTCGTGTCCACCGCCTCGAGCAGCCGCGCCGCCGCCTCCCGCACCACCACGGGATCGTCCGTCGGCCCCCGCAGCGTCTCCGAGCGGGTGAGCGTCGAGAAGTCGAACCTTCGCACCTTCAGCACGATCGTCCGCCCCGAGTGCCCGGACCCCCGCAGCCTGCGCACACACCGTTCCGCCAGCCGCTCGACCTCGGTCCGGATCCGCACGCGGTCGTGCAGGTCCACGTCGAACGTGTCCTCGACGGAAACCGATTTCGCGTCCCTCTCGGCCACCACGGCTCTGTCGTCGTATCCCTGGGCCATCCTGTACAGCGAGGCCCCGTGCGACCGCCCCAGGAGCCGTACGAGCTCGTCCTCGCCCGCCTCCGCGAGGTCCGACACCGTGGTCATCCCGGCTCGGCGCAGATGCTCGCCCGTCGCCGGCCCGACCCCGGGGAGGATGCGCACGGACTTCGGCCCGAGCAGCTCCCGCTCCGTCCCGGGCTCTATGAGCACGAGCCCGTCGGGTTTGGCCTCCTCCGAGGCGATCTTCGCGATCATCTTGGACCCGGCCAGTCCCACCGACCCGGTCAGCCCCGTCGCGGCCAGGATGTCCCTGCGCAGCCGCTCGCCGGTCGCACGCGCGCTCGCACCGTCGTCGGCCGCTCCCCCGGCCTCCAGGTCCACGAACGCCTCGTCCAGGCTCAGTGGCTCCACCAGCGGCGACAGGCGCCCCAGGAGCTCCATGACCTGCTCGCTGATCGCCCGGTAGAACGCGAAGCGCGGGACGAGGTACGCCGCGTTCGGTGCCAGGCGCCGCGCCTGCCCCATCGGCATCGCTGAGTGCACCCCGAAGCGCCGAGCCTCGTACGAGGCGGTGGCGACGACCCCCCGCGGACCGAGGCCTCCGACGACCACCGGCTTCCCGCGCAGACTCGGCTTCGCCGCCTGCTCGGCGGCGGCGAAGAAGGCATCCATGTCGAGATGCAGGATCGTCGGCGCGGCTCTCACAACTCCGATGCTGCCCTACGCCACTGACAATCGACCAGCACACCCGTACGACCGCGACCCGCACCCCTGGGCGCCACGAACCCCGCGCCCCTCAGACCGCCCGGTCCCGCCGCCGTCGCGCCAGCTCGTCCCCCGGGTTGTGCCCGATCAGCGTCTCGCCGGTGTCGATGCGCTCGCCGTGCAGCTGGGAGAGGGCCGCCTCGACATCCCGCCAGACCACGCCCACGGCGATGCCGAACACCCCCTGCCCACCCTGGAGCAGGTCGACGACCTCGTCCGGCGAGGAGCACTCGTAGACCGTCGCCCCGTCGCTCATCAGCGTCATCCGTTCCAGATCACGGAAACCGCGGGCACGCAGGTGCTGTACCGCTGCCCGGATGTTCTGCAACGCGACACCCGTGTCCAGGAAACGCTTGACGATCTTGAGGACGACGACGTCGTGAAAGCTGTACAGCCGCTGCGTCCCCGATCCGTACGCCGGCCGGACGCTCGGCTCCACGAGCCCGGTACGCGCCCAGTAGTCCAACTGGCGGTACGTGATCCCCGCCGCCGCACACGCGGTCGGGCCGCGGTACCCCACCGTGTCCGTGCCGGCTTCCGCGCCCTCGCCCGCGTTCGTCCCGAGGTCGCCCACACTGCCGTGGAGCGGATACGGACCGCTCTCCCCGGGCGCTCGCCCGAGGGAGCCCCCTGCCGTACCGTCGCCGCTGCTCATCACGCCGACCCTCCGTCCTTGACCTGCCCACACGAAGGTAGGCAGTCACTCGGGGTGCGTCAACGATCGCCACACTCGGCACGCCGAGTGATAATCACCCTGAGAGTGGTTTCCCGTATCCCTCTTCGGGGAAAGGCTGCTCGAATGCGCTGACGCACCCTCGGAGAGCGTGTCACGGGCGGCTTGAAATCACTGGCTGCTGGAACCGAAGTCCTCCGGAGAGATCTGGTCGAGGAATTCGCGGAACTTCTCCACCTCGTCCTCCTGCTCGTCTGGAATCGCGATACCGGCGTCGTCCAGGACACCGTCACTGCCGAAGATCGGCGTGCCGGTGCGCAGGGCAAGCGCTATGGCGTCGGACGGCCTGGCGCTCACCTCGACACCGCTGGCGAAGACCAGCTCCGCGTAGAAGACACCTTCACGGAGATCCGTGATGCGGACCTCGGTGAGCTCTTGGCCCACGGCTTCAAGGACGTCCTTGAAGAGGTCGTGCGTCAGCGGCCTGGCAGGCGCCATTCCCTGCTGGGCGAAGGCGATCGCGGTCGCCTCACCTGGTCCGATCCAGATGGGGAGGTACCGATCGCCTCCCACTTCACGCAGGAGCACGATCGGTTGGTTGGAGGGCATTTCCACCCGGACACCCACAACGTCGAGCTCGTTCACACAGCAACCCTAGGACGTGCTCGGCCGGTTTGGGTAGTCGGGCCCCCTCAAGGTCACTGCACCCGGAGTCCCAGCGCGGTCTGGACCAGTGCCGCGTGGAGCCGTACGGAGAGCCCCGCGAGCTCCTTGGCCGTGGCCTCCGCATGGGCCCTGGTCTGCGGATTACGGTGCCGACGCAGCGGCGCGACCATCTGTTCGACCAGTCCCGCCTCCCGGTCTGCGGCCGCTTTGACCGCCCGCAGATGCCGCGGTTCCAGACCGAATCTCCCCAGATCCGCGACCAGACGGGCGACAGTGATCGCCTCGGCGTCGTAGCCGCCCTCGGCTCCCGGGGCCAGGAGCCCGTACGACTCCCACTCCGCGAGCTCCTCCTCCGTCACCTCCGCGGCCGCGAGCAGCTCGGCCCGGCCCACCCGTGCGGCGGTGGGACGGTCGCTCTCGGGGTCCCAGGCGCCGTCGAGAAGATCCCGCTGCGGGCTCGGGGACGGCAGCTTGACCTGCTCGCCCCGGGCCATGGCGTCGAGATGCTCACGGATGACCTTCAGCGGAAGATAGTGGTCCCGCTGCATCCGCAGGATCTGAGCGAGCCGCTCCACGTCCTGCGGGCTGAACTTCCGGTACCCGGAGGCCGTACGCCGGGGCTCGACGAGCCCCTCGGCCTCCAGGAAACGGATCTTGGAGATGGTCACTTCGGGAAACTCGTCGCGCAGCTGGCCCAGCACCGTACCGATGCTGACCAGCCGGTCGCCCGCGGTGGCGGTGCCGTGTCCGGCACCGCCCGTCGGTGATCGCAGCATGGACCTTCCCTGAAGGCTTCTCCGAGGCGTTACACGCCCCGCTGGCTCGAGTAGAAGACCAGGCGGTACTTGCCGATCTGCACCTCGTCGCCGTTGGACAGGACGACCGAGTCGATCGGCTCGCGGTTGACGTACGTGCCGTTGAGGCTGCCGACATCGGCGACGGTGAAGCTGCCGTCCTGCGCCCGGCGGAATTCCACATGGCGGCGGGAGACGGTGAAGTCGTCCAGGAAGATGTCGCTCTGCGGGTGACGGCCGGCCGTGGTCAGCTCACCGTCCAGCAGGAAACGGCTGCCCGAGTTCGGACCGCGCCGCACCACGAGCAGCGCCGAACCGGCCGGCAGCGCCTCGACCGCCGCGAGCGCCTCGGGAGAGAGGGACGGCAGCGAGGTCTGGCCGGTGACCTCGGCGTCGTAGGCCTCGAGACCGGAGATCGAGATCGTCGACGTCGTCTCGGACGCGCGCTCCGAGGGCGCCCCGCCCCGCAGCGGCGTACCGCAGTGAGAGCAGAAACGGCTGTCCGCGGTGTTGCGGTGACCGCACCTCGTACACACCGGCATGGACGCATCCTCCTGCCGCGGCTGACCCGCGGAGGTTTGGGTCGCATACGGGTCGGGGGTGAACCCTCCACCCGCACTTGAGGTTGATGGTTCTCCGAAACCTATGCGGCCGGCACCGGCAGGGTCAACAGACGACGCGCCCTGTGTGCCCGGAATGTCACCGCCACCCTGTTCACCGACCTCGTCGCGGAAGAGCGGGCGCTCGCCGCCCGGCTCCTCGCTCTGGGCATGGCGCGGCGCGCGGTGCTTGGCGTTGCCGCCGTCCTCGCGTGCGCTCTTGCCGAACAACTTCGCAAAAAAACTCACGGGCGATTCCCCTTGACCGAAACAGACCCGCCCGTGGGGCAGGACGAACCCTGAATGAACACACCTGCCGACCCGGACATCCTCACAACGTCCGTATCCTCCCGACAGTTTCCACCACGCACCACGCTTGTGGTGCGGCGACCCCCCGCAACGTCTTGCCCTTGTCGCGGGACCGCCATGCGCCCCCGCGTCACTGCGAGGACGACTGAGCGTAGTCAGGCCGCTTCGCAGGTCGCAAGGCGTCCACAACGATCTTCTGGGAACGGGCCACGGAGGCCGTGGCCTGCTCCTTCTCCAGGGTCTGGACGACTCCACCGGGGATGTTGAGCGCGGGCTCGAGATCCTCGGGCTTGCCGATGACCTTGAAGACGTACGGAGCGGCCACCTTCGTTCCATCGATCTCTATCGAACCGTCGCCGCCGGAGAAATAACTGTCCGCGACCACTCGTACGTCGTTGACCTGGATCGCCTCGGCGCCTGCCGCCCTGAGCTCCTGGATCGCGTCGAGCAGCATGTCGGACTCGACCGCTCCCGCGCCGTCCGAGATGGTCAGGGTGATGCCGGGACCCTCGGCGGCTACCGTGCCGGCCAGGATGCCGAGCTGCCGCTCCTTCTCCTGGGTCTGCTTGCGCGCCTCTTCGGCCTGGTCGGAGCTGGTCTCCAGCTCCGAGCGCTGGGTCCCGAGCCGCGTCTTCTCGTCCTCCAGGCGCTGCGTGCGGTCGTCGAGCTCGTCGAGGATCCGCACCAGGTCCTCCTGCCGGGCTCCGCGCAGCGCGCTGTTGTCGCTGGTGGAGCGGACCTGGATGGCGAGACCGAGACCGAGGACGAACAGCAGGACGGCGACGATGAGTTGGGCCCTGCTCACCCGCGGCGGCCACAGCCCGGCGGCGAGCCGCTGCCGTCCGGTCAGCTCCTGCTTCTCGCCCACGGGCGTCTCACCGCTCGTCGGCGTCCCGTTCGCGGGCACCTCGTTCTGAGGCGTGCCGTTCCGAGCGTTCTCGTTCTGGGCGTTCTCGTTCTGAGGCGTGTCGTCGTCGCTCATCGGCCTCACGCCCGGAAGACGTGCCGCCGGATGGCGGCCGCGTTGGAGAAGATCCGGATGCCGAGCACGACGACGACGCCGGTCGACAGCTGCGCGCCCACGCCCAGCTTGTCGCCGAGGAAGACGATCAGCGCCGCCACGACCACGTTCGACAGGAAGGAGACCACGAAGACCTTGTCGACGAAGATCCCGTCGAGCATGGCCCGCAGGCCGCCGAAGACCGCGTCGAGGGCGGCGACCACGGCGATCGGAAGATAGGGCTCGACCACCGCCGGCACCTCGGGCCGGACGAACAGTCCGACCACCACTCCCACGATCAGGCCCAGTACGGCGATCACGATGTGCCCTTCCCTGTGTCGGCCGTGGCCTGTCCGGTGGCCTTGGCCGCCCCGGCTCCCCTCGGCACTGCTGTACGTACGATCAGGCTCGGCGCGGCCGGCAGCCGCACCTCGGCCTCGGCCGAGATGCTGGTGCGGATCCCGAAGTTCTCCTGCAGCGCGTGCAGGTACTGTCCGTCGGCGCTGTCCTGGAACGCGGTGCTCAGCCGCCGGCCGTCCCCCACGGCGAGCACGGTGTACGGCGGCACCAGCGGCTTGTTGTCGACCAGTATGGCGTCGCCCGCCGCCCGGATCGCGGAGAGCGACGTCAGCCGCTGGCCGTTGATCGCCACAGCCTCCGCGCCGGATTCCCACAGACCGTTGACGATCCGCTGCATGTCCCGGTCGCGCACCCGGCCGGTGTCGGAGAACCCGCTGCTCTCGCGCGGCCCCCCGCCGCCCTGCTCGGTGTCCTTGGCGTCGTCGACGACGAGCTTCACGCCCGGCCCGCGTACGGGCGTCGCACCCGAGAGGAGTGCCACGAGCTCGGTCTGGTCGCCGCCGTGCTGCTCCAGCACCTTGCGCTGCCGCTCCCCGACCTCGTCGCGGATCTTCTCGACGTCCTGCTCCAGCCTGTCGGCCGCCGTCGTCTCCGCCTCGATCCGGTCGATGAGCTCCTGCCGCTCCTTGGCCACGACCGGCGCGGAGATCCTCGCCTCGGCCGCGCCCACGGTGACCACGGCCGCGGCGAGGACGAGGCCGGCGGCGAGTCCCAGCTTGGCGCGCAGGGTACGCGGCAGTCCGCCGCCCTCCGCCGCACGCCGGGCCGACGCCTCCGCGTAACCGTCGTCGAGAGCGTGGTCCATCACGTTGTTCAGCAGCGACATGGACGCGTCCGGACGCGCGGGCGGTGTTCCGGTGCTCCGAACGGGGTGCTGCTGCGACATGCCGCACATCGTCGCACGTCGGCGGGGCTACCGCCGAATGGCCCCACCGATGAGCGGGGAGGCGCGCTGGGGGCGCCTCCCCGCTCATCGGCTCGGACCGTCAGTGACCTGCGCTGTCCACCACACTCGACCACTCGTCGAGCAGGGCTTGGGCCGAGGTGTCGTCCGGACCCTCCGCCCACAGGTGGGTGACGGCCTCGGCCGGGTCGGGCAGCACCATCACCCAGCGCCCGTCGGCCTCCACCACCCGCACCCCGTCGGTGGTGTCCACGGACCGGTCGCCGGCCGCCTCCACCACCCTGCGCATCACCAGACCCTTGACCGCCCACGGCGTGGCGACATCCCGCTTGAGCACATGGGCCCGCGGAATACGGGCGTCGATCTGGCTCAGCGTGAGCTGCGTCCGTGCCACCAGACCGATCAGCCGGACGAAGGCGGCCGCACCGTCGAAGACGCTGCTGAACTCGGGGATGATGAAGCCACCGCGACCGTCACCGCCGAAGATGGTGGACTCCTCGCGGCCGACCCGGGTCAGATCGTCCGGAGAGGTCGTCGTCCACTCCACCTGAGTGCCGTGGTACGCGGCGACCTGCTCGGCGATCCTCGTGGTGGTCACGGGCAGTGCCACCCGCCCGGAGCGCCGCTCGGCGGCCACCAGATCCAGCATGACGAGCAGCGAACGGTCGTCCTCGATGATCCTTCCCCGCTCGTCGACGAGCGAGAGCCGCTCACCCACCGGGTCGAACCGCACACCGAACGCCGCCCGCGCCGAGGCCACGATCTCCCCGAGCCGCACGAGTCCTGCCCGCCGCGTCTCGATCGACTCGGTGGGCCGCGACTCGTCGAGCCCCGGGTTGATCGTCAGCGAGTCGACCTGCAGTCGGCCGAGCAGGCTGGGAAGGACGAGCCCGGCACTGCCGTTGGAGGCGTCGACGACCACCTTGAGGCCCGCCTCCGCGATGCCGGAGGTGTCGACGTTCCGCAGCAGCGATCCCGTGTACGAGTCGAAGACGCTCGCCGGGAAGGACAGGTCCCCGATCTCGCCCGGGAACGCCCGCCGGTACTCCTGACGCGCGAAGACCCGGTCCAGCTTCCGCTGTCCTGCCTGCGAGAGATCCGCTCCCCGTTCGTCGAAGAACATGATGTCGACGGAGTCGGGAACACCGGGCGAGGTCCGCAGCATGATCCCGCCCGCGCTGCCTCTCGCGGTCTGCTGCCTCGCCACGGGCAGCGGTACGTTCTCCAGGTCGCGTACGTCGATGGCGCTGGCCTGCAGCGCCGAGATCACCGCACGCTTCAGCGCGCGGGCACCTCTGGAGTGGTCACGCGCGGTGGTGACCGTGGACCCCTTCTTCAGCGTGGTCGCGTACGCGCCCGCCAGCCGCACGGCCAGCTCTGGCGTGATCTCCACGTTGAGGATGCCGGAGACCCCGCGTGCTCCGAAGAGATGCGCCTGGCCGCGCGACTCCCAGATGACGGAGGTGTTGACGAAGGCGCCCGCCTCGATCGTCTTGAAGGGGTAGACGCGTACGTTCCCCTGCACGATCGATTCTTCACCGACGAGGCACTCGTCCCCGATGACAGCGCCGTCCTCGATCCGGGCGGCCCGCATGACATCGGTGTTCTTCCCGACGACGCAGCCGCGCAGATTGCTCTGCGGGCCGATGTAGACATTGTCGTGGATGACCGCCTTGTGAAGGAAGGCGCCGGTCTTGACGACCACGTTCGAGCCGATCACGGAGTGTTCTCGGATCTCCGCGCCGGCCTCGACCTTGGCGTAGTCGCCGATGTAGAGCGGCCCGCGGAGAACGGCGTCGGGGTGGACCTCGGCCCCCTCCGCGACCCAGACACCCGGCGAGATCTCGAAGCCGTCGAGTTCGACCTGCACCTTTCCCTCGAGCACGTCGGCCTGCGCCTTGACGTAGCTCTCGTGGGTGCCGACGTCCTCCCAGTAGCCCTCGGCGACATAGCCGTAGATCGGCTTGCCTTCCTTCATGAGCTGCGGAAAGACGTCACCGGACCAGTCGACCGGAACGTCGGCCTCGACATAGTCGAAGACCTCGGGCTCCATGACGTAGATGCCCGTATTCACCGTGTCCGAGAAGACCTGCCCCCAGGTCGGCTTCTCGAGGAAGCGCTCGACCTTCCCTTCCCCGTCCACGATCGTGATGCCGAATTCCAGCGGATTCGGCACACGGGTCAGGCAGACGGTGACCAGGGCGCCCTTCTCCTTGTGGAAGGCGATCAGGTCGGTGAGGTCGAAGTCGGTGAGCGCGTCGCCCGAGATGACGAGGAAGGCATCGTCCTTCAGTGCCTCCTCGGCGTTCTTGACGCTCCCCGCGGTACCGAGCGGTTTCTCCTCGTTGGCGTACGTGAGCTCCATACCGAGCTCCTCGCCGTCACCGAAGTAGTTCTTGACGAGCGAGGCGAGAAACTGCACGGTGACAACGGTCTCGTTGAGACCGTGCCTCTTGAGCAGTCGCAAGACATGCTCCATGATCGGCCGGTTTGCCACCGGCAGAAGAGGCTTGGGCATGCTTGAGGTCATGGGGCGAAGTCGGGTTCCTTCGCCACCGGCCATCACGACGGCCTTCATGTCGGAAGCGTCCTCCTTCAAGAGACGACGGTCCTGCCGACTTCACCCTGTCCGCTCAGTGACCCCTGCGGCGTCCTCTTTCATGCCGGCGACGTTGCAGGCACGGGAACGGACGGGCTCAATCGGCCTCGGTATCCGCCTTGACGAGTCGGCGGACCTGGACCACGTAGAGGATCCCTGCCCACCAATACAGAGTTGTACCCCATCCGGCGAAGGCCCACCCGAAAACTTCAGCGAGTGACGCAAGCCAGCCCGTTCCGTCACTGAGCAGCAGGAGGGGGAAGGCGTACATCAAGTTGAATGTCGCGGCTTTCCCGAGGAAGTTCACCTGCGGCGGCGGATAGCCGTGCCGACGGAGGATTCCCACCATCACAAGCAACATCAGCTCGCGCGCCAAAAGGGCCAGGGCGAGCCAGAGCGGCAGGATCTCCCGCCAGGTGAGCCCGACGAGGGTGGAAAGGATGTAGAGCCGGTCGGCGGCGGGATCGAGGAGCCGGCCGAGCTTGCTGATCTGGTTCCAGCGCCGGGCCAGCTTGCCGTCGAGATAGTCGCTGACACCGCTCAGCATCAGCACCAACAGCGCCCAGCCATCGCTCTTGGGGCCACCGAACTCGGGACGGAGAATCAGCCACAGGAAGAGGGGCACGCCCAAGAGGCGAGCCATGCTGAGGATGTTGGGGATGGTGAGCACCCGGTCCGTCTGAACGCGAGTCTCCTGGACCTCCACCCGGGGGCCTCCTGTGGGAACGTGCCAACGATGCCCCCTGACCTTACCTTCCGTCATGAGGGAGGGCTGCACAGGGGTCGACCACTCGCCCGTGAACGCAAAAATGCCTCAACCCCCGGACGGAGTCCGGGGGTTGAGGCTAAAAATTGTTCGGCGGCGTCCTACTCTCCCACAGGGTCCCCCCTGCAGTACCATCGGCGCTGAAAGGCTTAGCTTCCGGGTTCGGAATGTAACCGGGCGTTTCCCTAA
>NZ_BMTO01000011.1:0-414 GCF_014649715.1 Streptomyces lateritius
GCCTCGGGCCAGGCCGTCGCCGCGCCGGCCGGGGACAGCAGGCCGCCGGCGACGACGGCGGTACCCGTGACGCCCAGGGCGGCCAGACCACCGATCAGCGCCCGACGGCGGCCGACCCGCCGACGGTGTCGTACGCGCTGTTCAGCTCGTGGAGTCATGACACGTCTTCCTTCTGCAGCACGTGGCAGCGGCGTGCTGTATGCGCCCGCTCCCTCCCGTCGCCGGCGGAGACGCCACCCTGGCCTACCGAGGCATGCGGCTAGGAGGTGCGGGAGGACGTGCGGGAATGGGAGGGCCGTTCGGTGTTGAGGGGCGCCCGGGAGACGGTGAGCCGGGCCAGTCCGCACGGCACGCGGCGCCGCCCGCCGGCCCCGCCCCAGACAGGTCGGGCCGGCGGGCGGCGACCGGGGTCAC
>NZ_BMTO01000011.1:488-119302 GCF_014649715.1 Streptomyces lateritius
CCCGGTACTCCGCGATCGACGAGCTCGGCTGCGGCAACGGGCACAGGAACCGCTCGTAGCGGGTGTCGTTGTCGATGAACCGCTTCAGCCAGCTGATGCTGTACTTCGCGATCGTCGTGTTCGATATGTTCGGCGTGAAGTGGTTGGCGTTGTTCAGCTCCAGGTACGCCCGATCCAGCGAGGACGGCAGGCTCTCGTAGAACGGTTCGGAGTGCGAGCGGACCGAGGCGACGGCGTCGCCGTCCGCTCCGACGATGAGGGTGGGCGTCTGGATCTCCGGCCAGTTCTTGTCCAGGTTCCACGCGGTGAGCGGAATGGCGGCCTTGAGCGAGGGCCGGTCCTTGGCCGCCTCCAGCGTGCCGCCGCCGCCCATCGAGTGGCCCATGACCCCGAGCCGCGTGCTGTCCACCCGGCTGCGGACGCTGCTGGTCTTCGTGAGGTAGTCGAGCGCGGCCAGCAACTGGTCACCGCGGGAGGCCGGCTGGTCCGAGGTGGTGTTGGTGTCGATGGTGAACACCACGAAGCCCTGGGAGGCGAGCCGCGGCCCCAGCCAGGCGATCGAGGACTGGCGCGCGGTGTACCCCGGGGAGATCGCCACGGCGCCGAACGTGCCGTCGTCGGTGCTGGTCGGGTAGTAGATCGTGCCACCGCCGAACCCGGACACGCTGAACTGGGAGACCCTGGTCTCGGAGACGGCGTACGGACCGCGCGTGGCCGTCACGCTGGCCTCGGTGGGGTCCGGACCACGCTCGTAGAGGTTCTCGGCGGCGTTCGCGCCGCCGGTGAGCGTGGTCGCCAGGCCGGCCAGCGCCGCCGCGGCCGCGAGGAGACCCAGGATCGGGCCGGGGGACCGACGGCGGTGCCGCGCCGGGCCGTTCTCCGGGGCGGGTGTGGACGACTGGGGAGTTGCCTGCATGAGCGGTTTCCTCTCTCCTCGTCCCCCGACGGCGGGTGCGCGGGCGGTCCCGGGAGCCGGGCGCCCAACGGCCGTTGACACATGTCGTCGGCCGTGAACCGTGTCGTCTGGGAGGTCGAGGAGGACGGTGGTACGTGGATCGGGCAGGCGTCCGGGCCGTATGGGGACGGCAGGAGCGTGGGGCACTCCTGATCGGACACCTGCGGCCGGTTCCCGAGGCCATCCCCGGGACGATCGGCCGGGCACAGCGTAAGAGCCGGGATACTCCTGCGCATCGGTGGAATCACCGGTCTCACAGCTCACACTCAGCAAGCTCACGGCCACGGCACTCTCGGCCGCCCTCCCTTACTTGTCTGAGAATCGGCTGCCTGGGCTGCGTACTTCTGCGCTGTTCAACCACCTGATTCTCGCCAGGATGTCTTCAAACCCTCTGTTACTCTCCGGAAACGTAAGACAGAAAGCGGCAATGAACATGTACGACCAGATAGCCGGCACGGGCGGCGACCGGGCCTCCCAGTTGTTCAAGGCTGCCGAGCGTGCTCGCCGCGGCGGGCAGACCCGCCGCGCTCTTGCCCTCCTCGTGGCCGCCCACAGCACGGCCGGTGACAACGCACCGCTGCGCGCCCGGGCCGAACTGCGGCGGGGCCTGCTCCTGTTGAGCGACGGCCCCGTGACCGATGCCCACCAGACCCTGCTGCTCGCGGCCGAGTCGTTGGGGTCGCACGACGTGGAGGGCGCGGAGCAGGCCCTTGCGGCGGCGGCGGAAGCAGCCTGGGCCGCCGGCGACCTCACGGCTTACCTCCAGACGCTGGAACGCCCCGCCGGACGCACCGCGGACGAGACGCCGCCCGACGGACGCCCCGAGGGCCCGGCCGCCGCGGCGGCACCGTGGGGCGCCTTCCGGGCGGGCATGCGCCACGTCGTGCTGGTCGACTTCGCCCGGGCGGCGCAGAAGCTGGAACCGCTGCTCGCCGCCGCGGCACGCACACAGCAGCCGGACGCCCTGCTGTACGCGGGCCGCGCGGCGCTGGTGCTGGGCGACATCGCCGCCGCGCGGCGCCTGCTCGGCCGGGCCCTGGCGGCCGCCGGCGCCCAGTGCGTGTCCGGGCCGACCGCCCGCATCCTGGAGTTCCTGGCCTACGCCGAACTGCGCGCCGGCTTCCACCATCAGGCCCGTGCCCACGCCGAGGAAGGTCTCCGTGCCGCCCGCCGGCTCGGTCAGCGCAACATCGGCGCGCAACACCACGCCCTGCTGGCACTGCTCTTCTCCCTGGTAGGCGCCGACTCCGCCACCGAAGACCACGCCAAGGCCGCCCTGTCGGTCGCCCGGCCGCATGGACTGCTCCAGGTGAGTACCATGGCGGAGTGGGCCCGCGCCCGTGCCGACCTGGGCCACGGCCGGGCCGAACAGGCCGCGATCCGTCTCGCGCCGCTGCTCCGACCGGGCCCCCGGCGAGGGCACTTCGGCCTGTGGATGCTCGCGGTGCCGTGCCTCGTAGAGGCGACGGTCCTGGCGGGACTGGACGAGGACGTCACCGACATGGTCGACCTGTACGCCAAGTGGGCGGCCCTGGGCGCCGATCCACAGGCCGCGGCCCAACTGGCCCGCCTCCGAGCCCTGACGGCACGGGAAGAGGACTGCGACACTCTGTACCAGCGGGCTCTGGCGGAGCACGAGGCCGCTGACGGCCAGTTCGAGCACGCCCGCACGCTCCTGTCCTACGGCATGTGGCTGCGCCGCCGGCGCAGGCCCCTGGAGGCCCGGCAGCAACTGCGGGCCGCCCTCGTCGGCTTCGAACGCTGCGGCGCCCTGCTGTGGGAGAAGCGAACACGGGCCGAGCTGAGGGCCGCGGGGGACAGCGCAGCCGACGACGACGTCAGCGCTCTTGGACGGCTGACTCCGCAACAACAGCGCGTGGCGGGCCTGGTGGCGTCGGGCGCCACGAACCGCGAAGTGGCCGCGCGACTGTCGCTCAGCCCTCGCACCGTGGACCACCACCTGCGCAACATCTTCAGCCAGCTGGGCGTCCGCTCACGGGTCGAGCTGGCACTGCTGATGAACGGCGACCGAACATAACGGAGCGGCGGCGGGGGCGAGAACGCCTGACCGGGGGCAGGGGCCAGGACGTCTGACCGGCGGCGACAACAACTCATGCAACATGATCGCCGCAGATGGGGCCGCGCGGTCGGTTGTTTCATGAGCGATCACCCATGAAACAACCTCAGTGTTCGCGTTGCCGTCTCTTCGAGTCAGCGGAGGTCCTCGCCACCGATTCGCGCCTGTGGCCTACCTGGCGGCTGGTGTGTGGCAGGCGAGGAGCCCTTGCGGGGCGCGACGATGGCCGCAGGCGCAGCCATCGAGGCGAGGTCGCCGCACAGAACGGCGAGGATCGGGTGGCTGGCGAAGGCGACGACGATGCCGGAGGCCAGGCCGCCGACAGCGCCCGCGATGGCGACGTCGACCAGTCCCTGGACCTTGGCGCGGGTGGCCAGGGGCGTGCTGTTGGCGACGATCGCGGTGCCGGTGACCAAGCCGAAGCTCCAGCCGACGCCGAGCAGGACGAGGGCGAGGGTGATCAGGGGGAAGGAGTAGCCCGGCGCGAGGGCGGCGACTACTCCCGCCGCGAGCAGCGTGCCGCCCGTCACCACGCTCATCGCCGTGGCACCGCATCGGTCTACGAGGCGGCCGACCAGGGGCGACGGCAGATACATGGAACCCGTATGCAAGGCGATGACCAGGCCGGACGCGGCGGTGCCGAAGCCATGGCTCGCCTCGGCTCGACTCCCCACGCGGTGGGCCGCTGGCGGGCGAGGTTCGTGGAGCACCGGATCGCCGGTCTGAGTGACATGCCGCGTCCGGGTGGCCCGCGGACGGTGACGGACGAGCAGGTGGCCGCACTGGTTTCCAGGACGCTGGAGTCCACCCCGAAAAACGCGACCCACTGGTCGACGCGCTCGATGGCGAAGGAACTGGGACTGTCGCAGTCGACCGTGTCGCGGAAGTCCACCTGGTGCTCGACAACTACGCCACCCACAAGACCCCGGCCATCAAGACCTGGCTGCTGGCTCACCCCCGGTTCCACCTGCACTCACACCGACCGGGTCGTCCTGGCTCAACCTGGTGGAACGGTGGTTCGCCGAACTGACGAACTAACAGATACGGCGAGGCGTCCACAAGACCGTCCAAGCCCTGGAGCAGGACATCCGCGACTGGATCGCCGCATCGAACACCGGCCCCAAGCCCTACATCTGGACCAAGACGGCGGACGAGATCCTCGAACGCCTCGCCTCATATCTGAGAAGAACTCCTGACTCAGAAGACTAGGGGGTGTACACGCCGAGCACGCTGTAGGCCCAGAGACCCACGATCCCGGCCACGCAGAGCAGCACCACCCAGGAACCGAGACTCGTGTGCCGTCGGCGCGCGGGCTTCGCGGGCTTGGCCGCCCTGGCCGGCTTCGACGGCTTCGACGCGCGGGCCGGGCGCGGCCCTCCGACCGGAGCCGACTCGGCGGCGGCGACGTCGGCGAGCAGGCGGCGGCAGACGGCGGCCAGTTCGTTCGTCCCGGCGGTGAGGTCCACCACCGCCTCCGAGCGGGCCGGAGCCGTGGTGCCGCCGTCGAGGAGCCTCCCGGCGCGAACGCGCGCCTGGTCCTTGCCCCCGGTGGGCGCCAGGCTGATCCAGCGCCCCACATGTTCCCCTCGGATGACCACACCACCGCCCCGCTCGCGGTAGACGGTGTGCTCCCGCCACAGAACACGGGCCAACTCCGATGCCCTCTCCCTGAGTTCCGCGTACATCCCGCTCCCCTGTCCCGCTTCCCCGGATTCGAACAAGCACGTGACTCTAGCGGCAGGCGCCCCCACCTCGCCGCCCGGGTCCGCCAGTTCCCCGAAGCCCCCGCCCCCACCGGCCAGCCGTGGTGACCCCCACAGCCGTGGGCCGACCTGGACTTCATGGTCCTCGGCGTACGAGGCGCCACCGACAGCGCCCGTACGCTTTTACAACGCTGGTGAGACAGCAATACTGTTGCACCATCGGGGAACGGCACGGCACCGGAAGCGAGGACCTCAGATGGCCGATGAGACCGAGGAGCGGCCCGGGCAGCCGGAGCGGGGGCCGACGTTCACCGTCGACGAGCTGGCCGCGCGGGCGGGTCTCACCGTGCGGACCGTGCGCTTCTACAGCACCAAGGGGCTGCTGCCGCCGCCCGTGATCGGTCCGCGCCGGGTCGGCCACTACGGGCCCGACCACCTCTCCCGGCTCGCGCTGATCGAGGAGCTCCAGCGCCAGGGCATGACGCTGGCCGCCATCGAACGGTATCTGCATCAGCTGCCGCCCGATCTCAGCGCCCGTGACCTCGCCGTCCACCGGGCCCTGGTCGCCTCCTGGGCGCCGGAGTCCGCCGAGGAGATCACCCGGCGCGAGCTGGAGCGCCGGGTCGGGCGGGCCCTCGCCGACGAGGACATCGACCGGCTCGCGGCCATGGGCGTCCTCGACAAGGGCACCGACCCGGACGCCTTCCGGCTCGACTCCACGCTGCTGCGTCTCGGCGTGGAGCTCCTCGACGTGCCCATCGCGCACGAGACGATCCTCGCCTCGCGCACGGTCCTCCTGGAGCACGCCCGCGCCGCCGCCCAGGAGCTGTCCCGGCTCTTCCGGGAGGAGGTGTGGAACCCGTACCGCGAGAGTGCCGAGGACCCGAACCACCTTGCCGCCATGAAGTCGCTCTCCGCACACATGCAGCCGATGGTGATCCAGGCTCTGGTGACCGCGTTCCAGCGTTCCCTGCGGGAGGAGCTGCGTGCCGCGTTCGGTACGGAGACGGCGAAGGCCCCAGGGGCCGACTAGCCGCGCGGCCCGCGGCCGGGTGCGGGAGTCAGACCGATCCCCACGGCGTCGCTCTCCCGGATGATGTGCATCGCGTCACGGTCCACGTCCCGGCCCACGGGGACGGCGTAGTACCGCACTCGCGTTCCAGGAGCAGGCGCAGGCGCAGCCCGGTGCAGCGGTGACGAGGACGCAGTCCCGCGTCGCACCCCGCCCGAACCCCCATGTGGCGGCCCCGCCGCACCGCTCGACCGGAGGGTCGAGGAGGGGCGCGACGGGGCCGTTCAGCGCGGGGAAGGCGTGGCCCTGGGAGGCGTCACGCGTCCGTGAAGACCTCACCCCGCTCCGCCTTCTCCACCAGGAGCGCCGGCGGCTGGAAGCGCTCCCCGTACTTCTCGGCCAGCTCACGCGCGCGGGCCACGAACCCGGGCAGCCCCCCTTCGTACCCGTTGATGTACTGAAGCACGCCGCCGGTCCAGGCGGGGAAGCCGATCCCCATGACGGAGCCGATGTTGGCGTCGGCGACCGAGGTGAGGACGTTCTCCTCCAGGCAACGGACGGAATCCAGCGCCTCGGAGAAGAGCATCCGCTCCTTCATGTCCTCGAAGGGGATCGTCACGTCGGAACGGGTGAAGTGCTCCCGCAGGCCCGGCCACAGACCGGCGCGCCTGCCGTCCTCGCCGTACGCGTAGAAGCCCGCGCCGCCGCTGCGTCCCGTACGCCCGAACTCGTCGACCATCCGGTCGATCACCGCGTCCGAGGGGTGGCCGGCCCAGGTGCCGCCGGCCTCCTCGATCGCCCGCCGGGTCTCGTCGCGGATCTTGCGGGGCAGGGTCAGGGTCAGCTCGTCCATCAGCGAGAGCACCTTGGCCGGGTAGCCGGCCTGGGCCGCCGCCTGCTCGACCGAGGCCGGGTCGGCACCCTCCCCCACCATCGCCACGCCCTCGTTGATGAACTGGCCGATCACCCGGGAGGTGAAGAAGCCGCGCGAGTCGTTGACGACGATCGGGGTCTTGTTGATCTGCCGTACGAGGTCGAAGGCGCGGGCCAGCGCCTCGTCCCCGGTCCGCTCGCCCTTGATGATCTCGACCAGCGGCATCTTGTCGACGGGCGAGAAGAAGTGCAGTCCGATGAAGTCGAGGGGGCGGGAGACGCCCTCGGCGAGGACCGTGATGGGCAGGGTCGAGGTGTTGGAGCAGAGCAGGGCGTCCGGCTCGACGATGTCCTGGATCTCCTGGAAGACCTTGTGCTTGAGCGCGGTGTCCTCGAAGACCGCCTCGATGACGGCGTCGCAGCCCGACAGGTCGGCCGGGTCGGCGGTCGGGGTGATCCGGGCCAGCAGCTCGTCGCGCTTGGCCTCGGTGGTGCGGCCCCGCGAGAGCGCCTTGGCGAGCAGCTTCTCGGAGTACCCCTTGCCGCGCTGGGCGGCGTCGGCCGAGACGTCCTTGAGGACGACCTCGATCCCGGCGCGCGCGCAGGAGTACGCGATGCCCGCGCCCATCATTCCGGCGCCGAGGACGGCGACCTTGCGGACGGGGCGCTGTGCGACGCCCTGGGGCCGGTTGGCGCCGGAGTTGACGGCCTGGAGGTCGAAGAAGAACGCCTGGATCATGTTCTTCGCGGTCTGGCCGGTGAGCAGCTCGGTGAAGTACCGCGCCTCGATGGACTGGGCGGTCTCGAAGTCGACCTGCGCGCCCTCGACGGCACAGGCCAGGATGTTGCGCGGCGCCGGGTAGGGCGCGCCGTTCAGCTGCTTCTTCAGATTGGCCGGGAAGGCCGGCAGGTTGGCGGCGAACCGCGGGTTGGACGGGGTGCCGCCGGGGATCTTGTACCCCTTGACGTCCCAGGGCTGGTGCGACTCGGGGTGGGTGTCGATGAAGGCGCGCGCCTTGGCCAGCATCTCCTCCGGGGTGGCCGCCACCTCGTGGACCAGACCGTTCTCCAGCGCCCGCAGCGGGGAGTACTGGGTGCCCTGGAGCAGCACCTTGAGCAGCGCGTCGGCGATGCCCATCAGCCGTACGGTACGGGTGACGCCGCCGCCCGCGGGGAGGAGGCCGAGCGTGACCTCGGGCAGGCCGATCTTGGAGCCGGGCGCGTCGAGGGCGATCCGGTGGTGGGAGGCGAGGGCGATCTCGTAACCACCGCCGAGGGCGGCGCCGTTGAGGGCGGCGACGACCGGCTTGCCGAGGGTCTCGATCCGGCGCAGGGACCGCTTGATGGCCATGCCGGTGTCGAAGGCCTGCTGAGCCTGTTCGGGCCCGACCTTCATCATGTCCTTGAGGTCGCCGCCCGCGAAGAAGGTCTTCTTGGCGGAGGTGTAGACGATGCCGCGGATGGAGTCCTTCTCCGCCTCGGCACGGTCGGCGATCGCGGCGATGGAGTCCTTGAACGCCTGGTTCATGGTGTTCGCGGACTGGTTGGGGTCGTCGAGGACGAGGGTGACGATCCCGCTCTCGTCCTGCTCCCAGCGGATGGTCGTGCTCTCGGTCATTGCTGCTTCTCCGTAAGAGGGGTGCGAACAGGACGGTCAGACGCGCTCGACGATCGTGGCGATGCCCATGCCGCCGCCCACGCAGAGCGTGGCGAGGCCGTAGCGCTTGTCCTGGCGCTCCAGCTCGTCGATCAGGGTGCCGAGGATCATCGCGCCGGTCGCGCCGAGCGGGTGGCCGAGCGCGATCGCGCCGCCGTTGACGTTGACCTTGTCCAGGCTGATGCCCATGTCCTTGACGAAGCGGAGCACGACGCCCGCGAACGCCTCGTTGATCTCGACGAGGTCGATGTCGTCCATCGTCAGGCCGGCCTTGGCGAGCGCCTTGCGGGTCGCGGGCGCCGGGCCCGTGAGCATGATGGTCGGCTCGGAGCCGGAGACGGCGGCGGCCACGATCCGGGCCCGGGGCGCGAGTCCGTACCGCTCGCCGACCTCCTTGGAGCCGATGGCGACGAGCGAGGCGCCGTCGACGATGCCGGAGGAGTTGCCCGCGTGGTGGACGTGGTCGATCTTCTCCACCCAGTGGTACTTCTGCAGCGCGACGGCGTCGAAGCCACCCAGATCGCCGATGTCGGCGAAGGAGGGCTTGAGCGCGGCGAGCGACTCGGCGGTGGTGCCGGGACGCATGTGCTCGTCGTGGTCGAGGACGAGCAGGCCGCTGCGCAGGTCCCGGACGGGGACGACGGAGCGGTCGAAGCGGCCGTCCTTCCAGGCGGCGGCCGCGCGCTCCTGGGAGAGCGCCGCGTACTCGTCGACGTCGCGGCGCGAGAAGCCCTCGATGGTGGCGATGAGGTCGGCGCCGATGCCCTGGGGGACGAAGCCGGTCTCGTGGTTGGTCATCGGGTCGGCGAACCAGGCACCGCCGTCGGAGGCCATCGGGACCCGCGACATGGACTCGACGCCGCCGGCCAGGACGAGGTCCTCCCAGCCCGAGCGGACCTTCATGGCGGCCATGTTGACGGCTTCGAGGCCTGAGGCGCAGAAGCGGTTCTCCTGGACCCCGGCGACGGTGTCGGGCAACCCGGCGGCGATGGCGGCGATCCGGGCGATGTCGGAGCCCTGGTCGCCGACCGGGCCCACGACACCGAGGACGATGTCGTCGATCGCGGCGGGGTCGAGTCCGGGGAAGCGGGCCCGGATCTCGTGGATGAGGCCGACGACGAGGTCGATGGGCTTGGTTCCGTGCAGGGAGCCGTTGGCCTTGCCGCGGCCGCGCGGGGTGCGGATCGCGTCGTACACGTACGCTTCGGTGCTCACGAGAAGCCTTTCACGAGGCCGAGGGTGGTCGGCGGAGGGGTGGACAGCGGGGGTCAGCCGAGCAGGGAGCGGCCGATGATCTCCTTCATGATCTCGGTCGTCCCGCCGTAGATGGTCTGGATGCGGCCGTCGGTGAAGGCCCGGGCGACCGGGAATTCGGCCATGTAGCCGTATCCCCCGTGGAGTTGCAGGCAGCGGTCGGCGACCCTCTTCTGCAGTTCGGTGGCCCACCACTTGGCCATCGAGGCGTGGACGGCGTCGAGCTCGCCGTTCGCGTGGTCGACGATGCAGCGGTCGAGGAACGTACGGGTGACGGCGCACTCGGTCGCCATCTCCGCGATCTCGAAGCGGATGTGCTGGAGCCTGGCCAGCGGGCGCCCGAACGCCTCGCGCTCCTTGACGTACCTCGTGGTGATCTCCAGGAGGTGCTCGGCGCCGGCGATGCCGGCCACGGCGATGGCCATCCGCTCCTGGGCGAGGTTCGTCATGAGGTGGACGAAGGCACCGTTGAGCTCGCCGAGCAGGTTCTCCTTGGGGACGCGGACGTCGTGGAAGAAGAGTTCGGCGGTGTCCTGGGACTTCTGGCCGATCTTTTCGAGGTTCCGGCCGCGCTCGAAGCCCTCCATGCCGCGTTCGACGACGAGGAGGGAGAGTCCGTGGGCACCGCCCTCGGGCGTGGTCCGGGCGACGACGATGACCAGGTCGGCGAGGATGCCGTTGGAGATGAAGGTCTTGGAGCCGTTGAGCACCCAGTGGTCGCCCCGGTCCTCGGCCGCGGTCCTGATCCCCTGGAGGTCGGAGCCGGCTCCCGGCTCGGTCATCGCGATGGCGGTGATGAGGTCGCCGGAGCAGAAGCCCGGCAGCCAGCGGCGCTTCTGCTCCTCGGTGGCGAGGGAGGTGAGGTACGGGCCGATGATGTCGTTGTGCAGGCCGAGGGCGATCCCGGGCGCGCCGGCCCTGGTGAACTCCTCGGCCAGGACGGCGCTGTAGCGGAAGTCGGTGTTGCCGCCGCCTCCGTACTCCTCGTCGACGGCGAGGCCGAGGAGCCCCTGGCGTCCGGCGGCGCGCCACGCCTCGCGGGAGACGATGCCGTCCTTCTCCCACTGCTCGTAGTGGGGCAGGACCTCCTTGGCGAGGAAGGTGCGGACGGTCTCACGGAAGGCGTCGTGGTCGTCGGTGTAGAGCAGGCGCTTCATGCTTCGGGCTCCTGGGAGGCGTCTTTGCCGGTCAGTGACGGTACGGCCCAGTCGCGAGCGACCTCGTCGGTGTCGGCGCCGGGCAGGGCGGGGCCGCTGCGGACGGCGCCGGGGGTGGCGGAGAAGCGGGGTGCGGGGGCGGGCTGGGTGAGGCCGCCGTGTTCGACGAAGGTGGAGCGGGCGGCGAGATGCGGGTGGGCGGGGGCCTCGCGCAGCGAGAGGACCGGCGCCACGCAGGCGTCGGTCCCGGCGAAGACCTCGGTCCATTCCGCTCTGGTACGGGTGCGGAAGCGGTCGGCGACGGTCGCGCGCAGGTCGTCCCAGCACCGGAGGTCCTTGCGGGCCGGGGCGATGTCCTCGACGCCGAGCAGGGTGACGAACTCGTCGTAGAACTGCTGCTCCAGTGCTCCGACGGCCATGTGTCCGCCGTCGGAGGTCTCGTAGGTGCCGTAGAAGGGGCAGCCGCCGTCGAGCAGGTTGACGCCCCGGCGGTCCTGCCAGCCGCCGGCCGCCAGCATCCCGTGGATCATGGTGGCGAGGTGGGCGGCACCGTCGACGATCGCCGCGTCCACGACCTGTCCCTCGCCGTGCGTGCGCGCGTGCTGGAGGGCGGCGAGGACGCCGACGACCAGGTAGAGCGAGCCGCCGGCGTAGTCGCCGACGAGGTTGGCGGGGACGGTGGGCGGGCCGTCCGGGTCGGGGCCGATCATGCCGAGGGTGCCGGTGACGGCGATGTACGCGATGTCGTGTCCGGCGCTGGTGGCGAGCGGCCCGTCCTGTCCCCAGCCGGTCATCCGGCCGTAGACGAGCTTCGGGTTGCGGGCGAGGCAGACGTCGGGGCCGACGCCGAGGCGCTCGGCGACTCCGGGCCGGTAGCCCTCGATCAGGATGTCGGCCCGTTCGACCAGGTCGAGGACGGTTCCGGGCCCGTCCTGCGCCTTGAGGTCGACGAGGACGGAGCGTTTGTTGCGGTTGGTGAGGTCGTACGCGGGGTCGATGCCGAGCCCCGAGCCGCCGGGCCGGTCGACCCGGACGACGTCGGCGCCGAGATCGGCCAGGAGCATGGCGGCGAAGGGGCCGGGCCCGATCCCCGCCAGCTCGACCACGCGTACCCCGGAGAGCGGGCCGTTCCGGGCGTTGCGCGTCCCTGCCATCAAGCCCCCAGCGCTGTGTGACACCAATGATGTAACACCGGAGATGCTAGGAACGTGTTCCACTCCGCACAAGCCCCCTGGCCGAGCAAGCGCTTGGAAATTGTGTCTCCGGGGAGTTCCGCTAGGCTCCGCCGACGACAAGCGCCCGGAGAGCGGCGCAGGGGAAGGCGAGGGGCCGGATGGAGACAGGGGCGGTCGCGGGGCGGGACGCCGGAGGGAGACCGTACGACGTCGTCCTCTTCGGGGCGACGGGGTTCGCGGGCGAGCTCACCGCGGAGTATCTGGCCGAGCACGCTCCCGACGGGTGCCGCTGGGCGCTCGCCGGGCGCAGCCGCGTCAAGTTGGAGGCTCTTCGCGAGCGGCTCGCCGCCCGGTGGCCCCGGTGCGCGGAGCTGCCGCTGCTGGTCGCGGACTCCGCCGACGCGGACGCGCTGCGCGAACTGGCCGAGTCCGCACGGGTGGTGGCGACCACGGTCGGCCCGTACGTCTGGTACGGCGAGGGTCTGGTGGCCGCGTGCGCGGAGGCCGGTACCGATTATGTGGACCTCACCGGCGAGGCGGAGTTCGTCGACCTGATGTACGTACGGCACGACGCGCGGGCCCGGGAGACCGGGGCGCGGATCGTGCACGCCTGCGGCTTCGACTCGGTACCGCACGACCTGGGCGTGTACTTCACCGTCCAACAGCTTCCGAAGGACGTGCCGCTGCGCATCGACGGCTTCGTGCGCGCCGGCGCGATCTTCTCCGGCGGGACCTTCGCCTCCGCGCTCACGGCGATGGGGCGTGGCCGTCAGATGCTGCGTGCGGCCCACGAACGACGCCTGCACGAGCCCCGGTTGGTGGGCCGACGGGCACGGGCACCTCTGGGCGGGCCGCGGTTCAGCCGCGAGACGGGTACGTGGGCGTTGCCGCTGCCGACCCTGGATCCGCAGGTGGTCGCGCGCTCGGCGGCGGCGCTGAGCCGGTACGGACCCGACTTCCGCTACCGGCACTACGCCTCGGTCAAGACACTCCCGATGGCGCTCGGCGGCGCCGCGGCGGTCGGCACGGGTGTGGCAGTCGCCCAAGTGCCTGCCGTACGCAGGTGGCTGATGGACCGTTACGAGTCGGGCCAGGGTCCGGACGCCGAGCGACGGGCCCGTAGCTGGTTCTCGGTGCGGTTCGTAGGCGAGGGCGGCGGGCGACGGGTCTTCACCGAGGTCTCGGGCGGCGACCCGGGCTACGACGAGACGGCGAAGATGCTCGCCGAATCGGCGCTCTGCCTCGCCCTCGACCCGCTTCCCAAGACCTCCGGTCAGATGACGACGGCGGTGGCGATGGGCGACGCCCTGCTCGACCGGCTCCGGGCGGCGGGCATCCGCTTCCGGGTGGCCGACGCGCGCTAGGTGTTCGACGCGGAGCGTTGTCGACGCGGCGGCCGCCACCACGCCCGGCTCGCGGCGTGGGCCGCTTGCTCGGGCACGGGGGCGGCCTACCCCGTCACGTCACTCAAGATCATCGGGGTGCAGAATGACCCGTATGTCGATGATGAAGACCCCGACGACGGCGACGGTCGACGACGCCGCCGCGATCAGCCGCACCTTGTCCCGCGCCTTCGACGACGACCCGATGATGCGCTGGCTCTTCCCTGACGACGCCTCGCGTGAGGCGCGGCTCGGCCGCTACTTCTCCACGCTCTTCACCCGTCAGTACGTCCACCACGCCGTGTGCGAGCGCACCGGGGCCGCGGCCGCCTTCTGGGTGCCGCCGGAGGCGCGGGCCAAGGCCGTTCCCGACGCGGAGACCATCCAGGAGCTCGAGGAGATCCTCGGCGAGCGGGCCCCCCTGCTGCGGGACGCCGTCATGACGGCCGCCGAGCACGCACCCGGGGAACCGCACTGGTACCTGGCGGTGGTCGGCGCCGACCCGGCCGGCCAGGGCCAGGGTCACGGAGCCGCCCTGCTCCGCTCGGGCCTCGCCAAGGCCGACGCGGCGGGTCTGCCCGCCTACCTGGAGTCCTCCAAGCCGTCCAACCTGCCCTTCTACGAGCACTTCGGCTTCACCGTGCGGGGCGAGGTGCGGCTGCCGGGGGACGGGCCGGTGCTGTGGGCCATGCGGCGCGCACCGGGCCGTCCGGCCGGAATCTCGTAGTCTTCCGGTCCTGACCGAGCCGGTCTCAGTAGGTGAAGGCCAGGCCGTGCGTAGCGGCGATGTGCCCGGCGGCGTGACCCCCGTGGATCAGCACCGGGTTGCCCCACGCGTGCCTTACCTTCAGGGACACCCGGATCTGGGAGCAGCCTCCGAGGTCGGCGGTGGTGAGGTGGAGCGTGTTGACCGCCGCCTGGTGGTGCTTGGCGTCCGAGATGCGCCAGGTGGCGGCCGTGCTCGCCTTCGGGGCGCCGCACAGGGTGCCGTCCGGGTTCTGCGGCTGGGCCTCGATCCAGGTCTGGACGTGGGTGCCTGTGTACGCGCTCGTGCCGCCCGAGCACTTCGGGTAGGGCGAGCCGGCCTTGCAGGTGCTCAGGTTGGCGTCCTGCACGACGGCGATCCGGTCGGCGCCGGTCGGCGTGACCGTGTACCCCAGCGTCGTCGCGGTGCTGCCGGATCCCACCGTCCGCTCGCTCTCCGGCAGGAGCGTCCAGCGTGCCGCGTACGGGTACGCGGCCCTGGCGAGCTCCGCGCCGGCGCCGACCCGCATGGTCACCTGACGGCCGTCCGCGACGATGGTGGAGTAGCTGGTCACCGACAGACGGCAGGTGTACGTGCCCTGCTCGGGCGCGACGAACACCCATCGCACGGTCGGAGACTGCGAGGTCTCGCCCGGCAGGTAGTTGGCCGCCCAGTAAGCTCCGGCCTCCACACCGGTCGGAAGCGGGGCGGTCTCCGGCGTGCCGCCGGCGTACGCGCAGCGGATGGAGAGTGTGGTGCCGAGCCATTCTTTCGCCCCGAGCTCCGTCACGTTCGAGAGCACCAGGTTGCGGGACCACAGGTACGAACGCTCACCGGCCGCCGCCGTGAACGTCACCTCCGAACCGGGGATGTCGTGGTACGGGCCGGCCTTGGGCGTCACCGGGTAGTCGAACGGGTCCGTCAGCACCGCCTGCGCGGGCGTGGCGGTGGCCGTCAGGCCGGCGAGAGCGAGAACGGACGCGGCGAACATGCCGCCGAGGCGGGCGGCGAGTCGGCTTCTGAGACGCATTGCGGAACATCCCCTGTACTGGTTCTTGATCACTGACGACGAAGGACCAGGGGACTGTAGCCTCGCGTGCCTCCCGTACCCGCGAGGGGGGCCGCCTGGACCGCCGCCCGGCCGGCGGCCGTGGTCCCGGCTCCCGCTACGCCGTCGGGTGCTGGTGCCGTACGAGGCAGAAGGGATGGCCGGCCGGGTCCGCGTAGATGCGCCAGCCCCGGTCGCCGTCCCCGTCGTCCAACTGCCACGCCCCGAGGGCGAGGACCGCGTGGTGGGCGGCCTCCAGGTCCGTCACCCGCACATCGAGGTGGAACTGCTGCTCGGGCGCGCCCCAGACCGGCGGGCGGTGGTCGGCAACGCCCTGGAAGGCGAGGACGGGGGCTCCGGCGCCGTCGTGCAGGGTGGCCCAGCTGTCGCCGAGCGCCCACTGCGGGTCGGGGCGGTTGATCTCGCCGCCGAGCAACCGCTGGTAGAAGGAGGCCAGTTCCATGACGTCCGTACAGTCGAGCACGACGCACTGCAGGCTGCCGATCATGCCGTCACCCAGACGGCGAGGACGTAGACCATGGCGCAGACCCAGGCCAGCGCGACGAGACCGGCGACGGCGAGGATCGCGATCATGCCGCGCTCGACGGGGCGCAGCGAGGTGGAGAGGGAAGCGGGGGCTGTCATGCCCCCCACTGTGCCGCCCAAGATCGAAGCCCGGTATCCGTACTCGTACTCAGGTCGCGCACGATGCGGTGCCATGCGCGCTCACCTCCGGGCAGGGGCCAGGCCCAGCTGGGGCGGTTTCCGGTACGCAGCTCTTCGAGGCGGCGGGCGAGGACGCCGCCGGCGATCTCGGCCCCGTCGGGGACGGCGGGGCCGTGGCGGGCCATGAGGGCGGAAGACCGTGTGAGTTCGGCCTCGTAGCGGGCCGCCGCCTCGGCCTCCCCGCGCTCGCGCTCGTCGTGGGGCACCGTGCGCCGCAGGACGAGGACGGGTGGTTCCACGTCCTCGGCGAGGGCGGCGGTGAGCCGGGCGTGGCCGTCGAGCACGACGGAGCAGTCGAGGCCGCTCACCCACCACAGCAGGAGCGGGGGCAGGACGCCGGCGCGGGCCTGCTTGCGGTACGCCTTGACCCGGGCGTCGTCGGGCTCGGGCAGGGGTCGCAGCGGCAGCAGCTCCCAGGAGCCGTCGTGGACGAACCAGTCGACGTACCCGTCCGGGTGCCCGTCGACGACGAGTTCACTCCAGAAGGCGGCCGGATTTCGTCCGTGCCGGTTCCACTGCGGCCCCGTGGCGGAGGTCAGCACCCAGCGGCCGTCGTGGAGCGGCCCGTCAGGGTCGGCTGTCAGCAGGTCCGCGAAGCGATGGGCCCACCGCTCGGGCCGGTCCGCGTACGCCTCGGCGTCGGCCGCTCGCAGCGGCGGGAGCAGAGGGAGGGGCGAGGCCGTGCGGTAGAAGTCGACGCCGAGGTCGCCCCGCTCCACCACCGCGAGCAGCAGCGGATCGCCGCCCTGCCTCAGGACCACCCGGCGCTCCGCCGTCCACAGGCACAGGCCCGGCCGGGGACGGTCCCGGACGTCGAGGATCAGCTCGGTCACGGCCCACCGCCGAGCGCCGCCTTCAGTGCGCGGCGGCAGAGGGAGTCCGCGTGACGGGTCGTCTCGGGGATGCGGTAGCGCGGGGCGAGGAGGAGGGTGTGGGCGCAGGCGTGGGCCAGGGAGACCCGGTGTCCGACGGAGACGAAGACGGGTTTCACGCCGGACTGCGTACGCAGCGCGCGGCCGACCTCCTCCCCGCCGTCGGCCAGCAACGGGCTGAAGTCCCCGCGGTCAGGGCCCGGTTGGTCGTACGTGAAGGTGAAGGGGTTCTTGGCGACCCCGATCGACGGCAGACCGGTCAGCACACCGAGGTGGCTCGCCAGGCCGAAGCGGCGTGGGTGGGCGAGTCCGTAGCCGTCGCAGACGAGCAGACCGGGGTCGACGGTGAGCGAGTCGAGCGCGGCGAGCACGGTGGGGATCTCCCGGAAGGCGAGCAGCCCCGGCACGTAGGGGAACGAGACGCGGCCGACCGCCGTGGTCTCCTCCACGACGTCGAGCGTCCGCGCGTCGAGCACGACGGCCGCCGCCGCCACGAGGTCGCGCTCGTCGTCGTAGGCCACGTCGAGCCCCGTGACATGCCCCGTGCCGGGCTCCGGGCCCGGTTCGTCGAGCACGAGCCGTCCGCGCAGCTCCCGCTGGAGCGCGCGGGCGGCGGCCTCGTCGGCGGGCCAGCCCGCGGGAATGTCGATGATCGTCATGATGACGGCCACCCTACGGCGCCCTCGCGTCCGAGGGACGAACAGCCTTCCGCGCCCTGCGAACGCCCGGGTAGCCTGGCGATCATGTTCGTACTGGAATTGACCTACACCGCGCCGGTCGAGCGGGTCGACGCCTTGCTCGACGCGCACATCGAGTGGCTCGACGCGCAGTACGCCGCCGGCGTCTTCATCGCCTCCGGCCGCAAGAACCCGCGCGACGGCGGGGTCATCCTCGCCGCCGGGGTCGACCGCGAGCGGATCGAGAAGATCGTCGCGGCCGACCCCTTCACCGTCGAGGGCGTGTGCGCGTACCGGGTCACGGAGTTCTACGCGACCAAGACCGCCGACGAACTCGCTCCGTACCGGGAGCAGTTGCCCTTCTAGGTCGTGTCCGGAAAGGAGCTCCGTCTGCCGGCGGGCCAGGCGGGACTTCACGGACCCGGCCTAGCCGCGCGTGAGGCGGGCGATCCTGCCCTGCTCCCCCGAGGCCCAGCACGCGCCGTCCCGCGTGCAGTCGACGGTGTCGTACGAGCCGGTGTCGACCGTCCGCCAGGTGCGGCCGCCGTCCGTCGTGAGGTCGGTGCCGGTGGGGCCGACGGCGAGCGCCGCCGAGCCGCCGTACGGGAGCCAGGCGACACCGGAGCGGTACGCCGGCGGTGGTGTGGCGGCCTGGCGCCAGCTGCGGCCGCCGTCCTCGGTGACCGCGGCCGCCCGCGGCGACGCCTGGTCGGCGCGGTAGTCGCCGCCGACCGCGATCCCGTGCGTACGGTCGCGGAAGGCGAGCGCGAAGACGCCGCGCGCCGGGTCACCCGCCGGGATCGTCGATTCGGCGACGGTCCAGGTCAGGCCCCGGTCGGCGGAGTGCAGTACCCGGGCCGTGGCCCCTCCCCCGGTGGCCAGCCAGACGTCCCGGGGCCCGGAGGAGACCAGGCACTGCCCGCTCGCCGCGAACCCGGCCTCGCCCGGCAGCGCGGCCGGCATCCCCTCGTCGGGGAGCACCCGCCAGGACCGCCCTCCGTCGTGGGTGGAGAGGATCCGGTACTTCCCGTCCACCGGGTCGCTCATGGCCAGTCCGTGCCGGTGGTCGAAGAAGGTCATGCAGTCGTAGAACGCGCGCGGGTCGGTGTTCCGGAAGGACTCGGTCCAGCTCGCGCCGCCGTCCTCGGTCCTGAAGACCCGGGACGCCTCCCCCTCCCCGATGGCGAGGACCACCGCCCGCCGGGCGTCGAACGCCTCGACGTCACGGAACTGCAGCTCCGCCGCGCCGGGCGGCGAGACGTTCCGCCAGCTCCGCCCGCCGTCGGTGGTTCTGAGCACCGTTCCCTTGGAGCCCGCGGCCCACGCCGTGTTCCGGCTCACCGCCGCGAGGCCGCGGAAGCGGGCGTCGGTACCGGTCGGTGCGAGCTGCCAGCCGGGCGCCGCCGCGGGGGTCTCCCCGGCCTGCGCGGGGACCGCGAGGGCCATGGCCAGCGCCGCCCCGCTCAGTCCCACCGACAGCATTCGTCTCGTCTTCCCCATGGACGTCATGGCGCGGGAAGCTAGCCCACGGGGCGGGTCCCGTCCAGGGTGCGTGGTGGGGGAGGAACGGCGTCGATGGGCCATCCGGCTATGTCGTACGGACACGCCGTGTGGATACGGAGGTTCGGGGAACCAGACGTACTGCGATCGCTCGGGCCGGCTCCCACCGGCGGGGGGTACGGACGCGCGACGGAGCGGTGACACAGCTCACGTGGCCCTCCGGTGCACGTTCCGGCCCGATCGTTCGTCTTCCCTTGTGTCAGGGAGACGTCAGGAACCGAAGCCGCGTGACAGGAGCTGGCCTTGTCCACCGTCATCGAGCAGGCCGTCCAGGCCCGTATGGTCGCATCCTCTCCCCGGATGGAAACCGTCCCCGCCACACTCCGCTACGACCTCGAGGATCCGTTCGCGGTGAGCATGGCCTTCCCGCCCCGGGCGACCCTGGAGGGCGTCGAGGTGTCGTGGGCGTTCTCGCGCGAGCTGCTCGCGCAGGGCGTGGACGGACCGGCCGGGGTCGGGGACGTGCGCGTCCGTCCGTACGGTTACGACCGCACGGTCGTCGAGTTCCACGCGCCCGAAGGCGTGGCTGTGGTCCACATCCGCACGACGGAGGTGCGGCGCTTCCTGGAGCGCTCGCAGCACCTCGTGCCGGCCGGCCGCGAACACCAGTACCTGGAGTGGGACAAGTGGGACGACGAGCTGGCGGCGCTGCTGGAGGAGTACTCCTGACCTACCGGTGACCGGCCTCCGGGCCGCCTCGGCGCCTCCGGCCCGCGGCAGCCCTCCTCCCTTCTGCCCTGCCTCGCGCCTGTCTTCCGCCTGCCGGGTTCCGTTTGCCTGCCTTCCACCTGCCAACCCCGGCTTGCCCGACTCCCGCCCGTAAATCGATTGCCTCCCGCCCTGCGGCGCGCGTACCGTCCTGACCTGGCCCTGTTGTCGCCCGATCGGAGAAGGCCGTTGCTCGTCTGAGGTTCGAGACACCGCGCCGCGCGTGCCCTTTCGTGCCGCGTGTGCCGTGTTCGACCTCGGCGTACGAGCCTCTGTGCCTGCCCGCGCCCCCGGTGTCTCACCCGTTGCCCCAGCCCACGCTCTTGCAACCGGGAGGCCCCCATGGCGACCCGCCCCACTTTCATCACCTGCTCGTCCCTCTCCTTCTCCTGGCCCGACGGCACGGAGGTCCTCGACGACTTCCGGCTCTCGGTCGGCCCCGGCAGGACCGGCCTGATCGGCCTGAACGGCTCGGGGAAGTCCACGCTGCTCAAGCTGATCGCCGGTGAGCTGACCCCCGCCTCGGGGACCGTCCGCACGGTCGGCGAGGTCGGGTATCTGCCGCAGAACCTGGTCCTCGACACCACGCTCCGCGTCGACGAGACCCTCGGGATCGCGAAGGCCCGTGCCGCGCTGCACGCCATCGAGGCCGGCGATCCCGCCGAGGAGCACTTCGCGGCCGTCGGCGACGACTGGGACGTCGAGGAGCGGGCCCGCGCCACGCTCGACGAGCTCGGTCTCGGTCGCATCGGCCTCGACCGGACCATCGGCGAGGTGTCGGGAGGGGAGTCCGTCCTGCTGCGGCTCGCCGCGCTGCTGCTGGCCCGGCCGGACATCCTGCTGCTCGACGAGCCGACCAACAACCTCGACCTGTACGCCCGGGCGAGGCTCTACGAGGCGGTGGAGGCCTGGTCCGGGGTCATGGTCGTCGTCAGCCACGACCGTGAACTCCTGGAACGGGTCGACCAGATCGCCGATCTGCGCGACGGCGAGGTCGCCTGGTACGGCGGCGCGTACTCGGCGTACGAGGAGGCGCTCGCCGCCGAACAGGAGGCGGCGCAGCGCATGGTGCGGGTCGCCGAGGCGGACGTACAGCGTCAGAAGCGCGAACTGTCCGACGCGCACCTCAAGTTGGCGCGGCGCAAGCGGTACGCCCAGAAGAGTGCCCAGAACAAGGTGGTGCCGAAGATCGTCGCCAACAACCGCAAGAGCGAGGCGCAGGTGTCCGCCGGCAAGCACCGGGCCCTGCACTCCGAGCGGCTCGCCGAGGCGAGGGAGCGGTTGGACGCGGCGGTGGAGGCCGTACGGGACGACGACGAGATCCGGATCGAGCTGCCGCGCACCACGGTCCATCCGGGCCGGGGCGTGCTGGCCCTGCGCGAGCTCGAACTGCGCTACGGCGCCCGGGTCGGCGGCGAGTTCGAGCTGCGGGGTCCGGAGCGGATCGCACTCGTCGGCCGGAACGGAGCCGGCAAGACCACGCTGCTGCGGACCCTGGCCGGGGAGCTGGAACCGGTGTCGGGCGAGGTGGTGACGCAGGTGCCGCTGCGCTTCCTGCCGCAGCGCCTCGATGTACTGGACGACGGGCTGAGTGTCGTGGAGAACGTCGCCCGGTTCGCGCCCACGGCGACGGTGAACGCGATCAGGGCGCGGCTCGCCCGCTTCCTGTTCCGGGGCGCCCGGGCGGATCAGCCGGCCGGCACCCTGTCTGGCGGGGAGCGGTTCCGGGCGACGCTGGCGGCGCTGCTGCTCGCCGAACCGGCGCCGCAGCTGCTGATGCTGGACGAGCCGACCAACAACCTGGACATGGCTTCCGTCCGGAAACTGACGGCGGCCCTGGAGGCGTACGAAGGCGCGCTGATCGTGGCGAGCCACGACGTGCCGTTCCTGGAGTCGCTCGGGATCACCCGCTGGCTGCTGCTCGACGGTGAGCTGCGGCCGACGACGGCGGAAGCGGTACGGGAGGACCTGTGGGAGGCCCGCTCGACCGGGTCCGAGGTGTCGACCGGATCCGAGGGACCGGCGGCGTCGGAAGGGACAGCCGGGTCGGCGGGATAGCCGGCAACCCCCGGAGAGGGTCTCGTCCCGGCGGCGCGGCACCGCCCACGCCGTCGTGCCGCCGTCCGGGCCGAGCCCCGGGGTGAGCGCCGGGGCGAGGCCTCCGGCCCAGCCGCTCCGGCGCCGTGCCCCTTCCGCACGCCGCCGTTCGGGGCGTCTGGCTCTACGTAGCCACGAGGGCGGGGCGCGGACCCGCCCACGCACGTGACCTGGCTCTCTCTGGAGGGTCGAAGCCGCGCACAGGCTGCGTACATAACGGAACGTAACCGGACATCGCTGAGACGGGCTTGGCCGACGCCTTACGGGGCTTTAACCTACGGTTTCGTAACCTACGAATGCGTAGGTAATTCCGTCCCCCTTTCCCCGTCCCCCAGGAGTCCCCGTGACGCTCACCTCTCCCCACCTCGGCAGCTCGACGGGGTGGACCGACGCCCGCCTGCTGTACGCGCTGGAAGAGGTCGTGGAGAAGGAGCTCAACCGGCATCTCAAGGTCACCAAGGACTGGATGCCGCACGAGTACGTCCCTTGGTCCGACGCCCGGAACTTCCCCGGTTTCTTCGAGGACGGCGAGGCCTGGGACCCCTCCCAGTCCAAGGTCACCGACATCGGCAAGATCGCCCTCGTGGTGAACCTGCTCACCGAGGACAACCTCCCCAGCTACCATCACGAGATCGCCAGCCTCTTCGGCCGCGACGGCGCCTGGGGCACCTGGGTGCACCGCTGGACCGCCGAGGAGGGCCGCCACGGCATCGTGATGCGTGACTACCTGCTCGCCTCGCGCGCGGTGGACCCGGACAAGCTGGAACAGTTCCGGATGGCGCACATGAGCGAGGGCTTCGAGTCCGACAACCGGCACTCGATGCTGCACTCGGTCGCGTACGTCGCCTTCCAGGAGCTCGCCACCCGCATCTCGCACCGGAACACCGGCCACCAGTCCGGCGACCCGGTCTGCGACCGGATGCTGGCGCGCATCGCCACCGACGAGAACCTGCACATGGTCTTCTACCGCAACCTGCTGGGCGCGGCCTTCGAGATCGCCCCCGACCTGACCATGCAGGCCGTGCGGGACGTCGTCGTGAACTTCCGGATGCCCGGTCACGGCATGCCGGGCTTCGAGCGGGCGGCCGCGCAGATGGCGATCGGCGAGATCTACAACATGCGCATCCACCACGACGACGTCCTGCAGCCCGTGCTGCGGTTCCTCAAGGTGCTCCAGATCGAGGGCCTCGGCCCGGAGGGTCTGAAGGCCCAGGAGGAGCTGGGGCTCTACATGAGCGGCCTGGACAGCGAGGCCAGCAAGTTCGACGAGAGGCTCGCGGCCCGCAAGGCGCGGATGGCGGCCCGCGCGGCCGGCTGAGCGGCACGCGGGTCCACGGCCTCGGGGGTCACCACTCCGCCACGGCGTAGTCCTTGAGGAAGACGCCGGACTGGGGCTCCCCCGCCTCGCCGCGCACGATCGGGTCGTAGATCCTGGCCGCGCCGTCGACGACGTCGAGCGGCGTACGGATTCCCACGGCCGCGATCCTGGCCTTGCGGGGCGCGGGGTTCTCGTCCGTGATCCAGCCCGTGTCGACGCTGCATATGTGGACGCCCTGCTCCGCGAGTTCGGCGGCGCTGGTGCGGGTCAGCATGTTGAGGGCGGCCTTCGCCATGTTGGTGTGGGGGTGGCCGCCCGTCTTGTTCCGTACGGCGAACCGGCCCTCCACCGCCGACACGTTCACGATGTAGCGGCGCGGCCGCGGCGAGGCGAGCAGCAGTGGCAGCAGCCGGTCGCAGAGCAGCGTCGGCGCGACGGCGTTGACGAGCTGCGCCTCAAGGAGCTCGGCGGCGTCCAGCTCGCCGAGGCGTACGGACCAGGAGTTCCGCGGCGAGGGGTCGGGCAGCAGCCCGGCCTCGTCCGGCTCCAGTCCGGCGACGACCGGGACGCGGGCGTCGCCGGTCTCGTAGCCCGGCGCGGGGATCACGCCCTCGGGCAGTGCCTTGCGCTCCCCCGCCGCCAGCAGGGCGTACGACTCCGGGGGCCGGCGGATCGTCTGGGCCGCGTTGTTGACGAGGATGTCCAGCGGCCGGCCCTCCGTGCGCAGCCGCTCGCACAGGCCGAGGACCTGGCGGGGGTCGCGCAGGTCGATCGCGACGACCGTGAGCCGGTCCATCCACCGCTCGCTGCCCTCCGCGGCGCGGAAGCGGCGCAGGGTGTCGTGCGGGAAGCGGCTGGTGACGAGCAGCTCGGCCCCGTCACGGAGCATCATCAGCGCCAGCTGGAACCCGATCTTGACGCGGCCGCCCGTCAGAAGCACGCGCCGCCCGGCGAGGTCGGTGGTCAGGGCCCTGCGGGCGGTGTTGTCGGCCGCGCAGGCCGGGCAGAGCCGGTGGTAGAAGGAGTCGGCCTGTCGATAGGGCGTCTTGCAGACATAGCAGTACCGCGCCTTGAGGAACGAGCCCGGCGATTCCTTCCCCACGACCGCGAGGGGCGCGTCCTCCCGCCGGTCGAGGGCCCCGGTCGCGGTGCGCGCGGCGAGCGCGGCGTCGGCGGCCGACCGCTCGGCGCGCAGCGCCTTGCGGCGCTTGTGGCGGCTCTCGCGGACGAATCCGGCCGCGATCCGCTCGCCCCGGATCCGCGCGGGATCACCGAGGGGCATGCGGCGCAGCCTGGCGATCGTGCGGTCGAACGCGTGCAGTTCCTCGTCCGTGACGGGTATGTGGTGGGGCTCCATGATCCGGTGATCGTAGTGAGGGCGGGCCGGGTCGGCATCCCGTTATCCCTCTCGTATCCCCGCTCGCCTGCGCTCAGCCGCGCTGCCGCTTCAGCCGAATCCGTTCCTTCTCGGAGAGACCGCCCCACACCCCGAACCTCTCGTCATGCGTCAGCGCGTACTCCAAGCACGCCACCCGCCCCTCGCACGCCCCACAGAGCTGCTTAGCCTCGCGGGTGGAGGACCCGGGGGCGGGAAAGAAGAAATCGGGCCCTGCCTGGGCGCAGAGAGCGTCCTCCTGCCAGGCCATGTCGGCGGCGGGAGCGGTCAGTACGGTGGTGTCGGTCTGCATGGCTGACACGCTGCCCCGTGTCCGTAAACACCTCATCAACATCCGATCAATGCGGCACGCCGAACGCGCTCGGGTGCCGACGGAGAGCGGTCCACGGAAAGGGTTCGCCGAAGCAGCAGGGAGTCGGAGCCCGGGGACGCCAGAGACAGGGCGTCGCCCCCGGCCCCCAGCCCAGGCCGAGGGCGCTGCCGGGTGCGATCACCCCCCGGTCGACGTACGAGACGAGGCTACCCGTCGTCACGCTCCGTCGCGGTCGCCCTCGTCGTCGTCGCGCTTCGCCGGCTTCTTCGCTCGGCTGGGTTGGACCCGCTTCGGTTCGCCCGGCATCTTCGGGTACTCCGGTGGGTACGGCAGGTCCCCGAGGCCGTGTTCGGCCTCGTCGCGGCGGGCGAGTTCGAGCAGGGCCTCCAGGCTGAAGCGGTGGTCGTCCATGTCGGCGTGGACGTCGCCCATCTCGGCGTAGCGGGGCGGCATCGTCCTGATGTCGAAGTCCTGCGGGGTCGCGTCGTCGACCTCCTCCCAGCGCAGGGGCGCGGAGACGGGGGCGTGCGGCCGGGGGCGGACGGAGTAGGCGGAGGCGATGGTGCGGTCGCGCGCCGTCTGGTTGTAGTCGACGAAGATCTTCTGCCCGCGCTCCTCCTTCCACCATCTGGTGGTCACGTGCCGCGGCATCCGGCGTTCCAGTTCGCGGCCGGCGGCGATGGCCGCCCGGCGGACCTGGGTGAAGGTCCACAGCGGCTCGATGGGGACGAAGACATGCAGGCCGCGCCCGCCGGAGGTCTTGGGCCAGCCCCGAAGTCCCGCCTCGTCGAGAACGGCGCGCAGTTCGTGGGCGGCGCGCACGGCGTCGCTGTAGTCGGTGCCGGGCTGCGGGTCGAGGTCGAGGCGCAGTTCGTCGGGGTGGTCGGTGTCCTCGCGCCGAACCGGCCACGGGTGGAAGGTGACGGCGCCGAGGTTGGCGGCCCACAGGACGGCCGCCGGTTCGGTCGGGCACATCTCGTCGGCGGAGCGTCCGCTGGGGAAGGTGATGTGCGCGGTGGGGATCCAGTCCGGGAGGTACTTCGGGGCGCGCTTCTGGAAGAAGGACTCGCCGGTCACGCCGTCGGGATAGCGTTCCAGCGTCGTGGGCCGGTTCCGCAGGGCGCGGGTGATGCCGTCGCCGACGGCCAGGTAGTAGCTGACCATGTCGAGCTTGGTGTAGCCGGTCTCGGGGAAGTACACCTTGTCCGGATTGGAGACGCGTACGGTCCGCTCTCCGACCTCCAGCTCGATCGCTGCCGCTTTGCCTGCCATGCGGGTCAGCCTAGGGCTCGCCGACATTCGCCGCATACCGGACAATCGATCCATGGATCTGCCGGTGATGCCTCCCGTGAAGCCGATGCTGGCCAAGGCCGTGAAGAAGATTCCGCCCGGGATGCAGTACGAGGCGAAATGGGACGGCTTCCGTGCCATCGTGCACCGTGACGGCCCCGAGCTCGTGATCGGCAGCCGTACGGGCAAACCGCTGACCCGCTACTTCCCCGAGCTGGCCGCCGCGCTCCCGCCCCGCCTCCCGCACCGGTGCGTGATCGACGGCGAGATCGTGATCGAGCACGGCGGGCGCCTCGACTTCGACCGGCTCACGGAGCGCATCCACCCGGCAGATTCCCGCGTGCGGATGCTGGCCGAGCGGACCCCTGCGCGGTTCATCGCCTTCGACCTGCTCGCCCTCGGCGACGAGTCGCTGATGGACACCCCCCTCACGGACCGGCGGGCCGCCTTGGAGGAGGCCCTGCGCGGAGTGGACGCGCCGGTCCATCTGGCACCGGCGACAACGGACCCCGACGTGGCGGCGCACTGGTTCGAGCAGTACGAAGGGGCGGGTCTGGACGGCGTGATCGCCAAGCCGCTGGATCTGCCGTACCGCCCGGACGCCCGGCTGATGTACAAGATCAAGCACGAGCGGACGGCCGACGTGGTGGTGGCCGGCTACCGCTTCCACAAGAGCGGACCGGTCATCGGTTCGCTGCTGCTCGGTCTGTACGACGAGAACGGCGCCCTCCAGCACGTCGGCGTCTGCGCGGCCTTCACCGCCAGGCGTCGCGCGGAGCTCGTCCAGGAGCTCGAACCGCTGCGGATGGATCCGCCCGACGGGCACCCGTGGGCGGCGTGGGCGCAGGAGTCGGCGCACGAGAGCGCGCGGCTTCCGGGCGCGCCGAGCCGCTGGTCGGGGAAGAAGGACCTGTCGTGGGTGGCGCTGCGGCCGGAACGGGTCTGCGAGGTGGGTTACGACCACATGGAGGGCGACCGGTTCCGGCACACGGCTCAGTTCAAGCGGTGGCGGCCGGACCGTGCGCCGGAGTCCTGCGGGTACGCGCAACTGGAGGAGCCGGTCTCCTACGACCTGTCCGAGGTGCTCTCCTCCGGCGGCTCCCCGTCCCGGGGGTAGAGGCCTCGGCCTGAGCGAGGGGGTGCGCGAGCCGCCCCTCGTCCGCCATCTCCGCCCGCGCGGAGGTGAGATGCTTCACATTCCTCAACGGGCCGACGGCCACCGAAAACGAAATCAGGACCTCCTGTTCGGTGGACACCTGAGCGATCCTCAACATCCTTTCGGTCAAGTGATCGCGCGGCGCGCCGCGCACCTGCGGGAACGCGTCGCGCCGCCGACGCTCCCGCGCCCGGCCCGGCGCCCGGGTGATCCGTACGCCTCGCCGAAAGGCCCAAGAGCCGTTGCCTAGCGGAGACATCCCCGTCGACCAACCCGGAAGCGCATCCGGTACGTATGTAGGTGAGACCCCGCCTCGCACAGACCCACAAGGACTGACTCGTGATCACCTCGCCCTCGCGCCTCGTTCCCGTTCCGATCCCCGACCGTGTGGCCGCGCTGATCGGTTCGTGCCTACCGCTGCACGTCCTGCAGGCGGAGATCGACGCCGACTGCGCCGCGCGCGAGGTCTACCGGTTCCGCGGGCCGCTCTGCGCGGAGGACCGCGCCGACCGTGAGCACGCCCTGGCGACGCTGGCGCGGGCCAACAAGATCCTGGCCAAGCACCACCCCCTCCTGCCGGTGCGCCCGCGCTGACCGCGCCGCGCCGGGGAAACCCGGCTTAGCCCGTTCGGGGCGTACCCCCGGCGCCGCACCGGTTCGGCCGTCCCCCGCATGCGGGCCGCGGCGCCCGGTGTGAGGCTGCGAGGGTGACCACCACCAGCGAAGTCGCCCCCGCGCCCCCGGCCGCCGAGCCCCCCGTGCTCGACAGCCGCCGCCGCAACATCGTCTTCGGCACGATCATGCTCGGCGTCCTGCTCGCCGCACTGGACCAGACGATCGTCGGCACCGCCCTTCCGACGATCGTCTCGGACCTCGGCGGCGCCGCCCACATGTCCTGGGTGGTCACCGCCTATCTGCTGGCCGAGACCGTCGCCACTGTCCTGGTCGGCAAGTTCGGCGACCTCTTCGGCCGCAAGGTGATCTTCCAGATCTCGGCGATCGTCTTCATCACCGGCTCGTTCCTCTGCGGCCTCGCCACCAACATGACCCTCCTGATCGTCTGGCGCGGCCTCCAGGGCATCGGCGCCGGCGGCCTGATGGTCACCTCGATGGCGCTGATCGCCGATGTGATCCCGCTGCGTGACCGGGGCAAGTACCAGGGCGCGATCGGCGCCGTCTTCGGCGTCTCCACCGTCATCGGCCCACTGCTCGGAGGGCTGTTCACCGACCACCTGAGCTGGCGCTGGGCGTTCTACGTCAACGTCCCCATCGCGATCCTGGTCGTCATCGCCGCCGCCCGTACGATCCCTTCCGTCCGCTCCGCGAGCCGGCCGGTCATCGACTACGCGGGCATCGCGCTCGTCGCCGCCGGATCCAGCGCCCTGATCCTGGCGACCAGTTGGGGCGGCAACGAGTACGCCTGGGGCTCCGGCGTCATCATCGGGCTCTTCGCCGGCGGACTGATCGCGCTCGCGCTCTTCTGCCGGGTGGAGACCCGGGCCGCCGAACCGATGCTGCCCATGCGCCTCTTCGCCAATCCGGTGTTCGCCGTCTGTTCCGTGCTGAGCTTCGTGGTCGGCTTCGCCATGCTCGGCTCCCTGACCTTCCTCCCGTCGTATCTCCAGTACGTCGACGGGGACTCGGCCACCGTCTCCGGCATCCGGACGCTGCCGATGGTCGTCGGGCTGCTGATCGCCTCGATCTACAGCGGCAATGTGGTGAGCAAGACCGGCCGCTACCGGATCTTCCCCATCGTCGGATGTCTGGTGATGGGGATCGGCCTCTTCCTGCTCTCGCTGATGGACACGCGGACCAGCACCTGGCTGGAGTCGCTCTACATGTTCGTGCTCGGCGCCGGCATCGGCCTGTGCATGCAGGTGCTCACGATCGCCGTGCAGAACACCGTGGACTACGCCGACCTCGGCACCGCCACCTCGGGCGTCACCTTCTTCCGTACGCTCGGCAGCGCCTTCGGTACGGCCGTCTTCGGCACGATCTACGTCAACTCCCTCACGCCTAACCTCGCCCAAGGGGTCGGCGAGGCCGCCGCCGTACCCGGGGCCGGAGATCCGGCCGCCCTCGCGCGGGCCGCGCAGAGCCCGGTGGGTGTCCACGGACTGCCCGACGACGTGGCGGCGCCGATCGTCCAGGCGTACGCGGACACGCTCCACACGGTCTTCCTCTGGACGGTGCCGGTCGCCGCCGTCGGCCTCGTCGTGGCGCTCTTCCTGAAGGAGGTACCGCTCCGGGACACCGCCCGGGCCTCGGCCCCCGACATGGGCGAGGGCTTCGGCTCGCCGACGACCTCCGGCGACTCGGCCGAACTGCTCGAACTCTCCGTCGGCAGGATCCTGCGGAAGACGGACCCCGACACCGCGCGCCGGATCGTCGCCGACTCCGACACCCGGCTCGACATGGCCGGCGCCTGGGCGGTGATGCAGGTCGAGCTCTTCACCCGGCTGGTCGGGCACGCCAGCCTCGGCCTGATCTCGGCCGGCCGGCGGGTACCGCCGGAGGTCCTGCTCCCGGTCTTCGACCGCATGGTCGACGAGGGCTTCCTGACCCGGGACGGCACGCTGCTCTCGCACACCCGGGCGGGGAAGCGGGAGGCCGAGGTCATCACGCGCGCCTGGTCGGACTGGCTCAGCTCCCGGATCGAGCGGGAGCAGGGCCGGCCGAGCGGGCCGGAGCTGCGGGCCGCGACGGACGCCATCGCGAAGAAGCTGGTCGCGGAGGATCTCGCGGGCGGCCTGCGGCCGGTCCGCCGCGAGCCGGTCGGCGTCGTGTCCTGACGCCGGTCCGCGTCGTGTCCTGACCGTCGTAGGCACCGTCTTGAGCCGCCGCCTTCAGCCGCCGCCTTCGGCCGCCCTCAAGCCCCCTCGAGGAACTCCCCGTCCACGTACACCCAGACGCCCTCGTGGCGACGGAACCGGCTGCGCTCGTGCAGTGAGCCGGGTTCTCCTCCCTGGGTGTACCGGGCGAGGAAGGTGACGGTCCCGGCCTGATGGAAGGCGGTGCCGTCGGCCGTGTCCCGGATCTCCAGCCCCGTCCAGCGCAGCGACGGGTCGAAGTCGATGTCACCGGGCCGGGTCTCCGGCGCCCAGGTGCGCAGCAGATACGCCTCGTCGCGGACGACGAAGGCGCTGTAGCGGGACCGCATGAGGAGTTCCGCCGTGGGTGCTGTCGTCGCCCCCGTGTGGAAGCGCCCGCAGCACTCGCCGTACGCGGCGGTGCGACCGCAGGGGCAGGGCGCGTCGGCGGTGACAGCGGGGGCGGCGGTGCCGGCGCGGCGCTGGGGGCGCGCGGGGTTCTTGCGGACGTTGCGTCGGGACATGGGGTCCATTGTGGCGTGGGGACCCGGGGGCGGGATCGCGCCATGTGTGCGGCGGCCGACGTACGGGACTTCCGGGCGCGGGTGGGCGCCCGTATGCTCCTGCGCCGGACGTGACTGTTACCGCCGGTAAAGGGGTTGGGCATGAACAGTACGGGCACCTCGCGACGCACCTTCGTGACCACGGCCGCCGCGGTCACCGGCGCGGCCGCCGTCGGAGCCGTACCGACCTCGGCCGCCGCGGCCGAGACGACGGCCCGGACCACCGCGGTCACCGCGGCCACCGGAGCGCCGTCCGTCGCCGTGCTCGGCGGCGGCGTCGCCGGTCTGACCGCCGCCCACGAACTGGCCGAACGCGGCTTCCACGTCACCGTCTACGAACGGCGGGCGCTCGGCGGGAAGGCCCGCTCCATGGACGTACCGGACAGCGCGCGCGGAGGCCGCCGGGCACTGCCCGCCGAGCACGGCTTCCGGTTCATCCCCGGCATCTACCACAACCTGCCGGACACGATGCGGCGCATCCCCTTTCCCGGGAACGCGAACGGCGTCTGGGACAACCTGATCGCCCCGGCCGAGATGTCCTTCGCCCGCACCGGCCGCGAGGACCTGCGCATCCCGCTGCCCTGGCCCGGCCACCGGCCCGCCGAGCTCACGCTCGACGAGATCCGCCGCGCCCTGACCGCGCTCCTGGAGACCGCCCGTTCCATCCCGCTCCACGAGTCGGCGTACTTCGTCAACCGCTTCCTGGTCTTCCTCACCAGCTGCGACGAACGGCGGGACGAGACGTGGGAGCGGACGCCCTGGTGGGAGTTCCTGCGGGCCGAGCGGATGAGCTACGACTACCAGCGCATCCTCGCCGTCGGCCTCACCCGCAACATCGTGGCCACCAAGGCCGAGGAGGCCAGCACCCGCACGGTCGCCACGCTCATGGAGGCCTTCACCTTCAACGCCCTCGGCCGCGGCGCCGACGGGCCCCTCGACCGGATCCTGAACCTGCCCACCAACGAGGCCTGGATCGACCCGTGGGTCACCCATCTGACCGGCTTGGGCGTGGAGTTCCGGGTCGGCTGGACCGTACGGGAGATGGCGTACGACTCCGGTGCCGGGCGGATCGCGGCGGCGGTGATCGAGGACCCGCAGGGCGCCCGCCGTTCGGTCACCGCCGACCATTACGTCTCCGCGATGCCGGTCGAGCACGCGCGGCGGACCTGGGGCGCCGCACTGCGGGCGGCGGACCCGCAGCTCGGGCGGTGCGACAAGCTGGAGACGGACTGGATGACGGGCATTCAGTTCTACCTGACCGAACCCGCGCCCCTGCTCGCCGGGCACGCCAACTGCATCGACTCGCCCTGGTCGCTGACGTGCATTCAGCAGGCTGAGCACTGGCCGTCCCGCGACTTCGCCGCCGACTACGGCGACGGGGCGGTCGTCGACTGCCTCTCGGTGGACATCTCCGAGTGGGACCGGCCGGGCGTCCTCTACGGCAAGACGGCAAAGCAGTGCACCCGCGCCGAGGTCGCCCGGGAGGTGTGGGCGCAGCTCAAGGCCGCGTTCAACGACACGGGCCGTACGGTGCTCAAGGACGGCGCCCTGCACTCGTGGTTCCTCGACCCGGGTGTCGACGGCCTCGGCACCCCGAACCCGACCAACGACGACCAGCTCCTCATCCACCCGGTCGGCACCTTCCACAACCGCCCGCGGGCTGCGACGGCCGTCCCCAACTTCTTCCTGGCCGGCGACTACGTGGCCGTGGACATCGACCTGGCGACCATGGAGGGCGCCAACGCCTCCGCCCGTCAGGCGGTGAACGCGCTCCTCGACCGTACGGGCTCCCCGGCCGCACGCTGCACGGTGAAGCCGCTCTTCCGCGCCCCCGAACTGGAGGCGCACAAGCGGCACGACCGGCTGCGCTACCGCCTCGGCCTGCGCAACGCCCTGGACGCGGGCTAGGTCGTGGCCTGGGCTCAGGTCTGGGCCTTTCAGGGGCGGTAGCGCAGCGGATGGTCCTCGGGGACCTCGACGAGGGCGATCTCCACCCCGTCGGGGTCCGCGATCCACATCTCCACCAGCCCCCACGGCTCGGTCACCGGCTCCCGCAGGATCACGACGTCACGGCCCAGAAGCTCCTCGTGCGCCGCGCGCACGTCGGCCACCTGCATCCAGAGCCGCAGCTCCGGCCGGGGCGGCGGCGCGGCGGCGCGGCCGGACACCTCCAGGAAGCCGCCACCGAGGAAGTAGACGGTCCCCCGATCCGGACCGGTGCCGAACTCGCGGTACACCGCGAGCCCGAGCGTCTCGCCGTAGAAGCGCCGGGAGCGCTCGGGATCGGCCGGCCGCAACAGGATCCGGCTGCTCAGTACGTGCATCCCAGTAGCGTACGACCATGAAACTGACGATTCTCGGAGGCGGCGGATTCCGGGTCCCGCTCGTGTACGGCGCACTGCTGGGCGACCACGCCGAGGGGCGGGTCACGCACGTCACGCTGTACGACCTCGACGGCGGGCGGCTCTCGGCCATCGCCCGGGTCCTCGCCGAGCAGGGTGCCGGGGTGCCCGACGCGCCGGCCGTCACGGCGACGACCGACCTCGACGAGGCGCTGCGCGGCGCCGGTTTCGTCTTCTCGGCGATCCGGGTGGGCGGCCTCGAAGGCCGGGCGGCCGACGAACGGATCGCGCTCGCCGAGGGCGTCCTCGGGCAGGAGACGGTCGGCGCCGGCGGTATCGCCTACGGCCTGCGGACCGTGCCGGTCGCGGTGCACATCGCCCGGCGGGTCGCCGCACTCGCCCCGGACGCCTGGGTCATCAACTTCACCAACCCGGCCGGTCTGGTGACCGAGGCCATGTCCCGGGTCCTCGGCGACCGGGTCATCGGCATCTGCGACTCCCCCGTGGGGCTCGGCCGCCGGGTGGCCCGCACCCTCGGCGCCGACCCCGGCGAGGCGTGGATCGACTACGTGGGCCTGAACCACCTGGGCTGGCTGCGCGGACTGCGCGTCGGCGGACGGGACGAGCTGCCCCGCCTGCTCGCGGACGAGCAGGCCCTCGGATCCTTCGAGGAGGGCAGGCTCTTCGGCCCCGAGTGGCTGCGCTCGCTGGGCGCGATCCCCAACGAGTACCTGCACTACTACTACTTCAACCGGGAGGCCGTGCAGGCCTACCGGCAGGCCGAGCGGACGCGCGGCGCCTACCTTCTCGGTCAACAGGCGGGTTTCTACGAGGAGATGGGAAAGCCCGGCACGCCTCCCCTGGCCACCTGGCACCGCACGCTCGCCGATCGGGAGGCCACGTACATGGCCGCCAACCGGGTGGCCGCCGGGGTCGGTCAGCGGGACGAGGACGATCTGGAGTCGGGCGGGTACGAGAAGGTCGCCCTGGCGCTGATGCGGGCGATCGCGCGCAACGAACGCGCCACGCTCATCCTCAATGTCCGCAACCGCACCACCCTTTCCGTGCTCGACGCGGACGCGGTCGTCGAGGTGCCCTGCTTCGTGGACGCGGCGGGCGCCCATCCGGTGTCGGTGGCACCGCTGCCGTACCACGCGGTGGGCCTGGTGACGGCGGTCAAGGCGGTGGAGCGGGAGGTCCTGGCGGCGGCGGAGAGCGGATCGCGGACGGCGGCGGTGAAGGCGTTCGCGCTGCATCCGCTGGTCGACTCGGTGTCGGTGGCGCGCCGGCTGGTCGACCGCTACACCTCCGAGCACGAGGGTCTGGCGTACCTGCGAAGCTGAGACGACTGTCCGGCGAACATCTTTACGCGACCGGGGGCGCGGCATACGCTCGCGCCCCATGACCTCACCTGGCATACGTCTTCGAAGGGCCATGGTCCGTCTCACGACCAGCTGTCTGCTGACCGCCGGTCTGGTGGGAGCGGGACCGGCGGCCGCCGACACCGCCGGCTCCGGTGGCTCCGGTGGCTTTGGCGAAGTCGCCGACGTCGTCGAAGCGGCGACCGTCGTTCCCGTCCAGACCACGGGCCCCGCCGACAAGCGCTTCAACCTGGTCGTGATGGGTGACGGCTACACGGCGGAGGAGATGCCGGCGTTCCGGGCCGACGTCGAGAAACATCTGAACGTGCTGTGGAGCATCGAGCCGTTCGCGTCGTACCGCTCGTACGTCAACGTCTGGGTGGTGGAGGTCCCCTCGCCGGAGTCGGGGGTCGACTGCGACCCCGGGCTCGACGCGCCCCGGCGTGACACCCCGCTGGACATGGGCTTCTGGGGCGGCTGCAACCCGAGCAGCGTGCAGCGACTCCTGACGGTGGACAGCGCGAAGGCGGCCGCGCTGGCCGACCTCGTCCCGGGCACGAGCGGCGCCAACCGGCAGGTCGCGGCCCTGGCCCACAGCGACACCTACGGCGGCGCCGGCGGCGGTTACGCCACCGCGTCCGGCGGCAACGCGCTCTCCTCGCTGATCACCCCGCACGAGATCGGCCACTCGCTGGGCAAGCTCCAGGACGAGTACGACTACTACGCGCGCGGGGTCGCCGGCGGCACGTACTCCGGCCCCGAGCCGGCCTCGGCGCACCACACCCTGCTGTCCGAGGAGCAGATGCGGGAGCAGCGCGCCAAGTGGTGGCGCTGGCTGGGCGAGAAGAGCGAGGCGGGCGGTGTCATCGGCCGGCACGAGGGAGGGCTGTACAGCACCCGGGGTGTCTGGCGGCCGAGCAAGCACTCGATCATGAAGACGCTCGGCTACGGATTCGACCAGGTCGAGCGCGAGGTGATGGTCCAGGCGATCTCGGCGAAGGTGAACCTCGTCCAGGCGCACACACCCAACGGGGCGCCGATCGGAGCCGACCGGGCGGTGTGGGTGGACACCCTGCACCCGCTGGGCGGTGAGCTGGACGTGGTGTGGCGGCTGGACGGGCGGACGATCGGCACCGGCGGCGCACGGACGATCGACCTGCGCGCCCTGGCCCTCTCCGCCGGGAACCACACCCTGACGGCGACGGTCAGCGACCCGACCCCGTTCGTCCGTGACCCCGCGGTCCGCGGTTCGGCGGCCCTGACCCGTACGGTGAGCTGGACGGTGAACCGGGCGCTGACCACCCCCGAGGACGGTGCCGAGGACGACGCCGAGGCGGCCTTCACCGGCCACACGCCGACGACGTCACCCGTCGCCGCGCGCTCGGTGGTCCACGCCGACACGACCCACCCCACACGTGGCACGCTCGCCGTCCGGTGGCGGCTGGACGGCCGGACGGTCGGCAATCCGGGCAACGACCGTGACCTCGACCTGCGTTCACTCCGCCTCAGCCCAGGAACACACGTTCTGACGGCCCGGATCGCGGGCACCGACGCCGAGTTGAGGTGGACGGTGGACGCCCGGCCGGCGACGGGATCGTACGAGCTGTCCGAGCCGCTGCGCACGGTGCACCGGTCCGGCCGCCCCACCGAGTACGTGTACGACGGGGAGTTCACGATGAGGCTGGCGGCGCGCGACGACCGACCCGGCGCCGTCGTCAGTCAGTTCCGGGTGGACGGCGACGGCTGGTACACGTACTACGGCTGGCCGACCGACGCGGACGCGCCGTTCCGCTTCTCGCCGGGCGGCACGGTCATCGACGATCTCGTCTACGGCAAGCTGGGTACGAGCCGGGCGGTCCCGTGGGACGACGCGACCCCGGACTACGGCACGCACACGGTCGAGTACCGCTCGATCGACGCGGCGGGCAACGTGAGCGCGGCGAAGTCGTTCCTGGTCACGCTGGTCGCCCCGCAGGACGACTGAGGCACGCGGGCCCGCGGCCCTCCGAGGCTGCGGGCCCGCGCGTACCGGTAGGACTTCAGAGCTTGCGTCCGACGGCGGCCCATCCCGGGATCGGGTCGTCGCCCTGCACCGGGACGACCTCGCCCAGCTCCGGGTGCCACTCGGCCGTGAGCGAGACGCCGGGCTCGACGAGCTCCAGACCGTCGAAGAACGCGGCCAGTTCGTCCCGCGACCTCGGCCGCAGGGTCAGCCCGCGGGCCTTGTACATGCCGGCTGCCTTCGCCGCGCCCTCCGGGTCGAAGTCCCCGGTCACGTGCGACAGGACGAGGTAGCTGCCCGGTGCGAGCTTGTCGACGAGCTTGCCGACCAGGTCGTACGCCCCGTCCTCGTCGCCGACGAAGTGCAGCAGGGCGAGCATCGACAGGGCGATGGGCCGGCCGAAATCAAGCACCTTCCCCGCTCTTTCGAGGATCAGCTCGGGGTCGCGGGCGTCCGCCTGGATGTACTCGGTGGCCCCTTCGGGCGTCGAGCGCAGCAGGGCGGCCGCGTGCGCGAGCACGATCGGGTCGTTGTCGCAGTAGACGATCCTGGACTCGGGCGCGGCCTGCTGGGCGATCTGGTGCAGGTTGGGCTCGGTCGGGATGCCGGTTCCGATGTCGAGGTACTGCCGTACGCCGTTGGCGCTGAGCCAGCGGGTGGCGCGGTGCATGAAGGCCCGGTTGACCCGCGCCATGTCCCGGCCGCGGGCGTCGACGGTGAGCAGCTGCCGGGCCATCTCCTCGTCGACCGGGTAGTTGTCCTTGCCGCCCAGGAACCAGTCGTACATCCGCGCGGGATGCGGCTTGCTGGTGTCGATCCGTATGGCTGCGGGGTCCTGGGTCATCGGAGAGCTCCTGGTCGGCGGAGTGAACGGCGTTTGCTGGATCAAGAGTTACGCGACGGTAGGGGTGTGACGGAAGGGGTCAGGTGAGCAGAAAGTCGGCCTGACCGGATTTCGCACCCTGGATGAACGCGGCGATCTCGCCGTGGGTGTAGATGAGCGCCGGTCCTTCGGGGTCTGCGGACTGTCGCACGGCGACTCTGCCGTCGGCCAGCTTCATGGCCTCCACACAGTTGCCCCCGTTCCCGCCGCTCCACGGCTTGTGCCATCCCTCGACACCGAGTTCCGCGGCGGGCATGCCGTTGTATATGCGATCCATTCACAGCTCCTCGCGGAGATCCTTGAGGATCTCCTTCGTACGTTGTGCAGTCGCGGCCTGGGCCGCCATGCGGTCCATGACCTCGAGGTGAGAGGCCACCTCGGGGCGCGCGTCGAGATAGACGGCGCCGGTGAGGTATTCGCTGTAGACCATGTCCGGGAGTTCGGGCATGGCGAAGCGAAAGAGGACGAACGGTCCGTAGGTGCCGGGATGATGGCCGGACGCGAACTCCGCGATCTGCAGGGTGACGTTCGGCAGCTCGGACGCTTCGAGCAGCCGGTCGAGCTGGTCGCGCATCACTTCGGGCCCGTCGCCGACCGGTCGGCGGAGGACGGTCTCGTCCATGATCACCCAGAACTTCGGCGCGTCTTCCCTGGTCAACAGGGACTGTCGCTCCATCCGCAGGGCTACATGACGTTCTGTGTCCTGGGCGTTGCTTCCGCCGACGGCCCCGCTGCGCAGGATGGCGCGGGCGTACTCCTCGGTCTGCAGCAGACCGGGGACGAACTGTGGTTCGTAGGCGCGGATGAGGCTCGCGGCCCCTTCCAGGCTGACGTACATGGAGAACCAGCCGGGCAGCACGTCGTGGAACCGCTGCCACCAGCCGGGGAGGTTGGCCTCCTCGGCGAGGGCGATGAACCCCTCGGCCTCGGAGTCGGTGATTCCGTACGCCTTCAGCAGGAGTTGTACGTACGGGATCTTCAGCGCGACTTCGGCGGTCTCCATGCGTCGGATGGTGGCCGGCGCGACGCGGAGGACCTTGGCGGCCTCCTCCCGCTTCAGGCCGGCCCGCTCGCGCAGGTCCTGCAGTCGCTTGCCGAGGACGACCTGTCCCACCGTGGGGGCGGACCGCGGCTCGCTCACTCTCAGACCTCCCCGACGCGCTGTTTGGACCGAGTGTGCCACGAAGAGGTGCCAGAGAGAACACGGCACTCTGCAATTTTCAGAGTGCCACTTGCCAAGTGTCCCCGTCGGGAGCAGAGTATTCCGGTGAACCAGTACGCGCTGCTGCCGCGCGCCGCCACGGTGGGCGACGTACGGAGCTGCTTACCCACTGTTGTGAGGAACCGGTCGTGGCTTCTGGTAACGCGCTCCCCTCAGGTCTCATGAGCCCCCGCGTCATGACCCAGCGCCCACGCACCGATGTCTTCCGCCCCGAGATCCGGCGGTTCGCCTTCGAACTCCCCGCCCGCACGGAATCGGTCTCGCGCGCCCGCAGACTGGCCGAGGAGCGACTCGTCCTCTGGGGCTGCGATCCGGAGATACGCGACACGGTGACGCTGATCGTCTCCGAGCTGGTCACCAACGCGGTCGTCCACACCGCGAGCGGCCATGTCGTCTGCGAACTGCGAGAGGGCGAGGAGCAGTTGCGCATAGCGGTACGGGACGAGGGCGGCGTGGGCGATCCGCTGATACGGGACTGCGGCGAGGAGGAGCGCGGCCGCGGGCTGGTCCTGGTCGACGGCCTGTGCAGCGCCTGGGGCGCGGAACGCACGGGCCACGGAACGGCGAGAGTCGTGTGGGCGGAGCTGGCCCACGGCATGGGGGACTCGTGCTGAGGTCGATGGCGACGCTGCTGACCCCCCGGGGGCGCAGGTCCACGACCACCGGCCCGACCCGCCTGATCGTCCCCCCGGCCTTCTCCACCAGCCTGGGCTGCGACGCGGTGGGGGTGCCCGCCCGCTACGGCTTCCGGATCCTCTCCCGGCTGCCCGCCAAGGGCTGCGTCTACGCCGACACCGACTGGTGGTGGTGGCTGGTCCCGGGCGGCTCCGACCTGGACCTGCTCTGGCCGATGCCGGCCTGTTACGCCCCCGGCGCGGAAATCCCCGACCGCCGCCCGCGCCTGATCCACCACCCGGACGGCACGTCCCCGTACACCCCGCCGATCCCCCTCTATCTGCTCACCTGCCAGCTGACCGGCATCGCCCCTTCCTGGACGGCGGTGCGGACGCGGGGCGACGGCGTACTGTCTGAGCATGTTCACCCCACAGGGCCCGACCGCCCGTGAGCTGACCTTCCAGGCGCTCTCCTCGGTGGAACGCGGCTACGACCTGCTGGCGAAGAAATTCGACGAGACCCCGTTCCGCACCCCCGACCACCTCCTCTCCGCAGTGACGGACACCCTGCGGCCGCTCGGCCCCTTCGCCACGGGCCTCGACGTGTGCTGCGGCACGGGCGCGGGCCTCTCCGTACTCCGGACCCTGTGCACGGGCCGCGTCGCGGGCGTCGACTTCAGCGGGGGCATGCTGGCCGAGGCTCGCCGGGCCCACCCCACGGCCGCGTTCGTCCGCGCGGACGCCCTGGCCCTCCCCTTCGCGCCCGTCTTCGACCTGGCGGTGAGCTTCGGCGCCTTCGGCCACTTCCTCCCGCGCGAACAGGCACCGCTCTTCGCCCAGGTCCACGCCTCCCTGCGCCCGGGCGGCCTCTTCGCCTTCCCCCTCCCGGCTCCCCCGCGCCTCGGCTCGCCGCCCTACTGGACCCTGCTCGGCTTCGACACCCTGATGCGTATCCGTAACGCGCTGTGGCGACCTCGCTTCGTCATGTACTACCGGACGTTCCGGCTCGCGGACGTACGGGCGAGGCTGGAGGAGGCGGGATTCGAGGTGTCGCTCATGGCGGTCGAGAGCCTGGGCCGGCGCGAGGACGGGAGCCCGAAGTGCCGACTGGTGGTGGCGCGGAAGTGAGCCGGGGACGGTAGGGCCACCGGGGCAACGCGAAAATCCCCGCGGTTCACGAGGAACCACGGGGATTTCGACTGGTGTCCGAGGGGGGACTTGAACCCCCACGCCCGATAAAGGGCACTAGCACCTCAAGCTAGCGCGTCTGCCATTCCGCCACCCGGACAAGGTGTCTGCCGCTCTGGGGTGTTCCCCGCGGCGACATGGATAACTCTACCAGGGGTTCGAGGCGCCTTTCACCCACGTTTCCCGTGGTCAGTGGGGTGCGGTGGGCGTGAGGGCCTACGTCGGGGCGGGGCCGCCGGGCCTGTCCGTGCGGAGTGTCACCGACGCTTCACGGGGCGTCGTCGTGCTCGCGGAGTGAGGGAGGCCCTAGCCTCCGCGAGGTGGGTTACTTCTCCGAGTACCGTCGGCCCCGGATGCTGTCCCCGCTGCGGGAGCATCTGCGGGACACCTTCTGGTTCGCGCCGGTCACGTCGATGGTGGCCGTGTTCGCGCTGTGGACCGGTGCGGCGACGTTGGACGAGGCGATCGTCGGGGTCCTCCGCGACGACGGGGCGTATGAGGAGATCTCCGAGCTGATCGGGATCGCCGACGACGCCAAGACGATCGTGACGACGATCGCCTCGGCCATGATGACCTTCATCGGTGTCGTCTTCTCCATCTCGCTGGTCGCCGTGCAGATGGCGAGCGGGCAGTTCAGTCCGCGGGTGGTACGGATCTTCATCCGCAGCCGCATCACCAAGGCGGCCTTCTCCGTCTTCCTCGCCACCTTTCTGCTGTCGCTGCTCGTCCTGACCTCGTACGAGAGCGAGACCGATCCCCGGGACGTCACGAGCGTGCCGCTGGTGCAGTCGTTGCTGACGCTGCTGCTCGTGGGAGTGAGCCTGCTGCTCTTCGTGGCGTACGTGAACACGACGCTGCGGCTGATGCGGGTGGGGCACGTGGTGGAACGCATCACGACGGAGGCGCTGGCCGTACTGGCGAAGCAGCCGGAGTACGGCGGCGAGGCCGGCGAGCTCGGGGAGCCGACGGCTCTGCTGGTGCACCGGGGGCGGGCCGGCGTGCTGCGGGACGTGAACGTGGCGTGGCTGGTGCGGGGCGCGCGTCGGCACGGGGCCGTGCTGCGGCTGCTGCCGCGGATCGGGGACTTCGTGGTGCCGGGGACCCGCATCCTCGCCGTGCACGGCGGTCAGGTGCCACCCCGGATGGCGGCGGCGGTCTCCGTCGGGGTCGAACGGACCTTCCACCAGGATCTCGGCTTCGGGCTGCGCCAGCTCGCCGACATCGCCCTGCGCGCCCTCTCCCCCGCCGTCAACGACCCGACGACGGCCGTTCAGTGCCTGGACCGGATCGTCCAGATCCTCGCGGTGCTCGCCAACCGCCCGTTGGGGGCCGTCCTGCACCGTGACCGGAAGGGTGAGGTCCGCCTGGTGCAGGACGTACCGGGGTGGACCGATCTGGTGGATCTCGGGTTCACCGAGATCCGGGGCTGCGCGGCGGACAGCCCGCAGGTGTCCCGGCGGATGCTGGCCGGGCTCGACGATCTGCTCTCGCTGGCTCCGAAGGACCGGCGGGAGCCGCTGGTCCGGCACCGTACGCTCCTGGTCCAGCGGGTGGAGCGTACGGCGCCGGAGGCCGCCGACGTCACCTTCGCCCTGGAGGCGGACCGCCAGGGGATCGGCTGAACGCCGGATGTCACCGAGCGTCCGGTGCCACCGGGCCCCGGGTGTCGTCGACCGGGCGGCGCAGATGGTTATCGATCGCCTCCGAAGGCGGCGTCGAAGGAGCCGCCGGGGGATCGACGTCGTACCGCTTGAGATGGGAAAGCGCTTTTGGCGCACCGGTCAGCCGGTCCATGCCGGCGTCCTCCCACTCCACCGAGACGGGCCCCGCGTAGCCGATGGAGCGGAGCATCCGGAAGACGTCCTCCCAGGGGACGTCCCCGTGCCCCGCCGAGACGAAGTCCCAGCCGCGCCGGGGGTCGCCCCAGGGCAGGTGTGAGCCGAGCCGCCCGTTGCGGCCGTCGAGGCGCTTGCGGGCCTCCTTGCAGTCCACGTGGTGGATCCGGTCGCGGAAGTCCCAGAGGAAGCCGACCGGGTCCAGGTCCTGCCAGACGAAATGGCTCGGGTCGAAGTGCAGCCCGAAGGCGGGGCGGCGGTCGACCGCCTCCAGCGCCCGCCGGGTGGTCCAGTCGTCGTAGGCGATCTCGCTCGGATGACCTCGTGCGAGAACCGCACGCCCTCGGCGTCGAAGACGTCCAGGATCGGGTTCCAGCGCTCGGCGAAGTCCTCGTAGCCGCGCTCGATCATCCGTTCCGGAACCTCCGTCGGGCTTTCGAGGGGAACGTAGCGGCGGCGTCCCGGAGGGGAAGAAGTCGCGCACGAATCTGCTAGGACTTCTTCCCGAGTGAGGACAAAGCCGGGGCGGTGGCCGGCGGACGGACCTCGACCAGGCGTGCGGAGACGACGACGTTGCCGTCGTACCCCTTCTCCTTCGTGAAGCGCCCGCTGCAGGTCAGGAGGCGCAGCTCGGGCAGAGCACCGTACTTGTAGATCCGCTCGGCCGGGAAACGGTCCTTGGAGACGACCTCGACTCCGTACACGGCGAAGACGGCCGTGGTGCCGTCGCGGCGGGCGATCTCGACGTGCTGGCCCTTGCGCAGCGCGCCGAGGCCGAAGAAGACGGCGCGCCCGTCGGGTGTGTCGACATGGCCGACGACGACGGAGGTGCCCTGCTCCCCCGGGGTGACGGCGCCGGTGAACCAGCCGGCGAGGTTCTTCTCGTGCGAGGGCGGGGCGTCGATCCACCCCTCGGCGTCGAGGCCGACGTCCATGACGGGCGCGTCGACGCGGAGGGCCGGGACGCGGACGCGTTCGGGACGCGAGGCGGTCAGCGGAGCGGGGACGGCCGCGGCGGTGCCCGTGGCCGGGGTGCCGGCGTCGCCGGACCGGCCGGGGGCCGCGGCGGCGAGGGGCTGCGGTGGCCCCGCGGCCCGCCATTCCTCCGTACCGCCTCGCACCAGGTGGATGCCCACGAGGAGGACGACGGCGAGCACGCCCCAGGCGCCCCGCCCGCCGGAACCGTTCGACCCGTGCACGATCCGATCCGCTCTCTCCGTCGACGTGTGTGCGTGTGTGCGTACGACCGTTGTGTGGGCGTGGTGGTGTCCTCCGCCCCCGACCTCGTCACCCCGGGGCGGAAGGACGGTGTCAGGACCCTCTCTTCGTCCGGCCGTCAGACGCGGCCTTCGGCGCCGCGGCGGCGGATCAGAACCACCGCGCCACCGAGCGCGCCCGCGATCAGCCCGGAGCCGACGACCGTCTCGGCGGTGCCGAACTGGCCGAAGCCGCCGCCGAAGCCGGCTCTGACGCCCTTGTGGGCGCCGGTGCCGGTGCCGCCGGTGGAATGTCCGCCGGGCGACTCACCCCCGGTGGCGTGACCGCCGGTCGAGTGACCACCGGTGGAATGGCCGGAGCCGCCGGCGATGGTGAGCATGGTGGTGCCCTTCTCGCCCTTGCAGTCGAAGGTCACCACGTACTCGGCGCCGACCTTGGCGTCGACGTCGACGGTGGCCTTGCCCGCGTGCCCCTCCTTGAGCGTGACGGTGTCGAAGACACCGGAGGAGACGGTGACGGACGGCAACTGGCAGCCGTGGGACTTCAGCGTGACCGTGCCGCCGGGGGCGACCGTCTCGGGCGAGACGGAGAAGCCGAAGGAGGTGATGCCGCTCTCGGTCCCGATCGTCCCGATCCCGGTCTCGGTCTCGGCCTCGGTCTCGATCCCGATCTGGGTCCCGGTCTCGGTCTCGATCTCGGTCTCGATCCCGATCTGGGTCTCGGTCTCGATCTCGGTCTCGATCCCGATCTGGGTCTCGGTCTCGATCTCGGTCTCGGTCTCGGTCTCGGTCTCGATCCCGGTGCCGGTGCCGGTTCCGGTTCCGAACCCGGTGCCGTCGTCGGCCACGGCGGCCGGCGCGCCGAAGGAGACAGCGGCGACGGTGGCGGTGGCGAGCAGAGCGGCGGAACCGGCACGTATCGCGCGCATGGCGACCTCCAGATCACAGGAGGGGTGTACACGGACGCCTTCCGCGCTTTTCCCGTACGGCGGGAAACACCCCTCGACGCGATCGAAGCTAGGCCCCTGCCGGGCGCCCCGCCACCGGACTCCGCCGAACGGGGAGGCCGGGGAAACGACTCGCCGAGAGGGCCCCGGCACGGCGGACAGAGCAGCTGGTCGGCCTCCTCGTCGGTCGGTTCGTGGACGAACGCGCCTTCGGGCAGGCCAGCAGGTCCACCCGTCCCTCGGTGTTCAGCCGCTGCAGCGCCTCGCGCACGGGCTGCCGGGAGACACCGAGGTGCCCGGCCAGTTCGCTCTCGACGAGGTGCCGACCGGGTCCCAGGGCGCGGGTGAGGATCAGCTCGAGCAGCGCTTCGCAGACCCGGTCGCGCAGCGGTCCCGGCCGCTCCAGCCTGGGCTCGGCTCCTTGCGGCAGTCCTGCGGACGACATCGCGGCCCCCTGCGGCCCCCTCGGTTCGCCGCGGCGATCGACCCGGATTCGATCGGCGAAGGCGGATCGGTCAGCTCGGATCGGCCCTTGTCCACGGTCTGCCGACGCACATGTCCCGACATGCCGCTGCCCGCGTACTCGGGCGAAACACCACCCCCGAGGGCCGCCCGAGGGCCATCGAGGGCTTCCGGACGACGTCTCACGGGACCCGGATCACCTGGCCCGCGTACGAGAGGTTCCCTCCGAAGCCGAAGAGGAGCGTGGGCGCTCCGGACGGGAGTTCGCCGCGCTCGACGAGTTTGGCGAGGGCCAGCGGGATGGAGGCGGCCGAGGTGTTGCCGGACTCGATGACGTCACGGGCGACGATCGCGTTGACGGCGCCGATCTTCGCGGCGAGGGGCTCGATGATCCGCAGGTTCGCCTGATGGAGGACCACTCCCGCCAGTTCCTCGGGCCTGATGCCGGAGCGCTCGCAGACCCGGCGGGCGAGTGCGGGGAGCTGCTGGGTGGCCCATCGGTAGACGGACTGGCCCTCCTGCGCGAAGCGCGGCGGGGTGCCCTCGATGCGGACGGCGTGGCCCATCTCGGGGACCGAACCCCACAGGACGGGGCCGATGCCGGGCTCCCGGCCGTCCTCGACCGCCTCGACGACCGCGGCGCCCGCGCCGTCGCCGACGAGGACGCAGGTGGTGCGGTCGGACCAGTCCGTGACCTCGGTCATCTTGTCGGCGCCGACGACGAGGGCCCGGCGGGCCGCTCCGGCCCGTACCGCGTGGTCGGCGGTGGCCAGGGCGTGCGTGAAGCCCGCACACACCACGTTGAGGTCCATGGTGGCGGGCGAGGTCATGCCGAGCCGGGCGGCGACGCGGGCGGCGGTGTTCGGCGAACGGTCGATCGCGGTGGAGGTCGCCACGAGGACGAGGTCGATGTCGTCGGGGCCCAGTCCGGCGGCGGCGAGTGCCTTGCCGGCGGCGTGGGCGGCGAGCTCGTCGACCGGCTCCTCGGGCCCCGCCATGTGGCGGGTCCTGATGCCGACCCTGCTGCTGATCCATTCGTCGCTGGTGTCGACGAGTGCGGCCAGGTCGTCGTTGGTCAGCACCTTCGCGGGCTGGTAGTGCCCGAGCGCGGCGATACGAGTGCCCGTCATGCTCGGGACCCCCTTGGGTTCATGTGGCGCGTGTTTCACGCAGGAACCACCCAGTCTTGCCAGCGACTGATCGGTAACAGGACACGTAAACCACCAACATTCACCCGTACCTGTTGGGAGACCGCGACAAGCGGACAGTGTTCACACCCTTGTCGGCACTCATTCCCTACCGCAGACGATTTCGCCGACGCGTCTTCGTTCCTTCCTCCCCTCGCGGTCCCTCGACAGAACGGAGATCCGCACGCGAAGGCCGCAGTCCTCGGCGCCGGCGCGGCGCCCGGATCCCCGTCCAGCTCGACGCGCCGCCCACGGAGTGGGCCTGTGGGTACTGCGGCGACCGCATCTCGGCTGCGACCCGACTCCGCACGTGCAGGACAATGAGATCGTCAAGGTCACCTCCCCGCACCACACCGGTGGCCCGGGGCAACCTCTGCATCAAGGGCCGTTGCGGCTTCCAACACGTACAGAAGCGGGTGTAGCCACGATGGGACGGGTCACCGAGCGACGGCGCGTCATCCGGATCCGTGCCGGTGTCGTGAACGAGCGGCCCGACACCCTGGTGGCCGAGGAGCCGCTGGAGATCCGGCTGAACGGCAGGCCGCTCGCGATCACCATGCGCACGCCGGGCGACGACTTCGCACTCGCGGCCGGGTTCCTGGTGAGCGAGGGGGTGCTGGCCGCGGGCTCCGACGTACGGAACATCGTGTACTGCGCGGGTGCCAAGGACGACGGCACGAACACGTACAACGTGGTGGACGTGCAGTTGGCACCGGGCGTTCCGGTCCCCGACATCACGCTGGAGCGGAACGTGTACACGACGTCTTCGTGCGGGCTGTGCGGCAAGGCCAGTCTGGACGCCGTCCGCACCACCGCCCGGTTCCCGATCGCGGACACCCCCCCGGTCCGGATCACGCCCGGGCTGCTCGCCGGTCTCCCCGACCGGCTGCGGGCGGCCCAGCGGGTCTTCGACCGAACCGGGGGCCTGCACGCGGCGGCGCTGTTCTCCGAGGACGGGGAGCTGCTCGACGTACGGGAGGACGTGGGCCGCCACAACGCTGTGGACAAGCTGGTGGGCCGCGCCCTGCGCGAGGACCGGCTGCCGCTGGACCGGGCGATCCTGCTGGTCTCGGGACGGGCCTCGTTCGAACTGGCGCAGAAGGCGGTGATGGCGGGCATCCCGGTCCTCGCGGCCGTCTCGGCGCCCTCGTCGCTCGCCGTCGACCTGGCCGCCGAGACGGGGCTGACGCTGGTCGGCTTCCTGCGCGGTCCGGACATGAACGTGTACGCGGGTGAGCACCGGATCGCTCTGGGGGCCGGGGCCTCCCGCGGCTGAGGCGGAGGCTCCCGCTGCTCGGGTCGGGCACCGGACGGCGGGGAGCGCCCCCTGCGCCGGCCGGCCCTGTCCCACGTCGTCGACACGCAGCCGTCACACCGTCCGCACATCGCCCGTACGGGCATCCCCCTATCGGCGGGCCCGGCCGCCGGTGCCGGCTTCCTTCGGGGGGTCGATCATCTGGAGGGTGAGGGTGGCCGGGGGGTCGGCGAGACCGGGGCCGCCCGCCGCCGTCCAGGCGAGGATGTCGTCGAGGCAGTCGTCGTCCGCCGTCCAGCCGATCCACGCGGCCCGGCCGCCGCGGCGGCGGCCCTCCGTGGAGGGCTGGACCACCACGACGTTCGCCTGGGCGCAGGGGCCGAGACAGTCGCTGGTACGGACGGACAGCCGGCCGGCCGAGGCCGCTGCGGCGCGGCGGAGCCGGTCGAGCTGGCCGGCGTGGTCGATGCCGGGGTTCTTGCGGGCGTCGCCGCAGCAGCAGCCTCGGCAGACGACGAGGGAGCAGGGGCGGGCGCCGTAGCGTATCGGCGCGCGGGTCACTCGGGGCCGTCCAGGGTGATCTGGGAGACGGTGGCGACCGTGCCGAGGCGGGGGAAGTCGAGGCTCACCGAGGCGTGGTGCTCGTCGGCGGTGAAGGCGGTCATGGCGTCCTCGGCGAAGACCGGTTCGTAGCCGAGGTCGCAGGCGGCACGGGCGGTGGACTCGACGCCGAGGTTGGTGGCGATGCCGCCGAAGACCACGGTGGATACGGAGCGTTCGGCAAGCAGCTCGTGGAGTCCGGTGGCGTGGAACCCGCCGATCGTGCGCTTGACGACGATCAGGTCGTCGTCATGGACGAGGGAGGGGACGAGTTCGCTGCCGGGCGGCTGGGGGTCGACGTTCGGCCGCTCGACCCTGATGTGGACCACAGGGGCGCCGGCGGCCCGGAAGGTGTCGGCGAGCCGGGTCGCGGCGGCGACGACGTCGGTTCCGGAGCGGGGGGCGAGGGGCAGCGCGACGATGCGTTCCATCAGGTCGACGAGGACGAGCGCGGTGCGGCCGGGATCGAGTGCGGGCATGGGAGCACGGTAGCGGCACCGTTGATCTTCCCGGTGGTGGTGGGTGGTGATCCCGCCACGGCCGCCGCCCTCCCGCCCGTCTCAGGGGTGGGTGCTCGCCGTGCCCACGGACGGCTCACGGCCGGGCTCCGGCGGCGCGGCGTCCGGGTCCTTCGCCCCGGCGGGATCCGGCCCCTCGGCCGGCGTCGGTTCCGGGTCGCGCGCCCGGTGCTTGGCGATCACGGCGCAGACCATCAGCTGCATCTGGTGGAAGAGCATCAGCGGCAGGACCGCGAGCGATGCCTGCGGCCCGAAGAGCACGCCGGCCATGGGGAGCCCGGCCGCCAGGCTCTTCTTCGAGCCCGCGAACTGGATCGCGATGCGGTCCGCCCGGCCGAAGCCGAGCCTTTTCGCCCCGTACCAGGTCAGCGTCAGCATCAGGGCGAGCAGCACGGCCTCGACGACGAGCAGCAGTCCGAGCCGCGCCGGAGTCACCTGGTGCCAGATGCCGGCGACCATGCCCTGGCTGAAGGCCGCGTACACGACGAGCAGGATCGAGCCCCGGTCGACGTACCCGAGCACCTTCTTGTTCCGTACCAGGAACGCTCCCACCCAGCGCCGCAGGAACTGGCCGGCCAGGAAGGGCAGGAGCAGTTGGACCACGATCTTGAGGAGCGAGTCGGCGGAGAATCCGCCCGCACTGCCCGCACCGCCCGCACCGCCCGCGAGCAGGGCTGCGGCGAGCAGCGGGGTGATCACGATTCCGGCGAGGGAGGAGAACGAGCCTGCGCAGATCGCGGCGGGCACGTTGCCGCGGGCGATCGAGGTGAAGGCGATGGAGGACTGGACGGTGCTGGGCACCAGGCACAGGAAGAGGAGGCCGCTGTGGAGCGGTGGGGAGAGAACGGCCGGTACCAGCCCCTTCGCCGCGAGTCCGAGGAGCGGGAAGACGAGGAAGGTGCAGGCGAGGACGGTGAGGTGGAGCCGCCAGTGCTGGAGCCCGTCGAGCGCCTCGCGGGTGGAGAGCCGGGCGCCGTAGAGGAAGAACAGCAGGGCGATGGCGGCGGTCGAGGCTCCGTTCGCGACCGTTGCGGCGGTGCCGGAGGCGGGCAGGAGCGCCGCGAGGCCGACCGTGCCGAGCAGCGCCAGGATGTACGGGTCGATCGGCAGCCAGGACGGCAGAAGGGTCGTACGGCGCATGTGCTCCACTGCTCTGCTTGCTGAGGGTCGGGCTGCCCGGGGCCCGGTGCGGCCGGCTGCCCGGAGGGGGGCGGGATCGTGCCCTCCCTATCCTGCTCCCGGCTCCCGCGATCGGGAATCCCGTACAGCGCTCTGACTGTCATCACGTTCCGCGATAGCCTCGAAGCGTGTACGACCCCTCCCAGCTGCGCACCTTTCTCGCGGTCGCGCAGACGCTGAGCTTCACGCAGGCCGCGCGCCGGCTCGGGCTGCGCCAGTCGACCGTGAGTCAGCACGTGCGGCGCCTGGAGGCCGCCACCGGGCGGCCGCTGTTCACCCGGGACACCCACAGTGTGGAGTTGACGGAGGACGGCGAGGCGATGCTCGGCTTCGCCCGGACGATCCTGCGGGCGCACGAGCGGGCCGCGGCCTTCTTCACGGGGACCCGGCTGCGCGGGCGGCTGCGCTTCGGCGCGTCGGAGGACTTCGTGGTGACCCGGCTCCCCGAGACCCTGGAGTCGTTCCGGCGCGAGCACCCCGAGGTGGATCTGGAGCTGACGGTCGAGCTGTCCGGGACGCTGAACGCCCGCCTGGAGGCGGGTCGGCTGGATCTGATCCTCGCCAAGCGGCGCGCGGAGGAGAGCGGGGGCGAGCTGGTGTGGCAGGACTCACTGATCTGGATCGGCTCCCCGCGGTTGCGCCTCGAGGCGGACCGGCCCGTTCCGCTGATCGTCTACCCGCCTCCGGGGATCACGCGCGCCAGGGCGCTCGAAGCGCTGGAGGCGCAGGGGCGGGCCTGTCGGATCGCCTGTACGAGCAGCAGTCTGAGCGGGAACGTGGCGGCGGCCCGGGCCGGGCTCGGCGTCATGGCGCACACGCGGGGTCTGGTCCCGCCGGGTCTCGTCCAGGTCCCGGCCCGCGCCGGGTTGCCGGACCTCGGCGATGTCGATTTCGTTCTGCGCAAGGGGCGGCGGCGTGGGGCCGGCCAGGAGGCGGCGGACGCCCTGGCCACGGCGATCCTGGCGAGTGGCGACCGGCTGCAGCGCCCGCGCTGACTCGGGGCGGCGGGAGACTTCGGCCTCACCGCGTGCGCATGTCGGTGCGGGCCGAGGCCGGCGTCGGACGGGACGGTGACTGGTACGTACAGATTCGGTGGAGATTCCGGCGCCCCTTGCTTACCCGCGAGTCAGTAAGGAGCCCCGGTCGACCGCCCCTTGCCTGCTCTCTACCCTCTGACCTGTGCGAACGCCCAATGTCCCGGGTTGGTGAAGGCCCTCCCACCCGCTGGTCGGGTGGGGTACCGTCACCCGCGCTGTACGGAGCGCGACAACGAGCGGTCGAGGAGCAGGTCATTGCGCGAGTTCACCGTGCCGCCCGTCGAGGCGGCGCCTCAGGTCGGCGGCCTGGCGGACGCCGTGTTCGATCACGCCGAGAAGACTCCCGACCGGGTCACGTTCGGCCGCAAGGACGCCTCGGGCCGGTGGCGGGACGTGACCTCGGCCCAGTTCCGCGACGAGGTGCTGGCCCTCGCGAAAGGGCTGATCGCGCACGGCGTACGGTTCGGCGACCGGGTCGCCATCATGGCGAGGACCCGCTACGAGTGGACACTGTTCGACTTCGCGCTGTGGACGCTGGGCGCGCAGCCCGTGCCGATCTACGCCACCTCCTCCGCCGACCAGGTCCACTGGATGCTGCACGACGCCGAGGTGACGGCGTGCGTGGTGGAGCACGAGGACCACGCCATGACGATCGGCTCGGTGATCGACCGGCTGCCGCTGCTGCGGCGCCTGTGGCAGCTGGACGCGGGTGAGGGGGCGGTCGCGGAGCTGATGGCGGCGGGCGCGGAGATCGACGAGGACGTGGTGCACCGGCACCGGCGGGCGGTGACGCCGGAGTCCGTGGCCACGATCATCTACACCTCGGGCACCACGGGCCGCCCCAAGGGCTGCGTCATCACGCACTCCAACTTCATGTTCGAGGCGGACATGCTGGTGGGCCGCTGGGAGCCGGTGTTCCACTCCAAGCCGGGCGACGAGGCCTCCACGCTGCTCTTCCTCCCGCTCGCGCACGTCTTCGGGCGGATGGTGGAGGTTGCGGCGGTCCTCTCCGGGGTGAAGCTGGGTCACCAGCCGGCCCTCGCGGCGTCCGCGCTGCTGCCGGACCTCGCCTCCTTCCGTCCGACGTTCGTCCTCGCGGTCCCCTACGTCTTCGAAAAGGTCTTCCACGCGGCCCGCCGCAAGGCGGAGAGCGAGGGGAGGGCCGGGCCCTTCGACAAGGCGGTCGAGGTGGCGGTGCGGTACGCCGAGGCCATGGAGCACAAGGCCTTCGGGCTCGGCCCCGGACCGTCGGCGGCGCTGCGGGTGCAGCACCAGTTCTTCGAGAAGGTCGTGTACGGGAAGGTCCGCGACGCCCTGGGCGGGCGGGTGCGGCACGCGATGTCGGGCGGCTCCGGGATGAACCGGCGGCTCGGGCTGTTCTTCGAGGGCGCGGGGGTGACGGTGTTCGAGGGGTACGGCCTGACCGAGTCCTCGGCCGCCGCCACGGCGAACCCGCCCGAGCGCACCAAGTACGGGACGGTCGGGCAGCCGATCCCCGGCACGACGGTGCACATCGCGGAGGACGGGGAGGTGTGGCTGCACGGCGGTCACATCTTCTCGGGGTACCTGAACAATCCGCAGGCCACGGACGCCGTGCTCAACGACGGCTGGCTGGCCACGGGCGACCTGGGCATGCTCGACGAGGAGGGCTATCTGACGATCACCGGGCGGAAGAAGGAGATCCTGGTGACCTCGGGCGGCAAGAGCGTGTCGCCGGCCGCTCTGGAGGAGCGGGTGCGGTCGCATCCGTTGATCGCTCAGTGCATCGTGGTGGGCAACGACCGGCCCTACATCGCCGCGCTGGTGACGATGGACCAGGAGGCGGTGGAGCACTGGCTGGCTATGCAGGGCCGGGCGCCGCTGCCACCGGCCGAACTGGTCCGGGACCCGAGCCTGGAGACGGAGATCCGCCGGGCGGTGGTGGCGGCCAACACCCTGGTGTCGCAGGCGGAGTCCATCCGCACCTTCCGGATCCTGGCGCACCCGTTCAGCGAGGAGCACGGTCTGCTCACGCCCTCGCTGAAGCTGAAGAGGAAGGCGATCGAGAAGGCGTACGCGGTGGAGGTCGAGGCGCTGTACGGCTGATCGCGGAGCGGGCCGAACCGGACGACATCTGGGCCCGACCGGTCGGAATTTGACGCCTCATCAGCTATGGACGGTTCATCAGCGCGGTCAAAAAGCGGTCACCGCACGAGGGACCGCCCGTGCCTCGACCGTTGGGCGCCATCGCCGCCGCCCTTGTGCTGCTTCTCGTCACCGCCTGCACACGCGGCCCGAACGGCGCCGGCGGGACGACCCTCTTCGACGTCCTGGGTCCGGGCCTGCCCCGCCGTGCAAGCAGCGCACCCGGGCGAGGCTTCCGGTTCCGGGCCGGCGTCCGCCCCCGCGTCCCGTGCGGCTTCCGGCCCGGCGGAATGCGATCCTCGCTTCGATCGTTGACCCTGGGAGTACCACCCGACGACGTTAGGATCGACCGCACGTGAGCACGGACAACAAGGTCCCCTCCCTCACCCTGAACAACGGCGTGGTGATGCCGCAGCTCGGCTTCGGCGTCTGGCAGGTGCCGGACGACGAGGCGACGGAGGCCGTGACCACGGCTCTGGAGGCGGGCTACCGCTCCATCGACACCGCCGCGGCCTACGAGAACGAGACGGGCACCGGCCGGGCCGTCACCGCTTCCGGCATCCCCCGCGACGAGCTCTTCGTCACCACCAAGCTCTGGAACAGCGAGCAGGGCTACGACTCGACCCTGCGCGCCTTCGACGCCTCCCTCGACAAGCTGGGCCTGGACTACGTCGACCTGTACCTCGTCCACTGGCCGGTGCCGGCCAAGGACGCCTACGTCGACACCTACCGGGCGTTCGAGAAGATCCATGCCGACGGCCGCGCCAAGGCGATCGGTGTCTCCAACTTCCTTCCGGAGCACCTGGACCGGCTGATCGAGGAGACCTCGGTCGTGCCCGCCGTCAACCAGATCGAGCTCCACCCCCACCTCCAGCAGCAGGCCTCGCGTGAGGCCCACGCCCGGCACGGCATCGCGACCGAGGCCTGGTCGCCGCTGGGACAGGGCAAGGGGCTCCTGGAGGTCCCGGCGGTCGTCGCCATCGCCCAGAAGCACGGCAGGACCCCGGCCCAGGTGGTGCTGCGCTGGCACCTGCAGACCGGCAACGTGGTCATCCCGAAGTCGGTGACCCCCTCCCGTATCCGGGAGAACATCGACGTCTTCGGATTCGAGCTCGACGACGAGGACATGGCGGGCATCGCCGCCCTCGACGAGAACCGGCGCCTCGGCCCCGACCCGGCCCGGTTCGGCGCCTGAGCCTCAGCCGGCAGGAAGGGCGCCGACCCGCTGCCGGCCACCCGGGGAGAGGCGCCGGCCCCCGTTCGCAGCGGGCCGGCGCCTCTCGTTCGCGCGGTCAGGCGTCCGCGTCCCGGACGGTCAGGACGATCTTTCCGCGCGTCCGGCCCGACTCGCCGAGCCGGTGCGCCTTCGCCACCTCCTCCAGCGGCAGTACGGTCTCCACCTCGGGCCGCAGCCGCCCCGTCTCCACCAGCTCCGCCAGGCCGAGCAGTCCCGCGTAGTCCGGCTCGACGAGGGTGAAGCCGGTACGGATCCCCCGCTCCGCCGCGGGGACGGCGTCCGGCGACGGCAGGGTCACCAGCGTGCCGCCCTCCCGCAGCACCGCGAGCGAGCGCGTCCCGTAGTCGTCGCCGCCGTAGCAGTCGAGGACGACGTCCACGTCCCGTACGGTCTCGGCGAAGTCCGCCGCCGTGTAGTCGATCGGCTCGTCGACGCCGAGGGTGCGCAGGAAGTCGTGCTTGGCGGCGCTCGCGGTCCCGATGACGTAGGCGCCCCTGGCCTTGGCGATCTGCACCGCGAGGTGTCCGACGCCGCCGGCAGCCGCGTGGACCAGGACCCGCTGGCCTGCGCGCAGTTCGGCGGTGCCGACGAGGGACTGCCAGGCGGTGAGCCCGGCCAGCGGGAGGGCGGCGGCCCGGACGTGGTCGAGGGTGGCGGGCTTGCGAGCGAAGTGCCGGGCCGGGCCGGTGACGTACTCGGCGTAAGCGCCCGCCTGACCCGGGAACCGCGGCATGCCGAAGACCTCGTCGCCGGGCGCGTAGAGCGTGACGCCCAGTCCGACGGCCTCGACGACTCCGGAGACGTCCCAGCCGAGAACCGGCTGTTCGGCCCAGCCGCCGAAACCGCCGGTCGCGCGGGACTTCCAGTCGACCGGGTTCAGGCCGGCCGCGTGGACCCGGACGAGGATCTCGGTCGGGCCGGGTTCGGGGCGCGCCACCCGGGTCTCGGTGAGGACCTCGGGTCCGCCCCACCCGGCGGCGGTGATCGCGCGCATGGTGGCGGGGGCGGCGGTGGACGTGTCGTTCATGAGGGTGCGCTCCAGTGCGAGGGGTGCTGTGGCGGTTGCCGGTGGGGTGCCGGCTGATCCCGGCGTGTCCACCACCCTCCGCGAGAGGCCCGCCCACGAATACTGGCCAGATGGACATGATGTGACAGAATCTGGCCATGTCCTCTTCCGTGCGGCCGGTCAACCGGGTCGCCGTCCTCGCCCTGGACGGCGTGATCCCCTTCGAGCTGGGCATTCCGTCGCGGATCTTCGGCTCCGCCCTCGCCGAGGACGGTTCGCCCCTCTACGAGGTGCGGGTCTGCACCCTCGACGGCGGACCGGTCCGCACCTCCGACGGGTTCTCGCTCCTGGCGGCCCACGGGCCGGAGATCCTCGGCGAGGCCGACACCGTCGTCGTACCGCCCACGCACGAGCTGCGGGCGCTCGCGGAGGCCGGCTCGCTGGGCACCGGGCCGGCGGCGGCGGCGCTGAGGCTCGTCCGGCCCGGCACGCGCACGGTCTCCATCTGCACCGGCGCGTACGCCCTCGCCGCGGCCGGTCTGCTCGACGGGCGCCGCGCCACCACCCACTGGTGGGAGGCCGAACACTTCCGGTCGCTCTTCCCGCTGGTCAAGCTCGACGAGGACGTGCTCTTCGTGGACGACGGCGACGTGCTGACCTCGGCGGGGGCTGCGGCCGGGGTCGACCTCTGTCTGCACCTGGTGCGGAAGGACCACGGCAGCGCCACGGCCAACCAGGTGGCCCGGCGCTGTGTCGTCCCCCCGTGGCGGGACGGTGGCCAGGCTCAGTACATCGAGCGTCCGGTCCCCGCGCCGTCCTCGGCCACGACGGCACCGACCCGCGCCTGGGCGCTGGGACGGCTGGAGCGGCCGCTGACCCTGGCCGAGCTCGCCGGGCACGCGGGGATGAGCGTACGGACCTTCACGCGCCGCTTCCGCGACGAGGCCGGTACGACACCGGGACAGTGGCTGACCGCCCAACGGGTCGAGCTGGCGAAGCAGTTGCTCGAGACCAGTGACCTGACGGTGGATCACATCGCGGACCGTACCGGTTTCGGCAGCGGCAATTCGCTGCGGCAGCACATGCGGGCGCTGGTCGGTGTCTCACCGGCCGCCTACCGCCGCACCTTCCACCTGACGACGGGCGGCAGCACGACCAACGGCAGAACGGCCGAGGGCAGCACGGCCGGCGTCGTCGCGACGGCCGACAGGACGAAGGCCGCCGGGACGACGGGCTGACGGGCTGACGGGCTGACGGGCTGACGGCGCGCGTTATCCCTTGCGCGCGGTGTGGACGGTGCGGGCGGCGAGCCGGAAGAGGTCATCGCGCCGGTGCAGGGAGAGCGGCTCGGCCGGGTCGAGGAGGCGGTCCAGGGCGGCGCGGTCGTCGTCCGCGAGGTGCTCACCGTAGGCGGAGCTCTGGCGCTCGAAGTGGGCGACGACCTGTTCGCGCACGACCGGCGACACGGGCGCGGGGGCGTCGGCCAGGAAGGTGCGGGTGCCGGCCGGGGTGAGTCCGGCGGCGAGGAGCAGAGCGCGCCAGTCGTCCACCTCCTCCTTGACGTCGGGCAGGGCCGCCCGCATCTGCCCGAACCACTCGGCGTTCAGCGCGTCGAGCCGGGCCTCCAGGCCGGGGCGGCCGATGCCCTGGTTCCACGGCAGGTGGCGGCCGGGCAGTCCGCCCTCGATCAGGACCATGAGGCCGCCGGGCCGCAGACGCCCGGCGAAGGCGGCGAGCGCGGCCCGCTGGTCGCCGATGTGGTGCAGGGAGTTGCCGGCCCAGATCAGGTCCGCCTCGCCGAGATCGCCGATGGCGCCCGGGAGTTCGGCGTGCAGGGTGGAGACACGGTCGCCGAGCCCTCGGGCCTCGGCGCGGGCCCGGGCGCGTTCGAGGAGCGGAGCGGTGCCGTCGACGGCGACGGCCTCGGCGGCCGGGAATGCCTCCGCGAGAAGCGAGGTCAGGACTCCGGGTCCGCTGCCGACGTCCAGGATCCGGCGGACGCCGACAGCCGGGACGAGGGTGGCCAGCCAGTCGGCCGCCTCGGCGTAGAGGGGACTCTCGATCTCGGCCTGGCGCTCGAGGAGCGCGGCCATCTCGGCCCAGTCCACGTGGGCGCTGTCGTCGTGGTGGTGGTGGCGGTGTTGGCTCATGGGGACAGCGTGCGACAGCAGCCGCCGGAACGGCGAACACTCTTGCCGTTCCGGCAAAATGTCCGACGGCTCGGACGGGGGCCCCGCGTTCAGAGGCGGGTGCGGTGCTCCTGCGGGCTGACGCCCCGTACTCGCTTGAAGGAGGCGCTGAGCGCGAAGGCGCTGCTGTAGCCGACCTGGCGGGCCACGGCCTCGACGGTGGCGTCCGTCTCCCGCAGCAGATCCGCGGCGAGCGCGAGCCGCCGGCCGGTGAGGTACGTCATCGGGGGCTCCCCCACGAGGTCGGTGAACCGGCGGGCGAGCCCGGCCCGTGAAGCGCCCGCCGCCGCGGCGAGCGTGGCGACCGTCCAGGGGCGGGCGGGGTCGTTCTGGAGGAGCCGCAGGGCGCGGCCGACGAGGGGGTCGGCCATGGCGCGGTACCAGGCCGGGGCCTGCGCGCCCGGCCGGGAGAACCAGGCGCGGACCGCGGCGATCAGGAGCAGGTCGAGGACCCGGTCGAGGACGACGCTCTGGCCGGGTTCGTCGCGGGAGATCTCCTCGTCGAGGAAGGGCATCAGGGGGCAGTTCCACACCTCTGCCGGCAGGTGCAGCAGGGGCGGCAGGGCGTCGAGCAGACGTCGGCCGGCCTCGCCGTCCATCGGGTAGGTGCCGACGAGGACGGTGGTGGAGCCGTCGACGGCGTTGCCCCAGGTCCGCACGCCCAGGTGCATGGTCTCGGCGAGCGGTTCGCCGCTGAGGGTGGTGCAGACGCCGCCGGGGCCGATCACCGCGTGCGGCGGGGCGTCGGCGCGGTGGGCGACGGTGTACGGCTCGGGGCCGCGGGCGATCGCGATGTCGCCGGGGCGCAGCGGGACGGGCGCGCCCCGGCCGGGGACGATCCAGGCCTCGCCCTCGGTGACGCACATCAGGCAGAGGGGTGCGCGATCCTCGATCCGGACGGACCAGGGCGGCTCCATGACCATCCGCAGGAGGAAGGCCCCTTTGGCCCGCGGTCCGTCGAGGAGTCCGGCGAGAGCGTCCATGGGTGGGAAGCGTAGACGCAGGCGTATGGGAATGAGCCTGTGGAGCATGGGAAGCCGGCCCGCCGCCCGCGAGTCTGAGGACATGACGACGAACCCGAACACGCACACCGGCACGACCATCGACACGCGGACGGACATGGCCGGAACGCACACGATTCTGGTGACGGGCGCCACCGGCAAGACCGGGCGGCGCGTGGCCGAGCGGCTCACGGAGCGCGGCGCGACCGTCCGTGCGGGGTCCCGTACCGGCACGACCCGGTTCGACTGGGAGGACAGCGGGACCTGGGCGCCCGCCCTGCGGGGCGCTGACGCCGCGTACGTGAACTACTACCCGGACCTCGCCGCGCCGGGCGCGGTCGAGGCCATGCGGAGCTTCGGTGAGCTGGCGGTGGCGAACGGCGTGCGGCGGCTGACGCTGCTGTCCGGGCGCGGCGAGCCGGAGGCGGTCCGGGCGGAGGAGGCACTGCGCGCCGGGGGCGCCGAACTGACCGTCGTACGGGCCGCGTTCTTCACGCAGAACTTCTCCGAGGGGGTGATGGCCGAGGGCGTCGCGGCGGGCACGATCGCGTTTCCGGCGGGCGGGACGGCCGAGCCGTTCGTCGACGCCGACGATCTGGCGGACGTGATCGTCGAGACGCTGACGGCGCGGGAGCACGCGGGCCGGGTGCACGAGCTGACGGGACCGCGGCTGCTGACCTTCGCGGAGGCGGCGGCGGAGATCTCCCGCGCCTCCGGCCGCGAGGTCGCGTACGTGCCGATGAGCGAGAGCGAATACGCCGACCTCTTGGAGCGGTTCGGCCTGCCGGAGCCCCAAGCGCGTTGGCTGGCAGCCCTGTTCGCGACGCTGCTCGACGGCGGCAACGCGTCGGTGACGGACGGGGTGAAGCGCGTCCTGGGCCGCGAGCCGCGCGACTTCACGGCCTTCGCCGCCGAGGCATGGGGTGAGGTCGTGTCGGGCACGTCACGAGGGGACGCTCCTACAATCCGGCCATGACTCCCGCAGAGAATTCGCTCACGGCCGACGACTTCGGTTTCGGCTTCCTCGACGGACAGTGGACCGTCCGCAACCGCAGACTCGCCGACCACCTGGATCCGGACAGCGGTTGGGAGGAGTTCGACGGGCACACCACGGGCCGGCTCTTCTGGGACGGCCGTGCCCATGTCGACGAGATCGCCTTCCCGTCGAAGGGGTTCCGCGGGCTGACCCTGCGGCTGTACGAGCCGGAGACGGGCGAATGGACGCTCAACTGGTCCAACAGCACGACGGGGCGGCTCTATCCGCCGGTCAGGGGCCGGTTCGCCGAGGACGGCACGGGCGAGTTCCAGGGGCTCGACACCTACGACGGGCAGGACGTCCGGGTCCGTTTCCGCTGGTCCGGCATCTCGTCCACCACGGCCCGATGGGAGCAGGCGTTCGCGCCCGTCGGCAGCGAGGACTGGGTGACGAACTGGGTGATGGAGTTCAGCCGCGCCTGACGTAGGACACCAGCCGGTACCGGGGGTCGTCACGGCGGCGATCCTGGTCCGGCAGTGCGGCCAGCTCCGTGGCGAGCGTGTCGATCGCGCGCGGTCCGCCGCGGAACCAGGAGGTGAAGTAGCCGCTGCGCAGCTTCTCGGCCGTGCGGCGTGGTGTGCCGCCCTGGCCGTGGCCGGTGAAGCGGGTGCTGTCGGCGGGCTCCAGGCCGTGGACGGCCGCGTACGCCGTCACCCGGTCGCCCCGGTCGAAGGCGCCTGCCGAGGAACGGTGGGGGGCGAGCACGCGGTCGATGTCGCTGCCGACGTCGTGGGCCGCGTCCTTGTCGACGGTCGCGATCAGCACACCTCCGGGGCGCAGGACGCGGGCCGCCTCGGCCACGATCTCGTCCACGAAGGGGACGAGGTGGAACAGCCAGACCGCGCTCACCGCGTCGACGGCGGCGTCCGGCAGGGGCAGGCGTCGGGCGTCGGCGAGGGCGACTTTCCCGGGGACGCGCTCCACGGCCTTGCGGGCCATGCCGTACGAGGCGTCGGCGCCGTACACCCGCAGCCCGTCGCGGGTGAGCCGCTCGGTGACCAGGCCGGTGCCGCAGGCCAGGTCGATGAGGGTGCGGGCCCCGGGCGGGATCAGGCGCAGCACGGCCTCGGCGGCGGCAGCCGCCCGGGGCACGCCGCCGCGGGTCTCGTCGTAGCGGTCCGCCTCGGCGTCGTAGTCCGGCAGGTTGTCCCTCACCCGGCAGATGCTACGGCGCCCACGCGGGTCAACCGGCGCCGTGGGCCGGGGCGATGCTCTCCACCCGCTCGGCGAGCTCGAAGTCCTTCTCGGTGACGGCGCCTCCGGCGGAATGCGTGTTCATCGAGAGCGACACGGTGTTGTAACCGAGCGTCAGATCCGAGTGGTGGTCCAGCTCCTGCTGGATCCGGGCCACGTGGACGACGAGCGCGGTCGCGGCGAAGTGGTCGCCGAGCCGGTACGTGCGGGCGATCCGGTCACCCGTGAGGGACCAGCCGGGGAGCTCCCTCAGCCGGTCCTCGATCTCCTTCTGCGACAGCGGCTCCGTGGGCACGTCCGTACTCCCTCCGGTCGGGGTTGCTGACGGTGACGATACGGCCCTCCACGGGTCGATACCCCGCTCGACACCTGGGTTACCGTCTGACCATGACGACTGTGGCGACCGGTACGGGGGTGGGACCGCTGCTGCGCGGCTGGCGCGAGCGGCGGCGGCTGAGCCAGTTGGAGCTGGCGCTGCGCGCCGATTCCTCGGCCCGGCACATCTCGTTCGTGGAGACGGGTCGCTCACGGCCCAGCGAGGACATGGTCCTGCGCCTCGCCGAGCACCTGGACGTGCCGGTGCGGGAGCGGAACGCGCTGCTGCTGGCGGCGGGGTACGCCCCTCGGTACACGGAGTCGGCGCTCGACGATCCGCGGCTGGAGACCCTGCGGGAGGGGATCGAGCGACTGCTCGCCGGGTACGACCCGTATCCGGCGCTCGTCGTGGACGGTTCGTACACGGTGGTGGCGGCCAACCAGAGCATCGGGATGCTGCTCACGGGGCTTCCGGCGCATCTGCTGACCCCTCCGATGAACGCGATGCGGATCACGCTGCACCCGGAGGGTCTGGCGCCGAGGATCCGGAACCTGCGCGAATGGCGCGGGCACCTGCTGGCCCAGATGGAGCGTCAGATCGGTCTGGCCCGCTCGAAGGCGCTGCGCGAGCTGTACGAGGAGGTCGCCGCCTACCCGCCGCCGGAGGCGGCCGGCGCGCCGGACGACCGGGAGGACCCGGAGCCGTATCCGTACTTCGCGCTGCCGATGCGGATCGAGCACGACGGGCAGGTGCTGTCGTTCGTGTCGTCGATCTCGACGTTCAACACGCCGATGGACGTCACGGTCGCCGAGCTGGCCATCGAGACGTTCCTCCCGGCCGACCCGGCGACGGTCGCGTATCTGCGGTCGTCGCGTCCTACTCCGTAGCCCGCAGCGCCGACCACTGCAGTCCGGCGAAGCCGGCGACGGTGGCGGCCTGCATCGGGGTCCACAGCAGTCCGGCGGTGGTGGGCTCCAGCCAGGCGACGAGGGCGACGACGCTGAGCACGGCCCAGGCGATGTTGGCGTCGACGACGAGCTTCACCCCGAGGGCGGAGGGCCGCGGGCGGCTCGCGAGCCATCCGACGCCGGCGGCGAACACCGTGAGGAAGAGGCCGAGTCCGAGGAGCAGCCCGGAGTCGACGCCGAGCAGCTCCCCGAGGGGTCCGGAGGCGGCGACGTAGGCGAGCCCGTTGCCGCCGGTGACGACGGCGTCGAGGGCGAGGAACCGGCGCACCATCGACTGCGGCTCGGTGGTGCGGGAGAGACCGGCGAGCAGGGCCTGGGACATGACGGATCACCCTCCATGGGGGACGTTCGCGCTGGTGGTGGACCCGGAGCTCGGCCGGAGTGCGCCGGCCGAGTTCCGGTGGACACCACGATGCCGCGACGCGTGCGGCGGGTCGATTACGTCCGAGGTAATGCGGGTGAGGGGGGTCGCGGCTCGTGGGGACCGACGCGGCCGCCGCCGGGCCGGTCAGCGCCAGACGCTGCTGAAACTGTCCAGCTGGGCCCAGGTGATGACGTTGGTGTCGCGTCCGCCGAAGAGCCGCAGTTGCCGGTCCGTGCCGGCCTCCAGGCGGGCGACGCACTGGCCGCCGGTGTTGTTGCGGGGGACGTTGGCGCGGGCGGGCATGGTCGGGGTCAGGGAGTCGGGCAGGGTCGCGACGGCGGTGTCGGCGGCGAAGGAGCCCTTGACGCCGCCGCTGAGCTGGAGCGTCGTGGCGCCGGCGATGCTGACGAGCCGCCCCTTGGGGGCGTTCTGGTCGGCGGTGACGCCGGCGTTCAGGGTGAGGGGCTGCCAGTCGGTGAGGACCTTCACGCCGTCGGTCTCCGGCGCCGCCGACAGGAACAGGATGGTGCAGGTGCGCGGGCCGGGTTCCTCGCAGGCGAAGCCGAAGTAGAGGTGCGGGACGCCGTCGCGCAGCGCGACGGTCATGCCCTCGGGCTCGCGGTACTCGAGGCCGGGAGCGGCCACGCACAGCCGCTGGTCGAGGATGGCGCCGGTGGTCCAGTCGACCGCCGTCAGATAGGTGTTGCCCGGCGGTGGGTTCTCGGGGTAGTCGGGGTGGATGGGCATGCCCGAGAGCATGTACAGGACACCGCCGTGAGAGGTGTACCCCTGGAACCAGCCCTTCTGGTCGGGGTGGGGAATGCGCTGGATCGGCTCCCACACACCGGCCGACGCCTTGGCCAGGTCGTACCGCTCGAAGTACATCTTCAGGTCGAGCTCGAAGCGGAGCACCAGCTCGCCGGCGGAGCGGTCGACGGTGCAGGTGACGAAGCGGGCACCCGCTCCCGGCCGGTAGGGCGGGGTGTGCAGTGGGGAGCCGTGGTCGAGAACGGTGCCGGAACGGAACTCGAAGCTGGTGACGGCCGTTCCGAAGCCCTTCTTCGAACCGTTGGGCAAGGACGCCGTCTCGGTCCAGAGGCGGATGACGCCGGCCCGGTTCTCCAGGCCCATGCCGACTCCGTGTCCGAAGCCGCGCAGATACATGTGGCCGGTGATCGCTCCCGCCGGGTTCAGGCGGGTGACGCACAGGTCCCCGTGCTCGATCCGCGTGGCGTAGTCGACGGCCGCCGGCTCACCGGTGAGCTGGATGCCGCCCGACATCGGCTGGAGGACGAAGACGTCGCCCGAGACCGGGTCGATGCCGAACGACTGCATGACGGTGGAGTTCTTCAGCGGGCGCCGGTGGAGCAGCTTGCCCACCGGTCCCGCGAGGTCTATCTGTCCTTCGATGGTGACGCTCAACGCTGCCGCTCCTCGGTCCACTTCCGGCGTCTCCCGCCGGGGCAGGGGAAGTCTGCCAAAGAGCCGCGGCGGCGCCGTGCACGGGTGTTGTTCGCGCCGGACGGCCGGGGGACCGCCGTCGGTCACCCTGCGGCCCACGGCACCGGTCCCGGTGGTGCCGCCGCTGGTGCTGCCGCTCTTGGGGCCCGCGGCATCGTCCAACTCCTGCTGCGGCTCGGCGCGGTGGCCGTCGACGAGGGCGGGCTCCACCTCACCCGGCCCTCCGGGTGGCGGGGCGGCTCGCCCGCGCACTTCGCCGAACCGGACCGCACCGCACCGCCTGATCGTCGCCATCGTGCTCGGTGAGTCGATCGTGGCGATGGGCGGAGGCGTCCGGCGCTCCGTTCACCGTCGCGGTGCTCGGTGAACGGTGCTCGGTGCCGCGGCCGCCGGGCTGCTGCTCGCGCGGCGCCGTGCCGAGCGCCATCGGCATGAAGAAGGTCCTGCAACGGGTCGCCGGCACGGGCCACCACGGTCTCGCCGAGCCGTCGCACGGCGTCGTGGGCTGGTCGTCGACCGGCGGCGTCGGCGTGTTCCCGCTGGGGGGCGGCGGTGATCGCCCTGCGCGTGGACCGGCCGACGGCCCTCGCCGTGGGCGGTCTCTGCCGTCTGGTGGCCGGGCCGCTCGTCGGCCTGGTCCCGGCCCTCATGGCGCCGGCGCTGCTCGCCGCCGGCCTCATGCTGGTCGTCACGCTCCACTGCCGCGCCCCGTCCGCCTCGCCGCGTGGGTCCGACCGGCGCGGGAGGCGGCCCGGGGGCCCGGGACGAAGGCGGACGACAGGGCCGTGTCGGCGCCCGTCCGTCCCGTCGGCGGTGCCGGCGCGGCCCAGCCGTCGCCGCCCGGCCCCGGACCCGGGGGTCGGGCGGCGTTTCCGTCAGCGGCCGGCGGCCGCCTCCCGGGCGGGCGCCGCCTCGGACGGGCTCTCCTGGAACCGGGAGCGTTCGGATTCGGACTCCGTGGCGCGGGGGGCACGGGCCGGGCGGGCGGTCCTGTCGTGGCGGGCTGCCTCGGCGCGCAGCATGGCGTTGAGAACGGCGAAGGGGTCGACGGGCATGGCGAGCTCCTTGGGGTGCGCTGGGGTGGGGGCTGGGAGAGGCGGGGCCTCTCAGCAGCGCATCACCACGCACCGGTGGGCGTCGCTCGTGCGGGGTGCGGAGACGGGGGCGAGGGCCGACGGCCGGGCGGGGGCCGGGCCTGGCCGCGCGCTCCGGGTACGGACGCCCCGGTACCGGGGCCGGGCCCGGCCGGGCGGGGCGGCCTCGGTCTCGGTGACCTCCTGGCCCTCCCCGCCGAGGTCCGGAGCGGTGCTCGCGGCGGGCGGCCTGGCCTCGGCGCCCACCGGTCCCGCGCCCCCGGCGCAGACCCCGAACAGCGCGGCGAGCACCAGCCCGAGGACGAGGAAGCCACGCCGCGCCCGGCCGATCGCCCCGGTCGCGGCCGTGGACGACCCGCGCGCCGAGCCGTCCACGGGGGCGGGCGGTTCGGCGCGGTGCGCGGGGACGGGCGCGTGGCTCACGAGACTGCGTACTGCCCCGTGGCGTGCGCGCCTTGCCGGGAGCGGTCACGGATCCGCCCGCGCGGCCTACGCGGGCAGGCCGGAATTCACCGGCTCGGGTGCGTCCTCGACCGCCGCCGTCACCGTGGCCCGGTCCCGGACCTTGCGGGCCGCCATCCACGCGTACACGAGCACACCGGCGAAGAGGAACAGCACTCCCTGGTAGACCGCCGCGTAGCCGGAGCCCGCCACCAGCCACATGGAGAAGGTGAAGGCGGCCCCGGCCAGGACCGCGTCCCGGATCAGGCGGGCTCGGTGGACGCGTTCCGTCCGGCCGGAGAGCAGGAAGTAGATCTGCGCGGCGGTGGACAGGAGGTAGGGCACGGTGGCGGTGAAGGTGGTGACGAGGACCAGGATCTCGAAGACGCCCTGGGTGCCCGCTGTGTAGTTGTAGACGGTGAGCAGCGAGGCGAGGACGACGGTCACGGCGACGCCGACCGTGGGGACCCCGCGTCGCTTGTGCGCGAAGACCTTCGGGAAGAGGCCGTCCCGCGCCGCCGCGTAGGGGGTCTGGGCGCTGAGCAGCGTCCAGCCGTTGAGCGCGCCGACCATGGAGACGAGGGCCATGCAGGCGACGGCCATCCCGCCCCAGGAGCCGCCGAACATGACGTTCACGGCGTCCGAGAAGGGTGCGTCGGACTCGACGAGCCGGTCGTGGGCGACGGTGCCGAAGACGGCGAGGGTGCCGAGGAGGTAGATCGTGGCGGCGCCGAGGGTGCCGAGGACGGTGGCCCGGCCGACGTTGCGCCGCGGGTCGCGGACCTCTCCCGCGCTGACGGCCGCCGACTCGACGCCGAGGTAGCTGAAGAGCAGGATCGCGGCGGAGGCGGACATCGCGCCGAGGGCGCTGTCGCCCTCGGCCTGGAAGGGCCCGAGGTTGGCGCTGTCGAAGAAGAACAGTCCTCCCACGGCGACCAGCAGGAGGGGGACGAACTTCAGGACGGTCGCGACGAGCTGCACGGCGCCCACGTACCGGGTGCCGGCGAGGTTGGCGAGGGCCGGCAGCCACTGGAGGGCCAGCGCGGCGGCGATGGTGGCGGCCGTGGAGCCCTGGACGGGGAGGAGGACGTCGAGGTAGCCGACGGCGGCGACGGCCAGGGCCGCGTTGGAGACCCAGGTGGTGATCCAGTACGACCAGGCGGCGAGGAATCCGGCGAAGTCGCCGAAGGCCTCGCGGGCGTAGACGTAGGGGCCGCCGGTCAGCGGATGGCGTCGGGCGAGGCGGCCGAAGACGAGGGCCAGGGCGATCGCGCCGAGGGTGAGGACGCAGAAGGCGACGAGGCTGACGGTGCCGTAGGGGGCGACGGAGGCGGGCAGCAGGAAGATTCCGCCGCCGATGATGTTGCCCATGACCAGGGCCGTGGCGACCGGCAGGCCGAACCGCCGGGCGTGCGTGCCCTGCGTGCCGCGCTCGCCTTCCTCGGCCTGCGGGGCCTCGGCGGCGTGGGGCGCCTGTGCGGCGCGCGGGGCGTGCGTGTTCTGTTCTTCGGACATGGCCGTGCTCATGGGGGGTGGTGCGCCTCTCGTCGTACAAACCCGAACATGGTCCGGGATACGAGACGCCCCACCAAATCACCCGTTTTTGTCCGGTACTACGGGGTCATCAACCGGAAGAAGTGCTTCCACATCGCCGGTCGGCGGTGAAATCTTCAGCGGCACCTGCGGACCCGCGCACTCTCTCAGCCACCTGCGCAGCACCCGGTGCACCCGCTCCGCGCCCACGAGCTCGGCCCCGTCCGCGACCGGCGCCGACAGGTCCACCGGCGCCAGCAGGAAGGGGTACGACTGCTCGCCGCCGAGACCGCCGTGCGAGCCGATCTGCTCCTCGAAGGCGTGGACCGTGCCGGTCGCCGGGTCGTACATCGAGTTGACCATGATGTCGGCGACGTGCGGGAATCCGTCCGTACGCCGCACCGCGTCCGCCGCGCCCGGCCCGAAGACCGCGAGCGGCCCGAGCGGCCCGTCCTCGGCGAGTTCGGCGACCGGCACCTCCGCCCCGTCCCGCCCCAGCACGACCGAACCGTGCTCGGCGCTCGCCACGAGCAGGAAGCCGATGCCCGGGTGGTTGGCGAGGGTGCCCAGGAGAGCGGGGTGGCGGCGGTCGATCTCCTCGCGGGTCGCCCGGTGCGGCACGTCGGGGAAGGAGATCAGGCCCAGGTTCCCGGAGGCCAGCACCACCGGCTCGGACGGCCGGGCGGCCGGCGACCCGGCCTCCGCGCCCTCCGTCGCCCACTCGTCGTAGGCGTCCACCGGCCGGTGCAGGGCGCTGCGCAGCGCGTCGCGGGCCGCGTCCCTGGCCTCCGAACCGCTGCGGGTGCGCCGCACCCGGCGCGGCACGGGCAGCCCGCAGCCGGCCCGGACCAGGTCCTTGAGGGTCAGGCCGTACGCGGACTCGAACGTCTCGCCCGGGCTCTGACCGTGGTCGGAGAGGAGCACGATCCGGTACGGGCGGGGCGCGTGCTCGGCGACCTTCGCGATCAGCGCGATCGAGCGGTCCAGCCGCGCGAGGACCTGATCGGTGTCCCGGCCGTGCGGCCCGGAGTGGTGCGCGACCTCGTCGTAGCCGACGAGGTCGGCGTAGACGGCGGTCCGCCCCGCCAGCATGTCCCCGATCACCGCGGCGACGACGACATCGCGCTCCACGACCGTGGCGAAGGCCCGGATGAAGGGATAGGCGCCGCCGCGCGAGACCCTCGGGGCATCCCCGCGCAGCCGCGACCGGGTCGACTGGACCATCTCCCGGGCCGCCTCGGCGAGGAACGAGCCCGCGGTACGGACGGCGTTGGCGGGATCGGAGAAGTAGGCGAAGTAGCCGGCGCGCGAGCGGTTGCGCCGGCCGCGCCGGGCGGCCATCGACAGCACGAGGGCGAGCTGGTCGGCGCCTCCGCTGAACAGGTTGCCGCGGGAGGCGCCGTCGAGGGTCAGCAGCCCGCCGTCACCGGTGCGTTCGATGGCCCTCCGCTGGAGTTCGACAGCGCTCGCGGGCCGGTTGCTGACCATCAGCCGGCCGGTGTCCTTCTCGTACCAGCGGAAGGCGGGCACGTCCTCGTTGGAGCCGTGCAGGATGCCAAGCTGACTGGCGCCGGTCTGGCTGGACCAGTCGGTGCGCCAGGGGGTGAGCCGGTGGGTGGTGCCGAGCCAGTCGGCGACGGTCGGCATCAGCCCGTCGGCGACGGCGTCGCGCAGCACCTGGTGTCCGACGCCGTCGAGTTGCAGGAAGACGGTGCCGTGGACGGGCTCCGCACCGTCGCCGGTGACGCGCCGGGGCCGCTTGCGGTCGGCGAGCCGGTAGAGGCGGCGGCGGTAGGCCTCGTCGTCGCGCACGGCGAACGCGGTGGAGGTGGCGGAGGCGACGGCCGACATCACGGCGGCGACCACGACGGCGGTCTCGGGGTCGGCGGCGCCGCGCCCGTCGGGGATGAGCCAGAGCGCGACGAGCAGCAGCGAGCCGTTCAGGAAGAAGACCAACAAGCCCAGCACCAGAGCCGGTACGAGCAGCAGCGCCCGCACGATCGCGGGCCACACCAGCGCGCCGAGGAGGCCGAACGCGCCGGCGCCCCAGACGGCCGTGAGGGCGGTACGGGTGATGCTGTCGCCGTCGGGGGACTGGAGCTGGAAGTCGGGCAGCAACCCGGCCAGGGCCAGCATGGTGAGGGTCGACACCGCCCAGACCACGATCACCCGCGCCAGGGCGCTGCCCGCGGTCCGCCACCGGCCGGCGGTACGCCATCGCCCGTCACCCACGCCTGGTTCGCCTTTCACCCGTTTCCTGCCTCAAGCGTGGCACAACGCCCGTCGGGCCCGGGGCCGTCGGCCGGATCGGGCCGGTGACAGGGCGCGGGGTCGCGGGGCGCCCCGGGGGGTCTAACAGCCGTCGTAGCCTGCGGTGGGCATGGAGAGCCTGCGGTGTACGTCGGCTTTCCCGGCGGCGTCGTACGACGGCTCGTCGAGTCCCGCGGTCTCCAGCCGTACACCTCTGCGTTCGCACTCCGCGAAGAACCCCGGCACGTCGGTCAAGGCCCGTGCCAGGACCCGCTCGTTGGGGGCCACGAAGAGGTCGACGTGCCCGGCGTCCACGTCCGCCCAGAGCGCGTCGTGGTCGGGCCGGATCCCGTAGAAGAGCAGCTGCCTCGTCACGACATAGCCCTTGTCGTGGGCCCAGCGGGCGCACATCGCGTGCTGGCTGCGCGTGTCGACAAGGAAGGGGTCGCTGTCGAGTTCCTCGAGCGGGGTGAGGCTGGCGATCGCCGCCACCCGAACGTCGTCCATGGAGCGACCCTACTCCGAACGGCGGCGGTCGAGGAGGGCGCGCCCCAGCGTCACGGCGGCGAGGAGTATCCGCAGGTGTGGCAGGTCCTCCACCCGTCCTGGGTGACGGCCAGGACGCCCCCGCACCGCGGACACCGCGCCGCGTTCCCGATCGTGCCCCCCGTTCCCGGTCGTGCCCCTCGTTCCCGTGACGCCCCTCGTTCCTCTCGTGCTCACCGCGGCTCCCGTCCCCTTGCTGACCGATGGCTGCCCCCGCGACCCACCGCGGACGCCCCGCGTCACCCGCCGTGGACATCTACCCTCGGTACCAGTCCCATCGGCTCGGTGGAAGGACGGCGTGCGGTGGAGGTCACCTGGTGGGGTCATGCCACCTGCACGGTCGAGGACTCCGGTGTCCGGTTCCTGACCGATCCGCTCTTCGCGCGCCGGCTCGCGCATCTGCGGCGGCGGCGCGGTGCGCTGCCGCCCGCCCGGGCCGCGGTCGCCGAGGCGGTGCTCGTCTCCCACCTGCACGCGGACCATCTCCATCTGCCCTCGCTCGCCGGGCTCGCCCCCGGCACCCGGCTCCTCGTGCCGCGCGGCGCGCCCCGCGCCGTACCGGCGCTGCGGCGGCTCGACGGGCGGGGGCTGCGGCTGACCGAGATGGGGCCGGGGGACGAGGTGAGCGTGGAGGGCGTGACGGTACGGGCCGTGCCGGCGCTCCACGACGGCCGGCGGCTGCCGGTGGGGCCGCACCGCTCCCCCGCGCTCGGGTACGTCGTGGAAGGCGAGGCGCGGACGTACTTCGCCGGCGACACCGGTCTCTTCGACGGGATGGCGGAGGCGGTCGGGCCGGTGGACGTGGCGCTGCTCCCGGTGGGTGGCTGGGGGCCGTATCTGGGGCACGGTCATCTGGACGCGGGGCGGGCGGCGCGGGCGCTCGCGGCGCTCTCCCCCGCGGCGGCCGTGCCGGTGCACTACGGCACGTACTGGCCGATCGGGATGGACGGGGTGCGCCCGCACGAGTTCCACTCCCCGGGCGACGAGTTCGTGCGGCACGCGGCGCGGCTCGCGCCGAAGGTGGTGGTGCATCTGCTCGGCCACGGCGAGCGGGTGCGGCCCGAGGTCGCCCGGTGATCGACGGCCTGATGAGGCTCATGGGGGGCCTGCCGCCCGAGTCGACGCAGCAGGCGGTCGGTTACCCCTCGCTGTTCCTCCTCGTGGCGCTGGGCGCGCTGGTGCCGGTGGTGCCTACCGGGGCCGTCGTGAGCTCGGCGGCCGTGGTCGCGTTCCATCAGACGTCGCCGCTCGCGCTGCTGTTCGTGTTCCTGGTGGCGGCCTTCGCCGCGCTCCTGGGAGACGCGGCGCTGTACTGGCTGGGGCAGCGCGGGATCCGTTCGAAGAACGGATCCCGGTGGCTGGCGGCGCTGCGCCGCCGGGTCACCCCCGACCGGCTCGCGCAGGCGCAGGCGAAGCTGGACGCCCATCAGGTGTCGGTACTCGTCCTGTCCCGGCTGGTGCCGGCGGGGCGGATCCCGGTGATGCTGGCGTGCCTGCTGTCGGGCATGCCGCTGCGCCGGTTCCTGCGCGGGGACGTGGCGGCCTGTCTGGCGTGGGCGGCGACGTACCAGCTCATCGGGATCCTGGGCGGCTCGCTGTTCCCCGAGCCGTGGCAGGGCGTGGTGGCGGCGGTGGTCCTGACGGTGCTGATCAGCGCGGGGCCGGCGCTGTGGCGTCGCCTGCGGGAGGCCCGGCGTACCCGACGGAGCGCCCGCCGGGGGGCTGCTTCACGGGGCCAGCACCCGTGAGGCCCCCACCGGGATGTCCCACAGGTCCTCACGGGGCAGGCCGGCGCGGCTCCAGGCGGCCCTGACCCGGGTGAGAGGTTCGAGGACCGGCTCCGAGGACAGGACGAAGGTCGCCCAGTGCATCGGCGCCATCCGTCGCGCCCCCAGGTCCTGGAAGGCCCGGACGGCCTCCTCGGGATCGGTGTGGACGTCGCTGAGCCACCAGCGCGGGTCGTACGCGCCGATCGGCAGCAGCGCCAGGTCGATACGGGGGTGACGGCGGCCGATCTCGGCGAACCAGTGGCCGTAGCCGGTGTCCCCGGCGAAGTACACCTTCCGGTCGTCCCGGTCGGTCAGGACCCAGCCTCCCCACAGTGAGCGGCAGGTGTCGAGGAGGGTCCGCTTGGACCAGTGGTGGGCGGGGACGAACTCGAAGCGTACGCCGCCGAGTTCGGCTGCCTCCCACCAGTCGAGCTCGGTGACCCGGGCGAACCGGCGGCGGGCGAACCAGCGGCCGAGTCCGGCGGGGACGAAGACCGGGGTGTCCTTCGGCAGCCGTTTGAGGGTGGGGGCGTCGAGGTGGTCGAAGTGGTTGTGGCTGATGACGACCGCGTCGACGGGCGGCAGGTCCTCCCAGCGGACGCCGACCGGGGTGATCCGGGCGGGGGTGCCGAGGATGCGGCGGGACCAGACGGGGTCGGTGAGCACCGTGAGGCCGCCGACGTGGAGGATCCAGCTGGCGTGGCCCGCCCAGGTGACGGCGAGGGTCCCGGGCCCGGCCGGGGGCAGCGGACCCGGCGCGAACGGCAGGAGCGGGATGTCGCGCAGTCCGTCGGGGCCGGGGCGCACGGCGCCCTCGCGGGCGAGCCGGGCCATGGCGCGCAGGCCGGGGAGCGGTGCGGTGAGCCGGTCGGCGAAGGAGCGCGGCCAGTCGTTCCGGATCCTGCCGAGGGGCTGGAGGCCTCCCCCGGCCACCGACGGGCGCCCGGACGGCGCGGCCGGGGTGTCGCGGGAGGCGCGCTCCGTCTGGTCCGTCATCTGGGGGCTCCGTCCTGACGTGGTGGACGCGGGTCGGGTCGTCGGGTGCTCGGTTCCTCAGCGGTGCGCCGTGGTGCCGGACTCCCCCGGATCCCGGCGGAGTTCCTCCAGGGCGGCTCCGAAGGAGCTCAACGCGCGTGACACGTGCGGCAATTCCAGGGGCTCGGGGGAAGTGAAGGACTCCGCCCGCTCCTCTTCGGTAGACCCCAGGAACACGCTGGTGTCGAACCGGACGCGCAGGGCGCCGAGTTCGTCGCCGAAGCGGTGGCCGCCGGGGACCGGTGTGCCGAGCCGCCGGGTGAGGTGGTTCTCCAGCTCCAGGGAGTCGGTGACGTCCCGGGCGGCGAGCCCCGGCCGCAGTGGCCCCAGGTCGGCGTAGAGATGGCGCCCGGCCTGCGGGGGCAGGGCGAGTGCGCCGGCGGTGAGCACGGCGCGGTGGGCGGCCGCGGCGACCCGCGCGTGGAGGGAGGCGGCGCGGCCGGCCCGTACGGTCACGTCCTCCGGTTCGTCGAGGGCGTACGCCGCGGCGGCGGCGATCGGGCCGGCGACGACGGCGCCCAGGGCGGTGAGGATGTCGAGGGTGCGGGCGCGCGGGTCGGTCCAGCGGTCGGCGCGGGAGGGGTCGGTGGGCGGGAAGCGGGCCACGGCGCAGGGCCAGGCGGCCGGCGCGAGAGCTCCGGCGAGGTCGGTGAGGACGGTGACGTCGTCCGGGCACATCTCGGCGGGGCTGACGAGCACGGTGTCGTGGCGCCGGTGCAGGGTGTCGCGCCAGGTCTCGTCGCTGACGATGTGCAGCCCTTCGGCGACGGCGGCCTCGCACGCCTCGCGGACCAGTTCGGGTGGGGCGAGGGTGGCGGTGGGGTCGTCGGGGACCGAGAGCAGCAGGAGCCGGGGGTGACCGCCCTCGGCGCGGACCCGCCGCACGGTTTCGAGCAGGGCGTACGGGTCGGGGACACCGCCGCACTCGGCGGGCGTGGGCACGTGGTAGGCGGGGCGGCCGAGGAGCCGGGCCTGCGGGGTCCACCAGGCGGGGCAGGGCCGGGGCATGAGGACGTCGCCGCCGTGGGCGGCGATCAGCGCGAGCAGGAGCGGCTGGGCGCCGGGCGCGGCGACCACGTCCTCGGCGTGGGTGCGCATGCCACGGCGCCACCAGTAGCCGCCGGCGGCGTCGCGCAGCAGGGGGCCGCCGCCCGAGGGCTCGGCGGCGGTGCGGCCGGCCGCCGCGGCGAGGACGGCGGCGAGTCCCGGTGGCACGGGCAGCCCCGGCTCCGGGGCGGGCGGCCCGTAGCGCACCGGGCCGCGGCCTTCCGGACCCGTCTGCCCCATCTCCCGTACCTCCTGAACACCGGCGGGCGCCCCGCACGGCGCCACAGTGCCTTTATACGAAGGTTCGGGCGGGCGCGCCGCTTCGGACGACGGCGACCGGGCGCCTCACCGCGGTGCCGGGGTGACGCCCCGCGTGCGGCGGACCGCCCACGCGGGCCGGCCGTTTCCGGCGGACTCGACGAGGGCCGTCCGGGTGACGGCGGGGTCGAGCCGCCGCCCGGCGGTGCCGCTCCCCCACCAGGGAACGGAGCAGGCCCGCCGCGGACCGGTCGCAGACTGGTCCCATGAGCGATCTCACCGCCGTCCCCCTACGGACCGCTCGCATCGACCTCGTGCCGCTGCGGATCGACCACGCCCCCGAGATGGCGACGGTCCTCGCCGACCCGGCCCTGCACACGTTCATCGGCGGCGCCCCCGACTCCGAGCCCGGGCTGCGCGGGCGGTACGCGCGGATGCTCGCCGGTTCGCCCGACCCGGGGGTCTCGTGGTGCAACTGGGTCCTGCGTCCGCGCGCGGCGGGCAGCCTGGCGGGCACGGTCCAGGCGACCGTCACGGACACGGACGCCGGCTCGGACGCGGTTCCGGCCGGGCGGGTCGCCGAGATCGCCTGGGTGGTGGGTACGGCGTGGCAGGGCAGGGGCTTCGCCTCCGAAGCGGCCTCCGCGCTGGTCGGCTGGCTCCGGTCCCATGAGGTCCGTACCGTCCTGGCCCGCATCCACCCCGACCACCACGCCTCGGCCGCCGTCGCACGGGCGGTCGGCCTGACCCCCACGGACCTCCGCCAGGACGGCGAGGTCCGCTGGGAGCTGCGCCTGGCGGACGCCTGACGCGAGGGGCCCGACCGGGCCGGTCGGGGAGCCTTGGGCCGTGTCCGTGAAGTCGCGCCTGGCCGCGGGCAGACGGCGCTACTTTCGGACACGACCTAGAGCGGGACGCGCGCGACCAGGGCCGCCAGCAGGACACAGGCCGCTGCCGCCGCCCAGAAGCGCGGGGAGCGGGGGTCGTCGAGGGCCTTGCGCGGGGTGCCGGCCTTGCGGAGGGCCTTCTCGACGAGGGGAGCGACGCCCACCGCCACGTACACCCTGACCGCCGTCTCCATCAGGTTCCATCCGCCGTCGGGCGGCAGGAGGAGGAAGGCCAGGGCGAATCCGGCGGTGACGGCCGACTCCAGTCTCCAGCCACGGCCGTGCCGCACGACCAGTACGGCCTGGGTGGCCAGGAGCAGCAGGAAAGCGGCTTGGAACACGATCACTGAGACGTCCTCGCTTCGTGGGAAGTCCGGGAAAACGGAGAGGTGCGGGGAGGGGGCCGGTCGTGCCGACCCCCTCCCCTCAGCCCGCTACTTCTTCCAGCGGTTCACCTTGATCTTCGGGTACATGACCCATGACCAGAACCCCTTGTGCTGCCAGATCCCGACCGTGATCTTGACGCCCTTGCTCTTGGGCATCGCGTTCTTGATCTGGATCTCGGTGGCGAACCACCGCATCGCACCGCCGATGGCTTCCAGCGCCAGGCCCGCGATCTTGGCCCAGAAGGACGGCATGACCAGGCCGACCCGGCCGAAGGCCGACGCCAGACGCGCGCCCGCCTTGAGGGCGCGGGCCAGCTTCTTGGCCTTCTTCTTCTTGACGTGCCAGACCTTCTTCTTCTTCCAGCGCTGGCCGTCCAGGTCCTGCGAGTTCACCGGGTCGCCCGGGTACGCGTAGGCGCTGAGCGAGCCCCCCGGGACGGGGTCGGTCTGCAGGAAGCGGCCGGTGGCCGGCGAGTAGAGGCGGACGCCCATCAGCGTGGAGCCGCTCAGTGTCTCCGAGGAGCGCTGGTGGCCGCCGACCCAGCCGTACCGCGCGGCGGTCGTGCCCTCGGTCCGGTTGCCGTACTCGTCGGTGCGCAGCACCACGGGCGCCTGGGTGGTGTCCGCCGGGAGCTGCACCGAGACGTCGCCGTGCAGGTTGAGCAGCTGCAGGACGAGCCCGCCGGTCTTGTCCGTCGTCGCGGTCAGCTGCCCGCTGAGACCGTTGACGTAGCGGGTGAGGGTGCCCTGGGCGTCCTCCACGGTCCAGGTCGGGTTGTCCCCGGTGCCGTAGTGGTGCGTCTTGGCCTCGGTCCTCGTCCAGGTGCCGTCCGTCCCCTTGGCCTCCACGGTCCACGCGGCCAGGCGGCCGGTGGCGTCGAGGTTCCAGGTCTGGCGGCGGTCGCCGACGGTCTCGCTGTGGACGAGGTCGTTGGCGTAGTACGTCAGCTGGGCACCGGACGGCGTCGCGGTGGTGCGGCCGAAGGCGTCGTAGGCGTAGCCGCTGTCGACGATCCGGTCGGCGCTGTCGTACGTGTGCGAGGTGCTGGTGGAGGCGGTTCCTCCCTCGGAGCAGTCGGCCGTGGTCAGACCGGTGCGGTTGCTGTTGGCGTCGAACGCGTAGGACCTGCGGGTGCACAGGGCGTCCGCGGTGTCCTTCGCGGTCACGAGCCGCCCCGCCGCGTCATAGGTGTACGCGGTGGAGGTGGCGGTGCCGTCGGACTGGTTGTGCCCGGCCTGCTGCGCGTGCGCGGTGTGTCCGGTGGTGTCGGACAGCAGGGCCGTGCCGTCGGCGGCCGCGTAGGTGCGGGCGGTGGTGTTGCCCGCCGGGTCCCGGTCGACGGTCAGCGAGACCGCGCCGGGCAGGGACTCGGTGGCGAGTTCGCCGTCCGCGTCGTAGGTGCCGGCGAAGGTCCCGGCGACCGAGTCGGTCACCTTGGTGGCCAGACCGCGCGGCTCGACGGCCGTGTCGTAGGCGTACGTCGTGGTCGACGGAGCCGAGTCGGAGACCTGGACCGGCCGGTCCAGGGCGTCGTAGGCCGCGGTGACGGTGTTTCCGCTGCCGTCCGTGGTGCTGATCCGGCGGCCGAGCGCGTCATAGCCGTACGCCACGGTGGCACCGGCGGCGGTCTGCGAGGCGACCTCGCCGTTCTGCTGGTGGTAGACGGTCGTGGCCTCGGGCACCGCGGTGCCCGCGCCGCCGGTGACGGCGGACCTGATCTGCCGGCCCGCCGCGTCGGTGGTGACCGTGGTGGTGCGGGTGGCGCCGTTGGCGGTCTCCGTGGCCGTGGAGACGTTGCCCCAGCGGTCGTAGCCGTAGGTCTTGGTGACCAGTTCGGCCGGGTGGGAGCCGCCGCCGGTGACCGTCCCGGCCGGACGGGTGCGGCACACCAGACCGGCCCAGGCGGGCTTGCCCGCGCAGGCACCGGTGCCGGTCGCCGACCAGTACTCGGTCAGGGTGGTCAGCGCGTCGCCGCCGTCGGAACGGCCGGAGGTCTTCCGGATCTCGCGGCCCGCGGCGTCGTACGCCGTGGTGGTGGTGACGCCCAGGCCGCCCGGGTCGACGACGCTGCGCGTCGGCCGGCCGGAGGCCCAGTCGTAGCCGGTCGCCGTGGTGCGGCGGTCGGCGTCGGTGGCGTACCCCTGCACGGCGGCCCCGGTGACCGTGGTGGTCACCAGGTCCGCCACCGCCGCGTCGGCGGGACGGCCCTCGTCGTAGGTGTTGACGGTGTGCGTACGGGCCGGGACCTCGGTGCCCGCGGGCAGCGTCCCCTCGGCGGTGCCCCCGGTCAGGGCGCGCTCCAGGGTCACCAGGTGCAGCGGACCGAACTCCTCGGTCTCGCGCTTTCCGTCCGCGCTGTACACGGTGCGGGTGGACAGCTGCTCGGCGCGCTCGGCGACGGTCGCGTCGATGATGCCGAGCCGGGTGAGCTCCGCCTTGGCCGCGTCGGTGGCGCCGACCGCCAGAGCCCGGTTGCCCGGGGTCAGGGAGCGCTCCTCGGAGCCGAACTGGTTGTAGTCGACGGAGTCGATGTGGCCGCCCGGCTGCGCCGTGTTGACCTCACGGCCCGACGCGTCGGCGTACACGATCGTCGCCCGCTTGTACGCGCCCGCGGTCAGCGAGGTGCCGACGTTGGAGGCCGGGACCTGGTCCGCCGGGAAGACGGCGGTGGCCTCGACCGGGGCGTCGCTCTGGCCCCAGACGGCGACCGCGGCCGCGTTCATCTGGTAGGGGGCGTTGGAGCCGGAGACCGGCACCTGGTAGACGACCGTGGTGACCGCCTTGCCGCCGTCCGTCTCGGTGGCGCTGCCCTGCTTCAGGGTGGGCCGCGACGCGGACAGGAGCATGCCCTCGCCCGCCGTGACCGCGGTGCCGGCCTTGCCGTACGTCAGAGTCCACGGCAGCTCGCCCGGCTCGGTGAGCGTGGTGAGCCGGCCCGCGCTGTCGTATGCGTAGGCGGTCTTCAGCGCCGGGCTGACCCGCGGGTCCCACACCTCGCGCAGCCGCCCGGAGGCGTCGTACGCGTACTGCGCGACCGTCTCGGCCGTGGCCGCGCTCGCACCCGGGCTGGTGGCCCAGAGCTTGAGCTGCGCGACCTGTCCGGCGTAGGTGCCGAACGCGGTCGCCGTCGCCGTGGTGGACGACGCGTACACGTACTCCAGGACGCGGCAGCCGTTGGTCGCCGGGGTGGCCTGGCAGGTGGCCGCGTCGACCGCGGGGGAGGCGCCGATCAGGTACTTCGGCCGGGACTGCACCGCGCCGCCGACGGTCACCTTCTCGGAGACGACGGTGGTGGTGGAGTCGTCGACCGACAGAGCCGTGGTGGCCAGCGTCCAGGAGGCGGCGGCCGTGTCGACCTTGCGGAAGACGCTCACGGTGCCGCCGGTGTCCTTCAGCGTGAAGGAGCCCGTCAGCGAGCCCGTCAGGGTCAGGTCCTCGGAGCCCGACTCGGCCTTCCAGCCGCCGCCGCTGGTCGCGGTGAAGGCGGTGGCGACACCGGTGGAGTCCAGGATCTCGACCGAGGTGGCCGAGGTCTTGCGCAGGACCGTCCAGTCGGTGCCCGCGTCCTCCGCGCCCACACCGGAGGACCAGTTGGGGCCGAAGATCGCGGCCTGGCCCTCCTGGACCTCCTGCGCCACCGGCCGGCGCGAGGAGTGCGAACGCTCGGCGGAGAGCCCGAAGACGTCCGCGTCGGTGTCGCTGAAGGTGAAGTCACCGGTCTGCGCGTTGACCGTACCGGGGCCCACCTCGACGCTCGGCGCGTTGCCGGCCTGCCGGTCCAGGGTCACCTCGACGACCTGGGAGTTGTACTTCGCGGTCGTGCCGGAGTCGAACACGGCCCGCAGTTCGAGCACGCCGTCCTCGGCCAGCGAGGTGGCCGCGTCCCACACGAGCGGAGGCGCGGTGCCGGAGGTGACCTGGGCCGGCCAGCTGACGGCCCCGCCCGTGGTGGTCGTCACCTGGGCGGTCGGCACGGTCTTCCAGGCGTCGGTCTCGCCCCGCCGGTACTCGTACGTCACGCCGGTGTACTCGGCCTTGCCCTTGGCCTGCAGGGACACGCGCCGCGCCGTGTCGTCACCGTCGGAGGGGGAGATGACGGCCGCGCCGTCGGCGCCCACCCCGAAGCTGTAGCTGGTGACGTCCGTGGAGAGGTTGCCGCCGGAGTCGATCGTCTTGGCGCGCAGGGTGTGCCAGCCGTCCTCCGGGTTGACCGAGATGGTCAGCGCGTCACCGCCGGTGCCGTTGACGGTGTCGTCCACGCGCTGGGGCAGGTTGGCGTCGTCCAGACCCCACAGGAAGCCCTGGCCGTCGGTGGACGCGGTGTCCAGGGTGCAGGTCACCGCGCCGCTCGCGCGGGCGGTCCAGGTGTCCTTGGCATACGTCTGGCAACTGATGGTGGGCGCGGCCGGCTTGGCGGTGTTCACGCCGAACGGCATGTACGCGCTCCACGGGCCGTAGAACGTCCCGTCGTAGCCCCGTACGCGGTAGCGCAGCTTCGGCCCCGACGGCAACGGGTTCGCCGACGGGACGGTCAGCGTCGCGGTCGACCCGGAGGCCACGGCGGCGCTGGTGCCCGTGTACGTGTACGTGGTCTCGTTGTACGCCGGGTCGGGGGTGATCTCGAACTGGGCCCGGACCGTGGCGCCGTCGGGGTCGGTGACCTTCGCGGACATCGTCGGGGTCACCGAGGTCACGTACCGGATGCCGTTGTACGCGTTGACGGCGGACGGGGAGATCGCGGAGGCGGTCGGCGAACCCGGGTACGAGTCATAGGTGACCGTCAGGTGCGGCTCCTGGGCGTGGTCGCCGCTGACGTAGTTCGCCGAGCGGTAACGCCGCCATGTCAGTGAGTCGGTCTCGCTGGTACCGCGGATCTGCAGACCGTGGTTGGGCTGGCCGTCGGCCCACGCCTGCACGATCGCGTCGATGTCGAAGTCGACGGTGCCTGCCGGGCAGGTGGAGTTGTAGCCCTTGGCGGCGGTGCTGGTCACCGCGCCGGCGTCGGTGGTCGCCGGCTGCGCGCCCCAGGTGATCGTGGAGGAGTTCCAGTCACCGGTGATGCGCCGCACCTGCGTGCCGGAGCCGGTGGTCGAGCAGGTCGACGAGTAGTACGAGTAGAGGCCCAGGTTGGTGTCGTTGACGCGCTTGCCCTTGAAGGCCGACACGTCGAACTTCAGGTAGGCGCGGGCCTTGGTGGTGCCCCCGTCGTACGTGCCGGACTTCAGCTCGGCCGAGGAGACCTGCGAGTCCGGGTAGTTGGTGGCCACCCAGGTGTCGGTGGAGGCGGCCAGGGTCGAGGTCGGGTCGACCGTGACCGGGTAGGTCAGGTCCTTGGTGAAGTACTTCGGGTCCGGCGACAGGACGAGGGTCTGCTTCCCGTCCTTCGCCGTCTCGATCTTCACCGGGACCTTGGCCAGGTGCTTGGACTCGCCCGAACGCGGGTCCTTGGACGAGTCCCACATCATCGGCGCGGGCGCCTCGGCGACCAGCCTGTCCGCCGAGTCCTTGAGCAGCAGCCGTCCGCTGGGCGCCTGGGACAGCTTCAGCCCCTTGGCCTCGACGGGTATCCGGTAACTGACCGGCTCCGTGGGCGCCTTGGCCAGGTGGACGTTCTGCGAGAAGCCCTGGGGCAGCGCGGTGACGGTCAGCGTCTCGCCGCCGCCGAGGTCGTACGCTGCGGTGTCCCCCTTCAGCTTCGGCGCGGGCAGGTTCTTCTCCCAGCCCATGGCGAAGCCGCGCCCGTCGCGAGCGACGGAGGCGAGCTTCGTGTCTCCGCCGTCCGAGACGGTGACGTCCGCCGTCGCGGCCCTGGGCCGCAGGTCCGCGCCGGCGTCGGCGAGCGTGGTGTTAATGTCCTGCCAGGCGCCGTCCTTCTTGACCCGGACGGGCGCCGCGTACACGGCGGTCTGCATCTGCCCGTCGGGCAGCGCATAGGTGGCCGAGGTCTCGGTGCGCGCCGACAGGACCTCGATCCTGCGCTTCTGCAACCGGGCCATCAGCCGGGCGGACGCCTCGTCCTGGGCCACGGCGGGTCCCTTGGGCGCGGCTTCCACTGCGGCTGCCCGCGCGCCGGTCTGCTGCGAGCCGAGGGCGACGGCCTGACCGGTGGTGGCGACGACCACGGCCGTCTCGGCGGCTAGCACGACGGCTACCGCACCGGCGATCATGCGCAGTGGTCGACGGGTCGATCTGCGCGTACTGGACCACTGGGGCCTCTTTGGCACAATCCCTCCCAAACCTTGTCTGTGACATGTCACATCTATGGGCGGCAGCCACAATTCCCGTTCATGGACGGCCTGTTGACCCCTGCTGGGAAACCTCCATAGGAATCAGAGGTTCTCTTGAGCTACCGGGATCTCGGTTCGGGAGGACGGTGGTGGGAGTGGGGGGGGTGTGTACCGGTGCCGTACGGTATCGGCGGTGGCGCGGGCGAGCGCGCGCCTCGACCGCCACCGGTCGCTGTCACACGTCCCAGGCGACCGGAGGTTCTTCACCCCGTTGATGCCCGCGGTCTCTGGGCGCAGGGCCACCTCTTCGGCCGGTACGGCCGGGCACAGCGTCCCGGGCTCTCCCGGTCCTCGTACGGCACTCGGGAGCAGCTCACCGATGACGAGGGTGGGGACGGGCCTGGCGAACCCGGTCACCAGACCCGATGGCGGGCCGGTCTTCTCCCTGGCCCGCAGGCGTCCGGTGGTGATCCGCCCGATGCGCTGGGCGAGCAGCCACATCCGCCGTGCGGTGAACTCGCCCACCAGCGGCTTCCGGTAGCGTCCCTCGCGGTGCGTCCATGAGGAGGAACGCGCCGGGCGGCGCCGGACGGAGTTCCTGCCCGAAGATCAGCGGACCAGGACGCGCTCGACCAGCAGCTCGACGGCCGAGACGATCGCGTCCGCGTCGATGCCCGCCTCGTGGAGCTGCTCCTCCGGTGTCGCCGAGGCCGGCATCGAGCGCACGGCGAGCCGGGCCAGGCGGGGCGTGTTGCCGTGGCCGTCGGCGTACGCCTCCGCGACCGCGTCGCCGAGGCCCCCCTCGGGGCGGTGGTCCTCGACCGTCAGGACGCAGCCGGTCGTCCCGGCGGCCTGGTCGAGCGTGGCGCGGTCCACCGGCTTGACCGAGTAGAGGTCGATCACCCGCACCGGGATGCCCGCCTCGGCCAGCCGGTCGGCGGCGCGCAGTGCTTCGGGGACGGTCGCCCCGGCCGCGACGACGGCCGCCCGGTCGTCCTCGCCGTGGCTTCGGAGCACCTTGCTGCCGCCGACGGGGAACTCCTCCTCGGGCCCGTACACCACCGGGGTCTTGCCGCGTGTCGTGCGCAGGTAGCGGACGCCGTCCAGGTCGGCCATGGCCGCCACCAGCTTCGCGGTCTGGTTGGCGTCGCAGGGGTAGAGCACGGTGCTGCCGTGCACGGCCCGCATCATCGCCAGATCCTCCAGCCCCATCTGGCTGGGTCCGTCCTGGCCGATGGAGACGCCGGCGTGCGAGCCGACGAGGTTGATCCCCGCCCGGCTGACGGCCGCCATGCGGACGAAGTCGTACGCGCGGGTCAGGAAGGCCGCGAACGTCGAGGCGTACGGGACGTAGCCGCGGGCCTGGAGTCCGACGGCCGCGCCGACGAGTTGCTGTTCGGCGATCCAGGACTCGAAGTAGCGGTCGGGGTGCGCCTTCGCGAAGTACTCGGTACGGGTGGAGTCGCCGACCTCGCCGTCGAGCCCGACGACGTCGCCGCGCACGTCCCCGAGGGCGGCGAGCGCGCGCCCGTAGGCGTCCCGGGTGGCGACCTCGTCGCCCTTGTCGTAGCGCGGGAGCGTGGGCGCGCCGCCCCTGACGAGCCGCGGGGGCATGGCCGCGGGCGGGTCGGTCACCTGGACCCGCAGGTCGCTGTAGCCGCCCAGCTCGGCCACGGCCGCCGTGGCGTCGGGCAGGGGCTTCCCGTGCATGCCCTCCCGGTTCTCGACGGCCGCCACTCCCCGGCCCTTGCGGGTGGCGGCGAGGACGGCGGTGGGGCGCCGGACGGTCGCGCGGGCTTCGCGCAGCGCCGCGTCGACGGCCTCGACGTCGTGGCCGTCGATCTGGACGGTGTGCCAGCCGAAGGCCTCCAGGCGGGCCGCGTAGGCGCCCAGGTCGTGCTGGTGGCGGGTGGGGCCGCGCTGGCCGAGCCGGTTGACGTCGACGATGAGGGTGAGATTGTCCAGGCGGCAGTACGCGGCGTGTTCGACGGCCTCCCAGACGGACCCCTCGGCCATCTCGCTGTCCCCGCACAGGACCCACACCTGGTAGGGGACGCGGTCGAGGTACTTCCCCGCCAGCGCCATGCCGACGCCGACGGGCAGTCCCTGACCCAGGGAGCCGGTGGCGACGTCGACCCAGGGCAGCCGGGGCGTGGGGTGGCCTTCGAGGAGGCTCCCGCGGCGGCGGAAGGTGAGCAGCTCGCCGTCGCCGACGACTCCCGCCGCCCGGTACATGGCGTACAGCAGGGGTGAGGCGTGGCCCTTGGAGAGGACGAAGTGATCGTTGCCCGGATGGTCGGGGCGGTCGAAGTCGTAGCGCAGATGACGGGCGAGCAGGACCGCTCCGATCTCGGCGGCCGACATGGAGGAGGTGGGGTGGCCGGAGCCGGCCGCGTCCGCGGCGCGTACGGCGTCGACGCGGAGCTGCTGGGCGAGCGAGGACATCGTTTCGTAGCGCATCAGGGTCTTCCTCCACGAGCCGTCGCGAGGGCCGGGCGGGTCCCTCCGGTGACATCCGGTGCAGGTCTCTCGGCGGGTACCCGGGGCTTCGGGCCGTATGCCCGGAATGCGCGCCGACCGCGAGCTGCTGGGCCGCATGGTGAGATTTCGGTCTCACCATGCGGCCCGGACGCGTACCGTGGCGCGTACCCACCCACAGAGGGAGTCCGGTCATGACCCATGCCTCCGAGTCGTCCACGCCCCAGGAGACCGCCGTCTACACCCACGGGCACCACGAGTCGGTGCTGCGCTCGCACAGCTGGCGCACCGCCGCCAACTCCGCGGCTTACTTGATCCCGGAACTGCGACCGGGCCTGGACGTCCTCGACGTGGGCTGCGGACCGGGCACCATCACCGCCGATCTGGCCGCGCTGGTCGCACCCGGCCGGGTGACCGCGGTGGACGCGGTGCGGGACGTCCTCGACAAGGCGCGCGCGGTGGCCGCCGAACGAGGGCTGGAGAACGTGGAGTTCGCGGTCGCCGACGTCCACGCCCTGGACTTCCCGGACGACTCCTTCGACGTCGTCCACGCGCACCAGGTGCTGCAGCACGTGGGCGATCCGGTGCGGGCGCTGAGCGAAATGAGGCGCGTGTGCCGTCCCGGTGGCGTGGTCGCCGCCCGCGACAGCGACTACGGAGGCTTCACCTGGTACCCGGAGTCGCAGGCCCTGACCGCCTGGCAGGAGCTGTACCACCGGGTCGCGCGGGCGAACGGCGGCGAGCCGGACGCCGGGCGGCGGCTGCTCTCCTGGGCCCGGCGAGCCGGCTTCACGGACATCACCACGACCGCCGCGACCTGGTGCTTCGCCACCGCCGAGGAGCGGGCGTGGTGGAGCGGGCTGTGGGCGGACCGCACGACGGAGTCCGTGTACGCGCGGCTGGCCGTGGACGGCGGTCACGCCGGGCCGGAGAAGCTGGCCGAGATCGCCGGGGCGTGGCGGGAGTGGGGCCGGCACGAGGACGCCTGGTACATGGTTCCGCACGGCGAGATCCTGTGCCGGGTCTCCTGACGCCCCGGACCTGCGGGCACCTCTTCAACTAGGCTCGCCCGTATGGAGATTCTCGGGACCACACTGCGTGTCTGCGTCGACGATCTCGATTCGGCGGTGGACTTCTACGAGCGGCTCACCGGCAGCCGCGCCCAGCGTTTCGAGCGGGGTGGGGTGGCGGTCGCCGCCGTCGGCTGCTTCCTGCTGATGAGTGGGCCGGAGGCGGAGCTGGAGATCCTGCGCAAGGTCGCCGCGACCATCTCCGTCCAGGACGTGGACGTGGCGTTCGCGGCGCTGACCGAGGCGGGCGCCAAGATCGTGGCCGGTCCGGTGCCGACTCCGGTGGGCCGCAATCTGATCGCGGTCCACCCGGACGGCTCCGTCTTCGAGTACGTCGACCTCCGCTCCTGAGCGCCCGATCTCCCCAGGCCCCGGACGCACGCTGAACTCGTCGGCTTGCGGCGGCGGTTGGCCGGTCAGGGCGGACCACACCTCGCTCTCCCCGCCCTCGGCGAAGAGGAGCCTGGCTTCGAGCAACCGCAACGCGCCGCGTGTCCGCGCCGCGCGGGGCGGCCGGGTCCGGGCGGCACGGTCGCCCGCAGCCGCTCGTTCTCGATCACTTCCGCGTCCGGGACGGCTACGGACGCGCTCGCGCCCGGAGCCGTCCCGGACGGGAGTCGGCAGCGCGGTGCGCAGAAGCCCGTACCCCAGCTGCCGGGCCATGGCGTGCGGCATGACGTGCGACATGGCCCACCGGTCGCGCGTGTCGACCCCGTGCGTCGACCGCGCGTGTCGCCGTGTCGCGCGTCCGCAGGGCGGGCAGCGGGTTGTCCGGGCCCGACGCGGCCGCCGACAGGGTCGGTACGGCACGTCGTGCGGTCTTCATGTCGACCGTGGAACACGCCGGACGCCGTACTGGCCAGGGCCGGTGACGGTCAGGGGGTTCTCGTGTGTCAGGCGGCGGCGAAGGCCGCCACGACGAGGTCCGTGAGCAGGGCCCCGGCGGTGCCTTCCGGGTCGAGATCTGGGTCGTAGATGGTGATGTTGAGCCCGGCGCAGCGCTCCGATCGCACCAACGGACGCAACAGTTCGGTCAGTTCGTCGGGCAGCAGCCCGTCGGGGTCGGGGCTGTCGACGGCGGGCATGACGGACGGGTCGAGGACGTCGGCGTCGAGGTGGACCCAGAAGCCGTCGAGAGCGGGGGTTCCGAGGCCGGCGACGGTGGCGGCGGCGATCTCGGCCGGTCCTCCCGCGCGCAGTTCGGAGACGGTGACGGTGGGGACCTTCAGGGCGCGCAGCTCGACGAGTTCGGGGTCGTCGTGGAAGGCGTCGCGGATGCCGAGGAGGCGGACGTCCTCGTCCCGCAGGTAGGGGCGTCGTCCCTCCAGGTCGGTGAGGTCGTCCTGGCCTCGGCCGGTGGCCAGGGCGAGTTCCTCGCCCCCGGCGGCCCCGACGCGGTCGGAGTTGCCGGGGTGACGGAAGTCCGGCGAGGCGTCGACGGCGGCGAGGCCGTAGCGGCCGATGCGGCGCAGGGCGAGGGAGGCGCCGAGCTGGATGGAGCAGTCGCCGCCGAGGACGAGGGGGAAGTCCCCGGCCCGTACGTGACGCTCGATCCGGTCGGCGAGGGCACGGGTGTAGGTCGCGAGGGCCGCCGCGTTGAAGACACCGTCGCCCTCCTGCCAGTCGCCCCTGTCGTAGCGGGGCGGGACGACGACGCCACCGTCCCGCGCGCCGAGCCGCTGGACGATCCGGTTCTCGCGCAGGGCGCCGGCGAGCTTGTAGCAGCCGGGGACGGTGCCCGGGGCGGGTGGGCGCAGCCCGAGATTGGAGGGGGCGTCGACGGTCACGATATTCCGCATGCGCGTCATCCTCGCCGCCGTAGTCTGGATCTTCAACGGTTGACGGGAGTACGGAGAGAGATGAGTACCCAGCACACCTACCGGGTGATCGTGCGCGGCGCGTTCGAAGACCTGTCGGAGGAGAGCCGGGCGCGGCTGCTCGCCGAGGTCGACGATCACGGGATGGCGGCGATGCGGTTCACGGCGGAGGGCTCGCTGGCCTACGACCGGACCCTGAAGCACTTCTCGTACCGTCTGGTCGTCCTCTCGGACGCGGCGGAGGGAGAGGAGATGGCGGCGGCGATCGCCGAGGACCGGGCGGAGACGGCGCTCGCCGCACTCGGCCACGGTCACGGCGAACTGAGGTCCACCGTGACGGACATGGACACGATGAAGATCAACTACAAGCGCTGAGCTGAGGCTTGCGCGCGGTTCGGCACCGGGCGGACCGGACGCGAGCCGGGCACCTCTCCCTGCTTCACCACACCGACCGTCGCGGCCGTACGGCCGTCGAGCGACACGCCCTCCGGCGGATGCTGCGTGCACACCCGCCGGCTCGGGGCCGCAGCACAGGCCGGTTGCTACCGCTCCCGTCATGGACGTCCATCCGCGTGCGGTGGTCGAGCGCCGTGAAGACGCGCCACGGCCCTCTGCCCGGGAAGCGGGGCATCGGCGGGGCGTCCACCGCGGCCGTGGCCTCGCCCGAGGTCCGGCCACGGCCGCGAGGGTGAGTACGGCGCCGGCGCCGAGGATCGCCGCCCGTCTCACGCGCACCGCCGGGCGGCCGCGACGGCGATCCGGCCGGGGGTGACGGCTCGGGCGGCCCGGGACGTGACCGCGCCCGCGTTCGTCGGCTCCTGGGAACTCATGGCCGGCGCTCTCCTCCGTCGCGCGCGGCCGCCGTACGCGACCGCCCCCGTGGGACCGGGATGGAGGGATCCTGTCCCACGGGGGCGGTGGAAGGGCCGTACGGGTGAGGGTGCGGGCGTCACCCGACGGGCCCGGTCGGTGGCCGGTCGGCAGGGGTCTCGCCGGTCCGGTCAGTGGTGGGCGATCACCAGCTGAGGCTCGTCCTCGGACGCGTCGGCATCGGCCGGCTCCGGGCGCTGGATGAGCAGGGCGGTGACGACACCGATGCCGAGCAGGGCGAGCGCCACGTACATGGCGTGCTGGTAGCCGGCCTCGGTCACGCCGCCCGCGTCGCTGCCAGCCGTGATCATCGCGGAGGCCAGGGCGATGCCGAGTGAGGCGCCGATGCCGAAGCAGGCTCCGTTGAGCCCGGAGAGCGAGCCCGGCTTGTCCTTCGGCGCGGTGGTGACGGCGAGGCCGTTGAGGCCGGTGAGCATGAAACCGCCGTACGTGACACCGAGCGCGGCCAGCGAGGCGACCAGGATCCACTCGCTGTGCAGGAAGAAGGTCGCGAAGAGGAAGATCGCGAAGTTGGCGACCGCGCCGGTGACGACGACCGTGCGCCAGCCGACCTTCGGGCCCAGGCGTCCTGTCAACGGCGCGGAGACGACGCCGATGAGCTGGATCGGGGTGAGGAAGAGGACGGCCGCGGTGACGGCGGAGAGGCCGAGGCCGACGCGCGCGTCCTGCGAGAAGAGCGGGATCGTGAGTGCGATGGCGCCGAAGGCGCCGCCCAGGGTGCAGATCGTGGTCAGGAGCAGAGGCCAGGCGCGGCGCGAGGCCAGGACGTCGATGTCGATGACCGGGTTGGCTGCACTCTTCTGCGAGACGACGAAGAAGACGAGCGAGGCGAGGCCGCCGAGGAGGAAGCCGAGGGTGAGGACGGAGGTCCAGCCCCAGGCGGCGCCCTGGGCGAGGCCGACGAGGACCCCGGTGAGGCCGAGCGCGAGGGCCCCGATGCCCCGGGAGTCGAAGCGGCCGTCGGTGGCGGTGGCCGGGACGTCGGGGACGTACTTCCGTACGCCGAGCAGACCCGCGACCGCGATCAGGGTGGAGCAGACGAAGATGCCGCGGAAGCCGATGGTGTCGGCGATCTGACCTCCGGCGATGGCGTCGATCCCCGCGAGGCCGCCGTTGACGGCGGTGATGATGCCCGCGGCCTTGCCGAAGGCGGCCGGGGTCAGCAGCTGGTTGAGGGTGAGGAAGGCGAGGGTGAACATCGCGGCCGAGATGCCCTGGAGAACGCGGCCGGCGATGAAGACCTCGATGTTCGGCGCGAAGACGCAGAGCAGGTTTCCGGCGATCAGCACGACGGCGCAGACGATCATCATCGGCTTGCGGCCGCGCTGGTCGCTGAGGCGGGCGAGCGTCACCTGGCCGATGGCCGCCATCAGGAAGAACAGCGTCTGCGAGAGACCGGCGGCGGCCGTGGTCGTGCCCAGGCGTTCGATGACATCCGGCAGTGCGGGGCTGAGCATCGTGGCATTGATCTGGTAGCCGAGGACGGCGAGGACCATCGCCAGGAGCATGGGCCCGCGGCCCGTGAGGTCGGATTTGGCTGACATATCGGCCCCTTTGCCTTGGATGTCATGTTCGTTGGGCACGCCACTCACCCCAGCCGCCTGGGCTTGTCAGACAAGTAGCGCCCAGACAGGCTGGACTCTACGCGCGTAAAACGTCAAGACCCCGGCCCTTGTGAATCCGGATACGCTTTGACCTGCCGACAAGTGAGGCGGAGGAGGGACAGTGGCAGTCAGCGGTCAGCAGCGCCGACCGGTCGTGGTGCTCTACGAGCGGATCGCGGACGCCATCCACGACGGCACCTATCCCCCCGGCTCGACCCTCCCCTCCGAGCCGAAGCTCGCCGGCGAGCTGGGCGTGAGCCGCCCCGCCCTGCGCGAGGCCCTGCTGCTCCTCCAGGAGGACGGACTGCTCTCGGTGCGACGCGGGGTCGGCCGGACCGTCAACGACCACCCGCCCCGGCGCGGTTTCGAGCACATCCAGCCCCTGGAGGAGCTGATCGGGACCGGCACGCCGCTGCGCGTCCGGGCCCTGCTCCGGGCGGTCGAGGAACCCACCGACTTCACCACCCAGCACCTGCTCGCGCCGGCCAGGGCGGAGCTGCGGTTCTGGGAGTCCCTGCTGGCCGGGGAGGGTACGGCGGCGGCGCTGAGCCAGGAGTGGGCGGCAGCGGACGACGTACTGGAGCGGGTGCACCCCGACTTCGCCCGGGCACTGCGCACGGTGGAGGCCGCGGAGCGCACCTCCATGCTGGCGGTGCTCGCCGGCGCCTCGCGCGGGGTGCCTCTGGGGGCGCACAGCAGTGTGACCGCGACCCTGGTCGGCCAGCGTCGCGGCGAGCAGCTCGGCCGCCCGGCCGACACCCCGGCTGTCCTGGTCACCCAGGTCGTGCGGGTCGGGGACACCCCGGTCCTGGCGGCCAAGCACATGCTGCCGACGGGCGCGCCGGCCCTTCCGGTGCTTCAGTCCAACTGATCGGCCCGGGCACCCTGTCGCCGCCGTCACAGCGGCGGTGGCCCACCGTGGCGTACACTTCCGCGCCATGCACTTGTCTGACAACCCCGCCGCCTCTGCCGCGCCCACCGTCGCCGACTGGATCCGCCGGGCCCCGAAGGCCGTTCTCCACGACCACCTCGACGGCGGGCTGCGCCCCGCGACGATCGTCGAGCTGGCGCGCGCGTGCGGCTACACCGCCCTGCCGACCGAGGACCCCGCCGAGCTCGCGGTCTGGTTCCGGGACGCCGCCGACTCCGGGTCGCTGGAGCGGTACCTGGAGACCTTCGCCCACACCTGCGCGGTGATGCAGACCCGCGAGGCGCTGCACCGGATCGCGGCCGAGTGTGCCGAGGACCTGGCGGCGGACGGGGTCGTCTACGCCGAGATCCGCTACGCCCCCGAACAGCACCTGGAGGGCGGGCTGACCCTCGACGAGGTCGTCGAGGCGGTGAACGACGGCTTCCGCGAGGGCGAGCGCCGCGCCGGCGGCCGGATCACCGTCCGTACCCTGCTCACCGGTATGCGCCACACCGACCGTTCCCTGGAGATCGCGCGGCTCACCGTCGCGCACCGGGACCAGGGCGTGGCGGGCTTCGACATCGCCGGCGGCGAGATAGGCAACCCGCCGGCCCGCCATCTGGCCGCCTTCCAGCACCTCAAGCAGCACAACTGCCACTTCACCATCCACGCCGGCGAGGCCGTCGGCGCGGAGTCGATCCACGAGGCCGTCCAGGTCTGCGGCACCGAGCGGATCGGTCACGGCGTGCGGATCACGGACGACATCGCCGAGGACGGCACGCTGGGCCGGCTCGCCTCGTACGTCCGCGACAACCGCATCGCCCTGGAGGTCTGCCCGACCTCCAACCTGCAGACGGGCGCGGCCAAGGACTACGCCTCGCACCCGATCGACGAGCTGCGCCGGCTCGGCTTCCGCATCACCCTCAACACGGACAACCGACTGGTCTCCGGCACCACCATGAGCGAGGAGTTCCAGCACATGGTGGACGCCTTCGGTTACGGCCCCGAGGTCTTCGAGGAGTTCACGGTCGCCGCGCTCGACGCCGCCTTCCTGCCGCTGCCGGAGCGTCAGCGGCTGATCGACGAGGTCGTCCGCCCGGGCTACGCGGCGCTCGCGGCCCGCTAGGCCGTGTCCGGAAAGTAGCGCCGTCTGCCCGCAGGGCAGGCCCGCGGCGTCCGGTGCGTTGGGATCGCAAGGCGGAGGGTCGCCCTCGTACGGGGCGTACTCGGGTGATCCCGACAACGCGGCGAGCGTCGGGCCAGGCGTCGCGTCCCAGGCGAAACTTCACGGACACGACCCAGGCCGCGGAGGGTCGAACGGGCGCGTCGACGAGCTCAAGCGGTGGCGTGGCCCGGCCGCCCGAGCCCGTTCTCGGGCGGCTCAGCCGTCTCGAGCCGGAGGAGGGTGAGGGCGGCGAGGCAGCGGTCTCCTCGGGTCACCACACGGGTCGGCCCCGACGGGCGAGAGGGGCCCTCTCCGAAGTCGGTAAGGGCCCCCTGGTGTTGCTCTACGGATGCCGTGCCGGTCAGCTCTCGGTGTTCGTCCGACGGCGGCGCCACCAGAGGAGCGCGCCACCTGCGGCGCCCGCGGCGGCGGTGCTTGCCGCCGATGAGGCCGACGACGCGGCGTGTCGCCTACGATGCCGGCCATGGCACGCTTCGAGGATCTCTGCCGCTCCCTGTGGGACACCAGTAGCGAGCACGCGGCCCAGCCGGCCCTGACCGGCCAGGCGATCGTGGACGCCCAGCGACTGCTGAACGTCACGCTCCCCAGTTCCCTGCTCGACCTCCTGCGTCACCAGAACGGAGGGGTGGTCGCAGACAGCCGGGATGCCTTCCCCACGGCTCAACCGACCTCCTGGAGTGCCGACCACGTTCCGTTCGACTTCGTGATGGGCATCGGCCACCGCGAGGACACTCTCTCCATCCTCGACACCCCGTACCTCGTCGAGGAGTGGGGACTGCCCACCGCGGTGGTACTCGTTTCAGCCAGCGCGCCGTGCTGGATCGGGCTCGACTACCGGGCCTGCGGCCGACACGGAGAACCCTCCGTGACCTGGTTCGACGCCGAACTCCGAACTGAACTGACACTCGCCCGGGACTTCCGGTCCTTCCTCGAAGGCCTCACCGCCGCCGAGGACTTCGCAAGCATGGACGCGGATCAGACGTCCGACTGAGCTGCTCACGACACAAGGTCTGCCTTGCCGAAGAGCATGGCCTCGGCTGTTCACGGAGGTCTGCGGGGGAAGCCGAGCAGGGCCCGGTCGGCGGCCGTGCACCGCCCGCAGCCTGTGAAACGCCACCCGGCCCCTCGACGGCCGCGGACCCCCGCCGGGGCGGGGGCCTGCGGTCGTCGGGCTCTCTGCTATGCCGGTACGAGCGGGCCGCGCGACGCCGCCGCGTCGAGCCGGGACGACCGGGGCGACCGGTCCGACCGGGGCGACCGGTCGAGCCTGGCCTCGATGACGGCTCGCACGGCCGGCCACTCCTCGTCGAGGATCGAGTAGAAGGCGGTGCTCCGCACGGCTCCGTCGAGACCTCGTGAATGGGCCCGGTGCACGCCGTCGCAGGCGGCACCCAGGCGCTCGATCGCGGCCCGCGAGCGCAGATTCCGGGCGTCGGCCCGCATCGAGACCCGCCGCACGCCCCACACCTCGAAGGCGTGCCGGAGCATCAGCAGCTTCGCCTCGGTGTTGATGCCGGTGCCCTGGGCGCCCGGCGCGAGCCAGGTGTTGCCGATCTCCGCCGCGTCCGGCACCGCCGTGGCGGGGTCGCCGTGGGGCACACCCGGCACGGCGGGCCAGACCAGCGGCCCCTGCCAGTAGTCGAGCTGAAGGAACCGGGTCGCGCCGACGACCCGCCCGTCGGCCGTGCTTACGACGGCGAAGGGGAGCGCCCGGCCCGCGCTCTGTTCGGCGAGGGCGCGTTCGATGTAGACCTGTGCCGTCTCCGGGCTGTGCGGGACGGGGGTGAACGCGTACGTCGTACGGTCCTGGGCACCTGCGGCGGCGATCGCGGCGGCGTGGTGCGGAGCGAGAGGCTCGAGCCGCACGGTGCGGCCGGTGAGCACAACGGGAAGCGGCACGGGGCCTTCGGTCTTTCTAGGAGGGGGGATGTGCCACGCACCGGCGATTCACGGTGCGAGAGGCGGAGGCACAGTCTCCGTCCCACCGGCCGCGAAATGGGAAAAGGACAGGTAAAGAACGGCGGACGGTCGCGTGAATCCACACCCCTGGCCTAACCCCCCTCCTGGTCGCCCGACCGACCCGCCCGCCTACCCCACCCGACCCCGGACGACCGGCAGCTCCAGCGTGCCCGTGTCCTCGGGGGCGCTCACGACGGTCACCGGCTTGACGCCCCGGTTGCCGGCGTACGCAGTGTCGCTCGCGGCGATCACGAACTCCAGCCGGTGGCCCGTCTCGTACCGGTGCACGATCCCGGGGAGTTCCACCGTGAAGGGCCGGGTCGCGTCCGGCACCCGCACCGGGGCGACGAGCCGGTTGACCAGGGTCTTCCTGCCGTCCGGCGCGATGTCGTACACCTTGGCGAAGAGCACCAGCTTGTCGGCGGCGTCGCCGGAGTCCTGGACGCGTTCGGTCTTCGGGGAGACGACCCTCAGCGTGGCCTTCGGGGAGCCGACGACGTCGGCGGGCGCGGTGAGCGGGGCGCTGGTCCAGCCGAGGTAGGTGCCGTGGGTGTCGTAGGGCTGCGGGTCGGGCAGTCCGATCATCCCGGCGAGCGAGGACTCCGAATGGCTGGTGGGCACCAGCCAGTTGCTGTACGAGCGAAAACCCCGGGCGACCTTGGCACGGTTGTCGACGAGCTTGCCGTCGCCGGAGAGGTAGAGCTTCTGACTGAAGGCGGGGACACGGTCGGCCGTGCCGTACCCGCTCCGCCAGGCGCGGTAGTAGGCGAACTCTGCTCCGGTGTCGGCGGACCGGTCGTCCCGGAGGTACCGGTCGAACCAGGCGAGGACGCGCTGCCCGACGTAACTCGTCTCCAGGTTCCCCTCCCCCAGGTTCAGTTCACCGGCCGCCGGGTCGCTGACGCCGCCGCTGTGCCCCCAGGACTGCCAGATCATCTTCGTGTCGACGCCCCGCGCCTGGAGCCTCTCGTAGGTGTCCCGCGCCTCGTTGAGGTTGAAGAGACTGTCGGACTGGCCCTGGACGATCAGCGTCGGTGCCTTGACCCGGTCGAGGTACGAGACCGGAGAGACGCTCCGGGCGAAGTCGAGCATCTTCTTCGTGCCGGCCTCCGGGTAGCGGCCGGAGTTGAGCAGCCGGACCGTGTCGCAGGCGTCGGTGACGAAGTGCAGGCAGCTCAGCGAGTTGATGCGGGTGGGGTCGAGGGAGGGAGCGAGGAGCGGCTGGCCCTCACCGATCAGGTAGAAGCCGTTGGCCCACTGCCACTTGAAGACGCCGGGGGTGGCGCGGTCGGCGCCGTTGGGGGCGAGGGAGTAGGCGAGGTCGTTCCAGGTGATGAGCGGGACGAGCGCGTCCAGCCGGGGATCGACGGAGGCGGTGGCGAGCTGGATGGCCCCGCCGTAGGAGCCGCCGATCATGCCGACGCGCGGGTCGGTCGCCCCGTCCTTGAGCACGAAGTCGGCGCGGGTGCCGTCGTCGGCGGCATGCGTGCCGGCCAGGAAGTCGACGAGCCGCGTGGCGGCCTGTCCGTCGATGCGTGGATCGTCAAGGGAGATCAGGCAGCCGGACGCGCCGAAGCCGAGGCCGGAGTAGACGAGTCCGACGTACCCCCGGGCGGCGAAGGCCTTGCCGATGGCGTCGGTGGACCCGTCCTTCTTGCCGCCGCCGAAGCCGTTGGTGGCGAGGACGGCGGGCGCCGGGTGAGCGGCGTCCACCCCGGCGGGCCGGTAGAGGTCCGCGTCGACGGTGCAGGTCCGGCCGCCCGCCTGGACGGTGAAGCTCAGCGGGGTGACGGTGTACGAACCGGCCTCGGTGGCGGTCGCCGGTGCGGCGAACGTGAGGGGCAGGGCGACCGCCGTGCCGGCCGCCAGGGCGCGGGCCTTGCGGGATCGGAGCAGGGCGCGGGACGCGGACACGGACACGGGGGCCTCCACACTGAGGATTACCGACTGGTAAGTACCGAGCCGCGCCCATGGTGTGACACGTGTCATAACCGCGTCAACACGCGGGGCAGCGCTTGCTGACGGAGATTCAGTGAAGGCCGGCCGGTGCAGCTGTTGCATGACGGCCGGTCAGCTCAGACCAGGGCCGGGACGTCGAGCGTCAGCGTCCCCGACTCCGTGTCCAGCGTCCCGGGCAGCCCCAGCGGCACGGTCAGCGCCGTCGCGCTGTGACCGAACCCCATCTCCTCCACGACGGGGACCCCGAGGCCGCCCAGCCGGTCGGCAAGCACCGCCCGCACCTCCTCGTAGGGTCCGCACTCCTCCCACGACCCCAGTCCGATGCCCGCGACCCCGTCCAGCCGGCCGGAGCGCAGCAGCTGGGTGAGGATCCGGTCCAGGCGGTACGGCTCCTCCCCCACGTCCTCCAGGAGCAGCAGGCCGCCGCGGGCCGAGGGCCGGCCGTTCGGGGTGGCGAGGTCGGCCGCGAGGACGCTGACGCAGCCGCCGAGGGTGACGCCGTGTGCCCGTCCGGGGACCAGGGTCCGCGCGGTGTCCAGGCCGATGGTCCGCACCGATTCTGGCTCGAAGAGGGTCGCCCGCAGCGATTCCTGGGTGCGGGCGTCCTTGAGGAAGGTCCCGGCCGCCACCATCGGGCCGTGCAGGGTGGCGAGGCCCGCGCGGACGGCGAACGCCTCGTGCAGCGCGGTGACGTCGCTGTAGCCGACGAACACCTTGGGGCCGGCCGCCCGTATCGCCGCCCAGTCGACCAGATCCACCATCCGCTGGACGCCGTAGCCTCCTCGCGCGCAGATCACCGCGGCGACGGACGGATCGCACCAGGCCTCCTGGAGGTCCCGGGCGCGGGCCCGGTCCGTGCCCGCCAGGTACCTCAGCTCCGAGTGGGTGTCGAGGACATGGGGGGCGACCACCGGCTCCAGGTGCCAGCCGCGCAGTATGTCGAGCCCGGCCGCGAGGCGCTCCTCGGGTACGGGTCCGCTGGGCGCGACGACGGCGACCCTGGCGCCGGGGCGTAGCCGGGCCGGCCGGGCGAGCGGAGCCACCGCAGTCGGCGGGGTCACCGGCGTCGAGGTCGCCGGGGGCACGGACGCCGCCGGGGTCTCCGTCATTTCCTCAGCTCCAGGAGCGGAACGTCGGGCCGTTCGATACCGAAGGCCTGTGCGTACAGGGACAGTTCCGCCTCCAGCGCGCGGATCATCGTGTCGGCGCGCCGGAAACCGTGGCTCTCGCCCTCGAAGGCGATGTAGGCGTGCGGGACTCCCCGCCCCGCCATCCGCGCGACGAACCGCTCGGCCTGCGCCGGCGGACAGATCACGTCGTCGAGCCCTTGGAGCAGCAGGAAGGGAGCGGAGATCCGCTCGACGTGCTGCAGGGGCGAGCGCTCCCGGTAGCGGGCGGGCACCTCGGCGAGCGGCCCGACCAGCGACTCCAGGTAACGGGACTCGAAGTCGTGGGTCTCGTCGGTGGCCCAGCCCAGCAGGTCGAGGATGGGGTAGATGATCGTGCCGCAGGCGTAGACGTCGGTGGTGACGAGGGAGGCGGCGGCGGTCCAGCCGCCCGCGCTGCCGCCCCGGATCGCCAGGCGGGCCGGGTCGGCGGTGCCCTCGGTGGCGAGCGCCTCGGCGACGGCCGCGCAGTCCTCCACGTCGACCACGCCCCACTGCTCGCGGAGCCGCTCGCGGTACTCCCGCCCGTATCCGGTGGAGCCGCCGTAGTTGACCTCGGCGACCCCGATCCCCCGGGAGGTGAAGTAGGCGATCTCCAGGTCGAGGACGAGCGGGGCGTGCCCGGTCGGGCCGCCGTGCGCCCACACCACGTAGGGCGGCAGCTCCGCGGCGGGGGCGATCCGGTCGGGGCTGTGCGGCGGGTAGACGTGGGCGTGGATCTCGCGGTCGTCGGGTCCGGTGAAGGTGCGGATCTGGGGTTCGGGGTAGTACGACGGGTCGACCGGGTCGTCGTGGGCCGAGCCGATGACCCGGGCCCGGCCGGTACGGGTGTCCAGTTCCACGACCTCGTAGGCGCTGCGCGGGCTCGCGGCCACCCCGATGACGCGGGTGCCGTGCCCGGCGAGGGTGGACGCCCATTCGGTCCAGGGGCCCGCCGTGTCCACGAGTTCGCCGCTCTCCGGGTCGAGTATGCCGAGCGCGGTGGCTCCCCTGCCATGGATGACGGCGATCAGGCCGTTCTCCAGCGGGTGGAACCAGCTCAGACCGATCTTCCACAGCGGTCCGCCGAACTCCTCGGCACGAGGGCAGAGCGCGACCGGTGCGCGGTCGTCGCCGGCGGTGTCACCGGCGGTGTCGGCGTCGACCTCGACGTCCGACCGGTAGAGATTCCACCAGCCGCCGCGGTCGCTGACGTACAGCAGCCGGCCGTCGGCGCTCCAGCCGACCTGCGGCACCGACTCCTCGGGGCCGCCCGCGACGGGACGGGCGTCCCGGAGGACCCCCTCGGGAGTGACGTCGGCGACCAGCACCTCCGTACCGTCCCAGGGCATCCGCGGGTGGTCCCAGCCGATCCAGGCGGCCCGGCGGCCGTCCGGGGAGAGCCGCGGGCCGGTGACGAACCGGTGCCGCCCCTCGGCGAGTTCCCGTACGGCGGAGCGGTCCTCGGCGGCCGATCCGTCCAGGGGGACCGCAGCGAGAACCCGGCGTACGTCCGTGGGGGCGGGCCCGGTGAACTCCTCCAGGACGCACCAGACCTCGCCCCGGTCGAGATGGATGACCGGATCGGCCCAGCGCAGTCCGCCTCCGACGGCCGAGACGGGGGTGAGCGGCCGGGGCGCGGCCGCGGGTCCGCCCGGGGCGGCGTCGGGTTCGTACGCGTACAGCCGCTGGTCGGGGAAGTGGCTGAAGACGATCAGGGGGCCGTCGGCCTCCCGTGCGTGACCGGCCCAGGGCTGTCCGCCGTACTCGACGACGCGGCTGCGGACGTTCCAGGGGGTGGGGAGCGGCGACTCCTCGGTGCCGTCGGCGCGCCGGCGCACCAGGGCGCGCCGGCCGCCCTCGCTGGGGCGTGGGGCGGTCCACCACACCTCGTCGCCGACGACGCCGACGTATTCGGGGCGCCCGTCGTGCGAGGCGGCGAGTGCTGCGTCGATGGGGGAAGGCCAGGTGCCGTAGGCGGCCGTGGGGACCATCTCGACTCCTTTACGCGGACCGCAGGTAGTGGTCGAGGACGCGGACACCGAAGTGCAGGGCGTCGACGGGGACGCGCTCGTCGACGCCGTGGAAGAGCGCTCCGTAGTCCAGGTCCGGGGGCAGCTTCAGCGGGGAGAAGCCGTAGCCGGTGATGCCGAGCCGCGAGAACTGCTTGGCGTCGGTGCCGCCGGACATGGAGAAGGGGACGACGTGCCCGTCGGGGTCGAAGTGCTCGACGGCGGCACGGAGTTTGGCGAACGTCGGCGAGTCGACCGGGGCCTGCAGCGGGACCTCGCGGTGGTGGAACTCCCACTCCACGTCCGGTCCGGTGAGCAGGTCCATCGTCTCGACGAACTCCTCCTCGCCGCCCGGCAGCATGCGGCCGTCGACGTACGCGACGGCATGGCCCGGGATGACGTTCACCTTGTAACCGGCTTCCATCATGGTCGGGTTGGCGCTGTTGCGTACGGTCGGCTCGACCAGGGCGGCGGCCGGGCCGAGCTTCTCCAGGAGCACGTCGGCGTCGAAGCCGTCCGCCGTCACATCGGTCTCGATGCCGTACAGCGCGGCCAGTTCGGTGAGGGCCGCCCGTACGGTCGGGGTGAGACGGACCGGCCAGGGGTGCGCGCCGATGCGGGCGACCGCCGCGGCGAGCCGGGTGACGGCGTTGGCGGTGTTCACCTTGGAGCCGTGCCCCGCCCTGCCGTGGGCGGTGAGCTTGACCCAGGCGGTGCCGCGCTCGCCTGCGGCGATCGGGTAGAGGGTCATGCCGGGGTGCGGGTGGAAGCTGAAGGCCCCCGATTCGCTGATGCCTTCGGTGCAGCCCTCGAAGAGGCTCGGGTGGTGGTCGGCGAGGAAGCCCGAGCCGTCCTCGGCGCTGGCCTCCTCGTCGGCGGTGTAGGCGAGGACGATGTCCCGGCGCGGCCGGATGCCCTGGCGGGCCCAGGAACGGACGACGGCGAGCACCATCGCGTCCATGTTCTTCATGTCGACGGCGCCGCGCCCCCAGACGACTCCGTCGCGGACCTCGCCGGAGAAGGGGTGGAGGGACCAGTCGGCGGTCTCGGCCGGGACGACGTCCAGGTGGCCGTGGACGAGCAGGGCGTCGGCGGTGGGGTCGGTCCCCGCGATGCGGGCCACCACGTTGGTGCGACCCCGGGTCCGCTCGAGCAGCGCCGGTTCCAGCCCGGCGGCGGCCAGGCGTTCGGCGACGTACTCGGCCGCGGGGCGCTCGAAGCAGTCACCGCCGCCCTTGTTGGTGGTGTCGATCCGGATCAGCTCGGAGGTGAAGGTCACCACCTCGTCGAGCGCCGTGGCGTCTGGGCCATGGACCGGCTCAGCCATACTGTTCCTCCACCGCTGCGGAGACGATCGTGGTGACCGCCTTGAACGTGCGAATGCCCTCGTACATCGTCTCGCTGGTGTACGCGACCCGGCGTTCACCGCTGCGCGCCACCCCGGGCACCACCGTCGCGGCGGCCGCCAGGTGCTCGGCGTCGAACTCCAGCTCCACCGTGAACGGCCCGCCCCGCACCGGCTCGTGCCGTACGGCGAGGGCCGCCGCCGCCCTCGCCGCGTCCCGGATCTCGGCCGCCGTACGACGCGGGGTCCGGCAGACCGCCGCGTACCGCGAGACGTGGTCCTTCACCGCGACCTTGCGCGCCTCGGGCGCGTAACCGAGGGCGTCCTCGCAGGTCAGATCGTCACCGGTGACCAGCACCACCGGCACGCCGTACTCCGCGACCACATGGGCGTTGAGCAGCCCCTCGCTCGCGCGCTCCCCGTTGAGCCAGACACCGGTGATGGAGTTGGCGAGGTAGGTGTGCGCGAGCACCCCCTCGGCCCCGGCACCGGTGTGGTACCCGACGAAGGCGATGCCGTCGACGTCGCCGTGCTGCACGCCCTCGACCATGGAGAGCGACTTGTGACGCCCGGTCAGCATCTCGGCCCGCTCGTCGAGCTGTTCGAGCAGCAGGTTCCGCATGGTCCAGTGCGCCTCGTTGATCAGCACGTCGTCGGCGCCGCCTTCGAAGAACCCGAGGACGGCCGCATTCACGTCCGAGGTGAACATGGACCTGCACCGCTCCCACTGCGGAGTCCCGGGCAGCACGTCGGCGGGCCAGGTGACGCCGGTGGCGCCTTCCATGTCGGCGCTGATCAGGATCTTCACGGCTCTCCCAGTTCCCCGAGGTCGGTCGGGCCTTCTGGGCAGAGCCGCTCGAAGGCACCGGCCAGAGCATCCTTGCTCATGGGCCGCCCCTTGTCACCGGTGGACACGTCCTCACCGGGACGGCGAGGACGTGTCCACCGGTGGTCCGGCGTTCCGTCAGTCCTCGTCGCCGAGCCGCAGGTCGCATTCGGTGCGGCCGCCGCCCGCGAGCCGGAGGACGGTAGCGACCGGGGGTAGCCGGCCGCGATCACCGTGTACCCGCCCGAGGACGGGTCCACGAAGCGGAAGGTGCCGTCCGGTCCCGTCGTCAGCGTGTCGACGACGTGGCCCGCCGCGTCGAGAAGGGTGACCCGGGCGTCCTCGACCGGGCGGCCGCCGCCGGCGCGGACCGTCCCGCGCAGCACGACGCCGCCTGTGCGTCCGATGTCCTGCCGGGTTTCGCGGGAGGAGTGGACGCTCAACGAGCCGGACCCTGTGGGGGTCGAAGCGCCGGGTCCGTGGCGGGCGGCGGTTCGTGGCCGGAGGGCGGGTCGCCCGCGACGAGCGGCACGTCGTCCTTCGCCGGCGTGATCGCACCCCCGTGCCGCTCCCCTCGTCACGGCGTCGGCACCGCGCCGTTCTTCGCATCGGGTGCGAAGCGGGAACAAGTCGGGCGGCGCGGAGCGCCGATGGCGCGCCAGGTCGCGAACGCCCCGTGCCGGGTGTGCCGGGTGGCGCTTGGCGCGCTCATCATCCGCGTTTGCGAGAGCGCCCGCGCCCCCTCGGCGCGCGGGGCGCTCTCGTGGGGGTCGCGGGGAAACCACTCGAATCGGTGAGCGGGGCTCACCGGGGAGGTTACTTCTCGACCTCGGCGGCCAGGTTGGCGAGGAGGGCGTCGTAGATGCGGCCGAGACCCTTGGGCGCGAAGGTCTTCTCGAAGAAGCCGCCGATGCCGCCGGCGCCGTTCCAGACGGTGCTGACGACAGCCCTGGACTTCCCCTCGCCGGCGGGCGTGACGGTCCAGGTGGTGACCATCGAGGAGTTGCGGTCCTTCTCGACGAGTTCACCGTCGGTGGGCTCGGTGACCTCCAGGAGGCAGTCGCGGACGCGCTTGCTGGTGGCCTGGAGCTTCCAGTGGACGAGGGTGCCCTCGCCGTCGCCACCCTCGCGCACCTCGTACTCGCTGAAGTGCTCCGGCAGCAGCTTCGCGCGGGTGCCGCTGTAGTCGGCCAGAGCGTCGAACACCGTCTCCGCGTCCGCCGCGATGATCCGCTCCGTCGTGGCCTCGACCTGCGCCATGGCACTTCCTCCAGCTTGGTTCCTCGGGGGTGTGGGACCAGCCAACCATCTGGGCCCGGCCCTCCCAAATCCGGGTCGCAGCGATCAAGGGAACATGTGTTCTATTCTGTCGACACGGCTCAGGCCACCGCAGCCACCGAGGAGGCGTCCATGCGCTGGGACCATCTGGGCGACGACCCCGTCGCCCCCGCAGACACCGCCCTGTTCGGTACGGACGCGGTCACCACCCGGACCTTCGACACCCCGGAGTTCCGCGGGATCACCTTCCACGAGGTGCGGGCGCGGTCCATCGTGAACCGGGTGCCGGGCGCCTCGCGCATGCCGTTCGAATGGACGGTCAATCCGTACCGCGGCTGCACGCACGCGTGCGTCTACTGCTTCGCCCGCAAGACCCACGGCTATCTGGACCTCGACACCGGCCTCGGCTTCGACTCCCAGATCGTCGTGAAGATCAACGCCCCGGAGCTGCTGCGTGGACACCTCGCCTCCCGCCGCTGGCAGGGCGCGCACATCGCCATGGGGACCAACGTCGACTGCTACCAGCGCGCCGAGGGCCGCTACCAACTGATGCCGGGGATCATCTCCGCGCTGAGCGACCACGCCAACCCCTTCTCCATCCTCACGAAGGGCACCCTGATCCTCCGGGACCTGGACCTGCTCGTACGGGCGGCCGAGCTGACCGAGGTCGGCATCTCCGTCTCCGTCGGTTTCACCGACCAGGAGCTGTGGCGCACGCTCGAGCCGGGCACGCCCTCCCCCCAGCGCCGCCTGGACGTCGTCAGGACACTCGGCGAGCACGGCATCGGGTGCGGGGTGCTGATGGCCCCGGTCGTCCCGTTCCTCGGCGACCGGCCCGAGCAGCTGCGCGAGACGGTCCGCGCCGTCGCCGAGGCGGGGGCGACCTCCGTGACCCCGCTCGTACTGCATCTGCGGCCCGGCGCGCGGGAGTGGTTCATGGCCTGGTTGCGGCGGCACCACCCGCAGCTGGTGGGGCGGTACGAGCGGATGTACGCGGACGGGGCGTACGCGCCGACCTGGTACCAGCGCCGGATCACCCGTCAGGTGCACGAGCTGGCGGCCGAGTTCGGGATCGGGCCCGGCCGGCGGGGAGCGGGCCGGACACCCGTACCGGAAGGGCCCGCGCAACCCGAGCCGACCCAGCTCACCCTCCTCTGATCGGGTGAGCTCTCGGCGGAACGCGTCCTTCCGCACGGTCTTGCGGGCACGGACGCCCTATGAACCCACGCGCAGGAACGCTGATCGCCACTGGGGCCCTGATCGCCGGGACGGTCACCGTCCTGCCCGCGTCCGCCGAGCCCCGCCCCGAACCGACCGCCCGCCCGATCGCCCCGCTCGTCTGGACGGGCTGCGCCACACCGGCGTATCCGAAGCTCCAGTGCGCCACGCTCCAGGTGCCGCTGAACCACGACGATCCGGCCGGCCGGTCGATCACGCTCGCGCTGACCCGGGTCGCCCACACGGCGAAGGAGTCGCAGGGACCGCTGCTCGTCAACCCGGGCGGGCCGGGCGGCAGCGGGCGGCTGATGGCCGGGTTCGTGGCCGGCGCGCTGCCCGCCAGGGTGGCGGCGCGGTACGACGTGATCGGCTTCGACCCGCGGGGCGTGGGCAGGAGCGAGCCCGCCCTCGACTGCAGACCCGGCCACTTCGACCCGGTGCGGCACGACTCGGTGCCGAGCGGCGCGGAGGGCGAGCGCCGGGGCGTCGAGCGGGCGCGGGCCTTCGCGGAGGCGTGCGGAAAGAAGCACGGCGACGTCCTGCCGTACATCGACACGGTCAGCGCGGCCCGTGACATGGACGCGATCCGCGCGGCGCTCGGCGCGCCCCGGCTGAACTACCTGGGGTACTCCTACGGCACCTACCTCGGCGCCGTGTACGCCCGGCTGCACCCGGAGCGGGTCGGCCGGTTCGCCCTCGACTCCGTGGTCAATCCGCAGGGCGTCTGGTACGAGGACAACATCGCGCAGGACTACGCGTTCGACACCCGGCACAAGGACTTCATGGCGTGGGTGGCCCGCCAGGACGCGACGTACCGGCTGGGCACGGACCCGGCCGAGGTCGAGGCCGCGTGGTACCGGATGCGGGACGCGGTGCGCGAGAGCCCGGCCGGCGGGAAGGTCGGCCCCGGCGAGCTGGAGGACACCTTCCTGCCGGGCGGGTACTACGACGGGTACTGGCCGAAGCTGGCCGCGGCGTTCGCGGCGTACGTCAACGACAAGGACCCGGCGCCGCTGACGAAGGCGTACGAGGACCACGCGGCGGCCGACGCCGTGGCCGACAACAGCTACTCGGTCTACACGAGCGTGCAGTGCCGGGACGCGAACTGGCCGCGGGACTGGAACGTCTGGCGCAAGGACAACTGGGACGTACACGCCAAGGCGCCCTTCTCCACCTGGAACAACGCCTGGTACAACGCTCCCTGCGCGTTCTGGCCGGTGGACTCGCTCACCCCGCCCGACGTCACGAACGACAAGGTGCCGCCGGTGCTCATCGTCCAGGCGACGGACGACGCGGCGACCCCGTACGAAGGGGGCGTGGCGCTGCACCGGATGGTGCGCGGCTCCAGCCTCGTGGTCGAGGAGGGCGGTGGCAACCACGGCGTGACGCTGAGCGGCAACGACTGTCTGGACGAGCACCTGACGGCCTATCTCGACACGGGGGTCGTGCCGCGCGGTGACGGCACCTCGGAGGCGGACGCGGTCTGCGCGGCGCTCCCGGAGCCGAAGCCGGTGGCGCCGCCGAAGGCCCGCACCGGCGCCGCGGTGCTGCACGGCCTGCTGGGCCAGGGCGGCTGAGGGGGCGGGCCGGCCGCGGGCGGCGGGCGACTGAGGGGTGGGCGGCTGAGGGGTGGGTGCCGACCGCGTTGTCAGTGGCGTACGGGAGGATGTCGGGCATGAGTACGCATCTCACCCACCTGTCCGCACCCGAAGGGGTCGCCCCGAGCCCCCAGTACAGCCACGTCGTCTGGGGCACGGGCCGGTTCGTCGCGATATCCGGTCAGTGCTCCCTCGACGCCTCGGGCGCGGTCGTGGGTGAGGGCGATCCCGGGATGCAGGCCCGTCAGATCTTCTGGAACCTGCGCCGCTGCCTGGCCGCGGCGGGCGCCGGTTTCGGGGACGTGGTGAAGCTGACGTACTTCGTCACCGACGTCGCGCACCTCCCGGCGGTGCGGGAGGCCCGGGACGAGGCCTTCGGCTCGGCTCCGCTCCCGGCGAGCTCGGCCGTGCAGGTCTCGGCGCTGGTCCGCCCGGAGCTGCTGCTCGAGATCGAGGCGTACGCACTCGTCCCGGAGGCTTCCTGAGGGGTGGCTTGTGGATCTCGCCGGACTCGCGCCGCCTGGCACGCACGCTCACTGATCCGGCCTGAGCCACAAGACACCGCCTAGCCAGACCGCCCCGCCGTCGGGCCCTGGAGCCGGGCGAGGGCCTGAGCGGCCGCCTCGCCGAGGCGGGGGTGGGGCAGGGCGGCCTCCAGGGCCGGCCGGGCGCGCGGGTCGCCGAGCGCGCCGAGGCCCTCCACGCAGGCCAGGCCGACCCGCCAGTGCGGGTCGGTGCGCGCGAGGCGCCGTTCGAGGACGGTGATCAGCGCGGGCACGGACTCGGGCGCGCGCAGGTCGGCAAGAAGCCGAACCGGCAACAGGGCGTATCCGACGCGGAGTTCGTTGGTGGCGAGTGCGGCGGCGGCCCGCGCGGTGCGGGGGTCGCCGAGCCGCAGGAGCGCGTAGGCGGCGGAGACGCAGCGCTCCGGGTCACGGTGGTTGAGGAGCAGGACCAGGGTCTCGAAGGCGCGGGGGTCACCGGCGAGGCCGAGCCGGAAGGCGGCGATCTCGCGCGCCCAGAGGGGCTGCCCGGGGGCGGCCAGCACGCGGACGAACTCCTCGGGGGCGTCGGCGACGACGAGTTCTTCGAGTTCCCGGATGGATTTCCGATCGGCTTCCGAGTCGTTTTGGATCTCGTCCCGCAATCGATCGATCATCGAGCAGAATTCAGGGTTCTGAGCGATATCCATGGCGGTCAGCGTATCCGCGATCCAGATCACATTTTCCGAACTCCCCGGGACTGGCGCGCTCGTTACCCGCCGGTTAATCTCAGGTGAGCGGGTCACCCCCGCACCCTCGCGACAACCAGGTGACGCAGTTGTCGTGAGACCGAGTTTGTCGGTTCGGCAGTTTTCGGCGTGGCTCCGGGACAGAGTCCGCCGCACCTTTTCCCGCGCGTTCTCTCGCGCCCCGCGGGCGATCCCTGATCGCGCCCGTATCGCCGCCTTCAGTCGTCACTCTTCCCTCCCTGGAGTCCCCTGATGGACACCCCTCTCTCCACCATCGCCGTCGTCGGTCTCGGCACCATGGGCGCGGGCATCGCCGACGTCCTCGCCCGGTCCGGCCGTGAGGTCATCGGCATCGACATCAGCGAGGCCGCCGCCACCCGTGCCGTCGCCGCGCTGGAGGCCTCCACCGCCCGTGCGGTGGCCCGTGAGCGGATCACCGAGGAGGAGCGGCAGGACGTTCTCGCCCGCTTCCGCACCTTCTCCGACCTCCAGGCGGCCGCGGACGCCGATCTCGTGATCGAGGTCGTGCCCGAGTCGTACGAGGCCAAGCAGGAGGTCTTCCGGGCCCTGGACGCCGTCGTCCGGCCCGAGGCGATCATCGCCACCGGCACCAACGCGCTCTCCGTCACCCGCCTGGCCGCCGACTCGGCCCACCCGGAGCGCGTCCTCGGCCTGCACTTCTTCACCCCGGTCCAGGCGATGAAGCTGGTGGAGATCGTCTCCTCGGTCCTGACCGCGCCGCAGGCCGTCGCGGCCGTCACCGACCTCGTGCACGACCTCGGCAAGGAGCCCGTCGCCGTCGGCGACCGCCCCGGCTTCGTCGCCGACGGACTGCTCTTCGGCTACCTCAACCAGGCCGCCGCCATGTACGAGGCCAAGTACGCCTCCCGCGAGGACATCGACGCCGCCATGCAACTGGGCTGCGGTCTGCCGATGGGCCCGCTGGCGCTGCTCGACCTGATCGGCATCGACACCGCCCGTACCGTCCTGGAGGCGATGTACAGCGAGTCGCGCGACCGGCTGCACGCCCCCGCCCCCATCCTCAAGCAGCTCAGCGAGGCGGGTCTCACCGGGCGCAAGTCGGGGCGCGGCTTCTACTCGTACGACGCGCCGGGCTCCGCCACCGTGGTCCGCGACGCGCTCACCCCGCTGGAGAGCGCCGGCACCGTCCCGGGCCGGGAGGTCCGCTCGGTCGGTGTCGCCGGCTCGGGAACGATGGCCTCGGGCATCGCCGAGGTCTTCGCCAAGGCCGGTTACGACGTCGTCCTCGCGGCCCGTTCGCAGGAGAAGGCCGACACCGCCAAGGCCCGGATCGCGAAGTCGCTCACCCGTTCGGTCGACAAGGGCCGGATGACCGCCGAGGCCCGTGAAGAGACGCTGGCCCGGATCACCCCGGCCGGCGCGCTGGACGCGTTCGCCGAGGTGGACCTGGCCCTGGAGGCCGTCGCCGAGGACCTGGAGATCAAGCGGCAGCTCTTCGCGACGCTCGACAAGGTCTGCAAGCCGGGCGCGGTGCTCGCCACCACCACCTCCTCGCTGCCGGTCGTCGCCGTCGCGCGCGCCACCTCGCGCCCACAGGACGTGATCGGCATGCACTTCTTCAACCCGGCCCCGGCGATGAAGCTGGTCGAGATCGTCCGTACGGTCCTGACCGCCGACGACGTCCACGCCACCGTCCGCGAGGTCACCGGGAAGATCAAGAAGCACCCGGTGGACTGCGGCGACCGGGCCGGTTTCATCGTGAACGCGCTGCTCTTCCCGTACCTGAACAACGCGATCAAGATGGTCCAGGAGCACTACGCCACGCTGGACGACATCGACGCCGCCATGAAGCTGGGCGGCGGCTACCCGATGGGTCCGTTCGAGCTCCTGGACGTCGTCGGCCTCGACGTCTCGCTCGCCATCGAGAAGGTGCTGCACCGCGAGTTCCGCGACCCGGGCCTGGCTCCGGCGCCGCTCCTGGAGCACCTCGTGGCGGCCGGCTGCCTGGGCCGCAAGACGGGGCGCGGCTTCCGCGAATATGCCCGACGCTGAGCCCGCCGCGGGCTGGGGAGGGTTGCTGAGCCCCGGGAGCGCCTCCGGCATCCCGGGTCAGGCGCCGGGCGACCCTCCCCCACCTGGGCACACTCCCGCACCGATGCAGTACGTTCAGGACATGTCCAAGGCCGCTAAGTCACCCCGTGCCACGTCCGCGTCCGGCTCCGAGACCACGGAGAGCGCGGCCGGCACCCGCGCGGCCGCCCAGCGTCTGAAGATGCGCCGCGAGCTGGCGGCCGCGGCCATGGAGCTCTTCGCGACCAAGGGGTACGAGGCCACCACCGTCGACGAGATCGCCGCGGCGGCAGGGGTCGCGCGGCGGACCTTCTTCCGCCACTTCCGCTCCAAGGAAGAGGCGATCTTCCCGGACCACGACGACACTCTGGTCCGGGCGGAGGCGGTACTGAATGCCGCGCCGCCGCACGAGCACCCGCTGGACACGGTGTGCCGGGGGATCAAGGAAGTCATGAAGATGTACGCCGGTTCGCCGGCGGTCTCGGTGGAGCGTTACCGGCTGACCCGCGAGGTGCCGACCCTGCGGGAGCGCGAGATCGCCTCGGTGGCCCGCTACGAGCGGCTGTTCACGCGCTATCTCCTCGGCCACTTCGACGAGCGCGACCATCACGACGGCAACGACGACCCCCTGCTCGCCGAGGTGGCCGCCTCGGCGGTCGTCACCGCCCACAACCACGTGCTGCGGCGCTGGCTGCGGGCGGGGGGCCAGGGCGATGTGGAGGCGCAGCTGGACCACGCCTTCGCGATCGTGCGGGAGACGTTCGGCTCGGGCATAGGCGCCCGCCCGGCCTCGCAGGCAGCGCAGGCGCCGCATTCCGCCCAGGCCGCTCAGCAGGCGTCCGCCCCGTCGGCCACGCCGCAGGGAGACCGGCAGCGGGCCGCCCAGGCCCCTGCGGCCACCGCCTCGGCCGAGGGGGGCGTACTCGTCGCCGTGGCGCGTACGGACGCGCCGCTGGACGAGGTCATGCGGACCATCCAGCAAGCGCTCAAGAGCGACTGACCAGCACTCTTTCACGAGGAGAGCCGCCCCGAGGGGGGCGGCTTTCGTCGTTTTCGTACAGGCTTCTCCCCTACTTTCGATCGATCATCGCTCATGTGTGACCGACGGATTGCATCTGAGTGAAATTGTTGGCACGCAGTGCCTTGTCACGTGACACGCCGTGCCATACGTTGATGGTGTCCGGGCGGCCGGCGCGCAGAGGTCTCCTCGTGCGCCGGCTGTCCCCACAAGCGATCGTGATTGTGCGCCCGGACGCCTGCGTCACAGGCAAACTTCAGCGCACAGCTTTGCTTCCTCAGCGCCTTTGTCACGAGCAAAGGCGGAGCGCAGCGGAGCCGGCGCGGCCGACAGCACCACCCGCCGAACCGACGGCACACCTCCACAGCACCACACCACCCCGTCCCCGCGGGGGGCTCCCTCATCGCCCCCCTCAGACACCGCACCGCCGGAGGCAATCCCGTGAAGGAAATCCTGGACGCGATCCAGTCGTCGGAGTCCACCTCCGCAGACTTCGCCAACATCAAGCTCCCCGAGTCGTACCGCGCGGTGACCGTGCACAAGGACGAGACCGAGATGTTCGACGGTCTCCCCAGCCGCGAGAAGGACCCGCGCAAGTCGCTCCACCTCGACGACGTGCCGCTCCCCGAGCTCGGCCCGGGCGAGGCCCTGGTCGCCGTCATGGCCAGCTCCGTGAACTACAACTCGGTCTGGACCTCGATCTTCGAGCCCGTGTCGACCTTCGGCTTCCTGGAGCGCTACGGCCGGCTCAGCGACCTCAGCAAGCGTCACGACCTGCCCTACCACATCATCGGCTCCGACCTCGCGGGCGTCGTCCTGCGCACCGGCCCCGGCGTGAACTCGTGGAAGCCCGGCGACGAGGTCGTGGCGCACTGCCTCTCGGTCGAGCTGGAGTCCTCGGACGGTCACAACGACACGATGCTCGACCCCGAGCAGCGCATCTGGGGCTTCGAGACCAACTTCGGCGGCCTCGCCGAGATCGCGCTCGTGAAGTCCAACCAGCTGATGCCGAAGCCGGACCACCTCAGCTGGGAGGAGGCGGCCTCGCCCGGCCTGGTCAACTCCACCGCGTACCGCCAGCTGGTCTCCCGCAACGGCGCCGGCATGAAGCAGGGCGACAACGTCCTGATCTGGGGCGCGAGCGGCGGACTCGGCTCGTACGCCACCCAGTTCGCGCTGGCCGGCGGCGCCAACCCGATCTGCGTCGTCTCCAGCGACCAGAAGGCGGACATCTGCCGCTCGATGGGCGCCGAGGCGATCATCGACCGCAACGCCGAGGGCTACAAGTTCTGGAAGGACGAGCACACCCAGGACCCGAAGGAGTGGAAGCGCTTCGGCAAGCGCATCCGCGAGCTCACCGGCGGCGAGGACATCGACATCGTCTTCGAGCACCCCGGCCGTGAGACCTTCGGCGCGAGCGTGTACGTCACCCGCAAGGGCGGCACGATCACCACCTGCGCCTCGACCTCGGGCTACATGCACGAGTACGACAACCGCTACCTGTGGATGTCGCTGAAGCGGATCATCGGCTCGCACTTCGCCAACTACCGCGAGGCGTGGGAGGCCAACCGCCTGATCGCCAAGGGCAAGATCCACCCGACCCTCTCCAAGGTCTACTCCCTGGAGGACACCGGGCAGGCCGCCTACGACGTCCACCGCAACCTCCACCAGGGCAAGGTCGGCGTCCTCGCGCTCGCGCCCCAGGAGGGTCTGGGCGTGCGCGACGAGGAAATGCGCGCGAAGCACATCGACGCCATCAACCGCTTCCGGAACATCTGAGGCCCAGACATGACCGAGCGCCAGAAGAAGGACCGTCCGTGGCTCATGCGGACGTACGCCGGTCACTCGACCGCCGAGGCGTCCAACGAGCTGTACCGGCGCAACCTCGCCAAGGGGCAGACCGGCCTCTCGGTCGCGTTCGACCTGCCGACGCAGACCGGCTACGACCCCGACCACATCCTCGCCCGCGGCGAGGTCGGCCGGGTCGGGGTCCCGGTCTCGCACCTCGGTGACATGCGCCGGCTGTTCCAGGACATCCCCCTGGAACAGATGAACACCTCGATGACCATCAACGCCACGGCGATGTGGCTCCTGGCGCTCTACCAGGTGGTCGCGGAGGAGCAGGGTGCGGACGTCACCAGGCTCCAGGGCACCACGCAGAACGACATCGTGAAGGAGTACCTGTCGCGCGGGACGCACGTCTTCCCGCCCGGCCCGTCGCTGCGGCTGACGACGGACATGATCACCTACACGGTGAACCACATCCCGAAGTGGAACCCGATCAACATCTGCAGCTACCACCTGCAGGAGGCGGGGGCCACTCCGGTCCAGGAGATCTCGTACGCGATGTCCACCGCGATCGCGGTGCTCGACGCGGTCCGCGACTCCGGCCAGGTCCCGGCGGACCGTTTCGGCGAGGTCGTCGCACGGATCTCCTTCTTCGTGAACGCGGGCGTCCGCTTCATCGAGGAGATGTGCAAGATGCGTGCCTTCGGCCGCATCTGGGACAAGGTCACCCGCGAGCGGTACGGCATCGAGGACGCCAAGCAGCGCCGCTTCCGCTACGGCGTCCAGGTCAACTCGCTCGGTCTGACCGAGGCGCAGCCGGAGAACAACGTCCAGCGGATCGTGCTCGAGATGCTGGCCGTGACGCTCTCCAAGGACGCACGCGCGCGTGCCGTGCAGCTGCCCGCGTGGAACGAGGCGCTCGGGCTGCCCCGTCCCTGGGACCAGCAGTGGTCGCTCCGTATCCAGCAGGTCCTGGCTCACGAGTCGGACCTGCTGGAGTACGAGGACATCTTCGCCGGCTCGCACGTCATCGAGGCCAAGGTCGACTCGCTCGTCGAGGAGTGCCTGGCCGAGATCGACCGGATCCAGGAGATGGGCGGCGCGATGGCCGCCGTCGAGTCCGGCTACCTCAAGTCGCAGCTCGTCTCCTCGCACGCCGAGCGGCGCGCCCGGATCGAGGCCGGCGACGAGAAGATCGTCGGCGTCAACATCTACGAGACGACCGAGGAGAACCCGCTCACCGCGGACCTCGACACGGCGATCATGACGGTCGACCCGGCCAACGAGGCCAAGGTCGTCGCCAAGCTCCACGAGTGGCGCGACAACCGTGACGAGACCCGCGCCCAGGAGGCGCTGGCCGCGCTGAAGGCGACGGCGGCCGGGGACGGCAACCTCTTCGCCGCCACCCTGGAGTGCGCGCGGGCCGGTGTCACCACCGGCGAGTGGTCCTGGGCGCTGCGGGACGTCTTCGGCGAGTTCCGCGCCCCGACCGGCGTCTCCTCGGCCCCGGTCGCCGTGACCGCCGAGGAGGGCACGCCGCTCGCTCTCGTACGGGAGAAGGTGACGCGGACCGCAGACGAGCTCGGCTCCGGGCGGCTGCGGCTCCTGGTGGGCAAGCCCGGCCTGGACGGGCACTCCAACGGGGCCGAGCAGATCGCGGTACGCGCGCGTGACGCCGGGTTCGAGGTGGTCTACCAGGGGATCCGGCTGACGCCCGAGCAGATCGTCAACGCGGCCCTCGCGGAGGACGTGCACTGCGTGGGTCTGTCGATCCTCTCCGGCTCGCACGCCGAGCTGGTCCCGGACGTCCTCGACCGTCTCCGGGAGGCGGGCGCGGAGGACATTCCGGTCATCGTCGGCGGGATCATCCCGAACGCCGACGCCGCAGATCTGAAGCGTGCGGGTGTCGCCGCCGTCTTCACACCGAAGGACTTCGGTATCACCGAGATCATCGGCCGTATCGTCGACGAGATCCGGAAAGCGAACAAGCTCGACCCTCTGGAGGTCCCCGCATGACCGCCCACCCGTCTCCCACCACCCCCCTTGCCGGAAGCGGCTCCGCCGCTGCCTCTTCCTCGGTGAACCGTCTCCGCCCGCGTCGCTCGTGCCTGGCCGTGCCCGGCTCGAACCCGCGCTTCCTGGAGAAGGCCCAGGGTCTCGCCGCCGACCAGGTCTTCCTGGACCTGGAGGACGCCTGCGCGCCGCTCGCCAAGCCCGAGGCGCGCCACACCATCGTGAAGTTCCTCAACGAGGGCGACTGGACCGGCAAGACGCGGGTCGTGCGGGTCAACGACTGGACGACCCACTGGACGTACCGTGACGTCGTCACCGTCGTCGAGGGCGCCGGCCAGAACCTCGACTGCATCATGCTGCCGAAGGTCCAGGACGCCCAGCAGATCGTGGCGCTCGACCTCCTGCTGACGCAGATCGAGAAGACGATGGGCTTCGAGGTCGGCAAGATCGGCATCGAGGCGCAGATCGAGAACGCGCAGGGCCTCAACAACGTCAACGCGATCGCCACGGCCTCCCCGCGGGTCGAGACGATCATCTTCGGCCCGGCCGACTTCATGGCCTCCATCAACATGAAGTCCCTGGTCGTCGGCGAGCAGCCGCCCGGCTACGACGCCGACGCCTACCACTACATCCTGATGAGGATCCTGATGGCCGCCCGCGCCAACAACCTCCAGGCGATCGACGGCCCCTACCTCCAGATCCGCAACCCCGAGGGCTACAAGGCGGTCGCGCGGCGCGCCGCCGCCCTGGGCTTCGACGGCAAGTGGGTGCTCCACCCTGACCAGGTCGCCGCCGCGAACGAGATCTTCTCGCCCTCGCAGGAGGACTTCGACCACGCCGAGCTGATCCTGGACGCGTACGACTACTACACGTCCGAGGCCGGTGGCAAGAAGGGCTCGGCGATGCTGGGCGACGAGATGATCGACGAGGCCAGCCGCAAGATGGCCCTGGTCATCTCCGGCAAGGGCCGCGCCGCCGGTATGCAGCGCACCAGCAAGTTCGAGATCCCGGAGGCGTAGGACCATGCAGTTCGGCCGTACCTACGAAGAGTTCGAAGTCGGTGCCGTCTACAAGCACTGGCCCGGAAAGACGGTCACCGAGTACGACGACCACCTCTTCTGCCTGCTGACGATGAACCACCATCCGCTGCACATGGACGTGAACTACGCGGAGAACACGACGGACTTCGGGAAGAACGTCGTCGTCGGCAACTACATCTACTCGCTCCTGCTCGGCATGTCCGTCCCGGACGTCTCGGGCAAGGCGATCGCCAACCTGGAGATCGAGTCACTGCGCCACGTCGCGCCGACCTTCCACGGCGACACCATCTACGGCGAGACCACGGTCCTCGACAAGACTCCGTCGAAGTCGAAGAACGACCGCGGCATCGTCTACGTCGAGACCAAGGGCTACAAGCAGGACGGCACCCTCGTGTGCGTCTTCCGCCGCAAGGTGATGGTCCCCACCGAGACGTACATCAAGGAGCGCGGCGGCGAGCAGCCCGGCCGCCCCGAGCTGATCGAGCCCTCCAAGAAGTCGGAGAAGTAGTCATGGCGCGACTCGCCCAGACCCATGGTCTGACCGATGTGCAGCAGGAGATCCTCTCCACCGTCCGGGACTTCGTCGACAAGGAGATCATCCCGGTCGCGACGGAGCTGGAGCACCGCGACGAGTACCCCCAGGAGATCGTCGACGGGCTCAAGGAGCTCGGCGTCTTCGGTCTGATGATCCCCGAGGAGTACGGGGGCCTGGGTGAGTCGCTGCTCACCTACGCGCTGTGCGTGGAGGAGATCGCCCGCGGCTGGATGTCGGTCTCCGGCATCATCAACACGCACTTCATCGTCGCGTACATGCTCAAGCAGCACGGCACGCAGGAGCAGAAGGAGTACTTCCTTCCGCGGATGGCGGCGGGCGAGACGCGCGGCGCCTTCTCGATGTCGGAGCCGGCCCTCGGCTCGGACGTGTCGGCCATCACGTCCAAGGCGGTCAAGGACGGCGACGAGTACGTCCTCAACGGCCAGAAGATGTGGCTGACGAACGGCGGGACGTCCAACCTGGTCGCCGTTCTCGTCCGAAGTGACGAAGGACACCCGGAGGGCACCGCCCCCCACAAGTCGATGACGACCTTCCTCGTCGAGAAGGAGCCCGGCTTCGGAGAGGTCCGCCCCGGCCTCACGATCCCCGGGAAGATCGACAAGATGGGTTACAAGGGCGTCGACACCACCGAGCTCATCATGGACGGACTGCGCATTCCGGCCAATCGGGTGCTCGGCGGGGTCACCGGCCGAGGGTTTTACCAAATGATGGACGGTGTCGAGGTCGGGCGCGTCAATGTGGCGGCCCGTGGTTGCGGCGTCGCTCAGCGTGCGTTCGAACTGGGTGTCTCGTATGCCCAGCAGCGCCACACCTTCGGCAAGCCGATCGCCCAGCACCAGGCGATCCAGTTCAAACTGGCCGAAATGGCTACCAAGGTCGAGGCCGCTCATGCGATGATGGTCAACGCAGCACGCAAAAAGGACTCCGGGGAGCGAAACGACCTCGAAGCAGGGATGGCGAAGTACCTCGCCTCCGAATACTGCAAGGAAGTCGTCGAGGACGCGTTCCGTATCCATGGCGGGTACGGGTTCTCGAAGGAGTACGAGATCGAGCGCCTCTACCGCGAGGCTCCGATGCTGCTCATCGGCGAAGGTACCGCCGAGATCCAGAAAATGATCATTGGTCGTCGGCTGCTCGAGGAGTACCGATTCCAGGGTTGATTGTCGCTTTTGAGCCGGTTCGGCCGCGAAGAAGATCACACCCTGTCATCTTCTTCCGGCCGCCGACTCGGCTTCTGGCTTGCCCAGTTGCGCCCCGCAACCGATAGCATCGCCGGAAAGCCGCCGTCCCCCGCCAGTGCGGCATCACCCGCTACGAAGGTCATCCATGCCCCACAGCCAAACCTCTGCACACCGCGACAGCCTCGCCGGCGTACGCCTCGCGCGCGGAGCATCGCCGTGGCTTCTGCCGACCGTCGCCACCGCGGCGCTCAGCCTGGCGCGCTCGCGCAGGTCGAGGCGCGCCGCGGCCATCGCCGTGCCCACCACCGCGCTCGCGGCCGGCATGCTGTGGTTCTTCCGCGACCCCGAGCGGGAGATCGCTCAGGGCCGGGTCATCTCCCCCGCCGACGGTGTGGTGCAGAGCATCATGCCGTGGAAGGACGGACGCACCCGGGTCGCCATCTTCATGAGCCCGCTGAACGTCCACGTCAACCGCGCGCCGCTGGCCGGCACGGTGACGTCCGTGGAGCACATCCCCGGCGGGTTCGTCCCGGCGTTCAACAAGGAGAGCGAGAACAACGAGCGCGTTGTCTGGCACTTCGACACCGAGCTCGGCGACATCGAGATGGTGCAGATCGCCGGGGCCGTGGCCCGCCGCATCGTTCCGTACATCCCGCAGGGGACGAAGGTCGAGCAGGGCGAGCGCATCGGTCTGATCCGATTCGGGTCGCGCGTTGACATCTACCTTCCGGAAGGTGTCGACGTCGCTGTCGAGGTCGGTCAGACCACGACCGCAGGGGTGACTCGCATTGACCGTGATTGATCCCGACACCCGGGCCGCGGAATGGGTCGCCGACGCGACCGAGGACGCCGCAGAAGAGGCCGAGGAGATGCCGCTGTCGTTGAGGCTGTCCATAGCGGACGCCCTCACGCTCGGTAACGCCACGTGCGGATTCATGGCGGTGTACTTCACCACCACCGGCATCCTCATCCCGCACCTCACGGGCAGCGCCGAGACCGGCATGGCACGCAACAGCGCCGCCACCGCCGTGATCCTCATGCTGGCCGCGGCGATCTTCGACCTCTTCGACGGCATCGTGGCGCGCAAGCTGCGTTCGTCGCCGATGGGCGCCGAGCTCGACAACCTCTCGGACCTGATCAGCTTCGGTCTGGCCCCGGCCTACTTCGTACTCGTGTACGGCATGGTCACGCCCGGCGCGCAGCAGAAGGTCTCGGCGGTGGCCGCGATCGTGGTGCTGCTCGCGGTGGTGCTGCGGCTGGCGAGATTCTCCTGCGTGACCATGAAGGACGGCATGTTCCAGGGCATGCCGAGCCCCTTCGGCGCGCTCACGGTGGTCTCGATCGTGCTCCTGGAGCTGCCGTTCATCCCGACGCTGCTCGCGATCATCGGTGTCGCCTGGCTGATGGTGAGCCGGGTCGAGTACCCCAAGCCGCGGGGCGTCCTCGCGGTGGCGATGCTCGCCTGGATCGTCGGTGCCATGGGGATGCTGGCGGCCTGGGCGTTCGACGCGCCGGGCGGACAGTTCCTGCTGCAGACGGGCTGCGCGCTGCAGGTGGTGATGGGCGCCGTGATCCCCCTCTTCGCGACCGCCCGCAGGGTGAACACCTTCCGCGGCAGCCGCCGCGAGAGCCGCGAGGCTCGTGCGGCGCAGCTGCCCTAGGGACACGCGTACGACACGAGATGGGCCCGGAGACTTCCGTCTCCGGGCCCATCTCGTTCCTCGGTCGTGTCCGGAAGGTAGCGCCGTCTGCCCGCAGGGCAGGGCCTGCGGCGTCTGGTGCGTGCGATCGCGAGGCGGAGGATCGCCCTCGTACCGGGCGCACTCGGGTGATCCCGACAACGCGGCGAGCGTGCGTGCCAGGCGTCGCGGGCCAGGCGGGACTCTACGGACACGGCCACCTAGGGCAGCTGTTTGTAGTACAGCGTGGTGGGGCGGAGCGTGCCGGTGGGGTCGGCGGCGAAGTCGGGGATGACGCCGGCCGGGGTCCAGTCGGCCTTGCGGTAGAGGCCCTCGGCGGGGCTGTCGGTCTGGGTGTCCAGGATCAGCAGGGTGAGGCCCTGGGCCACCGCGTGCGACTCCGCCGTGGCGAGGAGGCGGGCACCGAGGCCCTGGCCGCGGGCGGTGCGGTGGACGATCAGCCGGGCGATCTCGCCGCGGTGGCGGCCGTTCGGCTTGTCGGTACGGACGAGAGTGACCGCGCCGAGGATCTCGTCTCCGGTGCCGTACGCCGCCCACACCTCCCGTACGCCCCGCTCGGCCTCGTCGGCGACCTCCCGCCACCAGGAGGCGGCCTCGCCGGGTTCGAGGGGCGCCAGGAAGCCGAGGGAGGCTCCGCCGTCGACGGCGTCCACGAGGAGGGCGGCGAGGCCGTCGGCGGCGTGGGCTCGGATCCGCGCGGGGCCGAGCCGCTCGACTTGCGGGGCGGGGCTCAGGACCCTCTCCAGGCAGAGCAGGCCGGGGCGGTCGTCCCAGGGGTGGACCGGCCGGAAGCCGAGCCGGCGGTAGAGCGCGAGGGCGTGTTCCCGCCAGAGCCAGACAGAGAGGCGCACGGAACGGGCTCCGGTCGCCTCGGCGCGGCGCAGGGCCTCGTCCATCAGGGCGGCCGCGGCGCCCCGCCCGCGCGCGGCGGGGTCGACCCAGAGGCGCTTGATCTCCGGTGCCCCATGGGCGCGCGGCGCGCTCAGGACCACCACGCCGGCCGCCGTCTCCGCCCCGTCCACGGCGAGCAGGACGGTGTCGTCGGCGAGGGCGGTCTCCGGGGTGAGCACCTCGGCCCGGTAGGCGGGCGGCAGCTCGGCGGGCGAGCCGGCCGGGGTGCCCTTCTCCGCCTCCGTGCTCAGGTGGTAGGCGGCGAGGAGGGTGGAGATCCGGGGGTCGCCGAGGGCGGCGGGCCGGACGGTGAGGAAGTCGTTCATGGCCCGAGCTTCACACTCGGTTGTTACCCCAAGGTGACGACATGCTCATGCCTACGATGATCACATGCATGTGTTCCTCGCGGGCGCCACGGGCGTGATCGGCCGGCTCCTCCTCCCCCTGCTCCTCGACGCCGGCCACCGCGTGACCGGCGTCTCCCGCTCGGCCGAGGGCGTCGAACGGATCCGCGCGAGCGGCGCGGAGGGCGTACGGGCCGACGCGCTGGATCCACGGGGCCTGCGCCGCGCCGTCGCCGAGGCCGCCCCCGACGTCGTGATCCACCAGCTGACCGATCTCGCCTCGGCCGACGGCGCGGCCAACAACCGGCTGCGCCGCGAGGGCACGCGCCACCTCGTGGACGCGGCGCGGGCCGCGGGCGTGAGCCGGATCGTCGCGCAGTCGATCGGCTGGGCGTACGCGCCCGGGGACGGTCCCGCCGACGAGTCCGTACCGCTGGACCGCACGGACGATCAGCCGCGGGCGCGGATCGTGGGAGGGGTGCGGGCGCTGGAGACACAGGCCGCCGAGCTGCCGGAGGGGGTGGTCCTGCGGTACGGCGTCCTCTACGGTCCCGGCACCTGGTACGCCCCCGGCGGGCCGGTCGCGGCGGCGCTGCGCGGCGACGACCGGGCCCGCTTCCTCGGCAGCGTGGCGGCGGACGCCTCGGTGAGCTCCTTCGTCCACGTCGAGGACGCGGCGAAGGCAGCCGCCCTGGCCCTGGAATGGCCGGCGGGCGTGTACAACGTGGTCGACGACGAGCCCGCCCCCGCCCACACCTGGGTCCCGGTGCTCGCGCGGGCCCTCGGCTCACCGGCCCCCGCGCGGACGGCGGGCGGTGCGCCCTGGGCCCGGGGCGCCTCGAACGCCCGGGCGCGGGCAAACGGCTGGACACCGGCGTACCCGTCCTGGCGCGAGGGCTTCGCCCGCCAGGGGAGCTGACGACGGCCGGGCCGTCCCGCCGCGGACCACGCGGCGGGACGG
>NZ_BMTO01000011.1:119421-204978 GCF_014649715.1 Streptomyces lateritius
CTCGCGGACCGTCCGCATCCCGCCGGTGACCGACTTGTCCGGCTGGAGGATGACGGACTCGCGGGACGACGGGGCCTTCGGGTCGCTGAAGTCGTGCTTCACGCCGAAGCCCGCGTCGTAGCTGTTGAGCGTCAGCAGCGCCTTGTCGACACCCTCACGGGTGAGGTCCTTGGCGGCGCAGGCCTTCTTCAGGGCCTCGCCGAAGACACTGGCGGCGGTCCAGCCGGCGACAATGCCGTTGTCGAGGCTGTCGCCGGGGTAGGCGGCCTTGTAGTCGGTGACGAGCTTCTGGGCGGCCGGGGTGTCCGCGCCGATCGGGAGGCTCGGCGAGGCGAACCAGTACATCTTCTCCAGGGCGGGGCCCGCCTGGGTGCCGAGTAGCTGCGGGGCGAACGCCGAGTTGTTGCCGATGACCGGCACCTGGAGCTTGGTCGCGGCCGCGACGCCGACCAGCGAGGCCGCCTGGCGCGGGCCCGCGCTGATGACGATGGCCTTGACGCCCGCCTGCTTGAGGGCCGCGACCTGCGCCGACATGTCGTTGTCGGTCGGCTTGATCTTCTGCTCCACGACCGTGAGCCCCGCCTTCCCGGCGGCGTGCTTGGAGCCGGCGAGCGCGTTCTCGCCGTAGTCGCCCTCGAAGTAGACGTGGCCCAGCTTGTCGCCCGCCTTGAGGCCCTTCTCGCTGACCAGGAAGTCGACGGCGTTGATGGTCTCGACGTCGTAGGTCGCGCCGAGGACGCGGATGTACGGGGAGCCGAGCAGCGAGGCCGACCAGGCCTGCGGCAGCACCACCCCCTTGTCCTGGCCGTCGACGCGCTGCTTGACGGCGGCGACGAACGGGGAGCCGATGAACTGGGCGTAGCCGACGACCTTCGGCTCCAGTTCGGTGTAGGCGGACAGCGCCTTCTGCGGGTCGTAGCCGTGGTCACGGACCGTCAGTTCGAGCTGTCGGCCACAGATCCCGCCGGCGGCGTTGACCTGCTTCACGTAGAGCTGCTGCGCCTGCGTGACGCTCTTGCCGAGCGTGGCGTACACGCCGGTCATGTCCGTGAGCGCGCCGACGGCGATGGTCTTGTCGGTGACGCCCTTGCCGGACTTCACGCCGCCGGCGCCGGTGCCGGAGTCGTCCGTGCTCTTGGCCTTGGAGCTGCAGCCGGCGGCGGTCAGGACGACCAGGGTGGCGAGCGCGGCGGCCAGGCCTCTGGACGCCTGTCGTCGGTGGATCATCGTTCCTCCCCAGAGGAGTGCGAGGGTTGGGCGGTTCGCTTGGGTTTCCGGGTGGCCGGCCGGACCAGGCCTCCGGGCAGGAAGAGCACCACCGCGACGACGGCGGCGCCGTAGAGATAGCGCGCGGCCTCCCCCGGTGCGATCCCGCCCGTCCCGGGGGCGGAGACCAGGGGAAGCACGTCGCTGTACCGGTTGAGGAGCTGCGGCAGCAGGGAGACGAAGACGCCCCCGACCACCGCGCCGGCGACCGAGCCGAGACCGCCGATGACGATCATGGCCAGGTATTCGAGGGAGAGCATCATGCCGAAGTACTCCGGCACGGTGCGCTGGAAGACCAGCGCGAGCAGGACGCCGGCCAGTCCCGCGTACATGGATGAGAGGACGAAGACGGCGGCGCGGTAGCGGGCCACGGGGATACCCATGACACCGGCGGCGATCCGGTGGTCCCGGATGGCGTTCATGGCGCGGCCGGGGCGGCCGCGGAGGACTCCGCGGGCGAAGAGCGCGCCCGCGAGGAGAAGGACGAGCCCGAGGTACCAGAGCTTCTCGGCGGAGCCGAACGGGATCTGGGCGACCAGGAGTTCGCTGTCGTCGAAGGTGATCCCGAAGAGGCTGAGCGGCGGTACCGCCCGGCCGTTGAAGCCGCCGGTGAGATCGTGCGCGTTGAAGAGGACGTGCTGGCCGATGAAGATCAGCGCCAGGGTCGCGATGCCGAGGTAGGCGCCGCGCAGCCGGCCCGCGATCGGGGAGAACACCCCGCCGGCCAGGCCCGCCAGGGCGACCGCGGCGACGGCCGCGAGCCAGCCGGGCAGGCCGAGTCCGGCGAGGCCGTCCTTCCCGTCGCCGGCGAAGAGGCAGTAGCCGTAGGCGCCGACGGCGAGGAAGAACGCGTGCCCCATGGAGAGTTGGCCGGTGGCGCCGGTCAGCAGGTTGATCCCGATGGCGCCGATGGCGGCGGCCATGGCGAACAGACCGGCCTGGAGCCAGAAGCGGTCAAGGTAGAAGGGGAAGGCGGCGAGGACGAGGCCGGCGACGGCCCAGACCCAGGTACGCGGCCGGGTGAGCGCGGCGCGGGCGGGGTGGGAGGGGCGGGCGGCGACGGGCCGCGCGAGGAGGTCAGACACGGGCCAGCTCCTTCGTGCCGAAGAGTCCGGCCGGGCGGATCAGCAGCACCGCGACCATCACCAGGTACGGCGCGAGGTCGCCGATGCCCCGGCCGAGGAAGGTCAGATCCCCCTGGTAGCCGGTGGCGAGGGACTCGGTGACCCCGACCAGGAGTCCGCCGACGAGGGCGCCGGTGGTGGAGTCGAGGCCGCCGAGGATCGCCGCCGGGAAGGCCTTCATCGCGGCGAGCGAGGTGGAGCGTTCCAGACCGGGCGTCGGGAAGACGGTGAGGAAGAGCGCGGCGACTGCGGCGAGGCCGCCGGCCACGGCCCAGGCGCCGATGGAGACCCGGCCGAGGCGGATGCCCATGAGGGCCGCGGTCTCCTGGTTCTCGGCGGCGGCGCGCATGGCGACACCCCACGAAGTGTGGCGGAAGGCCAGCAGGAACGCGGTGATGAGCAGGGCCGCGGCGAGGAAGGCCGCGATCCGGGTCTCGGCGATGGAGACCGGGCCGAGGGTGACGACGGCGTCGCCCCATGGGTCGCCGAGCGAGAGGATGTCGGTGCCGATGCGGCGGGTCAGTTCGGTGGCGAGCAGGATGTCGACGCCGATCGTGACGATGGCGAGGACGCTGTGGTCCGAGCCCCGGTAGCGGCGCATGACGAGGAACTCGACGGCCGCGCCGACCAGGGCGGCGCCGGCGATGCCGGCGAGCAGCGCCGGCCAGAAGCCGATGGTGTCGTGGAGCACGGCCGTGAAGTAGCCGCCGGCGAGCAGCAGTGAGGCGTGGGCGAAGTTGACGACCTCGGTGGCGCGGAAGATCACCACGAAACCGAGGGCGATGAGGGCGTAGATGGAGCCCAACGAGACGCCGTTGAGCAGGAGTTCGGCGAAGGTTGTCACTCGGCGGTCTCCTCTCCGAGATAGGCGCGGACGACCGCCGGGTCGTTCTGTACGTCTGCGGGGGCACCGTCGGCGATGCGACGGCCGAAGTCGAGGACGGTGACCGAGTCGGCGAGCCGCATCACCACCCCCATGTCGTGCTCGACGAGGACGATGGAGATGCCGAGGCTGTCGCGTACGCCGGCGATGACGGCGGCCGTACGGCGCCGCTCGTCGGCGGTCATGCCGGCGACGGGTTCGTCGAGGAGGAGCAGCCTCGGCTCCATGCAGAGGGCGCGGGCGAGTTCGGCGAGCTTCTGCTGCCCGTACGGCAGGGAGCCCGCGGGCTGTCCCAGCTGCTTCTCAAGGCCGACGAACGCGGCTATCTCCCGGACCCGGGCGCGGTGGCGCGCGTCCTCGCGGGAGGCGGAGGGCAGCCGGAGCCCGGCGGCGACGAAGCCGGACCTCGTGAGCCGGTGGCGGCCGAGCATCAGGCTGTCCTCGACGGTGGCGCGGGGCGGCAGCGCGAGGTTCTGGAAGATGCGGGCGACCCCGAGGTCGGCGATCTTGTGCGGGGGCAGTCCGGTGAGCTCGTGGTCGCCGAAGCGGACGGAGCCGGAGGTGGCTTTGTAGACCCCGGAGAGCACGTTGAAGCAGGTGGACTTGCCGGCGCCGTTGGGGCCGATGACGGCGTGGACGGTGCCGGGGCGGACGGTGAATCCGATGGAGTCGAGGGCGGTGAGCCCGGCGAAGCGGACGGTGACGTCCCGGACTTCGAGGGCGGGCACGGTGGTCGTGCTCATCGGGCCTCCTCCCAGCGGGACAGGACCGGGTGCGTGGTCGTGGCGCTCGCCGCGTCGGCGGCGGCCTCCTCGTCCACGACACCCAGGTAGCGGCGGCGTACCTCGTCGGAGGCGGCGAGTTCGGCGGCGGGGCCGGAGAGGGTGACCTCGCCGACCTCGAGGACATACGCCCGGGAGGCGAGCCGCAGCGCGAGCGCCGCGTTCTGCTCGACGAGCAGAACCGCCGTGCCCTGGGCGTTGATCTCGCGGATCGTGTCGGCTATCCGGGCGGCCATCAACGGCGCGAGGCCGAGCGAGGGCTCGTCGAGGAGCAGCAGCTTCGGTGAGGCCATCAGGGCGCGGCCGACGGCGAGCATCTGCTGTTCGCCGCCGGACAGCAGCCCGGCGCGCTGGTGTGCGCGGTCGGCGAGGACCGGGAAGAGCTCGTGGACCCGCTTCATGGCGGCGGCCTTCGTGGCGCGGTCGCCACGAGCGCCCAGCGCTCCGGCGCGCAGGTTGTCCTCGACCGTCATCCGGGCGAAGACCTGGCGGCCCTCGGGCACCTGGGAGACCCCGGCGGCGACGACCCGGTCGGGCGCCAGCCCGCCGAGCGCCCGGCCGCCGAAGCTGACGGTGCCGGAGACGACGGCACCGCCGTGGAACGTCAGTGTGCGCGAGATCGCCCGCAGCAGTGTGGACTTACCGGCGCCGTTGCCCCCGAGGACGGTGACGACCGCGCCCTCCGGTACCTCCAGCGACACCCGCCGCAGTGCGCGCACCGGGCCGTACCCCGCCGACAGGTCCGCCACCTCGAGCGCGAGTGCGGTACCTCCCATGGTTCCCCTTCCACCGATTGCCCCGTTCAGTGGCGCTCACCCCAGCACCGCGCGGGCCGCCCGTCCACGTTCGGCGGCCGAAACGCTGCCGGTGACCAGCGGGCACGGCGGCGGGTTGTGCACGGGCACAACACCGCGTGTCAGGGGCCTGTCGACGGGGGCGGAGGGGTGGCATCCTCCGGGCATGGGACGGCGCAGACCGCGGACCGGCGACGACTGGAAACTGTTGGCAGAGGCGTGCACGGCGCTTCTGGAGCGGCTGCCGGAGCTGGTGGACGAGCATCTGAGGGAGTTGCACGAGTACGAGCCGGCGTACGCCCGGATCGTGCCGTACGACACGCACTGGCAGGAGGCCCATGAGGCGATGCGGATCGGCATCGAGATGATCTCGGCGCCCCGCGACTCGCCCCGGCGGGACCTGGAGCACGCGGACGAGATGGGGCGGCGTCGGGCCGAGCAGGGCATGCCGCTGGAGCTGGTCGTGCACGCCTACCGGCACGCCGGGCATCTGGTGTGGGACGCGCTGATCGAGGACGCGTCGGCGTTTCCGCCGCGGATGGCCGCGCTGACGCAGGCGGCCACGATGGTGTGGTCGGCGGTGGACGCGCAGGCGGACACGGCGTCGGAGGCGTACCGGGCGACGGAGCTGGAGCTGCGGCGCCGCACGGACGAGCAGCTGCAGGCGCTGCTCGACGCGCTGCTGCAGGGCCAGCGCTCACCGGAGGTCACCTCGCGGGCGGCGGCGGGCCTGGATCTGCCGGAACACGGGCGGTACGCGGTGGTGGTGCTGCGCTACGACCGGCGGGAGGTCCCGGAGCCGTTCCACCGGCGGGTGCAGGGGGCGGGGGCGCGGTTCCTGTGGCGGATGCGGGCGGACTGCGAGATCGGGGTGGTGTCCCTGACGGAGGGGACGGGTCTGGACGCGCTGTCGGAGCTTCTGGAGGGCCGTTGCCCGGGGCCGGGCGGGATCAGCCCGGTGGTCACCGGCCTGTCCGAGCTGGGCCGCGCGCGGCGCCTCGCGGAGCTGGCGCTGCGCACGTGTCCGCCGGAGTCCCAGCAGATCGTCCGCCTGGACCGGCGGATGGCGGGCGCGCTGGTGGTGGGACAGCCGGAGCTGGCCGGTCTGCTGGTGGCGGACGTCCTGGGCGGGCTGCTGGAACTGGACCCGGCGGACCGGGCGATCCTTCTGGAGACGCTGGACGTGTGGCTGGACTGCGAGGGCTCGGCGGGCCGGGCGGCGGGCCGCCTGTACTGCCACCGCAACACGGTCTTCAACCGCCTGCGCCGCCTGGAACAGCTCACGTCGCGGTCGCTGTCCCGCCCGCGGGACCTGACGGAGATGACCCTGGCCCTGGACGCCTTCCGTCTGACGACGCCACCGGGCTGACGTGCCGGGGCCTCCGCGCCGCTGCTCACCCCACCCGTTGTGGGCAGTCGTTCCGCAGGGCGGAACGGGTCGGGGCAACGGGGCGGCGCCCACGGGCGTCCGCTCCACGGGCCCGGCGCCCCCGTCGGGGGGCGGCAGCTTCGGCGTCGGCCGAGCGCCCCGAGAGGCCCCTGGCTGACCGCAGGGGGGCGCCCGCCCAGGGGCCCGGTGCCACCGGGGCGGCAGCTTCAGCGCCGGCCGTCCGCCCGAGGGCTTCGCTGCCTCCGCCCGAGGGCCTCGCAGTCTCCGCCCGAGGGCCTCGCAGTCTCCGCCCGGGGGCCTCGCAGTCTCCGCCTGAGGGCCTCGCTGCCTCCGCCCGGGGCGCGCCCCGGGCGGAAACCGCTCCCGCCCCCTGAGGGGCGCCCCGTAACCCCGGCCGAGGCCTACGCCAGGAAGTCCCTCGCGATGTTCGCCGCGACCTGTTCCAGCAGGGGACCCGCGTTGGCGATGCACTTCGCCGGGTCCGGTTCGAGGTCCGTGAGGGGGTAGGCGCGACGGATGCCCGCCGTGGTCAGGGGCTCCGGGGCGAGGGCGAGGCGGCCGCAGACCGCGACGACCTCCTTGCCGGCCGCGCGGGCCGCCGAGGCCACGCCCGCGGGCGCCTTGCCGTGGAGGGTCTGCTCGTCGAGCGAACCCTCGCCGGTGATGACGAGTGTGGCCCGCTCCAGCGCCGGGGCGAACCCCAGGACGTCCAGCATCAGCTCGATGCCGGGGCGGAAGCTCGCGTCCAGGCCGACCAGCGCGCCGTACCCGATGCCTCCCGCACCGCCCGCGCCCGGAGCGATCGCGTACTCCGAGGCCTTCGGCCCGATCGCCTTCTCCAGGACCGTGACGAACTGCGAGAGCGCCGCGTCCAGCGTCTCGACGTCCCCCGGCGAAGCGCCCTTCTGCGGACCGTAGACCGCCGGGGCACCCTTCGGACCCGTGAGCGGGTTGTCGACGTCGCTCGCCAGGATCAGGTCGACCGAGGCGAACCGCGGGTCGATCCCGGAAAGGTCGGCGGTGGCGAGCGAGGCGAGCGGCGCACCGCCCGGCCCGACCGGCTCGCCCGCCGCGTCGAGGAAGACCGCGCCCAGCGCGGCCAGCATGCCCGCCCCGCCGTCCGTGGTCGCGCTGCCGCCGACGCCGAAGACGATCGTCGTCGCGCCCGCGTCCAGCGCGGCCCGCAGCAGTTCGCCCGAGCCGTACGTCGTCGCGGTGAGCGGCGCGAAGACGCCTGCGGGCAGCAGCTGAAGGCCCGACGCCTCCGCCATCTCCACGACGGCCGTCGTGCCGCGCAGCGCGAACGCCGCCGTCACCGGCTCGCCGAGCGGCCCGGTCACCCGTACCTCACGGCGCTCGAAACCGGCCGCGACCGCCGCCGCGACCGTACCGTCGCCGCCGTCCGCCACGGGCAGCGTCTCGACCACCAGCTCCGGGACGACCCGTCGCAGTCCTGCTGTGACCCGCTCCGCGACCTGTACGGCCGTGAGCGAACCCTTGAACTTGTCGGCCGCGACGAGCACGCGTGCTCGTCCGTGTGCGACCTCAGTTGCTGCTCCGTCCGTCACCTTGCATCCCTTGCTTTCGAACAGGCAGTCGCGCCGAGGCCGACCCTATCCGCACGGCCAGACGGCATGCCACCCCCGGATAAGGCGATATTCCGCACCATAGTGGGGTGGCGATCCATGAACTGATCGATCAGGCGGCGACCCCCACCGGCCCTCTCGGGCCCCTTCCGCGCGCGGCGTGCCGCGCGATTCGGTACACCGGACGTATGGCGCTCAAGAGCGGTGAACTCGCCGACCGCATCCTCGGCGGCTGGACGGGACGGATCGCCGGGAACATGCTCGGCAAGCCCGTCGAGCGCGGCGACCACTGGACCCCCGAGCGCATCGACCTCTATCTGCGCCTGACCGACGCGCTCCCGCTCACCGACTACCTGCCGCCGCCGCCCGCCGACACGCCGGCCGAGGGGTTCGAGCTGCGGCCCGAGTGGCCGCAGTGCGTCCGCGGCCGGATCCACGGGAGCTGCCGCGACGACGACGTCGACTACTCCATCCTCGGTCTGCACCTGCTCGAGACGCGCGGCTTCGCGTTCACCACGGAGCAGGTCGGTGAGCACTGGCTGCTCCGCCTCCCCTACCTCCAGACCTTCACCGCCGAGCGGACCGCGTACCGCAACCTCGCCAACGGTCTCAAGCCCCCGCTCACCGCCACCTACGACAACCCCTACCAGGAGTGGATCGGCGCCCTGATCAGGGCCGACGTCTACGGCTGGGCCTCCCCCGGCGACCCGCGCCGGGCCGCCTCGCTCGCCCGCCGGGACGCGGTGCTGTCCCACACCGGCAACGGCGTGTACGGCGCGATGTGGGCGGCCGCCCTGATCGCGGCCGCCTTCACGGCGCCGACCCCGCGGACCGCCCTGGAGGCCGGCCTCGAACGGATCCCCGCGAGCAGCCGGCTGGCGCGCACGGTGCGGCACGCGATCGCCCTGTACGAGTCGGGCGTGGAGTGGTCCGACGCCCTCACGGAGCTCGCGGAACGGACGCACGGCCTCGGCTGGATCCACACCGTCCCCAACGCGGCCGTCCTCACGGCCGGACTGCTCTACGGCGAGGGCGACTTCACCGCCACGATCGCCCTGACCGTGCGCGGCGGGCTGGACACGGACTCCAACGGCGCGACGGCCGGCTCGGTCGCCGGGGTGCTGTGCGGGGCGGCGGCGATCCCGTCGCAGTGGTCGGAGCCGCTCGAGGACCGGGTGCGCAGCGCGGTCTTCGGTTTCGACGGGGTACGGATCACGGAGCTGGCCGAGCGGACGCTGCGGCTGGCTACCCTGGCGGGATGACGACGACCGACTACGCCACGTACATCGCCAGTCTTCCCCGCGTCCTCGCCGCGGCCGCGGCGCTCTTCCGGGACGGGACGGGCCGCGTCCTGATCGTCGAGCCGAACTATCGCGAGGGCTGGGCGCTGCCCGGCGGCACGATCGAGTCCGAGACGGGCGAGACGCCGCGCACGGCGGCCCGCCGCGAGACGGCCGAGGAGATCGGCCTGGACGTGGAGCTGGGGCCGCTGCTCGCGATCGACTGGTCGCACGGGACGGCGCGGCCGCCGATCGTGGCGTACGTGTACGACGGCGGGGTGCTGGGCCAGGAGGAGTTCGCGGCGATCCGTCTCCAGGAGGAGGAGCTGGTCTCCTGGAAGCTGATCGCTCGCGAGGAGGTCACCACCTACCTGCTCGGCAGCCTGGGCCGGCGCGTCCTCGCGGCCCTGGACGCGCTGGAGACCGGCCGCGGCCCGGCGGAGCTGGAGAACGGTTACCCGGCGCGCTGAGCGCCGCCGCACCGCCCCGCTCGGCGCGCGGAACGGCCGCCCGTGCGCCTGGGCGGGGAACGCCGCCGCGCGCGCCGAGCGGGGCTCAGCCCTGCGGGGGCTCGGGCGGGGTGATGCCCTCGCCCGTGCGGTGGGCCTCCTCGCGGGAGGCCGTCCGGGCCTCGGTGCGGTGGCCGCGGGCGATGTAGTCGCGGACGACCGCCTCGACCGCGTCCTGTGGGTTGCCGACGCCCGCGAGGACCATGACCTCCACGACGAGTTCGGCGTCGAGCGCGATGTTCACCTTGGCCATGACAGGAACCTAGCACCGGGAATTCCGTTCGCGGGGGCCGTGGGTGAGGTCCTACCCTCGGCCTCATGACCATGGTCGCGATTCTCACCGGTGCCGGGATCTCCACGGACTCCGGGATCCCCGACTACCGGGGTCCGAACGGGGTGTGGACTCGCGATCCGGAGGCCGAGAAGCTCGCCACGTACGCGCACTACATGTCCGATCCGGAGATCCGGCGCCGCGCCTGGCGGATGCGGCTCGACGGGCCGGTGCTGCGGGCCGAGCCGAACGCCGCGCACCGGGCCATCGCCGCGTTCGAGCGGGACGGCAACCCGGTCCGCGTCATCACCCAGAACGTCGACGGGCTGCACCAGATCGCCGGTGTGTCCGAGCGCAAGGTGCTCGAACTCCACGGTTCGGCACGGTCTGTGGTGTGCACCGGCTGTCATGCCCGTTCTCCGATGGCGGACGCCCTGGAGCGGGTGAGGGCGGGCGAGGACGATCCGAAGTGCCTGGCCTGCGGGGGCATCCTCAAGTCGGCCACCGTCATGTTCGGCCAGCGGCTCGACCCCGGCGTCCTCGGCGAGGCGATGGGGATCGCCAAGGCCGCCGAGGTGTTCCTCGCGGTGGGTACGAGTCTCCAGGTCCGGCCGGCCGCCTCGCTCGCGGGGATCGCCGCCGAGCACGGAGCGCGTTTGATCATCGTCAACGCCGAGCCCACGCCGTACGACCCGATCGCCGACGAGATCGTGCGTGAGCCGATCGGGACCTCAATGCCCGCCCTCCTGGAGCGCCTGCGCCAGGGTCCGTAAAGTCCCGCCTGGCCCGCGACGCCGGTCACGACCTAGAAGAGGGTGTCCGAACGGCCCGACTCGAAGGCGAGCAGCCGCCGCTTGCGGCCGAGACCGCCGCCGTAGCCGGTGAGGGAGCCGCTCGCGCCGATCACCCGGTGGCAGGGGACGACGATGCTGACCGGGTTCTTGCCGTTGGCGAGGCCCACCGCGCGGGAGGCGGCGGGGTTGCCGAGGGCTTCGGCCAGTTCTCCGTACGTCCGCGTCTCGCCGTACGGGATGCGGCGCAGCTGCTCCCACACCCGTAGCTGGAAGGACGTGCCGATCAGCTGCAACGGCAGGTCGAACGCGGTGAGCGCACCGGCGAAGTACGCGTCGAGCTGGCGGATCACCTCACCGAAGGGGCGCGGGTCGGGCTCGCCGAAGCTCTCCTCGGGCGGGCGGTGGCGCTGGTCCGTCATGTGGATGCGGCTGAGGACGCCGTCGACGGCGACCAGCGTCAGCGCGTCGTACGGACTGTCCACGACCATGTGCCGGACGTCGGGCACGGCGGGTCACCTTCCTTCGGTGGGCAGGTGGTTGATCGGGTGGCTGTCGGTGGCCCAGAGGTACTGGACGGCGTAGGCGCGCCACGGCCGCCAGTGTGCGGCGCGGGCGGTCAGCGCGGCCGGGGTGGACGGCAGTCCGAGGCCCTGGGCGGCGCGGCGGATGCCGAGGTCGCCGGGGAGGAAGGCGTCGGGGTCGCCGAGCGCCCGCATCGCGATGACCTCGGTGGTCCAGGGTCCGAAGCCGGGCAGGGCGAGAAGCCGGGCGCGGGCCTCGGCCCAGTCGCCGCCCGGTCCCAGGCGGAGGGAGCCGTCGGCGAGCGCCTCGACGAGGGTGAGGAGGGTGGTGCGGCGGCTGCGGGGCAGGGCGAGGGCTTCGGGGTCGAGGCCGGCCAGTGCCTCGGGGGTCGGGAAGAGGTGGGTGAGACCTCCTTCGGGGTCCTCGATCGGGACGCCGTGCGCGGTGACGAGGCGGGCCGCGTGGGTCCGGGCGGCGGCGGTGGAGACCTGCTGGCCGAGCACGGCCCGTACCGCGAACTCGGCGGCGTCGACGGTTCTCGGGACGCGCCGCCCCGGTGCCCGGTCGACGAGCGGGGCGAGCAGCGGGTCCGTACGGAGCTGTTCGTCGACGGCGACCGGGTCGGCGTCGAGGTCGAGCATCCAGCGGCAGCGGCTGATGGCGAGGGTGAGGTCGCGCGGGTCGGTGAGGGAGAGCCGGCAGGCGATGTGGTCGGGGCGGGGGGTGAGGGCGACGATTCCGTGCCCGTGCGGCAGCGTCAGCGTCCGGCGGTACGCGCCGTCCCGCCACTCCTCCACGCCGGGAACGCCGGTCGCGGCGAGGTGACCGAAGAGGTTCGAGGGGTTGAGGGGGGCGCGGAAGGGCAGCCGGAGCGCGATCACCCCGGGGGTCGCAGAGCCCGCTGAGCCCGCCGGGACCCCCGGCGCCGTGGCGGACGAGGCGGACGAGGCCCGGGGCACGGACACAGCCGGCGAGGACCGTGCGGCGCGGGCGCGCAGCTCGCCGGGGGCGAGCGCGAAGACCTCGCGGACGGTGTCGTTGAAGGTGCGGACCGAGGAGAAGCCGGCCGCGAAGGCGATCTCGGCCATGGGCATCGCGGTCGTCTCGATGAGCAGCCGGGCCGTCTGGGCGCGCTGGGCGCGGGCCAGCGCGAGCGGACCGGCGCCGAGTTCGGCGAGGAGCTGGCGCTCGATCTGACGGGTGGACCAGCCGAGCCGGGCGGCGAGCCCCGGGACGCCCTCACGGTCGACGACGCCGTCCTGGATGAGCCGCATGGCCCGGGCCACGGCGTCGGCCCGTACGTTCCACTCGGGCGAGCCGGGGCTGGTGTCGGGACGGCAGCGCTTGCACGCCCGGAATCCGGCCCGCTGGCAGGAGGCCGCGCTGGGGTGGAACACCATGTTCTCGACCTTGGGCGGCACGACCGGGCAGCTCGGACGGCAGTAGATCCCGGTGGTCAGGACGGCGGTGAAGAACATGCCGTCGAAGCGGGCGTCCTTCGACCGGACGGCCCGCACGCAGCGCTCGGTGTCGGTGTGCATGGACCCATCGTCGCGGACCGTCCCGGTCCCGGCTGGCGAGAAAACGACATCGACGTCCGGTCGGCGCAGTGGCCGGGCGGGAGGCTCGCGTGGCACGTGTCGCCCACCTCGCCTCGATATCCCGCCGTACCAGGAGCAGCATGGAAGGAGCGGATCCCCTACCCGTCGGCGAAGCGAGGATGTGAACGGGTGACAGCCGAATCCGTGACGACAGCCGAATCGCGGAGAAGCACGCCATGACCGGACGTCTTGCCCGGCCCAAGGGGCTGGGTCTTGGGCTGCGCAGCGTCGCCGGTCAGGTCTTCGCGCTGCAGGCGGTCATCGTGGTGGTGCTCGTCACCGTGGGGGCGCTCGCCCTGATCTTCCAGACGCGCTACGACAGCGAGCGCGAGGCGCGCAACCGTTCGCTCGCCGCCGCGGAGGCGTTCGCCCACGCGCCGGGCCTCATCGACGCCCTGAAGACCCCCGATCCGACCGCCGTGCTCCAGGAGCGGGCCGAGACCGCCCGGCGGGCGGCGGGGCTCGACTTCCTCGCCGTGATGACCCCCGACGGGATCCGTTACACCGACTCACGGCCCGAGCTGATCGGGGAGCGCACCACCGGCGACATCGCACGGGCCAGGGCGGGCGAGTCCTTCACCGAGATCTTCACAGGGGAGCCGACGGACGCGGTCCGGGCCATCGTCCCGGTACGGACGGAGGACGGCGACATCGTCGGCCTGGTCGGTACCGGCATCGAGATCGAGAACGTCGGCAACGTGGTCGAGGGTCAGTTGCCGCTGCTGCTGGGCACGGCGGCGGGCGCCCTGCTGCTGGCCGTGGGCGGCGCCGCGCTGGTGAGCCGGCGGCTGCGGCGGCAGACCCACGGCTTGGGCCCGCTGGAGATGACCCGGATCAACGAGCACCACGAGGCGGTGCTGCACGCGGTGCGCGAGGGTGTGCTCATCATCGACGCGGACCGCCGTCTGCTGCTCGCCAACGACGAGGCGCGGCGCCTGCTGGACCTCGCGCCCGACGCGGAACAGCGCCACGTCACCGAGCTGGGCCTGGGCCCCGGTACCGCCGCGCTGCTCGCCTCGGGGCGGGCCGCCACGGACGAGGTGCACCGGGCGGGCGACCGGCTGCTCGCGGTCAACGTGCGCCCGACCGAGCCGTACCGGGGCCGCCCCACCGGGACCGTGATGACGCTGCGGGACACCACCGAGCTCGCCACCCTCACGGGCAGGGCGGCGATCACACGGGGCCGGCTGCAGCTGCTGTACGAGGCCGGGGTACGGATCGGCACCACCCTGGACGTCGTCCGCACCGCCGAGGAGCTGACCGAGGTCGCCGTCCCGCGCTTCGCCGACTTCGTGACGGTGGAACTGCTCGAACCGGTGCTGCGGGGCGAGGAGCCGTCGGGCGCGTACACCGAGATGCGCCGCACGGCGCTGACCGGGACCCGCGACGACCATCCGCTCCAGCCGGTCGGGGACGCGATCCGGTGCGTGGTGCCGACCACGCCGATGGCCAGGGCGCTCGACGGTGGTCACGCCGTACGGGTGACGGACCTGCACACGGCCGAGGGCTGGCAGGCCCAGGACTCCGAAGGCGCCACGGCGGCCCTGGAGTACGGATTCCACTCGCTCCTCGCGGTGCCGTTGCTCGCCCGGGGGGTCGTCCTGGGGATGGCCAATTTCTGGCGGGCCGACACCCCGGAGCCCTTCGGCGAGGAGGATCTCTCCTTCGCGGAGGAGCTGACGGCGCGCGCGGCCGTCTCCATCGACAACGCCCGCCGGTTCACCCGCGAACACACCATGGCGGTGACGCTCCAGCGCAGCCTGCTCCCCCGGGTCCTGCCGGAGCTGTCCGCCGTCGACGTCGCCTTCCGCTATCTGCCGGCGAAGGCGGGGGTGGGCGGCGACTGGTTCGACGTCATCCCGCTGCCGGGGGCCCGGGTGGCGCTGGTGGTCGGCGATGTCGTCGGACACGGGCTGCACGCCGCCGCGACGATGGGCCGGCTGCGTACGGCGGTGCACAACTTCTCCACCCTGGACCTGCCGCCGGACGAGATCCTGGGCCATCTCGACGAGCTGATCGACCGGATCGACCAGCCCGAGGCGGGTGACGCGGACGGCGGGAGCGAGACGGACGGGATCGACGGCGAGGGCGCCCAGCCCCGCGACCGCATGACCGGGGCGACCTGCCTGTACGTCATCTACGACCCGGCGGACGGCCGCTGCACCCTCGCCCGCGCCGGGCACCCCGGCCCCGCGCTCGTGCACCCCGACGGACGGGTCGAGTTCCCCGAGCTGCCCGCCGGACTGCCCCTCGGGGTGGGCGGCATGCCCTTCGAGTCGACGGAGCTGCGTCTGCCGGAGGGCAGCCGGCTCGTGCTGTTCACCGACGGTCTGGTGGAGGACCGCGAGCGGGACTTCGACGCGGGGATCGTGCTGCTGGGTGAGGCGCTGTCCCGGCCCGGGCGCAGCCCGGAGCAGGCCTGCGCCGACGTCCTGACCGCGCTGCTCGTCCCCGCGCCGGACGACGACATCGCACTGCTGGTCGCCGACACCCGCCGCCTGGATCCCGAGCGGATCGCGCAGTGGGACGTACCCGCCGATCCGTCGGCGGTGGGCCGGGTGCGCAACGCGGGCGCGGCGCAGCTCGCGGCCTGGAAGCTGGACGACATCGCGTTCACCGCCGAACTCATCCTCAGCGAGCTGATCACCAACGCGATCCGGTACGGCGCCGAGCCGATCCGGGTCCGGCTGCTGCGCGACCGCCGTCTCATCTGCGAGATCTCCGACGGCAGCAGCACCGCTCCGCATCTGCGGTACGCCGCGACCACCGACGAGGGTGGTCGGGGTCTCTTCCTCGTCGCCCAGTTCGCCGAGCGCTGGGGCACCCGCTACACGGAGCGCGGCAAGGTCATCTGGGCCGAGCTTCCGCTGACCACGGGGGCCGGTCCGGAGGCCGCCATGAACAGCCTCGCGCCGGACCTGGACGGGTTGGAGGACCTCGCCTGGTGACCCGCCTGCGCGGGAGGATCCCGGCCGCGGGTCACGTGAGCGACGTACGGGCCAGGAGCACCGCCACGTCGTCCCCCGGCGCGCCGGGCAGCAGCCGTTCGAGGATGTCGTCGCAGAGCTGGGTCAGCGGCCGTTCGACGTGGAGCAGCGCCTGGGCGAGGAGATCCATGCCCTCGTCGAGGTCACGGTCCCTCGCCTCGATCAGACCGTCGGTGTAGAGCACGAGCAGGCTGCCCGGCGGCAGCCGCAGCTCCTCGGTGCGGAAGTCCTGGCCCCCGGTGCCGAGCGGGGTGCCGGGCGGCCCCTCCAGGAAGGTGATGGCGCCGTCCGCGGTGGCCACGGCCGGTGGCGGGTGGCCGGCCCGGGCGATGAGCACGCGCCCGGAGGCCGGGTCGTGGACGGCGTAGACGCAGGTCGCCATCTCGTCCTCGCCCAGGTCGGCGACGACGGCGTCGAGGGAGCGGAGCAGCTCCGCGGGCGGTACGCCGTGCCGGGCGAGGGTCCGTACCGCCGTACGGAGCTGGCCCATGACGGCCGCCGCGTGGATTCCGTGGCCCATGACGTCGCCGATGACGAGCCCGGTGCGGCCCTCGGGCAGGGCGATGACATCGAACCAGTCGCCGCCGACGTCGTGGTCGCTCGCGGGGAGGTAGCGGCCGGTGAGTTCGAGGCCGTCGACCTTGGGCAGGGCGCTGTTGGTCAGGCTCCGCTGCAGGGTGAGGGCGGCCTCGCGCTGGGTGGTGTAGAGGCGGGCGTTGTCGATGTTCAAAGCCGCACGCGCCACCAGTTCGTCGACGAGGACGGTGTCCTGCTCGTCGAAGGGTTCGCGCTCGCGGATCCTGGTGACGGCGACCGCGCCGAGCACCTTGCCCCGGGCGACGAGCGGGACGAGGCGCGCCGAGCCGATGCTGGAGGCGAGGTACGTCCGCAGCGCGCCGGCGCGGGGGTCGGGGAAGAGGGCCGGGATGTCGCTGTGGTAGAGGTTCATCGGCCGGCCCTCGGTGATGACGTGTTCGTACACCGTGCCGAGCGGGATCTGGAAGGTCTGTCCGGCGGCGAGCAGCGCGGTCGGCGCGGCCGGGTCGGGGAACGCGGCGGCCAGCCGGCGCAGCAGGCCGTGGGTGGAGGCGCCCGCCTCGTCGGGTTCGAGGACCGCTTCGAGCATCTGCACGTCGGCCGAGTCGGCGAGTTGCGGCACGAGGACCTGGACGACCTCCTCGGCGGTCTGCCGCAGGTCGAGGGTGGTCCCGATACGCGTGCCCGCCTCCGCGAGCAGGGCGAAGCGGCGGCGGGCCCGTTCGGCCTCGACCAGCGCCCGCTGTCCCTCGGTGATGTCGATGAGGGAGGCGATCAGGCCGAGCCGGCGGCCCGATCCGTCGAGCAGGGGGGCGTAGGAGCAGGACCACGTCCGGTCGTGGTCGGGGTCGGCCGGGGTACGGCCGGTGCGGCGCACGTCGACGACGGCCTCGCCGCGCTCCAGGACCTGCCGCATGGTCGCCTCGAGCGCCACGGCGTTGACACCCGGGACGACCTCGGTGAGCCGCTTGCCGAGGTGCTCGTCGGCCGAGACGCCGTTCATCCGGGCCAGTGCGTCGTTGACGCGGAGGAACCGCAGGTCGGGGCCGAGGGTGCCGAGGCCGATGGGCGACTGGGTGAAGAGGCTCTGCAGCGCGGCGAGCGAGTCCCGCATGCGCAGGACCTCGGAGGTCTCGACGGCGATGAGCATCGCGCCGGGCCGGCCGCGTGGGTCGACGGCGGGGACGATCCACATCTCCATCGTCACGTCGTGACCGTCGCGGTGCCGTACGGGCAGGGTCCCGACGACGGTCTCGCCCGACTGGACGCGCCGCGTCAGCTGGTCGGCGAGTTCCCGGTTGCCCTCGGGGGCCAGGACGGGTGTGGCGAGGCGTCCGAGCAGTTCCTCGGGCCGGTAGCCGAGCAGGTCCTGGGCGGCGAGCGACCACTCGACAACCCGTCCTTCGGTGTCCTCCCGCCACAGGGCGATCGGCAGCAGTTCGCGCAGCACACCCGCGTAGCCGACGGCGGCCGGCGGTCGCTCCGGCGTTTCGCTCGGCGACTGAAAAGTGTCCAACGCATCGACCTAACACCGGGGGGTGTCTTTCCTACCCAATCACCCTAGCCGAGGGCCCGATGGGGGGCTCAGCTTGGGCGGCCGTTCGGTTCGGGCGCCCGGCCGGGGTCGCGCGGGCTGTCCCGCCGATGTCCCGCCCGGGCACCGCTCACCGTACGTGCGCGGCGAAGGCCTGGCCACGCCCTCTCGTCGGAGAGCACGAAGCGGACCGCCTTCACCGCGGTCGCCGTCGCCATGGCCGTCGCCCGGAGGCGACTCTCATCCGCGCCGTTTTTTCAGGGCGTGGGCCATGCGGGGGAGCCCCTCGTGAAGGAGACGGCCGGCCAGCGCACCTCCGAACACGACGACGCCGACCCCGACCAGCCAGGACTGGATGACCAGGACGGTTCCGACGGGGCCGTAGGTGACGGCGCTGGATGCGATCAGTGGGGAGAACACAAGGCGGGAGAAGACCCGGAGGCCGAGCAGCCCGGCCATGGTGATCACCGCCCCGGGCAGCAGGGCGGCCCAGGCGACCCGGCCGCCGAGCAGCATCCGCTGGGACCACCAGAAGAACAGAGCGCCGCTCAGCAGCGTGATCACCCCACGGTCGGCGGTCGCTCGCCACAGCGGTGTGACCCCGGACAGGAAGAGGACTCCGATGAGGACGGCGAGCCACACGACATGCCGCCACCGGGCCCACCAGCGGGCCGGGGGCAGGTTCCAGACCTTCTCGTACCCGCTCTGCACCGTCGCGCCGAACGAGAGGCCGAAGACGGCGAGCACGGCGAGGCCGAACGCCGTGGTGGTCCGCAACGTCTGGCCCGGCAGGGCGAACAACCGCTCGATGTCCTCTCTGGCGGCCGCCGATACGCCGAGGCCGTCTCCGAGCCACTGCGCGAACCCCCGCCCGCTCGCCGGATCCGCCGCGGACACGACGATCAGCAGTGGTACCAGTGTCAGGAAACCGAGCGCCGCGAACCCCAGCGAACGCTGCCACAGCTCGAACTGGCTGACCTGAGCCCACCGGCGCCCGCCCCGCACACGGCGGTGCACGCGCCGCAGCCGCCCGAACAGAGACGAGCGGCCCGTTGCGGAGCCGGAGGAGTTCCTCCTTCTAGGACGCACGGGGGCGTGGTTCCGAGCCCTGGGCCCCGGTCGACTCTTCCGCCGGAGTGCCGTGCGCAGCGGCTTCGCGCCATCGGGCTTCGCACAACGAGTAGACGCCGAACAGCACGAGGCCCACCGCGGCGGCGATCAGCAGTACAGGCCCGGCCGGGGTTGCGGCGAACGAACGCAATATCTCGTCCAGGCCCTTGGCCTCACTGGGGTCGAACCGCACCGCCGCCAGCAGGACGAACAGGCCGGACGCGGCCGCGACCACTCCGCACGCCACGCCGCCCACGATGCCCAGCACCGCGACGACCCGCCGCGTCGCCGGGCTCATCTCGCCCGTCCGGAGGTTCTTCTCGAATTTCCGCATCAGGCTGCGCACCAGTATCACCACGCCCACGATGACCAGGACGGCTCCGAAGGTGCCGACCAGTACCCGTCCGCCCGGCCACTCCAACACCCTCGCGGTGTACTCCTTCGACGTCTCATCGCCAGGCCGGCTGCCGGAGGAGCCGCCGGCCAGCGCCGTCTGCACCACCCCGACACAGATCACCGCGTAGAAGACCGCCAACCCCAAAGAGCCCAGGCGACGAGTCCACCTGTCACCGTCCGTCACCGTCTGTCCGAACGCCGCCTCGGACAGACGCCACAACGCCATCGCCGCCAGCCCCACCACCAGCGCCCACAGCAGCACCCGGCCGAACGGCTGCTCACCGATCGTCCCCACGGCGCCGGACCGGTCGGCCTCCTTGCCGCTGCCACCGCCGAAACCGATCTGCACGGCCAGAAGCCCCACCAGCACGTAGATCACTCCTCGGGCGCAGAGCCCGGCCCTGGAGGCGACTTCGACGGCGCGGCTGTCGGCCAGACGCCGCCCCTGGGACTTGGGCTGCGCGGCACCGTCTTTCCTGACGGCCATGTCTGGCACCTCCACGTGCGGTCAAACCGAACGGTGCACCGGTCCGCCTGGGCTGGGGCCGCGCTCAGCGTTCGCAGGCATCCTCGGCCCGCGTCCATGCCGGGTGTCGCCCCTGACCTGCTCACGGTGGCCAGGGCGAGAGCTACGACGAGCACCGGCCGCAAGAAGGCCCGGCCCTGCAAGGATCAAGGCCACGATGACCATGCCGTAAAGGAGGAACGTTCCGGCGGTGCCGGTGACGTCGTAGCCGACGAGGGTGAGTCCGCGCGTAAGCTCATGGGCACTGCTGCGACGGGCAAGGACGCCGGCCACTCCGGAGACCAGGACGACGAGCATGGCGCACTCCCAGGTCTGCTCCCTGTCCCTCCACGGTAGGACCGCCCTGTCCGGGAAGCCACCGCCGAGTGCCGGATCCACCCTGGAATCCAGGCCGCTGAAACCGGGGTGGCGGCGAACGACGGCCCCACACGGCTCCGCCGGGCTACGAGGAGTGGACCCGCTCGGCGAACGCCTGGTACGCCCGCTCGTCGAAGAGGACGAACCTGACCTCCTCGACCGCGCTCTGAGTGCTCCGCACCGTCTCCACCGCGATCCGGGCCGCGTCCTCCATCGGCCACCCGTAGACGCCGGCCGAGACGGCCGGGAAGGCGACGGTACGGGCGCCCAGCTCGGCCGCGATCCGCAGCGACTCGCGGTAGCAGGAGGCGAGCAGCTCGGAGCGGTCCTCGTCGCGGGACCAGACGGGGCCGACAGTGTGGACGACCCAGCGGGCGGGCAGGCGGCCGGCCGTGGTGGCGACGGCGCGGCCGGTGGGCAGGCCGCCGCCGTAGTGGCCGGCGCGGAGCGCGCGGCACTCCGCGAGGATCTCGGGGCCGCCCCGGCGGTGGATCGCGCCGTCGACACCGCCGCCGCCGAGCAGCGAGGAGTTCGCCGCGTTGACGATCGCGTCGACGTGCTGCTCGGTGATGTCACCGGGAACGAGCGTGATCTTCGGGGAGTGCGCCATACGGCCATCATCGCCCAGCCGACGGCCCGGCCGCGCCCCCTTTGTGCGGCGTACGCGGCGGGTCTCGGCCACCGACGCGGCCCGTGAGCCCGTGTCAGCCGCGCGTCGCGCGCAGCCGACGCCACACCGCCTTGGCGGCGTTGTGGCCGGACATGCCGTGCACGCCGGGGCCCGGCGGGGTCGCGGAGGAGCAGAGGAAGACCGCCGGGTGCGGGGTGTTGTACGGGAAGAGGGAGAGCCGGGGCCGCAGCAGCAGTTGCAGACCGCGGGCCGCGCCGCAGGCGATGTCGCCGCCCACGTAATTGGCGTTGCGGGCGGCGAGTTCACGCGGCCCGGCGGTGGCGCGCGCCAGCACGCGGTCGCGGAAGCCGGGTGCGAAGCGCTCGATCTGGCGCTCGATCGCCTCGGTGAGATCGCCGTCCCAGCCGTTCGGGACGTGGCCGTACGCCCAGAAGACGTGCTTGCCCTCGGGGGCGCGGCCGGGGTCGACGATGCTGGGCTGGGCGGTGATGAGGAAGGGCGCCTGGGGCGCCGTCCCGGAGGACGCCTGGCGCAGGGCGGCGCCGATCTCGCCGCTGGTGGGGCCGATCTGGACGGTGCCGGCGTGGCGGGGCGCCTCGGCTGTCCACGGCACGGGGCCGTCGAGCGCGTAGTCGATCTTGAAGGCGCTCGCTCCGTACCGGTAGTGGTCGTAGTACCCGCCGAAGCCGGCGATGCGGGCGAGGGCGGTGGGCGAGGTGTCGAAGACGTAGGCGCGGGCGGGCGGCAGGTCGTCGAGCCGCTTCACCTCGTAGTCGGTGTGGACCACGCCGCCGAGGTCCTTCAGGTACGCGGCGAGGGCGTCGGAGATCGCCTGTGAGCCGCCCCGGGGCAGCGGCCAGCCGCCCTCGTGGGCGGCCAGCGCGAAGACGAGACCGACCGCCGTGGTGGCGAATCCGCCCAGCGGAGCGATGACATGGCCGACGAGCCCGGCGAACAGGGCGCGCGCCTTCTCGTCCTGGAAGCGGCGCATCAGCCAGGTGGAGGGCGGCAGCCCGTCGATGCCGAACCGGGCGAGCGTCAGGGGGTCGCGGGGCAGCGCGGTGCTCGGCAGCGACATGAAATCCCGTACCAGCGTGTCCCATCGGCCGAGGTACGGGGCGACGAGGCGCCGGTACGTGCCGGCGTCACGCGGCCCGAAGGAGGCGGCGGTCTCGGCGACGGAGCGGGAGAGCACGGCGGCGGTGCCGTCGTCGAAGGGGTGCGCCATGGGCAGGCGGGAGTGCAGCCACTCCAGCCCGTACCGGGCCAGCGGCATCGTCGCGAAGACGGGCGAGCCGACGCCGAGCGGATGCACGGCGGAGCAGGGGTCGTGGCGGAAGCCGGGGAGGGTCAGCTCCTCGGTCCTGGCCCCGCCCCCGACGGACTCCCGGGCCTCGAAGACGGCGACGGAGAACCCTCGTCGGGCGAGCTCCACCGCGGCGGTCAGTCCGTTGGGGCCCGCCCCCACAACGACGGCATCGAGCATCGACGGCACCTTCGGACTCCTTCGTCAGCCGATGACCAGGGTGGCCAGGATATTCCGCCCGTCCGCCGGCGCTCACCGCCCCCGCAGCAGTGTCCGGATCCGGTCGGCGGTGGCTCGGTCGCGCGCTGCGGTGAACGGCAGCGCGTTGCCTCCGGTGATACGGAACGGCTCGCCGGCGACCGTCGTGTGGGCGCCGCCCGCCTCCGTCACCAGGAGCAGCCCGGCCGCGTGGTCCCAGGCGTACTCCCAGGAGAAGGCGGTGGCGTCGACGAGTCCCCGGGCCACGTCCAGGTACTCCAGGCCGGCCGAGCCGCAGGGGCGCGCGTGGACGCCGTCGGTGTCGAGGCCGAGCAGGGCGCGCTTCTGGTCGGGGGTGGTGTAGTCGGGGTGGGAGGAGGCGACCTCCAGGACGTCCCGGGGCGAGGGCGAACCCGACCGTATCGGCTGCCCGTTGAGCGTCGCGCCGCGTCCGCGCACCGCGACGGCCATCTGGTCGAGGGCGGGGGCGTACGTCCAGGAGGCCAGCAGCTCGCCGCGCCGGGCGAGCGCGACGAGGGTGCAGAAGCCGGCCTCGCCGCGCACGAACTGGCGGGTGCCGTCGACCGGGTCCACGATCCAGACCGGCGCGTCGCCCTGGAGCGCTTCGTAGACCGCGGGGTCGGCGTGCACGGCCTCCTCGCCGACGACCACGGAGCCGGGCAGCAGCGCCGTGAGGGACTCGGTCAGATGGGCCTCGGCGGCCCGGTCGGCGACCGTCACCAGGTCGTGCGGCCCGTTCTTCTCGACGATCTCGTGCGCGGCGAGCTGCCGGAACCTCGGCATGATCTCGGCGGCGGCGGCCTTGCGGATCGCCTCCTCCACCTCGGTCGTACCACCGGCGAGGACGTGGGCAAGGAAGTCATCGATCATGTGTCCAGCTAAGCACGGCGGGCTGACAAGCGGAGTACCGCGTCCGTCACCGTCCGTTTCCCCGCACAGTACGCTTCGGACGAGTTCACCCCTTATGGGGAAGGGAGATCCCGTGCACGGCGAGTACAAGGTCCCCGGCGGCAAGCTGGTGGTCGTCGATCTCGACGCGGCGGACGGCGTCCTGCGGAACGTCCGGGTCGCGGGCGACTTCTTCCTCGAACCGGACGAGGCGATCCTCGCCGTCGACCGCGCCCTGGAGGGCGCTCCGGCGGACACCGGCGCCTCGGGCCTCGCGGCCAGGATCGACGCGGCGCTGCCGCCGGGCGCGGAGATGTTCGGGCTGACCACGGAGGGCATCGGGGTCGCCGTCCGCCGGGCACTCGCCCACGCCACCGACTGGACGGACTACGACTGGCAGCTGATCCACGAGCCGGCCCGGTCGCCCGCGCTGCACATGGCCCTGGACGAGGTGCTGACCGCCGAGGTGGCGGCCGGCCGGCGTCCGCCGACCCTGCGGGTCTGGGAGTGGGGCGCGCCGGCCGTGGTCATCGGCAGCTTCCAGTCCCTGCGCAACGAGGTGGACGCGGCGGCGGCCGCGCGCCACGGCATCGAGGTGGTCCGCCGGATCAGCGGCGGCGGCGCGATGTTCATCGAGCCCGGCAACACCGTCACGTACTCGCTCTCGGTCCCCGCCGCCCTGGTTCAGGGGCTCTCCTTCGCCGACAGCTACGCCTTTCTCGACGACTGGGTCCTCGGCGCGCTCGGCGACATGGGGATCAAGGCCTGGTACCAGCCGCTCAACGACATCGCCACGGAGGCCGGCAAGATCGCGGGCGCGGCGCAGAAGCGGGTGGTGGCCGGCGGGGGCGCGGTGCTGCATCACGTGACGATGGCGTACGACATCGACGCCGACAAGATGACCGAGGTGCTGCGGATCGGCCGCGAGAAGCTCTCCGACAAGGGCACGAGGAGCGCGAAGAAGCGGGTGGACCCGCTGCGCCGCCAGACGGGGCTGCCGCGGGAGGCGGTCATCGAGCGGATGATCGAGTCCTTCCGGAGCCGCTACGGCCTGAGCGAGGGCCGGGTCACGGAGGAGGAGACGGCGGCGGCCGAGCATCTGGCGGGGGCCAAGTTCGGCACTCACGAGTGGACGGCCCGGGTGCCGTAGCCGCACGGGCTCTGGTGCGCTCGCGGGATGGCCGGCCCCGGACGCCGGGCGTCAGGCGGGCGCGGGTGCGGGTGGGTGGTGGGCGAACCAGCGGCGGGTGTCCTCCAGTTGGGCGGCGAGGGAGATCAGCAGCGGCTCGCTCCCGGCCGGGCCGAGGAGCTGGGCTCCGACCGGAAGGCCGTCCCGGGTGAACCCGGCGGGAACGTTCACGCCCGGCCAGCCGAGCACGTTCCACGGCCAGGCGTAGGGGCAGGTGGCCGCCATCGCCAGGTCGGTCCGCCAGGCCGGCATCGTGTCGAAGGTGCCTATACGGGGTGGCGGCGCCGCAGTCGTCGGGGCGAGCAGGACGTCGTACGTGTCGAACAGCGCGCCGATCCTGCGGTGTTGGTGGATCTCGCGGGCGCGGGCGGCCCGCAGGAGCCGGCCCCCGAGACGCCTGCCGGTGCGGGTGGCGCTGCGGGTGCGCGGGTCGAGCAGGGTGGGATCGGGGTGCCGGTCGGCGTACTCGGCGATCCCGGCCGTGGCGCGGGGCAGGAAGCTCAGCCCGATGAGCCCGTAGCGGGGGCGGGCCTCGTCCACGGTGTGTCCGAGGCCGGCGAGGGCTTCGGCGAGGTCGGTGACGGCACGGGCTATCCCCGGGTCGAGGGGGTTGTGGGTGGCGGTGAAGGGGGGCCGCCACGCGAGGGCGATCCGCAGCCGCCCGGGCTCCCGGCGCGCGGCGGCCGAGGCGTCCACGGCGGTCGGCTGGAACCGGTCACCCGCGTGCGGTCCGGCGACCGCGTCGAGGAGCAGGGCGGCGTCGCCGACGGTCCGGGCGAGCGGTCCGTTGACGGTGAGCCCCTGGAAACAGTCGTCGTAGGGGTGGACGGAGACCCGCCCGCGCTGCGGCTTGATGCCGACGAGGTGCGTCCAGGCGGCCGGTATCCGGATGGATCCGGCGCCGTCGGAGCCGAGCGCGGCGGGCACGAGTCCGCCGGCGACGGCCGCGGCGGAGCCGCCGGAGGAGCCGCCCGGGGTGTGTCCGGTGTTCCACGGGTTGCGGGTGGCGCCGAAGGCCGGCCCCTCGGTGAACGCCCACTGCCCCAGCTCGCAGGAGTTGGTCTTGCCGACGATCACGGCCCCGGCGGCGCGCAGCCGGCGCACGGCCTCGCCGTCCTCGGACGCGTCCGGGATGTCACCGGCGCAGCCGAAGCGGGTGGGGAGGCCGGCGACGTCGGTGTCGTCCTTGACGGCGAGCGGCACGCCGAGCAGCGGGAGCCTCCCCCAGGCCCCGTCCGGGCGTGCCCCCACCCCCGCCGCGAGCCGGCGGTCGGCCTCCGCCGCCTCGGCGAGGGCGGCCTCCGGCCGGGTGCAGCGGAAGGCGTTGAGGGTGGGCTGGGTGGCCTCGATCCGTTCGAGCGCCGTCTGGACGGCGGCGGTCGAGGTGACCGTTCCCTCCCTCAACTCCCGCGCCAGTTCGGCCAGTCCGGTGTACTCGATCGCGGTCACGGCAGCCCCCTCGTCTCTTCGGCTGCCGGAACCCTACTGGAGCGTAACCTCTCTGTCAGTCCTGGCCACCCCGCCCGCCCCGGCGAGCACGGCTCCCTCTCGTCCCCATGAGCGCGGTGTACAGCAGCAGGGACGCCGCGAGCCCGACGGCCCACCCGTAGTCGGCGAGCGGCCTGAGGAACGGGATGAGCCCGTCCGCCGGGAAGGGGCCCTTGCCGGGGGCCGAGTGCGAGCCGCCGATCGCCAGGACGCCGCCGACGACGAAGGCGAGGACCGCGACCGGGTTCCAACCGCCCCGGTACCAGTAGGGGCCGCCCGCCCGGTAGAGGCCCGCCAGGTCGAGGACGGTCCGGCGGACGATCCAGTAGTCGGCGATGAGGATGCCCGCGACCGTACCCAGGAGCCCGCCGACGAGTCCGAGCCAGGTGAAGATGTACAGCTCCGGCGTCTCGGTCAGCTTCCACGGCATGATCAGGACACCGACGACGCCCGTGATCAGCGCTCCCGTACGGAAGTTGACGAGCTTCGGAGCGAGGTTGGCGAGGTCGTACGCCGGTGAGACCACGTTCGCCGCGATGTTCACCGAGATCGTCGCGATGAGTACGGTGACCAGGGCGAAGAGCAGCCCGAAGACATTGTCCGTCTTCGCGGCGAGCGCGACCGGGTCCCAGACGGGCGCCCCGTACACCGCCTGCGAACCGGAGGTGACGAAGACGGAGAGCAGCGCGAACAGTGTCATCGTCGTCGGCAACCCCAGCGTCTGGCCCCAGATCTGCGCCCGCTGGCCGGCCCCGAACCGGGTGAAGTCCGGGATGTTGAGGCTCAGGGTCGACCAGAAGGCGATCATCCCCATCAGCGACGGGAAGAAGACCGGCCAGAACTCCGCACCCCAGCCCAGCTTCGAGGGCTGGTCGAGCAGCGGCCCGAACCCACCCGCCTTCACCGCGATCCAGACCAGCAGCACGAGCGCGCCGACGATGACGAAGGGCGCGGCCCAGTTCTCGAAGCGGCGCAGCGCCTCCATCCCCCGGTGGATGATGGCGAGTTCGAGGACCCAGAAGAGGACGAAACAGAGCCAGAGCGTCCACGGCTGGCCGCCGATCACGGCGGCCTCGGCCCAGCCGCCGAAGACCTTGTCGAGCAGGACGAAGATCCCCTGACCGCCGATCCAGGTCTGGATGCCGAACCAGGCGCACGCGACCCCGGCGCGGATCAGTGCGGGCAGATTGGCGCCGCGCAGCCCGAACGAGGCACGGGCGAGGACCGGGAAGGGAATGCCGTACTTGGGGCCCGCGTGCCCGGTCAGGAGCATCGGCAGGAGCACGATCACATTGGCGAGGGCGATCGTGAGGACCGCCTGCTTCCAGTCCATGCCGAGGGCGACGAGGCCGGAGGCGAGCAGCCAGGAGGGGATGTTGTGGGCCATGCCGACCCAGAGCGCGGCGAAGTTGTACGTCGTCCAGCGCCGCTGTCCGACGGGGACGGGCAGCAGGTCGTCGTTGACGAACCGGGGGTCTTCCGGGGCCGTGCCGGGCGGGAGTTCGACACGGCCCTCGGGTATGGCGGTGGAGGTCATGGCGGCGTGCCCCTTCTCTTCGTCGTGCGGAGCGCCGTCAGGCGTCGCACGCGTCAGGCGTTGATCGCCCGGATGACCCGCTCGCCGTAGGCGTCGATGGTCGCTTCCCTGGCGTCGTGCATGGCGTACACGGCGAACTGGTCCACGCCCAGCTCCCGTAGCCTCCGCAGCTTCTCGATGTGGGCCTCGGCCGGACCGAGCAGGCAGAAGCGGTCGACGATCCCGTCGGGGACGAAGTCGGTGGAGGGGTTGTCGGCCCGGCCGTGGTGGCTGTAGTCGTAGCCCTGCCGGTTCTTGATGTACGCGGTCAGCTCCTCCGGCACCAGCTCCGAGTGCTCCCCGTACTTCGCGACCAGGTCCGCGACATGGTTGCCGACCATGCCGCCGAACCAGCGGCACTGCTCGCGGGCGTGGGCCACGGCCTCCGGTGAATCGTCGGCGGTCACGTAGGCGGGCGCGGCCACGCAGACGGTGATCGCGTCGGGGTCGCGGCCCGCGTCGGCGGCGGCCTGCCGGACGGCCTTGACCATCCACTCGGTGAGGAAGGGGTCGGCGAGCTGGAGGATGAACCCGTCCGCCTTCTGTCCGGCGAGCGCCAGCGCCTTCGGCCCGTACGCCGCCATCCAGACCGGCAGCTTCCCGTCCTTGATCCATGGGATGCGGATCGGGTTGCCGTCGACGAGCGCCTCCCGCCCCTCGGCGAGGTCGCGGATGACGTCGATGGCTTCGCCGAGCCGGGCGAGGGTGTTGGGCCTGCGGCCGGCGACGCGCATGGCGGAGTCACCACGGCCGATGCCGCACACCGTCCGGTTGCCGAACATGTCGTTGAGGGTGGCGAAGGTGGAGGCGGTCACCTCCCAGGTGCGCGTGCCCGGGTTGGTGACCATGGGGCCGACGCGCAGCTTTGTGGTGTGCTCGAGGATCTGGCTGTAGATGACGAAGGGTTCCTGCCACAGCACGGCGGAGTCGAAGGTCCAGCCGTAGCGGAAGCCGTTGCGCTCCGCCCGGCGCATCAGGCCGACGACCGCGGAGGCGGGCGGGTCGGTCTGCAGGACGAGTCCGAAGTCCACGGCGATGTCTCCTCGTTCGGGTACCGACTAGTTCAGGTACTGACAGGTGGATCGGGGGGTGAAGACGCCGTGGCCCGCGCGTCCGGTGAACGTCCGCTGTTCGATGACGGGTTCGCCGCGCGAGAGCACCGTCTCGACCTGACCGGTCACGGTCTTTCCCTCGTACGCGGAGTAGTCGACGTTCATGTGGTGGGTCGCCGCGGACAGGGTCTGGCGGACGTGCGGGTCGTAGATGACGACATCGGCGTCGGCGCCGGGGGCGATCGTGCCCTTCTGCGGGTAGAGGCCGAACATCCGGGCCGGGGTCGCGCAGGCGATCTCGATCCAGCGACGGCGGCTGATGCGTCCCTCGACGACGGCCTGGTGGAGCAGGTCCATGCGGTTCTCGACGCCCGGCAGGCCGTTGGGGATCTTGGAGAAGTCGCCGCGTCCGAGCTCCTTCTGGCCCTTGAAACAGAACGGGCAGTGGTCCGTGGAGACCACCTGGAGATCGTTGGTCCGCAGGCCGCGCCAGAGCGCTTCCTGGTGCTCGCGGGGCCGCAGCGGGGTCGAACAGACGTATTTGGCGCCCTCGAAGCCGGGCTCGGCGAGGTTGTCGGTGGAGAGGAAGAGGTACTGCGGGCAGGTCTCGCCGAAGACGCTGAGCCCCATGTCCCGGGCCGCCGCCAGCTCCCGCACCGCCTCTTCCGCGGAGACGTGGACGACGTAGAGGGGCGCCCCGGCCACCCGGGCGAGCTGGATGGCCCGGTGGGTGGCCTCGGCCTCCAGCAGGACCTTGCGGACCTCGCCGTGGTAGCGGGGATCGGTCTCGCCGCGGGCCAGGGCCTGTTCGACCAGGACGTCGATCGCGATGCCGTTCTCGGCGTGCATCATGATCAGCCCGCCGTTGTGCGCCGAGCGCTGCATCGCGCGCAGGATCCGGCCGTCGTCGCTGTAGAAGACGCCGGGGTACGCCATGAAGAGCTTGAAGGAGGAGATGCCCTCCTCCACCAGCTTGTCCATCTCGCCGAGGGTGTGTTCGTTGACGTCGGAGAGGATCATGTGGAAGCCGTAGTCGACGGCGCACTTGCCGTCGGCCTTGGCGTACCAGGTGTCGAGTCCTTCGCGCAGGGAGCGGCCGACGCTCTGCACGGCGAAGTCGACGATCGTGGTGGTGCCGCCCCATGCGGCGGCCCGGGTTCCGGTCTCGAAGGTGTCGGAGGCGGAGGTGCCGCCGAAGGGCAGCTCCATGTGGGTGTGCGCGTCGACCCCGCCCGGGATGACGTAGCGGTCGGTGGCGTCGATGGTGCGGTCGGCGGTCCAGCGGGCGGCGGCGTCGGAGCCGTGGGCGGCGAGCGCGGCGATCCGGCCGTCCTCGATCAGGACGTCGGCGTGGAGCTCGTCGGCGGCGGTGACGACCAGCCCGCCGCGGATGAGGGTACGGGTGCTCACGGGCTGCTCCCCTGAGTCGGCGTGGATGGACTACAGGTCTCGGAGCGCCTGTTCGAGGATCGCGGCGCCCTCTTCGGCCTCGGCGACGGTGAGCGAGAGCGGCGGGGCGATGCGCAGGGTGGAGGTGTTGTGCCCGCCTCCCTTCCCGATGAGCAGTCCGTTCTCGCGGGCGGCCTCCAGGACGGCGGCGGCCGCCGCCGGATCGGCCTGGTCCGTGCCCGGTACGGTCAGTTCGACGCCGATCATCAGGCCGCGGCCGCGGACCTCCCGCACCGCCTCGACGCCGGCACCGACGGCGCGCAGCCGTTCGAGCAGCAGGCCGCCGACGCGGCGGGCGTTGCCCTGGAGGTCGTGCTCCAGGAGGTACCCGAGGTTGGCGAGGCCGGCCGCCATGGTGATCGGCGAACCACCGAAGGTGGAGATGGAGTTGGCGTCCAGGCAGTTCATGATCTCGGCGCGGGCGACGACGCCGCCGACGGACATGCCGTTGCCGATGCCCTTGGCGAAGGTGAGGATGTCGGGCGGTCCTGCCTGGTCGTGCGCCTGCCAGCCCCAGAAGTGGTCGCCGGTGCGGCCCCAGCCGGTCTGCACCTCGTCGGTGATCCACAGGATGCCGTGCCGGTCCAGGACGCGGCGGAAGGCGGCGTAGAGCCCGTCGGGCGGGGAGGTGAAGCCGCCGACGCCCTGGACGGGTTCGGCGATGAGCGCGGCGGCGTCCCGGCTGTGGCCGAGGAGGTCCTCGAGGTCGGCGACGCAGGCGTCGACGAACCGCTCGTCGCTGTACTGGGCGTAGGGGCCGCGGGTGCGGACGCCGCCGTGCACGTACAGGGTCTGCAACGGCGAGAGGCTGGTGGGCGACCAGGCGCGGTTGCCGGTGATGCCCACGGTGGAGAAGGAGCGGCCGTGATAGCTGTTGCGCATCGCCAGGATCTGGTTGGAACGGCGGTACGTGGTGGCCAGGAGCAGGGCCGTGTCGTTGGCCTCGGTGCCGGAGGTCGTGAAGAAGACGCGGGCGTCGGGGATGCCGGAGAGCGTGGCGATGCGCTCGGCGAGCTCGACCATGGGGCGGTTGAGGTAGAGCGTCGAGGAGTGGATGATCCGGCCGGCCTGCTCGGCGACGGCCTTGGTGACCTCGGGCACGGCGTGGGCGGTCATGGTGGTGAGGATGCCGCCGAAGAAGTCGAGGTACCGGCGGCCCTCGGCGTCCCAGACGTGGCGGCCCTCGCCGTGGGTGATCTCGATGGGGTCGTTGTAGTAGAGGGCGACCCAGTCGGGGATGACGGCCTTGTGCCGGTCGTGGAGGCTGGTCACGGCTGCACCAGCCCGTCGTACGCGTCGGGGCGGCGGTCGCGGTAGAACGCCCACTGCTGCCTGACCTGGTCGATGAGATCGAAGTCGAGGTCGCGGACGAGGAGTTCCTCGGTCTTGTCGGAGGCGACGTCGCCGACGAACTGGCCGCGCGGGTCGACGAAGTAGCTGGTGCCGTAGAAGTCGTTGTCGCCGTACTCCTCCACCCCGACGCGGTTGATGGCGGCGACGAAGTACTCGTTGGCGACGGCGGCGGCGGGCTGTTCCAGCTGCCAGAGGTGGGAGGAGAGGCCGCGATGGGTCGCGGACGGGTTGTAGACCAACTGGGCTCCGTTCAGACCGAGTTGGCGCCAGCCCTCCGGGAAGTGGCGGTCGTAGCAGATGTAGACGCCCACCTTGCCGACCGCGGTCCGGAAGACCGGCCAGCCGATGTTGCCAGGGCGGAAGTAGTACTTCTCCCAGAAGCCCTTGACCTGGGGGATGTGGTGCTTGCGGTACTTGCCGAGGTAGGAGCCGTCGGCGTCGATGACGGCGGCGGTGTTGTAGTAGAAGCCGGAGTCCTCGACCTCGAAGACGGGGACGACGATCACCATGCCGGTCTCGCGGGCGAGGTCCCGCATCCTGCGCACGGTGGGGCCGTCGGGGACGGGCTCGGCCCAGCGGTAGTGCTCGGGCTCCTGCACCTGGCAGAAGTAGGGGGCGTTGAACACCTCCTGGAACCCGATGACCCGGGCGCCCTGCCGAGCCGCCTCACGGGCGTGTTCCTCATGCTTGGCGATCATGGATTCGCTGTCGCCGGTCCAGGTCGCCTGGACGAGCGCGGCGCGTACGACGTCGGTCATGAGCTGCTCCTTCGGCACGGCGTCAGAGAGCCTCTACGCACGTAGACGCGGTGCGTAGGAGGAGAACGTAAGCCCCGTCACACCCCGGAGCAAGACCACCGCCGTGAACCGCCTGAGTCGATCATGTTTCATACCCGAGTGGTCCACGTCGGACACGCACCGACACGTCCGCGTCTGTTCCGGTTGTCGGTTCCGGCCTCGGCCGTACGGCCGTGCGGAGGAACGTCCGTAGGCCCGTCCGGAAGGTCAGGACCGGGCGAGTCCGGCCACGCGGAGGGCGTGCAGCAGGTCCCGTTCGCGGGCCGGGGACACCGTGCGAGCCGCCTCGATGAGCTGGGGGACGAGGCCGTGCGGGTCGGCGCTCGCGAGACGCGCGGCGTCCTCCGGGGTGCGGACGCGGACGAAGGCGGTGAGGAGGGCGTGCGCCTCGCGGTGGTGACCCTCGGCCCGAAGGGCGGCGCAGGCTCCGGCGAGCTCCTCCGCCGGGCGCGCGATCCCCTGGCGAAGGAGCTGGTCGCAGTCCTGCGCACGTCCCGCGTCGGCCAGCGCGCCGGCGACGGCGGCGAGCCGGCCGGGCGGCAGCGAGGCCGCCTCCCATAGCAGGGTGGCCCAGTCGGCGCCGAGTCCGACGCGGTGCAGCTCCGTCGCGAGCGCCGGCAGCCAGGCGGGAGGCCCGGCGAGGGCCTCGCAGAGCAGGGCGTGCGCTTCGCCGCTGCGACCTTGGGCGCGCAGCCGTCGCAGCGCGTGGACGGCGTTCCCGGCCGCGCGCGCCGCCTCCGGGGCGACCTCTCCGGTGACGGAGGAGGTGGCGGGCGCGGCAGGAGCCGGGGCCTCCGCTCCGCCGAACCGGGCGCCGCGCGGCGCCGCCCCGGCCACGGGGAGGGTGGGCACGGCCACGGGCGCGGCCTCCGGGCCCTCCTCGACCTCGTCCATCCACGCGTAACGGGCGCCGCGAGGTCTCCGCTTGGAGCCGGCACTCTTCCTGGACGGCTCGGGCGCGGCCGCCACGGAGTCCGTCCCCGGGCTCAGAGTCCGGCTCGCGCTCAGGCTCGGGCCCGGGCTCAGGCTCGGGCCCGGGCTCGGGCTCGGAGCGAGACCCGCACCGGGGCCCGGGCCCCGGCCCCGGCCCCGGCCCCGACCAAGATTTCGGCCCGTCTCTGCCGCCAGGCGGGCCAGCCGGGCCGTCAGCTCGGTGACGCGGGCCGTCGCGCGGCTGTGGTCGTCCCGCGTCCAGGCCAGCTCACCGCTCAGCCCGGCGGCGTCCGCGGAGGCGGGGGCCGCCCGCAGGCGGGCGGCCAGCTCCTGGGAGCGGCCAGCGGCGTACCGCCGCTCCCGCTCCACCAGCTCAAGGCGCTCGCGCAGCGCCTCCTCCCCGCCGGGCCGTCGGTCGTGGGCGGCCGCCGCAGCGGTGTGCAGCGCCCTGGCGTGTGCCGCCTGTGGTCCGCCACCCGACTCGCCGAGGTCCTGGAGGAGGGATTCGACGACGTCCCAGGGCAGGATCTCGGCGCCGTCGAGGCAGGCCCGCAGACCCTCGGGGTCCCGGCTCGCGAAGACTCCGTACCAGCCCTCCCCCGGCTCCAGACGGGACACCAGTTCTCTGAGGTAGCGCGCGAACGCGCCGACCTCCGCCGGGAGTTGATACACCGTCATACTGCCCGCACCACCCGCGCACTCGACTGGGACCTTCCGGTCCGCAGGTATTCGACCCCAGTCGTGTTACGGGACGGCTACAGATTGTTTTCGGGCAGGGCCCGGCTGCCGCGCGAGCGGGTCACGAGGACGACGGGGACGGGGAGGGCGAGGGCGCGAGGCTCACCGCGATACCCGTGTGCGGACGCTTGCCGAGCCGGGCGATCGTGGCGGGCCAGTCGACGAGCCAGAACTGCCAGGTGTACTTCCGGGCGAGCAGCTTGCGCACCCGGCGCAGCTCCTGCGCCTCCAGCAGCCGCGCGGTGCCCGCCATGCTCACCGCACCCTCGGCGACCTTCCCGCGCACGTCGCAGACCGCGACCACGGCCCGGGGGTCGTTCCGCAGCCGCTTGACCTTCCAGGAGTCGCTGCGGGTCCACGCGTACAGTTCTGCGCCCTCCACCGCGTACCAGACCGGCGTCGCCACGCCCGTCCCGTTCCTGCGGAAGGTGGTCAGACTGACGTAGCGGCCGCGCCGCAGCTCCTCGGGCATCATGCGGCCGAGAGTACGTGCCCCCGTGGACCGGCGGCTCGCGCCCTCGGCCCGAGCGGCGTCAGACGGGTACGAGCGCGCAGCGCGTGACGATCTCGTCCAGGGAGAGGCCGAGGACCCGCGCGAGCGCCGCGACGGTGAAGAAGGCGGGGGTCGGGGCCCGTCCGGTCTCGATCTTGCGGAGCGTCTCCGGGGAGAGCCCGGCCGAGACCGCGATCTCCACCATGGAGCGGTCGCCGCGGGCCTCGCGGAGGAGGAGGCCGAGCCGCTCGCCGCGCTCGCGCTCTTCGGGGGTCAGGGGTGTGCGCACCATGCCCCCATTCTAATACCGGTATAGTAATGGGAATGGTAGAGATCAAGACGGACAGGTCCCTGCGGGAGATGCGGGAAGCGGGACGGGTGGTCGCCGAGGCGCTGGCGGCCGTACGGGCGAAGGCGGCGCCGGGCGTCGCACTCAAGGAACTGGACCGGGCGGCCCGGGCGGTCCTCGCAGCGGCCGAGGCGGGCTCACCCTTCCTCGACTACCACCCCGAGTGGGCCCCGGTCCCCTTCCCGGCGGTCGTCTGCGCCTCGGTGAACGACGCGATCGTGCACGGCATCCCCGACGACCGGCGGCTGGCCGACGGGGATCTCGTCTCCATCGACTGCGGGGCGAGCCTCGGCGGCTGGGTGGGCGACGCGGCCGTCAGCTTCACCGTGGGCCGGGCCCGCCCGGAGGACACGCGTCTGATCGACACGGCGTACGAGGCCCTGGAGGCCGGCATCGGCGCGGCCGTCGTCGGCAACCGGATCGGCGACATCGCGCACGCGATCGGCCGGGTCTGCCGGGGCGCGGGGTACGGCATCGCGGACGGCTTCGGCGGCCACGGCGTGGGCCGCACCATGCACGAGGACCCGGGCGTTCCCAACGAGGGGCGCCCGGGCCGGGGCATGCCGCTGCGCCACGGGATGGTCATCGCGATCGAGCCGATGCTGATCGGTGGCGGCGGGGACGAGCACTACACGGCGCGGGACGGCTGGACGGTCCGCACCATGGACGGTTCCCGCGCCGCCCACACGGAACACACCGTGGCGATCACGGACGACGGCCCCAGGATCCTCACGGCGCTGTAGGCCGCCGGGCGCCGGTGGGGGCGGCACCGCCCGTCCCCGGCACCGCCCCCACGCGGGGGTCGGTGCCCACGCGCCTCAGTGCGCCGGTCGGACCACCATCGCCGAGCCGCCGCCCCGTCGTACCGTCTCCGCCGCGGCCACCCAGCGGCCGTCCGGAAGTCGTTGCACGCCGGTCGCCGCACCGATCTCCGCGTTCTGGCGGAAGCCGTGGCCGATGGCCTCCAGCTCACCCCTCAACGGGCTGTTCCACAGCTCCGGTTCCAGTTCCGTGGTCGTCTGGTTCCGCTGGCTGGCCCGGGGCGCCGCGATGGCCTCGACCAGCGGCAGTCCGCGGTCCACGACCCCGGTGAGGGTCTGCAGGACGGTGGTGATGATGGTGGCCCCGCCCGGGGAGCCCAGCGCGAGGACCGGCCGCCCGTGCCGGTCGAGGACGATCGTCGGGGACATCGAGGACCGGGGCCGCTTGCCCGGTCCCGGCAGGTTCGGGTCGTGGACGGCGGGGTTCGCCGGGGCGAAGGAGAAGTCGGTCAGCTCGTTGTTGAGCAGGAAGCCGCGGCCCGGCACGGTGATCCCGCTGCCCCCCGTCGACTCGATCGTCAGGGTGTAGGCCACGACGTTGCCCCACCGGTCGGCGACCGTCAGGTGGGTGGTGTTCTCGCCCTCGTACGTGGTCGGCGCCGCCGTCCCTCCGGCGGCGCAGGCCGCCGGCTTCCGCGGGTCCCCCGGCGCCAGCGGGCTGGTCAGTACGGTGTCGTCGCGCATCAGACAGGCCCGGGAGTCGGCGTACCGCTGCGAGAGCAGCTCGCGCGTGGGCACGTCCTCGAAGGCGGGGTCACCGACCCAGCGGCCCCGGTCGGCGAAGGCGATCCGGCTGGCCTCGATGAAGCGGTGCAGATAGGCGGCGCGGGAGGCGGAGGAGAGATCGGTCCGCTCCAGGATGTTGAGCGCCTCGCCGACGGTCGTACCGCCGGAGGACGAGGGCGCCATGCCGTAGACGTCGAGGCCCCGGTAGGAGATCTTCGTCGGCCGGCGCCACTCCGTCTCGTACGCGGCGAGATCACGCTCCGTCAGGTCGCCGGAGCGGACGACCCGGGTGGCGCCGGCGCGGACCGGCGGCGTGCGCACGGTGTTCACGATGTCCCGGGCGAGCGGCCCCTTGTAGAGCGCCCCGACGCCCTCACGCGCCAGCTTCTCGTACGTACGCGCCAGATCGGGGTTCTTGAAGGTGGAGCCGACCACGGGGAGTCGGCCCCCTGGCAGGAAGAGTTCGGAGGAGGCGGGGAAGTCCCGGAAGCGGGCCTCGTTGGCGGCCGTCTGGGCGCGGAAGGTGGCGTCGACGGTGAAGCCCTCGCGGGCCAGGCGGCCGGCCGGTTCGAGGAGGGTGCGCAGCGGCTTGGTCCCCCACGCGTCGAGCGCGGTCTTCCAGGTCGCCGGGGTGCCGGGCGTACCGACGCTGCGGCCGCTGGTCATGCCCTCCTCGAAGGGGATGGGCTTGCCGTTCTCCACGAACAGGTTCGCGTCGGCCGACCGGGGCGCGGTCTCGCGGCCGTCGATCGTGTGGACGGTGCGCTTCCGCGCGTCGTAGTGGACGAAGTAGCCGCCTCCGCCGATGCCGGCCGAGTACGGCTCGGTGACGCCGAGGGCCGCGGCCACGGCGACGGCCGCGTCGACGGCGTTCCCGCCCCGGCGGAGCACCTCGATGCCGGCGGCGGAGGCGTCGGCGTCGACACTGGCGACGGCCCCGCCGTAGCCGACGGCGACGGGCTCCTTCACCGGGGGCGACGCGGTGTCCGCTCCGGCCGTCGTCGGAGGAGCCGCGGCTCCGAGCGAGAGCCACGTCGCGGCGACGACGAGAACCGACCCATTCCGCAGCACGGAACGACGCATTCCTACCTCCAGTCAACGACCGTCCGGGCAGCGTAACTTCCCCCTGCCTTCCCCGTCAGGACCGCCTCGAACACGCCGCCTCGAACGGGGGCCCGATCCCCCGCTAGCATGCGCGCCCATGAATGAAGACCTGCGCAATGTCGTGCTCGGCGTCCTCGCGACCGGCGTCAGCGCGTCGCTGGGCTGGCTGACCCGCACCTACGTCTGGCGCCGTCGGCACCGGCGCAAGCAGGCGTTCTTCGGGCTTCACGACGGTGCCGAGTGCCTGCTGGTGGTGAACCGCAAGGCGGGCGGCGAGCGGGTGGTGCACAACGTCGACGTGTCCGCTCTGATCGAACTCTCCGTACTGATCAAGGACTGCGGGGCGCGGCCGGAGATAGTCCAGCACGACATGGCCCGGCAGGGTCTCGGGGACCGTACGGAGTTCTGTGTGGGCGGTCCGTACTCCAATCGGCGGATGGCCGCTCATCTGTCGTCCCTGCTGCCGGGGCTGGCGATGAACGTGGAGCCGGAGCCGGTCGAGGACCAGGGCATGTTCACGGTCGACGGCGAGGTGTACCGGGGGGTGTACGGGCTCACCGAGTACGCCGTCCTCGCCCGGCTCACCGGGGGCGAGGGCGGGCGGCCGGTCTTCCTCTTCTGCGGCCAGTCCGCGATCACCAATCAGGCCGCGACCCGCTATCTGGCGCGGCACCACGAGAAGCTGGCGCGCACCTACGGCTCCGGGCCGTTCGTGCTGCTCCTCAAGGTGGTCAACTCCGAGGCATACGGCCCCGATGTGGTGGAGCTGATCGCCGATGTCACGCGGGCGGCGCGGACGGCTCCCGCCACCGCGTCCGAACCGGCAGCGACTTGACGCCGTTGATGAAGTTGGAGACGAGCCGCCGGGGCGGGGCCGCGAGTTCGAGTCCGGTGAGCGACTCCCGTACCTCCTCGTGCAGTACGCGCAGTTGGAGCCGGGCGAAGTGCGCGCCGAGGCAGACGTGGGGGCCGTCCCCGAAGGAGACGTGCGGGTTCGGGGTCCGTCCGAGGTCGAGCCGGTGGGGTGCGCGGAAGACCCGCTCGTCGTGGTTGGCGGAGGCGTGCAGGACGACGACCTTGTCCCCCGCGGTGATCCGCTGCCCGGCGAGTTCGGTGTCGCGGGTGGCGGTGCGCCGGAAGGAGAGGACGGGCGGGTGGCTGCGCAGGAGCTCCTCGACGGCGCTGTCCATGCCCACCTCGCCGTTCCACAACCGATCTCGCTCTTCCGGGTGTCCGGCGAGGGCGAGCAGGCCGCCGGGGGCGGCGGAGCGCACGGTGTCGTTGCCCGCGACGGTCAGCAGGAAGAAGAACATCTCCAGCTCGGCGTCGTGGAGTTCAGAGGTGGCGAGTACGGTCATGACGTCGTCCGCGGGGTGCGCACGCTTGTACGCGGCGAGTTCCTGGGCGTACCGGAACATCTCGGCGAGCATGGCGGGCGAGCGCGGGTCGACCGGTCGACCCCGCTCGTCGAGGACGGCCGGTTCGTCGGGGTCCTGGTAGGCGATCACGCGCTCGGTCCACGCGAGCAGCAGGCCCCGGTCGGCGGCGGGGACACCGAGCAGGTCGGTCAGGTTGAGCAGGGCGTAGTCGTCGGTGACGGTCCGGACGAGGTCGACCTCGGGGCCGTGTTCGCGGGCGGCCCGCAGCAGGGTCCTCGCCCTGTCCCGCGCGGTCGCGGCGAACCGTTCGATCCGGCCCGGGGTGAACGCCCGGCTGACGAGCCGGCGCGGCCTTCCGTGCCCGGGTGGGTCCTGGTTGAGCATCATGCGCCGGATGAACGGCAGGTCGGCGGGGTGGGGGTCCCGGATCTGGGTGGCGCCGAGGTACGACGAGTAGGCGGTGGCGTCCTTGAGTACGCGCACGACGTCGGCGTGCCGGGTGACGGCCCAGAAGCCGGGACCGGGGGGCCAGCCGAGGACTTCGTACTCCTCCTGCCAGGCGACGGGACGGTGGTCGCGCAGGGCCTTGAAGGTGTCGTGCGGCAGTCCGCGGGCGTAGACGCGGGGATCGAAGACGTCGTAGCCGTCGCTCGTGTTCTCCACGGGCCCAGCTTGGCACGGGACGCGACGGCCTGACCCCCTCGATCCGCGCCGGCGTCCGTTGATCCGGCGCCGGCGGCCGCCCTGTCCCACCGAGGGCCGTCGGCCGGGGCCCCGCCCCCGCGGGTTAGGCTTCGAAGCGCCCCTCTTGGAGTCGAGGACGGAGCAGGACATGGAGAGCGTCAGCCGTACCGCGCTGGTCGAGGACCTGATGGGGCGCTTCCCGCACGTGCCCCGGGAAGCCGTGATTAAGGAGGATCTCCTGCGGGGCGGCATGGCCTTCGACGCGTCCGCGCTGAGCGGGGGCGCCGACGGGGCCTCGGGTGACGTCAAGCCGAAGTCGTACTTCATCTTCTCCTTCGACCACCGCACGCTGCCGGAGCTCGGGGCCGCGGCGCTCAACCGGCCTCCCGAGGAGATCGTGCTCACAGGCGGCCCGTACGGACTGCGCCGGACCGTCGTGTCCGTGCGGGTCAATCCGGACTCGCCGTACGTCGTGCGGGGTGGCGAGGACGGCACGCTGGGCCTGTACCTGGACGGCGCGCGGATCGCGGACGTCGGCCTGCCTCCGATGCCGGAGTACTACCGTCACACGCTGTCGAACGGCAAGTCGGTGATGGAGGTCGCGCCGACCATCCAGTGGGGCTACCTCGTCTACCTGACGGTCTTCCGGGTGTGCCAGTACTTCGGCGCCAAGGAGGAGTGCCAGTTCTGCGACATCAACCACAACTGGCGTCAGCACAAGGCGGCGGGCCGGCCGTACACCGGTGTGAAGCCCGTCGAGGAGGTGCTGGAGGCGCTGGAGATCATCGACCGGTACGACACCGCGGGCACCTCCCGGGCCTACACCCTCACCGGCGGCTCGATCACCTCGCAGGTCGCCGGCCGCGACGAGGCCGATTTCTACGGCCACTACGCGCAGGCCATCGAGGAGCGTTTCCCAGGCCGCTGGATCGGCAAGGTCGTCGCCCAGGCGCTGCCCCGCGACGCCGTGCAGCGGTTCCACGACTACGGCATCCGGATCTACCACCCCAACTTCGAGGTGTGGGACCGGCGGCTGTTCCAGCTGCACTGCCCGGGCAAGGAGCGGTACGTCGGCCGTGACGAGTGGCACCGCAGGATCCTGGACTCCGCCGAGATCTTCGGTCCTCGTCATGTGATCCCCAACTTTGTGGCGGGCATCGAGATGGCCGAGCCCTTCGGCTTCACCAAGGTGAGCGAGGCGATCGACTCGACCACCGAGGGGCTGCGGTTCTTCATGTCGCACGGCGTCGTCCCGCGCTTCACCACCTGGTGCCCGGAGCCCACGACGCCCCTCGGCAAGGCCAACCCGCTGGGCGCGCCGCTCGAATACCACATCCGTCTCCTGGAGGCGTACCGGGCGACGCTGGAGGAGTTCGGCCTGAACTCCCCACCCGGCTACGGCCCCGCCGGCCCGGGTCGTGCGGTGTTCTCGGTCAGCTCCTTCATGGACAGCCTCGAAGGACTCGAAGGACTGGAAAGCCACGAGGGCCGCGAAGGCATCGAGGAAGCGTCCGTATAACCCATCTCACATCCGACATCACCGGAATAGCGCAGGTTTTCGGAACCTTTCACGGCCTCTGCCCCTCTCCCCCGGCGAGAGAGATCAACACCGGAGGTCGTCCCCTTGCACCGCATACGCCCGCGCACCCTGCTCGCCCCCACCGCCGCGGCCCTCGCGCTCGCCGCCCTCACCGCGTGTTCCGGCGGCGCGGCGACCGACGACGGGAAGGAGGGCGGGCAGGACGCGCCACGTACACGGATCGCGGTGAACCTCAGCGGCGACCGGGCCAGGGCGGGCGAGCCGGTGGTGGTGACGCTCGCCGAGGGCGAGCTGCGGCAGGTCACCGTGACCGATTCCCGGGGCGCCCGGCTCGACGGGACGGTGTCCGCCGACAAGAAGCGCTGGACCTCCGGCCGCAAGGCCGCGCCGGGGACCGCCTACGCGGTCGAGGCGCGGGACGCGGCCGGCGGGAGTGCGCGGGCCGAGTTCACCACCGCCGCGGCGGAGAAGGTCAACAAGCTGACGCTGGCCCCGGGCAAGAACACCACGGTCGGCATAGGGCAGCCGCTGTCGATCGTCTTCGACCACCCGGTGAAGAACAAGGCCGAGGTGGAGAAGCACCTCAAGGTCACCACCTCGAACCGCACTGAGGGCTCCTGGGGCTGGATGACGGACTGGTCCGGCAAGGACCGCGTCGACTGGCGGCCGAAGGAGTACTGGAAGTCCGGCACGAAGGTCACCCTGAACGCCGAGCTGAACGGCGTGGACTCCGGCTCGGGCGGCTGGTTCGTCCGCGACTACACCACCGGCTTCTCCGTCGGGACGAGCCAGGTGGTCAAGGTGGATCTCGACGCCCACCGCCTGTCGCTCGTCCGGGACGGGCAGGTGGTCCGGGAGGTGCCGATGTCCGCCGGTACGCCGGGCGGCGAGAAGGCGTCCTGGCGCGGGAAGGCCGTGCTCATGTCCAAGGAGGGCACCATCAACATGCGCTCCGAGACCGTCGGTCTCGGCGACGCCTACGACAAGATGGTCGACTACTCGATGCGGCTGACCTGGTCGGGGATGTACGCGCACGCGGCGCCCTGGAACGCCGCCTACTTCGGCAACGCCAACAGGAGCTCGGGCTGCATCGGCATGAGCGACGGCGACGCCAGGTCCGTGTACGAAGAGGTGCGGGTCGGCGACCCCTTCGAGATCACCGGGTCGGACGCCAAGGGGACGCAGGCGCTGAACAACGGCTACGGCGAGTGGAACCTCTCGTGGCCCGAGTGGCGGACCAGGAGCGCACTGCGTTGACACCGCGTCCAATAATCGTTACCGGCACGTAACTTACCGCCAGTTACCACCGGTAAGTCGCACCGGTTACCGTCGGGTCACTTTCACTGCCCCCCATCAGTGATCCCCAGTGAGGAGTGACCCGTGCGCACAGCCTTGGTCTTCGCCGTCTCGGCCGCCCTCGTGGCCGGGACGGCCGTCGGGCTCGCCCCCGCCGCACACGCCGCCGCCACCACCGACGCCGCCGGCGCCGCGGAGTCGGGAATCCGGTTCGTCGACATCTCCGGCGACGGCGGCACCGTCCTCAAGGCCAACGTCGTCACCCCGGCCGGCGCCGACGGCTCCGCCCGGTACCCCTTGATCGTGCTCCCCACCAGCTGGGCCATGCCTCAGATCGAGTACCTCGTCCAGGCGCGGAAGCTCGCCGACGCCGGTTACGTCGTGGTCAGTTACAACTCGCGCGGTTTCTGGCAGTCCGGGGGCGAGATCGAGACCGCCGGACCGAAGGACGTCGCCGACGCCTCCAAGGTCATCGACTGGGCCCTCGCGAACACCCCCGCCGACCCCGCCGAGGTCGGCATGGCGGGGGTGTCGTACGGCGCTGGGATCAGCCTCCTCGCCTCCGCGCACGACAAGCGGATCAAGGCCGTCGCGGCGCTCAGCGGCTGGGCCGACCTCATCGACTCCATCTACAGCGGTCGCACCCAGCACCTCCAGGCCGCCGCGCTGCTGGGCGGCGCGGGCTACCTCACCGGCCGCCCGGGCCCCGAACTCCAGCGGATCCTGGGCGACTTCCTCTCCTCCGACCTCTCCAAGGAGGAGGAGATGATCGCCTGGGGCAAGAAGCGCTCCGCCGTCACCCACCTGGACCGGATCAACGCCAACGGCACGGCGGTCATGCTCGGCAACGCCTGGGGCGACACGATCTTCCCGCCCAACCAGTACGCGAGCTTCTACGAGAAGCTCAAGGGCCCCAAGCGCCTGGAGTTCCGCCCCGGCGACCACGCCACGGCGGAGGGCACCGGCCTGCTCGGTCTGCCCAACGACACCTGGACCAACGCCCACCGCTGGTTCGACCGCCACCTCAAGGGCGCCGACAACGGCATCGACCGCGAGCAGCCCGTGCAGCTCAAGTCCCGTTCCACCGGTGGCTACGAGGGCTACCCCGACTGGAAGTCGGTGGGCGCGCGGCAGAAGAGGATCGCGCTCGACGACACCGAGCACGTCTGGGCGAACGTCGACTCCGGTGCCAACGGCGGTGTCGTGCTGCTCTCCAACCTCCTGGACCAGTTCTTCCAGGCGCCGCCCGTCGCCTCGATCCCGCTGCTCCCCCGGGCCTTCGCCGGTGTGTGGCAGTCCGAGCGGTACGACTCCGTCCAGCGGGTGCGGGGCACCGCGAAGCTCCACACCACCGTCACCGCCACCAAGGAGAGCGGCACCCTCGTCGCGTACCTCTACGACGTGGGCCCGCTCGGCCTCGGCAAGCTGGTCAGCAATGCCCCGTACACCTTCCACGGCAAAACGTCCGGCACGCCGTTCTCCGTCGACCTGGAGCTGTTCTCCACGTCCTACGACGTTCCGGCGGGCCACCGTCTCGCCCTGGTCGTCGACACCGTCGACCCGCTCTACATCGAGCACAACCCGACCGGCGCACAGCTGACCTTCTCGTCCCCGTCGGCCGACCCGTCGTACGTGTCGATCCCGCTGCGGGAGGAGTGATCACCGGCTGCTGCCGGGCGGGCATGGCTCCTTGCGAGCTGCTGCGAGGCCGTTACGGCCCCGCGGGAGGACCCCCACCCGGCAGCAGCCGCCACGCGCTGTGGCCGGCCGTCGGAGAGCTGGGCGGAGGACTTGTCGGCGTGGGCGGCGAGACCGACCCGGTCGAGGGGTTAGCGCGAACGCCGCCCGGCCTCCTCACGCTTGTGCCACCGGACCTTGATCCGGGCCAGGGAGAAATCGGCGAGAACGGTCTTGCGCGCGAAGAGGCTGAACGACGGGAAGACCATGCCGACCTCGGCCCGCAGTCGGGCCGGCGCCTTCCCCTCCTCCGGGAGGGGCTTCCGTCGATGACGATCTCGCCCGGCTCGACGGCCCAGGCGGTTGATGGCCCTTGCGGAGCGTCGACCTGGCCGAGCCGGGCGGCCCGATGACCCCCACCACCTCCCCGTGGCCGACCCTGAGATCGAAGTCCCGCAGGACGTGCAACGTTCCGTAGTGCTTGCTGACGCCACGCGACTCGATCAACGGATCGACGACGGCCATAGGCTGCCCTGCCTCATTTCTCAACGGTGTCGAGGTCAGCGCAAACTATCCACCACGAAAAGGCACTTCATGCCTGACACGCATGAAAACGACATAAGCCGTATTGACTGCAAAAGGTTGGATGGGGCCGGGCGGGTGGCCGGGCCGGGCCGCGAGTGCCGGCCGTCTCAGGCCTCGGCGGCCTCCGCGTACACCCGGAACAGTTCGGGCGCCCCGCTCACCGCCCAGTCGAGGCCGGCCTCGACGACATGGATCTCCCGGCCGGAGGCGAGCCGGACCACCGGCTGCCCGCCTGGCCACACGTGCCAGCTCGCGCCCGGTACGGTCCGCACGATGACCGTGCCCAGATAGAGCCCGGCGTCGTTGCCGAGCCAGGGCAGTTCCTCCGGATCGTCACGCCAGCGCGGCGGAAGCTGGTCGATCGCCGCCAGCGAGCGGGGAGTGTCGTCGAGCCTCACCCCGGCGGCCTGGGCCCTGGCGCGCAGCAGCTCGCACTCGGCGAGCAGCTCACCCACTCCCTCGGGATCGCGGTCGAGGGCCGCGGCCAGAGGGGAGGGATCGGCCTCGCGCCGCTTGCGCCAGTTGTCCAGGAACGGGATGTTCATCCGACCAGCGTCGCATTCCCTCCTCGCACCGCACCACCCGGCGCGCGGAGATCGTCACGGGCGGGACCGCGGTGGCCGGGCCGGGGTCAGGGGCGGGCGGGGCTCAGGGGCGGGCGGGGCTCAGGGGCGGGCGGCGTTCCAGCCGGTCATCTCGGCCGGGCGGTTGGTGATGACCGCGTCGGCGCCGAGAGCGTCCAGCTCCTTCCACCGGGCCGGGCTGTCCACAGTCCAGACCATCAGGGCGATCCCGGCCGCGTGCAGCTCCTTCACCACGTCCGGATCGGTGGCCAGCGCGCCGGCCGCCGGGTTGTACGCGCTCAGCCCGAGTTCCTCGGCGACCGCGACCGGATCGGGGTCGAGCCGGGAACGCAGCAGGCCCAGGGGGAGTTCGGGGGCCAGTGCGCGGGTGTGCCTGAGCGCGTCCACGTCGAAGCTCTGCACGAACACCCGGTCGGTCATGCCGTGGTCGCGGACGAGCCGGACGATCCGGGCCACCTCCTCACGGCTGTGCCTGCCCTTGATCTCCAGGAGGAGGTTCCCGCCGCGGACCCGCAGATCCTCCAACTGGGCGGCCAGGGTGGGGACCCGGGCACCGGTGTAGGCGGGTGCGAACCAGGAGCCCGCGTCGAGCGCGTCCAGCTGCGCGGCGGTCAGTGCGCGGATGGGCCCGGTGCCGTCCGTGGTCCGGTCGACCGTGGTGTCGTGGAGGACGTAGGGCACGCCGTCCCGGCTCGGCTGGACGTCGTTCTCGATCCACCGCGCGCCGCCCCGCCGGGCGACCTCGTCCGAGATCAGGGTGTTCTCGGGCGCGGCCGAGGAGGCGCCCCGGTGGGCGATCACCGTCATCGGCGAGCCGGCCGAACGCATCAGGGTGTTCGAGGGCGTCCGGGCGGCCTTCTCGTCGTCCGCGGCGGTGGGGGCGGCGGTGGCACGCACCGCGGCCTCGCCGCGCGGCGGTGACGCCTGCCCGGCCGTCGCGCATCCCGACGTGAGACCGCATGAGGCCGCGAGGAGGAGCGCGGCCCCCGCGGCGGCGACAGTATGACGCCGCCCGCGCGGGGCGGGGGCGGCCGGGACGGAGGGCGGGACGGCGGGCTCGATCACGCCCCACACCCTAGAGGGCCGCCACGACGGAGCGGCGGACCGCCCCGCCCTGCCTGCCCCGGGCGTCCGGGGCAGGTTCCAGGCCGGGTCCGTAAAAGTCCCGCCTGGCCCGCGATGGCTGGCACGCACGCTCGCTGCGTTGTCAGGAGCACCAAGTACGTCCAGTGCGAGGGCGACCCTCCGCCTTGCGATCGCACGCACCAGGCGCCGCGACCTGGCCTGCGGGCAGACGGCGCTGCTTTCCGGACACGACCTAGACGTCGAGGTCGACGACGACCGGCGCGTGGTCGGAGGCGCCCTTGCCCTTGCGCTCCTCACGGTCGACGTAGCTGTCCTTGACCGCGTCGGCGAACGGCTGGTTGCCGTAGACCAGGTCGATGCGCATGCCCTTGTTCTTGGGGAAGCAGAGCTGGCGGTAGTCCCAGTACGTGAAGGGGTGGTCGTACTTGAGGGGGCGCGGGACCACGTCGGTGAGGCCGGTCTCGCGCAGACCGGTCAGGGCGGCCCGCTCGGGCGCGGTGACGTGCGTGGCGCCGTCGAAGACGCCGATGTCCCAGACGTCGTCGTCGGTCGGGGCGATGTTGAAGTCACCGAGGACCGCGAAGGGCCGCTCGGCGGCCGCGTCCTTCGCCACCGCCGCCTGGAGCGCCTCCAGCCAGCGCAGCTTGTACGCGTAGTGCTCGTGGGCGACCTCGCGGCCGTTCGGCACGTACACCGACCAGACGCGGACCGGGCCGCAGGTCGCCGAGATCGCCCGCGGCTCCTGCACGCCTTCGTAGCCGGGGCCGCCGGGCAGTCCGTGGACGACGTCCTCCAGGCCGACGCGCGAGATCAGGGCCACTCCGTTCCACCGGCCGGTGGCGTGCACCGACGAGGCGTACCCCAGCTCGCGCAGCTCGTCGGTGGGGAACTGCTCGGCGGCGCACTTGGTCTCCTGGACGCACAGCACGTCCGTGCCGCTGCTCTCCAGCCAGGCGAGGAGACGGGGCAGCCGGGCGGTGATCGAATTGACGTTCCAGGTCGCGATGCGCATGAGCGCAAGCCTAACGGCGGGGTGTGACAGTCGCGGTTCCCCCGCGGTCGGGCCGTCAGAGCCGGGTGGAGTCGCCCGGGGTGAGGCGGCTGTGGTCCGTGCCGCCGAGGGCGCCGATCTGCCGGTCGTAGATCGGCCGGGCGAGGTCGGTGAGCAGGGCGTCGTGGACGTCGAAGGCCCGGCGCGGTTTGACCTCCCGTACGTAGTCGATGACCTCGGAGATCTTGTTCCAGGGCGCCATCACGGGCAGCAGCAGCGTGTCCACGGGGTGGTCGGGGACGGTCAGTGCGTCGCCTGGGTGGAAGACGGCACCGTCGACGAGGAAGCCGATGTTGGTGACCCGCGGGATGTCCGGGTGGATCACGGCGTGCAGCTCGCCGTGCACCTGTACGTCGAAGCCGGCCACGGTGAAGGTGTCGCCGTGGCCGACGGTGTGGACCCGGCCGGGGAAGGCCGCGGAGATCTTCTCGGCGACGCTTCGCAGCGTCCAGATCTCGGCCGCCGGGTCCGCTTCCAGGGCCGCCCGCAGCCGGCCCTCGTCGAAGTGGTCGGGGTGCTCGTGGGTGACGAACACCGCGTCGGCGCCGAGCGCGGAGTCCTCCTCGCTGAAGCCGCCGGGGTCGATGACGAGCGTCCGCCCGTCCTTCTCCAGCCGGACGCAGGCGTGCGACTTCTTCGTCAGCTTCACAGGACTCCACCTCACGACGGTGCGGAAGACGGTGCGGACGGGCGAGGTCAGCCTACGCCTGGGGCGTGGTCTCCTCCTTGATCACCCGGCCGACCACGCGCAGGGCGCTCTCGGCGGCGGGAAGCCCGCAGTAGACCGAGGTCTGCAGGACGACCTCGGCGATCTCGTCGGGGGTCAGTCCGTTGCGCAGCGCGGCGCGGGTGTGGTCGGCGAGCGCGTCGAGGTGGCCGCCGGTGATCAGGGCCGCGAGGGTGACGCAGCTGCGAGTGCGGCGGTCGAGGCCGTCCCGGCTCCAGAGCTCGCCCCAGGCGTAGCGGGTCACGAGCGACTGGAGGTCGGCGGCGAAACCGTCCTGGAGTACCTGGTCCACGTGCGCGTCGCCGAGGATCTCGCGGCGCAGCTTGAGCCCGGTGTCGTACGGGTCCGGCCGGACGGCTCCGGCGGGCTCGGGCTCCGTGCCGGCGGCGGCGATCTCGGCGACGGGCACGACCGGGGCGGAGACGGGCGGCATCGGCGGGGCGGGCAGGGCGCTCTGCGTGTCGTGGACGACGCCGGCGAAGTGGTGCGTGAGCAGCTCGGTGACGGCGGCCGGCTGCTCGACCGGGGCGAGGTGGGAGGCGCCGGGGACGACGGCGAGCCGGGCGTCGGCTATCCCGGCGACCAGCGTGCGGGCCTCGGCGGGGCCGGTGACCTGGTCCTCGGAGCCGACGAGGACGAGGGCGGGGACGCCGATCCGGCCGAGGGCCTCACGGACGTCGAAGACGGCGAGCGCCTCGCAGGCGCCGATGTAGCAGCCGGGGTCGGTCGTGCGGACCATCTGCACCGCCCACTCGACGATCGCGGGCTGGGCGGCGGCGAACCCGGGGGTGAACCACTGCTCGGGCGCGGTGCGGGCGATCGGCTCCAGGCCGTTGGTGCGGACGATCACACCACGCTGGCGGAACTCGTCGGCGCTGCCGAACCGGGGCGAGGCGGCGACCAGTGCCAGCGAGGCGACCCGGTGGGGCGCCCGCAGCGCGAGGTCGAGGCCGACCGCGCCGCCGATGGAGCAGCCCGCGTAGCCGAAGCGCTGGACGCCCAGATCGTCGAGGGTGGCGAGCAGCCGGTCGCCGAGCTCGGCGACGGACATGAAGGGGCGGGCGGGGGCACCGCCGTGGCCGGGCAGGTCGAAGCGGACGACGCGCCACTGGCGGGTGAGTTCGGGGATCTGCCGGTCCCACATGTGCAGCGTGGTGCCCAGCGAGGGCCCGATGACCAGGACTGGAGCGTCTTCTCGCCCGTCGAGGCGGTATTGCAGGGTGTTCGTCGGTGTCTCACTCACCCGCAAGACCCTCTCATCTCTCTCCGTCTCCCACAGCGCCGGGTCGAACCCAGCGGCTCCTCCTGCCGCTCCGCGTGCCGCATCGTGGGCACTCGACGTCCACGATGCGGTCCGCCGGGTGGCGGATCTCGTCGCTCTGCCACTGAAACCGCAGGTCAGAGCAGTAAACACGAGTCGTCAGGTGGCGCAATACTGCGGCAACACCATGGGAGTGCTTCTCCTTGTACGTTCCCTGCCATGCCAGCCGAACCCGCCCCCGCCGCCCTCCCCGTCGCCGCCGCGCGCCGCCGGCGGCTCCGTGCGGACCGGGCCCGGCAGCTCGCCGACCTGCTGCGCCACCAGATCCTGGCGGGCGGCTTTCCCGGCGGGGTCCTGCCCCTGGAGGACGTCATCGCCGCCGATTACCGGGCCAGCCGCAACACCGTCCGGCAGGCCCTGGACCTGCTGCGCGGCGAGCGACTCGTCGACCGGCAACCCGGCGTCGGCACGGTGGTGGTCTGCGAGAAGTACCCGCACGGGCTCGACCGCCTCCAGGGCCTGGCCGAGACCCTGAACGAGCACGGGCGGGTCACCAACGAGGTCCGCACCGTCGGGCCGGTCACCGCCCCCGGCCCAGTGGCCCATCGGCTGGGCCTGCCCGAGCACACCGACGTGCTGTGTATCGAGCGGCTGCGCCGCCTGAACGGACTGCCGCTCTCCCTGGACCTGTCCTACCTGCCCATGGACGTGGGCGGAGAACTGCTCGGCTGCGATCTGGAGAACACGGACGTGTTCCGGCTCCTGGAGTCGCTGACCGGCGGTCCGCTCGGTCATGCCGAGATCACCCTGGAGGCCGTCAGCGCCGACGCGCACTCCGCCGCGGTGCTCCAGGCCCCGCGCGGGGCCGCCGTACTGATGCTGGAACGACTGACCTGTCTGGCCGACGGGCGGCCGGTGGACCTGGAGTTCATCCGGTTCCGCGGCGACCGCATCACCATGAGCGGCGTGCTGCACCGCTCCGTCTGATCCCTGAGCTCCGCTTCCGTTCCCTGCTGTTCCCGGCCCTGCCGGGCCCCTTGGAGACCACCATGCCTCTCGTTCCGCAGCGCGCCGACGTGCCCGTGACCATCGACGAGTCCAAGTGCATCGACGGCTGCACCCTCTGCGTCGACATGTGTCCTCTCGACTCACTCGCGATCCGCGAGGACGACGGCAAGGCGTATATGCACGTGGACGAGTGCTGGTACTGCGGCCCGTGCGCGGCCCGCTGCCCCACCGGCGCGGTCACCGTCAACATGCCCTATCTGCTCCGGTGAAAGGCCGAACTCCCATGCCCCGCACGAGGGTCCCCCTCCTCCCGCTTCTCCCGGTCGCCCTGCTGCTCCCCCTGGCCACCGCCTGCGGCGGTTCGGCCGACGCCGACGGCGACGCCGACACGAAGACGGTCACCGTGACCGTCGGCTACCAGTCCAAGACCATCAACACCGTCACCGCCGGCACCCTGCTGCGCTCCCTCGGCTACTTCGAGGAAGAGCTCGCGACCCGCGGGAGGAAGGACGGCATCACCTACAAGGTCGCCTGGCAGGACTACGCGACCGGCGCCCCGATCACCGCCCAGATGACCGCAGGCAAGATCGACATCGGTTCGATGGGGGACTTCCCGCTGCTGATCAACGCGGCCCGGGGCAAGCAGCTGGGGCAGCCGACCCGACTGGTCGCGATCACCGGCTACAACCTGCGCGGCGGCCTGAACACCGTGGTCACCGCGCCCGGTTCGACTCTGCGCTCCCTGGCCGACCTGCGCGGCAGGAAGGTGTCCACCAGCGTCGGATCGGCCGCCGACGGCACCCTGGTCCGAGCCCTCCAGAGGGCCGGCATCGACCCGGACAAGGACATCCAGAAACTCAACCAGCAGCCCAGCGTGGGCGCTTCGGCCCTGGCCGCGGGCAACGTCGACGCGCTTGCCCAGTTCGTCGCCTGGCCCGGCAAGCTGGCCTTCGAGGGCAGGGCCACCGCTCTGTACGACGGGGCCGAACTGAACCTGCCGACCTTCCACGGGGTCACGGTCCGGGAGAAGTTCGCCGAGGAGCGGGCCGGGATCCTCGACGACTTCCTCAAGGCGCAGCGGCGGGCCACCGACCACCTGCGCGCCCGTCCGGTCGCCGCGGCCGAGTCGGTGGCGAAGGTGACCGGGCTGCCGGCCGAGGTGGTCTACCTCTACAACGGCGCCAACGGCATCGCCACCTTCGACCCCCGGCTCCGCCCGGAGCTGATCGCCGCGCTGAAGGAGGACGTGCCGGTGCTGAAGGCGGCCGGGCTGGTGGGCGACGTCGACGTGGACGCCTTCGTCGACCAGGCACCGCTGCGGCGGGCCGTACGGTCCCCGGCCTACCCGGAGGCGACCGCGGCCAAGCCCGAACTGTGGCTGAGGGGCGCGACCGCCACCCGCTCCTTCGCCAGTCCCAAGGAGCTGCTCAAGGCCGTCGAGGGTGCCGACGTGCGGGCCGCGTACGTGCCGGACGCGCTGACCGGCACCCTGTGGTTCGCCGACAAGGCGGTGTGGGTCGCGGACGGCACCGAGCTGCGCGCCTTCGTCACCCCGGCCGGCGCGCAGAGGTACGTCGGCCGTCACGCGGGGGCCCGGATCATCCGCTACGCGGACGCCGTGAGGCTGGCGTCATGAGCGGGGGCCGCCGACTGCTCCGCGTGACCTCCTTGGCCGCGGCCCTCGGGGTGTGGCAGCTGCTGACCTCACTGGACGTCAACCTGTGGCTGCGGTTCGAGCAGTTCCCCACGGTCGGCGAGGTGGCCGCCGCCTTCGCCGACCGCGTGGGCACCGCCCCGTACCGGCAGGACCTCGGCCACAGCCTGCGCCGGATCGTGGTGGGCTTTCTGCTGGCCGCGGTGGCGGGGGTGGCGGTCGGAACGGCCGTCGCCCGGTCCCGGTGGGCGGCCGACCTGCTGGGGCCGCTGGTGGAGGTGGTGCGGCCGGTGCCGGCCATCGCGCTGGTTCCGGTCGCCATCCTGCTGCTGCCGACCAACGAGCAGGGCATCGTGTTCATCACCTTCACCGCCGCCTTCTTCCCGGTGGTGGTGTCGACCCGGCACGCGGTCCGGGCGCTCACCCCGGTCTGGGAGGAGGCCGTGCTCACCATGGGCGGCGGCCGGCTTCGGGTGCTGTTCTCGGTGGTGCTGCCGGGAGCCCTGCCGGGCATCTTCGGCGGCCTGTCGGTGGGCATCGGCGTCTCGTGGATCTGCGTGATCTCCGCGGAGATGATCTCCGGCGAGTACGGGGTGGGCTACCGCACCTGGCAGGACTACACGATCGTCGACTACCCGGGGGTTTTCGTCGGCATGGCCACCATCGGCGCCCTCGGATGGCTCACCTCGACCGCGGTGGAACTGCTGGGCCGCCGCGCCACCTCCTGGCTGCCCCGCCCGGCCGCGCGGGGAGCCGCCGGCGCACCGCGTCCGGCGTTCCGCGGGGCCGGTCGCACCCGCGCGGACACTCCCGCCGAACCCGCGGCCACCGTCCGCACCGCTGTTCCCCGGAAGGAGCCGGTCCCATGAGCACCACCGTCCTGCCCGCCGCATCCGAGCCGGCCGGATCCGAACTCGCCCTGCACGACGTACGGCTCGGCCACGCGGACGGCGCTGCCGTCCCCGGGACGGTGGCGCTGCGGATCGCGCCCGGGGAACTGCTTGCCGTGGTCGGGCCCTCCGGCTGCGGAAAGTCCACCCTGCTGCGCACCCTCGCCGGGCTGCTGCCCCCACTGGACGGGCAGGTCACCCAGGACGGTGAGCCGATCGGCCGGCCCACCGCCGACCGGGCGCTCTTCTTTCAGCACGACGCCCTGCTGCCCTGGCGTACCGCCCGCGCCAACGTAGAACTACCCCTTGCGATCCGTCGGGTGGCCCGGGCCGAACGGCGGCGGTCCGCGGCCGACTGGCTGGACCGGGTCGGTCTGGCCGGGCACGCCCACAAGCTGCCGCACCAGCTGTCCGGCGGGCAGCGGCAGCGCGTCCAGCTGGCCCGCGCCCTGGCCGGCCGGCCACGCGCGGTCCTGATGGACGAACCCTTCGGCGCGCTCGACGCGCACACGCGCGCCGAGATGCAGGACCTCCTGGTCGACATCCTGCGAGACACCGGCGCCACCGTCGTCTTCGTCACCCACGACGTGGACGAGGCTCTGCACCTCGGCGACCGGGTCCTGCTGCTCGGGTCCGGGCGGGTGCTGGACGTACCGCACCCGCGTGAGCGCGACGCCCGGCACGCGCCCGGTACCGCCGAACTGCACCGCCGCATCCTCGACTCCCTCTGAAAGCCACCCGAAAGGCACCTCCGTGGACACTCTGGTGGACACCCCGCCGGCCATCCCCGCCCTCGCCGACGCGACCGAACTGTCCTGCGACGTCCTGGTCATCGGCGGCGGCACCGCAGGCACGATGGCCGCGCTGACCGCCGCCGGACGCGGCGCGCAGGTGCTGCTGCTCGAGAAGGCGCACGTCCGGCACTCCGGCGCCCTCGCCATGGGCATGGACGGGGTCAACAACGCGATCATCCCGGGCCGTGCCGAACCCGACGACTACGTCGCCGAGATCACCCGCGCCAACGACGGCGTCGTCGACCAGTCCACCGTCCGGCAGACCGCGACCCGCGGTTTCGCGATGGTCCAGCGCCTGGAGTCGTACGGGGTGAAGTTCGAGAAGGACGAGCACGGCGAGTACGCGGTCCGCCAGGTGCACCGGTCCGGTTCGTACGTGCTGCCGATGCCGGAGGGCAAGGACGTCAAGAAGGTCCTCTACCGGCAGCTGCGGCGTCGTGAGATGCGGGAGCGGATCCGCATCGAGAACCGGGTCATGCCGGTCAGGGTGCTGACCCACCCGGGCGACGGCCGGGCCGTCGGCGCGGCCGGTTTCAACACCCGCACCGGGGAGTTCGTCACCGTCCGGGCGGGCGCGGTGATCCTGGCCACCGGGGCATGCGGCCGGCTCGGACTGCCCGCGTCCGGCTACCTGTACGGGACGTACGAGAACCCCACGAACGCGGGCGACGGGTACGCGATGGCCTACCACGCGGGGGCCGCCCTGACCGGGATCGAATGCTTCCAGATCAACCCGCTGATCAAGGACTACAACGGGCCGGCGTGCGCGTACGTCGCCAACCCGTTCGGCGGGTACCAGGTCAACCGGCACGGCGAGCGGTTCGTGGAGTCCGACTACTGGTCGGGACAGATGATGGCCGAGTTCGCGGCCGAACTCGCCTCCGACCGGGGCCCGGTGTACCTCAAGCTCAGCCATCTCCCGGACGAGACCATCGCCTCCGTCGAATCGATCCTGCACACGACGGAGCGTCCCACCCGCGGCACGTTCCACGAGGGCCGCGGCCACGACTACCGCACCCACGACATCGAGATGCACATCTCGGAGATCGGACTCTGCGGCGGGCACTCCGCCTCCGGGGTACGGGTGGACGCGCACGCCCGCACCACCGTGCCCCGGCTGTACGCGGCCGGCGACCTGGCCTGCGTACCGCATAACTACATGATCGGCGCGTTCGTCTACGGCGATCTGGCCGGCGAGGACGCCGCGCGCCACCGGATGTACGAGGGCGAGTTGCCCCGTGACCAGCTGGCCGCCGCCCACGACCTCGTCTACCGTCCGCTGCGCAACCCCGACGGGCCGCCGCAGCCGCAGGTGGAGTACAAGCTGCGGCGGTTCGTCAACGACTACGTGGCGCCACCGAAGACCGGCGCGAAGCTGTCCCTGGCGGTGGCGGCGTTCACCCGGATGTCGGAGGAGATCGCCGGGATGGGCGCGCGCACCCCGCACGAACTGATGCGGTGCGCTGAGGTCACCTTCATCCGGGACTGCGCGGAGATGGCCGCCCGGGCCTCACTGGCCCGGACCGAGTCCCGGTGGGGCCTTTACCATGAGCGGCTGGACCACCCGGGGCGGGACGACACGGACTGGCTGCACCACCTCGATCTGCGCAAGTCCCCTTCGGGAGCGATGGAGTTCACGGCACGGCCGGTCGAGCCGTACGTGGTGCCGGTGCCGGAGTTCGCACCGGCGCCGGGGCCGGAGCGGCGGCTGGGCGAGGTCGCGCTGGTGCCGGTGGCGACGGCCGGCCCGCGGGACGCCGCACCCGCCGCCCGCCCGGCCCCGCCCTCGGCCGCACCGAGCGTGGCAGCGCCGGCCACGGTCGAGGCCCTCGACGTCTCCGCGCCCAGCCCCGCCCTCCTCCGCCTGCTCTCTCTCACCGAGGAGTCCCCCGACCTGGACGCGCTGCGCCCCTACCTGGACGCCGCCGACCCGGCTGTGCGGGCGGCCGCCGTGGCCTCCCTCGCCGAGACGGTGCCGGCCGGCGCCGGACCCGCGCTCGCCGAGCGCCTGCGGGACACCACACCTCAGGTCCGGACCGCCGCCGCGGCCGCGCTGCGCGAACTGGTCGAAGTACTGCCCGCCGAGGCGCTGTTGGGGGCGGGGCTGCGGGAGGCGCTGGGCGTCGACGACCCGGCCGTCCGGGCCGCCGCGCTCGACGTGCTGCGCGCCCTGCGGCTGGGCGACGCCGGGGCGTACGCCGCCGCGCTCGCCGACACGGACATCGACGTGCGCATCACCGCCGTCCGGGCCCTGGTCTCGGTGGACGCGGCCGCGGAACTGGCGGCCGCCGCGGCCGACCCGGCCCGCGAGGTCCGGGTCGCGGTGGCCCGCGGCCTCGCGGCCGTGCACGCCCCGGCCCCCGCGCCGCTCGACCCGCTGCTGGACGACGCGGACCCGCTCGTCCGCGCCGCCGCGCTCGCCGCACTGGCCGCCACCGGGTGCCCACCCCTCTACGCCGAGCAGGCCGCGGCGGCGCTCGAGGACCCGGCCTGGCAGGTCCGGGCGGGTGCCGCGACCGCGCTCCGCGCGGCGCCGCCGGCCCGGGCGGTCCCTGCCCTCTCCGGGGCCCTGGCCGACCCGAACGCGGACGTCCGCAAAGCCGCCGTCCTCTCGCTCCTCCCCCACGCCGCCGAGCCCGGGGCGCGGGCGGCCCTCACCGCGGCCGCCTCCGATCCGGACGCCGACGTCCGCGCCTACGCGTCCCGCGCGGCCTGATGGAGGCGGTCAACCGGGGGCCGTACGAACGGACAGGCTCGCCATCGCCTCCCGAGCCGCACCCGCGCGGCCATGGCTCCCGCGCCCCAACGGCGATGAGCGCCCACCGCGGTGTACCCCGTACCCGATGACGCCTGGTACTCGGACCCGAAGCTGATCGCCGGGCAACAGCACCTGGCGGCGGCGGTGTCCGGAGGTGCGGGGCGCGTCGGCCACGGCAACCTCCGAACGGAGAGGGGCGTTGCTCAGAAGTCACCGGGCGGCAGCGGCAGGGGCAGCCCGGGCAGGCCGTCGATGCTCTGTGCGATGTGGTCCTTCTTGGTGAAGTACGCGCTCAGCGAGGCGTCGTCCTCACGCGAGAAGCGCTTGCCGTGCAGGTCGCGATCTTCGTCGTACGACATGAAGGGCACCCCGTATCCGCAGGAGTCACGGACGAGTTCGGCCGTCACCACGATGATCGCGCGCAGCCCGTGCCGAGTCGGGTCGATGTCCGGGAAGTGCGCGAGCAGTTCCTTGAAGCGCGGGCCGTCCCGGAAGACGGGCTCGCCCCGGCCGTGCACCCGAACGATGTTGGGCGGCCCCTGGAAGGCGCACCACATCACCGTGATCCGGCCGTTCTCCCGCAGGTGTGCGACGGTCTCGGCAGTGCTGCCGGCGAAGTCGAGATAGGCGATCCGCTTCTCGTCGAGCACCGCGAAGGAGCCCTTGAGGCCCTTGGGGGAGAGGTTCACCGTGCCGTCGGCGGCCAGCGGGGCGGTCGCGGTGAAGAATATCGGCTGCTGCTCTATGAAGGTGCGCAGCCGACCGTCGATGCGTTCATAAGTCTTTCCCATGCCTAAGAATTATGTAAGGAAACTTTTCACCTGTCTAACGAATCCGACCGCGTCTGGTACCCCCTGCCCCACGGCGCCGGCCTGGGGCTCTGCAGGATCGTCCGCGAACTACGGATCCTCCTGGGCACTGGGAACGGCGCGTGCCCTACCCGCCGGCGCGGCATGCCCGCACCGTCGTCGCCACGCCCCACCGGCGGCGGTCCAGTCCGCGTCGCCTCAAGGCCCGAACCGGTCAGGACAGCGTCATGATCCCCAGGGCCGGAGGGCACTCCAACTGCCGCCGGCCGCGGCGAACACCAACTCCGAGCCCTCGAAGGCTTCCTACGCGCTCCTCGGGTGCAGGTTGCCGAAGCGCTCGGGCGCACAGGTCCACCTGCAACAGCGTGTCGAAACGGGTGAACTGCGGGGGATCGTAGAGTGCCCAGGCGAAGCCACGGCTCTCGTCGATCCGGAATCGCTCCACTCCGAACAAGTCCAGGCACACCGGCTCCCAGCGAAGGCCCTCGCCCATCACCCGGGCGTCGATCACGAGCCTGGCGACTCGCCCCCGCGCCTGTGGACCGAATTCCTGATCAAGCACGACCCGGCGGACGCACGAGTCGCCGAATTCGTAACGGGCCAGCAGCGCCGCGATCCCGTCCTCGGTCAACACATACGGTCCAAGTCTCCGCGCCGGCACCGGCGGCCTGAGATCCACGCCACTCCTCTGTCGATTCGACCAGCGTCAGAGGAACAGCCACGCCGGACCCTCGGGGACGCTCGCAGGCGAACAGTTCGCCGACCGCCGACGCGCCGGCCCACCAGCACACGCGGACGCCGGCGGCACCTGACCGAGCCGTCCCAGGTGGTCGCCTGCGAAAGACCGCCGATGCCGAAGACGGGCCCGTGGGTGGTGGTGCTCGGGAGCCGACCCTCACCTTGAAGCGTCGAGAACGGGTAAGTGCGGGGGCTTGGCCGCCGCCGCCGACCATCAGCAGGCAGCGGCGTCCTCTACCGTCGCTCGCACCTTCAGGACGGTGTCGACTCCGGTGAGCTCCAGGAGCCGCTGTACCTGGTCTGTCGGCGCGGCCACGCGCAGATCGGTCGCCCGGTGCGTGAGGATCAGCAGGTTCAGAAGCGTCGAGTCCGCGAACGTGATGCCGGAGGCGTCCAGGACCACCTTCCGGTGCCTGTCGGCCGCGGTGTCGAGCGCGGCCGCCAGAGGGGTGATCGAGTCCATGTCGTAGGAGCCGCATGCGACGACGACCCAGGTGTCGCGCAACTCGTACTGCATCACCGCAGCCCGGTCGGGTACGTGCGCTTCAGCCTGTTCCGTCGGCTGGTCCGTGGTCCCACCGGCGTTCTTCGTGCGCCTGGGTGTGACGGCCTGGTTCGAAGACACCCCTGGTCCCTCCCGTGACTCGCCCGCAGAATCATGTCAGCTGTTACGCGAAAAGTATGTCATGTATTCCGCTTCCGGCAACGACGGTCCTTAGAATGCCTCCATGGTTGGAGTGCCCGAATCTCACACCGGCTGGACGTTCATCACCAATCACGCGCGCGTGCTGGCGGCCATCGCCGACAACCCGAACGTCCGGATCCGCGACATCGCCGCCCACTGTCGGCTCACAGAGCGTGCCGTCCAGCGGATAATTTCTGATCTTGAGCAGGACGGTTACCTCTCCCACACCCGCGACGGGCGTAGCAACACCTACCGCATCGAGCCGGACAAGGTGCTGCGCCATCCGGCGGAAGCGGGCCTGCCCGTGGCCTCCCTGCTCTCCCTGCTCGTGCAGGACGAAACCGACCGCAACAGCAAGCCGGGGGCCCTGTCATCACGTCTGGCGGATGCCGGCGGGGCGAGGTAGAGGAGGATCAGCTCCCGATCGCGGCGCACCCCCTCGACCCGCCGCCTCGGCGCCGCCCCCTCCGTGCCGCCGCTCCCGGCCGCCCGTGAGCGACAACCGCCGCCCTCGCGCCTGCGCCGTTGCCGACGCGATCGGCGTCGGTGCGCCGTGACGGGGTAGTGGCACCCTGACGCACACGCCTGGATGAGGACGGACGAACGGGAGAGCGCATGGCGGTCGACCTCGTCGGTTTCCTCGGCGTGGTGCTGGTGGCGTACGTGGTACCCGGCCCGGACTTCCTCGTGGTGGTGAGAGCGGCGGCCGAGGACCCGTCGAGAGGGCGAGCCGCCGCATTGGGTGCGCAAGCCGGCTTGTGCGTGCACATGCTGGCCGCTGCCGTTGGACTCGCGGTCATGGCCGCCCGCTCTCCCGCGGTGTACAACGCGATCAAACTCCTGGGCGCCGCGTACCTGGTCTACCTAGGGGTGCGGGCGGTTCTCGCCGCCAGGCGTCCGGCCGGGGCTCCGCCACTGGAGGCCGGGCCCGCCGCGGGGCCGGCGCGGTCCGGCTTCGCGGAGGGCCTCATCACCAACGTCCTCAACCCGAAGGCTGCGCTCTTCTTTCTGAGCGTCTTGCCTCAGTTCGTGGCCGGCGACGGTTCGTTGTGGCAGCAGATCCTTTTCCTCGGGATCCTGGACGTCCTCATCGGGGTCGTCTACTGGTTCGCCCTCGTCCTGATCGCCGCACGACTGCGGGCCTTGCTCGCCCGGCCGAAGGTGCGTCACCGCTGGGAGCTGACCACCGGCTGGCTGTTCATCGCCATCGGCATCGGGGTCGCCACCGTCGCCTGACTCCGCTCGGCGGGGCCCCCGTTGCCCCACTCTGCCGCCTCCACCACCTTCGTCTCGTCGATTCCCTCAGCAGCCGCGACCGCGACCGACAATCAGCGAGGGAGCAACCCGGGCTCACGCACCGTCAGCCGAGGCTTCGTCTGCGGTCCCCGGTCGACTGCGGTGGGATGCTGCGCAGCCGGCGGGCAGGACGCCTGCTCGGGCCGGTCCTGCGTGCGCCCTCCTCGCAGCACCGGTCTGCGGTCTGGTCGGATTCCGCGGGTGCCACCGCCGGGGCGAGAGCGATCGCAGCGACGACCGCCGTCACCACGACGAGGATGATTCCGATGCTCACGGACATGAGTCCCGCCTTTCGCCTTGACCTTTACCTCTTGTGACTACAGAGCGTTTCCCATATGGCGCACTGTAAACACAGGGAGTGACAATGGGGGCGGGTCAGCCGGCCAGGGGGCACGTCGATGACCCCGCTGGCCCCATGCAGGAGCGGGCTGTCAACGCGGACCGCCCGTCACGGAGTTGCGTCAGCGAGTGGGTGCCGAGCACCCACTCGCAGCTCCGAAGCACCTTCCCCGTCAGTCGCACAACACCCCGTGGCGGTCGCGGAGTCAGCGACGCGCCAGGGGGCACATGTACAGGAACGGGCCGACGGTCGGCCAGGCAGGAGGCGTGGCAATGACGGAGGCATCTCACCCCGTGACGGCGGCGGAAGCGGCCCGGTCGGCCCTGGAGGAAGTCGTGGATCCCGGCGCCAGGGCGGTGGCCCTGGCCTTGCTGGCGGTGCGGGAGGAGCTGGCGGCACTGGCTGAACGGACGGGCAGTGTCGACACGCGGCTGGAGCAGGTGAACCAGTACCTGGGAGCCCTCGCCAACAAGCCCTGACCATGGGCCGGCTCAGGACCACGACGCTTCCCAGCCGTCGCCGGGTGGTCCCGGCCGGCCGTTCAGTGCATGAGATGCCCGTGTGAGGACATGTGGGGCGCCAGTGAGCGGGCCCGCTCCCACATGCCGTGGAACTGCTCGGTGGGGCGCTGCTGTTCACCGTGCAGAGCGTTGAGGATCACCAGGCCGCCGGTCACCGCGGGGACGGCCCACTGCGTGAACGCCAGGTGCCGTGCGCGCGCTCGGTGTCGATGGGGTGCTTGGCGGCCTTCTCGGCGTCCTGCGGGTCGGAGGAGGACGCGAGTTCGATCTTCTTGCCCAGCATGCGGCTGTAGGCGGTGGCGGCAAGGGCCGCACCGGTCAGGACGCTCTTGGCGAGGGTGGAGGCGGCGGCGCACGCCGCGCAGCATCGTGTTGCGTGGCGGCATGAACGGCTCCCTCGGGGCGGACGGTAGAAGCGCCGGCGCGGTTGCCGGTGTCCTGTCGACCCTCGCGCACCGCGCGGGCGGCCGCCATCGCGACTGTTACGAACGGAGCAGGCGGCACCACCCGGGTGGTGGGGCCGAAGGGGGGCGCCGCCGGGTGAGGGCACCCGCTCCGGCCCCGTCCCACGCCACCCGGCAGCAACGTCCGACGATGCCGGCCTGCGTGCTCCGAGCGGGCGGGCGTCAGTCCGTGGACAGAGCTTCGAGCAGGTCGCCGACCTTGGGATCCGGGAGCGCGCGGGCGACGTCGGCCTGGGCGACGATGCCGACCAGGCGGTGCCCGTCGATCACCGGCAGGCGGCGTACCTTGTGCGAGGTCATGGTCCGCAGGATCTCCTCGGCGTCATCGTCGGCGCCGATCGTGACCGCCTCGCCCTGGGCGAGGTCGCCGGCCTTGACCTCGGCCGGGTTCTTGCCGACCCCGAGGACCTTCACGACGATGTCGCGGTCGGTGAGCATGCCCTTGAGCTTGTCGTCCGTACCGCAGATCGGCAGCGCGCCCACCCCCAGCCGGGTCATCTTCTTCGCGGCGTCGAGCACCGTCTCCTCGGCGCCGATGCACTCCGCGCCTTCCGTCATGATCTCGCGAGCGGTCGTCATCCGGGCAGCCTCCCTGCTTTCCTCGTCTACGCGGTCTTCCGCACCCATCCGGGTGGGACGAGACACGCGTGCCCGCCCCTGGGCTTCGAGTAACGCCCAGTGCCGGCTCTCCACCCCGCCGACTGCCAACGGCTACTGCGGCTGGCCGCGCTGGTCGAGGAAGCAGCTCATGAGGCGGGCGGCGGTCACCGTACCGGCGAGACGTACCTGGTCGCCGTGGCGTTCGATCACCGCCACGAGGGGGCTGTGGGTGCGGGCCATCAGCGCCGCGACCTCGACCGCGGTCGCGTCCGGTCCGACGTACGGCGGGGGGAACAGGCGGCGGGGCAGCCACTCAGCGACGGTGAGCCCTCGGAGCCGCTCGGCGATCTCGGCGTCGATCGCTCCCCCGGCGGCGGATGCGACGAGCGGATCGTCGATCACATAGTCGGGAAGCACCTGCCGCAGGACCTGCGAACCGGGCACGATCGCGTGCGGCTGCCCGTCCGCGTCCAGCACGAGCAGGGCTGGCAGCGACTGCCGGGCCAGCAGACGGGCCGCGTCCATCGCGTCGTCGTCGGTCGTCACGAACGGATACGGCTCGGCCAGATCGCGGGCACGCACAGCACTCTCCTCACCGGGTGAAGCCGACGACATGCGCGGTGCCCGCCGGCCCGCGGTGTTTCACGCTCAGCCCGCCACAGACAGCCGCTCCATGCCATCCTCACACTCCACCGTAGGCCTGCCGGCACCGGTCCGGGGCGCGGATCAGACGCGGGATCGGGACGTCGTCCTACCGATGTGCCGGTCGGCTCGTCGCCCGTACCGCGTCCCTGATCAGCTCGGCGACCTGGGTGGGCTCGGACAGGGCGACGGCGTGGGAGGCGTCCGGGAGCTCGACGACGACGGCTCCGGCCCGCCGGGCGCCGTAGCGCTGGACCTCGGGGTTGATCGCACGGTCGGCCCCGGCCACCAGGGCCCAGGACGGCTTCGTCAGCCACGCGGCCGCGGAGGCCGTCTCGGCGAAGGCCGCGGCGGCCAGGGGGCGCTGGACCGCTGCCAGGACGGTGGCGACGTCCTCGGTCACGTCCGCGGCGAAGACGGCGGGGAAGGCCGCCTCGTCGATGGTGACCTCCACGGCGGAGTCGCCGTCGAGGAGCGGGTACCTCCACTCCTTCAGGCTGCTCGTCAGGGGGGAGTCGGGGAAGCGCGCCTGCAGCTCGCCGAGGCTCTCGCCCTCGCGCAGGACGTACGCGGCCACGTAGACGAGCCCGACGACGTTCTCCTCGGTGCCGGCCACGGTGATCAGCGCACCGCCGTAGGAGTGGCCGACGAGTACGACGGGGCCGTCGATCTGGGAGACGACGGAAGCGACGTAGGCGGCGTCCGAGGCGAGGCCGCGCAGGGGGTTGGCCGGCGCGATCACCGGAATGCCACGGCTCCGCAGTTCCCAGATGACGCCTATCCAGGCCGCCGCGTCGGCGAAGGCACCGTGCACGAGGACGACGGTGGGGGTGGGGGTGGTCATGGGAGGGTCTCTCAGGCAGGAGTCGGGGTGAGGGACGGGGTGACGGAGTCCGGGGACGGCGACCGTGAGCCGGGAGCGCGGGCGGCGGTGGCCGGCGGGGCGAAGGCCGAGGTCGCCATCGACTGCCATTCGCTGGGGGACATGCCGTACGCGCCCCTGAACGTACGGCTGAAGTGGGAGGGGCTGCTGAAGCCCCAGCGGTGTGCCACCGCGGCCATGGTGGTTCTCCGGTGGGACCGGCCCAGCTCGATCCGGCAGGCTTCGAGCCTGCGTCGCCGCACCCACTGGCTCACCGTGGTGCCGTCGCTCTGGAAGAGCTTGTGCAGGTACCGGACGGAGATGTGGTGGGCGCGGGCGATCGATTCGGGTGAGAGGTCCGGGTCCATCAGATGCTCTTCGACGAAGGCCCGGATACGGGACAGCGTCTCGTTGCCGCCCCTCGACGCGTCGGCCGACTCGTCCGCCGTGTCCGTCTCGAGGAGTTCCATGACCAGCACGGAGAGGAGGTGAACGGCCGTCCGGGCGCGCCGGTCCCCGATCGAGGACCGGCGGAACTCCGCCTCGGCGGCGAGCGCGGACAGGAAGTCCGACACCAGCGCCCCGAGCCCCTCACCGCCGCGCACGGGGACGCCCACCACCTGGTTCAGTTCCGACTCCGTGACTCCGAGGTAGCAGCGGGGTATCCGGAAGAAGAGCATCCGGCAGCCGTCGCCGAACCGCAGCAGGTGGCGCCGGGCCGGGTCGCAGAAGACCAGGTCGTTCGGCTCCAGGGGACTCGGCGCCCCGTCGCGGACGCTGGTGACCGGGCCCTGGACATGCATGCCGAGGTAGAGGAAGTTTCCGTCCTCCTCGCCCGGCATGCCGGAGAGAACCTGAACGAGCCACTCGGAAGCTGATCGGGTCACGGGAACTCCACACCGTACGGTTCGTCGTCGCCGGGCGCGGCCGACAGGAACTTCTCGACGACCGCGTCGAAGGCCGCCGGGTTCTCGAGGAAGGGGAAGTGCGAGTTCGCCACGTCGGAGGGGAAGACGTGCAGGCGCGCGCCGGGGATCTGTGCGGCGATGTAGCGCTGCGAGTCGGGGTGCACATGGCTTCCCTCACAGCCGATCACCAGGGTCGGCACATCGATCCTGGGGAGGACGTCGCGCCAGTCCTGAGCGCAGTGGTCGAACAGCAGGGGTACGCCGGCGTAGGCGGGTGTCGAGGTGATCTGCTCGGCGACGAAGGCGAGCGTCTCCGGGTCGGGGTCGCCGGAGAACATGCCGCGCACGAAGTCGGCGCGCACCCGCTCGCCGCCAGGCGCCGCGAGCGCGGCACCGAGGGCGAGCAGCTCCGACACGTCGAAGATGGCACCGGAGTCCTGCTGCTCCCGAGGTGTCATCCAGGGGACCGCGGCGACGGCCGCCGGCTGGTCGACGGCGACGAAGCGCCGGATCCGCCCGGTGCCGTACTGGTCGATGAAGCTCCACCACACGGAGACGCCCATGGACCAGCCCAGCGCGTCGAACCGCTCCAGCCTCAGGTGGTCGACGAGTTCGAGCACGTCACGGGCGAGGCGAGCGATGCGATAGCCGTGCCGCGGTTTGCCGGACAGCCCGTGGCCGCGCAGGTCGACGGTGACGACGCGACGCCCCGGGGACAGATCCGCGACCTGGTGCCGGAACATCGCCTGCGTCTGGCCCCAGCCGTGCAGCATGACGAGGGGAGGGCCCTCGCCGCCGGTGTCCCGGTACGCGATCCGTGTCCCGTCGGTCGTGATCAGTTCCCTCATGCTCTCTCTTCCCTCGTCACGGGCCGGCCGTCGGGCCCGCCTCGTCCCTCACATCCTCGGACGTGGTGCCTCGCCGTCACCACCGCGTGCTGTAGGAATCGGGCGGGAGATCCTTCTCGCTTTGTCGAAGTCGTGGCAGCCGGGCAGGCCGGTCACGAGACCGCGGCCGGGGGTCAGGCGGGCGCGCCGTCGCCGGGGGTGAGGAGTTCCTCGATCCTGAGTCCCAGGTGCAGGGTGAGGCGGTGGGCACCGTCGTCCAGGTCGAGTCCGGTGATCTCCTGGATCTGGCGCAGGCGGTAGTAGAGCGACGTGCGGTGGAGTCGCAGGGCCTCCGCGGTCCTGGGGATGGACCCGGCGTGTTCGAGGAAGCACCGCAAGGTGTCCCGCAGCCGGTCGCCGCCATGGGCCTCGTCGAGGGTGCGGAGCGGCTTGGGGACGAGGGACGTGTTCAGGGCGTGCTCGGGGAGTTGGAGGAGCACGGCGAGCTCGCCGAGCAAATCCCAGTCGCCCACGCTCCTCAGGGAGGGCAGCCGGCGGGCCGCGCGGGCCGCCACCAGCGCCTGCTCGTACGACGTCCAGGCACCCCGGAGGCCCGGGTGCCGTCCCCCGACGCCGATCACGGGGGCCGCCGAGGGGCCCAGAAACGTGGCGAGTTCGTCGAGGACGCGTCCGGACTGGGCGGCGACCTCGTCCGGCCCGGGGGGCCGGTCACGCAGTTGGAGGAGGATCGCCCGCTCCTGGTCGATCGCGAGGACTCCCTGCGCCGAACGCGTCTGCCGGAAGCCTTCCAACGCCCCCCACAGGGCCGCCTCGGACTGCCGCCCGGGTTCCGTGCCGCGGCGCAGCTGGACGAGGGTGACGAGGACGTGCTCCGCCTCCCCGAGCAGCCCCAGCTCCCTCGCCCGCCGGCGTGCGGCGGTTCGCGTGGCGACGTCCGAGTCGACCAGGTCGAGGACAAGAGTCCGCTCCTCGGCCTTCCGGGTGTCGGCCGCGAGGTGCTCGGCGTACATCTGGGCGGCCATGAGGGCGGCGGCCCGCGCGATGGTCCCGGTCTCCGGCTCCCCCAGCGCCTTGTCCGGCACGACCACCATCAGCAGGCCGAGGAGGTGCCCGCGCTCGCGCAGCGGCACCACGTAGCGGGGCAGCAGTCCGAGATCGTCACGGCCCTCGACGAATCCGGGCTTCGACCACTGGGCCACGCCCTGGGCGAGCACGTACCGGACGGTCGCGTTGTCGGCACGGCCCTGCAGCAGCGTCCCGATGCGCACCGGGTCCTCGTCACCGAAGTGGCGGCTCGTGCAGACCATGCGGACCAGCGGATCGTCGACCGCGACGGACCGGCCCAGCGTCTCCGCGAGTTCGTCGACGAGCGCCTGAAGCTCCGCGCTGCCGGGACGGGCTCGCTGGGGCCGTACGGTCATGCGCTGTTCCTCTCTCGACCACCTGTTCCCTGCGGATCGCTCTCCGTTTCCGCAGCTCTTGATCATTTTGAGGGGGGCGAGGACATCGGCACATCGCGTGAATCGTCCATTGGCACGGCCTCGGCAGGGGATACGAAGCGGTCACTCTCCGCTGTCACGGGTCGCCGCGAGGCGTGACAGTTCCCCGCGCGAGGTGATGTCGAGCTTGGTGAAGACGCGGCGCAGGTGCGAACCGACCGTGTGGGGCGAGAGGGAGAGGTGCTCGGCAACGCGCGCGTTGGTCAGCCCTTGGGCCACGAGCCGTGCGACACCCGCCTCGGCCACTGTCAGCTCGGGCCACTCCTCGACGTGTCCGGCCGGCGAGAGCCGCCGCCGGACACCCGCGGCCCGCAGGCGCCGACGGACGCGCAGGGCGTCCCGTTCGGCGCCTGCTCGCGTGTAGAGGGCGAGGGCCTTGTCCAGGTACGGCACCGCTTCGGACCTACGGGTGACCGCGAGCTTGCGTCCGGCGTCCTCCAGCGCCGACGCCCGGGCCAGGGGCCGGGGGCAGTCCTCGTACAGCCGGACGGCGCGCAGGAGATGACCGAGGTCGTTGGCGAGCAGGCCGCGGGCGTGCGCGGCGGTGGCGGCGAGGATCATGACGTCGGGGTTGAGCGCGGCTCGGCGCTCGGCCACGTCGGCCGCCGCCGCGGCCCGTTCGTGTGCGCCGGCCCGCAGCGCCATGCGGACGAGGACGGGGGCGTCCGCGGGGTCGAGCGGGCCGACGAGGGAGGGCCGTTCCGCCACGAGCGCCACGGTCACGTCGCCGACGAGGGCCATGGCGCGGTCGGGCCTGCCTTCGGAGTCGGCGGTCAGTGCCGTCGTCCACGCGCCGGCGTCACGCAGGAGTGGTGCGTCGGCGCTTCGCAACCGCAGGGCCTCCGCCGCGTACGCTCGTACGGCCTCCTGATCGCCGGTGTGGAGCGCGACGCGCATCAGCGTGGGCAGGAGGACGGCATCGGCGAAGTCGCCGGGACCGAGCTCGTCGCTCACCGCGGTGGCGGCTTCCGCAGCGGCCCGGGCGTCCGTCAACCGTCCGGCGTCCAGAAGCGCTCGGGCGTGGTTCGCGAGCCACATGCGGGTGGCTGCCGCCCGGCCCTGGTTCCTGGTGTTCCTGACGCCGGCCTCGGCGAGGGCGAGCGCCTCCGCCGAGCGGCCGGCCGCGTTCCACAGGAAGCCCTGCCACAGGGCCTCCGGAATCCAGGCGGAAGGGTCGGCCTCCCGTCCCGCGGCAAGGGCGGCAGCGCGGTCCGCCTGACGGACCGCGCTGCTCCAGTCCATCCGGTGGAAGTACACGACCGAGGCGGCCACCGTCGCCGTGGCCCCGGCGGCGCGGTCCCCGGTCGCCTCGGCGGCCGCCAGCGCCTCGGCGACGGCCTGCTCGGCCGCATCGAGCTCGCCCGACATCGACAGGGCGAGGCAGAGCAGCGCGGTCAGTCGCGCCCGCAGAGCCGCCGGAACCCCGGGCAGGCCCGCCCCGGTACGGGCGTGCCGGACCGCCTCGGAGAAGTCGGACCGGCAGAACAGGCGTCGCGCCAGACCGAGGCGTGTCCGGGCCTCGGCCTCGGGTCCGAGGCCACCGCTCGACGGGGCCGGAGCCCCCGGGTGGTGGGCCCGGGCAGCCGGCCCCGTCCACCGGAGGAGCGGAACCGCCCCGGCGCTCCCCCGCGGCCGCTCCGGCCCGTCCGTCGCGACGGGTTCCCGGGCGCTGAAGCCGGACTCGCGGGCGCTGTGGTCGGGCTCCCGACCGCTGAGCCCAGGCTCCCGGGCACTGAGACCGGGCTCCCGGGTGCTGAGCTTAGGCTCCCGGGCACTGAGACCGGATTCCGGGGCTCCGGGGCCGGGTTCCGCGTCCGGTACGGCAGCGGTGGCCGTGAGGTCCGAAGCGGCGGGGCGCCGCCCGTCGTCCACCGCCGGGCCAACGGTCGACGTGCTTTCGGTCGGCGCGCTGTCGGTCGGCGCGCTGTCGGTCGGCGGCACAGGGGGTCCGGCCGGGGATGCGGCGCTCTCCGGCAGCGCCTCGGCGGCGTGACGGCGCGGCTTGCCCGCGTTGTGGCGCGCGGAGAGCGGAAGGCCGGCTTCCACCGCCTCGCGGATCAGGGCGTGGCGGAATTCCAGGTGATCGCCCCTTTCAGCGAGCAGATCGGAGTCGAGGGCTTCCCGCACGGCGCTGATCAGTGTCGCCGACGGTCTGCCGAGCGCCTCGGCCAGCAGCCGCACGGTGACCGCGCTTCCCATTGCGGCCGTCGTCTCCACCAGCTCGCGGGCCGCGTCGGACAGCAGGTCGAGGCGGCGGCGGACGGAGGACAGCCGCCCGACGGGGCCGGGACCGGCCGGCAGCCGGGCCATGCCGTTCTCGATCGTCACCGCCCCCTCCTCCCTCATCGCGTCGAGCAACTCCACCAGCAGCAGCGGCACGCCCTCGGCCCGGCGGGCGACGCGAAGGACGTCCGGGTCGGGGACCGCGCCCAGGACGTCCTCGGTGATCCGCGCGATCGCCAGGTCCCCGAGCGGGCCCAGAACCAGCTCATACGCGCCGGCCCGCTGGATCCTGTCCAGGGTCGTGCGCACGCCCGGCGGCACGCTTCCGCCGCGCACGGCCACCAGCCACAGGATCGGCTCCGACGAGAGTCCGGCCGCGACGGTGTGAAAGGCGAGCAGCGTCAGGTCGTCACACCACTGGAGGTCGTCGAGGACGATGAGCAGCGGCCCGCCGCGAGCCGCCTCCCGCAGGCGGTCCCCCAGTTCCTGAAGCAGCCAGAACCGCTGGCCGGGCGACGTGGCGAGGTCCCGGAGCCGGGCCGCGTCCGCCACCTCCCCGGAGAGCAGCCCCTCGAGCAGCGGGCCGAGCGGCGACCGATCGTCGGGGTCCGCTCCCCCGTGGAAGACCCGCGTCCCGCGCCGCTTCGCGGACGCCGCCGCCTCCGTGAGGATCCTGGTCCTGCCGCTGCCCGGGGGGCCTTCGACGCGGACGATCCCGCCTTCACCCCGGGCGAGCGAGTCGAGCCGCGCCTCGACGAACGCCAGTTCCGCCTCCCTGCCGCGGACCGGCGTCCTCGCGAGGCGCCGGCGCGTCACACCGCCGGGGTCCTCGGGAGAAGGCCCTGTGGTCAATCGGTTCACGCTCATTCCGCCGGCCGGGGGCCGCACGGGACGAGGCTGGGATCCGCGTGCGGTAACGGCGGAACAGTATGAAGGACTCCCCTGCCTCAGTCGAAGCGCAGGTCGGCGAGTTGCCGTTCGAGGGCGGTGACGTCGTCCTCGGGCTCGGCCGGGGCGGGCCGGGCGGCCATGAGCGCGGCCAGCTCGCCGCCCGCCCGGCGGATGCGCGCGGGCAGACCGTCGGTGTACTCGTCTCCCCCCGATCCCCAGTCCTCCGACGCCGCGTACACCGCGGTGGGGACGACGGAGGCGCGGAGATGGGCGAAGAGCGGGCGCATGGCGTGCTCCAGGACCAGGGAGTGGCGGGCGGTGCCGCCCGTCGCCCCGACCAGAACCGGCTTCCCGGTGAGGGCGGCCGGGTCGAACACGTCGAAGAAGGACTTGAACAGCCCGCTGTACGACGCCGTGAACACGGGAGTCACGACGATCAGGCCTTCGGCTGCCGTCACCGCGTCGATCGCGGCGGCCAGTCTCGGCGGTGGGAAACCGGTCACGAGATGGTGGGCGACATCACCGGCCAGTTCGCGCAACTCGACGACCTCGGTCGACACGGCGTGGCCCTGAGCGACGAGTTCACCGCGGACCGACTCGGCGAGCCGGTCCGCGAGCAGCCTGGTGGAGGAGGGGGTGCTCAGCCCCGCGGAGACGGCGATCAGCTTCATGCGGCGGTCGCTCCCCGGGGCGTCGCGGCGGCGGTGATCCGCGCCGCGTGGGTCGGTGCCTCCGGCACGTCGGCCGGGCGGCCCTTCGCAAACTCCTCGCGCAGCACGGGCACGACCTCTTCGCCGAGGATGTCGAGCTGCTCCAGGACGGTCTTCAGGGGCAGGCCCGCGTGGTCCATCAGGAAGAGCTGGCGCTGGTAGTCGCCCACGGACTCCCGGAAGGACAGGGTCCGCTCGATGACCTGCTGGGGAGAGCCGACGGTCAGCGGGGTCTGCTCGGTGAAGTCCTCTAGGGACGGGCCGTGTCCGTACACGGGAGCGTTGTCGAAGTAGGGGCGGAACTCCCGTATCGCGTCCTGGGAGTTCTTCCGCATGAAGACCTGGCCGCCGAGGCCCACGACGGCGTCCTCCGGACGGCCGTGACCGTGGTGGGCGTACCGGCGCCGGTAGAGCTGGACCATGCGCCGGGTGTGGTCGGCCGGCCAGAAGATGTTGTTGTGGAAGAAGCCGTCACCGTAGAACGCGGCCTGCTCCGCGATCTCCGGGGACCTGATGGATCCGTGCCAGACGAACGGCGGGACGCCGTCCAGGGGCCGCGGTGTGGAGGTGAAGGCCTGGAGGGGCGTACGGAACCGGCCCTCCCAGTCCACGACGTCCTCGCGCCACAGCCGGCGCAGCAGCGCGTAGTTCTCCTTGGCGAGGTCGATGCCCTGGCGGATGTCCTGCCCGAACCACGGGTACACCGGGCCTGTGTTCCCCCGGCCCAGCATGAGGTCGACCCGGCCGTCGGCCAGATGCTGGAGCGTCGCGTAGTCCTCGGCGATCTTCACCGGGTCGTTGGTGGTGATCAGCGTCGTGGCGGTGGAGAGGATCAGCCGCTCGGTGCGGGCGGCGATGTAGCCGAGCATGGTGGTCGGGGACGACGGGACGAACGGCGGGTTGTGGTGCTCGCCGGTCGCGAAGACGTCCAGGCCGACCTCTTCGGCCTTGAGCGCGATGGTGATCATCGCCTTGATGCGCTCGTGCTCCGACGGTGTGCGGCCGTCGGTGGGGTCCGGTGTCACGTCCCCGACGGTGAAGATGCCGAACTGCATGGGGTGTCCGCTTTCCTGAACCGGGTGGGACGTCACTTCGAAAGGAAGGCGAGGAGGGCCGCGTTGACCTCGTCCGCGTGGGTCCAGAGCAGACCGTGCGGGGCGCCCTCGATCTCGACGTAGTCGGCGGTCGGCAGCGCCTTGTGGAAGGGGCGCGCGGTGCCCTCGGCGGGGAGAACGCGGTCGGCCGTTCCGTGCAGGATGAGGGCGGGGACGTCGACGGCCGGGATGTCGGCGCGGAAGTCGGTGTACCAGGTGGACGGCGCGGCGGAGGCGGCGAAGAAGCCGCCGCCGGCCGCGGTGTTCCAGCTGTTGCGGACCGCTTCCTCGCTGATGCGGGTGCCCAGGTTCTCGTCGAGGTTGTAGAAGTCGTGGAAGAAGGCCGTGTAGTAGGCGTACCGGTCGGCCCTGACGGCCGCGACGACTCCGTCGAAGAACTCCTTCGGAGCGACCCCGTCGGGGTTGTCGTCGCTCTTGAGCAGGCAGGGCTCGAGCGAGGCCAGGAAGGCGACCTTGGCCACACGGGCGGAGCCGTAGGCCGACACGTAACGGGCGACCTCGCCGGTGCCCATGGAGAAGCCGACGAGGACGGCGTCGTTCAGGTCGAGGGTCTCCATCACGGTGTTCAGGTCGGCGGCGAAGGTGTCGTAGTCATAGCCGGTGGTCGGCTGGGAGGACCGGCCGAACCCGCGGCGGTCGTAGGTGATCACGCGGTGACCGGCGTCGAGCAGGGCGGCGCTCTGGCGCTCCCAGGAGTGCCCGTCGAGGGGGAAGCCGTGGATGAGGACGACCGGCCGGCCGGTGCCGTGGTCCTCGTAGTAGAGGTCGATGGCGGTGGAGTTCTCGTGGCCCACGGTGATGTACGGCATGGAGTCGCTTCCTCGTTTCGGGTCGGCTGGTCCGCGTGCCGGAGCGGCACGCGACGCCGTCACGCTAGGGCGGGGAAAGCGCCGCCGGTTGTCACCCGACGCACTAGGAGTTGTCCATGGGCGCAGTGTTCGCGGCCCCGGACGGGCCGTCCGCCTCCGCCTCCGCCAGTACGAGCCGGGTCAGGTGGACCCGGGAGTTGACCGAGAGCTTGCGGAAGATCGACACCAGGTGGGTGTTGACCGTGTGCGGGGAGACGACGAGGGCGGCCGCGGCCGACCGGTTGGTGTGTCCCGCGGCGATCAGCCGGGCGACCTTCCGTTCCGAGGCGGTGAGCGCGTCCCAACCCTCGCTGGGACGCGGGCGAGCGGCGGTGCGCCGCCCCGCGCGGGCCATGGCCCGGTCCAGGTCGGCCCGGACCCGGTCGGCCTCGAAGCCGGCCCCCGCCCGCGTGTACGCCTCGTACGCTCTGGTCAGTGCGGGGATCGCGGCGGCGTCGCCCGTGGTCAGCAGCGCGCGCCCGAGGTCGGCGGAGGCCGCGGCGAGGTGCAGCGGGCGCGGCCCCGTCAGCAGGATCCGGACGGACCGCGCCAGGAGTCCGTGGTCGGCGTTCACCAGGGCGGCCGTGTGGGCGGCGATACCCCGGGCCGTCGGTACGGAAGGGTTACGGGAGGCGTGCGCGGCCGCCTGGGCCGTGAGGTCCTCGGCGAGGGAGCGGTCTCCGGCACGCAGGGCGATCTTCACGGCCTCGACGAACTGGGTGCGCAGGAGCCGCCACCGCACGAAGGGGTTGTCCCGCTGGGCGGACCGGATCCGTTCGGCCGCCGCCGTGTGGTCGCCGTCGGCGTCGGCGAGGACGGCTTCGGCATACTGATGAGCGGCGTGGTTCCCCGGGTTCGGCCGGTCGGCCACGGCCGCTCTGACGACGTCGACGTGCTCCTCGGCGGCTTCGCGGTCACCCCGCAGCACCGCCAGCCGGCCTCGGTGGACCCGTATGTTGACCAGGTTGCCGGGCACGCCGATGTCCGCTTCCAGCCGTTCGGCGGTGACGAGGTCGGCCTCCGCGTCGTCGAGCCGCCCGAGCCCCAGATTCAGGCCGGCCTGGGCCCACATCAGCATCGCGGGGCGCAGTGGTTCGTCGCCCGCCGTCCGCAGCAGTTGCCGGGCGGAGTCGAAGTCGTCCAGGTGCACCCGAGCGACGACCTCCTCGGGCAGGAAGGCGGCGTCGAACGCGCTCAACGCCGTGTGGTGGTCGACGGCGGCGGCGCATTCGCCCGCGTTGAGCGCGATCTCGCCGAGGCCCCACAGCGCGACGACGCGGGCCTCACGGTCACCCGCCCGCTTCGCCTCGGCGAGCGCCCGCGCTCCGGTCCCGCGCGCCTCTTGGAGGTCGCGGCCGCGCGACTGTGCCAGTGCCCGCCGCGCGGTCAGCCGGGCGGAGATCACCGGGTCGGTGACGACGGCCAGCGCCGCCGTCGAACGGCGGGTCAGCTCATGGATGTCGTCGAGGTGCCACAGCGTGTCGCCGAGGACGGACTGCAGGCGGGCGAAGACGTCCAGGGGCGGCTGGCGGGCCAGCAGCGCGTCACCGACCTCTCGCGCCTGGGTGTACCGGCCGGCGCGGGTCAGAGCGGTGATGGCCTGTTCTCCCACGCCGAACGCCGTGGAGTCGTGGGGCGGCACCAGTTGCAGGGCGCGTACGGCCAGGTCGGCGGCGAGATCGGGCATGACGGCGCGTACGTCGGTGGCGGCGCGGCCGAGCAGCCGGACCGCCTCGTGATCACCGGGCTGGGCGCTCTTCAGCAGATGCGGGACCGCGTCGACGGAGGTCCGGCCCGCCGCGACGAGCCGGCTCGCCGCCTCCCGGTGCAGTGCCCGCCGCGCCGAGGGGGCGAGATCGGCGTAGACCGCTTGGCGGAGGAGGTCGTGGCGGAACACGAGGCGTTCGCCGTCGTCGTGGAGGAGGCCGGCGGCAATCGCCTCCTCCAGTTCGCCGATGAGACCGGAGGCGGGCCGGCCGCAGAGGGCCGCGGCGTCGGCGAGCGCGAACGCCCGGCCCAGGACGGAGCCGATCCGCAGGAAGTCGATGGTGCCCGGCCGGAGTGCGGCCAGCCTGCCGCGTACACCGAGCACCAGCCGCTCCGGCGGCTCCGGCCCGTCCACGCCCGAGGCCGCGATGCCCGTCAGCAGCTCGGCCGCGAGGAACGGATTGCCTCCCGACCCGTCGAGCAGCTCGGTGACCTTCTCCGGGATGTCTCCGCCGATTGCGTCGTGTGCCAGCTCGGCGAGCGCCTCGCCGGACAGCGGCCGCAGGGGGACCGTGGTCGTCCTCGGTCCGTCGCCGCGCAGGTCCGGGTTCTCCCGGCCCGCGAGCAGCCAGAGGACCGGGGAGGTGAGCAGTCGTGCGGGCATGACGTTCAGGGCGAACCGGCTCAGCGGATCGGTCCACTGGACGTCGTCGATCGCGATCAGTGTGGGAGTGCCCGCCGAGCGCTCCTCGATCAGCTGGGCCAGCCGTTCGACGAGCCAGATGCGCTGGTCGTGGTGGCCCGCGAGGTGGGCGAAGTCCTTGGCGGCCAGGAGCGGCGGGTCGCCGTGCAGCAGGCCCGAGGCAAGCGAGGCGAGGGGGGCCAGTTCGTGCAGCTCTTCGGCGCGCCCCTGACTGACGACGAACCCGTGGGCCCGTGCGAGCGAGACCGTCTCCTCCAGGAGTACGGTCTTCCCGATTCCCGGCTCGCCCAGGAGCAGTGCGATCGCGCCGCCGTCGCCGTCCCGCACCGACCGGACCAGGGCACGCAGCCGCTCCAACTCGGCCTCCCGGCCTCGCAGGCCGGGCCGGCTCAGCTCCCCGTTCGTCGCCGCCTCCGAGTTCATCCCTTGACGGATCCCGTGAGCAGGCCTCGGGCGAAGTGCCGTTGGAGGGCGAAGAACACGAGCACGGGAACGAACGCCGACACGAACGCTCCCGCCGTGAGCCGCTGCCACTCGTTGCCACGTGTCCCGGCCAGGCCCGCGAGTCTGACCGTGACGGGCGCGGTCTCGGCGGTCCCGCCCGACAGCGCCAGCGCCACCAGCAGGTCGTTCCAGACCCAGATGAACTGGATGATCGCGAACGTCACCAGGGCCGGGCCGGCCAGCGGCAGCACGATCCGGAGCAGCAGAGTTCCGTGCGACGCGCCGTCGACCCGGGCGGCTTCGATCAGGTCTCGGGGCAGTCCGGCCAGGAAGTTGTGCAGGAGGAACACCGCGAACGGCAGCGCGAAGACCGTGTGGGCGAACCAGACATGGGTGAACCGAGCCGGCCCGGTGAGGCCCCATGCGGGCAGGAACAGCCACCCCTGGGAGAAGAGCTTCAGCAGCGGGACGAGTGCCATCTGCAGGGGCACGATCTGGAGCGCGAAGATCCCGACGAGGAGCGCGCCCCGCCCCCTGAAGTCGATCCACGCCAGGGCGTAGGCCGCGAAGAACCCCAGGACGAGCGGGAAGAGCACCGAGGGGAGGGTGATGACGACCGAGTTGACGAGGTGCTCGGCGAGCCGCCCCGACGCGTTCGCGCTGCCGAACAGGACCTCGTCGTAGTTGTCGAGTGTGACGTGCGGCGAGCCGAACACGGTCCACCAGCCCGTCGTCTTGATCTCGTCCTCGGGGCGGAACGAGGAGAGGAGGAGCCCGAGGGTCGGCGTCGTCCACAGGACCGCGATCACCACGGCGGTCAAGGAGAAGGCGCGGGAGGCGAGACGCTCCCGGACGCGGCTCACCCCGCGCTCCGCTGCGCACGGATCCTGTACGCGACCACAGGGGTGACCAGGGCGAAGAGGAGGACGGCGAGAGCCGCGCCGCGGCCTGTCTCGCCGTAGCGGAAGGCCTGGTCGTACATCTCATGGGCGATGACACCCGTGTCGAACTGGCCGGCCGTCATCGTCCTGACGATGTCGAACGCCTTGAAGGTGCCGATCACCTCGGCGAGGACCACGACAAGAAGGGTGGGTCGGATCAGTGGCACGGTGATCCGCCAGAAGATCTGCCGGGGTGAAGCGCCGTCCAGCCGGGCCGCCTCGGTGATCTCGCCGGGCACCGCCCCGATCGCGCCCGCCAGCAGGACGGCCGCGAAGCCCGCCTGGGTCCACACCATGGCCACGACGAGGAACAGGACGTTCCACGGAGATTCCACGAGCCACTGTCTCGGCGTGCCGCCGAACGTCACGACGAGCTGATTCAGCAGGCCGATCTGATCCGCCTCCGCCGGCCGGTAGGCGTAGACGAACTTCCAGACGAGACCGGCGCCGACGAAAGAGATCGCCATCGGCAGCAGGACGAGGGACAGGGCGAGTGCCCGGAACCGTGACCGTACGACCGCCGCCGCGTAGAGGAGACCGACCGCCGTCACCAGCAGGGGCACGAGCACCACCCACGCCAGGGTGTTGCGCAGCGCGATCAGCGCCTCGGGATCGGTGAAGAGCCACACGTAGTTGTCGAGGCCGACCCGTGCGTCGCCCTCACGGTCCATGAACGACAGCAGCAGGGTGCGCAGACCGGGCAGGACGAGACCGGCCGTGAGCAGCAGCAGGGCCGGGGCCAGCAGCAGGAAGGCCGCGCCCCGGCGCCGCGCCGGCCCGCGGTGCAGCGCCAGAAGGATCAGGCAGACCACCGCCGCGAACGCGACGACGCCCTGAAGAAGGTGCTGCAGCTTGGGCTGCTGCGCCACCGCATCGAACGACATCAGGGGCGCGGCCAGGACCGTTCGACGGAGTCGGCCACCGGCTCGGTGCCCTTGCCGCCGATCCAGTCGACGGCACCTTTCCAGAACGTTCCCGCGCCGACCGACGCGGGCATCAGGTCCGATCCGTCGAACCTGAACTGCGTCTTGGGATCCTGGAGCAGCTGGATGGAGAGCCTGTCGACGGGGGTGGCGGCGTCGGCGGGGTCCACGCCCTTGTTCGCGGAGACGAAGGGGCCCTTCTTCATGCGCGCGGTGGCGAAGTCGGCGGTCGCCAGGTACTCCTGGAAGGCCCGGACCTCGGGACGGTCGGAGAAGGCCGCGGCGAACACCCCGCCGCCCAGTACCGGCCGGCTGGTCCTGTCCGTTCCGGGCAGGAGGAAGGCGAACACGTCCTTGTCGGGTCCGATCTCGGTGCCCTCGGGCCAGTGTTCGGCGTAGAAGGAGGCCTGGCGGTGCATCGCACAGTCGCCGGACAGGACGGGCGTGCCGCCCTCCTGGTAGGCGATCGAGGCCATCGACCGGGCCGGGCCGTAGCCGCCGTTGGCGTACCGGTCGTTCTTGAGGACGGATCCCACGGTGTCCATGGCCCTGATCACGCGGGGATCGTTGAACGGGATCTCGTGGGAGACCCACTGGTCGTAGACGTCCGGCCCGGCCTGGCGCAGCAGGACGTCCTCGATCCAGTCCGTCAGGGGCCAGCCGGTCGCCTCGCCGGATTCGACGCCGGCGCACCACGGCTTGACCCCCGATGCCGCGACCTTCTCCGTCACGTCCATCAGCTCGGCCCAGGTCCGGGGAACGCTCAGTCCCCTGTCCCGGAAGAACGCCGGCGAGTACCAGACGAACGACTTCACGTTCGCGACCAGCGGAGTGCCGTAGAGGGTGCCGTTCACGGTCGCGTAGCCGTTCCAGTCCGCCGACCAGCCCTCCTTCGCCAGGGCCGCGACCTCGGCACTCGCGGGCTTGAGCCTCCCCGCCCGCGCGAAGCGTTCCATCAGCCCCGGCTGGGGGAAGAACGCCACGTCGGGCGTGTTCCCGCCCTCGACCCGGAGCTGGATCTGGGCCTCGAACTCACCGTCCCCCTCGTACGCGACGTCGATTCCCGTGCACGCCGCGAAGTCCGCCCAGGTCTCTTCGAAGAGGTCCGCCTCCCGGTCCCGGTTCGACGCGTAGACGGTGACCGTGGTCCCGGCGTGCTCGCCGTACCGCGCGTACGGTCCGCAGTCCTGGCCCGCGCGAGGCTGGGAACCGCCGCCGTGCGGGGCACCGCAGGCGGTGACCGTGACGATCAGGGTGGTGACGGCGAGCGCGAGCCTCGCGCCGAACCTCATGGGTGTACTTCCTCCGATCGCCCACCGAGTGTTCCGGAGGGCGACCTGAAGCTATCAGCGGTCGATCATCTGCGACCAATCACGGCTATAGACCGAAACGTGCACGGTACGTTTCGGGCACCAGATCGGCGTACTCAGGGTGCTTGCCGACCCACCCCCGGATGAAGGGGCAGTACGGCAGGACGCGCAGCCCGCGTGCCCGGGCGTCGTCGAGGGCTCCCCGGGCGAGCAGCCCTCCCAGGCCCCGGCCGGCGAACCGGGGATCGGTCTCGGTGTGGATGAAGGCGATCTCGCCCTCCGAGAGGAAGTACTCGGCGAAGCCGGCGGTCTCGGTGCCGTCGTCCCCGGCGAGGATCTCGTACCGGGACCTCTCGGGCCGGTCCTTCACCTGCGGTTCCATGGGTGCTCCTTGCGATCGCGGTGTGCGTGGGGTCGGTGGGTGTCGGTGGGTCGGTAGCTGTCACGGGGCAGTGCGCGTGAGTGGGGCGGCGGATGTGGGTGGTCGGCGCGTGTTTCCCGGAGCGGGCCGGGTGTGCTCACAGCGTGCGGCGCACCCCCGCCTGGCGTTCCAGGTTGCGGAGCTGGACCGTGAGGTCGCCCTCGACTGCGGCGTGGGCGGGGCCGCTGCGGCCGATGGGCAGGACCTCCTCGCTGCGCATGTCCTCCAGCATCAGGGCGAACGCCGCGTACATCGCGACGAGCGCCACCAGGAGGCCGAGGGCCCCCGACGTGCGCGTGAGCCATTCGGCGCCGGTCAGTCCCGACAGACCGGTGGCCGCCCAGCGGGGCAGGGAGACGACCAGGACGAGCCACAGCGCGCGCTTGGGCCGGGTCACGGCGGCCATCAGCGCCCCGAAGCAGAGGAACACCAGGTTGAAGACGCCCAGTACCTGGAGCCCGTCGGCCGCGCCGCTGAACATGACGAGCGCGTAGGCCAGCCAGCTGCCGGCGAAGACGCCCATGAGCGTCGCCGCGATCACGTCACGGGCGCCGAACGCCAGGACGCTCACCAGGAACTGCAGCGCGAAGGCGGGCAGTACGCACAGCGCGACGGCGGTGCGGGCCCCGGCCTCCAGGAGCCCGAGTTGCAGGCATCCCGTCATCACGGAGGCGATCGCCACCGTGAAGAAGCCCAGTGGCATCGGTGAGGCGATGGGGCGCAGGTTGATCCGGGTCATCGACCGGAGGTCCGGTTCGAAGCGGCGTCCCGGGAGAGCGTCCGGCAGGCTGCCCGGCGCGTCGCCCGGAACGCCGTCGGCGCCGTCGGTGGCGGAGGCTGTACTCATCTGTGGATCCCTCGTTCAGTGCGCGAAGCAGGGGTCATGGAACGGCGGAGGCGTGTCGGGAGCGGAGCCCCGCCCGACGCGCCACCGGCGGTGCCGCTCGGACTCGGCGACGGCCTCGGCCACGAGCGAGGCCTGGGCGGCACCGCTCTGGTAGCCGCCGAAGTGGGCCACCGGGCTCCACTCGGGAGCGACCGGCGGGAGGGCCTCGTCGAGTCCCTCGTACGCCGCGCTCGCGTAGACGATGCGGCCTCCGACGACGGTGAGCACCGCTTCGATGTCGGGGATGGCGGTCTCGGGCACGGTCAGGTAGTCGTCGGACAGGATCGCGAGGTCGCCGTAAAAGCCCTCCCTCAGCACTCCCTTGACGTCCTGCTCGCCGGTGAGTCGCGCGCCGCCGCGGGTGTAGAGGCCGAGGGCGGCCTCCCTGCTGATCGGGTTGCCGGCCGGGCGGAGCGACGTGCCGCCGACGGTGCGCCCGGTCACCAGCCAGTGGAGCGCGACCCACGGGTTGTACGAGGAGACGCGGGTGGCGTCGGTGCCCGCGCCGACGGTCAGGCCGCGGTCGAGCATGGCCCGGACCGGCGGGGTGTGGGCTGCGGCCTCGGCGCCGTAGCGGTCGCGGAAGGCGGTGCCTTGGAAGGACATGCGGTTCTGGACGGACAGGGCGCCGCCGAGGGCCGCGATGCGGTCCAGGCTGTCGGTCGAGACGGTCTCCGCGTGGTCGAAGAGCCAGCGGTTGTCGCCGGGGAAGAGTCCTTCCGCCGCGAGCTTCTCGAAGACGGCCAGGTCGCGGCGGATCGTCTCGTCGTACGTCGCGTGGAGCCGGAAGCCCCAGCCGTTCTCCATCAGGAGCCGGACGGCCTGCTCGAACTCGGTCTCGTACCCCTCGGCGAGCTCGGGGCGGGGTTCGGAGAAGTTCTCGAAGTCGGCGGCGGCCCAGGTCAGGTTCTCGCCCGCGCCGTTGAGCCGGAGCCACTCGTCCCCGTCCCCGGGCTTGACCGTCTCGGTCCAGCGCTTCAGGTCGGCGAGCTCCTGACCGGCCGTCTGCGGGAAGAGGTGGTAGGCGATCCGCAGCGACAGCTCCCCCGACCTGGCGAGGTCGACGACCGTGGCGTAGTTGTCGGGGAAGTTCTGGAACCCGCCGGCGGCGTCGACCGCGGAGGTCAGCCCGAAACGGTTCAGCTCACGCAGGAAGTGCCGTGTCGACGTCCGCTTGTCGGCCTCGTCGAGGGCCGGTGCCTTGGCGAGGGTCGAGTACAGGATCAGGGCGCTCGGCGCCGCGAGCAGCACGCCGTTGGGCTCGCCGTCCCGTCCTCGTACGATCTGTCCGCCGCGCGGGTCCGGGGTGTCGCGGGTGAATCCGGCGGCCCGCACCGCGGCCCGGTTCATCAGGGCCGACTGGTAGAGGTGCAGGACGAACACCGGGGTGTCGGGGGCGGCGGCGTTCAGTTCGGCGACGGTCGGCATCCTGCGTTCGGCGAACTGTTCGGCGGTCCAGCCGCCGACCACCCGGATCCACTGTCCCTTGGGAGTGCGGCCGGCCTGCTCGCGCAGCATGGCCAGCGCGTGACGGAGGCTGCGCACCCCGTCCCAGCGCAGCTCCAGGACGTAGTTCAGGCCGCCCCTGATGACATGCAGGTGGGAGTCGTTCAGGCCGGGGATCACCCTGCGGCCGAGGGCGTCGACGACGCGGGTCTCCGGACCGACGAGGTGGGCGAGGTCGTGGTCGTCGCCGAGGGCCGCGACCCGGCCGCCGCGGATGGCGACGGCACCCGCCTCGGGGCGGCCGGGGTCACCGGTGAACACCTTCGCGTTGCGGACGAGGAGGTCGGCGGCCCGCACGTGTTCCTTCCGCTGGGCGGGGACGACGCCCGCCACCGGCATGCTGGTGGACGGCCCGGTCACGCCACTCATGCCAGCGCCTTGCGCAGGGTGTCGACGGCGACGCCGATGGCGAGTTCCGCGGCCCGCGTCTCGCGCAGTGCGTTCAGCATGACGAAGTCGTGGATGGCTCCCTGGACGCGAAGGGCCGTGACGGGAACTCCTGCGGCGCGGAGCTTCGCCGCGTACGCCTCACCCTCGTCGCGCAGGACGTCGGCCTCCGCGGTGATGACCAGGGCGGGCGGCAGGCCGGTGAGCTGCTCGGTGGTGGCCCGCAGCGGCGAGGCGGTGATCTGGGCGCGCTCGGCCTCCTCGGTCGTGTACTGGTCCCAGAACCACCGCATGGCGTCGCGGCGCAGGAAGTAGCCCTCGGCGAACAGGTGGTACGAGTCGGTGTCGAAGGCCGCGTCGGTGACCGGGTAGAAGAGCACCTGGTGGGTGAGGCGGACGTCGCCGCGCCGCTTGGCCATCAGCGTCAGGGCGGCGGTCATGTTTCCGCCGACCGAGTCGCCCGCGACGGCGAGCCGTGTGCCGTCGAGCTCCTTGTGGTGTCCCTCGCGGGCTATCCACTGGGCGACGCCGTAGTTCTGCTCGACGGCGACGGGGTAGCGGGCCTCGGGCGAGAGGTCGTACTCCGGGAAGACGACGGCGGCGCCGGTGCCGACGGCGAGTTCGCGGACGAGCCGGTCGTGGGTGTGGGCGTTGCCGAAGACCCAGCCGGCACCGTGGATGTAGAGGATGACGGGGAGGGGGCCCGTGGCGCCGCGCGGGCGGACGATCCGGGCGCGGACGTCGCCGGTCGGGCCGCCGTGGACGGTGATCCATTCCTCGTCGACGGCGGGCAGCGGGACACCCTCACCGTTCTGGACGTCGTCCACGGCCTTGCGGCCGTCCGCCACCGCGATCTGATGGAGGAACGGCGGCTGGGCGGTGGCGTCGGCGAAGGCCTGGGCGGCGGGTTCGAGGATCGGCCGGTTCGGCATGAGGGGTTCTCCTTCGTAAAGGTGTGCGGGGTGGAGCGCGGCGGTGGGGCCGGGCGCCGGGTCGCGGCCATGACCGCCGCCTCGGGCGTCGGGCGGCGTCGGGGTCCGGGGCGTCGAGGACGTCCTACACGTCCTTCGTCAGCCGCGCACGAGGGGGGTGTCCACGAGGTGTTCGGCCAGGAACCACACCTGTGCCTCGCCGGTGCGGATGACGTCCGAGACGAGGAGGTCGGCGCTGCCCTCGTCGCCCTCCGCCGAGATCCGGGCGGCGGCGTCGCGCGCGTCGATCAGGATCCGCTCGTGCGCGTCGAGGAGCCGCGACAGCATGACGGGGACCTTCTCCACGCCGTCGGGCGGCCGCGGGACGGAGGTCAGCTCCGAGACGTGGCGAGGGTCTCCGACCGCGACGCCGCCGAGGCTCTGGATCCGCTCGGCCAGCGCGTCCACGATGGCCAGTTGGGCCTCGGCGTGCTTGTCCAGCATGAGGTGGAGCGAGTAGAAGGTCGCCCCGCGCATGAGCCAGTGATGCTTCTTGTAGAGGGAGTACAGGATCTGCGTGTCGGCGAGGACGTGGTTCAGCCGCTGGCAGGCGTACACGCGGGTGTCGTGGCCGAGGCCGATCGGCAGCTGCTTCAGCGTGCCGAACGCCTGGGTCTCCGCGCCTTTCTGACGCAGCAGCGGCTGGCCGCCGCCGCGCGCGGGTGCGGTGGTGGATGCGGTGATAGCGGTATCCATCGGGTACTCCTGGTGGGAAGGGTGGAGGGCCCGGCCGCCCCGGTCGGGGGCGCGGTGCGGCCGGACCCGGTCTGCGTCGGCTCGCGCTCAGCGCTCGCCGGGGGCGGCCGTTCGGGGTGCCGCGGAGGCCGGCCGGTGGAGGACGAGCCGGGTGAGCAGCCCGCTGCCGAGACCGGCGAGGAGTGCGAGGGCCGCCCACCACAGGGGGTACGGCGTGAGGCCGAGGGCCGCGTCGAGGGACCAGGCGCCGGGTCCGGTGGCGGCGAGCGCGGCGGCGGCGCCGATGAGGACGAGCGGGTACTCGTATCCGTCGTTCTGCACCCACAGGCCGTTGTGCCGTTTCACGGTGAGGGCGACGGTCATGACCCCGATGGCGCCGGTCGCGGCGAGCGGGGTCAGGAGGCCGGTGGCGAGCAGCAGACCCGAACCGATCTGCCCCCCGCCCGCCGCCAGGGCCGTGAGGGCTCCGCCGCGGAAGCCGTCGGCGCGGAACTCCTCCGTGCCGCCCGCCAGTCCCCTGCCGCCCAGGTGGGAGCTGATCTTCTGCACTCCATGGCCGGCGACGAGCAGGCCCACCAGCAGACGCAGGATCAGAATGCCGGTGTCCAAGGAGGTCAGCCCGCCGCGTGCGCGCCGATGACGCTCTGCGCGTACACGACGCCCAGGCCGTACGCGCCCGCGTGGGCCTTGACGATTTCCATGACGGCGCCGTACGTCTCCTGACGCGCCCAGTCGCGCTGCAGCTCCAGGAGCACCTGCACCCAGGTCACCGGGACCGCGCCGGCGGCCACCATCCGCTGGAGGGCGTGCTCGTGGGCGGCCGGGCTGACGCCGCCGGAGGCGTCGGAGACGACGTACACCTCGTACCCCTGCTCCAGCGCGGAGAGCGCGGGCAGCACGAGGCAGACCTCGGTCCACAGACCCGACAGGATGATCTTCTTGCGTCCGGTCGCCTTGACCGCCGCCACGAGCGCCTCGTCCTCCCAGGCGTTCATGCTCGTCCGGTCGATGACCTCGTGCTTGGGGAACACCTCGGCGAGCTGGGGCAGCAGGGGCCCGGAGAACGACTCGGCGGCGACCGTGGTCAGGACGGCCGGCACGTCGAACGCCTGCGCCGCCTTGGCGAGACCCACGGTGCTGTTGATGATCGCGGCGCGGTCGCCGCTGCCCGTGCCGAAGAACATCTGCGGCTGGTGGTCCACGAACAGCATGACCGCGTTGTCGGGCGTGAGGAGGTCCGCGCTCGGGGCGGCCTGCACCTGGGTGATGTCGAACATGAGGGGTCCTTTCGGAGCGGTCGGTGGCGCGCCCGCCGCGTGAGCGGCTCGGCACGGACCGAAGCTACGACCGGCGGGACCGACCGGCTTTCCTCCCCGCGCCCAGGGGTTGGCACCACAGCGCACGACCCGCCCGGGCCCCGCCCCCGGCCCGCCCGCGACCTTCCGGACCTGGCCCTGGTCAGGGGGTGGTGGTGGACACCACGTACACCCGGGGTGCGGCCGGGTCGGTGAGGTCGACGGTGATGTCCTCGCTCGGGCGCGGCTTCCCCCGGCTGATGGAGGTGCCCGACCAGTCCTGGGCGGCGGGGAAGTCCCAGCCGACGATGTCGGCGTCGCGTTCGCCGACGGTGACCTCGCCAGGGACGAGCTCGGAGCGGCTGGAGCCGACCTCGTGGAGGAAGGCGTCGAGCCTGCCCGCGGTCGTCGTGAACTGGACGTACAGCCGGCTGGTCCGCCAGTTGCTGGTCTCGTAGTAGGCGACCTGCGTGCTGCCCGGGGGGATCGGGACCTCGAAGATCCGGCGCTTCATCTGGGAGGGCCAGTTGTCCCGCAGTCCCGTGGCCGAGGACTCGCGCTCCTTGTCGCGGCCGCTGTCGCGGCTCTGTCCGGCGGAGATCACCAGATAGCCGGCGGGGATGCCGACGAGCAGCACGATGATGATCGCCGTCAGCCAGCGCCGGCCGATCATGTGGCGTCGGCCCTCCGGCAGCTTGGTGCCCTGCTCGGGGGAGACGGACTGGGTGGGGACGGTCATGACTGCGGGTCCTGAGGGGTGCGGGAGGGGCGGCCTTCGGTGCCGCCCCGCAGTGCCTGGGCGTACCGCTCGTACCGCTCGTGGCGCTCCAGGCGGCGGCGGTTGGCGCGGCGGAAGCGGCGGGCGACGAGGCGGGCCATGTCGGCGGCGCCGACCATGCCGGCCTCCGGCCCGAGCTGGGCCTTGGCGATCCGGGCCTCGGGGCGGTATCCGCGGCCGGTGAGATGGCGGCGGAAGGCGTCTCGGGCGGGCCCGATCAGCAGGTCGTCGGCGGCGCTGGCGCCGCCGCCCATG
>NZ_BMTO01000011.1:205103-250980 GCF_014649715.1 Streptomyces lateritius
GGCGTCGCCCTCACGGGCCAGCTCGGTGATGAGCGGACCGGTGATCTCGGGGACGTTTCCCTTGACCCGCTCGATGATGTTGTACGCGACCGGGGAGTCGGCGGCGGCCAGTTCACGGGCCTCGCGGACCAGGGCGTTGCCGGAGCTGTACTGCTCCCAGCAGCCGCGGTTTCCGCAGGGGCAGCGGTGGCCGCCGGGGACGACCTGCATGTGGCCGAACTCGCCGGCGACGCCGAACTTGCCCCGCTTGACGCGGCCGTCCTCCAGGATCGCCCCGCCGATGCCGGTACCGAGCGTGATCATGACGAGATGGTCCTCGCCTCGTCCGGCGCCGAAGCGCCACTCGGCCCAGGCGGCGGTGTTGGCGTCGTTGTCCACCATGACGGGGACGGCGAGCCGGGACTCGAGCGCGTCGCGCAGCGGTTCGTTGCGCCAGGCGAGGTGCGGGGCGAAGAGCACCGTGGCCCGCTCCGCGTCGACCCAGCCGGCCGCACCGATGCCCACGGCGTGCACGTCGTGCCGGTCGGAGAGGTCGAGGACCAGCTCGACGATGGTGTCCTCGACAACCTTGGCGCTCTTGGACTTGTCCGGCGTCTCGGTCTTGATCTTCTCCAGGATGACGCCGTCCGCGTCGACGACACCGGCCATCACCTTCGTACCGCCGATGTCGATGCCGACGGTGGGCACCCGCGGCGCGCTGAGGTGGGAGCGCCGTTCGCGGGTGCCGACGGTCCGCAGCACGGTTCCCCGGGCGGAGCCACGCTGGGTGAGGTCGCGGTAGGTACTCATCGGCTCGATTCTGCCAGGTGCGGTGTCGGAGGACCGTTATGTGGCGGAGGGGCGCTCCAGCTCGTGGCGCAGGTCCTCCAGCTCGCTGCCACCGGCCATCTGCCGGGTCAACTCGTCGAGCGTGACCGAGTCCTTGGTGTGGACGGCCGCCATGAGACCGCGCTTGAGCAGGACGAATCGGTCCCCGACGAGGTAGGCGTGGTGCGGGTTGTGGGTGATGAGGACCACTCCGAGGCCCTGGTCACGGGCGGCGGCCACATATTTCAGGACCACTCCGGACTGCTTCACACCGAGAGCGGCGGTGGGCTCGTCGAGGACCAGGACCTTGGCACCGAAGTGGACCGCGCGGGCGATGGCCACGCACTGGCGCTCGCCGCCCGAGAGGGTGCCGATGGGCTGGTCGACGTCGCGCAGGTCGATGCCCATGCGGAGCAACTCGGCGCGGGTGGTCGCGCGCATGCGTTCGACGTCGAGGCGCTTGAAGGGGCCGGCGCCCTTGGTGGGCTCGGAGCCGAGGAAGAAGTTCCGCCAGACCGGCATCAGGGGGACGACGGCCAGGTCCTGGTAGACGGTGGCGATGCCCAGGTCCAGGGCCTCTCGCGGGCTGGCGAGGGAGACGTCCTCGCCCTCGATGCGGAAGGTTCCCGCGTCGTGCCGGTGGAGGCCCGCGACGATCTTGATGAGGGTGGACTTGCCGGCGCCGTTGTCGCCGAGGACGCAGGTGATCTCGCCGGCGTGGACCTCGAGCGAGACCCCTTCGAGGGCGCGGACGTTCCCGTAGTACTTGCTCACGTCGTCGAGCTCGACGAGGGCGGTCCCCGTCGTGGGCGCGGTCGTGGACGCGGTCGTCACTTGGTGGCCTCCACGCGCTTGCGGATCCAGGCGTTCAACAGGGTCGCCAGCAGGAGCATCGCGCCCAGGAAGAATTTGAACCAGTCCGGGTCCCACTCCGCGTACACGATGCCCTTGCCGGTCATGCCGAAGATGAACGCGCCGACCGCGGAGCCGATGGCGGAGCCGTACCCGCCGGTGATCAGGCAGCCGCCGATCACCGCCGCGATGATGTAGATCAGCTCGTTGCCGACGCCCTCGCCGGACTGGACGACGTCGAAGGAGAAGAGCAGGTGCTGGCCGGAGATCCAGGCGCAGAAGGCCACGCCCGCGTAGAGCCCGATCTTCGTCCGGGAGACCGGGACGCCGACGGCGCGGGCCGCGTCCGCGCCGCCGCCCACGGCGAAGATCCAGTTGCCGAAGCGGGTACGCAGCAGGATCCAGGTGGCGAGGGCGACGAGCCCGATCCACCACAGGATGGTCACCTTGAGGTCGACGCCGCCGACGGTCAGCTGGGAGGCGAAGAGCTTACGGGCGGAGGGGAAGCCCTCCATGTCGGCGATCGACTTGGTGGAGACCGTGCCGCTGATCAGCTTGGTGAAGCCCAGGTTGAGACCGGTCAGCATCAGGAAGGTGCCGAGGGTGATGATGAAGCTCGGCAGCTTGGTGCGGGTCAGCAGCACGCCGTTGAAGACGCCGACGGCGAGGGTGACGAGCAGCGAGACGCCGACGCCGACCCAGACGTTCGCCGTCATCTGGTAGCTGAACATCGACGAGACGAGCGCCGAGGTGGTCACCAGGACGCCGGCCGACAGGTCGAACTCGCCGCCGATCATCAGCAGGGCGACGGGCACCGCCATGATGCCGATGGTGGAGGCCGCGTAGAGGACCGTGCCGAGGCTGGAGGCGCGCAGGAAGCTGTCCGCGACGATCGAGAAGAAGAGGAAGACGGCGACGGCTCCGACGACCGAGCCGAGTTCGGGGCGGGCGAGCAGCTTCTTCAGCGAAGAGGTGCGCAGCAGCCGCTCGTCGACGTGGTCGAGGTCGTCGGCCGGGGCGGTCGCGCTCATCGGGTGCCCCGCTCCGTGTAGCCCTTCAGCGCGGTGGCGTCGTCCTTGGTGATGATCTGGGGGCCGGTGAGGACGGCCTTGCCGCCGCCGAGGACGTCGGCGTTGTACTTGTACAGCCAGAGCAGGTCGACGGCCTGGTAGCCCTGGAGGTAGGGCTGCTGGTCGACGGCGAAGCCGAGGGTGCCGGCGCCGAGCGCGGTGGCGACCTTGGCGTTGAGGTCGAAGGTGTCGATCTCGGCCTCGGAGCCCGCGGTCTTCTTCGCCTGGACGGCGGCGTCGGCGAACGGCGCGCCCAGGGTGACGACGGCGTCGATGGCGGGGTCGGACTGGAGCTTGGCCTCGATGGAGGCCTGCACGTCGGGCATGTTGGTCCCGTCGACGTACAGGTTCTGGAGCTCTCCGCCGAAGGTCTTCCTGGCACCGGCGCAGCGCTGCTCGTGGCCCACGTTGCCCTGCTCGTGCAGGACGCACAGGGCCTTCTTCCTGCCCCGCTCGTCCAGTTCGTCGCCGACGGCCTCGCCGGCGACCGTCTCGTCCTGACCGATGTGGGTGAGCGCCCCGAAGGCCTTGGACTGCTCGGAGCCGGAGTTGACGGTGATCACCGGGATGCCGGCCTTGACCGCCTTCTCGACGGCCGTCTTCATCGCGTCGGGCTTGGCGAGGGTGACGACGAGCCCGTCGACGCCCTTCGCGATGTACGAGTCGATGAGCTGGGCCTGCGCCTGTCCCTCGTCGCTGTGCGCGTAGAGGAAGTTGATGTTGTCCTTGACGGCGGCCTGCTTGGCGCCGTTCTGGACGATGTCCCAGAAGGTGTCGCCGTCGCCCGAGTGGGTGACCATGGCGAAGGTCCACCGGGGGGTGTTCACGGCGGACCTTCCCTGGGCCGCGGCCGCCTTGCGGGCGTCCTCCGCGCGCTTGCCGCCGGTGCTGCTGCACCCCGCGAGCGCGGCGGTCAGCGCCACCGCGAGCACGGCGCCGATCGTCGCGCGTACCCCTCCTGTGCGAACCCTGGTCACGAGGCCGTGCCCTCCTTTATGTCCTTCTGCGTGCATTGCAGTATCGGTCATGGGGGTTTTCCGGACCGTCACCGGGGTTGTCGGCTCACGCTCTGACCAGCAACTGGAACTCGAAGGAGTACCGCGAGGCCCGGTAGAGGTGGGAGCCGAACTCGACGGCGCGGCCGGTGTCGTCGTACGTGGTGCGTTCCATCGTCAGCAGCGGGGCGCCCTCCTCCTCGGCGAGCAGTTCGGCCTCGGCCGCGGTGGCGGCCCGCGCGCCGACCGTCTGCCGGGCGCTGTGCAGAGTGATACCGGCGCCCCGCACCATCCGGTAGAGGCCGGTCGCCTCCAGTCGGGCGGTGTCCGGCTCCAGGAGGCCGGCCGGCAGATGGTTGCGGAGGTAGGCCATGGGCTCACCGTGCGCCGCCCGCAGCCGCTCGACGTAGCGCACGTCGGTGCCCTCCGGTACGCCGAGGGCGGCGGCGACCCGGGCGGTCGCGGGTTCGACGTGGTTGGCCAGGACCCGGGTGGTGGGGTGCTGGCCGGCCGCCTCCAGGTCGTCGTAGAGGCTGCTCAGTTCCAGCGGGCGCCGCACCTGGCTGTGCAGGACCTGGGTGCCGACCCCGCGGCGGCGGATCAGGAGGCCCTTGTCGACGAGGGTCTGGATGGCCTGGCGGACGGTGGGGCGGGACAGTCCCAGGCGGGTGGCGAGGTCGATCTCGTTGCCGAGCAGGCTGCCCGGGGTCAGCGCACCGTTCTCGATCGCCGCCTCCAGCTGCTGGGCGAGCTGGAAGTAGAGCGGGACCGGGCTGGTGCGGTCCACGGAGAACGGGGGGAGGGAGGCGGACGCCGACGGCTTGGACACGGACGGAGCGTAGCCCGAGGAGATGATGACAGGAAGTGGTGAAGTCCGATTGTCCTGACAAATCCTTGACAGGGTGCGCGTTCGGCACCACCTTGGGGGCCATGCGCATCGGACTCATCGGAACGGGACGTATCGGGGCCTTCCACGCGGGGGTGCTCGCCCGCCACCCGGCGGTCTCCTCGCTGGTCGTGGCGGACGCCGACGCCGCCCGGGCGGCCCAGGTGGGCGGGGCGGTCGGCGCCACCGTCGCGCCCACAGTCGACGCCCTGCTCGATCACCCGCTCGACGCCGTCGTCATCGCCTCCGCGACCGCCGCCCACGCCGAACTCATCGCCCACGCCGCCGGCGCCGGGCTCCCCGCCTTCTGCGAGAAGCCCATCGCCCTGGACGTGCCGGGGACGCTGGCCGCGCTCCGGGCCGTCGAGACCGCGGGCACCGAGCTGCAGCTGGGGTTCATGCGCCGCTTCGACGCCGGGTACGTGGCCGCGCGCGAGGCCGTGCGGGCGGGCCGGCTCGGCCGCCTGCACACCGTACGGGCGGTCACCTCCGACCCGGCGCCGCCGCCCGCCCCGTACCTGCCCCTCTCCGGCGGGCTGTTCCGGGACTGCCTGGTGCACGATGTCGACATCCTGCGCTGGGTGACCGGGCGGGAGGTCGTCGAGGTGTACGCGACCGGCTCGGACGCGGGCCCGGCGATGTTCCGGGAGGCCGATGACGTCGACACGGCCGCGGCGGTGCTCACCCTGGACGACGGCACGCTGGCGACAGCGACGGCGACGCGGTGCAACGGGGCGGGCTACGACGTACGGATGGAGCTGGCAGGCGAGCGGGACCAGATCACCGTCGGCCTCGACGACCGAACCCCGCTCACCTCGGTGGAACCCTCCGGCCCCCCGGCCCCGGTCAAACCCTGGCCCGGCTTCCTGGAGCGGTTCGCCCCCGCGTACGAGGCCGAACTCGACGCCTTCGTCCACCTGGTGCGCGGCGAACGCCCCAACCCCTGCGACGGCCGCGAGGCCCTGGAGGCCCTACGCATCGCGGAAGCCTGCGAACGCTCCCGCCGCGAACGCCGCCCGGTCACCCTCACCGAAATCCCGTCGGCGCCGGCCTGACGGACCGGCGGGAGGCGGCCCGGGGCCGACGACCACCCGGCCGAGCAGACCGACAGACCGCAGGACCGCAGGGCCGAGCAGGCCGACAGACCGCAGGCCCGAGCGATCCGGCGACCACCCGGCAGAGCAGGCGGCAGGGCCGCAAGCCCGCGGGCCGGCAAGCGGCCGTGCCGGCGACTGCGCGGCCGAGCAGGCCGCAGGGCCGGCGGCCGACACTCCCTGGGCCGTAGAGCGGACAGGCTCACAGCCTGTCGTGCCGACAGGGCCGACAGGCCGACAGGCCGACCGCACGGCGCCCGGCCGGCCGGGGACACCGCCAGGCCGCCGGGCGGCGGGAATGCCGGGGCCGGGCGGCCGGGCGTCAGCCGTTCGCGGCGAGGACTGTGCCCTGGGCCACCGCGCACAGGGTTTCGGCGCCCTCCGCGTCCACGGTCAGCAGGTCGCAGCGGACCACCGCCTGGCGGCGGCCCGCGTGGACGACCTCCGCCCGGGCGAGCAGGGTGGAGCCGAGCGCCGGGCGGACGTACTGGATGGAGAAGCCCGCCGTCAGCACCGCGCCGCCGAGCGCCGTTCCGGCGGCGAAGGTGAGCGCGTTGTCGGCCGCGTACGAGAGCACGCCGCCGTGGACGAAGCCGTTCTGCTGCCGGAGTTCCTCACGCAGCGGGATCTCCAGGGTCGCCCGACCCTCGCCGAAGGCGGTCATGCGTGCGCCCACGAGCCGGCTGAACGGCTGGGCGTCCAGGACCTTGCGGGCGAGCGTGAGGTCGAGATCGTGCGACGGGGCGGCGGTCATGGGATCACCATCTGACGGGAAGGCGGCGGACGCCGCGGATGAGCATGCCGGGCAGCCAGTCCAACGCCCCGCCTTCGGGGTCGAGTTCCAGCCCGGGGAAGCGTTCCAGGAGCGTCCGGATCGCGATACGTGCCTCCAGCCGGGCGAGCGGGGCGCCCAGGCAGTAGTGGATGCCGTGGCCGAAGGCGAGATGGCCGCGCGCGTCCCGGTGGAGGTCGAAGCGGTCGGCGTCGGGATAGCGCGCCGGATCCCGGTCGCCGGAGGCGAGGGAGACGAGCACCGGCTCGTACGCGGGGACGAGCGTCTGCCCGATCCGTACCGGCTCCCGGGTGAACCGGAAGGTCGCGTTCTCCACCGGCCCCTCCCAGCGCAGCGTCTCCTCCACCACGGCGTCGAGCAGACCGAAGTCGGCGCGGACCGCCGCTAGTTGCTCGGGGTGGGTGAGCAACGCCCGTACGGCGTTGGCGATGAGGTTGACCGTGGTCTCGTGGCCGGCGATGAGCAGGAGGTAGCCGAGCGCGCGCAGTTCGGCCAGGGAGAGCCGGTCGCCGTCCTCCGCGCGGGCGGTGATCAGGTCGGAGAGCAGGTCGTCGGTGGATCCCGCGGCGCGCTTGTCCTCCACGAGCGCGTCGAGATAGGCGGCGAGGCCCTCGATCGCCTCGGCCTCCGGCCCTGCGCCGGTCGGGGCGACGATCTCGTTGGTCCAGGCGCGGAAGGTGTCGCGGTCGGCGGCCGGAACGCCGAGGAGTTCGCAGATGACGGTGATGGGCAGCGGGAAGGCGAAGGAGTCGACCAGGTCGGCGTGACCGGCCGGCGCCATGGCGTCGGCGAGTTCGCCGGTGAGCCGCTCCAGGCGCGGCCGCAGGCTCTCCACCCGCCGGCCGGTGAACTGCCCCGCGACGAGTCTGCGCAGCCGGGTGTGGTCGGGCGGGTCGAGCACGAGGAGGTTGGGACCGATGACCTGCTCGTCCAGCATGGTCATGCCGACGACGGACGGCGACTTGGACAGCCTCGGGTCGGCCAGGGCGGCCCGCGCCTCCTCGTAGCCGACGATCAGCCACAGCTCGGCGCCGTCCGTGGTGCGTACCCGGTGGACGGGCCCGGCCTCGCGCATTTTCGCGTAGTACGGATAAGGGTTCGCGGTGAAGTCCGCGCCGTACTCCCCCAGATCGATGACGGACATCGGCCCAGCCTATGCGCTGTCCTCGCCCTCCAGGAGGCCGGCGTCGTGGACGAGCAGGGCGATCTGGACCCGGTTGTTGAGGCCGAGCTTGGCCAGAACGCGCGAGACGTGCGTCTTGACGGTCGGGACGCTCATGTAGAGGGTCGCTGCGATCTCCGCGTTGGAGTGGCCTCGGCCGACGGCGACGGCCACCTCCCTTTCACGCTGGGCGAGTTCGGCGAGGCGGTCGGCGGCTGTGGCGCGGCGGGGCTGTTCCTGGTGTCCGGCGACATGGCTCATCAACTGGCGGGTGACGGCCGGGGAGAGGACGGGGTCTCCGGCGGCCACCCTGCGCACGGAGGCGACGATCTCGGCGGGCGCGGTGTCCTTGAGGACGAAGCCGGCCGCCCCGGCGCGCAGGGCGCGCAGGACCTGTTCGTCGGCGTGGAAGGTGGTGAGGACGACGACCTCGGGGGCGCCGGGGCGGGCGCGGAGCCGTTCGGTGGCCGTGAGGCCGTCGACGTACGGCATCCGGATGTCCATGAGGACGACGTCGGGGGCGTGCCGGTCGACGAGTTCGGGGACGTCCCGGCCGTCGGCGCCCTCGCCGACGATCTCTATGTCCTCGGCGCCGCCGAGCATGAGGGTGAGGCCCGCGCGGACCAGGGGGTCGTCGTCGACGATGAGCAGCCGGATGGTCATGGGGGCCACGGTAGCCAGGCGCGCAGGGCGAATCCGCCGTCGGGGGCCGGGCCGTGCTCCAGCCGGCCACCGGCGAGGGTGGCGCGTTCGGTGAGGCCGATGAGGCCCTGGCCGGATCCGGGCACGTGCGGGACGGGGCCGGTGGGCGCCGGGTTGTGGACCTCGACGGTGAGTCCGTCGCCGGGGCGGCCGCGGAGGGTGACGGTGACCTCGGTGCCGGGGGCGTGCTTACGGGCGTTGGTGAGGCCCTCCTGCGCGATGCGGTAGACGGTGCGGCCGGTGGCGGCGGGGACGGCGGCCGACTCCTCACCGCTCTCGGGATCACCGTCCAGGCCGATGTCGAGGACGACCTCCGTACCGGCCCGGCGCGACTCCTCGACCAGCGTGTCGAGGCTGGCGAGCGTGGGCTGGGGCCGGTCCCCGTCGCCCCCCTCCCCCGGGGCCCGCAGCACGCCGATGATCTCGCGCAGGTCCTGGAGGGCTTCGTGGGCGCTGTCCCGGATGACGCCTGCGGCGCGGGCGACCTGCGCGGGCGGGGCGTCGGGCCGGAATTCGAGGGCTCCGGCGTGCACGCTGAGCAGGGTGAGCCGGTGGGCGAGGACGTCGTGCATCTCGCGGGCGATGGCCTCCCGGGCGAGCCGCTGGGCCTGCTCGGCCCGCAGTTCGGTCTCCGCCTCCGCGCGGTGGGCACGCTCGCGCAGGGCCTCGACGAGCTGGCGCCGGGAACGTACGAGCATGCCCCAGGCGGTCACCAGCAGGGTCACGACGATACCGATCACGACGGCCGCCGCCGGGTGGAGGGACGGGTCGGGGCGCAGGAAGACCTGCGCGGTGGAGGAGACCACGGCGAGCGCGCCCATGAGCGCGGTCTCCCGGACGGGCCGGCGGACGGCGACGCCGAAGAGCGCGGCGAGGGCCGCTCCGCCGGCGACCGGGGCGACCGTGCTGATCACGGTGAGGACGACCGCGACCCCCACGGGCCAACGGCGTCGCAGCCAGAGGGCGCAGCACGCGGCGGCGCCGACGAGCTGGTCCGCGAGGGCGACGACCTCGCTGTTGAGCTGGTCGGTGCTGTCGGCGGCGACGAGCCCGACGAAGACCGCGAGGAGGAAGAGGAGGGCATCGACGAGCCAGTCGCGAACGGTCCGGCGCGGGCGGCGGCCCGGTGGGGTGTCCGCCGGGGTGTCGGCCATGGCCGAGGGAAGCAGCCAGGCGTGGCGGTCCGTCCGTGTCATACGCACCAAAGTACGCAGATGAGATGCGCGACGGCGGTCACGGAGCGGCGGACGCTACCAAAGTCGCGCGAGGCGAGACTTCGGTCGCTCCGCCATGTCCGGTGGACCGACGCGGGCACCCCGCCGGGCCGATCATGCTCGGTGCATGAAGAAGTTTCTGGAGATCCTCGGCGTCGTGGTGCTCATCGGCGGCGTCTCGGGAGTGCTGCGCGAGCTGACCGGCTGGTTCCCCTTCATGGGCTTCACCCGGTTCCTGACGGAGAACGTGTGGTTCCTGGACGGCAGGGAGCTGTTCGCCAACATCGTGATCGCGGTGCTGGGTCTCGTGGTTCTCATCCTCTCGGACGGGGTGAAGAAGGCTTAGGTCGGGTCCGGAAGGTAGCGCCGTCTGCCCGTAGGGCAGGCGGGACTTCACGGACCCGGCCTAGCCCTTGGCCTCGTTGAGGCGGGTGACCTCGGCGAGGTGCTCGGCCATGCGGTGGGAGACAGAGCCGCTGGTGTGAAGGACGGCGCCGACGACGGCGAACGGCAGGGACGCGCCGAGGACCGCCATCAGTTCGGGCCAGTCGCGTTCCTCGACACAGCGGCTGTCGTCGTTGTGGAGGTTGTCGCTCGTGAACCGGGAGGTGCACTCGCGGCTGTACCCCTCGTTCTCGTAGGGCGTGAAGAGGAGGACGGCGAACCAGATCCACAGCAGGCCGGCGACGGCGAGCAGCCCGAGTCCCCAGCCCTGGGTGCGCCGCGCGCGGGCGCGGAAATCTATGTCGTACGGCAGTGAACGCATGGATCAAGAACCTATCGGGGGCCCGCCCCGGCGGCGCGACGGCCCCAGGTCGTCCCGGCGAGGACGAGGACGGCGCCCGCGACGCCGAGGACCCCCGGGCGGTCTCCGGCGAGCGCGATGCCGGCCGCCGCGGCCCAGAGCGGTTCCGTGCCGAGCAGGAGGCTGACCCGCGACGGGGAGGTGCGGCGCACGGCCCACATCTGCACGAAGAAGGCGAAGAGCGTGCAGAAGACGGAGAGGAAGACGAGTCCCGCCCACTCGCGCACCCCGAAGTCGAGCGCCACCGACCAGGGCGATGCGCCCGTGCCGGGAGCCGCCGCGAGCAGGGCGAAGACGAGGACGGCGGAGCCGAGTTGGACGGTGGTGAGGGAGAGGGAGTCGGCGCTCCGCACGGCCTTGATCCGGGACATGGCCAGGACGTGGACGGTACGGGCCACGGCGGCGAGCAGCATGAGCAGGTCGCCGGGCGAGGGCGTGGTGAACCCCGCCCCCTGCGTCAGCAGCACCACGCCCGCCACCGAGAGCGCGGCGGCGGCCAGGAAGGCCCGGGGCGGCCGGGTGCGCGTGACGGCGGCCTCGGCGAGCGGCGTGAAGATCATGGTGAGGCTGATGATCAGGCCGGCGTTGGTGGCGGAGGTGTGGACGACGCCGTACGTCTCCAGGAGGAAGATCCCGCTGAGCACCAGGCCGAGGAGGCCGGCGCCGCGCCACTGGGCGGGGCGCAGCGCCCGCAGTCTGCTCCATCCGGCGACGACGAGGACGGGCAGGACGACGGCGAACCGCAGGACCAGCACCGCGACGACGGTGTGGGTGGTGGTGATGCCCTTGGCCGCGAGGTAGCTGGCGCCCCAGACGACGGCGACGAGGAGCACCGGGAGGTCGGTGAGCCAGGCGCGGCGCGCGGCGCGAAGGGGTGCGGAAGCGGCGATCGGTGACGTGGCAGTCATGTACGGCCCTGCTCCAACTCGGTGGACTGAGTGGAGACTTCGGCGGCTCGCACGCGGAACGCCCACCGTACCCGGACCGGCCCGTGGAGGCTACATCTTTCTTCCGCGGTCAGGCCCCGCCACCTGGGGTGTCACGCGTAGCTGCCGTATTCGGGGCGGCCCGCGAGGTTGTACGTGTGGATGGCGATCCCCGACCCCGTGGTCCTGGCTTCGGTGTGGCGGAAGGCCGTGGGGCGGGTGCCGTCGGTGAAGAGGCGACGGCCCGTGCCGAGGACGACGGGGAAGACGAGCAGGTGGAGCGTGTCGATCAGGTCGTGCGCCAGCAGGGTCCGGGCGAGGCCGCCGCTGCCGTGCATCTGCACCTCACCGTCGGTGCGGTCCTTGAGCGCGGTGACCTCCTGGACCGGATCGCCGCCGAGAACGGTCGTGCCGGACCAGTCGGCCGAGGTGAGCGTGGTCGAGGCGACGTACTTCGGGAGGGCGTTGAGCTTCGAGGCGACCGGGTCGGCGGGGTCGGTCTGCTTGGGCCAGAAGCCGGCGAAGATCTCGTACGTGCGGCGGCCGAGCAGGAAGGCGGCGGGCCGCTGGAAGACCTCGTCGATGAAGCGGCCGAAGTCCTCGTCGCCGTAGGGCACGGACCATCCGCCGTGCTCGAATCCGCCGCTGCGGTCCTCGTCGGGGCCGCCTGGCGCCTGGTAGACGCCGTCGAGGGTGAGGAACTGGGTGAGGCTGAGGTTGCCCATGGCGCGGGTGCCTTTCGGTTCGGGCCGGGTGTCCCCCGGTCCATCGTGTCTCACAAGCTCCGACTCCACCGCCCGGCGAAAGTCATCGGTGTCCCGTGATCGGTGTCCGATTGCCGCCAGCACCCGCTGCTCCCGCCGCCTTTCATTGAACTCGCAACCACTCATCACTTTTCAGGAGGTTCGGGATGTCCACGATGAACGGCAAGGCGGTCCTGGTGACGGGCGGCAGCCGGGGCATGGGCGCCGCCACCGCCCTGCGGCTGGCCCGGGAGGGCGCGGACGTGGCCTTCACGTACGTACGGAACGAGGAGCGGGCGCGCGAGGTCGCGGCGGCGATCGAGGCGGCCGGCCGCAAGGCGCTGCCCCTGCGGGCCGACGCGGCGGACGCCGGGGACGCGGCGGGCGCGGTGGAGTGGGCGGCGGACGCCCTCGGGCGGCTGGACGTGCTGGTCAACAACGTGGGCGTGGGCGTCCTCGGACCGCTGGAAAGCCTGAGCCTGGCGGATGTGGACCGGGTGCTCGCGGTGAATGTGCGCGCGGCTTTCCTCGCCTCCCAGGCGGCGGCCGGGCGGATGGGGAGCGGTGGGCGGATCGTCACGATCGGCACGTGCATGACGGCCCGCGTCCCCGGCCCCGGCGGCACGCTCTACGCGACGAGCAAGTCGGCCCTGGTCGGCCTCACCAAGGCGCTCGCGAGGGAGCTGGGCGGTCGCGGCATCACGGCCAACATCGTCCATCCGGGCCCGGTCGACACCGACATGAACCCGGCGGACGGACCGTACGCGCAGGGCCAGGCGGCCATGACGGCGCTGGGCCGTTTCGGGGCCCCGGAGGAGGTGGCCGCGATGGTGGCGTTCCTGGCGGGTCCGGAGGGGGAGTACGTGACGGGCGCGGAGTTCTCGGTGGACGGCGGCCACGCGGCGTAGCGGAGGAAGCGGCACGGAAGAGGCGCCGCGGAGGAGGGAAGCGGCGCGGAAGAGGCACCGCGCTCGAAGTGGCGCGAGGGCGCACCGGTGCTGTCGGGCCGGTGCGCCCTCGCGGGCCGGGCGGGGTGTCGTGGCCCGCCCAGTTCGTGGTGACCCGTTGGTCGCCCGTCCGGGTTACCCGCCCAGTTCCTGGTGGCGGGCGGTCAGGCGGGCCGTGCCCGCTTCGGTGAGAGAGCCGAAGAGGCGGAGGCGGGAGATGCCGCCGTCCGGGTAGATGTCGATCCGGACGCGGGAGCCGACCGCCGGGGTGTCGAGCACGAAGCGGTGGTTGGTGTCCGGCTGGAGCCGGGTCCTGGGCAGGACCTCGGTCCACTCCTCGGAGCCCTCGGCCGCCACGGAGAGCGCCGCCCAGCCCGCGCTGTTGCCCTTCAGGTAGGCCGTGTCGATCTCGACGGCGCGGATCTGGGACTCGGCCGCCAGCTGGTAGCGGATCCAGTCGTTGCCCTTGTCGCGGCGGCGGCGGGTCTCCCAGCCGTCGTCCATCTTGTGCGAGCGGCCCGGCTGGATGGTGTTGGTCGCCGGGGAGTAGAAGCGGTCGGAGGCGTCCTCGACCTGGCCGCCGTTCTCCAGCGCCGCGAGGTCGAAGGTGCCGAGGACCGCGAGCCACTTCGGGTCCGGGGCGACCTCGCCGTACACGCGCAGGCGGGCGATGCCGCCGTCCGGATGCTGGTTCACGCGCAGATGCGTGAAGCGCTGCTCGACGTCGACGGCGAAGCCGTTGGCGGCGTGGCCGCCGATGGCGGTGCGCGGGACGAGGGTCGTCCACTTCACGTCGTCGGCGAGGAGCTCCTCGGGGGAGGGCGAGCCGGCCACGGAGGTGGCCTCGACGGAGACGGCCTGCGGGTAGTTGCCGCGGAAGTGAGCGGTGTCGATCACGATGCCGCGCACGACACCGGGGGCGCCGAGGCGTACCAGCGCCCAGTCGTGGTCGTCCTCGGTCGGGTGCGGCCGCTGCGCGGAGACGCCCCGGCGGCGGCGGGTCTCCCAGCCGTCCATGATCTTGCCCTTGTGCCCGAAGTGCTCGGGGTCGAACTCCGCGGCCTGCGGCTTGAGCATGTTCTCGCGCTCGGCGAAGAACTCGTCGTTGGCGGCGATCACGCCCGCGCCGAGGCGGCGGTCGGCGAGGTCCGCGTACCGCGTGAAGGGGAACTCGGCGGTGCGGTAGTCCGCGTACGGATCGCCACCGCCGTAGGGGCTGGCGTCACCGGTGAAGCCGGGTATGGCGGACACGTCAGTTGTTCCTTTCGAGGAGGCGGCCGGAGGGCTCGGCCAGGGTGCCGTGGTCGGCGATGCGCTCGCCGCGCAGCCAGGTGGACTTCACGACGCCGTGCAGGGTCTTGCCCGCGTACGCGGTGAGCCGGTTGCGGTGCTGGAGCTCGGCCGGGTCGACCGTGAAGGTCTCGTCGGGCGCGAGCACGGCGAAGTCGGCGTCGCGGCCGGCCTCGATGGCGCCCTTCTGCGACAGCCCCGCGAGCCGGGCCGGGGCCTCGGACATCCAGCGGGCGACGTCCTCCAGGGTGCGACCGCGGCGGCGCGCCTCGGTCCAGACGGCCGGCAGGCCGAGCTGGAGGGAGGAGATGCCGCCCCAGGCGGAGAGGAAGTCCGGGGTCTTCAGGTCGGCGGTGGACGGCGAGTGGTCGGAGACGACGCAGTCGATCGTGCCGTCCGCCAGGCCCTCCCACAGCGCGTCCTGGTTCGCGGCCTCGCGGATGGGCGGGCAGCACTTGAACTCGGTGGCGCCGTCCGGGACCTCCTCGGCGGTGAGGGTGAGGAAGTGCGGGCAGGACTCGACTGTGATCTTGACGCCCTCGGCCTTGGCGGCGGCGATCAGCGGCAGCGCGTCCGAGGAGGAAAGGTGCAGCACGTGGACGCGGGCGTTCAGCCGGCGCGCCTGGTTGATCAGGTTCTCGATCGCGGTGTTCTCGGCGTCGCGCGGCCGGGAGGCGAGGAAGTCGGCGTACTTCTCGCCCTTCTTCTGGGGCGCGGCGGCGAGGTGGTGGGGGTCCTCCGCGTGCACGATCATCAGGCCGTCGAAGCCGGCGATCTCGGCGAGGGAGTTCGCCAGCTGCTCCTGGTCCAGCTCGGGGAACTCCTCCACGCCGGAGGGCGACAGGAAGCACTTGAAGCCGAAGACACCGGCGTCGTACAGCGGCCGCAGGTCCTTGACGTTGTCGGGCAGCGCGCCGCCCCAGAAGCCGACGTCGATGTGCGCCTTGGTGCGGGCGACGTCCTGCTTGATCCGCAGGTGCTCGACGGTGGTCGTCGGCGGCAGCGAGTTCAGCGGCATGTCGAGGAGGGTGGTGATGCCACCGGCGGCGGCCGCGCGCGTGGCGGTCCAGAAGCCCTCCCACTCGGTGCGGCCCGGGTCGTTCACATGGACGTGGGTGTCGACGAGCCCGGGGAGCACGACGTCGTCGCCGACGTCCTCCAGCCGCGCGCCGGCCGGCACCTCGGCGTCGTACGGCAGCACGGCGGCGATGGTCCCGCCGGAGACGGCGATCGACGCGGAGCGCGTCCCCTCGGGGGTGATGACGCGTGTCGAGCGCAGTACCAGGTTGACGTCCACCCGTACCCCTTCTTTTTCACCCAGCAGAATTTCAACGAACTGTTGAAGGAGTCTTCACTCAGGACGACATGGCGTCAAGGGCACACTTTCAGCATGGGGCCATGGAAGCCGGGCGCCACCGGCCACCTTGGACGTTTCCATGAAGTGGAAGAGGAATTTCGTACAGTAGAACGTAGCTCCGCACATGCGGGGAGGAGCCGGACTCCGCCGGGCAACCGTCGACACCGGACAAACACCCCTCTGACCGGCCCGGACGCCGCGGCCGGGGCCGTGTGTCCGGACGGACGGCCCGGTAGGCTGCTGCCTTGCCCGCCTGCCCCGAAAGGACCTTGACGTGCCGACGTCCAGCGCCAGCACCACCGACGCCGCCAAGCCCGCCGCCGCGAGCGGTGGCGTCCAGTCCCTCGAGCGTGCCTTCGATCTCCTGGAGCGGATGGCCGACGCCGGGGGCGAGGTCGGGCTGAGTGAGCTCTCCGCCAGCAGCGGGCTGCCGCTGCCCACCATCCACCGGCTGATGCGCACCCTCGTGGCCTGCGGTTACGTACGCCAGCAGCCCAACCGCCGGTACGCCCTCGGCCCCCGCCTGATCCGCCTCGGGGAGTCGGCCTCCCGGCTCCTGGGTACCTGGGCCCGCCCGTACCTCGCGCGGCTCGTCGAGGAGACGGGCGAGACCGCGAACATGGCTCTGCTCGACGGCGACGAGATCGTGTACGTCGCCCAGGTGCCGTCCAAGCACTCGATGCGCATGTTCACCGAGGTCGGCCGGCGGGTGCTGCCGCACTCCACGGGTGTGGGCAAGGCGCTGCTCGCGCACACGCCGCCGGAGGAGGTCCGCGCGCTGCTCGCCCGTACGGGCATGCCGGCCGCGACCGAGAAGACGATCACCACGCCGGAGGGCTTCCTGGACGCGCTCGCGCTGGTGCGGGACGCGGGATACGCGGTCGACGACAACGAGCAGGAGATAGGGGTCCGCCGCCTCGCGGTACCCGTCCCCAACTCCCCCACGGCGGCGGCCATCTCGATCTCGGGCCCGGCGGGCCGCGTGACGGAGGCGGCGACGGAGAAGATCGTCCCCATCCTCCAGCAGGTCGCCGAGGAACTTTCCACCGCCCTCGCCAACACAGCGGGCAACGGCGGCGCGTAGCCTCCAGCGCCCCCCGTCGTGGGCATCCCGCCCCCAGCCGGGGCGGCACCCATCCCCCGCCCCCGCCGGTCGTGGGCAACTGTTCCGCCGGGGCGGAACGGGTGGGAAACGACACCCCACCGGCGCCGCGCCTGTGGTGACCGTACGGACCGGGAGCCAGGCCCCGGCAAGGGCGCCGTCCCCTGTGCCCACCCGTCCCGCCCTGCGGGACGAACGCCCGCGACGGGGCGGGGCGGGCGGCGAAACGGGGGAGGCCCGCGGGCGGAGGCCCGGCGGTGGGCATCGGCCCCGGTGGTTCAGGCAGGGGGCGGCTGGGACAGGCGGCCGTCGTGGACGGTCACCGTACGGTCGGCCGTGGCCAAGTGCGTGCGGTCGTGGGTCACCAGGATCGTCGCCGTGCCACGGTCCCGGGTGAGCGCCGCCAGGAGGCTCACGATCGCCGCGCCCCGCTCGTGGTCCAGGGCGCTCGTGGGCTCGTCGACGAGGAGGACCGCCGGCTCGTTCATCAGGGCGCGGGCGAGCGTGACGCGCTGGCGCTGGCCGCCGGAGAGCTGGTGCGGCCGGCGGCCCGCCAGGTCCGCGAGGCCGACCGCGTCCAGGAGCGTCAGCGCCCGCTCCCGTACCGCCTTCGGCTTGGCGCCCGAGAGGTGCGCCATCACCTGCAGCTGCTCCACCGCCGTCAGCGACGCCAGCAGATTCGGCTGCTGGAAGACGATCCCGATCCGCTCCCGCCGCAGCGCCGCCTTCCCCGCCGGGTTTAGCGCCCCGGTGTCCGCACCGGCCACCACGACCCGCCCCCGGTCCGGGGGGACGAGCGTCGCCGCCACCGCGAGCAGGCTGGACTTGCCGGAGCCGGACGGTCCCACAACCGCGGTGAGACGGCCCGCCGGGACCTCCAGCGAGACGGAGTCGAGTGCCGTGAGGCGCCCGTCCCCGTCCGGGTAGGTCAAGGTCACATCGTCCAGAACAAGACTCATCGTGCGCTCCCGAGGGCGGTCAGGGGGTCGACGGCGGTGATCCGCCGGATGGACAGGGCCGCGCCGAGCACACCGAGCACGATCATCACCGCGGCCGGGCCGAGCACGGTGAGCGGCTCCAGGACGAACGGCACGTCCCCGCCGCTGACCAGCGCGCCGACGATCACCGCGAGGCCGGTACCGAGCAGGGTGCCCGCGCCCAGCATGAGCACCGCCTGACCGAGGGCGTCCCTGAGGAGGTACGGGGTCGAGGCGCCGAGCGCCTTGAGGACGGCGACGTCACCGCTGCGCTGGATCGTCCAGACCGTAAAGAAGGCCCCTATGACGAGCGCGGAGATGACGAAGAGGAAGCCCCGCATGAGCTGAAGGGAACCGTTCTCGGCCTGGTACGACCCTATGGCGGTGAGCGCTTCGTCCACGGTCCTCGACTCCGTTCCCGCCGCCCGGTCGCCGGCCGCGAGATCCGCCCCGCCGGACGTCCTCAGCACGATGACGGTGGCCTGCTCCTCGGGGGTCGTGCCGTTGTGCCCGAGCCTCTGCCAGTCGTCGAGCGAGGTCCACGCGACGGGCGTGTGGCTGTACGAGGCGTCGCCCGCGACCGCCGCGACGGTGGCCTCCAGCGGGCCCAGCCGTACCGCCTCTCCCACGCTCGCCCCCAGCTCCTCGGCGGCGGACGCCGAGAGCACGACGCGCCCCGGCCCGAGCTTCCCGCTCCCGGGCGCGATCCCGGCCGCCGGTTCCGTACCGAAGGCGGAGACCGCGGCCGTACGGTCCCCCGCGGCGGCGTTGAGCGTACGGATCCCGAGCGGCTCGGCGCTCCTCACCCCGGGCCGCCCGGCCCACCGCCGCCACTGGCTCTCGGTCACCGCCGAGTTGGTGAAGGAGACCGACTGCCCGGAGGGCGGGGCGGCGAAGGCCAGCCGGTCCGCCGGCAGCCCGGTGATCGCCGAGATGTTCTCACGGGCGAGTCCGGCGGTCAGCCCGGACAGCAGTCCGACGAGCAGGGTGATCAGCACGATCACGGTGCCCATCAAGGTGAATCGCCCTCTGGCGAATCTCAGGTCTCTCCATGCCACGAACATGGGCTCCAGGGTGCTGGGCCGGAGCGGGCCGGGACATCGCGCCACGGATGGCTCCGCAATCAAACTTTCGGTTGAGTCCGGATTGTCTGCCCCGGCCTACGCTGGAGGGATCATGGATCCGCGTTCCCTCACCCCCGTCCTGCGCGTGCTGCGCCTCTGCCTGCATCTGCTGCTGGCGGGGCTGCTGGCGCTGGCCGCGCTCCGGGCCGACTCGGCCGGAGGTGCGGCCCTGGCGGCGCTCACGAGCGCGGTCTACGCGGCCGGTTTTCTGCCCTCCGTACAGGAGTCGCGGCGGGCGGCCGGGGTCTGGCTCGGCGTGCTGTGCGCGTCCTGGCTGGCGCTGCTGTGGCTGACCCCGGAGGGGCTCTGGGTGGCGTTCCCGCTGTACTTCCTCCAGCTGCATCTGCTGCCGGTGCGCTGGTCGGTCCCGTCGGTGGCGCTGACGGCGTGCGCGGCGATCCTGTCGTACGTACGGCACGGCGCGCCGCTCAATCCGGGCGTCTTCATAGGTCCGCTGCTGGGCGCGGCGGTGGCCGTGGCGACGGTGCTGGGCTACCAGGCGCTGTACCGGGAGAGCGAGCGGCGGCGCCGGATGGTGGAGGAGCTGATCGCGACCCGGGCGGAGCTGGCGGCGGCCGAGCGGCACGCGGGCACGCTGGCGGAGCGGGAGCGGCTCGCGCGGGAGATCCACGACACCCTGGCGCAGGGCCTCTCCTCGATCCAGCTGCTGCTGCGGGCCGCGGAGCGGACGCTGCCGGAGGACTCGCCTGCCGCCGGGCACATCGAACGGGCGCGGCGGGCGGCGCAGGACAACCTCGCGGAGGCCCGGCGGTTCGTCCGGGCGCTGTCGCCGCCGGACCTGGAGCACGGTTCGCTGGCGGCGGCGCTGGAGCGGCTCTGCGAGCCGGGCGTGGCGGGGACAGCGGCGGCCGGTCCGGACGGAACGGAGTCCGACGGGCCGGAGCGGGACGGAACGGTGCCGGCCGGGACAGGGCCGCGGGTGCGGTTCTCCATGAGCGGGACACCGGTGGAACTGCCCACGCCCTACGAGGTGGCGCTCTTGCGGATCGCCCAGTCGGCGCTGGCCAACACGGTGCGGCACGCCTCTGCGGCTCGGGCGGAGATCACGCTGTCGTTCATGGACGCGTCGGTGACGCTGGACGTCGTCGACGACGGCAAGGGCTTCGACCCCGCTCGGGTCGCGTCCTCCGCCGAGGGCGGGTTCGGGCTGCCGGCGATGTGCTCGCGGGCGGAGTCGCTGGGCGGCACGTTCGCGGTCGAGTCCGCGCCCGGTCAGGGCACGGCCGTCGCCGTCTCCCTGCCCCTGCCTGTCACCCCTCCCGTCCCTCTTCCCACCGGAGTGTCGACATGACGATCCGTCTCCTGCTCGCCGACGACCATCCGGTGGTACGGGCGGGACTGCGGGCGGTCCTGGCCGCGGAGCCGGACTTCGCCGTGGTCGGCGAGGCGGCCACGGCCGAGCGCGCGGTCGAGCTGGCCGCGGCGGGCGGGGTGGAGGTGGTCCTGATGGACCTGCAGTTCGGGTCAGGGATGCATGGCTCGGAGGCGACCGCGGCGATCACGTCCCGTACCGGCGGGCCCCGGGTCCTGGTGCTGACCACGTACGACACGGACGCGGACATCCTGGCGGCGGTGGAGGCGGGCGCGGCGGGCTACCTGCTGAAGGACGCGCCGCCCGAGGAGCTGGCGGCGGCGGTCCGTACGGCGGCGGCGGGCCAGTCGGCGCTCGCACCGGCCGTGGCGCACCGGTTGATGGACCGGATGCGGACACCGGCAGAGGCGCTGACGAAGCGGGAGCTGGAGGTCTTGCAGCTGGTGGGCGAGGGCCTGTCGAACCAGCAGATCAGCAAGGTGCTCTTTCTCAGCCAGGCGACGGTGAAGTCCCATCTGGTGCACATCTTCGCCAAGCTGGGCGTCGACTCGCGCACGGCGGCGGTGGCGGCGGCGACGGCCCGCCGCCTGATCCGGAGGTGATCACCGAGGGGGCGGTCAGGCCCGCGGTCCTCGTCCGGCCCGCGGGTCCCCTCCCCCGCTCAGGGCGCCTCGCGTGACGGCTCCCCGAAGAGCTCGACCGCCTCACGGACCCCCGCGAGGCCGTTCGAAAGGGCGCTGACGGAGCCGATCGCGCCGGCGATCACCAGCAGGGAGCGGCGCAGCCGCCGTACCTCGGGGATCCCGCTCACAGCCATCGCGTGCAGCGCGGCCAGTTCGTCCTCGGCGATCCCCCGGTCGGCGAACTCCGCCCGGTGGGCCGCCAGTTCGCGACGGAGCCGGGAGACGGCGGTGGTCAGCTCCGCCACCCTCGGGTCCTCGCCGCCGCCGGTTGTCACACGCCTCTGCCCCACGCTTCGCAACACGGTTCTCCCCCTCGCACGACTCTGTGCGGTTGTCCGGGCGCCCAGGGTCGCGGGCAAGTTAACGCCATCGTGCGCCGGCGGCGCCACTCCGTGGGCGTAATTCAGGCCTACGTGTGTACGGGCCCCTATGACGCCCCATGAGGTATGCAGGGCTCATGACGCACACGGAGCACACCCCTCCCCTGATCGCCGGCCTGCTGCTCGCCGCGGGCGGGGGACGGCGGCTCGGCGGCCGTCCCAAGGCACTCCTGACCCACCGCGGCCGTCCGCTGGTCGAGCACGCGGTGCGCGTGCTGCGGGAGGGCGGCTGCGAGGTGGTCCACGTGGTGCTGGGCGCCTCGGCCGATCACGTACGGGAGCTGTCACAGCTGCCCGGTTGCGTCCTGGTCGACAACCCGGAGTGGGCCGAGGGCATGGGGTCGTCGCTGCGGGCCGGTCTGGCCTCGCTGGCGGCCGAGGCGCTGCCGGTGGACGCGGCCCTGGTGAGCCTGGTGGACCAGCCGGGGATCGGCGCCGAGGCGGTGGCGCGGGTCCGGTCGGCGTACCGCTCGCGCGACGCCCTGGTGGCGGCTTCGTACGGCGGCGAGCGTGGCCATCCGGTGCTCTTCGGCGCGGACCGCTGGGCGGGGATCGCGGCGGGGGCGGTCGGTGACCAGGGAGCGCGCGACTATCTGAAGGAGCACCGGGATGCGATCACGCTGGTGGACTGCTCGGATGTGGCCGAGCCGTACGACATCGACACGGAGGCGGATCTGGCGCACCTTGAGTGAAGGGGGTGGCACTGAGCGCCACGTTCTGTCGATCCGGAGAATCTCGACATCAACAAACCATTGAACTTCCACCATGAGGAAACTAGTATCCACTGTTCAGAAGCGCCTGACCTTGTGACGGCGCTCGCGGCCGTATCTCGGCGCCTGCGGCACTCCGTGCCGATCCGCGACGCCCGGCGGCCGCAAGGCACCGCCCGTGAAGCCCGCTGAAGGAAGTGACAGTTCATGTCCGCACCAGCGCCGTCCCCCCTGGCCGTCGTCGAAACCGAGCCCCTGCCGAGGCAGGAGGAGGTGCTCACCGACGCGGCCCTCGCCTTCGTGGCGGAGCTGCACCGGCGGTTCACGCCGCGCCGGGACGAGCTCCTCGCCCGCCGGGCGGAGCGCCGCGCCGAGATCGCCCGTACCTCGACGCTCGACTTCCTCCCGGAGACCGCCGCGATCCGCGCGGACGACTCCTGGCGGGTCGCGCCGGCCCCGGCGGCCCTGAACGACCGCCGTGTCGAGATCACCGGCCCGACCGACCGCAAGATGACGATCAACGCGCTGAATTCGGGCGCGAAGGTGTGGCTCGCCGACTTCGAGGACGCCTCGGCGCCGACCTGGGAGAACGTGGTCCTGGGACAGGTCAACCTGATCGACGCGTACACCCGGAAGATCGACTTCACGGACCCCAAGTCGGGCAAGTCCTACGCCCTCAAGCCGGCCGACGAGCTGGCCACGGTCGTGATGCGCCCGCGCGGCTGGCACCTGGAGGAGCGTCACCTGACCTTCGAGGGCCGCCCGGTCCCCGGCGCCCTGGTCGACTTCGGCCTGTACTTCTTCCACAACGCCAAGCGGCTCATCGAGCTCGGCAAGGGCCCGTACTTCTACCTCCCGAAGACGGAGTCGCACCTGGAGGCCCGCCTCTGGAACGACATCTTCGTCTACGCGCAGGACTACGTCGGCATCCCGCAGGGCACCGTGCGCGCCACCGTCCTGATCGAGACGATCACGGCGGCGTACGAGATGGAGGAGATCCTCTACGAGCTCCGCGACCACGCCGCGGGCCTCAACGCCGGCCGCTGGGACTACCTCTTCTCCATCGTCAAGAACTTCCGTGACGGCGGCGCCAGGTTCGTCCTCCCGGACCGCAACGCGGTGACGATGACGGCCCCGTTCATGCGGGCGTACACCGAACTCCTCGTCCGCACCTGCCACAAGCGCGGCGCGCACGCGATCGGCGGCATGGCGGCGTTCATCCCGTCGCGCCGCGACGCCGAGGTCAACAAGGTCGCCTTCGAGAAGGTCAAGGCGGACAAGGACCGCGAGGCGGGCGACGGCTTCGACGGCTCCTGGGTCGCCCACCCGGACCTCGTCCCGATCGCGATGGCCTCCTTCGACGCGGTCCTCGGCGACCGGCCGAACCAGAAGGACCGGCTGCGCGAGGACGTCCATGTCGAGGGCCCCGAACTCATCGACATCGCCTCCCTGGACGCGCACCCCACGTACGAGGGCCTGCGCAACGCGGTCCAGGTCGGCATCCGCTACATCGAGGCCTGGCTCCGCGGCCTCGGCGCGGTCGCCATCTTCAACCTGATGGAGGACGCCGCCACGGCCGAGATCTCGCGCTCGCAGATCTGGCAGTGGATCAACGCGGGTGTCGAATTCCAGCACGCCGGACAGACCGTGCGGGCCACTCCGGAACTGGCCCGCGAGGTCGCGGCGGAGGAACTGGCCGCGATCCGCGCGGAGATCGGCGAGGAGGCATTCGCGGCCGGCAAGTGGCAGCAGGCCCACGACCTCCTGCTCCACGTCTCCCTCGACGCCGACTACGCGGACTTCCTGACCCTCCCGGCGTACGAGCAGCTGATCGGCTGAGTCGCCCACCTGCTGATCGACTTCTTCTGACCGGCCGACCCGCACAGCGGCCGAGCAGTGTCCCGGCGGTGACCGGGGAAAACAGGCTCCGCCCCTGGTGAACGCAGAGCACCGGGGGCGGAGCCCTTTTCGATCCGGGGCGTTTCACAGGGCATGTGACGCAACCGAGACGTGCGGCTACCTAGCGGTAACAAGCCACGGCGTGCCAGATTCCGCATGCCACCGGCCGGCGGCTGACCCTCACTCCACTGCAAGGACGCAGGAGCGCAGCCATGCCCACCCCCCACCGTTCTCCCCGCCGTGCCGTGCGCGGACTTCTCGCTCTGTCGCTCGCCGCGGGCGGGCTGCTGACCGCCGGTGGCGGCTCCCCGGCGCTGGCGAGCCCCGGTGCCGGGCCCACCGCCGTCGTGTCGATGGGTGACAGTTACATCTCGGGCGAGGCCGGGCGCTGGCAGGGCAACAGCCTGACCACCACCGGCAGCCGCAACGGGACCGACCGGGCGTGGACGGGGAGCGCTTACGATCCCGGCCGCGTCTACGGGACCACGGCCGCCAACGGCTGTCACCGCTCCGACTCGGCCGAGGTGAAGAGCGCCGGCCCGATCGCCTCGGCGCTGATCAACATCGCCTGCTCGGGCGCCACGACCCGGAACGTCTTCCGGGCCGCGAGCGGCGGCGTGGCGTACAAGGGCGAGGCGCCGCAGGCCGACCAGCTCGCCTCCATCGCCGCCTCCCACGACGTCGAGACGATCGTGCTGTCGATCGGCGGCAACGACCTGGGCTTCGCCGACATCATCACCACCTGCGCGACCGACTACATCGTCTGGTATTCGTACTGCCACGACGACCAGCAGGCCGAGGTCGACGCGAAGATCGACGGCGTGATGGCGAACGTCGGCAAGTCGGTGGACGAGATCCGGGCGGTCATGTCGGGCGCCGGGTACGCCGCGTCCGACTACCGGATCGTGCTCCAGTCGTACCCGTCGCCCATCCCGCGCGCTGCGGAGAACCGGTACGCGGAGAGTGGCTGGAGCCGTACCAACACCGGCGGCTGCCCCTTCTGGAACCTGGACTCCGACTGGGCGCGGGACTCGCTGGTCCCTCAGATCGCCAACCGTCTCAAGGGCGTCGCCGCCGCCAAGGGCGCGCAGTTCATGGATCTGCGCGACATGCTCCAGGGGCGCGAGGTGTGTGCGAAGTCCAGCAAGCAGGTCAGCGCGACCGTGCCGGCCTCGGCATCGACCAGTGAGTGGGCTCGCTGGATCGACCAGAACCAGACGCAGGGCCCCCTCCAGGAGAACATGCACCCCAACCACTACGGCCAGGCGGCGCTCGGCCGCTGTCTCTCGCTGATCCACGCCCGGCCGAGCGGGAACTTCAGCTGCCGGAACACGGCGGGGACCGGGGCGTCGGGGATGTACCTGACCGCCCTCTCCTGACCGGCCTTCCTCTGACCACTCCTCCCTGACCACTCCTCCCTGACCGCCTCCCCTCCCCCACGGGATCAGCGGGTGCGGCGCACGCTCCGGCGACGGCGCCGCGCCCGCTCCTTCCCGGGGCCGGGCGCGGGGAGGGTGGTGCCGAGGGCCTTCAGCGTCCGGAAGGCCGTGTGCGGGTCGATCGCGGCCATCTCCTCGGCCAGGGCGCGGGCGCCGCCCGGCCAGCCGGCGGCGGCGGTGTCGAAGGCGCTCGCTCCGGCCGAGCGGCGGGAGAGCCGGTCCAGGATCAGTACGGCGCGGGCGGAGAGCGGTACGCGGGTCTCGTCGGCCGGCTCGCCCCGGGCGCGCAGCACCCCGTACGCGTACGCCCCCATCACCGGGTCGTCGAGGGCGCCGCGCAGGGCCTCGACGGGGGCGGCCTCGGGGTCCAGGGCGCCGAAGAGGGCGCGGGTGGCCGCCGCCTCGGAGGTGCCGGCGTTGACGGTGCCGAGGGCGGTGAGCAGGTGGGCCCAGGCGTCGACGGTGTCCCCGCGGGCGCGGAGCCAGTCGGCGAGGACGCGCGCGGCGGCCGAGGCGGACCAGCCCTCGGCGGCGGCGATGATCGTCGGGGCGTCCCAGGCGGCGGCCTCGGCGGCGTCGGGCGCGGCGACGCCGCGGACGCGGAGCAGGTAGCGGAGCACCTCGACGCCCCATGGGGTGAGCCCGAAGGCGTCTCCGGTGCGGAAGACCATGCGGGTCGCGGCGAGCCGGTCGACGGTGCCGGCCATGGCCCGGGCGGACGGTTCGAGCCGGGCCCGGTCGGCGTCCGTGACGGCCGATCCGACGAGCCGGGACAGTTCCGGGACGGGCGGCACCTGGTACTCCCCGGGCGCTTTCGCCGGTACGAGGACGGGCGCGTCCTCCAGGCGGGGGTCGACCGGCCAGTCCTCGAACTCGGCGGCCCTGCGGGCGACCGATTCGGCGGTGGAGCCCCGCTGGTACAGCGCGTAGAGCAGGTGCGCGGCCTCGCCGTCGTACAGTCCGCCGCTCTCGTCACTCCTCATCTCCTCGACGGCGCCGGCGAGGAGATCGGCGCCGGCCTCGACCGACCGCTGCGGGTCGTGGGCCTCCATGGGCGGCGGCGGGAGCGGGGTCCAGGAGTCGCCGTAGTAGTCGAGGTGCTCGTCGAGGAGGGTGTCGGCGAGGACGAGATGGGGGAAGGCCTCCGGACCGGGCGCGAGATGCGCGTACGACCCGGCGAGCGCCCCGGCGAGCCCCTCAGCGGTCCACCGGTCGAGGAGCTCGCCCGCCACCCGCCCGACGCCGTGCGAGACGTCCTCGTCGGAGAGCAGCGGTCCGGCGGGCGAGGGCGCCTGCGCCTCCCGTACGTACGCCCCGGTCAGGACCTCGGCGAGCATCATGGCCGCGAACTCGCTGCGGTTCATCAGGGCGGCCCGGTGCAGGCCGTCGGGCGGCGTCACGCCGTCGTGGGCGGCGAGCCAGGCGCGTACGGCGGCGGGATCGTCACGGTCGACGCCGTCGGCGGCCAGCAGGGAGGCGTACCAGCGCTGCCAGGTGAGGTTGGCGGCGTCCGTCATGGCCCGCTCGAAGTCGGGCCCGGTCTCCAGGATCGCGGCAACGATCCGCGCCTGCCGCTTCCTGTTCAGCCGCCCGGCCTCCCGCATCCTCTCGGTCAGCGCCACGAGCACGGCCGGGTAGGCCGGCAGCTCCTCGGGCGTCGCGTAGACGAAGGCGGGCAGGTCTTCGACGAGCACATGCCGCACGAGATCGACGCTCGGCTCCGGCAGCCCGCTCCTCCGGTCGGCCCCGCGCAGGGACAGGAGCCCGAGCACGGCGTCGGCGGCGCGCGCGTACGAGGCGTCGCGGGACTCGGGGGTTCCTTGCAGGAACGTGTCGAGCCCGGTGTTGGTGAGCACGGTCGCTGCCACCTTTCCCAGGGTAGTTCCGCAGCGAGCCGGACGCCGAGGCGGAGGCGGTCGGCGGGGAGCGCTGTCATAGGACGACAACGGTGCGCTGGGCGGAGAAGTCACCCCAGGTGCCGTCCGGCAGTCTGGCGCGGAGTTTGACGCTGTAGCGGGTGCCGGGGGCGTCCGGGACGGTGAAGGTGTAGGTCGCGCGGCCGAGGGGCGGTTCGGCGCCCCAGACGATGGTCGTGGCGAACTTCCCGTCGAGGTAGAGCTGGTGCTCCTTGACCACGGCGCCGGTCTTCGGCGGGGTCCAGGTCAGGGTGATGCCGTCCTGGGTGGCGGTCGCCTTCAGGTCGGTGGGGGCGGTGCTCGCGGGGGCGCCGGGGGCGCGGGCGGTGGTGAGGTCGGCGGGGTTACTGTCCGGGGAGGAGTTCTCGGCGGCGTCGCGGGCGCGGACGGTGAAGGTGTAGATGGTGCCGGGGCGCAGGCTGGTGACACGGGCCGTGGTGGCCGTGCCGGAGACGGTGTGGATCCGGGAGTCGGCCTGGTAGACGTCGTAGGCGGTGACCTTGGTGTCGTCGCGGGCCGGTGCCCAGGTCAGTGTGGCCGCGCGGCCACCGTCGGGGGTGGCGCGCAGGGAGGCCGGGGCGGTAGGGGGCGTCCGGTCCTGGGCGGTGGCGGCAAGGGTGGTGGCGGGGACGGTCGCGCTGTGCGGGGAGCGGTTTCCCGCGGCGTCGCGGGCGCGGACGGTGAAGGTGTAGGGGGTGGCCGGGGTCAGGTTCACGATGTCGGTCATCAGGGTCGTGGCGGGGAGCTCCTTCACCTTGCGGCCCTGCTGGTAGACCTCGTAGGCGGTGACGGCACGGTCGTCGGTGGCCGCGCTCCACATGACGTGGACGGTGCGGGCGCTCCCGGAGGCAGCGGTGACTCCGGTGGGGACGGTGGGGCCGGCGGTGTCCTTGGCGGGGGTCGGGGAGCAGGCCGCGAGACACAGCGTGGCGGCGGTCAAGAGGGTTGCGGCGAGCGGGCGTTGCACGGGAATGCCTCCGTCCGTCGACATGGTCCAGACCTTTATTGCACCCGGGCGGGAGGTGCCACAAGGGGGCGGGGCGGGGTCGTTGTCAGTGGAGTGCGCTTCACTGGATTCATCACTCTCCGTGACGAGATCTGGGGGGATCATGACGGACCGTACGACCTATACGACGCTCGGCGCACTGCGCGAGCGCGGCTGGACCGACGCGATGGTGCGGGACCTGCTGGGCGAGCCGGACGTGCAGGGCCGGGATCCGCGGCGTTGGTCGCTCGCGCCCGTGCGCCTCTATCTGCTGGCGCGGGTGGAGGCGGTGGAGCGGACGCCGGAGTTCGCGCGGTGCGCGGCCGCCTCGGGGTCGAGGTCCGCGGCCGCTGAGGCGGGGGCGGAGCGGCGGCGACGGGCGGTGCTGGCGGCGATCCGCGCGGAACCGATCGAGGTGCCCCGGCTCCCGGCCGCGGAGCTGGAGCGCCGGGCGGTCCGCCACCGGCACCTGCTCGGGGCCCGCGGCCCGGGCGGGGTGGCAGCGGGGGCGCTGGTGCGGTGGCAGGTGAGCTACCTGCGGCACGCGTTGTCGCGGTACGAGACGCTGCTCGACGGGCTGTACGGCTCGACGGGCCGCGCCGAGGCCGAACGGCTGCTGCGCAGAAGGCTGTACGAAGCGATCGCGGCGGCCTATCCGTCACTGGCGCGGGAGTGCCTGCGGCGCATGGGAGCGGAGCGGTGAGGAGCGATGAGTTCGGGCGGTCGGGACGGTCTGCCCCGTATGGAGAACATGGAGAACGCGGAGAAGACGCCGCACATCGATCTGGGCGCGGCCGCCGAGCGGGTCGCGCGGCTGGCGACGGGCACCGGCGACGAGCGGCTGGGGGACCCGACGCCTTGTCCCGCCTATGCGGTACGGGAGGTGCTCGCGCACCTGGCGGGACTGAGCGTGGCCTTTCGGGACGCGGCCCGCAAGGAGTTCGGCCCGACGGCGAACACGCCGCCCGGGTCGTCCCTGCCGGTCCTGCCGGACGACTGGCGTACGGCCCTGCCGCGGGCGCTGGACGAGCTGGCGGCGGCCTGGCGGGAGCCGGGCGCCTGGGAGGGGGACACCCGGGCGGGCGGGGTCGAACTGCCGGCCGTGGTGATGGGCCGGGTCGCGCTCGACGAACTGCTGATCCACGGCTGGGACCTGGCACGGGCGACGGACCAGGAGTACGAAGTCAGCGAGGAGGAGTTGAGGGTCTCGGAGGCCCTGCTGACACCGGCGGAGGACGCCGCCCCCGGGGACGAGGGTTTCTTCGGCCCGGTCGTGCCGGTCCCGGCGACGGCCCCTCTCCTGGACCGCGTGATCGGCCTGAGCGGCCGCGACCCGAACTGGCGCCCCGCGTAGCGGCGTTCGGGGCCCGGCGGGTGGTGCGCCCGCACTGTGCCGCGGTGGCGTGGTGCGGTCGACGGACCGGGCCTCACCCGCCGGTGGGCGTCAGGCGGGCGACGAGGCGGCAGGCGGCCGGAATCGGGGCGATCAGGGGGGTCGCGAAGTGGGGGCGGAGGGACTCCGCCGCGTCGGACAAGGGGCCGCCGGCGATGACGATCGCGCGGGCTCCGTCCCGGATGACGCAGCGTTCTCCCGCGAGCGCCAGGCTCTCGCGCAGTGACTCCGGTCGTGCGGCGAGCATCTCCGGGGCGCCCTGGGTCAGGCGGAGGCCGGTGAAGAGGGGCGTGAGGCCGAGGCGGGCGACCTGGTCGGCGATCGAGTCCGCGAGCAGGGGGGTCGTCGTCGCGATGCCGAAGGGGGTCCCCCCGGCGGACGCCTCCAGGAGGGCCGCCTCGCCGATCCCCACGACCGGAATGTCCGCCAGCGCCCGCAGTTCGTCCAGGCCGGGGTCGCCGAAGGCGCCGACGATCAGGGCCGCGCGGTCGCCTGCGGACAGCGCCAGGCGGCCGGCCGTGACCACCTCCAGGGCCGCGGCCCGGAGCGCGGCGGGTTCGGTGAGCATGCGGGGGCCGCGCTCCACGGTCAGGCCCTGGACGGGGACGGTGGGCCCCAGGGTCCGCCGCGCGACGGCGGTCATCATCGCCGTCGTGGTGACGGAGGTGTTGGGGTTGATGAGCACGACCGTGCGCCCGCCGACGCCCCGGTTCGTCCCGGCGGCGTCCGCCACGTCCGGTCGAGGCGACGGCGCGCCCCGGCCGGGCAGGCGCGCGAGGCCGGCCCCCGCGTGGCGCGCGGGGACCGGCTCGGCGGCGGGGCGGGGCGTGTTCAGTGGACGTGCGCCGCCTTGGCCGTACGGGTCTCGGAGATCTCCTCGCCCGGTTCCATGGGCGCCGTGACCTCGTCGTCGTCCCGGCGCCTGCCGAGGTGGTTGAAGACCAGGTTCAGCAGGACCGCCGCGACGCAGCCGGTCGAGATACCCGAGTCCAGGATGATCTTCGCGGTCTCCGGGAAGGCGTGGTAGAACTCCGGCTCCGTGATCGGGATGATGCCGACGGCCAGCGAGACCGCCACGATGAGCACGTTGTTGTCCTTCTCCAGGCCGGCCTTGACCAGGGTCTGGATGCCGCTTGCGGCGACCGAGCCGAAGAGGACGACGCCCGCGCCGCCGAGCACCGGGCGCGGGACGACCGAGATCAGCGAGGCGGCCACCGGCGAGAGGCCCATCAGGACAAGGAAGCCGCCGCCGCAGGCGACCACGAAGCGGCTGCGGATCTTGGTCATCGCGACCAGACCGATGTTCTGGGCGAACGCGCTGCACATGAAGCCGTTGAAGAGCGGGCTGATGGCGGAGCCGAGGGTGTCGGCCCGCAGTCCGGCCGCGATGGTCTTCTCGTCGGCCGGCCGCTCGACGATCTCGCCGAGCGCCAGCATGTCGGCGGTCGACTCGGTCATCGAGACCAGCATGACCACGCACATGGAGATGATCGCGGCGAGTGCGAACTGCGGGGCGCCGAAGTGGAAGGGGTTCGGGAAGCCGACGACGGACGCCTCGGTCACCGGGCTGAAGTCCGTGACACCGAAGGGGATCGCGATGAGCGTGCCGATGACGAGACCGACCAGGACGGCGACCTGCTTCAGGAAGCCCCTGGTGAAGCGGCGCAGGACCAGGACCACAGCGAGGGTGACGGCCGCGAGGGTGAGGTACGTGGTCGAACCGTAGTCCTCGGCCGTGGGGTTGGGCCCCTGGGCCCAGCCGAAGGCGACCGGGAGCAGCGAGACGCCGATGAGCGTGATCACGGTGCCGGTGACGACCGGCGGGAAGAAGCGGACCAGCTTGGAGAAGTAGGGAGCGGCTATGAAGCCCAGGACACCGGCGACGATGATCGCGCCGAAGATGATGGGCAGGGCGTCGGTCTTGTCGTCGGTCGTGTCGACGATCGCGAGCATCGGAGCGACGCCGGCGAAGGTGACGCCGTTGACGAACGGCAGCCGGGCGCCGATGTTCCAGACGCCGAGCGTCTGGAGGAAGGTGGCGAATCCGGCGGTGAAGAGGCTGGCTCCGGTGAGGAAGGTCAGTTCGGTGCCGGAGAGTCCGACAGCCGCACCGACGATCAACGGCGGGGCAACGACGCCCGCGTACATGGCGGCCACGTGCTGCAGACCGCTGGTGAACATTTTCAGGGGCGGCAGAGTCTCGTCGACCGGATGCTTGGTGCTCCGGTCTTCGGTGTCGGCGCCTGCGTCTTGTGCATCATTGCGAAACCTGGGCTTGGCGGCCACGGCGGTTCCTCCGGTCGGTTACACGTCGGCGGTGACGCGGGTGTCAGGGAGGTGGTGCAAGGTGGTGCAAAGTCGTGCAGTGGTGCGCCTCACGGTGTGCGGCTCATGAGGAAACGCTGGGGTGTCTCGTTGGGGGTGCTGCCTTCTTCGTGTGGTCGCGCAGGCCTGGGGGTGCCGTGCGTCGTGTCGTGCGTCGTGCGTCGTGCGTCCGGGGAGGTGGGACACACATCGACCGTCCGGGGGGTGCCGTACCTCTTTACGTACGGGCACCCCCCGTCCGGCCGGCCACGGGCCCCGCTCGGGTCCGTGGCGACCGACCGAGGGCCGTCCCCCTCGGTCGGACTCCTTGGGGTGGATCAGCCCTGGGCCGTGATGCGGGCCAGGCGCTGAGCCTCCGCGCGCGCGTCGCGGGCGATCGCCTCTTCGTCCGCGAACAGCAGGCGGTTGTTCTCGACGATCTGCTTGCCGTTGACGAAAGAGGCCGTCACCGGAGCGGCGGCGCCGAAGACGATCGCGGTCACCGGGTCGGCGATCGAGGAGTGACCGAGCCCGTCGATCTTCCAGAGCACGAAGTCGGCGAGCTTGCCCGCCTCCAGCGAACCGATCGAGTCGGCCCGGCCGAGGACCTGCGCGCCACCGTACGTACCGAGGCGCAGGGCCTGGCGGGCGTTGAGCGCGGCCTCGCGGTGGGCGCCGAGGCGGTTGACGAGGAGCGCGTTGCGCAGCTCGGTATGGAGCTCGCCCGACTCGTTGGAGGCCGTGCCGTCGACACCCAGGCCGACCGGCACGCCCGCCTTGAGCATGTCGGGGACCCGGGCGATGCCGGCGGCGAGGCGCGCGTTGGAGGAGGGGCAGTGCGCCACACCCGTACCGGTACGGGCGAAGGCGGCGATGTCGGAGTCGTTCATGTGGACGCAGTGCGCCATCCACACGTCCTCACCGAGGAAGCCGGTGGACTCGAAGTAGTCGGTCGGGCCCATGCCGAAGAGCTCGTGGCAGAACTTCTCCTCCTCCACCGTCTCCGAGCCGTGGGTGTGCATGCGCACCCCGAGGCGGCGGGCCAGCTCGGCACCCTCCTTGAGCAGACGGGTGGAGATGGAGAAGGGGGAGCAGGGGGCGACGGCGACCTGGGTCATCGCGTCGAAGGAGGCGTCGTGGAACTTCTTGACCGTCTCCTCGGTCGCGGCGAGCGCGCCCTCGGTCGTCTCGACGGCGAAGTCCGGCGGCAGGAAGCCGTCCTTCTCGCTCATGTCCATCGAGCCGCGGGCCAGGGTGAAGCGCACGCCCATGTCGGAGGCGGCGCCGATGATGGCGCCCGACAGGTCGCCGGAGTTCTTCGGGTAGACGTAGTGGTGGTCCATGGCGGTGGTGACGCCGCCGCGGGCCATCATGGCCAGCGAGCCCTGGGCGGCGACGCGGACCATCGACTCGTCGATGCGGGCCCAGGTCGGGTAGAGCGCGACCAGCCAGTTGAAGAGGTTGTGGTCGGTGGCCAGGCCCCGGGTGATCCACTGGTAGAAGTGGTGGTGCGTGTTGATCAGACCGGGCGTCACCAGATGACCGGTGGCGTCGATCCGGCGTACCACGTTCTCCAGGCCCTCGGGCGCCTTGCCGGCGCCGATGGACTCGATCTTGTTGCCGGCGACGACCAGGTACCCGGAGGCGTACTCGGTGTCGTTGGCGTCCACGGTCGCGATCGCACAGTTCTCGATGACGATGCGCTGGGCTGCCGAAGGTGCTGCCATGGCGGTGGTTCCTTCATTCCTCTGCGGTGGTGTGGGCACGGCAGGACCCTAGGAGGATTTGAGTGCCGGGGCCGCGTGACGGCTCCGGGTGCCGAGATGGTGGAAGAACAGGTTGAGCGTGACCGCGGCCAGCGCTCCGGCGCTGATCCCGGAGCCGAGCACGGTCCGTGCCCAGGCGGGGAAGTCCGCGTAGAAGGTGGGCGCGGCGAGCGGGATGATGCCCGCTCCGAGCGCCACGGCCACCAGGACGATGTTGGAGCTGTCGTCGAGCCCGGCTTCGGAGAGGGTACGGATACCGCTGACCGCGATCGAGCCGAAGAGGACGATGCCGGCGCCTCCGAGGACGGGCATCGGCACCATGGAGACGACCGCGCCGAGGACCGGGAAGGCGCCGAGGACCAGCAGGGCGCCACCGGCGGCGGCGACGACGTAGCGGGAGCGGACCCGGGTCAGCGAGACCACGCCGACGTTCTGGGCGAAGGCCGAGGTCGGGAAGCCGCCGAAGACGGGGCCGAGGAGGGTCGCGACGCCGTCGGTCCGCAGGCCGCGGGTGATCGTCCTCCCGTCGCCGCGGCGCTCGCAGATCTCGCCGAGGGCGAGCATGCCGGCGCTGGACTCGGTCATGAGGACGAGCATCACGATGCACAGGGACAGGATCGCGGCGGGCTGGAACTCCGGTGCGCCGAAGGCGAAGGGCGAGGGCAGTGCCGCGACCGGCGCTTCCCTCAGGGCGGAGAAGTCGGCCATCCCGAAGGGGATCGCGGCGAGCGTGCCGATGAAGAGACCGAGCAGCAGGGCGATCTGCTTGAGGAAGCCCTTGCCGAAGCGCTGGAAGAGCAGGATCACGACGAGCGTGACGGCGGCGAGCGCGAGGTACTTGCCGGCGCCGAAGTCGACGGCTTCCTTGTCGCCGCCCTGGGCCCAGCTCACCGGTACGGGCATCAGGGTGACGCCGATGAGGGTGATCACGACGCCGGTGACGAGCGGCGGGAAGAAGCGCAGGAGCCGGCCGAAGAAGGGGCCGACGGCGAGGCAGAAGCCTCCGGCGACCATCACCGCGCCGTAGATGGCGGGGAGTTGGTGGCCAGGGGCGCTGGTCTCGGCGATCGCGAGCATCGGTGCGATGCCGGCGGAGGAGGCGGCGTTGACGAACGGGAGCCGGTTTCCGGCGAACCGTCCGGCACCGATGGTCTGCAGGATCGTGGCACAGCCGGCGATGAGCAGGCTCGCGGCGATGAGGCGGGTCATCCCGGCGGCGTCCAGGCCGACCGCCTGGCCGATGATCAGCGGAGGGGTGACGACGCCCGCGTACATGGCCGCGATGTGCTGGAGTGCGGCGGGTACGAGCCGCGAGGCGGGAAGCTTCTCGTCCACCGGGTGGACCTCGGTCGAGGTGGCCGGCGGGGTGGAACACGGGTCTCCGGCAGGTGCCGGCCCCGTTGCGGGCTGTGCCATGGGTACGTCCCTCCGGTCTGGTGGCCGCCCCCGCCCGACTGCGGGCGGGCGGAGGCGATCACGCAGGGCCGCTTAGAGGTTGGTCATGTCGACCGGGATCTGCGCCGTGGCTCCGTCGCGCAGCACGGTGGCCTCGATCAGGCCGTACGGGCGGTCGGCGGCGTAGTAGACCTCGTTGTCGTTCTTGAGCCCGAAGGGCTCCAGGTCCACCAGGAAGTGGTGCTTGTTCGGGAGCGAGAAGCGGACCTCGTCGATCTCCGAGCGATGGCTGATGATCCGGGTGGCCATCTGGTACAGCGTCTGCTGCAGCGAGTACGAGTACGTCTCCGCGAAGGCCTGGAGCATGTGCTTGCGCGTCTGCTCGTAGGACTTCTCCCAGTTGGGCATCCGCTGCTCGTCGTCGGTCCAGTTGAACCGCCAGCGGCCGGAGACCTGCGTGGCCAGGATGCGGTCGTACGCCTCCTGGAGCGTCGTGTACTTGTCCTTGATGTAGCCCCAGAACTCCGAGTTGGTGGAGTTCATGACGACGAGGTCCTTGAGGCCGGAGATGACCTCCCACTTCTCACCGTCGTACGTGATCTGGGTGACGCGGGTCTCCTGGCCCTTGCGGGCGAAGGAGTGGTTGACGTCGTCGGCGCCGATGAACTTGGAGTTGGCGTCGGAGGTGGCGATGCGCTCCCAGGAGTACTCCTCGATCCGGATCCGGGCCCGGTGGATGGGCTCCTGGCTGGTCACGAAGTGACGCGCCAGGTGGATGCCGAACTGCTCGGCCGACTCGATCCCGTACTCCTTGGCGAAGGCGTAGACGGTGTTCTTCGTCGTGTCGGTGGGCAGGCAGTGGGCGTTGGAGCCGGTGAGGTGGACGTCGTCGAGGTCGCCGGAGAGGGCGACGGAGACGTTCAGGTCCTTGATGTGGTGGGTGTCGCCGTCCCGCGTGATCTTGACGACGCGGTTCTCTGCTTTGCCGTACTGGTTCTGGCCGAGAATCGTGGGCATGTCTGCTAGCTCCCTCGGTAAACGGAGTAGCCGAACGGGTTGAGCAGCAGCGGTACGTGGTAGTGCTCGCCCGGCTTGACGGTGAACGTGATCGCCACCTCCGGGAAGAACGCACCGCTGTCCCTTACGCGGGGGGCGTCCTGCTGCGCCTCGGCTTGCTTCTTGGAGAAGTACTCCTCGACCTCGAAGTCGAGTCGTACGTGGGTCGTGCCCTCCGGCAGGGCCGGCAGGTCCTTGCAGCGCCCGTCCGCGTCGGTGGCGGAGCCACCGAGTGCGACCCACTCCGCGTCGAAGCCGCTGCGGGCCGCGAGCGTGATGGCGACGCCCTCGGCGGGGCGGCCGATGCTGGTGTCCAGGATGTGCGTGGAGACCGAGGCGGTGGTGTCGGTGCTCATGCGGCGCTCTCTTCCTCTACGAGACGGGTCAGGCGGATGCGGTTGATCTTGCCCAGTTCGGTGCGGACGATCTCCCGCTCCTGCTCGGGCGAGTGCTCGATCCGCTCGCGGACCGCGTCGCGCATCTCTTCGCCGGTCTTACCGGTGGCGCAGATCAGGAAGACATGACCGAACTTGTCCTGGTAGGCCAGGTTGAGTTCGAGCATCTCGGCCTTGAGCTCCTCGGAGGCGCCGGCCATCCCGCTCTGCTCGCGGGAGGAGGTCGGGTCCCCGGCCTTCGGACGACCGATCGGCGGGTGGCCCGCCATCGCCTCGGCCAGATCCTCGGCGGTCAGCTCGGCCATGGCGGCGTCGCTGGCGAGGAAGAGGGCTTCGACGGTGGCGTACGGGCGCTGGGCGAGGATCTTGCTCGCCCACGCCGAACTGGAACACACCTCGTGGAGCGCGGCGACAGCGTCGCTGTCCGCCGAGGTGTTGAACCGGGTGAGGCCCGGTGTCGTACCTGAAGTCACGGGAAGCCTCCGTGGCTGTTTTTCGCTGTGCGTCGGACGGGCTGCGGATAGCTAACGCCCTCCCGCAACACCACGTCAACACTTTGTTGAAAACTCGGCCACACAAAAGCCGTCGTCCCGACATCCGGACGACGGCTCATGGCCAACACATGATCAACTAGCCGTTCTTGGCGGCGTTTTCCCTGTTCAGGTAGTTGTACACGGTGAACCGGCTGACACCCAGTGCCCCGGCCACCGTCTCCACCCCGTGCCGCACGGAGAAGGCGCCGCGGGCTTCGAGCAGGCGGACCACCTCCTGCTTGGCCTTGCGGTCGAGCTCGGCCAGCGGCATCCCGTGCCGCCGTTCCATCGCGGCAAGGATGTGGTCGAGCGAGTCGGAGAGCTGCGGCAGCCGGACGGCGAGGACGTCCTCGCCCTCCCAGGCGAGGACCACGTCGTCGGGCTCGGCCTGCTCGGGGCCCAGTATCTCCGCGCCCATCGCGTCGGCCAGCGGCTTCACCGCGGCGACCAGGGGGTGTTCGTTCACTTCTCGCCCTCCCTGGCACCGTCGATCACGTTGACCTGGAGGGAGACACGGGTCGCGCCGGCCGCCAGGGACCTGCGCAGCAGGGCGTCGACGGCGGTCAGCACCTCGTCGGCGGCGCCCTCCGCCGTATTGCCGAAGGGGCCGACGTCGACCGCGTCGAGCTCGGCCGCCTGGATGACCTCACGCGCCACGACGGCGTGCGCGGGCGCCTCGTCCAGGTCGAACGGCTCGGTCGTGAACTCCACTCTCAAACGCACCATGCCCCCACGCTACTGGCCGGGAGCCGGCCGGCGGCAGCCCGGAGCGGCGGGGCCCTCTTGACACCCCCGCACACCTGCGTGCAACATTCCGTCAGACAGAAACTTACTTCCGCAATACGGAAGGAGCGCCGCCCCTCATGGGATACACGGACCAGCGCTTCGATGTGAACCTGTCGATCCTCTTCACGGAACTCCCGCTCCTGGAGCGCCCCGCGGCCGCCGCCGCGGCGGGCTTCACCGCGGTCGAGCTGTGGTGGCCCTGGATCGACACCGCCACCCCCGACCAGAGCGAGCTCGACGCGCTCAAGAAGGCTCTGGACGACGCCGGCACCCAGCTGGTGGGCCTGAACTTCTACGCCGGACAGCTGCCTGGACCGGACCGGGGCGCCCTCTCGGTGCCCGGTGAGGAGTCGGACCGCTTCCGCGCCAACATCGAAGTGGCGGCCGACTTCGCCGCCTCGGTCGGCTGCAAGGCGCTCAACGCGCTCTACGGAAACCGCGTCGACGGCGTCGACCCGCAGATCCAGGACTCCCTCGCCCTGGAGAACCTGGTCCTCGCCGCCCGCGCCGCCGACCGGATCGGCGCCATCCTGCTGATCGAGACCCTGAACAAGCCGGAGTCGCCGCTCTACCCGCTGGTGAGCGCCCCCGCCGCGATCGACGTCGTCGACAAGGTCAACGCGGCCACCGGGCTCGGCAACGCCAAGTTCCTCCTCGACATCTACCACCTGTCGATGAACGGCGAGAACGTGAGCGAGGTCATCGCCCAGTACGCGGACAGGACCGGCCACGTCCAGATCGCCGACAACCCGGGCCGTGGCGCGCCGGGCACCGGCGACCTGCCGCTGGAGCAGCTCCTCGACGAGCTCAAGAAGGCCGGCTACGACGGCTGGGTCGGCCTGGAGTACAAGGCCGCCGACGCCGCCGCGTCCTTCGAATGGCTCCCGGCCGAGGCCCGCGCGGCCCGCTGACCTCCTCCCCGTACCACCTGTTTTCGAGAGGCACCCTCACCATGAGCACTCTTCCCAAGATCGCGTGGATCGGTCTCGGCATCATGGGCTCCCCCATGTCCGAGAACCTGATCAAGGCGGGTTACCCCGTCACCGGCTTCACTCTGGAGCAGGACAAGCTGGACCGCCTCGCCGCGGCCGGCGGCACCGCCGCCGCGTCGATCGCCGAGGCCGTCAAGGGCGCCGACGTCGTCATCACCATGGTCCCGGCCTCCCCGCAGGTCGAGGCCATCGCCTACGGCGAGAACGGCATCCTGGAGAACGCCCGCCAGGGCGCGCTGATCATCGACATGTCGTCGATCACCCCGCAGACCTCCGTCGATCTGGCCAAGAACGCCAAGGAGAAGGGCATCCGCGTCATCGACGCGCCCGTCTCCGGCGGCGAGGCCGGCGCCATCGAGGCCGTCCTGTCGATCATGGTGGGTGGCGAGCAGGCCGACTTCGACGAGGCCCTGCCGATCCTCGAGGCCCTCGGCAAGACCATCGTCCTGTGCGGTCCGCACGGCTCCGGCCAGACGGTGAAGGCCGCCAACCAGCTCATCGTCGCGGTCAACATCCAGGCCTGCGCCGAGGCCGTCGTCTTCCTCGAGAAGTCCGGCGTGAACCTCCAGGCCGCCCTGGACGTCCTCAACGGCGGCCTGGCCGGTTCCACGGTCCTGACCCGCAAGAAGGACAACTTCCTGAACCGGGACTTCAAGCCCGGCTTCCGGATCGACCTGCACCACAAGGACATGGGCATCGTCACCGACGCCGCCCGCAACGTCGGCGCGGCCCTTCCGGTCGGTGCCGTCGTCGCCCAGCTCGTCGCCTCGCTGCGTGCGCAGGGCGACGGCGGCCTGGACCACTCGGCCCTGCTGCGCGCCGTCGAGCGCCTCTCCGGCCAGCAGGTCTGACCCCCCGCCCCCGAGAAGGGGCCCCGGATTTCCGGACGGCGGCGGCGCTGACACCTGTCCTGTCGCGCCCAGGCGTCGTCGCCGTCCGGAACACCACACTTCATTTTCAACAAACTGTTGACGTTGGCTTCGGGACGTACTTACGCTCCAGCCACCCCCAGCAGTGCAGCTCCCGTACGGAAGGTCACGATGTCGAAGCGCGTGCTTACGACCGAGTCCGGCGCCCCGGTCGCCGACAATCAGAACTCCGCCACCGCCGGCGTCGGTGGCCCCATCCTGCTGCAGGACCAGCACCTGCTGGAGAAGCTCGCGCGCTTCAACCGTGAGCGGATCCCGGAGCGGGTGGTCCACGCCCGCGGCTCCGGCGCGTACGGCTACTTCGAGGTGACCGACGACGTCACCCGCTTCACGAAGGCCGCCTTCCTCTCCGAGGTCGGCAAGCGGACCGAGACCTTCATCCGGTTCTCGACCGTGGCCGACTCGCTCGGTGGCGCGGACGCCGTCCGCGACCCGCGTGGCTTCGCGCTGAAGTTCTACACCGAAGAGGGCAACTACGACCTCGTCGGCAACAACACCCCGGTGTTCTTCATCAAGGACCCGATCAAGTTCCCCGACTTCATCCACTCCCAGAAGCGCGACCCGTTCACGGGCAAGCAGGAGCCGGACAACGTCTGGGACTTCTGGGCGCACTCCCCCGAGGCCACGCACCAGATCACCTGGCTGATGGGTGACCGCGGCATCCCGGCCTCGTACCGTCACATGAACGGCTACGGGTCGCACACCTACCAGTGGACCAACGAGGCGGGCGAGGCCTTCTTCGTCAAGTACCACTTCAAGACGAACCAGGGCATCCGCTCGCTCTCCGCCGAGCAGGCCGCCGAGCTCGTCGGCAAGGACGCGAACTCGCACCAGACCGACCTGCTGCAGGCCATCGAGCGCGGCGTGAACCCCTCGTGGACCCTGTACGTCCAGGTCATGCCGGCCTCCGAGGCTCCGGACTACCGCTTCAACCCGTTCGACCTCACCAAGGTGTGGCCGCACGCCGACTACCCGCTGCAGCGCGTGGGCCGCCTGGTCCTCGACCGCAACCCGGAGAACGTCTTCGCCGAGGTCGAGCAGGCCGCCTTCTCCCCGAACAACTTCGTCCCGGGCATCGGCCCCTCGCCGGACAAGATGCTCCAGGGCCGCCTCTTCGCCTACGCGGACGCCCACCGCTACCGCCTCGGTGTCAACCACACCCAGCTGCCGGTGAACGCCCCGAAGGCGACCGTCGCCGACAACTACGGCCGCGACGGCTTCATGGCCACCCGCAACGGCTCGCGCACGGACAAGAACTACGAGCCCAACTCGTACTCCGGTCCCTCGCAGACCGACGCGGCGCTCTCCGCCCCGCTGGCCATAGCCGGTTGGACCGGCACGCACGAGGCCCCGCTGCACAACAAGGACGACGACTTCTTCCAGGCGGGTGAGCTCTACCGCCTGATGTCGGAGGACGAGAAGAGCCGTCTGATCGCCAACATCGCCGGTGGCCTCTCGCAGGTCTCCCGCGAGGACGTGATCGAGAAGAACATCGCGCACTTCGCCGCCGCCGACGCGGAGTACGGCAAGCGCGTCGAGGAGGCGGTCCGCGCCCTGCGCGAGGACTGATCTCCAGCGGTGTCCAGACCGCGTACGGCACATGACGGGAGGTCAGTGCCGTACGCCGTCCGGCCCGCCGGCCCGGATGAGGGGTGGTCGGCGGTACGGACAGCGTGAGGACCGCGGCGGTGCACGAGCCAGTGCGGTGGTAAGGGCGAACCGGGCCCCTTCTTGACCTGAAGGAAGGGGGCCCCGGACATCCCGTCGTCACCGCCGCGGTCCCAACGCCCCTCCACCCCTCCCCCTTATGCTCCGCCCGGCGGCGCGAACGTCCTGTCGCGCCAGCCTCGCACCGTCGGGCGGGTTTCAGACGAGAGCGCGGAACCAGGTTTACGGTCCCTGGTTCCGCGCTCTTCTGCCGTTTTGGGCCCGGAGGGCAACCCGCTTTCGCGACAGGTAAAGAGCAAGTAAAACAGCAGACCCCGGTGGGCATGGCCGTGCGGGCATCAGGCAGGCTCACGTCGTTTTATAAGCACCGCATAAGTAAAGGCTCGCCCATGCGCGTTCGTTGGGTCCGTAGCCCTCGCCTGTTTCCACCGGGTCGCACCGGAAGACGCAGAGCGAGGGCTACGGCTCTTTCCGTCCTTGTCTCCCTCTCCTGCATGCTCACCACCGAGACGGCCATGGCCACAGGGGTCACCCTGCCGCCGCTGAGCATGCCCGAACTGTCCTTCTCCGGCCTGCTGAACTGGGCCAGTGAGGATCCCCTGGACACCCCCGACCAGCGGGGCGGCACCGCCCGCGGCAAGGGGCACCACGCCACCGCCGACGCCACCAGCACCGAGGGCGGCGCCGGCCGCCGCCCCGGCAAGGGCAAGGGCGAGCTGGAGCCGTACCAGCGTTATGTGGACAAGCCCGAAGCGGCCACCACGAGCCGCGTCACCGGCACAGCGAAGAGCTTCGACGCCCGTACCAGTAAGCGTGACGCGAAGAAGTCGACGGCGACGTCGGACTTCTACGTCAACGCCGACGGCTCGACCACGGTGCGCCACTTCCCGGGCCGTACGAACTTCAAGGGCACCGACGGCACGTGGAAGCCGATCGACACCCGGCTGACCGAGGACACCGACGGCCGGCTCCAGCAGCGGGCCAACTCCCTCGATGTCGAGTTCGCGCCGGACGCCGCAGATAAGCAGCTCGCGTCGGTCGACTTCGGCGCCGGACGCTCGCTCGGGTACGCGCTCAAGGACGCCGCAAAGGCCGAGCCCACCGTCGCTGCGAACGGCACGGTGACCTACGCCGATGTGCTGTCGGACACCGACGTGCAGCTGGTGCCGCTGGCGGAGGGCTTCAAGGAGAACATCGTCCTGCGCTCGCCGCAGGCGGCGAACTCCTGGACGTTCCCGCTCGCGGTGAAGGGGCTCACGCCCCGAATAGCCGCCGACGGTGATGTGGAGTTCACGGACGCGGCGGGCAAGGTCACCGCGACCATCCCGCACGCGTTCATGGAGGACTCCAAGATCGACCCGCGCTCGGGCGACGCCGCCCAGTCGCGGGCCGTCACCTACGAGCTGGTCACGGTGGACGGCAAGCCCGCCCTGCGGATGACCGCGGACCGTGCGTGGCTCGACGCGCCCGAGCGGGTCTACCCGGTGACCGTCGACCCGACGGTGACCGCGTCGAACTCCACGTACGCGCAGAACACCCTCGGTGGTGACCACTCCACCGAGACGCAGATCAAGGTCGGCTCCTACGACTCGGGCACGAACAAGGCGAACTCGTTCCTGCAGTTCTCCTCGCTGGGCACCACGCTCGCGGGGCAGCGGGTCACCGCCGCCACCCTGAACGTGTATGCGCTCTGGTCCTCGACCTGCACCGCTTCGTCGTTCTCGGTCCACCCGATCACCCAGTCCTGGACCCCGTCCGGGGTCACCAGCTACCCGGGCCCGGCCTTCGGCGCCTCCATGGGCTCGGCCACCCCGGCGCCTGGTGCTTCTTGCTCCAACTCGGACGGCGGCACGGACGTCGGTGTGAAGATGCCGGTGTCGCTGTCGACCACGTGGTTCAACCAGGTCGCCATCGGCGCCGCGAACTACGGTCTCGCGCTCACCGCGCCGACCACCAACGCGCTGCACTGGAAGAAGTTCCACTCCGACAACTCCGCGACCGCCGCCTGGCGTCCCGCGCTGGAGCTGACCTACACGGCCAACACCAAGCCGCAGGTCAACGCCCAGTATCCGCCGGAGAACTTCCAGGCCAACACCCTCCAGCCGGAACTGCTCGTCTACGCGAGCGACGCCGACAACTGGCCAGGGTCCCTGACGTACTCCTTCGAGGTCTACGACGCCGACAGCACGAGCACCACACCCGTCACCAGCTCCGGCCTCACCGCCGAGCGGTCCTGGAAGGTGCCGGCCGGCAAGCTGAGCTGGAGCAAGAGCTACGTCTGGTACGTCAGCGTCACCGACGGATACGACTCCGTCCTGTACTCGGCGAGCCGGTTCTCCACCACGGTGCCACAGCCGCCGGTCACCTCCGGCCTGGCGCAGAACACCGACGGCCACGAGTTCGACCCGTCCGACGGCAACTACACCACCGAGGACACCGACGCCGACGTGCCGGTCATCGGCCCGTCGCTGGAGATCGACCGCTCGTACAACAGCCTCGACCCGCGGATCGACAGCGCCTTCGGCGCCGGCTGGTCCACGGTCGTCGACATGAAGGCGACCGAGACCAAGGACAGCGCCGGCACGGTCACCAGCGTCGCGATCACCTACCCCGGTGGCGAGCAGGTCGCCTTCGGCCGCAACACCGACGGCACCTTCGTGCCGCCGCTGGGCCGCTACGCCCGGCTGGAGTCGGTGACCGACGGCTACAAGCTGACCGACAAGGACTTCACGGCCTACTCCTTCACGCAGGCGACCGGCAAGACCGGGGTCTACGCGATATCGGGCATCGTGGATTTCGCGGGACGCGCCGAGACGTTCACCTACAACGCCTCACGCCAGCTGACCACCATCACGAACACCACGTCCAAGCGTTCGCTGGGTCTGACCTGGTTCACACCGGCCGGCGCGACCGTGCCGCACGTGGAGACGGTCTTCACCGACCCGTCGACCGCGGGTGACGCCGCCACTGCCCAGACCTGGCAGTACGGCTACACCGGTGACCAGCTCACCAAGGTGTGTCCGCCGGCCGACTGGACCAAGTGCACCACCTACACGTACGCCACCGGCAATCACCACCGCACCACGGTGCTGGACGCCGACCCGTACGCGTACTGGCGGTTGGGTGAAGCCCCTGGGGCGACCGTCACCAAGGACACCGTCGACGCCAACCAGGGCAAGTACAACGGTCTCTACCATGATGTGACTCTGGGCAGCGCGAGTGTGCTGGCCGGCTCCACGCAGAAGACGGCCACGTTCAACGGCACCACCTCGTACGTCGAGATGCCCAGCGCCCCGGGTGCGACGCCGTCGTACACGACGATCTCGCTGTGGTTCAAGACCACGCAAGCCGGCGGAGTTCTCTTCTACTACGGTGACAAGCCGCTGAGCGTCGCCGACCCGGTCGGCAGCACGTGGTACAACACACCGGCGCTGTACGTCGGCACCGACGGCAAGCTGCGCGGCTGCCTGGCCACCGGGGTCTGCACCACCACGATCACTTCCGCCGCCTCCGTCAACGACGGAACGTGGCACCAGGCGACCCTCACCGGCGCGGGCAACACCCAGACGCTCTACCTGGACGGCGTCGCTCAGGGCAGCAAGGCCGGTCAGATCAAGGACTGGAACACTCCCTACATCGCGCTCGGCGCGGGTGTGAACAACCGCAACTGGCCCGCGATGAACTCCGCCGACCAGCTCGGTCACTTCGCCGGTCAGCTCGGCGAGGTTGCGATCTACACGGAGCCGCTCACCCCGGACGTGATCAACGCGCAGTATCAGGCGGCCACCCGGTCCGCCGGACTGCTCCAGAAGATCACTACGCCGGGTGGCAAGACGCAGGCCTCGGTCGTCTACGGCACCACCGACGACCTGGTCCTCCAGGCCACCGACGGCAACGGCGGTACGTGGAAGCTCAATCCCCCCACCGTCACCGGTTCCTCGCAGGTCTACCGCTCGGCGGTCATGGGTACCGCCCCGGCCGGCTACTGGCGCCTGGACGACACCCAGGGCGCGGCGCAGGCCGCGAACGAGCTGCACACCGGCTTCGGCACCTACAACACCGTCACGCAGGGTGTGGCGGGACCGTTCGGTGCCGGGGACGCCACAGCCGCGCAGTTCAACGGCACCAGCTCCTTCGTGGAAGTGCCGTACGGTCCCCTGCACGCCAAGGCCGACCGCTCGGTCGAGCTGTGGTTCAAGACGGCCCAGCCCGGCGTGATCATGAGCGACCAGAGCGTCGCTCCGAACAACCCGGGTGGAGTCACCGGCAGCTGGAGCGACCTGCTCTACGTCGGCGCCGACAAGAAGCTGCACGGCCACTGGTGGAGCTCCACCTGCAACGGTCAGGCCGCGCTCGGTTCCACGAGTGAGGTCGCGGACGACAAGTGGCACCACGCCGTCCTGTCGGCCACCGGCACCACGCAGACGCTCTACCTCGACGGCGTCAAGCAGGGCACCTGCACCGGCGCC
>NZ_BMTO01000011.1:251137-255444 GCF_014649715.1 Streptomyces lateritius
TCCAAGGGCCTGACCGACGCCGATGTCTCCCAGCACTGGTCCGCGTACAAGGCGTCCTCCGGTGTCGCCCCGGTGCGGACCGTCAAGCTGACCAACCCCAGCGACAAGACGCTGACCTACGTGTACGACGCGGAGATGGGCAACCGCCTGCTCGCCGCGATCGACTCCGAGGGCAAGCGGACGACCTACGGCTACGACACGGGCGGCTTCCTGCACACCGTGACCGACGCCAACGGAAACCGCTCCATCACCGGCCACGACGTCCGAGGCAACGCGGTCTCCCAGACCACCTGCCAGGACACCGCGGCCAACAAGTGCTCGACCGCGTACTACACCTACTATCCGGACGCGACCACCGCGTTCCCGCCGATGGACCTGCGCAACGACCTGGTGCTCACCGAGCGCGACGGCCGTTCCTCGGGCCCCACGGACAACACCTACCTGACGAGCTACAGCTACGACACGGGCGGCAAGCTCCTCTCGGTGACGACCCCGCCGGTAGCGGGTCACCCGAGCGGTCGCACGGCCTCCACCACGTACACCACCGCCACCACGGTGGCGGCGGAGGGCGGTACCGCGACGGCGCCGGCCGGCCTGGTGGCGCAGGTGGTCACGGCCGGTGGCAAGAAGACGTCGTACACGTACTACGCCAACGGTGACCTCGCGGAGATCACCGACGCCAACGGCGCCAAGGTGAAGTACACGTACGACAACCTCGGTCGCCAGGTGTCGAAGACGGAGGTGAACGACGCCAACCCGGCGGGCATCACCACGTCGCAGACGTACGACAAGAACGACCAGGTCGTCACCGAAACCGCGCCGAAGGTCACCAACCGGGTCACCGGCGCGGTGCACCAGGCGAAGACGACGACCGCGTTCGACGCGGACGGCAACATCCTGTCCCAGACCGTCGCCGACCTCACGGGCGGGGACGCGGCGCGTACGACGTCGATGACGTACGACGCGCACAATCAGCTGGCGACCAGGACGGACCCGGGCGGCGACACCACGTCGTTCGAGTACGACGCCTACGGCAACAAGGTCAAGGAGACGGACCCCGCGGGGAACGTCAACACCTACACCTTCGACGCGGAGAAGCGGCCGCTCACCACCAGCCTGCTGAACCACATCGGCGACCCGAACAACCCGTCGGCACCCACCACTCTGGTGCAGGAGTCGCGGGCGTACGACCCGGCCGGCCGGCTCGCGTCCATCACGGACTCGATGGGCTATGTCACGGCGTACACCTACACCGACGACGGCCTGGCCGCGACCGTGGTCCGCAAGGACCCGCAGACGGGCAAGTCCTTCACGGAGCAGGCGAACACCTACGACGCCGCCGGCAACCTGATCAAGCAGGTGACCAACGACGGCCGGACCACCAGCGCCTTCACGGTGGACGCTGCCGACCGCACCACGACGTCGGTCCTCGACCCGGCCGGGCTCGCCCGGACGACGAAGGTCTCCTACGACCCGGACGACAACGTGGTCTCGACGACGCAGTCGGACCCGAAGACGGGTGATGTCTCCACGACGGACAACCGGTACGACCACCTGGGCAACGTCACGGGAACCACGGTCCACGACGGGACGACGGCTCCGGTGGCCCGGTACAAGCTCGACGAGGCCAGTGGCACGACCGCCGGCGACTCCTCAGGCGGCAACAGCAAGGCCACGCTGACCAGCGGAGTCACGCGCTCGACCGAGCGCGGCGGTTCCGCCGTCTTCGGCGGCACATCGAGCTCGTACGGAACCACCACCGGCCCGGTGGTGAACACCAGCGGCAGCTTCTCCGTCGGGACGTGGGTGCGGCTGGACGACACCACCGTGAACCACTCCATGCTGGCGCAGGACGGGGTGTACGGAAGCGTCTTCCAGCTGTACTACTCCACGGCACTGGGATGGACCTTCAACCGGCCGCTCAAGGAGGAGGCCGGAGCAGGTCTCGTCCGCGCCTCCTCGGGCACGGCGGCGGTGACGGCGGGAGCCTGGACCCACCTCCTCGGCGTCTATGACGCGGAGGCCGCCCAGATCCGCCTGTACGTCAACGGCACGCTGGCCCAGGAGACCGCATACAGCACCCCCTCGGAAGGCACCGGCCCGCTGCAGATCGGCCGCCGCAAGGGCGGCACGACCTACGGCGAGTACCACAAGGGCGCCCTGGACGACATCCAGGTGTACGCGCAGGCGCTCACCGGCTCACAGGCTGCCGCCGTCCACGGGGGCACACTTCCGGCAGCGGGCAGCTCCGTCCGGTCCACCACCTGGAAGCTGGACCAGCGCGGTCTGCCACTGTCGATGACCAACGCCAACGGCGCTGTCACCGACTACGGCTACGACGAGGCCGGCCAGCAGACCAGCGTCACCGAGCCGACCATCAACGCGGAGCAGAACGGCGGGACCCCGGTCTCCGTCCGCCCCGTGTCGATGACGGGCTACAACACCTTCGGCGAGCCGACCGAGTCGTCCGACCCGCTGGGCAACGTGACGGTGACGGCGTACGACGCCGAGGGCCAGGAGTCCTCGACGACCTCGCCGAACTACACCGCTCCGGGTGGCACGACGGCGATCCAGGCCACGGCCTGGAACGAGTACAACAGGCTTGGCCAGGTCACGGCCGAGGTCGACCCCCTGGGCGGCCGCACCACCTACACGTACACGCAGCTCGGCGACCTGGCCTCGGTCACAGAGCCCGGCGGCGGTACGACGAAGTACACCTACACCACCAACGGCGACCAGCTCTCGGCCACCCGGCCGAACGGCGCCCGGCAGGAGAGCACCTGGGACTACCTGGGCCGCCCACTGACCAGCACGGACATCGTGCGCCAGCCGACCCAGCGCGCCTTCACGGCGATCAACGAGTACAACGCTCCGGGCGGCGAGCTGTCCCGGACCGTGTCGCCGACCGGCGTCACGAGGGCCTACGCGTACAACGCCGTGGGCGAGGTCACCGAGGTGACGAACGCCAGCGGCGGCAAGTCCACGTTCACGTACGACATGGACGGCCAGGTCCTCACGTCGACGGACCCGGACGGCACCAGCACCAAGAACACGTACGACGGGTTCGGACAGCTGACGTCGATCCAGGACCTGGACGCGTCGGGGGCGGTGCTGCGCACCAGCAGCTCCACCTACGACCGAGCCGGCAATCCGGTGTCGCTGACCGACTACCTGGGTCACACCAGCACCTTCACGACGGATGCAACGGGTCAGGTCATCAAGGCGGTCCAGCCCGTCTCGGCGACCGAGTCGATCACCACGACCTTCGGCTATGACGCGGCCGGCCACCGGACGCGCTTCACCGACGGGCGGGGCAACCCCTTCCTCACGACGTACAACGCGTGGGGGCTGCCGGAGTCGACGATCGAACCGTCGACTCCGACGCACCCGAACCTCGCGGACCGCACGTTCACCACGGTGTACGACGCGGCGGGACGTCCGACGGAGACGCGCTCCCCGGGCGGTGTGGTCGTCAAGCAGGAGTACGACGCCAAGAGCCGTCTGATCCGGCAGACGGGTACGGGTGCGGAGGCCACCACGGTCGACCACACCTACGACTACGACGCCGACGACCGCATCACGGCCGTCGCGGGCGCCGGGGACGAGAAGAACACCTTCTCCTACGACGACCGCGGTCTGCTGCTCTCGACGTCGGGCCCCTCGGGCGCGTCGTCCTTTGTCTACAACGGCGACGGCGCGATGACCACGAGGACCGACGCGTCGGGCACGTCGACGTACGGCTACGACACGGCGGGCCGGCTCAAGACGGTCAACGACGGCGCCACCGGCACCGCGCTGACCTACGGCTATGACGTCAACAACCACGTCACGTCGATCGACTACGGCACCGGCAAGGCCAAGCGGGCATTCGCCTACGACGCCCTGCAGCGGATCGTCAGCGACAAGCTGACCTCCCCCACCGGAAAGGAACTCGCGTCGATCACCTACGGGTGGGACGCGAACGGCAACGAGACGTCGAAGACGACCACGGGTCTCGCGGGCTCCTCGACGAACACGTACACGTACGACTGGGCCAACCGCCTGTCTTCCTGGAACAACGGGACGGCGACGGAGGTCTACGGCTACGACGCGTCCGGCAACCGGACCCGCGTGGGCGGTGACACGTACACGTACGACGCCCGCAACCGGCTCACGTCGGACGGACACAACACGTACGCGTACACCGCGCGCGGCACGATGAGCGCGGTCACGGACGAGGGCGGCAGGACGACCGCGGTCAAGGCCGACGCCTTCAACCGCGTGATCCAGGAGGGCGACCGTACGTACACGTACGACGGCCTCGACCG
>NZ_BMTO01000011.1:255605-260162 GCF_014649715.1 Streptomyces lateritius
CTCGCTGCTCGGTGTGAAGACGTCCGTGTCGGCAGTGCTGGCACTGACCGACCTCCACGACGACGTGGTGGCGCAGTTCACCGCGACCGGAGAGGCGCTGGCGGGTTCGACGACGTACTCGCCGTTCGGCAAGGTCGTCCAGAGCGCCGGAATGCTCGGCGCTCTCGGCTACCAGTCGGGCTGGACCGACCCGGAGACGGCCAAGGTCAACATGGCCGCGCGCTGGTACTCGCCGGAAACCGGCCAGTTCAACAGCCGCGACACGATGGCGCAGAGCCCGCTGCCCGCCTCGGTGAACGCGAACCGCTACGCGTACGCCAACGGCAACCCGATGACGGGTGTCGACCCGACCGGCCACTGGTTCGAGTGGGCCAAGAAGGCCGTCAAAAAGGTCACTTCGACGGTCACCTCGGTCGCCAAGTCCGCCTGGCAGGCCACCACTCACACCGTCGCACAGGTCGCCACGGTGGTGAAGGCGGCCGCCACGGTCGTCAAGGCCAAGGTCAAGCAGGTGGTGCGCAAGACGTACCGCACGGTGCGCAAGACCGTTCGGTACGTGCGCGACAGCGTCAAGAAGGTCAAGAGATACGTCAAGCGCACCTACAAGCGCGTCAAGCGCTACACCCACAAGGTCGTCAAGCACGTCAAGAAGCAGGTCCGTAAGGTCGCCAAGGCGGTCAAACACGTAGCCAAGAAGGTGGTCAAGCAAGCCAAGAAGGTCGGCAAGGCCGTCAAAAAGGCGGCCAAAGCCACAGCCAACTTCGTCAAACAACACGCCTCCACCATCGCGTCGGTGGCCGTAGGGGTTGCCGTCTTCGCAGGCTGCACCGCCATCACGGCAGGCGTCGGCGCCATCGGCTGCGCAGTCCTCGCGGGCGCGGCGGCCAACGGCGTCGGCTACATGATGAGCGACGGCCCGAAGACGCTAGGCGGCTTCGCCATGGCGGTCGGCGTCGGCGCGGTCACCGGTTTGGTCGGCGGCGCGGCCGGCGGTCTCGCCGCGGGCGCGGCCGGCCGACTGCTCTCGGGCACCGCTGGCCGCATCTTCTCGGGCGCGGCCAGTGGCGCGACCGAAGGCGCGGCGACCGGCGCGGTCGAGTACGGCACGTCCTGCGTGAACAGCCCGGACGGCTGCAGCGTCGGCGGCGCGGCGAAGGCCACGGCGGTCGGTGCGGCGATGGGCGGCATCTTCGGAGCTGCGGGCAGTGCTCGCGGTCCGAAATCGAAGTCGTCATCAGCAACCGGCGGGTCCTGTCCGAGCAGGCGCGGCACGCCGCACAGCTTCACTGCGAACACGCCTGTTCTTCTGGCCGACGGTACGACAAAGCAGATCTCGAAGGTCAAGGCTGGGGACTATGTCCTGACTGCTGAACCCGGTAAGAAGACCCAGGAGAAGCACCGGGTCAAGGAAGTGATCATCACCAAGACCGACCGCGACTACGTCGACGTGGTCGTCGCCACCAAGGCCGGTCCGAAGACGATCCAGACCACCAAGCACCACCAGTTCTATGAGGCCACCCGAAACTCCTGGACCCAGGCCGGCGACCTCAAGGTGGGCCAGAAGGTCCAGAATGGTGACGGTGCCCTGACGGCGATCGTCGAGGTCAAGTCGTACCGGGCCGATCGCGTCACGTACGACCTCAGCATCAAGGGCCTGCACACGTACTTCGTGTTCGCGGGCGATCAGGTCCGGGCGGTCGACAAGAGCGCGGCGGTCCTGGTCCACAACTGCGGTGGCAGCAACCCCGCCCACTCGCCCACGTGCACCTGCGCGGCCGGAAACCAGCCGCGCATGGCGAACGGGAGCATGGGCTCCAACCCCAACCCGAATCCGAGTCGACTCAACCGTGACAACCAGTACCCGTCGGGATACTGGGCCGACACCCACCGTGAAATGGAGAGGAATTGGAAGGACAGCGACGGGAATTGGTTGGACAACGACGGTAATATCGTTCCGGACGACGAGCTGACGTATGAGCACACGTACGCGGTCGTCGATCATTGGAACGCCGAGGGGTACAATCAGAGTAGAAGCCAGCGCGCGGCGTTCTTCAATGACGCCTCCAAAATGCATCCGATGCGCAGGCAGGCGAATTCAAGCGGTGGTGGTAAAATGAAGGCGCGTTATCGGCAGGACACGGGTCCCAACTACTCGAATTAAAGGAGACTAAGGGTGGCATTTGATGTGGAGCAGGCCGTACGGGAAATTCCCGGGGTAGAGGAGTTTCCTGGCCTCTCTCACGCGTGGCGCTGGTCGCCCATGTCCCGGTTCGTGTTCTCGCTGGCGATGAACGCGGAGGGGACGCGCGTCCATCAGGTGAACGCCCGAGACTCCTTCGACGAGGATCTGGCCCGGTCGGTGCTCACGTTCGCGCGTGAGCACCGTGCCGGGCTCGGGGAGGACCCCCGGCCCTTCGAGGTCGTTCCCGGGTTCTCCCACCCGGGGTACGACTTCGACGCCCTGGTGGCGATCCAGCCCGACATCCACGGCTACTACGTGGGTCGGAACGAGGAGCTCAACGAGGTCGTGGTCGGGGTCTTCCCGGCGTACGTCCGCGAGTTCTCCGGGAACGAGACCCAGGAGGAGGCGTTCTTCCGCTTCAAGCGGATGCTGAACGCGGCGGACATGACCCGTGGGGCCATGCCGTTCCTCCGGATGAAGTTCGACAACACGAGGACCGGCGGAGGAAGCGAAGGCGACCTCCGTGGTTTCACCACCCCCGACGTGCTGCTCCGGGAGCTGGAGCTCCTGGAGGGCGCGCCCGGCAGCTTCGTGGAGTACGAGAACCGCCACGGGCGGGTCTGGCGGATCGAGTGGAACGGCTCGTGGACCGTCGACGGCGAGGCCCGGGAGCACGCGCCGGCCCCCGCCGAGGTCCTGGAGACCCTGAACTGAACCCGGTCGCGTCCTGCTGAGAACGAGGGCCGTCCATCCGGAACACCGGGTGGACGGCCCTCGTGCCGTTTCGGTGAACCGGATCGTCGGCGACGAGAGCCTCGTCGAGTACATCGACGAGGGCGCTCTGGTGCCCGTGAGCATCGGTGGCGACGGCGCCTACGGGTTCACGGTGCGCGGTGTCCCGGAACCCGGCCGGCTCGGTGAGCGTGAGGAGCGGTTCCGCCTCGTCTCCTCGCAGCCGTACCTTCGGGTCCCCGACGGCCGTGTCGCCCTGGGCGGGCTGGAAGCGGTCGGCGAGTACACCGGCGCCGACAGGCTGGAGTTCCCGCTCGCTCCGGGCCGGTACGCCGTTCGGATCCACCTGATCGACTGGAAGGCCGAACCGGGTTCCCAGGGACCGGACGGAAAGCCCAGGGCGAACGCCCTCGGTGATTTCGTCATCGAAATCACCGAGGAGTCTCCCGCGAATGCCGGCGGATACCGGAAGAGCGTGGTCGATTTCACCCGGTGACGCGCTGACCGGAAGCTGACGGCGGCCCGGCCCTGAACGGGCAGCGGCTACTCTTCCTGCCGAACGACGTGATACGTCAGAAGTACCCCGAGGGGCATCGGATCTTTACGTTCGGAGGCGAGCATGGTGGCGGTGGATGAAGTGCTCGGTTCACTGGATGAGGCCGAAACCGCCCTCACCACCAGGCTGGCCGTCTCCCGATACGCGCGGCTGGCCCTCCTCCCGGGGCCCGGTTGGTGGCAGGAGTCGCTGCCGCACGGCTTCCGCGAGGCCGTGGCCGAAGCGGTCCGCTGGGACGAGGCCGTGCCTGACGCACGTGCGATCGCACGCATGGAAAGCCTTGCCGACAAGGTCATCGATCTTGTCGACGAGACCCCTGCGGGAGAGTTGTACTACCCGTACCAGGCCACGACCTTCGTGAGCAGCGCCTGTTGGGGGCTCGGGGAAGGTCGAGGTCATCCCAAGTTTTTCGGCCGGCTCTGGGAAGAGGCCTTGCGCTATGCGGGGCATGTCGACTGGCGGCTGCGTGAGAGCCGGATCCCGACGGATAACCAGGACCCATTCCAGACGCTGGAGCGGACACTGTGGCTGCGTCATGCCCGGCTTTCCGGGAGCGAGGACGAGACGTACAGGCAATTGGCCGCATTCTCTCGGGAGGTTGCCGAGGAGTACGTCGACGCCGTGCGATGTGCGCTTTCGGAAGCGGCGACTGCCGACTTCATCCTGATTCTCGATGCGGCGGACAAGCCGCGATTCGACCGAATCATCGGAGAGTGGACAGGGGTACGGAGGGCACGGTTCGACGAGTGCATCTATCCAGGGCGCATGGCGGACGCGGACCGGACGTTCTTCGAGAGTCCGGCTTTCCTCTACCTCTGGGGCGTCGATGAGACCGAAGTCGCGACTCTTCTGCGTGAGGCCGGCGTCTCTCGGGTGCACGTGGACGTGCGTGCCCAGGACGGCTCCGTCGTCGAGGGTGCGGCGTTCATCGCGGATCCGGTGAAATCGGTGACGTCCTGGCAAAGTTGAACATCACCACCCTCTAAGACCGTGTCCTATGTGGTGAGGCGGACCAGTCGCTTGTAGCAGCAGATGGCTGCGGCGAGGCCGAGGAAGGCCAGGTAGTTGCGGGGGTGTCGTTCGTAGC
>NZ_BMTO01000012.1:0-58339 GCF_014649715.1 Streptomyces lateritius
GACGAGGCCCTGAACCGGATCACCGGCGCACAGACCCCCTCCGGCATCCCCGTCGTCATCACCGCACCCGTCGCCGAACGCCCCAAGCGCAGCGCCTCCGCCCGAGGCCGGCGCCGCCCCTCTTCGGCGCCCCGGCGCGCCCCCGTACGCCAGTCCGCCTTCGACGCGGCGGCCTGAACCCCCTTGTGATCGGGAAGCTGACCCTCTCCGCAGGAGTCATCTTCTGACCCTGGTTCAGATGCAGCCCCGCCTGGCGAGCGTCAGGCCGATGCGCAGGACGGTGGTTGTGGTCATGAACGCGGCCGGACCCGAGGCCTGTGACGCCGTGGGCGTCGAGGTGGCCTGACAGAGGGAACAGACACGAACGGACACCTGAACAGCAGTGTGGGCCCGACCGGAGTGACGGTCGGGCCCACACTGCTGTTCAGGTGTCCGCCGCAGTGGTCGCAATGGCTGAAGTCGCCCACGGCCCACGGCCCACGCGCCGACCGCCACAGTCGACGCGCGCGACCGGCCGGCAACATGGGAAGCCCAGCGGTGTCCGGTCGCCCGGTGCCCGCCGGTGAGCGGCGCAGTCGGCGGCGCCACGGGAGCCCTACGGGCCTGCGCGGCTGTGGGCACTCCGGACGCCGGACCTGAGCTTCGGGGCTGCTCCGACCATCCATGGCTACCTGTGGCGGGTTACCTCATCCCCGAGAAAGCGGAAATCTGTGCTCGCTGGAGTAGACATTGAGGGGTGGTGTCGTTATGGTTTCTCTCGTAGCCGAGATCGAGCAAGGCCCGGCAGAGATGAACTGCCGGGCAGTAGTACACGCAGTTCGCAGGACGGTCCGGTGGTGGAGTTCCGAAGCCAGGATTTCGCAGGATGGTGACGGGACTGACGACCGGACCGGGTGGCCCGCAGTGATCAGGGGCCGCCGTGAGCAGGGCCGCAGCGGCGCAGTGGTAGTCCAGTCGTTGTGGTTGCAGGTATCAGCAGTGCGGTAATCCGTGGTTCCTCGGTAAAGGCGTCGGCTGCGGGCGCGCGTACCGGGAAGTCCGGCGGTGGGGTTCTGAGCCAGAGCAGACGCAAGACGGGCGACGGGGCTGGCTGCCGGAGTGTGGCGCTGCGTGAGGCCACCAGTAGTTCGCAGTATCAGCAGTGCAAGCAGTACGCAGTACCCGTTTGGTAAGTGATTGGTCCAGAGGGAAGAACGGAGGACTTCAGCGCCATCAGGATCGCCCGGGCGGCAGGCTTGAGCCCGGGTACCGCAGGACCTCGATAGGCAGGTGGTCTCCGGTCACGCATCCGCGATCCCCGCACACCCCGTCCTCCCCCGGGCGGGCCTGCGGAACAAATGGGCCGGCGCAGCACTAGGGCCGGCAGATGGTGTAGCAGTTCCTTCGGGGCCCTGGTGCCGTACGGCACCAGGGCCCCTCAACGCGTTCCACAGAGAGGTGAGATGACAGCAGACGATTCCTTCGGCCGTCTCGACGACGACGACTACCCCGCCTACACGATGGGCCGGGCGGCCGAGTTGCTCGGCACCACGCCCAACTTCCTCCGCGCCATCGGTGACGCCCGACTGATCACGCCGCTGCGATCGAAGGGCGGCCACCGCCGCTACTCCCGATATCAGCTGCGCATCGCGGCCCGCGCCCGGGAACTCGTCGACCAGGGCACCCCCATCGAGGCCGCCTGCCGCATCGTCATCCTCGAAGACCAGCTCGAAGAAGCCCAGCGTCTCAACGCCGAACACCGCCGCGCCGCCGGATCCCCGAACCCCCCAGCCGCGGCGTGAGATGAGTGTGCCCGCCGGTTTCGGCGGGCGCCCCACGCACGCTCCCGTACACGACGTGATCGTTCCTTGGTGACGTGGCGTGCGGACGTGTAGCGTCTGCGTCAGCTGTCGTGGTTCGGAGTTTCCCTTTGCCCACGCTCCCGGCGTGGGCGTTCTGCTGTGCTGTGCCGCAGGGACCAGGGCGATCACCTCCGCCTTCCACATGAAGTGGGAGGCGTTCATCGACTGGAAGGCATGGCCATGGCTACGGGAACTGTGAAGTGGTTCAACGCGGAGAAGGGTTTCGGTTTCATCGCCCAGGACGGGGGTGGCCCGGATGTCTTCGCGCACTACTCCGCGATCAACTCCTCGGGCTTCCGTGAGCTCCAGGAGGGGCAGGCCGTGACGTTCGACGTCACCCAGGGCCAGAAGGGCCCGCAGGCCGAGAACATCAACCCGGCCTGACCTCTCAGGTCCTTCCCGAGGGATCGCGCACGCCGCGTCCGGTGACTGCCGCGGCCCGTGCGTCGGTGCTTTCAGCCGGACGATGAGACCGCTCTCGTGCCGGGCGTCGACAGGACGCGTCGTGGTGCACAGGATCAGGGCCGCGCGGCAATGGCCGCGCGGCCCCGATGGTCGAGGTGGATCCAGGGCGGGAGCGACCTCGGCCGGGGACTGCCTGAACTCGGTCGTTCCCGGGCGTTGCCCCGGGTTCGCCCGTTCTCCCCCTCGTACGAGCTGCCGATGGGCCGGGCTTCACGCTGCGGTCCAGGTCGCCCGCGCGCGGTTCGCCGGCGCGCGGTTCGTCGACGACCAGGGTTGCTCGAAAGGTGCGGGAGCCCCCTACACGCTAGTGCTCAGAGCGCTGTCCGTTCCACGGGGATCCACAGCTCCGCGTCCGCCCGTGTCCCGTCCTGCGACAGCCGGGTCCGCAGGATCTCGGGCCCCGGCCGGCTCTGGTAGGGATTGGACGGGAACCACTGCGTGAACACGTCCCGCCACAGGTGCTGGAGCGTCTGCGGAAACGGCCCAGAGCTCTCGAAGACGGCCCATGTCCCGGCCGAGACGGTGAGCGCGTCCATGTCCTCGGGCACCGCGGCGCGGGTCACCACGCCGTGGTAGTAGTCGAGTTCGGTCCCCTCGGCGCGAGTGGCGTCCAGATCGTCACTCACCGAGATGATCCCCTCCGGCTCCTGATCGGACAGACTCTCGATGCGCTGCAGCGTCTCCCGGCCGATCTCCCGGATGAAGGTGGCAATGGCCGGGTTCACCCCCTCATGCACGAGCGGGACACGCGCCTTCCTGCCGACCACACGGAACTCGTCCTTCTCCACGACCTTGTACCGCATGCTGCTACTCCCTTCGACGACGAGGCGGAAGGACATCCGTGGCTGGGACCGCAGGCTCGCACCGGTCCGCCTGACCTCGCCGGGACCGACGCCGTGCATGGCGCGGAACGCACGCGCGAACGCCTCGCCCGACGTGTAGCCGTAACGCACCGCGACCTCCAGCAGCGTCCGCTCCCCGCCCAGCACCTCGGCACCCGCGACCGTCAGCCGCCTGCGCCGGATGTACTCCGACAGCGGAATCCCCGCCAACGCGGAGAACAGCCGCCGGAAGTGGTACTCCGACGTCACCGCGATCCGCGCCAGGTCCGCCACCTCGATCCGCTGATCGAGGTGGGACTCGATGTGCTCCATGGCCTGGTTCAGCCGCTCCAGCACCCCGGCCTCCTTCCCTTTCCATCACTCACGTTAGGAAGGACCCGCCCTGCCGGACCCGACATCCTGTGCCCGGTCCGGTCGGGTACGCCAGGCCTCCGCCGGCCCACGCCCACCACAGCCGCACCCACCACAAGGAGGGACAGGGGCGCCGTGGTCACATTCCACACCCTGTGCTCCAGGGGGCGGACCACGTGGGGGCGAACCGCCCATGCCCGGCGACGTGGCCCTGGGGGGCGGGACCGGTCTCACCTCATGCTGTCGGAGCGAGGTCTCTAGCATGATCACATGGTTGCCAGTGACGCCCCGGAGCCCGAGGGGGAACGCGAAGCCGTGTCCCGCGATGCCGCTGAAGTCGAATGTGGTCACGTCACCTCGGTGCGTGGAGAACGCCCCGAAGACGGGCTGCCCTGCGGATCACGAGATGACGACGCAGGCGAGAAGCCTCACTCGGTCGCTGCGGTGGTGGAGCGGGTGGCCGACCTGGCCGAACCGATCAAGCCGCGGTTGCGTGGCTGGCTCCATGCCGGGATGGTCCCTGCCGCACTGATCGCAGGCGTCGTACTCATCTGCCTGGCTCGTACTCCGCAGGCGGTCCTGGCCTGCGCGGTGTATTCGGTCACCGCCTGGCTGTTGTTCGCAACGAGCGCCGTCTACCACCGCGGCACCTGGGGGCCGCTCGGCGAGGCCATTCTGCGACGCCTCGACCATGCCAACATCTTTCTGATCATCGCCGGCACCTGCACCCCCCTGGCCGTACTCCTCCTCCCGGCGGATCAGCGGCCCCTGCTGCTGTGGATCGTGTGGGTGGGCGCGTTGGTCGGCATCGCGTTCCGGGTTCTGTGGGTCGGAGCTCCGCGCTGGCTGTACACCCCGTGCTACCTGGCCCTGGGGTGGGCGCCCGTGCGCTACCTGCCCGACTTCCTGCACGCCGGCGGAGCAGCCGTACTCATCCTGATCGTGGCCGGTGGTCTCCTCTACAGTGCGGGCGCGGTGGTCTACGCCCTCCAGCGGCCCGACCCCTCACCCCGCTGGTTCGGCTTCCACGAGGTCTTCCACGCGCTGACCGTGGCCGCTTTCACCGCGCACTACACCGCCATCTCCCTGGCCACCTACTGACCTGCTCGGCCTGCGCCTGCGGGCGCGGCCGGGGGGCGGCAGAAGCGCGCTACCGGAGCAGTCCTCGCGTCATCGCCCGGGAGTGGTCCGCCCCGTCCGCGACGGTGCGGAGGCGTCGGCGAGGTCGGCGCCGGTGTCGGCGTCCCGCTGGGAGTGGCCGGTGCCGTGCCAGTCCAGGCACATGACGGTCGCATCATCCTGCAGGTGGCCGTCGTTGGCATCGACGATCGCCGCGATGAGGGTGCGGGCGGCCTCGCGGGGATGCAGCGCGCGGGTGCGTACGATCAGGTCGGACAGATCGAGGCTGGTGGCGTTGCGCTCCAGCATGCCGTCGGTCAGCATCACCAACCGGTCGCCCGGCCGCAGGTCCAGCGACTGGACCCGGTAGGTGTGAGGGACATGGAAGCCGAACGGCATGTCGACCTTCGGAGTGATCTCCCGCACCTGTCCGTTCCGCATCCGCAGCGGCCAGGGGTGTCCGGCGTTGATGAACTCGCTCTTCCCGTCGATCAGGCTGATGCGCAGGAGTTGGCCGGTGACGTAGCCGTGGCGGCCGTGCTCGCGCATGGCCTGGTCGGCCTGGCGGGCCTGTTCGGCGAGGTCGGCACCGGCCCGCCGTGCCCGGCGCAGGGCGCCCACCAGGAGGGTGGCCAGCAGCGCCGCGTCGACGTCGTGCCCCATGGCGTCGGTGACGGAGAGCTGGACCGTGTCCCGGTCGATAACGTAGTCGAAGGTGTCACCCCCGACGTGGTCGGCCGGCTCCAGCGCCCCGGCGACCGCGAACTGCGCCGCCTCGCACGCCAGCGACGCCGGGAGCAACCGGTGCTGGATCTCCGCGGCCAGGCTCAGCGGGGTGGTACGGCGGCCCCACTGGTACACGTCGGTGAAGGACCGGTTCGCGATGACGATGTACGCCAGGGCGTGCGCGGTCTCGCCGATCTCGCGCATCACCTCCGCGTCCGGCGCCGCGGGCAGGAACAGTTCAAGGAGCCCGATCGCGTCCCCGCGGTTGGTCACCGGGGCGACGATCCGCACCAGCGTGCCCTCGCCCTTGTCCTCCACGCTCGGCCGCTGGGTGCGGATCACGTCGTCGTACAGGGTGCCACGCAGCGTGATGCGCCGGGCGGGTTCATCGGTCTTGACGCTGCCCGCCGACCCCAGCCGTACGACCGAGCCGCCGGTGAAGTCGGTGATGAGGAACGACACCGACGCGGCCCCGAGGTGCTCCTTGAGCATGCGTGCGACGACGTCGAGCGACTCCACGGGCGCCGAGGTCTCCGCCGCGGCCAGCGTCCCCGCCAAGGTCATCGCTGTGCCCCGGCCACCCCCGTCCCCGGGAGTACGAGTGGCCGGCTCACCCTCCCCGTCGGGCTCGCATACGGTCACGGTGACTCCTCGCTGCTCGCTGGTGCTCAGGACTACGGCCCGGCGTACGCGAGGGGCCGGCGCCAAGCCCGGTGCCGGGCAGATGTCATTGCACCACAGAGCCCCTGAACGGATACGCCTGTCGGCCAACCGCGCGTCGAACCGCCCGGCCCCGGCGCCTTGCGGAACGCCCGGCTCTCGCAGCCGCCCGGCCACCGACTTCGCCACAGCCTGTCCGTTCGATTCACGGAGCGGCTGATGGTCACGGCGGCAGCGCGCGACGAGTCGGTGGCGCGGCGCAGGCTCTGTTCGCATCTCGCCTGATCGGTCCGCTGCGATGTCTGAACCCCATGGCTTTGGCCAAGGCTTCGGCCGTCAACATCAAGCACCGCGGGGCGCCGCACCGACCGCACGTGAGCTGCGCCGTGCGGGTGAAGGACGCCGACGGCCCCCCAGCGGTGACCTCCGCTCAAGGAGCGGAGGTCACCGCCGCCGTGGGGGATGTCAGGCCGGCGCGGAGCCCGTCAGGCGTTCCGGGGTGAGGAGTTCGGCGATGCGGGCGGCCGGAAGGAGGCCCTTTTCGAGGGTGAGTTCGGCGACGCCGCGGCCTGTGCGGAGGGCTTCCTGGGCGATGGCGGTGGCGGCGGTGTAGCCGATGTGCGGGTTGAGGGCCGTCGCGAGGCCGATGGAGTTCTCCACGGCCGCGCGCAGGGCCTCGGTGTTGGCCGTGATGCCGACGACGCAGCGGTCGGCGAGGGTGAGGCAGGCCGCCCGCAGGGAGGTGATGCTCTTCGCCAGGGAGTGCAGGATGACCGGCTCGAAGGCGTTGAGCTGGAGCTGGCCGCCCTCCGCCGCCATGGTGATCGTGATGTCGTTGCCGATCACCTCGAAGGCGACCTGGTTCACGACCTCGGGGATCACCGGGTTGACCTTGCCGGGCATGATGCTCGAACCCGCCTGTACGGCCGGGAGGTTGATCTCGTTGAGGCCCGCGCGAGGGCCCGAGGAGAGCAGTCGCAGGTCGTTGCAGGTCTTGGAGAGCTTGACCGCCAGGCGCTTCAGGACGCCGGAGAGCTGGACGAACGCGCCACAGTCCTGGGTCGCCTCCACCAGGTTCGCGGAGGTCACCAGAGGCATGCCGGTGATCTCGGCGAGGTGGCGGCGGGCCGTCTCCGCGTAACCGGCCGGAGCGTTGAGGCCCGTACCGATCGCCGTGGCACCCAGGTTGATCTCGTGGATCAGCTCGACGGCCTCGCCCAGGCGGTTGCGGTCCTCGTCCAGCATCACCGCGTACGTGGAGAACTCCTGGCCCAGCGTCATGGGCACCGCGTCCTGGAGCTGGGTGCGCCCCATCTTCAGGACGTCGCGGAACTCGACGGCCTTCGCCGCGAACGCGTCCTGGAGCACGGCCGTCGCCCGGAGCAGTCCGTGGACGGCCGTGATCGCTGCGATGCGGACGGCCGTCGGATAGACGTCGTTGGTGGACTGGCTGAGGTTGACGTCCTCGTTCGGGTGAAGGTACTGGTACTCGCCCTTGGCGTGGCCGAGGAGTTCCAGGGCGCGGTTGGCCACGACCTCGTTGGCGTTCATGTTCGTCGACGTACCGGCGCCGCCCTGGATGACGTCGACCACGAACTGGTCGTGCAGGCAGCCCGCGCGGATCTCCCGGCACGCCGCCACGATGGCCGACGCCTTCTCCGGGGCCAGCAGACCGAGCTCCTCGTTCGCCAGGGCCGCCGCCTCCTTGACGGCGGCCAGTGCGTCGATCAGCTGCGGGTACACGGAGATCGGGGTGCCCGTGATCGGGAAGTTCTCCATGGCGCGCAGGGAGTGGATGCCCCAGTACGCGTCGGCCGGCACCTCCCGCTCTCCGAGGAGGTCGTGCTCACGGCGGGAGGCGGTCTTCATGAAGGTGGGCCTTCTGGAGGTGCGGGTGGGGAAGGGGAGATGGGGGTGAGGAGACGGGGGTGATGGGGAAGGCGGGGGTTACGGCGCGGCTAGGAACCGCCGGAGAAGCGGGAGCCGGCGGCCGTCAGGGCCGGTTCCGAGCGGGTGGGGCCGTTGAGGAGGCTGTGCAGCAACGCCGGGCGGCGGGCCGGGGCGATGTCGGCCAGCAGGGTCGCCAGGACGGCCATCCGGGCCTGCCCCGCACGCAGCGTGCCGGTCGGCACGGCCCCCGCGGCCACCAGGTCGACGGCGCCGCCGCCGGTGTAGATCTCCGCGACCGGCCCTGAGGTGACCCGAGTGCTCAGGGCGACGAGCGTTCCCTGGGTGACCGCGTCCGCGACGGCCTCGGCTATCTCCGGGGTGGCGTTGCCCGCGCCGGTGCCGACCAGTACGACACCCTGGGCGCCGGCCGCGACGGCTGTGTTCAGCAGGAGCGGGTCACCGTCGCTGTGGTGCATCACCAGGTCGACCCGGGGCAGCTGACCGGCTCCCTCGGGAGCGGCGGCCGCGGGAAGGGGAAGCGGAGTGGACCGGTCCGGCACGCGCCGGACGGCCACGCTGCCGAAGCCGACCTTCCCGAGGCTCTGCTCGCACGGGTCGGCGAACGCGTCGGCCGCCAGCGTCTGCGTCTTCACCGTGCCGCGGGCCGCGTGGACGAGACCGTCGAAGACGACGAGCACACCGAGGTCGCGCACGGAGGCGGCCACCTGCAGAGCGTCGTACACATTGCCGGGGCCGTCGCCGTCGCCCGTACCGAGCGGGCGCTGCGCGCCGGTGAAGACCACCGGGCGCGGATCCGAGTGGTGCAGGTCCAGGAAGAAGGCCGACTCCTCCAGGGTGTCCGTGCCGTGCGTGACCACGACACCGTCCACGCCGGGGTCGGCCAGCGCCGCGTGGACCGCGCGCAGCAGCGTGAGCTGGCGGGCGGTGGTCATGCGCGAGCTGTTGACGTTGAACAGGTCGACCACCTCGACCATGACCCCCTCGGGCAGGGAGGAGGTGGCCAGGACGTCGTCCCCGGACGCGTCGGCGGCGTAGCCGGTCCCCTGCCAGCGGCTGGCGATCGTTCCACCGGTGCTGATGAGGGTGACCCGGCGCGGCCGGTCGTCGCGTGTCCACTGCATGTCTGGCTGTCCCGAAGATCGATGGGGTGGCGAAGTCGTCGCCTCGCAACGATAGGACAGTCGGTGCGCAATGCGATTGCGAATTCGCCCCCGGAATCGCTAACTCCGGCGTGCATAATTGTGTGATGGACAGCATCGACCGCAGTATCTTGCGTGAGCTTCAGGAGGACGGTCGTCTGACCAACCTCGACCTCGCCCAGCGGATCGGCCTCAGCGCCTCCGCCTGCATGCGCAGGGTGCGGCACCTGGAGGAGAGTGGGGTGATCCAGGGCTACCGGGCCGTCATCGACCCCGAGGCGGTCGGGCGGGGCTTCGAGGTGCTGGTCTCCATCGAGGTACGACGCGACCGGGAGACCGTCGAGGCCTTCGAGGCCGCTCTGCAGGACATCCCGGACGTCATCGAGGCGTACCGCCTCTTCGGCAGCCCGGGATGCCTCCTGCGGATCGCGGTCGCCGACCTCGCCGCGTACGAACGCCTGTGGATCGAGCGGCTGACCTCGCTGACGGGGGTCACCGAGGTCAACTCCCAGATCATCATGAAGCGCGTCAAGGAACCGCGCGGGCTCCCGGTCGAGCGCTGACGTGACGGCGCACGCGTGCGGAGGTGACAGCACACGCGTGCGAATGATCTTGTGTGTCGTGGTGACCGAGTCGTGTCGTGTCGCTGTTGGGCCGAACGGGTGAGGAACGGGAGGATGGGTGCATGAGTAGGTACGAGAGGTACGACGTCACCGACGAGCAGTGGGAGGGCCTCGCCCAGGTCGTCCCCCTGCGTGGCCGCGACGAGTGGCCGTCCAGAGTCGACCACCGCACGGTCCCCGGCCAGTACGAGGCCGCCGAGCAGCGCCGCATGATCGTTCTGCGGGTGCAGGTCTTCGCCGACGCACGTGAGGTCGCCGAGTACCTCATCGCCCAGATCCCGGTCCTGCTGGACCTGACCGGCGCCGACACCGAAGTCGCCAAGAGGATCCTTGACTTCAGCAGCGGTGTCGTCTTCGGGCTCGGCAGCGCCATGCACCGAGTCGACCGCAACGTCTTCCTGTTGACGCCGGCCGGCACCGAGGTCGAGGGCTCGGAATCAGAGGAGGCCGAGGAGGCCGCCGTCCCTCGATCGTAGGAAGGTCCGTACGCCGGAACGGTTCGTCATGCACGCGGTTGCATACGGTCCGATCATGCACTCCACCGGCGGTTCCACGCCCGAGGTCCTTTCCTCCTCTGCTTCTCCCTCTCCCTCTTCCTCCTCCTCCGAGCGGCGCCCTGCCCGACCGGCGGTCACCGAACTGCGCCTCTCCGCCTTCGCCTCCCATCGCGCCGCTGTCCACACCCTCGGGCCGGTGACCCTCTTCGCCGGAGCGAGCGGCAGCGGCAAGTCCACTGCTCTGCGGGCGTACGAAGCGCTGGCGCGGCTGGGCGCGGGCGAGGACCTGGCCACCGCCTTCCCCGACGCGGCCGACCGCGTTCCCGAGCGGGCCAGGCCCGACGCCCAGGGGAGGCGGGGGTTCCGGATCGGCTGCACGGTCGACGGGCCGGTCGGGCCGGTACGGCTCGATGTCGCTGTTCAAGCCGAGCCCTGCCTTCGCGTCGTCGGTGAACGGCTCACCTGCCGCGGCCGTACGCTGCTCACCACCGCCCTCCGCGACCCGGGCCGCACCTCCGTCCAGGCCGAATGGCACACCGCCGGAGCCACCCCTGTCACCCGGGCGCCGCTTCCCGACGATCTGCTGGGTACCGCGCTTCTGCCGCTGCGGGTGGCGGGCAAGACGCAGGGGCAGCTGGAGGTGCTGGCGGCGGCCGAGCAGGTCGTGGTCGCGCTGCGTTCGGTTTTCGCCTGCGACCCGCGGCCGGACCGGATGCGGGCGCCGGTACCGACGGGCGAGGGCAGGCTGAGGCGCGGATGCGACAACCTCGCGGAGGTGCTGCACCGCACCCGTACCGACTGCCCGCGTCGCCACGCCCGGTTGGCCTCGGTGGCCGGCGCCGGTTGCGTCGGACCGGTCACGGGGCTCGGCGTGGAGGAACTGCCCGGCGACAGGGTACGGGCGGTACTGGAGCGGGCCGGGGCGGTCGCCGGGTCACCGGCGGCGCCGGGGGAGCAGGGGGAGCGGGGCCCGTGGGTGACACCGCTGGGGCGGCTCGGCGACGGGGAGCTGCGTTACCTGGCCCTGGCGCTCGTGCTGCTCACCGGTCCGGGAGTCCTCGCCATGGACCAGCTCGCCGAAGTACCGGCTGCCATGCGCACGCTGACCGTCCTCGCGGACCGACTGGATCAGGGGCTCGACCGGCGTCAGCTCCACGAACTGCTCGGCCTCGCTGCGGGCATCTGTGCCGGCGGGCACATCCGGCTCGCGGGGGCGGTCGGGGAGGCGGCCGCCGAAGGTGTGCGGGAGGTGCCAGGGGTGACAGTGGTAGACCTGAGCCGTGAGTGAACTGGATGTAGCGGGATTGCAGCGCAGGTTGGCGGAGTTCGCGGCCTCGCGGGAGTGGCAGCCGTACCACACGCCGAAGAATCTTGCGGCGGCGCTCAGCGTCGAGGCGGCCGAACTGCTGGAGATCTTCCAGTGGTTGACGCCGGAGCAGGCGGACCGGGTCATGGAGGACCCGGACGCGGCGCACCGGGTGGCCGACGAGGTCGCGGACGTGCTGGCGTATCTGCTCCAGTTCTGCGAGGTTCTGGGCGTCGATCCGCTCGCCGCCCTCTCGGCGAAGATCGACCGGAACGAACTCCGCTTTCCCGTCGGCAGGCCGCCGGGACGGAGTGCGCCCGCCACCGAGAGGGGTGATCGTCACTCTTCGGAGTAATCGCGTTGTCCCCATCGAGCCTGCTGTCCACAGATTTCCGAATTCCTCTGGCGTTTGGGCTCAGGCAGCTTCACTCTGGGTAGTGGACTAGTGGGCAGTAAGTCGTACGAACGGGGGCGGCGTCCATGGAAGCGGAGCGACTCATCGCGGCAGGCCGGCACGCGCTGGCACAGAGCGGCACGGCGCTGGACATCGTGGCGGAGGCCTGGCAGGCCCAGGCCCTCGCGCAGGCGATAGGAAGTCACCTCGCGCTCTGCGGACCGCAGGAGGTGCGGGGCGAGGCGCGCGGACTGAGCGAGATCGGCGGCGGGCAGGGGGCGATCGACCATCCCGTGCTGCGGACGGGCGGACCGAGGGCCGCGCAGCTGACCGAAGTGGCCGACGCGCGGGTGGCGTTGACCGCGCTCGGCGCGCTTCTGGGAGAAGTCGGGATCGCCCTGGTCGGTGTGGCCTGCGCGACCGATGAGGAGGGGCTGTACTGGCAGTGCATCGAGGCGATCGATGCCGCCGACGAATCGAACGACCGGGTACGGGGGATGCTGCGCCGACTCGCGATCCGGGAGCGGGACCGGCCTCCCGATGCCGCCTGGGGGCGGACGGGCCCGACTGCGGGGCTGGCCTGAACAGGCGCTGCGGGACGCTCATGAACCGGGTGCGTGTGGCTGCCACGTAGGCGGTCTCCCCGGCCCGGGCCTCGCCCGGAGGGGAGGAGCCACCCGTGAGAACGGCACACCGGCAGGGGCCGCCGGGCCGCGGGCCGGGCGGTCCGGCTCCGCCCGGGCCAAGGACGAGTGCCCGGTCACGGTCACCGGCCCGGTGGGACGTGGCCCGCCGGGGTGCGCGACATTCACCCGACCGAGCCGGTGGGTGCCGGGCGCTGACGGAGCGGTTGACGGCCGTGGGGCGGTGCAGGATGGGGGTATGGATCTTCGAATCTTCACCGAGCCCCAGCAAGGGGCCGACTACGACACCCTGCTCACGGTCGCCAAGGCCACCGAGGACCTCGGTTTCGACGCCTTCTTCCGGTCCGACCACTACGTCAGCATGGGCTCCGCCGACGGGCTGCCCGGGCCGACGGACGCGTGGATCACGCTGGCCGGGCTGGCCCGGGAGACCCGGCGGATCCGCCTCGGCACGCTCATGACCGCCGGTACGTTCCGGCTCCCGGGGGTTCTGGCCATCCAGGTCGCCCAGGTCGACCAGATGTCCGGCGGCCGGGTCGAACTGGGTCTGGGCGCCGGCTGGTTCGAGGAGGAGCACCGGGCGTACGGAATCCCCTTCCCCAAGGAGAAGTTCGGCCGGCTGGAGGAGCAGCTGGCGATCGTCACCGGGCTGTGGGAGACCGAGCTCGGCAAGACGTTCTCGTACGAGGGCCGGTACTACCAGCTCGCCGACTCGCCCGCGCTGCCCAAGCCGGCCCAGTCCAGGATCCCGGTGCTCATCGGCGGCCACGGCGCGACGCGTACTCCGCGTCTCGCCGCACGGTACGCCGACGAGTTCAACATCCCCTTCGCCTCGCTGGAGGACAGCGAGCGGCAGTTCGGCCGGGTCAGGGCCGCCGCCGCGGCCGCGGGCCGGCCGGCCGACGCGCTGGTGTACTCCAACGCCCTGGTCGTCTGCGTCGGCGGCAGCGACGCCGAGGTGGCCCGCCGGGCGGCGGCGATCGGCCGCGAGGTGGAGGAGCTGAAGACGAACGGCCTGGCCGGTTCGCCGGCCGAGGTCGTCGACAAGATCGGCCGGTACGGGGCGATCGGGTCGTCCAGGATCTACCTCCAGGTCCTCGACCTGGACGACCTCGACCACCTGGAGCTGATCTCCGCCCAGGTCCAGTCCCAGCTGGGCTGAACGAGAGGCAGGGCGTAAGAAGGAAGAAGAGACGGACGCGGAAGAAGGAAGACCGATGGCACTCATCCCCGGAACCGCGCGGCCGCTGGCCTCGGCGCTCGCCGACGAGGTGCTCGTGCTCGACGGCGGGCTCTCCAACCAGCTGGAGGCGCAGGGCTGTGACCTGAGTGACGAGCTGTGGTCGGCGCGGCTGCTCGCCGACGGCCCCGAGCAGATCGAGGCGGCGCACACGGCGTATGTGCGAGCCGGTGCCCGGGTCCTCATCACCGCCAGTTACCAGGCCACCTTCGAGGGCTTCGCCCGCCGTGGCGTCGACCGGGCCGGGGCGGCGCGGCTGATCGGGCGGAGCGTGGCGCTGGCCCGCGAGGCGGGGCAGGGGGCGGCGGAGCAGGTGTGGGTCGCCGGGTCGGTCGGCCCCTACGGCGCCATGCAGGCCGACGGGAGTGAGTACCGCGGCCGGTACGGGCTCACCGTGCGTGAGCTCGAGCGGTTCCACCGGCCCCGGATCGAGGCGCTCGTGGAAGCGGGTCCCGATGTGCTCGCGCTGGAGACGGTGCCGGACGCCGACGAGGCCGAAGCGCTGCTGCGGGCGGTCGACGGGTGCGGGGTGCCGGTGTGGCTCTCCTACACGATCGCGGGGGAGCGTACGCGCGCGGGGCAGGGGCTGACGGAGGCGTTCGGGCTCGTGGCGGGCAACGACCAGGTCGTCGCGGTCGGGGTCAACTGCTGCGAGCCGGGCGACGCGGCCCGGGCCGTGGAGATCGCGGCGGGGGTGACGGGGAAGCCGGTGGTCGTCTACCCCAACAGCGGGGAGGAGTGGGACGCCGGCGCGCGGGCCTGGCACGGGACCGGGGCCTTCGACCCCGGCCGCATGCGGGACTGGCCGGCTGCCGGGGCGCGGCTGATCGGCGGTTGCTGCCGCGTCGGCCCGGACCGGATCGCCGCGCTGGCCGCCGCCGTGGCGGCGGCGCCCGGCGGGAGGTGACCGATCGGCCGGCCGCGCCGGTCCGACGAAGCGGCCGAGCATCGTCAGGCACGGGAAATTGCCTGGTCGGAGGCGAGAGAGGAGGACCATACTCGGACGTGTGTTCCTGACGATCAGTACGACCGGCACCCTCGAGCGTCCCGCGACCGACCTGGGCTTTCTGCTGCACAAGCATCCCGACAACGCGCAGACGTTCTCGACCTCGCACGGCACGGCGCACGTCCTCTACCCCGAGGCGTCCGCCGAGCGGTGCACGGCCGCGTTGCTCCTCGAGGTGGACCCCGTGGGTCTTGTGCGGCGCGGCAAGGGCAAGGGCCGGGGCGGCGCCCCCGACTCCGCCCTCGCGCAGTACGTGAACGACCGGCCCTATGCCGCGTCCTCGCTGCTCGCCGTCGCGCTGTCCACGGTCTTCAAGAGCGCGCTGCGGGGCGCCTGCCGGGCGATGCCCGAGCGAGCGGCCGCGCCGCTCCCGCTGCGGATCGAGGTGCCGGCGCTCCCGGCACGCGGCGGGGCCGAGCTGGTCCACAAACTGTTCGGGCCGCTCGGCTGGGACACGGTGGAGGCGGAGCCGGTGGCGCTGGACACCGCCTTCCCCGAGTGGGGCGACTCGCGCTACGTGCGCCTCGTCCTCGAAGGGGAGCTGCGGCTCGCGGACGCGCTCAACCACCTCTACGTCCTGCTGCCGGTGCTCGACGACGCCAAGCACTACTGGGTCGCCCCGGACGAGGTCGACAAGCTGCTGCGCGCCGGTGACGGCTGGCTCGCCGAGCACCCCGAGCAGAAGCTGATCACCAGCCGGTACCTCTCCCGCCGCTGGGGCCTGACCCGGGACGCCATGGAGCGTCTGGAGCTGGTGCGGCTCGCCGAGAGCGACGGCCTGGAGGTCGAGGACGTCGACAACGCCGTCGACGAGACCACCGACACCGAGGAGAAGCCGGTGCCGCTCGCCGAGCAGCGCCGCGCGGGGATCCTCGCCGCACTGCGCGCCGCCGACGCCACCCGCGTGCTCGACCTCGGCTGCGGCCAGGGGCAGTTGCTGCAGGAGCTGCTCAAGGACGTGCGCTTCACCGACATCGTCGGTGTCGACGTGTCCGTACGGGCGCTGACCGTCGCGGGCCGTCGGCTGAGGCTGGAACGCCTCGGTGAGCGGCAGGCCGGCCGGATCACGCTGATCCAGGGCTCGCTCGCGTACACCGACAAGCGGCTGACCGGTTACGACGCGGCCGTCCTCAGCGAGGTCGTCGAGCACGTGGACCTGCCCCGGCTGCCGGCACTGGAGTACGCCGTGTTCGGATCCGCGCGCCCCCGGACGGTCCTCGTCACCACCCCGAACGTGGAGTACAACGTGCGCTGGGAGTCCCTGCCCGCCGGACACGTCCGGCACGGCGACCACCGCTTCGAGTGGACCCGCCAGGAGTTCCGTACGTGGGCGGCGCGCGTCGCCGGACAGTACGGCTACGGGGTGGAGTTCACCCCGATCGGCCCCGACGACCCGGAAGTCGGGCCGCCCACGCAGATGGCCGTCTTCACACAGACGAGCCGGACCACTCCGAAGGAGGACACGGCATGACCGACACCATCCGCACGCTGCCCGTCACCGACCTGTCCCTCGTGGTCCTGATCGGCGCGAGCGGCTCCGGCAAGTCCACCTTCGCCCGTCGCCACTTCAAGCCGACCGAGGTCGTCTCCTCCGACCTCTGCCGCGGCCTCGTCGCCGACGACGAGAACGACCAGAGCGCCAGCCGGGACGCCTTCGACCTCCTGCACTACATCGCGGGAAAGCGCCTGGAGGCCGGCCGGCTGACCGTCGTCGACGCCACCAACGTGCAGTCGGAGGCCCGCCGTCAGCTCGTCCAGCTGGCCCGGCGGTACGACGTGCTGCCGATCGCGATCGTCCTCGACCTGCCCGAGGAGGTGTGCCAGGCCCGCAACGCGGCCCGGCCCGACCGGGCGGACATGCCCCGCCACGTCGTCCAGCGCCACCGCCGCGAACTGCGCCGCTCATTGCGCGGCCTGGAGCGCGAAGGCTTCCGCAAGGTGCACGTCCTGCGCACCGTCGAGGAGGTGGAGGCCGCCGAGGTCGTCCTGGAGAAGCGTTTCAACGACCTGCGCCACCTCACCGGCCCCTTCGACATCATCGGTGACGTCCACGGCTGCCGCTCCGAGCTGGAGACGCTGCTCGCCAAGCTCGGTTACGCCGACGGCCACCACCCCGAGGGCCGGACGGCGGTCTTCGTCGGCGACCTGGTCGACCGGGGCCCCGACAGCCCGGGCGTGCTGCGCCGCGTGATGGGAATGGTCGCCGCGGGCGACGCGCTCTGCGTGCCCGGGAACCACGAGAACAAGCTCGGCCGGTGGCTCAAGGGCCGCAAGGTCCAGGAGACCCACGGGCTCGCCGAGACCATCGAGCAGCTCGGGCGGGAGAGCGAGGAGTTCCGCGCCGAGGTCGGCGCGTTCATCGACGGGCTCGTCAGCCACTACATCCTCGACGAGGGGAAACTGGTGGTCTGCCACGCCGGGCTGCCGGAGAAGTACCACGGCCGGACCTCCGGCCGGGTGCGATCGCACGCGCTGTACGGCGACACCACCGGCGAGACCGACGAGTTCGGGCTGCCGGTGCGCTACCCGTGGGCGGAGGAGTACCGCGGCCGGGCGGCCGTCGTCTACGGGCACACGCCCGTGCCGAACACGTCCTGGATCAACAACACCATCTGCCTGGACACGGGCGCCGTCTTCGGCGGGAAGATGACCGCGCTGCGCTGGCCGGAGCGCGAACTGGTCGACGTACCGGCGGAGAAGGTCTGGTACGAGCCGGCCCGGCCGCTCGCCACCGAGGCGCCCGGCGGACACCAGGGCAGGCCGCTGGACCTCGCCGACGTGCACGGCCGCCGGGTCGTGGAGACCCGGCGGATGGGGAACGTCGGCGTACGGGAGGAGAACGCGGCGGCGGCTCTGGAGGTGATGAGCCGGTTCGCGGTGGACCCGCGGTTGCTCGCCTACCTGCCGCCGACGATGGCTCCGACGGCGACGTCGAAGGCCGAGGGCTACCTGGAGCACCCGGCCGAGGCGTTCGCGCAGTACGCGGACGACGGGGTGGAGCGGGTCGTGTGCGAGGAGAAGCACATGGGCTCGCGGGCCGTCGCGCTGGTGTGCCGGGACGCGGCGGCGGCGCGGGAGCGGTTCGGAGTGGACCCCGCGGAGGGGGCGACCGGCGCGCTGCACACCCGTACGGGACGACCGTTCTTCGACGACGCGGCCGTCACCGAGCAGGTCCTGGAGCGGCTGCGGGCGGCCGTCACCGCCGCCGGCCTGTGGGACGAGCTCGACACGGACTGGGTGCTGCTCGACGGGGAGCTGATGCCGTGGTCGCTGAAGTCGGCCGGGCTGCTGCGGGCGCAGTACGCGGCGGTCGGCGCGGCCTCGCGCGCCGTCTTCCCCGGCGCGCTCGACGCGCTGGAGCGGGCGGCGGCGCGAGGGGTGGGCGGCGGTGTCGACGCGCTCCTCGCCAAGCAGCGGGAGCGGGCGGCGGACGCGGAGGCGTTCACCGAGGCGTACCGCAGGTACTGCTGGCCGACGCAGGGTCTCGACGGGGTGCGCTTCGCCCCGTTCCAGGTCCTCGCGGTGCGGGGCCGCTCGCTGGCGGCCGTGCCGCACGACGAGCAGCTCGGGTGGCTGGACCGGCTGGTCGAGCACGATCCGACGGGCCTGCTGCAGCTCACCCGCCGGCTCGTCGTCGACACGGGCGACGAGGCGTCGGTGCGGGCCGGTGTCGACTGGTGGCTGGAGATGACGGCGGCGGGCGGCGAGGGCATGGTCGTCAAGCCGCTGGCGGCGCTGGTCCGGGACGGCAAGGGCCGGCTCGTACAGCCCGGGGTGAAGGTCCGCGGCCGGGAGTACCTGCGGATCATCTACGGCCCCGAGTACACGCGCCCGGAGAACCTGGAGCGCCTGCGCCGGCGTTTTCTCGGCCACAAGCGCTCGCTGGCCCTGCGGGAGTACGCACTCGGCCTGGAGGCCCTGGACCGCCTGGCGGAGGGCGAGCCGCTCTGGCGCGTCCACGAGGCGGTCTTCGCGGTCCTCGCCCTGGAGTCGGAACCGGTGGACCCCCGTCTGTGAGGGACCCTTCGGGGATGGCTTCCCGGTTCGGCTTCCGGGGCCGGTCCTCGGGGCTCCCCAGCCGGGCCGCGCGGCCCGGGAACCGGCCCCTCCGAGGGAGAACGTCGCCGTTTCGCAGGGGGCGCAGGGAAGCGGATCGGGGCGCTCCCTTGCGCCCCCCGTGCTCGTTGACGCGTGTCTTCGTGAGCCCCTAGCGTTCTTCACCCCACGACGTGACGCAGCGTCAACAGCGTGATTGCGCACGCCTCATGAGGTGGGGACAGGCACTCGGGGGTGCGCGCTTCGGCACGTCTCGGCCCGTGGGTTTCAGAACGTGGCGGGCGGGGCGGGGGTGAACGAGAGTTGAGTCTTTTCGGCCAGGATCGCTCCTTCCTCCATGCCCTCCCCGACCGGGACCGCCGTGCCCTCCTCGCCGAGGGAACCCCGCGCTCCTACGAGCCCGGCGAGGTCATGATCCGGGAGCGGGACACCTCCGCGTACGTGCTCGCCCTGATGTCCGGCTGGGCCGTCGTCTCCGTCGAGACCGAACGCGGCACCCGGCTCATCCTCGCCCTGCGCGGCTCCGGCGAGGTCGTCGGCGATCTCGCCGCCGTGGACCGGCGGCCGCGCAGCGCCACTGTCACCGCCCTCGGCCGCGTCGACTCCGTGTCCATCTCCGGCGACCGGTTCCGGCGCTTCCTCGCCGAACACCCGCACGCCACCTCGCTGATCATGCGCCAGCTCTCGGCGCGGCTGCGCAGCGCCGACGTCGAGCGGCGCTCCCTCGCGTCCGAGACCGTGCTGCAGCGGCTCGCCGCCCGCCTGGTCGAGCTGGCCGAGCGGGCGGGCCGCCCCGCGGACGCGGGGACCGTACTCGAACTGCCCCTGCCCCAGCACGACCTGGCGGCGGCCATAGGCGCCACCAGGGAGGCGGTGGCCAAGGCACTCCGACTGCTGCGGGAACAGGACGTCGTCCGCACGGCGAACCGCCGGGTGGTCGTCATCGACATGCCCGTCCTGCTGCTCCTCGCGCAGGGCGGATCGCACCGGGCGAAAGCGGTGGAGAAACCTCCGCCGGGTGTGTAAACGGCTACATCGCCTCCCGCCACGCGCGGCCAGGCTTGACCCGTCACCACGGCAACACGGCACACACAGGGAGTCCGAGTGAGCAGTGCGGGAGCGAACGCGGGAGTGAGCGCGGGAGCGATCCACCGACTCGTCGTCTTCGGAGACGCCGTCGGATCCGGCACCTTGGGCATGGACGCGAAGAGGCTGATGCGCGCCGCCATGTACGAGGCCTTCGGCGAGGCGTACGCGGCCATCGGCGTCGAACCCGGCACCGTCCACCAGGAGGACCGCGGCGACGGCATCCTCGGGGCGCTGCGCCCGGACGTGCCGCCGGCGTTCATGGTCGGACGATGGATCGACACGCTGTACGAAAGCCTGCGCGAGCACAACGCGGGCCGCCGGGAGCGGCTGCGGATGCGGGTCGGCATGAACGCGGGACTGGTCCTCGACGACGGCCGCGGTCTGGTCGGACGCGCGGTCGACCTGGCCTGCCGGCTCTGCGACAGCCCCACGGCCAAGCGGGTCATGGAGGCCGCGCCCGACGCGGACCTCCTCGTCGTCGTCTCGGACTGGCTCTACGGCAACGTGGTCGTCGAAGGCGGCCGTTACGTGGAGCCGTCGCACTACCGGCAGGCCCGGGTGCTGTCCAAGGAGACCGACGAGACCGCCTGGTTCCACATCCCCCGCCGCCCCGCACCGCCGCTGCCGCCGTTCGGCGAGGCGGAGTCAGGAAGGGGAAGGCAAGCGGAAGGCCGTGGTGACACACAGACCGGCGGTGGGCCGGCGCGGGGGGACGGCCCACCGCCACCAGTGCCCGAACAGGCCGTGCCCGAACAGGGCAGGGGCGAGTACTACGACGTCGGCGGCGACCTCCAGGTGTTCAGGGGCAACACCATTCACGGCGGCTTCACCGGCATCCGCAAGGAGCGCCCCGCCTCCGGCGCACGCGCATCCGACGAGGAGGAGAGCGCGTGAGCGACCAGGACGACGCCCCCACTCCGGACGAGCCCAAGGGCGACGGGCCCTCTCACGGGGGCGAGAGCAGCGGTGCGGCGGGGGGCGAGAAGCCCGGACCGGACAAGACCGGTCCCGACAAGGGTGAGGCGACCGCCCAGGCGCAGCCCGAGCCCAACCCCTTCGACCGGGCCGGCCGCAGCCCCGTCGACGGCGTCGGCGGCACCGGCGGAGCAGGCACCGCGCGCGCCGCCCTGCGCACCCTCGCGCCCCGCCCCTCCGGTCCGTCGTACGAGATCGGCGGCGACGGGCAGATCTACCAGGGCAACCAGTTCGTCACCCAGTTCTGGGCCGGAGCCCGGCCGGAGCTCGTCCAGGGTCCGGTGCCCCGTGAGACCCTCCAGCACCTCGACGACGTCTACTGCGAGGTCCCCGGCTACCGGCAGATGAAGGACCTGCTGCGCAGCCACCGGCTCCTGGTGCTGTGCGGCGAGCCGGGCAGCGGTCGCAAGGCCACCGCGCTCGCCCTCCTCTCCGAACTCACCGGCCACCAGGTGAACCGGCTCGACCCGCGCCACCGCGTGGACGAGATCGGCACCGAGGCGCTGGAGCCGGGCGGCGGCCACCTCCTCGAGCTCCCCGCCGAGGACGGCCGGGCCGAGAGCGAGCCCCGCCGGGACCGGGACGAGCCGCGCGACCGGCCGCGGCCCTCCGCCGTACGCCTCTCCGAGCTGCATCTCGACCGGTTCAGCCAGCAGCTGCGTGAGCAGGAGGCGTACGGCGTCGTCCTCGTCGAGAGCGGCGACCTCGCCGACCGGATGCTGCGTGGACGGTACGGGATGTACTGCCCGCCCCCGCCCTCCGGCGAGGTTCTCCACCGCCACCTGCGGCTGCTGCTGCGCGGCGAGCCGGAAGGGGCACTGGAGAGCGCGCGGGCCGTCGCCGAGCGCCCCGAGGTGGTCAAGGCCCTCGGCCTCGACGCCCTGCGCCCCCGCGAAGCCGCCCGGCTCGCCGACCACCTGGCACAACGGCAGAAGGACGAACTCACCGAGGCGCAACTGCTGGACCGATGCGGGGCGTTCGTCCGCGCCCAGGCGCGCACCTGGTTCGCCGGGGCGGACCGCCCCGGCGCCCTGCCCGAGGCGCTGCCCGCGCTCAGCGCGACCGCCTTCCGTATCGCCGTCGCCGTCTTCAACGGCTCCGCCTACAGCATCACCGCCGAGGCCGCCGAACTCCTCACCTGGGAGCTCAGCTCCACCCTCGACCCCGAACGCCCGCCCGGACGACGGCTGTTCGGCACACACGCCGAGAGCCGGCCGGTCCTCGCCCGCTCCGTACTGGAGGACGGCGAGCTCGACCTCGGCCCGGCGAAGGTCCCGGTGCGGGCCGTCCGCTTCCAGGGCGACGCCCTCGCCACCGCCGTCCTCAGCGAGATCTGGCACGGCTACCACAACGTGCGCGGACCGGTCGCGCGCTGGCTCCGCTCGCTCTGCGACGACCCGCGCCCGGCGGTGTGGGTGCGCGCATCCATCGCCGCCGGGGTGCTCTGCTCCTGGGACTGGATCTACGGGTTCGGCGAGCTCATCGCCCCCATGGCCTCCATCGACCGAGCCGTGCCCCGGATGGCCGCCGCCACGGCGCTCGCCGAGGCGGCGCGCGACCCCCGGGTGAAGCCCGCCGTCGGCGCCGTCCTCAAGGAGTGGGCCTCCGACGGCAACGACGAACTCCGCGAGACGGTCCTGCTCACCCACGGTTACGTCCTCGCGGCGGGCACGGTGAGCGGTTCCCTCGACGCGCTGGCGCGCGTGGTCCGTACCCGCGAGGCCGGCGACGTCGACATGATCGGAGCGTCCGCGTTCAGCGTCGCCAGGCTGCTGGCCTCGGGGGATCCGGAGGCGGTGATCCGGAAGCTGACCGACTGGCTCGAGGACGGGCGGCTCAACCTCGCCAACCTCGTCCTCGTGTCCATGCTCAACACCCTCACCATCAGGACCACGCACCTGTGGGGACTGCGCGACGTACCCGAGCTCGAACCACACGCCGCCCGGCCGCTGCTCGTCGCCCTCCTCGCCACCCGGCCCGGCCTCGCGCCCGCGCTCGGCGCCCTGCTGCGCCACACCCTCAGCACCGCGCGCTCCGGTGAGGCGGCGCTCGACGGCCTGGGGAGCCTGCTGCGCCGGGCGGCCAAGGACGAGGAGGCACTCGGTCATGTCTGCCGCTTCCTGCCGCTGATCGCGGTCAGCCGAAGGGACCGTGACCGGCTGCGCGGGCTGCTGAAGGAACTGGTCGGCGACCGCGACCGGCCCATGGACAAGCGTGCGGCGGGCCGGATGTGGGACGCCGTCGCGGAAGGAGCCGAGCGATGAACGACCGACAGGAGCGGAACCGGGTCGGGGTGCGGGACGGGGGACGGGCGCAGGGCGAGTCCCAGCAGGACGGCAGGGCGCGAGCGCGGGGCGGGGCTCCGCAGGGCGGGACGGAGCGGGACGGGATGGCACAGGGCGGGGGGAAGGCGGCGGGCGACGGCCGACGGGGCGAGGGCGGCAGAGGGCCGCTGCTGCGCGAGTACCAGCCTCCCTACAAGCGCCGGAGCGGGCAGATCGCGGCCGTGCTCCTCTACCGCAACGGCGGCCACCGCGTCATGTGGCCGGACCGCCACGAGGACACCAACAAACCCCTGCTGGGCTTTCCGTACACCGTGTTCGAGGTCAGGCTCGGCCGTAACGTCACCGAGTTCGACCTCGCCCTGCCCGCCTCCGGCGACGGCGTCTTCTTCGCGGCCGCCGCCCGGGTCCACTGGGAGGTGGCCGACCCGCACCTCGTCGTCACCCAGCAGGTCTGGGACGTCGCCGAGTTGCTGCGCGACGACCTGCTCGACGGGTTGCGGGCGGTGTCCCGGAGGTTCCGGCTGACCGACGCCCAGCGCGCCGACGAGGCCGTACGCGACGAGCTGAGCTCCGGGAGGTTCAGCCTCGGCGGAGACATCGGGCTGCGCACGCGCGTCCATGTCTTCATAGACCTGGACGACTCCATCAAGGAGGAGATCGGCAAGCGGGACCGGGTCGGCGTCACCATGCAGGTCGACGAGCGGGAGATGGAGCAGCAGCGTCGCAGGGACGAGGGCGAGCGGCGGCGGGTGGCCGAACGGGCCCGCGACCTCGAAGAGCTCTTCCAGCGCGGCGAGTTGGCGCAGATCGCCCACCACATGGCGATGAACCCCGACAAGGAGTGGGAGATCCGCCGCGAGCTCCAGCACGAGAAGCGCGAGGGGCAGGCCGACTTCCTGGCGGTGTTCAACCGGCTCCTCGACACGGGGGTCCTCGAGCGGCACGACATCGGCGAACCGATGCACCAGGTACTGGAGTTCCTGCGGGAGAGCACCGGCACGGTACTGGGCGGCGTCGCCGGCCATGTTCTCAACCCGCCCGGTGGTGGGCGCAGACGGGCACTGGAGGAGGCGCGTCCGGAGCCGCTCCGGCCGCCGTGGGACGAGGACGCCAGGGGCGAGGGCCCCAGGCGCGAGGACGCCGGGGAGGGCCGTGCCTGGGACGACCGCGCGAGGCAGGGCGACGTCCGGGACGGCGACCGCGACGACCGTGGGTACGACGACCGGGAGGGGGAGTACGGCCGTGATCGGCCGGTGTACGAGCCGACCCGCGTCCAGTCGTCCTCCGAACGCCGGCGCGACGACGCCGACGGCTACGGTGAGCGCCGCTCCCGCCCCAGCGCCGACTTCGACGACTGGGACACGGAATGACCGGCCCCACCTCCGGCCCCGCCGCCGCTCCCACCCCCGTACCCGATCCCGTGCCGGACCCCGTGCCCGACCCGTCCGACGTCCGCTTCATGGCCGACCGGCTGCTGGTCACCGTCCGCGAGGACATCGGCCGGGCCGACACCAAGGCGGCGATCCTCCTCTCCGGCGCGCTCGCCTTCCTGGCGGTCGTCTTCGCCCGGGACCGCGGACCGCTGCCCTCGGCCGGCACGGGCCTCGCCCTGCTCGTCGTGGCCGGGCTGCTGTGGACGGCGGGCGTCCTGATGCTCGTCTCCGTGGTCCTGCCCCGTACCCGCATCGGGGCCGACCGCACCCTCCTGCGTGATCTGGCGGCCGGGCCGTCCACCGACGTGCTGCGTGACCGGCTCACGGCGTCCGGCGAGGACGCCACCGGCTGGCTCCTCGAACAGGCGAGCGTGCACGGAGTCGTGCTCGCCGCGAAATACCGGTGGCTGCGCCTGGGCGTGAGCGCTCTCGCGCTCGGCGCGCTGCTGGCCCTCTTCAGCGAACTGTGGTGAGAGAGACGATGCAGTGGAGAAGAACAGCGGGCACCCTGCTCCTCGCGGGGGCGCTGCTCGCGCTCGCCGGACCCACAGGACAGACCGCAGGACCGACCGCCGGACCGACCGGACAGACCGCTTCCACGGCCACAGCCACGGCCACAGCCACAGCCGCCGCCCCGGCGGACGGCCCGGACCCGATCGACTTCGCCGTCGTCGTCGACCAGTCCGCGAGCCTCGCCGAGAAGGACCTGGCGCGAGAGACGGAAGCGGCCGCCCTGCTGAGCCAGGGGGAGATATCCGAACGCTCCCGGGCCGCCGTCATCGGCTTCGGCAGCTCGGAGAAGCCCGGCCAGTCGCCGGTGCGCGAGGTGTGCCCGCTCACCGTCGCCGACGCCGCCGGCCGCCAGCGGCTCAGCGACTGCGTACCCCAGCTGAACCGGCGCGACGCAGCCCGCATGGGACCCGGCACCGACTTCCCCGCCGCGCTGCGCCAGGCCGTCTCCCGGCTGACGGAGGACGCCCGCCCGAACACCCCCAAGGTGGTATTCCTGCTCACCGACGGCCGGCTCGATGTCGGTGACAGCCCCGAGTACGGCACCGACAAGGCCAACCGCCAGGCGAACGGGCAGAAGCGCCTCAACGAGGAACTGGCCCGGGCCCGGGCCAGTTCCGTCCAGATCTGGCCCCTGGGCTTCGGCAGCGAGATCGACCGCGCCGCGCTCACGGCCATGGCCGAGGGCGGCCACCGCGGCAGCTGCGCCGACATCCCGGAGGCCACCCCCAAGATGCGGGTCGTCGGCACCTCCGCCGAGATCGACAAGGCCCTCCAGGAGACCTTCGCGGCCGCCCGCTGCGCCCGGATCGCACACGGCACGGTGGGCAAGCCGCCCGCCGACCTCTCCGTCACCATCCCGCCCATCGCCACCGACGGCTCGCTCACGGTCGGCAAGCACGACCCCAAGGTCCGCGTCACCTACTACGACCCGGCCGGCCGCAAGGTGCCCACGCGGGGCGAGTTCGACGGCTCCACCTTCGAGGTCAGCGGTCAGGACGGCCCCGTCGAGGCGCTGCGTGTCAAGAACCCGATGCCCGGCCGCTGGCGGATCCACATCGAGGCCCCGGAGGGGCACCGGGACCGGGAGGTCGCCGTCCGCGCGATCTGGCAGGGCCGGCTGCGCTCCGCCGTCACACTCGACCCCGCCTCGCCCCGCGCCGGCGAGGACGCGGTGGTGGAGGTACGGATGCAGACGCGGCGCGGCGTGGTCATCACCGACCCCGCGCAGCTCCAGGGCGTCACCGTCGCCGCCGAACTGACCGGCGGCGGCTTCGCACCGGTCACCGTCCGCCTCGCCGACGACGGACGCGCCCCCGACCGCACGGCCGGCGACGTCCGGTTCACGGGCAAGCTCACCGTGCCGGCCTCCGCCACCGGCGATCTCCAGCTCACCGCGCGGATGTCGGCTCCCGGCGTCACCTCGGACCGCCGTCCGCTGCACGCCCGTACCACGCAGGGCACTCCCGCCGTCACGGCCGGGCTCACCGTGGACCGGGTGACGGTGCACCCCGGCGCGACCGTCCGCGCCACCCTCGACGTCACCAACAACGACAGCGTCCCGCACACCCTGCGGCTCGCTCTCGAGGACCAGGCGGCGGGATCCGACCTGCGGATCACCCCCGCCACGGTCACCGCCGAACCCGGCGGGAGCACTCGGACCGACGTCACCGTCACCGTCGGGCCCGGTACCCCCGTGGGCGAACTCGGCGGGCGGATCGAGGTCGTGGACCCGGGCGACGACGGGCGGGTCCTCGACAGCACCTTCCTCGACGTACGGGTCGAGGCGCCGCCCACCTGGTGGGACCGCTGGGCGTGGGCGGTGGTCGCCGGCGCCGTGGCCGTGCTGCTCGTCGGCGCGTTCGCGGGCATCCGCCTCGCGGCCCGGCGCCGCCGCCGCGACCTGGCGGGGGTGGTGCTCGAACTCGTCCGCGAGGGACGGGTCCTGGACACGCTCGCCATCCGTCCCGGGCAGAGCGGCGGCGGTGAGTACCTGTTCACCGTCGAGGAGGTACGGGGCGCGGCGCCGACCCTGCGCCGGGCACGCACCGGCGCGGCCTCCGCCCACCGGCTGCGCCGCACCGGGGGCGGCGAGCTGCTGCTGCGTCCCCACCGGGGCCGGGAGTCGGCCGTACGACCCGGGCAACCGGCCGGGCTCGAAGAGTGCGAACTGATCGTGCGCGACGGCCGCCGGACCTCCCGCGGCGTCCCCTCCGGCACCCCCACGAGGCCGCGGGGTTCCGGCGCAGCGAGTGACACCGGCGGTTCGGGCGGCTGGCGCGAGCGTCTCGTACGCCGCCCCTCCCGGTCCGGCGCCTCCGCCCGGGACCGGAGCCGTACGCCCCGGTCCGACCGACACGAGTCCGACGGACCCCGGTCCGGCCCGTCCCGATCCGATCCGGCCGGGCCCGCCGCGCCCCGCCCCGAGCAGCCCACCACCACGAACAACTGGGACCCGAACTTCTGACCGGGCACCGCACCACAGGTACAGGTCCCAAGGGGAGACGACATGAAGATCTACCAGCCCATGCTCTTCGTCGGTCTGGGCGGCACGGGCGGACGCATCGGCAGCGAACTGGAGCGTGGTCTGCGCCGGGAGCTGTGCGGGCCCGACGGCACCGCACTGGTCGACGGCGGCCGCAGGCTGCCCTTCCAGCTGCCCGACTGCCTGCAGTTCGTGTACGCCGATTTCAGCGAGGCGGAGCTGCTGCGCCAGCCGCAGTTCCGGGCCAAGGGAGCGGAGGGCGCCGCCTTCGCCCGCACCTCCCGCATGGTCCGCGACCTGCTGCCGACCGACTTCGACTCCTCGCCCGAGGTCACCCGCATGCTGCGGGTCGCCCTGCACGAGGAGACACGGTCGTGGCTCCCGCCGCAGGCCCGTCAGCCGCGGGTCGCACCCCTCCACAACGGCGCCGGCCAACTGCCGACCGTGGGCCGCGCCGCGCTGTTCGCCACCATGCGCTCCGGACTCGAACCCGTGTTGCGCCAGCTCCGCGAGGCCATCGGCGCCATCGGCAACGCGGCCGGCGATCTCCAGCGGGTCGGCGGCGGACGGATCCGGGGCTGCGACGTCTTCGTCGCCTTCTCCGTGGCCGGCGGCACCGGAGCCGGCATCTTCTACGACTTCATCCATCTCATCGGGCACGAGTTCCGCAACGCCAAAGTGCCCGGGGTGAAGATCTACCCCCTGGTCGTCATGCCCTCCGCCTTCCCGCCCGAGGCGGGCGGCGGGCGCGACGCCGAACTGAACGCGGCCCGCGCCCTGGTGGACATCTCCCGGCTCGTCGACGACCAGAACGTGCCCAACGCCCTCGACGAGGTCGGCGACGTCGAGCAGCGCGGCCGGATCAGCGTGCAGTACCCGGGGGAGGGCGTCGTCGCGCTGCGCTCCTCGACCGTCCAGACCGCCTTCCTCTTCTCCAAGCCCGCGGCCATCCGCACCGAGGACCTGCGCCGCTCCATCACCGCCATGGTGATGTCCCTCATCGGCACGGAGCTCAGCGAGGACGGCGGACCGAACAACCGCGCCGACGACGACTACCAGTCCTTCGCCGCCAGCTTCATCAACAAGAGCGTCGAGCGCTCCACCCCGGCCCGCAGCGGCATCGGCTACCGGGGCATGTCCACCAGCCTCGCCGCCTCCCTCACCGTCCCCGTCGACGACCTCGCGGAGATCGTCGCCGCCCGGCTGCTCGCCCAGGCGGTGCGGGGCATGGCCGAGAAGGCCCGCCGCCCCGCCTCCGACGGCCAGGAGCTGGTACGGGAGTTCTTCAACCGTTCCGGTGTCGGCCGGCTGTGGACCCGCGAGGCCCCGGACGTGCCCGCCCCCGAGGAACTCCCCCGGGGCAGCAGGGCCATCACCAAGGCGCTCCGCGACCGGCTCGGCGACATGGAGGACTCGCTCGGCCGCCTGGCGCTCCACCTCGACCGCGAAGTGCCGCGCATGACGGAGGACTTCAAGCCGGGCGCCGGCGCCCGCGAACTGCTCGGCCAGATCGGTCCGTTCCGCCTGGAGGTCCTGCTCACCGGGCTCCCCGGCCACCCCGACCGGGTGGCGAGGGAGGGGTTCACCGGCATGCTCGACAACCGGCGCAACGACCCGGAGCGGCCCCCGCACGTACAGACGTCCGCCCCCGTGATCCCGCACATCAGGCGCAGCGCCGCCGGGCTCGTACCGGCCCGGTGGAGCGACCCCGACGTGCAGGACGCGCTCGCCGAGCAGGAGGACTGGTACCAGTGGCGGGCCAGGAAGCTGTGGCACAGCGCCTGGGCGGCCGGCGAGGCACAGTGGCGGCCCCCGCTGAACCGGATCGTCAACGAGATCGGCGAGCTGACGAAGGTGCTGCGCGCCCACGAACAGGACGAGGGCAAGCTCTTCGCCGACCGCAGGCGCGAGCTCTACCGGGAGGACCGCACGGGCATCGCCTATCTGCTCCCGCCGCAGAACAGCCTGCGCGCCTTCTACGACGACGTCGTCGACCGGCTCGCGCAGAGCGAGGGCCTCCCCGAGAACGTCGACCCCGCCGGCCTCCTCGACCGGCTGATCCGCCCCGAGGACTGGCGCACGGCCCTGGACGCCGTCCGTCGCTCGCCCGGAGCGGCCGTCAAGGAGATCAAGCAGATCGTCGAGCGGCGGGTCAAGAAGCTCTTCGGCGAGGCCAACGAGGACCGGTACGCCCGTCCCCTGCTGCCCTCGATGGAGCTGCTGCTGCGGGCGGCGGCCGGTGACGAGTCCGCCGAGTCGAAGGTCGACATCCGCTGGCTGGAGCAGTTCCGCTCCGGCCTCGCGGGGCTGCTGCCGGTCGGCTTCGTCCCGGACGGCAGCGGGCCGCTGAAGATCCTGATCGTGCATCCGGCGAGCGAGTCCGACGGCCGCGCGTCGAGCTACCTCGCCCAGGAGCTGAATCTGCCGGCCCGCGCGGCGCAGGAGTACCGGGCCGTCGACACCGACTCCATCACCGTCGTCCTCTTCCGCAGCGGGATGAACCTCACCGACATCTCCGAGGTGCGGGGCGTCCTCAAACTCTGGTCGGAGGCACGGGACTCGGCCGGGCAGGACGACTTCCTCCACTGGCGGCAGCGGCTCGGCTATCAGGACGACTGGCTGGTCGCCACGGAGGAGGACCGGCAGCGCATCCTGCACCGGCTGCTGTGCGCCATGTGGAACGGCCACATCGAGACCGAGGGGCCGGTCGACTCCCCCGACCTCGTCCGGATCCGGCTCCAGGAGGGCGAGTCGGCGACCATGTCGCTGCGGCTCGAGGGGTTCGACGGGGCGCTGTCGAGCTGGGCGGGGATGCTGCGCGCGTACGAGCGGTGGGCGCTGCTCGACGAGGGGCAGATCATCGAGGAGTTCTGCGAGCGCCTGATGCGCGCGCTGCCGAAGGGGCTGGCGCAGAAGCCGGCCGCCCCGGCGCCGCTCTTCGTCCACTTCGTGGAGAAGGTGGCCCCGCGCCAGCTGGTGCTGATCGATGAGGTGGCGGCGGAGTACGGGGAGACGGACACGGAGTGGCTCGCGCCGCTGCGCCACTTCTGGGAGGTGACCTATCCCGGCGCGCTCGACATGCGGTTCTCGGGCGCGGGGCACGCGACCCGCCCGACCCTTCGCGCCCTCTTCGAGCGGCACGCACCGAGCCGCACACCGGCCCCGAAGCACGAGCCGGTGCAGATGCACGAGCCGGTCCGGGAGCAGGTACGGGAGCAGCTGCCGGAGCCGAGGCGGGAGCCGCGCCAGGAGCCCGTGCGGGACGAGCGGTCCGCGCGCGGCCGGGCGTCCGAGACCGAGGAGCACCGCTACCCCTGGGACATGGAAGGTGAGGAGGCGTGAGCCCACGCGCGACCCCGGACCATCCCCTGCCCGGCCATGCCGTCTGCCTCGACCTGCGGGGCGAGGCCCCGGCGCACGACCACGACGCCGCCGTGCGCGCGGCGCTGGCAGCCCCGCAGCGCGGCCCCGACCGGCGCTTCCTCGTGCTCGACGACGCCTCCCGGCTCGTCGAGCACCAGCTCCTGTACGAACGGCTGTCCTCCTACGGCCCCGCGCAGGTCGTCTGCCTCGCCGTGGGCGCCCCCGGAGAGCGCAACCTCCGCCGATCCCTGACCCTGCGACCCCCGGCCGCCGGGGTGCTGTGGCTTCTCGACGCCTCCCACGACACGGCGCTGCGGCCCCTCGTCGACGTCCTCGCCACCCCCGAGGTGTTCGACGCGGCGCTCCGCGCGCTCGGCGACGTGGTGCACGGTGTCGCCGTCCCCTCCGTCCGGGTCCTGGAGCACGACCTGACCGACGAGGCCCGCGCGCGCTCCTGGCGGCAGGCCGTCGAGGGCCTGAGCGGACCCGACGTACCGGACCGGGCGGCGCCCACCGAGGGCGTACCCCCCGAACTCGCGCTCCTCCTCGACGAGTCCGTGCCGCGCTCGCTCGCAGGTCACGACTGGCTTCCGGCTCACGGCCGCGCGGGCGCGCAGCTGCGCGCGTGCGAGGAGGCCCTCGACGACGCCGTGGAGGGCCACGACCGGGTGCGCGGTCCGGCAGGTCTCCTCACCCGGGTCGGCCGTTCCTACGACCTGCCCGGCGACATCGAGCGGCTGGCGGAGGCGCTCGCCCGGTTCCGTACCACCGTCGCCGACGCCTTCGCCGCGGCCGGTGGCTCCCGGCTCACGGCCGAACACCGGGGACAGCTGCGCGAGCGGGGCATCGAACTGCCCGAGATGCCCCGGGAGATCTCGCGCGCGGGAATCGTCCCCGCCCTGCGCGACCACACCCACGAACTCATCGACCGCCGGCTTCCCCTGCGCTCCGTCGCAGCCCGGCTCGCGGCGCTCTCCGCCCGCTCCGCCCCGGCGGGCAGCGCCGCGCGGCTCGCCCGCCTCGACGAGATCTGCGGTGTGGAGGAGACCCGCCGCCTGTCCGCACGGTATCCGTTCCTCGCCGGCGGATCGCGGGTCGTCGCCGCCGGGGTGACCGCCGCCCTCGCCTTCGTCGCCGGACTCTGGCCGGTCCTCGGCTGGGCCCTCGGCCCGGCCGTCGGCGTCCTCGCCGCCGCTCTCGCCCGTCTGATGCTGCGACACAGGCCCAACCGTTCGCCCGACGGCCGCCTCGACGGCGGAGGCAGCACGGGCGCCGCGCCCCGGCTCTTCGGCGGCCTCCTCGGCGGGGCCGCCGGCGCGGGTACGGGACAGCTCCTCGGGCTGCCCGTCTGGGCGGGTGCGCTGACGGCCGCCCTGGCCCTGGCCGCCGTCGTCCTGCTGGCCCTGCGCGACTGGACCCGGGCCGTGGACGACTGGTGGTCCCGGGCGGACCCGGAGGACGCGAGACGGGTGCTGCGGGAGATCCACGAACTCGTCGTCACCACCGCCGTCCACGACTGGCTCTTCGCCGAGGTGCGCCATCACTGCTCGGACGGGGCCGGGACCGTCGCCCGCCTGCTGCGCTCCCTGGCGGCGACCGCGGACGCGTACGACGACGAGAACGAGCGCGCCGACGAGTACGGCGTGCCGAACGGCTCCGTGTACGGGGACGCCCCGGGCGATCCGTACCGCACGGAGAAGCGGAAGGAACGCGCGGACACCTCTACCGGCGGCGGCGCGGCATGGAGCTGGCAGGACTGGGCGGACAGCGCGGGCGACGACGCCTGGTCGGACCGCGGGTCCGACCGCCGGGACGACCCGTCGCCCGCCTCCGCTCCGGTGGCGTCTCCCCCCGCCTCCGGAGCGTCGACCCACGTGGCCCCGGCCCACGCCGGGTCCTCCCCTTCCTGGCTGGAACGCCGGTACGGGGACGGCGGCCCCGCCCTCGTGGACACTCTCGTCGGCGACCTCGTCCACGGCACCGTCCGTATCCTCGATGCCTGCTGGGCGGGGATCGAACGCGATCCCGCGAACGCCGGTCGGCTGCCGCTCGACGAGCGGCTGACGGAGCTGCTCCACGAGACCCGTACCCGGCTGGAGCGCGACGTCGCCGCCTCACCGCCGTCCGGCGCCGAGGAGGACCCGGGTGAGCGCCCCGACGCCGCCCGGCTCACGGGCGTCGCCCCGGACGCGATCGCCCGGCTGCTCGCCGCCGACGACCCCGAGCGGACGGTCCCGCTCTGCGGCCCCGAGCACCTGCGCCTTCTCTCCCACGACCCCTCGGCCGTCCGGCAGGTCCGGTTCGTGCCCGAGGCGATGCGCCGCGGCGTCACGGGGGACGACATCTGGCGCGGCACGGCCGAGGACGTGGTGTGGACCGGCGCCGGACGGCACGCGGGCGTCCTGCGCCTCGTCCCGCTCCGCGCGGACGTGGTGCGCACCGTCAGGGAAGAGGAGGCGGGAGCGCCGTGATCGAGACGGAAACCGGTCAACGCCCGGGCCCGCAGGAGGAGCTGGAGTTCCTCACGTACACGGAGGAGACCATCAGGTTCGCCGTCCGCTACGGCGAGGACCGCAGGCTGCCCGGCCGCCCCGGCGTGCTGGCCCGGCAGGTCACGCTGAGCGCGGGATGGCCGGTCCTGCAGTTCCGCCTGCCGCTCTCCGCGCAGGGCGACCCCCACGCGTACGGGATGCTCGAACGGGAGGTCTCGGCGGCCGTCGCCCTCGAACGGCGCTACGGCGGCGAGAAGTTCGGTGAGGTGTTCACCCGCGTGATCGGCTTCGACCTGGAATGCGCCGAGCCCTTCGTGCTCTACCGGCTGCCGGGCGGCACTCCGCTCGCCGACTGCGCCGACCGCCTCGGCGGTGACGAACAGCAGCAGATCATCGCCCAACTGACGCTGGCCGTAAGGCTTCTGGGCGAGACCGAACTCGTCCACCGGGCCATCGCGCCCGACACCGTGCGCTGGGACGGCACCCATGTACGGCTGTGCGAGCCGTACGCGGCGCTGCGCACCGGCGAGGCCCGGGAGGCGTTCGGCGCGGCGCCGTGGGCCTCGCCCGAGCAGCGCGCGGGCCGTGGCGTCGCCGACAGCCGCGACGACCTCTGGTCCGTCGCCCGGGTGGGCTACCACCTGCTCTCCGGGGGCCGCCCCGACCGGGGCGAGGGGCCGCCCGAGGACCTCGGCGACTACCGCCGCCTCGCGGCCCTCGAACAGAGCGGTCTGTTCGCCGCGGAGGCGGCCGCCCGGCCGTCCCCCGCCGAACTCATGCGGCTGCTCCACGTCCCCGACCCGCTCGCCACGGCCGTCGGCGCCGCGGACCCACTCAGCCGCGGCCGGGCCGAGTTCGACACCCAACTCGCCCGCAAACGGGCGGCGTCGGTGTCGGGGCCGGGGTCGCCCAGACCGGGGGAGAGGACGGTAGGTGACGGGGCGCCGAGCAACCCGTACGACGCCCCGCGTCATCCGTACGACGGTCCGCGCAACCCGTACGAGGCACTACCGCCGCGCCGTTCCCTGCGCGCCAGGCTCTTCGGCGGCGACGAGCCCGGCCGGACCGCGGGGCCCCCGGGGCCCCCGGGGCAGCCGGCACCGTCGGGGCCGGCCGACCCGGTCCACCCAGGCCCGGCGTACACCGAGCCGGGGCCCGCGGCGCGGGGGCGGATGTGCCCGCACTGCCTGCTCCCCGTCACGTACGACGAGAGTCTCCTCGTCACCATCGACGCCAAGGGCAACCGGCTCCCCCTCGACCTCAGTGCCGAGCACCGGCCCGCGCACCGGAAGGACGCCCTGCGCAAGGCCTACCACCTGTGCCCGCACGCGGGGCGGGGCGACGAGGCGCACGAACTCCCGGTGCCCTACCTGACCAACGGCGAGCCGCTCTCGATCGCCTTCGTCGGCAGCTCGTCCGTCGGCAAGACCCATCTGCTCGCCGCGATGCTCGGCGAGGTCGAACTCGGCGGCCTGGAGCCGTACGGTCTCAAATGCCTGCCGCTCAACCCCGAGGCACACCGCACCTACCTGCGGGAACGGGTGCAGAGTCTGCAGCAGGGGCGGAAGCTCGGGCGCACCGGACAGCAGACCTTCGCCCGGTTCGCCGACGGACTGCTGGTCTCCGTGCGCGGGGCGACCCCCCGGCCCGTCGTCTTCTTCGACCTGGCCGGAGAGGACCTCGCGCAGGACGGCGAGGTCACCCGCTTCCTCATGGGCGTCGACGCCTTCGTCTTCGTCCTGGATCCGCTGCGGGCGCTGCGGATGCCGTCGCTCGACCCGGTGCGCGAGCGGGACGGGGTGTCCCGCCGGGACCTGGGCGACGAGGCCTTCACCACGGTCCTCAACCGGATCCCACGGCAGGGCGGCGGCCTGGTCGCAGCTCCGGCGGCGATCGCCGTCAACAAGAGCGACCTCGTGCGGTTCGAACCGGCCGTCGACCGCTGGCTGGGCCGCGCCCTGCCCGCCCGGCCCGACCGCGAGGCGCTGCGCGCCGAGAGCCGGGACGCCTACGCCTTCCTGGCCCACCACGCGAGCCCCGCCTGGCTGAAGCCCTTCGACGACTGCGCCCGCTGCACCCTGCACTTCGTCGCGGCGACCGGTGGGCAGGCCAAGGGGGACCGGTTCCCGCACGGGGCCCGGTCGCGCCGGGTCCTCGCGCCGTTGCTGTCCCTCTTCGCCATGTGCGGGCTGCTTCCCGAGGCGGAGCCGACCGAGGGGAGAACCTGATGGTGCGAGCGGAGAACGAGGTCGACCAGATCGTCTTCCGCTGGGACAGCGAGAACTTCTCGGGCAGCACGGGGTTCGGCCCGGTGGCGTGGTCCGGGCCGGCCGACGAGGTGGAGACGCTCTTCCGGATCTCCGGCGCTCTGCTGCGGGCGAGCGGTGAGGAGACCAGGCCCGCGCTGATCCGGCTGCAGCAGCGCGCGGGCGTGCTGCTGATCCGCCGTACGCCCTGGACGGACGCCGAGGGGCGGTCCGCGACGGTCTGTCACGCCCTCGTCGGCTCTCCCGACCTGCTCGAACCGGCCACCTGTCTCGGGCTGTACGCGTGGGACTGGGAGGGGGCCGACCTTCCTCTGGCCGATGTACGGGGCACGCTCCCGCGCGTACGGGAGGAGGCGCTGCTGCCCTCCGCGGGCCGGGGTCAGGCGGCCCTCGACCTCGGACTTTCCCGGGCCGAGGCCGAACTCACGGGCGCGGTGGCGGAGTTGCTGCGCGATCCGGAGGCGCGGTTCACCCTCCTCGATGAGCGGGGGGACACGGCCTGTCCCGTGCTGTGGGGGCTGCACGGCATGTTCGGCGACCTCACGCCCGACCGGCGCTGGACCTTCGCGAGCCATGACACGGTCGAACTTCCGGCGCTGCGCTTCGCGTTCGTGGGCAGGTGGGCGGGGGCGGCGAGCCGGAACACCGAGCGGCGGCGGGCCGATCCGCGCGAACGCCCGGGCGACCGGGCGGAGGCGATCGCGGTCCGGCTCGTCCAGCACCACCTGCGGGGGCTCGCCGAGGGCGACGGGGGGGAGTACGCGGTCGGGGCGGCGCTCCGCTCGGTGCCGGACGCGGACCACCTTCCCCTCCTCGAAACGGCCGCCCGCGCCATGGCCGTCCTCGACCACACCCGCCGCCCCCGTTCGCCCGATCCGACCCCGCCACCGCGCCCGCTCCCTCCGCGCCGGTCCGAGCCCGCACCGGAGCCCGAACGCAGGCCGGAACCCAGGCCCGGGCGCATGCCTGAACGCAGGCCAGAACCCAGGCCCGAGCGCATGCCTGAACGCAGGCCCGAGCCCGAGCCCATGCCTGCCCCGGCGCCGGCCCCCGAGCCTCCGCGGCCCGAGCAGTCCCCGTGGCCCCGGCAACCCCCCGGCCCCCGTGGCCCTTCGGCCGCCGATGACGCGCGCGGTCGCGAGGACGTCCCCGTCGTACCGCCCGTATGGAGCGGGCCGGAGGACGGGGGCCGGCGGCGGTGGCCGGCACCCGGGCGGGCCCGGCGGCGGGCGCGGCTCGAGACCGGTCTCGTGCACCGCCTCGCCGACGCGCGCGACGAGGCCGAGGCCGACGCCGCCGTGCGTGCCGGCGGCGACGGCGAGCTCCTCGACGCGCTCCGCAGGCCCCAGCCGTACGAGTTCACCACCCTGCTCATGGGGGAGGTCGCCCGGCGGCTGCCGTCCTGGGACCGCCCCTCACGCCGGGAGCTGTGCGACCTCGTCATCGGTCAGGGGCTGTTCGTGACCGCCCCGCGCACCTCTCTGCGCGGGGCGCCCGCCGACGCCGAACGCGCGGCCAACGCCGCCGCGCTCCACCGCTGGGCGATCCGGCCCCTGCTGGACGCGGGTGACGTCCCCGTCCGTACCCTCGCTGCGCTGCTGTCCGAGCTCCGGTCGAGCCCCGACCCGGCGGCCCGGGCCGCGTTCCGCCAGATCGTGGACGCCGAGAGGCCCGGGCTCCCCGAGGAGGTCTGGCGGACGCTGCTGAGGGAGGCGTACGCCGGACCCGGGGCACCGCGCCAGTCCACCCCCCGGCATCAGTCGGCCCCGCCACGCCGGTCGCCTCCACAGCACCCGGCGCCCCCACCCCCGGGCCGAGCCCCCGAGGCACCGCCTCCCGCCCCTTCGCCCCCGCCTTCGTCCGCGTCCTCCTCCCCGATCACCTATGCGGCGGGGCCCGGCGGCGACGGCCGGATCATCGCCTTCGCCATGGTCGCGGTGATCGTCGTGCTGGTCGTCTTCATCCTCGCCTACCTCATGACGGCGGGTGGTTGACCGGGTCGAGAACCACGCGCGAGCCGTCCGCCTCCGTCAGGATGGACGCATGGGATTCCATGTCGATTCCGAGACCGGGCGGCTTCGCCGCGTCATCCTGCACCGGCCCGATCTGGAGCTGAAGCGGCTGACCCCCTCCAACAAGGACGCTCTTCTCTTCGACGACGTGCTCTGGGTCCGCCGGGCCCGGCAGGAGCACGACGGTTTCGCGGACGTCCTGCGCGACCGGGGGGTCGAGGTCCATCTCTTCGGGGACCTGTTGCGCGAGTCGCTGGAGCTGCCCGCCGCCCGCGCGCTCGTGCTCGACCGCGTCTTCCACGAGAAGGAGTACGGACCGCTCGCCGCCGACCATCTGCGCGCCGCCTTCGACTCCCTCGGCACCGCTCAACTCGTCGAGGCGCTGGTCGGCGGCATGACGAAGCGGGAGTTCCTCGCGGGTCACCGCGAGCCCACCTCGGTCCGGTTCCACGCCATGGACCTGGACGACTTCCTCCTCAAGCCGCTGCCGAACCACCTCTTCACCCGGGACACCTCCGCCTGGATCTACGACGGCGTCTCCATCAACGCGATGCGCTGGCCGGCCCGCCAGCGCGAGACGGTCCACTTCGAGGCGATCTACAAGCACCATCCGCTCTTCACCGGCCCCGAGGCCGGCGGCTTCCACCACTGGAGCGAGGGTCAGACCGACTATCCCTCCACGATCGAGGGCGGGGACGTCCTCGTCATCGGCAACGGCGCCGTCCTGATCGGGATGAGCGAGCGGACGACCCCGCAGGCGGTGGAGATGCTGGCACGCGGCATGTTCGCGGCGGAGTCGGCACGGACGATCATCGCCCTCGACATGCCGAAGCGGCGCGCGTTCATGCATCTCGACACGGTGATGACGATGGTCGACCACGACACCTTCACCCAGTACGCGGGGCTCGGGATGCTCCGCTCGTACACGATCGAACCGGGCGACGAGGGACAGTCCCTGCGGGTCACCGACCACGCGCCGGAGCACATGCACAGTGCCATCGCCGCCGCCCTGGGCCTCCAGGACGTGCGCGTCCTGACGGCGACCCAGGACGTCCACGCCGCCGAGCGCGAGCAGTGGGACGACGGCTGCAACGTCCTCGCCGTCGAGCCCGGGGTGGTCGTGGCGTACGAGCGGAACGTCACGACCAACACGCATCTGCGCAAGCAGGGCGTCGAGGTGATCGAGATCCCCGGCAGCGAGCTGGGCCGCGGCAGGGGTGGCCCGCGCTGTATGAGCTGCCCGGTGGAGCGGGACGCCGTCTGACCTGCCGGGGGAGGGTGAAGTGGCCCGCGTCACCGTATAGGAATACTGAAGTACGTATAGACTTCCAGCGTTCTGTTTGCCGTACCCACGGGAGCGCCACCATGGCCACTGACCTCATCGGCCGCCACTTCCTCAAGGAGCTGGACTTCACCGCCGAGGAGTTCCGCGGTCTGATCGACCTGGCCGCCGAACTGAAGGCCGCCAAGAAGGCGGGCGCCGAGGTTCAGCGGCTGCGGGGCAAGAACATCGCCCTGATCTTCGAGAAGACCTCGACCCGGACCCGCTGCGCCTTCGAGGTCGCCGCCGCGGACCAGGGCGCCTCCGCCACCTACCTCGACCCCTCCGGCTCGCAGATGGGTCACAAGGAGTCCGTCAAGGACACCGCCCGCGTCCTCGGCCGGATGTTCGACGCCATCGAGTACCGGGGCGACAGTCAGGCGAAGGTCGAGGAGCTGGCCGCCTTCGCCGGTGTCCCCGTCTTCAACGGGCTGACCGACGACTGGCACCCCACCCAGATGCTCGCCGACGTGCTCACCATGACCGAGCACACGAAGAAGCCGCTGGACCAGGTGGCCTTCGCCTACCTCGGCGACGCCCGCTTCAACATGGGCAACTCCTACCTGGTCACGGGCGCGCTGCTCGGCATGGACGTACGGATCGTCGCCCCGAAGGCGTACTGGCCGAACGGTGAGGTGGTCGCCTCGGCGCGCGAGCTCGCCGAGACGAGCGGCGCCACGATCACCCTCACCGAGGAGGTGGCCGAGGGCGTCCGTGGCGCGGACTTCGTCGCGACCGACGTCTGGGTCTCCATGGGGGAGCCCAAGGAGGTCTGGGGCGAGCGGATCACCGACCTCTCGCCGTACGCCGTGACCATGGACGTCCTGCGCGCCACCGGGAACCCGGCCGTGAAGTTCCTGCACTGCCTGCCGGCCTTCCACGACCTGGGCACGGCGGTCGGCCGCGACATCCACGAGCGTCACGGGCTCACGGAGCTGGAGGTCTCCGACGAGGTCTTCGAGTCGGCCCACTCGGTCGTCTTCGACGAGGCCGAGAACCGGATGCACACCATCAAGGCGGTCCTGGTCGCCACCCTCGCGGGCGCCGCCTCATAGGCACCCGCCCCGTCACCCCGCCGGCCGGCGCTGGGCCGGCGGGCCGGGGAGAGTGAGCCGGACCGCCTTGCCGTGCGCGGTCGGGCGGTGGCCGCAGGCGCTGCCGAGCGCCCGGATCGGCAGCAGCCCGCGGCCGTGCTCCTGCCAGGGGTCCGGCTCCTCGTCCGCCTCCGGACCGGCCGGCTCCGGACCGGCCGGCTCGCCCGGCAGGGCCGCCGCCGGTCGCGCACCTCGACGTGGCAGCCGCCCGGCATCAGCTCGTCGACCAGCTCGACGACCAGCTCGACGGGGTCCTCGCCCTGGGTGTGCTCGACCGCGTTGGTGACGAGCTCGGCGGTCATTGGTTCGGCCGTGTCGATGCCGGCGTCGGCGGCCGGTGTGCCGATGTCCGCCAGTTCTCGCGGGGGTCCGCCCTCGCCGCAGGCCGGGAGCTTCGGCCGATCCCTCCCTCCCTTCCTCTATTGCGTACTCGTGACGACAGTCACAGACAAGTGATACGCTCCGGTCGGGAGGAGGGAGGCCGTCCCTTATGAGCCCCTTTATCGGATCCGCACCGCGTACCGAACAGTGGCGCCATCTGAGTCTGGTCGTCGAAGACGGCGTCGCCACCGTGACCCTCGCCCGCCCCGAGAAGCTGAACGCGCTCACCTTCGGCGCCTATGCCGACCTGCGCGATCTCCTCGCCGAACTCTCCCGGGAACGGGCCGTGCGAGCGCTCGTCCTCGGCGGCGAGGGGCGCGGTTTCTGCTCGGGCGGCGACGTGGACGAGATCATCGGCGCCACCCTGTCCATGGACACGGCGCAGCTGCTCGACTTCAACCGGATGACGGGGCAGGTCGTGCGAGCGATCCGTGAGTGCCCCTTCCCCGTGATCGCCGCCGTCCACGGCGTCGCGGCCGGGGCCGGGGCGGTCCTCGCCCTCGCCGCCGACTTCCGGATCGCCGACCCGAGCGCGCGCTTCGCGTTCCTCTTCACCCGCGTCGGCCTCTCCGGCGGCGACATGGGCGCGGCCTACCTGCTGCCCCGGGTCGTCGGTCTCGGCCACGCCACCCGGCTGCTCATGCTCGGCGAACCGGTCCGCGCCGCCGAGGCCGAGCGCATCGGCCTGCTCAGCGAGCTCACAGAGGAGGGCGGAGCGGACACCCGGGCCGCCGAACTGGCCCGCCGCCTCGCCGACGGGCCCGCACTCGCCCACGCCCAGACCAAGGCCCTGCTCACGGCCGAGCTGGACATGCCGCTGGCCGCCTCCGTCGAGCTGGACGCCGCCACCCAGGCCCTGCTGATGAACGGCGAGGACTACGCCGAGTTCCACGCTGCCTTCACCGCGAAGCGGCCCCCGAAATGGCGGGGGCGGTAGCGGTGAGGCCCGCACGACCGGCCCCCCGCCCCGCGCCGGGCGGCACGGGCGCGGTGCGGCCCCGGGTACCGGCCCCCGCCGCGGCCCCCCGCCCCCCGGCACCGGTACCTGCCGCCACCGCAGGCCCCCCGCCCGCGCCGCGGCCCGCGACCCCGTCCCGGCCTACGCCCCCGCCCGCGCTGCGCGTCGCCGTCATCGGCGGCGGGCCCGGCGGGCTGTACGCCGCCGCGCTCCTCAAGCGGCTCGACCCCGCCCGCGAGATCACCGTCTGGGAGCGGAACGCACCCGAGGACACCTTCGGCTTCGGTGTCGTCCTCTCCGACGAGACCCTCGGCGGCATCGAGCACGCCGACCCCGCCGTGTACCGGGCGCTCCAGGAAGCGTTCGTACGGTGGGACGACATCCACATCGCCCACCGAGGGCACCTCCTGACCTCCTCGGGCCACGGCTTCGCCGCGCTCGGCAGGCACCGGCTTCTGAAGATCCTGCACGCCCGCTGCGCCGAACTCGGCGTACGGCTCCGCTTCCGCACCGAGGCCCCGCCGGCCGCCGAGCTGGCCGCCACGCACGACCTGGTCGTCGCGGCCGACGGCGTCCACAGCCCGACGCGCGAGGCCCACGCCGACGTCTTCCGCCCCCGGATCACCACCCACCGCTGCCGCTACATCTGGCTCGCCGCCGACTTCGCCTTCGACGCCTTCCGCTTCGAGATCGCCGAGACCGAGCACGGCGTGATGCAGCTCCACGCCTACCCCTTCTCGGCCGACTCCTCCACCGTCATCGTCGAGATGCGCGAAGAGGTCTGGCAAGCCGCCGGATTCGACGAACTCGACGAGGCGGAATCCACCGCCCGCTGCGCCAAGATCTTCGCCGAGGCGCTCGGCGGACGCGCCCTGCGCTCCAACAAGTCCTCCTGGACCGCGTTCCGTACCGTCTCCAACGAGCGCTGGTCCCACGGCCGTACGGTCCTGCTCGGCGACGCCGCCCACACCGCGCACTTCTCCATCGGCTCCGGCACCAAGCTCGCCGTCGAGGACGCCCTCGCCCTCGCGGCCTGTGTCGAGGAGCAGCCCACCCTGGAGGAGGCGCTGGCGGCCTACGAGAGGGAACGCCGGCCGGTCGTCGAGTCCACCCAGCGGGCGGCGGCGGCCAGTCTGCGCTGGTTCGAGGAGCTGGCCGGATATCTGGACCAGCCGTCGCGCCAGTTCGCCTTCAACCTCCTGACCCGCAGCCGCCGCGTCACCCACGACAACCTGCGGCTGCGCGACCCCGCTTTCACCTCCTCCGTCGAGCGCGACTTCGGCTGCCCGCCCGGCACCCCGCCGATGTTCACCCCCTTCCGGCTGCGCGGACTGACCCTGCGCAACCGGATCGTGGTCTCGCCCATGGACCTCTACGTCGCCGAGGACGGGCTCCCCGGCGACTTCCACCTCGTCCACCTGGGCGCCCGGGCGCTCGGCGGCGCCGGACTCGTCATGACCGAGATGGTGTGCGTGAGCCCGGAGGGCAGGATCACCCCCGGCTGCACCGGCCTCTGGTCAGACGAGCAGGCCGGCGCCTGGAGCCGGATCACCGCGTTCGTGCACGAGCGGTCGCCCGGCACCGCGATCGGCGTCCAGCTCGGCCACTCCGGACGCAAGGGCTCCACCCGCCGCATGTGGGAGGGCATCGACCAGCCGCTCCCCGAGGGCAACTGGCCGCTGACCGCCGCCTCACCGCTTCCCTACCGCGCCGGCCTCAACCAGGTCCCGCACGCTCTGGACCGCGCCGGACTGACCGCCGTGCGCGAGGAGTTCGTCGCCGCTGCCCGGCGCGCGGCGCGCAGCGGCTTCGACCTGCTCGAACTCCACTGCGCCCACGGCTACCTGCTCTCCGGCTTCCTCTCGCCGCTGACCAATCGGAGGGACGACGCCTACGGCGGGCCCCTCGCGAACCGGCTGCGCTTCCCCCTGGAAGTCTTCGACGCGGTACGGCAGGTGTGGCCCGACGACCGCCCGATGACCGTCCGTATCTCCGCCACCGACTGGGCGGAGGGCGGCACGACGGCCGAGGACGCGGTCGCGATCGCCCGTGCCTTCGCCGCCCACGGCGCCGACGCGCTCGACGTCTCCACCGGCCAGGTCGTACCCGAGGAACGCCCCGAGTACGGCCGCTCCTACCAGACCCCGTACGCCGACCGGATCCGCAACGCGCTCGCCGTCCCCGTGATCGCGGTCGGCGCGATCTCCTCCTGGGACGACGTCAACTCCCTCCTGCTGGCGGGACGCGCCGACCTCTGCGCCCTCGCCAGGCCCCACCTGTACGACCCGCACTGGACCCTGCACGCGGCCGCCGCCCAGACCTACCAGGGCCCGGCGGCCCCGTGGCCCGCCCCGTACCGCGCGGGCAGCCGCCCGCCCCCGACCGGCCGCACGGACGCGCCGAAGCCGCGGCTCACCCTCGGCTAGCCGCCACGAACCGGGCCCCCTCGTCCCGCAGCCGCTCGTGCAGCGCCGTGAAGACCTCCGCCGAACGGGCGCCGGGCCAGTCGGCGGGGAGCAGCTCGGACGGCAGGACCGGGTCCGCGTAGGGGAGCCGGCGCCAGGAGTCGAGCGCGAACAGGTAGGCGCGGTAGGCCTCCTCCGTCGTACCCGGGGAGGCCGACCAGGCCCGCAGGACCGGCTCGTGGGCGGCGAGGAACTCCTCGTGGAGCTTGGCGATCGACGGCAGGTCCCACCAGCGGCTCACCGCCTCGGCCGACGGCGCGTAGCCCAGGTGCTCGCCGCGGAAGAGATCCACGTACGCGGAGAGGCCCAGGCGTTCCAGCGTGTGGCGGGTCTCCTGGTACAGCCGTGCCGGGGCGATCCACACGCCCGGGGCCGCCGTGCCGAAGCCCAGCCGGGCCAGCCGGGAGCGGAGCAGATGACGCTTGTGGCGCTCGGCCTCCGGCACCGAGAAGACGGCGAGCACCCAGCCGTCGGAGAGCTTCGGCTCCGCGCGCGCGTAGATCCGGCGGTCGCCGTCCTCCAGGAGCTGGCGCGCGTCCTCGGACAGCGCGTATCCGGCCGCCCCGTCCGCCGTCCGGCGCGGCAGCAGCAGGCCCCGCCGTTTCAGCCGTGACACGGAGGAGCGCACCGAGGGCGCGTCCACGCCCAGCACGGCGAGGAGACGGATCAGCGCGGCCACGGGCATCGGTTCCTCGCCGCGCGCGAGGTCCCGGCCGTACGCGCCGTACAGCGAGACGATCAGGGAACGGGGGGTGTGCTGCTCGGCCACGTGATCACTCTATCGGCCACGGGAGATCCCGCGGGGGACAGCCGCTGCGGCACGCTCGCTACGGCGCCGCCGCCGGTTCCCCGGCACGTGGCTCATGGGCGCGCAGCCGGAAGCGCTGGAGCTTGCCCGTGGCCGTCCGGGGCAGTGCGTCCAGGAAGACGATCTTCCGGGGGGTCTTGTACGGCACCAGCCGGGCCCGTACGAACGCCCGCAGCGCCGACGCCGTCTCCGCGTCCCGGGGAACACCGTCCCGTACGACCGTGTACGCGACGACGGTCTGCCCGCGCAGCTCGTCCGGATGGCCCACCACCGCCACCTCGAGCACGTCCGGGTGGGCGAGCAGAGCCTCCTCCACCTGAGGGCCCGCGATGTTGTAGCCCGCCGAGATGATCATGTCGTCGGCCCGGGCGACGTAGCGGAACCGGCCGTCGCCGTCGCGGACGTACGTGTCTCCCGTCAGGTTCCAGCCGTCGTGGACGTACTCGCTCTGGCGCGGGTCGGCCAGATAGCGGCAGCCGACCGGGCCGCGCACCGCGAGCAGCCCCTCCTCCCCGTCCGGGACCTCGACGCCCTCGCGGTCCACCACGCGCGCCTGCCAGCCGGGTACGGGCCGGCCCGTCGTGCCCGGCCGGATGTCGTCGTCCGCGGCGGAGATGAAGATGTGGAGCAGCTCGGTCGCCCCGATGCCGTTGATGAGCTTCAGGCCGGTCCGCTCGTGCCAGGCGTCCCAGGTGGCGGCCGGCAGGTTCTCTCCCGCGGACACGCACCGCCGCAGTGAACTGATGTCGTGGCCGCCGTGCCGGTCGAGCTCCTCCAGCATCACCCGGTAGGCGGTCGGCGCCGTGAAGAGCACCGAGACCCGCTCCCGCGCGATCGCCTCCAACAGCGGGGTGGGGCCGGCCTGTTCGAGCAGGAGCGCGGCGGCTCCCGCCCGCAGCGGGAAGAGAACGAGCCCGCCGAGGCCGAAGGTGAAACCGAGCGGCGGCGAGCCGGCGAAGAGGTCGTCCGGCTCCGGCCGCAGGACGTGTGCGGAGAAGGTGTCGGCGACGGCCAGCACATCGCGGTGGAAGTGCATGCACCCCTTGGGCCGGCCGGTCGTCCCGGAGGTGAAGGCGATCAGCGCCACGTCGTCGGCGGCCGTGTCCACCGCCTCGTAGACCTCCGGCCTGCCCGGGGCGAGGGAGAGCAGGTCGTCGGGGGCGTCACCGCCGAAGGTGGTGATCCGCAGCCCGGGCACCTCGGCCTTCACCAGGTCGTCGACGGTCCTGACGTCGCACAGCGCGTGGGTGCAGCGGGCCATCTCGCACATGACGGCGAGCTCCTGGGCGCGCTGCTGCGCCAGGACGGTGACGGCGACCCCGCCCGCCTTCATGACCGCCAGCCAGCAGGCCGCCAGCCAGGGCGTCGTCGGGCCGCGCAGCAGGACGCGGTTGCCCGGCCGGACACCGAGGTCGGAGGTCAGCACGTGCGCGATCCGGTTCACCCGTCGGAGCAACTGTCCGTATGTCCAGACATGTCCCGTGCCGTCGCGGAACGCCGGCCGTCGCGCGCCGAAGCGTTCCACCGTGCGGTCGAGCAGCTCGGTCCCGCAGTTGAGCCGCTCCGGATAGGCGAGCTCCGGCAGATCGAAGAGCAGCTGCGGCCACTGGTCCGGCGGCGGCAGACGGTCGCGCGCGAAGGTGTCGAGGTGGGCCGAGGGGGTCAGCTCCATGAGTTCGTCCCCTTGTCGTGGTGGGGTCGCCCATCGAGCGTATCGTGATGGTGACGACAGTCAACGGTGCGCGATAGAAGTGCCGTCAGTGAGCGAGGCGTGACAAGACACAGCGAGACGCGACGAGAGACGAACGAGACAGGGGCCCGAATGTCCGTATTCTCACTCGATCCAGCCCAGACCGCGCGGTGCGCGGAGCTCCGCACGCTCGCCGCCGAGCGCCTCGGACCCCTCGCCGACAAGGGCGAACCCGGCCGGGTCAACCGCCCCCTCGTCGCGGCCCTCGGCGACCACGGCCTGCTCGCGGGCCTTTTCGAGGCGGGCGCCCTCGATCTCTGCCTGCTGCGCGAATCCCTCGCGTACGCGTGCACGGAGGCCGAGACCGCCCTCGCCCTCCAGGGCCTCGGCGGTCACCCGATCGCCGCCTTCGGCACAGCCGGACAGCGCGCCCGCTGGCTCCCCGAGGTCGTCACGGGCCGCGCGGTCGCCGCGTTCGCGCTCAGCGAGCCCGACGCGGGCTCCGACGCCGCCGCCCTCGCCCTCGAGGCGCGGCCCGACGGCGCCGGCGGCTGGCTGCTCCACGGCGAGAAGCGCTGGATCTCCAACGCGCCCGAGGCCGACTTCGCCACCGTCTTCGCCCGGACGACCCCGGGCGCCGGGGCCCGCGGCGTCACCGCGTTCCTCGTCCCCGCCGACCGTCCGGGGCTCTCCGGCAGCCCCCTCGACATGCTCGCCCCGCACGCACTGGGCTCCCTCGTCTTCGACGGGGTGCCCGTCGGACGGGCGGACGTCCTCGGCGAGGTCGACCGCGGCTTCCGCGTGGCCATGACCACCCTCAACCTCTTCCGCCCCAGCGTCGGCGCCTTCGCCGTCGGCATGGCCCAGGCCGCGCTCGACGCGACCCTCACGCACACCGCCGCCCGCCCCGCGTTCGGCGGCGTCCTGCGCGACCTCCAGGCCGTCTCCCACCAGGTCGCCGAGATGGCCACCCGCACGGAGGCCGCCCGCCTGCTCGTCTACGCCGCGGCGGCGGCGTACGACGCGGGGGCGCCCGACGTGCCCAAGCGCTCGGCGATGGCGAAACTCCTCGCGACCGAGACGGCGCAGTACGTCGTCGACGCCGCCGTCCAGCTCCACGGGGCCAGGGCGCTTCAACGCGGCCACCTGCTGGAACACCTCTACCGGGAGGTCCGCGCCCCGCGCATCTACGAGGGCGCCACGGAGGTGCAGCGCACCATCATCGCGAAGGAGCTGTACGCGGCCGCCGGGCCGGTCGCGGTGCCGCTCGCCGAGGTGGCCGCCGTACCCGGCGCCGGCCGGTCCACGAAGCCGTCCGCCGAAGGGGCCGGGATCAGATCCGTCGTCGAGTCGTCGAAGGAGCCGTCCGCATGAGTCTGCACCGGCACAACCCCGCCGAACTGTCCCCGCCCACGGGTTTCTCCCACGCCGTGACCGCGACCGGCTCCCGCCTGGTCTTCCTCGCCGGACAGACCAGCCTCGACCGAGACGGCAAGATCGTGGGGGAGACCCTGCCCGAGCAGTTCGAGACCGCCCTCGCCAACCTCCTGGCCGCCCTCCGCCATGCCGGCGGCACCCCCGCCGACCTGGCCCGTGTCACCATCTACGCCACCGATGTCGCCGACTACCGCCACCATGCCCATGAACTCGGCCTCATCTGGCGCCGATTGGCGGGACGCGACTATCCGGCGATGGCCGTGATCGGCGTCGTGCGGCTGTGGGACGATCGGGCCCACGTGGAGCTGGACGGCTTCGCCGTACTGGATTAGGTCCTGGAGCAGGGGAAAACCGTGCCGGAGATCGAGCTGACGGCGGGAACGATCGCGTACGAGGACACCGGCGGGCCGGGTCCCGTCGTCGTACTCCTGCACGGACTCGCCCACGACGCCACCGTCTGGCGAAAGGTCATCGCCGCGCTCGCACCCGGCCACCGCGTTCTCGCGCCGACACTCCCGTACGGCTCCCACCGCACCCCGATGAAGCCGGAAGTGGCGCTCTCGCCCGACAGCGTCATCGACCTGATCGCCGAGTTCCTCGACCGGCTCGATCTCACCGACGTCACTCTCGTCGAGAGCGACTGCGGCCGCGCCCAGACCGTCGCAGTCCGCCACCCCGAGCGGCTCACCCGGCTCGTCCTGGTCTCCTGCGAGGCCTTCGACAATTACCCGCCCGGGGCCCCGGGCAAGATGATCGACCTGGCCTGCCGCGTTCCCGGCGGGATCTCCCTCATGGTCCGCGTCCTCGGCCTGAAGGCGCTGCGGCGCTTCCCCGTCGGCCTCGGCGCGCTCACCAAGCGGCCCGTCCCCGACGAGATCGCCGAGGCCTGGCTGCGCCCGCTGCGTACCGACCCGGCCATCCGCCACGACTTCCGCCGCTACTGTCTGGCCGTCCGCCGTGACGAACTGCTCCGAGCCGCCGAAGGACTGAGGAAGTTCGACCGGCCCGCGCTCGTCGTCTGGGCCGTCGACGACCTGATGATGCCGCGCGAACACGGGCGTCGGCTCGCCGAACTCCTGCCCCAGGGGCGGCTGGTCGAGATCGAGGACAGCCGCACGCTCATCAGCGAGGACCAGCCCGAACGGCTCGTGGACGCGCTGCGCGCCTTCGTGGCCGGGGCCCCGGCGACCGCTTGATCCACGCGCTTGATCGACTGGTCAGCTGCCGGAGGCGGGCTTAGGGTCGGAAAGGTGGACTGACCGGCCCACGGCTCCCTCACCCCGCGAGGGCGCGATGCGCCATGAGTACACCCAAGCCGACGACACCCGAACAGACCGTCGCCCGTAGGAAGGGCGGTGACGGCAAGGGCATCGCCCTGTTCGTGATCGCCTCCTGCCAGCTGATGGTGGTCCTCGACATCACCATCGTGAACATCGCTCTGCCGCACATCCAGAGTTCGCTGGAGTTCTCCACGACCAGCCTCTCCTGGGTGGTCAACGCCTACACGCTGACCTTCGGCGGTCTGCTGCTCCTCGGCGGACGCGCGGGCGACATCCTCGGACGGCGCCGCGTCTTCGTCTTCGGCGTGCTGTTGTTCGGGCTCGCCTCGCTGTTCTGCGGAGTAGCCCAGACCGACTGGCAACTCCTCGCCGCCCGGGCCCTCCAGGGCGTCGGCGGCGCGATCGCCTCACCGACCTCGCTCTCCCTGATCACCACGAACTTCGAAGAAGGACCCGAACGCAACCGGGCCTTCGGTGTGTTCGCGGCCGTCTCGGCCGGCGGCGGCGCGATCGGTCTGGTCGCCGGCGGCGTGCTCGTCGAATGGCTCGACTGGCGCTGGATCTTCTTCGTCAACGTGCCGATCGCGCTGCTCATCGCCTTCTTCACCCCTCGGCACATCAAGGAGTCCGCGCGCCACCCCGGACACTTCGACTTCGCTGGCGCGCTGACCTCCACCCTCGGCATGGTGGCGCTGGTGTACGGGTTCATCCGCGCGGCCCAGGAGGGCTGGCGCGACCCGTACACACTCGCCTCGTTCGGTGCGTCGGTCGTGCTCCTGGCGCTGTTCTTCCTGGTGGAGCGGCGCTCCCGGCAGCCGATCACCCCGCTGCACATGTTCGCCGACCGCAATCGCGCGGGCACCTACGCGATCATGCTCTGCCTCGCCGCCGCCATCTTCGGGATGTTCTTCTTCCTGACGCTCTTCGTGCAGACGGTGCTGGACTTCAGCCCGTTGCGGGCCGGCCTCGCGTTCCTGCCGGTCAGCGCGATCATCGCGGTCGGCGCCGGGATCACCTCCCAGTTGCTGCCCAAGTACGGGCCGAAACCCTTCATGGTGGTGGGTTCGGTGCTCGCCGCGGCCGGTCTGTCCTGGCTGACCCTGACCGATGTGCACTCCACCTATCTGGGCAGCATCCTCGGCCCGATCCTGGTCTTCGGTCTCGGCATGGGCCTGATGTTCGTCTCGTTGACCCTGATGGCGCTGTCCAACGTCGAGACGGCGGACTCCGGCGCGGCCTCCGGCCTGCTCAACGCCACCCAGCAGGTGGGCGGTTCGCTCGGCCTGTCGATCCTGGTGACGGTCTTCGGCACGGCCAGCCGCAGTGAGGCCGACAAGCAGGTGCCCGCCTTCCTCTCGCAGGCGGGTCCCTTGGAGAAGGCCCAGTTCGCCAAGACGGGCCAGCTGCCCCCGCCGTGGAGCGACCAGGTGCTGACCTCCGGCGTCTCGGCCGGCTTCGTCACGGCGGCGGCCTTCGCGATCGTCGGCGCCGTGATCGCCCTCTTCGCGATCCAGGTACGCCCCTCCGACATCGAACGCCTCAAGGGCGGCCTCGGCCCACCGGGAGCCGGCTGATCCGTGCCGACGTCCCCCGGCGGGGCGGACTGCGGGGAGACCGGCGGCAGTCGCCGACCCGGTGACACGCGCACGAGAGGGACGCCTGTGATGACCCTGGCAGGGGAGATGGTTCTGCTCGCCTACGACGCGGGGGGCGGGAAACTCCCGGTCCGGCAGTCGCTCGCTCCGGCGGTGCGAGGGGCGCTGCTGGCGGGGCTGCTCACCGAAGGCCGTCTGATCGACGTGGCCGGCGCGCGCGCCGGGACCGGTTGAGCGTCTTGTCCCAGGGGGCCGACCCGGTGGCGGCCGCGGTGCGCCGCGTCGTACAGGACCTGCGGGGCGCGGCCGCTCGTAGTGCTCCCGCCGGTGGCCCGGAGCCGTGGACCGGACGCGCGTCTGGCCCGGGCGGGCGCGGGAACGCGCCTGCCCGGGCCAGACGGACGAGGTGGACCTACAGGGTGACCGGCCTGCCGCCGAGGGTCACGACGAGGCGGCCGTCCGGGGCGTACGACCAGTTCAGGGCGCCGGTGTACGAAGAACACTTCGAGCCGTTCGTACCGGACCAGAACTGGTTCGAGCCGTCGGCGTCACCGACGGTCCTGTCGTTCGTCCCGCTGCCGCTGCGGCACGAGACGTTGTTCCGGAACACCGAAGCGCCGGCGTCCCAGGAGAAGTTGCGCTGTGCGTTGTCGACGCTGAGGTTGTTCGACACCGTCATCCTGCCCGGGTTGCTGTTGTAGGTGAACCCGTGCTTGCCGTTGTGGAAGGCGATCGTGCGCCGGACGACGTGGTCGACCCCGATGTCCTCGCCGCCGAGCTTGAAGCCGTTGCGGTCGCCGGCGCCCGCCTGGGACCCGTCGCTGAGGGTGCCGTTGTCGTGGGCGAGGGAGTCCTCGATGGTCACGGCTCCGATGGGACCGGTGTCGGTCTTGGTGTAGAGGTCCCAGCCGTCGTCGATGTTGTGGTGGGCGACGGCGTACCGGAAGACGTTGCCGGGGCCGACGGTGAGCTTCGCGGCGAAGCCGTCGGCGTCCTCCCCGTCGGAGTCGGCGTTGTCGTGCGACTCCGCGCTGAGGATGAGGTTGTTCGACGGCCACTGCTCGCGCGGGGTGGTGGAGGCGATCCGCGAGAGCTGAAGCCCGGTGTCGTGGTTGAAGCGCGTCACCGTCCGCTCGATGACGTTGTTGCTTCCGCCGACGAAGATCCCGTTGTCGCCGGCGTGCTCGACGACGATCCCCTTGACGTGCCAGTACGACCCGTTGACGGCGAGCCCCCGGTTCGCAGGGTCCTCGGCCATGGCCGAGAAGTTCAGCACCGGGGTCTCACCCGGGTAGGCGGAGAGCGCGGTACGCGCGCCGGGGGTGCCGTTCTTGCCGGCCGGGATGGTGACGGTCTGCGTGTGGGCGTACGTCCCGCCCCGCAGATAGATCGTCCCGCCGGCGGTGACCCGGCCGATCGCGGAGGTGAGCGTCGTCGGGTCCGACACCGTACCGGCCGCGCCGTCACGTCCGTTCGGCGCCACGTACAGCGCGGTGCCCGAGGGCGGCGTGGTGCCGCCGGCCACGTCGACGTCGAGGTGATCGATGTTGGGGAGCCCGGCGGAGGCGGTGGGGCTGATCCGGATGGTGTTGGTGCCCGCACTCACGGGCACAGTCAGCGTCTTGGTCACCCACGTCGCCCACGTCGCGGTGGTCTCGAAGGACATGGAGCCGGCCGCCGACCCGTTGACCGTCACACTCGCGGGCCGTGCGGCGGTGGTCCCGTTGGCGAAGCGGACGGTCAGCGTCGCCGTGCCGGAGGTGGCGGCGTTCACGGTGAACTGCGCGTGGGCGCCCACCGCGTTGGTGCCGTTGCAGAAACCGCTCCCGGTGAAGCCGCCCCAGTCGGAGTCGACCGTCCCGGTACAGACCGCCGGCGCGGCCTCGGCCTCGTACCGGGTGGAGGCGGCGTGTGCCGTGCTGCCGGACAGCGCGACGAGCGTGCCGGCCATCAGGCCGACGCACGCGATGACGGGGCTCCGTTGCATCGTTTCACTCCAGGGTGACGGGCGGCGACGCCGCAGGATCAGCGCATGGAGAAAGCGCTTTCCCTCGACCGTAGGGCTGTCGTCGTGGACGCGTCAATGGACGTGCACCTGATTCCGATTCACGTGTATGAACCATTAGGTGCGCACGAACGAAGGCCCCCTCACCCCCCCGCGGGAAACGAAAGGGGGCCGCTCCCCGCCTCAGAACAGCATCAGCTCATCGCCGCACGAGGCGGCCCCGGACTCCTCCCACAACGGCAACAGCAGCTCCGAGCCCAACGGGATCGTCCGCCCCGACCCCGTACAGGAGACGGGAGGCAGCCCCCGCCGCCGGTCCTGCCCTCCCGGCGGGTCATGACGGGCCAGATGACGGGTCTGGGGAGACACCGCGGCCTCCCTGCCGCACTGCGGGCAACGCGCTCTCGGATACGCCATCCCACCAGGATGGCGCACGCCACCGACAGCCGGTCCTGACGCGCCATCCGGCCTCAGGCGCTCCCGTCGGCGGCGTGCCCGTACCGCTAGATGTCGCGGAAGATCTCGATCTGCGCGCCGACCGAGTTCAGGCGCTCCGCCAGTTCCTCGTAGCCGCGGTTGATGACGTACACGTTCCGCAGCACCGACGTGCCCTCGGCCGCCATCATCGCCAGGAGGACGACCACCGCCGGCCGCAGCGCCGGGGGGCACATCATCTCGGCGGCGCGCCAGCGGGTCGGGCCCTCGACGAGGACGCGGTGGGGGTCGAGGAGTTGGAGCCGGCCGCCGAGGCGGTTGAGGTCGGTGAGGTAGATGGCGCGGTTGTCGTAGACCCAGTCGTGGATCAGGGTTTTGCCCTGGGCGGTCGCCGCGATCGCCGCGAAGAACGGCACGTTGTCGATGTTGAGGCCGGGGAACGGCATCGGGTGGATCTTGTCGATGGGCGCCTCCAGCTTGGAGGGGCGGACCGTGAGGTCGACGAGCCGGGTGCGGCCGTTGTCGGCGGCGTACTCGGGGGAGCGGTCGTGGTCCAGGCCCATCTCCTCCAGGACCGCCAGCTCGATCTCCATGAACTCGATCGGGACGCGACGGATCGTCAGCTCGGACTCGGTGACGACGGCCGCGGCCAGCAGGCTCATCGCCTCGACCGGGTCCTCCGAGGGGGAGTAGTCCACGTCCACGTCGATCTGGGGCACGCCGTGCACGGTCAGGGTGGTGGTGCCGATGCCCTCGACCTCTACGCCCAGCGCCTCCAGGAAGAAGCAGAGGTCCTGGACCATGTAGTTGGAGGAGGCGTTGCGGATGACCGTGACGCCGTCGTGGCGGGCCGCGGCGAGCAGCGCGTTCTCGGTCACGGTGTCGCCGCGCTCGGTCAGCACGATCGGGCGGTCGGGGGAGACGGAGCGCTCGACCTGCGCGTGGTAGAGGCCATCGGTGGCCGTGATGTCGAGGCCGAAGCGGCGCAGCGCGATCATGTGCGGCTCGATCGTGCGCGTCCCGAGGTCGCAGCCGCCCGCGTAGGGGAGGTTGAAGCGGTCGAGCCGGTGCAGCAGGGGGCCGAGGAACATGATGATGGAGCGGGTGCGGATCGCCGCCTCGGCGTCGATCGAGTCCATGTCCAGCTCGGCCGGCGGCACGATCTCCAGGTCGACACCCCCGTTGATCCAACGGGTGCGGACCCCGATGGAGTTGAGGACCTCCAGGAGCCGGAAGACCTCCTCGATCCGGGCGACCCGGCGCAGCACGGTGCGGCCCTTGTTGAGGAGGGAGGCGCAGAGCAGCGCGACACAGGCGTTCTTGCTCGTCTTGACGTCGATGGCTCCGGAGAGCCGCCGTCGGCCGACGACCCGCAGATGCATGGGGCCGGCGTAACCCAGTGACACGATCTCGCTGTCGAGTGCTTCGCCGATGCGGGCGATCATCTCAAGGCTGATGTTCTGGTTGCCGCGTTCGATCCGGTTGACGGCGCTCTGGCTGGTGGCCAGAGCTTCGGCGAGCTGCGTCTGGGTCCAGCCGCGGTGCTGGCGGGCGTCACGGATGAGCTTGCCGATGCGTGCGAGGTAGTCGTCTGCCATGAGCGTCACGTTATCTCAGATATGAGATGACGCTCGCGATGAGGTGGGCCGTCAGGGTGACGGAGTGTGCGCAGTGGGGTGATGCGGTTCGTAGAGCGGCAGTTCGGTCCCGCTCGGCAGCCGGATCGCGGCGAGCTGGCCCCACCCCTGGTCGCTGATGGGCCGTGAGATCACGACCCCGCGGTCCTCCAGGGTGGTCAGCGTGCCGGCGATGTCGTCGCACATCAGATACAGCTCGTGCTTCGGCTCGTCGTCGGTGGGGTGCACGGCGACCTCGGCCGGCGGCAGCGCGAAGATGAGCCAGCCGTGCCCGGCGTCGACATGGCCGAAGCCGAGCACGTCCTTGAGGAACGCGCGATCGGCGTCCGCGTCGGAGGTGTAGAGAATCACATGCGCGCCGCTGAACATGATCCGATCCTCGGCCCGCTCCCCGACGGCGGCAATCGCTGTGCGGCCGTACGGGGCGGACAGAGGGCGTACGGGGCGGGCCGCGCCATGCCGGAGGTAGCGCACCTCGGTCCGGGCACAGCGGCGGGCGCGGCGGTCGGGCGATCTCAGGGCATGCCGAGCATGACCGGGAGGCGGGCATGCACTAGAGTTATCTCGACATCGAGATAACTGCTTACGGCGCACCGCAGCCGCCCACCCGGTAAGGGTTACCTAACTTAGTCGTACCTTAGCGGATCGGCGGGGAGTCGGGCGGCACCACGCGGCGGCAGCCGCATATTGTCGCTGCGCGGTAATCGCGCACATTGATGAAGGAGACTGTCGTGTCGGCGAACAGCTTCGACGCCCGCAGCACGCTGCGCGTGGGTGACGAGTCGTACGAGATCTTCAAGCTGGACAAGGTCGAGGGCTCCGCGCGCCTTCCCTACAGCCTGAAGGTGCTTCTGGAGAACCTCCTCCGCACCGAGGACGGCGCGAACATCACCGCCGACCACATCCGGGCGCTGGGCAGCTGGGACTCCCAGGCCCAGCCGACCCAGGAGATCCAGTTCACGCCGGCCCGCGTGATCATGCAGGACTTCACCGGTGTGCCCTGCGTCGTCGACCTCGCCACCATGCGTGAGGCCGTCAAGGAGCTCGGCGGCGACCCGGCGAAGATCAACCCGCTGGCCCCGGCCGAGCTGGTCATCGACCATTCCGTCATCGCCGACAAGTTCGGCACGGCGGAGGCCTTCGGCCAGAACGTCGAGCTGGAGTACGGCCGCAACAAGGAGCGCTACCAGTTCCTGCGCTGGGGCCAGACCGCCTTCGACGAGTTCAAGGTCGTCCCGCCCGGCACCGGCATCGTCCACCAGGTGAACATCGAGCACCTGGCCCGTACCGTCATGGTCCGTAACGGCCAGGCGTACCCCGACACGCTCGTCGGCACCGACTCGCACACCACCATGGTCAACGGCCTCGGTGTGCTCGGCTGGGGCGTCGGCGGCATCGAGGCCGAGGCCGCCATGCTGGGCCAGCCGGTCTCCATGCTCATCCCGCGCGTCGTCGGCTTCAAGCTGACCGGCGAGCTCCCGGCCGGCACCACCGCCACCGACCTCGTCCTCACGATCACCGAGATGCTGCGCAAGCACGGCGTCGTCGGCAAGTTCGTCGAGTTCTACGGTGAGGGCGTCGCCGCCACCTCCCTCGCGAACCGCGCCACCATCGGCAACATGTCGCCGGAGTTCGGCTCCACCGCCGCGATCTTCCCGATCGACGGCGAGACCCTGAAGTACCTCAAGCTCACCGGTCGCTCCGAGCAGCAGGTCGCGCTGGTCGAGGCGTACGCCAAGGAGCAGGGCCTCTGGCTGGACCCGAAGGCCGAGCCCGACTTCTCCGAGAAGCTGGAGCTCGACCTGTCCACGGTCGTCCCCTCCATCGCCGGCCCGAAGCGCCCGCAGGACCGCATCGTCCTCGCCAACGCCGCCGAGCAGTTCGCCCAGGACGTCCGCAACTACGTCGACGACGTCGACGAGGCCGGCAAGGAGTCCTTCCCGGCCTCCGACGCCCCGGCGATCGCCCCCAACGGCGCCCCGTCGAAGCCGGTCACCGTCACGGCCCCCGACGGCTCGACGTACGAGATCGACCACGGCGCCGTCACCGTCGCCGCGATCACCTCCTGCACCAACACCTCGAACCCGTACGTCATGGTCGCCGCCGCGCTCGTCGCGAAGAAGGCCGTGGAGAAGGGCCTGACCCGCAAGCCGTGGGTCAAGACCACCCTCGCGCCGGGCTCGAAGGTCGTCACCGACTACTTCGACAAGGCGGGCCTGACCCCGTACCTCGACAAGGTCGGCTTCAACCTCGTCGGCTACGGCTGCACCACCTGCATCGGCAACTCCGGCCCGCTGCCGGAGGAGGTCTCCAAGGCGGTCAACGACCACGACCTCGCGGTCACCTCGGTCCTCTCCGGCAACCGGAACTTCGAGGGCCGGATCAACCCCGACGTCAAGATGAACTACCTGGCCTCCCCGCCGCTGGTCGTCGCGTACGCCCTCGCGGGTTCCATGAAGGTGGACATCACCAAGGACGCCCTGGGCATCGACCAGGACGGCAACCCGGTCTACCTCAAGGACATCTGGCCCTCGGAGGCCGAGGTCAACGACGTCGTCGCCAACGCCATCGGCGAGGACATGTTCAACAAGTCCTACCAGGACGTCTTCGCGGGCGACGCCCAGTGGCAGGTGCTGCCGATCCCGACCGGCAACACCTTCGAGTGGGACCCGCAGTCCACCTACGTCCGTAAGCCCCCGTACTTCGAGGGCATGACGATGGAGACCACCCCGGTCACCGACATCACCGGCGCGCGCGTGCTGGCGAAGCTCGGCGACTCGGTCACCACCGACCACATCTCCCCGGCCGGTGCCATCAAGGCCGACACCCCCGCCGGCAAGTACCTCACCGAGCACGGTGTGGAGCGTCGTGACTTCAACTCCTACGGCTCGCGCCGAGGCAACCACGAGGTCATGATCCGCGGCACGTTCGCCAACATCCGCCTGCGCAACCAGATCGCGCCGGGCACCGAGGGCGGCTACACCCGCGACTTCACCCAGGCCGACGGTCCGGTGTCGTTCATCTACGACGCCTCCCGCAACTACATCGAGCAGGGCATCCCGCTCGTCGTGCTCGCGGGCAAGGAGTACGGCTCCGGCTCGTCCCGCGACTGGGCCGCCAAGGGCACCGCGCTCCTCGGCGTCAAGGCCGTCATCGCGGAGTCGTACGAGCGCATCCACCGCTCGAACCTCATCGGCATGGGCGTCCTGCCACTCCAGTTCCCGGAGGGCGCCTCGGCGGCCTCCCTCGGCCTGACCGGCGAGGAGACCTTCTCCTTCACCGGCGTGACCGAGCTGAACGAGGGCCGCACGCCGCGCACGGTCAAGGTCACCACCGACACCGGTGTCGAGTTCGACGCGGTCGTCCGCATCGACACCCCCGGTGAGGCGGACTACTACCGCAACGGCGGCATCATGCAGTACGTGCTGCGGAACCTGATCCGCGGCTGACTTCGCGGCTGACTCACCGGTCGGCGTCACACGAAGCGGGCCCCGCTCCTCGG
>NZ_BMTO01000012.1:58458-89481 GCF_014649715.1 Streptomyces lateritius
GATCAGAACATCAGGCGGTAGGTGTTCCAGCCGGTGCCGATCTTCTTGCGCGGCTTGAACGCCGGGGAGGCGACGCCCGTGCCCGGGTACAGGTACAGCCCACCCGCGGAGTCGCGGGCGACCACATCGGTGACGCCGTCGAAGTCCACGTCACCGCTGGAGACGAAGGTGGGGAGGCTGTTCCAGCCGGTGCCGGCCTTGACGCGCGGGCCGAGCGGCTTCTGGTAGTTACCCGTGCCCGGGTACAGCCACAGGTTGCCCGAGTTGTCGCGGGCGAGGACGTCGTCCTTGCCGTCGCTGTTCAGGTCGCCCTTGCCGGTGATCTGGTTGAAGACCCCCCAGCCGGTGCCGACCTTGTAACGCGGGGCCAACTTGCCGTCGCTGTACGCGGTGTACAGGTACAGGTTGCCGGCACCGTCCCGCGCGAGCAGGTCGGACGGGGCCGCGCCACCGAGGTTGCCCGCGGACACGACCTTGTTGTATGCGCCCCAGCCGCCGCCGAGGGAGACGCCGTCCTCGCCCCACGGGGTGTAGTACAGCGTGCCGCCGGTGACGTCCCAGGCACCGTCGGTGTGACCGTCGGCGTCCATGTCGGCCATGGTGATGTGGGCCGTGTACTCCCAGCCGCTGCCGACGTACTCGCGGGGGCCGAAGCCGCCGGTGCCGTTCGGCAGGTAGGCGTACATGAAGCCGTCCCTGTCGACGCCGCGCAGCTCGCCGTCGGCGACGGCGGAAGCGCCCTGCGTGGCGAACGTGCTCGCGGAGGGAGCCGACTGCTTGGTGGCATCGGCGGACCGCGGCTGGTCGGCCGCCACCGCGGCCGAGGTGGTGGACACCAGAGCGGCGGTTATCGCCGCGACGGTGACACGGGACAGGATTCCCGTGCGGTTCAGGCCAGAAGTCTTGGCCACGTAGCTCTCCATCTGTGGTCGAAACGCGTGGTCCGCCGCACTCTTCGAGGGCGCGGCGGACCACTCATGCGCACTGATCTTTGCACAAGAAATTCACGAGCCAACTGGTTTGTGACACAGCTGTTTCGATGCGAGGGCTATGTCCGGTTTGTTATCGCAGGAGCTCCACCTCGGCCAACTGCCTCCCGTCGGCGGGGACCAGACGGTAGGACGTGTACGAGCCCGGCGCGGCGACCGTGAACACCCGGGTCTGGCGGTCCCAGGCGAAGTACTCGCCCTTCCGCCGGTCGACGTCCGTCCATGTCGTGCCGTCCGTCGAACCCTGGAGGACCCAGGAGGACGGCGCCGTGCTCCGGGCCGCCGACGTCAGGGTGTATTGCGCCGCAGTCGTCTTCGAGCCGACCGGCAGGTCGACCGGGGTCGCCGCGGAGAGCGCGGCCGACGTGGCGGAGGTGTCGTCGAAGAGAGCGCCGGCGCCGGTGATCACGTCCGTGCGCGGCGAGGGCACCTTGTCGTCACGCGTGATCGAGACCGGGCCCGCCTGCGCGCCCGTGCCCCAGGCCGAAGGCCTCGGACCCATCTCGAACTTCAGCGTGCCGCCCTTCGCGAGCAGGTCGTGCGGGAGCGCCGTGGAGTTCCAGCGCGCGCCGTTCACCTTCACGCCCTGCACGTAGAGGTTCCGCGCGCTGTTGCGCGGCGCCTCGACGACCAGCGTGCGGCCGTCGTCCGTGCGGACGGTCGCCTTGGTGAAGAGCGGCGAGCCGATCGCGTACTCCCCGCTGCCCATCACCAACGGGTAGAAGCCGAGCGCGGAGAAGAGGTACCAGGCGGACTGCTCGCCGTTGTCCTCGTCGCCGTGGTAGCCCTGCCCGATCTCGCTGCCGGTGTAGAGCCGGGAGAGGACCTCGCGGACCTTCTCCTGCGTCTTCCAGGGCTGCCCGGCCGCGTTGTACATGTACGGGACGTGGTGGGCGACCTGATTGGAGTGGCCGTACATGCCCATCCGGACGTCCCGCGCCTCGGTCATCTCGTGGATGACGCTGCCGTACGAGCCGACGAACTCCGGGCTCGCCGTCTCCGGGGTGGAGAAGTACGTGTCCAGCTTGTCCCCCAGGGCCGGGCGCCCGCCGTACAGGTTGGCGAGTCCGCGCGAGTCCTGCGGGGCGGTGAAGGCGTAGCCCCAGCCGTTGGTCTCCGTGTAGTCGTGGCCCCAGATCCTCGGGTCGTACCGCTCCGAGGGCACCCGCCAGTCGCCCTTGAGGTCACGGCCCTGGAAGAAGCCGGCCTTCGCGTCGAAGAGGGAGACGTACTTCTGAGCGCGGGAGAGGAAGTACGCGGCCTCCTCCTGGTACCGCTTCTTCCCCGTCTTCTCGTGCAGCGCCTCGGCCATCTTCGCGATGCCGTAGTCGTTGAGGTAGCCCTCCAGTGACCAGGACAGGCCCTCGTGGGTCTCGGTCGACGCGTAGCCGAGGAAGGGAGAGGTCTCCATGCCCTTGCGGCCCACGCCCCGGCTGGGCGGCACGACGGTCGCGTTCTTCAGCGCGGCCTCGTACGCCGCCTCCGCGTCGAAGTCGACGCCCTTGACGTAGGCGTCGGCGAACGCCACGTCGGAGGAGGTGCCGGTCATCAGGTCGGCGTAACCGGGGGAGGACCAGCGGGAGATCCAGCCGCCGTCCTTGTACTGCTGGACGAAACCGTCGACCAGCTCGCCCGCCTTCTTCGGGGTGAGGAAGGAGTACGCGGGCCACGTCGTCCGGTAGGTGTCCCAGAAGCCGTTGTTGACGTACACCTTCCCGTCGACGATCTTCGAGCCGGTACGGGTCGGGGTGTCGGCTCCGACAGGGGCGGAGAACGGGCTGGCGTACCGGTGCTCCGTCCCCACCTTCTCGAAACCGGAGTTCGGGTAGAGGTAGAGCCGGTAGAGGCTGGAGTAGAGGGTGACCAGCTGGTCGTGGCTCGCGCCCTCGACCTCCACCCGGCCGAGAACCGCGTCCCACGCGTCCTGCGCCCGCTCCTTCACCTGCTCGAAGCCGGTGCCCTCCGGGATCTCGTCGGCCAGGTTCGCCTTCGCCTGGTCGACGGAGATGAGGGAGGTCGCGATCCGCAGGGTGACCGTACGGTCCGCGCCCGCGTCGAAGCGGAGGTGGCCCTTGACGCCCTGCGCGCCGGAGGCGGTGACCGGCGCGTCGAAGACGCCGTACACGAACATCCGGCCGGCGCCGGTGGACAGACCGCTCTTGACGTCGGAGTAACCGGTGAAGGAGCCGCTCGCCGCGTCGAGGGTCAGCCCGCCCTCCTCCGTGACGTTGTCGAGGATCACGCTCGCGTCGTCACCCGGATAGGTGAAGCGCATCATCGCCGCGTGGTCGGTCGGCGTCATCTCGGCCTTCAGGCCGTTCTCGAAGGTGACGCCGTAGTGGTGCGGCCTGGCCGTCTCCTTCTCGTGGCGGAAGGCGAGGGCCCGCCGCAACCGGTCGGTCACCGGAGCGCCGGCCGCCGCCGAGGGCATCACCTGGAAGGTCTGCCGGTCGCCCATCCACGGGCTCGGCTCGTGGCTGGCGGCGAAGGCCTGCACGGTCGGCAGGTTGTCCGCGTTGTTGGCGCGCGCGTACTCGTACAGCCAGCTCTTGGACGCGGAGTTGGTCACCGGTGTCCAGAAGTTGAAGCCGTGCGGGACGGCGGTCGCGGGGAAGGTGTTGCCGCGTGAGAAGGAACCGCTGGAATTCGTGCCCCGGGTGGTGGAGGCGTAGTCGGAGAGCCGGTCGAGCCGCCGCTCGGGCGCCTTCGGCCGCAGGACGACGTCGTCGATCCATCCCTGGAACTTCGCCGGGCCCTTCGGGGAGTCGTACGCCACCAGGATCCGGTCCACGGTCTTCCCGGCCGCGACCGCGCCGATCCGCGCGCTGACCTGGTTCCACTGGTTGACGTAGAGGCGCTTGGCCGCGCCCTGGCCCTGCGGGGTGAGCGGCCCGCCGTGGGAGTCGGTGGCCCGCAGATCACTCAGATAGGTGCCGTCGGTGAAGGCGAGGTCCACCGACACGTTCGTGGCCGGGTAGTTCAGGTCCGTCTCGGGGAGGGAGGGGAAGACCCGGTAGGAGAGTTCGGTGTTCCGCACGACGGCCGTGTTCACGTCGAAGATCTTGTTGTACGAGTACGCCCGGCCGTCCGCCTTGTGCGTACCGGCGTAGCGCAGCGCCCGCTTGCCGGTGAAACCGGCGTTCGCCTTGGCGGTGGGGGAGCCTCCCGGGCCCCGGTCGACATGGCTGCGCATCTCCGCCGGTACGGGAGCGGAGGTGTCTCCGTTCGAGAACTGAACGTCCGCCAGTTGGGTGAGGCCGGCACCACCATTTCCGGTGATCTCCAGCCGGTAGTGGGCGTACGCCGTGTCGCCGGCGAAGTCGTACTGCTTCGTCTCGAAGCGCTTGGCGAAGCTCTGGCCCTCCCGGGTGTCGAGGACCTTCCACTCCTCGCCGTCCGCCGACCCCTTCAGCGTCCAGTCGCGCGGATCGCGCTCGGCGGCGTCGTTCGCCGAAGTCAGCGCGTACGTCACCACCTTGACCGGTTCGTCCAGATCGAACTCGAGCCAGGCGGTCGGCTCGAACACCAGCCACTTGGTGCCGGGCTGGAGGTCGACCAGGTTCTCCTTGGTCTCGCCGGCGCTCGCGTGCTCGCCGCTGGCGCGCACCTCCACCACCTTGTCGGTGACGTTGCCCGGGATCCCGCTGGAGAAGCCGCCGTCGACCCCCGACGCCCGCGCGGCGCCGTCCGCGCCGACCTCGACGGTGTTGCGCCAGGTCGGCTGGGTCTCGTCCGCCTCGAAGGAGGTGGCGAACTCGCGGTCCGGCTGCCCCGCACGGGCGGGTAGCGCGAGGGACGGGGAGGGCGTTCCCGTCACGATGAGAGCGGCGGCCGCGAGAAGGGCGGCCGCCGGTACGGCTGCGTGCGGTGTCCGTGGGGGTCTGGGTCCGGTGCGAAGTCGGGCCTGCATTCGGTGTCGTCACTCCCGCCGCTCGTCATTAGACAACGTTGTCAACTGAAACGCGCAGGGACCAGTAGGGGTCCAAGTGGCCCAAGCTGTCAAGGGTGTTCACGGCGGACAGGGAGAGAAACCCGCGACGAAGCGGGGGAGGAACCGGTGCAGATGCGGCGCGGATATCCCCGAGGTCTCAACTCGGGAAAGACTGCCGCCGAAACCGGCTTTCGATCTTGCCCCGTTGACGAGAAGTGGACTATACCTGTCGGCGCACGACCCAAGCTGCATTCGAATGCGGTGGCGGGGCCCTTCGCCTGAGGCGAGAGTACGGGCGACCGGTACACCGCCTGAGTCCTGAATGAAGGCGAGGACTTGAGCATGGGATCCACCTCCGCGCACACCCCCGAGGGCCTCGGCCGCCGTGATCTGATCAAGCGCTCCGCCGCTCTCGGTCTGATCTCGGTGCCGACGATGAGTTTCCTGTCGGCGTGCGCCAGCAGCGACAGCGGCGGCGGCGAAAAGGTCGAGAAGGGAACCAAGTCCGCGAAGAACCCACTCGGCGTCAACGAGTCGGCGCCGATGGACTTCGTCCTCTTCGACGGCGGTTTCGGCCAGCAGTACGCCAAGGACGCGGTGAAGGTCTACGAGACCACGTATCCGAAGGCCGAGGTCAAGTTCACCGCCACCCAGAAGATCACCACGGAGCTGCAGCCGCGGTTCAACGGCGGCAACCCGCCGGACCTGATCGACAACTCCGGCGCCGAACAGATGGACATGGGCGTCCTGGTGGGCAAGAAGCAGCTGGCCGACCTCACCCCGCTGCTCGACGCGGCCTCCATCGACGACCCGAACAAGAAGGTCCGCGACACGCTCCGCCCGGGCATCGTGGAGATGGGCCAGTTCGACGGCGACCCGGTCTGGATCCTCTACTACGCCTACACCATCTACGGCGTCTGGTACTCGCAGAAGCTGCTCGACTCGCTCGACGCGAAGTACCCCGAGACCTGGGACGAGATGCTGGCCGTCTGCGAGAAGGCCAAGAAGAAGGGCATCGCCGGCTGGACCTACGCCGGCAAGCACCCGTACTACGTCCCCTTCTCGCTCTACCCGATGATCGCCAAGGTCGGCGGCCGCGAGGTTCTGGACGCGATCGACAACCTGGAGCCGAAGGCCTGGGAGCACCCGGCCGTCAAGACCTGCTTCGAGGCGTACTACGAGCTCCAGCGCAAGGGCTACATCCTCAAGGGCACGCCCGGCCTCGACCACATCCAGTCGCAGACCGCCTGGACCGAGGGCAAGGCGCTCTTCATCCCGAACGGCTCATGGGTGGAGAACGAGGCCGCGAAGACCATGCCCGCGGACTTCAACCTCGCCGTCTCCGCGCCGACCGGCATCGACTCCTCCGACAAGATGCCTTTCGGCACCATCTGGGCCTCCGGCGGCGAGCCGTTCATCGTCCCGGCCAAGGCGAAGAACGTCGAGGGCGGCATGGAGCAGCTGCGCATCATGCTCAGCGAGGCCTCCTCGAAGAACTTCACCAAGTCCGTGAAGTCGCTGACCGCGTTCAATGGCGGCACCGACGGCATCGAGCTGACCCCGGGTCTGAAGTCGGGCGTCGCCGCGCTCGACAAGGCCGGTCAGAATGTCGTCAACCCGCGCCTGCAGGACTGGTACGTGGCGCTGCAGAAGGAGAAGATCGGTGTCGCCGGCATCGGCGAGATGATGGCCGGCCGGGCGACCCCGGCCGAGACGATCAAGAAGATCCAGAGGTTCGCCGACGAGGCGGCCCAGGATTCCTCCATCAAGCACTACAAGCACCAGTGAGCTGTGCCGGGGCCCCTTCCCGCCGACCGGGAGCGGGCCCCGGCCCCTCGCGTACGGCACACACGCCACGGCGCACCGCAGGCACGCCACGCACGGCGCCGGCGGCTTTTCCGCGGGAAGATCGGGGTCGGTAGGAATGCAACACGGCAAGTACCGTTTCATCGTGGGGTTCCTGGCGATCCCCCTGGCCATGTACGCGTTGTTCGTCGTATGGCCCTTCATCCAGTCCATCTATTACTCGTTCACGGACTGGAGCGGTCTCAGCCCCGATTTCCAGATGGTCGGGTTCGACAACTACAGCCGCATGCTGGGCGACGACGTCTTCTGGAAATCGCTGCAGCACAGCCTGACCTTCGCCGTCGTGCTGCCGCTGGTGACCGTGGGACTGGCGCTGTTCTTCGCGTTCATGCTCAATGTCGGCGGTCGGCGCCGCAGGGGAGCGGCCGTCGCCGGTGTGCGCGGCTCCGCCTTCTACAAGATCGTGTACTTCTTCCCGCAGGTGCTGTCCATCGCGATCGTGGCGCTGCTCTTCCAGTTCGCCTACAACCCCAACAGCGGCGCCATCAACTCCGTACTCAAGGGAGTCGGCCTCGGCAGCGTCCAGCCGGACTGGCTGGGTGACCCGAATCTGGCCCTCATCTGTGTGATGGTCGTCCTCGTCTGGTCCACGGTCGGATTCTTCGTGGTCCTCTTCTCGGCGGGCATGGCGTCCATCCCCAAGGACTTCTACGAGGCGGCGCTGCTCGACGGCGCGAACCGGATCACCACCTTCTTCAAGATCACCCTGCCGCTGCTCTGGGACACCGTGCAATCCGGCTGGATCTACATGGGCATCCTGGCGCTGGGCGCGGAGTCCTTCGCCGTCGTCCAGATCATGACGGTGGGCCCCAACGGCGGCGGGCCGGACTACTCCACCATCGTCATGCCGCTGTACGTCTACCAGAAGGCCTTCCGGGACGGTCAGGCCGCCTACGCGACCACGATCGGTGTCGCGTTGCTCGTCGTCACGCTGGCCTTCGCGGCGGTCGTGATGCGGTTCGGCCGACGCGAGCGGCTGGAGTACTGATGCTGTGTCTTCCCGGGGGACCACCCCCGGACCCCCGGCAGAAAAGCAGCTCGGTCGCGGTGGCCGGCACGACAGCACGAGGTGACCTCCGGTGAAAGCCATTGACACCCCTCCCGCCGGCTCGGCACTGCCAGGGCCGCCGGAGCCCGGCGACGTGATGGTGACGAAGGCCGCGCCCTCCGCTCCCCGTAAGGAGAGCAAGGCCGAGGGCGTGACCCTCAACGTCTTCTCGCACGGCATCCTGATCCTCTGGGCGATCATGGTGATCATGCCGCTGCTCTGGGCGGTCATGACCTCCTTCAAGACCGACCGGGCGATCTTCACCTCGCCGTGGGCGCTGCCGGACAAGCTGCACTTCGAGAACTGGTCGCGCGCCTGGACCGAGGCGCACATGAGCGACTACTTCCTCAACACCGTGCTGGTGGTGGGCGGTTCGCTCGTCGGCACGCTGCTCTTCGGCTCGATGGCGGCCTACGTCCTCGCCCGCTTCGACTTCCCGGGCAACCGCTTCATCTACTTCCTCTTCATCGGCGGGATGAGCTTCCCGATCATCCTCGCCCTCGTGCCGCTCTTCTACGTGCTCCAGAACATGGCCCTGCTCAACACGCTGCACGGGCTGATCCTGGTCTACATCGCGTACTCGCTGCCGTTCACCGTCTTCTTCCTGACGGCCTTCTTCCGCACCCTCCCGACCTCGGTGGCGGAAGCGGCCTTCATGGACGGCGCCTCGCACACCCGTACCTTCTTCCAGGTGATGCTGCCGATGGCCAAGCCCGGCCTGATCAGCGTCGGGATCTTCAACTTCCTGGGGCAGTGGAACCAGTACCTGCTGCCCACCGTGCTGAACACGGAGCAGGAGAAGAAGGTGCTCTCCCAGGGCCTGGTCCAGCTCGCTGTGAGCCAGGGCTACAAGGGGGACTGGTCGGGACTCTTCGCCGGCCTCGTCATGGCGATGCTCCCGGTGCTGGCCGCGTACATCATCTTCCAGCGGCAGGTGGTGGCCGGCCTGACGGCCGGCGCGGTCAAGTAGCACACGGTCACCGAACCGACTCCGCAGACAGGCCCCGGCGGGAGGATCCGCCGGGGTCTCTCGCATGCCCGGCCGCCGGGCTCATCCGAGCCCGGCCCCGCTCAAGGTCTTGACGGGGAACACCCCGAAAGAGTCAGCTTAGAGTTCACAAGTTGGAGAACCGCAGGCGGGAGTGGATGAGTCGATGGAGACTCCGGGGTCGCAGACGTCTCTGCACAGGGCCAATCTGGAGCGGGTCGTACGCGCCGTGCGCATGGCCGGCTCGCTCACCCAGGCGGAGATCGCCCGTGCGACGGGCCTGTCGGCCGCCACGGTGTCCAACATCGTGCGGGAACTGAAGGACGGCGGAACGGTCGAGGTCACGCCGACCTCCGCGGGCGGCCGCCGGGCCCGCAGCGTCTCGCTCTCCGGGGACGCCGGCATCGTGATCGGCGTCGACTTCGGCCACACCCACCTGCGGATCGCCGTCGGCAACCTCGCCCACCAGGTCCTCGCGGAGGAGTCCGAGCCGCTGGACGTCGACGCCTCCGCCGCGGAGGGCTTCGACCGGGCGGAACAGCTGGTCAAACGGCTGATCGCGGCCACCGGCATCGGCCAGGACAAGGTCATCGGGGTCGGCCTCGGCGTGCCGGGACCGATCGACGTCTCCTCGGGCACGCTGGGCTCCACCTCGATCCTGCCGGGCTGGAGCGGCATCAACCCCGCCGACGAGCTCTCCGGACGCCTCGGCGTCCCCGTGTACGTCGACAACGACGCCAACCTCGGCGCGCTCGGGGAGCTCGTCTGGGGCAGCGGGCGCGGGGTCAAGGACCTGGCGTACATCAAGGTCGCCAGCGGTGTGGGCGCGGGTCTCGTCATCGACGGGCGTGTCTACCGCGGCCCCGGCGGCACCGCCGGCGAGATCGGCCACATCACGCTCGACGAGTCCGGCCCCGTCTGCCGTTGCGGCAACCGCGGCTGCCTGGAGACCTTCGCCGCGGCCCGCTACGTCCTGCCGCTGCTCCAGCCCGGCCACGGCGCCGATCTGACCATGGAGCGGGTCGTTCAGCTGGCCCGCGAGGGCGACCCCGGCTGCCGCCGGGTGGTCGCCGACGTCGGCCGGCACATCGGCAGCGGTATCGCCAACCTCTGCAACCTGCTCAACCCCAGCCGTGTGGTCCTCGGCGGCGACCTCGCCGAGGCCGGTGAGCTGGTGCTCGCGCCGATCCGCGACTCGGTCTCGCGGTACGCCATCCCCAGCGCCGCCCGGCAGCTGTCGCTGGCCCCCGGGGCGCTCGGCGGACGGGCCGAAGTGCTCGGGGCGCTGGCCCTCGTTCTGAGCGAGATGGGCGATTCGACCCTGTTGGAGAGCGCCCTCCCGGGGCCCTCGCCCGCCTCCGCTCGCGCCACGACTCCTGCCTTCACTTAGATAACGGATGGCACCGTTGTCATCTCGTTAAGGATTTACTCCTTGACGTCGGGGGTGCGGCCGAGTTGACTTCCAGCCACCTCGGCCGCAATGTCGCGGCCTCGTCAGGGAGGCAACCCCAACATGAACGCAGTGACGCGTCGCATCGTCATAGGCACGGCCGCGGTTTCGATGGCCCTCTCCGTGGCCGCCTGTGGCAAGGCGGGCGACAGCGACTCGGGTAGCGGGAACGGCGGAGACGGCAAGACCATCGGTCTGCTGCTTCCGGAGAACAAGACCACGCGTTACGAGACCTTCGACCGCCCGATCATCGAGGCGAAGATCAAGGCCCTCTGCTCGGACTGCGAGGTCAAGTACAACAACGCCGCGCAGGACACCGAGACGCAGAAGAAGCAGTTCGACGCGCTGGTCACGCAGGGCGTGAAGGTCATCATCCTGGACTCGGTCGACTACAAGGCCACCAAGTCCTGGGTCCAGCAGGCCGAGAAGAAGGGCGTCAAGGTCGTCGCGTACGACCGCCTGGCCGAGGGCCCGATCTCCGCCTACGTCAGCTACGACAACGAGAAGATCGGCCGCCTGCAGGGTGAGGGCCTCGTCAAGGCCCTCGGCGACAAGGCCAAGGACGCCAACGTTGTCATGATCAACGGCTCGCCGACCGACCCCAACGCCCCGCTGTTCAAGAAGGGCGCGCACAGTGTCCTCGACACGCAGGTGAAGAAGGTCGTCTACGAGCAGGACATCCCGGACTGGTCCCCGGACGAGGCCAACAAGAAGATGGGCGCCGCCATCGACTCCCTGGGCAAGGACGGCTTCCAGGGCGTCTACTCGGCCAACGACGGCATGGCCGGCGGCATCATCACCGCCCTGTCCAAGCAGGGCATCAAGGTCCCGGTCGGCGGCCAGGACGCCGAGCTCGCGGGCCTGCAGCGCATCCTGAAGGGCGACCAGGCCTTCACGATCTACAAGCAGATCAAGCCGGAGGCCGAGACCACCGCCGAGATCGCGGTCCGCCTGCTCAAGGGCGAGAAGATCGACGACCTGGTCCCCACCAAGGTCACCAGCCTGACCGGCGAGTTCAAGGACATCCCGGCCAAGCTGTACGACGCGCAGGTCGTGACCAAGGAGAACATCGGCTCCACGATCATCGCCGACGGTGTCTACGAGGCCGCGGCCCTCTGCGCGGGCGAGTACAAGGCCGCGTGCGACGCGGCGGGCATCAAGTAGCCCCCGCTGCCGGTAGAGCCCTTCGGATCCCACCGACCCCCTCCGAACGGCCCCGGTCCGGTCCGGCGCACCCGCCCCGTTCAACGCCCCGCAAGCGGGGGCGGGGCGCCGGACTTTCCTCACAGCTCCTCTGTGCTCCCCCCTGTACCACCATCCCCGCCGGTCAGGCGGCGAAGGAGATGATTCACGTGTCCGCTACGCCCGTGCTGGCGTTGCGCGGAGTCTCCAAGCGGTTCGGCGCCGTCCAGGTGCTCACCGACGTAGAACTGGAGATCCACGCCGGTGAGGTCGTCGCCCTGGTCGGCGACAACGGCGCCGGCAAGTCGACCCTCGTCAAGACGATCTCGGGTGTCCACCCGATCGACGAGGGCACCATCGAGTGGGACGGCCGCCCCGTCCAGATCACCAAGCCGCACGACGCCCAGAACCTCGGAGTCGCCACCGTCTACCAGGACTTGGCGCTCTGCGACAACCTCGACGTCGTCGCCAACCTCTTCCTCGGCAGCGAGCTGCGCTCCGCGTCCGTCCTCGACGAGATCGCGATGGAGAAGCGCGCCAAGGAGCTCCTGGACACGCTGTCCATCCGCATTCCTTCGGTCCGCATCCCGGTCGCGGCCCTCTCCGGCGGACAGCGTCAGGTCGTTGCCATCGCCCGTGCCCTGATCGGCGACCCCAAGATCGTCATCCTGGACGAGCCGACCGCCGCCCTCGGCGTCGAGCAGACCGCACAGGTGCTCGACCTGGTGGAGCGGCTGCGCGAGCGCGGCCACGGAGTCATCCTCATCAGCCACAACATGGCCGATGTGCGCGCCGTCGCGGACCGCGTCGCGGTCCTGCGCCTGGGCCGCAACAACGGCGACTTCAAGGTCGCCGACACCAGCCACGAGACGATCATCGCCGCCATCACGGGTGCCACGGACAACGCCGTGACCCGTCGGCAGGCCCGTACGGCCTCGGCAGCGGCCACGAAGGAGGACGCGAAGTGAGCGACCTCGCCAAGACCCCCGAGCCCGCGACGGCCCAGACCTCCAAGGTCACGACGGGCCCCGAGAGCACGCCGGCCCCGGCCGCCTCCGCCGCGCCCGTCCCCGCCGTCGACCCGCGCCTGCTGGTCCGCGAGGAGGGCCTCAAGGGCTACTGGACCGAGTTCACCCGCAAGATCCGCGGCGGCGAGCTCGGCTCCCTCCCCGTCGTCCTGGGCCTGATCGTGATCGCGATCGTCTTCCAGGTCCAGAACGGCAACTTCCTCTCCGCGAGCTCCGTCGCCAACATCGCGGTCTACTCCTCCGGCCTCGGCATCATGGCCGTCGGCATCGTCTTCGTCCTCATCCTGGGCGAGATCGACCTGTCGATGGGCTCCGTCGCCGGCGTCGGAGCCGCCGTCTGGGCGGTGCTCAACGTCACCAACGGCGTGAGCGACCTGCTGTCCGTCGTGCTCGCCGTGGTCTCCGGCCTCCTCATCGGCCTGCTGCACGGCTTCTTCTTCGCCAAGATCGGCGTCCCGGCCTTCGTGGTCACCCTCGCCGGCTTCCTCGGCTGGAGCGGCCTGCAGATCTGGCTGATGGGCAAGGAGGGCTCGATCAACGCCCCCTCCGGCTCGATCGTGGAGAACCTCACGGCGTACTACTTCGAGGACAAGGCCGCCGCGTACGGCCTCGCCCTCGTCGCGGTCCTCGCCTACGCGGGCTCGCTGCTCCTGGACGCCAAGCGCCGCAAGGCCGCGGCCCTGCCGTCCCGCCCCGTCAGCGAGATCGTGCTGCGCACGGCCGTCGTCGCGATCCTCTGCTTCGTCGTCGCCTACGTCCTGAACGAGCCCGAGGGCGCCCGCGGCCTGCCGCTCGCCCTGGTCCTCTTCCTGGCCGTCCTCGTGATCGCCGACTTCGTCGCGCGCCGCACCCTCTTCGGCCGCAAGGTCTTCGCCGTCGGCGGCAACGCCGAGGCGGCCCGCCGCGCCGGCATCAACGTCGACCGCATCCGGATCCTGGTCTTCGGCGTCTCCGGCATGCTCGCCGCCTTCGGCGGCCTCTTCGTGGCCAGCCTCTCCGGCGGCGCCACCAAGAGCCTCGGCAGCGGCAACACGCTGATGCTCGTCATCGCGGCGGCCGTCATCGGCGGCACCAGCCTCTTCGGCGGCCGCGGCAAGGTCTGGTCGGCGCTCCTCGGCATGATCGTCATCCAGTCGATCCAGCAGGGCCTGAACATGATCGGCATGGCCAACGAGATCCAGTACATGATCACCGGCGCGGTGCTGCTCGCCGCCGTCGTGATCGACTCGATCTCGCGGCGCACCCAGAAGACCGCGGGTCGCGCGTAACCCGCACCACAGTGCCCGGCGCCGGAGAACCGGCGCCGGGCACTGCTGCGTCTGGCCCTGTGAACCGTCCACCGCTCAGCGGCGTGTCGGCCGCACGAGTGACGCGGAACCCGCCGCCCGATGACGACGGCCACCGGCGGAACATTAGACTCGACAAATCGGCAAGCTCGACCAGCTCAATGGCAAGGAGGCACGGGTGGCATTGCTGACCCGTATCAGGGGACCGCGCGATCTGGACCGGCTCTCCGCGGAGCAGCTGGAACAGCTGGCCGAGGAGATCCGGACGTTTCTCGTGGACGCCGTCTCCAAGACCGGCGGCCACCTCGGCCCGAACCTCGGCGTGGTCGAGCTGACCATCGCCCTGCACCGCGTCTTCGACTCCCCGAAGGACAAGGTCCTCTTCGACACCGGCCACCAGAGCTACGTCCACAAGCTGCTCACCGGCCGCCAGGACTTCTCCAGGCTCAAGATGAAGGGCGGCCTGTCCGGCTACCCCTCGCAGGCCGAGTCCGAGCACGACGTCATCGAGAACTCTCACGCCTCCACGGTCCTCGGCTGGGCCGACGGCCTCGCCAAGGCCAACGAGGTCCTGAAGAAGGACGACCACGTCGTCGCCGTCATCGGCGACGGAGCCCTCACGGGCGGCATGGCCTGGGAGGCGCTGAACAACATCGCCGCCGCCAAGGACCGCCCGCTGGTCATCGTCGTCAACGACAACGAGCGCTCCTACGCGCCGACGATCGGCGGCCTCGCCAACCACCTGGCCACCCTCCGTACCACCGACGGCTACGAGCGCTTCCTCGCCCGCGGCAAGGACATCCTGGAGCGCACTCCCGTCGTCGGGAAGCCGCTCTACGAGACCCTGCACGGCGCCAAGAAGGGTCTGAAGGACTTCATCGCCCCCCAGGGCATGTTCGAGGACCTCGGCCTGAAGTACGTCGGGCCCATCGACGGCCACGACATCGAGGCCCTGGAGTCCGCCCTGACGCGCGCCAAGCGCTTCGGCGGCCCGGTGATCGTCCACTGCCTCACCGAGAAGGGCCGCGGCTACCAGCCGGCCCTGGCGGACGAGGCCGACCGCTTCCACGCCGTCGGCAAGATCCACCCCGACACCGGCCTGCCGATCGCCTCCTCCGGCGCAGACTGGACCTCGGTCTTCGGCGAGGAGATGGTCAAGCTCGGCAAGGAGCGCGAGGACATCGTCGCGATCACCGCGGCCATGCTCCAGCCCGTCGGCCTCGACCGGTTCGCCAAGGCCTTCCCCGAGCGGGTGTACGACGTCGGCATCGCCGAGCAGCACGCCGCCGTCTCCGCCGCCGGCCTCGCCACGGGCGGCCTGCACCCCGTCTTCGCGGTGTACGCGACCTTCCTCAACCGCGCCTTCGACCAGGTCCTGATGGACGTGGCCCTGCACAGGTGCGGCGTCACCTTCGTCCTGGACCGCGCGGGCGTCACCGGTACCGACGGCGCCTCGCACAACGGCATGTGGGACATGTCGATCCTCCAGGTCGTGCCCGGCCTGCGGCTCGCCGCCCCGCGCGACGCCGACCAGGTCCGCGCCCAGCTGCGCGAGGCCGTCGAGGTCACCGACGCCCCCACCGTCGTCCGCTTCTCCAAGGGCGCCGTCGGCCCCGCCGTACCGGCCCTGCGTCGCATCGGCGGCATGGACGTCCTGCGCGAGCCCGGCAGCGACCGCCCGGACGTGCTGCTCGTCTCGGTCGGCGCGCTCGCGCCGATGTGCCTGGAGATCGCCGACCTCCTCGACAAGCAGGGCATCACCACCACCGTCGTCGACCCCCGCTGGGTCAAGCCGGTCGACGAGGCTATGGCGCCCCTCGCCGATCAGCACCGGGCCGTCGTCACGGTCGAGGACAACAGCCGCGTCGGCGGTGTCGGCTCGGCCGTCGCGCAGGCCCTGCGCGACGCGGGAGTGGACGTACCGCTGCGCGACTTCGGCATCCCGCCGCGCTTCCTGGACCACGCCTCCCGCAAGGAGGTCATGGCCGAGATCGGGCTGACCGCCCCGGACATCGCCCGCCAGGTCACCGGCCTGGTCTCGCGCCTGGACGGCCGCTACGAGGACAGCAGCCAGGCCGTGGAGCCCGCGCGCGACTGACCCACGACCCACACGACGGACACCGGTGACACACCGTCACCATTGGGCCGGTCGGACCACACCACGTGTGGCCCGGCCGGTCCTTTCGTGTGAAACCTCCTTTCCCGGGCAGGCGGTAACCCCGAACCCTCTCGATCATGGGTCCTGTGACCGACGGCACGGAGGTACGACGGTGAGCACGGACCAGCAGCCGCCACAGGCGAGCACCGGCATGTTCCGGACCAAGACGGTCGAACAGTCGATCCGGGACACTGAAGAACCCGAGCACGCGCTCAAGAAATCCCTCTCCGCGTGGGACCTGACCGTCTTCGGCGTCGGTGTCATCATCGGCACCGGCATCTTCGTACTCACGGGGAAGGTGGCCAAGGAGAACGCCGGCCCGGCGACGGCGCTGGCCTTCGTCGCCGCGGGCATCGTCTGCGCGCTCGCGGCGCTCTGCTACGCCGAGTTCGCCTCGACGGTCCCCGTCGCCGGCTCGGCGTACACCTTCGCGTACGCCTCCATCGGTGAGCTGCCCGCCTGGATCATCGGATGGGACCTCGTCCTGGAGTTCGCGCTGGGCACCGCCGTCGTCGCGGTCGGCTGGTCCGGCTACGTCCGCTCCCTGATGGACAACATCGGCTGGCATCTACCAGCGGCGCTCGAGGGGCCCGACGTCGCCGACGGCGTCTTCGACGTCCTCGCCTTCCTGCTGGTCCTGGTCCTCACGGTGATCCTGGTCCTCGGCATGAAGCTCTCCGCCCGGATCACCGCGCTCGTCGTCGCCATCAAGGTGACCGTGGTCATGATCGTGATCGTCGCCGGTCTCTTCTTCATCGTCGGCGACAACTACTCGCCGTTCATCCCGCCCTCGGTGACCCCGCCCGCCGGCTCGGGCTGGGATGCCCCGCTGATCCAGACGATCTTCGGCTACGAGCCCACCAACTTCGGCGTCATGGGCATCTTCACCGCCGCGTCCGTCGTCTTCTTCGCCTTCATCGGCTTCGACGTGGTGGCCACCGCCGCCGAGGAGACCAAGCTCCCGCAGCGCGACATGCCCCGCGGCATCCTCGGCTCGCTGTTCATCTGCACGGTGCTCTACGTCGCCGTCGCCCTGGTCGTGACCGGTATGCAGCACTACAGCGAGCTGTCGGTGAGTGCCCCGCTCGCCGATGCCTTCAAGGCGACCGGCCACCCCTTCTACGCCGGTGTGATCAGCTTCGGCGCCGCCGTCGGTCTCACCACCGTCTGCCTCATCCTGCTGCTCGGCCAGACGCGCGTGTTCTTCGCGATGAGCCGCGACGGACTCCTGCCGCGCTTCTTCTCCGTCACCCACCCGCGCTTCAGGACCCCCTACCGGCCGACCATCCTGCTCGGCGTGGTCATCGCGATCGTCGCGGGCTTCACCAGCATCGAAGAGCTGGCGACCCTCGTGAACATCGGCACGCTCTTCGCCTTCGTCGTCGTGGCCTTCGGCGTGATCGTGCTGCGCCGCTCCCGCCCCGACCTGCCCCGCGCCTTCCGCACCCCGTGGGTGCCGGTGCTCCCGATCCTGTCCATCGCCGCCTCGTTCTGGCTGATGCTCAACCTGCCGGGCGAGACCTGGTTCCGCTTCGCCGTCTGGATGGCCATCGGCATCCTCGTGTACTTCCTGTACGGCCGCCGCAACAGCCGCCTCGGCAAGGCGGGCCCCGACGCGGTGTATTAGAGCACCGGCTCGTCGGAGGCGCGAGCCTGGTCGCGCTCCTGCGGTGGTTCCGCCTGGCCGAGTCGGCGCTCCTCGGCTCTCTCCGGCCCTCTGAGCAAGCCCGCAGGGTTTTCCTCAGCGACGCCCCAGCAGTTCGGCGACCCGTATGAACCCGTCAGTGCCGTGGCCCTGCCCGATGGCCCGGCGGGCCAGACCTTCTGCCGCGCGCATCACGCCTGCGTCGATGCCATGAGCCTCGGAGGTGTGGATGACATGGGCCATGGACGACGCGACCGAGGTGAGAGGACTGCCCTCGTCGGAGGACGTTCCGGCCTCCACCTCAGCCGCGAGCCCTTCGAAGATGGGCGGCAGGAGGTCGCCGATCCCCTTGGCGAACGGAGCCAGCTCACGCGCGGCGATCCCTTCCGCGTGCGCCACCGCCACCGCGTGGGCATAACCCGCCATGGCGGTCCAGAAGATATCGAGCAGCGCGACGTCGTATGCCGCCGCCCGGCCGATCTCCTCACCGAGGTGGGTGTGGGTGCCGCCCAACGCCTCCAGGACGGGCTGGTGCTTGTGGTAGAGATCGTTCGGGCCGCTGTGGAGAAACACTGCGGCCGGAGTGCCGATGGTCGGAGTCGGCGTCATGATCGCACCGTCCAGATAGCGAATGCCGTGTTCGGCCGCCCATGCCGCGGCGTCTCGGGCCCGGTCCGGCGTGTCCGCGGTCAAGTTGACCACCGTGCGCCCCTTGAGCGCGTCGGTGACCGCCTCGCGCCGCAGAATGGTGTCCACCGCGTCGTAGTTCACCACGCAGACCACCGTCAGCCTGCTCGCGGCAGCCGCTTCTTCCACCGACCGGGCGCTGACCGCGCCCCGAGCGACCAACTCCCGGTCCCGGCCCGGCGTCCGGTTCCAGACCGTGGTGCGCAGGCCGGCATCCAGGAACGCACCCGCCAGGGCTCGACCCATCGGCCCCAGACCGAGGACGGTGACGGCAGACTGTTCAGTGTGTACGGACATGACTCAACTCCGAAGATGTCTTGGCAACATGCAATGAAGGGGTGAAAATGACGCGCAGTCGTGCTCAGGACCCGAATGTCTGCGGGGTGACCGCCGCGATCGCCGTGATCGACGGGAAGTGGAAGACCACTCTGCTCTGGCTGCTGGAATCCGGTCCGCAGCGCCCCGGCGAACTGCGCCGGCGGCTGCCGGGCCTCAGCGAGAAGGTGCTGACCCAGGCGCTGCGCGAGATGGAATCCGACGGACTGGTGCACCGGGATGTGCACGACGCACTTCCGCTGAAGACCTTCTACTCCTTGACCGCGTTCGGCCTGGAACTCGCCGAGGCGTTGGCTCCCGTCTCCGACTGGGGCCACCGCCGCCTGCGGAAGCTCACCGACGCCCAGTCGGCCTCCTGACGTATCGCACCATCACCCCACGTCTCACCCGGATCCGGTGGCCCTTCTCCGGCCGCCCTTCATCAGGATCCCCCCGTCGCCGAACACCGCCAAGTACCCACAAAAAAGTGGGTACTACGGGTGGAGCAGTCCGCGGAGAGGTTGTGCCGAGCGGATCATTCGGATGCCCTGAGGCGTCGCACCGCGTCGGGTGCGGTGTAGGCGGTCAGGCCCTCGGCGAGCCGCTTCTCCAGCGTCGCCGCGGACTGTTCGAAGTAGTCGGCGCGCACTCCCGCGTCGCGGGACGCCTGCGCGATGTTGCGTACGCCGGCCAGCACCACATCGAGTCCCTGGCCGAGCACCGGTTCGGCGTCCGAGTCGACGTCGGCGGCGAACGCGGGCATCACCTGCGCCATGTTCGTCAGCCAGGACACCAGGAGTTCCGTGAAGCCGGCCGCGCTGCCCTCGCCCTGTGAGGTTGCCATGGCGACCGAGTGGAAGAAGCCGTCGAACATCATGCTCATCGCACTCAGCAGGGCCAGGTCGTACAGTGCGGCGATGCCCGCGTCGGCGCCGAGGTACTTGGCGGTTCCCAGGGCCTTCAAGGTCTCCTCGTGCGCGTCGAAGTGCCGCTTCTGGCCGCTGTAGAGGACAAATGCCTGCGAGGTCGCGACCGTCGAGGGAACCGCCATGATTCCGCCGTCCAGGTAGGACGCGCCATGGCCGGTCGCCCAGGCTTCCGCCTCCCGCGCCTGCGCCGGTGTTCCATTGGTGAGGTTGACCAGAGTCCGGCCGCGCAGGGAGCCCGCGGCGGGCCGGAGTACCGCGTCCGAGGTGCCGTAGTCCAGCAGGCAGACAAGTGTCAGCGGGCTGGCGAGGACCGCCTCCTCGACCGTTGCGGCGCGTAGGGCACCACGCGCCACCAGTTCATCGGCCTTCTCGGCGCTGCGGTTCCAGACGGTCGTGGGATGTCCCGCGGCGACCAGGGCGCCGGCCAGCGCCCGCCCCATCTCACCGAGACCGATGACGGTGACTGCCGTGTTGTCCACAAGTGCTCCTCTTCGTGTGCTTTTGCGGTCGGATGTGCTCTCCCCACCTTCAGGTCGATCCCGGTGTTCCGACAAGTACGCACTGCAAAGTGCGTGGTTACCCACGGGTGCGTACGGGAGGGCCGCTTCGCGAGGCCCCGGCGACGGCTCCCTGCGGCGAGCCCCCCACGGACGACACGCTCACCATGGACGAGAGATGGCACGACGCGGTCCGCGCCCCGGCCGAACGGATCTCGCCCCGCGCGCTCGCCTGCCGCCCCGCCGACGGGTCCTTCGCCCCCGTGCCCGTGGCAGCGCCCGATGTGCAGCCGGCACTTCTGCGAACTCCGTACGAAGCCAAGCAGTCCGTCGACCGGCCGGCGGAGAGCTACCCCACCGCCGTAGACCGGCGGTCGCCCGCGTGACCCGACCGCCCCCGCCACAGAAGCCGGGGCGCACGCGCTGCCGGTGGAGTCGCTCTAGTCGCCCCGCAGCGCCCGGGGGCCCACGCAGCGGGCCCCGTGCTCGCCCACCCTGCGCCGCAGCTCCCGGTCGGCCGTGACCACCACGCACGGCCGGCCGGCCGCGTTCCGGGACAGCTCCACGATCAGGTCGTCGCCGCTGCCGGGTGCCTCCTCGACCCGTACCCCCGGCACGGACTCGACGCCCCGGGCCTCGCCCTCGACGACCAGGACGACCTCGAAGGGACCGCCTTCCGGCACCGGTCCGGCCACGAGCCGGTCGCGCAGCCGCTCGGCGGCGCCGCGCCGGTCGCGCCACCAGCCGTCGGGGACGGAGCCCACGACGTTGGCGCCGTCGACGATCAGGAGAGGCGGTTCCCTGCGGTCCATGGCGTCAGGATGTCAGCCGCCGGTGGCGGGGGACTTCTTCGCCGACGCGGGGATCGGCGCGTCCTCGCGGATCGCCTTCCACAGCCGGGACGCGTTCGGCTCGGCGGCGACGACACGGTTCGGGTCCTGCCTGTCGTACGCCACCGGCAGCATGACCGTCTCCATGGAGTTCGGGTCGACGCCGTTCATCGACCGCGCGAACTCGCTCAACGCGGTCAGCGAGGCGAGCCCGGAGTCGGTGGTGAGCGCCTTGGTCGCGGAGTCGGCGATCTCGTACGCCTTGGCGGGGCTGCCCAGCAGGTCCTGCTTCTTCACCTCGCCCAGCAGGGCCATGAGGAACTTCTGCTGGTTGCCGATGCGCCCGAGGTCGCTGCCGTCCTTGACGCCGTACCGGGTCCGTACGTACGCGAGGGACTGCGTGCCGTCCAGGCGCTGCGGGCCGGCCGCGAGATCGAGCCCGCCGGGGCCGTTCTCGATCGGCTCGTCGATGTCGACGGTGACGCCGCCGATCGCGTCGACCAGGTCCTTGAATCCGGAGAAGTCGATCTCCAGGTAGTGGTCGAGCCGGATGCCCGACATCTTCTCGACAGTCTTCACGACACAGGCCGGACCGTACTGCGCGTAGACGGAGTTGAACATCACGCGCCGCGCGGAGGGCGCCGTGCCGCCGCCGGACCTCTGGCACTCGGGCCGGGTGACGAGCGTGTCGCGCGGGATGCTGATCGCGGTGGCCCGGGTCCGGCCCTCCGGTATGTGCACCACGAGGGCGGTGTCGGAGCGGGCGCCGGAGACCTTCCCGCCGTCCAGTGCCGCGTTGGCGCCGGCCCGCGAGTCGGAGCCGAGCACGAGCAGGTTCTGGCCCGCCGTCGGCAGCCTCGGCGGGCGGTCGTCACCGAGCGCCTTGTCGAGGTCGACGGCCTTGATGTTGCCGTCGATGCGGGAGTACGTCCAGTACGCGGTGGCGCCGGCCGCCACCACGGCGACCAGCAACGTCCAGAGCAGAGCGCGCCGGACGCGCTGCCCGCGAGTACGGGGCCCGCGCCGGGAGGCGCGGGAGCGGGCCGGGCTCGAGTTCTCCGTCATGGTTTCGCACTATAGACAGGCTTTCGACTCCCGTTCGGGGTACGGGATTTCAGGGCCGTCCGGGAGGCGTCGGGAAGGTGCCCCGAGGGCGTCGGGAACGCCGACGGCCCCGGCACCAGGAAGAGGTGCCGGGGCCGTCGGTCGCGCGTGCGGCCGTCGTTACGCGGGAACGCTCGCCACGCCCTGGGGCAGGAAGCGCTTCCCGTTCACCCGCTCCGAGACGCCCTCACGGTCCAGGTACGGCGTGATGCCGCCCAGGTGGAAGGGCCAGCCGGCGCCCGTGATCAGGCAGAGGTCGATGTCCTGCGCCTCGGCGACGACACCCTCCTCCAGCATCAGGCCGATCTCCTGCGCGACCGCGTCCAGGACGCGGTCGCGGACCTGCTCCTCGGTCAGGACGACATCGCCCTGCTTGAGGAGCGCGGCGACCTCGGGGTCCAGCTCCGGCTTGCCGGAGTCGTAGACGTAGAAGCCGCGCTTGCCCGCCTTGACGACGGCGGCGAGGTTCGGGGAGACCGTGAAGCGGTCCGGGAACGCCTTGTTGAGCGTCTCCGAGACGTGCAGGCCGATGGCCGGGCCGACCAGCTCCAGGAGAACCAGCGGCGACATCGGCAGGCCGAGCGGCTCGATGGCCTTCTCGGCCGTCTCGACCGGGGTGCCCTCGTCGATGACGTTCTGGATCTCGCCCATGAAGCGGGTCAGGATGCGGTTCACGACGAACGCCGGGGCGTCCTTGGTGAGGACCGCGGTCTTCTTCAGCTTCTTCGCCACGCCGAAGGCGGTGGCGAGCGAGGCGTCGTCCGTCTTCTCGCCGCGCACGATCTCCAGGAGCGGGAGGATCGCGACCGGGTTGAAGAAGTGGAAGCCGACCACACGCTCCGGGTGCTGGAGCTTGGAGGCCATCTCCGAGACGGAGAGCGAGGAGGTGTTGGTGGCGAGGATCGCGTGCGCCGGGGCGACCGCCTCGACCTCCGCGAACACCTTCTGCTTGACGCTCATCTCCTCGAACACGGCCTCGATGATGAAGTCCGCGTCCGCGAAGCCCTCGGCCTTGTCCAGGACACCGGAGACCAGGCCCTTGAGACGGTTGGCCTTGTCCTGGTTGATCCGGCCCTTGCCGAGCAGCTTCTCGATCTCGGCGTGGACGTAGCCCACGCCCTTGTCGACCCGCTCCTGGTCGATGTCGGTCAGGACGACCGGCACCTCCAGGCGGCGCAGGAAGAGCAGGGCCAGCTGCGAGGCCATCAGACCGGCGCCGACGACACCGACCTTGGTGACCGGGCGGGCCAGCGACTTGTCCGGAGCGCCGGCCGGGCGCTTGGCGCGCTTCTGCACCAGGTTGAAGGCGTAGATGCCGGAGCGCAGCTCGCCGCCCATGATCAGGTCCGCGAGGGCCTGGTCCTCGGCGTCGAAGCCCTTCTGCAGGTCGCCGTCCTTGGACGCCTCGATGATGTCCAGGGCGCGGTACGCGGCCGGAGCAGCGCCGTGCACCTTGGAGTCGGCGATGAACCGGCCCTTGGCGACGGCCTGGTCCCAGCCCTCACCGCGGTCGATCTCGGGACGCTCGACCGTGACGGTCCCGTTGAGGACGGAGGCCGTCCAGATCAGCGACTGCTCCAGGAAGTCGGCGCCCTCGAAGATCGCGTCGGCGATGCCGAGTTCGAAGACCTGCTTGCCCTTGAGCTGACGGTTCTGGTTCAGCGAGTTCTCGATGATGACCGAGACCGCCTTGTCGGCACCGATCAGGTTCGGCAGGATCGCGCAGCCGCCCCAGCCGGGGACCAGACCGAGGAAGACCTCGGGCAGCGAGAAGGCCGGCAGGGCCTTGGAGACGGTGCGGTAGGTGCAGTGCAGACCAACCTCGACACCGCCGCCCATGGCCGCGCCGTTGTAGTACGCGAAGGTCGGCACGGCGAGCGCGGAGAGGCGCTTGAAGACGTCGTGGCCGCCCTTGCCGATGGCGAGCGCGTCCTCGTGGCGCTTCAGCAGCTCGACACCCTTGAGGTCGGCGCCGACGGCGAAGATGAACGGCTTGCCGGTGATGCCGACGCCGACGATGGCGCCCTCGGCCGCCTCCTTCTCGACCTGGTCGATGGCCAGGTTGAGGTTGGCCAGCGACTGCGGGCCGAAGGTGGTCGGCTTGGTGTGGTCGAAGCCGTTGTCCAGCGTGATCAGCGCGAACCGGCCCGCGCCCGCGGGGAGTTCGAAGTGCCGTACGTGGGCGCTGGTGACGACCTCGTCCGGGAACAGCTCGGCCGCACCCTTCAAAAGCTCAGCGGTGGTGCTCACTTGCTGCCTCCGGCGTCCTTGTGGTTCGGGTTCTCCCAGATGACCGTGGCGCCCATGCCGAAGCCGACGCACATGGTGGTGAGGCCGTAGCGGACCTCCGGCTGCTCCTCGAACTGGCGGGCCAGCTGCGTCATCAGACGCACACCGGAGGAGGCCAGCGGGTGACCGTAGGCGATCGCGCCGCCGTACTGGTTGACGCGGGCGTCGTCGTCGGCGATGCCGTAGTGCTCCAGGAAGGCAAGGACCTGGACCGCGAACGCCTCGTTGATCTCGAAGAGGTTGATGTCCTCGATCGACAGGCCAGCCTTCGCGAGGGCCTTCTCGGTGGCCGGGATCGGGCCGTAGCCCATGACCTCGGGCTCGACGCCGGCGAAGGCGTACGAGACGAGGCGCATCTTCACCGGGAGGTCGTTCTCGCGGGCGAAGTCCTCGGAGGCGATGATCGAGGCGGTGGCGCCGTCGTTGAGACCAGCGGCGTTACCGGCGGTGACGTTGCCGTGGACGCGGAACGGCGTCTTCAGGCCGGCCAGCGACTCCAGGGTCGTGCCCGGGCGCATCGGCTCGTCGGCGGTGACCAGGCCCCAGCCGGTCTCGCCGGCCTCGGCGTTGGTGCGGCGGACCGAGACCGGCACCAGGTCCTGCTGGATCTTGCCGTCGGCGTACGCCTTGGCGGCCTTCTCCTGCGAGCGCACGGCGTACTCGTCGGCGCGCTGCTTGGTGATGCTCGGGTAGCGGTCGTGCAGGTTCTCGGCGGTCATGCCCATGAACAGGGCGGACTCGTCGACGAGCTTCTCCGACACGAAGCGCGGGTTCGGGTCGACGCCCTCACCCATGGGGTGGCGGCCCATGTGCTCGACACCACCGGCGATGACGGCGTCGTAGGCGCCGAAGGCGATCGAACCGGCGACGCTGGTCACGGCGGTGAGGGCGCCGGCGCACATGCGGTCGATGGAGTAGCCCGGAACGGACTGCGGCAGTCCGGCGAGGATGCCGGCGGTGCGGCCGAGGGTCAGACCCTGGTCACCGATCTGCGTGGTCGCGGCGATGGCGACCTCGTCGATCTTCGCGGGGTCGAGGCCGGGGTTGCGCCGCAGCAGCTCCCGGATGGCCTTCACGACGAGATCGTCGGCGCGGGTCTCGTGGTAGATGCCCTTCGGGCCCGCCTTGCCGAACGGGGTGCGGACGCCGTCGACGAAGACGACGTCCCTGACGGTACGAGGCACGATGGCTCTCCTCCAGGTGCGGGATGGCACTGCACTGCTGCGGCGCACGCCTAAGCGCGCGCTTGCTCCCCCATGCTACTTGTGGGTAACCATGCTGCACAGTCCCCCCGCCCGGAGCGGTGAAGGTCACACCACCGGGCGCCCTTCTGTGGCGTGGACGGCCGCCCGCGCCGAGCCTGGCCTGGTCGGGGTCTCCTCCCCGCACCGAGCCCACAGAACGGATTCCCATGCCCGTCACCGTGACCGACCACGCGATCCGGCACAAGTCCACCGTCCCCGCGAACGAGGGCCAGATGGTCGACCTCTTCGTGCGCGAGCGCGACGGCACCTCCCTCGGGCACCTCGCGGAGCGCAAGGCCGTCCTCATGCTGCACGGACGGAGCGTTCCCGTGCTCGCCGGCTTCGACCTCCCGTACAAGACGTACAGCTGGGCCGATGCCCTGGCCAAGGCGGGCTACGACGTCTTCATGATGGACCTCCAGGGTTCCGGACTGTCGCCGCGCCCCAAGATGGGCGACCCGCGCAACGCCAGCCCCGGGAACCAGGCCCTTCTGACGCCACGACCGCCCGGCTTCACCCCGGGGCCGGTGAACTACGACCGTCAGCTGAACAACTCGTCCAGCGACCAGGCCGAGCTGCACACGGTCGTGGAGTGGATCCGCGAGAAACGCCATGTGGAGAAGGTCGCGTTCATCGGCTGGTCCGCGGCCGCGTTCACCATGGGCCCGTACGCGGTCAAGAACCCCGGCAGGGTGGAGAGCCTGTTCCTCCTGGCGCCGATCTTCCCGCCCGCGGCCACCTCGACCCCACCGAGCCCGCTGCCGCTGCCCGGCTCCCCGATGTTCCTGGGCACGCGATGGAGCGTCGAGTCGGGGTGGAACGCGGAGCTGCGGTGCGAGGGCCAGCGCGAACCGGGCATGGTCGAACGGGCGTGGGCCGCGATCATGGACAATGACCCGGTCGGCAGGACGTGGGGGCCGCCCGAGGGCCTCAACCGGATCCGGAACTTCGTCCGGTGGGGATGGAACAAGACCACCGCGGCGCAAGGCGGCGTGCTCGGCGGAAGCGTGCCCGTACTGATCGTGTACGGGGAGCACGACAGGCAGGTGAACACGTCACCGCCCAGCTCGGACCCGGAGCTCAACTTCTCCGTCCCCGCGCTCTACAACGCCGTCGCGGGCTCGCACAAGCTGATGGTCAAGCTGGCCTGCGCGGGGCATTCGGTGGTGTGGGAGATGCAGCACAAGAACGTGCACAACCTCTCGAAGCACTGGCTCAAGCACCTCAAGGTGGACGGCAAGACCCAGGGCGTCTTCGACATGGACACGAACGGCGGCCTCAGCCCGGCCCCGTAGGACGACGGAGCCCCCGGCCGCGTGCGACCGGGGGCTCCAGGGCCGTCAGGTCAGCCCTTCGCGCTCGTCAGAGCGGTCACCAGTACCGGCGTGACGAGCTCGATCTGCCAGAGCCGTGCTCCGTACCCGGCGAGTACATCGGCCACCGACTCGGCCGTGACCTCGGCCGGCGGCTCCCAGCAGACGCGGCGGACCGTGTCCGGGGTGATCAGGTTCTCCTGGGGGAGGTTCAGCTCCTCCGCGAGGGCCGAGATCGCGGTACGCGCCGCCGACAGGCGAGCCGCGGCCACCGGGTCCTTGTCCACCCACGCGCGCGGCGGCGGCGGTCCGGCGAGCGGCTGGCCAGGCTGGGGCAGCTCGAGGTCCGGGAGCGCCTTCGCGCGGTCCACGGCCGCCTGCCACTGCTCCAGCTGGCGCCGGCCCATGCGGTGGCCGAAGCCCGGCAGCGCCGTCAGGGCGGCGACGTTCGCCGGCACCGCGAGGGCGGCTTCCACGATCGCCGCGTCGCTGAGCACCTTGCCCGGCGAGACGTCGCGCTTCTGGGCGATCCGGTCCCGCGCCGTCCACAGCTCGCGCACGACCGCCATCTGGCGACGGCGCCGCACCTTGTGCATGCCGGACGTACGCCGCCACGGGTCCTTTCGCGGCCCCGCGGGCGGGGCCGCGGCGATGGCGTCGAACTCCTGGTGGGCCCACTCCAGCTTGCCCTGCCGGTCGAGTTCCTTCTCCAGCGCGTCACGCAGGTCGACGAGGAGCTCGACGTCCAGCGCGGCGTACCGGAGCCAGGGCTCGGGCAGCGGACGGGTGGACCAGTCGACGGCGGAGTGGCCCTTCTCCAGGGCGTAGCCGAGGACGGACTCGACCATCGCGCCGAGCCCGACGCGGGGGAAGCCGGCGAGCCGGCCGGCCAGCTCGGTGTCGAACAGCCGCGACGGCACCATGCCTATGTCCCGCAGGCAGGGCAGGTCCTGGGTCGCCGCGTGCAGGATCCACTCGGTCCCGGCGAGCGCCTCTCCGAGGCCGGACAGGTCCGGGCAGCCCACGGGGTCGACGAGCGCGGTCCCGGCGCCCTCGCGGCGGAGCTGGACGAGGTAGGCGCGCTGGCCGTAGCGGTAGCCGGAGGCGCGCTCGGCGTCGACGGCGACGGGGCCCCGGCCGGCGGCGAAGGCGGCGATGACGTCCCGCAGGGCGTCGTCGCTCGCGACCACCGGCGGAATGCCTTCACGGGGCTCCAGCAGCGGGATCGGCAGCCCATTCGCAGGGACGTCGTCGTCCGGGGGAGCGCCCCCGGTGGTTCGCAGTGCTGTGTCTGCTGCGGTCTCTTGGGCGTCGGTCACGTGTCAAGGGTATCTGTGAACGGCAAGCGCCTGCCGACGGAACGTTCCGTCGACAGGCGCCGATCTTTCCTCGACCGCTCAGGGAGCCGTCGGGGGCGGGGAAGCCGTCCCGTTCAGTGGATGATCCCGGTGCGCAGCGCCACCGCGACCATGCCGGCGCGGTCGCCGGTGCCCAGCTTGCGGGCGATGCGGGCGAGGTGGCTCTTCACGGTCAGCGCGGACAGGCCCATCGAGACGCCGATGGCCTTGTTCGACTGGCCTTCGGCGACCAGCCGGAGCACCTCGACCTCACGGCCGGAGAGCTCGCGGTAGCCGCCCGGGTGGCTCGGGGCACCCGGGGGGCGGCGGTGGCCGAGGCGGGCGGCCGCGGCGCCGATGGGGGCGGCGCCGGGGCGGGTGGGGTGCCCGATGTTCGTACGCGTACCGGTGACGACGTAGCCCTTGACGCCGCCGGCCAGGGCGTTGCGTACGGCACCGATGTCGTCGGCCGCGGAGAGGGCGAGGCCGTTGGGCCAGCCCGCCGCGCGGGTTTCGGACAGCAGCGTGAGGCCGCTGCCGTCGGGGAGGTGGACGTCGGCCACGCAGATGTCGCGGGGGTTCCCGATGCGGGGGCGGGCCTCCGCGATGGAGGACGCCTCGATGACGTCGCGTACTCCAAGGGCCCACAGGTGGCGGGTGACGGTGGAGCGGACGCGCGGGTCGGCCACGACGACCATGGCGGTCGGCTTGTTCGGTCGATAGGCGACCAGGCTTGCGGGCTGCTCGAGGAGAACGGACACACGGCCTCCTGGGGAGATGCGGGACGGAGCCGGCTCGGGGAAGAAACCGGGGGCGACCCGTGCGGTGAAGGGGTCATTGACCTCTTCGGCAGCTCGGGCGCCCGCCTTTAGGGAAAGATCACGATTTGCTGAGTAACAATTCGGGCAATTCGGACGCGTGATCGATCATCCTACGAGTGAGCCTCCGTTCGGAGGACCCCGGAGAGCGCCCCTAAGGCTGCTGCGGGCCCCTGCGCTGGGGCAGCGAGACGATGCCCGCGCCCGAGGTCGTGCCCGCCCCCGGATCCGCCACGGTCGGCGGCAGGCCCGCGACCTGGCAGAGCAGATCGCACCAGGCCGCCAGATGCGCCCCCGTGTCCGGCACCCCCGCCCCCCCCTCCTGGGGGGTCCAGGACGCACGGATCTCGATCTGGGTCGCCGGGCGCCGCTCCGCGAGCCCGCCGAAGTAGTGGGACCCCGCCTGGGTGACCGTACCGCTCGCCTCTCCGTACCCCAGCCCGCGCGCGTCCAGCGCGCCCGTCAGCCAGGACCAGCAGACCTCCGGAAGCAGCGGGTCCGCCGCCATCTCGGGCTCCAGTTCCGCCCGGACCAGCGTCACCAGCCGGAAGGTGCCCTTCCAGGCGTCGTGTCCGGCCGGATCGTGCAGCAGGACGAGCCGGCCGTCGGCCAGGTCCTCCTCACCCTCGACGACGGCCGCCTCGAGCGCGTACGCGTGCGGGGCCAGCCGCTGCGGCGGCCGGGTCGGATCGATCTCGATCTCCGGCCGCAGCCGGGCCGCACGCAGTGCCTCCACCGCCCGCCGGAAAGCGGGCGGCACCGGGTTCACCTCCGTGCCGTTCGAGGTGGTGCCCGCCGTGTCGCCCGCCCCTCCGTCGCCGTCGGAATGATCGGAAAAATGTCCCTGAGCCGCAGCCATGCGGGGAAGAGTAGGCGGAACGGGGGCGTCGCGCAGGGAGGGACACCCGGCCCGGGCGAGCGGCTTTCAGCGCACATGCGAAGATTCTGGGCGTGAGTGCCAACGACAGCCCCTCGGGCCAGCGGACACAGCCGCCAGCGCAGACGTACGACTCCCCGTTCCTGAAGGCGTGCAGGCGGGAGCCGGTGCCGCACACGCCGGTCTGGTTCATGCGGCAGGCGGGGCGCTCGCTGCCCGAGTACCTGAAGGTCCGCGAGGGCATCCCGATGCTCGAGTCCTGCATGCGGCCCGAGCTGGTCACCGAGATCACGCTGCAGCCCGTGCGCCGTCACAAGGTGGACGCGGCGATCTTCTTCAGCGACATCGTCGTCCCGCTCAAGGCCATCGGCATCGACCTCGACATCAAGCCCGGCGTCGGCCCGGTCGTCGCCGAGCCCATCCGCACCCGGGCCGACCTGGCCCGGCTGCGCGACCTGACCCCCGACGACGTCCGCTACGTCACCGAGGCCATCGGGATGCTCACCGGCGAGCTGGGCTCCACCCCGCTCATCGGCTTCGCGGGCGCACCTTTCACCCTCGCGAGCTACCTCGTGGAGGGCGGTCCGTCCCGCAACCACGAGCACACCAAGGCGCTGATGTACGGCGACCCGGAGCTGTGGGCCGATCTGCTCGACCGCCTCGCCGAGATCACCTCGGCCTTCCTCAAGGTCCAGATCGAGGCCGGCGTCTCCGCCGTCCAGCTCTTCGACTCCTGGGTGGGCGCCCTGGCCCCCGCCGACTACCGCCGCTCCGTGATGCCCGCGTCCACCAAGGTCTTCGACGCGGTCGCCCCGTACGGCGTCCCGCGCATCCACTTCGGCGTCGGTACGGGTGAGCTGCTCGGCCTCATGGGCGAGGCGGGCGCGGACGTCGTGGGCGTCGACTGGCGCGTCCCGCTGGACGAGGCCGCCCGCCGCGTCGGCCCCGGCAAGGCGCTCCAGGGCAACCTCGACCCCGCCGTGCTCTTCTCCTCGCGGGAGGCCGTGGAGGCGAAGACGGACGACGTCCTGGCCGCCGCGAAGGGTCTCGAAGGGCACGTCTTCAACCTGGGTCACGGCGTGCTGCCGACGACCGACCCGGACGCGCTGACGCGACTGGTGGAGTACGTCCACACCCGCACCGCCGTCTGACGGCGCGACGGACACGGTACGGCCCCGGCCCGCCACCCCTTCTGTCCGGGGTGGCGGGCCG
>NZ_BMTO01000012.1:89616-123636 GCF_014649715.1 Streptomyces lateritius
GCCGGAGACGGTGCCGTTGTTGACGTTGGCCTGCAGGTAGTCGCTGCCGGCGCCGCCGCGTACGGCGGCGCCTTGCGCGACGGTGCCGGTGACGACGATGTAGTCGCTGCCGCCGAGACCGTCGACCGAGTGCGCCGACGGGATCGACGTACATCGGATGTAGTCGCTGCCGGCCGTGCCGGTCAGGTTGGTGGCGGTGCGGGGGATGCCGTTGACCGTGCAGGTCACGGCGTGGGCGGGGGTGCTCAGAGCGAGCGGGGTGACGATGAGTGAAGCGGCGCAGAGCGCTCGCACGGCGTGTCGGATCATGCGATCAGTGACGCACGGTGAAAGATGGCTCGCAAACCGTCACCGCGCGTCGCTGCTCCGCCCGGGTCAGTCCGCCGAACGAACGGCTGCCAGCGCCTTCCGCGCCGCCACCAGGACTGGGTCCCACACCGGTGAGAACGGCGGCGCGTACCCCAGATCCAGCGCCGTCATCTGCTCCACCGTCATCCCCGCCGTCAGCGCCACGGCCGCGATGTCCACCCGCTTCGCCGCGCCCTCCCGACCGACGATCTGCACGCCGAGCAGCCGGCCCGTACGGCGCTCCGCCAGCATCTTCACCGTCATCGGAGCCGCGCCCGGGTAGTAGCCCGCCCGGCTGGTCGACTCCACCGTCACCGTCACGTACGCGAGACCGACCTCGCGGGCGTCCTTCTCGCGCAGCCCCGTCCGGGCGATCTCCAGCGCGCACACCTTCGACACCGCCGTACCGACCACGCCCGGGAACGTGGCGTAGCCGCCACCGACGTTCGCGCCGATGACCTGCCCGTGCTTGTTGGCGTGTGTGCCCAGCGCGATGTGGCGCTCGCGGCCCGAGACCAGGTCGAGGACCTCCACGCAGTCCCCGCCCGCCCAGATGTTCTCGTGACCCCGCACCCGCATCGCGAGATCTGTCAGCAGCCCCCCGTGCACCCCCAGCGGCAGTCCGGCCGCCCGTGCCAGACCCGTCTCCGGCACCACGCCCGTCCCGAGGACCACCACGTCCGCCGGGTACTCGGCGTCGTCCGTCGCCACCGCCCGGACCCGGCCGGCGTCACCCGTGAGGATCTTGGTGACCGCCGCGCCGCCGACCGTCGTGATGCCGAGCCCGTCCATCGCCCGGTGCACCAGCCGGCCCATGTCCGGGTCGAGCGTCGCCATCGGCTGCTCGCTCCGGTTGAGGACGGTCACCTCGTAGCCCCGGTTCAGCAGCGCCTCGGCCATCTCGACGCCGATGTAGCCGGCGCCCACGACCACCGCGCGCCGGCCCTTCGTACGGTCCAGCGAGTCGAGCAGTGCCTGCCCGTCGTCCAGGGTCTGCACCCCGTGCACCCCCGGGGCGTCGATCCCCGGCAGCGGCGGCCGCAGCGGACGCGCCCCGGTCGCGATCACCAGCTTGTCGTAGCCGGTCCACGCCTCCTCGCCCGACTCCAGGTCGCGGGTACGGACCCGCTGACCGTCGACGTCCAGCTCGGTGACCTCGGTCCGCATCCGCAGATCGATGTCCCGCTCCCGGTGCTCCTCGGGGGTGCGGGCGATCAGCTCGTCGCGTTCGGCGACGTCGCCGCCGACCCAGTACGGAATGCCGCAGGCCGAGAACGAGGCGAAGTGGCCGCGTTCGAAGGCGACGATCTCCAGTTCTCCGGGCTTCTTGAGCCGGCGTGCCTGCGACGCGGCGGACATGCCCGCCGCGTCGCCGCCGATGACCACCAGTCGTTCACTCATACGAACACGCTACGTCCCGGCGGTCGTTCAGTCCTGCCGCCGGCCCGAGGATGCGTCAGGTCCCGAAGCGGGTGCCGGGACCGGCGCCGGGGCCGGGGCCGGTGCCGGGGATGTGCCAGGCGGGACGGAGGCGGCAGGGGTGCGGCGCGTCAGGCGCGGCCGGAGCAGCCACCGCCACACCGCGTACAGGGCCACGACCAGCGCGAGCCACGGCGCGACCGCCGCCAGCACGATCGCCACCCACGCGAGCGCCGTCACCAGAGCGTTCCAGCCACCTGCGAGCGCGTCCAGGAAGCCGGGGCGGTCCTCCTTCTCCGCCGGCTTCTCCGTCTTCTTCTCGGTCAGTTCGAGGGTGATCGTCGACAGGGACGTACGGTCCTTCAGTGAGGCCTGCTGGGCCAGCAGCGACTCCAGGTCCGCCTGACGGCGGCTCAGCTCGCCCTCCAGCGTGACCACGTCGTCGAGCTTCGTGGCCCGGTCCATCAGCGCCCGTACCCGCGCGACGCTCGCCCGCTGGGTGGCGATCCGGCTCTCCACGTCGACCACCTGCTCGGTGACGTCCTTGGCCTCCGCCTTGCGGGACAGGAGCTTGCCGGTGCCCGCAAGCTCCGCGAGGACCGACTCGTACCGCTCCTGCGGCACCCGCAGCACGACCCGGGAGGTGACGTGCGTGTCGTCGACCCGCTCGGTCGATTCGTCGGCGATCTGCCCGCCCGCGCCCTGAGTGACCCGGCGGGCGGTGGCCAGCGCCTTGGAGGCGTCCTTGACCTCCACGAAGACCTCGGCGGTACGGACGACGTGCTGCCGGGGCGCGGCGGGCTTCTTGGCGTCGGCGCCCGTGCCCGTCCCCGGGGTCTTCGCGTCCGGCGCCGCCTGTTCGTACCCTCTGTCGGCCGCGCCCCCGGCGCCCTTGGTGTCGCTCAGGCCCTCTTGTGCGCTGCTGATGTCGCCGCTGTCCGACGCTCCGCAGCCGGCCAGCGCCAGCGAGGCCGTCAGCAGCGCCACGGCCGCCATTCGCGCTCCGCGCATGTGGATCCCCCCGGGGGTGGTGGTGAGTGTTGACGGTTCGACGTGCGGGAGGGGGGTGCGGGTTGCCCCCGGGCGATAGCGAAGCGGTCACGTTCTGGCCTCGGAACGGGTTTGAGAGAGTGGAGCCATGAACGCGGACACCACCGGGGCATCCGGGCAGGCATCGAGGCGGACCCCGGCCACGCCGGCACACGTCGTCGTCGTCGGAGGCGGGATCGCCGGACTCGCCACCGCCCACCGGCTGACCTCGGCCGGCGTGCGGGTGACGCTGCTCGAAGGCGGCGGCCGGCTCGGCGGCAAGCTGCTCGCCGGAGAGATCGCCGGCGCGCCCGTCGACCTCGGCGCGGAATCGCTGCTCGCCCGCCGCCCCGAGGCGGTCGCGCTGGCGGGGGCCGTCGGCCTCGGTGACCGGCTCCAGGCCCCGGCCACCACCACCGCCTCCGTCTGGTCGCGCGGCACGCTGATCCCGATGCCCAAGGGCCACGTGATGGGCGTCCCCGCCGACGGCGGAGCGGTCGGCGGACTCCTCTCCGACCAGGGCGTGCGCCGGGTCGGGCAGGACCGCGAACTTCCCCCGACGGAGATCGGCGACGACATCGCCATCGGCGCCTACGTCGCCGACCGGATGGGCCACGAGGTCGTCGACCGGCTCGTGGAGCCGCTGCTCGGCGGGGTGTACGCCGGTGACGCGTACCGGATCTCCATGCGGGCCGCCGTCCCCAAGCTCTTCGAGGCCGCTTGTGTCCACCCGACGCTCACCGCCGCCGTCCGCGCCGTCCAGCAGGCCGGCGCGGCGACCCCCGCCGACGCCGCCGGTGCGGCCACCGGCCTCGGCGGCTCGGCGTTCATGGGCATCGAGGGCGGGATCGGCACCCTGCCCGGCGCCGTCGCGGACGCCATCCGCGCCGCGGGCGGCGAGATCCTCACCCACGCCCCGGTCACAGGGCTCCGCCGCGTCGCGTCGCCCGACGGCCCGGGGGCCGCTGCCGCGACACGTACGCGCTGGCAGGTCGTCACACCCGGCCGGACGCTCCTCGCCGACGGTGTCGTGGTCGCCACCCCCGCCTGGTCCGCCGCCGAGCTGCTCGCCGAGGAGGTACCGGCCGCCTCCGCCGAGCTCGACGCTGTCGAGTACGCCTCGATGGCCCTGGTCACCCTCGCCTTCCGGCGCTCCGACATCCAGGAGCTGCCCGGGTCCGGGTTCCTCGTGCCGCCCGTCGACGGACACACCATCAAGGCGTCCACGTTCTCCAGCCAGAAGTGGCGGTGGGTGACGGACGCCGCCCCCGACCTCTTCGTGCTGCGCACCTCCGTCGGCCGCTACGGCGAGGAGGAGCAGGTCCACCGTGACGACGCCGACCTGGTGGAGGTGTCGCTGAAGGACCTCGGCGCGGCCACCGGACTGACCGCCCGGCCTGTCGCCACCACCGTCACCCGCTGGATCGACGGCCTCCCGCAGTACCCCGTCGGTCATCTCGCCCGGGTCGCCCGCCTCCGCGCGGCCGTCGCCGCCGTGCCCGGGCTGCGCCTCGCCGGGGCGGTGTACGACGGCGTCGGCATCCCCGCCTGTGTCGCCTCCGCCCACCGCGCCGCCGACGAGATCGCGAAGGAGATCGCGGACGAGATCATCGCCACGTCGAAAACGGTGGACCCTGGTGCGGGGCACTGTCCGTGACGGGCGAGAATAGGCGTATGAGTGCGCCCGAAAAGATCCCGAACGCCGGTAAGAAGGCGAAGGACCTCAACGAGGTCATCCGCTACACCCTGTGGTCCGTGTTCAAGCTGCGCGACAACCTGCCCGAGGACCGCGCCGGCTACGCCGAAGAGGTGCAGGACCTTTTCGACCAGCTCGCGGCCAAGGACATCACCATCCGTGGCACGTACGACCTCTCCGGTCTGCGCGCCGACGCCGATGTCATGATCTGGTGGCACGCCGAGACGAGCGACGAGCTCCAGGAGGCGTACAACCTCTTCCGCCGCACCAAGCTGGGCCGCGCCCTCCTGCCGGTCTGGTCGAACATGGCGCTGCACCGCCCCGCCGAGTTCAACAAGTCGCACATCCCGGCCTTCCTGGCCGACGAGACGCCCCGCGACTACGTGAGCGTCTACCCCTTCGTGCGCTCCTACGACTGGTACCTGCTCCCGGACGAGGACCGCCGCCGCATGCTCGCCGACCACGGCAAGATGGCGCGGGGCTTCCCCGACGTCCGCGCCAACACGGTCGCCTCGTTCTCGCTCGGCGACTACGAGTGGATCCTCGCCTTCGAGGCCGACGAGCTGCACCGCATCGTCGACCTCATGCGTCACCTGCGCGCGTCCGAGGCGCGGATGCACGTCCGCGAGGAGGTCCCGTTCTACACCGGCCGCCGCCGCTCCGTCGCGGAGCTCGTGTCCGGCCTGGCCTGACGGCCGTACGGACAGGCCGTACGGACCGGCCGGCTCAACAGGCCGTACGGACAGGCGGCTGAACCGGTCGTCCGAACCGGCCGTACGAACCTGGTGACGGCCCGGCGCCCAGCCGGGCCCTCACCCCTTGACCCGGAAGATCAGACGGTGGGCGGGAGCTCCGTCCGCCGCTCCAGCGACACCGGGTCCGGCTCCGGGTGCGGCGCGCACGACGCGCGCCGCACCGGCGTCTTTCCGGGGACCGCACCCGTGAGCAGGTACTTCTCCAGGTGCCCGTTGACGCAGGCGTTCGCCCCGCCGCCGATGCCGTGCGTACCGGCGTCGCGCTCGGTCACCAGGGCCGCCCCCCACAGCCTGCGCTGCAGCTCGAGCGCCCCTTCGTACGGGGTGGCCGCGTCCCGCTCGGCGGCCAGGATCAGCACCGGCGGCAGCACACCGGCCGCGGTCCGCACGTCCAGTGGCTTCTGCCGAGGCGCCTTCCAGTAGGCGCAGGGGAGATTCATCCAGGCGTTGTCCCACGTCGCGAACGGGGCGATCTCGGCGATCCGGGTGTTGTCCCGGCCCCAGACGGCGAAGTCCTCCGGCCAGGGAGCGTCGTTGCACTCCACCGCCGTGTAGACGGCCCTCCCGTCGGCCTCCTCGGCGAACCCCTCCTCCTTCGGCGCCGCCTGCTCGATCAGCGGCTTCGGGTCCCCTTTCAGATAGCGGGAGAGCGCGGTGGCCCGCGGGGCCCAGAAACGGTCGTGGTACCCGGTCCGGAGCATCGCCGCGTGCAACTGCCCGGGGCCCACCGTGCCGCCCGCGGGCCGCGCCGCGAGTTCGACGCGGACCTTCTCGTAACTCTCCCTCACCTCCTCCGCGGTGTTTCCGAGGCCGTACACCTTGTGGTGCTTGGCGGCCCAGGTGCGGAAGTCGGCCCAGCGGCGCTCGAAGGCGAGCGACTGGTCGAGGTTGTTGACGTACCAGATCTGCCGCGGCGCGGGATGGGCCGGGGAGTCGAAGACCATCCGGCGCACCCGCTGCGGGAAGAGCGTCGCGTACAGCGCGCCGAAGTAGGTGCCGTACGAGGCGCCCATGTACGTCAGTCTCGGCTCGCCGAGGGCGGCCCGCAGCACTTCGAGGTCGCGTGCGTTGTTGAGCGAGTGGTAGTGCCGCAGGGCCGCGCCGGTGCGCTGGGCGCAGCCCTGCGCGTACGTCTTCGCGCGGGCGATCCGCTCCTGCTTGAAGACCTCGGACGGCTCCGTGGGGGCGGGTGTCGGGCCCTTGGCGCGGTCGACGGGGTCCTGGCAGGAGACGGGGGCGGAGCGGCCCACCCCGCGCGGGGCGTAGCCGACCAGGTCGTACGCGGCCGCGATCCGCTTCCACGCGGGGAGTTTCGCGGCCGTCGGGAAGTACGTCGAGGAGGCGCCGGGGCCGCCCGGGTTGTAGACGAGCGCGCCCTGACGGCTGCCCGCCGGGCCCGAGGCCCTGACCCGGCTGACGGTGAGCGGGATCCGGGTCCCGTCGGGGTCCGCGTAGTCGAGGGGGACCCGGACCGTGCCGCACCGGACGGACTCCGGAAGCTTCTCCGCCGCCGGGCAGGCGGTGAAGTGGATGCCCTCGGCGGCGGCCCTGCGGGCGGCGAGCAGGGTGCCGCGCTCCTCGGCGGGCGGGGCGTCGAGGGCGGCGGTGGGGGGTGCGGCGGCGAGCGAGCCGGCGAGTGAGGACAGCACCAGCGACCCGGCGGCCCCGAACAGCGCGAGCGCTCTCATCGCCACTTCCCTTCGTACGCGGACGGACGGAGGGATCGTCGGCACGGGCGCCCCACTCGCACAAGGACCGCCGGGGGGTGTCGGGGGCAATGCCCCCGATGGCCGTCAGAAGCTGGAGCTCGAACTGGAACAGCTCGACCCACTGCTGCTGGAACAGGAGCTTCCGCTGGACCCGCTGGACCCGCTGGACCCGCCCGAGCAGCTCGACCCGCCGGAGCCCGAACAGCTGGAGCCGCCGCCGGAACAGGAGCCTGCGGAGCAGCCGCCCCCGCCCCCACAGCCGCCTCCGCCGCTCCCGCCGCCCGCACCGGCCGCGCACCAGACGGTGACCAGACCGGCGGTGTCGTCCGTGTACGCGGGCGTGTACGGGGCCTGGACACCGCCACCGCCCCGGCGCCGGGGCGCGTACACGCGGGCCGCCGCCAGCAGCTGCTCCCGCAGGATCGGGTCCGGCAGGGCGCGCAGCCCGTGCAGGGCGACCAGATGGCCCGCGTCGGCGAGATGGCCGTACGCCCGCCCGTACGCGGCGACGGCGCGGCGGCCCGCCGGGGTGACCCGGCCTGAGGCGATCGAGCCGCACACCACGGCGGTGATGCCGGCGCCCGCCAGTGCGGGAAGCACCTTGAAGACGAAGGGGAGGGGAAGGTCGGCGGCGTCCGCCCGCGCGAGGTCGACGACCGTGAGGACGAGGCAGACCGGGACCAGCAGGATGCAGGCGACGCCCAGGGCCGCGCTCCGGCGGACCGCCGAGCGGCGGGCGGAGGGCGTGACGATGAGCCCGCGCGCCGCGAGCGCGTCACCGACCTCCTGGACGGCCGGATGCCGCATGACCGTCATGCGGAGGTGGTGCAGCGCGCCGTGCGGGGCGGCCGCGTGGACCTGGAGGACGGCGCGTTCGACGGGGTCGTGGGCCGTCGGGCGCAGGACGGCCACGATGCCGGGGCCGCCGATCGCGATCCGGCCGTCCGCCTGGAGCGTGGCGAGGGCGGCGTCGACGACCCGGGCGGGGCCGCCGTTCAGGAAGGCCGCCTCGTGGCGGTCATGGACGGGTCCGCCGGCGCCGGCGCGGGTCCGGGACACCTTGATGATCAGGAGGACGGCGCAGGTGGCGGCGGCCAGGTGGAGGGCGATGGCGAGTGCGTTCATGCTTCCTTCACCTTCTGACCAGTGCGGCGCGGGCGGCGCGGGCGAAGCGGGTGGCGCGGCCCGGGGGGCGGGTGCCCGCGCGGTCCTGCCACCAGTGGGTGAGGCGGCGCCGGGCGCCGGGGTCCTCGGGCCGGCCGGCGACGAGCAGGTGCTCGACGAAGTCGAGGGCGTCGCGGCGGTAACCGCCGGACATGGGACGGGACTTGGCATAGGCGAGGAACGCCGGCCGGTACGCGTCGCCGAGGATCTCGGGCAGCTCCGGGGCGACCTTGGCGACGACCTCCGCCCGCTTGGCCGCGAGCGCCCGGCTCTGCACCCCGAGCCGCCGCGTGTCGAACCCCTCGGGCGCGGGCGTGCCGGCGACGAGCGCGGACAGCAGCGCCGCCTGCCCGAGCGCGACCCGGGCCCGCGCCCGGTCGGACTCCTCCGCGAGGAGCCGGGCGGGGCCTTCGCCTTCCGGCGCCTCGGTGGGACGGGCGGCGACAGGCGCCCCCGGCCCCTGGGCGGGGCGGGCGACGACCGGCGCCGCCGTGCCGTCGGCGGGTGCCGAGACGCCGCCGCGCCCGGCGGACTCGGGAGCCCCGCCCGGCCGGGGCGAGGGCTCCCCGGCGGCCCCGTGCGCGGGGACTGCCGTCGGGGCGACCGGTGGTTCCGGTGCCGGGTCGGCCGGCGGCTTCGGCATCGGGCCACCGGAGACGCGGGCACCCGCGCCGATGAGCAGGGGGCGGGCCTCCTCCCGCCGAGCGCCGGCGGCGTGAGACGTCGCGGGTGCCGGCCGGGGCCCCGCCCCGTCGGTCGCCGCCGTGGGGGACCCGGCCGTCGTACCGCGCCGGGCCGCCCGCGAGACGGTGGCGACGCGCTCGCGGCCGGCCTCGGCCGGTGCGCCTGCCCCGGGTACGGGCCCGGCCGCCTCGGCCACCGTCCGGCGGATCGACCGCAGTTCCGAGGCCAGTTCCTCGGGGGGCGGGAAGTTGTCGTCCCGTTCCAGCAGGACGCCCGGCGGGGAGACCCGGGACGCCAGGTCCGCCAGGATGTCGAGGACCGGGGCCGGGACCGGGTGGGCGTGGGTGTCGTGCCAGACGCCGTCACGTGCGAGACCGCCCGCGACATGGACGTACGCGATCGACTCGAGCGGCAGCTCGGAGAGCGCCTTCGCCGGGTCCTCGCCCCGGTTGACGTGGTTGGTGTGGAGGTTGGCGACGTCGATCAGGAGCCGTACCCCCGTACGCTCCACCAGCTCCGCCAGGAACTGCCCCTCCGTCAGCTCCTCGCCGGGCCATGCGATCAGGGCCGCGATGTTCTCCAGGGCCAGCGGCACGGGCAGCGCGTCCTGCGCGATCCGGACGTTTTCGCAGAGCACGTCCAGCGCGTCCCAGGTCCTCGGCACCGGCAGCAGGTGCCCCGCCTCCAGGGCCGGCGTCGCGGTGAGCGGCCCCCCGGCCCGGACGAACGCGATGTGCTCCGTCACCAGCGGCGCCCCCAGCGCCGTCGCCTTCGCCGCCAGTTCCGTGAGCCGCCCCGCGTCCGGCCGGTCCGCGCCGCCGAGCCCCAGCGAGACTCCGTGCGGGACGACCGTGACGCCGCGCGCACGCAGTCGCGTCAGCGAGTCCGGGAGGTGCCCCACGCAGATGTTCTCCGCGACGACCTCCACCCAGTCCACGCCGGGCAGCGCCTCCACCGCCTCCGCGATCTCGGGACGCCAGCCGATGCCGATGCCGAGTTCCGTGCCGCGTTCCGTGCCGAGTTCCGTCATGTCCCCCTCCTTCAGTCCCCCACGTGATGGCCCCGCCGGTGACGTTCGAATCCCGGCGGGGGGACGTTCAGAGGTTGATTTGAGGTTCCGGCCCGTGCCGCCTCACCGCCTCACCCGTGCGGCGTCATGATCCCCGCCTCCGGCACGGGGCGGGAGGTGTACGACTGGTCCGTCCCCGACGGCAGGACCGGCGAGGGCACGGCGGGCGACGGCACCACCGGCGGGCCGGTCGGGGGCGTCGTCTTCCGGCCCGCCGCCTCGTTCGCCAGCGCGTCGTGGTCGACCATCCCGGTCGCCTCCAGCATGGTGATGTGGTCGAGCACCGTCTGGTTGGCGTCGCTCGCCAGCTGCCGTATCAGCGCGTTGCGGGTGGTGTGCCGGACCTCCGCGATGAGCGCGAACACCTTTCCGTGCGCGTTGCGCAGGATGTTCGCGAACTTCCGTTCATATTCCTCCCCGCGCGCCGCCGTCAGCTCCCTGAGCCATCCCTGCTGCTGCTCGGTCGGCTGGTTGGGCAGCTCGACGCCGAGCTTCGCGGCCACGTCCCGCGCCCGCCGGTCCAGGTCGGTGTGGCCGACGACGAGATGGTCGCCGCACTCCACCATCGCCCGGCTGGGGGCGCGTTCGATGGCCTGCTGGCCGGCCGGGAGCTCCCAGAGCCCGGCGAGCCGCACCTTGACCAGCAGATCCCGGTCCGTGGCCGAGAGCGGGCCCCACTGGGTGGCCACGGTCGACGCGTTGAGGTTGGCCTGGCCGGTTCCGGAGCGGTCGGCGTAGGACCAGACGGGGAAGGCGAGTGCGCCGACCGTGGCGACCAGCGCCGCGATGATGAGTGCCGTCCCGTTGACGCGTAGCGACAAGATGTCTCCCGTACTGTCCCGTGCTGTCGGTCGATGTCACCGCAGACTGAACCGCCAACCCGTCAGGGCTTCAACCCACTTGGCGGTATCGGGGGATACGGATCGGGAAACGGAAGCGTTCAGTCGCCGCGCGGTCCGACGGACGCACCGATCACGGGGAACGCGGACACGACCGTGCACGAACCGGGCGCGATCTCCGTGAATCCGGCGTCCCGCACCACCGGCAGGCCGCTCGTGGTCAGTTCAGCCCAGCGCTCCGCGGGCGCCATCCGCACGGCCACCGGGAAGCCGGCCGCGCGCCACGCCTCGCGGTCCGCCTCCGACATCTCCCACCACAGCAACTGCGCCCCGTGACCCGCCTGAGCCATCGTCTTGCCCGCCGACATGTCCAGCTCGGGGTTCAGCCAGAGGACCGCCGCCCCGGCCGGTGCCTCGCCGGGCTCGGCCGGATCCTCCAGGTCGGTGCCCGACACCTGGAGCTTGACCAGCTCCTTGGGCCAGCCGTCCAACGGGACCGGCGGGAACACCCGTACCTCCGCGGCCTCGCCGGTCACCGTGATGCCCGGCAGCGCCGACGCCCGGCGCCACTCCGCGCCGCGCGCCCGCCGCACCACCTTGCGGATCCGGGCGTCCTGCCAGTCCGTCATCGCCCGCGCCCACTCCCCGTCGCCGTGGGACCGCTCGTCGGCGAGGATCTCGAGCACGGCGCGGGCCGCCGTCTCCAGCGCGTCGGTACGGGCCGGGGGCTCGGCCCGCTCGATCCGTACGACCAGGGGCAGGACGAACTGGGGGCTGAGGTCACGGGTGTCGGTCTCGTTGCTGCTCACCCGGCAAGTCTGCCATCGCCCTCACCGGCACCGTCCTCACCGGCGATTCTTGTGGGAACGCACGGTTCCGGGACAGGATGCCTTCCATGAAGAGCGATCTTTTCGCCGGTGAGCACCTCGCCGAGGCCGCGACGTTCCCGGGCATGAGCCTGCAGAACGCGAAGTCCGTCAAATACGTCGTCAACGGCGAGATGCACGCGCGCCAGGGCTCGATGATCGCCTTCCGCGGCGACCTGGCGTTCGAGCGCAAGGGCCAGGGCATCGGCGGCATGCTCAAGCGCGCCGTCACGGGCGAGGGCCTGGCGCTGATGGCAGTCCGCGGCCAGGGCGAGGCGTGGTTCGCGCACGAGGCGCAGAACTGCTTCATCGTCGAGATCGAGCAGGGCGACGCGCTCACCGTGAACGGCCGCAACGTCCTCTGCTTCGACCCGACCCTCTCCTACGAGATCAAGACGGTGAAGGGCGCCGGCATGACCGGCGGCGGTCTCTTCAACAGCGTCTTCTCCGGTTACGGAAAGATCGCCCTGGTCTGTGAGGGCGCCCCTATCGTCATTCCGGTCGCCCCGCAGGCCCCGGTCTTCGTCGACACCGACGCCGTCGTCGGCTGGAGCGAGCGGCTGCACCCCTCGCTGCACCGCTCGCAGTCCCTCGGCTCGATGATGCGGGGCGGCTCGGGCGAGGCGGTCCAGCTGAAGCTGGAGGGCGAGGGCTTCGTCATCGTCCGGCCGAGCGAGCGGACCGCGCTGAAGGCGTCGGCGAACTGAGGCTCGACGGAGTCGGCCGCCGTTACGGCCTGCGCGGCCCGTGGGTGCTGCGCGAGGTGGACCTCGACCTGCCCGCCGGTGCCCTGGTACGGATCACCGGCACCAACGGCACCGGCAAGTCGACGCTCCTGCGGCTGATCGCGGGCATCGACGCGCCGACGCGGGGCCGGATCACGGGCCGGCCCGCGCGCACGGCGTACGTCCCCGAGCGGTTCCCGGCCGCCCTGCCCTTCACCGCCGGGGGCTACCTGCTGCACCTCGGGCGTGTCCAGGGCCTTGGGAGGGCCGAGGCCGCCGCCAGGGCGGGGGAGTGGCTGGAGCGCTTCGGCGCGGGCGCGTTCGCCGGCACCCCGCTCGCCGAGCTCTCCAAGGGCAGCAGCCAGAAGGTCGCCGTCGCTCAGGCCCTGCTCGCGGACCCGCCGCTGCTCGTCCTCGACGAGGCATGGACCGGTCTCGACACGATCGCCCGCGCGGAGCTGGACCGGGCGGTCCGCGACCGTGTCGCGGCGGGCGGCACGGTGGTCTTCGTCGACCATGATCCGCGGCGGCTCGCGGGGGAGGCGGACGCGGTGTTCGCGGTGGAGGCGGGACGGGTACGGCCCGAGGCGGCGGAGGTACGGCCTGAGGCGGCACCAGCACGGGCCGAGGCGTCCCCGGCACGGTCCGAGGCCGGTCGGGTACGGCCCGGGACCGGCGAGAGCCCCTTGGTCCGCGCGGACCGGCGGGTGCGGATCGTGGTCTCCGGGGGGCGCGCGCTGCCCGACGGGATCCCGGGCTCACCCTCGTACGCACCCGCAGAGGACGGGACGACGACCGTCTGCACGGTCGACGCCGCGCACTCCGACGCGCTGCTGCGGGCGCTGCTCGCCGCCCGCCCGCCCTGGCACATCCACCAGTTGAGCACCGAGGGCGTCCGGGTATGACCGCACTCCTGCGTTATCAGGCCGACCTCTTGCTGCGGTCCCAGCGCTGGCTGGCACCGCTGCTGCTGTACGCGGTCTTCCTCGGTGTCGGCGTGCGGGCCGGGGAGCCCGTGCTCGGAGCCCTCGGGTACGCCTCCGCCGCGCTGCTCCCCGTCACCGCCTGGGTCGTACGCATCTGTCTCAACCAGGAACCGCCCGCCGCCCGCACCGTCGTGGCCGCCGCGGCCGGACGGGAGCGGGCGCACCTGGCGGCGGTCCTCGCGGCCGTCGCCTGCGCGGCGCTGCTCGGCACGGTGGCGGTCCTCGGGGTGACGGCGGTGAGCGACCTCCGCGGGGTCGGACCGGTGGCGGCCGGCGCCGCGGGCCTTCTCGCAGCGGCCGTCTGCGTCCTGACCGGCGCGGCGGTGGGCGCCCTGTGCACCCGGCCGCTCCTGCCCGCCCCGGGCTGGTCGCTCGCCGCTCTCGTCCTCGCCTCGCTCCTCGCGCTGGTGACGAGCGGTTCCCCGGCGAAGTACGCGGTGACGGCTCTGATCACCGGCTCCCGCACAGCCACCGTCCACCTCCCCTGGCTCGCGTGCGCCGGCGCCGTGGCCGTCTCGGCCGGCGCGGTGGCCCTGGCCTGCCGGGCCACCGCCTGGCGGGAGTGAGAGTGAGTACGCTCGAAGACATGGACGAGGAAACGTCGTACCGCGAGCCCACGGACACCTCGGCCGGGCCCACGGCGGCCGAGGGACCTTACGCCGAGTGCGTGCTGTGCCGACAGCCCACCGAGTACCCGGAGTCGACGAAGGGCATCACCCTCTGCCCGGTCTGCGAGTGGCGTGAGGCCGAGCGCACGGCCTGCTCCGGCTGAGGTCGCGTCCGCGAAGCCGGGCCCGGCCGTGACGCCCTGCACGCACGCCCCGTAGCCTTTCGGGCACGCGGCGGGACAGCCGGTCCCCAGGGGCGCGGGCCGGCCCGGGACCGTACAACTGCTGCGAACGTGCGCGGGTGTTAGCTTCTTTCCCGTGGTGGATCACCAGGACGAGACCAGGGCGGCCTACGACGGGGTCGTCGAGCTGTACGCGTCGATGTTCGCCGACCGGCTGGAGACGCGGCCGTTCGCGCGGGCCATGGTCGGCACCTTCGCCGAGCTGGTGCGCGGGACGGGGAATCCGCGGGCGGCCGACGTCGGGTGCGGGCCCGGACATCTGACGGCCATGCTGCACGACCTGGGGCTGGACGCCTTCGGGCTCGACCTCTCCCCGGCCATGGTCGACCACGCCCGGCGGGCCCATCCGGCGCTGCGGTTCGACGAGGCGCGGATGGAGGCCCTGCCGGTCGAGGACCGCGCGCTCGGCGGCTTGCTGGCCCACTACTCGATGATCCATACCCCGCCTGCGGAACTGCCCGCGCTGCTCGCCGAGCAGGTGCGTGTCCTGGCTCCAGGGGGTCTGCTCCTGGTGTCGTTCTTCGCGACCGACGGACCGGAGCCGGTCCGCTTCGACCACAAGGTGACGCCCGCCTACAGCTGGCCGGTGGACCGGTTCGCCGAGTTGCTGGCCGGGGCCGGCCTCGTCCCGTTCGCCCGGCTGCTCCACGATCCGGCCTCCGAGCGGGGCTTCCTCGACGCCCACTTGCTGGCCCGCCGCCCCTAGGAACCCCCTATCCGCGCAGCCGCTCCCGCAGCTCCTCGAGGTCGGCCGGGAACCACGTCTGCGTGCCCCGGTCGCACTCCCGGACGAAGTCCCGCAGCGCGGGGCTGGCCTCGGTGTGGCGGGAGATGTCGCCGACCACGGCCAGGCCCACCCGGTAGTTGACGAACTTCTGGACGATGTCCCCGGCCACCCGCGTGCTCAGCCGGAAGAACGACTCGTCGAAGCGGTCGGCGGGGATCACGACCCACGCCGCGCCCTGGTACATGGCGTTGCCGACGAGATCCAGGGCGTCGCGTTCGCCGCCGATGATCTCGCCGTCGGCGGGGTACATCAGGACGGGTATGCCGTGGATCTTCTCCATGGAGGTCATGGCAGCCAAGGGTAGGGCGTCGTCAGGGCGTCGCCGCCATCAGGTCGGAGACCTTGACGAAGCGGTAGCCTCGCGCCCGGAGTTCCGGGACGATCCGGCGGATGGCCTGTTCGGTGACGGGGGCGGCGCTGCGGGTGCAGTGCATGACCACGAGCGAGCCGGGCCGGACGCCCGCGAGGACCTGCTCGGCGACCGCGTCCGCGTCCTTGGCGAACGCGTCACCGCTGACCACGTCCCATTGGACCGCGGTCACCTTCGCGGGCCCGAGCGCGCGCAGCGCCTCGTCGTCGTAGCAGCCGCCGGGGAAGCGGAAGTACGGCACGACATTGCGCGCCCCCGCTTTCCGGAAGGCGTCGAAGGCCCGGCGTACGTCGGCGGCCATGTCCCGCTTCTCCACCGTCGGCAGGCCGTAGCAGGGCGAGGCGAAGGCGTAGTGGCTGTAGGAGTGGTTGGCGATCTCGAAGCGGGGATCGGTGCCGATGGACCGGGCCTGGTTTGGGTACTCCTCTGCCCAGCGGCCCGTCATGAAGACCGTGGAGTCGACCTTCAGCCGCCGCAGGGTCTCGATCAGCCCCGGGTTGTCGAAGCGTTCTCCGCTGGCGGCCCGGGGCCCCTGATCGGCCGTCATGTCGGCGTCGAAGGTGAGCGCGACGACCTTGTCCCCGCCCTGCGACGTGCGGCGCGTGTAGACCGGAGTCACGCCGCCGGGGCCGGGCGCCATGGTGGGCGGCGCCTTGCGCACGGTCGCCGGGCCGGGCGCGGCGCCGGCACTCGCGGAAGCGGCCGGGGAAACGGGCGGGGAGGCACTCGCGGAGGCGCCCACGCGTGCGCTCGTATCCGCCGTGCCGCCGCCACAGCCGACAAGAGCCGCGCCCAACAGAGCGAACACCGACATTCTTCGTACAGAAATCGTCACGAACGGAAGTTATCCGATCGCATCGATCAACACTCGCGAGGCGCCGTCTCGAGTGGAGTTGTCGCCCGCCCGGCTCTCACCGCATCCCGGCTTCCCGGGCGGACGACGGGGCTCGCGGGATTCTCATCCGCGTTCGCGGAGGTACGCCTCCAGCTCTGCGGCCCCGGCCAGCATCGCCCGGCCGCGTGCGGACAGTCGGCCGTGCCAGTCGCCCAGGGCGGCCTCCAGCGGCTCGAGGCCGCCCGCCGCCCGCACCTGGGCGATCAGCGGGGCGATCCGCTCCAGCGGGTAGCCGCCCCGCCGGAGCTGGTGGGCCAGCCGGGCGTCCCGGACGTCGGCCTCGTCGTAGACGCGGTACCCGGTCCCCGGGTCGCGGCGCGGGCGCACCAGCCCGGCGCGCTCCCACTTGCGCAGCGTCGCCGGCCGGATCCCGAGCTTCCCCGCCAGCGGTCCGATGAACGTGCCGCCGGGCTCTGGGGCGAGCGCCGTGGTGGGCTCCAGATCGCGCAGGGCGTCCTCCACGGCCCGCAGGGTCCGCCGGTCGTCGAGGAGCTGGGCGTGGCTCTCGTCGATGAGGCGGAACGCCCCGTCGACCGCGCCCTCGTTCACGGCCCGCATGATCGACGTCGCCGTCCGGTGGCCGTGGCCGGGCACCAGGGCGAGGAACGCGCGCAGGGCGCCCGCGTGCAGCGAGGTGTAGGTCCGGTAGCCGGTGGGGGTGCGACCGGCGGCCGGGAGGATGCCGGTCTCCTCGTAGTTCCTGACCGCCTGCGTCGACAGGCCGTGCCGACGCGCCAGATCGACCGGCCTGAGCCGCCGCCCACCGCTTTGAAGGCCGCTTTGAAGGTTTTGCCCCATAAGGACGACGATATCGCGGGAAAGTTTCCACCGAAGGTTCAACGATACCGTTGAAGGCATGGCTACCCACATCGCGGACACCGCCCATGCCGTCGACGTTGCCGCCGTCATGAGGCTGCTCCCGGGCGCCCGGCCCCGGCTGCTCGCCCTGGGTGAGCCCACCCATGGCGAGGACGCTCTGCTCGACCTGCGCAACGAGCTCTTCCGGCAGCTCGTCGAGGAAGAGGGCTACCGGACGATCGCGATCGAGAGCGACTGCATGCGGGGCCTGGTCGTGGACGACCACGTCACCTCGGGCAGGGGCACTCTCGACGAGGTCATGGAGGACGGAATCAGCCACGGCTGGGGCGCCTCCGCGGCCAACCGCGAGCTCGTGCGCTGGATGCGCGCCTACAACGACGGCCGGCCCACGTCGGAGCGGCTCCGCTTCGCCGGCTTCGACGGCCCGCTGGAGATCACCGGCGCCGCGAGCCCCCGACAGGCCCTCCTCGCACTCCACGACCACCTTGCGGCCCGGGTCGACCCGGACCTGCTCCCCTGCACCGCGGAAACCCTCGACCGCCTGCTCGGCGCCGACGACCGGTGGACCGACCCCGCCGCGATGAGGGACCCGTCCCGGTCCGTGGGGCGGTCGGCCGAGGCCGGCCGGCTGCGGCTGCTCGCCGACGATCTGGTGACGCTGTTCGACGAGCAGACGCCCCACCTGATCAGCGTGTCCTCGCGAGACGACTGGGACCGGGCGCGCCTGTACGGCCGCACCGCCCTCGGCCTGCTGCGCTACCACCACTGGATGGCCGACACCTCGCCTGCCCGCCTGACCCGGCTGGTGGCGGCGCGGGACCAGATGATGGCCGAGAACCTCCTCGCCCTCGCCGCTCGGGGCCCGGTACTGGTCCACGCCCACAACTCCCATCTCCAACGGGAGCAGAGCACCATGCGGATGGGCGGGGAGCCACTGCGGTGGTGGAGCGCCGGTGCGCTGGTGAGCGCCCGGCTCGGCGAGGAGTACGCCTTCCTCGCCACGGCCCTCGGCACGATCCGGCACCGGGGAGTGGACACCCCGCCGCCGGACAGCGTCGAAGGACTCCTGTACGCGATCCCGGAAGACCGCTGCCTCGTCGACGCCCGGCGGCTGGCCACCGCCCTGCGCGACACACCACCCGCGCCCCGCGTGTCCCCCTGGTTCGGCTACGCCCCGGTCGACCCGGCCCTCCTCGCGGACAGCGACGGCCTCGTGTTCGTCAAGGACGTCCCGCAGAGCGGCTCACGTGGCCTGTAGCCTCCTGCGGCACTCCGCCACGTCGAAGTCGCCCTCCGGGTAGCGCGGATCCAGTGCCTCCAGGTGCTCCAGGAGCAGTGTGCTGATCGCCCAGTTGCGGTACCACTTCCGGTCCGCCGGGACCACGTACCACGGCGCGCCGTCCGTCGAGCAGCGTTCGAGGGCGGTCTCGTACGCCCGCTGGTACGCGGGCCACAGCGCCCGGTCCTCGATGTCGCCCGAGCTGAACTTCCAGTGCTTCTCCGGGTTGTCGAGGCGCGCCAGGAGGCGGGCGCGCTGCTCCTCGTACGAGAGGTGGAGAAAGACCTTGACGACCGTGACGCCGTCCTCGGCGAGGGTCTCCTCGAAGCGGTTGATCTGGCCGTAGCGGGCCCCGAGGTCGCGACGGGGGACCAGCTCGTGGACCCGGGCGACCAGGACGTCCTCGTAGTGCGAGCGGTCGAAGATGCCGATCTCGCCCGGCCCCGGCAGCGACTGCTTGATCCGCCAGAGAAAGTGGTGGCTCCGCTCCTCCGCCGTGGGCGCCTTGAAGGCCCGGACCCGGCAGCCCGAGGGGTTGAGGTAGCCGATCACGTGCTTGACGGTGCCGCCCTTGCCGCTGGTGTCCATGCCCTGCAGGATCAGCAGCACCCGGCGCCGGTCGCCCGCCGTGCTCGACGCGTACAGCCGCTCCTGGAGCTCGGCGAGGCGCGGGGCGAGACCCGTCATGGCCTCGGCGCCGGCCGCCTTGTCGGTGGGTCCCGCGTGGATGCCGGAGGTGCTGTACGAGGAGAGGTCGACGGGCTCGCCGACGGGGACGCGCAGCAGGTCACGGAGGACCACGGGCCGCGCCGGAGCCTCCTCCCGCGCCTCGCCCCTGTCCCTGTCCTTCGCCTGCTCCTTCTTCGGCACCTCGGGCCCCTTCCCGTCCGTCGCTCGCCTTCCCCCGATCCTGCGACGGAATCCACGCACCCGCGACCGGCCGCGCCACGCGGGACCGGTGACGCGACCGGAACGGGTTGCGGGGCCTACGTCAGCACCACGGGCCCGTCACCGCGAACGTCGTCCCCGGCGCGTAGCAGTTGACGTACATGGTCCGCCCGTCCGGCGAGAACGTGACGCCCGCGAACTCGCCCCACTCCGGGGCCTCGGGCGTCCCGATGTTCTGGGCCCCGCGCGCCACCGCGTACAGCTCGCCCTTCCGGCTGAGCCCGTAGACGTGCTGCGCGCCGTCGCCGTCCTCGCAGACCATCAGGCCGCCGCCGGGCGCGAGGCAGATGTTGTCCGGCGACTCGCCGGGCAGCTGGATGTCGGTGCTCGGTCCGAAGACGACGACGAGGGTGAGCCGGCGGCGGTGCGGCTCGTACTTCCACACCTGGCCGAAGTGGGTCGCCCCGGAACCGTCCTTGGCGCGGGCGAAGCTGGAGACGAAGTACACCGCCCGCCCGCCCCAGTAGCAGCCCTCCAGCTTCTGCGCGTGCGTGATGCCCTTCGGCCCGAAGTCCTGCAGCCTGATCGGCGTCTGGGCGGCCTGCGGGTCCGGTACGGGCACCCACTCGACGCCCCCGAAACTCGCCCCGGTCTCCTGGATCACGGAGAGGTCGGGCACCCCCGGCACCCGCATGGCCTCCAGGGCGCCGCCCGCCCGCAGCGAACCGTGGCCGCCCAGCGGCTTCTCCGGCAGGAAGCGGTAGAAGAGCCCGAAGGGGTGCTGGAAGGCGTCCTCCGTCTCGTACACGATGCCGCTCTTCGGGTCGACGGCGATCGCCTCGTGCTGGAAGCGGCCCATGGCCGTGAGCGGTACGGCCCCGGTGCGGCGCGGGTCGGCGCCGTCGACCTCGAAGATGAAGCCGTGGTCCTTGGTGTAGCCGTTCGTGCCGGCCTTGTCCTCGGTCTCCTCGCAGGTGAGCCAGGTGCCCCAAGGGGTCGGCCCGCCGGCGCAGTTGACGGCGGTGCCCGCGATGGCGACCCGCTCGCCGAGGACGTTGCCACGCCCGTCGAGCTCCAGCGCCGTGCAGCCGCCCTTGGCGGCGGGGTCGTACGTCAGCCCCTCGACAATGGGGACGCCTATCTTGCCGCTGACCCGGTTCTCGTGGTTGCGGACCAGGTGTACCCGGCCGCGGCGGCCGGCGAAGGCGCCCATGCCGTCGTGGTTGCTGGGGACCCGGCCCTCGCCGGAGCGGAGCGGGTCGCCCTCGCGGGAGAGGACCTTGTAGCGGAAACCCGCGGGGAGGTCGAGGAGCCCGGCGGGGTCGGGGACGAGCGGGCCGTATCCGGCCCCGGTGCTCGCGGCGGCGCTGCCGGCGAAGAGTTCGGAGAAGGCGCCCGAGAAGGCGATTCCGGCGACGGACGCGCCGGTGCGGGAAAGGATCTGACGTCGTGTTGCGGACATGAGGCGACAGCCCACTTCCTCTGGGGGTACCCCCATGCCGCAGGGTATGGGGGAGGACAGGGGGTGTGACATGAAGCGTGACAGCACACGGGTGGCGTGAACGTGTCACGTATGACGCATGGCCCGCATGTGTATCACGTGCTGTGGTGACACGTGAACCCATGCGGGCCACAACGGCCTCATGTGACGAGCGGTCAGGCGAGCTCGGCCGTCAGCGTGATCGTCGTGCCCGCGAGCGCCTGGCTCACCGGGCAGTTCTTCTTGGCGTCCTCGGCCAGGGACTGGAACTCGTCCGCGTCCAGGCCGGGGACGGTGCCGCGGACGGTGAGGTGGCTGCCCGTGATGCCCTGGCCCGGCACGAAGGTGACGTCGGCCTTGGTCTCCAGGCGGGTCGGCGCGTTGCCGGCCTTGGCCAGGATGTTGGAGAAGGCCATGTTGAAGCAGGAGGAGTGCGCGGCGGCGATCAGCTCCTCGGGGCTGGTCCTGCCGTTCGCCGCCTCGTCGGTGCGGGCCGGCCAGGACACCGGGTACTCGCCGATGCCCGACGAGTCGAGCGAGACGGTGCCCGAGCCCTTGAGGAGGTCGCCCTCCCAGACGGCGCGGGCGGAACGGGTTGCGGCCATGATGAATCCCTTTCGGTCGGGTATGGCCCCCAACCTACTGCTCCACCAGTCCCTTTGCGTCGCGAGCCAGCGCGGTGAGCCGGGAGATCGCCCGGAAGTACTTCTTTCGGTACCCGCCCTTCAGCATCTCTTCACTGAACAGCCGGTCGAAGGGGAGACCGGAGGCGAGCACCGGCACCTCCCGGTCGTACAGGCGGTCGGCGAGGACGACGAGCCGCAGCGCCGTCGACTGGTCCGGTACCGGCCGCACGTCGGTGAGGCAGACCGCGGTCAGGCCGTCGGTGAGCGCGCCGTACCGGCTGGGGTGGACCTTGGCCAGGTGGTCGAGGAGGTGCGGGAAGTCGTCGAGGGACGCGCCCGGGGTCGCGTACGCCGCCTTCGTCACCTGCTCGTCGGAGAACGGCGCGGGTGCCTCGGGCAGTCCCCGGTGGCGGTAGTCCTCGCCGTCGATCCGCAGCGGGCGGAAGTGGGCGGACAGGCCCTGGATCTCCCGGAGGAAGTCGGCGGCCGCGAAGCGGCCCTCGCCGAGCTTGCCGGGCAGCGTGTTGGACGTGGCGGCCAGCGCGACACCCGACTCGACGAGCCTGCTGAGCAGGGAGGAGACCAGGACGGTGTCGCCCGGGTCGTCCAGCTCGAATTCGTCGATGCAGAGCAGCCGGTGCCCGCTGAGGGTCTTCACGGTCTGCTGGAAGCCGAGCGCGCCGACGAGGTTGGTCAGCTCCACGAAGGTGCCGAAGGCCTTGAGGGCCGGCTCGGCGGGCGTGGCGTGCCAGAGGGAGGCGAGCAGATGGGTCTTGCCCACGCCGTAGCCGCCGTCGAGATAGACCCCGCGGGGTCCGGCGGGCGCGGCCGGCTTCTTGGCGAACAGGCGGCTGAGGACCGGACGTCTGCCCGAGCCGGTGGCGTGCGCGCCGCCCAGTCCCTCGGCGAAGCCGCCGAGGATCTTGACCGCGTCGATCTGGCTCGGTTGGTTCGGGTCCGGGATGTACGTGTCGAACCGTACGGAGTCGAAGCGCGGCGGCGGCACCATCTCCGCGACGAGCCGGTCCGCGGGGACATGCGGCTCCCGGGCGCAGAGGGAGACCGGAGCGGCTTCGGAGGAGGCCGCTTCGGTTATGGCGCGCGGGGCGCGGGGGGCGTGGGAGGAACGGGTCGACACAGTTCCCCACTGTAAGCGCCGTGTCAGACTGCGAGGATGCGACGCCTGCTCCCTGTGACGGACATGACAGCCGACGACGCCACCGCCGGGGACCGGGAGTGGTCCCTCGACGAGCTGGCCGACGCCTACGCGTACCCGGCACTGCCGCCCGGCGGGGCCTGGCTGCGGGCCAACATGGTCTCCTCCCTCGACGGGGCAGGTCAGCACGAGGGCCGCTCCCAGCCGCTCTCCTCCGACGCCGACATGCGGATCTTCGGCACGCTGCGCGGCCTGGCCGATGTGGTCGTGGTGGGAGCGGAGACGGTACGCCTGGAGGGGTACCGCCCGGCCCGTGCCCGGGAGGCCTTCGCGGCGCGCCGGGAGGCGGCCGGGCAGGGGCCCGCGCCGACGATCGCCGTGGTGAGCGCCTCCCTTCAGCTGGACTTCTCGCTGCCACTGTTCACCGAGCCGCTCGTACCGACCCTGATCCTGACCGGGGCCGCGGCCTCCGCCGAGCGGGTGATGGCGGCGGAGAAGGCGGGCGCGGAGGTGGTGATCGCGGGCGACGGGCCCGGGGTGGAGCCGGCCCGCGCGGTGGCGGCGCTGGCCGAGCGGGGGCTGCGGCGGCAGCTGACCGAGGGCGGGCCCCGGCTGCTCGGCCAGTTCGTGGCGGCCGGAGTGCTCGACGAGCTGTGTCTGACGGTCTCGCCGACGATGACCGCGGGCACGGCCCAGCGGATCGCGGGAGGCCCTTCGGTGGCCGTTCCGCAGCGGTTCTCCGTGGCGTCGGTGCTGGAGGAGGCCGGGTTCCTTTTCACCCGCTACCGTCGGATCTGACACGAGGTGGAATTTCCCGTTCCGGTTAGCTTCCGCTGGGCACACTTACCCTGCAGTCCCCGTGCGGGCACGGGGAAGGATGGTTTCCGCAGAAGGGCTCCTGAGGTGTTCACAAGCGTTTTGATGATCGAGAAGCCCCTGTCGACCGTCGACGTGGAGTTCGTCACCACCCTGCACGGCGACGAGGGCGTGTCCTTCATCGTGCTGATGCAGCCGCGTGGTGACCAGGCCGATGTACTGCTGCGTGCCATCGACGACGTCGCCATGGGCGATCTGAAGGAAGCCGCCCGTGAGGGCGAGAAGCCGGAGGGCAAGGCGGCCCTCGTCCCCGCGGAGGCGGCGCTCGAGCGCTCGCTCCAGACGCTGCGGGACGCCGGCTGCGAGGCGGTGGGGCAGGTCGTCGAGGACCATCCCCTGGACAAGATGAAGGCGGTCGTGGAGGAATCGGACGCCGACGAGGTGATCGTGCTGACGGCTCCGCACTACGTGGAGGAGTTCTTCCACCGGGACTGGGCGTCGCGGGCGCGCCACAAGGTGGGCGTCCCGGTCCTGAAGCTCTTCGCGCACAGCGAGGAGTAGCGCGGGAGCGGCGAGGAGACGCACGGCCCTGAGGGCCGCCCCGGGCACGGCGCCCGGGGCGGCCCTCCCGAGCTACTAGGCTGGGCCCTCGGTACCGGACCCTTCGGGGTACGGACGCACCAAGCATCACGCACCACGCACGACACCGCACGTACCGCACACGACGCACCCCGGGGAGAACCTCGCATGGCACCCGCCACCCCTGCCGCCGCTGTCCCCGCCGCCATGGAGCGGCCGCACTTCATCGGCATCGGCGGTGCCGGGATGTCGGGCATCGCGAAGATCCTCGCCCAGCGCGGCGCGAAGGCGGCCGGAAGCGACGCCAAGGAGTCGGCGACCGCCGAGGCCCTGCGCGCGCTCGGCGTCACCGTCCACATCGGGCACGCCGCCCACCACCTCGCCGACGACGCCACCGCCGTGGTCGTCTCCAGCGCCATCCGCGCCGACAACCCCGAGCTGGCCCGCGCCGCCGAGCTCGGCATCCCGGTCGTGCACCGCTCGGACGCGCTCGCCTCCCTCATGGACGGCCTGCGCGCGATCGCCGTCGCCGGTACGCACGGCAAGACCACGACCACCTCCATGCTGGCCGTCGCGCTCACCGAGCTCGGCCTCGACCCCTCGTACGCCATCGGCGGCGACCTCGCGGGCCCCGGCACCAACGCCCGCCACGGCGAGGGACAGGTATTCGTCGCCGAGGCCGACGAGAGCGACCGGAGCTTCCAGAAGTACGACCCCGAGGTCGCGATCGTCCTCAACGTCGAGCTGGACCACCACGCGAACTACGCGTCGATGGACGAGATCTACGAGTCCTTCGAGGCGTTCGTCGCCAAGGTCCGCCCCGGCGGCGCCCTCGTCGTCGGCGAGCACCCCGGCGCCCGTGAGCTGGCCGGGCGGGTCTCCGGCCGCCGTGACCTCCACATCGTCACGGTCGGCGAGTCCGAGACCTCCGACGTGTGGATCCGGAAGATCGTGCCGAACGGCATGACCAGCGAGGTCACCGTCGTCATGGACGGCGTCGAGTACGTCTTCACCGTCTCCGTCCCCGGCCGCCACTACGCCCACAACGCGGCCGCGGCCCTCGCCGCCGGCGCCCGTGTGGGCATCGACCCGGCGGAGCTGGCCCAGGCCCTCACCGCGTACACCGGTGTCGGCCGCCGCCTCCAGCTCAAGGGCGAGGCGGCCGGCGTCCAGGTCATCGACTCGTACGCCCACCACCCCACCGAGATGACCGCCGACCTGGAGGCCATGCGCGGCGCCGCCGGAGGCTCCCGACTCCTCGTCGTCTTCCAGCCCCACCTCTTCTCCCGCACCCAGGAGCTGGGCAAGGAGATGGGCGACGCGCTGGCCCTCGCCGACGCCTCGGTGGTCCTCGGCATCTACCCGGCCCGCGAGGACCCGATCCCCGGCGTCACCAGCGACCTGATCATCACGGCGGCCCGCGCGGCCGGCGCCGACGTGACGGCCGTCTCCGACAAGGGAGCCGTCCCCGAGGTGATCGCGGGAATGGCCAAGCCCGGTGATCTCGTTCTGACGATGGGCGCGGGCGACGTCACGGACCTCGGCCCGCAGATTCTCGCCCACCTGTCGAAGTAGAGGGAGTGAGCCGATGTCGTACGACGTCGAGAAGCCGGACGAGCAGTGGCGCGCGGAGCTGACCCCGGCGGAGTACCAGGTACTGCGCCAGGCAGGCACGGAGCCGGCCTTCCGGGGCGAGTACACCGACACCACGACCAAGGGCGTCTACTCCTGCCGGGCGTGCGGCGCCGAGCTGTTCACGTCGACGGAGAAGTTCGAGTCGCACTGCGGCTGGCCGTCCTTCTACGACCCGAAGGACTCCGACGCCGTCGAACTGATCGAGGACCGCTCCCACGGCATGGTCCGCACCGAGGTCCGCTGCGCACGCTGCGGCTCGCACCTCGGCCACGTCTTCGAGGGCGAGGGCTACCCCACCCCGACGGACCAGCGCTACTGCATCAACTCGATCTCGCTGCGCCTGACGCCGGAGTCGTAAGCGCGGCCGTCGCCGAGGCGCCGGCCCGCCCCGCCGGCCCCGCCGCCCGGCCCTCAGCGGAGCCGGTCGGCCAGCTCCGCGAGCCAGGCGCCGGGGGACAGGGGCGGCGGCGGGTCGACCTCCATGCCCAGTTCGGCCAGGGCGAGGGCGTAGTCCGACTCGTCGAGCGGCAGCGAGAGCAGATCGTGCAGCTCGCCCGCGAGCTGGCCGATCAGACCGGCGTCCGTTCCGCCGAGGTAGTCGGCGACCGCGGCCTCGTGGTCGGCGAACTCGTCAGCCATGTCCTGCCCGAACCAGCCGCCCAGGAGCTGACCCAGCTCGGGGAAGCGCGCGTGCCACTCCCAGTGGGTCTGAGGCGTCTTCGGCGGGGGCGCCGTGCCCGACTCGACACTCTCCTTGAGCCTGTCGGCGAGCCGCAGCAGCCAGTCCTGGATCTCACTGTCGGGCAGCCCGACGTCCGGTACCGGGTAGAACTCGCCGAGCCGCAGCCGGAGGCGGCCGGGCGGGTTCTGGGCGTACTCGCGCAGCTGGTGCTCGGCGACCGCGATGGACCACGGCCGCGTTCGCCAGCAGTGCCGGAGGTACGCCTCCATGGCCTCCTCGCTGTCGGCGTTGCAGCCGAGATGGGCGCGGACGACCTGGTCCAGTTCGCCGTACTTCCGGTCGTGTTCGAGGGGCTTGAGGGGCATACGGAGCCTCTAGAGGTAGATCGGGAAGGTGGCGTGCACGGTGAACCCGTGCGGACTCGCGTCGCTGCGCTTGAGCGTGACCCGTGCGGCGCGTACCTCGACGGCGTCCCGCCCGGCCAGCATCATCGCGTCCAGCATGACGCGCCCGACCGGCTCCGTGCGCGACGGCCAGGCGGCCTCGATCGTGAGCCGCTGCCGGGTGGACTGCGCCAACCAGCGGTGGATCACCTGCTCGTTACGGGTGACCACCTGCTGGGTGGCCCACTGGGCGGTCTCCCGGTCGGGGTAGGTCGCGGCGCGGTTCTGGCGGACGGTGCGCATGGCGGTCATGAGTGCTCTCGCTGCATGTGGTCGTTGAGCGTGTCGATGAGCTCGCGGAGCCGGTCGCGCGAGATCCACGAGATGTACCGGCCCAGGGAACGGTCGTCCGGAAAGAGTACAAGAGCGCGCTGGGCCTCCGTGGTGAAGGGAACGACGACCTCCACGCAATAGGGATGCTCGTTGGTGCCGTACGAGGTGACGGCATCCGCGAAAGTGGCGTGGCCACCGTCCATCATCTCGGCCGTAAAGCCGTTGAGGTGAGGAAAAGTCACCGCAAGTTCCCAACGGGACATGGGCAGTTCGTCGTACGAGGCGGGTGGCTCGCGATCGATGATGCGCACCATTCCGGCGAGCGTATGCAGATATTCGGCCGGGTCCATGCCGTCCGCGGCCCGTGCCAGCTTCTCCTGGAAGGCTTGCGGGCGGGAAGCCAGGGAAGTCGGCGAGGAGACGACTTCACCGACAAGGTCCAGGAGGGCTGCCGCGGTGAAGGGAGGGCAATTCCAGTTCGCTCGCCAGGAATTTCGAATCGTCCGGTTGTAACGTCGGATCTCGTCGTCGAGAGTCGGTCCGTCGACCGTTTCCTGGACCCGGATGGCGATGTCGATGAGCTGAGATGCCGGACTCTCAATGAAGACGGCGGTCGGGGATGGCTGCACGGGAGACTACCTTTCTACGGAATGGGCATGGAGGTCAGCGCGATGAAGGGCGGCTCCAGTCCCTTCCGGTACTGGAGCACGACCCGCACCGAATGCGTGGAAACGCCGGCTGAACTCACCCCTTGAACCGTACGGCCCGTCTCTTCGTTGAACGTGAGCTCAATGGGTGGCGATATCTTTGATCTGTTCGGATCGTAGGCCGGATTGTTCCGCATCCTCCGCTCGACTCCGTCGATCCAGTTCGCGATCCGGTTCTCGTTGGCGTCGTTGCGGAGGGCCTCCTGGGTGAATCGCTGAGCGGAGGCGAGATCCTTGAAGCCGGAGGCGGAGGAAGCGCTGGGGTCATCCCGAAGACGCTGCCTGAGCTGGTCGTCGGTCAGGCCGATGTGCTTGTCGATCGGATGACTTCCGTACAGACCTTCCTGGCCCGCCAGGTCGAGCGGGTAGTAGATGTTGTCCGGGTCCTCGCCCGGCACGGCGTAGTGGTGTTCGGGTTTGAAGTCGTGGAGGGAACGCGCCCCGAAGGCCTGCGCCCTCGCTTCTTCGGCCTGGTAGGTCGGTACGCTCAGGTACGCCTCCTCGAGCGCCGGCATCAACCGGTTGAGTCGGCTCTCCACGCCGAGCAGCTCGCCTTCATACTTGGCCACCGCCCGGTTCAGGGCGCCCTTGTCGATCTCCAGCGTGATACCGATGCCCAGGCTCTTCCCCATGGAGAGCAGGCCCTTGCCGACCTTCTTCAGGTCGTCCATGCCAAGGCCGTCCTTGATGTGGGGCAGAGCGTCCCAGATCGCCTTCTTGAAGATCCGCCAGACCTCGTTGCGCATCGTCTCGGCGGCCTCGGCGAAGGCCCGCAGGGCCTGGCTGACCTCCTGGGTGGTGTCCCACAGGACGGTCGTCACGGGATGACTGGCCTTGCCCTGCGCTCCGGGGGTGTCGTGCTTCCACTGGTATCCGGCCGTCGACCCGCCCCACGCCGTGGTGCCCCAGAGCGAACTGGTGAACTGGCGCATCGCGGCCTGCCATTCACCGTTGTTGGGGTCCGCGATGGTCCCCACCTCTCGCTGCAGGTCGCTCTCCACCTGGGTGACCGTGAAGCCGGGCTGCAGCCAGGCGAGCGCCAGCTTGTCGATCTGCTGGTAGTCGGGCAGGGGCAGGATGTCGGCCACCTCGCCCCACCGGTACACCTTGTTCAACAGCCCGCGGATGATGTCCAGAGCGAAGTCCGGCACTCCCTCCAGGAGCCACGAGGTGAAGCCGGTGCTGTAGTCACCCATGTCACCCCACTTCAGGTCGACGATGCGCTGATACGTCGGGGGAGTGTCGATGACCTTGGGGAGCGGGAACTGTACGGGCTGGGCCGAGCCCGAGGGATGGCTGGCGGCCTCCGCCCGCGCGTAGTTGTTGGCTGTCGTGACGAAGCCGGTCGCGACACCACCCACGCCGGCCACGGTCCGTGCCAGGGTGTCGAGGAACTTGTTGCCCACCTTGACGTAGGCGGTGGAGACGGCCTCGGCGGACGCCCCGTAACCGCCACAGTCCATGTACTCCACGATCTCGTAGATGAAATCCTTCGCGGCCTTGTCCAGCTTGTCCTGATGGAGGACCACGGTGCCCGCCACGCCGTACAGCTTGGTGGGCGTGACGTCGAACCCGCCGGTCTGGCCGGGTGCCGGAGGGGTGCCCATCAGGCCGCACCCCAACCGCGCAGCACGGCCAGGTGCGCCGCGCCGTAGTTCGTCTGACCCGTCGTCACCACTTCGTGCAGCCAGCGCTGGGCGGCCTGGAGGTCCTGCATCTCGCGGTCCCACCGGTCGAGCTCGTCGACGAAGGCCTCGCGCGCCTCGCCGTCCCAGCTCAGCACGACCTTCTCGGTCCGCGCATACAAGGTTTCGAGCTTGAGATTGAGCTGCTTGAGAATGTCCTCCAGGTCTGATGCCAGATCCCGGAGCGTATGGAAGTTGACGCCTATGTGGTCGTCGGACATGGGAGCCCCCGCTCGGATGTCTCAGGTTCAGATGTCGAGGATGCTGCTGCGCGGAGCCGGCGGTGGGGTGACGGCCTGAAGCTTCTCGGCCTCCAGCGCCGCGTCCACCGCACTCTCCATGCGCTGGAGGCGGCGCAGGGTGTCGAGCTCCTGCTCGGTGAACCCGTCGCGGCTCATCCGCATGGCTTCCTCGAGGACGCCGAGGATCTCTCGGATGCGTACCGCGTCCTCGGCCGCGGCACGGTGCAGGGCGCGATACGCCTTCCCCGTCTCACCCTTCCAGCCGGCTTCGATCCGGTCGACGATGCCGTCCATCCGGCGCACTTGACTGTCGATGTGCCGCTGCATGTCGTCCAAGTCGCCCGCCAGACGCGTCAGATCGTCCTCGGACACCTTCAGATGAGCGTCGATTGCCATGGCCCCCGCCTTTCGTCGCGATCTTGACTCTATCAATCGGGTCTGTTCACCCGGGGTTTGGGCTTGCCTCGCGAGCGCCGACGGCCGGAAGATCCAGGGATGATCGAGCGTGGAGGGGACATGATCAAGGGAGGCAACGCCTTCGTTCCGACGGTGCCGCTGCGGATCGCCGTGCGGAACGGGGTGGATGTCACGGCGTTGCTGCTGACGGAGCAGGGCCGTGTCCGGGGGGACGGGGACATCGTGTTCCACGGTGCGCCGGTCCATCCCTCGGGCGCCGTACGGCTGCTCGGGGACGAGAGCGGCACCGGGTGGCTGGAGGCCGGCCTCACCGCGATCGAGGCGGACATCGCCCGCGTCCTCGTGGTCGGGTCGACGGAGAGTGGCGCGATGCGGGATGTGCGGGGGCTGTCCGTGGAGGCCTTCGCGCCGGACGGCACGTCGGTCGCGCGATACGACGTGACGGACGCCGGCGGAGAGACGGCGATGGTCCTGGCGGAGCTGTACCGGCGGGCGGGGGGCTGGAAGTTCCGCGCGGTCGGCCAGGGGTACGTGAACGGCCTCACCGGCCTCGCGACGGACCACGGTGTGGACGTGGCGGAGGGCGCCGCGGCCCAGTCTCAGGCTCCGGCCCCGGTCCCGTTCCAGGCGCCGCCGACGTCGGTCCCGGTCCCGTTCCAGGCGCCGGCCCCGGGGTTCGCCCCGCCGGCCGTGCCGGCGCCTCCGGTGGCGGTTCCACCGCCCGCGCCGGAACCGAGCGTGCCGCAGCCGCAGGCGAACATGCCCTGGACGTTCGGCGCCGTCTTCGAGCCGTACACCCAGACCGGCCGGGACAACGACGTCATCACCGTGGACGGGCTCCCGCCGGGGCCGGTCATCGTCGCTCTCTCCGTCCGGGGTGACGGCTACACCGGCCTGTGGCCCCTCACCCGGTTCAACAAGGAGGGCGACACCCTCGTCAACAGCACCGAGGACGACTTCCAGGGCCGGGTGCTCACCCTCGTCCCCGGAAACGGGCGTCTGCGCCTGCAGTTGAAGGCGGAGGGACCCTGGCAGCTCCAGGTGCTGCCGCTGGCCGCGGCGACGCTCCTGACGGAGGAGCAGGTGGAGAGCCGCGGCCCCGACGTCCTGCTGCACACCGGGGGAGTCGCCGACCTCTCCATCCACTACAAGGGCGATGACAACCTCATCGTCAACCTCTACGAGGTGACGGGGCACGACGACCCCACGACCCTGCCCACGGACGACAATGTCGTCAACGAGATCGGCAAGCGCCGGGAGACCGTGCCGCTGCCCGAGGGCCCGCTCATCGTCCACATGGAGATGGCGGACGGCCCGTGGAAGGCCCAGCTGAAGCGGGTACAGCCCCACAGCGCACCGCAGAACGCGGCTGGCGGCGGCCTTGCCGAGGTGACGGACATCCGCAGGGGCCAGGGCAAGTCGTGGTGGGGCAGGCGCTGACCTCTGCCTGCCGCTCCCGCCGTGACGAACGGCGGGAGCGGGGCGGGTCAGGCGTGGGTGGCGTAGGCCACGAAGTCGCCCCAAGTGGCGGGAGTGAGGGCGAGTCGGGGTCCCTCGGGGTGCTTGGAGTCGCGGACGTGGACGGTGGTGGGGCAGGTGGCGACCTCGACGCAGTCGTCGCCGGAGCCGCCGCTGTAGCTGGACTTGTGCCAGGAGAGGGCCACTTCGACGCAGTCGCCGTCGCCGCCACTGCTGTAGCTGCTCTTGAACCAGGCCAGGTCTGTGGTGCTCATGTAGCTCCTCGCATCTGCCGCAACAGGCTCTGGGAGTCTTCCAGAGTAAGAGCCTGTGACCGCATCCTGGCATACCGCATCTTGAGGATGCCGACCTCTTTCGCGTCGGCGAAGAGGAGCCCGGCCCGCTGGCCCTCTCCATAGCCGAACCATCGGTTGTCGGGTGTCTCCAGTAACTGCATGGGACCGTCAAGCCCGGCGTGATGTTCCCGACTCAGCGGCATCACTTGCATCTCGATGTTGCGCTGCTCGGACATACGCAGGATGTGCTCGATCTGGGTCCGGTGTGTCTCCGGACCGCCAGTCGTCTTCCGCAGCACATGCTCCTCGATGATGAAGCTGTACGCGGTGTTGGGCCGCTCGGTCAGCAGCTTCTGCCGCTCCACGCGTGCGACGAGCTTCTCCTGGATCTCGTCGTCATCCAGAGGCGGCAACTGCCCCTCGAACAGAGTCCTCGCGTACAGCTCGATCTGGAGCAGACCCGGGATCAGCCGGTTCTCGTACGTGTAGAGGCACAGCGCCTCCGCCTCCAGCTTCGCCCACTTCTGGAACCAACTCGCCAGTCCTGGCTGCCGGGCCACGTGCTTGGCCGCCGCCCGGATCACGCCGAAGGCGTCCAGTACCTCCTCCGCCCGCTCCACGAACTCGGCCGACGGAAACCGCCGGCCCTGCTCGATGGACGCGACCGTCTGCACCGAGTACCGCACTCGCCGGGCGAACTCCTCCTGGGTGAGTCTCGCCCGCTTCCGGAAGGTCTTGACGACCTCCCCGAAGGTCTTCAGGCTGTCCGAGATCTCGGGTTCCGCATTGCCGTCCGTCATCACGTGCACCTCCACCGGAAATGGTCACGGCCCGTAACGGCTACTGTCCACCCTCCGAACTCGTACGCTCACTCAGCGTACGAGTTCCTGACCTGGCAACCAGCCCCGATCGCCGCCACATTGGCCCCATGACCACCCCTCAGACACGCGCAGAACCCGTCACCGTACGTGTGTTCACCCAGCGCTTCAGCTCGACCCCGCGCGGCGCCCGCCTCGCCCGGCGGCTCGCCCTGCTCCAGCTCGACCGCTGGGGCATCCCGCACGGCACCCCCGTCTCCGACACGGCCGCCCTCCTCGTCGCCGAGCTGGCCGCCAACGCCGTCACCCACGGGCGCGTCCCCGGCCGGGACTTCGAGCTCTCGCTCTCGTACACCCCCGGCCTCCTCCTCCGCGTCGACGTCACCGACACCCGCACCGAAGGCCGCCCCCGCCTCGCCCCCACCCTCCCCCTCGCGGACACCGGCCGCGGCCTCCTCCTCGTCGAGACCCTCGCCACCCGCTGGGCCGTGCTGGAACGCGTACCGGTCGGCAAGACCGTCCGGGCCGAGCTGGACCTGACATGACCCCGGGACGGGTGTCCCGGGCCACAGTGAGGATCAGAAGATCCGGTTGTAGATGTTCCAACCCGTGCCGATCTGGGTGCGGGTGGTGAAGGGGGTGGTGGGGTTGCCGGTGCCTTTGTACAGCCACAGCGCGCCGGATGAATCGCGGGCGATGGCGTCGGGCTTGCCGTCGTTGGTGAGGTCTCCGGTGAGGGTGAGCTGGTTGTAGATGTTCCAGCCGGTGCCCGCCTTGATACGGGAGGCGTAGGGGGTGGTGGGGGTGCCGGTGCTCTTGTAGAGCCAGAGGGTGCCGGTGGTGTCGCGGGCGAGGAGGTCGGCCTTGCCGTCGCCGTTCAGGTCGGCGCCTGCGGCGAGGTGGTTGTAGGTGTTCCAGCCGGTGCCGGCCTTGGTACGGGCTTTGAAGCGGGCGCCGGTGGTGAGGTTGCCGGTGCCGGGGTAGAGCCACAGGACGCCGGCCTTGTCGCGGGCGAGGAGGTCCATGTATCCGTCGCGGTCGAGGTCGCCGGCGCCGGTGAGCTGGTCGTAGATGTTCCAGCCGGTGCCGGCCTTGACGCGGGGTGCGTAGGGCTTGCCGCTGACGAACTGGTAGTCGTAGTACCACAGGGTGCCGGTGGTGTCGCGGGCGACGACGTCTCCCAGGCCCTGGGTGACGGGGGAGGGCTTGGTGTCGCCGCGGTAGTAGAGGCTCTGCTTGTGCGGGGAGAGCGCGGCGAGTGTGTTGTAGGTCTGCCAGCCGGTGCCGATCTGCTCCCGGCTGTAGAGGGGCGCGGTGGCGTTGCCGGTTCCGTCGTACCACCACAGGGCGCTGGCAGCATCGCGGGCCAGGACAGAGTGAAGGGGGAGCACGGGCTTGCCGAGTGTGGCGAACGGGGCGCTCGTCTGGGTCACGTCGGAGTGGTAGAAGCCGAAGTCGTAGATGTCGTAGCGCGTGAGTGCTTGGAATCGCAGGGCGTACTGGGCTTGGGGGCTGGTCAGTTCGTAGCCG
>NZ_BMTO01000012.1:123646-170084 GCF_014649715.1 Streptomyces lateritius
TGCAGGTCGCACGCGAGGTTCGGAGGAGCGGACAGCAGTGTGGTCGCGGTCACCGTGCAGGTGGGTCCGGGGCCGGTGGTGAGGCTGCCGATGCGGATCGGTTCGGGCGTGTGCGTCAGCTGGCCTTCGGCCAGGGCGAAGCGGAGGAGCAGCCTTCCGGCGTCGTTGGCGTGGACGCGGAGCTGCTGGCGCACGCTTCCTCCGGCGGGGAGTGGCGGCAGGTCGAAGTCGACGGTGTTCAGGGCGGCGTGCGCGGCGGTCTTGACAGTGAGGACGGCGCTGCCGTGAGTGGCGTCCGTGGGGCGGGCTCCGGCGGTGCGGGCGGCCTCGATGCCGGCGGCGAGGTCACCGCCCCTGGGGACGTAGGCGAAGCCCCAGTAGACGGCTGTCATGTCCGCCGCGTCGTTGGGGATGAGGAATTGTGGCCGCATATCAGCGGGGCCGCACACGTAGACGGCGACGAGCCCTGCTACCTCCGTGCAGTCGTTGCGGTTCGCGATGAATCCCGTGGGGACTCCCGCACCGTCACCGGCCGGTCCGGTCAATGGCTTGGTGGAGAAGGCGATCACGGTCTTGCCGTCGGCGGTCCCGGACTCCACCTTCGGGCCCAGGCGGGGTGCGGTGCCGGGGGCCGCGGCCTGGTCCTGCGTGGAGTGCCGCACGGTCTCCTCGGTAGGGACGGAGCGGAGTTCGCGAGGGTTGCCACGGTCAGCAGACCGGCGGCGGCGCTCAGGGTGGCTATACGGCGTGCTGCTCGTCTCACGGGATCCTTCGCAGGTGCGGTTGAGGTGGGCGGAGCGTCGGCGTCCCGCTTTTTCGGCGCCGCTCCCTCATCCTGGAGGTGAGGGAGCGGCGTGGAAGGGGGGGTGACCCCTGGGGAGGGTCAGAAGACGTTCATAAGGCGGAACCACGTGTAGCCGTTGGTCAGGTTGGTGGCGACCCGGCTCTTGAAGGGCTTGCGGTAGTCGCCGGTTCCCGCGTACGAATACGTACCGCCGCCGGCGTCCATGGCGAGCAGGTCAGCCCGGCCGTCTCCGGTGCCGTCGCCGATGCCCACCAGGTGCGGGTACGCGTTCCAGCCGCCGCCGATCCTCACCCGAGGAGCGAAGGTGCCGTCGCCCTTGCCGAGGTACAGCCACAGCACACCCTCCTTGTCGCGGGCGAGAAGGTCTCCTACCGTGCCTCCGGCGATGTTGCCGGTGGCGGTGAGCTGGTTGTAGATCCCCCAGCCGGTGCCGATCTGCTTTCGTGGCGAGAAGGGCGCGTTGACGTTGCCGACAGAACGCGTGACCCGGCCCGGCTAGCACGACGCGCCACAGATTGGGGGGCCCTCCTCACCCACGGCGTGCTCCAGGGCGGACTTGATCACGGAGTGGATGTCGGCCAGCGTCTCAGACGGGGAGTGGCGGGGCGCTGCCTCGGCTGTCGTTCCAGGCCGAGCGGTGGGCCCGGGACGCGGCTTCCGCGTGGCGGAGGGCCGCGGGCGGGAGCGGGACGCGGCACAGGGCGTCGAGGGATTCCAGCATGCGTGCGGCGAAGCGCCGACCGAGGGGTGTGAGGCGGCCGGAGGCCAGGAGGACGACGGTCGCCTCGTGGGTGGCCGAGCGCCAGCGGGCGAAGCGGGTCTGGGCGGCGGCGCGCTGGGCGGGGTCCGGCTCTGTCTCGCTGCGGCGTCCCCAGAAGCGGGCCACTCCCAGGTGTGCGTACGCCCCGTGGAACAGGCCGAGGAGCGGGCGCGGGTCCGGGCGCCAGGGGGCGTAGAACAGTTCCTCGCCGTCCGCTTCGAACAGGTCGAAGAGGTGGAGGAGGGCCCCGAACTTGTTGTGCTGGAGCTCGTGCGCCATCGTCGCCGCGAAGACGGACCCGTTCTGCGGCAGCGACATCGCCATGCAGCCGAAGGTCTCCGCGCTGCTGCCGCTGACGTTGCCCCGGCCGGTGCCGATCAAGGGGACGATGAGCCGGGGGCCGGCGGCCAGTTCCGCGTGGACCTCCGGATGGTCGGCGCGCAGCAGCGCGCACGCGCCCCGCGCCCCCGACGCCCACGCGCGGACCTCGTCCGCGTGCAGCTCGCCGGGGCGGTCCGAGGCGCTCGGGAAGGACGCCGGGTCCAGGGTGTCGAGTAGCAGGGGCGCGCCGGTGCGGAGTGTGGTCAGCAGGTACGGGGCGCGCCAGCGGTCAGGGGGACTCTCGGGCCGGTACGGGGTTGTCGGCACCCTGACAGGGGCGCTGCCGGGGACGGCGAGGCGCGCGTGGCCGTCGGTGTCGACGCGCAGCTCGACGGGGGCGCCGGGGCGGGCGCCGGGGAAGTGGGCCCGGCCGAGCGACGGCAGTGCCAGCACGGGTCCAGGCGCCGGCCACCGCACCTGCGCGGGGACGCGGGCGCGGACCGCCGCCGCGGCGGCGAGCGCGGTCAGCCGGTGCATCGTCATCCGCGGCGGGGTCTCCCCGCCGGTGAGACGAGTGAGCAGGCCGAGCAGGGCGGGCCCCGCCGAGGGGTGGGTCAGGACGGCCGCCACGGCCCCCGGCTCCGCCCGGTCGGCGGCCACCAGCAACTCCCAGGCCTCTTCGGCCGCTTCGGCCGCCGCGCCCCCTGCCTCGCGGGCGGCGGTCACCACCGCGTACACGCAGGCCAGACGCCTGCTGTGCTCGGCGCGCGCGAGCATCCCCATGGCCTCGGCTCCACCTCCGCCCGCGGCGAGCGCGTCGAACATCGCGCCCGGCAGGCGGTGCGGCAGCGGCGTCATGCCGGCTCCGTCGACAACGCGGGGGAGGGGATGGCGGGGGAGGCCGCTCCGGCCCCCGGTGGGGCCGCCGCCGCCCGTGCCGTCGGTCGGGCGCCGGGCAGCTTCGCCATGTCCGCCGCCAGCCGGCCCCGGACGCGGCCGATCAGCGCCGTCAGGTCCGCGCAGTACACGCTCGGGTTGGCGAAGCCCGTGTCGGGGCGGTAGCGGTTGGCGTAGTGGCCGCCGCCGCACACCTGGTGCAGGGGGCAGGACCGGCAGGTCGCGCACAGGGCGTCGGCGCCCCACTGGCGTGCCGCGATGCCCGGGTGGCGCAGCAGTTCGTCGAAGGAGTGGCGCCACACGTCCAGGCCCGTGCGGGCCGCCCCGTCGTACGCGGTGCGCAGGGTGTCGTCCTGGGCGAGGGAGCCGTCGGTCTCCACCACCGCGTACCGCACCGGGGAGAGGCCGAGCGCCTCCGTCTGCGGCGCGGCGCCGAGCAGCAGGGCCATCAGGTCGTCGAGGAGGCGTACGCCCGTCTCGCGCGCCGGCGCTCCGTACCAGCGCTCGAAGACCGCCCACAGCCAGTCCGCGTACGGGGTGCGGCGCGCGCCCGGGACGAGACCGGGCGGCGGGGTGCGCCAGTGCCCCAGCGGGAGCAGGAAGTCGACGGTCGGCGGGCGGTGGACGAGCAGCTCCTCGTACGTGCGGACGGGGTCGTTGCGCAGGTCGATCGTGCACAGCAGGGCGGCGAACAGCGGCCGGTACGGCTCCTTTGCCAGCAGTCGCAGGGCCTCGCGGACCCGGCCGTGGCTGCCACGCCCGTCGGCGCCGCGCCGGTGCCGGTCGTGGGCGGCGCGACCGCCGTCGACGCTCACCCCGATCCGGACGCCCAGCTCGCCGCAGAGGTCGAGCCGCCGCTCGGTGAGGCGGACACCGTTGGTCTGGAGGGAGAAACGCAGCCGTACGCCGGGGCCGACCGCCGCTCGCAGGGTCCGGACGGTGCGGGCGAGCGCGGCGTCGCCGGCGAGGAGGGGTTCCCCGCCGTGGAGGACGACACCCGCCTCGCTCAGTCCGTGCGCGGACAGGTGCTCGGCGATCCGCCGCGCCGTCCGGTCCACGGTGGCCGGGGCCATCGTCCGGGGCTGGGCGCGCCAACCCTGGTCCGCCGAGCGGTACATGTAGCAGTAGTCGCAGGCCAGGTCGCAGCGGCTGTGCACCTTGAGGACGAAGGAGTGGAGCGGATACGGCACCCAGCCCGCCGCCTCACGTGTCGCCACGTCCGTGGAGCTCGGCCAGGGCGGCTCGCCATGGCGCAGTGGCGGTCGGCTCATCCGCTCCCCCCGAAAGCGTGTGCGGCGATCCGTCGAGCATCGGGACCGGGCCCACTCCGTTCGTCCAGTATTCGGTTGGGGTGCGCCGGCAGTCAATATCATGAATGAGCCAACAGGTGTCCATGGCAACGAAGTTGGGGCCGCTCGGACGGTACGCCGACTGCCGTGCCGGAGGGGGCGGCGCTAGGCTGGGAGGGACACCGGTCTCCCGGTCCACGCGACCCCACGGAGTGGACACCATGGCAGTTGCCGAAGGCGCCGCCCCGGTCCCTCCGGGGCCCGACGCGAACTCCGCCGTCCCCGAATCCGGCGTTCCGGATTCCGCCGTCCTGGAATCCGTCGTCCTGGACATCGCCGGGCTCGCGCTCGACGAGGTCGCGGCCCTGCCGGACTCCGTGCTCGGCGCGGTGCTGCGCCGGGTGCGCGACAGTTGCGCGGCGGGCGACCCGTTCGTCACCGGACACACGGAGAGCGCGTGAGCGACGCGAGCCCGGCGGGGCGGGACCGGGGCCGGACGGGTCCTATACTGACTTCCCCGCATGTCTGTTATGTCCATCTTCATTTGCCGCCACCTCGCCGAGCGGAGAGGTCATGCCGGACGCCAACACCCTGGACGGCGCAGGTTCGTTCGCCGTCTTCTTCACCACCTCGGAGAACCTCGGCCTGAGCACCACCCTGCGCAACGCGGCGGACATCCTCGCCGAGGGCAACCGCAGTGTCCTCCTCGTGGACGGCCGGCCCCGTGCCCGGCGGCACGACGACCCCACGAGCGACGCGACCGCCGCCGGCGTGACCGTGCCGGAGCCCGTGGCCGGACAGGTCGCCGCCGTGGCCGCCACCACCCCGGACCGGCTCGCCGCGATCGGCGACGACCCGACGGCGGCCCGCTACGACCATGTCCTGATCGAGGCGCCCGTGCCCGAGGCGCCCGGCGCCGTGGAGCACGGCAGGCTGATGGAGTTCGCCGACGCGCTCGTGGTCTGCTTCGCGCTGACCGCCTGGTCCATCGACGGAGCCGCCGCCCTCGCCGAGGACCTGTCCGCCCGCCGCACCGAGCGCCCCGTACGGCTGCTCACCCTCGGACTCAAGAGCGACGTCGGCGTGCGGGACCGGCTGCGCGAGAGCCGTGAGCGGGCCCGCCGCAAGTTCTCGGCGCTCGCCCGGACCCTCGGCGAGCGCGAGTTCCCCCTGCTGGAGATCCCGTACAACCCGCTCTACCTCGACAGCCGCAGCCTCGCCGTCGAGACCGAGGACGCCGGCACCGTCGTCGGCCTGCGCCCCTACTACGAGCGGCTCGCCGACTGGCTGCGGGAGCGCCGCCCCGCACGGCTCGACGGCGTCACGGTCGTGCACTCCGGACGCCACGTCCTCTGGGCGGCCTGGCTGCGCGACCGGCTCGCGGAGAAGAACCTCCGGATCGAGCTGCGCCGAGCCGACACGTACACCGGGTGGCGCCCCGAGCCCGGCACGGCCCTGCTCTTCCTCTCGCCCGGTGACGGCGACGACACGCTCCTCGCCCAGATCGGCACCCTCTCCCACACCGACGTACGGATCGTCCTGGTCGACGAGGCCTTCCCGAACGCCGAGGCGGCGCACCACGAGCTGATCGACCTGCGCGTCCCCACCGAGGACGAGGCGCTGCGTCGCCTCTACACCGGCCTCGGCCTCGGCCCGGCGGACCCCCGCGAGCGCACCGCCGAGACCCGCTTCCCGCGCCTGCCCGAGACCACCAACATCACCCCCCGGGGCGGTGGTTTCGTCGACCGCGACGACCTGCTCACCACCCTCGAGGAGAAGCTGCGGGAGGCGGGCCGCAACGGTACGGGCCTGGTCCTGCACGGACCCAGCGGCTGGGGCAAGAGCGAGACCGCCCGCGAGCTGTGCCACCGCTACGGCGCCGGATACGACGTGGTGTGGTGGGTGCGGGCCTGGGAACCGCAGCGCATGCGCCGGGGCCTGACCCGGCTCGCCGCCCGCCTCGGCGCCACCGGGGACCGGCTGGGCGCGGTCACCGCCGACGGCGACCTCTCCCCGCTCCTGACCCGTCTCTCGCGCCCGGGTGACGACGCCACCAGCTGGCTGATCGTCTACGACGGCGCGGCGGACCCCGCCGACCTGGACGGCCTGCTCCCCGTCCCGCACGAGCGGGGCCACCTGCTGATCACCAGCCGGGTCGCGCCGGCCGAGGCACCGCGCGACGCCGTCCCGCCGCACCTGGCGGGCTGCGCCATGCGGGCCATGGTGCCCGCCGAGTGCGCCGCGCTGCTCGGCGAACGCGTGCCGGAACTCACCGAGGAGCAGGCCCAACAGGTCGGCAGTGCCGTGGACTTCGTGCCGCTCGCCCTGCGTCTCGCCGCCCACTGCCTCGCCGCGCGGGCCGACACCCACCGCCGCGACGACCACATGAGCCAGGACGCGGCCGTCCGCGCGGCCGTCGCCGACCTGCTCGTCGCGTACCGGACCGCAAAGACCGGGATCCTCGGCGAGGCGGACGCCGCACCGCCCGTCACCGTCATGGTCCGCGTCGCCCGTCAATTCGCCGCCGCGACCCCGGGCGCCGCCGCCTGGCGCGCCGAGAGTCCCGCGCACGACGCCCTCGGCTGGCTCCTCAACGCGGCCTCCCTGCTCACCGGCCGGGGCATGGGCCTGGAGCTGCTGCTGTCGCGCCGCATCCTGTCCGAACTGGCCCGCGACGACTCGGCCGGACCGGACCGCGTCGGCGGAGGGGCCGACGCCCGCCCCCGCCACCCCGACGACGTCCAGCTCCCCGACGAGCACATGGTCGGCGTCGCCCTGTGGTCGCTCGCCCAAGTCGGACTGCTGGAGGTCGACTTCGATGACAAGGAGGAGCCGCTCGCACAGCACCACGCGCTGCGGGACCTGATCCGCGACTCGATGGACCCCGAGGAGCGGCGGCACGTCGAGTCGGTGCTGCGCGGTGTCCTCGCCGAGTACGGCCCCCGGGACGAGGACCTGCCGCCCGACTGGGCCCGCGAGGTCAACTCGCTGCGCCTGTGGGAGGACCCCCGGCCCCGGGTGCGCCGCTCGCTGCTGCGGCACCTGAACGCCCTCGCCTCCCGCGGTGAGAGCGCCGACCTCGCCCGCCTCCTCGGTATCGCCGAGGAAGCCCGCAGGGAATGGGCCGGCGACAGCGACGAACCGACGCCCGAATACCTGCGCCTGCTCAACCTCACCGCCCGCGCCCACCGCCTCTGCGGCGCGTACGAGAAGTCCCGCGAACTGTCCCAGGCCGCCCTGCGCGGCCACCGCAGGCTCCTCGGCCTCACCCACCCGCGCACCCTGCTCTCCGCCGACTCGCACGCCGCGACCCTTCGGGCGCTCGGCCGCTTCGAGGACGCCCTGATGCAGATCAGGCCCGCCGTCGAAGGGCTCACCCTGCTGCTCGGCTGGAAGCACTCCGCCACGATCCAGGTCGAGCGCAACCTCGCCCTCACCGAGGCGCTCACGGGGCGCGTCGCCGCCGCCCTCGGCCGGGTCGAGGAGCGCTTCCGCTACCGCCAGGCCGTCGGCGGCAAGGACGACCCGGTCGCCTGGGCCTCGGCCGACCTCCTCGCCCACCTCTACCGCGCGACCGGCCGCGACGGCGAGTCCCGCGACCTGCTGCGCCAGCGCCTGCGCCGGCACGGCGACGCCTGGGACGCGGCGCGGCTGCGCACCGAGGTCGGCCTCGCCGTCAGCGAGCGCCGCCTCGCCGACGGCTTCCCCGCGGCCAGGGACCCGCGCTACGGCTTCGAGATGGCGCACGAGCGGGACCTGCGGACCCTGCGGGAGTACATCAGCCGCTTCGGCACCGATCGTCTCGACACCCTGCGCTGCCAGTTCAGTTACGCCGCCGACCTGCACGCCCTCGGCAAGGCGGACGAGGCCGAACTGCAGGCACGGCAGTGCGGAGAGATCCTCGGGGAGCAGTTCGGCACGGGCCATCCGTACACCGCGCTCAGCGACGTCCGCCACGGTGTGTACCTGCGGGCGACGGGCGACCTGCAGCGCGCCGAGGTGGCGGGCCGGTGGGCGCTCGACCGCCTCGGTCACAAACTCGGCCGGGCCCACCCGTGGGTCGCCGCGGCCGAGAACTCCCTGGCCGCGACCCTCGCCGCCGACGGCCGGACCGAGGAGGCGGTGGAGCTCGCGCGCAGCGCCCTGGACCGGATGCGCGACCTGGGGATCGCCCACCGCCCCGACGGACGGCGGGTGAAGGCGCATCACGCCCGCCTGACCGGAGCCGACACCGCGGTCCCTCCGTCGGGCTTCGACATCGACCTGGAGCTCCCGGGACTGTAAGAAGGAATACAGACACCTGCCAAGACAGACCGAAGACTGACGGAAGACAGACGGACACCGACGGAAGACGGACACAGTCGGACGACGGACACGGTCGCAGGACGACCCCCGGCGGACGGCGCGAGGCCGTCCGGCGAAAGGCGAGCGTACGTGGCAGCCCCCGCACCGCATCGCACCGAGACCCTCACCGAGCACCACTGGTCTCCCGAACGGCACGGCCGCATAACCGCGTTGTGTGAAGAGGCGGTCGCCTCGGAACCCGGGATGCGTTCGCTGTCCCACTACAGCAACGGCATCCTCGACTTCGTCGTCGGCCGCACCGGCCGGCCCCCTCTCAGCAGCATGGTCGCCGAGGCGGGCGACGACCGGCAGGACGAGTCGCTGCCGGGCAGCCGGCTGCTGCTGTGCACCCAGGACCTCGGCGCGCTCCTGCGCCCCCTGGGCACCGGCGAACTGATGCGCACCGTCCTCGCCAACGGGCAGGGTGGGCTGTGGGGCGGGCGCGTGAAGCCGGGGGAGTACCTCGCCGCGCTCACCGACAGCGGCGCGTGCGTCGACGCCGTGGACGCCGCCATGAACCGGCTGGTCACCCGGATCCGTACCGAGGTGCACAGCCTGCCCGACGAGCTGCCCGGCGGTGACGTCTCCGGCGATCCCGGCCTCGCCCCCGCCGGCCCTGTCTCGCGCTCCGCCGCGCGCTTCGTCCCGCTCACCGACCAGGGCCCCGCCGTCGGCGACGCCGGGAACGCGGTGCCGCGCGTCGACTTCGGTACGGCCGCCGCGCCGGACCCCGCGTACGAGGAGCGGCTGCGCGCCCTGTGGCGCCGGCACGTCAACACGACCGACCTCCAGTACGCCGGTTACTACCGCGACCTGACGCTGGTCTGCGCCGGGGACGTCTTCGACGCGCCCGAGCTCGGGCCGCGCTTCATCGACGTCAGCGTGCGCAGCAGGCGCACCGCCTACCGGGACCTCTCCCGGGGCCTGCGCGGTCATCTGGTCCGGCTCACCGACGCGCTCCACCTCGTCGCCCCGGCGCAGGACGGCAGGCCACCGCTCGACCGGCTGGTCCTGGACGTGCAGGAGGGCGCGGTGTACGTCGTGTGGACCTCGGCCCGCGAGTTCCTCATCGGGGTCACCCTCGACCAGACGCAGGTTCGCAACGCCGACATCCGGCTGAACCGGCTCGCGAGCGCCCTGCGCGGGGTCACCCCGGCACAGCCGTCGAGCTGAGCGTGGACCACACCTCCTCCGCGAGCACCTCGACCGTTCGGGCCGCCGTCCTCGGGTGAGGGGGGCCCGCGCCGCCCAGGAGGTGCACCGGCAGCACCTCGACCGCCCGTTCGTACTCCCGGCAGATCCGCCGCAGTTCGCGCCACTGCTGCTCACTCGGCGCACCCGGCAGGGCGGCGCCGTGCCAGACCACCACAGCGCCCCGGAACTCCTCCGTCAGCGTGCGTACGAGCGTGGCGCAGCCCAGCACGCCGAGCTCGGCCGGCGTCGCGGTCGAGCGGCGTCTCATGGTCAGCCCGGCCATGCGCCGGGTGACCGTGTCCAGGACGGTGAGGGCCTCCTGGAACCGGCGCCGTACCGGCACCGGAAGCCTCTCCACAGCCGCCTCAGGCTCGGCGCGGACCTCCACGTCCATGGGCTCCATGTCGACGGACTCGGGCCGCTGCCGGTGCGAAGGGCTGCCCCCCGCCCGGCCGGCCGAGGCCATCGTGGCCACGCTCCGGCTCAGTTCGGCGAGCTGGACCGTCTGCTGCTCGAGATCGCGGCGCATGCGCTCGCCGAGCTGGACCAGGCCCTCCTCGCGGCGGCCCTCCGCGACCCGGCCGGACAGCTGCCGCAACGCCTCGTGCACCTCGCGCGGGAAGTCGGTGGTCTGCCGGTACACCAGGGGCCGCGAGCCGATGGAGCGGCCAAGACGGTCCCGCATGGGCCGCGCCACATGGCCGTTGACCACGAGCAGCGCCTCGCACCATCCCGGGCGCACCGCGCTGCGCAGTCCGTGCACCTGGGCGGCGATCCGTTCCGCGTCGTCGGCGACGAGGACCGAGCGGGTGAGGATCACCGCGAGGTACGCGTTCGGTGCGGGGCAGATCCAGTACAGCACGTCCTCCGGGGCGCCCGGCGGGGACGACAGGCGGGCCGGGACCGGCTGGTGCGAGGCGATGCGCCACTGCCCCAGGTTCAGGGCCTCCTGCACGTCCGAGAGGACCTGCTCCCGGGAGACCTTCTCGTGCAGGTCGCGCACCGCCCGCAGGACGGCCGCGGCGGACACGTTCCGTACCGCCCCGTCCGGTTCCGCGCTGAGCCGCCAGGCCCGGCGGCAGGTCTTGAGGACCTCGCGGGGCACGCCTTCGGTCAGCTCGTGCAGCAGCCGCAGCGCCTCGGCCGAGAACGGACCCGCCGTCCGCTCGGGAGCCGCCCCGGCACGCTCCCGGCCGGCCGCGTCGGACCGGCCCGTCCCGACGTACGCGGCGACGAGCTGCCCGGTGAGCCGCTCGTCGAAGCCGGTGGGCCACAGCTGGACGATCCGCTCGTGCACGCTCGGGCGCAACGCCCGCAGCCCCTGCGGCGAGACGCAGAAGACCAGCAGACCGCCGCGGCTCACATAGATGTTGACGAGGCGTTCGAAGGCGTCCACGAAGGGGCGTCTGGTCGCCTCGGGCCATTCGAGCACCTTCTCCAGGGAGTCCATCAGCAGCGCGTACGGGCTGCCGACCCGGCCGTGCAGAAAGCCCTGCACCGCCAGCGCGTCGAAGACCCGGTCGATGCCGCTCCCCGGGTGCTGCTGCCCGCCGTGGCCCGCCGAGGGGCCGATGGCCGCCGTGATGCCGCGCTCGCGCAGGGGCTCGGCGGGCTCGCCCCCGGTCAGCCACTCCCACACCATCCGCGTGAACGGCGGTTCCTGGAGCAGCGCGAGGGCGGTGGCGAACCGGCGGTGCTCGGTCACCTCGCCCAGCGTGCCGCGCAAATCCGCGTGGATCACCTCGGGGTCGTAACGCAGCGCCGAGACCACCTTGTCCGGGTCGAGGCTGCGGTCCCGCAGCCCCGCCGCGATCCCGTCGAGCGTGCCCAGGCGGGGGTCGCTGCCCTGCGCGCCGACCCGGTTCGCGGTCACGTACGCGTAGTAGTCCCGGACCAGTTCCTCGAAGGCGCGTCTGCCCTGAGGCGTGTCGCCGGGGCCGCGCAGCCGGTCCCGGTACATCCCGCCCATGTCCTCCGCGGGCTCGTCCACGATCCAGGTCGCCGGGGCGTCCGGGCGGGCGCCGAGCGTGGCGTACACCTCGCGCAGCGCGTGGCTCTTGCCCAGGCCGAAATCGCCCACCAGCGCGATCGCCCGGCCGCGCCGGCCACCGGCGGCCGGCGCGGCGAGATAGTCGCCGACCAGGTGCCGCAGCTCGTCGAGGGTCGGCGTCAGGATCGTCGCGTTGCCCGAGTCCGCCGCCTCGACGGGCACGTCCCCGAGGTCGGCGGAGGGTCCGAGGCGCACGACAGGGGTCAGGGGGAAGGGGTTGCTGTGCCAGATCTCTCCGCTGTCTGGGGCCACGACGGCACTCCTCGGTGGTCGGTGCGGTCAGGGGTGGTGGGCCGGGGGCGGGTCACGTCTCAGGGTGGCCAGGTCCAGGCCCCCCGTGTGTTCTCTCAGCTCGTCGGCGGTGATGCGGACCGGTCTTCCCTCGCGTATCTGGCGTTCGGCCGTCGCGTGGTAGACCTGCCGCAGCTCCCGTACGTCGGCCGGGTTCCAGCCGTTCAGGAGCGTGTGGTCAGGGTCGGGGTGGCCCGAGCGCGCGCTCCGGCTGAACCGCGCCCTGTCCTCCTCCCGCAGGCGTTCGAGGGCGAGGTGGGTGACGGCGGGGTGCGGCAGGAGTTCCTTGACCACCTCGGCCGCCGGCTCGTCCGTCCCATGACTGATCTCGACGAACAGTACGATCCTGCTCTGCGCGTGTTTCAGACATGTCTTGAGGAACTTGGTCCGCACACCGGCGTCCCTCCAGTCGATGTGGGGCACGATCACGAAGAGCAGCGCGTCCTGCCGGAAGAGCAGGGTGCTGATCGCGCTGAACGCCTTGGCCGGGGCCTCCTGGGAGATCGCCGGGTCGAGGTTGGTGAAGTGCTTGCCCAGGGCGGCGACGACCTTGTCCCGGATGGTGGAGTTGATCGCCGGGGTCGAGGCGAAGTCGCCGTTCTCGTCGGTGCTGATGGCCTTGCCGTTGTTGTCGTAACCGGCCGCCATCGCCACGACGTCCGTCAGGGGTGCGGGCTCGCCCTCCGCCTCTGGGGCCAGCTGGGCGATGTACTGGCGTGCTTCGTGGACGCACCGGTGGATGAGCGTGGTCTTGCCCATGCCGGCCGGGCCCGTCACCACGACGAGACGGCCGTGGTCCACGCCGTCGTTGACCAGCTCCGGCAGCCGGTCCAGACAGAGCCGGAAGGCGTCAAGCTGCTCCTGGGCGTGATCGACGTCCACCCACTGCTCGATGTGGCTCGTGTCGTCCCACGGCACCAGCGGATGGTCGTCCATCGGCCGGGCGGGGGCGTGGGGCAGGCTCTGCCTGCTTCTCGGCACGAACACGCCGTACGGATTGTGCTGGGCGGGAATCGTCATGGCGCCGCCTCCGGAGCCGGGCGCCTCAGACGCGCACGCACCGTGCGCCATCTCCAGTGGAGAGCGCGGCCGTTGAGCTCGGCGACGGCGCGCAGCTCCCGTTCCACCGCCCCCCGCACCTCCTGCGCGTCCCGGGCGCGGGCCGCCGTACCGAGCAGGGTGCCGGCGCGGGCGCCGGGCAGGGGCTGTGCCAGGGGCAGCCCGTCCGCGAGCTCCTGGGCCCGCTTCCGCCGCGCACCGGGTCCGGCCACCTGCGCGAGGGCGCCCAGCAGCGCTTCGCGGGCGCCCACCACCGCCGTGTGGTCCGCCTGCGGATCGGCCTCGTACGCCGTCAGGTAGGCGTGGGCCGCCGTCCGGAAGGCCGTCGCGCCCGCGTCCAACTGCTGCTTGAGGAGGCGACGTTCGGTGGAGAGACGCTCCGACATCTGCCCGCCGAGGGTGAGCAGCGCGCCCACCGCGAGGAGCGGCAGCGAGGTCAGGAACGCCTCGAACCAGCCGTCCTCCTTCTTCTCCGCCGGGGCGCCGGGCGCGTCGGCGTCGGCCGCCATGAGCGCGGAACAGGCACGCGAGAAGTCGCCCTCGTGGCGCACCGCCCACGTCTCCGGGCTCATGCGCCCGACGGGCGGCGCGGTGGGCATGACGCTGTCCGGGGTCGACACGTCCGGCCGGAGCAGACCCAGGCGTACGGCGGCGGTGACGAGGTCCCCGCGGTGCGCGGAGTCGAGGCAGTACACGAGCTGGACGTCACGCTCCTTGGAACCGGGGGGCGCGGCGAACGCCGGTGCGGCGGCGGCCAGCAGTGCGATCACCGCGGCGGCCGCCGGCGGCACGACCGCCGCGGCGGCGCTCCTGCCCGGCGCTCGGTCGTCGAGCGGTGCCGCCACCGTGCTGGAGGCCCGGCGGGCCGCTCGGCCGAGGGAAGGTGCCGCCACCGCGGCGATCCCGGCCCCCGTCCGGCCTCTGAGCGGTGCCGCCACCGTGCCGTGCCTCGTCCTCTGCCTCATGCGCCCCTCCCCGTCCGGCCGCCCCAGGCCGGGTCTCCGCCGTGCGTCGACTCCCCTTCGTGTCCCCCGTACCGCTCGCATGGCCTCCGATCAGGCGGGTGAACGCCCGTTCGCCAGCGGCCCCTTCGCCATGGGGCCGCCGTGCGCCGGCGTCACGTGCGCCGCCGACTGGTCACACCCTTCCGAGGGACGCCCCTCGTCGGCGTCGAGTTCCCCCGTTCCGGATCGCCGCCACAGGCGCGGCGGACGAGCGAGCAGCGCCTGCGACGTGGCGTGCAGCAGGTTGACGGTGATGACAGCGGGACCGACGGTGGCGACCGTGCCGGGGAAGTCGCGCTCCAGGGCGAGCGCGATGAGGACGGCGGTGATGCCGTTCTGCTGCCCGAGCCCGAGCGCGACCCTGTCCCGCCGCTCCAGGCCGCGCACGAACAGCGGCATGACACCCAGCGCCACCACCGCCTGCGCGCCGAACGCCGCCAGGCCGAGGACGACACCGGGCAGCAGTGCCACACCCTGCGCCAGGAACAGGCCGAGCGCCAGGAACGCGGCCAGATAGGCCACCGTGACGGCGCGGTCGACCGCCTTGTCGAGCACCGCCGAACGGACGACGAGACCGGCCACCGCCACCGCGAGCATCAGCATGTCCGCCGCGGCGAGCACCAGCATCGCCACCACGAGCGCCCCCGTCAGGACCGCCCCGACGTGCTTCCGGAACCGCGGGGCACGGGCCGCTGACGCCGCCGCCGAGGCCACCCGCCGACCCGCCCACCACAGCAGGACCACGCTCGCCAGCAGGGCGGCGTTCAACGCGAGGCCGGTGGCGTAACCGCGCGCTCCGTCGCCCGCGACCGCCGGTGCGCCCGCGTGCCCCGTCGCCGTGTGCGCGTAGGCGGCGACGTACAGCGTCAGCAGGACCGTCATCGGGTCGTCGAAGGACGCCCATGCCGTCAGAAGCGACCGGGCACGGGGTGACATGCGTCCGCTCCTGCCCAGCGCGGCGACGGAGAGCGGATCGATCTGGGCCACCGCGATGCCGAGCACCACGTACTCGGGCCGCCCGAAGGAGAGCACCATCACGCCCGCGATGAGCGAGGCCTTCAGGACGACCCCGAGCGTCACGGCCGCGACCACACCGGACAGGTCGGCGCGCAGGGCTGTGAGGTCCATCGAGTACGTGCTGCCGTACAGGCCGACGGCGAGGAGGAGGCCCGCCCCGAAGAGATAGCCGCCGGTGCCGACCAGCGCGTGCGGATCGGCCACCAGGCCGACCGCCAGGCCGAGGAGCAGCGTGCCCGCCGCGCCGGCCACGATGCCGGGGACCGACGCGGGCAGCCGCCAGGTCCGGGCGCGTCCGGATGTCGCCACCGCGTCTTCCTCCCCTTGACGTGCCGACGTGCCGATGTGGCCCCGCGGCCGTCCAGCACCGGGGACAGGTGAATCGTAGGGGCCCCGGACGGTGCGCCGGAAGCCGGACTCCAGCCTGTCGTACGGCAGTTGGCCTTATCGCTCACCTGTGTGAGTGGGGCGCTCCTGTCGGGAGGATGCCCTGCCGCGGGCCCCGCCGAACGCGCGGCCCGCGGTGTGTCGAGCAGTTCACCCGTTCCCCACCGCGGGCTGGAGCAGGTCCCAGCGGTTGCCGTACAGGTCCTCGAAGACGACGACGGAGCCGTACGGCTCGTGGCGCGGCTCCTCCAGGAAGCGCACCCCCGCCACGGTCATCCGGGCGTGGTCGCGCGCGAAGTCGTCGGTGTGCAGGAAGAAGCCGACCCGGCCGCCCGTCTGGTCGCCCACGCGGGAGGCCTGTTCGCCGTTCTTCGCGCGGGCGAGCAGCAGCCCCGTGCCGGCGGCGGCGCCGTCGGGGCCCGCGGGCGGGCGGACGACGACCCAGCGGCTGCCGTCGCCCCGGTCGGTGTCCTCGACCAGGTCGAAGCCGAGGGCGTCGGTGTAGAAGGCGATGGCCTCGTCGTAGTCACGGACGACGAGGGCGACAAGAGCGAGGGAGGACATAAGTCCAACGTCATACGTACAACTGGTCCGTGTCAAACGGAGCGGGGCCGAGTGGAAGAACGAGGAGCACACGGAGCGGGTCCGCGTCGAAGCACGAGGGCCGAGGGAGCGGGTCCGCGTCGAAGCGCGAAGGCCGGACGGAGCAGGGTCCGCGTCGGACGGAGCGAACCGGACGGAGCGGGTCCGGGTCGGACGGAGTGGGAGAATCCCCGCATGGACGCCCAGCAGCTCGCCGAGCTCACCGCCCGCGCCCGGCTCCTCGCCGTCCCCGGCCGACGGCGGATCCTGGGCATTGCCGGCGCGCCCGGCGCCGGGAAGTCCACCCTGGCGGCCCGGCTCGTCGACCGGCTCGACGGACGCGCCGCGCTCGTCCCCATGGACGGCTTCCACCTGGCCCAGAGCGAGCTGGCGCGGCTCGGCCGCGCCGGGCGCAAGGGCGCCCCGGACACCTTCGACGCCGCCGGCTACACCGCGCTCCTCGCCCGTCTCCGTACGCCCGAACCCGGCACCACCGTCTACGCCCCCGCCTTCGACCGCGCCCTGGAGGAGCCCGTCGCCGGGGTGATACCTGTCCCGCCCGACGTCCCGCTCGTCGTCACCGAGGGCAACTACCTGCTGCACGACGAGGGCCTCTGGGCCGGCGTCCTGCCGTTCCTCGACGAGGCGTGGTACCTGGAACTGGACGACGGGCGCCGGCTGTCGCGGCTCGTCGAACGCCATGTCCGCTTCGGCAAGGAGCGGGCCCACGCCGAGCGCTGGGTCCGGGACTCCGACGAGGTGAACGCCCGGCTCGTCGCGCGCGGCCGCGACCGCGCCCACCTGGTCGTCCCCATGAGCTGACCCGCCCCGAGCCGCCTGCGGGGCATCGGCGATGATCAGCGCATGAATCTCACCAGCCGACGCACCCTGCTGACCTCCGTGGCCGCCGCTGCCGCCACCCTGCCCCTGCTCAACGACCTCGCCGGGAACGGCTCCACCGCCGCCGCGGCCACCACCGCGGACACCTTCCCCTCCAACTCGGCGCTGTACAGCAGCACCGAGTACCAGGAAGGCACCCACTGGATGCGGCGCTTCCGCACCCACCCCCGGGCCGACCTCTTCGACAACGTCAGCGCCACGAGCGAGCCCGTCCGCAGCACGGCGATCATCGCGCCGCACGGCGGCGGCATCGAGGCGGGCACCAGCGAGCTGTGCCTCACCCTCGCCGGCTACAGCCGGGTCGGGGCCGGCACCGACCCGGTGGCGGAGACCGGAGCGCCGCAGCGCGACTACTGGATGTTCGAGGGGATCGCGTCCTCCGGCTCGCTCCACGTCACCTCCACCCACTGCGACGACCCCGCCGCCCTGGCCGTCTGCGGCAACAACATGTACGCCGTCTCCCTGCACGGCTTCGCCCCCGACGCGGGCACCCCTGCCAAGCAGATACTCATCGGCGGCCGGGACCAGCGGCTGATGCGGAACCTCGGGGCGGCCTTCGCCGCGCACGGCCTGAAGACGGGGAACAGCAACAGCGCGCTGGACGTGACGGTGCTCATCGCGGGAGTCAACAGCCCCCTGAACGGCGACGACCCCGCGAACATCGTCAACCGCACCCGCACCGGAGCGGGCGCCCAGCTGGAGATCTCCACCGAACTGCGCAGGGCCATGTTCGGTGACTTCAGCACCGCCTCCGCCCGCAGGACGACCGCCGGCGTGGGAACCGCGAACCAGGCCCACTTCTGGAACGGGTTCGTCGGCGCCGTACGCGAGGCCGTCGACCGCCACGAGCGCGGCCTCGACTCGCTGTAGGGAGCCCGGGCCGCACGCACTCGCTGGAGACGGGGCCGCACCGACCGACCTGCCGCACGCCGTCGGGCCCTCGCTAGGCTGGGCCGGACGACGACGCAACGGCGACGGAAGGCGGCGCACGTGGGGTTGTTCCGGCGCGGACCCAGGCGGGACGGCGACGAGGTCTCCCGGGACCCCGAGTTCGCCTACTTCTCCGAGCGCGAGGCGGCCCTCTTCCGCAGCCTCGTCAGGGAGTCGTTCGCCGAACTCGGCCTGGAGGTCACCGTCTACGCCGACTTCGTCCGCGACGACGCCGGCCGCCAGTTCGGGCTCGGCAACCTCGCCGCCGTCTGCCACAACGACCGGCGCGGACCGCGCGTCTGGCCCCAGCTCGTCCGCCGCCACGTCGGCCTGGTCCTGCGCACCATGGACGGCCCCTCCGCGCTCGACACGCTCCCGGCCGAGCAGATCCGCTCCCAGCTCTACCCCCGGGTGGTCAGCGGCGAGGGCATCGACCCCGGGACCTTCGGCTACGCCAGGTCCGTCGCGCCCGGACTGTACGAGATCCTCGCCCTCGACCTGCCGGAGAGCGTCATGATGCTCACCGACGAGGCCCTGGAACCGCTCGGCGACCTCCAGCGGCTGCGCGACCGGGCGCTGGACAACCTGCGCGGGCTGCCCGTCGAGGGCCACGAGACGGTGCGGGACGCCGACGGCATGTGCTTCGAGGTGATCCTCGGTGACTCCTTCTACACCGCGAGCCGCGTCCTCGACCTCGACGCGGTGGTGCGGCGCGTCACGGGCCGGCCGCTCGGCGAGCACGGGGCCCTGGTCGCCCTGCCGTTCCGCCACCAGCTCGCCTTCCATCCGATCCGGGACACCACGATCGTTCCCGCGCTCGGTGCGATGGCCTCGTTCGCCGCCTCGGGTTACGAGGACACCCCGGGCGCCATCAGCCCGTACGTCTTCTGGTGGCGCGACGGCACGCTCACCCAGCTCAGCCGGCGCGACGAGGACGGCGGGGAACTGCGGATCGTCGTCGGCGACGACTTCCAGGAGCTGCTCGAACGGCTCATCGCCCAGGGTCCGGGACCGGACCGGCGCTGAGCGGTCGCGGCCCGCCCCTGCCACCGGCAGGATGCTGTACGTCGAGGAGGAGACCCATGTCCGTCACCACCCCACCCGCCCCCTTCACCGCCGAGGACTACCGGGCCAGGATGGACCGCGCGGCCGCCGAGGCCGCCGACGCCGGACTCGCCGGCATTCTCGTCGCCCCCGGCCCCGACCTGGTCCACCTGACCGGCTATCAGCCGACCGCGACCACCGAGCGGCTCACCGTCCTCGTCCTCGCCGCCGGCCGGGAACCGGTGCTCGTCGTCCCGACGCTGGAGGCACCGGACGCCGAGCAGGCCCCGGGCGCCGCCGCGTTCACCCTGCGGGACTGGACCGACGGCAAGGATCCGTACGCCGTCACCGCCCCGCTCCTCGGCGCCGGCGGCACCGGTGCCAGGTTCGGTGTCAGCGACAACACCTGGGCCCTGCACCTGCTCGGCCTGCAGAAGGCGCTGCCGGCCACGTCGTACGTCTCGCTGACCGAGGCACTGCCGATGCTCCGGGCCGTCAAGGACGCGCGGGAGCTGGAGCGGATCGCCGCCGCCGGGGCGGCCGCCGACGAGGCGTACCGGGAGATCCTAACCGTCCGCTTCGAGGGCCGCAGGGAGACGGAGGTGGCGGCGGACCTCGCCGCCGCGCTGATGCGCTTCGGTCACTCCCAGGTCGACTTCACCGTCGTCGGCTCCGGGCCCAACGGCGCCAACCCGCACCACGAGGCGGGGGAGCGGGTCATCGAGCGCGGGGACATGGTGGTCCTCGACTTCGGCGGGCTCAAGCACGGTTACGGCTCCGACACCACCCGTACCGTCCACGTCGGCGAGCCCACGGACGAGGAGCGGCGCGTCCACGACCTGGTCCGCGAGGCGCAGCAGGCCGGTTTCGAGGCGGTCCGGCCGGGCGTGGCCTGCCAGGAGGTGGACCGGGCCGCCCGCAAGGTGATCACGGACGCCGGGTACGGCGCGTACTTCATCCACCGCACGGGCCACGGCATCGGGGTCACCACCCACGAGCCTCCGTACATGGTCGAGGGCGAGGAGCGGCCGATCGTGCCCGGCATGTGCTTCTCCGTCGAACCGGGCGTGTATCTGCCGGGCCGCTTCGGCGTCCGTATCGAGGACATCGTGACGGCGACGGAGGACGGCGGGGGCCGGCGGTTCAACAACACCCCGCGCGAGATGGCGATCGTCGAGTGAGACGCACGCCGTGGCCGACGCCTCATGGCGTCGGCCTCAGCTGTCACCCGTCCGTCAGGATCACCGCGCACTCCGCCGGCAGGCGCAGGAGGCCGTCCCGGCCCGGGGCCTCGACCGGCTCCCAGGAGGCGAGGACCCGGTCGCGGCCGTTGGTGCCGAGGGCGATCTCCGTCGGCTCCTTCCCCAGGTTGACCGCGACCCGGACCACACCGCGGCGGAAGGCCAGCCAGCGGGCGTCCTCGTCGAACGCGACCCGGACCGCCGCCAGGTCCGGGTCGGTCAGGTCGGGCAGCGTCCGGCGCAGCGCGATCAGCTCCCGGTGCCAGGCCAGGAGCCGGTTGTGCGGGGGGCGTTCGCGCTCCGAGCGGTCCAGGACCGAGCGGTTCCGGGTGGCTGGGTCCTGCGGGTCCGGAATGTCCCCCTCCGCCCAGCCGTGCTCCGCGAACTCCCGCCGCCTGCCCCGCCGTACCGCCTCCGCCAGCTCGGGGTCCGTGTGGTCGGTGAAGTACTGCCAGGGCGTGGTCGCCCCCCACTCCTCGCCCATGAAGAGCATCGGAACCGAGGGGGCGGTCAGGACCAGCGTCGCCGCGCAGGCGAGCAGCCCGGGGGAGAGCGTCGCGGACAGCCGGTCGCCGAGCGCCCGGTTGCCGATCTGGTCGTGCGTCTGGGCGTAGCCCAGGAACCGGTGCGCGGGGGTACGTGTCCGGTCCACCGGGCGGCCGTGGGAACGGCCCCGGAAGCTCGAGAACGTACCGTCGTGGAAGAAGACCCGGGTCAGCGTCTTGGCGAGCGCGGCCAGCGGGGCCCGGGCGAAATCGGCGTAGTAGCCCTGGGACTCCCCGGTGAGCGCCGTGTGCAGGGCGTGGTGGAAGTCGTCGTTCCACTGGGCGTGCAGGCCCAGACCGCCCGCCGTGCGCGGCTTGGTCGTCCGGGGATCGGCGAGATCCGACTCGGCGATCAGGAAGTGCTGCCGGCCCTGCTCGCCGGCCAGCTCGTCGACGGCCTCCGACAGCTCCTCCAGGAACGTCAGCGCCCGGGTGTCGGCCAGGGCGTGCACCGCGTCGAGGCGGAGTCCGTCGATCCGGTAGTCCCGCAGCCAGGCGAGGGCGCTGCCCAGCAGATAGGCGCGGACCTCGTCCGAGCCCGGCGCGTCCAGGTTCACCGCCGCGCCCCACGGCGTGTGGTGGGTGTCGGTGAAGTACGGGCCGAAGGCCGGCAGGTGGTTCCCGGACGGCCCGAGGTGGTTGTGGACGACGTCCAGGACCACGCCCATCCCGAGCCCGTGCGCCGTGTCGACGAAACGCTTGAGCGCCGTGGGGCCGCCGTACGGCTCGTGGACCGCCCAGGGCGCGACGCCGTCGTATCCCCAGCCCCACGTTCCCGGGAAAGGACAGAGCGGCATCAGCTCCACATGGGTGATACCGAGCCCCGCCAGCTCCCCGAGCCGCTCCGCCGCCGCGTCCAGGGTTCCGTCGGGGGTGAAGGTGCCCACGTGCAGCTCGTACAGGACCGCGGCGCGCAGCCGCAGCCGCGGGGGTTCGTTGAACCAGACGAACGCGTCGTGGTCGACGACCGCGCTCAGACCGTCCGGACCGTCGGGCTGGCGCCGGGAGCGGGGGTCGGGCAGCACGGGCCCGCCGTCCAGGGAGAAGCCGTAGCGATCGCCGTCCCGGGCCGCCGCCACCCCGGTCCACCAGCCGGCGCGCTCGGCGTCCCGCTCCAGCGGGTGCCCGGCACCGTTCAGTTCCAGCGACACCCGGTCACGGGCCTGCGGAGCCCACACCTCGAACAGCACCGGCCGATCCCCTCGTCGATGGGCCAACGACTACGGCGTCCATCCTGGCAGCCGGGAGCCGTCGCCGCCCGGCGCGTCACGGAGCTGGTACAGGCCCGTTCTGGACACTTCCCGCCCCTCGGCCCGACAATCACGGATGTGACGACGCCTTTCGAGTTCTCCACGCACCCCGCTCGGCTCACCGACGCCGAGCGGGACCGTGCGCTGGTGCTGCTCCGTGAGGGTGCCGCGCAGGGCCGGCTCTCGCACGACACCTTCCTGTTCCGGATGGAGCGGGCGCTCACCGCGCGCCGCCCGGACGAACTCGCCCTCCTCACCGCCGACCTGCGGACCGAGTCCACGTGGACCCGGCGGGTCGTCGGCGCGGTCGAGAAGATGTCGGCGTTCACGGCCAAGGTCGGACGCGCCTGGCAGGCCGAGCGGCTGCCGAAGCTGCTCCTGCCCGAACCGGGCCCGTACCCGCTGCGGATCGGCCGCGATCCGGTGAACGGACTGCGGCTCAGCCACGAGACCGTCTCCCGGCTGCACGCCGAACTCTCCCTCCAGGGTGGCCTGTGGGTCCTGCGGGACCTCGGCTCGACCAACGGCACGACCGTCAACGGACGCCGGGTCACGGGCGCGGTGGCGGTCCGGGAGGGCGACATGGTCGGGTTCGGCCAGATGTCCTTCCGGCTCTCGCTGCGCTGAAGTCCTCTCGTCCGGCCGGGCTTTCCCTTACGGGTGGGGGTAACCCCCCTTGCCTTGCACCGGAGTCCACCAGTGACGCGCGGCGCCTCCGACGGGAGGCTGATCGGCATGAGAAGCCCAGGTCAGCAGTCCCACGTCGGCCGAGTGCCGGTCGGCCGAGTGCCGGTCACGGTCCGCACGGCGCGGTGGTGCGCCACCCACCCTCGGAAGGCGATCGCCGGATGGGTGCTCCTGCTCGCGCTGTGCGTCGGTGCGGGGGCGGCGGCGGGGACGAACAAGGGCTCCTCCGCGGACTTCTGGGTCGGTGAGGCGGGGCGTGCCGAGGCCATGGCCTCGGGCAGCGGGCTCACTCCGCCGCCGGTCGAGCAGGTGCTGATCGAGCGCCGGGCCGGGGGTCCGGCGGCGGGGGCGGCCGGACCGGGGGAACCCGGGGCCGCCGCGACCGAGATCCGCAGGCGGATGGCGGCGCTGCCCGCCGTCGAGTCGGTCGCGGAGCCGGTCGTCGCCCGGGACGGCGGTGCCGTACGGGTCGCGGTCACCCTGCGCGGTGACAAGGAGACCGCGAAGCAGGACGTCGACGCGCTGCTCGCGCAGACCGCCGCCGTCCAGAAGGCCCACCCGGCTCTGCTGATCGAGCAGACCGGCAGCGCGTCGATCTCCGTGGCCGTCAACGACAAGCAGGGCGAGGAGCTGGGGCGGACGGAGATGATCAGTCTCCCGGTCACCTTCCTGATCCTCCTCGCCGTCTTCGGCGCCGTCCTCGCCGCCGGCATCCCGGTCCTGCTCGCCCTCTTCGCCTTCGCCGGCGCGGTGGGCCTGTACGGGCTGGCGTCCTGGGTCTTCCCGGACGCGGGAGGCGCGGCCCTGAGCGTCATCTTCATGATGGGCATGGCCGTCGGCGTCGACTACTCGCTCTTCTACCTCAAGCGGGCCCGTGAGGAGCGCGAGCGCTCCGGCTCCACGATCTCCCACGTCCGGGCCGTCGAGCTGGCCGCCGCCACCTCGGGACGGGCCGTCGTCGACTCCGGCCTCGCCGTCGCCCTCGCGCTCGCCGGCCTGTACCTCGTCGGGGACGTCGTCTTCTCCTCCATCGCCACCGGGGCGATCCTGGTCACGCTGGTCGCCGTGGGCGGGTCGCTGACCGTCCTGCCCGCCCTGCTCGCCCTTCTCGGGCACCGGACGGACGGGGGCCGGTTCGCCCGTCGCAGGGGGCGGCGCGCCGAGGGGTGGATGTGGGCGGCGGTCCTGCGGCCCGTCGTGCGCCGACCGCTTCTCGCCCTGGTCGCCGGACTGGTCGTGACGGTCGCGCTCGCCGCACCCACGTTCTCCATGAGGCTCGGTACGGAGGGCAAGGAGACCTTTCCGGACAGCCTTCCGTCCGTCGCCGCGTACGACCGGCTCGTCGCCGCCTTCCCCTCGGAGGGGCCCGCGCATCTCGTTCTCGTACGAGGAGAGGACCCGGCCGTGCCGCTGCGGAGGCTGGCCGAGGCCACGCGCGGGGACGCCCTCTTCGCCCAGGACCGGGCGCCGGTGGCGCGCATCGCGCAGGACGGGCGCACGGCACTGCTGGCACTGCCCGTTCCGTACGCGGCGAACTCGGCGGAGGCGAGCCGCTCCCTGGAGCGGGTACGGGAGCGGCTGCTGCCCGCCGCCGTCGCGGGGATGTCCGGGGTGTCCGGGGCGCAGTGGGCGGTGTCCGGCGAGATCGCGGCCGGCGCGGACTACGCGGCCCATCAGGAACGGCGCCTGCCCTGGGTGGTCCTCTTCGTCTCGCTCGCCACGCTGGCGGTCATGTACGCGGCGTTCCGCTCGCTTGTGGCGGCGGCGCTCGGCATGCTGCTCAACCTGGCCGCGGTGCTGGTGTCCTGGGGCGTGCTCACCCTCGTCTTCCGGGGAACCTGGGCGGAGGGGCTGCTCGGCTTCGAGTCCCTGGGCTTCGTCGGCTCCCGCACGCCGCTGATGGTCTTCGCGATCCTGGTCGGGCTCTCCACCGACTACCAGATCTTCGTGGTCAGCCGGATCCGGGAGGCGGTGCGGCGCGGGGTGCCGACGCGGGAGGCGGTGGTCGACGGGATCGCCGGCTCGGCGAGTGTGGTGACGAGCGCGGCGGTGATCATGGTGTCGGTCTTCGTCAGTTTCCTCTTCATCGACCGCATCGAGATGAAGCAGATCGCGGTGGGCCTGACGGTCGCCGTCCTCTTCGACGCGATCGTCCTCCGCGCGGTGATCCTCCCCTCGGCGATGTCCCTCCTGGGCGCCCGCGCCTGGTGGCCGGCGCGCCCGCCCCGTGCGCGAGCGGGCGCGGCCTCGCCGGACCAGCCGGGAACCGTGACCGGTGACGTGGCCCGAGTCCGAGGCTCTGAGGCCTCTGAGAGGTGAGAGGCGACGGGGCCGGGGGCGGTGCTTCCGCGCCGCCCCCGGCTCCTGGTTCAGACCTACGGCGTTCCCCAGCCCAGGTCGACGGCGCTGTGGGTGCCGAGACCACCGGGCTTGCCGGGGTAGAGGTGGCCGCTGCCGTCGTTCCAGACGGCCATGAGGTCGGGCTGTCCGTCGCCGGTGAGATCGCCGGCTCCGGTCATGGCCCGGACGGGGCCCCAGCCGGTGGAGATCTGCGTCCGGACACCGAGCGTGGCCTGCGTGCCCGGGTACAGCCACAACGCACCGGCCCCGTCCACGGCGAGGACGTCCGGACGGCCGTCGGCGGTGAGATCGCCGACCCCGGAGAAGAGCCGCATGGTGTTCCAGTTCGTACCGATCTGGGTGCGTGTGCCCAGGCCGCCGGGCTTGCCGGGGTAGAGGTGGGCGGTGCCGTCGTTCCAGACGGCCATGAGGTCGGGCTGTCCGTCGCCGGTGAGATCGCCGGCTCCGGTCATGGCCCGGACGGAGCCCCAGCCGGTGGAGATCTGGGTCCGGGCACCGAGCCCGCCCTTGGCGCCGGGATACAGCCACAGCACCCCGGTGTCGTCCACGGCGAGGACGTCAGGCCATGTGTCGGAGTCGAGGCGTCCGATCCCGGACACCAGACGCATGGAGTTCCAGTTCGTCCCGATGGAGGTGCGGGCGCCCGCACCGTTCACGGCTCCCGGGTACAGGGTGAGGTTCCCGTTCCCGGCCAGGGCCGACGGGGAGGCGTCGGGTCGGACGGCGAGCAGGTCGGGCACGGTGTCACCCGTCAGATCGCCCCAGGTGCCGGTGAGGGAGCGCAGCGGTATCTCGGGCTTGGGCCAGCCGGTGTGGAACACCGTCCGGTCGCCCGGGGCTTCGTTGATCGTCCACAACTCGTCGGTGGCGGGCCAGTAGGAGACGTTCTGCGCGTAGATGCCCGTACGGGTCCACAGGCGTACCGGCTCTCCGGGCCAGGCGTGGTAGAGACAGCTGGCGATCCGGGTCTCCAGAGCGACGAACTCGGGGCAAGCCGCCGACACGACGACGCGACCCCGGTGCATGGCGACGCCCTGTGCGCCGCTGACGGTCGATTGGTAGGCACCCGCCGGGCGGACGATGTGATCGGCCTTCGCGGCCGGCAGGCCGGTGGTCCTGTCCAGCGGCCATCGCACGATGGACCTCTTGGTGCCGAACGTCTGAGGCTCGTGATCGGGGATCTCGCCGACCTCCGTGGTGACGAGAGCCGGTTCGGCGCCACTGTCGTCCAGGGAGACTCCGGCGAAGCACGGAGGGTCGCCGAACTGGGACCCGCAGTTCGTCGGGGAGTACGTCGGGCTGTTCTCCGGCTTGTACCGGGGGTTGTCCGGGTCCCACCCCGGATCGTTCGGTGCTTCGAGGAGATGCTGGTAGCGGTCGACCTGAGGAAGGGCGTACGCGTGCCAGGCGGCCGCATGCGTACCACCCGAGCTTCCGACGCCACCTGCGCTTGCGTCCGTGCGCCAGATCCTGGTCAGGTCGAATACCGCCAGACCGGCGGCGGTGGAGACGTACAGATGATTCCGGTACCACGTCACCGAATTGGCGTGGCCGCGCAGATTGGTGAATCCCGATGCGGTGGGCGTCACCAGGAGGGCGTGTCGGTAGCGCACATTCGCGGGATCGGTCACGTCCGCGAAGGTGACCCGCATGAGGTCTTCCTTGTCGTACGTCGGATGCGGGTCGCCGCTGTACCAACTGCTGACGACGATCCGCCGATCACCCACGAGCTGCTGGTTGTGCCGGGACTCACCCGATCCGGTCAGGCCCTGCGGGACGAACTCCATCTTGCTGTCGTCGCCCCAGGCGTCGTTCCAGCAGAACCCCTCGGCGCCGGCGGCGTTCGTCGCATGGCACAGGGGCCGCGCGGCGACGTTCAGATCTCCCAGGACCTCAGCGATTCCCACACGTTGGACCCCACGGGCCTCGGCCGCGGCGATGTTCTGCGTGAACGCGGTCCGGTGGGCCTGAGGGACGACTCCCGACTCGGTCGACGTCAGCACCCAGGACTTGCCCGGCGCGATCGGCGTGATCGTGGCGGGCACGACCTCCCCGTTCGGTACCGTGGCCGCGGAAGCCGACTGCGGCAGTACGCCGACGGCCAGTACCGCAGAGATCAACGCGACGGCGAACCGTGTGCCGCGCCCTCGTTTCAACATTCCATCGCCTGCATTCTCCTCCGGGCGTTCGAACAAAGCGCGGATGACTCTAGCGGCAGAGAGTGACAGCACCGCTATTTCACCCATTCAGCGGTTTACGAGGTGCGATGCCCCTCAACCGATGGTGGGGTGGGGGGACGCGCGCCAAGACCTCGGGCCGCGGAACGCAAGCGACCGACAGGGGGCGCGATGAGCGACGAGTCGAACCCGGGTATACGGCGGGACGGCTGGGCGGAACTCCCGCCCATGGCGCCGGCCGGGACTCCGGCGAGCAGCGCGATCCTGCCCCCCGCCGCCGCACGGGTCAGGGCCGTCCGGCCCGCGGCGGGCGAGGCGTCCGCCGCGCGGACCGTCGCGCCCAGTCCGCTCGACCCCGGGGCGACCCGCAATCCGCACCCGCTCCACCGCGTGCTCCGTGAGGAGTTCCCGCTGACCTACGACCCGCTGCTGCGGGCCTGGGTGCTCAGTCGGTACGCCGACGTCGCCGCCGCCCTCACCGACGCCCGCTTCACCCACGGCCACCGGCCCGGCGACCCGCCCTGCGCGCAGACCCACGTGGAGGTCGACGAGGGCGAACTCCGGCGTGTCACGGCGCGCACGGCGTACGTCCTCGCCCGGCGGATCGCCGACCGGCCGCAGGCCGACCTGGTCGCCGACTTCTGCCGCTGGCTGCCCGCCGGGGCCGTCGCCGCCGCGATCGGCGTGCCCTACCGCGACATGATGCGCCTCGTGCGCGGCCGGGCCGCCTCCGCGCTCGCCGGCCAGTGCACCGGGCAGATCTCGGTACGGGAGAAGGCCCTGGCCTCCTTCCTCGCCAACGTCCTCGCCGACCGCGAGCGGGCCGCGGCGCTCCAGGGCGCCCCGGCCGGGCAGATCGCCCGCGCCTGGACCGAGTCGCTCCGCCGGGACCCGCCCGTCCAGATCGCCGTACGCCGCACCGGCGCCGAGGTCCGGGTCAGCGGCGGCACCATCCCCGCCGGGGAGTCCGTCGCCCTGCTGATCGGAGCGGCCGGCCGGGACCCCGAAAGATTCCGCGACCCCGATCGCTACGACCCGCAGCGCGACGACCCCGGCCAGCTCACCTACGGCAGCGGCACCTGCCCCGCCGTCCTCCTCGCCGGACTGGAGGCGGAGTACGCCGTGCGCGCGCTGCTCGACGTCATGCCGAAGCTGCGCCTCCCCGACGGCTTCGTGCCCGAGCGGACCGGGCTCATCACCCGAGCCCCCCGGACCCTTCTCGTACGGCCCGGCGGCTGAGCAGCGCCACCGGCCGCTCGGCGAACAACTCGGCCAGCTTCACCTCCGAGTCCGGGCCGCCCGTGAACTCCCGCACTCCGTCGAGGAGATCGAACCAGCGGCCGGCCGGCAGCACCAGCTCCGTGTCCTGCCAGCCCCCCGCCTCCGCGAGCCGCAGCGGCAGCCGGGTGACCGCCGTGACCACCTCGTCGGAGCGGGCGAAGGCCAGGCAGTGGCCGGCCGCGGGCCCGGCCGCCGTCAGCGGGGCGTAGCCTCCCGCCTCGCCGAAGAGATCCGGGTGCCGGCGCCGCAGGGCCAGCGCCGCCCGGACCACCGCCGTCTTCTCGTCGTCGGGACCGACCGCGAACGGCCGCCGGTTGTCGGGGTCGACGAGCGCGCGGTACTCCCGCTCCGTCCCCTGGTACAGCTCCGGTACCCCCGGCATCGTCAGCTGCACCAGGGCCGCGCCGAGGACGTGCGTCCGGATGTGCGGCTCCAGGGCGAAGGCCGCCTCGGACGCGGTCCGCAGCGGAATCCGGCCGGGACCGGCCGCCACGAACTCCTGCACGGCCCGTTCGTACCCCGGATCGGGCTCGGTCCAGCTGGTGTGCAGCCCCGCCTCCCGTACGGACTTCAGCACCGCGGGCCCCAGCCGGGCGGCGTCCGGCGTGCCGAAGCCGAACGCGGTCTGCCACGCCGTCCACGCCAGATGCGGGTCGGGCGCGGGCACCCCGGCCGCCTCCTCCAGCAGGCCGGCCCACACCCGGGGGCATTGGGACAGCACGGAGATTCCGGCCCGGACGTCGGCGCTGCGCTTGGTGTCGTGCGTGGTCAGGACGGTCCCGGTGGCCGGCCAGTCCCGGGCGAGCCGCAGGCAGTAGGCGTGGAACTCCTCCGGAGTGACGGCGGGACAGCCGGGATCACCGCCCACCTCATTGGCCGACAGGAGCGGGGTGTAGCGGTAGAAGGCCGTGTCCTCCACGGACTTGGCGCGCAGCGCCGAGGAAGTCTGCGCGAAGCGCGCCTGGAACGCCTGGTGTTCGGGCCCTTCGCCGAGCCGGCCGAGCGCCAGATCCCGTACGGTGTCGACCGCCGACGCCTCCTCCGGCACGGCGAAGGCCGCCTTCGCGCCGCGGGCCGCGTCCGGGGTGAGGACGTTCTCGCCGCCCGTCCGGTAGGTGCGGTAGACCGGCACCCGGACGAGGAGTTCGCGGATCGCCGTCAGCAGCGCCCAGGGCGCGTGGTCGCGCAGATCCGGGTCCGCGGCGCAGATCCGCCCGGCGATCCGGGTCAGTGCGGCCGTCTCCGCCGCCAGTTCGTGCGTCACGACCTTGTACGCGGCGCGCCGGGCGGTCGCCTCCCAGTAGCCGCCCCTGTCCCCGGCGCGTCCGACGAACTCCCGGTAGAGATCGAGCAGTTCGTCTGCGCCAGCCGGGTCCACGAAGACCCCGTCCACGTACCGCAGGGCGTCGTAGCCGGTGGTCCCCGCGACGGGCCAGGACGGCGGAAGCGGTTCCGTACCTGTGAGGATCTTCTCCACCACCGTCCAGCACCGGCCGTCCGTCGCCTCGCGCAGCCGCTCCAGATAGCCCTCGGGGTCGGTGAGCCCGTCCGGGTGGTCGATCCGCAGGCCCTCGATCACCCCGTCCCGCACCAGCTCGACGATCTTCCCGTGGGTCGCCGCGAAGACCTCGGGGTCCTCCACCCGTACCCCGATCAGGTCCGAGATGGTGAAGAAGCGACGGTAGTTGAGCTCCGTCCGGGCCAGGCGCCACCAGGCGAGGCGGTACCACTGGGCGTCGAGCAGCTCGGCCAGGGGCAGCTCCTCGGTACCGGCGCGAAGGGGGAACTCCTGCCCGTCGAGGTGCAGCATGCCGTCGGCGACCCGCATCCGCTCCCGTACCTCCGGGAGCCGGCCCGGCAGGACGGGCAGCAGCATCCGGCCGTCTCCCGCCGCCCAGTCGATGTCGAACCAGCGGGCGTAGGGGGAGTCCGGGCCGTCGCGGAGCACTGCGCGCAGCGCGTGGTTGTGCCGGGGCACGGCGGCCATGTGATTGGGCACCAGATCCACGACCAGACCCAGGCCGTGCGTCCGGGCGGTCGCGGCGAGCGCCCGCAGGCCCTCCTCGCCGCCCAGCTCGGCCCTGACCGTGCGGTGGTCGGTGACGTCGTAGCCGTGCGTCGAGCCGGGCACGGCCTCCAGGACCGGCGAGAGGTGCAGGTGGGACACCCCGAGGCCGGCGAGGTGAGGGACGGCCCGCTCGGCGGCCGAGAACGGGAACTCCGGCTGGATCTGGAGCCGGTAGGTGGCGGTGGGAACCGTCGAGGCGGTGGGCGAGGGCGTCATGCGAACGTACGTACCCGCCTGGGAGGCTTCTGTTTCATCGCCTCATGCGTCCGTTCGGGTGCATCGCGTTACGTCCGGCCGATGCTCCGGATGCATCGCGACACCCTCTCCCCGCTCGGACCGGTGCTTCCGGTCGTCGCGTTCCCGGGGCGGCTGCCCACCGTCCTGTGCCGGCTCGCCACCCTGCTCCTGACCGCCGGGACGAGTGGGTCCCTCACCACGACGGGGCTAGCGGGAGGGGCACTCGCCGGGGCGACCGTCCCACAGGTCGGGCCGCTCGCCCGGACCCGCTCGGTCCCGCCGGCCCGGCGCTCCGGAGCGGACGACCGCCGGGTGGGGACGCTGCTGTCGTGCGAAGAAACGCTGGACGAGGTCTCGCTCGTCCTCGGTCCGGCGCTCGTGGGCTCGCCGCGGCGCTCACTCATCCGGCCGCCGCGGCGCTGGTCGTGGCCGCGGTTCTGCCGGTGACGTGCGGCACGGCGTTCGCCCTGCACTCGTCGGCCGGGGTGGCGGAGGCGCGGGGGAGGGCACGGAGGGAGGCGCGCACCACTCGGACGGGCGCCGCCCAACGGGGGCGGCTGCCCCGGTCCGCGTACGCCCTTCGGGTCACGATGGTGCTTCAGGGAGCCGTGTTCGGCGCCTCGCGGGCGGGGGTCACCGCGCTCACGGAGAAGCACGGCGCTCCGGCCCAGGCGGGGCTCGTCTACGCCGCGAGGGGGTGATGAGCGTGGCCGTCGGGCCCTCGATGCGGCGGGGCCGGCGCGGATCGGACTGGCGACGCGGTGGCGGCCGGCGACGGCGGCGCTCGTGGTGCTTTCGGTTCCGCTTCTGTCCGTCGACTCCCTCATGGGGCTGTACGGGTCGTGCTCGTCCTCGGTGCGGCGTACGCGCCGCACCTGATCACGGTCTTCGGCCTGACGGAGCGGGCCGTGCCGGCGCCCCGGCTCGCCTTGACGCGATGGCATTTCTGACCAGAGGGATCGCCGGCGGGCAGGCGCTCGCGCTTTCGGGTCGCCCGGCGGAGACCTACGGGCCGGTGGCGGCGTTCGCGGTGACAGTGACAGTGACCGCGGCACTCCTCTGCACCCCCTCTCCTGGACGGCCCGCCCCCCGAGCCCCAGCCGACCCACCAAGAGCCGGCGGCGGCCTCCTGACCGCCGGCTCCCGGGCGCGCCGGTCCCTACGGGGTGTCCGGTGGATCTTGCCGGGCGGCTTGATCCACCAGACATCCCCTGGGTCGTGTCCGGAATGTAGCGCCGTCTGCCCGCGGGCCAGGCGGAACTTCACGGACACGGCTTAGGCCGGACGGCGGAGGACCGTCAGGCTCAGGGGGGCCAGGGTCACCCGTTCGCCGGCCGCCACCTTGGGGCCCTCCTGGGGCGGGATGCCCTCCGGGTGGGACGTGTCGACGACCACGCACCAGGTCTGGCCGTGGTTGACCGGCACCTCGAACTCCAGCTCCTGCGACGACGCGTTGAACATCAGCAGGAACGAGTCGTCCGCGATCCGTTCCCCCTGCGGCCCCGGCTCCGAGATCGCGTTCCCGTTCAGGAAGACCGTCAGCGCCTGCGCGTGCGCCGCCTGCCAGTCCCGCGACGTCATCTCCTCGCCCTCCGGCGTGAACCAGGCGATGTCCGTCAGTTCGTCGTGGGTGCCCTCCACGGGACGCCCGTGGAAGAAGCGGCGGCGCCTGAAGACCGGGTGGTCGCGGCGCAGCCGCACCATCGCCCGGGTGAACTCGAGCAGCGTCCCCTCCTCCTCGGCACCCGGCTCCGGCCACCTCACCCACGCGACCTCGTTGTCCTGGCAGTACGCGTTGTTGTTGCCGCCCTGCGTCCGCCCGAACTCGTCGCCGTGGCTCAACATCGGCACGCCCTGCGACAGCATCAGCGTCGCCAGGAAGTTCCGCATCTGGCGGGCCCGCAGCTCCCGGATGCCGATGTCGTCCGTGTCGCCCTCGGCGCCGCAGTTCCAGGACCGGTTGTGGCTCTCGCCGTCCCGGTTGCCCTCGCCGTTCGCCTCGTTGTGCTTGTTGTCGTACGAGACGAGGTCGCGCAGCGTGAAGCCGTCGTGACAGGTCACGAAGTTGACCGAGGCCAGCGGGCGCCGGCCGTCGTCCTGGTAGAGGTCGGAGGAGCCGGTCAGGCGGGACGCGAACTCCGCCAGCGTCCGTGGCTCGCCGCGCCAGAGGTCGCGCACGCAGTCGCGGTACTTGCCGTTCCACTCGGTCCACAGCGGCGGGAAGTTCCCCACCTGGTAGCCGCCCTCACCGACGTCCCAGGGCTCGGCGATCAGCTTCACCTGGCTGACCACCGGATCCTGCTGCACCAGGTCGAAGAAGGACGACAGCCGGTCCACCTCGTGGAACTGCCTCGCCAGCGTCGCCGCCAGGTCGAAGCGGAAGCCGTCGACATGCATCTCCGTCACCCAGTACCGCAGGCTGTCCATGATCAGCTGCAGCACGTGCGGCGACCGCATGAGCAGCGAGTTACCGGTGCCCGTGGTGTCGGTGTAGTACCGGCGGTCGTTCGACAGCCGGTAGTACGAGGGGTTGTCGAGCCCGCGGAAGGAGAGCGTCGGGCCCAGGTGATTGCCCTCGGCCGTGTGGTTGTAGACGACGTCGAGGATGACCTCGATCCCCGCCTGGTGCAGTGCCCGCACCGCCGACTTGAACTCCAGGACCTGCTGACCCCGGTCGCCCCAGGAGGCGTACGCGTTGTGCGGCGCGAAGAAGCCGATGGTGTTGTAGCCCCAGTAGTTCGCCAGGCCCGCGTCCACCAGCCGGTGGTCGTTGACGAACTGGTGGACCGGCATCAACTCCAGAGCCGTGACACCCAGTTCCTTCAGATGGCCGATCACCGAGGGGTGCGCGAGCCCCGCGTACGTCCCGCGCAGTTCCTCGGGCAGCTCCGGGTGGAGCATCGTGAGGCCCTTCACATGCGCTTCGTAGATCACCGTCCGGTGGTAGTCGGTGCGCGGCCGACGGTCGTCGCCCCAGTCGAAGTAGGGATTGACCACGACCGAGGACATCGTGTGCGGCGCCGAGTCGAGGTCGTTGCGCGAGTCCGGCCGCCCGAAGTGGTAGCCGTACACCGCCTCGCTCCAGTCGATCGAACCCGACACCGCGCGGGCATAGGGGTCGAGCAGCAGCTTCGCCGAGTTGCAGCGCTGCCCGCGCTCCGGCGCGTACGGCCCGTGGACCCGGAATCCGTACCGCTGACCCGGCATCACTCCCGGCAGATAGGCGTGCCGGACGAAGGCGTCCGTCTCGCGCAGCTCCACCGCCGTCTCCGAGCCGTCGTCATGGAGCAGACACAGCTCGACTCTGTGGGCGGCCTCCGAGAAGACCGCGAAATTGGTTCCGGCGCCGTCGTAGGTGGCGCCCAGGGGATACGCCTGTCCCGGCCAGACCTGCATAGATAAGACTCTTCCATTCTGATCCGGGTGTGGGGGTGCACTCCGGCCAAATCCTGCCCGAAAGACGGGCAACCTCCTAGGACTTCGGCCCGTCCTACCGGGTGACCGCAGGGAAACAGGGGAGAACCGCAGCACAAGGGGGAAGTGTGTACGAAATAGTGCGCCGCCATCTGGGGAAGGTGGTGGCGGGCGCGGCCATCGCGGTGACGGGGACCGCCGTCATGGTCGGGATCACCTTGCCGGGGACGGCGGGGGCCGAGGACGGCGTGAGGACCGGAGCGGCGGCCGGGCGTGGCGCCGGACCGGCGGCCCCCGAGGGGACGGACGCGGGGACGGACGCCTCCGCCGGGAGCCCGCCCGGGCCCGCGACCATGGCCACCGCGCCGCCGGAGGGCGAGAAGGGAGTGGGCACCGACCCGCTCACCGACGACGAACTGCAGCGGGCCGCCGAGCTGGCGCTGACCCCGCCGGCCAGGGCCGCCCAGCGCGATGTCGAGGGGGCTCGCGGCCCCCAGCTCCTGGCCACGGAGCTGGCCGACCCGCGGCCGGAGGAGATCGACGACCCGGCCGCGCCACGCCGCGCGGAGGTGCGGTTCTACGACTACGAGCGCGACGAGCTGATCACCCGGACCGTCAACCTGGCCACCGGCAAGGTCGAGAGCGCGGCCGCTCAGCGCGGGGTCCAGCCCTCGGCGCACCCGGACGAGCTGCGCGAGGCCCTCGAGCTCATCCTGGCGAGCAAGCTCGGCGACGGCGTCCGGGAGGACTACAAGGACGCCACCGGCAAGGCGCTGACCTCGGCCGACCAGCTCTGGTTCAACGGGGACGTCTACCGCCCGTACCGCGAGGCGAACGTCCCCGCGCCTCTCGTGAAGTGCGGTGAACACCGCTGCGTCCGCCTGGTCACCAAGATCCTCAACGGTTCCTGGATCGACACCCGGAACCTGATCGTCGACCTGAGCGCCCGGACCGTCACCCGCGTCGGCTGACCACCGACGCCCACCGACTGCTCGCGCGGGCCGACCACTCGCACATCCATCCACCTTCTGAACGTCCGTACGTCCGTACGAGGGAGTTCGTTCTCATGCCCAGTCCGTCGCTCATCGGCGCCCGCAAGCACGGCGCCGTACTCGCCGCGGCCGCCCTGCTCGCCACCGCCACGGCCGCCGCGGGACCGGTGACCTCCGCCACCGCCGCGCCCGTACCGCCCCGCGCCGACTGCTCCGCCGCCTACCGCATCGAGCAGAAGCTCGACGGTGGCACCACCTGGCGCATGTGCTGGCGCTACGACACCGACTCCGGGCTCGTCCTGGACAAGGTCACCTACCAGCCCAAGAACCAGAACACCCCGATACGCGTCCTGACCAGCGCGAAGCTCGCCCAGATCCACGTGCCGTACGACGACGGCAATGCCGAGTACGACGACCTCACCGGCGCCGGGTTCGGCTGGGGCCTGCAGAACCTGAAGCCGGCCGAGTGCCCCGGCGGAACGATCACCAAGGTCAAGGTTCCGGAGCTCGGCGACGTGAGCGGCCTGTGCACCACGACCCGGGCGCGCGGACACGCCTACCGGATGGCCAACGACGAGGGCACGAAGGTCTGGCAGTCCCAGGGCAAGGACCTGCTGGTCTACACCGTCAACAAGGTCGCCTGGTACGAGTACATCACCGAGTGGCGCTTCTCCTCCGACGGCACCATCGCCGCCAACGTCGGCGCCACCGGCAGCCTCGCGCCCGGCGACTACAACGGGACAGACGGGCGCGGCTGGCCCATCGGGCACGGTGCCCGCTCCTACGCCACCAGCCACGCCCACAACGTCTTCTGGCGGCTCGACTTCGGCCTCGACGGCAGCGTCAGGGACCGGATCGAGCAGTACGACTCCAAGGTCACCGCCCCCAGCCGCAACGGCGGCCCGACCGTGAAGACCACCCGCACCCCGGTCACCAGGGAACTGGCCGGTGACGCGAAGAACATGCGCTGGTGGCGGGTGGTCAGCGCGACCGGCAAGAACAAGGACGGCCACCAGCGTTCGTACGAGATCGTGCCCGGCCCCTCCAACACCCACGCGGGGCGCGGCTTCACCAAGCACGACATCTACTTCACCCAGAGCCGGGCCTGCGAGCAGTTCGCCAGCAACAACATCCTCGACTGCGGCCGGAACGCGCCCGACAGCGTGGACAAGTGGGTCAACGGCGAGACGCTGACCGACCCGGCCGTCTGGGTCAACATCGGGTTCCACCACATCGCCCGGGACGAGGACCAGCAGCCGATGCCGGTGCACTGGCAGGGCTTCCAGCTCGCGCCCAGGGACGTGACCGCTATGAATCCGCTCACTCCGGCCGATCTCGCCGACCAGAACGGGGCACCGCGACTGGGCAGTTGAGTCACGAGCCTGCCGATCCTGCTGCACCGCCTCCCGCTCCCGGAGTACCCTTCCTTGATCGTTGACAGACGGTCGGATCGGGCGTTCGGGAGCAGAAGGCGGTGCACGGGTGAGCTCGGGAGGTCTGGAGCTGCCCCCAGGTGACGCGGGTCACGAGGGGGACTCCTCCGACCCCGTGGACGTGACGCCCGGAGCGGTCTCGGTCGCCAGGCCGATGGAGATCGGGGCGGAGCTGGACTGGGGCGCCGAGGCCTGGAGCGAGGTGCGCACGCGTGCCCAGCGGGCCGGGCGGGCCTACATTTGGCTCAATCTCGTCGAACAGCGGCTGCGTGCGGTGGTCGCCGCCGTCCTGAGACCGGTGTACGAGCCGGTGCACGGCGAGGACTGGGTGGTGGCCGCGGCCGGTCCGGCCGGCCAGGAGTGGGTGCAGCGGGCGGTCGCCGTCCGCGAGGTCTCGCGGCGCAAGGGTTATCTCCTCGACCCGGCCGACGACAACGTCCTCAGCTTCCTCACGCTCCCGCAGCTGCGGGAGCTGATGGTGCAGCACTGGCCCTGCTTCGAGCCCTACTTCGACGACCGGCGCGAGGTCGAACTCGCCCTGGACGAGCTGGAGGTGACGCGCAACGTCGTCTCCCGCAACCGCGCCCTCTCGCTGACCGTGCTCGCCCAGTCCGAGCGGGCCTCGGCCCGCCTCCTGGAGATCCTCGGCAGCGGGGCGGGCGTGCCGTCCGCAGACCGGCTCCCCGTGGACGCGGTCGAGGACCTGGTCGGTGACCGGTACGCGGACGTGGTCTCGGTCCACTCCGACCGGGTGCGGCTGCAGCGGCAGATTCCCGCCGAGGACCTGTTCGGCGGGGCGCGGCGCCTCGACGCCACCGGCATAGGCCTGAACCTGCTGGTGCAGAACTTCTCGGGGCGGCGTCTGGTCCGGCTCGCCGAGTCGGGATGCCGGATACGGCTGCTGTTCCTGAACCCGGCCAGCAGCGCCGTCAAGCGGCGCGAGCGCGAACTGGGCCTGAAGAAGGGCGAGCTGAGCCGCTCGGTGGAGATGAACATCCTCCACATGCGCCGGGTGCGCTCCAGGCTGCGCGATCCGGGCGCCTTCCAGATCCACGTCTTCGACGAGACCCCGCGCTTCACCGCCTACCTCGTCGACGGAGACGGCCCCGACGGGGTCGCCGTCGTCCAGTCGTATCTGCGGCGGGCGCGCGGGATGGAGGCGCCGGTCCTCGTGCTGCGCGGGGGCGGGCGGAACGTGGTGCGGTCCGGAGGGGCGGACGGCCGAGACGGCGAACACGGACTTTTTGAGACATACAGGGAGGAGTTCGAGTCCGTGTGGCTCGACTCCCGTCCGGTTTCCTGAGCGTTGTCAGTGGCGCGTGCGAGGGTGTTCAGCACCACGGGGGAGATCACGTAAGGAGGACCCGATGGCTTGGCATGGGGAAGAGCTGGTCGGTTTCGACCTGGAGACGACCGGCACCGAACCGCTGGAGGCGCGGATCGTGACGGCCTCGATCGTCGGCGTCCACGACGGACGGGTGGTGCGGCAGCGGGACTGGCTCGCCGACCCGGGGATCCGCATCCCGGCACAGGCGTCCGCGATCCACGGCATCAGCAACGAACGGGCGGCCGCCGAAGGGCGCCCGGTGCGCGAGGTGGCCGACGAGATCGCCGAGACCCTGACGGCGTACTGGCGCCACGGCGTCCCGGTCGTGGCGTACAACGCGGCCTTCGACCTGACCCTGCTCTCCGCGGAACTGCGCCGCCACGGACTCCCCTCCCTGGGCGACCGGCTCGACGGCGCGGGCATCGGCCCGGTCGTCGACCCCTACACCATCGACCGGGCCGTCGACCGCTACCGCCGGGGAAAGCGGAACCTGGAGGCGGTCTGCGGGGAGTACGGAGTGGTCCTCGGCACCGCCCATCAGGCCGCCGCCGACGCGCTGGCCGCCGTGCGCGTGGCCGTGGCGATAGCCCAGCGGCACCCTTCGGTCGCCGCACTCACCCCGGCCGAACTGCACGAGCGTCAGGTCGGCTGGTACCGCGCCTGGGCGGAGGACTTCCAGGACTTCCTGCGGCGCAAGGGCAGCCCGGACGCGGTCGTCGACCCGTCGTGGCCCCTGCGGGAGCTCGCGCCGGTGGCGTCCTGACGGGCGGGACGAGTGTGGGCCGTCAGCCCGCCGGGTTCTCGGCGAGGAAGTCCAGGAGCAGTTCGTTGACGCGCTCCGGACGGTCCAGCGGGAGCCAGTGGCCCGCGTTCTCGACGCGCTCGTTGCGCCAGGTGCCGTCCACGTGCTTGGCGGTGCCGGTCATCGACTGCTCCGTGAGGAATCGGTCGCCGGTGGACCACACGCCCATGACGGGACCGCGCAGCGGCGGCAGCGGCAGGGCCGGGCCGAACTGCGCCTCGGCGGGAAGGCCTGCACGGTAGATGTTCAGGGCGGCCGTGAGCGCGCCGGGCGCCCGCAGCGGTTCGACGATCTCCTCCGCGTCGAGGTGCTCGCCCAGCATGTCCCGGAAGTTGGCGAAGTCGTCCCGCGCGAGCCATTCCTCGGCGAGCCCCGCGAGCTGGAAGAGGATCATGTACCAGGACAGCTGCTTCTGCTCCCAGCCCGCGTCACGGATCGCCGCCAGGTGCCCCACGGACAGGATGCTCAGGCTGGTCACGCGTTCGGGCGCGACCTGGGCAAGGCCCTGCACGATGCCGGAGCCCCAGTCGTGGCCGACCAGATGGACCGGACCGGCGACCCCCAGCCGGTCCAGCAGCTCCAGCAGGTCGCCGACGTGCTTGGCGGGGTGATAGGCCTCCGGGCCGCCCTCCGGCCGGTCCGAGGCGCCGAAGCCGCGCAGCGTCGGAGCCACGCACTTGTACCCGGCGGCTGTCAGCGCCGGCACCTGACGGCGCCACAGGCGGTGGCTGTCGGGGAAACCGTGCACCAGCAGCACGGTGGGCCCCTCGCCGCTCACCTCGACGTCCAGCGTCACCTCGGGCAGTTCCACGCGCATCACAACACCCCGTTCCCGAAGGCCCTTTCCGGTCCCGTCATGATGTCAGAACGGGTACCAGCGCACCTCGGGGTCTCCGTCCCGCAGCGAGGCCACCCGCCGCTCGAATTCAGCCAGCGCCTTCGGGTTCGTCGGCGCGTGCTGGGCCACCCAGGCGCAGCTCGCGGTCTCCCGGGCGCCGCGCAGCACGGCACATCCCTCCCAGTCGCGCACGTCCCAGCCGTACGCCTCGGTGAAGGCGTCGTAGGCGGCGGGGTCGAGCCCGTACCGGTCGCGGGAGAGGGCGAGTACCACGAGGTCGTGCTCGCGCAGGTCGGAGGAGAAGGTCTCCAGGTCGACGAGGACCGGCCCGTCGGGGCCGACGTGGACGTTGCGGGGCAGCGCGTCGCCGTGGACCGGGCCAGGGGTGAGATGCGGGGTGAGTGCCGCCGCCGCCGGGGCGAAGGAGTCGCGCCGCTCCCGCAGGAACGCCGCGTCGGCCGGGTCGATGGCGTCACCGGCGAGCCGAAGCCACCGCTCGACCTCGCCCAGCAGCTCGCGGCGGGGGAGGGTGAAGGGCGCCGGCTCCGGCAGGGCGTGGACCCGGCGCAGCAGCGGAGCGAGGTCGCGGGGTTCGGCCGGCCGTACGGCGTCCGGCAGCCGGTGCCAGAGCGTGACCGGGTGGCCCTCCACCAGGCGCGGCTTCGGCTCGGCCGCCCGTACGGCGGGGACGCCGCTCTCGGCGAGCCAGTCGGCGAGCGCGAGCTCCCGCTCGGCGCGGGCCAGCAGCTCCGCGTCCCTGCCGATCTTGACCACGAGACCGCCCACGCCGAAGACCGCGTTCTCGCCGAGGGCGAGCAGTGACGCCTCCGGCTCCCGGGCCGGCAGCTCCGCGGCGGTCAGGATCTCCCGCGCCCGAGCCTCGTCCATCCGTCTCTCCGTATCTCCCCGATGCGTATGCGAATCGGCCAAAGTCTCGCATCCGTGCAGGTGGCCTTGACGAAGCGACAGCCCGTCAGGACCATGACGGAGGCCGATGCAACGTGGCAAAGGGCGCATAAGGGGTCGAATCTGTGAGTGTGGAGACCGCGACGAAGCGGTCCGGCGGAACGGCGGCCGCCGGCGAGAGGCCCGGACACGGGCGGCCGGCGGGGCGGGACCACGCCGCCTGGTTCCTGGTGCTGCCCGCCCTGATCCCCATCCTGATCCTCAGTGTCGGACCCCTGCTCTACGGCATTCTCCTGGCCTTCACCGACGCCCAGTCCGGCCGCACCCAGGCCACCCGGTGGGTGGGCACGCTCAACTTCCAGGACCTCCTGCACGACTCGCTCTTCTGGGAGTCCTTCCGGATCGGCCTGCTCTGGGCCGTCGGCGTCACCGTCCCGCAGTTCCTGCTCGCCCTCGGCCTCGCGCTGCTGCTCAACCAGAACCTCCGCTTCCGCTGGCTGGCCCGGGCGCTCGCGATCATCCCCTGGGCGATGCCCGAGGTGGTGGTCGGCATCATGTGGCGGCTGGTCTACAACCCCGACGCCGGCATCCTCAACGAGACCCTCCGCGACATGGGCCTCGGCGACGGGCGGGACTGGCTCACCGGACTGGCCACCGCCCTGCCGGCCGTGATCCTCGTCGGCATCTGGGCCGGCATGCCGCAGACCACCGTCGCCCTGCTCGCCGGGCTGCAGAACACCCCGCACGAGCTCCACGAGGCCGCCGCCCTCGACGGCGCGGGCGCCTGGCGCCGCTTCCGTACCGTCACCTGGCCCGCCCTCAAGCCGGTCGCCCTCGCCATCACCGCCCTCAACTTCATCTGGAACTTCAACTCCTTCGCCCTGGTCTACGTGCTGACCAACGGCGGCCCCGGCGGCCGGACCCGGCTGCCCATGCTCTTCGCCTACGAAGAGGCCTTCCGCTACGGGCAGTTCGGGTATGCCGCGGCCATGGGCTGTGTCATGGTCGCCGTCATCTCCGTGCTCCTCGCCCTCTACCTCGTCGGACGGCTGAAGGGGGACCAGGACCGGTGAGCACGCTCCGTACCAGCAGGTCCGCGCGGGTCGGCCAGTACCTCGCGCTTCTGGCGTATCTGGTGTTCCTGGCCTTCCCGTTCCTCTGGCTGATCTCCACCGCCTTCAAGCCCGCCCCCGAACTGGGCTCCCTCCACCCCACCTGGATCCCGCGGGATCCCACCCTCGCCAACTTCCGGCAGGCCTTCGACGAGCAGCCGCTGCTCCAGGCCGCGGGCAACAGCCTGCTCGCCGCCCTCTCCGCGGCCCTGATCGCCGTCCTCATCGCCACGCCCATGGCCTATGTGATGGCCCGCCACCGCGGTCGGCTCTCCACGGCCGCAACCGGCTGGGTCGTGATCAGCCAGGCGTTCCCCTTCGTCCTGGTGATCATCCCGCTCTTCCTCGTGCTCAAGAACCTGCACCTGATCAACAGCCTCTTCGGGCTCGTCATGGTGTACGTCGTCTGGTCGCTGCCGTTCGCGCTGTGGATGCTGGTCGGGTACGTACGGGCCGTCCCGGCCGAGCTGGAGGAGGCCGCGGCCGTCGACGGCGCCGGGAGGCTCCGTACGCTCGTCTCGGTCACCGCCCCGCTGCTCGCCCCCGGCATCGTCGCCACCGCGCTCTTCGCCTTCATCACCGCATGGAACGAGTTCTTCTTCGCGCTCGTCCTGCTCAAGACCCCGGAGAAGCAGACCTTGCCGGTCGTCCTCACCCACTTCCTCGGTGCCGAGGGCGTCGCCGACCTCGGACCACTGGCCGCGGCGGCGTTCCTCGCCACGATCCCGTCGCTCGTGATCTTCGCGATCATCCAGAAACGCATCACGGGCGGGATGCTGGCCGGGGCGGTGAAGTCCTGATGCGTGGACGGGTGTTCACCGCGGCGGCGGCCGCCCTGGCCCTGCTGCTCACCGGCTGCTCCTCGGACGGGGACGAAGCGGACGACGGGAAGATCCGGCTCCGCTTCCAGTCCCTGGCCTGGCAGCAGGATTCCGTCGAGGCCAACAAGGAACTGGTGGCGGAGTGGAACGCCGCCCATCCCGACATCCAGGTGGACTACGTCCAGGGCAGCTGGGACTCCGTGCACGACCAGCTCCTGACCTCCTTCGAGGGCGGTGAGGCGCCCGACATCATCCATGACGCCTCCGACGACCTCGCCGACTTCGCCTACGGTGGCTACCTCGCCGATCTGACCACGCTCCTGCCCGCGCGGCTGAAGGCGGACATCCCCGCGCGCAGCTGGCGGACCACGACCTTCGGCCAGGGGATCTACGGCGTGCCGTTCCTCCAGGAGCCGCGCGTGATCATGGCGAACAAGAAGATCCTGGAGTCCTCCGGTGTCCGGATCCCGACTCCCGAACGACCGTGGAGCTGGGAGGAGTTCCGGCAGGTCACCAAGGAGCTGACGGCGACGATGGGCAAGGGCGGGTACGCCATCGCCTGGCCGCTCAAGGAACCGGTCTCCGTCAGTCTCAACCTCGGTCTCTCAGCCGGCGGGCAGCTCTTCCACCGCGGTGCGGACGGCAAGGTCACCGTCCGCTTCACCGAGGCCGACGGGATCGTGCCCGGGACCGTTCACGACCAGGTCAACACCGACCTCAGCGCCTCGCGTTCCACCCTCGGCACGGGTGGCTCGGACGCCCTGCCCGGCTTCTTCGGGGGCAAGTACGCGATGGTCCCGCTGGGCTTCTCGTACCGGCAGCAGATCACCCAGCAGGCACCGAAGGGCTTCGAGTGGACCGTGCTGCCCGCCCCGGCCGGCAAGGAGGGCCTCGCGCAGGGCGTCAGTCCGCAGACGCTCTCCATCGCCGAGGACAGCCCGTACAAGAAGGAGGCCGCGCGGTTCCTCGACTTCTTCCTCCAGCCCCGGAACATGGTCCGCCTCGCGCGCGGTGACTGGATGCTGCCGACCGGCACGGCGGCGCTCGCGGACCCGTCCCTGCGCACCGCGAAGGACGGCTGGGCGACGGGGGCGGCGGTCGCCCAGCAGCTGCGCTCGGCGCCGGCGCAGTCGGTCCGCGGCTATCCGGAGTGGAAGGACAAGGTGGCCACCCCGGCGTTCCAGGAGTACTACAGCGGGGCCATCGACGCCGATGAGCTGCGCAGACGACTGGTGGAGGACGGCAACCTGGTGCTCGCCCGCTACCAGCGCGACTGAGCCGCGCGTGGCCGGCCCCTCCGGCGGAAAGCAATGGACGAGACGTCTCGTCTCGTTTGAGGTGAGCGTCATGACCACCACCCCGCGCGCCCACATCGCCATGTTCTCCATCGCCGCCCACGGCCATGTGAACCCGAGCCTCGAAGTGATCCGCGAGCTCGTCGCCCGGGGGCACCGCGTCAGCTATGCCATTCCGGCGTCCTTCGCCGGAAAGGTCGCCGCGACGGGCGCCACCCCCGTCGTCTACACCTCGACGCTCCCCACCGACGACGACCCGGAGGCGTGGGGCGCCGAGCTGATCGACAACATCGAGCCCTTCCTCGACGACGCGATCCAGGCGCTGCCCCAGCTCGCGCGGGCCTTCGACGCCGACCAGCCGGACCTCGTCCTGCACGACATCACCGCCTATCCGGCGCCGGTCCTCGCCCATCGCTGGGGCGTGCCCGCCGTCGGACTCTGGCCGAACCTCGTTCCGTGGGAGGGGTACGAGGAAGAGGTCGCCGAGCCGATGTTCGCGGAGCTGAAGGCGTCCGACCGAGGCCGGGCGTACTACGCGCGCTTCGAGGCGTGGCTCGCCGAACACGGCGTCGGCACCCACCCCGACCGGCTCATCTCCCGCCCCCGCCGCGCACTGGTGTTCATCCCCGAGGCGCTCCAGCCGCACGCCGAACGGGTCGACACCTCCGTCTTCACCTTCGTCGGCGCCTGCCAGGGCGAGCGGGCCGACCAGGGGGAGTGGCGGCGGCCGGAAGGCGCCGAGAAGGTGCTCCTGGTGTCGCTCGGCTCGGCCTTCACCAAGCAGCCGGACTTCTACAGGGCCTGTGTCGCCGCCTTCGGTGACCTGCCCGGCTGGCATGTCGTCCTGCAGATCGGCAAGTTCGTCGACGCCGCCGACCTCGGCGCGGTTCCGGCCAACGTCGAGGTGCGTTCCTGGGTACCGCAGTTGGCGATCCTCCGGCAGGCCGACGCCTTCATCACCCATGCCGGGGCGGGCGGCAGCCAGGAGGGGCTCGCCACCGCTACCCCGATGGTCGCCGTCCCGCAGGCCGTGGATCAGTTCGGCAACGCGGACATGCTCCAGTCCCTCGGCGTGGCCCGTCACGTGCCGATGGAGGAGGCGACGGCAGATCGCCTTCGGGAAGCCGTGCTCGGCCTCGTCGGTGACCCTCATGTGGCCGCGCGTCTGGGGGAGATCCAGGCCCGGATGGCCGGTGAGGGCGGTACGCGCCGGGCGGCGGATCTGATCGAGGCCGAACTGCCCCGCAAGTGAACGGACATCACTCCGGAGGGCCCCTGGGAAGCCAGGGGCCCTCCGCGTGCGACGAGTTGGGCGGAGATGACCGCTTTATTATTAAGAAACCTTGTTGAATAAGTGGCGGGTATATGAAGGCCTTGATTTGCACTCGTCAATCGGTCAGGGTTTCGATCAGTCGCCGGAGAGTTTCCTGCCGGTGGCCCAACCCCCCACAAATCCTGGCGAGGAGACCCCTCTACATGGCAACTCACAAGCGTGTCCGCAGGACGAAGCTCATCGCCGTCGCGACCGCGACAGCGGCCGCGGCCGGACTGACCGCCCTCGGGACCTCTTTCGCCGGCGCGGCCCCCACGCCCGCCCTCGGAACGGTTCACGGACTCGGCGTCGAAGGCGCCGTCAGCGGCAGCTTCATCGTTCTGCTCGACGAGAAGGCCGACAAGGGCGAGCTGGCCGAGGAGTACGGCGGCACCCTGCGCCGCAGCTACGACTCCGCGGTCAACGGCTTCTCGGTGAACGGCCTTTCGGAGACCGAGGCCAAGCGCCTCGCCGCCGACCCGGCCGTCGCCAAGGTGGTCCAGAACAAGAAGTTCACCATCAACGCCACCCAGGCCGACCCGCCCTCCTGGGGCCTCGACCGGGTCGACCAGACGGAGACCGCCGGGGACGCGAAGTACACGTACCCCGACAGCGGCGGCGAGGGCGTCACCGCGTACGTCATCGACACCGGAGTCCGCGTCAGCCACCAGGACTTCGGCGGCCGCGCCTCCGACGGTTTCGACGCCATCGACAACGACAACACCGCCCAGGACGGCAACGGTCACGGCACGCACGTCGCCGGCACCATCGCCGGGACCGCCCACGGTGTCGCCAAGAAGGCGAAGATCGTCGCCGTGCGCGTCCTCGACGACAACGGCTCCGGCACCACCGAGCAGGTCGTCGCCGGCATCGACTGGGTCACCAAGAACCACCAGGGCCCGTCCGTCGCCAACATGAGCCTCGGCGGGGGCGCCGACCCGGCCCTCGACGAGGCCGTCAAGAAGGCCATCGCCGCCGGCGTCACCTTCGGCGTCGCGGCCGGCAACGAGTCCGCCGACGCCGGCCAGGGTTCCCCCTCCCGCGTCCAGGAGGCGATCACCGTCGCCTCCTCCACCAAGGACGACCAGCAGTCCAGCTTCTCCAACTTCGGCTCGGTCGTCGACCTCTACGCGCCCGGCTCGGACATCACCTCCGCCTGGAACGACAGCGACACCGGGACGAAGACCATCTCCGGTACGTCCATGGCGACCCCGCACGTCGTCGGGGCCGCCGCCGTCTACCTGGGGGCGCACGCCGGCGCCACCCCGGACCAGGTGGCTCAGGCACTGCTCGCCGGTGCCACCGCGGACAAGATCAGCAACCCGTCACAGGGCACCGCCAACAAGCTGCTCAAGATAGTCGAGTAGCGGCGGCGTCCCGTTGACCGGCGGCCGCCGTGCCCTCCCCACGGGGCGCGGCGGCCGCCTATCGTGTGACCCATGACGACGACGTACGCCGCTCTGCT
>NZ_BMTO01000012.1:170158-252842 GCF_014649715.1 Streptomyces lateritius
ATCAACGTGGGCGGGCACCGCAAGGTCCCCATGGCGGAGCTCCGTTCGCTCCTGGCCGACCTCGGCCACCGCGACGTGCGGACCTATCTCCAGAGCGGCAACGCCGTCTTCACCACGGACGACGAGGCGCCGGCCGAGGAGGAGCGGACGGTGGCCGTCGAGAACGCTTTGGAGAAGCGGTTCGGCTTCCGCGTCGACTGCCTCGTCCGCAGCGCCCGGTACCTCGCGGCCGTCGCCGAAGCCTGCCCGTTCCCCGCCGCCGAACTGGAGGGCAAGCAGCTCCACGTCACGTACTTCGACCAGCCGGTCGGACCCGAGCGGTTCACGGCGATCGACGCGGCGGCCTTCCTCCCCGAGGAGTTCCGGCTGGGCGACCGGGCGCTCTATCTCTACGCGCCCGAGGGGCTCGGGCGGTCGAAGCTCGCGGAGGCGCTCTCCCGGCCCGCAATGCTCAAGGGGGTCGTCGCCACCACCCGCAACTGGAACACGGTGGTCAAGCTGGTGGAGATGACCCGGTCCTGACCCGCGAGCCGGCGCGGACCGGCCCAGTTGACGGAGTCGCGAACGGCCCGTCGATTCGCGGGGCCCGCTGGCTAGGCTCACGCCATGACCACAGAGACGCAGCCCAGGACCGTCGTCGACTTCTACTTCGACCCCGCCTGCCCCTTCGCCTGGATCACCTCCCGCTGGATGCTGGAGGTCGAACAGCACCGTGACATCGAACTGCGCTTCCGGGTGATGAGCCTGTACCTCCACAACATCGGCAACGAACTGCCCGCGTGGTACCGGGAGCTCGTCGACAAGTCGATCGGCCCGGTCCGGGTGGCGGCAGCGGCGGCGCAGCGGCACGGCGAGGAGATACTGCGCCCGCTCTACACCGCGTACGGAACCCGCATCCACCACGAGAAGCAGACCGACTTCGACGCCGTCGTGGCCGAGTCCCTCGCGGAGCTCGGGCTCCCGGCCGAGCTCGCCGAGGCCGCGCACGACACGGCGTACGACGAGGCGGTACGCGCCAGCCACGACGCCGGCAAGGACCCCGAGGCGGACGGTTACGTCGGCACGCCCACGATCCACGTCGACGGCACCGTCTGGTTCGGACCGGTCCTGCGGGCCGTCCCGCGCGGTGCGAAGGCGGCCGAGCTCTTCGACAGCTTCCGGGTCCTCGCCGGCCACCCGGACCTGTTCGAACTCAAGCGGACCCGGACCGGCGGCCTCGACTTCAGCTGACGGCCGCCAGCGCCTTGTCGATCCGCGCCTCCTCGTACCGCGTGATCAGCAGGCGGGCCAGTTCCGGCGAGGGGCCGAGGACGTCCGCCAGGACGTCGGCCTCCGCCGCGCCCGCCGCGATGCGGTCCGGCAGCCGGCCCGGAGCGATGACGTACGGGGCCACCGCCACCCGGCGCACGCCGTCCGCGCGCAGTGCCCGGACCGCGTCCTCGGTCCTCGGCAGAGATGCGGAGGCGAACGCAGGCCGCACGGAGCACCAACCGGTGCGCCGCAGCTCCCGCGCCGTTTCTGCGATCACCGCGATCGCCTCCGGGTCCGTGGAGCCCGCCGAGGCCAGGACGACCCCGGTCGCGCTCCGGTCGCCGGGCATCAGCCCGGCCTCGTACAGCCGTCGCTCCACCGCCGCCACGAGCAGCGGCGACGGGCCGAGTACCTCCGCCTGGCGGACGTTCAGCGACGGCGGTGCCTGCCGCAGCACGGCCGGGATGTCGGCCTTGGCGTGGAAGGCCCGGGTCAGCAGCAGCGGCAGCGCCACCACCTCCCGTACCCCCTCGGCCGCGAGCCGGTCCAGCACACCCGGCACCGACGGCAGGTTGAAGTCCAGGAACGCGGTTTCCATGCGCAGCCCCGGCCGCAGTGACCGGGCACGGCGCACCAGCGCGTGCACGGTCGCCGCGTGCCGCGGGTCGCGGCTGCCGTGGGCGACGACGAGGAGGACGGGAGGGTTCATGGCGTGACTCAGCTCTTCACCAGCAGGCCGCGGCTGCGCAGCACCGCGCGCTCCAGGGGGCTGAAGATCAGCAGGTCGATGGCGATGCCGACGAGCAGGATGAGGATGATCGCCAGGAAGATCCCCGGCATGTCGATGTTGTTCCGGCCGTTCTCCAGCAACTGACCGAGGCCCAGACCCAGTTCCGGGGAGGACGCGATGATCTCGGCGGCCATCAGCGAACGCCAGGAGAACGCCCAGCCCTGCTTCAGACCCGCCAGATAACCCGGCAGCGCCGCCGGCATCACGATGTGCCAGGCGCCCCTGAGGCCCGTCGCGCCCAGCGTCCGTCCGGCACGCAGGAAGAGCGGCGGGACCTGGTCGACACCGGCCACCAGACCGTTGGCGATCGAGGGCACCGCGCCCAGCAGGATCACCGCGTACATCATCTGGTCGTTGAGGCCGATCCAGAGGACGGCGGGGGCGACCCAGGCCACCGACGGCAGCGACTGAAGACCCGAGAGGATCGGGCCGATCGCCGCGCGGACGAACTTCACCCGCGCCACCAGCAGACCCAGCGGCGTACCGATGGCGAGGGCCATGAGGAAGCCGAGCAGGGCCCGCGACACGCTCGTCCAGAGGACGTCGAGGAGCGTGCCCTCCAGCCACATCGTGGACAGGCTGTCCCAGACGGCGGACGGCGGCGGCAGCTTGAACTCGTCGGTGACCTGGGCCGTCACCAGCAGCTGCCAGACCACGAGCACCAGCAGCACGGCCGTGACCGGCGGCAGCACCTTCTTCAGCAGAACCTCACGCACCGGCGTACGGCGCACCTGCACCGCGTCCAGCGCGTCGAGGCCCGCCTCCAGGCCGGCCAGGTCGTCGGCCTTCCCGGCCGACGTGGTGGTCGTATCAGTGCTGGCCATGACGGCGGATCTCCCCACGCAGTTCTTCGGTGATCTCGACGGACAGCTCCGCCACGGCGGCGTCCTCGATACGGCGCGGCTGCGGGATGCCGATGGTCCACTCCCGGGCGATCCGCCCGGGCCGGGACGACAGCAGAACGACCCGCTCGGCCAGCCGTACGGCCTCGCGCACGTTGTGGGTGACGAAGAGCACCGACAGCTTCGTCTCCCGCCAGATCCGGGTCAGCTCGTCGTGCAGCACGTCACGGGTAATGGCGTCGAGCGCCGCGAACGGCTCGTCCATCAGCAGCAGATCACTGTCCTGGGCGAGCGCCCGGGCCAGCGCCACGCGCTGGCGCATGCCGCCGGACAGTTCGTGGACCCGCTTGCGGTACGAGCCGCCGAGCCGGACCAGTTCGAGCAGGCGCTCCGCCTCCGGGCGCCGCTCGGCCTTCGGCACCCCGCGCAGCCGCAGGGCCAGTTCGATGTTCTTGCCCGCGGTGAGCCACGGGAAGAGGGCGTGCTCCTGGAACATCAGGGCCGGCCGGCCGCCGGGGGTCTCGATGGACCCCGCGGACGGCCGGTCGAGCCCGGCGACCAGGTTGAGCAGGGTGGACTTGCCGCACCCGGAGGCTCCCAGGAGGGTGACGAACTCGCCCGGGGCGACATCGAGCGAGATGTCGTCGAGAACGAGCTGCGATCCGGCGGGTCCGCCGAAGGACTTCGAGACGTGCTCGATCCGGGCGGCGTGCGTCACCGCCGCACGGTCCTCCTCGGCCTTGGCGAGCGTCGCGGTCGTGGCCATGGTCGTCACCTCCTGGGGGCTCAGCTGCGGACTTGTTACTTGACGCCGAGACCGGCGTCGGCGACCTCGGGCCGCCCCGCGGCCTTCAGGACCTTGTTGAGCGGCTTCAGGTCGTAGATGCCGGTCAGGTCGGGCTGCTTGAGCAGACCGGCCTTCACCGCGTGGGCCGCCTGTGCCTGGAGCGTGGCGGCCAGCGGGTCGTCGGTGAACCGGATCGACGGCCAGGCGGCGTCGATGACCTTGTCGCCGAGCGGCTTCCCGGACAGCTCCTTCAGCTTGGCGTTGGCCGAGGCCTTCGCCTTGTCCGGGTTGGCGTTGATCCACTCGTTGGTCTTCACGGAACCGCGCAGCACCGCTTCGACGACGTCCGGGTGCTCGGTGAGGAACTTCTGCGACACGATGATGTTCGTGATCACGAACTTCTTGTCGGGCCACAGCGCCGACTCGTCGAGCAGCACCTTCGCGCCCTCGGTGACCAGCTTCGACGCGGTCGGCTCCGGCACCCAGGCACCGTCGATGGAGCCGGACGTGTAGGCGTTCGGGGTGACCTTGTTGTCCGTACGGACCACGGAGACGTCACCCTTGCCGCTCTCGGCGTCGACCTTCCAGCCCTTCTCCGAGATCCAGTTGAGGAAGGCCACGTCCTGCGTGTTGCCGTGCTGCGGGGTGGCGATCCTCTTGCCCTTGAGGTCGTCCAGCGTCTTGATCTTGTCGGGGTTGACGACCAGCTTCACGCCGCCTGAGGCCGAACCGCCGATGATCCGCAGGTTCTTGCCCTTGGACTTGACGTAGCCGTTGATCGCGGGGGAGGGGCCGATGAAGCCGATGTCGATCGAGTCGGCGTTGAGCGCCTCGATCTCGGAGGGGCCGGCGTTGAAGGTCGAGACCTCCAGTCGCGTGCCGCCCAGCTCCTTCTGGATGATGCCCCGCTCGTCGCCCACCAGGGCGGTGGCGTGGGTCAGGTTCGGGAAGTATCCGAGCCGGACCTTGTCGGCCGAGAGCTTCTCGCCCTCGGCGGCCACCTTCTTCTCGTCGTTCTTGGCCTGGGAGCCGTAGCCGCAGGAGGCGAGCGCGCCGATCAGCAGCGGCAGGGCCGCGGCGGCGGCGAGTGAGCGGCGCAGGGTGGTACGGGAGGCAGGCACGGAGGTTGTCCCCTCAGGGTCTTCGAAGTCTTCTTCGTCTATGTCGATCGGGGTGGAGCGGGTACAGCGGGTGCGCGCCGCGTACGCGGCGCGTCGGCGTCAGCACGCACATCGCGCGACACCTCCCCGGCCCGCGCCGAGGGCGCCGGAACCCACCCGGCCGCCCTCCTTGGCGAAGGTGGCGTAGACGTTCTGGATCATCAGAAGTCCCAGCCCTCGTCGTCGGCGGCGTCCGCGACGGCCACGGCCTTGGCGGTGGCGAAGGACTCGCCCGCCATGCCGGCGGCCAGCGTGGTGCCGTCCGCGGGGTCGATCAGCAGGAAGGAGCCGGTACGGCGGGAGTCCGCGTACGCGTCGAGCGCGAGCGGTTCGGCGGTACGGATCTTCACCTGGCCGATGTCGTTGGCGACGAGCTGCCCCGGCTCGGGGTGCTGGGAGAGGTCGTCCAGGGTCAGCCGGGACGGGATCTCCTTGACGATCGCCTTGACCGTGCGGGTGGTGTGCTTGAGCAGCACCCGCTGGCCCACGGTCAGCGGCTGGTCCGCCACGTGGCAGACCGTCGCCTCGACGTCCTGGCTGGTCGCCGGGGCGTCACCGCTCGGGGCGAGCAGATCGCCGCGCGAGATGTCGATGTCGTCGGCGAGGCGGATCGTGACCGACTGCGGTGCCCAGGCGATGTCCACCGACTCGCCCAGGGCGTCGATCGCCGTGATCGTGGAGGTCCGGCCCGAGGGCAGGACGGTGATCGGCTCGCCGACCCGGAAGGCACCGGCCGCGATCTGACCGGCGTACCCGCGGTAGTCGGGGTGCTCGGCCGTCTGCGGGCGGATCACGTACTGGACCGGGAACCGGGCGTGGCAGGCCGTCAGGTCGTGGCTGACCGGGACGGTCTCCAGGTGCTCCAGGACGGTCGGGCCGCCGTACCAGTCCATGTTCGCCGACGGCTCCACGACGTTGTCGCCGGCCAGCGCCGAGATGGGGATCGCGGTGATCTCCGGGACGCCCAGCTCGGAGGCGTACGTCGTGAACTCCTCGGCGATCGCGGCGAAGACGGGCTCCGCGTATTCGACGAGGTCCATCTTGTTCACGGCGAGGACCACGTGCGGCACCCGCAGCAGCGCGGCGACGGCGGCGTGACGGCGGGTCTGCTCGACGACACCGTTGCGGGCGTCGACCAGGACGACGGCCAGCTCCGCGGTCGAGGCGCCGGTCACCATGTTCCGGGTGTACTGCACGTGCCCGGGGGTGTCGGCGAGGATGAAACGGCGGCGCGGCGTGGCGAAGTAGCGGTAGGCCACGTCGATGGTGATGCCCTGCTCGCGCTCGGCGCGCAGGCCGTCGGTCAGCAGCGCCAGGTCAGGCGCCTCCTGACCGCGCTTGAGGGACGCGGCCTCCACGGCCTCCAGCTGGTCGGTGAGGACCGACTTGGAGTCGTGCAGGAGGCGGCCGACCAGGGTGGACTTGCCGTCGTCGACGGATCCGGCGGTGGCGAAGCGCAGCAGGGTGGTCGCCGAGACGTCGGCGAACTGCTCGGTCGTGCTCGTACTCGTGCTCGTCATGGCTAGAAGTACCCTTCGCGCTTGCGGTCTTCCATCGCGGCCTCGGACATCTTGTCGTCGGCGCGGGTCGCGCCCCGCTCGGTGAGGCGGGAGGCGGCGATCTCGGCGATGACGGCGTCCAGCGTGGTGGCGTCGGAGTCGACGGCGCCCGTGCAGGACATGTCACCGACGGTGCGGTAGCGGATCAGCCGCGTCTCGACCGTCTCGGTCTCCTTGGGGCCGCCCCATTCGCCGGCCGTGAGCCACATGCCGTTGCGGGCGAACACCTCGCGCTCGTGGGCGAAGTAGATCTCCGGAAGCTCGATCTTCTCCCGCTGGATGTACTGCCACACGTCGAGCTCGGTCCAGTTGGACAGCGGGAACACCCGGACGTGCTCACCGGGGGCGTGGCGGCCGTTGTAGAGCTGCCACAGCTCCGGGCGCTGGCGGCGGGGGTCCCACTGGGAGAACTCGTCGCGGAGGCTGAACACCCGCTCCTTGGCGCGGGCCTTCTCCTCGTCGCGCCGGCCGCCGCCGAACACCGCGTCGAAACGGTGCTGCTGGATCGCCTCGGTCAGCGGCACCGTCTGCAGCGGGTTGCGTGTCCCGTCGGGACGCTCGCGCAGCTTCCCGGCGTCGATGTACTCCTGCACGGAGGCGACGTGGAGCCGCAGACCGTGCTGGGCGACCACGCGGTCGCGGTACTCGATGACCTCGGGGAAGTTGTGCCCGGTGTCGACGTGCAGCAGCGTGAACGGTACCGGCGCCGGCGCGAACGCCTTGAGCGCCAGGTGCAGCATGACGATGGAGTCCTTGCCGCCGGAGAAGAGGATCACCGGCCGCTCGAACTCACCCGCCACCTCACGGAAGATGTGGACGGCCTCGGACTCCAGGGAGTCCAGGTGCGACAGCGCGAACGGGCTGTCCGTCGCTTCGTGGACGTTGACTACGGTGGTCACGCTGCATCCCCTTCGTTCGCTTCTCCGCCTGCGCGGCGCAGAGGCGCGGGCATCGTCTTCGTCTGCCGCCCGGCGGCCGCGCACGCGCCGCTCACAGCAAGCCCTTCTCGGTGAGCAGCGCGTGGAGCCGTGCCGCGGACTCCTGCACGGTCTGGTTCTGGGACTCGATCCGCAGATCCGGGTTCCGCGGCTCGTCGTACGGGTCGTCGACCCCGGTGAGACCAGTGATCTCGCCCGCGGCCTGCTTGGCGTACAGCCCCTTCACATCGCGTACGGAGCACACGTCCACCGGAGTGGCGACATGCACCTCGACGTAGGCGGTGCCCTCGGACTGGTGGCGCTTGCGGACGGCCTCACGGCTGTCCTCGTACGGAGCGATGACCGGGACCAGGACCTTCACGCCGTTCGAGGCGAGCAGCTCGGCGACGAAGCCGATCCGCTGCACGTTGGTGTGGCGGTCCTCGCGGGTGAAGCCGAGGCCCGCGGAGAGGAACTCGCGGATCTCGTCGCCGTCGAGCACCTCCACGCGGTGACCCTCGCCGCGCAGGCGGCCGGCCAGCTCGTACGCGATGGTGGTCTTGCCGGCGCTCGGCAGGCCCGTGAGCCAGATGGTGGCACCGGTCACGTGATTCTCCTGGTCTTCCTGGGTGTCCGTCATCCGTGCAGTCCGCATTCGGTCTTGTTCCGCCCGGCCCAGCGGCCGGCCCGGGCGTCCTCGCCCTCCGCGACGCGGCGGGTGCAGGGCGCGCAGCCGACGGAGGCGTAGCCGTCCATGAGCAGCGGGTTGGTGAGGACGCCGTGCTCGGCGACGTACGCGTCGACGTCGTCCTGCGTCCAGCGGGCGATGGGGGAGATCTTGACCTTCCGCCGCTTCTCGTCCCAGCCGACGACCGGGGTGTTCGCCCGGGTGGGGGACTCGTCGCGGCGCAGGCCCGTCGCCCACGCCCGGTAGGCGGTCAGGCCCTCTTCCAGCGGCTTGACCTTGCGCAGCGCGCAGCACAGGTCCGGGTCGCGGTCGTGCAGTTTCGGCCCGTGCTCGGCGTCCTGCTCCGCGACCGACCGGCGCGGGGTGAGGGTGATGACGTTGACGTCCATCACCGCCTCGACCGCGTCACGGGTGCCGATGGTCTCGGGGAAGTGGTAGCCGGTGTCGAGGAAGACGACGTCGACGCCGGGCATGGCGCGCGAGGCGAGGTGGGCGACCACCGCGTCCTCCATCGAGGAGGTGACGCAGAAGGTCTTGCCGAAGGTCTCGGCGGCCCACCGGAGGATCTCCAGCGCGGAGGCGTCCTCCAGGTCGCGGCCGGCCTGCTCGGCGAGCGCTTTCAGCTCGGTGTCCTCGGTTACCTGAGTCGTCGTCATATCGCGTCCCCTCCATCGGATTCGCTGCGGTTGCCCGGGGCGAGGAGCCCCAGGAACTTCAGCTGGAAGGCTCGACCGCATGCACGGCATTCCCAGGCGCCGTGACCCTGCTCGTTCGGGCGCAGGTCCTCGTCGCCGCAGTACGGGCAGAAGAACGGCGCGGCACGTTCGCTCATGAGAGGGCTTCCTCGGAGGCGCGCGCAGCCCAGGTGGCGAAGCGCTCGCCGTCCTCGCGCTGCTCCTGGAACCGCGTGAGGACCCGCTCGACGTAGTCCGGCAGCTCGGCCGCGGTGACCTTCAGGCCACGGACCTTGCGGCCGAAGCCCGCCTCCAGGCCGAGCGCGCCGCCCAGGTGGACCTGGTAGCCCTCGACCCGGTTGCCGTCGTCGTCCAGGACCAGCTGGCCCTTGAGACCGATGTCCGCCACCTGGATACGGGCGCAGGCGTTCGGGCAGCCGTTGATGTTGATGGTGATCGGCTCGTCGAACTCCGGGATGCGGCGCTCGAGTTCGTCGATCAGCGAGGCGCCGCGCGCCTTCGTCTCGACGATCGCCAGCTTGCAGAACTCGATGCCGGTGCAGGCCATCGTGCCGCGCCGGAAGGGCGAGGGGGTGACCCGCAGGTCCAGCGCCTCCAGGGCGGAGACGATGGACTCGACCTGCGCCTCCTCGATGTCGAGGACGATCATCTTCTGCTCGGCGGTGGTTCGCAGCCGGCCCGAACCGTGCGCCTCGGCGATCTCGGCGATCTTCGTCAGCGTGGCGCCGTCGACCCGGCCGACGCGCGGCGCGAACCCGACGTAGAACCGGCCGTCCTTCTGCTTGTGCACGCCGACGTGGTCGCGCCACTGACCGGCGGGCTGGGCCGGAGCCGGGCCGTCGGTCAGCTTGCGCTTCAGGTACTCGTCCTCCAGGACCTGGCGGAACTTCTCCGGGCCCCAGTCGGCGACGAGGAACTTCAGCCGGGCGCGGTTGCGCAGCCGGCGGTAGCCGTAGTCGCGGAAGATCGAGATGACGCCCTCGTAGACGTCCGGGACCTCGTCGAGCGAGACCCAGGTGCCCAGGCGCACGCCCAGCTTGGGGTTGGTGGAGAGGCCGCCGCCGACCCAGACGTCGAAGCCGGCGCCGTGCTCCGGGTGGTGCACGCCGACGAAGGCGATGTCGTTGATCTCGTGCGCCACGTCGAGCAGCGGTGAGCCGGAGACGGCGGACTTGAACTTGCGGGGCAGATTGGAGAAGTCCTTGTTGCCCACGATCCGGCGGTAGATCTCGTCGATGGCGGGCGTGCCGTCGATGATCTCGTCCTCGGCGATCCCGGCCACCGGCGAGCCGAGGATGACGCGGGGGGTGTCGCCGCAGGCCTCGGTCGTGGACAGACCGACCGCTTCCAGCCGGTTCCAGATCTCGGGAACGTCCTCGATGCGGATCCAGTGGTACTGGACGTTCTGCCGGTCCGTGATGTCGGCGGTCCCGCGCGCGAACTCCTGCGAGATCTCCCCGATGACCCTCAGCTGTTCCGTCGTCAGCCGGCCGCCGTCGATGCGGACCCGGAGCATGAAGAACTCGTCGTCCAGCTCCTCCGGCTCCAGGACACCCGTCTTGGTGCCGTCCAGGCCCTGCTTGCGCTGGGTGTAGAGGCCCCACCAGCGCATGCGACCCCGCAGGTCGTTGGGGTCGATGGAGTCGAATCCGCGCTTCGAGTAGACCGTCTCAATACGTGTCCGCACATTGAGACCGTCGTCGTCCTTCTTGAACTGCTCATTGCCGTTCAGCGGGGTGAAGTGCCCCACGGCCCACTGACCCTCGCCACGGTGACGGCTCACCTTGCGGCGGGGCGTTGCGGGTGCGGGGTTTTCCGGGGTGGCGGCCATGGCGTTTCGTCCTTCGGGACTGCGGGAGGGCGGCTCTGACCAGCACACTCGTACGCGGGTCAGGAGATGGCGCGACGGTGCGCAGCAGGGTCGGGCAAAGTGGGATCGCGGCGGTGCTGGCTCTCTCAGCGCGCCGGACAGATGGCGCTGGACATGCGGCCGAGGTCGACGTGCCGCCGACTCACCAAGGCAATTCCAGTTCCAGACATGACGGAAGCGTGTCACGGGACTTTGGACCCAGTCCAGCTTCGTCCAAAATGTGGACACAGCCGTCCCGCATCGCGAGACGGTGTGTCGTGCGTCACTTCAAAAGGGTGATTCCGGGGGGAGATTCAGACGCCCCGGAAGGTGTCAGTGGGCGCCGGGCCAGGGGCCCGGGGTCTCGGACTCCTCGACCTCTTCCACCTTGGTGTCGAAGAGCCTGAAGCCACGGCGAAGATAGTTGTCCATCGCGTGCGGTCCGTCCAGCGAGCAGGTGTGCAGCCACACGCGCCGCGTCGGCTCGCGGTCCGGCCAGCGCTCGGCCAGGTCCCAGGCGCGCTGCACACCGTACGACAGCAGATGCCCGCCGATCCGGCGCCCCCGGAAGGCCGGGATCAGGCCGAAGTAGATGATCTCCACAACCCCGTCGTCCTGCGGGTCCAGCTCCACGTACCCGGCCGGCGTCCCCTTCTCGTAGGCCACCCAGATCTCGGCCCCCGGCTTCTCGACGATCTCCTGCCACTCCTTGTACGTCAGCGACAGCCGGTCGTTCCAGCGGATGTCGCCGCCGACCGCCGTATAGAGGAAGCGGCTGAACTCGGGGGAGGGCACCTCGGCGCGCACGATCGTGACGTCGTCGCCCTCCGGCGGGGTGGCGGGGCGCAGGTCGGACGGCGAGGTCTGTTCCAGGGACCAGGTGGTCAGGGAGATGCTCATACGTCCATCGCATCATGCGGAGCGTCCGATTCCCACAGCGGGCTCCGCGCCCCACAGCGGGCTCCGCGCCCCACAGCGGGCTCCGCGCCCCATGGAGGCTCCGCGCCCTCCCTCAGTGCGAGGCCGAGGGTGGCGGCGGTGGCAGTTCCCCCGACCCGCGCCGGACGAGGGTCACCGGGACCGTGCGGGTCACCGCGCGGGAGCGGTCGCCGCCCAGGCGGGCGAGGACCAGCTCCGCCGCGGCCCGGCCGATGGCGGCCGGGTCCTGGGCGACCACCGTCAGGCCCGGCTCGAGGACCGCCGCCAGCGGCAGGTCGTCGAAGCCGACCAGGGCGACGTCCCGCCGCCCCGCCTCCGCCAGTGCCGGCACCACCCCGAGCGAGGCGAAGTTGTTCGCCGCGAACACGGCGGTCGGCGGATCCGCGAGCGCCAGGAGGCGTCGTACGGCCACCCCCGCCGCGTACGGATCGTGAGCGGTGACCACCAGCGCCGGGTCGTGCCCGATCCCCGCCGCCTCCAGCGCCGACCGGTAGCCGCGCTGCCGCGTCTTGCGCGTGTAGAGGGTGGCCGGCCGGTCCCCGACGAAGGCGATGCGCCGGTGCCCGTGCGCGATCAGATGGGCCACTCCCACCCGCGCACCCTCCTCGTTGGCGCTGACCACCGCGTCCGCCGCGAGCCCCGCCCCCGGCCGGTCCACGAACACCACCGGAAGGCCGCTCTCCCGCTCCCGGCGCAGGAAGCGGTGGTCGCTGCCGGCCGCCGGGACGACGAGCAGCCCGCTGATCCGGCGGGCGAGAAAGGTCGTGATGAGCGCGTGCTCCAGCGGCTCGCGCTCGCCCGACGACCCCATCAGAAGGGTCAGCCCCCGGTCCCGTACGGCGTCCTCGACGCCACCCGCGACCGTGCCGAAGAAGGGGTTGCCCATGTCCGGCACGACCAGGCCCACCGTCGAGTCCCGCGCGCCGACCCGCATGTTGCGGGCCATGAGATTGGGGCGGAATCCCAGCTCCTCGACGACCGCGAGCACCTTCGCCCGGGTCGCCTCGGACACCGGCCCGTCCTCGTTGAGCACCCGTGACACGGTCTTCGGGGTCACACCGACCCGCGCCGCCACATCGGCCAGGGTCGGCCGTCGGGTGCTCCCCATGGTCACCGCATCTCCGTCGTCGATTCAGCGTTGCTCGGCTCCGACGGTACCGCCGTTCTCGGGCGCCACGGTCAGGGCCCCGGTCATGATCGCCACCACGTCCGACATGGAGTGGTCCGAGGGCCGGATCTGCGCCACCCGGCGGCCGAGCCGCTGGACGTGGATCCGGTCCGCGATCTCGAAGACGTGCGGCATGTTGTGGCTGATCAGCACCACCGGCAGCCCCCGGTCCCGGACCCGCCGGATCATGTCCAGGACCTGACCGGACTCCTTCACCCCCAGCGCGGCCGTGGGCTCGTCCATCACCACCACGTGCCGGGCCCACGCGACCGCCCGTGCCACCGCGACGCCCTGCCGCTGACCACCGGAGAGCGTCTCGACGGCCTGGGTGAGGGAGCGCAGCCCGATCTTCAGGTCCGCCATGTGGGCGGCGGACTCCTCGCGCATCCTCTTGTTGTCGAGCATCCGCAGCACCGAGCCGAGCGGACCGCGGCGGCGGATCTCGCGACCGAGGAACATGTTGCTCGCGATGTCGAGTGAGGCGGCGACGGCCAGGTCCTGGTAGACGGTCTCGATGCCGTGCCGGCGCGCGTCGGCCGGATCGCGGAACCGGACGGGCGCGCCGTCGAGCTCGAGGGTGCCCTCGTCGGGCTGGAGCGCCCCGGTGAGGGCCTTGATCAGACTGGACTTGCCGGCGCCGTTGTCGCCGATGACGGCGAGCACCTCGCCGGGCATCAGATCGAAGTCGGCGCCGTCGAGCGCGGTGACCTGGCCGTACCGCTTCACCAGGCCACGGGCCTTCAGAACAGGAGTGCTCATCGACGGACCTTCCTGCGGGAGAACTGGTCGACGGTCACGGCGAGGATCACCAGGCCGCCGGTGATGAGGGTCTGGTAGATCGAGCCGACGCCCATCAGCTGCAGCCCGTTGCGGAACACGCCGACGATCAGCGCGCCGACGAGCGTGCCGAGGACCGCGCCGCGGCCGCCGAACAGGCTCGTCCCGCCGAGCACCACGGCGGTGATCGCGTCCAGGTTGTCGGTCTGGCCCGCCTTCGGGTCGCCGACGCCGGTGCGGGAGACCAGCAGCAGTGCGGCGATGCCGTAGATCACCCCGGCGAGGGTGTAGATGCCGAGCTGGAGCCGGGTCGTGCGGATGCCGGTCAGCCGGGCGACCTCGGGGCTGTTGCCGAGCGCGTAGGTGTGCTTGCCCCAGGCCGTGCGGCCGAGGAGGTAGGCGAAGCAGAGGAAGAGCACGATGGTGAGGACCGAGCCGTACGTGATGTCGGTGCGGCCCAGCGGGAACGTCTCGCCCAACCCGGTCAGCAGACCCGGGAGTTCGGTGACGGTCTGCTCCTCGGAGTAGATGTGGGTGAGGGCGAAGGCGATGTTGAGCATGCCGAGCGTCACGATGAACGGCGGCAGCCTGACGAAGGTGACCAGGGCGCCGTTGGCGAGCCCGAACAGGGCGCAGACCCCGATGCCGGCCGCGATCGCGACGAGTGGAGGGAGGGTGCCCTCGGCGGCGAGCTTGGCCATCACGATCGTGCCGAAGGCCATCACGGCGCCACAGGACAGGTCGATGCCGGCCGTGAGGATGATCAGGGTCTGGCCGAGGGCGAGGGTGCCGACGACCATCACCTGCTGGACCACGAGGGAGAGGTTGCCGCCGGAGAGGAACTGCTCGCTCTGGAACGAGAAGAAGAGGCAGGCGGCGAGCAGGGCGACGAGCGGGCCCGCGGTGGGATGGGTGACGAGGCCGCGTGCGGCGCCGGAGCGACGCGGGGCGGCCGGAGGCGCGGCGGTCGGAGGTGCGGCGGTCGTGGTCAACGATGCTCCTTGAGGAGAGGGGAGTGGTGGGTGAGGTCGGCGGGCCGCGCGCGGATCAGCCCCAGCAGTTCTCCAGGCCGTACGCCGTGTCCTTCGCGCTCACCCCGGAGGCGGCCTTGTCCGTGATCAGGTTCACGCCTGTGTCGACGTAGCCGGACGCCTTCGTGCCGTCCTCGGCGTACGCCACGACCGCCTCGACGCCCTTGGCGGCCATGAGGAGTGGGTACTGCTGCGAAGTGGCCGCGATCTTTCCCGACTTGACCGCCTCCGTGCCGGTGCAGCCGCCGTCGACCGAGACGATCAGGACGTCCTTCTCCCGGCCCTTCGCCTTGAGCGCGGTGTAAGCGCCCAGCGCCGCCGGCTCGTTGATGGTGTAGACGAGATTGATGTCCGGGGCCTTCTGCAGGCAGTTCTCCATGGCCGTCTGCCCCTTGGCCTGGTCGCCCCCGGTGTCCTGGGAGCAGGCCACGGCCGGGTCGCCGTCCTTGATGCCGTACCCCTTCAGGAAGCCGTCGTGGCGCAGCTGCCCGACGGCGACGCCGGGTGCGAGGTCGAGCGTGGCGATCTTCGCCGGCCTGCCCGCCATCGCGGCCTTGGCGTACCGGCCGATCAGTTCACCGGCCTTGAGGTTGTCGGTGGCGAAGAGGGCGTCGGCGGCGTCCTGGGGATCGGTCGGGCTGTCCAGGGCGATCACCAGGACGCCCTTCTTCCGGGCCTGCTGGATCGCGGGGACGATCGCCTTGGAGTCGTTGGGCGTGATCAGGATGCCCTTGACCCCGGCCGCCACCATGTTCTCGATCGCGGTGACCTGGCCTTCGTTGTCGCCGTCGAACTTGCCCGCCGCCGTGGAGAGTTCGGCGCCGGACTTCTTCGCAGACGCCTCGGCCCCCTCCTTCATCTTCACGAAGAACGGGTTGGTGTCCGTCTTGGTGATCAGACCGACCTTCACCGGGCCGCTGCCGACGGAGCCGGCGGAACCCTTCGCCCCCTCGCCGCAGGCGGTGAGCAGCAGGGCCGCCGAGGCGAGGCTCGCGGCGAGGGGGAGTGCGGTGCGGAAAGTGCGCTTCATGGCGCGGCTCCTCGAGGACGCAGGACTGTCATCGTTGACTTATGTCAACGTTGACATCGACTGGCCAGGATGATGGACTCCGCCGCGAGCAACGTCAATGCCCCTTACCCGTCACAAGTCGGCAACGGAGGCTTCCGGATGAGCCGCTGGAGAGCACCGAACCTGATCAGCGTCGCGGCCCTGCTCGTCGCCGCGTCCCTTCCCATCAGCGCGAACGCCACCACACACCCAGCCCACGCCGCGACACCCCGACCCCCGGCCACCGGCCCGGTCAACCCCGGATTCGACACCGGGGATCTCACCGGCTGGACGGTCACCGCGGGCACCGCCTTCGGTCCCGCCGCCGTCACCGCCACCGACACCTACTGGGGAGGCCCCTTCCAGCACCGGGGCAGTCACCACCTCTGGGGCCACGCCGCCGCCGGCGACGAGGCCACCGGCACCCTCCGCTCCTCCACCTTCGCCGCTCCCGCGCGGATGAGCTTCCTGGTGGGCGGCGGCTGGGACCCCGAGCGCCTCTACGTCGCCCTCGTCAGGGACGGCGACGGCCGCACGCTCCTGCGGCAGACCGGCCCCGAGGACGAGGCGTACGTCAGGATCGTCTGGGACACCTCCGCCTGGCGGGGCCAGGCCGTCCACCTCGAAGTCGTCGACCGCAAGACCGGCGGCTGGGGTCACGTCAACCTCGACGACGTACGCACCGGGGACGCCGCCCTCCGGGACGACAACGGCCTCACCTTCCGTACGCTCGGCCAGGCCAACCAGCCCACCGCGACCAGGGACTACGCCGCCGACCCGCTGCGGCCCCAGTTCCACCACACGCCCTACCAGGGCTGGATCAACGACCCCAACGGCGTGATCCAGTGGCGCGGCCGCCACCACCTCTTCAGCCAGTACCACCCCGACGCCCCCAAGTGGGGGCCCATGCACTGGTCGCACGCCGAAGGCCCCGACGCCGTCCACTGGCGGGACCTGCCGGTCGCCCTCACTCCGCCGCCGCGCGCGACCCCCACCGACAACAGCGGGATCTTCAGCGGCAGCGCCGTCGACGACGACGGCACCCTGACCGTCGCGTACACCCGGTCCACCGACACGAGCGCACACCCCGGTGCCACCCCGGAGACCGTGGAGATCGCGACCAGTACCGACGGCGTCACCTTCACCCCCGGCACCGAGGTCGTCGGCGAGGCCCCGCCCGGCTCCGCCGCCGGATTCCGCGACCCCAAGCTCTTCCGCGACCCCGTCGACGGCCGGTGGAAGATGGTCGTCGGAGCGGGCGACGGCGGACGCGGCAAGGTGCAGCTCTACGCCTCCGACGACCTGCGCAGCTGGACGTACGCGGGCGTCCTGACGGAGGGCGACGGCACGACCGGCGCCATGTGGGAGTGCCCCGATCTCTTCGAGCTCGACGGGAAGTGGGTGCTGCTGTACTCCACCAACGAGGGCGGGCAGTCGCTCCAGCGGTACGCCGTCGGCACGTACGACGGCAGTCGCTTCCGTGCCGAGCGGCACGGCGTCCTCGACGGCGGTGGCGACATCTACGCCGCCCAGAGCTACCGTGACGACGCCGGGCGGCGGCTGATGACCGCCTGGATGAGCGACTGGAGCGCGAAGGAGCCCACCAGGGTGAGCGGTTGGGCCGGCGCCCAGTCTCTCCACCGCGAACTGTTCCTCACCATCGACGAGCGCCTCGGCCAACGGCCGCTCGCCGCAGCCGACTCGCTGACGTCGGGCCGGTCGATCAGCGTCACCGGCAAGACGGTGGACGGAACATGGCGGCTGGGACGGGGCGACACCGCACGCGTCAAGGCCGTCCTCGACCTGGCCGGCAGCACCGCCGACACCCTCACGCTCCGGCTCAAGGCCTCCCGGGCCGAGGCGACCGTCCTGCGGTACGAGAAGTCCACCGGCACCCTCACCCTGGACACCGCCGGGGCGGGCTACGGCACCCGAGCCACGTACACCACCCATGCCGAGCCGGCGGCGGACGGAACCCTGTCCCTCGACGTCTTCGTCGACCGCTCGTCGGTCGAGGTCTTCACCGGTGACGGCGCCGCCCTCACCGCCCGGGTGTATCCGCGCTACCGCGAGTCCGACGCCGTCGAGTTCGCCACCACGGGCGGACAACTACGCCTGAGAAGCGCCTCCCTGACTCCGCTCGGCTCCGCCGTCCTCCCCGACTGACTCGTGTCCGCCCGCGAACAGCCCTGAAAGGTTCCTCGTATGACCGCGACCCGCCGCCCCGTGGCCGTCCTCGGCGAATGCGTCGCCGACGCCTTCGTCGCCCCCACGGGCACCGAAGGACCAGGTCTCCGGCTCGACGTGCTGCCGGGCGGCGGGCCCGCGAACACCGCCGTGGCGCTCGCCCGCCTCGGCACCCCGACCCACTTTCTCGCCCGGCTCTCCGGCGACGTCTTCGGCGGCCTCTTCCGCCGCCGGCTCGCCGAGTCCGGAGTCCGCATCGACCTCTGCCCCGACGCCGCCGAACCCAGCACCCTGGCCGTCGCCGGCCTCGGCCCGGACGGCGCCGCCGAGTACTCCTTCCACGCCGAGGCCACCGCCGACTGGCAGTGGACACGTCAGGAACTGGCCCCGGTGGGAGCCCTGGACGCGGCCTGCCTCCACACCGGCTCGCTGGCACTGGTGCGGGAGCCCGGGGCGCCGGCCGTCGAGGAACTCCTCGAAGCCCTGCGGCCCACCACCACGATCTCCCTCGATCCCAACGTACGCCCGCTGCTCGCGGCCCCCGAGCGGTACCGGGCCCGTCTGCCGCGCTGGTGCGCCCTGGCCGACATCCTCCGCCTCAGCGAGGACGACCTCGCCCACCTCCACCCCGGGACCTCCCCCGAGGCCGCCTGCGACACCTGGCACCGGGCGGGCGTCCCGCTCGTACTCGTCACCCTCGGCGGGGCCGGCGCCCTCGTCTCGTACGACGGCGTCCGCCGGCAGGTCCCCGCGCCGCCCGTCGACGTCGTCGACACCGTCGGCGCGGGCGACGCCTTCACGGCCGGCCTCCTCCACCGGCTCCACGGGGCCGGCGCGCTGGGCGGACGGCTCTCCACGCTGACGTGGGACACCCTGCAGGAGGCGGTCGCCTTCGGTACGACGGTCGCCGCGGCCACCTGCGCCGTCCGCGGCGCGAACCCGCCGTACGCGCAGGACCTGGTCACCCGCGTCTGACCGGAGGTCTTCGCGTGATCAAGACCCGCGACTGCCAACAACGCTCGTGATCGATACAGATGGGTCGTGTCCGGAAAGTAGCGCCGTCTGCCCGCAGGGCAGCCGGGACTTCACGGACACGGCCTTAGGCCGCGCCCCTGCGCGCCCCGCGGACCGCCGGTGCCGTCGAGTGCGGGAGCAGGTCGTCCGGGTGGGGCGGGCGGAGGATCTCGACCTCGACCTCCTCACTGAAGCGGTACGGCCGGTGGGCGAGCACGCTCGCCAGGTTCCGGCGGATCCGCGACATCTCCGCCCGTACCGTCACCGTCCTCGTCCGGTCGCCGAACACGTCCTGCGCCAGTTCCGCCGCCGTCCGGCCGTCGCGGTGCAAGGCCAGGACGTACAGCAGTTCGGCGTGGCGCGGACTCAGCTCCTGCGTCCAGCTGCCGGCCGCCCCCGACACCGCCACCGACCAGCGGCGCGGCCGGCTCAGGTCGAGCACCACCCGGCTCGCCGCGCCCGTCGCGCCGTCCGCCGCGGCCCGCTCCTCCTCCACCCGCAGCAGCCAGCCGCCCGGCAACGGCTCCACCGCGCACATCCCCAGCGACGGCAGCCAGACCCGCCCGGCGCGGAAGGACCTGGGCAGCGCGATCCGGTCCACGGGCGCCATCCCGGTCACCGCCGCCGTCCAGCCGTGCGTGTCCACCGCGACCGCCCGCCCGCCCACCCGGCACAGGATCGGCGCGGCCACCGAGCGCAGCCGCTCGATCGACCGCAGATGGCGTTCGCGCATCTCCGCCTCGGCGAGCCGGGCCACCGAGGCGACCAGCGCCAGGGTCGCGGGATGGAAGCTGGAGGCCGGGCCGCTCACGTCGATGATCCCCAGCAGCCGGTGGTCGCGCGGGTCGTGGACGGGGGCCGCGGCGCAGGTCCAGTTGTGCAGGGTGTGGACGTAGTGCTCGGCGGAGTGGACCTGGACGGGCCGCCCCATGGCGAGCGCCGTCCCCACCGCGTTCGTCCCGGTGGTGTGCTCGGTCCAGGCCGCGCCCTCCTCCAGACAGATGCCGTGGGCCTGCCGGAGAACCGCGCTGTTGCCCTCGCGCCATAGCACCCGGCCCTGCTCGTCGGTGACCACCATGATCTGCATCGAGGCGTCGGCGATCCCGGCGAGGCCGGCGCTCAGCGTCCGCATGACCTCGCCGAGGACCGTCGCACGCCGCCGCTGCTCCAGCTCGTCACGCTGGAGCAGCACACTGCTGGTGCCCTGGTCCGGATCGAGACCGAGCCGGAACATCCGTCGCCACGACGCGTCGATCACCGGACGCGGCGCGATCGGCGGCGTCCGGCCCGCCAGGGTCTCCTCCCGTACCCGGTGCAGCAGTCGGGTCGCCTGGGCGGCGTCCATGGTGGCGAGCCGGTTCATGTCGAGCTGAGTGTTCTTCATCGGTCTCTCCCAGCCACCCGCGGTGCTGTATCGGTTCTGCGCAACTACGGAGTCGTGGTGCCCATCGTGCCGCCCTCCGCTTCCCGCTGAAGGGCGGTTCGGGTAATCCTGCAACCCTTTGCAACTCTGGCAGTCACCCGTTCGGTGCATGAGGCTGTGCACAGCGGAGGGTGGTGCCGTGTCGGCGCAGCACCACCCTCCGCTTTCGTGCCCGGCGCATGCCGCGTCGGCGCGGCCGGCCCCGGACCGGCTCAGATCTCCACCCGCGCCCGCTCCACCACCGTTCCCAGGTCCAACGTGTGCGGCAGCGTCCCGAACGCCGACCCCCAGTCGCCCCCGAGCCGCGAGGCGCAGAACGCGTCCGCCACCTCCGGCGGCGCCCAGCGCACCAGCAGGGACCCCTGGAGCACCAGCGCCATCCGCTCGGCGAGCCGCCGAGCCCGTGCCTCGATGCCGTCCAGATCCGCCAGCTCCGTCAGCACCGCCGTGATCGCCCGGTCGAGCCGGTGGTCCGCGCCCCGGGCCCGCCCGACCTCCGTCAGGAACGCGTCCAACGCCGCCGGCTCCTGCCGCAACGCCCGCAGCACGTCCAGCGCCTGGATGTTGCCGGAGCCCTCCCAGATCGAGTTCAGGGGCGACTCGCGCAGCAGGCGAGGCATCCCCGACTCCTCCACGTAACCGTTGCCGCCCAGGCATTCGAGCGCCTCCGCCACCAGCGGCGTGCACCGCTTCGTCACCCAGTACTTCGCCGCGGGCACCGCGATCCGCGCGAACGCCCGCTCCTGCTCCGTACCGGAGTCCCAGGCCGCCGCGAGCCGCATCCCGAGCACCGTCGCCGCCTCCGACTCCAGCGCCAGATCGGCCAGTACGTTGCGCATCAGCGGCTTGTCGATCAGCGGGCCGCCGAACGCACGGCGGTACGCGGCGTGGTGCACGGCCTGCGCCACCGCCTGGCGCATCAGCGCCGCCGAGCCGAGCACGCAGTCGAGCCGGGTCGCCGCGACCATCTCGATGATCGTGCGGACCCCGCGCCCCTCCTCACCGACGCGGCGCGCCCACGTCGTCCCGTCGAACTCCACCTCCGCCGAGGCGTTCGACCGGTTGCCGAGCTTGTCCTTGAGCCGCTGGATCAGGAACGTGTTGCGCGTGCCGTCCTCGAGGACCCGCGGCACCAGGAAGCAGGTCGGTCCCCCCGCGGCCTGCGCCAGGACCAGGAAGCCGTCCGACATCGGCGCCGAGCAGAACCACTTGTGCCCGGTCAGGACGTACCCCCCGTCCGCGTCCAGCGGCCGGGCCTCGGTCGTGTTGGCTCGTACGTCGCTGCCGCCCTGCTTCTCCGTCATCCCCATGCCGAGGAGCACCCCCGCCTTCTCGCGTGGCGGCCGCAGCCCCTCCTCGTACACCAGCGAGGTCAGCAGCGGCTCCCACACGGCGGCCAGAGCGGGATCCGCCCGCAGCGCGGGCACCGCGGCGTGCGTCATCGACAGCGGACAGCCGTGACCCGCCTCGACCTGGGTCATCACCATGAACCCGGCGGCCCGGCGCACATGACCACCCGGACGGGCCCAGGCGGCCGTCAGTCCCGCGTTGACGGACTTCCCGAGGAGCCGGTGCCAGGACGGATGGAACTCGACCTCGTCGCTCCGGTTCCCGTAGCGGTCGTGCGTCCGCAGCCGCGGCGGGTACTCGTTGGCGAGCGTCCCCCACGCCTGCGCCTGCGCCGACCCGGCGGACCGGCCCAGCGTCCGAAGCTCCCCGCGCGCGTCCGCGAGGACCTCCGGTGACAGATGGCGCTCGACGGCATCCGCCAGAGCCCGGTCGGACGCGAAGACGTCGTATCCCACCAGGGGCGGAGCCTGGTTGGTCACTGTGTGGGTGGTGGCTGCCATGCCGATACGGTAAGGAGGTGCAGGCAGCAAAGGAAACACCCGAGCGGCAGCCCGGGAGCAGACTCCACCGGGCGCGAGTCCTCTACCGCAACGTATCCAAGCGGAAGATGGTCTGGCTGCTCCTGAAGGACACCGTCAATTCGTGCATCGAGTACCGCATCCTCGGCCTGGCCGCCGAGGCGGCGTTCTTCACCCTGCTGTCCCTGCCCCCGCTGCTGCTCGGCATGATCGCGCTCCTCGGCTACGCGGACGACTGGACCAACACCAACACGGTCGCCAGCATCGAGGAGAACATCCTCAACGCCGCCCGGACCGTCCTCTCCGACCGGGGCGTCCGCCAGATCGCCCAGCCGCTCCTGGAGGACGTCACCCACGGCAAACGGCCGGAGCTGATCTCCCTCGGCTTCGCCATCGCCCTGTGGTCCGGGTCCCGAGCCGTGAACGTCTTCATCGACACCATCACCGTGATGTACGGACTCGACGGCCACCGCGGCATCGTCAAGACCCGGCTCCTCGCCTTCCTGCTCTACATCGTCGCGCTGCTCATCGGCGCGGTCGTCCTGCCGCTCGCCGTGGTCGGCCCCGACCGGGTCGTGGAGCTGGTGCCCTGGGGCACGGAGGTCGTCTCCGTGCTCTACTGGCCGGCCGTCATCCTGCTCTCCATCGCCTTCCTCACCACGCTCTACCACGTGTCCGTCCCCGTCCGTTCGCCGTGGATCGAGGACATCCCGGGCGCCCTTGTGGCGCTCGCGATGTGGGTTCTGGGCAGTTTCCTGCTCCGGATCTACCTGACCAGCCAGGTCGAGGGACCGACCATCTACGGCTCCCTCGCCGCCCCGATCGCCGTCCTGCTCTGGATCGGCATCTCGGCCTTCGCCGTCCTGGTCGGCGCGGCGGTGAACGCGGCGATCGACCGCGTCTGGCCCTCGGTCGCGACGGCCGCGGCCCGCGAGGCCACCGACCGGGCCCGCGCCGCCCAGGTCGCGGACCTCGTCGCACGGCTGCGCGCGGAGGCGGACGAGGTGGACGAGGACGACCCGGACATGCCGTCCGAGTTCCCGGAACGCTGGTCCAGGTTCCTGCCCCCCGACGACGTGAAGTCGCGGCTGCACTCCGGGTGGGAGAAGGACTGACGCGAGGGGGGCGGGGTCAGGCGCCCTCCGGTGACCCGGCTCGGCCGCCTACCCTCGGCGGTGTGTACGAGGAGAGAGCCGCGCGCCTGGACGGCGCCGTCGTCTGGACCCGGGCCCCCGCATCCGGCGACGGAGCGGCCCGGCCGCCCGAGCCGTACGCCGTACTGCCGGACGGCTGCATGGACCTGATGTGGTGCGACGGCCGGCTGCTCGTGGCGGGACCCGACACCCGGGCGTTCGTCCCCGAGAACCAGGCGGCCCACTACGCCGGCGTCCGCTTCGCACCCGGTGACGCACCCGCACTGCTCGGCGTCCCGGCGCGCGAGCTGCGCGACCGGCGGATCGGACTCGGCGCCCTCTGGGGCGAGGCCCGGGCCCGGCGGCTCGGCGAGCGTATCGCCGAAGCCTCCGACCCCGCCGCCGCACTGGAGGAACTCGTCCTGCGACGGGCCCTGGAGGTCCCGGCCCCCGACCCGCTGCTCCGGGCCGTCGTCCGGCGGCTGAACGCCGGCCGGCCCGTGGCCGAGACGGCCGAGGCCGTCGGCATCGGCTCCCGCCAGCTGCACCGGCGGTCGCTGGACGCGTTCGGCTACGGCCCCAAGACCCTCGCCCGCGTCCTCCGGCTCCAGCGCGCCCTCGCCCTGGTCCGGGCCGGACTGCCGTACACCGAGGCGGCGCTCCGAGCCGGCTGCTCCGACCAGGCCCATCTGGCGCGCGAGACCCGGACGCTGGCCGGGACCACGCTGACCGCCTACGCCGCCGCCTGGGCGAAGAGGGAGACGCCGCAGCCGTCCGGGTCGAGCACCACGGCGTAGCGCTGTCCCCAGACCGCGTCCCAGGGCTTGAGGTGCCCGCGGTATCCGGACGAGACGAGCGACTCGTACGTGGCGTCCACCTCCTGGGGCGAGGAGCAGCGGAAGGCGAGCCCGATCCGGTCACCGGCCTCGGGCCGGGCCCAGCCGGGGTCGAAGGAGCGGATGACCTCCTCCGTGTCCCAGGCGATCCGCATCCCGCCGGGCAGCGCGGCCTCCACGTGCGGCGCCGTGTCGGCGTCGGCCGGTACGCCGAGGCCGAGGCGGCGGTAGAAGGCGAGCGAGGCGGCCATGTCGGAGACCACCAGGCCGATGACATCGAGTCGTGGTGTGTTCATGCCGCCACGCTAGAACCGGCCCCGGCGCCGGGTCTTGAACGAATCGGACCCGGGCCGCCGGACTACGCCACCGTCGTGACGATCACGGGTACGCGTACCTCGTGCACCGGCGCGATCCAGCCCGGCAGGGCTCGGATCCGCCGAAGCGGACCGCCGGCACCCAGCCCCGTCTGCCGCTGTCGGCCATGGTCATCGCCCAGCCCTTCGAGCTCCACCCGAGCGCCGCGCATGTGTCCGTGTGGCTACTTGAGCGGCAGGCGAACCAGTCGCTGCTGCCGGCGTGCACAAGGGGTTCCCCACGACTTGTCGCGGCCGCGAGTCCGCGCACGCGCAGACGGGCCATTGCCGACGGCGGCCGCTCTTCGGTCACCGGGTCCTGGTGAAGGTACGGCGGTAGGTGCGGGGCGGTACGCCACGGCGGCGGACGAACTGTTCGCGCAGCACGGCCGCGGAGCCGTAGCCGACCAGGCGGGCGATCTCCTCGACCGGCAGGTCCGTGGTCTCGAGGAGTTCCTCCGCCCGGCCGAGCCGCAGACCGAGCACCCACGCGTGGGGCGTCGTGCCGGTCGCGGCGGTGAACCGGCGGGCGAAGGATCGCCGGCTCATCAGGGCGCGCCGCGCCAACTCCGCGACGGGCAGCCGTTCGTGGAGGTGTTCCCGGGCCCAGGCGAGCACGTCCGCGAGCCGTTCGTCCTCGCTGTCCTCGGGGACGGGAGCCGCCACGTACTGGGCCTGCCCGCCGTCGCGGTGCGGTGACAGAACGAGGTCGCGGGCGACGGCGTTGGCGGCGGCCGCTCCGTACTCGCGGCGCAGCAGATGCAGGCAGAGGTCGAAACCGGCCGCGGCCCCCGCGCCCGTGAGGATCCGGCCCTCGTCGACGTACAGGGCGTCGGGATCGACGGTGACGGACGGGTGGCGGCGGGCGAGGAGATCGGCGAACCGCCAATGGGTGGTGGCCCGAAGACCGTCGAGCAGCCCGGCGGCGGCGAGCGCGAACGCACCGACGCAGTGAGCCCCGACCAGCGCGCCGCGGGCGTGCGCGGCACGGAGCGCCTCGAGCACGGGGGCGGGTGGTGGAGTGCGGAAGCCGGCCCAGGGGAGGGCGAGTACGAGATCGGCGGAGGCGAGCCGTTCGAGCCCGTGCTCGACGGCCAACGGCACCCCGACATCGGTGACGACGCGCCCCGGCCGTTCGGTGCAGAGCGCGAAATCGAAGCGCGGAGGCCCGTCGGCGTGGGCGTCGAAGACCTCGGCGACGAGACCGACGGCGAGCATGCCGACGCGAGGCGGGGCGTAGGCGGCGACGGAGAGGAACGGCATGGCGCGGAGTATGGCAGGAGGTGGCACCGAACCCGTGATCGGCGGCAGAGGGTCGCTCGGCCTGGTCGCGGTCGGCACGCTGTCCTCCGGGCCCTCAGGTTCGCGGAAAATACTTCGCGCGGTCCGGAGTCCCCGGTCTAGGGTGTGATCGTTCCCCGGGACGGCCGTTGCGGCCGTCCGCGAGTGTGTCGACGTGTGTGATCCAGGAGGTGTGACCGATGGCTGTCATGACGACGGGCGCTGCCCTCATCCAGAAGTGCGTCAACTCCACCTCTGTGGTCTCCGGCTGACCTTCCTGTCTCATCCGCGCGCCCAAGTGCGCGTGCCGGGGCCACCCTTGTGAAGGGTCACCCCTTGTCTTCCTCTTCTTCTCCGCAGGCTTCTTCTCCGCAGGCTTCTTCTCCGCAGGCTTCTTCTCGTCAAGTTTCTTCTCCTCAGGCTTCGGCTTCGCATGCTCTCGCCCCGTACGGCTGGGACGAGAACTGGGCGACCGCGTTCGCCCCGTACGCCCGGCAGGGACTTCTGCCGGGGCGGGTCCTGCGTGTCGACCGGGGGCAGTGCGACCTGGTCACGCCTCTGGGCACCGTCCGGGCCGACACCGAGTTCGTCGTGCCCCGTGATCCGATGAAGGTCGTCTGCACGGGCGACTGGGTCGCCGTCGACCCGGACGGCGACCCGCGGTACGTACGGACGCTGCTGCCGCGGCGGACGGCGTTCACGCGCTCCACCTCGTCCAAGCGGTCCGAGGGCCAGATCCTCGCCGCCAACGTCGACCACGCGATCATCACCGTTTCGCTCGCCCTCGAGGTCGACCTCGGCCGCGTCGAGCGCTTCCTCGCCCTGGCCTGGGAGTCGGGCGCCCAGCCGCTCGTCGTACTCAGCAAGGCCGACCTGGTCCCGGACCCGCTCGGGCTCTCCTACCTCGTCGAGGACGTGGAGAGCGTGGCCCCCGGCGCTCAGGTGCTGCCCGTCAGTGCCGCGACGGGGGAGGGCGTCGAGGTGCTCGCCGCGATCGTGGGGGGCGGGACGAGCGTGCTGCTCGGGGCCTCCGGCGCCGGCAAGTCGACGCTCGCCAACACCCTCCTCGGCGAGGACGTCATGACCGTCCAGGCCGCGCGGGACGTGGACGGCAAGGGCCGCCACACCACGACCACGCGCAACCTGCTCGTCCTGCCCGGGGGCGGCGTCCTCATCGACACCCCGGGGCTGCGCGGGGTCGGGCTCTGGGACGCCGAGACCGGCGTCGGACAGGTCTTCGCGGAGATCCAGGAGCTGGCGGCGGACTGCCGCTTCCACGACTGCGCCCACGAGGCGGAGCCGGGCTGCGCGGTGCGGGCGGCGACGGAGGACGGCTCCCTGTCGGTACGCCGGCTGGAGAGCTACCACAAGCTGCTCCGCGAGAACCAACGCATCGTCGCCAAGACGGACGCCCGCGTCCGCGCCGAAATCCTCAAGGACTGGAAGCGCAAGAGCGCGGCGGGCCGCGCGGCCCTGGAGGCGAAGCGGGGCGGCAGGGGGAGGTAGGCGGCCGACGCGGTCACGGCGGGTGACGACCCGCCGTGACCGGCGACAGGCGGCCGGTGGGCGGTGCGCGGTGGCAAGGGAGCTCGGGCGCCGTGGCCGGTGTGCTGGGACGGGGCGTGGGCCTCAGCGGGGGCCGGCGTGCTCGGACGGGGCGCGGGCCGCAGCGGCGGCCCGCGCCCGACGCGGCGACGAGCCGTGACCTGGGACCGCCAGGCCGGGGGCGGCGATCCCGGGCCCTGGCGAGGCGCCCGGCTCCTCCCGGGGGCAAGGTGGTGTCCGAAAACCGCCAGCCCAGCCCCCCGTGCTCCCGCACACTGGAGCTCGTGATGGACGAGGAGACCAGGTACGAGGCGGTCAGCAGTCGGGACGCGCGGTTCGACGGGGAGTTCTTCTTCGGGGTGCGGACGACCGGGATCTACTGTCGGCCCAGCTGTCCCGCCGTCACCCCCCGGCGCAAGAACGTCACGTTCTTCCCGACCGCCGCCGCCGCGCAGGGGCACGGCTTCCGGGCCTGCCGGCGGTGCCGGCCGGACGCCGTGCCCGGGTCCGCCGCCTGGGACCTCCGTGCCGACGTCGTCGGACGCGCCATGCGGATGATCGGCGACGGCGTCGTCGACCGTGAGGGCGTGCCCGGACTCGCCGGACGGCTCGGCTACAGCGCCCGGCAGGTCCAGCGGCAGCTCACCGCCGAGCTCGGCGCCGGCCCGATCGCCCTCGCCCGAGCCCAGCGGGCGCACACCGCCCGGCTGCTCCTGCAGACCACCGGGCTCCCGATCACCGAGATCGCCTTCGCGTCGGGCTTCGCCAGCGTGCGCCAGTTCAACGACACGATCCGCCGCATCTACGCCCGTACTCCCTCCGAACTCCGCACCGAGTCCGGCACCGGCGCCGGCCCTCGCACCGGGCCCAGCACCGGCGCCCGGACAGCGCTCGCCGCCGGAGTGCCGCTGCGGCTCGCCCACCGGGGGCCCTACGCCGCCCGCGAGGTCTTCGATCTGCTCGCCGCCGAGGTCCTGCCGCACGTCGAAGAGGTCCTCGGCACCCCCGGCGCCCGCACCTACCGCCGTACGCTCCGCCTCCCGTACGGCACCGGCGTCGCCTCCGTCGACGAGACCGCCGCCGGACCCTGGCTGGAGGCGCGGATCCACCTCACCGACCTACGCGACCTGACGACCGCCGTCCAGCGGCTGCGCCGCCTGTTCGACCTGGACGCCGACCCCTACGCGGTCGCCGAGCGTCTCGGCGCCGGCCCCGCTCTCGCCGACCGGGTCGCCGCCCGCCCCGGCGTACGGTCGCCCGGCGCGGCGGACCCCGAGGAGTTCGCGCTGCGGACCCTCCTCGGCCCGGAGGAGGCCGCGCGGCTCGTCCTGACGCACGGCACCGCCCTGGACACCGCCTGCGGCTCCCTCACCCACCTCTTCCCCGAGCCCGCCGCCCTCACCGGCCACCCCTTCGCCGGCCCGCTCGCGACCGCGCTCACCACCGGCGCCCTGCGCCTCGACGCGGGCGCCGACCGCGACGAGGCCGAACAGGCCCTGCGCGCCGTCCCCGGCATGACCGCCGCCCGTGCCGCGCTCGTCCGCATGCGCGCCCTCGGCGACCCCGACGCGGCTCCGGCCGGCAGCCCGGTGGACGGCCCCGGCGCCGAGGCCTGGCGACCTTGGCGGTCCTACGCCCTCCGCTACCTGGAGGCGGTCCCGGCGTCCTCGGCCTGACCAGGCACAATTCCCCCATGAATGCCACGGACGCGACGGACGCCATGATCACCATCGACCGGCTCGGCCCGGATGACCGTGAGGTCTGGGAGCGGCACTTCCGCGACTACATCGACTTCTACGGCCGTACCGAAGGCCCCGAGATGTACGACCGCGCCTGGAAGGAGTTCCAGGACGACACCCGGCTCCACGCACGGGCCGCCCGGCTCGACGGACGGCTCGTCGGCTTCACCCACTTCCTCGTCCACCCCAGCACCTCCGGGCCGGACGTCTGCTACCTCCAGGACCTCTTCACCGAGCCCGAGGCGCGCGGCAAGGGCGTGGCGCGCGCCCTCATCGCGGCTGTCGCCGAGTGGGCACGGAGCGAAGGCTGCGACCGGGTCTACTGGAACACGCAGGAGTCCAACTCCACGGCCCGGCACCTCTACGACAAGGTCGCCAGGAACACGGGGTTCATCAGGTACCAGATTGATCTTCCTTAGCCCCCTCCGGCCCGGGAAGGCCCCAGCTGTGGATCCGGCGCGGGTGGATCCGGATGACCTCCTCGCTGAAGTGCGGGCCGAGCTCGTGCGGCCCCACGAGGAGCTCGGCCTCGCCCCGGATCTCGACCCCCCGCACCCGCCAGGGCCGTACGCTCGCCAGGTCGTCGACGACCAGCGCCACGTGGGGGTTGGTCATCAGATTGCGCCACTTCTTCGTGCGGCCCATGGCCATGCCGCCCACCAGGACGGTGCCGTCCTCCTGCGGGAAGAAGCCGACCGGGTTGGCCTGCGGCCGGCCCTGCGGGTCGACCGTGGCCATCCGGCCCAGGCGCTGGGTCCTGAGGTAGGCGCGTTCCTCGTCGCTGAAGCCCTCGAAATCCCTCATGCGGCCAGCATCACGCGCCGGCCGTCTCCCGGGCATCGGCGGCAGGACGGATCCTCGCGGAGCCGAGTCGTAGCCGGGTCCCGGCCGAGTCCTAGGACCTCAGCCCCAGACGACCGCCCCCGCCCACGCGCCGACGATCAGCAGACACGCGAACAGTTCCACGAGGATGCTCGTGCCGGCCGCCCGCATCACGGTCCTGGTGGAGGCCCGGGCCTGGCCGTGGCCGCCGAGGCGGAGACGCTCGGAGAGGTAGATCCCGCCGACGAAACCGGGGATCGCGCCGAGCACGGGGACCAGCAGGAAGCCGAGGAACGCGCCGACCCCGGCGTACGTCACCATCCGCCGGGTGATGCCGACCCCGCGGATCCGCCGCTGCGGCAGCTGCCAGACGACCACCTGGGTGAGCAGGAGCAGCGCGGTCGAGGAGACGAGCAGGATCCAGGCGAGACCGGACTGCTCGTGGAGGGACCACCAGAGCATGGCCGCCCACACCAGCCACGGCCCGGGCACGCCGGGAGCCAGCACCCCGAACAGGCCGAGCAGCATGACCATCGCGACGAGCAACAGCTGCCACACACCCATCTGTCAAGGGTGCAGGACCGACCGCGTTCTCGCAGGTCGCGCCATACGCCAAAACCACGGACGGCCGTACGCGAAAGGCCTGGGCGCCGCGTTCGAAGCCACCTCGGAGCCCCACCCCCTACCCCCGGGCCACCCACCCCCTCTCGTAGGCGTGCCAGCCCAGCTGGAGGCGGGTCGTCACCCCGGTCAGTTCCATCAGGCCCTTCACGCGGCGCTGGACCGTGCGCAGGCCCAGGTCCAGCTGCTTCGCCACGCTCGCGTCCGTCATGCCCGCCAGCAGCAGTGACAGGATCTCCAGGTCCGTCGCGTCGGGACCCGGCGTCTCCGACTCCGTGACCTGTGCGCCCGCGCCGAGGCGCAGCGGCAGCGCATCGCGCCATACCGCCTCGAAGAGGCCCATCAGGGACTCGAGGAGCCCGCTCGCGTGCACCACCAGAGCCGCCGGTTCCGCGCCCCGGCCCGTCAGCGGGACCATCGCCAGACTCCGGTCGGCCACCACCAGCTTGGTGGGGACCCGGTCCACCACCCGGATCCGCTCATCGCGTCCGAGCGCCGCCGACAGCTCGACGATTCCCGACGGCAGCGTCAGCACCTCGCGCTCGACGACCACCCGGTAGGCCACGCCCCGGCCTGCCGCCAGCTCCTCCGCGTCGTTCTCCATGCCGGTCACCGCGACCGGCTTGCCCGTCACGAGCGCACAGACCTCCTCCGTCGCGCCCAGCTGCAGCTGGAGGAAGCGGTGGGTGACGGCGCTCGCGCCGGTCACGACCTCCACGAGGTCGTGGACGGCCGGCTCCGCCGCCTCCGCCCGGTACTCCTCCGCGAGCAGCGCCGCGGCCAGTTCCGCCTGCTCCAGTTCGTGCCGCTGCTGGGTGAGGAGCGCGCCGAGCGCGACCCCCGGCGGGGCCGCCACCCACCGCCCGGTCCCGGCCGAGGACTGCGCGGCCAGGCCCCGCGACTCGAGGCGCCGCAGCGCCCGCTCGGTGTCCGTCTCCGGAAGGGCGAGCCGGTGGGCCAGGTCCGTCACCTCGGCCGCGCCCAGCGCGACGAGCGCGCGGTACGCGGACTCCTGCCGTTCGTCGAGACCTATCGCTCCCAGCATCGCCGCCCCGCCCCTCGCCGGATGTCCCCGGACGTGCCCCACGCCCCCGGACGTCCCGGACCTTCCCCGGACGTTCGGCGGACGCTTTCGTTCCGTTGGTGCCATGGCGGGAATCGGCCACGACGCATTCCCGCCGCGCCCATCATCCCTGTACCACCCTCACCTCTGCCAATGTGGCGGCACCGCAGCACCAACAGCCTCCAGGGTCCAGGTATTTGCCTACCTATGCCCGGAATCATATGGGGAGAGCGATGCGCCCGATTTCGCGTACGGTCCTGGGGGTGGCGACCGCCGCCGTCCTGGCCGTCACCGCGGTCGCGCCGTCCACGGCCGCCGCGCCGGGGGACGACTCGACCGGCAATCGACCGCTGGTCGGCAGCGAGGCCTCCGCCCGTGCCGGGGAACGGGCCGCCACCGTCACCCTGGTCACGGGCGACCGCATCCTGGTCAGCCGGGACGCGGCCGGCAACGCGGCGGCGTCCGCACTGCCCCGGGAGGACGGCACCGTGCCGCTCGTCCAGACCCGCCGCTCCGGCGAGGACCTGTACGTCTACCCGGAGCGCGCCACCGCCGCACTCGCCGCGGGCCGCGTCGACGAGGAGCTCTTCAACGTCACCGGCCTCGTCCGCCAGGGCTACGACGCCGCCGCCACCGGCACGCTCCCGCTCATCGCCGTCTACGGCACCGACCTCGCCCGCTCCGCACCGCCCGCCGCCCCGCGCGGAGCCCGCCGCGGCCAGGTGCTGAAGGCCGTCGACGGCGTCGCCCTCCAGGCCGACAAGAAGCGGGCCGCCACCTTCTGGGCCGAGGTGGAAGCCCCCGCCGCACGCACCGCGGGCGGCCTGAGGAAGCTCTGGCTGGACCGCAAGGCCGAGGCCACCCTGGAGCACTCCACCCGCCAGGTCCACGCCCCCGAGGCGTGGGCCGCGGGCTTCGACGGCACGGGCACCAAGGTCGCCGTCCTCGACACCGGCGCCGACGTCGGCCACCCCGACCTCAAGGGCCGCGTCGTCGCCTCGCGCGACTTCACCGACTCCGACGGCGCCGACGACCGCCAGGGCCACGGCACCCACACGATCTCCACCGTCGGCGGCTCCGGAGCCGCGAGCGGCGGAAAGAAGAAGGGCGTGGCGCCCGGCACGGACCTCCTCAGCGGCAAGGTCCTGGACGACTCCGGCTCCGGCGCCGCCTCCTGGATCATCGTCGGCATGGAGTGGGCCGTCGCCCAGGGCGCCGACGTGGTCTCCATGAGCCTCGGCAGCCCCGTACCGACCGACTGCACCGACCCGATGAGCACCGCCGCCCAGCGACTCGCCCAGAACCAGGGCACGTTGTTCGTCATAGCCGCCGGCAACACCGGCCCGAAGCTCAACACCGTCTCCTCGCCCGGCCCCCCGACGTGCTGACCGTCGGCGCCACCGACCGCGACGACTCCACCGCGTACTTCTCCAGCCGCGGCCCGACGATCGTGAGCCACACCCTCAAGCCGGAGATCGCCGCCCCCGGCGTCGCCATCTCCACCGCCGCGGCGGGCGGCCGCGGAGTGTACGCCTACCAGTCCATGTCCGGCACGTCGATGGCCGCCCCGCACGTCGCGGGCGCCGCCGCCGTCCTCAAGCAGCGCCACCCGGAGTGGACCGCCCGCCAGATCAAGGCCGCGCTCGTCTCCTCCGCCGAGAGCTCCGTCCCGGGCGACGTCCGCGAGGTCGGCGGCGGCCGCCTCGACGTCAGGGCCGCCGTCGACCAGACGGTCCTCGGGCAGGCCGCCGTGCAGGGCGGCACCTTCCACTGGCCCCAGGACACCAGCGACCGGACCACCGTCCCCGTCCCGTACACCAACACCTCCGGCCGGTCCGTCACCCTGACCCTGGCTGTCGAGAAGGTCACCGGCAACGACGGCACACCCGTCCGGTCCTCTCTCGCCCGGCTCGGCAAGCGCACCGTGACCGTCCCGGCGGGCGCCACCGTCGAGGTCCCGCTGCACCTCGACCCGGCCGCCCACCTGGAGCGCGCCCGGCTCGTCGACGCGGGCACCGGCACCCCGGACGAACTGAAGGCCGCCGGAGTCCAGGGCCGTATCGCCCTGGTGCGCTTCCCCGACACCTCCACCAGCGCGAGCACCGTCGCCCGGAACGCGAAGGCGGCCGGAGCCGTCGCCGTCCTCGCCTACCGCACCTCGCCGGCCCGCTGGTACCCGACCGGGGGCTTCACCGGAGCCGGGTTCCCGGTCCTCGCCGTCGACTCGGCCGAAGGCGCGGCGCTGCTCGCCGAACTCGCCGCCGACGAGGTCACCCTGAGCTGGAAGGCCACCGCGAAGAGCCCGTACCTCTACAGCCTGGTCTTCCCCGAGACCGGTGCGATCCGCGACGACAAGGTCTACCGGGTCCGCGACGGACAGCTGGGCCGCACCGAGTCGACGTACGGCTCCATGGGCGTCGCCACCGACTTCATCGACAACCCGGCGGCCTACCGCCCGAACGGCTCCGGCGTGTTCTTCGGCGCGGTCGAGCCGGTCGCGGCGCCCGGCACCCGGACCGAGTACTACACGCCCGGCGACACCCGGTGGGAGCAGGTCCTCTCCTCCGGCTTCCCGTTCGGCGAGTTCATGCGGGGCACCGCGCACGCGTACACGGCGGGGGAGAAGCGCACCGAGCGCTGGTACGACGGCGTCGTCGCCCCGACCGCCCCGCGCGACGCGGCCGGAATGCCGGTCCTCGTCGCCGAACGCCAGGGCAACCTGATCGGCTTCGCCGACGCCCTGTGGGGCGACAGCACCCACGACGCCCAGGCCGGTTCCTTCGGCGACATCGGCAACGTCCGGCTGAGCAGGGACGGCGAGCTGCTCGGGGAGAGCGCATGGCCGTTCGGAGTCTTCGAAGTCCCCTCCGCGAACGGCGCGTACACGCTCGAACAGAACGTCATGAAGATCGGCAGCGAGGTGTGGGCGCGCTCCACATCCGTCAACTCCGTGTGGAAATTCACCTCGAAGCTTGACGAGAGCGTCTACTCTCAAGGCATCCCGATTCTCTTCCCCCGGTACACCCTGCCGGAGGACGGCCTCAAGACCCTCGCCGCGACCGACGACCAGAAGATCGGCCTCACCGCGACGGGTCACGCGGGCTACACGCCCGCCGCGCTCACCTCGGCCAGGCTCTCGTACTCCTACGACGGAGGCACGACCTGGACGGAGGCGCAGGTCTCGCAGCAGGACGGTGCGTGGACCGCGACCGTGAACCACGCGGGCGCGGCCGGCCGGCCGGTCACCCTGAAGACCGAACTGACGGACAGTCACGGCAACTCCGTCACCCAGACCGTGGTCCGCGCTTACGACGTGCGCTGATCACGCCGGTCCGCCGGGCGTCCTTCCCGTGGGGGGTGGGGTCGCCCGGCGGACCCACCTTTTTCCGGATGTCCCGTTTTCATGCGGCCTGCGCGGTGGACAATAAGGGCATGACTCAGCAGGGGGACAGCTGGTGGGACAAGCTCTACGACGAGTCGGCCCCGGACACGGCGCCGACCGCGACGGGTGACACGCTGGAAGACCGCTTCGACTCCGCGTCCCGGGCCATGCCCGCCGCCGTACGACGGGACAGCGCCCCGCCCCGGCCGGAGCGGCCCCCGTGGGAGCCCCTCGACACGGAGGAGGAAGCGGGCGACCCGCGTCCCTTCCCACCGCCCCCCGACGCCCCGCCCCCACCACCGGCATCGCCCGCAGCAGCCGTACCATCGGCACCACCCGCCCCACCGGAACCGCCGCCCCCGCCCCCGCCCGCGCCTCCCAGGTCTTCCGCGCCGGCCCTCGAGACCCAGCAGGCCGACACCGCCGCCGTCCCCCGGCCCCGTACGGGTCACATCGGCAGCCGCCCGCCCACCTACGAGGCCGAGCCCACCGCACTGCCCGCCGCCCGCCCCGGTGAACTGGCCGACCTGGTCGCCGACACCGTCCTCGACGGCGCCCGCTACGGCGCCTGCACCGTGCGCGCCGCCTCCCTGCGCGGCGACTCGGCCCGCTACCGCGGCGAACCCCGCAGGGACACCCTGCTCACCGCACGCTTCGGCCAGGACGAGGCCGCGCTCGTCCTCGTCGCCGTCGCGACCGGCGCCCGCGCCTCCGAAGGCGCCCACCTCGCCGCCGCCGAAGCCTGCCGCTGGATCGGTGACGCCGTCGGACGCAGCCACGCCCGGCTCTCCGAGGACATCAGGGCCGGCCGCCGCGGGGACCTGAAATCGGGGCTCCACCGGCTCACCGACCGCACCTACGGCAAGCTCCGCGCCCGCGCCGCCGAACGGGGCCTAGAACCCGAGGAGTACACCGCGAGCCTGCGCTGCCTGCTGCTCTCCGCCGACCCCGGCTGCCGTACCCGGGTCTTCTTCGGCATCGGCCGCGGCGGGCTGTTCCGGCTGCGCGACGGCGCCTGGCAGGACATAGAGCCGCTCGTACCCGAGCGGTCGGCCCTGCGCGGCGCACCCGTCCTCGGCTTCGGTTCGCCCCCGCCCGACACGCCGGCGGAGACGGAGGAAGGCGACCGGCTCACCATGGACCTCGGCATCACCACACCCGCCGGCCCCTTCGTGGAGGACCCGCACTCAGCCTCCGGCGGGAGGGACCCCCATCTCGCTTCGCTCGCGCCGCCGGCCGAGCCGTTCCGCTTCCGCGCCTCCGTCGCCCGCCCCGGCGACACCCTGCTGCTCGCCTCCGAAGGACTCGCCGAGCCGATGCGCGGCGAGCCCGCCCTGGCCAGGGAGCTCGCCGAGCGCTGGGCCGGCGCCGAGCCGCCCGGGCTCGCCGCCTTCCTCGCCGACGTGCAACTGCGGGTGAAGGGGTACGCCGATGACCGTACGGCGGTGGCCGTCTGGGAGGCGTAACGCTCCTGCCCATGTGTTGATGGATCCATGGCCAAACAGAACGTCGCAGAACAGTTCGTCGACATTCTCGTCCGAGCGGGCGTGCAGCGCCTGTACGGAGTCGTCGGCGACAGCCTGAACCCCGTCGTCGACGCCGTCCGCCGCACCCCCGGCATCGACTGGATCCACGTCAGGCACGAGGAGGCCGCCGCCTTCGCCGCCGGGGCCGAGGCACAGATCACCGGCCGCCTCGCCGCCTGCGCGGGCTCCTGCGGCCCGGGCAACCTGCACCTGATCAACGGCCTGTACGACGCCCACCGTTCGATGGCACCCGTGCTCGCCCTCGCCTCGCACATCCCGTCGAGCGAGATCGGCCTCGGCTTCTTCCAGGAGACCCATCCCGACCGGCTCTTCACCGAGTGCAGCCACTACAGCGAGCTGGTCTCCAACCCGAAGCAGATGCCCCGGCTGCTGCGGACGGCCATTCAGCGCGCCGTCGGCCGGGGCGGCGTCAGCGTCGTCTCCCTGCCCGGCGACATCGCCTCCGAGCCCGCCCCCAAGGAGGCGGTGGAGCACGACCTCGTCGCCACCCGGCCCACCGCCCGTCCGGGTGACGCCGAGATCGACGCCCTGGTGCGGATGATCGACGCCGCCGATCGGGTGACGCTGTTCTGCGGCAGCGGCACCGCCGGCGCGCACGCCGAGGTCATGCAGTTCGCCGAACGGCTCAAGGCGCCCGTCGGCCACGCGCTGCGCGGCAAGGAGTGGATCCAGTACGACAATCCGTTCGACGTCGGCATGAGCGGACTGCTCGGCTACGGCGCCGCCTACGAGGCCACCCACGAGTGTGATCTGCTGCTCCTGCTCGGTACCGACTTCCCGTACAACGCCTTCCTGCCCGACGACGTCACGATCGCCCAGGTGGACATCAGGCCCGAGCACCTCGGCCGCCGCTCCAAGCTCGACCTCGCAATCTGGGGCGACGTCCGCGAGACGCTGCGCTGCGTCACTCCGCGGGTGCGCGCCAAGACCGACCGCCGCTTCCTCGACAAGATGCTGAAGAAGCACGCCGACGCCCTGGAGGGAGTCGTCAAGGCGTACACCCGCAAGGTCGAGAAGCACGTGCCGATCCACCCCGAGTACGTGGCCTCGGTCCTCGACGAACTGGCCGACGACGACGCCGTGTTCACCGTCGACACCGGCATGTGCAACGTGTGGGCCGCCCGCTACATCTCGCCCAACGGACGCCGCCGGATCATCGGCTCCTTCTCGCACGGCTCCATGGCCAACGCCCTGCCCCAGGCCATCGGCGCCCAGTTCGTCGACCGTGGCCGCCAGGTGATCTCGATGTCGGGCGACGGTGGATTCGCCATGCTCATGGGAGAGTTCCTCACCCTCGTCCAGCACGACCTGCCCGTGAAGATCGTCCTGTTCAACAACTCCTCGCTCGGAATGGTGGAGTTGGAGATGCTGGTCGCCGGGCTGCCTTCCTACGGAACGACGAACCACAACCCGGACTTCGCCGCCATCGCCCGCGCGGCCGGCGCCTACGGCGTCCGCGTGGAGAAGCCCAAGCAGCTCGCGGGCGCACTCAAGGACGCCTTCAAGCACAAGGGACCGGCCCTCGTCGACGTCGTCACCGACCCCAACGCCCTCTCCATCCCGCCGAAGATCAGCCGCGAGATGGTCTCCGGCTTCGCGCTCTCCGCCGGCAAGATCGTCCTGGACGGCGGTGTGGGCCGCATGCTCCAGATGGCCCGTTCCAACCTGCGTAACGTCCCCCGGCCCTGAGAGGTCTGATCCGCACCCCCGTCACGCATCCCACCACATCGCCCGCATCGCATGAATGCGGGCGATGTGGTGGGGCATGCATCCCCGTGAGCCTGTTCGAGGCGAGCGGCGCGCGATGCCGTTCCGACATGTGGGTGGGGGTTATGGCAGGGGAGGCGAGACAGCCGACTCAACTGCTCAGGAAGGTGGGATGCGCCGATCTCACCGCGGTGCCGGAGGTGCGACATGCGTTGCGGAAGATGCTGCGGAAGTGGGGTGGGCCTGGCGCCTCCGACGTGGCGGAGCTGCTCACCAGCGAACTGGTCACCAACGCGCTGATCCACACCGACCACGGCGCGGTGGTCACCGCCACCGTCGTCCCCGACAGCCTCCGGGTCGAGGTGCGGGACTTCGTCTCGGGCCTGACCGCGCCCCCACCACCACCGCACGTACCGACCGCCGACGCCGGTACGCACGGGGACGGGGTGCGTGAGGAGGGTACGAGCGGCAGGGGCCTCGTTCTGGTCCAGGCGCTGGCCGACTCGTGGGGGGTGGAGGACCACGGCGTGGGCAAGGTGGTCTGGTTCGAGCTGAACGGCGGGTCCGCCGCCGCCTGAGCGGCGACGGACCCGCCGTCCGGTTCCGGGTCTCCCGCTCAGCCGAACTGCTGCTCGAGATCCTTGAGTTTGCGCTCCAGGGAGTCGAGCCGGGGAAGCGTCTGGGTGTCGTCCTCGGCGGTGAGGTCGACCGTCCGCGGCTCAGCGTCTCCCTTCACGGCTTGGAGGGAGGGCCGGTGTCGAAGCGGCAGCTGTCCGGGGTCCGCTATGGCGGGCTCCGCGACAGCCGCCCCCACGGACGACGTCGCGGAGCCCGCGCCGGAGTTCAGCGCCGCGACCTCGACCTGGCGGCCGCCGCCACCGCCACCACCGCGGCCGAGGCTGAAGGCCCGGTGCTGCCGGTTGATCGCCTTGAGTCTCGCCCGGTCGAGTTTCTGCTGCTCGCGCCTGCGCAGCCGGTTCTGCTGCTTCTCGCGCCGGTCCTCCCGGACCTCGTCGACCGCCTCGTCCAGGGTGCGTACACCCTCGAGGAGCATCAGCGACCAGGCACCGAAGGTCTCCCGGGGAGCCCGGAGCCACCGTACGATCCGGATCTGCGGCAGCGGGCGAGGTACCAGACCCTGCTCGCGCAGGGCCGCCCGGCGGGTCTGCTTGAGGGCCCGGTCGAAGAGGACCGCCGCCGAGAGGGACATGCCCGCGAAGAACTGCGGGGCTCCCGCGTGGCCCAGACCCCGGGGCGCGTGCACCCAGTTGAACCAGGCCGCCGCGCCGGCGAAGGTCCACACGAGGAGGCGCGAGCCGAGGGCGGCGTCACCGTGGCTCGCCTCGCGGACCGCGAGCACCGAGCAGAACATGGCCGCGCCGTCGAGGCCGAAGGGGACGAGATACTCCCAGCCCCCGGTGAGATTGAGGTTCTGCCGGCCGAAGCCGACGAGCCCGTGGAAGGAGAGTGCTGCGGCGACCGCCGCGCAGCAGAACAGCAGGACGTAGGAGGCGGTTCCGTAGATGGCTTCCTTGCGTCTGCGGCGTTCCTCGCTGCGCTCCCAGGAGTCCTCGGCCGCGGCCTGGTCACCGGCGCGCTTGCCGCGCGCGAGCACCGCCACCGCCGTCAGGACTCCGGCCACCATGACGCCGCCCGGAAGCAGCCAGTCCAGCGATATGTCGGTCAGTCTCATGCGGTGTCCCTTGCATCGCAGTAGGGCGTTTCGGCCGCCCATACTGGCCGACCCCGTGGCCACCTCAGGGGGTTTCCCGGCAAGAGCACGCCATTGGGGCCGCACAGCATACGAATAGGTGCGATCTGATCGAACGGCAGCGCGAGGCAAGGGAGTTGCGTTCGATTCGCGTCACCCGTGAGGGTGGCGTAATCGCGGTGGGTGGGTCAGGCGGTCGCGGCGAGCCTGCGGACCCGCTCGGCGTCGCAGGTGCGCGGACACGTCATGCAGGTGTCCTCGGGGCGCACGGTGTAGAAGAAGCAGCACGTCGCACGGTCCCGGGTGGAGTGGAGCGTTCCGCCGACGGCGTCCGAGCCGGCCAGCTCACGGAAGCCCGCGGTGCCGACGTACGGCTTGGCGGTGCCGGGCATCAACAGCTCCAGCTCCTCCATGGCCCGCTGCTCCTCACCCAGCAGGGCGGCGATGTACCAGAGCCCTTCGACGATCTCGTCGGTGGTCATGCCCCACAGGGCCCGCTTCCCCCGCCGCATCCGGGGGCCGAAGCCGGCCAGGACGTCCTCGAAGTGCTCGGCCAGCGAGGAGCGGACCTCGGTGCGCAACGCCTCCTCGTCCGGTACGACCCGGGCGCCCGGCAGGGCGGCGGCCGGGTCGTCGGGCAGGCAGGCGAACGACTCGACGCGGACGGCCAGCCGTCCGAGCGCACGCTGGAAGGCGACGTCGCGGGCCGGCAGGCGCGGGACCCTGCGGTGCAGGAACCAGGGGGCGGTGACCAGGAGGCAGGCGGGCCAGGCGTACCGGTGCAGTCCCAAGCCGGCGACCACGTCGGGGCGGGCCTGCCGGCCGTAGTCGCGCAGCACCTGGGCGTTGTCCCAGGCGAGGAAGGCGTCGAGGGCGGCGCCGCCGGCCGCGAGCTCGTCCGCGCCCACCCAGCCGCCGCCGCGCGGCGACCGCTCGTCCTGACCCAGCTCCTCTAGCCGCAGACCGGAGAACACCTCGCCGAGACGGGCGTACGAGGCCGCGACGGGCGAGGTGAAGGGGGCGGGGAGCAGGGCGGGGACGGTCATACGGGACCACCGAATCGCGATCGTTAACAGGTAAGCCTTACCTTACCCGATACGTGCGATGTTTGAACTGCCGTCCTGTCCGCCTATGGTGCACAGGGGGCGCCGGTATCGCGAGCCGGGCCCGGCACGAGCCCGCAGGAGGACCCGGGTGGAGCAGGGCAGAGCGCGTGAGCGGGCGGCGCAGGAGCCGTATCCGCCGCTCGGCGACGCCGTACGGGTCCCGGAGCAGGCACGCGGCGGCCTGCCCGCCGCCCCTTCGGAGGCGCACGCGGCGAGGGCGCGTGGCGAACACACCCACAGCGAGCCTCCGGCACCGGGGCTCGCGCCGAGGTCCGCCGGCGAGGAGCCTGGGCGGGAACCCACCCCCGGGCCCGCCGGCGAGGCGCCCGCGCCGGGGCTCGGGGCCATGTCTGCCGGCTCGGCCGGGTCTGCCGGGTCGGCCGGCTCCGTCGGTTCTGTCGGTTCTGTCGGCGACGTGCCCGCGCCCGGGCTCGCGCCCCGGTCCGTGCAGCGCCACTCCGTGCGGGGCCAGATCCTCCAGGCCCTGCGCGCCGCGCTCGTCGGTGGCGAGCTCGTCCCCGGTGAGGTGTACTCCGCCCCGGTGCTCGCCGAGCGCTTCGGTGTCTCGGCGACCCCCGTGCGCGAGGCGATGCAGCAGCTGGCCACCGAGGGCGCCGTCGAGGTCGTGCCGAACCGCGGCTTCCGGGTCGCCGAACGCACCCCGCGCGAGCTGGCCGAGCTGGCCGAGGTCCGCGCGCTCATCGAGGTCCCGGTGATGCTGCGGCTCGCCCGTACCGTCCCGGCCGCTCGCTGGGCCGAACTCCGGCCCCTCGCCGAGGCCACCGGCGCGGCCGCCGCCCGCGGCGACCGCGCGCGCTACGCGGAGGCCGACCGCGCGTTCCATCGCGCGGTCCTCTCGCTGGCCGGCAACGAACAGCTCCTCGCCGTCGCCGACGACCTGCACCGGCGCTCCCAGTGGCCGTTGACGGGCGCCCCGGCGACCCGTCACGCCGATCTCGTCGCGGACGCGGCGGAGCACACCGCTCTTCTCGACGCGCTCATCGCCCAGGACCTGAACGTCGTGCAGTCACTCGTACGGGAGCACTTCACCGGATCGGAAGGCTGACGACTAAGGTCGTTGCCCTCCGCCCGTTACCGTCCTCCTCCTCGTCTTTGCTCCCCCCGCCCGCACAGCGCGTCCGTGAGGTGTCCCATGCCGTCCGTGACTCCGACCCCGGCGCGACAGGGGTCCCTCCGGCCGAAGGACGAGGGAGGGCGGCCGTGACCGGATCCGGATCCGTACGCGCAGAACGCCCCGCCGCCGGTACGGAAGCCCAGGCCGCGGCCCTGCTGGGCTGGCTCACCGACCCGGACGCGCCCCGCCTCTGCCTGGTCACGGGCGGACCCCGCACGGGCAAGTCCGCGCTGCTCGCCTGGTTCGCCGCGTACGGCGCGCGTTCGGGGGGCCGTTCCGGCGGACGCTTCGGCGCGCGGACCGGCGGCCGCTCCGGCCCGCGCCGCAAGCGCGCGGCACGGACCGCGGTCCCGCTGGCGGACCAGAGCGCGCTCGGCGCGGCCTGGACGATCGCCGACCGCCTCGGGGTCGTGGCGCGGACGCCCGGAGAGCTGATCCATGTGCTCGCCACCACCGAGACGCGCCGCGCGACGCTCCTCCTCCCGGACCTGCACGCCGCCGCCGAACCGGACGCCCTCGCCGAACTGTGCGCGGAACTCGCCGGTCTGGGCCGCATCCGCCTCGTCGTCGAAACCCGCACGGGAACGCCCTCGCACGCGCTCCTCACGACCTGCCGTGCCACGGTCGTGGACCTCGGCGGGGAGACGGAGGACGGCAGAGGGGGCGGGGGCCGAAAGACCGTCCGGGACTTCGGCGAGCCGGAGGAGCCCGAGGGCTCCGGGGAGACCCGAAAGACCGTCGGAGGCGTCCGGGATCCGGGCGTGGCCCGAGAGGCCGGCCGAACCGGAGGGGCGGGGGAGGCCGGGACAGCCGGAGGCGCCGGGCAGACCGAAGGCGCATCTGGGGACTTTCGGGCGTCCGGGGATGCCGCCGAGGCTCCGGAGCCCCAGGCGGCGGGGGAGCCCGCGCAGCCGCGGGACCCCGGCGCACCCGGGCCGCGTGCGCGGACCGGAGCAGCACGGTCCCGACCGGGCGCGGAGGTATCCGGCGTGGAACCGTCCGACCCGGCCGGGCGGTCTCAAGCGGGCGCGGAGGTATCCGGCGTGGAACCGTCCGACCCGGCCGGGCGGTCCGAACCACCCGCCGAGGCCCGCTCGTCGGACCGGTTCGACAACCTCGGGCGGTCCCAACCGCTCGCCCACGCAACAGGGTTGGGCCGGTCCGACCCTGACAGGCGGTCCCGACCGCACGCCGGCACCCCCGCGTTGGACCCCGCCGACCCCGTTTCCGTCTGCCGGGCGGATCCGCGGCGGGTGACGACCGCCTACGTGGCGGACGCCGAAAACGATCACGGTGGGCTGCGTGCCGCTTGGCTGCGCGCCGGCCAGTCCCTCTCACGCGACCAGGACCCCGCCACGCGGGCCCTGGTCCTGCGCGCCGCGCTGGGGGACGGTGCCGACCCCCGGCTTCGGCCCGCCCTGGAGGAGCTGGCCGCCGGCGAGCCGTGGCGGGTGCGGTGGTCACGGGTGCGTGGCGACCTGACCCCGCCCTGGCCCGGCCCGGTCACCGCCCTCGCCGCGATCGGCGACCGGCTGCTCGTGGCCGGCCCGAACGGGACCGTACGGCCGCTCGACCCGGCCGACGCGACCCCCGCCGGGGAGCCGCTCACGAGCCCGGCGGGTCGGGTCGAGGCGCTGGCGCCCACGCCGGACGGCAGCGTCCTGCTCCTGGACGAGCGGGGCCGGCTGCACACCGTCCGCGGACCCGCGCCGCGCCCGCCCTACCTGGATCGGCTCACCGCCGCCGTCACGGCGACCCTCACCCGGCACCCTGGTACGGCACTCGCGGCGATCAGCGGTTCCGTGGTCGTGGGGGACCGGCTCGGGTCGGTGCACGCCTTCGGTCTGACCGGCATCCACCAGGCCGCGCCGCACAGCGGGCGGGTCACGGCGGTGACCGCCGTCGAGACGCCCGCGCCCTTCCTCTGCAGCGGCGGGCTCGACGGCACGGTCCGCCGGTGGGTCCCGGGCCAGGACCCGCACCCCGAGCCGATCGCCGAACGCCGCACGCCCGTGGTGGCGTTGGCCGCCTCGCCGACCTCCCAGGGCCCGGCCCTGGCGATCGCGTGGGCGGACGGCCTGGTCGAACTCCGCCTGCTCGAAGCGGAGGACCGGCTGTTCTTCCGCCCCGGCCCGCCCGTCCGCGCGGTGACGCTGAGCGAGGACGGAGGCGTCGTCGTAGGCATGGACGAGGCGCTGATCCGCTTGGACAGGGCGCCGCACGAAGCGTGACGCCCTGTCATGACAGCTGATCGACCGGTCAGGCGGCCGTCTGAGGCGCCAGCTGCGCCGCGAGCCAGGTCGGAACCCCGCCCAGGAGTCGGAAGAGGCGCGCCGCCTCCGCCCGCAGGCGCCCCGCCTCCGGCTCCGTCTCCGTATCGGCGAGAGCGGTCAGTGCCGGAGCCGTACCCACCAGGTAGCCGAGCTCCTCACGGATCCGCAGGGACTCCGCGAAGCCGTGCCGGGCCTCCGCCAACTCACCCTCACGCAGGGCGAGTCCGGCGAGATGCCGCCAGGTGGAGGAGAGCAGCAGAGAGTCCCCCTGGGCCGTCGCTCCCGCGTGGGCGCGGCGGTAGGCGGCACGGGCCGCCTGCGGGGAGTCGCCGAGGTTCTGGGCGACCAGGCCGCGCCGGTAGTCGAGCAGCGGGCGCCCCTCGGCCGACGGGCCGATCAGCGCCGCCGCCCGGCCGAGCGCGGCCGTCGCCTCGTCCGCCCGGTCGCGTACGCCGAGCAGTGTCGACGCGTAGGCGAGGTAGCCGCGTTCGCACGCCGCCGCCCCGCGCTCCTCGTCGCTCTGCGCGACCGCCTCGGCCGCCCGGAGCGCCTCCTCCGCCTCCGCCCAGCCCTGTTCGGTGTACAGACAGCGCTCGATCAGCAGCGCCGCCCGCTCCAGCGCCGCCGCCGGCTCGGTCGCGCGGGGCAGGAGCAGCGCCGCCGCGTCCGTCCAGCAGCCTCGTGAGCGCAGCCGCCATATGGCGGTCTCCATGGGGGTCTCCTTGCCGTAGGCAAGGGACGGATCGTCGCCACCCGTTGTTTCGGAACCAGACATGGCGGTGTCCGCCACATTGCCCTCCCCGAGCGCGCCATCGAGCTGTTGAGTCAGGCTCGCATCTCAGCACGAAGGGGTGGGCCGGGCCAAGAGGTCAGGTGAATCATTTCACAAGTGCCGGGTGTTCATCCGGTATACGGACACGGTGACTGGTGCCGCTCAGCGGCCGACCCGGTCGGCCTGCGCTCCGTCGCCCGGCGCGACCAGGGCGAGATGTCCGCCGTCGTCCAGAGGTGTCGGCATCTTCAGGACGGTCAGGGCGCGCTCTCCCTCGAAGAGATGAATCTCGCCGTGACCGCCTCGGGTGACGGCGGTGTACGCGGCGCCCGGCGAAGCCGCGATCGCGCGCCGCTGGACGCCGTCCCAGGGGGTGCCGCCGGGGCGCGGAGCGCCGTCCATCGGGGGCAGGGGCAGGCGGGCGGTGACCCGGGGTCGGAGCGCCGAGGGGTCGAGCAGGACCAGTTCGTCGCCGTCCGGGTGGACCCGTGCGTACGCGATGTGGGAGGCGGCGACCGCGAGCCGGAAGACGAGCCCGGGGCCGAGCGGGACGCGGCCGGTCAGGCCGGAGCCGAGGTGGTGGAACCAGGCGTCGTTGGTCCACTCCGGCCACCGCCCGGGGTCCGCGGGTCCGCCGCGCACGCAGGACCAGAGGGTGCGGCGGACCGGGTCGAGGCGCAGGTAGTAGCCCCGGCCGGGCCCCGCCCAGCCGAGCGGTTCCTCGGCGGCGAGCCGGGTCCCCTCGCGCCGGGCGCGGTGGACGCCGGAGCCCGCGGCCGCGAACAGCCGCCCGCTCTCGGGGTCGTAGGCGTCGCCGTGCCCGTCGTCGTCGGGGAGGGGCAGCTCGTGGGCGGGCGCGGCGGGCGGGCAGGAGGGCGCCGCGCCGAGCAGCGCGGCCCACGGGTAGGCGGTGAGGGTGCCGGGCTCGCGGTGGCGCAGGACGACGAGGGGGTCGGTGCCCTCGTGGCTGTCCCCCTCCCCGACCAGCGTGACGCCGGGCTCGCCGGTCCGGGTGCGGACCCGCGCCGCGAGCGGGCGGCGGCCGGGGCGCAGTTCGACCACGGTCAGGAGGTCGCTCCAGGGCTCCTCGTTGCGGCCGAGGCCGGTCGTCACGGCGAGGCGCCGCCCGCTGGCGTCGGCGGCGAGGTGCTCGGCGGGGGTGGCGACGGGGACGGTCGTCTCGGTCAAGGGCCGGCCGGCCTCCGGGCCGTAGGGGTCGAGCACGACCAGCTCGCCCGCCAGTTCGTCGACGAAGGCGCTACGGCCGCCGGGGAGCGCCAGGAATCCGGCGTGCTCGGCGAGGTGCCGGCCCTCCACGACCGCGATCGTCCGGCCGCTGGGCAGGTCCAACACGGTTATTCCTCCCGCGACTTGGTCGGCGACGAGAAGGCGGGGCGGCAGGGGCATGGCGGTCTCCTGGAGGTTGGGCGCGAGTCAGGGCCTTATTGAGAATGATTATCATGTGTCACTCTGTGGGGGTGCGGGACGGTCCGGGGCGCCCGCCGCGCCCGCCTGCCATCACCCCGGACGGAACGGAACTGAGGGACACATGTCGCGCAGGATGCTCATGCTGAGAAAGGCGCGCCGCTGGACGGCCGCGGCGGTCCTGGGAAGCGTGCTCGTCGGCTGCGGAACGACCGCCGACGGCAAGGGTGAGGAGAAGGGGGGCGCGGGCGGCGGCTCGGCGACCGACCTGACCGTCCGGCCCATCGCCGCCGCACGGACGGTCACCGACGCGAAGGGTGTCACCGTCGAGACCACCGCCCCGCCGAAGCGGATCGTCTGCCTCGTCGCCCTCTGCGACGACATGCTGGCCGAACTCGGCATGACCCCGGTCGCCACCAACTCCGCGCTGCTCTCCCACGAGAAGTTCCTCGGCAAGGAGAAGGCGACGAAGATACCCGTCGTCCCCGGAGGCTTTCTCAGCCCCGAGACCGAGGCGATCCTCTCGTACCGTCCAGACCTGGTGATCGGCCTGGAGGACACCCACGGCAAGCTCGCCCCCGCGCTCGAGGGAGCCACCGTCTTCTGGCCCGTCCAGCCGGGCGACTGGCAGGACAGCGTGGGCTATCTGCGCGACCTCGCCGCCCTCACCGGTCGTACCCAGCAGGGCGAGGCGGCCGAGAAGACCTTCCGCGCCAAGCTCGCCGCGGCCGAGAAGTCGCGCAGTGACAAGACCGCACTGATCATCTTCGGCAGCGACGAGAACTTCGGTGTCGCGACGCCCGGCAACGACGTCACCGCCGGACTCATGCCCAAGATCGCCGACTATCCCTGGAAGAGCCGGGGTGTCGAGGGCACGTACAGCATGGAGGAGATCCTCGCCCGCGACGTCGACGTCCTCTTCGTCGAGACACTCTCCTTCGGCGGCCCCGCCGCCCCCGGCGACCGGCTCTCCGACAAACTCGCCAGGAACCCGCTCTGGTCGAAGATCCCGGCCGTCAAGAACGGCAGGGTCCACGAGGTCGACGCCGAGGTCTGGGCCAAGGGGCGCGGCACCCGCTCCCTGGGCATCGTCCTCGACGAGGCGGCGGCCGCGCTGCGGTGAGCGCCTCATCCGTACGTCAACTCTGCCTCTGCGCTCTCGTGTTGGCGGGCGCCGCGGCCAGCGCGCTCTGCCTGCCGCTCCTGGGCGACTTCGGCGACGCCGGCACGGCGGGGGTGATCCTCACCGAACTTCGCCTGCCCAGGCTGGTTCTGGCGCTCGTCGCCGGCGCCTGCCTGGGCGCCGCCGGCCTCGTCCTCCAGGAAGCACTGCGCAACCCCCTCGCCGTACCGGAGATGCTCGGCGTCTCGGGCGGCGCGGCGCTCGGCGTCGCGGCGCCGCTCGTCCTGGCCCTGCCCGTGCCGCTCGCCGTGCAGCCTCTGCTCGCGCTGGCGGGAGCGGCGACCGGAGGTCTCCTCACCCTGCTCGCCGCCGGGTTCGGCCGGAGTCCCGGCGCCGTCCTGCTGACCGGCGCGGCCGTCGCGGCGGCGCTCCAGGCCGCACTGCTCGTCCTGATGGTCCTCGCCGACCAGCTCGACCTGCAGATCGTCTACCGCTACCTCCTGGGCAGCCTCTCCGCCCGGACCTGGGACGACGTCACCGGACTCTGGCCGTGGCTCGTCGTGGGGCTGCCCGCACTGGTGCTCTGCGCACCCGTCCTCGGTGTGCTCCGGCTCGGCGACGAGGACGCCCGCGCCCTCGGCGTACGGGTGCGGCGCGCCCGTCTCGCGGCGCTGGGTCTCGCCGTCCTGCTGATCGCCCCGGTGGTCGCCGTCTGCGGCCCCGTCGCCTGGGTCGGCTTCCTCGCCCCGCACCTCGCCCGCCGACTGCGGCCGGACGCCGACGCGGTGACCTGGCTGCCCTGGTCGGCCGCGCTCGGCGCACTGATCGTGATCTGCGCCGACCAGCCGGCCCGCCTCGCCCTCGCCCCGATCGAAACGCCGGTCGGCGCCTGGACGGCCCTGCTCGGTGTCCCGGCCGGCGTCGCGCTCCTGCGGACGGGGGCGCGGCGATGAAAGGCGTACGTGAGGCCCGGGGGATGCGTGAAGCCCAGGGGACGCGTGAGAACAAGGAGCCGTGGGAGAACAAGCGGCCGCGTGCGGAGAAGGGGCTTGACCGGGGCGCGGCGGCTCCTGTCACCGTGTCCCGGCCGGCGGCGCGCCGGTGGGTGCGGGTCGCCCTGCCGGTGGCGCTCCTCGCGGCGCTGGTCGGCGTCGCCGTGGCGGGGCTCGTGGCCGGACGCACTGTCGGGGTGGGCGGGGTGGTCGACGTGCTCCGGGGTGGCGGCGATCCCCTCGCTCGGCACGTCGTGCTCCAACTCCGGCTCCCCCGAACGCTGGTGGCGCTGACCGCCGGTGCCTGCCTGGGCCTGGCCGGGCTGGTCCTCCAGTCAGCGCTGCGCAACCCGCTGGCCGGACCGGAGGTCACCGGTGTCACGCCCGGCGCCGTCCTCGGCGCGGTGGCCGCTACCGGGCTCGGCCTCGCGGGCTGGGAGTCACCGGTCGCCGTGGTCGTGGCGGCGTGCGCCGGCGGTGTCACCGGGGCCGGGCTGCTCTGGCTGCTCGCGGGCAAGGACCGGGGCGACCCGGCGCAGACCGCCGTCCACGGAGTTCTGGTCTCGGCCGTGCTGTCCGGGCTCACCGCGATGGTCCTGCTCGTCGCCCCCGGTGAACTGGGCAGCGTCGTGCAGTGGTTGGTCGGCTCCACCGAGGGGCGCGTGTGGGGTCACTGGGAGCTGCTCTGGCCCTGGGCGGCGGTCTGGGCCGTCACCGCCTGCGCGCTCGCGGCCCCGCTGACGCTGCTCCGGTGCGGCGACGAACAGGCCGCGGCGGCCGGCCTGCACACCGGTCGCGCCCGCCTCGGGGCGCTCGCCTGCGCGGTCGCCCTGACCGCCGGGGCGGTCTCGGTGGTCGGAGCCCTCGGATTCGTGGGCCTGCTGGTGCCGCACCTGGCCCTCGCCCTCTTCGGGGCGGACCTGCGCCGGGCGCTGCCGGGCGCCGCCCTGCTGGGGGCGCTGGTGGTGGGCGGCGCGGACGCCGGGGCCCAGTGGCTCTCGCGCGTCCTCGCGGATGCCCTGGAGATGGACCGGCTGAGCATCCCGGCGGGCGCGCTCACGACCTGCGTGGGCGCGGTCCTGCTGCTGATCGTGGCCCGGCGCGGAACGGAGGAGAGTTGACGATGAGAAGGATCACGGAGCCGCTCGGGACACGGGCGGTCGAGGCGGGAAACGGCGTCCGGGGCTCGGGCCCGGACGGTCCGACCGCGGACCACGCGATCTCGGGCACCACGGGCGATGTTCCGTCCGAGGGCACGGGGGCGGCGGGCACGATCCGGGCCGAGGGGCTGCGGTTCGGCTATCCCGGGCGCGAGGTGCTGGCCGGAGTCGATCTGTCCGTGGACGCGGGAGAGTTGGTCGCGCTCGTCGGACTCAACGGCTGCGGCAAGTCCACCCTGCTGCGACTCTGCGCGGGCCTGTTGCGGCCGGGCGAGGGCCGGGTACTGCTCGACGGCGACGACCTGTCCCGGCTCTCCCGCAGGGCCGCCGCCCGTCGGGTCGCGATCCTGCACCAGGCCGCTCCCGCCGTGCCCGGCATGTCGGTGAGGCAGTTGGTGCGCCAGGGGCGCTACGCGGTGCGCGGCCCGCTCGGCATGCTGCGCGACGGCGACGACTCCGTCTGCGCCCGGGCCATGGCGGACGTCGGTGTCGCCGACTGGGCCGACCGGCCGGTGGACGCGCTCTCGGGCGGTGAGCGTCAGCGCGTACGGCTCGCCATGGCGCTGGCCCAGGACACCCGGCTGCTGCTGCTCGACGAGCCCACCACCTATCTGGACCTGCGGCACCAGTTGGAGGTCATGGGGACGGTGGTGCGGCTGCGGGAGGAGCGCGGCCTGACGGTCGTGATGGTCCTCCACGACCTGGGGCACGCGGCACGGTTCGCCGACCGGATCGTCGCTCTCCGGCGGGGGCGGATCGCGGCCGACGGGCCGCCCGAGGCGGTCGTCACGCCCCAACTCCTCGCCGAGGTCCTCGGAGTCGCGGGACGGGTGGGGCGCGATCCGGAGGGCGGCTGGCCGGTGTGTTACCCGGATCACCCTCTGGATGTGGAGCCAGCTATTGCGGAATGAAAATCATATTCATTAGTGTCCCTGGTGCGACGCCGGAACGGCGGCGTGACCATCCCATCGAATGGAGAGTCAACTCATGGAGCAGCACAAGGTGTTCAGCCCGATCGCCGAGCAGGGCCAGCTCGCCCACCTGTCCGCCACGCACTCCAACGCGCTGGTGGAGAACCCGTTCGACGACGCGGTCGAGGCGGACACCGACTCGGACAAGTAAGTCCGGACCCCCGGCACCACGCCGGGCACCGCGGGCCCGCCCGGATCGCCTTCCCGGGCGGGCCCGCTCCGTCCTTCCACTCCGCTCCATCCCTCCCGCCCCCGCCCGCTGCTCCGCGTCACCCGTCCCAGGAGGAACCCCGTGACCCCCGTGCGACTCGCCCCCGGTGTCTTCCTCGTCGCAGTCCCCGGCCAGGGGCTCGCGGTGCGCACACCCGACGGGGAGTTCCTCCGTGTCGACACGGGAGCGGTCCCGCCCGGGGACCTCGTGACCCGGCTGACGGAGGGAGGCGGTGCGCGCGAGCCCCGACTCGACGCACTCGTCTCGGCCTTCGAGGAGGCCGGCTACGCCGGGAACGTGGACACCGCCCCGCCGGCCCCGCTCGCCGGCCGGACCGTCCTCGTCCTCGGAGACCCGCCGCTCACCGGCCCGCTCGCCCGGTGCGTACGTGAGGCGGGGGGCCGGGTCCGCACCGGCGGACCGGAGGACGTGCGCGCCCTCGTGTCCGCCGAGGGGGACCTCCGGACAGCAGTGGTCTGGTGCCTCGACGGGCCCGTTCCCGTGGGCCTCTGGGACGAGGCCGACCGCCTGCCCGCCGCCGGCGCCGCCTGGCTGCGCTGCCACCGCGAAGGAGCGCAGGTCTGGCTGGAGCCGCCCGCGTTCGGGCCCGGCGACGTGACCTCGGCGGACGTACGCCTCCGCCGTCTCGCGGCCACTCCCGCCCACCGCGAACTCGTCGCCTACTGGGACGGTCCGCGCGCCGGCGACGGCGGCCCCGGGCACCACGCGGCCTCCGCCGCCCTCACCGTCGCCCTGCTCACCGCCGACCTCCTCACCTGGGCGAACGGCCCCGCCACCGCCCCCTCCCGGACGACACGCAGACACCTGCGCCGCATCGACATCCGGACCCTCGCCCTCACCGAACACCCCATCCTCCCGGTCCCCCCGATCGCGGGTGGCCGGCCCCAGAGCGCCACCGCCGTGCAACACCAGGGCAACTCCGGACCGGGGGGCGCGTGTTGAGGAGCGTATGGGTCGGGGGGCTGGCCACGGACGTCTGCCTTACGGAGGGTGAGGGGCCCCGGCCCGCCGTGCTCATTCGTACGCCCTACGACCGCAGGCGCCACCGTGCGGAGCTACGAGCCTGGGCCGCGCGCGGATTCGTGGGGGTCGGGCAGGACGTGCGGGGCCGGTACGCCTCCGAGGGTGACTGGCGTCCCTACCGCTCCGAGGCGGCCGACGGCGCCGCCACCCTGGCGTGGATCCGCGCGCAGGAGTGGAGCGACGGACGCGTCGTGGCGGTCGGCGCCTCGTACGCGGCCCACTGCGCGCTCGCGCCCCTGCTCGAAGAGGAGGCGGGCGAGGTGCCCGACGCGGTCGTCGCCGCCGTTCCCGCGCTCGGCGGCGCCGAAGTGGCGCGCGAGCCGAGCGGCGTCGAAAGACTCTCGCCGCGCGTGGGGTGGTGGCTCACGCACGGGGACCGGGCCGACTCCGACGAGGAGGCGTTCGCCCGGGCCCTGCGGGACACTCCCGGCCTTCTCGACCGGCTGCCGGTACGGAAGATGCTCCCGCAGGCCTCCTGGCCGGACGTGTGGACCGCCCGGCGTGACGACGGCCTGTGGGCGCGGGCCGCCTGCGCCCGTGTGCCGCTCCTCGCGGTCGGCGGCAGCCGTGACCCCTTCGCCGACGAAACGATCCGCCTCTGGCGCTCGTGGGGCGGCGCCGCGCGGCTGCTCCTCGGCCCCTGGGGCCACGGCCTGACCACCACTCCCGCCCCCGAGGCCCACGCGGAACACCACCTCGACCTCGGAGAGCTGTACGCCCGGTGGGCCCGGAAGGCCCTCGCCGCAACCCTGCGCGGACGGCGCGGCGCCCTCGCCCTCGGCGGCAGCGCGCACTGGTGCGACGCCGCCACCATCGGGCCCGCCGCGCCCGGGTTTGGCCCGGACATCGGTCCCGACACCCGTACCGACACCCGTCCTGACACCGACGCCGGCCCGGGCGCCCGGACCGACCGCCCGCACCGCGTCGCGCGCCCCCTCGCGTACCGCTTCGGGCACAGCGCCGGGTTGCGGCTCGTCCACGGGGCCGACTTCCTCGCCGACCCCCGCCGGCCCGTGCGGTCGGACCGCCTCGACATCGACGAGCATGCCGCGCCCGACCGCTGCCTGCTCGTCACTCCGCCCCTCCCGCGCCCCCTGGACCTCCTCGGGGACGCCGAGGCGCGGCTCGTCGCGGCGGCCGAGGGGCGGAGCGCCGACTGGGCCGTCCGGCTCGTCGCCCTGCGCCCCGACGGGCGGGCCGAACCGCTCGCCACCGGTGTCGCCCGAGCCGACCACGGCGGCCCGGACCCACGGCCGGTGACCGTTCCGCTCGGGCACCTCGCGCGACGGCTGCCCGCCGGCATCCGGCTCCGTGTCGAGGTGGCCGGGCACCACTTCCCGGCCCACGTCCGCAACCCGCACACCGGCCAGGACCCCGTGACCGCGACCCGGCTGCTGCCCTCCCGGCGGTCCGTACGGACGGCCGACAGCGTCCTGCTGCTCCCCGCGGTCCACCGCCCCGCCCTCATCGATCCCGTACAGGAGATACTCCGTTGACCCTCACCGGCGTACCGTCCCTCGACGCGCTCGTGGACCCCGTCTGCGGGCTCATACGCGGGGTCGAGCCCGTCCCGCACCCCTCGGGCGCCCCGCCCCGCTACACCGCCATGACCGCCGAGGTCTCCGACGCCCGGCGCTTCGGCGCCTGGCCCGCCGACCGGGTCTCCCTCGGCACCACCTTCGGCGACCCCCGGGGCGCACGCCTCGCCGCCGTCGCCGAGGCCGTCGAACGCTACTGCGGCAACCGGCTCGCGCCGCCCGGCCATCCGGACGCGCCGCGCCGCGCGACCGCCACCGAACTCCGCGCCGAGGGACTGCGGTTGTACGGTCCCGGTGACCTGCCCTCATACGCCTCCTGGCAGTACGAGCGGCCGGGATTCCCCTACGAACCGCTCGGGCCCGACACCCCGGCCCTCTGGGTCAGGGGCAGCGAGAGCGGCCGCGAGTGCTGGGTGCCGGTGGCGCTCAGTCACCTCAACTGGCGGCAGGGCGAGCTGCGTTCGCTGCCCCGGACGCACCACCTCAACTACGCGGGGATCGCCACCGGCCAGGGATTCGACGACGCCGTCGAACGCGGACTCCTCGAAGTCGTCGAGCGCGACGCGCTGGAACTGTGGTGGCACCTGGACGGCCCCACGCGCGGCATCGACCCGCGCTCCGTGCCCGGACTCGACCGCGACCTCGAAGGCTGCGGCCTCGACGTCCGGATCGTCGAGATGCCCTCCGAGTTGGCACCCTGCGTCGCCGCCTGGGTGTACGACCCCGAACGCGGCATCCACGCCGCCGGGTTCGCCTGCCGCTACGACCCCGCCGAGGCGGCCCGCAAGGCCGTGCTGGAGGCCGTCCACACCTGGGTGTTCACACAGGGCGCGGTGGACGCGGACGGTTGGGTGTTCCGGGCGATCGACGCCGGCATGCTCGCCCGCGGCCTCTACCTCGACCACCGGGCGGACCGTCGCTATCTGGACGCGGCAGGCGAGGACTTCGGCGCGATACGGGATCTTGGCGCCCATGTCCAGGTGTGGCTGGACCCGAGGATGGAGCCCTACGCCCGGCGCTTCACCGAGCCGGCGCTCGGCGTCGTCCCCGTGGACGAAATCGCCACGGGCAGCCGAGCCCAGCTCGACGCCCGTCTCGCGTCCGGGGGGCACCGACTCGTCACCGTCGACCTCACCACCGAGGACATCGCGGAGACCCCGCTCCGGGTGGCCCGCGTCCTCGTGTCGGGCCTGATCCCCAACGCCCCTGCCGCCTTCGCCTACTTCGGCTGTGAGCGCTTCACGCGGGCGGCCGTGGAACGGGGCTGGTGGCCGACGGCTCCCACCGGTCCGACGGGTCCGGGCGACTTCACCCTCGCCCCGCCGCCGCACATGTGAGGACGCTCCACATGACACACCTGTCCCTAGGCACGTCCCCGCCCCCCACCGCGCCCAGGACTCCGGCCGCGGGGGGACCCACGGGCCTCCGTGTCGCCCTCGCACTCGCCCGCTCGGAGCGCGTGCCCGGTCCCGACTTCCCCGCCGGGCCGGCCGTCACCGCCTGGCCGGGGGAGGGGATCGCCGTACCGACCGCACTCGATGCCTTGCTCGGCGCGTCGCTGGCGGGCGGACGGCTGCGGCCCGCCGCCTCGGCGGGGGCGCTGCACCCCGTCAACGCCCACCTGCTGGTGGGTCCCGGCGGACGTGTCCCGCCGGGGCGGTACGCCTACGACCCCGTCGCCCACCGGCTCCACGCGCGCGGGGGCGCTCCGGCCGACGCCCCGGACGGCGTGGTCGTCGTGCTGACGGTGACCGCTCGCCGTACGGTCTCCCACTACGGCCACCGCGCCTGGCCGCTGCTCCTGCTCGACACGGGCCACGCGCTCGCCGCCCTCGCCCTGGCCGGTGCGGACGCCTTCTGCGAGGACGCCGACGGCCGGCTCCTGGCCGCCGCCGCGGGCCTGACGAAGGGCGCCGGTGAGCCCGAGCACGCCGTGGCGGCCGTCTGGTCGGGACCGGGCGACCACCCGGACGCCCGCACGCTCACGCGCTGGGCCGCCCACGGCCCCGGCACGCCGCCGTCCCCGGGCCGCCGGCTGCCCGCACCGACCGACCTGCGGGACGCCTGGAAGGCGCTCGCGGAGGTCACGACCGCTTCGGCTGAGGAGAGTTGGCGCGGCTTCCCGGGGCTGCCGCGCCCGCTGCCGCGTCCTCGCCGCCGCAGCACGGAGCCCGGCTTCGGTGGAAGGCCCGGTCACGCGGTGCTCGGCCGCCTCCTGCGGGCGGCCGAGCGCGCCGGCCCCGAAGGCGTCCGCTGGTGCGTCGCCGTCGGCGGCCGCGACGCGGCCGTCCTCGGGCTGCCCGGGCCGCACGTACTGGCCACGGGGGACGCGCGGCCCACCCTGGCGGGCTGGGCCGCCGGTCAGGCATGGCTCGGCGCGACCGGAGCCGTCCTCCTCGCCCAAGGCTGCCCCGAAGACGCCTCACCGGCCGAGATCCGCCACACCCATGTACGGGCCGGCTACGCCGTCGGCCTCACCCAGGTCCTCGCCCAGGAGGCCGGTTTGGCCACCCGCCCCGTCGGCTCCTGGCAGCACGCCGACCTCGGCGCCGCCCTCGGCGGGCCCCCCGGCCGCTTGCCGATCCTCCACGCCTTGGCCCTGGGCCGCCACCGGTCCCGCGAAGCCTCGGCCGTGGGCCCCCGTCCAACCCGTGAACCCTCCGTCGAAGGAGCCCCGCCGTCATGATGCTCCACCCGGAGCTGGTCCGCGCCGCACGGCCCGCACGCGGGCCGCTCACCGGCGCCACCGCGCTGCTCGTCGCCGTCGCCGGCACCCACCTCGCGCAGGCCGCGCTCCTCGCCCTCGCGCTCGCCCGGATCGCCCGGGGGACCACCGAAGGCCTGGCGCCGCTGCTGGGCGGCGTGCTCGCCGCCGTCGCCGTACGGGCCGGACTCGGCCGGTGGCAGCGGCGCGTCGCCGTGCGCGCGGGGGCCACCGTACGGACCGGGCTGCGCGACACGCTGCTCCGGCGGCTCGGCGAACTCGGCGCTCCCCGCGAGGCGGACGCGCGCGCCGGCGCCGTACGGGCCACGCTCGTCGACGGCGTCGAGGGCGTCGACGCCTACGTCTCCCGCTACCTCCCCCAGCTCCTCGTCACCCTCGCCCTGCCCCCGCTCCTCCTCCTCGCCGTCGCCCTCGTCGAGCCGTACGCCCTCCTCGTCCTCGCCCCCGCCCTCCTCCTCGCCCTCTTCGCGCCCCGCTGGTGGGACCGGCTGCTCGCACGCCGCGGGCAGGAGCACTGGGGCGCCTACGAGGCCCTGTCGGCCGACTACCTGGAGGCCCTGCAGGGCATGCCGTCCCTGCGGGCCGCCGGCGCCGTCGCCCGTACCCGCGCCCGCCTGGAGGAGCGCTCCGCCGCACTGCACCGGGCGACCGTGGCCAAGCTGCGCGTCTCCCTCGTCGACACCGGGATCACCGACCTCGCCGTGCAGGGCGGCACGGTCGCCGCCGCCCTCGTCGCCTGCTCGTCGGCCGTCTCCGGGCGGACCGCGGCCACCGGCACCTACCTCGTCCTGATGCTGGCCTCCGAGTGCTTCCGGCCCGTCCGCGACCTCTCGCGCGAGTGGCACTCCGGCTACCTCGGTGTCTCCGCCGCCGACGGCATCACCGCCCTGCGCACCGCCACCGGCGCCGTGCCGGACACCGGCACCGCCGAAGCGGCCTGGGCCGAGGCCCCGGAGATCCGCTTCGAGGACGTCCGCCACACCCACCCCGGCGCCGCCGAACCGGCCCTGCGCGGAGTCACGTTCACCGCCGAGGCCGGCCGCACGACCGCGATCGTCGGACCGTCCGGCGCCGGCAAGTCGACCCTCCTCGGGCTGCTCCTGCGCCAGGCCGGCGACCCGGACGGCGGCCGCATCACGGTCGGGGGCGCCGACCACACCTCGTACACGCTCGCCTCGCTGCGGCGCGGCATCGCGGTCGTCTCCCAGGAGACGTACCTCTTCCACGCCTCCGTCGCCGACAACCTCCGTCTCGCCAGACCCGCCGCCACCGACGACGAACTGCGGGCGGCGGCGCGCGCGGCGGGGATCCACGAGGAGATGCTCGCGCTGCCGCACGGATACGACACCGTCGTCGGCGAGCGCGGCGCGACGCTCTCGGGCGGCCAGCGCCAACGACTCGCGCTGGCCCGCGCGTTGCTTGCCGACGCGCCCGTCCTCGTCCTCGACGAGGCGACCAGCGCCGTCGACGAACGCCGCGAGGCCCGCATCGGCCGCGCGCTGCGCGACGCGGCCCGTGGGCGGACGTGTCTGGTCGTCGCCCACCGGCTCGCCTCGGTCCGCGACGCGGACCGGATCGTCGTGTTGGACGGCGGCCGGGTCGACGCGATCGGCACGGACGTGGAGCTGCGGGGGCGGCGGGACGGACTGTACGCGCGGCTGGTGGCCGCGGGAGCGACGAACGGAGCGGCGGCATGAGCGGTACGACGGCGGCGGACATCACTGCAGGCCGGGTCGGCACTCCGGACAAGGGCGCACTGCGCGCCCTGCTGCCCGTGCTCGGCGCGCACCGGGGCATGACCGTGCGGACCTTCGGGGCGGCGCTCGTCGACCAGGCGGCGCTCGTCGTGCTCGTCACGCTGGCCGCGCACACCGTCGGCGTGGCCGTCCTCGAGCGTCGCCCGCCGACCGCCGGTACGGTCGTCGCTCTCCTCGCACTCGTTCTGCTGCGCTCCCTCGCCACCTGGCGGGAGATGGACCTGTCGCACGATCTGGCGTACCGCGTGCTCGCGGAGTTGCGGGTACGGGTCTTCGACGGGCTCGCGCGCAGCGCGCCGGCCAGGATCGCGGGGCGGCGGAGCGGAGATCTGGCGTCGGCGGCGCTCGGGGACGTGGAGGCGCTGGAGTTCTTCTACGCGCACGCCGTCGCCCAACTCCTCGCCTCGGGAGCGGTGTTCACCTCCGGTGCGGTCGTCCTCGGCTTCGTCGACCCGTGGCTGCTGGGCGCGGTCCTGCCCGCCGCGGCGCTCCTGGTGCTGGCGCCGCTGCTCGACGGGCGGGGGCGGGCGGCGCGGGGCGCGAGGACCCGCGAGGCCGCCGCCGCGCTCTCCGCGGAGACCGTGGAGACGGTCGACGGGCTGCGCGAGCTGCTCGCCTTCGGCGCGCTCGAGCGACGCCGGGAGCGACTGCGCGGGTTCGGCGGGGAGCTCGGGGACGCGCAGCGCGCCGAGCACAGCTGGGAGGCGGGGGCCGCGGCGGTGCGGGACCTGCTGGTGGTCGGGGCCGTCGTCGGCGTCGTCGCCGCGGCGGCGCACACGGTGAGCGGCCCGTGGGCGCCGGCCGCGATGGCGCTCGCGCTCGGCTGCCTGGCACCGGTCGCCGATTCGGCGGCGGCGCTGGGCCAGGCGGGTGGTCTTCGCGCGGCGGCCGCCCGGGTCGGCGCGGCGATCGGCGCCCGTGCCGGGGCGCCGGAACCGACGCGGCCCGTGCCGCTGCCGGACGGGCCGCTGGGGGTACGACTGCGGGGGGTCCGCTTCGACTACGGCGGTACGGAGGTGCTGGCCGGGGTCGATCTGGTGGTCCGGCCGGGGGAGACGGTGGCGCTCGTCGGGGCGTCGGGGGCCGGAAAGTCCACGCTGGCGCACCTGTTGGCACGGTTCTGGGACCCGGGGGAGGGGGTCGTGGAGCTGCTCGACGCGTCCGGGACGGCGATCGACGTACGGCGGGTCGCGGACGCGGACCTGCGGGGCGCGGTGGCCGTGGTCGGTCAGGACGCGCCGCTCTTCCACGGCACCCTGGCGGACAACCTGCGGCTCGCGGCCCCGGACGCGCCGGACGGGCGGGTGCGGGAGGTGGCGGAGCTGTGCGGGATCGGCCACCTGGTGTCCGACCTGGCGGTCGGCGAACGCGGCGCGACCCTGTCGGGTGGGCAGCGGGCCCGGGTGGCCCTGGGACGGGCGCTGCTCACCTCGCCGCGGATCCTGGTCCTGGACGAGACGACGGCGAACCTGGACGCGGCGGGGGAGGCGGAACTGGCGGCGGCCCTGGGGGCGGCGCCCGGCGCGTCCGACCGCACGACGGTGGTGATCGCCCACCGCCCCTCGACGATCCGCCGCGCGGACCGCATCGCGGTCCTCTCGAACGGCCGCGTGGTCGAAACCGGCACCTGGCACGACCTGACCACCCGCCCCGGCCTCTTCACCACCCTCCTGACCCGCACACCCTGAACCCGCGACCGGGCCGGGGGCCGGGGCCGCCGCAAGGGCCCCGCCGCGCTGTGGGGCCGATGGGGCGCCTGCGGCGGCCCCATCCCACCCCTTGCCGGAACTCCGACGAGGGAGGGAGGGGCGTGCGGGCCGGGGCCTGACGGCCCTCAGGCCCTACCGTCCGGGACTGACGGTCCTCAGGCCCTACCGTCCGGGACGAGGCACCCCGCGGGGTGCTTCACGGCCCCGCGGGGTGGGCTGGTGGAGAGCGATTCCCCGACCCCGCCCCTTCCACCCGAATCTCTGACGAGACCGAGCGCCCACGGACGGGCCCGGGGGCTGACGGCCCCGCGCCCTCGGCGCCACGGTCGCGCCGACACACGGCTGACGGGCCCGAGTCGTCCTGCCGCCTCCGGCGCCACGGGTGGCCCTGCCACGGCAGGACTCACGGTCCCCAGCCTTTCCGGCGCCCCGGCGCAACGGTCGGGCGGCCCGAAGTACCTGGCGGGTCCAGGTCCCGGCGCTTCCGGCGGTAAGCCGAGCGTGCCCGCCGGGCGGCGCGCAGGGGGCGCAGGCGCCGGGCGGCAGGCTTCGGCCCGGCCGCATCGCCCCCCGGTGGGGGCGGGCCCCCGCGCAGAGCGAGCGCCGCGAACCCCACCCCCAAAGCTCAGCTCATCCGCAGCGCCAGGAAGAAGTCCAGCTTGTCCTCCAGACGCGACAAGTCCCTGCCCGTCAGTTGCTCGATCCTGCCCACCCTGTAGCGCAGGGTGTTCACATGCAGGTGCAGGCGCGTCGCGCAGCGGGTCCAGGAGCCGTCGCAGTCGAGGAAGGCTTCCAGGGTCGGGATGAGTTCCGCGCGGTGGCGGCGGTCGTAGTCGCGGAGCGGGTCCAGGAGGCGGGCCGTGAAGGCGCGGCGGACGTCGTCCGGGACGAACGGGAGGAGCAGGACGTGGGAGGCCAGTTCGTGGTGGCCGGCCGCGCAGACGCGGCCCGGCCGGGCGGCGGCGACGCGCCGGGCGTGGCGGGCCTCTTCCAGGGCGCCGCGCAGGCCCTCCGCCGAGTGGACGGCCGCGCTGACACCCAGCGTCAGGCGCCCGTCGTCGGCCAGGCCGGACGACAGCGGCTCCCGTACCGTCGCCAGCAGCGCGTCCGCGTGCAGGCCGAGGCCGGCGGCCTGGCCCTCGTCCTCGCTGTCCGGGAGGGGGCCGACGGGCAGCGGGACCAGGGCGATGGCCTCGTCGCCGTGGTGGGCGACGGCGATCCGGTCGGCGGAGTCGGCGCCCATGGTCGCCGGGTCGACCAGGATCTCCTCCAGGAGCGCCTGGGCGACCGGGCCGCCGTCCACGACGCCCGACCCGCTCTCCGGGTCCCACTCCACGCGGGCCACGACGACCTGCCAGTGCGGCGCCGTCCCGAGCCCCGGCAGCAGTACGGGCGCGGCCACCCGCAGGCGGGCGGCGATCTCGGCGGGCGCGGCGCCCGTCTGGACCAGTTCGAGGACCTCCTGCGCGAGCCGGCGCCGTACCGTACGGGCCGCGTCGCGCCGGTCCCGTTCCACGGCGATCAGCTGCGTGACGCCCTGGAGCAGGTCGAGCCGGGCCGCCGGCCAGTCGCTCGCGTCCGCCTCGACGGCCAGCAGCCAGTCCGAGAGCACCGTTTCGCGCACGTCGCGCGAGGCGGGCGCGGCGCCGCGCCCGGTGTTGCGGATCGGGAAGAGGGAGTACGTGGTTCCGCCGGTGGTCAGCCGGTGCGGGCCGCGCCGGCCGGTCCTGGTCGCGGCCAGGTGCTCGCCGGCCAGGGTGGCGGCGAGACCGCTCTCCAGCGGAGCCCCCGCGCCCGCGATCTGGCGGCCGGTGGGGGACAGGACCCAGGCCCGCAGGTCCAGGTCGGAGCCGAGGAGGTCGAGGACGACCTCGGGGCCGCCACCCGCCGGCCCGGAGGTCATCAGGCGCCTGTGCCGATCGACGACGGCCGCCAGATCGCCCGCCCGCTCGCCGGAGACCTGTCGAACGACGTACTCGGTGATCGTCGCGAACGCAACGGACTCGTTCACCGCGAACAGAGGCAGCCGATGGCGCGAACACGCCTGTACGAGATCGTCGGGGATGTCCCCGAGCTCGGCCTCGCCGGCCGCGAGCCCGGCGACCCCGGCGGAGGCCAGAATCCGGACGAACGGCTCGGCGTCCTCCGGCACCCGGTACCAGGCGAGCCCGGTGAGGACGAGCTCACCTCCCGCGAGATACCGGCTGGGGTCCTTCAGGTCCGTCGTCATCACGCCCCGTACGGAGCGGTCCAGCTCGTCCTCACCGCCGAGCAGGCGCAGCCCCAGCGCGTCGGTTTCCAGCAGTGCGCGCAGCCGCATCTCGTCGCCGCCGTTCCTTCTCGTCATTCGCGAAAACTTGTCGCGTTGTCGTCGGTGGCCCGCGGCCACCGTTTCCAGGGGAAAACGGCGAGGTTACCGAGCCCCGCCTTTCGTTCGAATCTACAAGACGACGATGGTCACCAGCCAACTCCTTCATGTTTTCGGTGACTGCACCCGGGCGAGACCTGGCTTGTGTACTAGGCCACACATCGCGTGAACAGCACATGAACACGAAATCGAAGTCGAGGGCCGGCCGTCCCCCCGGGCCCGCGCGACGGACCCCCGATCACTAGAAGCACTAGAAGAGAGCCACCATGGACTTCCTTCGCCCCGCCAGCTGGGAGGAGGCGCTCGCCGCCAAGGCCGAGCACCCCACGGCCGTGCCCATCGCCGGTGGCACCGACATCATGGTCGAGATCAACTTCGACCACCGGCGCCCCGAGTACCTCCTGGACCTGAACCGTATCGAGCTCCTGCGCGAGTGGGAGGTCGGCGAGGAGAACGTCCGCCTCGGCGCCTCCGTTCCGTACACCCAGATCATGGAGCAGCTGCGGGCCGAGCTGCCCGGCCTGGCGCTGGCCTCGCACACGGTGGCCTCGCCCCAGATCCGCAACCGCGGCGGTGTCGGTGGCAATCTGGGCACCGCGTCCCCGGCCGGTGACGCGCACCCCGCACTGCTCGCCGCCGGTGCCGAGGTCGAGGTCGAGTCGGTGCGCGGCAACCGGTTCATCCCGATCGACGAGTTCTACACGGGTGTGAAGCGCAACGCGCTCCAGCCCGACGAGCTCATCAAGACCGTCCACATCAAGAAGGCGGACGGCCCCCAGCAGTACTCCAAGGTCGGCACCCGCAACGCGATGGTCATCGCGGTCTGCGCCTTCGGCCTGGCCCTGCACCCGGAGACCCGGACCGTACGCACCGGCATCGGCTCGGCCGCGCCGACCCCGATCCGGGCCAAGGAGGCCGAGGAGTTCCTGAACGCGGCGCTGGAGGAGGGCGGTTTCTGGGACAACGGCAAGATCATCACGCCGTCGATCGCCAAGCAGTTCGCCGACCTCTGCTCGGCCGCCGCCAACCCCATCGACGACGTCCGAGGCACCGCCAAGTACCGCCGCCACGCCGTCGGAATCATGGCTCGCCGCCAGCTCGGCTGGACCTGGGAGCAGTACCGCGGCGCCGACCGCACGCTTGAGGGAGCTGCATAACCATGCGCGTCAACTTCACCGTCAACGGTCGCCGGCAGGAAGCCGACGACGTCTGGGAGGGCGAGTCCCTCCTCTACGTTCTGCGTGAGCGCCTGGGTCTGCCCGGCTCCAAGAACGCCTGCGAGCAGGGCGAGTGCGGTTCCTGCACCGTCCGTCTCGACGGCGTGCCGGTCTGCTCCTGTCTCGTCGCGGCCGGTCAGGTCGAGGGCCGCGACGTCGTCACCGTCGAGGGCCTGGCGGAGTACGCCAAGCAGCGCGAGGAGCACGGTGGTTGCGCCTCCGGCGCCTGCGGCACCTCGCTCGACGCGGCCAAGAAGTGGGAAGCGAAGCCCGGTCAGGACTCGCAGACCGGCGAGGGCGTCGAACTGGCCCCGATCCAGCAGGCGTTCATCGACGCCGGCGCCGTGCAGTGCGGTTTCTGCACTCCCGGTCTGCTGGTCGCGGCCGACGAGATGCTGGAGCGCAACCCGTCCCCGACGGACGCGGACATCCGCGAGGCGCTCTCCGGCAACCTCTGCCGATGCACGGGTTACGAGAAGATCCTCGACGCGGTCCGCCTCGCGGCCGCTCGCCAGGAGCGCCAGGGAGAGGCGGTCTGACATGGCTCAGAACACACGCACCGTTCCGGTGGGCACGCCCACCGAGGTCACCCAGAACCACACCAAGGGCGGCGTCGGCGAGTCCACTCTCCGCCCGGACGGCACCCTCAAGGTCACCGGTGAGTTCGCCTACTCCTCGGACATGTGGCACGAGGACATGCTGTGGGGCCAGATCCTGCGGTCCACGGTCGCGCACGCCGAGATCGTGTCCATCGACACCTCCGAGGCCCTCTCGATGGACGGCGTCTACGCCGTCCTGACGCACGAGGACCTGCCGGCCGCGAAGAACTACGGCATGGAGTTCCAGGACACCCCCGTCCTGGCCTACGGCAAGGTCCGCCACCACGGTGAGCCGGTCGCCCTCGTGGCCGCCGACCACCCGGAGACAGCGCGCCGCGCCGCCGCGAAGATCAAGATCGAGTACAAGGAGCTGCCCCTCATCACCGATGAGGCCTCGGCGCTCGCCCCGGACGCGATCCTGGTCCACGAGAACCGGGACGACCACCACTCCGGCCACGTGCCGCACCCGAACATCGTGCACCGCCAGCCGATCTTCCGCGGCAACGCCGACGAGGCCGCCAAGAAGGCCGACGTCATCGTCAAGGGCGAGTACACCTTCGGCATGCAGGACCAGGCCTTCCTCGGCCCCGAGTCGGGCCTCGCCGTGCCCGCCGAGGACGGCGGTGTCGACCTGTACGTCGCCACCCAGTGGCTGCACTCGGACCTCAAGCAGATCGCCCCCTGCCTCGGCCTGCCCGAGGAGAAGGTCCGCATGACCATGGCCGGGGTCGGCGGCGCGTTCGGCGGCCGCGAGGACATCTCGATGCAGATCCTCGCCTCCGTCCTCGCGCTGCGCACCGGCAAGCCGGTGAAGATGGTCTACAACCGCTACGAGTCCTTCTTCGGACACGTCCACCGGCACCCGGCGAAGCTCTACTACGAGCACGGCGCCACCAAGGACGGCAAGCTCACGCACATGAAGTGCAAGATCGTCCTGGACGGCGGCGCCTACGCCTCCTCCACGGCCTCGGTCGTCGGCAACGCCGCCTCCCTCTCGGTAGGCCCGTACGTCATCGACGACGTCGAGATCGAGGCGGTCGGCCTCTACACCAACAACCCGCCCTGCGGCGCCATGCGCGGCTTCGGCGCGGTCCAGGCGTGCTTCGCGTACGAGGCCCAGATGGACAAGCTCGCCGCCAGGCTGGACATGGACCCGGTGGAGTTCCGCCAGATCAACGCCATGGAGCAGGGGACGATCATGCCGACCGGCCAGCCGGTCGACTCCCCGGCCCCGGTCGCCGAGCTGCTGCGCCGTGTCAAGGCCCGCCCGATGCCGCCGGAGCGCCAGTGGGAGACCGCGGGCGAGGGCCCGGACGTCCGCGCGCTGCCGGGCGGTCTCTCCAACACCAGTCACGGCGAGGGCGTCGTCCGGGGTGTCGGCTACGCGGTCGGCATCAAGAACGTCGGTTTCTCCGAGGGCTTCGACGACTACTCGACCGCCAAGATCCGCATGGAGGTCATCAACGGCGAGCCGGTCGCCACGGTCCACACGGCCATGGCCGAGGTCGGTCAGGGCGGGGTCACCATCCACGCCCAGATCGCCCGCACGGAGCTCGGCGTCCAGCAGGTGACCATCCACCCCGCCGACACCCAGGTCGGCTCGGCCGGTTCGACCTCCGCGGGCCGCCAGACGTACATGACCGGCGGCGCCATCAAGAACTCCTGCGAGATCGTCCGCGAGAAGGTGCTGGAGATCGGCCGGCGCAAGTTCGGCTCGTACCACCCGGCATGGGCCACCGCCGAACTCCTCCTGGAGGGCGGCAAGGTCGTCACCGACGGCGGCGAGGCCCTCGCCACCATCGCGGACGTCCTCGAGGACCAGGCCGTGGAGGTCGAGGAGGAGTGGCGGCACCGCCCCACCCAGGCCTTCGACCTCGTCACCGGCCAGGGCAACGGGCACGTCCAGTACGCCTTCGCCGCGCACCGCGCGGTGGTGGAGGTCGACACCGAGCTCGGCCTGGTCAAGGTCATCGAACTGGCCTGCGCCCAGGACGTCGGCAAGGCGGTCAACCCCCTCTCCGTGGTCGGCCAGATCCAGGGTGGCACCACCCAGGGCCTGGGCGTCGCGGTGATGGAGGAGATCATCGTCGACCCGAAGACCGCGAAGGTGAAGAACCCGTCCTTCACGGACTACCTGATCCCCACCATCCTCGACACGCCGACCATCCCGGTCGACTACCTCGAGCTGGCGGACCCGAACGCCCCGTACGGAGTACGTGGCATCGGTGAGGCCCCGACCCTGTCGTCCACCCCGGCCGTCCTCGCGGCGATCCGGAACGCGACGGGCCTGGAGCTCAACAAGACGCCGGTCCGCCCCGAGGCGCTCACCGGCACCCTGTAGGACTCTCCGGGCGGTGCGTGCCTCCCAGGAACGTCACACTTCCCCGCCCGCACCGCCCGGAGCAACCCCAGCGGTACCAGCACCACCCCCGCAGTACCCGCAGTACCCGCAGTACCCGCGTCACTGATCCACCCAGTTCGTCTCGGGCCGTCCCCCGGGTCGTGCAGCCCACGCAGCATCCCAAATCCCGCAGCTTCTCTGACTTCCCAGTCCTATGCGGGTGCCCCTTTGAACCTTGGGAGTAGGCCCCATGACCCAGTCGTCAGTGGAGCCCAAGACCGCCTCGGAGGACGCGGGCCCCGGCTCGAACGTCCCCGCCGGCCGCTCTTGGCTCGACCGGTACTTTCACATCTCGGAGAGAGGATCCACCGTCGCGACGGAGATCCGCGGCGGCGTCACCACCTTCATGGCGATGGCGTACATTCTCCTGCTCAACCCCCTGATCCTCGGCGGCAAGGATGTGGCCGGCAACGTCCTCAGCCAGCCCGCCCTCATCACCGCGACCGCGCTCGCCGCCGCCGTGACCACTCTCCTGATGGGCTTCTGGGGCAAGGTCCCGCTCGCCCTGGCGGCCGGTCTCAGCGTCTCCGGTGTGATCTCCTCGCAGGTCATCGCGGTCATGACCTGGCCGCAGGCCATGGCCATGTGTGTGGCCTACGGTGTGGTGATCTGTCTCCTGGTGGTCACCGGCCTCCGCGAGATGATCATGAACGCGATCCCGCTGGCGATCAAGCACGCGATCACCATAGGCATCGGCCTCTTCATCGCGATCATCGGCTTCGTCAAGGCCGGCTTCGTCCACGAGAACCCCGCCCCCGGCGGTGGCCCCGTGGCGCTCGGCCCGGCCGGTGAACTCATGGGCTGGCCGGTCCTCATCTTCGCCGTCACCCTCCTGCTGATCTTCGCGCTGCAGGCCCGCAACGTCCCCGGTGCCATCCTCATCGGCATCGTCGCGGGCACCGTCATCGCCATGATCGTCAACGCCGTCGCCGACATCCCGGCCAAGGGCGCGGGCGCCTGGTTCGCCGGCGCTCCGGAGCTCAACGGCAGCGCCGTCTCCGCACCGGACTTCTCGCTCATCGGCGATGTGTCCTTCAGCGGCTGGGGCGACGTCGGCTACATCACGATCACCATGATCGTCTTCACCCTGGTCCTGGCCGGCTTCTTCGACGCCATGGCCACCATCATCGGTGTCGGCTCCGAGGCCAACCTGGCCGACGACAAGGGCCGCATGCCGGGTCTCTCCAAGGCCCTCTTCATCGACGGCGCCGGCGGTGTCATCGGCGGCGTGGGCGGCGGCTCCGGCCAGACCGTCTTCGTCGAGTCGGCCACCGGCGTCGGCGAGGGTGCCCGCACGGGCCTGTCCTCCGTCGTCACCGGCGTCTTCTTCGCGGCCTGCCTCTTCTTCACCCCGCTCACCGCGATCGTCCCCGCCGAGGTCGCCTCCGCGGCCCTGGTCGTCATCGGCGCGATGATGATGCAGAACGCCAAGCACGTCGACTGGAGCGACCGCTCCGTGGCGATCCCGGTGTTCCTCACCGTGGTCCTCATGCCGTTCACGTACACCATCACCACGGGTGTCGCGGCCGGTGTCATCTCCTACGCCGTCATCAAGGTGGCGCAGGGCAAGGCACGCGAGGTGGGCGCCTTCATGTGGGGCCTGACCGCGATCTTCGTGGTGTACTTCGCGATCCATCCGATCGAGAGCTGGCTCGGCGTCGGCTGACGTCGCACCGCCGCCCTCCCCACACGCATCGAGGAGTTCGACATGCTGGACATCGCCGAAGAGCTGCACCGGTGGGTCGAGCAGGGACGCACGTTCGCCGTCGCCACCGTGGTGGCGGTCGGCGGCAGCGCGCCCCGGCAGCCGGGCGCCGCACTCGCCGTCGACAGCGACGGCACGGCGATCGGATCCGTCTCCGGCGGGTGTGTGGAGGGCGCGGTCTACGAGCTGTGCCAACAGGCTCTCGAGGACGGCAAGACCGTCGTCGAGCGTTTCGGGTACAGCGACGAGGATGCCTTCGCCGTGGGTCTGACCTGCGGCGGGGTCATCGACATCCTCGTCACGCCGGTCCACGGCGGGGTCCTCCCCGCCGCACTGGCGGTGGCGGCGGCCAAGGCGCCGGCGGCCCTGGCCCGGATCGTCTCCGGGCCCGAGGAGCTGATGGGGCGGGCGCTGCTCGTCCGCCCCGACGGTTCGTACGAAGGGGGCCTCGGCGGCCACCCCGAGCTGGACCGCACCGCGGCGGACGAGGCCCGCGCCATGCTGGACGCCGGCCGGACCGGCACCGTGGAGATCGGCGAGGACGGCAGCCGGTGCGGCCGGCCGCTCACCCTCCTCGTCGAATCCTCCGTCCCCGCACCCCGCATGATCGTCTTCGGCGCGATCGACTTCGCCTCCGCGCTGGTCCGGGTCGGTAAGTTCCTCGGCTACCAGGTGACCGTCTGCGACGCGCGCCCGGTCTTCGCGACCCCGGCCCGCTTCCCCGATGCCGACGAGATCGTCGTCGAATGGCCCCACCGCTACCTGGAGTCGACCGACATCGACGCGCGGACCGTCCTGTGCGTGCTCACCCACGACGCCAAGTTCGACGTCCCCCTCCTGGAAGCCGCCCTGAGGCTTCCCGTCGCCTACATCGGCGCGATGGGCTCCCGCCGCACCCACGAGGACCGCAACAAGCGCCTGCGCGAGGTCGGCGTCACCGAACTCGAACTGGCCCGGCTGCGCTCCCCGATAGGCCTCGACCTCGGCGCCCGCACCCCGGAGGAGACGGCGCTGTCCATCGCCGCCGAGATCGTCGCCAACCGCCGCGGCGGTTCCGGTGCCTCCCTGACGGGCGCCCACACCCCGATCCACCACGACGGCCCGCGCGCACCCGCCGGACGGATAGGTTCCGTCGCCTGACCTCGCCTGACCTCGCCTGACCTCGCCTGACTTCGCCCGGAGCTGGCCTGATCTGATCCGCCCGACCGGGGCTCGAGGCGGGGAGCGCTAGGGTCCGCAACATGGACATTCGTGACGTACCAGAAGCGCATCTCGACCGGGCCCTCGACCTCGCGTACCTCGTCTTCCACGAGCGTCCGGAAGAGGAGAAGCGCAAGCACCACCGTGAACTGCTGATGCCGTGCGAGCGGATCGGGGCCTACGACGGCGAGACGCTGGTCGGCTTCGTCGCCGCCCACCGCTTCACCCTCTCCGTGCCCGGCGGTGATCTGCCCTGCCCCGGCCTGACCTTCGTCTCGGTCGCGCCCACCCACCGGCGCCGCGGCGTGCTCTCCGCCATGCTCGCCGAGCTGTACGCCCGGTGCGCCGAGCGGGCCGTGCCGATCGCCGCGCTCTGGGCCTCCGAGGACGCCATCTACGGCCGGTTCGGATTCGGGTCCGCCACCCAGGGAGCCTCCGTCGAGATCGACTCCCGGCGCCCCCTCGCCCTGCGCATCGACCCGGACGAGCGTCCCCTGCGGCTGATCGACCCGGCCGACGCGCCCGCCGCCATCGGCCCGTTCTACGAGAGCACGCGCGTTTACCGGGCCGGCCGGATCGCCCGCGACCAGGAGCGGTGGAGCGGTGAATGGCTCCCCGACGAGGCCGAGGAGGACGACGCGCTCTCCCCGCCCCGGATCGTGGCCCTCGGCGAGCCGATCGCCGGCTACGCCGTCTACCGCACCAAGGGCGAGAACGAGGACGCCGGTACGCCCGCCCTGGTCCGCGTCGACGAGGTGGAGGCCGAGACCCCCGCCGTCGCCGCCGCGCTCTGGCGCTACCTCGCCTCGATCGACCTCACCGACACCGTCCGCGCCTGGGGCAGGCCGCTCGACGACCCCCTGTTCCTCTTCGCCGCGGACCGCGACCAGGTGAAGGTGACCAGGGTCAGCCCCGCCCTTTGGGTGCGGCTGATCGATGTCGGCGCGGTGCTGACCGCGCGGAGCTGGGCCGCCCGGGCCGAGCTTGTCCTGGAGGTGCGCGACAACCGGATCCCGGCCAACTCCGGCCGTTTCCGCCTCACCACGGACGCCGCCGCCGGGGGCGCACGGTACGAGCCGACCGTCGACCCGGCCGACCTCGCCCTCGACGTCCGGGACCTCGGCGCCTGCTGCCTCGGCGGCACCCGGGTCGTGGACCTGGTCGCCGCGGGGCTGGTGGAGGAGCACACCCCGGGCGCGGCCGAGGAGTTCGACCACGCCCTGCGGACCGCCCGGCTCCCGCACACCGACGACGAGTTCTAACGGATCAGGCCACGGAGGTGCGCGCAGGCCTCCGCCTCCGTGGCGTGCGTGGCCACCGGCTCGTGCACGCCCCGTTCGTACACCCCCGTCTCCCAGCCCCCGCCGTCCGGCGCGCTGCGCAGGTATACGAAGTCCGGTGGGGTGGGCGCCGGTTCGTGGACGCCCTCGATCCAGTAGTGACCATCGGGCACCCCGGCCTCGCGGAGTGCCCGGGCCAGCAGGGAACGGTTCAGGGAACGGTTCACGTGGTGACGGGCTTGAGGTAACCGTGGTCGAGGAGCCACCTGACGTTCAGCCGCTGACCCTCGCCCGGGTTCAGGAAGGCGGGGTCCAGCTTGATCTGGCGGCCGCCGCCAGGCTGCTCGAACCAGGGGGCGATCCCACCCTCCCAGACGGTGAACGGCTTCGTCACCTCGTACAGGTGGTAGTCGCAGGGGAAGGCCGCGTCCCGGGTGTTCAGGTTCTGCGGCGGGAGCGCGCGCTCGGCGTACAGATCGCCGGCCGGCGCGAGGTACGCGCCGTACTCCGAGCCGAAGCGGTCCAGCCGCTCGCCCTCTTCCAGGACGTCCGGCGCCTTGTCCAGCTCGCCGTTGACCTCCGCGAAGCCGTCGTTCGGCGGGTATTTCCAGCTGCCGGTGTCGGCCGGGCCCTCCCAGTACTTCTTCAGGAAGTCCGCCGACGAGAGCTTCCCGGTGCGCTGGTAGTGACGGAGCAGCGGACCCACCGGCTCCTGCTTCTTCTTCGGCAGGTACCTCGGGCCGAGCCGCTTGTCGCCCTCGAACTCGCCGGTGCACGGCGCGGGCGGCACGACGGCCGTCGACCGGGCCGCCGCGGAGGCTGGGGGTCCCCCCTGCTCGAAGGGCGTGGGGGAGGGTGCGGCCTGCGCCGCGGGGGCGGTCGCCAGCGCCGCGGTGACGCCCATCGCGGCGAGTACGGCACGGATCCTCAGGTCGGTACGGCTGCGCTCCACGAGGCGGTCTCCCTGGGTGTCGGGCACGGTCGATGCCAGGCAGACAGTAGTGGATCATATGCGAAGAGTGACTAAAGAAGGGCGCGTATCGGCCAGAAGCCGCAGAGGAAGGGCGGTTCAGCCCTTGCGCAGGCCGTTCAGGAGCAGCTCCGCCAGCTGTTCGTACGCCTCCGCGTCGGCGAGTCCGGTCGTCGCGGCGACCTGTCGCTGCTGGATGCGGACCATGACGGAGGCGATGACATCGGCCGCGAAGGTCACGTGGACCTCGCGGAAGACGCCGGCGGTCACGCCCTCCTCGATCAGCTGCTGCACCCGGCCCGCCGCCGCCCGCGTGTTGCGTTCGTAGACCTCGGCGGCCGGCTCGAAGGCGGCGACGTCGTCGAAGAACCGGGGGGAGACCGGTGCCAGTTCCGCCGCGACCGCGCGCAGATACGCCGCCAGGCGTTCCGCCGGCTCCTTCTCGGCCGCGAGGACCGCCTCGACCCGGGTGGTCGCGCGCCGGAAGAAGTGGACCACCGCCGCCCGGACGAGCTGTTCCTTGCTGCCCGCCAGGCCGTACAGGGTGCGCTTGGAACAGCGCAGCCGGGCGGCGAGATCGTCCAGGGTCAGCTGGGCGAAGCCCTCGCCGACCAGGAGGGCCACCAGCTCCTCGAACAGGGCGGACCGGCGGGCCGCGCCGCGGCCCGTCAGCTTCGGAGCGTCGGCGGCTGAGGTCTCGATCACCCGAACAGTATGCCGGTCGACCCGTTCCGGGGGTTACGGGAGGCCCCTTCTGCGCTACTCTCAACGGTACTGCCGTACCGCCCCCAGTACCGCTTTGGCGGTGCTGAGTGTCACTGGAGTCGCCATGGATGTCGACCGCCTGCTTCCCACCCCCGAGGCAGCGGACCTCATCGCCCTCACCCGGGAGATCGCCGACAAGGAACTCTCTCCCCGGGTGGACGAGCACGAGGCCGCCGAGACGTACCCGGAAGGTCTGTTCACCACACTCGGAGAGGCCGGACTGCTCGGCCTCGCGTACCCCGAGGAGTTCGGCGGCGGAGGCCAGCCGTACGAGGTGTACCTGCAGGTCCTGGAGGAGCTTGCGGCCCGCTGGGCGGCCGTCGCCGTCGCCACCAGCGTCCACACGCTCGCCTGCCACCCCCTGCACTCCTTCGGCACCGCGGAGCAGAAGGAGCGCTGGCTCCCCGCGATGCTCGCGGGCGAGACCATCGGCGGCTACAGCCTCTCCGAGCCCCAGGCCGGTTCCGACGCCGCCGCCCTCTCCTGCAAGGCCGAGCGCACCGACGACGGCGCGGCGTACCGCATCACCGGCAACAAGGCCTGGATCACCCACGGCGGCAAGGCCGGCTTCTACGCCCTGTTCGCCCGCACGGCCCCCGGCAGCCACGGCATCTCCTGCTTCCTCGCCCCCGGTGCGGCCGACGGCCTCACCTTCGGCAAGCCGGAGCGGAAGATGGGCCTCCAGGCCGTCCCCACCACCTCGGCCCACTGGGACGGAGCGCTGCTCGACTCCGACCGGCTCATCGGTGACGAGGGTCAGGGCCTCCAGATCGCGTTCAGCGCGCTCGACTGCGGCCGCCTCGGCATCGCCGCCTGTGCCACCGGGCTGGCGCAGGCGGCCCTCGACGCCGCCGTCGACTACGCCAACGAGCGCACCACCTTCGGCCGCCGGATCGTCGATCACCAGGGCCTCGGCTTCCTGCTCGCCGACATGGCCGCCGCCGTCGACTCCGCCCGCGCCACCTACCTCGACGCGGCCCGTCGCCGGGACCTCGGCCGACCCTTCAGCCGGCAGGCCAGCGTGGCCAAGCTGATCGCGACCGACGCCGCCATGAAGGTGACCACGGACGCGGTACAGGTACTCGGCGGGTATGGCTACACCCGCGACTTCCCCGTCGAGCGCTACATGCGCGAAGCGAAGATCATGCAGATCTTCGAGGGGACGAACCAGATCCAGCGGCTCGTCATCAGCCGCGGGCTCGCCCGCTGACCGGCTCGACCGCCACCCCGCTCGACGACCCTTCGCACACGCCACTCGACGATCCGCTCGACGACCCTTCGCACACGATCGAGGAGTTCCATGGACATCGCCGGCTCCGCCGCGCTCGTCACCGGCGCCGCATCCGGCCTGGGTGCCGCCACCGCCGCCGCCCTCGCCGCCCGGGGCGCCACCGTCTACGGCCTGGACCTGGACAAGGCCGTCGCCGCGGCGGGGCCGCTCCCCGAGGGCGTCACCCTGCTCGCGGCCGACGTCACCGAGGAGGAGCCGGTCCGCGAAGCCCTCGCCCGGATCGAGGCGGACGGCGCCGAGCTGCGGCTCGCCGTCAACTGTGCCGGGATCGCCCCCTCGGCCCGCGTCCTGGGCCGCAAGGGACCGCACGACCTCGACCTCTTCCGTACGGTCCTGAACGTCAACCTGCTCGGCACGTTCAACGTGATGCGCCTGGCCGCCGAGGCCATCGCCCGTCAGGAGCCGGACGAGAACGGCCAGCGCGGACTCGTGGTCAACACCGCCTCGATCGCCGCCTTCGAGGGCCAGGTCGGCCAGATCGCCTACGCCGCCTCCAAGGCGGGCGTCGCCGGCATGACCGTCACCGCCGCCCGCGACCTCGCCCAGTTCGGCATCCGGGTCGTCACCGTCGCCCCCGGCATCGTCGACACCCCGATGATGGCCGGATTCAGCGAGGAGATCCGGGCCGGACTCGCCGCGAGCGTCACCTTCCCGCAGCGCCTGGCCAGGCCCGACGAGTACGCCCGGCTCGTCACGATGATCGCCGAGCACGACTACCTCAACGGCGAGACGATCCGGATGGACGGCGCCCTGCGCATGGCCGCCCGCTGACCCTTGCTCCGGCTGCGCGACGCTGACCTGGCCCATGGCACCAAGTGCCGCTGCGAGAGGGGTCCGAGTGTTAGGTTCGGGGCATGAGTACCCTCCCCGCCAAACCCTCGATGCGTGACTCCCTCGTCGCGGCGGCCTTCCAGCTCTTCCTGGAGCGCGGCTACGAGCAGACGACGGTCGACGACATCGTGAAGACCGCGGGGGTCGGCCGGCGCTCCTTCTTCCGGTACTTCCCGTCGAAGGAGGACGTGGTCTTCCCCGACCACGAGCAGTGCCTCGCCGACATGACCGAGTTCCTCGCCGCGAGCGCGGACACCGACGACCCGATGGCGCGGGTCTGCGACGCCGCCCGGCTCGTGATGCGGATGTACGCCGAGAACCCCACGTTCTCCGTGCAGCGCTACCGCCTCACGCGCGAGGTCGCGGGCCTTCGGACGTACGAGCTCTCGGTCGTGTGGCGGTACGAGAAGACTCTCGGCGACTATCTGCGGAGCCGTTTCGCCGACCGCCGCGACGGGACCCTGCGCGCCAACGTGGTCGCCGCCGCGGTGGTCGCCGCGCACAACCACGCGCTGCGGCACTGGCTGCGCTCGGGCGGCGAGGGCGACCCGCTGGCCGAGGTGGACCGGGCCCTGGAGTTCGTCCGGGACACCTGGCGCCCGGACGGCGCAGCCCCCGAGACGCCCGCCGAGGAGGCCGAGGACGTCGTCGTGGTGATCACCAAGCGCTCCACCCCCATGTGGCGCGTGGTGCGCGAGGTGGAATCGAGCCTCGGTGAGGGCTGAGCGGACCCTCGCCGCACCCGCAGGGATCTCAGTGTCTCGAATTGAGGGAACTCAGGTCTTTATTTGATGGCACTCAGTGCCATATCTTTGCTCCATGCACGGTCGAGCCGCCGAGTGCAAGGAGAAGGCATCGTGTTCCACACGGGACTGAGGAACGCAAGCGCCGTCCGGACCGAGGAATCGGCCACCGGCGCCGAGCTCTACTTCCAGCGCTGCCGCTGGTGCCACACCACGACATTCCAGCGCCTGCTCTGTCCGACCTGCGGGTCGACCGACCTCGCGCCCGAGCGCAGCGAGGGAGAGGGCGTGATCTCCGTACGCCGCGGGGTCACCGCGGCCGACGCCGACCTGTGGCCGGTGCACATGACCGAGGGCTTCGTCGTCCGCTGCCGGGTCGACGGACCGCTGCACGCGGTGCGCCCCGGGGTCCGGGTCAAGCTCTCCCCCGGGGTCTCGGCGTCCGGGTGTCAGCCGGTCGTCCGCCTCTGCGAGGAGGTCCCCCTCGACGGCTGGATCTGAGAGCGCAGAGGCCGGACAACAAAGACCGGGCGGTGGCACAGAGTGCCACCGCCCGGTCTTTCGTCTGGAGCGAGAAGGCGGCTACCGCGCGCCGATCTCGTCGGTCAGCTGCGGCAGAACGGCGAACAGGTCGCCGACCACGCCGTAGTCGACCAGGTCGAAGATCGGGGCCTCCGGGTCCTTGTTGACGGCCACGATCGTCTTCGAGGTCTGCATACCGGCCCGGTGCTGGATCGCGCCGGAGATGCCCGCCGCGACGTACAGCTGCGGTGAGACCTGCTTACCGGTCTGGCCGACCTGGTTGGAGTGCGGGTACCAGCCCGCGTCGACCGCGGCGCGCGAGGCGCCGACCGCCGCGCCGAGCGAGTCGGCGAGCTTCTCGACGACGCCGAAGCCCTCGGCCGCGCCGACACCACGACCGCCGGAGACGACGATCGCCGACTCGGTCAGCTCGGGGCGGCCGGTGGAGACGCGCGGGGTGCGCGAGACGACCTTGGCGGCGTTGCCGGTGAAGGCGACGGTCACGTTCTCGACCGTACCGGCGGCCGGGGCGGCCTCCGGGGCGGCGGAGTTGGGCTTGACGGTGATGACCGGGACGCCGTGCGAGACGGTCGACTTCACCTGGTACGAGGCGGCGAAGACGGACTGCGTCGCGACGGGGCCGCTGTCGCCGGCCTCCAGCTCCACGGCATCGGTGATGAGGCCGGAGCCGAGCCGCAGGGCGACGCGGGCGGCGACCTCCTTGCCCTCGCCGGAGGAGGTCACCAGGACGGCGGCGACACCCTTGTCCTGGGCGATCTGGGTGAGCGCGTCGACCTTCGGCACGACGAGCTGGTCGGCGAACTCGGCACCGTCCGCGACGTACACGGTGGCCGCGCCGTACTCGCCGGCCGTGGCGGCGATCGACGCCGCCGCCTCGCCGGCGCCGAGCACGACCGCCGAGGGCTCGCCGAGACGGCGTGCCAGGGTGAGCAGTTCGAGCGCCGGCTTGCGGACCGCACCGTCGGCGTGGTCCACGAGAACCAGGATCTCAGCCATGATTCATTGCTCCTGAAACGGTGAACGGTGAGCGGTCAGATGAACTTCTGCGAGGACAGGAACGCGGCCAGCTGCTTGCCGCCGTCGCCCTCGTCCGTGACGATCGTGCCCGCGGTACGGGGCGGGCGCGCGGTGACCTCGCCGACCTGGGTCCAGGACCCGGCCAGACCGACCTCGTCGGCGTCGATGCCGAGGTCGTCCAGGTCCAGCTCCTCGACCGGCTTCTTCTTGGCGGCCATGATCCCCTTGAAGGAGGGGTAACGGGCCTCGCCGGACTGGTCGGTGACCGAGACGACGGCCGGCAGCGGGGCCTCCAGGAGCTCGGTGGCGGCGTCGCCGTCCCGGCGGCCCTTCACCAGCTCACCCTCGACCGAGACCTCGGACAGCAGCGTCACCTGGGGCAGGTTCAGCCGCTCGGCCAGCAGCGCCGGCAGCACGCCCATGGTGCCGTCGGTCGAGGCCATGCCGCAGATGACCAGGTCGAAGCCGGTCTTCTCCAGCGCCTTGGCGACGATCGCGGAGGTGCCGATCACGTCGCTGCCGTGGATGTCGTCGTCGTTGACGTGGACGGCCTTGTCGGCGCCCATGGACAGCGCCTTGCGCAGGGCGTCCTTGGCGTCGTCCGGGCCGACGGTGATGACGGTGACCTCGGCGTCGTCGGACTCCTCCGAGATGCGCAGCGCCTGCTCGACCGCGTACTCGTCGAGCTCCGAGAGGAGGCCGTCGACCTCGTCACGGTCGACGGTCAGGTCGTCCGCGAAGCCGCGGTCGCCGGTCGCGTCGGGTACGTACTTCACACAGACAGCGATCCTCAGGGTCACGGCCTGGCTCCTTTCAAGTGGCAGACGGTTACGGGAGGTTGCGGGCCATGACGATGCGCTGGACCTGGTTGGTGCCCTCGTAGATCTGGGTGATCTTGGCATCGCGCATCATGCGCTCGACGGGGTAGTCACGGGTGTAGCCGTAGCCGCCGAGAAGCTGGACGGCGTCGGTGGTGACCTCCATGGCGACGTCGGAGGCGAAGCACTTGGCCGCGGCGCCGAAGAACGTCAGGTCGCTGTCGACGCGCTCGGACTTGGCGGCGGCGGCGTAGGTGAGCTGGCGGGCGGCCTCGAGCTTCATGGCCATGTCGGCGAGCATGAACTGCACGCCCTGGAAGTCGGCGATCGGCTTGCCGAACTGCTTGCGCTCCTGCACGTAGCCCTTGGCGTAGTCGAGGGCGCCCTGGGCGATGCCGATGGCCTGCGCGGCGATGGTGATCCGGGTGTGGTCCAGGGTCTTCATCGCGGTGGCGAACCCGGTGCCCTCCGCGCCGATCATCCGGTCCGCGGGGATCCGCACGTTGTCGAGGTAGACCTCACGGGTCGGGGAGCCCTTGATGCCGAGCTTCTTCTCCGGGGCGCCGAAGGACACGCCCTCGTCGCTCTTCTCCACGACGAACGCGGAGATGCCCTTGGAGCGCTTCTCCGGGTCGGTGACGGCCATCACCGTGTAGTACTCCGACACGCCCGCGTTGGTGATCCACCGCTTGACGCCGTTGAGGACCCAGAAGTCGCCGTCACGGACCGCGCGGGTCTTCATGCCGGCCGCGTCGGAACCGGCGTCCGGCTCCGAGAGGCAGTACGAGAACATCGCCTCGCCCCGCGCCAGCGGAGCGAGGTACTTCTTCTTCAGCTCCTCGGAGCCGGACAGGATCACCGGCAGCGAGCCGAGTTTGTTGACCGCGGGGATCAGCGAGGAGGAACCGCACGCGCGGGCGACCTCCTCGATCACGATCACGGTCGCCAGCGCGTCCGCCCCCGCACCGCCGTACGACTCCGGCACGTGCACCGCCTGCAGGTCGGCCGCGACGAGCGCCTCCAGCGCCTCCTGGGGGAACCGCGCTTCCTCGTCGACCGCCGCGGCGAACGGCGTGATCTTCGCCTCCGCCAGCGCACGCACCGTCTCCCGGAGCATGTCGTGCTCTTCCGACAGTCGATACAGGTCGAAGTCATTGCCCATGATCGTGAGCTCCCCTAAACGCTTTTGGCACTGAGTACCCTCAGCAAAACACACTCAGTGCCATGATGCCAGTGCCTTGGGTCAGACCCCACGTCGGGCGGTCCAGGCACCGGGTCGTCGCTCCTGGGGGCGCACGTGATCAGTGGTCCTGCCGTGCTCCGTACTCGAGCCGGCGAGGAGACGCCGGGCCGGCGTTCTGGTCGGCGAGCGAAGCGCCGGAGCCGGTCAGGGTGAGGGGGACGCCGATGCTCTGGCACATCCGCCGCGCTCGGGCGACGGCGCTGAGCGTCGCGGGGGTCGTCTCGCCCGCGGGCAGCTCCAGGGTGACCTCGGCGGGCTGGTGGGCGTACACGAGGGCTTCGATCTGCAGTGCCGCCGCCGCGCGGTTGGTGATGTCGAGGTGCTGGTTCAGCGTGACGTGCAGGGTGCCCTCCCGGGCGATATGGCTGATCAGCATGTTCGGTCTCCCGTTCGGGCCAGGACAGCACCGCAGGGGCGGCTCGGGGATGAGCGGCGCCCGGACCCCAGTGTCGCCGACGGGACGCGTGGAACTCCGACGGCGTGCGGGGACTCACCGGGGATCTTGCGGGCGCAGAAATGCGGTGTCGGCCGTCGCGGGGAGAGGATGGGAGGCGTCGGGAGTTCCGGGCGGCGCGGGCGCCGGCAGCAGTCGGCGCGGGCCGTCCCCGGCGGGGCGGGTGGAAGGAGTACCGGATGCGCGCGGCCGAATCCTCCCCGGCCCCGGGCCGGCCGGCCACGGGTGGACCACCCCGCCCGGAGGGCCTGCTGGACGTACTGAACGTCGCGGCCGTGGTCCTGGACGCGGACGGACGGGTCATGCTGTGGAGCCCCCAGGCGGAGGAGCTGTTCGGCTACACCGCCGACGAGGCCCTCGGCCGGTTCGCGGGCCGGCTCATGGTCCACGAGCGGGACCTGGAGCAGGTGATCGACCTGTTCGCACGGGTCATGGCGGGCGAGGGCAGCTGGGCGGGCGTCTTCCCCGTGCGCCACAAGGACGGCGGCACCCGGCTGGTGGAGTTCCGGAACATGCGCCTCGAGGACAGCCGTAACGGCGTGTACGCCCTCGGCCTGGCCACCGACCAGGCGACGGTGCGACAGGCGGAGCGAGACCTGGCGCTCTCCACACGGCTGATCTCACAGTCCCCGATCGGGCTCGCCGTGGTCGACACCGACCTGCGGTACGTGACCGTCAACCCGGCCCTGGAGCTCATCAACTGCCTGCCGGCCGCCGAGCACGTGGGCCGCAGTGTCCGAGAGGCCGTGCCCTTCCTGGACGCCGAGGCCATCGAGTCCGCGATGCGCGAGGTCCTGACCACCGGAACCCCGATCATCGACCGCGAGTTCGCCGGACGCACCCCGGCGGACCCGGAGCGGGAGCACGTCTGGTCGGTGTCGTTCTACCGCCTGGAGGCCCCGGACAGGAAGGTGCTCGGCGTCGCGACCTCGGTCGTGGACGTCACCGAGCGGCACCACGCCACCGCCGAGGCCGCGCGGGCACGGCAGCGTCTCGCGGTCGTCGCCGACGCCTCCATCCGCATCGGGACCACGCTCGACCTCGACCAGACCGCCCGCGAGCTCGCCGACGTGTCGGTGCCCGAGCTGGCCGACGTGGCCGCCGTGGACGTCCTCGACAGCATCCTGCGCGGCCGGGCGGCCGCCGCGGCGGTGGACGAGGGCTCGGCCGTCTTCAGGGCGCTGGCCCTCGCCTCCGCCTACCCCACCGACGCGACCCGTGCGGCGGACCCACCCGGGGAGGTGGCACGCTACGACGCCGACCGGCTCGTCACCCGGTGCGTCAACACCGGCCGCCCGGTCCGTGTGCCCCACGTGGCGGCCGAGGACCTGATCCGGATCGCCCGCAGTCCCGAGGCCGCGGCCCAGCTGGCCGACGCGGGACTGCACTCGTATCTCGCCGTTCCGTTGATCGCCCGCGGCGAGGTCCTCGGCGCCCTCGACCTCAAGAGGACCCGCAACCCGGAACCGTTCACCGCGGACGACGAGACCCTGGCCGGGGAACTCGCCGCACGCGCCGCCGTGTGCATCGACAACGCCCGCTGGTACCAGCAGGCCCGTGACACCGGCCTCACCCTCCAGCGCAGCCTCCTGCCGCAGCGGCCACCGAATCCGCCGGGCCTGGAGATCGCCTACCGCTATCAGCCCGCCCAGGCCGCCGACGAGGTCGGCGGCGACTGGTTCGACGTCATCCCCCTGATCGGCGAGAAGACCGCCCTCGTCGTCGGTGACGTCATGGGCAGCGGCATCAGCGCCGCCGCGACGATGGGCCAGCTCCGTACCGCCACCCGCACGCTGGCCGAACTCGACCTCGACCCCGCCCAGGTGCTCCACCACCTCGACCGGCTCACCGACCGCATGGAGCAGACCATCACCACCTGCATCCACGCCGTCTACGACCCCCATGGCGCCACGTGCGTCATCTCCAGCGCCGGGCACCTGCCGCCGGTGCTGCTGCGTCCGGGGAGACCGCCCGAACTGCTCGACCTGCCCACGGGCGCGCCCCTCGGCGTCGGCGACGTCCCCTTCGACACCACCACGGTCGCTCTGAATCCCGGAGACGCCCTGGTCCTCTACACCGACGGGCTGGTGGAGACACGCGACCGGGCCATCGACGAACGACTGGAGACCCTGGTCGCCCTCCTCGCCCAGCCGCTGCGCTCCCTGGAGGAGACCTGCGACATGCTGCTGCGCTCGCTGCGGCACCCGGGGAACCACGACGACGTCGCACTGCTCATCGCCCGGGTCGTGGCACCGGGGCAGTGATCCGTGCTGGTCACGCGGGTGCGCTGACCGGGCCGGTGCGTCGACTCAGCCGGGGTTCTCGTCCGGCCCGGCCGCGGCGCGGCGGTATTCCGCGTTGATGCGCTGGGCCTCCTCGAGCTGGTCCTCGAGGATGACGATGCGGCAGGCGGCCTCGATGGGGGTGCCCTGGTCGACGAGTTCCCGGGCGCGGGCCGCGATCCGCAGCTGATACCGGGAGTAGCGCCGGTGCCCGCCCTCGGAGCGCAGCGGCGTGATCAGCCGCGCTTCGCCGATGGCGCGGAGGAAGCCGGGCGTGGTGCCGAGCATCTCCGCCGCCCGGCCCATCGTGTAGGCGGGGTAGTCGTCGTCGTCGAGTCGGCCGCCGAGCGCATCATCCGCTGTCATCTGCACCTCTTCCTGGGGAACGCGTCGAGGGGCCTTGGTGCCGTACGGCACCAAGGCCCCGAAGGAAATTCAACACCATCTGTCGGCCCTAGTGCTGCGCCGACCTTCTGTTTCCGCCGTCACGCCCTGGAGAAGGGCGGGAGTGCGGGGATCGCGGATGCGTGACCGGGGACCACCTTCCAATCCGGGGTCTTGCGGTACCCGGGCCGAATCGTCGCTGCCCGGGCGATCCTGATGGCGCTCGTTCCTCCGTTCTCGCTCGTTGAACACGTGGTCTGAACCGCTTCCCGGCAGTTCGTCTCTGCCGGGCTCTTCCGATCTTGGGTACAAGAGAAACCGTAGCTCCATCGGGACCCAATGTCTACTCCCGCCAAGGTAGATTTTCGGGTGGTCGACGGTAAGGAATCGCCTTCGAACGGTCTGGGGGAGAGACGTGAGGCCCCGCCGCCCCGGCCACCGGCGCGGCCCGAATAGAATCAGTGCTCATGTCGAAGCCTGACGAGTTGCTCGTTGACATCGCCGCCATGGTGGAGTCCGGGCAGAGCAACCAGATGTCCCTCACCGTGGTCACGGGCGGCGCCGTCATCACGGGTCGGCTCGCCCCCGAAGCCGTCTGGAGACAACGTGTTTCGGAGGTCCTGAACGATTCGGAGCGACTGAGCGAGTTCTCCGGCATCTTCGGTACCACGACGCGTACCACCAAGGGGGAGGACGGGCCGCCCAGGCATCTGCACTTCCACGTCGCCCGGATCCTGCAGGGCACCGTGGGGATCCCCGAGACGGGGGGGATGTACCGCGTCTCCATCGATGACGTCACCGCCTGGACCGTGGGCGACTTCAGCTACTCCGACCACTGATCCGCCGACCCTGATCCACCACGACGGAGGGCCCGGCCTGCGTGCGCAGGCCGGGCCCTC
>NZ_BMTO01000012.1:252944-253781 GCF_014649715.1 Streptomyces lateritius
GACGTGCGCGTGCGTGGGTACGGCCGTGGCCGTGGCCGCCGACGCGGACCCGCCGCCGGGGAAGGGGCGGCAGGTGAAGCCGAGGAGCGTCATGGCCCGGACGACCTCGCCTGCGGTGAAATCACGGCGGTCCTGGCGGGTGATGACCTCGCCCACCTGCTTGACGGGGTAGGAGCGGCGACCGATGATCACGGACTCGCCGGTGATCGGCTCGGGCTTGACGCCCTTCATCGATTCCAGGACGTCGTTCTTGGTCAGGTCGAACGGGAAGCGGGCGATGACACAGCGCAATGCGGCCTCACAGGGGAAGGCGGGAAGGGTTCCCGATGGTTCAGTGGGAGAGGCGGGCGTCGGCGAGCTCGCGCAGGCGGATCCGGTCCGTGTACGTGGAGCCGTCACGGACGGCGGTCAGCTGAGCGCGGGTGACCAGGCCGGTGCGGCGCCCGTCGTCGTCGCGGACGATCAGATGCCCGGCGCGGGCACCGGCCATCACCGACAGGGCCACCTCGACGGTCATGTAGTCACCGACCTGCGGTCCGGACTCGTCCTGGGTGGTCGCGGGGCGGAACTGCGAAGAAACCGGTGTCACGAAGGCCTCCTGCGGAGAGTGCGGAGAATGGGGGCGTCGTCGTTCTGACGAGGAGTGCGAGGGTTCTACGCCGCCGGGTCGTAGGTGGTACGCCGCTGGGCCGTCCGGCGGGCGGTGGTCCGGGACGGGCGGTTGCGCCGCGGGCGGGCGGAGGCGCTGCGCTTGGGGCGTTCGGCGACGGGTGCGGTGATGACGACGGGGATGCCGGAGGGGGTCTGTGCGCCGGTGATCCGGTTCAGGGCCTCGTC
>NZ_BMTO01000013.1:0-88456 GCF_014649715.1 Streptomyces lateritius
CACCCGCTGGAACAACTCCCACAACTCGTCCGGCACCAACCGCTCAACGATGCCCACCATGACTCACAGAATACCGAGGCATCCAAATGAGATGGCTTCTTAGGGCGTCGCTCGTGCTCGACCGGCACGGCGGCCACGCCTACTGCGTCCCCTGATCCGCCAGTTCGGTGCGCCGGGATAGCCGGTGACTCGCGGACATCAGGTCAGCTGCGCAGCGGTTGCTGCGGCCGGTTGCCTCCCTTCGTCCGTCCGGACCCCGCACGGGGTGCCGTACGGACGAGGTAGAGGGGAGCCGGAGATTCCGAGCCCGGAAGGGACCACCGTCATGACCAGCACTGAGTACCGTGCCCGCGCCGAGAAGCTGCTGACTAGCAAGCACCCCTTGGACCTGAGCCAGAGCGTCATCGAGCAGGCCGCCGCGTGGGCCCAGCTGGCGACCGCCGCCGCCATTGCCGAGGCCGCCGAGAAGCAGTCCGTCGCAGCGCCGGCCGTCTCTGTCTGATCAACCGCAGCCCCGATGGTCGTCGGCCGGGTTCGACTCCCGGCCGGGGCACTGGCCCGTACGACTTTGGCCGTGCGAGCCGCCGAGACAGTCGCCTCTCGCCAAAGACCGCGACTGTCCCGCTCTCTGTCCCTTCGAAGCAGGAGAGATCAGCCATGCGTACGTACATCGGCGGTCATCAGGCCGTCAGCAGCAACGACTTCGTGGAGCTCGCCCTCGGTACCCCGGTGGAGCTGTGGCTCGGAGTGGAGGGCGAGAGCGAGATGGAGCGCGCGGCCCGTCTGGACGCGGCGCGCGACATCCTCGCGGACAACCCGAACCTGCCGAACGACGTGAGCCGGGTCGCCGCCGAGGCGATCGAGGCGTACGCGCCGGAACTGTTCAACGTGATCCCGCTGGTTCGGCCGGCGGTCCGCCGGAGCCGTTCCCGGAAGGGAGCGGCGGCATGAACGCGCTGTCCGAGGAGCGGTCGGGAGTTCCGCCGCTGACGCGCCCGGAGATGGGCCTCGCCGGTATCGGCGCGCTTGCTGCGGCCGGTGTCGGTGCGCTGGGGCTGATCTCCTCCTTCGACGCTGTGTCGGCTGCGGCTGTCCGGTGGGGGTTCGGCGAGCCGTGGATGCTGCCGGTCGGTATCGACGTGGCGATCCCGGTGTTCACCGTGGCCAACCTCCTGCTGATCCGGATGGACATGGCCCTCGCCTGGGTCCGCTTCGTTCCCTGGGTCCTCACCCTGGTGACCTGCGGTCTGAACGTCGCTGCGGGGCACGGGATGTGGGCGAAGGTCGCTCACGGCACGATGCCGCTGCTGTGGGTGGTGTTTTCCGAGATCGGCGCGCACATCTACGCCGTACGGATCGGAGCCGCGACCGGCCGACGGATGGACAAGATCCGCGCCTCGCGCTGGCTGCTCGCCTTCCCCTCCACGTTCTCGCTGTGGCGCCGGATGACGCTGTGGGAGATCACCTCCTACGCCGACGCGCTCGCGAGGGAGAAGGAGCGGCAGCTCGCCCGAGCCGACCTGCGCGAGCAGTACGGGCGCCGGTGGCGGTCGAAGACACCACGCCGCGAGCGCGTCCTGCTCCGCCTCGGCGACCTCGCCCCCGAGGGCACCGAACCCGAGCCGGAGCCGGAAGCGGTACCGGAGCCGCCCATGCCGCAGCGGGAGCCGAAGGAGCGGGCGCCGCGCAGGCGGGCCCCGCGCCCGAAGACGAAGGCGGCGAAGGCTCCGCGCACGGCGGCCGAGCTGCTTGCCGAGGCCCGCCAGGTCACCGCCGAGTGGGCGGATGACGCGATCAACGCCGAGGCGATCCGGACCGCGCTGCACTGCTCGGCCGCCAACTCCCGCACCCTGCGGGACGCGCTGCTCGCCGAGCGCGCCGACGGCCGGCCGCTCCACTCCGTCGACACCGACGAGACCGAGACCGCTGAGACGGCCGAGGAGGTCGCGGCATGAACACCCTCTTAACTGCCCTGGCTGCGGCCGGGCCGCTCGCGGCTGGATGGTCCGGCCACGTGCTGTGGCTCCGCCGCAGGCTCCGCACTGCGCGCCGTGACCCGCTCACCGGGCTGCGGACCCGGGAAGGATTCACCCGCCGTGCTACCGCTCTGTTGCGCGACGATCGGGCGGTCGTGATCCTCGCGGACGTTGACCACTTCAAGCAGATCAACGACCGCCACGGCCACAGCGCAGGAGACGCCCTGCTGAAGGCCACCGCCGACCGGCTTGCCCACTACGTCGGCCGCCACGGTGTCGCCGGACGCCTCGGGGGTGACGAGTTCGCCGCCGTCGTCATCGACACTCACGGCACTGTCGCGGACCTGCTCGCCGTCCTGCACGGCGTGCTGGCCCGCCCTGCGGACAGTGCCAACCCGGACGTGGCCACCACGGTGTCGCTCGGCTGGGTCCGCGCCGCCGACCACCCCGGGGAAGACCTCTCCCGTCTCCTGGGCCGGGCGGATGAGGCGATGTACGCGGCGAAGCAGGCCCGGGCCGGTGTCCGGCGGGCCGGGCTGGGGCGTCTGTTCGCCACGGTGGCCGGCCGCCGTTCCGGACGCCGCGGCGCCCGCACCGATACTCCCGCGATCGTGGCGGCTGCCTGATGTCCCCGACGTTCGGCAAGTGCTTCGACCCGACCGGTGCGAAGTTCGGGATACCGACCTACCCGTGGCGCTACGCCCCCGACGGCTACGCCACCCGCCGCCAGCTCCGCGCCCTCGGACTGCGCCCTGGCGGCCAGCCGGTGGCTGCTCAGGTCATGCGTCGCAGCCGCGGCCGAAAGACCGGTGTACTGGTCGGCTACCTCTACCGGATCGACCTCGCCAAGCCCATCCGGCCGATGACGTCCCGCAAGTGGGGAGCGCTCGCGCTGGCGATGCTCGCCCGCCGTACCTGCCCGCAGTGCCGACTCGATGCCGGATACGTCATCCCGCGCTCCCTCGGCACCTGCGTGTCCTGCGCCTACCCCAACGAACAGCGCGCTGCCTGAACGAGGGGGCCGAAACCCGGCCCCCTGCTCGCCTCACCCGGGGCGACGCTTATCGAACGGGCCCGACCGCCTACCTCTCACAGCGTCGGCCGGGCCCGTCTGTTCCCTCCCGAGAGAAGGAAGCTTCAGTGAAGCACCCCGACGAAGAGAACGAGTTCTTCAACCGGCTCGAAGCCGACATGGCCACCGACTGGACGGCCGACTCCGGGGCCGACGTGGTCGACCTAGACAAGGCCCGATCCGCCCGCACCGAGTCGGCCAACCCGCTCGCTGACGCGTCGGCCGACTCGAACCCCAAAGGATCGGGTGGCGAGTCGGGCGACCCGATGGCCCGCCGGTTGGTCGACGGCCCGGAGGCCGCCGGGCCCGGACATCTCGGCCGACTCGTCGGCGCGAAGCGGCGGGCGATCGTCCCTGCGTGGCTGCGCTCCACGGCTGAACTCAAGACCGCCGCCACGTGGGTGGCCTCGCACTACGCCCACCTCGCCGGGTACCACGCGCTCCGTACCCCGGTCTACGCCGGACGCCTCGCGCTCCAGGCGCCGCGCGGGGCGGCGAAGTTCGTCGGCGGCACGCTGCGGTGGGTCGCCGACCGCGAGGGCGAGCCCGTCCGACTCGCCGCCGTGCGCCGCGAGGACGCGGGGGAGTACCTGAAGCTGTCACGGCAGCGCGACGGCCGGGTCCGCCTCCGCACCCTGGTCGCCACCCTCGCGACGCTGATCGGCATGGGCGCCGCGCTCGCCCTCTACGTCCTCGCCCCGGGCTGGCTGCAGGCCGTCTCCGTCGGCGCGCTGCTGCTCGCCCTCGGCTCGGCTGGCGGACGGGCGGATGCTCCGGTGGTCAACCGGGCGGTGGAGGTCACCAAGGCTCCCAAGCTCACCTCGGACATCGTGCTCCGCGCGCTGGGAGCGCTGGGAATCCCGGCGATCAACCAGGCGCAGGGCAAGGGCCGGGACGGGTTCACGTTCACCGCCCCGATCACCCGCGACGGGCCGGGCTGGCGCGCCGAGGGTGACCTCCCCTACGGCGTGACCGTCACGGACGTGATTGAGCGCCGCGACAAGCTCGCCTCCGGCCTGCGCCGTCCGCTCGGCTGCGTGTGGCCCGAGGCCGTCCCCGAGGAGCACACCGGGCACCTCGTTCTCTGGGTCGGGGATCAGGACATGTCGACCGCGAAGAAGCCCGCTTGGCCGCTGCTCAAGGGCGGGGGCACGGACTTGTTCAAGTCGGTCGCCTTCGGCACCGACCAGCGCGGACGCTGGGTGGAGATCACGCTCATGTACATCGCGGCCGTCATCGGCGCGATCCCCCGCATGGGCAAGACGTTCCTCCTGCGCCTGCTGCTCCTGATCGCCGCCCTCGACCCGCGGGCCGAGCTGCACACCTACGACCTGAAGGGCACCGGCGACCTCGACCCGGTCGGTGAGCGCGTCTCGCACCGCCACCGCGCGGGCGACGATGACGAGGACATCGAGTACGCGCTCGCTGACCTGCGGGAACTGCGCGAGGAGCTGCGTCGGCGGGCGAAGATGATCCGCTCGCTTCCGCGGGACATCTGCCCGGAGTCGAAGGTGACCAGCGAGCTGGCGAACAAGAAGAACCTCGGCCTGCACCCGATCGTGGTCGGGGTGGACGAGTGCCAGGTGTGGTTCGAACACCCCAAGCACGGCGGGGAGTTCGAGGAGATCTGCACCGACCTCGTCAAGCGCGGCCCCGCCACCGGGATCGTGCTGCTGCTCGCCACCCAACGCCCGGACGCCAAGGCGCTGCCGACCGGGATCAGCGCGAACGCCTCGGCCCGGTTCTGCCTGAAGGTCATGGGCCAGCTGGAGAACGACATGGTCCTGGGTACGTCCAGCTACAAGCGGGGCGTGCGGGCCACGATGTTCTCCTGGAAGGACAAGGGCATCCACTACTTCGTCGGAGAAGGAGCGGACGCCCGGATCGTCTCCTCCGTCTACGTCGACGCCCCCACCGCCGAGACCATCGGCCTGCGGGCCCGCAAGCTCCGCGAGCAGGCCGGCACCCTGTCCGGCCACGCGCTGGGCGAGACGTTCGAGGACAGCAAGGCCAGCGCGTACGACCTGCTGCGCGACATCCTCGCCGTCGTCCCCGCCGAGGAGCCCAAGGTGTGGAACGAGACCGTCGTCGACCGCCTCGCCGAGCTGCGTCCCGACATCTACGGCGCCTGGGCCCAGATGGAGCCCGAGGAGAAGACGGCCCAGCTCACCAGCGCCCTGAAGCCGCATGGCATCAAGACCGGGCAGGTGGGGCGCCGCGTGAGCGGCAAGCCCGTCAACAAGAAGGGCTTCGAGCGCTCCCACATCACGGCAGCCATCACGGAACGTGACGGAAAGCGGGACGCGGGCTGACCGTCCGGGGCCGCTAACGATAGCGGGCACCCTCGCTAACGTTAGCGGCCCCGATAGCGGCCCATCTCCACCCTGATCAGGCCGTTAGTAGATAGCGGCCTACCTGCGGAAACCCCTGAAACCCGCCAGAGAGGCCCCTGATGATCCCCTTCCTCGCCGCTAGCGCATGCCTGCTCGCCATCACGCTGGGTTACGCCGCTCTGTGTGCCGCCTCACCGTTCGGCCAGTGCCGCAGGTGCGACGGACTCGGCTTCGCCCTGACGCAGACCCGCAAGGGCAAGCCCAAGCGCGGCAAGACCTGCCGCCGCTGCAACGGCCACGGCATCCGCATACGCGCCGGCCGCTGGCTCTACAACCGCGCCGCTCGCATCCACCGCGACGGCACCCGCTGAGACCCCCAGGAGCCCTGCCGTGATGTTCGAGATCTCCGCCGTCCTCCTCTTCGCCGTCGCCTCCGTCTTCGCCGTCAAGACCAAGTCGGGCGGAGCCGGAGCCGCGACCGTCCTGTTCCTCTTCGGCTTCTTCACCGCCGGGACCGGCGCCTACGAGCCCATCACCAACCTCGTGAAGTCCACCGCCACCGCCGTCTCCGACCTCGCCAACTAGCCCAGGAGCCTGAGATGAACGAAACGATCGTCCACCGCCACTGGCTGGCTCACCTCGCCCCGAAGGCCGCCCCTGCGGTCGCGACGTCCACGGTGCTGATCCTCGGGCGGATCTGGAACGCCAACGGGGCCGAACACTCCGTCGGCAACGCAGCCCTCATGGTCGTACTCGCCGCCGGAGCCGCGACGGCCGGCGCCTTCGCCTCCGCCGGACGCCGCGGAGACAGCGTCATCGCCGGAACCGCGTTCGCCGCCTCCGGAGGACTCGCGCTCGCCGGAGTCGCCGGATACGCCGACGGGCTTTCGCTCCCGCTGCTGCTGTGGGCGCTCGCCACCTCGGTCGCCTACGGGCTTGCTGCCCGCTACTGGCGCACAGACCGCCGCGACACCACCGCATACGAGCGGTGCACCACCGAACGTCGCGAGGACCACGCCCACGTCGAGCGCGTCGAAGCCCTCCGGGCCGGAGCACAGATCGAGGTCGCCCGCTCCGGCGCCGCCTACGCCGAGCAGCTCGCCACAGCCCTCATCACCCGCGCCGCGCTGCCCGGCTTCGACCCCAAGGCCCTCGCGAGCGCCGGACTCCCCGAACTCGCCGCCACCCAGACCACCAAGGAGCACTGACTCATGTTCGAGATCCGCATCATCTGCGACGCCCACGACACTGACCGAGTCACCACCACGCTGGCAGAGACGTTCACGACCGGAGCCGTCCGGCGCTCGCCCTCCCGCACCTCCGACAAGGAACGGCTCTACATCACCGCCGAGCACCGCGACGACACCGACGAGTGGCCCACGCCGGAACGGGCGTACGCCAAGGCGCCGAGCATCATCAGCGAGATCGGCTGGACCGCGCAGAGGGCACACCAGGCCGTGTGGCCCCTGCACCAGTCCGACGTGCGGGAGTTCTGGCTCCGTAAGGCCGCCCTGCTCGACCGCCTCGCTCTGGGAGATGCCAAGGGCCTCTCCGCCTCGGACGCGACCGAACTGGCCAAGGAGGCAGCCGGGGAACTCGTGATCCTGGACAACGCCGACCCGGCCCGTGAGCCGCGCGCCTACATCCGCCAGCAGTACCGCCTGTGGATGAGCCAGCGGTAGATACGCCCGAGGCGGTCGCCTCTCACCACAAGACCGCGACCGCCTCGGCTTCTCCGTCCCTTCGATAGAAACAGGAGAACCACCAGCATGACCCACCAGACCCTCATCCGGCGAGACGGCCACCGGCCGTTACTGCTGGACTTGTTCTGCTGCGCCGGCGGCGCAGCCGTGGGCTACCGCCGCGCCGGATTCGACGTCCACGGCGTCGACATCGCCCCCCGCCCCAACTACCCCTTCCCGATGCACCAGGGCGACGCGTTGGCGTTCCTGGCGGAGCTGATCGCTTCGGGGGAGATCGAGCGGTACGCGTTCGTCCACTCCTCCCCTCCCTGCCAGGCCGGCTGCGCACTCACGGTCGGCACGAACCGGTCCCAGGGCTGGGGCCGCGCCCACGTCGACCTCGTCTCCGAGACCCGCGCCCTTCTGGAGGCGTCCGGGCTGCCGTACGTGATCGAGCAGCCCAACGGCCGTGCCGAGATCCGCAAGGATCTGACCCTGTGCGGTGAGATGTTCGGGCTGGGGGTGCTGCGGCACCGGAACTTCGAGCTCGGCCGCTGGAGCGTCCACAAGCCCGAGCACATCCCTCATCGCGGCCGAGTCCGGGGCTGGAGGCACGGGGAGTTCTTCGACGGACCGTACGTCGCCGCGTATGGCAACGGCGGCGGGAAGCCGACCATTTCTGAGCTTCAGGTCGCCATGGGCATTACGTGGACGGAGGTCCGAGAGGAACTGACCGAGGCCATCCCTCCCGCCTACTCGCAGTGGATCGGGCGGGCGTTCCTCGCCCATGCCCGGCTGGGGGTGGCGGCATGACTGCCGTACGCACATACCTCTCCGTCGCCCTCTCGCTCGCTGCTGCCGGTGTGCCGGTACTGCCCCTGCGGGCGGGGAAGGTCCCGTTCGGCAACTGCTGCTCCTGCGCGAACAACGCGTGCGGCGGCCGGCCGAACATGAAGACCCCCGGCCTCTGCGCATGCCCCCGGCCGTGTCACGGGTGGGCCGCAGCCACCACCGATTCCGCTGTGCTGTCCTCCGGGCTGTGGGTGGCCGCGTGGAAGCGGGCTGGTGCCGTGGCATACCACCCGGCAGGTGCCGGGGTGACGGTCGTCGACCTGGACAACGCCGACGCGGTCGCCTGGGCCCGCGAGAGTCTGCCGTCGACACGGACCGTCTCCACGACACGGGGTGAGCACTGGATCTACCGGGGCACCATGCGCTCCGCCAACCACGTACGACCCGGCGCCGACGTCAAGTCGTCCATGGCCTACGCCCGGTGGCTCGGCCCCGGCACCGGCACCATGACCGCACTGCCGCCGGCGGTCCTCGCGCTGGTGGAGAGGGAAGAGACCACCCGCCCCGGCGAGGGGGTGGACTCTTCGTCTCTGACCCGCGCCCGGTGGGACCGGAGCGTGGCCACCGGCTGCCGGCACACCGACGCCTACGTTCGCACCGGCCTGGAGCGCGGTCTCGCCCGGATCCTGGCCCACCGCGAGACCGGCGCCGGATCGGCCGCGTACGGGGTCGCCCGGTTCCTCGCCACCCAGCACACCGGGTGCCCCGGCCCCTGCGGCCTGGACGCGATCGGCGAGCAGATCGCCGATGCGGCCATCTCCGTCGGCGTCTCCGCCCACTACGCCCGCCGAGCCGTCACCAACGGCTTTCACGGAGCCCTGGGGGCTACGGCATGAGCGCCGCCGAACAGCCCTGGCCCGTACCGACCGTGGGCGCCTCAAAGGTCGCCGCCCGACAGGGCGTCCTTTCAGCTCTTGGCTCTGACCCGCAGGAAGGCAGGACAGCAGCATGACCGCTCAGCCCGAGACGGACCTGTGGGCCGGATTCGACCCGCTGACCGCCGAGGACGTGGCCGGACCTGTGTGGGATGAGCCGGTCCCGCTCACCGCCCACCGTGACCTCCCCACCTTCCCCGTGCACGCGTTGCCCGAGTGGCTGGGCGGGATGGTCGCCGCGGTCGCGGAGGAGACCCAGACACCGGCCGACCTTGCCGGGTGCCTCGCCCTCGCCGTCATCGCCACGGCGGCCGGCGGCCGGGCCGTGGTCAACATCCGGGGCCGCTGGCGCGAGCCGGTCAACATCTACACCGCGATCGCGCTCGACCCGGGCAACCGCAAGAGCGCGGTGTTCTCCCTGATGACCGAGCCGCTCATGGCCGTGGAGAAGACGCTTGTGGAACTCTCCGGCCCTGCCCGTGCCGAGGCGGAGACCACGGCCAAGCTCGCCAAAGCTGCGGCTGACAAGGCGGCGGCCAAGGCGGCCAACGCCGAGCCCGGAATGCGGGACGGGCTGACGGCCGAGGCAGTCGCGCTCGCGCAGGCCGCCGAGGAGATCAAGGTTCCCTGCAAGCCGCAGCTCGTCGCGGACGACGTCACTCCGGAGAACCTTGCAACGCTCCTGACAGAGCAGGAGGGTCGGATCTCGGTCCTGTCCCCAGAGGGAGGGATCTTCGACATCATCGCGGGCCGCTACTCCGGCGCCCCGAACATGGAGATCTTCCTCAAAGGACACGCTGGGGACATGGTCCGCGTTAACCGGCAGGGCCGCGACGCTCAGCACATTGAGCGACCCGCCGTCACGATGGGCTTGGCCGTGCAGCCCGAAGTCCTGGAATCCATCGGGCAGATCAAGGGTGCCGACGGACGGGGCTTGCTTGCCCGCTTCCTCTATGCCCAACCTGAATCCCTTGTCGGCCGCCGCAACCTGACCCCGGAACTCATCCCGGACGATGTTGCTGCCACCTACACCCATCGTCTCGCCGGACTCGCCATGGCGATGGTGGGATGGACCGACCCGGCCGTTCTCACCCTGACGCCCGAGGCGGACGCGGTCATGCTCGCCTACCAGAAGGTCACCGAATCGCGTATCGGGAAAGGTGGCCCGCTCTCCTCCATCGTGAAATGGGCCAGCAAGCGGGACGGAGCCGTCGGCCGCATTGCAGGACTGCTCCACTTGGCCAGCCACCCGGACAACGGATGGCAGCGCCCCATCGAGGCTGCCACCCTTGCCGCGGCAACGGAGCTGGGCGACTACTTCACCGCCCATGCCCAGCACGTCTTCGACGCCATGGGAGCCGACCCCGCGCAGGAAGCCGCACACCAGGTTCTCGCCCACCTGCGGGACACCCGGTTGACCGGCTTCACCAAACGCGAGCTGTTCCGCCAGCTCTCCCGCGGTGACTTTCCCGCCATGGGCGACCTGGACCCGGCCCTCGCCCTTCTGGAAGAGCACGGCTGGCTCCGGCAGCAACCCCCGCCCCCGCGCACTGGACGCGGCGGCCGGCCGCCCTCTCCTCGCTACGAGACCCACCCCCGCCTCACTCGCGGCGCCTGACAGAACTCTGGCCGGACTGACACAACTGACAGAACCCCTGAACCGGGCCACTGACCTGCGTAAACAGCCGATACGGCTGCCGTGACGAAACCTCCGGAAACTCTGACAGAACCCAAGGCAGCCCTGAGAGCCGGTGGTGACGGAACCCTGTCGACAGAGGTTCTGTCGGAGTTTTCGCGAGTTTTGTCACGCCCGCTTCCCAGGCAGAAACCGCAGGTCAGCGGCCCGAATGCTCGGTTCTGTCAGTTCTGTCAGCGAATCCGGCCCGTGAGCCACGAAACCCACGCAGAGAAGGAGGCCCGGCCGTGACCGAGGCGCGAGACCCCTTGCTGAGCATTCCGCAAGTGCTTGCCGAGATCGATGTCCCCCGAGCGACGTTCTACCGCTGGCGTCAGCTCCGGAAGGGCCCCAAAGCCATCAAACTCCCGAACGGCACAGTCCGCATCCGCCGCTCCGAGCTGGAGCGCTGGATCGAGACACTGGAGGAAGCCGCGTGACCCACCGCAAGACCAGCACGGCGACGGGCGCCCGCAACAGCGGGCGCCCGTCGCCGTCGGAGGCTCTGACCCTCTCCACAGACGTACGGGTGTGGAAGGTCAACCAGGTGCGGAGCAAGAAGGCTCCGTACCAGATCCGTTGGACAGTAGCGGGAAAGGTGAAGGCCACCAGCTTCGCCACCGTGGCCCTCGCCGAGAGTCGCCGTTCAGAGCTGTGGCAAGCGATGCGCAAGGGCGAGGCGTTCGACGTCGAATCCGGTCTGCCGGAGTCCGAACTTCGCGCGGCTGCCGCCAAGGCGAACGAGAAGCCCGATCCCTCGTGGTGGGACTTCAGTCGTGAGTACATGGCGAGCCGGTGGCGCACGGCAGCCGCCAAAACTCGTGAGGGGCTGGCCGACAGCCTGGCCACGGTGGCGATCGCGATGATGGAGGAAGGGAAGAAGGCGCCCACGCCGGAAGAGGTGCGCCTCGCGATGCGGTGGGCCGTCGTACCGGCACACGATGGCGAGGAACCGCCGCCGGATCTCGCGCCGGCCTGTACGTGGCTCCGAACTCGATCGTTGGCCCTGTCGGCTCTCGCCGATCCCAAGGTGGTCCGGGACGTTCAGTACCGGCTCTCGTTCAAGCTGGACGACACCCCGGCAGCGGGTGAGACCTACAAGCGCCGTCGCCGTGGCTTCAACACGGCCATGGAGTACGCCATCGAGTGCGGGTACTTGGAGGAGAACCCGCTCCTGGGAGTGAAGCGCGCGGGGTCCACCAAGGGTGATGTGGTGGATCCCCGGGTCCTGGTCAACGCAGTCCAGGGCGAGCAGCTCCTCACGGCCGTCTCGTACGTGGGGTCCGTCCACCGGAACCGCGGGCGTCGACTCGTCGCCTTCTTCGCCTGCCAGCTGTATGCGGCGATGCGGCCGGCCGAGGCGGTGGGGCTACGGAAGAAGGACTGCTACCTGCCTGAGAAGGGGTGGGGGACGCTCACCCTCAGGGAGACCCGGCCGGTGTCCGGCAAGCGGTGGACGGACTCGGGGCAGCGCCATGACAAGCGTGGGCTCAAGTCCCGGGCGCCCAGGGCGGATCGCCCCGTCCCGATTCCTCCGATGCTGGTGGCCATGCTCCGGGCGCACATAGCGGAGTTCGGCCCGGCGAAGGACGGCCGGCTCTTCGCCAACGAGCGCGGCGCCGTCCTTGGGACGTCCAGCTACTGGAGGGTCTGGCAGGAGGCTCGGCCGATTGCCCTCCCGCCAGAGAAGGTGGATTCCCCGCTCGCCCACCGGCCGTACGACCTGCGGCACACCTGCATCACGAACTGGCTGAACGCAGGGGTCCCCGTCGCCGAAGTGGCCCGTCGCGCGGGCAACTCGCCCGAAGTCATCCACCGCCGCTACGAGGGCTGCATCGACGGCCATGAGGAGTTGAACAACAAGAAGATCGAGGAAGCGATGGGGTGGGGGAGCGAGGCATAGGTAGCTTGGTGAGCCGAGGCTGCTATCGCACCCCGACCTTGGCGGCTAATGCGAAGGATCGCCGCCTTCTTCGCTCTCCGGTCGGGCGTTGCGGTACTGCTTGAGGCACCAGCCGCAAACCGCAACGAGAAGGCTAGCGGCAAGGCTGCCGAGGAATTCGGGCAGAGCGTCACGCAGGATCTGGAGCAAGGGCTCGCCGACACACCATGGGCCCCAACCGTGTGTCATCCCTTTCAGTCAGGCGCTTGCGGAGGAGTGCTGGAGCGTCCAGGGGCGCGGACGCCGCTCGCTCCCTCTCCATGAGCCAGCACTGCCCGGCATCGAGGTGATCAGCCTCAAGCCTGACTGGGCAGGAACCAGTGTGCCGTGCCACGGTCCGCATCGAGGCCGTTTCTACAGGAACCCGCACCCTGGAAACTCACTCGCCACTCACTCGGGATCAGTGACAGCCAACGACAAAGAGCCGGACCCAGTGGGACTGGGTCCGGCTCTCGATGTCTGGCACATCCGCAGGTCAGCGGGTTGATCACGCTGGTCCGGCTTCTGTGCCCCCGGCAGGATTCGAACCTGCGCACACGGCTCCGGAGGCCGTTGCTCTATCCCCTGAGCTACGGGGGCGTCCGCCGCGTTCGGCGGCGACGGGTAGAACCCTACCAGCATCCGGGGCGTGGCTGTGAACAGGTATTTCCGTCGCGTCACCGGGGGCTCGTTCGCCCTCGCGGGTCCGAAGTGGGCAAAACCCGGACGCAGCCACTTCCCGCGACCTACTCTCGTCGTGTGTCAGGCGTGTCCGGCCGCGTGCTCGTTGTCGATGACAACCGAGTGATCCGGCAGTTGATCAGGGTCAATCTCGAGCTGGAGGGCTTCGAGGTCGTGACCGCGGCCGATGGTGCCGAGTGTCTGGATGTCGTCCATCAGGTCTGTCCTGATGTCGTCACCCTCGATGTCGTCATGCCCCGGCTCGACGGGTTGAAGACCGCGGAGCGGTTGCGGACCGATCCGCGGACCAGGCATGTGCCCGTGGCGATCGTCAGTGCCTGTACCCCGTACGAGGTGGACGGCGGCGTCGCCACCGGGGTCGACGCGTTTCTGGCCAAGCCCTTCGAGCCCGCCGATCTCGTTCGCGTCGTGCGGCAGCTCATGCATCGGGACGGGCGGGAGCGCGGCGAGCGGCGCGACGGACAGGAGGGGCCGTCTTCCGTCGACGGCGGGAGCAGACACGGGGCCGGGTGGGCCGGAAGCCCCAGAGGGGCCCATTAGCGGGCCCCACGAGCGGGTTCCATGAGCCGGGCCCGCGAGTGGTTCCCGCCGGTGGGTTCCGTCAGTGGTTCGCGCGCCCCTGCGCCCGCCCGTCACCGCCCCGCCCCCGGCCCGCCCGTCACCGCCCCGCCCCCGGCCCCAGCCCGCCGAGTGACCGCATCGCGAAACCGGTTCGCGTACCCACCCCCCTTCTCCCATACGCTTGTCCCGTGACCCCCGCGGACCTCTCCCTCACCGTGCTGCACGCCGTGCGCAGCGCGGTCGACGACGGTGCGCTCGTGCTACCGAGCGAGGACGTGCCCCGGAAGGTCAAGGTCGAGCGGCCGCGGCCCGGGGGACACGGGGACTACGCCAGTGGAGTCGCGCTCTCCCTCGCCCGGGCCGCCGGGCGCGGGCCGCTCGATGTCGCCGAGGTCCTGCGGGAGCGGCTCCGCCTCAGTCCCGGGATCGCCGCCGTCGACATCTCCGGGCCCGGCTTCCTCAACTTCACCCTCCGCGACGACGCCCAGCGGAAGCTCGTACGCCACATCCTCGCGAGCGGGCTCAGGTACGGGTGGGGGGCGCCGACCGGGGAGCGGGAGCAGCCCTGCTACCGCGCCGACGTCCGGGCCGCCGTCACCGCCGACGCGCTGCGGCGGATCCTCGTCTCGCAGGGCGCGCTCGTCCGTACCGGCTGCGAGGACGCCGCCGATCCCGACTGGGCCCTGCTCGGGGTACGGATCGAGGCCCAGGGCAGCCGCGGACACCTGCCCACCGACATCGCCCCCCTGCCCGCCCCGTACACCGCGCGGGAGCTGCTGCGGCGCCTCGGGGCCGACGCCGCCCGCTGGGGGCTCCTCTCCGCCGCCGCGCAAGACCAGCCCCGCCTCGGCGACGAGCTCCTCCACCAGCACGAGGGCAACCCCCTCTTCCGTGTCCGGTACGCCCACTCCCGTGCCCGGGCCCTCCTCCGTAACGCCGAGCAGATGGGGTTCGACAGCGCGGCCGAGCGACACGTCGAGGACGGGCAGGCCCTCGCCGGCCTCCTCGGCGACCACCCCCTCGTCCTCGCCTCCGCCGCCCGCCTCCGCGCCCCCGACCGGGTCGCCCGGCACCTCGAGGCCATCGCCGACGCGCTGCTCGACTTCCAGCACACCGTCCTGCCCCTCGGCGACGAGAAACCCTCGGCCGCCCACCGGTCCCGGCTCGCGCTCGCCGAAGCCGCCGGGACGGTGCTCGCCGGTGGCCTCTCCCTGCTCGGCATCAGCGCACCCGATCAGATGTGAAAGAGCTGTAGACATGAGCCGTTCCGCCCACCCCGCCGGGCCCCGCCACGCCGACGTCCTCCCCGAGGGGCACTACTCAGCCCCGCCCACCGACCTCAACCTCCTCGACCCGAAGGTGTGGGCGAGCACCGTCCGGCGGAACGACGAGGGCGTCGTGACCGTGGGCGGCCTGGGGGTCGACGAGCTCGCCGCCGAGTTCGGTACGCCCGCCTACTTCCTCGACGAGTCCGACTTCCGCGCCCGCTGCCACGCCTGGGCCGAAGCCTTCGGCAGCGACGCGGATGTGTTCTACGCCGGCAAGGCGTTCCTCTCCCGCGCCGTCGTCCGGTGGCTGAAGGAGGAGGGGCTCAACCTCGACGTCTGCTCCGGCGGCGAGCTCACCACCGCCCTCTCCGCCGGCATGCCCGCCGAGCGCATCGCCTTTCACGGCAACAACAAGTCACACCAGGAGATCCAGCGCGCGGTCGAAGCCGGTGTCGGACGCATCGTTCTCGACTCCTTCCAGGAGATCGCCCGCGTCGCCCACATCGCCGAGTCCCTCGGCAAGCGGCAGCGCGTGCAGATCCGGGTGACCGTGGGCGTCGAGGCCCACACGCACGAGTTCATCGCCACCGCCCACGAGGACCAGAAGTTCGGCATCGCCCTCGCCGGCGGGCAGGCCGCCGAGGCCGTGCGTCGCGCGCTCAAGCTGGACGGGCTCGAACTCATCGGGATCCACTCGCACATCGGCTCGCAGATCTTCGACATGGCCGGCTTCGAGGTCTCCGCCCGGCGCGTCGTGCAGCTGCTCGCCGAGGTGCGCGACGAGCACGGCGTCGAGCTGCCCGAGATCGACCTCGGCGGCGGGCTCGGCATCGCGTACACCTCCGACGACGACCCCCGTGAGCCGCAGCACATCGCCAAGGCCCTGAACGAGATCGTGACGCGCGAGTGCGAGGCCGCCGGGCTCCGTACGCCCCGCATCTCCGTCGAGCCGGGGCGCGCCATCGTGGGCCCCACCGCCTTCACCCTCTACGAGGTCGGCACGGTCAAGCCCCTGGAGGGGCTGCGTACGTATGTCAGTGTGGACGGCGGCATGTCGGACAACATCCGCACCGCGCTCTACGACGCCGAGTACAGCGTCTCCCTGGTCTCGCGGACGAGTGACGCCGATCCCATGCTCGCCCGTGTCGTCGGCAAGCACTGCGAGAGCGGGGACATCGTCGTCAAGGACGCGTTCCTGCCCGCCGACCTGGCGCCCGGCGATCTCATCGCCGTGCCCGCCACCGGCGCGTACTGCCGCTCGATGGCGAGCAACTACAACCACGCGCTTCGCCCGCCCGTCGTCGCCGTCCGCGACGGTGAGGCGCGGGTGATCGTCCGGCGCGAGACGGAGGAAGATCTCCTGCGTCTCGATGTCGGGTGATGAAATAGATGTCTCAGGATCCGGACGATGGACAGAAACCGTCGTCCGGTGAGTGAGACTGGACAACCGTAGAGATACGAAGAAGTACGAGAAACGAGGTCGGATGATGCGTACGCGTCCGCTGAAGGTGGCGCTGCTGGGCTGTGGTGTGGTCGGCTCAGAGGTGGCGCGCATCATGACGACGCACGCCGACGACCTCGCCGCGCGCATCGGTGCCCCGGTCGAGCTCGCCGGCGTCGCGGTCCGCCGCCCGGACAAGGTCCGCGAGGGCATCCCCGCGGAGCTGATCACCACCGACGCCACCGCCCTGGTCAAACGGGGCGACATCGACGTCGTCGTCGAGGTCATCGGCGGGGTCGAGCCGGCCCGCACCCTCATCACCACCGCCTTCGAGCACGGCGCCTCCGTCGTCTCGGCCAACAAGGCGCTGCTCGCCCAGGACGGTACGAGCCTCTACGCCTCCGCCGACCAGCACGGCCAGGACCTCTACTACGAGGCCGCCGTCGCCGGGGCCATCCCACTGATCCGGCCGCTGCGCGAGTCTCTCGCCGGCGACAAGATCAACCGCGTCATGGGCATCGTCAACGGCACCACCAACTTCATCCTCGACCGGATGGACACCAACGGCGCCGGGTACTCCGAAGCGCTCGACGAGGCCACCGCCCTCGGGTACGCGGAGGCCGACCCGACCGCCGACGTCGAGGGCTTCGACGCCGCCGCCAAGGCCGCCATCCTCGCCGGGATCGCCTTCCATACGCGCGTGCGTCTCGACGACGTCTACCGCGAGGGAATGACCGAGGTCACCGCCGCCGACTTCGCCTCCGCCAAGCGCATGGGCTGCACCATCAAGCTGCTCGCCATCTGTGAGCGCTCCGCCGACGGGGAGTCCGTCACCGCGCGCGTGCACCCCGCGATGATCCCGCTCAGCCATCCGCTCGCCTCCGTCCGCGAGGCGTACAACGCGGTCTTCGTCGAGGCCGAGGCCGCCGGGCGGCTCATGTTCTACGGCCCCGGCGCCGGTGGTTCTCCGACCGCCTCGGCCGTACTCGGCGACCTGGTCGCCGTGTGCCGCAACAAGCTCAACGAGGCCACCGGCCCCGGCGAGTCCGCGTACACCCAGCTGCCCGTGAGCCCCATGGGCGACGTGGTGACGCGGTACCACATCAGCCTCGACGTGGCCGACAAGCCGGGCGTCCTCGCCCAGGTCGCGACGGTCTTCGCCGAGCACGGGGTGTCGATCGACACCGTCCGTCAGCAGGGAAAGGACGGCGAGGCCTCCCTCGTCGTCGTCACCCACCGCGCGCCCGACGCCGCCCTCTCCGGGACCGTCGAAGCGCTGCGCAAGCTCGACACCGTGCGCGGTGTCGCCAGCATCATGCGTGTTGAAGGGGAGTAAGGACCCATGACCAGCAAGGGCACCCACCAGTGGCGCGGCATCATCGAGGAGTACCGGGACCGTCTTCCGGTCACGGACACGACGCCTGTCGTCACGCTCCGTGAGGGCGGCACGCCGCTCGTCCCCGCTCAGGTCCTCTCCGAGCGCACGGGCTGCGAGGTGCACCTCAAGGTCGAGGGCGCCAACCCCACCGGGTCCTTCAAGGACCGCGGCATGACCATGGCCATCACCAGGGCCAAGGAGGAGGGCGCGCAGGCCGTCATCTGCGCCTCCACCGGCAACACCTCCGCCTCGGCGGCGGCCTACGCGGTGCGCGCCGGGATGGTCTGCGCCGTCCTCGTGCCGCAGGGCAAGATCGCGCTGGGCAAGATGGGCCAGGCCCTCGTGCACGGCGCGAAGATCCTCCAGGTCGACGGCAACTTCGACGACTGCCTGACGCTGGCCCGCGGGCTCTCCGAGAACTACCCGGTGGCGCTGGTCAATTCGGTCAACCCGGTCCGTATCGAGGGTCAGAAGACCGCCGCGTTCGAGATCGTCGACATGCTCGGCGACGCCCCCGACATCCACGTGCTGCCCGTCGGCAACGCCGGCAACATCACGGCGTACTGGAAGGGGTACGGCGAGTACGCCGCGGACGGGCTCTCCACGCACCGGCCGCGCATGTGGGGCTTCCAGGCATCCGGCTCCGCCCCGCTGGTGCGCGGCGAGGTCGTCAAGGACCCGTCGACCATCGCCACCGCGATCCGCATCGGCAACCCGGCCTCCTGGGACTTCGCGATCGCCGCGCGCGACGAGTCGGGCGGCTTCATCGACGAGGTGACGGACCGTGAGATCCTGCGCGCCTACCGGCTGTTGGCGGCCCAGGAGGGCGTCTTCGTCGAGCCCGCCTCCGCCGCCTCCGTCGCCGGCCTGCTGAAGGCCGCCGAGCAGGGCAAGGTCGATCCCGGCCAGCGGATCGTCTGCACCGTCACCGGTAACGGCCTGAAGGACCCCGACTGGGCGGTCGCCGGAGCGCCCCAGCCGGTCACCGTCCCGGTCGACGCCGCGGCCGCCGCCGAGCGCCTCGGTCTCGCCTGATTCCCCGACAGGGCCCTCCCCGACGCGTCGGGGAGGGCCTCTCCGGGTGATCCCGGCGGGCGAATCCGTCAGGAACGTACATAGGCGCACAGGATGGCTCGCGACACGCATCGTGCGCCTCCTGTGCGCCCTATGTCGCGACAGAACCTTCCTTCGATAGGCTGTACCGAACCCGCCCCGTCGCATATGCGCGGTGTTGTTGCCGTTGTCGCCCGCGAGGCAGACACGGCCCCCGGGTCCCGCGTACATCCCCTGCACAACCCCGTAGTCGAACCCCCGCAGTCGCAAGTCAAGGAGAGTCATCGAGCGATGGCCGGTCCCGCGTTCCGCGCCGCCGCCGTACGGGTGCGCGTTCCCGCCACCAGCGCCAACCTCGGCCCGGGCTTCGATGCCTTCGGCCTGTCGCTGGGTCTCTACGACGACGTCGTCGTCCGGGTCGCCGACTCCGGGCTGCACATCGACATCGCCGGCGAGGGTGCCGACACCCTCCCGCGCGACGAGAGCCACCTGCTCGTGCGTTCCCTGCGCACCGCCTTCGACCTGCTCGGCGGGCAGCCGCGCGGCCTCGAGGTCGTCTGCGCCAACCGCATCCCGCACGGCCGTGGCCTCGGCTCCTCCTCCGCCGCCATCTGCGCCGGTATCGTCGCCGCCCGCGCCGTGACGATAGGCGGCGACGCCCGCCTCGACGAGGCCGCCCTGCTGGAGCTGGCCACCGAGATCGAGGGGCACCCCGACAACGTCGCCGCCTGTCTGCTCGGCGGCTTCACGCTCGCCTGGACCGAGTCCGGCGCCGCGCGGGCGATCAGGATGGATCCCTCCGATTCCATCGTTCCGGTGGTTTTCGTCCCCGGAAAGCCCGTACTGACCGAGACCGCCCGAGGTCTGCTGCCGCGCACCGTGCCGCACGTCGACGCCGCCGCCAACGCCGGTCGCGCCGCGCTCCTCGTGGAGGCGCTGACCCGCCGCCCCGAGCTGCTGCTCGCGGCCACCGAGGACCGGCTGCACCAGGAGTACCGGGCCCCGGCGATGCCCGAGAGCATCGCCCTTGTGAACCGACTGCGGGCGGACGGAGTTCCCGCGGTCATCTCCGGCGCGGGCCCCACGGTGCTCGCGCTGGCCGAACACGGGACGGCCGACAAGGTCGCCCGGCTGGCGGGCGAGGGATGGGCCGCGAACCGGCTCGACCTCGATGTGTCCGGAGCGAGCGTTCTGCCGCTCGCGCCCTAGGGACGTGCGCGGACACGTCCGGACACGGGATTGCCGGTGAGTGAGAGGGGGAATGTTTGTTGGAGCCGGTAGTGTTAACCTCAAGTCTGCACCCGACGTCTTTGTGGCGCGGTGCTGAGTGTCCCCATCAGGGACCACCCATTCTTCCGGGAGCCTCCCCAACTGCCTGAGCAGCCTGCCTGAGCAGTTTCGAGCACGCTCCGGAACCGGCACGACACCCCTCGCTCTTTTCCTGTGAGGGCCGAGCAGGGGACTCGGGCCGGACCCACAGCACGTTTTTCTCTTCCGCCGTACCCGGCGGGACCACCGCCCCGACCCGGTCCACAAGCAGGACCGTCGTCGGACAGCACAACCGGTCGCCGAGCCAGATGGCCGACGTCCGCTCCAGGGAAGGACCCTTCGTGAGCGACACCACCGATCTGATGGGCGTGACTGCCGACAACAGTGTCGACAACGCCGCGCCCGCCGCAGGTGCTGCCACTGGCACCACCGCACGGCGCCGCCGCTCCGGCACCGGCCTCGAGGGCATGGTCCTGGCCGAGCTGCAGCAGGTCGCGTCCGGCCTCGGCATCAGGGGCACCGCGCGGATGCGCAAGAGCCAGCTGATCGAGGTCATCAAGGAGGCGCAGGCTGGGGGCACCTCCCAGGCCGCAGGCTCTGGGGGAGGGGGATCCGCCGCTCCCGCCAAGGCCGACGCCGACACGGCCGAGACCAAGCCGAAGCGCCGCGCCACCTCCAAGGCCCGTACGGGCGAGGGCGCGACCGAGGCCGCCGCCTCCAAGGCCGAGAAGGCCGTCGCCCAGCAGCAGATCGACATCCCCGGTCAGCCGGCTGGGGGCACCTCCCAGGCCGCAGGCTCCGGGGGGGACGACCAGCCGGTCGGCGAGCGCCGCCGGCGCCGGGCGACGAGCCCGGCCGGCAGCCCGGAGGGCGAGGTCAAGGCCGAGTCCGCCCAGGCCGTGAAGACCGAGGCCAAGGTCGAGACCCGCGCCGAGGCCCGTACCGAAGCGTCGGAGGCCAGGGCCGAGACCGCCGTCGACACCGCCGAGGGCCGCGGCCGTCGTGACCGCGGTGAGCGGGGCGACCGCGGTGACCGTCAGCGTGACCGCGGCGACCGTGGTGACCGTCAGCGTGACCGCCGCGACCGCGGCAAGGGCGACGACCAGCAGGGTGGTGGCCAGGGCGGCCAGCGCCAGCAGCGTCAGGGCGGGCAGCCGCAGAACACCGGCCCGCAGGACGACTTCGACGACGAGGGCGGCCGCCGCGGCCGTCGTGGCCGCTACCGCGACCGCCGCGGCCGTCGTGGGCGTGACGAGTTCGCGGCCGGCGAGCCGCAGGTCTCCGAGGACGACGTCCTGATCCCCGTCGCGGGCATCCTCGACATCCTCGACAACTACGCGTTCATCCGGACCTCCGGCTACCTGCCCGGCCCGAACGACGTGTACGTCTCCCTCGCCCAGGTCCGCAAGAACGGTCTGCGCAAGGGTGACCACGTCACCGGCGCCGTGCGTCAGCCGAAGGAGGGCGAGCGCCGCGAGAAGTTCAACGCGCTGGTCCGCCTCGACTCGTCGAACGGCATGGCGGCCGACTCCGGCCGGGGCCGCCCGGAGTTCAACAAGCTGACCCCGCTCTACCCGCAGGACCGGCTCCGTCTGGAGACCGACCCGGGTGTGCTGACCACGCGGATCATCGACCTCGTGTCGCCGATCGGCAAGGGTCAGCGAGGCCTGATCGTGGCCCCGCCGAAGACCGGCAAGACCATGATCATGCAGGCGATCGCCAACGCGATCACCCACAACAACCCCGAGTGCCACCTGATGGTCGTCCTGGTCGACGAGCGTCCGGAAGAGGTCACCGACATGCAGCGGTCGGTCAAGGGCGAGGTCATCTCCTCGACCTTCGACCGCCCGGCCGAGGACCACACCACCGTTGCCGAGCTGGCCATCGAGCGCGCCAAGCGTCTCGTGGAGCTGGGTCACGACGTGGTCGTCCTGCTCGACTCGATCACCCGCCTGGGCCGCGCGTACAACCTCGCGGCGCCGGCTTCCGGCCGCATCCTGTCCGGTGGTGTCGACTCGACCGCGCTCTACCCGCCGAAGCGCTTCTTCGGTGCCGCGCGGAACATCGAGGACGGCGGCTCGCTGACCATCCTGGCCACCGCGCTGGTCGACACCGGCTCGCGGATGGACGAGGTGATCTTCGAGGAGTTCAAGGGCACCGGCAACATGGAGCTCAAGCTCGACCGGAAGCTCGCCGACAAGCGCATCTTCCCGGCGGTGGACGTCGACGCGTCCGGTACGCGTAAGGAAGAGATCCTGCTCGGCGCGGACGAGCTCGCCGTCACCTGGAAGCTGCGTCGCGTGCTGCACGCGCTCGACCAGCAGCAGGCGATCGAGCTGCTCCTCGACAAGATGAAGCAGACGAAGTCGAACGGCGAGTTCCTGCTGCAGATCCAGAAGACGACCCCGGGCGTCGGCAACAACAACGACTGACCACCCGAGATCTCCGTCACACGGCGGGAACCCGGCCCCCGGGCCGTCTTCCCGCCGTGACCTGGTCGAACACCGCACCCACCGCGCCGCGCGCGGTGGGTGCGGTGCGTTGCGGACCGTCGCTCCCCGAAACCTCACAGACGCGTATGCAACCCTTTCGGGTGTTTCGCCGTCACAGAAGGTGAATCGAGGACCTGAGGTGGAGATGACCGAGCAGAGCAGGGACGGCCGAATAGGCCCCCTACGCCCCAGCGGCCGCCGCCGCAAGCAGCCCGCCAGGGGCCGGCGCGCGGCGACCGTCGCCGCCTGGAGCGCGGCCGTGCTGGTCCTGGCCGGTGGCTCCGGACTCGGTTACGTCTACTTCAAGCTCAACGGCAACCTGCAGGGCGTCGACATCAACGCCCGGCTCGGCACCGACCGTCCCAAGAACCTCGACAACGGCTCGATGGACATCCTCGTCCTCGGCTCCGACTCCCGCTCCGGCGCCAACGCCGCCTACGGCGAGGACGAGGGCGGCGCCCGCTCCGACACCGCCATGGTCGTCCACGTCTTCGAGGGCCACCGGAAGGCCAGTGTCGTCTCCATCCCCCGCGACACCCTCGTCGAACGCCCCTCGTGCACCGACGAGAAGGGCACCGCCGTCGCCGGCGAACGGCGGGCGATGTTCAACACCGCGTACGAGGTCGGCGGCCCGGCCTGCGCGGTGAAGACCGTCGAGTCGATGTCCGGCATCCGCATGGACCACTACATCGAGGTCGACTTCACCGGCTTCAAGAAGCTCATCGACGAACTCGGCGGCGTGGAGATCACCACCACCCGGTCGATCAAGGACACCAAGAGCCACCTCGACCTCGCCCCGGGCCCCCACACCCTCGACGGCGAGCAGTCGCTCGGCCTGGTCCGCACGCGCAAGAGCGTCGGCGACGGCAGCGACCTCGGCCGCATCCAGCTCCAGCAGGCCTTCATCAAGGCCTTCATCGACCAGGTCAAGGACGTCGGCGTCTTCGGCAACCCGAAGAAGCTCCTGGACCTCGCCGACACCGCCACCAAGGCCATCACCCCCGACTCGGAGCTCGACTCCGCGGGCGAGTTGATGAGCTTCGCCAAGGGGCTGTCCGCCCTCGGCGCCGAGGACGTCCACATGATCACGATGCCGGTACGGTACGACCCCGCCGACCCGAACCGCGTCGTACCGCTGGAAGCCCAGTCCCGGCAGGTCTGGCAGGCCCTCAAGAGCGACCGGCCGATCCCGGCCTCCGCCACCGAGGACGCGGCCACCGGACAGGCCGACGGGCTCGTGAAGTAGCTCCGCGGGCGACGGACCCGGCGCCGGAATAGTTTCACCCTGGACCCGGTTTTGGGAGATACGGCCGGTCCTGGCAGACTGGTACGTCGGCCCCGGTTCACGCATGTGCATCCCGCACGGCGACCCGGTGCCCTCCCGAAACTAGGAGACACCTTGAAGCGCGAGATCCACCCCGAGTACGTCGAGACCCAGGTCAGCTGCACCTGTGGCGCGTCGTTCACCACCCGTAGCACCCTCACCGAGGGCACCATCCGTGCCGAGGTCTGCTCCGAGTGCCACCCGTTCTACACGGGCAAGCAGAAGATCCTCGACACCGGCGGCCGCGTCGCCCGCTTCGAGGCCCGCTTCGGCAAGGGTGCGGCCAAGAAGTAGCACGTCACTGCGCCGGTCCTTGGTCGCTCCCGCAGGGGGACCGGACCGGCGCTTTGCCGTCCCCGCAGTCCTTCACGCAGCAGCCCCTCACGAATTCACCAGGAGCACCCGATGTTCGAAGCGGTCGAGGAACTGGTCGGCGAGCACGCCGACCTCGAGAAGAAGCTCGCCGACCCTTCGGTCCACTCCGACCAGGCGAACGCGCGCAAGCTCAACAAGCGTTACGCGGAGCTGACCCCGATCATCGGCACCTACAAGGCGTGGAAGCAGACCGCGGACGACATCGAGACGGCCAAGGAGTTCGCCGCCGACGACCCCGACTTCGCCGCCGAGGTGAAGGAGCTGGAGAAGCAGCGCGAGGTGCTCACGGACAGGCTCCGACTGCTCCTCGTCCCGCGCGACCCCAGCGACGACAAGGACGTCATCCTGGAGATCAAGGCCGGCGCGGGCGGCGACGAGTCCGCCCTGTTCGCCGGCGACCTGCTGCGGATGTACCTGCGCTACGCCGAGCGCGTCGGCTGGAAGACCGAGATCATCGACTCCACCGAGTCCGAACTGGGCGGCTACAAGGACGTCCAGGTCGCCGTGAAGACCAAGGGCGGCAACGGCGCCACCGAGCCCGGGCAGGGCGTCTGGGCGCGCCTCAAGTACGAGGGCGGGGTGCACCGCGTGCAGCGCGTGCCCGCGACCGAGTCCCAGGGCCGGATCCACACCTCCGCGGCCGGTGTCCTCGTGACCCCAGAGGCCGAGGAGATCGACGTCGAGATCCACGCCAACGACCTGCGGATCGACGTCTACCGCTCGTCCGGTCCCGGCGGTCAGTCCGTCAACACGACCGACTCCGCGGTCCGTATCACGCACCTGCCGACCGGTATCGTCGCCTCCTGCCAGAACGAGAAGAGCCAGCTCCAGAACAAGGAGCAGGCCATGCGTATCCTCCGGTCCAGGCTGCTCGCCGCCGCCCAGGAGAAGGCCGAGGCCGAGGCCGCCGACGCCCGTCGCAGCCAGGTCCGTACCGTCGACCGGTCCGAGAAGATCCGGACGTACAACTACCCGGAAAACCGGATCTCGGACCACCGTGTCGGGTTCAAGGCGTACAACTTGGACCAGGTGCTCGACGGCGACCTGGACGCGATGATCCAGGCCTGCGTCGACGCGGACTCGGCCGCCAAGCTCGCGGCCGCAGCCTAGGACCTGGTCCCGAGGACCTTGCCGTAAGCCCCACCCCGTACCACGGAGGACCAGCGTGAACCTGCTGCTTGCCGAGGTGGCCCAGGCCACCCAGCGGCTGGCCGACGCCGGCGTTCCCTCACCGCGCTTCGACGCGGAGGAGCTCGCCGCGTTCGTGCACGGCGTCAAGCGGGGGGAGCTGCACAACGTCAAGGACGTGGACTTCGACGCCCGCTACTGGGAGACGGTCGCCCGGCGCGAAGCCCGCGAACCGCTCCAGCACATCACCGGCCGGGCGTTCTTCCGCTATCTGGAGCTCCAGGTGGGGCCCGGCGTCTTCGTGCCCCGGCCGGAGACCGAGTCGGTCGTCGGCTGGGCGATAGACGCCGTACGGGCGATGGACGTGGTCGAGCCGCTGATCGTCGACCTGTGCACCGGTTCGGGCGCCATCGCGCTCGCCATGGCGCAGGAGGTGCCGCGCTCGCGCGTACACGCCGTGGAGCTCTCCGACGACGCGCTGGTGTGGACCCGTAAGAACGCCGAGGGCTCGCGCGTCACGGTCCACCAGGGCGACGCGCTGAGCGCGCTGCCGGAGCTCGACGGCCAGGTCGACCTGGTCATCTCCAACCCGCCGTACATCCCGCTCACCGAGTGGGAGTACGTGGCGCCCGAGGCGCGCGACCACGACCCCGAGATGGCGCTGTTCTCCGGCGAGGACGGCCTCGACACGATCCGGGGGATCGAACGCACCGCGCACCGCCTGCTGCGGCCGGGCGGCCTCGTCGTGATCGAGCACGCGGACACCCAGGGCGGCCAGGTCCCGTGGATCTTCAACGAGGAGGCCGGCTGGGCGGACGCCGCCGACCACCCGGACCTGAACAACCGCCCGCGCTTCGCGACGGCCCGCAAGGCGATGCCGTGACGCGCACTGCCATGACCACGCTTGTGTACGAGGAGGCCTGCTAGATGGCTCGGCGATACGACTGCAACGAGGCGACCGACCGTGTGACCGGTCTGCGCGAGGCCGCGTCCGCCGTTCGCCGTGGCGAGCTGGTCGTGCTGCCCACGGACACCGTGTACGGGATCGGTGCGGACGCCTTCAGCTCGGAGGCAGTCGCGGACCTGCTCGCGGCGAAGGGCCGGGGCCGCAACATGCCCACGCCCGTCCTGATCGGCTCCCCGAACACGCTGCACGGGCTCGTCACGGACTTCTCCGAGCAGGCGTGGGAGCTCGTCGACGCGTTCTGGCCGGGCGCCCTGACGCTCGTCGCGCGGCACCAGCCCTCGTTGCAGTGGGACCTGGGGGACACCCGGGGCACGGTCGCGATCCGGATGCCGCTGCACCCGGTCGCGATCGAGCTGCTGACCGAAGTCGGTCCGATGGCCGTGTCGTCGGCGAACCTGACCGGGCACCCGTCGCCGGAGGACTGCGACGCGGCCCAGCAGATGCTCGGCGACTCGGTGTCGGTGTACCTCGACGGCGGCCCGACGCCGGGGATCGTCCCGTCGTCGATCGTGGACGTCACGGGCAAGGTGCCCGTGCTGCTGCGTGAGGGAGCGCTGTCGCCGGAGGAGCTCCGGAAGGTCGTACCCGACCTCGAGGTGGCCAGTTGACCGCCCCTGAGGGGCGTGGCATAGCGGGGCACGAAAGCAGTTCCTTCCGCATCCTCCACGTCAGCACCGGCAACGTCTGCCGCTCGCCGATCACCGAGCGGCTGACCCGCCATGCCCTGAGCGACCGCCTGGGCGATCCCCGGGGCGGCGGCCTGATCGTGGAGAGCGCGGGTACGTGGGGCCACGAAGGGGCCCCCATGGAGGCCAACGCGGAACTGGTCCTCGCCGACTTCGGCGCGGACTCCAGCGGCTTCGTCGGCCGTGAGCTCCTCGACGAGCACGTCATCCGCGCGGACCTCGTCCTGACCGCGACCCGTGACCACCGGGCGCAGGTCATCTCGATGGGCCACTCGGCGGGCCTGCGGACCTTCACGCTGAAGGAGTTCACCCGCCTGGTGCGGGCGATAGACCCGGCGACGCTGCCCGACCCCCTGGGGGAGGGAGTGGTGGAGCGCGCGCGGGCGCTGGTGCGTGCGGCGGCGGCTCTACGCGGGTGGCTCCTGGCGCCCTCGGTGGAGGCGGACGAGGTGAACGACCCGTACGGCGCCCCGATCACGTTCTTCCGCTCGATCGGCGAGGAGATCAACACGGCGCTGGATCCCGTGGTGACGGCCATGACGGGCGTACCGGCGCGACGCTGAGACGGTCACCGGTGACGGACGCCCGGGCTTCCGGCGCGCCGGTCCGTGCCCTCGGCGTCGGCCTCCGCGCGGCGGCCCACGGGGCCATACGGCCCAGAATCACGGCGGAAACCGGGCGAACCGCCCTCCGCGCGCCTACATTGGAGCTGAAGCCCAGCCCACGCGCCTGGAGCCACAGATGCCGGTCACCGCTCCCCCCGATGAGGAACTCGACGTCCTGCGCCGGCAGGACCCGGAGATCGCCGACGTGCTGCTCGGGGAGGTGCGCCGGCAGTCCGACAGCCTCCAGCTGATCGCCGCCGAGAACTTCACCTCGCCCGCCGTCCTCGCCGCGCTCGGCTCCCCGCTCGCCAACAAGTACGCGGAGGGTTATCCCGGCGCCCGCCACCACGGTGGCTGCGAGTTCGCCGACGCCGCCGAACGGATCGCGGTCGAGAGGGCGACCTCCCTCTTCGGCGCCGAACACGCCAACGTGCAGTCCCACTCCGGGTCTTCCGCCGTCCTGGCCGCCTACGCGGCCCTGCTGCGGCCGGGGGACACCGTCCTCGCCATGGGCCTCTCCCACGGCGGGCATCTCACCCACGGCTCGCCCGCCAACTTCTCCGGCCGCTGGTTCGAGTTCGTGCCCTACGGCGTCGACGCCGAGTCCGGGCTCGTCGACTACGAGCAGGTCGCCGCCCTCGCCCGCCACCACCGCCCCAAGGCGATCGTCTGCGGCTCGATCTGCTACCCCCGCCACCTCGACTACGCGATCTTCCGGGAGATCGCCGACGAGGTCGGCGCCTATCTCATCGCCGACGCCGCCCACCCCATCGGCCTGGTCGCCGGGGGAGTGGCCCCCAGCCCCGTCCCGTACGCCGACGTCGTCTGCGCCACCACGCACAAGGTGCTCCGCGGTCCCCGCGGCGGGATGCTCCTCTGCGGCGGCGACCTGGCCGGGCGCGTCGACAGGGCGGTCTTCCCGTTCACCCAGGGGGGCGCCCAGATGCACACCATCGCCGCCAAGGCCGTCGCCTTCGGAGAGGCCGCCTCGCCCTCCTTCGCCGCCTACACCCACCGGGTCGTCGCGCACGCCCGCCTCCTCGCCGGCGCGCTCGCCGCCGAGGGCTTCGCGATCACCACCGGCGGCACCGACACCCATCTGATCACCGCCGACCCGGCGCCCCTCGGCGTCGACGGCCGCACCGCCCGGATGCGGCTCGCGGCCGCCGGGATGGTGCTCGACACGTGCGCCCTGCCGTACGGGGACGGGCGCGGCATCCGCCTGGGCACGGCCGCCGTGACGACCCAGGGGATGGGCGCCCCGGAGATGGCCCGGATCGCCGCGCTCTTCTCGATCGCGCTACGCGACGACCCCGAGGAGACGGCGCGCGTACGCGCGGAAGTCCGTGAAATGGCGCGGCGATTTCCCCCGTACGGACCGTAGCGAAGCACCGCCGCAACCATCCTGAGCGCCCGGATGTCCTCAACCATATGGACAGCACGGCTAGGGTGTGGGGCTGAGATGGCCAGCGATTCCTGTGGGGCAGCCCGTGCGTGATTACCTGCTGACGCTATGTGTCACGGCCGCGGTGACCTATCTGCTCACCGGTCCGGTGCGGAAGTTCGCCATCGCGACCGGGGCGATGCCGGAGATCCGCGCCCGCGACGTACACCGAGAACCGACTCCGCGGCTCGGTGGCATCGCCATGTTCTTCGGGCTGTGCGCGGGTCTGCTGGTCGCGGACCACCTGCAGAACCTCAACAGCGTCTTCGAGCTCTCCAACGAGCCCCGCGCGCTGCTCTCCGGTGCCGCCCTGATCTGGCTGATCGGCGTCCTCGACGACAAGTTCGAGCTGGACGCCCTGATCAAGCTGGGCGCGCAGATGATCTCGGCGGGTGTGATGGTGATCCAGGGTCTGACGATCCTGTGGCTGCCGATCCCCGGTGTGGGCACGGTCGCGCTCACCCCCGGGCAGGGCACGCTGCTCACGGTCGCCCTGGTGGTCCTCACCATCAACGCCGTGAACTTCGTCGACGGCCTCGACGGCCTCGCCGCCGGCATGGTCTGCATCGCCGCCGCGGCCTTCTTCCTGTACGCGTACCGCCTCTGGTACGGCTACACGATCGAGGCGGCCGCGCCGGCCACCCTGTTCGCGGCCATCCTCATGGGCATGTGCCTGGGCTTCCTGCCGCACAACATGCACCCGGCGCGGATCTTCATGGGCGACTCGGGCTCGATGCTGATCGGCCTGATCCTGGCCGCCTCCGCGATCTCGATCACCGGTCAGGTCGACCCGGACACCCTGAAGATCTTCTTCGAGGGCTCGACCCGGCAGGCCACCCACGCGGCCCTGCCGGTCTTCATCCCGCTCCTCCTGCCGCTGACGATCATCGCGATCCCGATGGCGGACCTGATCCTCGCGATCGTGCGCCGGACCTGGAACGGCCAGTCGCCGTTCGCCGCCGACCGAGGCCATCTGCACCACCGGCTCCTGGAGATCGGGCACTCGCACAGCCGGGCCGTCCTGATCATGTACTTCTGGTCGGCGCTGATCGCCTTCGGGACGCTGGCGTACTCGGTGCACTCGACGTCGATGTGGATCGTGCTCGTGGTCGTAATGCTGAGCGCGATCGGTCTCGTGCTGCTCCTGCTGCCGCGCTTCTCGCCGCGGGCCCCGCGGTGGGCGGAGTCCTTCGTTCCGCCCCGCTACCGGCGCCGTCGCCCGGTCCCGCGCATGGAGGCCGTCCCGCCGGTCGCCGCCCACCCCGCCGGGGGTGCGGAGGGCGTCGAGGATCCGCTGGGGGAGCGCGTCCCGATCCCGGCCGGGGTCAACGGCTCCACCGCCATCGGCCACCGTTCGCGCTTCACCGACCGGCGGAAGGCCGGAACGCCGAGTTGACGAATGCCGTATCGGCGTCCAATACCAGACAAGTCGCCTCTCTGTCCCGCACACACGCGCGCGGTAACTCTCATGTGTGACAGCCAGCACACCTCATGGGTAAAGAACTACTCAAATAGTTTGTGATACCGTTCACGAGACCCGGCGACAGAGCCGAAAGACCGTAGTGCGACGGTCTCTTGGCCCCGAGACACACCTCGGACCGGGCTTACGCTCGTCCCTGACGACACCATCGCCCCCACCAGCAACGCGGAGACACCGCCATGCCGTCCAACGACGCACGCATCCTTCTGTCAGCTGCCATTCCCGCTGCTGCCACCGGCGCCATCGCCGCGGTCATCAGCGGCCTGGTCGCCGGCGGCAAGGGAGCGCTCGGCGCCGTCATCGGCTGCGCGGTCGTCATCCTGTTCATGGGGATCGGGCTCGTGGTGCTGCAGCGGACGGCGAAGTCGCTGCCGCATCTGTTCCAGGCCATGGGGCTCATGCTCTACACGGCCCAGCTGCTTCTCCTCCTCTTCCTGATCTTCCTGTTCAAGAAGACCACCTTCTTCGACTTCAAGGCCTTCGCGTTCACCGTGCTCGCCGCGACCATCGTGTGGATCGCCGCGCAGGCGCGTGCGTACATGAAGGCCAAGATCATGTACATCGACGACCCCAAGAAGCCGGGGTCGTCGACGTGAGGGGTAGGGCCGGGATAAAGGCGCGTTCGGCTTCCTGCTATCGTCCGGTGCCAACTGCGGCACTGCGGGCGCGGGCATCCGAGCTGACGCCTGTCCCAGCGCGAGGCTCGACGCCGAACCGCCGCCCCCTTATCCGTAAGACCAGTCCAGTGCCGACCCGCGGCTGCGTGCCGCGCCGACACAACGAGGTTGCCGTACCTATGCGCCACGCTGAAGGAGCCCGCGGTGAGTGCTGACCAGACGCTTGCCTTCGACCCGAGTTGTCACATCTTCAGTGGATGCGGCTTCCCGGCGCCGGGCCTGCACACGTTCATGTACGAGCCCGTCGCGACGGTGGGGGGCATCGACATCACCAAGCCGATGCTGCTCGCCCTCCTCGGCTCCATCGTGGTCGTCGGGTTCTTCTGGGCCGCCTTCAACAAGCCCAAGCTGATCCCCGGCAAGATGCAGATGGTCGGCGAGGCCGGTTACGACTTCGTCCGCCGCGGCATCGTCTACGAGATCATCGGCAAGAAGGACGGCGAGAAGTACGTCCCGTTCATGGTGTCGCTGTTCTTCTTCGTCTGGATCATGAACCTCTGGTCGATCATTCCGCTCGCCCAGTTCCCGGTCACCTCGCTGATCGCCTTCCCGGCCGGTCTCGCGCTGATCGTGTACGTCATGTGGATCTCGCTGACCTTCAAGAAGCACGGCTTCGTCGGCGGCTGGAAGAACATCGTCGGTTACGACAAGTCCCTCGGCGCGATCCTCCCGATGGTCGTCGTCCTCGAGTTCTTCTCGAACCTCCTCATCCGGCCCTTCACGCACGCGGTCCGACTGTTCGCGAACATGTTCGCCGGTCACCTGCTGATCGTGATGTTCTCGCTGGCCACCTGGTACCTCATGAACGGTCTGGGCTTCGTCTACGCCGGCGCCTCGTTCGTCATGGTCCTCGTGATGACGGCCTTCGAGCTCTTCATCCAGGCCGTCCAGGCGTACGTCTTCGTCCTCCTGGCCTGCAGCTACGTCCAGGGCGCGCTCGCCGAGCACCACTGAGCCGGTCCGCCCGGGACCCAGCTACACCCCCAATCCAACAGTCGTCCGGTGGCCAACCCCCACCGGGTCATTGAAAGAGAAGGAAGTAACGGCATGTCCGCTGCTCTCGACATGGTCAACCTCGCGGCCTCCGCCAAGGAGAACGTCGTCGGCAACGTCGCCTCGATCGGCTACGGCCTCGCCGCGATCGGCCCCGGCGTCGGCGTCGGCATCATCTTCGGTAACGGCACCCAGGCGCTCGCCCGCCAGCCCGAGGCCGCCGGCCTGATCCGCACCAACCAGATCATGGGCTTCGCGTTCTGTGAGGCGCTCGCCCTCATCGGCATCGTCATGGGCTTCGTCTACCAGTAAGCCGGACCGACAGCCCGAACCTTTTTACGGAAGGCACTGATGTGAACGCTCTGCTTCTTGCGCAGGCGGAGGAGCCCCAGCCTCCTCTGATCCCGCATCTTGACGAGCTCGTCATCGGCCTGATCGCCTTCGTCATCGTCTTCGGCTTCCTCGCCAAGAAGCTCCTCCCGAACATCAACAAGGTTCTGGAGCAGCGTCGCGAGGCCATCGAGGGTGGCATCGAGAAGGCCGAGTCGGCCCAGATCGAGGCCCAGAGTGTGCTGGAGCAGTACAAGGCCCAGCTCGCCGAGGCCCGCCACGAGGCCGCGCGTCTTCGCCAGGAGGCGACGGAGCAGGGCACCGCGATCATCCAGGAGATGAAGGCGGAAGGCCAGCGCCAGCGCGAGGAGATCATCGCGGCCGGCCACGCGCAGATCGAGGCCGACCGCAAGTCCGCGGCGACCTCGCTGCGCCAGGACGTGGGCAAGCTCGCCACCGACCTGGCCGGCAAGCTGGTCGGCGAGTCCCTCGAGGACGCCGCCCGCCAGAGCCGCACGATCGACCGCTTCCTCGACGAGCTCGAGGAGAAGGCCGAGGCTGTCCGATGAACGGAGCGAGCCGCGAGGCACTGGCCGCCGCACGTGAGTCCCTCGACGCACTGACCGACAACACCTCGGTCGACGCGGCGAAGCTCGCGGGCGAGCTGGCAGCCGTCACCGCGCTGCTCGACCGCGAGGTGTCGCTGCGTCGGGTCCTGACCGACCCGGCGCAGGCGGGCGAGGCCAAGGCCGAGCTCGCCGGGCGACTGCTCAGCGGTCAGGTGGGCGGCGAGGCCGTCGACCTGGTGTCCGGCATGGTGCGTTCCCGCTGGTCGCAGTCGCGTGACCTGGTCGACTCGGTCGAGGAGCTGGCGAACACCGCCGACCTCACCGCGGCGCAGCAGGCCGGCGCGCTGGACGACGTCGAGGACGAGCTGTTCCGGTTCGGCCGGATCGTGTCCTCCAGCACCGAGCTCCGCTCGGCGCTGACCGACAAGGCCGCCACGGTCTCCGCCAAGAGTGAGCTGCTGCGCGGCCTGCTCGGCGGCAAGGCCAACCCGGTCACCGAGCGACTGGTCGTCCGTCTCGTGACCCAGCCCCGGGGACGTAGCCTGGAAGCGGGACTCGAGTCCCTCTCCAAGCTCGCCGCGGCGCGCCGGGACCGGATGGTCGCCGTCGTCACCTCGGCGGTGCCGCTGACCGACCAGCAGAAGCAGCGCCTCGGTGCCCTTCTGGCCAAGCTGTACGGCCGCCAGATGCACCTGAACCTGGACGTGGACCCCACGGTCCTCGGCGGGATCTCGGTGCAGGTCGGCGACGAGGTCATCAACGGGACCATCGCGGAGCGCCTCGACGAGGCGACCCGGCGACTGGCCGGCTGACGTCAGCCACCAACTGAACACAGCATCACCTGCGGCCCGGTTGGGCCGTGCAGAGATTGCAGAAGATTCCTGGGGGTCGGCCCCCAGACCCCCTAAGAAACTTCGGGCCCAACAAGGAGAGCAGGGAACCCAGATGGCGGAGCTCACGATCCGGCCGGAGGAGATCCGGGACGCGCTGGAGAACTTTGTCCAGTCGTACCAGCCGGACGCGGCCTCGCGCGAGGAGGTCGGAACGGTCAGCCTGGCCGGCGACGGCATTGCCAAGATCGAGGGTCTGCCCTCGGCCATGGCGAACGAGCTGCTGAAGTTCGAGGACGGCACCCTCGGTCTCGCCCTCAACCTCGAGGAGCGCGAGATCGGTGCGATCGTCCTCGGCGAGTTCAGCGGTATCGAGGAGGGACAGCCGGTGCAGCGCACCGGTGAGGTCCTCTCTGTCGGTGTCGGCGAGGGATACCTGGGTCGCGTCGTCGACCCGCTCGGCAACCCGATCGACGGCCTCGGCGAGATCGCGACCGAGGGCCGCCGCGCCCTCGAGCTGCAGGCCCCGGGCGTCATGGCCCGTAAGTCGGTCCACGAGCCCATGGAGACCGGCTACAAGGCCGTCGACGCCATGACGCCGGTCGGCCGTGGTCAGCGTCAGCTGATCATCGGTGACCGTCAGACCGGCAAGACCGCGCTGTGTGTCGACACGATCATCAACCAGCGTGACAACTGGCGCTCGGGCGACGTGAACAAGCAGGTCCGCTGCATCTACGTCGCCATCGGCCAGAAGGGCTCCACCATCGCGTCCGTGCGCGGCGCCCTGGAGGAGGCCGGCGCGCTCGAGTACACGACGATCGTCGCCGCCCCCGCGTCCGACCCGGCCGGCTTCAAGTACCTGGCGCCGTACACCGGCTCCGCCATCGGCCAGCACTGGATGTACCAGGGCAAGCACGTCCTGATCGTCTTCGACGACCTGTCGAAGCAGGCCGACGCCTACCGCGCCGTGTCGCTGCTGCTGCGCCGCCCGCCGGGCCGTGAGGCCTACCCGGGTGACGTCTTCTACCTGCACTCCCGTCTGCTCGAGCGCTGCGCGAAGCTCTCGGACGAGCTGGGCGCGGGTTCGATGACCGGTCTGCCGATCGTCGAGACCAAGGCGAACGACGTATCGGCGTTCATCCCGACCAACGTCATCTCCATCACCGACGGCCAGTGCTTCCTGGAGTCCGACCTGTTCAACGCCGGTCAGCGTCCGGCCCTGAACGTCGGTATCTCGGTCTCCCGTGTCGGTGGCTCCGCCCAGCACAAGGCGATGAAGCAGATCTCCGGTCGCCTCCGTGTCGACCTCGCCCAGTTCCGTGAGCTGGAGGCGTTCGCCGCCTTCGGTTCCGACCTGGACGCGGCCTCGAAGGCGCAGCTGGAGCGCGGTCAGCGCATGGTCGAGCTGCTCAAGCAGGCTCAGTACCAGCCGATGCCGACCGAGAACCAGGTCGTCTCCATCTGGGCCGGCACCACCGGCAAGATGGACGACGTCCCGGTCGCCGACATCCGTCGCTTCGAGGCCGAGCTCCTCGCGTACCTGCGTCAGAACCACGCGGGTCTCATGAGCTCGATCCGCGAGGGCGGCAAGATGTCGGACGACACCCTGCAGTCCGTCGGTGACGCCATCGCGGAGTTCAAGAAGCAGTTCGAGACCTCTGACGGGAAGCTGCTGGGCGACGACGCTTCCGCTGCCGTCAACGTCTCGAAGTGACGACGGAAGGGACCTGACTCATGGGAGCGCAGCTCCGGGTCTACAAGCGTCGCATCAAATCCGTCACCGCGACGAAGAAGATCACCAAGGCGATGGAGATGATCGCCGCCTCGCGCGTCGTCAAGGCGCAGCGCAAGGTGCAGGCGTCGACTCCGTACGCGACCGAGCTGACCCGCGCGGTCACCGCGGTGGCCACGGGTGCGAACGACAAGCACCCGCTGACCACCGAGGCGGAGAACCCGACCCGTGCCGCGGTCCTGCTCCTGTCGAGCGACCGCGGTCTGGCCGGCGCCTTCAACTCCAACGCCATCAAGGCGGCGGAGCAGCTCACGAGGAAGCTGGAGAGCGAGGGGCGCGAGGTCGACATCTACGTCGTCGGCCGTCGTGGCATCGCGCACTACAACTTCCGTGAGCGCAAGCTGGCCGACTCGTGGACCGGCTTCACGGATCAGCCGGAGTACGCGGACGCCAAGAAGATCGCCGCTCCGCTGATCGAGGCGATCGAGAAGGACACGGCGGACGGCGGCGTGGACGAGCTCCACATCGTCTACACCGAGTTCGTCTCGATGATGACGCAGACGGCGGTCGAGGCCCGGCTGCTGCCCCTCAGCCTCGACGAGGTGGCGAAGGAGGCGGGCGAGCAGGACACGCTCCGTCCGCTGTACGACTTCGAGCCGTCGGCGGAGGACGTCCTCGACGCCCTGCTGCCGCGCTACGTCGAGAGCCGGATCTACAACGCGCTGCTCCAGTCGGCTGCCTCCAAGCACGCCGCCACGCGCCGCGCGATGAAGTCGGCGACCGACAACGCGGGAGACTTGATCAACAACCTCTCCCGACTTGCCAACGCGGCCCGCCAGGCCGAAATCACCCAGGAAATCAGCGAGATCGTCGGCGGCTCGGCAGCCCTGGCCGACGCGACCGCGGGGAGTGACAAGTAATGACGACCACTGTTGAGACGGCCGCCGCCACGGGCCGCGTCGCCCGGGTCATCGGCCCGGTCGTCGACGTGGAGTTCCCCGTCGACGCGATGCCGGAGATCTACAACGCGCTGCACGTCGAGGTTCCGGACCCGGCCGAGGAGGGCGCGACCAAGACGCTGACCCTCGAGGTCGCCCAGCACCTCGGTGACGGCATCGTCCGCACCATCTCGATGCAGCCCACCGACGGTCTGGTCCGCCAGGCCCCGGTGACCGACACCGGCAGCGGCATCACCGTGCCGGTCGGCGATGTCACCAAGGGCCGTGTGTTCAACACGCTCGGTCAGGTGCTGAACGACGACGCCTCCACCGTCGCGGACGCCCCGCGCTGGACGATCCACCGCAAGGCCCCGGCCTTCGACCAGCTCGAGTCCAAGACCGAGATGTTCGAGACCGGCCTGAAGGTCGTCGACCTTCTCACCCCGTACGTCAAGGGTGGAAAGATCGGTCTGTTCGGTGGCGCCGGTGTCGGCAAGACCGTTCTGATCCAGGAAATGATCGTCCGTGTGGCCAAGCTGCACGACGGTGTATCGGTCTTCGCGGGCGTCGGCGAGCGCACCCGTGAGGGCAACGACCTCATGGTGGAGATGGAGGAGGCCGGCGTTCTGGACAAGACCGCGCTGGTCTTCGGCCAGATGGACGAGCCCCCGGGCACCCGTCTGCGCGTGGCCCTGGCCGGTCTGACCATGGCGGAGTACTTCCGCGATGTGCAGAAGCAGGACGTGCTGTTCTTCATCGACAACATCTTCCGCTTCACCCAGGCCGGTTCCGAGGTCTCGACCCTGCTCGGCCGTATGCCCTCCGCGGTGGGTTACCAGCCGAACCTGGCCGACGAGATGGGTCTCCTCCAGGAGCGCATCACCTCGACCCGTGGTCACTCGATCACCTCGATGCAGGCGATCTACGTCCCCGCGGACGACCTGACCGACCCGGCCCCGGCCACCACCTTCGCCCACCTCGACGCGACGACGGTTCTCTCCCGTCCGATCTCCGAGAAGGGCATCTACCCGGCCGTGGACCCGCTGGACTCCACGTCCCGGATCCTGGACCCGCGCTACATCGCGCAGGAGCACTACGACGCCGCCACGCGCGTCAAGGGAATCCTGCAGAAGTACAAGGACCTCCAGGACATCATCGCGATTCTCGGTATCGACGAGCTGAGCGAGGAGGACAAGCTCGTTGTCCACCGCGCCCGCCGTGTCGAGCGCTTCCTGTCCCAGAACACCCACGCGGCGAAGCAGTTCACCGGTGTGGACGGTTCGGACGTTCCGCTCGACGAGTCGATCGCCGCGTTCAACGCGATCTGCGACGGTGAGTACGACCACTTCCCCGAGCAGGCCTTCTTCATGTGTGGTGGTCTCGAGGACCTCAAGAAGAACGCCAAGGAGCTCGGCGTCTCCTGAGCCTCGTGCTCCTGAGGGGGGCGGGTGTGCCCGCCCCCCTCGCCACGCCCACTAGAATTGACCCCAACACCCGGCACGACCGCCGGGTGGTGACCCGAGGAGCCACCCTTGGCTGCTGAGCTGCACGTCGAGCTGGTCGCCGCCGACCGGAATGTCTGGTCCGGCGAGGCCACTCTGGTCATCGCGCGTACCACCTCCGGCGACATCGGCGTCATGCCCGGCCACCAGCCGCTGCTCGGTGTGCTGGAGTCGGGCCCGGTGACCATCCGTACCAGCGAGGGCGCGACCGTCGTCGCCGCTGTGCACGGTGGGTTCATCTCGTTCGCCGACGACAAGCTGTCTCTGCTCGCGGAGATCGCCGAGCTGGCGGACGAGATCGACGCCCAGCGCGCCGAGCGTGCGCTGGAGCGCGCCAAGTCGGAGTCGGACGCCGCCGCCGAGCGTCGCGCCGACGTCCGACTGCGTGCGGTAGCGGTCCGCTGACGGACCGCGCCGAGAGTTGTGCCCTCAGCCGCGGCACGGCCTGGAGTTCTCCAGACCGTGTCGCGGCTGAGGCGATGCAGATGCGGGTTGTATTCGGTTACGCCGGCGAAGCCGGTCACGGGACGCAGCGAGGAGGTCGGTGAAGATGTTCCTCGCTCTGCTCCTGAGCGGCCTGGTCGTCGCACTGGTGGTGATCGGGCTCTTCGTCTTCGGCTTGCGCCGCAGGTTGATCCAGCGCGCCGGCGGCACCTTCGACTGTTCGCTGAGGTGGGACGTCCCCGAGGAGCCGGACGTCTCCGGCAAGGGCTGGGTGTACGGAGTGGCCCGCTACAGCGGTGACCAGGTCGCCTGGTTCCGTGTCTTCTCGTACGCGGCCCGGCCGCGCCGGGTCCTCGAACGTTCGGCGATCGAGGTCCTGGACCGCCGGATGCCCGAGGGCGAGGAGGAGCTCGCGCTGCTCTCCGACGCGGTGATCCAGGGTTGTATGCACCGAGGGATCCGCCTGGAGCTGGCGATGAGCGAGGACGCGCTCACCGGCTTCCTCGCCTGGCTGGAGGCGGCGCCTCCGGGGCAGAGGGTGAATGTCGCGTGATCGAGTGGCAACGAGGAAGGCGGGGACGGCGTGCTGCGCCGTCCCCGCCTTCCTGTGTCAGGACTTGTTCAGCCCGTTGTCGATGGCGCCGACGAGCTCGCCGCCCGTCGTGTCACCGCTGAACTCCCAGAAGAAGGCTCCGCCCAGGCCCTGGTTCTTGGCCCAGTTCATCTTGGACGTGACCGTGGCCGGGGTGTCGTAGCTCCACCAGTTGGTGCCGCAGTGGGCGTATGCCGTGCCCGCGACCGTGCCGGTGGCCGGGCAGGAGCTCTTGAGGACCTTGTAGTCCTCGATGCCCTGCTCGTACGTGCCGGCCGCCGGGCCCGTCGCCGTGCCGCCCGGGGCGGACTGGGTGACGCCCGTCCAGCCGCGTCCGTAGAAGCCGATGCCGAGCAGCAGCTTGCCGGCCGGGACGCCCTTCGCCTTGAACTTGGCGATCGCCTCGGCGGAGTTGAAGCCCGCCTGCGGGATGCCGGCGTACGAGGTGAGGGGGGAGTGCGGGGCCGTCGGACCCTTCGCCGCCCAGGCGCCGAAGAAGTCGTACGTCATCACGTTGAACCAGTTCATGTACAGCGCGGCGCCCGCGTAGTCGGCGGCGTCGATCTTGCCGCCGGCGGAGGCGTCGGCCGTGACGGCCGCCGTGACCAGGTTGTTCGCGCCGAACTTGGCGCGCATGGCCTGCATCATGTTCTTGAAGGCGGCCGGTCCGCTGGTGTCGCAGGACAGACCGCAGGCGTTCGGGTACTCCCAGTCGAGGTCGATGCCGTCGAAGACGTCGGCCCAGCGCGGGTCCTCGACCAGGTCGTAGCAGGACTGGGCGAAGGCGGTCGGGTTCTGGACGGCCTGGCCGAAGCCGCCGGACCAGGTCCAGCCGCCGAAGGACCACAGCACCTTGATGTTCGGGTAGGCCTTCTTCAGCTTGCGCAGCTGATTGAAGTTGCCGCGCAGCGGCTGGTCCCAGGTGTCGGCGACGCCGTCGACGGACTGGTCGGCGGTGTACGCCTTGTCGTGATCGGCGTAGGCGTCGCCGATGGTGCACTTGCCGCCGGTGACGTTGCCGAAGGCGTAGTTGATGTGCGTGATCTTCGAGGCGGAGCCGGACGTCACGATGTTCTTGACGTGGTAGTTACGGCCGTAGACGCCCCAGTTGGTGAAGTACCCCATCTTGACCGTGGAGCCGGGGTTCGGGTTGGTGCCGCCGCCCGTGGTCCGCACGTTCGCGGCGCCGCTGGCCGGGCCGGTCTGGTCGGCGGTGTCGCGGGCGACGACCGTGTAGCTGTAGTCGGTGCCGGCGGTCAGACCTGTGTTGGTGTACGTGAGGCCGGTGACCGTGGCGACCTTCGTGCCGCCGCGCAGGACGTCGTAGTTCTTGACGCCCTTGTCGTCGGTGGCGGCGGTCCAGGTCAGCTTGACCGAGGTGTCGGTGATCTCGGAGGCGACGGGGGTGCCGGGGGCGGAGGGCGCGCTGTCGCCGGGCTGGGTGGACCCGTCGCAGGAGGCTCCGTTGACCTTGCAGCCGCTGGGGGCGCCGGTGCCGGTGCCGTTGAAGCCGAAGGAGACGGTGGCGCCGGGGGCCAGGGTGCCGTTCCAGCCGACGTTCTTGGCGGTCCAGTGGGTCCCGGAGCCGGTGACGGTCGCGTCCCAGGCGGAGGTGACGGTGGTGCCGGCGGGGTAGTCCCACTCGACGGTCCAGGAGGAGAGGGTGGTGGTGCCGGTGTTCTTCACCGTCCACTTGCCCTCGAAGCCGGAACCCCAGTCGGAGACCTTGGTGTAGGTGGCGGTGGCCGCCGTGGCGGCCTCGGCGGGTGCGGCGAGGCCGACCATCGCGGCCAGGGGCAGGATCAGGGCGGTCAGACCGGCGGCGGCCCGGCGTCTGAACCCTGTTCTGCGCGTCGGTGCTTGAGTGCTCAACGGTGCTCCTCAAGTTGCGGACGGACAAGTAGGGGATGGTCCGTGAAGGGTGCGCGCGCCCCGCGAGCGTAGAAAGGTCTGGACCAACCGTCAAGAGGTCCAGACCAACGTCGGCGTACCGGCTTCCGCTCCCGCTCAGACCCCCAACTCCTGTGCCAGCACGGCGGCTTGCACCCTGCTGCGCAGCTCCAGCTTCCCCAGCACCTTGCTGACGTGCGTCTTCACCGTCGCCTCCGCCATGCCGAGGAGGACCGCGATCTCCGCGTTCGCCAGCCCCCGGCCCAGCGCGGAGAGCACCTCCCGCTCCCGGGGTGTCAGCGCGTCCAGTACGGACGGGTCCGCCGCTCCCGGAGGACGCGGCGGCCGGCTCGGAGCCGCGAACTCGGCGATCAGCCGGCGGGTCACCGCCGGCGCGATCAGCCCCTCGCCGCGCGCCACCGTCCGTACCGCCTCGATCAGGTCCTTCGCGTCGGTGTTCTTCAGCAGGAACCCCGCCGCGCCGGCCCGCAGCGCCCCGAAGACGTACTCGTCCAGGTCGAAGGTGGTCAGCACCAGCACATCGGCAAGCCCCTCGGAGACCACCAGCCGGGTCGCGGTCACCCCGTCCATCCGGGGCATCTGCACGTCCATCAGGACCAGGTCGGGGCGCAGCTCGCGGGCGAGCTCCACCGCCCGTTCCCCGTCCGCGGCCTCCCCGACCACCTCGATGTCCGGCGCGCTGCCCAGGATGAGGACCAGCCCCGCCCGCACCGCGCTCTGATCCTCGGCCACGATCACCCGTACCACGCCTGCGGCTCCTTGTCCTTCGTACCGACGGGCAGGACAGCCCGTACCCGCCACACCTCGCCCCCGTCGCCGGCCGGCAGGGGACCGGCCTCGAACTCCCCGTCCAGGAGCGCCACCCGCTCCCGCATCCCCACCAGACCCGCCCCGGAGCCGGGGGCGCGCGGCCCGGGCTGCCCGCCGAACGGACTGGTCACGCCGACGGTCAGGGCCCCGTCCCGGCGGCGGCCGAGCTCCACCCGGACCTCGCCGGGGGCCGCGTGCTTGAGAGCGTTGGTCAGCGACTCCTGAACGATCCGGTACGCGGCGAGCTCGACCGGCGCCGGCAGCGGGCCGGCGCCCCGGGACCGGGCGTCCTCCAGCGCGAACGTCAGCGCGCTCGGCTCCCCGTTCGCCCTGGCCTGGGTGAGCAGCGCCTCCAACCCGTCCAGGGTGGGCGCGACCGCCGGTTCGGCGTCCCCACTGCTGTCCCGCAGCAGCCCGATCAGCCGCCGCATCTCGGCCAGGCCCTCGACGCTGTTCTCCCGGATGACGGTGAGCGCCTGCCTGGTCGTCCCCGGCTCGTCGATCGACAGCGCGGCCGTGGAGTGGATCGCGATGGCGGAGAGATGGTTGGCGACCATGTCGTGCAGCTCGCGGGCCATCCGGGCGCGCTCGGCCACGACCGCCTGGGTCCGGTCCATCTCGGCGAGCAGCGCGGTCTGCTCCGCGCGCAGCCGCGCGGCATCGGCGGCCTGGCGGTGGTTGCGCACGACCGCGCCGGTGACGGCGGGGAGGAAGGAGAGCATGCCCGTGATCAGACCGACCAGCAGGGCGATCGCGTTCTGCCACCAGACGAGGAAGCCGATCGTCACGCCGATCGTGATCAGACCGGTCGTGTACGGGATGCGCCGGGCGGAGGCGGGCGAGCCGTAGACCACGGCCGCGTAGACCACGTCCGTGAACATCAAAGCGGTCACGAGGCTGCCGTGGGTGAACTGGTCGGCCACGAGAGCGAGCGTGCCGACGGTCAGGGCGGTCTGCGGCAGGGAGCGGCGCAGGGCCTCCATCGTGGCCATGACGACGAGCGGGCCCAGCGTCGCCCACCGCGCCGTGACCGGCGCGTCGTTCTGGGTGTGCAGACCGAAGGACCACATCAGCAGGCCGATGGCGAGGCCGCCGGCGGCGATGAGCAGATCGTCGCGGTGGGGACGCGGGAGGGTCACGGATCCATCCAACACGGTGGGAGGCGCCCCGGCCTCGCCGTCCGGGCCGATGCGCCCTCCGTCGAACGATGTAGACGCAGGTCGTCACCGCCGACGACGCGTCGGGCCCGGCGTCACGGGAGGGTGAGAGGGAACCGGAAGGGGAGTGCCGTGATCGTCACGCTGATCGTGATCTGCGAAGTCGGCTTCTGGGTCCTGCTGGCCGCCGGCCTCGCCACCCGCTATCTGCTGAGAATGCCGCGGGCGGGTCTCGCCCTGCTGCTGTGCGAGCCGCTCCTGGAGGTCCTGCTGCTCGTCGTCACCGCCGTCGACCTCAAGAACGGCGCCGACCCCAGCTGGCGGCACGGCCTCGCCGCGGTCTACATCGGTTACACCGTCGGCCACGGCCACCGCACGGTGAAGTGGCTCGACGGGCACGCCGCCCACCGCTTGGGCGACGCCCCGCCGCCCGTGAAGCCGCCGCGGTACGGCATGGCGCGCGCCCGCCACGAGGGCAGGGTCTGGGCGGGCTCGGTGCTCGCGGCGGCCGTCGCGAGCGCACTGCTGCTGCTCGCGGCCTGGTACGTCGGCCCGGACGGGAACACCGAGTCGCTGAAGAGCTGGATCTTCGTCGCCTGGCGGGCCGCCGGCATCCACGGCCTGATCGCGCTCTCGTACACGATCTGGCCGAAGAAGGCACCGGCGGCGGACAGCGGGGCGGGGGCCGAGGCGGCGACCGGGGCAGGTCCGAAGACGGACTCAGCGCTCCCCGCCCGGGACCCAGAGCACGTCCCCGACCTCCTTGTTCGCCGTCCGGGCCAGGATGAAGAGCAGGTCCGATAGCCGGTTGAGGTAGGTCGCGGTGAGGGCGTTCATCGTCTCGCCGTGCACCTCGATCGCGGCCCACGTGGAACGCTCCGCGCGCCGGACCACCGTGCACGCCTGGTGCAGCAGCGCCGCACCGGGTGTGCCGCCCGGCAGGATGAAGGAGCGCAGCTTCTCCAGCTCCTCCAGGAAGCGGTCGCAGTCCGCCTCCAGCTTGTCGACGTAGGACTGCTCCACCCGCAGCGGCGGATACTTCGGGTCCTCGACCACCGGGGTGGAGAGGTCCGCGCCGACGTCGAACAGGTCGTTCTGGACACGGACGAGGACCTTCACGACCTCCTCGTCGAGCTGCCCGAGGGCGATGGCCGTACCGATGACGGCGTTGGCCTCGTTGGCGTCGGCGTAGGCCGAGATCCGCAGATCGGTCTTGGCGGTCCGGCTCATGTCGCCCAGCGCGGTGGTGCCCTGGTCGCCGGTACGGGTGTAGATGCGCGTCAGATTGACCATGACCCCAGCGTAGTTACGCTCCGGCCGTCCGGAGCGTCCGTGTGCCGACCGTCACGGCGAGGCGGCGGGCCGCCCGGGACGCGTCCTCCTCCCTGGTGAGCCCGAAGCTGGACCGGATACTTCCCAGGATCCGCTCCGGGGACAGCCCGGTCGCCCGTCAGGGCGTGCGAGGGTCCTGGGCCGAGCTGTCGCAGGCCGACCCGTCGGGACGGCGGTGTCCGTCGGCGGCTGGACGGTGGAGGTCTCGTTGTTCGCCGGCACCACCGACACCAGCGCGGTGTCGGCGGTGCAGCGCGTCAGCCACCTGCCGTGCGGTGACCCGCCCCTCGCCGTCGACGGGCGGCACGGTCACCTCGTGTGCGTCCGGCCTCAGGGAACGGCAGGTGTCCGGAACGGACTTGTGATCCACAGCCGTCGTCACCACGTGGCGGCGGCCTCCGGAACGGACGACCCTGGGTGCCGCCGAGCACGAGCAGACCGGTGCCGCGTGGTCCCACCCGGAGCCGTTCGGACCCGCGCCGGGAGGTGAGCGCGGTGAGGAGCATCGGTCCGCTGAACTCCAGGGTGACGACCACGCCCGGCGGCAGCCGGGAGGTCGCCTCGCAGAAGGGGAGCCGCATGACGGCGAAGACGGCTCCGCAGGGGAGGGGCAGCCGCCGGTGGGTGCGCAGCAGCTTCGGCGCGGGCCGGGAGAGCAGGACGAGCAGGGCCGCGGCGATGAGCAGTCGGAGCGGGGTCGCGCCGGCCGGCCCGGTCTGAAGAGACGGCCGCCGCACACGGTCGCCCTGTACCGCCAGGGGGTATGCGGTGACGCGGAGTCCGACGCGAACCGGACACGAATGGCGCGCGGAGGGGTGTCGCGAGTGTGACGTCCGTCAAACGGGGCGTGACGCACATTACTTAGCGGTCACAGGGGGGCTCACGCCCGCTAATCTCCGCCGGAGAGCCAGAAGTGAACAGGTGTTGAGGGGTGGAAGACGTGGCCAGGAAGCTCGCCGTCATCGGGGCCGGACTCATGGGGTCCGGAATCGCGCAGGTCTCGGCCCAGGCGGGGTGGGACGTCGTCCTGCGCGACGTCACCGACGCCGCCCTCACCCGCGGCACGGACGGCATCAAGGCGTCGTACGACCGCTTCGTCGCCAAGGGCCGGCTGGACGCCGCCGACGCCGAGGCCGCCCTCGGCCGGATCACCGCCACCACCGAACTCGACGCCGTCGCCGACGCCGACATCGTCGTCGAGGCCGTCTTCGAGAAGCTGGAGGTGAAGCACGAGATCTTCCGCTCCCTCGACAGGATCGCCAAGGACGGGGCCGTGCTCGCCTCCAACACCTCCGCCATCCCGATCACCAAGATCGCCGCGGTGACGGAGCGCCCGGAGGCCGTCGTCGGCACCCACTTCTTCTCGCCGGTCCCGATGATGCAGCTCTGCGAGCTGGTCCGCGGCTACAAGACGAGCGACGAAACCCTCGCCACGGCACGGGAGTTCGCCGAGTCGGTCGGCAAGACCTGCATCGTCGTCAACCGCGACGTGGCCGGTTTCGTCACCACCCGCCTCATCTCCGCCCTGGTCGTCGAGGCCGCCAAGCTCTACGAGTCCGGCGTGGCGACCGCCGAGGACATCGACATCGCCTGCAAGCTGGGGTTCGGCCACGCCATGGGCCCGCTCGCCACCGCCGACCTCACCGGGGTCGACATCCTGGTGAACGCCACCAGCAACATCTACACCGAGTCGCAGGACGAGAAGTTCGCGCCGCCGGAGCTGATGCGCCGGATGGTGGACGCCGGTGACATCGGCCGCAAGAGCGGGCAGGGCTTCTACAAGCACTGAAGTCCCGCGACCGTTCGCCATCACCCCACAGGGTGAATTCGGTATCAGTTCGCTTACAAGGCGCAACGCTTCTGCGCCGACGGCAGTCAGTTGTTGCAAAGACGGAGCACTCCCGGGGAGCGTATATGCACATCAGGGGCGACCACGTCGAGCTGGTCGTCGGGGGCCGCCTCGACGTTCGCAGCGCGGCGGACGCCCGTACGGTCCTGCACTCGGCCGTCGACGACGGAGTCGGCGACCTCGTACTGGACCTGACCGGTCTCGACTCCTGGGACGCCACCGGTCTCGGGGTCATCATGGGCGCACACCGCCGGGCCGGCCGCTGCGGCCGCCGGCTGGTGCTGCGCGGGGTGCCGCCCCAGATGCAGCGCCTCCTCGTGGCGACCCGGCTGCACCGCATCCTGGCCATCGAAGGCGGCCTCGCGGCGGAGTCGCTGCCCCGCGTGTGAGGGCGCACCCGACGCGTGCGGCCTTTGCGTCGTGTGCGTCGTTTTCGACGGGTGACATCGCGTCGTACCGACTGTGAAGCTGCTGTGCGAACCCGGCGTCACGCCCCAATCCTCATGAGACCGTGACGTCTGGGGCGGGGCGGCACCCCGCCTGTTCCGAGAATCTCGAAGAAGGTCTAGGGTTCGGTCGCCTGCCCATTGACGGACCCACCCGGCGGGCACCGGACCAGAAGCGACAGCGAGCGTGCAGATCGGCCGGAGGGGCTTCGGCACGCACCGCTTTTGGGGGGCTTGGACCATGGACCCGATGAACCGGGGGCCGGAAGAGTACGGCCACGGCCACGACGGCGACGACGCCCGCGAGGGACGCGGTGGACCCGCGCCCGAGCGCGGCCCCTCGACGCCCACCCGCGTGCGCACCGCCCGCGTCGTCGCGGGTGACCTGCTGCTCACCGTCAACCCCGTCGACGGCAGCGAGATCGAGGCCTGCCCGCCCGGATCCCAGCCAGCGCCGCCGCGCCGCCGCACCGCCCAGGAGCGGGCCGAGGCGGCCCGCGCGGCCACCCCGCCCGTACCGCCGGGCCCCGCGAGCCCCCGGCTGCCGCTGGTCGAACGCCAGGAGGAGCACGAGCGGCTCGTCCAGCTCCTCGCCCGCGGCCGCTCCGTCCGCGTCACCGGCCCCTCCGGCTCCGGCCGCACCGTCCTGCTCGACGCCGTCGCCGCCGACTGCGCGGACATCGCCCCCGACGGCGTCGTCCGCCTCTCCGGCCACCACCGCACGCCCACCGAGCTGCTGTACGAACTCTTCGCCACCGTCCTGCACGCCCCGGAACACCGCCCCGACCGTCCGGCGCTCCTGGAGCTGGTCCGCGACATCGGCGCGGTCGTCGTCGTCGACGACCTGGAGTTCGGCGGCGCCACCCTCGACGAGCTGCTCACCGCCGCCCCCGAGTGCGCCTTCCTGCTCGCCGCCGGCCCCGATGCCCCGGCCCCCTCGCCCGACGCCCACATCGAGGAGATCGTTCTCGCCGGCCTCGGCCGGGCCGCCGCCCTCGAACTCCTGGCGAACGCCGTCGACCGGCCGCTCACCGAGGACGAGGCCAACTGGGCCGGCGACCTCTGGTTCGAGTCCGAGGGCCTGCCGCTGCGCTTCGTCCAGGCCGGCGCCCTGCTCCGCCAGCGCGACCGGCTCCGGGTCACGCCCGCCGAGTTCGACGCCTTCGGTGTCCAGGAGGACGCCACTCCCGCGGAGCTCGCGGCGTCCTCGGAGTTCGACGCCTTCGGCGCCCTCGACGACGCCTTCGGGCCCGCCGCGAGCCCCGGGAAGGGGGCGCCCGCCGACCCGGCCGACGTCGAACTGCGCGACGTACCGCTGCCGAGCCTCGGCGAGGGCGCGGCGCCCGCCGCCCTGCTCGCCTCCCGGCTCAGCCGCTCCGCGCAGGAGACCCTGCGCTTCGCCGTCGCCCTCGGCGGAGAGGTGCCGCACCAGGCCCACCTCCCGGCCCTCGTGGGCGACACCCACGCGGACGCCGCCGTCGGCGAACTCATGGCCTGCGGACTGCTCACCCCCGTCGGCACCCGCTACCGCCTCGCCGTCGGCGTCCTCACCCAGCTCCTGGCCCACGGATACGACGAGGAGGCCACCGACCGGGCCCACACCGTCGCCCAGCACTACGCCTGGTGGGCCGGACACCCCTCCGTCACTCCCGCTCGCGCCGTCGCGGAGTCCGACGCGGTGCTCGCCGCGCTGACCGCGCTCCTTCCCGGACCGGACGCCGAGCACCCCGGCGCCGCCGTCCTTCTCGCCCGCAGCGCCGCGCCCGCGTTCGCCGCCGGACTGCACTGGGGCGCCTGGGAACGGACCCTGCGCGCCGGCCAGGAGGCCGCCCGCCTCGCCGGAGAGGTGGCCGAAGAGGCCTACTTCCAGCACGAGTTGGGCATTCTCGCGCTTTGCTCCGGAAACCTGGAGCGGGCCCGCGCCGCACTGGAGGCGTCCATCGGCATGCGCGGCGCGCTCGCCGACAAGCGCGGCACCGTCGCCGGCCGCCGGGCACTCGCGCTGGTCGCCGACCGCACCGGAGACCCGCTGCCCGGCGACCCCACCCCCGGTCGAGGCACGCCCGCCGTCCTCCGCAAGGAGGGGCCCCTCTCCCCGCCCCGTGGCACCCCGGCCGCGCTCATGCCGCCTCCCGCCACCCCGGCGCCGGTCTCTCCGGCGCCGGTCCCAGCGGTCTCCCCGTTCCCCGCGTTCCCGGACTTCCCCGACGAGGGCCCGACGCACATCTCCCGCTCCGAGACCTCCGGCGCCGGAAGCGGCAACGGCGGCATCGGCGGTATGAAGCGGGCCGCCCGCCTCGGCATCGTCGCCGGGGCCCGGCGCAACCTGGTCGCGGTCGGCACGGGCGCGCTCCTGGCCGCCGTCCTCGGCACCGTCGTGACCATCGGCGCCACCTCCGGCAGCGCCGAGGACCCGGCGAACAACCGGGTGACCTCCGACCGTACGGCGAGCGAGGACACCGGTGACGACGGCCTCGACGCGGAAGAGCCGGCCGCGGACGAGTCGGTCCGGCCCTCGGACTCCGGCTCCCCGAGCACCCCGGGCCCCTCGGGCTCGGCGACGAATCCCGGCACCGGCGCGACCAACACCCCGGGCGGCTCGGAGTCCCCGGCCGCCACCGCCACCGACACCCCGACGACCGGGGGACCGGCGCCGTCGACGGGTGCCCCGCGCCCGACGACGAGCCCCACGACCAAGCCGAAGCCGACGACGACGCCGCCCAAGCCGTCCACGACGCCTCCGACGCCTCCGACCTCGACACCGCCCACGACGACGCCGTCTCCCACCGAGACGACGGCCCCGCCGAGCTCCGCCTCCGCCACCCTCAGCAGCGGTCCCACCTCGGGCGACCCCACCACCGGCACCCCCGCCTGACGGGCGGGCCACGGCACGGCAGCGGCCCCGGGCGCGTTCACCGCACCCGGGGCCGCCCCGTACTCGTACTCGTGAAGCCGTGCCCGCCCGCTAGAAGAGCCGCAGCTTGTCGTCCTGGATGCCGCGCAGCGCGTCGTAGTCCAGGACCACGCAGTCGATCCCGCGGTCCGTCGCCAGCACCCGCGCCTGCGGCTTGATCTCCTGCGCGGCGAAGACGCCCTTGACCGGCGCGAGGTGCGGATCGCGGTTCAGCAGCTCCAGGTAGCGGGTCAGCTGCTCCACGCCGTCGATCTCGCCGCGCCGCTTGATCTCCACGGCGACCGTCGCCCCGTCCGCGTTCCGGCACAGGATGTCGACCGGGCCGATCGCCGTCGGGTACTCGCGGCGGATCAGCGTGTGGCCCTCGCCGAGTGTCTCGATGCGGTCGGCGAGCAGCTCCTGGAGGTGTGCTTCCACGCCGTCCTTGATGAGACCGGGGTCAACACCCAGCTCGTGCGAGGAGTCGTGGAGGATCTCCTCCATCGTGATGATCAGTTTCTCGCCCGCTTTGTTCACCACGGTCCAGATGCCGGCCTCCCCGTCGACGCCCTCCTTGAGGGTGCACGGCGGGGACATCCAGTTGAGCGGTTTGTACGCCCGGTCGTCGGCGTGGATGGAGACACTGCCGTCTGCCTTGACCAGGATCAGACGGGGAGCGGAGGGCAGGTGGGCCGTGAGCCGGCCGGCGTAGTCCACGGAGCAGCGGGCGATGACGAGACGCATGGTCGGCAACGCTACAAGACACACGCTGTTCCGCGCGATTCGGCTGTTAACGCCCGCCCAACGCCCGTCGGTTATTGGCCGGTTGTGGCCCCAATCTCCTGGTGCCCTCCGGACGGCGCGCTTACCGTGGAAGCAGGAGGTCGCCGTCCGTGCACGCTGCGTGTCGCACGGGGGGTCTCCATCCCTGCCCGTAAGACCCCGCCCGGCGGGGTCGCGAGAGGAGAACCCATGTCGCTCGACGTCTCACCGGCGCTGTTGGAACAGGCCGAGCGAGGCGAGGTCGACGAAGCCGACTTCGTCGACTGCGTCCGGACCTCCCTGCCCTACGCATGGGAGATGATCAGTTCTCTGGTGGCTCAGCTGAAGGTGGACGGCGGAGAGTTCGCCGACAACCAGACGCCGCCGCCGAACGAGCAGGCACGTGGTCAGCTGTTGCGTGCACTCGCGAGTGATGCGATCCGTGGTGCGCTGCAGCGGCACTTCGGTGTGCGTCTGGCCTTCCAGAACTGCCACCGTGTGGCGGTGTTCCCGTTGGATCCGGCGGTGGACGAGCGGCTCGCCCGCTTCACCTCCGTACGGGGTCAGCTGCTCAACCAGTCGCCGGAACTGCGCGACTGCTGAGGCATGGTGCTGCCGCTCCGCATCGCGCGAGACGCGAACGATGCGAGAGGTGTCGGAGCGGCGGCATCCCGCGCTCACCCATCGACGCACGATGACCATCGATCGACTCATGACGAGCGACGACGCACGCCGCGACGCGTCACACCAGCTGCGGCAGAACCTCCGCGCCCAGCCGCCGCACGTTCTCCTCGGTGGCCGCGAGATCGCCCGTGCCCTCGGCGAGCAGCGCGAAGCGCGTGATGCCCGTACGCTCCGAGGTCGCCGCCAGCCGGTCCACCGCGAGCCGCGGCGTGCCCACGGGGTGGAGCGCGCACAGCAGCTCCGTGTACGCGACGGGGTCCCGCATCGAGCGGTGCCGGCCGTCCACCGTCACATGGGCGTCAAGACCCTGCTTCAGCCAACCGGGCATCGCCTTCACCAGCGCCTCGGCAGCGTCCGCCCGCCGGTCCGCGAGCTGGGCGACACCCGCCGAGACATGGCCGGCGCCGATCCGCGCGATCTCGTCCGGGGTGTGCCCGGCCTCCCGCGCGAAGCGTCGCCAGGCGGCCACCATCTCGGCCTTGTCCTCGTCACCGCAGTGCATCCCCAGCAGCATCGGCAGCCCCCGCTCGGCGGCCAGCCGGACGCTGGTCGGCGAGGTGCAGGCGACGACCACCTCGGGCGACGGGTCACCGCCGATCAGCTCGTCGGCGCGGGGCACGACGGCCACCTCGCGGAAGGCGAAGCGTTCTCCCTCGGCCCCGACGCGGGGCTCGTTCAGCCAGCGCAGCAGCAGGTCGAGCGATTCGGGGAAGCCCTTCTCGTACGCCTCCAGGCCCGCGCCGAACACCTCCAGATCCACCCACGGCCCGCCCCTGCCCACCCCGAGGGTGAAGCGGCCTCCGGAGGTCAGGTGCAGCAGCGCGGCCTGCTCGCCCAGCGCGACAGGGTGGACGGTGGGGAGCACACTCACCGCCGTGCCGACCCGGAGCCGCCGCGTGCGCCCGAGCAGCAGTGCCGCCAGGGTCACGGCGGACGGACAGACGCCGTACGGAACGAAGTGGTGCTCGGCGAGCCAGACGGAGTCCAGCCCCGACTCCTCGGCGACCTCGGCGGTCCGCACCGCTCGGTGCAGCGCCTCCCCCTGACCTTGACCCGGGAACTGGGCGGCCAGAACAAATGTGCCTACGCGCATCGCCTTCTGCCTCCTTGCGGCCGACGCGTTCTCTCCCCCTCGTACTGGCAACAACGTCTGACACGTGCCAAAGGCAACGGCCCCTCATGAAGTTCTTGCGATATTCCGCTAACCAGTCCTGGAGGGTGGGGCGGGCCACCGTGTCGCGGCCCGTAGGCTTGTCGGCACCATCCGTGTTCCCGGCCCCCCGTGAGGTGAATCGTGTCCCCGCGTCGCAACCGCCCTCAAGGCGGCGAGAGGCCCGATCCCCAGGCCGAGTCGGGCGACCGGTACGGCGGATCGCAGCGCACCGAGTTCTGGCAGGGCCAGGAGTGGCTCGTCCGGCACGTGGCCGGCGCCGGCGCCTCAGGCAAGCGCTACCGCTGCCCCGGCTGCGACCAGGAGATCCTCGGGGGCGCCCCGCACGTCGTGGCCTGGCCGGAGTACGGCGGGGTGGACGACCGACGGCACTGGCACAAGGCGTGCTGGAACGCGAAGGACCGCCGCACCTCAAGGGTGCAGCGGTCCCGTAACGCGCCGAGGTACTGAGCCCTTGGGGCTCGCCCCCGGCGATCGAGGCTCAGGTCCCTCAGACGTCCCGGCTGTTCAGCAGGGCGTACGCGCCGGCGCCCGCCGCCGCCGTGATGACCAGCAGGATCCACACCGGGTCCCAGCCCGAGGGCCCCGACTGCCCCATGGCCGACCTGCCCGCGTACAGCGCGATGAGCTGGCTCGGGATCGCGTAGTCGAGGAGCCACTCCTGCACCTTGGCCAGCGACTCCGAGAACATGAACATGGCCGCCACCAGAGGCAGCAGCAGCACGCCGATCATGATGGTGATGGCACCCGCCGAGTGCCGGACGACCGCGCCGACCGCGAGCGCAAGCAGCCCCAGCTCGGCCATGAACAGACCGACGCCGACCGTGGCCCGCAGCCACTGCCCGGAGGTGGGCTCCGCGGCGTTGTCCACCATCGCCACCTGCGCCAGGCCGACCAGGGTCGCCGTGACCGTGGTGATCGTGAAGACCAGCAGGAAGAAGACGATCGCCTTCGCCGTCAGGACCCGCGCCCGGCTCGGGCAGGCGGTCAGCGTGGTGCGGATCATGCCCGTGCCGTACTCGGAGGCGATGGTCAGCACCCCGAGCGTGATCACACAGATCGAGCCGAGCAGCACACCGAAGAAGCCCAGGCCGAGCGCCGACTCGTTCTCGGTCGGCGCGTTCGACGAGGACACGATCGCCGCCACGGCCAGCCCGACGCCCAGCATCAGGAGCACCATCACGCCCAGCGTCCACATCGTGGAGCGCAGGGAACGGATCTTCGTCCACTCCGACGCGAGCGCGTCACCGAGGTGGGCCTTGCGGACCGGAATGGGGGAGACGTACGAGTGGGGGGTGGTCATCGGGGGTCCTCGGGCTTCTGGGCGGGCTCGCTCTGCGCTTGCGCGGCGTACGGGTTCTGTCCGGGCGGCGGCGGGGCGTACCAGCCCTGCTGCGGCACCTCGGGGACCACCGGCTGCTGCGGCGGCGTCCCGTACCCCCCGTGCTGCGGCTGCGGCTGCTGGAGATGGGCCAGCTGGTCCTCGGTGGAGCGGTAGTCCACGGCGCCCTGCGTCATCCGCATGTACGCCTCCTCCAGGGACGCCTGGTGCGGCGACAGCTCCCAGAGCCGTACGTCCGCGTCGTGCGCCAGATCGCTGATCCGGGGGAGCGGCACGCCGGTCACGCGCAGCGCCCCGTCCGGCTCGGACATCACCCGGCCGCCGGCCTCGATGAGGGCGGCCGTCAGTTTCTCCCGCTGCTGCGGCTCCGTCTGCGGGGTGCGCACCCGCGCGAAGTCGGCGGAGTTCGCCGAGATGAAGTCCGTGACGCTCATGTCGGCGAGCAGCTGGCCGCGGCCGATCACGATCAGATGGTCGGCGGTCAGCGCCATCTCGCTCATGAGGTGGCTGGAGACGAAGACCGTCCGGCCCTCGGCCGCGAGCTTCTTCATCAGGTTCCGGACCCAGAGGATGCCCTCGGGGTCGAGGCCGTTGACCGGCTCGTCGAAGAGCAGCACCTGCGGGTCGCCGAGCAGCGCCGCCGCGATGCCGAGGCGCTGCCCCATGCCGAGCGAGAAACCCTTGGAGCGGCGCTTGGCGACGTCCTGGAGGCCGACGACCCCGAGGACCTCGTCCACCCGCTGCGCCGGGATACCGGCGAGCTGGGCGAGCGACAGCAGGTGGCTGCGGGCGCTGCGGCCGCCGTGCACGGCCTTGGCGTCGAGCAGCGCCCCGACCTGGCGGGGCGCGTTCGGCAGCTGCCGGAAGGGATGGCCGCCGATCGTGACGTGGCCGGAGGTCGGCCGGTCGAGACCAAGGATCATGCGCATGGTCGTCGACTTGCCGGAGCCGTTGGGCCCGAGGAAACCGGTGACGGTCCCGGGCCGTACGTGGAAGGAAAGGTTGTACACGGCCGTCTTGGCGCCGTAGCGCTTCGTCAGGCCGACTGCCTCGATCATTCTCCAGAGCCCCATCGACAGGTCAGGTCGTCGTCGGGGCCGTGGCCGTCGGCCGGAGCCCCCCGTATGAGCTAGGAGCTTATCGAGCCGTTGACGGTTCCGGCGAAGCGTGAACTGTGAACGACGGCCCCTACGCGTCCCGCCGCTTCAGGACCAGGTAGCCGCCCAGGAGCGAGGCGGCCACCCAGATCAGCATGATCCCGAGCCCGCCCCACGGGCCGTACGGAGCCTTCTCCGAGTTCAACGCGTCGGGCACGACCTGCATGATCTTGGATCCGGCCTGGTCGGGGAAGTACCGGGCCACCTCCTTGGCCTTCGGGACCGCCGACAGGATCTGCGAGACCAGGAAGAAGAACGGCACGAGAATGCCGAGGGAGAGCATCGAGGAGCGCAGCATCGCCGCCACGCCCATGGAGAAGACCGCGATCAGACCCATGTAGAGCCCGCCGCCGACCACCGCCCGCAGGACGTTGTCCGCGCCGAGCGTGGTGCGGTGCTCGCCGAGCAGCGCCTGCCCCAGGAAGAACGACAGGAAGCTCGTCGCCAGACCGACCACCAGGGCGAGCGCCCCGGCCACCGCGATCTTGGAGAAGAGGAAGGTGGCGCGCTGTGGAACGGCCGCCAGCGAGGTGCGGATCATGCCCGACGAGTACTCGGTGCCGACCACCAGGACCCCGAAGACCACCATCGCCAGCTGGCCGAGCATCATCCCGGAGAAGCTGACGAAGGTCGGGTCGAACGTCGCCCGCTCGGCCTCGCTGAGGTCGTCGAACGTCGACTGCAGCAGCGCGCACAGCGCCGCCCCCATCGCCACCGTCACGAGCAAAGCGCTCGCCAGGGTCCAGACCGTCGAGGAGACCGTCCGGATCTTGGTCCACTCCGACTGGAGGACCGCGGATACCGCTGCCATCGTTCAGGCTCCCTTGGTGGTGTCGCCCCAGCGGGGTCCGGCGGCGGGGGGCGCCGTCACGCCCTGTCCGTCCGCGCCGTGTACGTTCGTGCCGTGCGCGTGGTACTCCACCGCGCCGGCCGTCATCTGCATGAACGCCTCTTCCAGGGAGGCGCGCTGCGCACTCAGCTCGTGCAGCACCAGGCCGTTCTCGGCGGCCAATTCACCGAGCTTCTCGGTCGTGGCCCCGTCCACCTCCAACGTGCCGCCGCCCGCCTCGACGGGGGTGAAACCGTTGGCGTGCAGGGCGTCCAGGAGCTGCTCCCGCTGCGGCGAGCGGAGCCGTACGTAACTCCGTGAATTCTGCTGGATGAAATCCGCCATCGACGTGTCGGCCAGCAGCTTTCCCTGGCCGATCACGATGAGATGATCAGCCGTCAGGGCCATTTCACTCATCAGATGACTGGAAACGAAGATCGTCCGACCCTCGGCCGCGAGCGCCTTCATCAGATTGCGGATCCAGTGAATTCCCTCGGGGTCCAGACCATTGACGGGTTCGTCGAACATCAGGATCTCGGGATCACCGAGAAGCGCCGAGGCGATTCCCAGCCGCTGCCCCATGCCGAGGGAGAAGCCCTTCGACTTCTTCCGCGCGACCGCCGTCAGGCCGACCAGGTCGAGGACCTCGCCGACGCGGCTCGCCGGGATGCGGTTCGACTGCGCGAGGCAGAGCAGGTTGTTGTACGCGGAGCGGCCGCCGTGCATCGCCTTGGCGTCGAGCAGCGCCCCGATGTACTTCAACGGCTCCTGCAGCTCGCGGTAGTGCTTGCCGTCGATCCGCACCGTACCGCTCGTCGGATTGTCCAGATCGAGCATCATGCGCATGGTCGTCGACTTCCCGGCCCCGTTGGGCCCGAGGAAGCCGGTGACCACGCCCGGCCGGACCTGGAAGGAGAGATGGTCGACCGCCGTCTTCGTTCCGAAGCGCTTGGTGAGGCCCTCGAGCTCGATCATGCGTACCAACCTACGGGCGCGAAAAACCCTCCGCCACCGGAATGACGGAGGGTTTGCGCTTCTTTTCGAGGCTCGGCTCCTCGCCGGGCGCTCTTGGCCTACCTGGTCTGCTGGGCCGGGACGCCGCGAGTGGCCGGCTCGTCGTCGATCGGGGAGCCGGCCGCCGCCACCGCGGCACCGGTCAGCGTCGCCAGCATCTCGCGGACGTTGGTCAGCTGGGCGTTGATCGAGTCGCGACGGTTCGTCAGCGCCGCCAGCTCGCGCTCCGATTCCGAGCGGATCCGGTCGGCCTTGGCGTTCGCGTCGGCCACGATGTCCTCGGCCTGGCGCTGCGCCGTCTCCACCGTCTGGCGCGCCCGGCGCTCCGCGTCCGTACGCAGCTTCTCGGCCTCCAGGCGGAGCTGCTCGGCGCGGTGCTCGATCTCGGCGAGGCGCTTCTCGGCCTTGGCCTGACGCGAGGCCAGGTCACGCTCCGACTGCTCGCGGCGCTTGGCCAGGTTGGTCTCGAAGTCCGCGGCGGCCTGGGCGGCCTTGGCACGGGTCTCCTCGAAGAGGGCGTCCGCCTCCTCACGCTTGGACTGTGCGTCCTTCTGCGCCTCCGCGCGCAGCGAGTTGGCCTCGCCCTGCGCCTTCTCGACGATCCGGACGCCCTCGTCCTCGGCCTTCGCCTTGCGCTCCGCCGCGAACGACTCGGCGTCGTTGCGCACCTGCTGGGCGGCCGACTCGGCCAGCTCACGGTGCTGCTCGGCGGCGCGACGGGCCTCCTCGCGCAGGTCCTTCGCCTCCTCCTCGGCGAGACGGAGGATCTTCTCGACGCGGGCACCCAGACCGGCGTACGACGGCTCGGCGTCGGTGACCTGGGCCTGGGCGTTCTGCGTCTCGAGGTGGAGCTCCTCGATGCGCTTTTCCAGAGAGGTGATTCGGGCCAGAGCACTGTCACGGTCGGCGACGAGCTTGGTAATGCGGTCGTCCACCTGACCGCGGTCGTAACCACGCCGCACGAGCTCGAAGCCGAAGGGGGAGGAAGTGTCGCTCATGGGGTTCCTGTCGAATGAGACCGGTGAGGTGTTAGGGGGAATCCTAGGGGCCGAAGCGGCGTGTCATCGAGCGGATGTCCGTTTGATCTGGAGAATGTCCAGCCTTTTGAGTGGCTAGCTCTCGGAAGACTTGCCACTCGAACGTGTACTCCCCGCCGACGCGCCCGCCTTGACCCCATCCTTCGTACCCGTGGACGGAGCCTCGAAAGACTCCAACGCTTCGAGAACGTCCTGGACACGGGAGATCTCGGCATTGATGTCCTCCCGACGGCGCACCAGTACATCCAGTTCCCGCTTGCCCTCCGAGATCATCTTCTCGGACTCGTGCTCCGCCTCCGCCTTGATCTTCTCGGCTTCGGCGATGAGGGACGCCTTCTTCTGCTCGGCCTCCTTCAGGAGCGCCTCCGCCTTCTTCACCGCGGCGATCCGGACCTTGCTCGCCTCCGAACTCGCCTCCGAGACCATCTCCTTGGCCTTCGCCTCGGCCTCCGCCCGCTGCTCGGTCGCGGCCTTCACCAGCTTGTCGACGCGCTCCCCGGCCGTCTTCATCTGCTCGGCCGTCTCGCGCCGCGCCCGATCGTGCAGCTCCTCGATCTCGCCCTCGATCCGGGCCCGGAGCTCCTCGGCCCGCTCCCTTATGGCCGTCGCGTCGCTGCGCGCGCCCACCAGCAGTTCGTCCGCGTCGGTACGCGCCTTCTCCACCAGCGAGTTGCCCTCGACCGTCGCCTCCGCGACGATCCGGTCGGCCTCCTGACGGGCCGCGCCCACCATCGTGTCCGCCTGCGACTCCGCCTCGGTGGTGGCGCGCAGCGCCTCCTCCTGTGCCTTCGCCATCAGCTGGTCCGCCTGCTCGGCGGCGTCCGAGCGGCGCTTGGCACCGGCCTCGCGGGCCTCGTCGAGCGTACGGTCCGCCTCGGCACGCGCCTCGGCACGCATCTGCTCCGCCGCCGCCTCGGCGTCCGCCCGCACCCGCTCCGACTCGGCCCGGATCCGCTCGGCCGCCTGCTGGGCCGCGCCGACCGTCTCCGCGGCCTCCGCCCGCAGCCGCTCCGCGTCGTCCGACGCCTGCCCGACCGTCCGCTCCGCCTGCTGCGTCGCCTCGCTCGTCAAAGACTCGGCCAGCTCCGCCGCCTCGGCGGTGATCCGCTCGGCCTGGCTCGTCGCCTCCGCGATGAGCTGGTCCGCCTGCTCGGCGGCGTCCGAGCGGCGCTTGTCGGCGGCCTTGCGGGCCTCGTCCAGGACCTGCTCGCTGTCGGCGAGCGCGGCGTTGCGCAGCGCCTCGGCGTGCGCCTCGCCGTCCCGCTTGACCTGCTCGGCCTCGGTCCGCAGCCGCAGCGCGTCCTGCTCCGTCGTCTCCAGCAGCTCCGCCGCCTCGGCGGTGATCCGCTCGGCCTCGCTCCTCGCCTTACCGATGAGCTGGTCCGCCTGCTCGGCCGCGTCCGTGCGCCGCTTGTCGGCGGCCTTGCGGGCCTCGTCCAAAACCTGCTCGCCGTCGGCGCGGGCGGCCGCCCGCAGCGCCTCGGCCTCGGCGACACCCTCCGCCTTGACCTGTTCCGCCTCGGCGAGCAGTCGCTCCACCTCGGCCGTGATCCGCTCCGCCTCCGTGCGCGCCTCGCCCACCAGGGCGTCCGCCTGGGCCGCGGCCTCCGAGCGGATCCGGTTGGCGTCCTCGCGGGCGTCGGCACGGGTGCGGGCCGCGTCCTGCTCGGCCGCGGCGAGCGAGTCCGTCGCCTCCGTCCGCAACCGCTGTGCGTACTCGGCGGTGTCCGTGCGCAGCTTCTCCGACTCGGCGATCGCGTCCGCGACCGTCCGCTCGGCCAGCGCCTTCGCCGCCTCCGACTCCTCCTGGGCGCGCTGCCGGGTGCGGCCCGCGTCCTCGGTGGCCCGCTCCCGCTCCTCGTACGCGTCGGCGCGGAGCCGGTCCGCCTCCTCCTGCGCCTCGGACCTCGTGCGCTCCGCCACGTGCTCGGCGGCGCTGCGCAGGCCCGCGATCTCCTCCTCGGCCTGCTCGCGCAGCCCGGCGACCGAGTCCCGTACCTCCTGGGCGGTCTGCTCGGCCGCGGACACCATCTCCGTGGCCCGCCGGTCCGCCTCCTCGACCAGGCGCTGGGCCTCGGTCTGCGCCTCCTCCACCCGCTTGCGGGCGGAGGCGAGCAGCTCCTCGGACTGCTCGCGGGCGTGCTCACGCTCCCGGCCGGCCTCGGAACGGGCCGACTCCAGCGTCTCCTCGGCCTCCCGGCGCCGCCGGTTGGCCTCCTCCTGCGCGGCGGCCAGTGCCTCCGCGGCCTCGGCGGCGACGCGCTCGGCGGCGGCCGCGGCCTCGGCACGGACCCGGTCGGCGCTCTCCTGCGCCTCCGACCTGAGCCGCTCGGCCTCCGTCGCCGCCTCGGCGCGCAGCCGTACGGCCGCGGCCTCGGCCTCGGCCCGCGCGGTGGACGCGTCCGACGCGGCCTCCGTGCGCAGCCGCTCGGCCTCCTGCTCGGCCTGCGCCTGGAGCGTACGGATCCGCTCGGCGGCCTCCGTGCGCAGCCGCTCCGTCTCCTCGGCGGCCTCGCGCCGGATGCGCTCGCTCTCGGTGCGGGCCTCCGCCAGCTCCCGGCCGGCGCTCTCGACCCGCGACTCGGCCTCGGTGTGCAGCCGGGTCAGCTCCTCGGCCGCCTCCGCGGTCCGCGCCGCCGCGGCCCGCTCGGCGTCCTCGCGCAGTTCGGCCGCGGTCTTCGCGGCGGACTCCTTGACGGCCTCCGCCTGCTCCTCGGCCTCGGCCCGCATCCGCTCGGCCTCGGCGCGGGTGCGCTCCAGCGTCTCCTCGGCCTGGGTGCGCAGCGTCTGCGCCCGCTCCATCGCCTCGGAACGGACCCGCTCGCTCTCGGCGCCCGCGCCGGCGCGCAGCTCGTCGGCGTCGGTGCGGGCCTTGGTCAGCAGCTCCTCGGCGGTTCGGGCCGCCTCCTCGATCTGCTGGACCGCCTCGCGCCGGGCCTCGCCGCGGATCTTCTCGCCCTCGGCGATCGCCTCCGCCCGCAGCTGCTCGGCCTCGCCGCGCAGCCGGCGCGCCTCCTCCTGCAGCTCGACCGTCTTGGCGCGGTACTCCTTGGTGTCGTCCTTCGCCGAGCCGAGCAGCTCGCCGGCCTGCTCCTCCGCCTGGTTGCGCAGCCGGTCGGCCTCCGCCTCCGCCTCGCGGCGGATCCGCTCGGCCTCCTCGGACGCCTTGCGGGTGGTCGCCTGCGCGTCCTCGGACGCCTTGGTGAGGACTTCCTCCGCGGTACGGGCCGCCTTCGCGAGGGCGGCGGCGGAGTCCTCCGCCGCGACCGTACGGGCCTTCTCGGACGCCTCCGAGACCAGCTTCTCGGCCGCGGCGCTCGCCTCGCGGAGCTTCTCCTCGGCCTCCGCCTTGAGGGCCTCGGCCTCCTTGGTCGCCTCGCCGACGAGCCGGGCGATCTCCGCCTTCGCCGTCCGCGTGCGCTGCTCGTTGACCGACTCCGCCGACGACAGCTGCCTGGCCGCCGCCTCCTTGGCCTCGGACAGCGCCTTCTCGGCCTCCGCCCGTGCCTCGCGCAGCCGGTCCTCGGCCTCCTGCATCCGCTGCTCGGCGGCGCGGGACAGCTCGGTCGCCTGCCGGCGGGCCTGGTCGGTCTCGGCGGTGGTCGCCGAACGGAGCTGCTCGGCGTGGCTGGTGGCCTCCTGCGCCTGCGTGGAGGCGGCGTTCAAAAGCCGTTCGGCGTCCTTGCGGGCGCGCAACAGAATCGCTTCGGCCTCGGCACGGGCGGCTTGCGCCTCCGAACCGACGCGCTGCCGCGTCTCCTCCGCGAGCCGGGTGGCCTCGGCGCGCGCGGCGGCCAGCGCCTGCTCGGCCTCGGCGCGGGACTCCTCCATCAGGCGGCGGGCCTGGGACTCCGTACGGGCACGCAACTGCTCGGCCCAGGCGACGTTCTCGTTGACGTGCGCCTCGACGGTCTGACGGCGCTCGGCCAGCTCCTGGTCCAGGCGCTGACGGCGCTGGACCGCCTCCGCGTGCAGCTCCGCCTGGAGCCGCGCCTGGTGCTCGGCGTGCTCCTGCAGGATCCGCTGGGTCTGGGCCCGCGCCTCGCGCAGCTCGCGCTCGGCGTCCTGGCGCAGCTGGTCGGCCTGGATCTGCGCGTTCCGCAGCAGCTGCTCGGCCTGGTAGCCGATGTCCGCGCTGTCGTACGCCGGCCGGGATGCGATCGTGCGGCGCGCCTCGTGGAGCTTGGCGCGCAAGACCTCGACCTGGTAACCGAGGTCCTCGGCGTGCTGGACGGCCTTCTCCCGCTCGGTCTTCAGCCGGTCCATCTCGGCTTCGAACCGCGAAAGATGGTCGTCTTCAGCTCGGTGGCTCTCCTGGCGTTCGTAGCCCCGCACTGCGCGGTCCCATCCGTCCCCTGGTCGCAACACTCCAATGAGATCCGTTCCCCGGCGAACGGGCCCCCCGGGGAATGGTGGCAGATCGGATGCCCCGACTTCGACGCCGCATGGCATGCGGCACCGACCGGCCCCGGCCCGGAGCCGCCCACTCTACCGGGCCAGGAATCCGGAGGTCAGTGCTCCGCCGAGGAGTGGACGGCTCAGTGGTCCGCCGACGGCTCGGCGGACGTGACGAGTTCGGTCAGAACACCGTGGCAGTCCTTGGGGTGGAGGAAGGTGATACGGGAGCCCATCGAGCCGATCCGGGGCTCGTCGTAGAGGACCCGTACGCCCTTGGAGCGGATGTCGGCGGCGTCGCCGTCGACGTCGGCGGTCCCGAAGGCGATGTGGTGCACGCCCTCGCCGTTCTTGGCCAGCCACTTCCCGACCGCGGAGTCCTCGCGGGTGGGTTCGAGAAGCTGGAGGTAGGAGGCGCCGCCGTCCGAGGTGCCGTTGATCTTGAGCATGGCCTCACGGACGCCCTGCTCCTCGTTCACCTCGGAGTGGAACACCTCGAAACCGTAGGTCGCACGGTAGAACTCGACAGTCTTGTCGAGGTCGAAACAGGCGATCCCGATGTGGTCGATTCGCGTCAGCATGGTCCCAGTGCAACGCCCGGGAGGTGGTTACGCAACGTGCGCGCGATCACACCGGCTGCCCGGTGACCGCGTACGGCACCGCTCAGTACATTGGCGGTAAACCCTCGTTCACTCCTCATCTCAAGGGGCTGTGCCTCATGTCTGGAACGACCGGTACCACCTCAGTGATCGTCGCGGGCGCCCGCACGCCCATGGGACGGCTGCTCGGCTCCCTCAAGTCCTTCTCCGGTGCGGACCTCGGCGGCTTCGCCATCAAGGCCGCGCTCGACCGGGCCGGCATCGGCGGCGACCAGGTGCAGTACGTGATCATGGGGCAGGTGCTCCAGGCGGGCGCCGGCCAGATCCCCGCCCGCCAGGCCGCCGTCAAGGCCGGCATCCCGATGAACGTCCCGGCCCTCACCATCAACAAGGTGTGTCTCTCCGGGCTCGACGCCATCGCGCTGGCCGACCAGCTGATCCGCGCCGGCGAGTTCGACATCGTCGTCGCCGGCGGCCAGGAGTCGATGACCAACGCCCCGCACCTGCTGCCGAAGTCCCGCGAGGGCTACAAGTACGGCGCCATCGAGATGCTCGACGCGATGGCGTACGACGGCCTCACCGACGCCTTCGAGAACATCGCCATGGGCGAGTCCACCGAGAAGCACAACACCCGCCTCGGCATCGCCCGCCCCGAGCAGGACGAGATCGCCGCGCTGTCGCACCAGCGCGCCGCCGCCGCCCAGAAGAACGGCATCTTCGAGGCGGAGATCACCCCGGTCGAGATCCCGCAGCGCAAGGGTGAGCCGGTCGTCTTCTCCAAGGACGAGGGCATCCGCGGCGAGACCACCGTCGAGTCCCTCGGCAAGCTGCGCCCCGCGTTCGCCAAGGACGGCACCATCACCGCCGGCACCTCCTCGCAGATCTCCGACGGCGCCGCCGCCGTGGTCGTGATGAGCAAGGCGAAGGCCGAGGAGCTGGGCCTGGAGTGGATCGCCGAGATCGGCGCCCACGGCAACGTGGCCGGTCCGGACAACTCGCTGCAGTCGCAGCCGTCCAACGCGATCGCCCACGCCCTCAAGAAGGAGGGCCTGGCGGTGGAGGACCTCGACCTCATCGAGATCAACGAGGCCTTCGCCGCGGTCGCCGTGCAGTCAATGAAGGACCTGGGCGTCACCCCGGAAAAGGTGAACGTCAACGGCGGGGCCATCGCACTGGGCCACCCCATCGGCATGTCCGGCGCCCGTGTGGTGCTGCATCTCGCGCTGGAGCTCAAGCGGCGCGGCGGCGGTGTCGGCGCGGCGGCGCTGTGCGGCGGTGGCGGTCAGGGTGACGCTCTGATCGTTCGCGTACCCGGCAAGTAGCACCGGAACCAAGGAGCGGTTGAACATGGTGGACGTCCCCGAACTGGTCGCCCAGGCACGGGAGGGCCGGCCGCGCGCCGTGGCCCGGCTGATCTCACTGGTGGAGGGGGCGTCCCCGCAACTGCGCGAGGTGATGGCGGAGCTCGCACCGCTGACCGGCGGGGCGTACGTGGTGGGCCTGACGGGTTCGCCGGGCGTGGGCAAGTCCACGTCGACGTCCGCGCTGGTCGCCGCCTACCGCCGGGCGGGCAGGCGGGTCGGCGTCCTCGCCGTCGACCCCTCGTCCCCGTTCAGCGGCGGAGCGCTGCTCGGCGACCGGGTCCGGATGTCGGAACACGCCTCCGACCCGGGCGTCTACATCCGCTCGATGGCGACGCGCGGCCACCTGGGCGGGCTCGCCTGGGCGGCCCCGCAGGCGATCCGCGTCCTGGACGCGGCCGGCTGCGACGTGGTCCTCGTCGAGACGGTCGGCGTCGGCCAGTCGGAGGTGGAGATCGCCTCCCAGGCGGACACGTCGGTGGTGCTCCTCGCCCCGGGTATGGGCGACGGGATCCAGGCCGCGAAGGCGGGCATCCTGGAGATCGGCGACGTGTACGTCGTCAACAAGGCGGACCGGGACGGCGCGGACGCGACGGCCCGGGAGCTGAACCACATGCTCGGGCTCGGCGAGGCGCGCGGCCCGGGCGACTGGCGGCCGCCGATCGTCAAGACGGTCGCGGCCCGGGGCGAGGGCATCGACGAGGTCGTCGAGGCGCTGGAGAAGCACCGTGCCTGGATGGAGGAGCACGGGGTGCTCGCGGAGCGCCGCCGCTCGCGCTCGGCCCGCGAGGTCGAGACGATCGCGGTCACGGCCCTCCGCGAGCGCATCGGCGACCTCCACGGCGACCGCCGCCTGGACGCGCTCGCGGAGCGCATCGTGGCGGGCGAGCTGGACCCGTACGCCGCCTCGGACGAACTGATCGCGAGCCTGACGGGCAACTGACCGACGGCACGCGAGAAGGCGCGGTACGCCGAGAAGGCCCGGTACGCGGAGGCGTACCGGGCCTTCTTTCTCGTCGTTACGGCTTGCCTCTGCGGCCTCGCAGCTGCTCCGCCACCGGCTTCAGGGAGGTGTGGAGGTCCCCGAGCGCCTCGGGGCTCAACTGGTCGATGAAGTGCTTGCGCACCGACTCCACGTGGTGCGGAGCCACCTTGCGCATGGTGTCCATGCCGTGGTCCGTCAGGACCGCGTACAGCCCCCGACGGTCGGACTCGCAGTTCTCCCGGCGCACCAGGCCCGCGTTCTCCATGCGGGTGATCTGGTGCGAGAGCCGGCTCTTGGACTGCAGCGTCGCCGCCGCCAGATCGCTCATGCGCAGCCGCCGCTCGGCCGACTCCGAGAGGTTCACCAGGATCTCGTAGTCGTTGATGGTCAGGCCGAAGGGCTGGAGGTCCTTCTCCAGCTGGTACGTCAGCATCCTGTTGACGTCCAGATATGTGCGCCACGCACACTGCTCGGCGTCGGTGAGCCAGGGGGTGGCCGTCTCGGTCTCCATATATGGATTCTACCTAAGAAGTTGAATACTGGACGAACTGCGGGAATGTGACACCTGGCACCCGGGGCCCCGACGTACGGGTGCACACGTTCGAGGGCGTCACACTCCGCAGACTACCGCTCACAGCCCGAAGCGACGCTGCAGGTCCCCCAGCTGTCCGGGAAGGCGCGGTACCGAGCCCTGCTGGCCATGGCTGGAACCGGACGGTCCGTGGTGCCCCGGGACGCCCGGCTGGGGCGGCGGGCCGCCGACGGCGCGGTCCTGCATCAGCAGCTCCGTCGACTGGAGCAGCACCGTGCCGGCGCCCACGAACTCGAACTGGTGCTCCTCGCCCGAGGTGCCACCGATCCCCGTCAGGGCGCGTACGCCGCCCATGACGCCCGTCATGTAACCGTGGTCGTAGTGGTGGCACGGCGAAGGGCAGTCCGCCCAGCCCACCAGCGCCTGCGGGTCCACCCGGAGCGGCGGCTCCATGAAGACCACCGGGCCGTTCGAGGCCGCCACGAACTTGCCCGTGCCGATCAGGGTCACGAAACCCGGCACGATCGACTGCTTCAGGGCCAGCGTCGGCTGGTAGGCGAGCAGGTTGCCCGAACGGATCGTCAGATTGCCCTCGTCCAGGTCGAACGAGTTCACGTCGAAGGCCCGGTCGGCGAGCAGCATCTTGCCGCTGCCCTCGGCCACCACCCAGTCGCTCGCGTGCAGCGGCGAGTGGAAGGACGTACGGACCAGCCGGTCGAGCCGGCCGTGGCCGATGCCGTTGAAGTCGATCCGCCCGTAGTAGGCGATCATCTTCCCCTTCTGCAGGAACCACTGGGAGCCCTTGAGCTCCACGCAGAAGGTGTACGGGTTGACGTTGTCGTCCGACGGAAGGGTCGCCGGGTCGTGGATCACCGGGGTGCTCACAGCTTCTCCTCCGAGGCCTGGACGTACACCGCGCCGCTGCCGCTCAGCTCCAGCTGGAACGCCTCGCCCGAGCCGCGCCCCACCATGTCGCGCCAGCCCAGCGCCGTGGAGAGCTTGTTCCGCACGTCCCCGTGGTGTGCGACGTACGCCTGCGGGTCCACATGGACCGCCCGCCCGGGAGTGATCGGCAGCTCGATCACCCCGCCGTGGGCCATGACCGCGACCGCGCCGTGGCCCTTGAGCGTGGTGGTGAAGAGGCCCTGGCCCGTCACCTGACCGCGGACCATGCCCATGACGCCGCCCTGGGAGCCCATGAACATGGTGCCCTGCTCCAGGGTGCCGTCGAAGGCGAGCAGCCGGTCGGCCTCGACGCAGAGGGTGTCGCCGGTCAGCTGGATCACCTGGATGTGGTGACCGCCGTGCCCGAACATCACGGTGCCGTTGCCCTCCACCGTCATCAGCGGGGTGGCCTCCCCGGCCACCCGGCGGCCGATCATCGACATCACACCGCCCTGGCCGCCGGCCATGTTCGGCGTGAAAGTGACGTCGCCGCGGTAGGCGAGCATCGCGCCCCGCTGGCTGAACATGCGCTGTCCGGGGACGACCGTGGCCTCGACCATCTTCGAGTTGATCTCGCGGAACGGCATCAGACCCGCCCCCCTTCGCTCTCCCCCGGAGCTGACGCCCGGAAGGTGCCTCCCTCTCCGCCCGCGCGGCGCGCGGGTGCGGGCCTCGTCGTCGACCGCGGGCCGGTGGCCGTGCGTGCGTCGCTCACAGTTCGCCCCCGATCGTGTTCCGCTCGCTCGGCTGCACGTACACGAGCCCGTCGCCCTCGAAGCGGATCTGGAAGGCCTCGCCGCCGCCCTCGCCCAGGAAGGTGCGGAAGGTCACACCGGACTGGAAGGACTGCTGGAGGTTGCCCTGGTGGGCGATGTACGCGCCGGGGTCCACGGAGAGCGGGTACTGCGGGGACACGCGCAGCACCACGGCCGGGCCGTCGGACAGAAGCGCCGCCTGGCCGGTGCCCTCCACGGTCGTCGTGAAGAGGCCGTTGCCGGTCGCGCCGCCGCGCAGGCCGGTGAAGGTGGTACCGGTGCGCAGCCCCGCGTCGGTGCAGAGCAGATTGCTCGCCTCGACGTAGAGCTTGTCGCCGTGCAGGGAGACGAGGTTGATCTCGGAGGCGCGGTCGGCGAACCAGCAGGTCCCCTGCCCCTTCACCTCCATCACCTCCATCTGCTCGCCGGTGAGCCGGCGGGTGACCATGCCGCGCAGGCCCTCGCCGCCGCCGGACATCTTCTTGAAGGCCATCTGGCCGTCGTAAGCGACCATGGAGCCGTTTTTCGCCTTGACCCAGTCGCCTGTCATGTCGACGGCGAGCACTTTGCTGCCTTGGAGTCGGAACGTAGCCACGAAGGGAGGTTACGGGGCCCCCGGATAAAGAGACAGCAAAGTCGGGTGCCACAATGGGCCGACGCTTGTGCATCTATTCACAAGATCACCGGCCCCTCCCACCGAAGGTGACCCCGTGGACATCAAGACCGCCTCCTCCCTCCACCGGCTCCGGCTCGTCTCCGCGCCGGAGGCCGTCTCGTTCCTTCTGCTGCTGGTCTGCTCGGTGCTCAAGCGCACCACGGACTTCAACGCGGTACCGGTGATGGGTGCGATCCACGGCATCCTCTTCATCCTCTACGTGCTCTTCTGGCTGGACGCCTGGAACCGCACCAAGTGGAACCTCAAGACGGCGGCGCTCTACTTCCTGCTCTCCGTGCTGCCCCTCGGCGGCTTCTTCGCCGAGCGCAAGCTCAAGCACGAGGCCCAGGACGCCGTCATCGCCTCCCGCGCCCGCCGCGAGGGCACGGTGAACGCGTGATCGTCGCCTTCTCGGTCACCCCGCTCGGCGTCGGCGAGGACGTCGGCGAGTACGTCGCCGACGCCGTCCGGGTCGTACGGGAATCCGGGCTGCCGAACCGTACGGACGCGATGTTCACCTCCCTGGAGGGGGAGTGGGACGAGGTGATGGACGTGGTGAAGCGCGCCGTCGCCGCCGTGGAGGCACGGGCCCCGCGCGTCTCGCTCGTCCTCAAGGCCGACATCCGGCCCGGGGTGACCGACGGGCTGACCTCCAAGGTCGAGACCGTGGAGCGCCACCTCTCCGCCTGACCCTCCGGCGTACGCAGGTGCGTGCGCTACGACTCAAGCCCCCGGCCCGATCGGCCGGGGGCTTCGTCGTGTCCGTCCGTCCGCCCCGCCCGCTCGCCCCGCCCGGGGCCCCGAACGGCCCTGTCTCGTCACCGGAACGGCCGTACGCCCAAAAACCGCCCACTCGGCCGATTCCGGTCGACATGCCCAATGATCTCCACTTCTGTGAGCTTATCGACCTGTTCGACGACAGCTGGAGGCACCGTGCGGCCGGAAGGCTACGACTACGACTCCTACAGCCGACTCGCCGGTCCTCTCACGGAGCCGGACACGGCGTCCTACCAGGTCCAGTACCGGAGCCTGCTCTCGCAGGAGCCGCACCGCGTACGAGCCGTCCTCCTCATGGGCCTCGCGCCGGTCCTCTCCGCGGTGCTGCTCGCGTACCTCGTCTGGCCCAGCCACTGGACCGTCCGTGAGGGCGGCGACCGGTGGCTCGTCAGGCTCGACACCGTCATGCTCGTGTCGATCGGCCTCGTCTGCCTCTTCATGCTGGTGAACGTCGCCTCCATCGCCCACGCCACGATGGTCGCGCGCGACCCCATACCCGTGTACGCCGAGCAGGGCACCCGCGTCGCCTTCCTCACCACCTACGTGCCGGGCAAGGAACCCCTCTCCATGGTCCGGTCCACCCTGGAGGGCGCGATACGGCTCCGCCACAACGGCTGGCTGGACGTCTGGCTCCTGGACGAGGGCGACGACGATCAGGCCAAGGCCCTCTGCGCGCAGCTCGGTGTCCGGCACTTCACCCGCGCCGGCGTCCCCGAGTGGAACCGCGCGAAGGGCGCCCACAAGGCGCGGAGCAAGCACGGCAACTACAACGCCTGGATCGCGATGCACGGCGGCGCCTACGACTTCTTCGCCTCCGTCGACACCGACCACGTACCGCTGCCGAACTTCCTGGAGCGGATGCTCGGCTACTTCCGCGACCCGGACGTCGCCTTCGTCGTCGGCCCGCAGGTCTACGGCAACTACGACTCACCGGTCACCAAGGCCGCCGAGTCCCAGCAATTCCTCTTCCACGCGCTGATACAGCGGGCCGGCAACCGCTACCACGCGCCCATGTTCGTCGGCACCAACAACGTCGTACGCATCTCCGCCCTGAGGCAGGTCCACGGCCTGTACGACTCCATCACCGAGGACATGGCCACCGGCTTCGAGCTGCACCGCAGGAGGAACCCGCTCACCGGCCGCTTCTGGCGCTCCGTCTACACCCCCGACGTGCTCGCCGTCGGCGAGGGGCCGGCGTCCTGGACGGACTTCTTCACCCAGCAGCTGCGCTGGTCCCGGGGGACGTACGAGACGCTGATCAGGCAGTACTGGAAGGCGCCCTTGCGGACTCCGCCGGGCCGCTTCCTCAACTACACGCTGATGCTCGTCTACTACCCGATGACGGCGATCAACTGGCTCCTCGGCATCCTCAGCTGCGTGCTGTTCCTCTGGTTCGGGGCGTCCGGCACCCAGGTCTCCTCCGCGGTCTGGCTGATGATCTACAGCGACGCGGTGGCCCTGCAGGTCGGGCTGTACCTGTGGAACCGGCGGCACAACGTCTCGCCGCACGAACCCGAGGGCTCCGGCGGGCTCGCCGGCATGGCGATGTCCGCGCTCTCCGCCCCGATCTACCTCCGGTCGCTCTGCTCGGCGGTCCTGCGCACCAACGGCCGGTTCGTCGTCACCCCCAAGGGCGGTGAGGCCAGCCCCGACCGGGTCTCCACGTTCCGCGTCCACCTCTACTGGGCCGCGATCCTGACCGCCTCCCTCATCGCCTCGGTCCGCTTCGGGCACACCCACGCGGCCATGCGCACCTGGGCCGTCCTCGCCCTCGTCGTCTCCCTCTCCCCGGTCGCCGTATGGAGCTGGACGACTCTGCGGGGCCGGCGCCGCGTGCCCGCCCTGGTCACCAGGACGACGACGACGGCCGCACCCAGCGCCCCCGCGCCCACCACCGCCCCCGCGCCCACGACGACCGGAGGGAATTGAGCCATGGCCCACCGGCCGCCGCGAAAACTCAAGAAGACCCTTCTCGGCAGTGGCGCCGTCGTGGTCCTCGCCTCGCTCAACGCCCCCGCCGCCATCTCCTTCGTCGAGGAGAAGTACCACGCGTACAAGATCGCTCAGCCCGGCTACCAGCGGCGGTTCGGCTCCTGGGCGCAGGTCGACGTCCCGAAGGGGTACGACGTCAACGCCATCCACGCCGCCCTGCTGCACACGGGCAAGGTGCTGCTCATCGCCGGTTCCGGCAACGACCAGGAGAAGTTCGACTCCGGCACCTTCGACACCGTTCTGTGGGACCCGAAGAAGAACACCTTCAAGAAGGTCCCCACTCCCGAGGACTTCTTCTGCTCGGGACACGCCCACCTCCCCGACGGCCGTCTCCTGGTCGCCGGCGGAACCGCCCGCTACGAGATCCTCGACGGCGAGGTCAAGAAGGCCGGCGGCGGGATGCGGGTCAAGAACGAGAACCCGGACAAGGCCGTCACCCTCAGGAAGGGCACCGTCTTCCGCTCGCCCTCGGGCGTCGAGTACGTCACGAAGTTCGACGTCACGGTCCCCAGGGCCAAGCGCGAGTTCGAGATCTCGTACTCCAGGAGCGGTCAGATGAAGCCCTGGCGGACCAAGGTCACCGCCGCCGAGGCGCGGGTCTTCGTCGAGGCGAAGAAGGAGGGCGCGCAGGCGCTCACCACCGAGGCCGCGCAGTACGAGGTCGTCGGCCTCGAGGGCGAGGACGTCGACAACGTCTACGGCCTCGCGCAGCGGCTCACCACCGAGAAGCAGGACTTCCAGGGCATCAAGGCCGCGTACGAGTTCGACCCGAAGGCCGAGAAGTACGTGCCCGTCGCCCCGATGAGGGACGCCCGCTGGTACCCGACCCTCGTCGCCCTCGACGACGGCAAGGTCCTCGCCGTCTCGGGGCTCAACGACGTCGGCGACGTCGTCCCCGGCGACAACGAGATCTACGACCCGGAGACGAAGCAGTGGTCCAAGGGCCCCTTCCGGTACTTTCCCACCTACCCGGCTCTCTTCCTCACCAAGGGAGGCAAGCTCCTCTACACCGGCTCCAACGCGGGCTACGGGCCGGCGGAGAAGGGCCGCGAGCCGGGCCTGTGGGACCTGGAGAAGAACTCCTTCACCAAGCTCGGCGGGCTCACCGACCCCGACCAGCTGGAGACCTCCGCCTCCCTCATGCTCCCGCCGGTCCAGAACCAGAAGGTCATGGTCCTCGGCGGCGGCGGGGTCGGGGAGTCCCCGAAGTCCACACCCCGTACGTCGATCATCGACCTCTCCGAGGAGACCCCGGTCTTCCGGGACGGGCCCGCCCTCCCGCAGGGCACGCGCTACCTCAGCAGCGTGCTCCTGCCCGACGACTCGGTCTTCACCACCGGCGGCTCGCGGGAGTACCGCGGCCGCAGCGGCAGCGACATCCTCAAGGCGCAGTTCTACGACCCGAGAACCAACGCCTTCACCGCCGCCGCCGAGCCGACGGTCAGCCGCAACTACCACTCCGAGGCGCTGCTGCTCCCCGACGGCCGGGTCGCCACCTTCGGCTCCGACCCGCTCTTCGACGACAAGGACAACACCAAGCTCGGCACGTTCGAGCAGCGGATCGAGGTCTTCACCCCGCCCTACCTGCACAAGGCGGGCCCCGACCGCCCCGTCCTCGGTGAGGGCCCCCGGGAGATCGACCAGAACGGCCGCGCCACCTTCCAGACCGGACACGCCCCCCGCGTCACGAAAGCGCGCCTGATGCGCCCGAGCGCCGTCACCCACACCACGGACGTCGAACAGCGCTCGGTGGAGCTGGGCCTGACGAAGCGGTCGGACTCGATCACGGTGGAGATCCCGCAGGACAGGTCTCTGGTCCCGCCCGGCTGGTACATGCTCTTCGTGACGGATGGGGACGGCACGCCGTCCGAGGCGAGGTGGGTGCAGGTGCGCTGAGCCTCAGGCCGGCTGCCTGGGCCCACCGGCCCACCGGCCCACCGGCCCACCGGCCCTCAGGCCTTCGCCCGGCGGGCGAGGCCGAGGGCGTAGTCGGGCCACCAGGTGCCGGCGGAGGGGCCGCCGCGGCAGGGGCCGTCGGAGTCGCCGGGGCGCTTGATCCAGAGGTAGGCGTCGACCAGTTCGTCCCCGGTCCGGTCCGTCGGCGGGACGCCGAGGGCGCGGCCCGGCGGGTTGCACCAGGCCTCCTCCCGGTCGCCCGGGAGGGGACCGTCGCCGTTGCGGCTGGTGTCGACGGTGAAGTGGGCGCCGCCCAGCAGCCCGGACAGCCGGGCGCCGAACCTTTTCACGGTGTCGTCGGTCTGGAAGTTGGAGACGTTGAGCGAGAAGCCGTCGGCCCGGGCGATGCCCGCCCGCCGCAGGGGCTCCACCAGCTTGCCCGGGTCGTCGATCCAGGCCGGGTTGCCCGCGTCCAGATAGACCCGTGTGTGCGACTGGCGCTTCAGCCGGTCGATCGCCTCGGAGAGCAACCGGTAGCGCTCGTCGTGGTACTGGCCCGGCGTGCAGCCGTCCACGATGTGCGGGACCGCGTCGGGCTCCAGGACGACGATCGCGGGCGCGTCCCCGATGGCGGAGGCGAAGGAGTCCACCCAGTCCCGGTACGCGCGCGCGTCGTGCGCGCCGCCCGCCGAGTACATCCCGCAGTCACGGTGCGGAATGTTGTACGCGACGAAGACCACCGTCCGTTTGCCGGCCGCGGCCCCGCGCACCGCCCGGGCGATCTCCGGCACGGGATCGTCGCCCGCGGGCCATTCGGCGACCGGCCGCTCCGCGATCCGCCGGAGGAGCTTCGCGTCCTCCGCGCGGCCCTGCGCCTCGTACTGCCTGACCTGGCGGGCCGCGTCGCTGTCCGGGTCGACCCAGAAGGGGGAGCCGCCGGGCGGGGCGACGGCCTCGCCGCGGGTGGTGGGCGCAGCGGCCGGGGTGGGCCCGGCCGGCTCCCCACCGCCGCATCCGGCGAGGAGAAGGGCGCAGGTCAGGGCCAGCGCGGCGGAGAGCGTACGGCGGGACATCCGGCCCCCAGGGTCGGGTACGGGACAGACCGCGCCATCGTCACATACCGGTTATTCCGTGGTCGGGTGCGACACCGTGTCCGCCGCCGGCGCGATCCCCAGCGGGGTCCGCTCGTCCCGCACCCTGGTGTCCGTACCGGCGCGAGGTGGGCAGCCCCGCCTCCCGGAGGACGGACAGGTGCGCCGGCACGGATCGTCGCGCCCGGGCTGCCGCCCTTCCTCCTGCACGCCGTCGAGCCCGGCGTCGCCCTCGCGGTCCTCGCCCCTCCTCCTGGCCGGCGCCACCGGCGCGTACGCCCTCGGTCTCGACGCCTGGTTCGTCGCCGCCGTACCCGAGGGGCAGCGCGGCGGGGCCATGACGCTGATGACCGCCGCATGATGACGATCCAGGGCGTCGGCATGGCCGCCGCCGGGTTCCTCCGCGTCCACCTCGTGGTCGTCGGCTCCGGAGTGCTCGGGACCGGGTGCGTCCTGGCCCCGCTGGCCGAGGTGCGCGCGACCGCGACCGCGACCGCGAACACGACCGCGACCGCACGGGAAACGGACCGAAGTGCGAGACGGGGCTGACCAGCATGTGACCAGTGGGTAAGGTCGACGCGTGCCGAAGCCGCTCAGTCTCCCGTTCGACCCCATCGCCCGCGCCGACGAGCTCTGGCAGAACCGCTGGGGCCCCGTACCCTCGATGGGCGCGATCACCTCGATCATGCGGGCGCACCAGATCCTGCTCGCCGAGGTCGACGCCGTGGTCAAGCCGTACGGGCTGACCTTCGCCCGCTACGAGGCGCTGGTGCTGCTGACCTTCTCGAAGGCCGGCGAGCTGCCGATGTCCAAGATCGGCGAGCGGCTCATGGTCCATCCCACGTCCGTGACGAACACGGTGGACCGGCTGGTGAGGTCCGGTCTCGTCGCCAAGCGGCCCAACCCCAACGACGGTCGCGGAACCCTCGCCTCCATCACGGACAAGGGCCGCGAGGTGGTCGAGGCGGCCACCCGGGACCTGATGGCGATGGACTTCGGGCTCGGGGTGTACGACGCCGAGGAGTGCGCCGAGATCTTCGCGATGCTGCGTCCCCTGCGGGTCGCGGCGGGGGATTTCGAGGAGAAGTAGCGTGCCCGCGCCGTCGGGGAGGGGCCGCGCGAAGATCGCCCGGATCGGGCCGTTACGCTCGACGGCATGAAATCCAGCGTGCTGACCCGTTACCGCGTCATGGCGTACGTCACCGCCGTCATGCTGCTCGTGCTGTGCACCTGCATGGTCTTCAAGTACGGGTTCGACATGGGCGAGGACGTGACCTTCGCGGTCTCCCAGACCCACGGTGTCCTCTACATCATCTACCTGATCTTCGCCTTCGACCTCGGCTCCAAGGCGAAGTGGCCCTTCGGCCGGCTGCTCTGGGTGCTGCTCTCCGGGACGATTCCCTTCGCCGCCTTCTTCGTCGAGCGCAAGGTCGTCCGCGACACGCTTCCGCTGGTCGACGGCGCCGAGCCGGCCACGGTCAAGGCGTAACACGCACCGCCGTACGGATGTGTACGGCGGTCTGCCGTCGACAGATACTAGGACGTCCTAGTAAATTCGAGGGTATGGACGCTGACGCCATCGAAGAAGGCCGCCGACGCTGGCAGGCCCGCTACGACAAGGCCCGCAAGCGGCAGGCGGACTTCACCACGCTCTCCGGCGACCCGGTCGAGCCGGTCTACGGGCCCCGGCCCGGGGACACCTACGAGGGCTTCGAGCGCATCGGCTGGCCCGGGGAGTACCCCTTCACCCGGGGGCTCCACGCGACCGGTTACCGCGGCCGGACGTGGACCATCCGCCAGTTCGCCGGCTTCGGCAACGCCGAGCAGACCAACGAGCGGTACAAGACGATCCTGGCCAACGGCGGCGGCGGGCTCTCGGTCGCCTTCGACATGCCCACCCTCATGGGCCGCGACTCCGACGACCCGCGCTCGCTCGGCGAGGTCGGCCACTGCGGCGTCGCCGTCGACTCCGCCGCCGACATGGAGGTCCTCTTCAAGGACATCCCGCTCGGCGACGTGACGACGTCGATGACGATCTCCGGCCCGGCCGTCCCCGTCTTCTGCATGTACCTGGTCGCCGCCGAGCGCCAGGGCGTCGACCCGGGCCTGCTCAACGGCACGCTCCAGACCGACATCTTCAAGGAGTACATCGCGCAGAAGGAGTGGCTCTTCCAGCCCGAGCCGCACCTGCGCCTGATCGGCGACCTGATGGAGCACTGCGCGCGGGGCGTTCCGGCCTACAAGCCGCTCTCCGTCTCCGGCTACCACATCCGGGAGGCCGGGGCGACGGCGGCGCAGGAGCTCGCGTACACCCTCGCCGACGGCTTCGGCTACGTGGAGCTCGGCCTCTCCCGCGGCCTGGACGTCGACGTCTTCGCCCCCGGCCTCTCCTTCTTCTTCGACGCGCACCTCGACTTCTTCGAGGAGATCGCCAAGTTCCGCGCCGCCCGCCGGATCTGGGCCCGCTGGATGAAGGAGGTCTACGGAGCCAGGACCGACAAGGCCCAGTGGCTCCGCTTCCACACCCAGACCGCCGGTGTCTCCCTCACCGCCCAGCAGCCGTACAACAACGTCGTACGGACCGCCGTGGAGGCCCTCTCCGCCGTCCTCGGCGGCACCAACTCGCTGCACACCAACGCCCTCGACGAGACCCTCGCGCTCCCCAGTGAGCAGGCCGCCGAGATCGCGCTGCGCACGCAGCAGGTGCTGATGGAGGAGACCGGCGTCGCCAACGTGGCCGACCCGCTGGGCGGTTCCTGGTACGTCGAGCAGCTCACCGACCGGATCGAGGCGGCCGCCGAGAAGATCTTCGACCAGATCAAGGAGCGCGGCCGGCAGGCCCACCCGGAGGGCCGGCATCCCATCGGACCGATGACCTCGGGCATCCTGCGCGGCATCGAGGACGGCTGGTTCACCGGCGAGATCGCCGAATCCGCCTTCAGGTACCAGCAGTCCCTGGAGAAGGGCGACAAGCGGGTCGTCGGCGTCAACCGCCACCACGGCTCGGTCACCGGCGACCTGGAGATCCTGCGGGTCAGCCACGAGGTCGAGTGGGAGCAGGTCCGCGTCCTCGGCGAGCGCAGGGCCCGCCGTGACGACGCCCGCGTGCGGGCCTCGCTCGACGCGATGCTGGCCGCCGCGCGGGACGGCTCGAACATGATCGGACCGATGCTGGACGCGGTACGGGCGGAGGCCACGCTCGGCGAGATCTGCGACGTGCTCCGCGAGGAGTGGGGGGTCTATACGGAACCCCCGGGTTTCTAGGGTCTGTCCGGCCCCGGTCCGGCGGACAGCCCCTGGGCGCCCGGAGCGGCCTGGGCCGCCGCCGCGCCGAGGCCGCCGAGCAGCAGGGCGGTGAAGCGCTGGACCCAGGTCTGGTCGACCGGTTCGGCGCTGACGAGGGCGCGGTGGACCACCGCGCCGGCTATCACGTCGAAGATCAGGTCGTCGGTGCCGTCGATCGCCCCGGGGTCCCGGTCGGCGGGGAGTTCGCCGCGTTCCTGGGCGCGCTGGCGGCCCTCCAGGACGAGCCGTTTCTGGCGGTCCACTATGGAGGCGCGGATCCGCTCGCGCAGCGGCTCGTCCCGGGTGGACTCGGCGACCACGGCCATCAGCGCGGTCTTGGTCTCCGGCCGCTGGAGCAGTGCGGCGAACTGCAGCACCACGTGCTCGATGTCGGCCCGCAGGCTTCCCAGGTCCGGGAGTTCGAGTTCGTCGAAGAGGACGGCGACGGCGTCGACGACGAGTTCGTTCTTGTTCGCCCAGCGCCGGTAGAGCGTGGTCTTGGCGACGCCCGCCCGGGTGGCGACGTCTCCCATCGTCAGCTTGGACCACCCCAGTTCGACCAGGGCGGCGCGGGTCGCCTCCAGGATCGCGGTGTCGGCCTCGGCGGAGCGGGGCCGACCGGGGCGGCCCGTGGCGCGGGGGCGGGGGCTGGTACGGCTGCACATGGGGATCGACCATACCCGCCGGTAGGTATCGCGCCAGAGGTGCGTGATGTGAGCCAGTTCACCGGGGGGCCCTTCCCTCCGCGCGCCTGGTCCAGTTACGCTACGACCTGTAGCGAAAGGCTTTGAGCGGCCCCAGCGACAACCACGCGCGCCGGGTGGGGACCCGGTGCATCGAAACAATGAACCGTGTACGTCCGTACGTCTCGCACACCGGCGGGAGGCCTGCGGGCGGCACGGTTCAGCCATGGCTTACCGGTTACGCGCGCGGAAGGGGGAGGATGTACCCATGCAGCCCAGAAACATGTCCATGAGCGGCGTCGTCGACCTCGCCGCGGTGAAGGCGGCCGGAGAGGCCAAGGCCAAGGCGGAGCAGGCGCGCGCCGAAGCCGCCCGGCAGGGTGGCGCGGCGGCCGTCGCCCCTTCTGCCCTGGTGATCGATGTCGACGAGGCCGGCTTCGAGCGTGATGTCCTCCAGCGCTCCGCCGAGGTTCCGGTCGTCATCGACTTCTGGGCCGAGTGGTGCGAACCCTGCAAGCAGCTCGGCCCCCTCCTCGAGCGTCTCGTCGTGGAGTACAACGGCCGTTTCCTGCTGGCGAAGATCGACGTCGACGCCAATCAGATGCTGATGCAGCAGTTCGGCATCCAGGGAATTCCGGCCGTTTTCGCGGTGGTCGCCGGCCAGGCGCTGCCGCTCTTCCAGGGCGCGGCGCCCGAGGCGCAGATCCGGCAGACCCTGGACCAGCTGATCCAGGTCGGGGAGGAGCGCTTCGGCCTGACCGGCATCGCAGTGGACCCCTCGGCCGAGGGTGCGGCCGCCGCCGCCGCGGCCCCCGTCCCGGCCGGGCCGTACGACGCGCTCCTCGAAGCGGCGATGTCCGCGCTGGACGCCGGTGACCTGGCCGGCGCCGTCCAGGCGTACAAGAATGTGCTCGCCGACGACCCCGGTCACCCGGAGGCGAAGCTGGGCCTGGCCCAGGCCGAGCTGCTCGCGCGGGTGCAGGAGATGGACCCGCAGCAGGTGCGCAAGAGCGCGGCCGACGACCCGGCCGACGTGGACGCGCAGATCGCCGCCGCCGACCTCGATCTGGTGGGCGGTCATGTCGAGGACGCCTTCGGGCGCCTGGTGGACGCCGTGCGCCGCACTGCCGGCGAGCAGCGGGACGCGGCGCGGCTGCGGCTTCTGGAGCTGTTCGAGGTCATCGGCCCCGACGACCCGCGGGTGACGGCGGGCCGTCAGGCCCTCGCCCGGGTGCTGTTCTGACCCGGTTCCCGCCCGCCCGGGACCCCGCCGATTTGGCGGCAGAGTGACATGACGCGGCCGCGCTTTACCAAAACTTGGTAATCGCGGCCGCTGTTACTTGCAGTAAATCGAACCTGGATTTCTGTCCGGGTATCACCCTCATCCTCCTTCTTCGTGCCCACCCTTGGCAGCACCCTGTGTGGCCGGGCGACATCGGCCCGTCGTGGGGCGGTTATCCACCCGTTACTAGTGAGTAACGAACCCCCTTGTGCCCCGGCCCGGAATGGACCACGATCGGCGACGCTCGGTCCGATACCGCACAGCCCGGCAACCAACCGGGTCGCGGCGAAGGTCCCCACCGAGCGGGTCGGCGTCAGTGACGCCGGCCGTGGACAGGGGGGTTCCTGCTCTCACCGGCAGGGCCTGTCCAAGGAGGTTGCGCGCAAGGCGTGGCCAGTGGTTGTCGCTCGGGGGTGATCGCCGGTGAATCGGACGCTCCTCGCGCCCGGTGTTTCGGCGCTTCTTCCCGAGGACGTAGCACTTCTCCCATCCCAGGAGGGCCCTGGGCCCATCCGGAGATGTACGTCCGAGAAGGAGGATTCTCATGAAGTCCCAGGTTCGTGGCGGGACCAGATGGAAGCGGTTCGCCGTTGTCATGGTGCCGAGCGTGGCCGCGACGGCCGCGATCGGTGTCGGCCTGGCTCAGGGCGCGCTTGCCGCGTCCTTCAGCATCTCCGGCCAGGAGTTCAAGGTGAAGGCCGACAGCCTCGTCGGCAAGGACTTCGTCCAGTACGGCAGCGTCGCGGCGGGCAAGGACCTGCACGGCAAGCCGTTCGCTGAGCCGGTGGGCGTCTCGGGCTTCTCCGAGGCGTGGATCAGCAACATGTGCCAGTCGGTCGTGACTCCGGACGTGCCGTTCATCGGCAACGTCTCCCTGGAGCTGCGCGCCGGTACCGACCCGAAGAAGCCGGTCTACGCGAAGGACATCTACCTCGATGTCTCCTCGCTGAAGGCGGACGCCGAGTTCGGCAACATCGACATCGGTGTGGCCGCAGGATCCCTGAAGAACCCGGGCATCCAGCCCGGCACCCAGGCGAACCCGTACGGCTTCTCGCAGCGCGCCGAGACGGCGAAGCTGACCAACGTGGAGCAGAAGGCGTGGGCGACCACCGCCGGAACGTTCAAGCTCAGCAACCTGAGCCTGAAGCTGCACAAGGGCACCAAGGAGTGCTTCACCGAGTAGGACTCGGTGACGCTCCGGCAGTAACTGCCCGGCGGGCGCGGGCCGCTGTTCGTCCGTGCGGCCCCGCCCGTTCCCGGCCATCGCGCCACATTCTCTACTTCTCAGCAACACCGCTTCCAGGGAGCTGTTTTCCATGAGCGCCGAGTCCACTGCTTCCCGCGGAGTCCCGAACGAGCGCCGCTTCCACGACTGGCGAGGCAGCCGGCCGTTCTGGGGCGGTCTGTTCACCATGATCGGCGGCCTCCCGATCGCCTACTTCCCGTACGCCGACCTGCGACTCGGCAACATGACGATCGCCATGGCGACCACGGGCGGTGCCGGAGCGCTGATCATCGGTGTGCTCCTGGTGACGCTCGGACTGACGATGTGGTTCCAGCCCATCGTCCGGGTGTTCGCGGGCGTCGCGGCGATCGTGCTGGCGCTCGTCTCCATCCCGGTCTCCAACCTCGGCGGCTTCTTCATCGGATTCACCCTGGCGCTGGTGGGCGGCGGGCTCTCCGTCGCCTGGGCCCCGGCCCCGGAGGTCGAGGAGACCGCGGACTCCGCGGAGCGGGCCGGGGCCGAGGCCGCCATGGGCGAGCACAAGTACGACGGTCCGCCGTCGGGCCCGGAAGGCGACGAGGGCGTCGACGCCGCCCTGCCGCTGCCGGTCCCGGAGCAGCGCGCCGGTGGGGAGCCGGACCCGCTGACGGGTCCCGGTGCGCAGGCGACCGAAACGACGATCGACGCCAACGGCGGGAGGAACAGTGCGGGGTGACGAAACACAGTCGACGCAGTCGGCGCCGGCTGGGGACGGCGCCACTCTGGCAAAAAGGGGTCCGCGGCACGCGGCTCCGCGCAAGTCGCTGCTGAACAAGATCCAGGGACCCGCGGGCAAGGCGATGGCCCTGGCCGCCATGCCGACCGCCGTCCTCATGGGCATGGGCATGGCGCCGAAGCTCGCCCTCGCCGACGAGAAGGACATCCCCTTCGCGCCCGGTCCGTGCGTGACCCGCTCGGACGAGCCGGTGACCGAGGAGTCGACGAAGCCGGCCGAGACCCCCGACCCCACGGCCAGCGCGACCGCGACCGCGACCCCGACCGGCGAGGCGACCGACGACGCGACCACGGAGCCGAAGCCGGACGCCACCGAGGAGCAGGAGAAGCCCGCACCGGGCGCCAGCCCCTCGGCGGACGAGACCGCGAAGCCCACGGAGCAACGGGCCACCACTCCTCAGGCGCCTGCTCCCACGCCCACCCCCACCGCGACGAAGAGCGTCAACCCGCTCGACCCGCTGGGTGTGGGCGACAAGATCAAGGACCTCTTCGACGGTCCCGACCCCTCGCCGACCGGCACGCCGGCGCCGACGGCCACCACCCCGGCCGGCAAGCCGACGACGGCCCCCGCGCCCACCCCCACCACGACGAAGACGGGCACGCCGGCCGGCAAGGCCGACACCCCGGTCAACGGGGCCCAGGACGCGGTCGAGGACCCGACCAAGAAGGCGATCAAGGACGCCGCCGACAAGGCGGGCGCCGAGGTCGAGGAGCTGTCGGAGGACGCCAAGGGCCTCGACGCCAAGAAGGACGAGGACATACCCGAGGGCGCCAAGCCGCGCTTCCCGTGCCCGGAGCCCGACCCCGAGGCGCTCGCGGCGGCCGAACTGGAGCCGGGCATCCCCCTCCTGCCGGACGAGCCGTGGATCCTGAACAGCACGCGGCTCACCCTCAAGGGCCTCAAGTACCACGGCATCGTCGAGGTGAAGACGGGCGGTGGCAAGATCAAGAAGGTTCTGAAGTTCACCGCGAAGGACGGTGTGGACATCAAGGACCTGCACCAGCGCACCGTCCACTCGGACGGCTTCACCGGGCACGTCCGGTCCGACAAGGGCTCGACGTCGACCATGAGCAACGGCACGGTGACCATGTACACGGAGCGGCTGAAGGGCAACCTCTTCGGCATCATCCCGGTCACCTTCAGCCCCGAGACCCCGCCGCCGCTCGACGTACCGTTCGCCGTCTTCACCGACGTGGAGGTCGTCCAGGCGGGCCAGTTCGGCGGCACGCTCACGGTCCCCGGCCTGCGCAACACGATTGAGGCCGGCTGACGCACGAACCCTTCCGGGAGCCGCACGAGGGCCCCGTCCGATCCGGACGGGGCCCTCGTCATGCCGCTGCCAGGAGTCAGGCCTGGGGGTGGGCGCCACCGAGGTGGTGCACGCGCACCATGTTCGTGGTGCCGGGGACGCCGGGGGGCGAACCGGCGGTGATGACCATGGTGTCGCCCTCGTTGTAGCGCTGGAGCTTCAGCAGCTCCGCGTCGACCAGGTCGACCATCGCGTCGGTCGTCTCCACGAACGGAGCGAGGAAGGACTCGACGCCCCAGCTCAGCGTGAGCTGGTTGCGGGTGGACTCGTCCGTCGTGAACGCCAGGATCGGCTGCGACGCGCGGTAGCGGGAGAGGCGGCGGGCGGTGTCACCGGACTTGGTGAAGGCGATCAGCGCCTTGCCGCCGAGGAAGTCGGCGATCTCGGCGGCCGCGCGGGCCACCGAGCCGCCCTGCGTACGCGGCTTCTTGCCAGGCACGAGCGGCTGCAGGCCCTTGGAGAGCAGCTCCTCCTCGGCCGCGACGACGATCTTCGACATCGTCTTCACGGTCTCGATCGGGTAGGCGCCGACGGAGGACTCCGCCGACAGCATGACCGCGTCCGCGCCGTCCAGGATCGCGTTGGCCACGTCGGAGGCCTCGGCGCGCGTGGGGCGGGAGTTGGTGATCATCGACTCCATCATCTGGGTGGCGACGATGACCGGCTTGGCGTTGCGGCGGCACATCTCCACGAGGCGCTTCTGCACCATCGGGACCCGCTCCAGCGGGTACTCGACGGCCAGGTCGCCACGGGCCACCATGACCGCGTCGAAGGCGGCGACGACGCCCTCCATGTTCTCGACGGCCTGCGGCTTCTCGACCTTGGCGATGACGGGGACCCGACGGCCCTCCTCGTCCATCACCTTGTGGACGTCCTTGACGTCGTCGGCGTTGCGGACGAAGGAGAGGGCGACCATGTCGCAGCCCATGCGGAGTGCGAAGCGGAGGTCCTCGACGTCCTTCTCGGACAGGGCCGGGACGTTGACCGCCGCGCCGGGCAGGTTGATGCCCTTGTGGTCGGAGATGACACCGCCCTCGACGACGATCGTCTTGACCCGCTGACCGTCGACCTCGACGACCCGCAGTTCGACGTTGCCGTCGTTGATCAGGACCTGGTCACCCTTGGAGACATCGCCGGGCAGGCCCTTGTACGTGGTGCCGCAGATGGACTTGTCACCCGGGACGTCCTCGGTGGTGATGGTGAACTCGTCACCGCGCACCAGCTCGACCGGACCCTCCGCGAAGGTCTCCAGACGGATCTTGGGGCCCTGGAGGTCGGCGAGCACGCCCACGGCGCGGCCGGTGTCCGCCACCGCCCTGCGGAGACGGTCGTACCGCTCCTGGTGCTCGGCCTGGGTCCCGTGGCTCATGTTGAATCGGGCCACGTTCATGCCGGCCTCGATGAGAGCCTTCAGCTGCTCATACGAGTCGACGGCGGGGCCCAGCGTGCAGACGATTTTGGAACGGCGCATGAGGCGGATCCTATCGGTTTGTTTCACTGCGGAATATTCCGTCTGGCGGAAAGTACAAATGGGCGGGGGACCGCTCAGGCGTTCACTCCTCGCACGAGTGCGTAGCTCTGCGTGGCGATCTCCAGCTCCTCGTCCGTCGGCACCACGGCGACCGCCACCCGCGCGTACTCCGGCGAGATCAGGCGCGCCTCCTCGGATCGTACGGAGTTCAGGTCGGCGTCCACCGCGAGGCCCAGCTCCTCCAGACCGGCGATCGCAGCTTCCCGCACCGGAGCCGCGTTCTCACCGACACCCGCCGTGAACGCCACCGCGTCCACCCGCCCGAGTACCGCGTAGTACGCCCCGATGTACTTCTTCAGCCGGTGGATGTAGATGTCGAAGGCCAGCAGGGCCCGCTCGTCGCCGTCGTCGATCCGGCGCCGGATCTCCCGCATGTCGTTGTCGCCGCAGAGCCCGACCAGGCCGGACCTCTTGTTGAGCAGGACGTCGATCTCGTCGGTCGACATCCCCGCGACGCGCTTGAGGTGGAAGGTGACCGCCGGGTCGATGTCGCCCGAGCGGGTGCCCATGACCAGGCCCTCCAGCGGCGTCAGACCCATCGAGGTGTCCACGCACCGCCCGCCCTTGACGGCCGAGGCGGAGGCCCCGTTGCCCAGGTGCAGCACGATCACGTTCACCTCCTCGGGCGCCTTGCCGAGCAGCTTCGCCGTCTCGCGCGACACATAGGCGTGCGAGGTGCCGTGGAAGCCGTACCGGCGGATGCGGTGCGCGTCGGCGGTCTCCACGTCGATCGCGTACCGGGCGGCGGACTCCGGCATCGTCGTGTGGAAGGCGGTGTCGAAGACCGCGATCTGCGGCAGGTCGGGGCGCAGATCCATCGCCGTACGGATACCGGTGAGGTTCGCCGGGTTGTGCAGCGGTGCCACCGGCACCAGCCGCTCGATCTCGGCGAGCACCGCGTCGTCGATCACGGTCGGGGCGGAGAACCGCAGCCCGCCGTGCACCACCCGGTGGCCGATGGCGGCCAGTTCGGGGGAGTCGAGGCCGAGCCCGTCCGCTGCCAGCTCCTCGGCCACCGCCTTCAGCGCGGCCGCGTGGTCGGCGATCGGACCGGTCCGCTCGCGCTTGTCCCCTCCACCGCCCCTGAGCGGGGTGTGGACGAGACGCGAGGTCTGCTCGCCGATCCGCTCGACCAGACCGGCCGCGAGCCGGCTGCTGTCCCGCATGTCCAGGAGCTGGTACTTCACCGACGACGAGCCGGAGTTGAGGACGAGGACACGGGAAGCGGTGTCGCCGGCGGCGGTTCCGGTGGCGGTGGTGCCGGTCATGCGGGGAGCTCCTGACCCTGGGACTGGATCGCCGTGATGGCGACCGTGTTGACGATGTCGCTGACGAGCGCGCCGCGCGAGAGGTCGTTCACGGGCTTGCGCAGGCCCTGCAGGACTGGTCCGACGGCCACGGCGCCGGCCGAACGCTGCACGGCCTTGTAGGTGTTGTTGCCCGTGTTGAGGTCCGGGAAGATCAGCACGGTCGCCTGCCCGGCCACCTCCGAGCCCGGCAGCTTGGTCGCCGCGACGGACGGCTCGACCGCCGCGTCGTACTGGATCGGGCCCTCGATCCGCAGCCCCGGGCTGGACTCCCGTACCAGCTTGGTCGCCTCGCGCACCTTGTCGACGTCCGCGCCGGAGCCGGAGGTGCCGGTGGAGTACGAGAGCATCGCGATGCGCGGCTCGACACCGAAGCGGGCCGCCGTCGCCGCCGACTGAACGGCGATGTCGGCGAGCTGCTCGGCGTTCGGGTCGGGGTTGACCGCGCAGTCGCCGTACACCAGCACCTTGTCCGCCAGGCACATGAAGAAGACGGAGGAGACGATCCGCGCGTCCGGCTTCGTCTTGATGATCTCGAAGGCGGGCCGGATGGTGGCGGCGGTGGAGTGCACCGAGCCGGAGACCATGCCGTCGGCCAGCCCTTCCTGCACCATCAGCGTGCCGAAGTAGTTGACGTCGGAGACCACGTCGTACGCCAGCTCCACCGTGACGCCCTTGTGGGCGCGCAACTCGGCGTACTTCCCGGCGAAGGAGTCGCGCAGCTCCGAGGTCTGCGGATCGATCAGCTGGGTGGACGGCGAGGAGAGGTCGATGCCGAGGTCGGCGGCCTTCTTGCGGATCGTCTCGACGTCGCCGAGCAGCGTCAGGTCACAGACGTCCCGGCGCAGCAGCACGTCGGCGGCGCGCAGCACCCGCTCCTCCGTGCCCTCCGGCAGGACCACCCGGCGCCGGTCGGCGCGGGCCTGCTCCAGGAGCTCGTGCTCGAACATCATCGGCGTGACGCGGCCGCTGCGCGCCACCGAGATCCGCTTGAGCAGATCGGCGGTGTCCACGTGCCGCTCGAAGAGACCCAGCGCGGTCTCCGCCTTGCGCGGCGTGGCCGCGTTCAACTTCCCCTCCAGGGAAAAGAGTTCGGCTGCCGTGGGGAAGCTGTTGCCGGCCACCGAGATGACCGGGGTGCCGGGCGCGAGCCGGGCGGCCAGGGTCAGGATCTCCTCGCTGGGCCGCTCGTTCAGGGTGAGCAGCACACCGGCGATGGGCGGCGTCCCGGCCGAGTGGGCGGCGAGCGCGCCCACGACGAGGTCGGCGCGGTCCCCGGGCGTGACCACCAGGCAGCCGGGGGTCAGCGCGTTGAGGAAGTTCGGCAGCATCGCGCCGCCGAAGACGAAGTCCAGCGCGTCCCGGGCCAGGCCCGCCTCGTCGCCGAGCACCACCGAGGCGCCGAGCGCGTGGGTGATCTGAGCGACGGTGGGGGCGGCGAGGGCCGGCTCGTCGGGCAGCACGTAGCAGGGCACGGGCAGCCGGGCCGCCAGGCGCTCGGCGATGGCCGCGCGGTCGTCGGCCGCCACCCGGTTGACGACCATCGCGAGGACGTCGCAGCCGAGCCCCTCGTACGCGCGGAAGGCGTTGCGGGCCTCGGCCCGTACGGACTCGGCGGGCTGGTCCTTGCCGCCGACCACGGGTATCACGGAGGCGCCGAACTCGTTGGCGAGACGGGCGTTGATCGCCAGCTCGTCGGGGAGCTGGGTCGCCGCGAAGTCCGTACCGAGGACGAGGACGACCTCGTAGTCGCGGGCGACGGCGTGGAAACGGTCGACGAGCCGGGAGACCAGCTCGTCGGTGCCCCGCTCCGCCTGGAGCGCGGACGCCTCGTGGTAGTCCATGCCGTAGACGGTCGACGCGTCCTGCGAGAGCCGGTAGCGGGCCCGCAGTAGATCGAACAGACGATCGGGACCGTCGTGCACCAGGGGCCGGAACACCCCCACCCGGTCCACCTGGCGGGTCAGGAGTTCCATGACTCCCAGCTCGACGACCTGGCGGCCGTCCCCGCGGTCGATCCCGGTCACGTACACGCTGCGCGTCACGCCGTGGTCTCCTGTCCAGTCCTGTCAACCGAGTGTGTTCAAAAACCACCGATAGAGTGGCAATGCCCTCTTGACAATACCTCTGCGGATGGATAGGGCGCCCGCCGGAGGGAAGGCCTGTAAGAGGGGATCGGCAGGCCCCGGGAGCCCGGCACCGGCTGGGCACCGGCCGGGTGCGCGGGCCGGACGCGCGGAGCGGTCGCGAACGCGTCGGCGGCCCCGGACGTGGGAGAATCGACAAAGCTCACATGTACCACTACTCGAGCAGGAGACACAGCACGATGCGCATCGGAGTTCTCACCGCAGGCGGCGACTGTCCCGGCCTGAACGCAGTGATCCGGTCGGTCGTGCACCGGGCGATGACCGGCCACCACGACGAAGTCATCGGCTTCGAGGACGGGTTCAAGGGTCTCCTCGACGGGCACTACCGGCCCCTCGACCTCAACGCGGTCAGCGGCATCCTCGCCCGCGGTGGCACCATCCTCGGATCCGCCCGCCTGGAGCGCAACCGGCTGGCCGAAGCCGCCGCGTCGGCGCCCGAATTGGCGCGGAAGTACGGCATCGACGTCCTCATCCCGATCGGCGGCGAGGGCACCCTGACCGCCGCCCGGCTGCTCTCCGACGCCGGCATGCCCGTCGTCGGCGTCCCGAAGACGATCGACAACGACATCTCCTCCACCGACCGCACCTTCGGCTTCGACACCGCCGTGGGCGTGGCGACGGAGGCCATAGACCGTCTGAAGACCACCGCCGAGTCGCACCAGCGGGTGATGGTCGTCGAGGTGATGGGCCGCCACGCCGGCTGGATCGCCCTGGAGTCCGGCATGGCCGGCGGCGCCCACGGGATCTGCCTGCCCGAACGTCCCTTCCAGGTCGACGATCTCGTCAAGATGGTCGAGGAACGTTTCGCGCGCGGCAAGAAGTTCGCCGTCATCTGCGTCGCCGAGGGCGCGCACCCGGCCGAGGGCTCCATGGACTACAAGAAGGGCGAGATCGACCAGTACGGTCACGAGCGCTTCCAGGGCATCGGCAACCGGCTCGCGGTCGAGCTGGAGCGCCGCCTCGGCAAGGAGGCGCGGCCCGTCATCCTCGGGCACGTGCAGCGCGGCGGCACGCCCACGGCGTACGACCGGGTGCTCGCGACCCGCTTCGGCTGGCACGCGGTGGAGGCGGCGCACCGCGGCGAGTTCGGCAAGATGACCGCGCTGCGAGGCACGGACATCGTGATGTCGCCGCTGGCGGACGCCGTGACGCGGCTGAAGACCGTGCCGGAGAGCCGGATGTCCGAGGCCGAATCGGTCTTCTGACCCGCCTGACCCGCCCGGCCTGCTTGACCTGTCCGGCGCGCCCGGCCCGGCCCGCCTGCCCCCGCCCGGCCCGCCTGGCCCGCCCGGCATGGCCCGCCTGGCCCGGCTCGCCCGGCCGGGACCCCGCGAGCGGCCCCGATCGTCCCCCCGTGGACGATCGGGGC
>NZ_BMTO01000013.1:88566-92165 GCF_014649715.1 Streptomyces lateritius
GGCGAACCCCGCGATCAACAAGGCTTACGCCTGTCCCGGACATGTCCCAACTCCGTTCGGGCAGACTGGTCGGCCAGGTCACGGGAGGGGCGGGAACACGCATGACCGAGGGAGACACCGGCGGGCGGAGCGCGCCGGACCCGCGGGAGGCCACCGATCCGGCCGCCTTCATCGCCCAGCTGCAGGCGCTCAAGGACTGGTCGGGGCTGACCTACCGCGAGCTGACCGCACGCGCCGAGGCGGTCGGCGACGTCCTGCCGCGCTCGACGGTGGCGAACATGCTCGCGCGCTCGACCGTCCCCCGCGAGGAACTCCTCGCCACCTTCGTCCGCGCCTGCGGGGTGGGCCCCGGAGAGCTGGAGTCCTGGCAGGTGGTCCGCAAGGAGCTGGCGGTACGCGGCGTCCATACGCCGCCCGCCGGAGCGGAGGCGGACGTGGAGGAGCCCGGGCTCGAGGGACCGCACTGGCCCGGCGCGCCGGAAGCCGGGCAGGAGACGGACCCGGAGGCCGGGGCCGCCCCGGAGTACCCGCGCTCCGACCCCGGTCGGCGGATGCGCCGGACGCTCGTCGCGCTCGTCGCCGTCGCCGGGCTCGTCCTCGCCGCGGTCAGCGTGGTCGTCGCCCTCGTCCACGAGGGCGAGGAGACCGGCCCCAAGCGGCTGACGGCGCCGGCCGCCGGGGACGTACGGATCCGGGTGATCGGCTCGGACCTCTGCCTCAACGAGCGGCGCGGGGCCAGGACCGGCCAGATCTACCAGGTCGAGTGCGCGGGCGCGGACGTCCCCCGCTACGCGCTCAAGGACCTCGGCTCCCGCCAGTGGCAGATCGTCTCCGACCACCCTGACTACGGGCTCGGCTGCTCGGGCATCCCGTCCGGCGGCCGCGTGCCCGACGCCGCCCTGGAGGACTCGGAGTGCGGCGACCCGACCCGCGTCGAGCGGTTCGCCCTGGAGCCCTTCGGGACACCGGTCACGGGCTACCGCATCGTCCCCGTCGGCTCGGCGACCCCTGGCGTCTGCGTCACGGTCCTCGGTGACCGCAAGGCCCCCTGGTCCCGCCTGGCCCAGGCCCCCTGCCGCCCGGACGCCCAGGGCCAGCTCTTCAGCTTCGACCGCCGGACCTAGAAGTCGTTTTCTGGATCTTGCCGGGCGTCGCGGCCAGGCGGGACTAGACGGACACGGCCCCACAGGGCAATACACCTAGGGACCGGACTCCACCAGTCGCGCCCGCAGGGCCTCGATCACCGACGGGTCGAGGCCGACATGGCCGGTGGTGTACGCGTGCACCGAGCCGTACGTGCGGCGCAGGTCCGCCAGGAAGAGGCGCATGATCTGCGCGGGCGCCCGCCCGTATCCCGGCCAGCGGAGTTCCCGGCCGGGGTGGGTCGCGCGCCAGTCGGCGATCAGACGCTCCGTGGCCAGCTCGGTCAGGGCGAAGTCGTCGAGGATCTGCTGCTCGGAGACGTCGAGGAGGCCGAGCAGGAGGCCCGCGAGCAGCCCTGTGCGGTCCTTGCCGGAGGCGCAGTGGAAGACGAGCGGGCCGTCCGCCGCCGCGATCACCTCCAGGGCCTCGCGCAGCTCGGCCGCCCCGTCGGTGGCGACCTCGGCGAACCGGTCGGCGAGGTAGCGCCACGGGTCGAGGGAGGGATCGATCTCCGCCTGGTCGTAAGGGCGGTGCTCGATGCTCAGGTTGTGCCAGACGATGCCGTCGGTCTCGGGCAGCCGGCCCTTGGCGGCGATCTCCCACGGGTAGCGCAGGTCGATCACCGTCTCCACGCCCAGCTCGTGGAACCTCTTCCGGTCCGTGTCGCTCGCGTCGGCCAGCTTGGCGAGGGAGTCGGAGCGGTAGAGGAGGTTCCATCGGACCCTGCCGCCGTCGGCGGTCCGATAGCCGCCCAGATCACGGAAGTTGTGCAGGCGCTCGAAGGGTATGTGCCGTCTCACGCCGACACTCTAGGGCCGCAGCGCCGGCAAGATCCACCAGACATCCCTGGCTAGGCGCCGGTGGCCGCCCAGAAGTGGTTCACGATCTCGTCGAGGTAGGCGCGGCCCGAGTCGCCGCTGTCGCCCGAGGCGCCCCAGCTGCTCGTGGCGGCCATCTTCGCGTGGTACTCCGCGTGCAGGCGCTGCAGCGCGAACTCCACGGTCCGCTTGGGCAGCGGCAGCATCTTCACCGCGGGGCGGACGTACGCCTGCCAGCGGGTGGTGGCCGCGTCCCGCAGCAGCGCCGCCAGATCCTCGTCACGGCCGGTCGCCGTGAGGAGAGCGCGGGCGCCGAGGCCGAGGGTTTCGGCAAGGGCGGCGGTCTGGCGTTCGTTGCCGCGCCAGCGGCCGGCCTCCTCCATCTTCAGATAGCTGTTCGTGTCCAGGCCGATCCGGCGGGCCAGATCGTCCGGCGCGAGGCCCCGGGCCATCCGGTGCTCGCGCAGGGTGGTGGCGGACGCCAGCAGTTCGGCGGGGGCGCACCACAGGACGCCGGCGAGGGCGGTGAGCTCCTGGGGAGTGGGGCCGAGCCGGCCGCGTTCCCAGGCGACCACGGTGTCGGGGGTGACGGCGAGGCCGTACTGGGCGCGCAGGCCGTAGGCGACATGGCCCGGGGCCATGCCGAGGCCTTCGCGCAAGCGGCGCGCGGCGAGGGCGTTGAAGGGAGGGGAGGGAGGGGAGGGTTGCACCCTCGAAACGGTAGATGCGGAATGTGACCGTTGACTACGGTGCGTTCACCCAAGGCCATACATCGTAGAAACGTCGGAACCGGTCGGTAGCATTCCGTAATGATCTCCGTCGCGTCCGGTGACCGGTCGCCCTCGTCCGGTCTCCGGTCTCCCGGCGCCCGCCCGGATCCCGATCAGCGGCCCATCGTCGTGATCCACCGGTACTGCAGCTCCGGCCGGCCGATCTGCCCGTACTGCGGCGCCCGGGCCGCCCGCCCGTCCGTCACCAGGTGTTCCAGATAGCGGCGCGCGGTGATCCGCGAAATCCCCACGGCGACCCCCGCCTCGGTCGCGGTGAGACCGGACGGCGCGTCCCGGAGGGTACGGGTGACCGCCTCCAGGGTCGGCGCGCTCAGCCCCTTGGGCAGCGAGGCGGGCTGCGGGGTCCGCAGGGTGGCCAGGGCCCGGTCCACCTCGTCCTGCCCCGAGGCCTCGCCGGCGGTGGCACGGAACTCGGCGTAGCGGGTGAGCCGGTCCCGGAGGGTCGCGAAGGTGAACGGTTTCAGCACGTACTGGACCACCCCGAGGGAGACCCCCTCGCGCACGATCGCGAGATCGCGGGCGGAGGTCACGGCGATCACGTCGGCGGAGTGACCGGCGGCGCGGAGGGACCGGAGCAGCTGGAGTCCGTGGCCGTCGGGCAGGTACAGGTCGAGGAGGATCAGATCGACCGGTGTGCGGTCGAGGAGCCGCACGGCGGCGGCCCGGGAGTGCGCGACGCCGGTGACGACGAAGCCCGGCACCCGCCCGGCGTAGAGCGCGTGCGCGTCCGCCGCGACGGGATCGTCCTCGACGACCAGCACCCGGATGGCATCCCCGGCGTCGCTCATACCGTCACCTCCGCCCCGGCGGCCGCCGGCGTAGCGACGCCGGGGGAGGCCGGGGTGGC
>NZ_BMTO01000013.1:92226-95495 GCF_014649715.1 Streptomyces lateritius
AGGTCAGCGGCAGCCGCACGGTGAACTCCGCACCGCCCTCCGGGGAGCGGGCCAGTGTCACCGTGCCGGACGCCCGGCTCGCCGCCTGGCGGACCAGGGCGAGCCCGAGCCCCCGCCCCGGGCCGTGCGTGGACCAGCCGCGCTCGAAGATCGCGTCCGCGTCGTCCTCGGCCACCCCGGGACCCGTGTCGCCGACGCGGATCAGCAGCTCGCCGTCGTGCGCCAGGGCGGTGACCGTGACCCGCGGGTGGAGCGTTCCGCTCGCCGCCTCGACCGCGTTGTCGATCAGGTTGCCGAGGACGGTGACCAGGTCCCGGGACGGGATCGTCGGCGGCAGCAGGCCGTCGTCGATGCGGCTGTCCTCGGTCAGGACCAGCTCCACGCCCCGCTCGTTCGCCTGCGCCGCCTTGCCCAGGAGCAGCGCCGCCAGGACCGGTTCGCCGACCGCGTCGACGACTCGGTCGGTGAGCGCCTGGGCCAGCTCCAGCTCCGCCGTCGCGAAGCCGACCGCCTCCTCCACCCGCCCCAGCTCGATCAGCGAGACGACCGTGTGGAGCCGGTTCGCCGCCTCGTGGGCCTGGGAGCGCAGCGCCTGCGTGAAGCCCCTCTCCGAGGTCAACTCACCTGACAGCGCCTGGAGTTCCGTACGGTCCCGGAGCGTGACGACCGTACCCCTGCGCTCCCCGCCGACCACCGGCCTGGTGTTGACCACGAGCACCCGGTCGACCGTCAGGTGCAGCTCGTCCACCCGCGGCTCCGAGGACAGCAGCGCGCCTGTGAGCGAGGCCGGCAGCCCCAGCTCGGCCGCCGGCCTGCCCACCACCGTCGCGTCGAGGCCGAGCAGCTCCCGCGCCCCGTCGTTGATGAGCGCGATCCGCCGCTGCCCGTCCAGCATCACGAGCCCTTCGCTCACCGCGTGCAGCGCCGCCTCGTGGTAGTCGTGCATCCGGCTCAGCTCGGCCGCGTTCATGCCGTGCGTGTGCCTCCGCAGCCGGGCGTTGATGACGTACGTACCGACGCCGCCGAGCGCCAGCGCGGCCCCCGCCATCCCCAGCAGGGCCGTGACCTGCTCTTGTACCTGCGCGCTGATCCTCTCGATGGTGATGCCCGCGCTGACCAGGGCGATCACCCGGCCGTCGGCGACCACCGGCGCGACCGTACGCACCGAGGGGCCGAGCACGCCCAGGTGCGTCTCGGAGAAGGTCTTCCCCTGGAGCGCGGGCTCGATGTGGCCCAGGTACGTGCGCCCGATCTCCCGCGGCTCGGGATGAGTCCAACGCGTCCCGTCCGGCGCCATGATCACGACGAAGGTGACACCGGAGTGGTGACGCAGCGACTCGGCGTACGGCTGGAGCAGCGCCGTCGGGTCCGCCGAGCGGGCCGCCTCCACCACCGCGGGGGACCGGGCGACGGCCGTCGCGGTCGCGGTCGACTGGCGGCGCGCGGTCTCCTCGGCCTGGGCGCGGTCGGTGACGTACGCGAAGACGGCGCACCCGGCCACGATCGCGGCCACCAGCACGACCTGCATCGCGAAGAGCTGGCCGGCGAGGCTGCGGGGCCCGGGGAACGGAATGCGCATGCCGGTAAGTGTGCCTGCCCGAATTTGCGCGGTGGAATGCCGTTCCCGAATCGTTCTCGGATTTCCGGCGCCACGGCCTTTTCCGCCTGTGGGAACGAGCCGTGTGTGAACGAAAGGAACGCAACGGTGACCCGGGTCACAGGCTGATGGATAGTCGCGGGGATCCACCGGGACGTGGACACCCATCAGCACGAGGAGGACCCCGTGGCCGCACAACGGGACCGTACCCATTACCTGTATCTCGCAGTCATCGGCGCCGTGGTGCTCGGCATCACGGTCGGTTTCGTGGCGCCGGGCGTCGCCGTCGAACTGAAGCCGCTGGGCACCGGCTTCGTGAACCTGATCAAGATGATGATCTCGCCGATCATCTTCTGCACGATCGTCCTCGGCGTCGGCTCGGTCCGCAAGGCCGCCAAGGTCGGCGCCGTCGGCGGACTCGCGCTCGGGTACTTCCTCGTGATGTCGACCGTCGCCCTCGCCATCGGCCTGGTCGTCGGCAACCTGCTGGAGCCCGGCTCCAGCCTCCACCTGACCAAGGAGGTCGCCGAGGCCGGCGCCAAGCAGGCCGACGGAGCCGCCGAGTCCACGGCGGACTTCCTGCTCGGGATCATCCCCAAGACCCTCGTCTCCGCCTTCACCGAGGGCGAGGTACTGCAGACCCTGCTCGTCGCCCTCCTCGCGGGCTTCGCGCTCCAGGCGATGGGCAAGGCCGGTGAGCCCGTCCTGCGGGGGATCGGGCACATCCAGCGGCTGGTCTTCCGCATTCTCGGCATGATCATGTGGGCCGCGCCGGTCGGCGCGTTCGGCGCGATCGCGGCCGTCGTCGGCGCGACCGGCGTCGACGCCCTGAAGTCCCTCGCCGTCATCATGATCGGCTTCTACGTCACCTGCGCGCTCTTCGTCTTCGTGGTGCTCGGCGCGCTCCTGCGGCTGGTCGCCGGGGTCAGCATCCTGGCGCTCCTGAAGTACCTGGGCCGCGAGTTCCTGCTGATCCTCTCCACCTCGTCCTCGGAGTCGGCGCTGCCGCGGCTGATCGCGAAGATGGAGCACCTGGGCGTCAGCAAGCCGGTCGTCGGCATCACCGTGCCGACCGGCTACTCCTTCAACCTGGACGGCACGGCGATCTATCTGACGATGGCCTCGCTCTTCGTCGCCGAGGCGATGGGCAACCCGCTCTCGCTCAGCGAGCAGATCGGCCTCCTCGTCTTCATGATCATCGCCTCGAAGGGCGCGGCGGGCGTGACCGGCGCGGGTCTGGCGACCCTCGCCGGCGGTCTCCAGTCCCACCGGCCCGAGCTGGTCGACGGCGTCGGCCTGATCGTCGGCATCGACCGCTTCATGAGCGAGGCCCGCGCCCTGACCAACTTCGCGGGCAACGCGGTCGCCACCGTCCTGGTCGGCACCTGGACCAAGGAGATCGACAGGGCCCGGGTCTCCGAGGTCCTGGCCGGCAAGGTTCCCTTCGACGAGAAGACCCTGGTCGACGACCACGCTCCGGCACCGGCGGAGGAGGAGTCGTCCTTCCCGGACCAGCGGGCCGAGGACGGCGAGGAGAAGGCCCGCGCGGGCGTCTGACGCGGCCTCGCGGCCTCGCGGCCACGCAGACCGCCCCGAGTCCCGGGCCTTGAGCCGGATCCGGGCCTCGGGGAACGGAGACGACCCCGGCCGCTCACGCGGCCGGGGTCGTCGC
>NZ_BMTO01000013.1:95562-127668 GCF_014649715.1 Streptomyces lateritius
GATCCTCACCACCGACCGGTCGCCGACGCCGAGCGTGCTCGGTCCGTTCCCGATCGCGTTCCACACCTCGATCCGCACCCGGCCGTTCGCCAGGTTCCCGTGGCTTCCGGTGGCGGACTTCAGGCCTCTCGCCTGGGTGTAGTGCTCGTAGCCCGGTACGGGATCGGTCGCGAAGTACTGGTACGTCTCCACCCGCTCCCAGCTCCCGTCCCCGGTCCGGTCGTAACTCACCCGTACCTGCTGGCCGTTGGCCACGACCGATCCCGCGTCGACGGACAGGTCGAACTGGGTCGAGCCGCCGTTGTACGTCCGTGTGATCGGCCCGGAGGTGAAGACCTGCGGGTTGACCGGAGTGCCGTCGTGGTTGGCGCCGCCGGCCGAGGCCAGGGACACCGTGGCCGCGGCGGTCGCGTCCCCGGCGGCGCCGCCCGTCCGCAGGTACAGCTGCGAGGAACCCGAGGGCGGGGGAGTCGTCGGCGGCGGGGTGGTCGGCGGCGGGGTGGTCGTCGAGCCGCCGCCCCTCGTCCACACCGCCACGTAGTCGACGAGCATGGGCCGCCCCGAAACGGTCGCGGCCGTGGGCGTCTTCCCGGCCAGAGCGTCCGGGAAGGCCCCGCCCATCGCCACGTTGAGGAGGATGAAGTAACCCGCGTGGCTCGTCATGTCCGCCCACGCCTGGGCGCCCACCCGGGTCTCGTTCACGCTGTGGAAGAGCTGGTCGTCCACGTACCAGCGCAGCTCGTTGGGGGAGACCGAGCGGTCCCACTCGAAGCGGTAGGTGTGGAAGGCCGACTGGCAGCTCGCGCCGGGGCACGTGCGGCTGGCGCCGATGCCGGTGGTCTCGCCGCAGGGGCCGCCCGGGTTGATGCCGCAGTGCAGCACGCCCCAGACGGAGTTGACGCCGTTGACGTTCTCCATGATGTCGAACTCGCCGATGGCCGGCCAGTTCCAGTAGTTGCCCCGGTAGGGCGCGCCGAGCGCCCAGAAGGCGGGCCAGTAACCGAGGGCCGCGTCACCGGTGACGTTCGGCATCTGGATCCGGCCCTCGATGCGCAGGGTCCCGCCCGCCGGGGCCTTGAAGTCGGCCCGCTTCGTCTCGATCCGGGCCGAGGTCCAGTTCCCCGCGCCGTCCTTCAGCGGGGTGATCCGGAGGTTGCCGGTGCCGTCGAGGCGCAGGTTGTCGGGGCTCGACGTGTAGTTCTGTACCTCTCCGGTGCCCCAGTTGGCGGGCCCGCCGGGGTAGCCGTGGCCGGTGTCGATCTGCCAGTCGGCGGCGTTCGGCAGGGCGCGGTCGGGGCCGTTGAAGTCGTCGCTCCACTGGAGCGACCAGCCGGGGGCGGGGGGAACGGCGCCGCTGGCGCTGCCGGCCCCGCCGAGACCGAGCAGGGCGCCGGCGGCGAGCGCGGCGGCGAGGAGTGAGGCGAGCAGGGGGGTGCGTCGGACGCGGCTCAAGGGACACCTCCGGTGAGGATGGTGCGCGAGGGGGGGTTGAGAGCGCTCTCAGGCAGCTTTTGTAGTCGGAGACACGGGCCCCGTCAATGGGGCCGGTGCCTTCGGATGTCAAACGCTCAGCTCGGCCAACTCGGTGGGGGAGAGCACGAGTTCGGACGCGGCCGCCGAGTCCCGTACCGTCTCCGGGCGGCTCGCACCAGGGATCGGGAGCATCGTCTCTCCGCGCGACAGCAGCCAGGCGAGCGCCACCCGCTGCGGGCTGACGCCCCGCGCCCGCGCCACCCGGTGGAACCCGCCGAACCGCCGGTCCTCCCGCAGTGCGGACGCCCCGTCGAGCGAACTGCGCGAGATCCCGCCCAGCGGGCTCCACGGCATGAAGACAAGACCCAGCTCCGCGCAGAGCCGCAGCTCCGCCTCGGTGGTCCGCACCTCGGGCGAGTACCGGTTCTGCACGGAGACCAGCCGCTCGCCGAGGATCCGCCGGGCCAGCACGATCTGCTCGACGTCCACGTTCGAGACGCCGGCCAGCCGGATCGTGCCCGCGTCCAGCAACTCCCGCATCGCGCCGAGCGATTCGGCGTACGGGACCTGCGGGTCGGGCTTGTGCAGCTGGTACAGCCCGATCGCCTTCACGCCGAGCCGGCGCGCCGAGGCCTCGGCCGCCCGCCGCAGGTGCGCGGGGCGGCCGTCCACGGTCCATCCGCCGTCGGGCGTACGCCCCCGGCCGCCCTTCGTCGCCACCAGTACGTCGTCCGTCCGGCCGCCGTACGAGGCCAGGGCCCGCGCCACGAGCAGCTCGCCCTCCCCGGCCTCGCCGCCCGGCGGGTGGTAGGAGTCCGCCGTGTCCAGCAGGGTGACGCCCGCGTCGAGGGCCGCGTGGACGGTGGCCAGAGCGCGGGCCTCGTCGGGGCGGCCCTCGATGGAGAGCGGCATGGCGCCGAGACCGATCGCCCCGACCCGTACGTCCCCGAGCATGCGGTACCGCATCAGCGCGCCCCCACCGTCTCGGTGACGGCCCGAGGAAGCCAGTCGGAAACATGGGTGAATTCGTATCCCAGAGCCGTCGCCCGGGCGTTGTCCATTCCGTACGAACGGGAGAAGGAGAACGGTGAAACCTCCCCGACCTCCACTTCCCGGAACACGGTCCGGCCGCCCACCTGCTTCTCCACCTCCGCGCAGATGCCGGCGGTGGTGAGAAGGCCGTGGGAATGGGCGTTCACCGGCCCGGTGAATTCCGCCTCCACCGTCCACGCCAGGAATTCAGCGATCTCCTCGACGTGGATGTAGGTGGCCGGGTGGTTCACGACCGGCACGGCGATCGGCTCGCCCGCCCGGATGCGGCGTGCGTAATGGTCGAGGCGGCCGGTGAAGTCGTCGTCGCCGCCCAGTACATGGGCCACTCGTACCGCCGTGAACGGGAACGGCGGAGCGGCCGCGAAGACGGCCTCGGCCTGCCGCTTGCCCTCTCCGTAGTGTGCGTCGAGGAACTCCGGATCTTTCCAGGGGAGATCCATGTCGACGGTCACCGTCCGGGGATCCACGGCCTCCTCCCGTACGGGAACGGCCGCGTCCTCGTACTCGTAGACCTCCACCGTCGACGTCATCACATATCGCCGGGTCCGCGGCCCGAACACCCGCCGGGCGACGGCCGCCTGGCGCGGGGTGTAACAGACCTGGTCGACGACGACGTCGAAGGTCCGGCCGCCGAGGGCGCTCTCCAGAGCCGCTTCGTCGTCCCGGTCGGCGACCAGCCGGGTGGTTCCTTCGACGGCCGCGGCAGAACCCCGATTGAGCACCGTCACCGCATGCCCGGATTCCACGAGACGGGCCGTCAGCCGCTTTCCGAAATAGCGGTTTCCGCCGATGATCAGAATGTCCATGCCATAAGTGTTACGTTGTGCGCCCGCCGTCTGAAGGGGGAAACATGGGAGTCCCGGCTGTCGCGCCGAAAGAACCACGGTATCCGCGTCCTGCCGCCAACGGAACCTCGGCGGGCGCCTTCGACGCCGTCGACCGGCAGATCCTGGAGCTCGTCCAGAGCGACGGACGGATCAAGCTCAGCGAGCTCGGCCGGCGCGTGCGGCTCAGCCCCGCGGCCGTCACCGAGCGGGTGCGGCGCCTGGAGGCATGCGGGGCGATCACCGGATACGGCGCGCACGTCTCCCCGGCCCGGCTCGGCTACGGGCTGCAGGCCTTCATCCGGGTCAACCCGCACGGCGGGTACACCCTCAAGCACCCGCGGACGCTCGAACTGACCGCCCGTCCCGAGGTCCTGGAGGTCCACCACGTCGTCGGCGAGGACTGCTGGATCCTCAAGGTCGCCGTCACCGACACCCTCCACCTCGAAGACGTCCTGGAGCAGACCTCGGCCCTCGGCCGGACGACCACCTCGATCGTGCTGTCCTCGCCGGTGGAGCGCAAACCCCTCCTCCCGGCGGAGGGCGCTCCCGCCGACAACCGCCCTTGACAACCCGGCGCCGGTGCGGCTGAGATGAAGAAACTCGCGTCGCGTGCCGGTCCGCGCTGGAAAGCGGAGGCATGGAGGCAAGAGGACCGTAGGGACGGCTGTTGCCTCTCCACTTCAATTCCCAGATCATCGACGAGTTCCGCACCAACGCCGGCAGGCTCGGCGGCCCCTTCGAGGGATGGGTGCTCCTTCTTCTCACCACCACCGGCGCCCGGTCCGGAAAAGACCACACCACCCCGCTCGGCTTCGTCGAGGACCGGGACGAGAACGGTCGCGACCGGCTCCTCGTCACCGGCTCGGCCGGCGGCTCCGACCGGCACCCCGACTGGTACCGCAACATCCTGGTGAACCCCACCGTCACCGTGGAACGGGGCACCGAGACCTGGCGGGCCACCGCCGTCGCGGCCACCGGCGCCGAGCGCGACCGGCTCTTCGCCAAGGTGGTCGCCGCGGCCCCCGGTTACGCCGACTACCAGAAGGCCACCGACCGGATCATCCCGGTGGTCGCCCTCTACCGGATCCCCGAGGACACCTACACCCCACCGAACCGGCTCGACGCCCTCGCCGGCGAGCTGATCAAGATCCACGACTGGCTGCGCTCCGAACTCACCGCCCTCGCCGAGGGGCTCGGTTCCCGCACCGCCTCCGGACTCACCGTGGAGCTGCGCCGCCACTGCCTGACCTTCTGCTCGGCGATGGCCGTCCACCACGGCGGGGAGGACGCCGGCCTCTTCCCGTACCTGGCCCGCACCCATCCCGAGAAGGCCGAGGTCTTTGCCCGCCTCCAGGCCGAGCACGCGACGGTCGGCCGCGTCCTGGACGAACTCCAGGCCCTGCTGGCCCGCCTCGACGACGCGGAACCGGGGGCGCTGCACGCCGAGTTCGACCGGCTCCGCGGGGAGCTGGAGACCCACTTCGCGTACGAGGAGGAGCAGGTGCTCCCGCTGCTGCGGGAGAGTGTCTGACAGGAGGGCGGGTGACGGGAGGGCGGGTGACGGGAGGGCGGGTGAGCGGATCGCGCCGTCTCCGCTTGCCTTGACGTCGGCGTCAAGGCTTACGTTCGGAGACATGCGAATCGGCGAGCTGGCCGAGCTGGCCGGAACGACCACGCGGACTCTGCGCTACTACGAGTCCCGTGGCCTTCTGGCCGCCCGGCGCGACGAGAACGGCTACCGCACGTACGACGAGGAAGACCTGCGCCTGCTGCGACAGATCCGGACCCTGCAGGACTCCGGGTTCGAGCTCGAGGAGACGCGGCCGTTCGTGGAGTGCCTGCGGGCGGGGCACCCGGCGGGCGACGCCTGCCCCGCGTCGCTCGACGTCTACCGGCGCAAGCTCGGGGAACTCGACGCGCTTGTCGAACAGCTCCAGGCGGCGCGCGCGCGGGTCGCCGCGCGGCTGCTGCGGGCCGAGGCGGAACTGCCCGGCGGCCCGGAACCCACATGCGAACTCGGAGGATGACGGAATGATGCAGGTGGAGGGTGTCACCACGGTGACCGACGCCGACTTCGACACCGAGGTGCTGGGGGCCGGGCCGCCGGTCCTGGTGGAGTTCACCGCGGACTGGTGCGGCCCCTGCCGTCAGCTGGCCCCGGTCCTCGGCGCGGTCGCCGCGGAGAAGGCGGGCCAGCTGAAGATCGTCCAGCTGGACGTGGACAGGAACCCGGAGATCACGCGCCGGTACGGCGTGCTGTCGATGCCGACGCTGATGGTGTTCCGGGCGGGCGAACCCGTGAAGTCGATGGTGGGCGCCCGCCCCAAGCGCCGCCTCCTCCAGGAACTGGAGGACGTCCTGGCCCCCGCCTAGGCCGTGTCCGTAGTCCCGCCTGGCCCGCGACGCCTGGCACGCGCGCTCGCCGCGTCGTGGGGATCACCCGAGTACGCCCGGTACGAGGGCGACCCTCCGCCTTCTCGATCGCACGCACCGGACGCCGCGGGCCCTGCCCTGCGGGCAGACGGCACTACTTGCCGGACACGGCCTGGGAAGCGTCCGGCCACAGCTCGCTGGAGTGGGACCCGATCAGGGCCTCGATCCGGTCGAGCATCCCCTCCGCCGGCACGGCGGCGAGCCGGCGGCCGTCGCGCAGCCTCAGCGCGAGACGGTCGTCGGCGGCCTCCCGGAAGCCGACCACCGCCTGGTACGGGACCAGCCGGGCCTCCCGTACACGGGCCCCCAGGGTGCCCCGCTCGGGTCCTGAGACCTCGGCCCGCAGACCCCGCGCGACGCACCTCGCCGCCAGAGCCTCGGCGCGCGGGACGTCCCCCTCGGAGACGGGCAGGATCACCACCTGGACGGGTGCCAGCCAGGCGGGGAAGGCGCCGCCGTGCCGCTCCAGGAGATGGGCGACGGCCCGCTCCACACTGCCGATGACACTGCGGTGGATCATCACCGGCCGGTGCTTGGCGCCGTCCGGGCCGATGTAGTGCAGGTCGAACCGCTCGGGCTGGTGCAAGTCGATCTGTACGGTGGACAGGGTCGACTCGCGCCCCGAGCCGTCCGCGACCTGGACGTCGATCTTGGGCCCGTAGAACGCGGCCTCGCCCTCGGCGGCCTCGTAGGCGAGACCGGAGGCGTCGAGCACCTCGGTGAGCAGGGCGGTGGACCGCTCCCACATCTCGGGCGCGGCGACGTACTTCCCGCCGGGCCCGGGCAGCGAGAGCCGGTACCGGACGGGGACGACGTCCATGGCCTCGTACGCCCGCCGGATCATCTCCAGGGCGGCGGCGGCCTCCTCCGCGACCTGGTCCAGGGTGCAGAAGATGTGCGCGTCGTTCAGCTGGATGGCCCGGACCCGGGTCAACCCCCCGAGCACACCGGAGAGTTCGGAGCGGTACATGGCGCCGAGCTCGGCCATGCGCAGTGGCAGCTCGCGATAGCTGTGGGCGCGGGAGCGGTACATCACCGCGTGGTGGGGACAGAGGCTCGGCCGCAGCACGGCCTGCTCCCCGCCGATGTCCATCGGCGGGTACATGTCGTCGCTGTAGTGCGCCCAGTGCCCGGAGATCTCGTAGAGCTCGCGTTTGCCGAGCACGGGCGAGTACACGTGGCGGTAGCCGGCCCGGCGCTCGGCGGCGCGGACGTACTCCTCCAGGGCGTACCGGACGACCGCGCCGTCGGGCAGCCAGTACGGCAGCCCGGCCCCGATCAGCGGGTCGGTGTCGAACAGGTTCAGCTCGCGGCCGAGCCGGCGGTGGTCGTGCATGGTGGTCTCCTCGCGGGAAGCGGGCGAGTGACCGCAGAACGAAGCCCCGGGGCACTCACCCCGGGGCTTCGGACTCAGACAGCTGTCAGCGCGCCGGGACACTCTCCGGCGTCGTCGTGATCATGGCAGCGCGCTTCATGGGGGTGACGCTAGCAGGGGGCAGGGGTGGGGCGCGCGGGGTTTTCGGGCGGTCGGCACAGGGCGATCCGGACGCGTCGGGTGACGCGGTTGACGCCCCTGACCTCGAAGGTCAGCTCGTCCCCGGCGCGCGGCGACCGGCCGTCGAGGTCGTCGTGGTGGACGTAGGCCTCGACGCCGTCGGCGACGAGAAGGAAGATGCCGGAGGGCACCGCCCTGGTGACGCGTCCGGTCCGGACGCCACCGAACCCGCCGCGGGCGAAGGCGGCCAGCGGGTCGGGTTCCAGCGCCTTGAGCGAGAGAGAGATCCGGCCCCGGCTCCGGTCGACGCCCAGGACCTCGAAGGCCAGTTCCTGCCCCTCGGCGATGATCTCGCCGGGCAGGTCGTAGAACTGCCAGGACACTTCGGGGATGTTCATCATCCCCTCCACCCCACCCAGCTCGACGAAGGTCACATGGAAGCTCGCGATGTGCGAGACGACACCGACGCGGACGTCGCCGCGCTCCAGGCCGTCCAGGAACGCCTCACGTTCCGCGCCCCTCAGGGTCAGGATCTCCCGCGCGTCCGCGAAGGCCGCCTCGCTCAGGAGCGGCCGCCACCGGGTGAAGAGGCGCAGCAGCGGGCCGCCCCACCGGGCGCGGACCTCCGGGTTCTCCACCGCCAGATCCAGCTCGTTGGCCGCCGTCAGCTCCGCGAAGTCCGCCCGTCGGCGGAGCGTCGGGGCGTGCACCGCACTCGTGAACCGGTCCCGGAACTGCCCGTCCTCCTCGCCAAGACCCGCGTACGAGAAGTCCCGGTCGCAGCTCGCGTAGAAATACACGAGCTCCTCGGCCTCCGCGCCGATCGCCGCGGTCAGCTCCTCGCGCCGCTCCAGCGGCAGCAGGCTCCGCGCGAATCCGTCCGTCCCGTAGAAGGCGTGGCACAGGCCCGCGAGCCGCAGTGTGTCCCGCGCGCCCCAGGCCGCCAGCCGGGCCTCGACCCGGTCGAGGTGGGCGAGCAGCGTGCCGCCCGGATGCTCCAGTGTGTCCGCGCCCCGCGCGACCAGCAGCGACCGCGCCGCCTCGAAAGCCGTGTCCCCCGCCGCTGTGTCTCTCCCCATGGCGCACAAAAATACCCCGACGAGTAAATTGAAGTCGGGGCATTGCATCGCGTATATTCATGGATTCCGTGTCGTTGTGCACATCATTGCATGACGAAGACACGAGAGAAGTTCAATAAACGCACTGTATCGCGCCGGGAGTCGAATTGTCAACCGAGGAATTTCGGAAAGAGCAGGAATTCATCACCGAGCTCTACGCACGACTCGACGACCTGAGGGACGAGGCCGAGGCGGCCGTCGACCAGGCCCTGCGCACCCCGGGGGTCGGCAATCAGGGACGACTGGAACGGGATGTGATGGTGGCCGAGCAGTCCGGCCTGCTCGCCGCGTTCAACGCGGGGGAGAGCGGGCTCTGTTTCGGACGGCTGGTCTTCCGGGACGGGCACGACCACCACATCGGACGGATCGGCATCCGCAAGGACGACGCCGACCGCACGCCCCTCGTCGTCGACTGGCGCGCCGAGGTGGCCCGCCCCTTCTACCTCGCCACCGGGTACGAGCCGATGGGCCTCAGCCGCCGCCGGCACATCACCACCCACGGGCGCGAGGTCACCGCCCTTCACGACGAGGTCCTCGACCTCACCGACGAGACCCGGACCGGGTACGAGAACCGGGACGCCGACGAGGTGCTGCTCGCCGCCCTCGACGCCGCCCGCACCGGGCGGATGCACGACATCGTGCAGACCATCCAGGCCGAGCAGGACCGCATCATCCGCTCCCCGCACCAGGGCGTCCTCGTCGTCGAGGGCGGCCCCGGCACCGGCAAGACCGCCGTGGCGCTGCACCGGGCCGCGTACCTCCTGTACGCGCACCGCGAGCAGCTCGCCAAGCGAGCCGTCCTGATCGTCGGCCCCAACCCCGCCTTCCTCGGCTACATCGGCAATGTCCTGCCCTCCCTCGGCGAGACCGGCGTCCTGCTCGCCACCCCGGGCGAGCTGTTCCCCGGCGTCCACGCCACCGGAACCGACACCCCGCGCGCCGCCGCCGTCAAGGGCGACGCCGCCATGGCCGAGGCTCTCGCCAGAGCCGTACGGGACCGCCAGCAGGTCCCCGAGCGCGGCGAACCGCTGATCGTGGCGCACGACGACGGCGACCTCGTCATCGACTGGGACATGGCCCTCGAAGCCCGCCACAAGGCCCGCGAGACCCGCCTCCCGCACAACCTCGCGCGCCCCTACTTCGTCTTCAACCTCCTCGACGCGCTCGCCGAGCAGCTCGCCGACCGCATCGGCGCCGACCCCTACGGCGGCCCCAACTTCCTCGGTCCCGACGACATCGCCCTGCTCGCCAAGGGCGTCGCCGCCAACCCGGACGTCCACGCCGCCATCGACACCCTCTGGCCGCCGCTCACCCCCGAGGAGTTCCTCGCCGACTACCTCGCCGAGCCGACCCACCTCTCCGAGGAGGACGCCGCGGCCGTCCGCCGTGACGGAGGGGAGTGGACCCCGGCCGACGTGCCGCTCCTCGACGAGGCCGCCGAACTCCTCGGCGAGGACGACTCTGCGGCCCGTGCCGCCCAGGAGGCCGAGCGGCAGCGGCAGATCCAGTACGCGCAGGGCGTCCTCGACGTCTCCTACGCCTCGCGCACCTACGAGTTCGAGGACAAGGAGGAGCAGGACAAGGACGCCTCGGAGGTCCTCTCCGCGCACGACATCATCGACGCCGAGCGGTTCGCCGAGCGCCACGAGGAGGCCGACCACCGCAGCGCAGCCGAACGCGCCGCCGCCGACCGCACCTGGGCCTTCGGCCACATCATCGTCGACGAGGCGCAGGAGCTCTCGGCGATGGCCTGGCGGCTGCTGATGCGGCGCAGCCCCACCCGCTCCATGACCCTGGTCGGCGACCCCGCCCAGACCGGCGACGCGGCCGGCGTCGGCTCCTGGGAGAAGATCCTCGCGCCCTACGTCCAGGACCGCTGGGAGCTGGTACGCCTCGGGGTCAACTACCGCACCCCCGCCGAGATCATGGCGGTCGCCGCCGACGTCCGGCGCGAGGCCGACCCCGGCTTCGAACCTCCGCGCTCGGTCCGCTCCACAGGCGTCGACCCCTGGGAACGGACCGTCGACGACCCGGTGAAGGAGACCGCCGACGCGGTGGCCGCCGAGCTGGGCGCCGAGGGCCGGATCGCCGTGATCGCCCCGCAGGAGCTGCACCCGGCGCTGAGGGCCGCGCTGCCGGAGGCCTCGTACGGTCCGGCCCCGGACCTGACCCGCCCGGTGGTGCTGCTCGACCCCCGGCAGGCGAAGGGGCTCGAGTTCGACACGGTCCTCGTCGTCGACCCCGACGCCGTACGGTCCGGGGCCGTCCACGGGATCAACGACCTGTACGTGGCGCTGACCCGGGCCACCCAGCGGCTCGGCGTGATCCGCCCGGCCGCCTGATCCCGCATCGTCACGCGGTCCCCGGGGGCCCGCCGCGCGGCGGGCCCCCGGGGCGGCACGGCTCAGGCCGGCCGCAGCCAGACCGTGGCGAGCGGCGGCAGCGTCATCCGTACGCTCGCCGGCCGGCCGTGGGACGGCACCGACTCGGTCTTCACCGGGTCGGGGCACACCACGTCACTGCCGCCGTACCGCGCCGCGTCCGTGTTCAGTACCTCCGCCCAGGCCGCCACCGTGTCCGGGACCCCCAGCCGGAAGTCGTTCCGCACGACGGGGGAGAAGTTGCAGACCGCGAGGAGCGGGGAGCCCTCGGCGTCGAAGCGGAGGTAGGCGAAGACGTTGTCCTCGGCCGCGTCACCCACCACCCACTGGAAGCCCTCCGGGGCGGTGTCCCGCTCCCACAGCGCCGGCGTCCGCCCGTAGACCGTGTTCAGATCGCGCACCAGGTCCTGTACGCCCCGGTGGTCAGCCGCCGCCCCGTAGGACGGGTCGAGCAGCCACCAGTCCGGTCCGTGCTCCGCCGACCATTCGGCACCCTGGGCGAACTCCTGCCCCATGAAGAGGAGTTGCTTGCCCGGGTGGGACCACATGAAGCCCAGGTAGGCGCGGTGGTTGGCGCGCTGCTGCCACCAGTCGCCGGGCATCTTGGAGACCAGGGTCTGCTTGCCGTGCACGACCTCGTCGTGGGAGATCGGCAGGATGTAGTTCTCGCTGTAGGCGTACACCATCGAGAAGGTCATCTCGTTGTGGTGGTACTTGCGGTGCACCGGCTCCTTGGACACATAGCCCAGCGAGTCGTGCATCCAGCCCATGTTCCACTTCATGCCGAAGCCCAGGCCGCCGAAGCCGCCGGGGCCGGTCTGGTCGGTCGCTCGCGTGACCCCGTCCCAGGCCGTCGACTCCTCGGCGAAGGTGATCACCCCGGGGCAGCGCCGGTACACCGTCGCGTTCATCTCCTGGAGGAAGGCGACCGCGTCCAGATTCTCCCGGCCACCGAACTCGTTCGGCAGCCACTCGCCGTTCTCGCGCGAGTAGTCGAGGTAGAGCATCGAGGCGACCGCGTCGACCCGCAGGCCGTCGAGGTGGAACTCCTCGCACCAGTACACCGCGTTGGCGACCAGGAAGTTCCGCACCTCCTTGCGTCCGTAGTCGAACTCCAGCGTCCCCCAGTCCGGGTGCGCCGAACGGCGCGGGTCCTCGTGTTCGTACAGCGGCCGGCCGTCGAACTCCGCGAGCGCCCAGTCGTCGCGCGGGAAGTGCGCCGGCACCCAGTCCATCAGGACGCCGATCCCGGCCCGGTGCAGGGAGTCGACCAGGTACTTGAAGTCGTCGGGCGTGCCCATCCGGGCGGTCGGCGCGTAGAAACCGGTGACCTGGTAGCCCCAGGAGCCGCTGAAGGGGTGCTCCGCGACGGCCATGAACTCCACGTGCGTGAAACCCAGATCGCTGGCGTAGGCGGGCAGCTGCTCGGCCAGCTGCCGGTAGGTGAGCCCCGGCCGCCAGGACGGCAGGTGCACCTCGTAGACCGAGAGCGGGGCCTCGTGGTGCGGCCGGGCGCCGCGGCTCGCCATCCACTGCGCGTCGCCCCACTCGTGGTACGAGTCGGTGACGACCGAGGCCGTGTTCGGCGGGCATTCGGTCCGGCGGGCCATCGGGTCGGCGCGCAGGGTGTGGGAACCGTCGGGGCGTGCGATGTCGAACTTGTAGAGCGCGCCCTCACCGATGCCGGGCACGAACAGCTCCCACACGCCGGTCGCGCCGAGCGAGCGCATCGGCAGGCCGGTGCCGTCCCAGTAGTTGAAGTCGCCGCTGACCCGGACGCCGCGGGCGTTCGGCGCCCAGACCGTGAAGCGGGTGCCGGCCACGCCCTGGTGGGTCATCGGCCGGGCGCCGAGGGCCTTCCACAGCTCCTCGTGCCGGCCCTCGCCGATGAGGTGGAGATCGAGGTCGCCGAGGGAGGGCAGGAAGCGGTACGGATCGTGGACGGCGATCTCATCGCCGTCGTAGCGGACCCTCAGCTCGTACTCGGGCACCTTGCGGAGCAGGGGGAGGAGGCAGGAGAAGAATCCGTCGCCGTCGTCGTGCAGCGTGGTGCGCCTGCCCTTGGCGAGGACGGTGACCTCACGGGCGTACGGGCGCAGCACCCGGATCGCGACCCCGCCGCGCACGGGGTGGGCGCCGAGCAGGCCGTGCGGGTCGTGGTGCTCGCCCGCCAGCAGCCGTGCCCGGTCGCCCGCGTCGAGCGGCGGCGCCTTCCGCACGCGCTCCGCGGTCTTCTCCGGCTTGGCCTCGGCCCGGGGCCCGGGCGTCTTCGTCGGGGGCACTGCCGTCTTGCGTGCGGATCGGGCGGTCACGGGGATGCCTCCTGCAAGGGGTTCGGAAGGATGGGCTGAGGAAAATGCGCCGGTTCCCACGCAACCGCAACGGCGTACGAGCCGCACAGGACACTCGGCCGAACGGGGCCCACGGGGTGCGGGGGCGTCACTCGGCGCCTGCCAGACGTTCGATCGCGGCCATCGGGACCGGGAGCCAGTCGGGGCGGTGACGGGCCTCGTAGACGACCTCGTAGACCGCTTTGTCGGTCTCGTAGGCGCGCAGCAGGGCCGGGTCCGTGCGGGGGTCGGTGCCGGAGGCCTCGGCGTAGCCGGTGCAGTAGGCGTCCCGGCAGCGGGCCGCCCACTCCGGGTTCCAGGGCCGGTGGGTGCGGGCCGCGTAGTCGAAGGAGCGGAGCATCCCGGCGACGTCGCGGACCGCGGGCTGCGGGCGGCACCGTTCCGCGAGCGGCTTCGCGGGTTCGCCCTCGAAGTCGATCACCGACCAGCCGCCGTCCGCGGAGCGCAGCGTCTGCCCCAGGTGCAGATCGCCGTGGACCCGCTGGAGCCACCCCGTGCCGGAGGTGTCGCCCGCCGCGGCGAAGACGGCCCGCAGTCCGGGGACGTACGGCAGGAGCGAGGGAACGGCCTTCGCCGCCGCGTGCAGCCTCTGGTCCATCTCGGCCGCCAGGAGTTCGGTCTGGGCGCGGTGCAGCTTCTCGGTGGGCAGGGCCTCCGCGAGCGCGAGGTGCACCTCGGCCGTGGCCCTGCCCAGGGCGAGCGCCTCGCTCGTGAACTCCCTTCCCTGCGCGAGCGCGTCGAGCGCGAGCCGCCAGCCGTCCCGCGAGTCGCGCAGATAGGGCTGGAGCACGCCGAGCGTGCTCGCGCCCGTCTCGAACCAGGCCACCGGTTCCGGCACCCGGGCGCACCCGGCCCGGGCGAGGGCGAGCGGCAGCTCCAGATCGGGGTTGGCGCCGGGGCTGACCCGGCGGAAGATCTTCAGGATGTACGTATCGCCGTACACGAGCGAGGAGTTGGACTGTTCGGCGTCCAGGACCCGGGGGGCGAGCGAGGCGGGCAGGGTCGCCGATCCGTGGAAGCGGAGCGGCCCGATCCGGCCCGGTGTGCGCAGCCGTTCGTAGAGCAGTCCGGCGAGCCGCGGGTCGCGCAGCCCTTCGTAGACCGCCCGGCCTGCCAGGGGGCCCTGCCGGATCCGCCCGATGAGGGCGGGAGCGAGGCGGGGTGGGAGCTGGGTCCTTACCCCCAGCAGGAGTTGGTAGCAGTCCGCGGGCGTCTGGGCCGGGCGTGCCGGTTGTTCGACCCGTACCAGCAGATGCAGCAGACCGGGTCCCGTGCCGTCCAGCGGCAGCAGCTCGGTGGCCGCGTCCAGTGTGAATCCGGTGACTCGGCGGCCCTTGCCCGCGAACCAGCGCTGCCGGGGCAGCCATTCATGGAGCAGGGGTGCGAGTGACGGAAGGAGGGCGGCCGGGGCCCGGGTGGTGGATGCGGTCTCCGGCATGGCATCGCGTCCTTTCCCCGGGGGGCGCATGAGTGGTTTCAAATGCGCAGAGTGTCCCGGATGGCGGCTTCGGCTGTCCGGCTGTGCGGGACGTGTCGGGCGGGGAAGATCCGTATGGGCCCGACAAGAAGGCCCGTATGGACCTGAATCGCCTATGTGTGGGACACAGTGCCCAGGGTGGCGCGGGAGAAACCGCCCCACCCCGGAACGATTGACTGACGCTCCGTCAGTCGACGGCCTTCGAGCCCTTCGGCACACGGCTGTTCTTCAGGCGGAACCAGTAGAAACCGTGGCCCGCCAAGGTGAGCAGATACGGCCACTGACCGATCGCGGGGAACCGCACCTGACCGATCAGCTCGACCGGGTACATGCCGTCGAACTGCCGCAGGTCCAGCTCCGTCGGCTGTGCGAACCGCGAGAAGTTGTTCACGCAGAGCACCAGGTCGTCACCGTCCTCGCGGAGGAAGGCGAGCACGGCCGGATTGGACGAGGGCAGTTCGGTGTACGAGCCGACCCCGAAAGCCCGGTTCTGCTTGCGGATCTCGATCATCCGCTTCGTCCAGTGGAGCAGCGAGGACGGCGATGCCATGCCCGACTCGACGTTGGTGACCTGGTAGCCGTAGACCGGGTCCATGATGGCCGGCAGTGTCAGCCGCCCGGGATCGCAGGACGAGAATCCGGCGTTCCGGTCCGGCGTCCACTGCATCGGGGTCCGCACCCCGTCCCGGTCGCCGAGCCAGATGTTGTCGCCCATCCCGATCTCGTCGCCGTAGTACAGCACCGGCGAACCCGGCAGCGAGAACAGCAGCGCGGTGAACAGCTCCATCTGGTTGCGGTCGTTGTCGAGCAGCGGGGCGAGCCGGCGCCGGATGCCGATGTTGGCCCGCATCCGCGGGTCCTTGGCGTACTCCGCGTACATGTAGTCGCGCTCTTCGTCCGTGACCATCTCGAGCGTCAGCTCGTCGTGGTTGCGCAGGAAGATGCCCCACTGGCACCGGTCCGGGATCGCCGGCGTCTTGGCCAGGATCTCCGAGACCGGCGTGCGCGACTCCCGCCGTACGGCCATGAAGATCCGCGGCATCACCGGGAAGTGGAACGCCATGTGGCACTCGTCGCCGCCGGAGGCGAAGTCGCCGAAGTAGTCGACCACGTCCTCCGGCCACTGGTTGGCCTCGGCGAGCAGCACCGTGTCCGGGTAGTGGTCGTCGATCTCCTTGCGGACCCGCTTGAGGAAGGCGTGGGTCGCGGGGAGGTTCTCGCAGTTGGTGCCCTCCTGCTGGTACAGGTACGGCACCGCGTCCAGCCGGAAGCCGTCGATCCCCAGGTCCAGCCAGAACTTCAGCGCCGAGAGGATCTCCTCCTGAACCGCCGGGTTCTCGTAGTTGAGATCCGGCTGGTGCGAGAAGAAGCGGTGCCAGAAGTACTGCTTGCGCACCGGGTCGAAGGTCCAGTTCGAGGTCTCGGTGTCGACGAAGATGATCCGCGCGTCCGGGAACTGCTTGTCGTCGTCGGCCCAGACGTAGTAGTCGCCGTACGGCCCGTCGGGATCGGCGCGCGACTCCTGGAACCACGGATGCTGGTCGCTGGTGTGGTTCATCACGAAGTCGATGATCACGCGCATGCCGCGCTGGTGCGCCGCGTCCACGAACTCCACGAAGTCCGCGAGGTCGCCGAACTCGGGGAGCACGGAGGTGTAGTCGGCGACGTCGTAGCCTCCGTCCCGCAACGGCGAGTCGAAGAACGGCGGCAGCCAGAGGCAGTCGACGCCCAGCCACTGCAGGTAGTCCAGCTTGGACGTGATGCCCTTGAGGTCGCCTACGCCGTCGCCGTTGCTGTCCTGGAAGGACCTGACGAGCACTTCGTAGAAGACGGCCCTCTTGAACCAGTCCGGGTCACGGTCCTTGGCGGGCGTGTCCTCGAAGGTGTCGGGGACGGGTTCGTTGACAGTCATGAGGTGGGTGACCCTCCGATCGACGGGGACGGTCGCAGAGCGAGGACGTGCGCGGGCGTGACGCCCGGCTCGAGGCGCACATAGTTGGCTCTGCCCCAGTGATAGGTCTCGCCGGTGAGCTCGTCGCGCACCGGTACGGTCTCGTGCCAGTCCAGGCCGAGCTCCGGCATGTTCAACGAGACCGTGGCCTCCTGGGTGTGGTGAGGGTCGAGGTTGGCGACCACCAGAACGGTGTTCGAACCCGACCGCTTGCTGTACGCGATCACCTGGTCGTTGTCGGTCGCGTGGAAGGTCAGGTTCCGCAGTCGGCGCAGAGCCGGGTGGCGGCGCCGGATCCGGTTCAGCGTGGTGATGAGCGGGGCGATCGTGGCTCCCGCCCGTTCGGCGGACTCCCAGTCGCGGGGCCGGAGTTGGTACTTCTCCGAGTTCAGGTACTCCTCGCTGCCGTCCCGCAGCGCGGTGCCCTCGCACAGCTCGTAACCGGCGTACATGCCCCAGGAGGGCGCCAGGGTCGCGGCGAGCACCGCCCGCACCTCGAAGGCCGGCCTGCCGCCCTTCTGGAGGTAGGCGTGCAGGATGTCGGGGGTGTTCACGAAGAGGTTCGGCCGCATGTGGGCCGCCGCCTCGCCGGACAGCTCGGTGAGGTACTCCGTCAGCTCCGCCTTGGTGTTGCGCCAGGTGAAGTACGTGTACGACTGCTGGAAGCCGATCGCTCCGAGGGTGTGCATCATCGCCGGCCGGGTGAACGCCTCCGCCAGGAAGATCACGTCCGGGTCCTTCCGGTTGATCTCTCCGATCACCCGCTCCCAGAACACGACCGGCTTGGTGTGCGGGTTGTCGACGCGGAAGATCCGTACCCCGTGGCCCATCCAGTGGCGCAGGATCCGCACGGTCTCCGCGACGATCCCCTTCATGTCCTTGTCGAACGCGATCGGATAGATGTCCTGGTACTTCTTCGGCGGGTTCTCCGCGTACGCGATCGAGCCGTCGGACCGGTGGTGGAACCACTCCGGGTGCTTCTCCACCCACGGGTGGTCCGGGGAGCACTGGAGGGCGAAGTCCAGCGCGATCTCCAGGCGCAGCTCGCGGGCGCGCGCCACGAAGGCGTCGAAGTCCTCGATCGTGCCCAGGTCCGGGTGGACGGCGTCGTGGCCGCCCTCGGGCGAGCCGATCGCCCACGGCACACCGACGTCGCTCGGGCTCGCCGAAAGCGCGTTGTTGGGGCCCTTGCGGTGGGTGGTGCCGATGGGGTGGATGGGCGGGAGGTAGACGACGTCGAAGCCCATCGCCGCGATGGCCGGCAGCCGCTCGGCGGCCGTACGGAACGTCCCGGCGACCGTCTTGCCCCGTACCTTCTTCACGCCCTCCGAGCGCGGAAAGAACTCGTACCAGGAACCGAACAGCGCCCGCTCGCGCTCCACCTGGAGGGGCAACGCGGGTGAGGAGCTGACCAGTTCGCGCAACGGGTGGCGGTCGAGGGTCTCGGTCACCTGCGGCGTGAGCGCGGCGGCCAGCCGGGCGGCTGCCGGACGGGACCCGTCGCGCAGCGCGTCGGCGGCGGCCAGCACGGCCTCGCGCCCGCCGCCCTTCTTCGGGACGCCCTTCGCCGCACGCTCGTGCAGCTCGGCGCCCTCGGCCAGAACGAGCTCGGAGTCGATCCCCGCCGGGATCTTGATCCTCGCGTGGTGGCGCCAGGTGGCCACCGGATCGCTCCAGGCCTCGACCGTGTACGTCCAGTGGCCTTCGGCGTCCGGGGTGACCTCGGCACCCCACCGGTCGGTGCCGGGGGCCAGTTCGCGCATCGGGGTCCAGGGGCCGGGGCGCCCGGACGGTCCGCGCAGCACGACATTGGCGGCGACCGCGTCGTGGCCCTCGCGGAAAACGGTCGCCGTCACCATGAAGGTCTCTCCGGCCACCGCCTTCGCGGGGCGGCGGCCACAGTCGACCAGCGGGCGGACGTCCAGTACGGGAATACGTCCCATGAGCGGATTCACAGCATCACCTGAGGGTTTACGGGGGTGCGGGTGGTGGTGCGCTCTTTGTAGCTCCGTCGACGGCTGGCGGGTTGCGGGCATGGCCGCTCCTGTCCGCGTTCACTCGGATGGCGGGTCTACGAGGGTGTTCTTCCGTGTCTTCGGGAGGTTTCAGGGGTGTACCGGGTGAGCCTTCCACCCACTCCGGGTGGGCAATCCGGCGCTTTGTTAACTACCTGGACGTAGCCGTGCGGACAAGCGCCCGGTACCCACGAGAAAACCGGCCCCGTCCAATGTAGGACGAGACCGGTCCGCCGCGCGCGTTCTGTTGACCCGTCAGCCGTGCGGGAAGGGCGACTCCTCCGAGTCGCCGGACCACACCTGCCACGGCTGACGCGTCACCCACTCGTCCACCGGCGCCGGCCGCACCGTCAGCACCTCCGCCGAGACACCGTCGTCGGCCGCCATCAACAGCGGGTCGGTGCCGGTCGCCATGTGGTGGTAGATCCCCGCCACACCGGCCGCCGTCTCCGGACCGAGCAACTGTGCGAGCCCGCGTTCGAATACATCCGGCCGCAGAGGCAGGTACCGCACCGTTCGGCCGAGACCACGCCCGAAGGCCTCCGCCAGTTCCGCCCCCGTCAGCGACCGCTCCCCGCCGATGTCGAAGGTGCGGCCCTCCAGACCCTCCCCGGTCAGCGCCGCGTACACCGCCTCCGCCAGATCCCTGTGCGACATCCACGCCGTCGGTGTGTCCTCGGGCAGCGGATAGGCCAGGACGCCCTCGTCGACCAGCGCCGGCCCGTTCCACGGCGAGAAGAGATTGTCCAGATACACCGGCGGCCGTACGACCACCAGCGGCACCCCGCTGTCCCGGAGCACCTCCTCCACGATCCGCCGCGTCTCGAACGCCGCCACCGAGGTCGGCCCCTGCGGGATCCGGGTGTTGGTGTTGTAGACCAGACGGACGAGCCCGGCGTCCAGAGCCGCGTGGGCGATGTTCCGGGCGTACCGGCGCACCCGCTCCGGCTCGTACACCAGCGGCATCAGCACCGAGGCGTGCGTCATCCCCTCGAACAGCCGCCGCACGTCCCCGGCGTTCCCCAGGTCGCCGGCGACGAAGGACGCCCCGGGCAGCGGCGGACGGTCGCCCTCGGGCCGGCGGGTGAGCGTCCGCACCCGGTGGTGCCGCCCGGCCAGCAGACGCGCCACCGCGCCCCCCTGGAAACCGGTCGCTCCCACGACCGCGACCCTCATCGGAATCTGACTGGACATGTGTCGTCGAGGCCCTTCGATAGGCTGTGGCTGCTGCCGTGTCGGCTCTCTCAGGCTGGCGGCGGCGGCTTCGGCCGTTCAATTAACAAACCGGGGCGGAAGTTGAAGGATCGTCCATGGACACCGTGGGAACCGACCGTGACGACCAGCGCGACGACCTCCTGAGCGAGCTGCTCAAGCCGCTCCGCCTCACCGGCGTCTTCGACAGCCGGTGGCACGTCCGCGCGCCCTGGGCGATCGAGGGAGACGCCGAACAGAGCTGCGCCGTCCTGCACTACCTCGTCGAGGGGGGCTGCTGGATCACCGGCGACGGCCAGACCCCCATCGAGCTGCACGCCGGCGACCTCATCGTCTTCCCCACCGGGATGGCCCACCGGCTCTCGGACCGGCCCGACCGCCAGGGCGTCCCGCTCAAGGCCGTGCTGCCCGAGCGCCAGCCCGGCACCTCCGGCGAGATCGTCATCGAGGGCACCGGTGCCGAGAGCCGGCTGCTGTGCGCCGGACTCCACTACGACGCCAGCGCCGCCACCGGCCTCTACACCTCGCTGCCCTGGGCGCTCGTCCTCGACGGTGCCCAGGTCGACCGCGAGCCGCTGCTCCGCGACACCCTGCGGCTGCTCGCCTCACCCGACCGGCCCGTCGGCCCAGGGGACCGGCTGATCACCCTGCGCGCCTTCGAGATGGCCCTGGTGCTCGCCCTGCGCCCGCTGCTGCGCGAACTCACCGACAGCCCGGCCTCGCTGCCCGTGCTCCGCCACCCGGGCATCAGCCGCGCCATGGTGATGATCTCCACTCGGTTCGCCGAACCCTGGACCATCGAATCCCTCGCCCGGGAGGTCGGCATGTCCCGCTCCGCGTTCACCGCCGCATTCCGGGAACTCGTCGGCGAGGCCCCCGCCCGCCACCTCACCGGCCGCCGGATGCAGGAGGCCGCCCGGTTGCTCACCGAGACCTCGATCCCGCAGTCCGCCGTCCCGCCCCGCGTCGGCTACCAGAGCTCCGTCGGATTCCACCTCGCCTTCCGCAAGTGGTTCGGAATGACCCCGGGGGAGTACCGCTCCGGCTACGACAACGCCGCCTGACCTCGGGGTATCCGGGCAAAAGCCGCATGAACGGAAGCTGGCTGGCCGGTTCTTAAGGACCGCTGGACGGACGTTCATTGCCTGGAAGGCCACGCACCGTACAGGCTCGGTCACGGCAAGAGCCGGTGCACACACGAGGAGAGGCGATAAGCGGTGACGAGGTCGGGGCGGGAGTATCTGGAGGGGCTGCGCGACGGGCGCGAGATCTGGCTGGACGGAGAGCGGATCAAGGACGTCACCACGCACCCCGCCTTCCGGGCCACCGCGGCCTCCTTCGCCGGACTCCACGACCTGGCCCATGATTCCCCGCACACCCCCGTCCTCGTCCAAGGGGGAGTGCACCGCGCGTACGCCGTGCCCCGCTCGTACGAGGACCTGGTCGCCCGCCGCAAGGCGTACAAGGTGTGGGCCGAGGCCAGTTACGGCTTCCTCGGCCGCACCCCCGACTACATGGCCTCCGGCGCCGCCGGATTCGCCGCCGCGCCCGAGGTCTTCACCACCGACTGCTTCGACGGCGCCGAACACGCCCTCGCGTACCACCGCAGGCTCGCCGAGGGCAGCCTCCACTCCGCCTTCACCATCACCGACCCCGCCGCCGAGTGGGTCCAGGTCGTGGAGGACCGCGCCGACGGGATCGTGGTGCGCGGAGCGAAGACCATCGGCACCGGGGCTGTCTTCGCCGACGAGATACTCGTCGGCACGATCGAACCCCTCGCCCCCGAGGACACCGAGCGCGCGCTCTCCTTCTCCGTCCGGGTGGACACCCCCGGCCTCAAGCTGATCTCGCGCACCTCCTACGAGAGGCGGGCCCGGTCCGTCTTCGACCAGCCGCTCTCCGCGCGGTACGACGAGAACGACGCGCTGCTCGTGTGCGACGACGTGTTCGTACCGTGGGAACGGGTGCTGACCTACCGGGACGTGGCCGCGACCGCCGCCATGTGGTGGCAGACCCCGGCGTACCTGAACTTCGTGCACCAGTCGGCCACCCGCTTCTGGACGAAGCTCGAGTTCCTCACCGGCCTCGCGATCCTGATCGCCCGGTCCAACGGCACCGACGAACTGCCGCAGGTCACGCAGGCGATCGGGCGGCTCCTCGGGGCGGTCGCCCAGGCCAAGGCGTTCGTCCTGGCCGCGGAGGCCTCCTGGGAGCCGGTCGACGGCGGCCGGGGCGGCGTGCGGCCCGGGCAGGAGATCTCCTTCGCCCAGCGCATCATGGCCGGGGAGCTGTACCCCCGGGCGGTCCAGGACATCAAGCTGCTGGCCGGCGGGGCGATCATCCAGACCCCGGCGAGCGGGCGCGACCTGCTCCACCCCGAACTCGGCCCGCTGGTCCGCCAGTACTTCCGCACCCCCGGCCACCCGGCCGAGGACCGGCTCAAGCTCCTCAAGCTCGCCTGGGACGCCCTGGGCTCCGAGTTCGCCGGCCGGCACGAGCAGTACGAACGCTTCTACCAGGGTGCCCCGCACGTCTACCTGACCATGCAGACCTGGGCGGGCGCCGCCGACGACTGCGAACGCCTCGCCCAGGCATGCCTCGACGGCTACGACCTCGGGACGACGAGGTGACGGCGCCGGGGGCTCCGGAGGCCGGCGGGGGGCCGGAGGCCGGGCGATGACCGTTGCCCGCGCGCCGCGGGGCGCTCTCGCGCTGCTCGCGTCCACGCAGTTGCTGCTGATCCTGGACACCGCGATCGTCAATGTCGCCCTGCCCTCGATCGGCCAGGACCTCGGGTCCGGTTCCGCCGGGCTCTCCTGGGTGGCCAACGCGTACCTGATCACCTTCGGCGGACTGCTGCTGCTCGGCGGACGCGTCGCCGACCTTTTCGGCCACCGCCGGCTCTTCCTCGGCGGGCTCGGCCTGCTCGCCGCCGCATCGGCCCTCGGAGCGCTCGCCCCGAACGCCAGTGCCCTCGTCGCCGCCCGGGCCGTCCAGGGCATCGGCGCCGCCCTCGCCGCGGCCGCCGCCTTCGCGCTGCTGCTCGTCCTCTTCCCCGAGGGGCCGGGCCGTCACCGGGCGCTCGGCGCCTTCGCCGCCATGGGCGGCCTCGGAGGCGTCCTCGGGACCGTACTCGGCGGGGTCCTCACCGACGTCCTCGGCTGGCGCTCCACCTTCTGGCTCAACGTCGTCGCCGCGGTGGTGCTGCTCCTTCTCGGCTCAGTTCGCCTCAAGGGCACGGCGCATTCGCCGACGGGCCGGGGCTTCGATCTCGCCGGTGCCCTCACCGCCACCGGGGGGCTCGGGCTCGTCGCCTACGCGCTCGTCGGCGGGGCCGAGAACGGCCGGCTCTCCGCCGCGACCCTCGGCGCGGCCGGCGCCGGGCTGGCCCTCCTCGCCGTCTTCGCCGTGGTCGAGAACCGGACCGCCGTCCCCCTCGTGCCGCCCGCCGTCCTCGCGCGGCCCTCCCTGCGCCTGGCCAACGCCCTCAGCGGCCTGGCCCAGATGACGCTCTTCCCGATGTTCTTCCTGGTCAGCCTCTATCTGCAGAGCGTCCTCGGGTACGAGCCCCTCGGCGGCGGACTCGGTCTGCTCCCGCTCTCGCTCGTCGTCGTCGCGGTCGCCCCGCAGACCGGCCGGCTGATCCTCCGGATCGGACTGACCCGGACCATGACCCTCGGCTTCGCGCTGCTGTGCGCCGGCACCCTGTGGCTGGCCCTCGCGCTCACCGCCGACGGAACCTTCTTCTCCACCGTTCTCGCACCGAGTCTTCTCCTCGGTGCCGCCCTGCCGCTGGTCATGGTCACCACCAACGTCGCCGCCACGGCCGAGGTGGCCCCCGAGGAGACCGGACTCGCCTCCGGTCTCGTCAACACAAGCCAGCAGTTCGGCTCGGTGCTCGGCCTCGCCATCCTGGTGGCCGTCGCCGCCGCCCGTACCGAATCGGCCACCGTCGCAGCCCGGACCACCGGCTTCCGGGCCGCGTTGTTCCTGGGCGCGACCTTCGCCGCCATCGCCGCGCTGCTCTCGGTACGGCTGCGCCTGCCCGCCCCCGCCACGGCGCCACCGCGCCAGGACCGGGCGGGCGATCCCGCTGCGTCACAGACAAGAGGCGAGTGAGCCGAAGGGGCGCGCGACCGTCGACGCACGTACCGGGCGCCCCGGAGGTGAACCGAGCCCTCAAAAAACCAGAAGGGCATTCCGTTGACCCTGTACGACCTTGTCGCGCCCGGTCTCGACGAACGCGGCGACCCGCGCTACCGCATATCCGACATACGCGCCGCCGACCCGCTCGGCGCCGACGCCCTGCTCGCCGCCCTGCCCGGGATGAACGCCGACGCCGACGTCGCCGCGCTCACCGTGGCCCTGCGAACCCTGGTCCCCGACCCGGACCGGGCCGCCGAGTGGAGCGTCGTCGACGCGCTCGCCGCGATGCGGGACCTCGGCATCCTGCTCGGCTCGCTGAAACGTCACGGCATCCAGCCCGTCGCCGCCGTCCCCGAGGTCCTCCCGGTCCTCGAACTCCTGGGACGACGGACCGACATGGTGCCCCGCGACACCGTGCACCACTACACCACCTGGAACCCGCTCGGCCCGCGCCAGCGGATGTACACGGGCCATCCCATGGAGGCCCACCTCCAGGAAGCCGTCCGGATGGCGTTCCCGGGCCTCGTCGCCGCCCTCGACACCTGTTCCAGGCTCGCCCGCCTCGAACCGTACGACCCCGGCTTCGCCGTCGCCCTCGACCGCACCGCCCACCACGTCCAGTCGATGGTCGACTCCATCGACTTCACCATCGCCCACGTCAGCCCGGAGTTCTTCGCGCTCACCCTGCGCCCCTACTTCGAGGCGATCGACGTCGCCGGGCGCGACTACCTCGGCCCCGCCGCCGCCCAGGTCCCGCTCTGGCTCGTCGACGTGACCCTCTGGCAGTGCGACCGCTCCCACTCCGCGTACGACGAGTTCCTCGCCGACTCGGTCCAGTACAGCCTGCCGTCCTGGCGGGACTTCCACGCCCGGCACGCCGGCGGGGTCTCCGCCGTCAGCAAGCTCTCGGCGGCCGTCAGCTGGGAGAACGTCGACCGGCTGCCCCCGCAACTGGCCGCCTCCGCCCACGCGCTCGGCCGGGTGCTCAGGATCCTCAAGACCTTCCGCGCCCGCCACATCGGCATCGCCCGCAGGGCCTACAGCGACGACCTGCGGCTGTACGACGAGGGCAGCGGTGGCGCACCCGTCGACCTGCTCCGCTCGATCCTCGACCTGACCAGGGACAACGAGACTCTGGTGCGGCGCGCGACCGGCACGCGATCACGCGTCCGCCCGAGCGCCGGCACGCCGGCGGCGTGAGGGAGAAGCCGATGACGTCCCCACCACCCCCGTACGGGACCCCGCGCGGGTCCGCCCTGCTGGACGCCGGGCGTGACCTGCCCGGCACCGGGCTCCTCCACATCGTCGTCGCGGGCGGCGGCATCGCCGGCCTCACCGCCGCGCTCGCCCTGCACGCCGCCGGGTTCGACCGTGTCACCGTCGTGGAGTCGGTCCGCGAGAGCCGCCCCGTCGGCACGGGCCTCAACCTGATGCCCAACGCGGTCCGCGAACTCGACGCGCTGGGCCTGCTCCCCCGCCTCGAAGCCGGCGCCCTGCGCACCGGCGAACTGCGCTACTACCACCGCTCCGGCGGCCTGATCTCCCGCGAACCGCGCGGCCTGGGCGCCGGATACCGCTGGCCCCAGCTCTCCGTCCACCGGGCCCACCTCCAGGCCGTCCTCGCCGCGGCGGTACGGGAGAGACTCGGTGCCGCGGCCCTCGTCACCGGCGTCCGGGTCACCGGCGTCGAGACCCTGCCCGACGGCCGCCCCCGCATCCAGCTGGAGCACCGGGACGACGCCCGGCGAGGCCGGGCCTCCCTCGAACCCGACGTCCTCGTCGGCGCCGACGGGATCCGCTCCACCGTCCGTGCCGCGCTCAACCCGGCGGAGGGCAGCCCGCCGTGGAACGGGATGCTGATCTGGCGGGGCGTCTCGCGGATGCCGGCCCGTGCCGTCGGCTCCTTCATGTTCATCGCCGGCGACGACCGGCAGAAGGCCGTCGTCTACCCGATCAGCCGCCCCTCCGGAGGGACCGTCCTGGTCAACTGGGCCCTGGCCCGGCCCGCGGACGCCTCATCGGACGGGGCGCGGGGGGCGTACGAGGTACGGGAGGAGTACCTGGGCGACTGGAACCGCTCCGTACCCGTCGAGACCTTCCTCCACCACTACGTGGGCTGGGAGTTCGACGGCGTCAGCGTCCCCGACGTCCTGAGAGCCGCACCGGCCGCCCACGAGTACCCGATGGTCGACCGCGAACCCCTCGACCGCTGGACTCACGGCCGTACCACTCTGATCGGCGACGCGGCGCACGCCATGTACCCCATCGGCTCCAACGGAGCCACCCAGTCCGTCGTGGATGCCCGTGCCCTCGCCCACGCCCTGGCCCGCCACCGCGACCCGGCGGAGGCCCTCGCCGCCTACGAGCGCGACCGCAGACCCGCCACCACCGCGCTCCAGCTCGCCAACCGGCGGCTCGGCCCCGAGGTCGTCATCAATCTGGCCCACGAACGGGCCCCGGAGGGATTCACCGACATCCATGAGGTGATCCCCGCCGAGGAGCTGGCCTCGATCACCGCCCGTTACGCGGCCACCGGCGCCTTCGACCCGGCCACCGTCAACGAGGGCTCCCCGTACGAGGCGGGGGCCGCCGTCGGTCGTACGCTCGGCGCGCCGCGCTGACGCCCCTCCCGGGCCGCGGCACGACCCCCGCGCGCCGTGGTCCGGGAGGACCGGGTGGCTTACGGTCGTCGGGATGCACAGCGTGGTGCGTCCACTCCGTTCCGTAACCCCCTGCGAAGGTGGAACACGTGAAGGCAATCCGTCGATTCACCGTGCGTCCCGTCCTCCCCGACACCCTTCGACCGCTCACCGACCTGGCGCGGAACCTGCGCTGGTCCTGGCACGAGCCGACCCGTCAACTCTTCGACTCCGTCGACCCCGAGCACGCCGCCCGCTCCGGCGGGCGGCGCACCGACGACATCGACCCGGTGCGGCTGCTCGGTTCCGTCTCCGCCACCCGCCTCGCCGCGCTCGCCGCCGACCAGGACTTCCTGGCCCGGCTGAACGCCGCGGCCGACGACCTCGACCACTACCTGCACGCGCCCCGCTGGTACCAGGAGCAGGGCGGCGACCTGCCCTCGGGCATCGCCTACTTCTCGCCCGAGTTCGGCGTCACCGCCGCCCTGCCCCAGTACTCCGGCGGTCTCGGCATCCTGGCCGGCGACCACCTCAAGGCCGCCAGCGACCTCGGCGTCCCGCTCATCGGCGTCGGACTCCTCTACCGACACGGCTACTTCCGCCAGTCTCTCTCCCGCGAGGGCTGGCAGCAGGAGCACTATCCCGTCCTCGACCCCGGCGAACTGCCCGTCGCGCTGTTGCGCGAGACCGACGGCACTCCCGCCCGGGTCACCCTCGCCCTCCCCGGCGGCCGCACCCTGTACGCCCACATCTGGACCGCGCAGGTCGGCCGCGTCCCCCTCCTCATGCTCGACTCCGACGTCGAGGAGAACGCGCCCGCCGAACGCGACGTCACCGACCGGCTGTACGGCGGCGGCAGCGACCACCGGCTCTTCCAGGAGATGCTCCTCGGCATCGGCGGCGTCCGCGCCGTCCGCACCTACTGCCGTCTGACCGGCACCCCGGCGCCCGAGGTCTTCCACACCAACGAGGGCCACGCCGGTTTCCTCGGCCTCGAACGCATCCGGGAACTCGCGGGCGAGGGCCTCGGCTTCGACGCGGCCCTGGAGACCGTCCGCGCCGGCACGGTCTTCACCACCCACACCCCCGTCCCCGCCGGCATCGACCGGTTCGAGCGCTCACTCGTCGCCCGCTACCTCGGCGAGGACGGCGAGCTGCCCGGGGTCGACGTCGGCCGCATCCTCGCCCTCGGCGACGAGACCCCGCTCGGCGGGGAGCCCGGCCTCTTCAACATGGCCGCGATGGGCCTGCGGCTGGCCCAGCGCGCCAACGGCGTCTCCACCCTGCACGGGGCCGTCAGCCGGGAGATGTTCGCCGGGCTCTGGCCCGGCTTCGACCCCGAGGAGGTGCCCATCACCTCCATCACCAACGGCGTCCACGCGCCGACCTGGACCGCGCCCGAGGTCGGGCGCCGCGCGGAGGGCGCCGACGACCGGGAGCTCTGGGAGCTCCGGCGCACCCTGCGCGAACAGCTGGTGAGCGAGGTACGGGAACGGCTCCGCGCCTCCTGGCGGCAGCGGGGCGCCGTGGGCGCCGAACTCGGCTGGACCGACTCCGTCCTCGACCCCGACGTGCTGACCATCGGCTTCGCCCGCCGGGTCCCCTCGTACAAGCGGCTCACCCTCATGCTGCGCGACCCCGAACGGCTGCGGTCGCTGCTGCTCCACCCGGAACGGCCGGTGCAGCTCGTCGTCGCCGGCAAGGCGCACCCCGCCGACGACGGGGGGAAGCGGCTGGTGCAGGAGCTGGTGCGGTTCGCCGACGACCCCCGGGTGCGGCACCGGATCGTCTTCCTGCCCGACTACGGCATGGCCATGGCCCGCCGGCTGTATCCCGGCTGCGACGTCTGGCTCAACAACCCGCTGCGCCCGCTGGAGGCCTGCGGGACCAGCGGCATGAAGGCCGCCCTCAACGGCTGCCTCAACCTGTCCGTCCTGGACGGCTGGTGGGACGAGTGGTTCGAGCCCGACTTCGGCTGGGCCATCCCGACCGCCGAAGGGGCGGCGGCGACGGACGAGGAGCGGCGGGACGACCTGGAGGCGGCCGCGCTCTACGAGCTGATCGAGCGGCGGGTCGCACCGCGCTTCTACGACCGAGGCCCGGACGGTGTGCCGGTCCGCTGGACGGAGATGGTCCGCAGGACGCTGAACGAGCTGGGCCCGAAGGTGCTCGCCGACCGCATGGTGCGGGAGTACGTCGAGGGCCTGTACGCCCCCGCCGCCCACGCCCACCGGGCCCTGACCCAGGCCACCGCCCGCGAACTGGCCGACTGGAAGGCCCGGGTGAGGGCCGCCTGGCCCAAGATCGCGATCGATCACATCGAGGTGGGTGAGGTCGGAGAGGACCTGGCCGACGCGGAGCTGGGCGCGACGACGGCGGTACGGGTGAGGGTGACGCTCGGCGACCTCCTGCCCGACGACGTGGAGGTCCAGGCGGTCACCGGCCGGGTCACGCCCGACGACGCCCTCACCGACCCCCGGGTGTGCGTCCTGAAGCCGGCGGGCGGTCCGGATCTGGAGGGCCGCCGCCCCTACGAGGGCTCCCTCGTCCTCGACCGCACGGGTCCGTTCGGCTGCACGGTGCGGGTGCTGCCGTCCCATCGGCTGCTCGCCTCACCGGCGGAACCGGGGCTCGTGGCCCTGCCGGCGGAGACGACCGGGCAGGCGCCGGGCGTGCTGCTGCGCTGACGAGCCGGCCACCCGGGCTGTCAGGGCACCTCGCTCCTGGAGGCGAGGTGCCCGTCGGTGAAGCAGAGCCGGTACACCGGGATCGTGGCCAGGAGCGTGGACCGGTAGTAGAGGCACTCGTCCGTCCCGGGCGGTTCGGCCGGGGCCCGTTCCGGCGGGCCGTCCAGGGGCCGGTCGGGCAGGTGCGCCCCGACCTCGGCGCGCGACCGGCCCACCTGGAGCCGGGCATAGTCCTCGGGCTCCAGATACGACTGGTGCTGGGTGTGGAGCGCCACCCCGCCCATCAGCAGCGCCAGTGCGACCAGCAGGGCCGACGGGATCCAGATCGCCTGAGCCAGGCCCCTGCGGACCTGCCGGCGCGCCCGGTCCAGCTCCCGCGCCGAGGTCGGCGCGGCGGGCCGTGGTGCGGGCGGCGACGCGGGCGCGCGCAGCGGCAGACTCGCGCACAGCTCGAACCCGCCCTCGGCGGTGAGCCCGTGGCGCAGCGACCCACCCGCGAGCCGCACCCGCTCGTCGAGCCCGACGAGCCCGGTCCCCCCGGAGAAGAACCCGTCCGCCCCGCCGGAGAACCCGCCGGCCCCCTCCGGGGGGCCGGGGCGGCCGGACGGGCGTCCGCGCGGCGGGCCGGCGGGGAGGCCGGTGCCGCCGGAGGGGCATCCGCGCGGGGCCCCGCCGTGGAGGGCCGTCCTCCGCGAGGCCGGTCCGCCGGCCGGCGGACCGGTGCCGGCCGAGGCGTGTCCGCTCGCCGGCCTGCCGGGGCGGCCGGTGCCCCGTGGAGCCGGGTCCTCGGCCGGCGGGGCGGTGGCGCCTGAGGTACGTCCGCTCGCCGTCCCGACGGGGTGGCCGGTGCCGCGCGGGGCCGGCCCGGCCGGCCCGCCGCCCGCCTCGTCCGTCGCCCCGCCCTCGAGGGGCGGGCCGTTGACGACGCGTACCTCGACGGTCTCGTCGGTGCGTGAGATCCGGACGTCCACAGGGGCGCCCGGCGCGTGCTTGGCCGCGTTCGTCAGCGCCTCCTGCACCACCCGGTACAGCGCCCGGTCGGCCATGGCCGGCAGCGCCGGGCCGGCCGAACCGGTCAGCTCCACCGCCAGGCCCGACGCTCTCGCCCGCGCCACCAGCTCGTCGACCGGCTCGCCCGTCGGAGCCGTCGGGGCCGGGGTGTCCTCCGCGCGCAGGACGCCGATGATGTCCCGCAGCCGCGAGGTGGCGTCGGCGGCGGCGCGGCGCAGCTCACCGGCGGCCGCCCGCTGGTCCGGGCCCAGGCCCGGGGCCAGTTCCAGGGCGCCGGCGCGCAGCGCGATCAGCGCCAGGTCGTGGCCCAGCGAGTCGTGCATGTCGCCCGCGATGCGGGAACGTTCCCGCACGCGTTCGCGGTCGGCCACGACCGCCTGCTCGCGTTCCATCCGGTCGGCCAGTTCCCAGCCGCTGCGGACCAGCCGGTCGTACTGCCGTACGTAACGGCCGATCAGCCACGGCGCCACGATCGCGAGCGCCAGCACGAGGAGCAGCGTGAACCACTGGCCGAGCGACACACCCGCCAGCCGGGTCAGCAGCAGGCCGGCCGCCGCCACCGCCCCGAACAGCCACAGCGCCGCCCGGGTGTGCTCCTGACGCCGCCCGGCGAGATAGCCGAAGGCGATCAGGGCGAGGACGTACGAGGCGGTGAACAGCTCCAGCGAGACCGAGAGGCTCGCCCCGACCGTGAGCGCGACCGGCACCAGCGGCCACCGCCGGCTGACCGCCACGGCCGCCCCGAGGACCGCCACCCCCGCCGCCACGCGCGTCCACGAGCCGCCGTCGTTCGGGTCGGAACGCAGCAGGACGGGCACACAGAGCAGGGTCCACAACCCCAGGTCGAGAAGCCGCTCACGCATCCGGGGCCCCCGGCATCAAGCCCCCCTCGTGGGCGAGGACCGCCAGCTGCACCCGGTTGCGCAGCTCCAGCCTGCCGAGGACCGCGCTCACATGCGCCTTCACCGTGCCCTCGACGACGAACAGCCGTGCCGCGATCTCCGCGTTGGAGAGGCCGGCGCCCACCAGCGCCACGACCTCCCGCTCCCGGCCTGTCAGGGGCGCGAGCCGGGCCCTGGCCTCGGCCGTACGGGAGAGGCGCTCCCCGCCCAGGGTGTCGATGACCCGGCGGGCGACGCCGGGGGAGAGGAAGGCGGCGCCCTCGGCCGCGGCCCGCACCCCCGCGACCAGCTCGCGAGGGTCGCCGGACTTCAGGAGGAAGCCGCTCACCCCGCTGCCCAGCGCCCCGGCGATGTACGCGTCCTCGGAGAACGTGGTCAGCATGACGACCGAGGACCCGGGCGCCGCCCGGCGCAGCTCCCGCGCCGCCCCGAGGCCGTCGAGCCGCGGCATCCGGATGTCCAGCAGGACGACGTCCGGCCGGTGCAGCCGGGCGAGTTCGACGGCCTCGTGCCCGTCGCCCGCCTCCGCGACGACCTCGATCTCCGGGTCGGTGGTGAGAATGGCCTTCACACCGGCCCTGATCATCGTCTCGTCGTCCGCAAGCAGCACCCTGATCATGGCCACCACCCTAGGCCGTGTCCGTAACGTCCCGCCTGGCCCGTGACGCCTGGCACGCACGCTCCGCGTTGTCGGGATCACCCGAGTACGCCCGGTACGAGGGCGACCCTCCGCCTCGCGATCGCACGCACCGGACGCCGCGGGCCCTGCCCTGCGGGCAGACGGCGCTACCTTCCGGACACGACCCAGGCCGTGGTCCCGGAGTCCCGCCTGGCCTGTGGACACTCCCCCAGCACGACGCGCGGCCGCCCGGAGGGGAGAACCCCTCCGGGCGGCCGGTGCACCACCCCGTGGTTACGGGAAGGTCAGCTTGAAG
>NZ_BMTO01000013.1:127745-184752 GCF_014649715.1 Streptomyces lateritius
GTCCTGGACGCGGAGCTTCCAGGCGCCGTTGGCGACCTCGCTGGAGGCGTTGACCGTGTACGTGGCCTTCACGTTGTCGGCCGAGTCCGAGGACGAGAACGGCTTCAGGTTGTAGACCGAGCCGTCCGGGGCGAGCAGGTCGACGACCAGGTCACCGCGCCAGGTGTGGATGATGTCCACGTCCACCTTGAGGGTGGCGGGCGCGTTGCCGGTGACACCGGTGACGTTGACCGTGGAGGTCACCGCGGCGCCGTTGTCCGGGATGGAGACGTCGGCGGTGTTCTCGAAGATCTTGCCGGTGCCCGGGTCGCCGCCGCCGGGGCGGGAGCCCACGTTGACGCCGGCCCACGCGTGCTCGACCGCCTTCACCTCGGCGCTGCCGGCGCCGTACAGCTCGGTGGCCACCGCGACCGTACCGGTGCGGGCACCGGCGTAGTTGGTGTTCGAGCTGAACTTGGTGGTGAGCGCCTTGAACCAGATCAGCGAGGCCTTGTCCCGGCCGATGCCGGTGACGGGCAGGCCGTCGGAGGTCGGCGAGTCGTAGTTCACGCCGTTGACCGTCTTGACGCCGCTGCCCTCGGAGAGCAGGTAGTACCAGTGGTTCGCCGGGCCCGAGGAGTAGTGGACGTCGATCGATCCGATGCCCGAGTACCACGCGTCCTTGGACGAGCCGTCCTTGCTCGGCTTGTCCATGTAGCGCAGCGGGGTGCCGTTGCCGCGGATGTCGATCTTCTCGCCGACCAGGTAGTCGCCCTTGTCCTGGGCGTTGTTGGCGTGGAACTCGACGGCCGCCGCGAAGATGTCGGAGGTCGCCTCGTTCAGACCGCCGGACTCGCCGCTGTAGACCAGGCGGGCGGTGTTGGAGGTGAGGCCGTGCGTCATCTCGTGCGCGGCCACGTCGATGGACGTCAGCGGCTTGGCGTTGGCGGAGCCGTCGCCGTACGTCATGCAGAAGCAGGTGTCCTGCCAGAAGGCGTTGACGTACGCGTTGCCGTAGTGGACCCGGGAGTACGGGGCGACACCGTCACCGCGGATGCCGTTGCGACCGTGCACGTTCTTGTAGTAGTCCCAGGTGAGCGCGGCGCCGTAGTGGGCGTCGGCGCCCGCGGTCTCCAGGTTCTGCGGGGTGCCGTCGCCCCAGACGTCGTCGGAGCCGGAGAAGAGCGTTCCGGTGCCGGACGTACCGCGGTTGAGGTTGTACGTCTTGTGGTTGCCGCGGGCGGCGTCGGTCAGCGTGTACGGACCGGTGCCGCTGGTGCCGAGGGCGACCTGGCCGGCGTACTGCGTGTTGCCGGTGCCGGTGTGGACGGCCTGCCACTCGTAGAGCTTCTCGCCGGTGGTGGCGTCGGTGACGACGTGCAGCTCGTTCGGGGTGCCGTCGTGCTGGAGGCCGCCGACGACGGTCTCGTACGCGAGGACGGGCGAACCCTGGGCCATCCAGACGACCTTGCGCGGGGCCCGCTCGGTGGCGGCCTTGTCCGCGCCCTCTGCCTTCGCCTCGGCCAGCGCCTGCTTCTCGGCGGCGGCCGGGGCGACGTCGGCGCTCAGGTCGACGTTCTTCAGCTCCGCGCGGGACGCCTTGGTGACCCCGCGGGTCTGTCCGGCCTTGGTCTCGGCGACCACGAGGTCGCCGCCGAGGACGGGGAGTCCGGCGTACGTGCGCTCGTAGCGCGTGTGGGTCGTGCCGTCGCGGTCCTGGACGACGTCACGGACGACGAGTTTCTCCTGCGCGCCGAGGCCGAGGGCCTTGGCGGTCGCCGCCTTGTCGGCGTCGGCCGCGCGGATCAGCGCGGTGCGCTGGGCGGGGGAGAGGTCGGCCGGGAGGGCGCCGGGGTTGGCCGCGATGCCGGCCTGGGCCTTCGGGGCGCTGGTCCAGGGGTCGTCCGCGGCGGCGGAACCCGTCTGGACGGTGACGGCGATCATGGCGGCGGCAGCGATCAGAGCGCCGGTCGCGGTGGCGCGACGGCTGGGCGTGGATCTCACGCAGACTCCTTTTGCGAGGGGGGTACCGGACCACTGGGTGGGTCGGCCCGGGCGGAGCAAACAGAGCTGTGGAGCACGTACTCGTGAAGCGCGAACTCTGGTGCGAGGAACCGGGGGAGAGAGTGGCAGCCGTGAACGCTCCCTGTCAGGAGCGCGTCAACAAGTTGGCCGGAAATCGTCCGCTGCCCGAAAGGCCGTGTTCGTTAAGCGGACGTTTCGCCGGACGTTTCCCCGATCATGACCGCGATGCCGTCCAGCGTTCGCCGGAGCCCGAATTCGAAGAGCGTTCCGAGGCCGAGGTCGAAGTCCGTGCCCTCGGTGAGGCTGGTGAACAGGGGCTACGAGCCCCCGCCGAGATCGCGTCGGACCGTGGCTCGTTCCGGTCCGTCCACTCCCCGTCCGACATCCCGTTGGCCTGACGCGTGTGCTCCTCCAACTCCTCGGCCATGCCCAGCCCTTGGACTCATCGGGAGATCACCAGATGGGTCTGGATCTTCTCGAACGGGGTCAGGGACGTACCGCGCGGCGCCCCGGGGATCCACTCCAGGTACGCCGTCGCCTTCGGTGACGCGACCGGCCGCGTGAACGACGCCATCGCCCGGGCCGTCCACCGATGGCGCGTCCACTTCGCCATCCCCTCGATCAGCGCGGACCTCCACCCCGAGCGCCCAGCCGTGGATCCTGGGCGTCATGATCGCCGCGCCCGCCGGAGCGGGCCGGCCCGACGGCGGCGGTCCTCGCATCGGGCCAGGAACGGGGCGGGGCACTCGGCCTGGCGGTCCTCGGCGCCGCCGTCCACAGCTCGGCGATGCCGTCCTCGGCCCCGGCCTCAGCCCACCAGGCTGTCCCGCCAGGCGCGGTGGAGGTCCGCGTAGCGGCCCTCGCCGGTCACCAGGTCCGACGGGGCGCCGTCCTCGATCACGCGGCCGTCCTCCATCACCAGGACGCGGTCCGCGATCTCGACCGTCGAGAGGCGGTGCGCGATCACGACCGCCGTCCGGCCGGCGAGAACCGTGTCCATGGCCCGCTGCACCGCCCGTTCCCCCGGCACGTCCAGCGAACTGGTCGCCTCGTCCAGGATCAGGACCGCCGGGTCGGCGAGCAACGCGCGGGCGAAGGCGACCAGTTGCCGCTGGCCCGCCGAGATCCGCCCGCCCCGCTTCCGTACGTCCGTGTCGTAACCGTCCGGCAGCCCCGCGATGAAGTCGTGCGCCCCGATCGCCTTCGCCGCGTGCTCGATCTCCTCGCGGGTCGCGTCCGGCCGCCCGATCGCGATGTTCTCCGCCACTGTGCCGGAGAACAGGAAGGCCTCCTGGGTCACCATCACCACGCCCCGGCGCAGTTCCGGCGTCGACAGGTCCCGCACGTCGACCCCGTCCAGCAGCACCCGCCCCTCCGTCGGGTCGTAGAAGCGGGCCAGCAGCTTGGCGAGCGTCGACTTGCCCGCGCCCGTCGAGCCGACCACCGCCACCGTCTGCCCCGCCGGGATGCTCAGGTCGAACCGGGGCAGCACCTCACCACCGGTCCGGTAGGCGAAGCGCACCCCCTCGAAGACCACCTCCCGGCCCGGGATCCCCGGCCGGGCGGCCGGGAGTTCCCGCGGCGCGACGGCCTCCGGGACACCGGGCTCCTGTGCCAGCAGGCCCGCGATCTTGGCGAGCGAGGCGGCCGCCGACTGGTAGGAGTTCAGGAACATGCCGAGCCGGTCGATCGGGTCGTACAGCCGCCGCATGTACAGCACGGCTGCCGCCAGCACGCCGAGCGCCAGCGTCCCGCCGGCCACCCGGTACGCGCCCCACAGGCACATCCCCGCCACCGCCGTGTTCGCCACGAGCCGCGAGCCGACGACATAGCGGGCCATCTCCAGGAGCGCGTCCCCGTTGCTGCGCTCGTGCCGGTGGTTGAGTTCCGCGAAGACGGCGTCGTTGGCCCGCTCCCTGCGGAAGGCCCGCACCGGCCGGATCCCGTTCATCGTCTCCGCGAACTTCACGATCACGCCCGCGATGGCGGTGGACCGCTCGGCGAAGACCACGGCCGCCCGCCGCTGGTAGAGCCGTACGAGCAGATAGAGCGGGACGAAGGAGGCCACCGCCACCCCGCCGATGCCCAGGTCCAGCCAGAGCAGCAGCGCCGCGATGTAGACGAAGGCGAGGACGACGCCGATCAGCTCCTGCAGCCCCTCGGAGAGCAGCTCGCGCAGAGACTCCACGTCCGTGGTGGAACGGGAGATCAGCCGGCCGGAGGTGTACCGCTCGTGGAAGTCCACGCTGAGCGCCTGCGCGTGGCGGAAGATCCGGCCGCGCAGATCGAGCAGCACGTCCTGGTTGATCCGGGCGGCGCCGCGGACGAAGGCGTACTGGAGGAGAGCGGCGGCCGCCGCGCACAGCAGGTAGCCGACGGCGACGGCCACGACGGGGCCGTGGTCGCCCCTCCGGAACGCCGGGACGCCGCGGTCGATGGCGTACGCCACGAGCAGCGGACCGGCCTGGACGGCGGCCTGCTGGAGCAGCAGGACCAGCGCGGCGAGCGCGACGCGAGCGCGGTGCGCCCGGAGGAGCGACCGCAGCAGGGAACCGGTGGCCCCCGGGGCCACGGGCAGATCGTCCCGGTCGAAGGGGTCCGTGGTCGCGTCCGTCATCGTTCCTCGTTCCCCTTGCCGTACGTCTCGCCGTCGCCCTCGCCCGCACCCTCGCCCGACATCAGCCAGGCGTACTCGGCGTTGGCGCGCAGAAGTTCGTGGTGGGTGCCCACCGCGGCGATCCGCCCCTGCGACAGGAGCGCGACCCGGTCCGCGAGCATCACGGTCGACGGGCGGTGCGCCACGACCAGGGCGGTCGTGTCCCGCAGGACCTCGCGCAGGGCGGCCTCCACCAGCGCCTCGGTGTGCACGTCGAGCGCCGAGAGCGGATCGTCGAGGACCAGGAAGCGGGGCCGCCCCACGACCGCGCGCGCCAGCGCGAGACGCTGGCGCTGTCCGCCGGAGAGGCTCAGGCCCTGCTCGCCGACCTGGGTGGCCGCGCCCTCGGGGAGCGCCGCCACGAAACGGTCCGCCTGGGCGACGCCGAGCGCCCGCCGCAGCTCGGGCTCGGCGGCCCCCTCCGCAGCCCCCATCAGCACGTTCTCGCCGACGCTCGCCGAGAAGAGCGTCGGCTCCTCGAAGGCCACCGACACAAGGGCGCGCAGCCGCTCTCGCTCCATGAGGGTGATGTCCTCGCCGTCGAGCAGGATGCGCCCGCCGGTCGCCTCGTGCAGCCGCGGTACGAGGGCGGTGAGCGTCGTCTTGCCGGAACCCGTCCCGCCGACCAGGGCGAGGGTCTCCCCGGGCCGGATGTGCAGATCGATCCGGTCGAGCACGGGCGGCGCGTCGGCGGGCGCGTCCGGGTAGCGGAACGAGACGCCCTCGAAGCGCACCCCGTCCGCGACGGGGGCCGGGGTCTCGGGCACGCTCGCGGGCGACGCGGGCCCCGGTGTCTCCTCCCGCTCGTCCATCACCTCGAAGTACCGCTCGGTCGCCGTCGCCGCCTCCTGGCTCATCGCGAGCAGGAAGCCGAGGGACTCCACCGGCCAGCGCAGCGCGAGCGCCGTCGACAGGAAGGCGACGAGCGTGCCCGCCGACAGGTCACCGTCGGCGACCTGGACGGTACCGAGCACCAGCGCCGCGCCGATGGCCAGCTCCGGAACGACCGTGATGAACGCCCAGATCCCCGCCAGCAGGCGGGCCTTGGCCAGCTCGGTGGAGCGCAGCCGCTCTGCCAGCTCCCGGAAGGCGAGCGCCTGGCTGCGGTGACGGCCGAAACCCTTGACGATCCGGATGCCGAGGACGCTCTCCTCGACGACCGTGGTCAGATCACCCACCTGGTCCTGCGCCTGCCGCGCGACGACCGCGTACTTCGTCTCGAACAGCGAGCACAGCACCACGAGGGGGACCACGGGGGTGAGCAGCACCAGGCCGAGCGTCCAGTCCTGGCTGAGCAGCAGGACGAAACCGGCCAGGATCGTCACGGCGTTGACCAGCAGGAACGTCAGCGGGAAGGCGAGGAACATCCGCACCAGCATCAGATCCGTCGTGCCGCGGGACAGCAACTGACCGGAGGCCCAGCAATCGTGGAAGGCGATCGGCAGCCGCTGCAGACGCCGGAACAGATCGGCCCGCATCCGCGCCTCCACACCGGCCAGCGGCCGCGCCACCAGCCAGCGCCGGAAGCCGAACAGCAACGCCTCCGCGACGCCGAGCAGCAGCAGATACAGCGCCCCGAGCCACACCCCGCCCGGATCGCCCTCGGCCACCGGCCCGTCCACCATCCACTTCAGGACGAGCGGGATGACGAGCGACAGACACGAGGCGACGATCGCGACCGCGGCGGCCGCGGCCCACCGCCCGCGCACCGGCCGTACGTAGGGCCACAGCCGCGCCAGCGAGCGCACGGCCGATCGGTCGGGGGAGTCTTTGTCAACTGCGTGTTCTCCGGGCATCGGTCCCGAGCCTAGGGTCCACCACCGACATCGCTCACCCCGTTTTCCGTCCGGCCGGGCACCGGCCGCCGGCCCCCTGGCGGCCGGATGGTCGTACTCCCCGTCAACCGATCGGTTGATCGTGGTTCGAGCGTGATGGCCGATGTCCGGGAACCACCTCCGCGGCGACGCTCGATGCATGGCAATGATCGAAGTTCAGGGCCTGCACAAGGCCTACGGCGGCAGGAAGGTCGTCGACGACGTCTCCTTCGAGGTCGCCGAGGGGGAGATCTTCGGGATCCTCGGCCCCAACGGCGCCGGCAAGACCACCACCGTCGAGTGCGTCGAGGGGCTGCGGACCCCGGACTCCGGCACCGTGCGCGTCGGCGGGCTCGACCCCGTCACCCGTCACGACGACGTCACCCGGATGCTCGGGGCGCAGCTCCAGGAGAGCGAGCTCCAGACGAAACTGACCGTCCGTGAGGCGCTGGAACTGCACGCCTCGTTCTACGAGCGGCCGGCGGACTGGCGCGGGCTCGTGGCGAGGCTCGGGCTCGAAGCGCACCTGAAGGCCCGGTTCGGGAAGCTGTCCGGGGGTCAGAAGCAGCGGCTGTTCATCGCGCTCGCCCTCGTCGGCAACCCCCGCGCCGTCGTCCTCGACGAACTCACCACCGGCCTCGACCCGCGCGCCCGCCGCGACACCTGGTCGCTCGTCGAGGACATCCGGGCGGGCGGTGTCACCGTCCTGCTCGTCACCCACTTCATGGAGGAGGCCCAGCGGCTCTGCGACCGGATCGCCGTGATCGACCGCGGCCGGCTCGCCGCCCTCGACACCCCCGACGGGCTGATCGGCCGCGCCACCGCATCCAAGGTCATCTCCTTCGCCGCGCACACCCCGCTCGACCCCGCCGAGCTCCGCGCCCTCCCGCACGCCGTCTCGGTCGGGACCAGGGACGGCCGGACCGCCGTCGAGGGCACCGACGAGACCGTCAACGCCTTCGTCGCCCTCCTCGCCCGCCGGGGCGTCACCGTCCAGCAGCTCCGGGTCACCGACGCCACCCTCGACGACGCCTTCCTCGACCTGACAGGAGCCGACCAGCGATGAGCAGCCCAGCGACGAGCGGAGCGGAGATGCTGACGAGCCCGAGCGCCACCACCATGGTCCTGAGAACCGAGGCCCGTCTCTTCGCCCGCGAACCGGGCTCCCTGTTCTGGATGATGGTCTCCCCGACCGTGCTCCTGGTGATCCTCGGCCTGATCCCGTCCTTCCGCGAGGCCTCCGCCGACCTCGGCGGCCGTCGCGTCATCGACCTCTACGTCCCTGTCTCGGTCCTCTTCGCCCTGATCATGTCGGGGCTCCAGGCCATGCCGCCCGTCCTCGCGGGCTACCGCGAACGCGGCATCCTGCGCCGGATGTCCACCACGCCGGTCCGCCCCGCCTCGCTCCTCACCGCCCAGATCGTCCTGCACGCGGCCGCGGCGCTCGGCTCCTCCGTCCTCGTCGTCACGGTCGGCCGGCTCGCCTTCGGCGTCCTCCTGCCCGAGAACCTCGCCGGGTACGTCCTTGCTCTGCTGCTCGCGGTGGCCTGCGGCCTCGCCCTCGGCGCCGCTGTCTGCGCGCTCTCCCGGACGCAGAAGATCGCCACGGCCGTCGGTTCGGTCGTCTTCTTCCCGACGATGTTCACCGCCGGGGTCTGGGTCCCGGTGCAGGCCATGCCCGATACGCTGCGGGACATCGTCCAGCTGACGCCGTACGGGGCCGCCTCGCAGGCTCTCGACTCCGCGACGTCCGGCGGCTGGCCCGGCTGGGTCCCACTGGGGCTGATGGCCCTGTGGACGGTCGTCCTGACCGCCACGGCGGCCCGCTGGTTCCGCTGGGAGTGACACGTCCATGGGGGAGGGCACGCGGGTGGCGACGACGGTCGAGGAGCGCTGGCAGCAGTTCTTCCGCTGGGGCCCCTACGGCCTGCTCGGGATCGCCACGGTCGTCGCCGCGGTCGCGGCGGACCTGGTCATGGACGGTACGGAGAAGGCCGCGGCAGCCGTCCTCGTCCCGGCGGCCCTCCTCCTCCAACTCTGGTGGGGCGTCCACCAACGCCGCCGCCCGGCCGAGACAGACGAGGCGGCCGAGGCAGGCGAGACGGACGAGACGGCTGAGACGGACGAGACGGCTGAGACGGCCGAGGAGGCCGTCCCGCGTCACCCCGCCCCTCTCGCGCTCATACCCGGCGCCCCCGGCCCCGCCTCCGCCGTCTACTTCACCCTGCGCGCCACCCTCGCCTTCGTCCTCACCTGGCTCAACCCCTTCTTCGCCGTATACGCCTGCGTCGGCTACTTCGACGCCGTCCAGCTCCTGCCCCGTCACGCCGCCCGCGCCGGCCTCCTCTTCACCGCCGTCACCATGGCCGGCTCCCAGTCCGGTGGCCTGCCACCCGTCTCCGTCGTCCAGTGGATCGGCTTCGGCGGTCTGTTCGCGCTCAACGCCGGCCTCGCCGTGGGCTTCTCGCACCTCGGCGCGAAGGAGGCCGAGAAGGCCGCCGAGCGGGCCGCCGCCCTCGCCGAACTCGCCCGCGCCAACGCCCGCCTGGAGCGGGCCCGCGACGAGAACGCCGCCCTCCAGGCCCAGCTCCTCCTCCAGGCCCGCGAAGCGGGCGTGGCCGACGAGCGGCGGCGCCTCGCCGCCGAGATCCACGACACCATCGCCCAGGGCCTGACCGGGATCATCGCCCAGCTCCAGGTCGTCGCCGCCACCCCCGACCCGGACGTGGCCCGCGTCCACCTCCAGCGCGCCGCCGACCTCGCGCGGCACAGCCTGGGCGAGGCCCGCCGCTCCGTACAGAACCTCAGCCCGGCCGCCCTGGAGCACGACACCCTCCCCGAGGCGCTGGAGAAGACCGTCGCCCAGTGGTCCGAACGCACCGGCATCAGCGCCCGGTTCACGGTCACCGGCACCGAGGAACCCCTCCACGACGAGGTCGCCGCGACCCTCCTGCGGATCGCCCAGGAGGCCCTCGCCAACGCCGAACGCCACTCCGGCGCCTCCCGCGCCGGCGTCACCCTCTCGTACATGGGCGACGAGATCACCCTCGACGTACGGGACGACGGCATGGGCTTCGACCCGGCGGCCGTCCCCGCCCGGACCGGCGGCGGCGGGTTCGGCCTCGACGGCATGCGCGCCCGCGCCGAACGCCTCACCGGCTCCGTCGCCCTGGAGACCGGCCCCGGCGAGGGAACGGCGATCTCCGCTCGCGTACCGTTGGTCCGCCATGGCTGAGCACAGGACCATCACGCTGCTGATCGTCGACGACCATCCCGTCGTACGGGACGGCTTGCGCGGCATGTTCACCGCCGGTGACCCCGATCCCGCGGGGCCCCGCTTCGAGGTCCTCGCAGAGGCGTCCGACGGCGTCGAGGCCGTCGCGCTCGCCCAGCGCCTGGACCCCGACGTCGTCCTGATGGACCTGCGTATGCCGGGCGGCGGCGGGGTCGAGGCCATCGCCGCGCTGGCCCGGCTCGGCGCCCGGAGCCGGGTCCTCGTCCTCACCACGTACGACACCGAGACCGACACGCTCCCGGCGATCGAGGCGGGCGCCACCGGCTACCTCCTCAAGGACGCTCCCCGCGAAGAGCTGTTCGCGGCGGTGCGCGCCGCCGCCGAGGGCCGGACGGTCCTCTCGCCCGCCGTCGCGACCCGCCTGGTCACCCGCGTCCGTACACCCGCCGCCCCCGCCGTCCCGGCGGACCAGGCCCTCTCCGCCCGCGAACGCGAAGTCCTCGAACTCGTCGCCAAGGGGACCCCCAACCGCGAGATCGCCGCCGAACTCTTCATCAGCGAGGCGACCGTCAAGACCCATCTGACCCACATCTACGGGAAGCTGGGCGCCAAGGACCGGGCCGCCGCGGTCGCGGTGGCCTACGACCGGGGCATCCTCGGCCGCGCCTGAGCGCCCCCTTCACCCCCCGACCCGCAGCAGCAGCACCGACCGGGGCGCCACCGTCACCGTCTCACCGCCCCGGTGCTCCGTCCCCGGGGCGTGGGTCTGGTCCTCCAGGGAGGTGTCCAGGACCAGTTCGTACGTCTCGGCCCACGGCGGGGCCGGCAGCCGGAACTCCACCGGACGGTGGTCCGCGTGCAGGACCGCCAGGAAGCTGTCGTCGGTGACCTGCTCGCCCCGCGCGTCGCGGCCCGGAATGTCACGGCCCGAGAGGTAGAGGCCGAGCGTGGCCGCGGGCGCGTACCAGTCCTGCTCGGTCATCTCCGAGCCGTCCGCCGTGAACCAGGCCAGGTCCCGCAGCCCGTCCGCACCCTGCGGCCGTCCCGAGAAGAAGGCGCGCCGGCGCAGCACCGGGTGGTGGTGGCGCAGGGCCAGCAGCCGGCGGGTCAGGGCCAGCAGCTGGGCGCGACCGGGGTCCTCGGGCAGCGACCAGTCCAGCCAGCTCGTCTCGTTGTCCTGGCAGTAGGCGTTGTTGTTGCCGCCCTGGGTGCGGCCCATCTCGTCGCCCGCGACCAGCATCGGCACCCCGGTCGACAGCAGCAGGGTCGTCAGCAGGTTGCGCAGCTGCCGCAGCCGCAGCGCGCCCACCTCGGGATCCTCGGTCTCGCCCTCCGCGCCGCAGTTCCAGGCCCGGTTGTCGTTCGTCCCGTCCCGGTTGCCCTCTCCGTTGGCCTCGTTGTGCTTCCGCTCGTACGACACCAGGTCCCGCAGGGTGAAGCCGTCGTGCGCGGTGATGAAGTTGACCGAGGCGTACGGACGCCGGCCGCCCCACGCGTACAGGTCGCTCGATCCCGAGAGGCGGTAGCCCAGGTCCCGTACGTCCGGCAGCGCACCGCGCCAGAAGTCCCGTACCGCGTCGCGGTAGCGGTCGTTCCACTCCGTCCACAGCGGTGGGAAGGCGCCCACCTGGTAGCCGCCGTTGCCCACGTCCCACGGCTCGGCGATCAGCTTGACCCGCCGCAGCACCGGGTCCTGGGCGATGACCGCGAGAAAGGGGGAGAGCATGTCGACGTCGTGGAACGACCGGGCGAGCGCCGCCGCGAGGTCGAAGCGGAAGCCGTCCACGCCCATCTCGGTCACCCAGTAGCGCAGTGAGTCGGTGATGAGCCGCAGTACCTGTGGCTGGACGACGTGCAGGGTGTTGCCGCAGCCGGTGTAGTCGGCGTACCGGCGGGCGTCGGACTGCAGCCGGTAGTACCCCCGGTTGTCGATGCCCTTCAAGGACAGCGTCGGCCCCAGCTCACCGGCCTCCGCCGTGTGGTTGTAGACCACGTCGAGGATGACCTCGATGCCGGCCGCGTGCAGCGCCCGCACCATCTTCTTGAACTCGCCGACCTGCTGGCCCGCCGTCCCCGAGGCGGAGTAGCCCGCGTGCGGGGCGAAGTAGCCGATCGAGTTGTAGCCCCAGTAGTTGCGCAGTCCGCGCCGCAGCAGGTGGTCCTCGTGCGCGAACTGGTGCACCGGCAGCAGCTCGACGGCCGTCACCCCGAGCCGTACGAGATGCTCGACCGCCGCCGGATGGGCGAGGCCCGCGTAGGTGCCCCGCAGGGGCTCCGGGATGCCCGGATGCAGCCGGGTGAAGCCCCTCACATGGAGCTCGTAGATGACCGAGTCCGGCCACGGCGTCTTCGGCCTGCGGTCGTCGGACCAGTCGTCGTCGTCATGGACCACGACGCCCTTCGGCACGAACGGAGCCGAGTCCCGGTCGTCCCGCACGGTGTCGGCCACATGCTGCTGCGGCCAGTCCCGCACATGACCGTAGACCTCCGCCGGCAGCGCGAAGTCGCCGTCCACGGCCCGGGCGTACGGGTCGAGCAGCAGCTTGGCCGGATTCCAGCGGGCCCCCGTCCACGGGTCCCAGCGGCCGTGGACCCGGTATCCGTACCGCTGCCCGGAGCCCACCCCCGGCACGAAACCGTGCCAGATCTCATGGGTGAGTTCGTTCAGCGGCAGCCGTCTCTCCGTCCCGTCGGCGTCGAAGAGACAGAGCTCGACGGCCTCCGCCCCGCCCGCCCACAGCGCGAAGTTCGTGCCCGCCACCCCGTCGGGGCCGACCCGGCAGCGCGCCCCCAACGGCGTCGGCGCGCCCGGCCACACCACCGGCGCGGCACGCCGGCCGGCCTGTTCCACGGCAGGGGAGGGCCGCACGCCGTCCCGTACCGCCTCCGCCTTCTGCTCGGCTGCGCTCGCCACCTGTCGGCCTCCCGCGGCTCGTCGGGCCCCGTGCCCGGCGGAGCGCGGCGCCCCGGCCACGGCTCCCCGCACGGAGTCCTCCCACCTGTTCTGCCCGGACTGGTGTCCTCCCAACATGACCCGCACGCACGTTTCCCCTGGAGGGTGGCCGTCGTTGGGCCGGTCGTGAAACACGTACTGAAGCGGGTGACGCTCGCCCTGGTGGCAGCGGGACTGACGGCCGGGCTGACGGGCTGCACGGGGAACGGCGGCGTGGACCTCCCGTTGCCCGGCAAGGCGCGGGCGCCCGGCGACGTCATCAGAATCAGCCCGGAGGACGGCAGCAAGGCCGTACCCCCCGACGGGCCGATCGAGGTCAGGGTGGACAGCGGGCGCCTGGAGCGCGTCACGGTCGTACAGGTCGAGGACGCCCAGCGGGCGGCGGTGCCCGGGGAGATCAGCCCGGACGGGTTGCGCTGGCGGCCGCGCGCGGACTCCCGGCTCGCGCTGGCCGCGAAGTACAGCGTGGACGCGGTGGCGCTCGACGGGCACGGCCGGCGCTCCGCCCGGCACACCACCTTCACCACCGTGGTCCCCGAGCGCCGGTTCATCGGTTACTTCAAGCCGGAGAACCGGTCCACTGTGGGCACCGGCATGATCGTGTCCTTCGGCTTCAACCGGGCCGTCGAGAACCGCGAGGCCGTCGAACGGGCCATCAGGATCACCTCCGAGCCGCCCGTGGAGGTGGTCGGCCACTGGTTCGGCAAGGAGCGGCTCGACTTCCGCCCCGCCGAGTACTGGAAGCCCGGCACCAGGGTGACCGTCGACCTCGCGCTGCGCGATGTCGAGGGCGCGCCGGGGGTGTACGGAATCCAGCGCAAGAAGGTCGGGTTCACCGTGGGGCGTTCCCAGGTCTCCCTGGTCGACGCGGCCGAGCACACCATGGAGGTACGCCGGGACGGCGAGGTGCTCGCGACGCTGCCCATCACGGCCGGGGCGCCCAAGACCACGACATACAACGGGAAGATGGTGGTCACCGAGTTGTACGACGTGACGAGGATGGACGGCCGGACGGTCGGCTTCGGCGGCGAGTACGACATCAAGGACGTGCCGCACGCGATGCGGCTGACCGACTCGGGGACCTTCCTGCACGGCAACTACTGGGCGGCGTCCTCCACCTTCGGTACGGCCAACGTCAGTCACGGCTGTGTCGGGCTGCGGGACGTGAAGGGCGGCAGCGCCGACTCCCCGGCGGGCTGGTTCTTCGACCGGACGCTCATCGGCGACGTGGTGGAAGTGGTCAACTCCCGTGACCGAAAGGTCGCTCCCGACAACGGCCTCGGAGGCTGGAACATGGACTGGAAACAGTGGAAGGCCGGTTCCGCCCTGCGATGAGCCCTTCGTCCCCCTCGGCGACCTGCACACCGCCCGCACAACTGGGACTGAACGGTGACATTCGCGAGGATCTTTCGTGTCCTGCGGTGTGATTATCTAACGCCGTGTGCGCGAAAGATGCGCGCGGGGGTGCGGGCCGTGGCGAGACCAGGCCGTGCGAGGGGAGAACACCACAGTGAACGGGCAGCCGATATCGGGGGCATCGGCCGGGTCGCGGCGGAAGCGCGGGGGAGCGCGACTGCGGACTCTGGCGGCGGGGGCGATGCTCCTGGTGCTCACGGCGTGCGGGGGCGGGGACCCGGCCCCGGGGAGCGCGGGGGGACAGAATCCGTCGCAGGGCGGACAGCAGGAGAACGCGGCCTCGCAGGCGGTCGTGACGATCGCCCCGAAGGACGGGGCGGACTCGGTCGCCACCAGCGGCGCGCTGAAGGTGACGGCGGAGCAGGGCAAGCTGACCACGGTCACGGTCGCCGACTCCAAGGGCACCGAGGTCGAGGGCAAGCTCGCGGCGGACGGCACGAGCTGGCAGCCCGTCGGTCACCTGGCGGCGGGCACGCAGTACAAGGTCCACGCCGTGGCCAAGGACGCCGAGGGCCGTGAGTCGGCGAAGGACACCACCTTCACCACCCTGGTCCCCAAGAACACCTTCATCGGTCACTACACGCCCGAGGACGGTTCGACCGTCGGCGTCGGCATGCCGGTATCCGTCAACTTCACCCGGGGCATCACCAACCCGGAGGCGGTGGAGAAGGCCATCAAGGTGACCGCCGAGCCCGCCGTGCGGATCGAGGGCCACTGGTTCGGCAACGACCGTCTCGACTTCCGCCCGGAGAAGTACTGGGCCGCGGGCACCAAGGTGACCGTCGCGTTCAACCTGGACGGCGTCGAGGGCCGCCCGGGGGTCTACGGCAAGCAGAAGAAGACGATCTCCTTCACCATCGGCCGTCGCCAGGTCTCCACGGTCGACGCCAGCGCGAAGACGATGAAGGTCGAGCGCGACGGCAAGATCATCAAGACGATCCCGATCACCGCGGGCGCCCCGTCGACGACCACGTACAACGGTCAGATGGTCATCAGTGAGAAGTACAAGGTGACCCGCATGAACGGAGCCACGGTCGGCTTCGGCGGCGAGTACGACATCAAGGACGTGCCGCACGCGATGCGTCTGTCCACCTCGGGCACCTTCGTCCACGGCAACTACTGGGCCTCGGCCGGGACCTTCGGCTCGGCCAACGTCAGCCACGGCTGCGTCGGCCTGCGCGACGCCCGCGGCGCCGGCGACGGCTCCACCCCCGCCGCCTGGTTCTACGACCGCTCGCTCATCGGCGACGTGGTGATCGTGAAGAACTCCAAGGACAAGGAGATCAAGCCGGACAACGGCCTCAACGGCTGGAACATGGACTGGTCGGAGTGGATCAAGTAGTCACAGTCGTAGACGACTGAGTGCGGACCCGGTGCTGTGACCAACGGCACCGGGTCCGCCGCCGTTAACGGCCGCTAACCTGCCTCTATGACTGTGAATCTCGAAGTCACCGAAGGTGTCGGCGTCATCCGCCTCGACCGCCCCCCGATGAACGCCCTCGACATCGCCACCCAGGACCGGCTGCGCGAGCTCGCCCAGGAGGCGAGCGACCGCGACGACGTACGGGCCGTCATCCTGTACGGCGGCGAGAAGGTGTTCGCGGCCGGCGCGGACATCAAGGAGATGCAGGTCATGGACCACGCGGCCATGGTCAAGCGGTCGCGCGCGCTCCAGGACTCCTTCACCGCGGTCGCCCGCATCCCCAAGCCGGTCGTCGCCGCGATCACCGGCTACGCGCTGGGCGGCGGCTGCGAGCTGGCGCTCTGCGCCGACTACCGGATCGCCGCCGACAACGCCAAACTCGGACAGCCCGAGATCCTCCTCGGCCTCATCCCGGGTGCGGGCGGCACTCAGCGCCTCTCCCGTCTCGTCGGCCCCTCCAAGGCCAAGGACCTCATCTTCACCGGCCGGATGGTCAAGGCCGACGAGGCCCTGACGCTCGGTCTGGTCGACCGCGTCGTCCCCGCGGCCGAGGTGTACGAGCAGGCGCACGCCTGGGCCGCCAAGCTCGCCCAGGGGCCGGCCCTCGCGCTGCGCGCCGCCAAGGAGTCGGTCGACCAGGGGCTCGAGGCCGACATCGACACCGGTCTCGCGATCGAGCGCACCTGGTTCGCGGGCCTCTTCGCGACCGAGGACCGTGAGCGCGGGATGCGCAGCTTCGTCGAAGAGGGCCCGGGCAAGGCGAAGTTCGTCTGATCGGACCGCCTCCAGGATGTGCGGGGCGAATCCCCTGGAATTGCCGATTCCAGGGGATCGATTCCCTCGGAACGGCCACGCGGCCCGTTCCGTACGGCCATGATGGTGGGCATGGCGGGCCTGGAGGGTACGGAACAGCCGCGGCAGCACAGCGGTGCGACCGCCGCACGGTGGACACCGGCCGTCGAGGACGAACAGGCCCTGAAGGTGCTGGAGTTGTTCGGTAATCCGGCCGAGGAAGACGTCCGGCTGCCGTCACGGCCGCAGTCCGCCGCCATCGCCCGCCGGCTCACCCAGTGCGTGGTCCTGCGCCAGTGGTCGCTGTCCCCGCACATCGCCGAGCACGCCGTGTTACTCGTCTCCGAACTGGTCGGCAACGCCGTCCGGCACACCGGCGCCCGGGTTTTCGGCCTGCGGATGCTGCGCCGCCGCGGCTGGATCCGGATCGAGGTGCGCGACCCCTCGCGCGGCCTGCCCTGTCTGATGCCCGTCCATGAACTGGACGTCAGCGGCCGCGGTCTCTTCCTCGTCGACAAGCTCTCCGACCGCTGGGGCGTGGACCTGCAGCCGCGCGGCAAGACCACCTGGTTCGAGATGCGGGTCGCCGACCGCTGACCCCCCCGCTCGCGGACTCCCCGCCGCGGACGCACAGAAGCCCCCGTCCGCCGCGGTGAGGCGCCTGGGGGCTGCTGTGTGGAGCGCCGTGGACGGGGGGGTGTATCCACGGCGGCTTGGACGACCTGGCCCGGGTCAATGGGGGTCGTGTCTCCGACTATGACAGACGGGGGCCGTACCACCAAAAGTTCCTAGTGGGGCATTTCTGGACACAGTGGGACTGATTGCGAGTGAATCGTTGGTGACATAGCGCACTGACCTTGTAAACGATGAACAAGTATGGTGTTCGTCGATTGTTTCCTCCTCATTGCTGCTGCCCGGTGCGGGCGGATCGCGACCCGCCCACACCTCGAATGGGGTCAATCGTGATGAATCGCTCATAAGGGGACTTAAATGGCCGGGTGACCCTGACCGACCGCCGTGGCGCCCTACGAGCGGGTGCGGCCGTCGCCGTCGCCGGAGCCCTCACCGCCGCCTGCGGCACGGCCCCCCGCCCCCGGCGCACCCCTCCCGAGGCCGCGCCCACGCCCACGCCCGCGCCCGCGCCCCGCCGCTTCCCCGGCCACCCCGTCGAGATCGTCAGCGGCCCCCGTGACCGCGCCCGGGTCGCCCTCACCTTCCACGGCCACGGCGACCCGGCCCTCGCCCGCGCCGTGCTCGGCGCCGCCGAGAAGGGTGGCGCCCGCGTCACCGTCCTCGCCGTCGGCGAGTGGCTCGACCGCTACCCCGACATCGCCCGCCGGATCCTCGACGGCGGACACGACCTCGGCAACCACACCCAGCGCCACCTCGACATCGACACCATGACCGAGGACGAGGCGTACGCCGAGATCAGCGCCTGCGCCACCCGGCTGCGCCGCCTCACCGGCTCCGTCGGCACCTGGTTCCGGCCCTCCAGGACCCGGCACGCCGGCCCGGCCGTCCAGCGCGCGGCCCGCCGGGCCGGCTACCCGCACGTCCTCTCGTACGACGTCGACTCCCTCGACTTCACCTCACCCGGTGCCGCGGCCGTCGTCCGCAACGTCACCGGGCCGATCCGCGGCGGATCAGTGGTGAGCCTGCACTTCGGCTACGCGGACACGGTCACCGCACTGCCGCCCCTCCTCGCCGAACTCGACCGCCGCGGCCTGCGCCCGGTGACGACCACGGAGCTGCTGACCTGATGCTGCCTCTCACCAAGCGATCGAAGAGCCTCGTCGCGGCCGCGCTGCTCGTCGCGCTCGCCGGCTGCGGCACCCCGGACGACACGGCCCCGCCCGGCGCCGGCGCCAGGAAGGAGGCGGCGCCCGCCGTACCGAAGAAGACCGCCCCGGCGGGACTGCCCGGCATGCCGCCGGTCCTCGACCCCAAGGACGTGTACGCGGCCGACCGGCCGAACAAGCTCTCGCCCGTGGTCAAGGACTTCCCCTCCCGGGTCTACGTCCCCAACACCAACTCCAACACCGTCTCCGTCATCGACCCGGCGACCTACCGGGTCATCGAGACCATCCCGGTCGGCATCCAGCCGCAGCACGTCGTCCCCTCCTGGGACATGAAGACGCTCTGGGTCAACAACAACCGCGGCCACACGCTCACCCCGATCGACCCGGCCACCGGCACCGCCGGCAAGCCGGTCGAGGTCCACGACCCGTACAACCTCTATTTCACGCCCAACGGCAGGTACGCCGTCGTGATGGCGTCCCTCGACCGCGAGCTGGTCTTCCGCGACCCGCACACCATGGAACGGAAGAAGACCGTCCCCGTCTCCTGCTACGGCGTCAACCACGCGGACTTCTCGGCCGACGGCCGGTACTTCATCGTCTCCTGCGAGTTCTCCGGCGAACTGCTCAAGGTCGACACGGAGAAGATGGAGGTCGTGGGCCAGCAGAGGCTGCCCCTCGAGGGTGCGATGCCGCAGGACGTGAAGATCTCGCCGGACGGCAAGACCTTCTACATCGCCGACATGATGGCCCACGGCATGTGGGTCCTGGACGGCGAGAAGTTCAGCACCCCGTCCCTGATGCCGACCGGCAAGGGCTGCCACGGCCTCTACATCTCCCGCGACTCCAAGGAGATGTACGTCCCCAACCGCGGCGAGGGCTCCATCTCGGTTTTCGACTTCGCGAAGAACAAGCTGACCAAGAAGTGGTGGCTGCCGGACGGCGGCTCCCCGGACATGGGCGGCGTCTCGGCCGACGGCAAGGTGCTGTGGCTGTCCGGCCGCTACGACTCCGAGGTCTACGCGATCGACACCACGACCGGCAGGCAGATCGCCCGCATCCCGGTCGGCGGCGGCCCCCACGGCCTCGCGGTCTACCCGCAACCCGGCCGATACTCGCTCGGCCACACCGGAATCTTCAGGTGACCTTCAGCCGGCGACCAGGAGGGCCTCGGAGGCCACGGGGCGGTAGCCGGCCGCCTGGAAGACGCGGACGCTGCGGGCGTTGCCGGGGGACTGCTGGGCCCAGACGACCGAGCCCGGTGTCAGGTGGCGGGCGGCGAGGGCCAGCGCCCGGCCCAGGCCGCGGTGCCTGACGTGTTCCTCGACCTCGATCGCGGCCTCCCAGCGACCGGCGACGCCCCGGCCCAGGATCACCACGCCGCCGTCGGCCGCCCACACCCGTACCTCGTCGCGGAACTTCATCGCCCGCGCCACCCGGGGATGCCCGGGGTCCTCGATCTCGCGCAGCGGCAGCTCGGGGGCGCCCGGCAGCGCGCCCGCCACCGTCAGCAGGTCGACGGTGTTCATGTGCCGGCCCGTGCGCGCCATCAGCGCCGCGAGGAAGCCGGGGTTCATCGAGGCCGCCAGCGGGTCGCTCGCGGTCGCCGCCAGCTCCGCCCGTACCCACTCCGGGTCCTCGCCCGTGAAGACCACCGAGTGCGCGGTGAAGGCGAGGACACCGGCGTCCCGCGCGTTCGGCTGCGGGACCACGGTCGTACGCCCGTCCGGGGGAGGAAACTCCCCGCGGGCCGCCGCTGCCAGGATCCGTGCCACATCACCGCTCATACCCCCATCATCGGCCACGCCCGGGACCGATAATCTGACCCCCGTCATCGAAGCACCAAGAAGGGGCGGCAGCAGTGGCGGACATCGAGTCGGCACGCAAGGCATTCGAGCGGTTCGACGTGGACGGGGACGGCCTCATCACCGCCGCCGAGTACAAGAGCGTGATGGCCCAGCTGGGTGACTTCCACGTCACCGAGACGGTCGCCGAGGCGCTCATCAACCAGCGTGACGGCAACGGCGACGGCAAGCTCTCCTGGGACGAGTTCTGGGCCCACCTCGACAAGGGCTCCGCGCAGGCCTGACCGGCCGGGTGAGGGCGGGCGGCGCCGTGCCACGTGCGTACGTACGTGAGTTGCCGCCCGCCCGGCCCGAGGTGACGATCGACCGGTGACGCCTCCCGGTCCCGCAGGTGCCCCCATACGTCGGACGGCAGCCGTACTGGCCGCTCTCGCGGCCCTCACCGTCGCCTTGCTCGGCGCCGGTGTCGCCCAGACGGGCACAGGCGAACTCCGTATTCCGGCGGCCGGCACCACCAGCGTGCTGCGCGTGTTCGTCCTGGTGGCGCTCGCGGTCCACCTCGGTGAACTCGCCGGCGTCCGCATGGCCCGTGAGGGCCCGCTCCCGCGCCGCTGGTCCCCGGCCGCGGCCCTGGCCGGAGCGGTGGCCTCCGCCGGACTCCTCGTGCTCTTCGCGGCCGTCAGCGGCCTGAGCCTCGCCACCGTCTACGGCATCCGCGAAGGCAGGCTCCTCCTGATCACGGCCAACGCCTTCGCCCTCGCGTCCCTCTGCGCCGCCTCCCGCCGCCCCGCGCTCGCCCTCGTGCCGCTCACCGGGGTCGTCTGCGCCGAGGCCCTGCGCGCCCACCCGGAGGCGTACGCCCCCGCGATCGGCACCGGGCTGACCGTCGTCCACCTGACGGCGGCCTCGCTCTGGTTCGGCGGCCTGCTCCACGTCCTGCGGACCATGCGGCTGCGCGGTGGCGGCCGTGACGTCCTCGTCCGCTACGCCCGCACGGCGGCCTGGCTGTTCGCCGCCCTGGTGATCACCGGCACCTGCTCGACCCTGCGCCGCCTCCCCCTCGACGTCGTCCTGACCACGGCGTACGGCAGGGTGCTCCTTGCCAAGCTCGCCCTCTTCGGCCTGGTGAGCCTGCTGGCGCTCACGGCCCGCCACCGGATGCTGCGCGGCGGCGACGCCCGGGCACCGGCCCGGATCGAGCTGGGGGTGCTGGCGGCGATCGTCGTGGTCTCGGCCCTCCTGACGGTGGTACCGGACCCCCACTGGCTCTCCCCCTGATCAGCACCCCCGTCCGCTCAGCACTCGATGATGTTCACCGCGAGCCCGCCGCGCGCGGTCTCCTTGTACTTGACCGACATGTCGGCGCCGGTCTCCTTCATCGTCTTGATGACCTTGTCGAGGGAGACCAGGTGGTTGCCGTCGCCGCGCATCGCCATCTTCGCCGCCGTGACCGCCTTGACCGCCGCCATGCCGTTGCGCTCGATGCACGGGATCTGGACGAGGCCGCCGACCGGGTCGCAGGTCAGGCCCAGGTTGTGCTCCATGCCGATCTCGGCCGCGTTCTCGACCTGCTCCGGGGAGCCGCCCAGGACCTCCGCGAGCGCGCCGGCCGCCATCGAGCAGGCCGAGCCGACCTCGCCCTGGCAGCCGACCTCGGCGCCGGAGATGGAGGCGTTCTCCTTGAAGAGCATGCCGACCGCGCCGGCCGCGAGCAGGAAGCGGACCACGCCGTCCTCGTCGGCGCCCGGTACGAAGTTCATGTAGTAGTGCAGGACCGCCGGAATGATGCCGGCCGCGCCGTTCGTCGGGGCGGTGACCACGCGGCCGCCCGCCGCGTTCTCCTCGTTCACGGCCATCGCGTAGAGGGTGATCCACTCCATCGCGAGCGCCGCCGGGTCGCCCTCGGAGCGCAGCTTGCGGGCCGTGTTCGCGGCGCGGCGGCGGACCTTCAGGCCGCCGGGCAGGATGCCCTCGCGGGACATGCCGCGCGAGACGCAGGCCTGCATGACGCGCCAGATCTCCAGGAGGCCCTCGCGGATCTCCTCCTCGGTGCGCCAGGCCTTCTCGTTCTCCAGCATCAGCGCGGAGATCGACAGACCGGTCTCCTTCGCCAGGCGCAGCAGCTCGTCACCGGTGCGGAAGGGGTACTTCAGGACCGTGTCGTCCGGGACGATCGGGTTCTCGCCCTGGACGGCGTCCTCGTCGACGACGAAGCCGCCGCCGACCGAGTAGTAGGTCTTCTCCAGGACCGGGGCGCCCTCGGCGTCGTACGCGAAGATGGTCATGCCGTTGGCGTGGTACGGCAGCGCCTTGCGGCGGTGCAGGATCAGGTCCTCGTCGAAGTCGAAGCCGATCTCGTGCGCCCCGAGGAGCTGCAGCCGGCCGCTCGACTTGATCCGCTCGACCTGCTCGTCGGCCGTCTCGACGTCGACCGTGCGAGGAGAGTTCCCCTCCAGGCCCAGCAGGACGGCCTTCGGCGTGCCGTGGCCGTGGCCGGTGGCGCCGAGCGAGCCGAACAGCTCCGCCCGTATCGAGGCGGTGTGGGCCAGCAGGCCCTCGTTCTTCAGCCGGCTGGCGAACATCCGGGCCGCCCTCATCGGGCCCACCGTGTGGGAGCTCGACGGACCGATACCGATCGAGAACAGGTCGAAGACCGAGATGGCCACGGGAGACTCCTTGTGGGGGTGGTAGACGCCGTTGTCTGCCGGGGTGGAGCAGAAAAGCGCTGGAACATGGGGTGGGGCACCGCGCTCACAGTCCAGTGTGCGCGGTGCCCCGGAGGTTCGTCCGAACAAAAGGGTACGAAATTACTTCAGGCCGGGGTACAGCGGGTGCTTGTCGGCCAGCGCGGTCACACGCGCCTTCAGGGCCTCCGCGTCGAAACCGGGCTTCAGGGTCTCCGCGATGATGTCGGCGACCTCGGTGAAGTCCTCGGTGCCGAAACCGCGGGTGGCGAGCGCCGGCGTACCGATCCGCAGACCCGAGGTGACCATCGGCGGCCGGGGGTCGTTCGGGACGGCGTTCCGGTTGACCGTGATGCCGACCTCGTGGAGGCGGTCCTCGGCCTGCTGGCCGTCGAGCTCGCTGTCGCGCAGGTCGACGAGGACCAGGTGCACGTCCGTGCCGCCGGACAGGACCGACACGCCGTACTGGGTGACGTCGTCGCGGACCAGGCGCTCGGCGAGGATGCGGGCACCGTCGACCGTGCGCTGCTGGCGCTCCTTGAACTCCTCCGAGGCCGCGACCTTGAAGGAGACGGCCTTGGCCGCGATCACGTGCTCCAGCGGGCCGCCCTGGAAACCGGGGAAGACCGAGGAGTTCAGCTTCTTCGCGAACTCCTTCTTGGCCAGGATGATGCCGCCGCGCGGGCCGCCGAGCGTCTTGTGCGTGGTGGAGGTCACCACGTCCGCGTACTCGACCGGGTTGGGGTGCAGACCGGCCGCGACCAGGCCCGCGAAGTGCGCCATGTCGACCCACAGGTAGGCGCCGACCTCGTCCGCGATCCGGCGGAACTCCGCGAAGTCCAGCTGACGCGGGTAGGCGGACCAGCCCGCGATGATCACCTTGGGGTGGTTCTCCTTGGCCAGGCGCTCGACCTCTGCCATGTCGACCAGGCCGGCCTCGTCGACGTGGTAGGCGACCACGTTGAACTGCTTGCCGGAGAAGTTCAGGCGCATGCCGTGCGTGAGGTGGCCGCCGTGGGCCAGGTCCAGGCCGAGGATCGTGTCGCCGGGCTGGGCGATCGCGAAGAGCGCGGCCTGGTTGGCGGAGGCGCCGGAGTGCGGCTGGACGTTGGCGTACTCGGCGCCGAACAGGTCCTTGACCCGGTCGATCGCGATCTGCTCGGCGACGTCGACGTGCTCGCAGCCGCCGTAGTAGCGGCGGCCGGGGTAGCCCTCGGCGTACTTGTTGGTGAGAACGGAGCCCTGGGCCTCCATGACCGCGACCGGAGCGAAGTTCTCCGAGGCGATCATCTCGAGGGTGGACTGCTGGCGGCGGAGCTCGGCGTCGACGGCGGCGGCGACGTCGGGGTCCAGCTCGTGGAGAGGGGTGTTCAGAAGCGACATGAATCGATCCCTGGGGTCTCGGTCTCGGTTAGCCGGCGGTGAAAGCGGCGTACTCGTCGGCGGTGAGCAGATCGTCCGGCTCGTCCGTGATGCGCACCTTGAACAGCCAGCCGCCCTCGAACGGAGCGGTGTTCACCAGGGAGGGGTCGTCCACGACGTCCTGGTTGGCCGCGACGACCTCGCCGGTGACCGGGGCGTACAGGTCGCTGACGGACTTGGTCGACTCCAGCTCGCCACAGGACTCGCCCGCGGTGATGGTGTCCCCGACCTCGGGGAGCTGGGCGTAGACGACGTCACCGAGCGCGTTGGCCGCGAACTCCGTGATGCCGACCGTCGCGACGCCGTCCTCGGCGGTCGACAGCCACTCGTGCTCCTTGGTGTAGCGCAGCTGCTGGGGGTTGCTCATGGCCTGATTCTCCTGGATCGGGGGAGTGCTGATGAACGTGGGTCTTGCGAGGTGAGACACACCGTGAGACACCGGTGCGGGACCGAGTGGGACGGAAACGTCACTTCTGGCGCTTGTAGAACGGCAGCGCAACGACCTCGTACGGCTCGTGCGTGCCGCGGATGTCCACACCTACACCCTGCGTCCCGGGCTCGGCGTGCGCCGCGTCCACGTACGCCATGGCGATCGGCTTGCCGAGTGTCGGGGAGGGGGCGCCGGAGGTGACCTCGCCGACGACCTCGCCGTTCGCCACGACCGGGAAGCCGGCGCGCGGGACCCGGCGGCCCTCGGCGATCAGGCCGACGAGCTTGCGCGGCGGGTTGGTGGCGGCGCGCTCGGCGGCGGCCTCCAGGGCCTTGCGGCCGACGAAGTCGCCGCCGTTGGTCGTCTTCTCGAACTTGACGACCCGGCCCAGGCCCGCGTCGAACGGGGTGAGGGAGGTGGTCAGCTCGTGCCCGTACAGCGGCATGCCCGCCTCCAGGCGGAGCGTGTCACGGCAGGACAGGCCGCAGGGGATCAGGCCGACGGGGGCGCCGGCCTCGGTCAGCGCCTTCCAGACGCCCTCGGCGTGCTCGGGCTTCAGGAAGAGCTCGAAGCCGTCCTCGCCGGTGTAGCCGGTACGGGCGATCAGCGCGGGCACCCCGGCGACCGTGCCGGGCAGCCCCGCGTAGTACTTCAGCCCGTCCAGGTCGGCATCGGTCAGCGACTTCAGGATGCCGGGGGACTCCGGGCCCTGGACGGCGATCAGGGCGTACGCGTCACGGTCGTCGCGGACCTCGGCGTCGAAGCCGGCCGCGCGCTCGGTGAGCGCGTCGAGGACGGTCTGCGCGTTGGAGGCGTTGGCGACGACCATGTACTCCCGCTCCTGGAGCCGGTACACGATCAGGTCGTCGAGGATGCCGCCGTCCTCCTGGCAGATCATCGTGTAGCGGGCGCGGCCGAGGCCCACCGTGGAGATGTTGCCGACCAGCGCGTGGTCGAGCAGCTCGACGGCCTGCGGGCCGGTGACCGTGATCTCTCCCATGTGGGAGAGGTCGAAGAGACCGGCCTTGGTGCGGACGGCGTTGTGCTCGTCGCGCTCGCTGCCGTAGCGCAGCGGCATGTCCCAGCCCGCGAAGTCGGTCATGGTCGCGCCCAGGGAGCGATGCAGGGCATCGAGGGCGGTCAGGCGGGGGGCAGTGCTCATCGGTGTGGCTCCCGGGTCCCAGGGCAGAAATCATGACGGAGGAGGACGTCCTCCCCATCTGTCATGGAACCTGAGAGGTTCACCGAGGGCATCCCCGGCTTGCACCTTGGGTGGGGCGCGACGACGCGCCCGCTTTTCAGATCTGCCTCATCCACGCGGTACGGGGCCTGAGAGATTCAAGGGAGGGTCTTGCTCCTTCGGCGCCCGGACTGCTACAGCACTGCTACAGCCCTGTCCGGGACTCTCCCGCGCGGATTCGAGCGGCCAGTATGTGGTTGTGTGCGCTTGGCGCGCACATCATTGCACGCGGGGTCTGATCGGCAAATCGCTTGTGCCTCATTACCGTTTCTTTACACTTCTTGGGAAGGGTCCTCAGGACCCGACAGGGGGAGAGGCGATGACGTTCCACCACACCGGCGCATACGCGACGGGCACGGGGATACCGGCCCAGCGCGCCCGGGCGAGAACCCGCAGGCGCCACTCCGTCACGCCCCTCCTCCGTGACCTGCGCGAGCGGGGCGGCCGGGGCCCCCGCACCCTCGCCTTCGCCCTCGGTGACCTCGTGGTCGTCTCCGGGCTGCCCGGCAGCGGCAAGTCGACGCTGATGCGGCGCGCGGCCGACGGCCTGGGCATCGATTCGCAGGACGTCCGTGAGCGGTGGGAAGCGCGGATGCCCCGCTTCCTGCCGTACGCCGTCTACCGCCCGCTCGTCCGGATCGCCCACTACGCCGGGCTGCGCCGTGCCCTGCGCGCGGGGCGCAGCGTGATCGTCCACGACTGCGGCACCCAGTCCTGGGTGCGGAACTGGCTGGCGCGCGAGGCGCGGCGCCGGGGCCGCTCCCTGCATCTGATCCTGCTCGACGTCCCCCCCGCCACGGCCCGCGCGGGGCAGCGGGAGCGCGGCCGCGGGGTGTCCGGCTACGCCTTCGCCCGCCACCGCCGGGCGGTCGGCCGGATGCTGCACTCCGTCGAGACCGGCCGCCTGCCCCGAGGCTGCGACTCGGCGACCCTCCTCGACCGGGACGCGGCCGGCGCCCTGCGGACGATCGGTTTCCGCGACGCGGACTGACACCCGTACCGACACCCGTACCGACGCCCGTACCGACGGCCCGGCCGACGGCCGGATCACCCGGACGGGCGCCCGGGCCGACGAGGCGGTACCGGCCGCCGATGCGGACCGGCGCGCTCCGTACGCTTTTGGCCACGACGGCGTCAGGGCGGCGTTAGGGTTCTGCCCGGAAGGCGCCGTGACTAGGGCGCGTGAGAAGAGGAACCGAGGACCGTGGACGTCATGTGGCCGGGCAATGAGCTCGAAGAGGTGCTGGCCGCCTCGCTCGGCAACCCCGCCGCAGGGGGCCGGCTCGTCGAAGTGCTCGGACGGAGCCCCGTCTGGGTGCCCCTGCCCAACGGCGGCGGGCCCGACAGCACCGATCTCGACCTGCCCACCCTGGAGATCGACGGCCTCCCCTACGTCCCCGTCTTCAGCTCCGAGCAGCAGTTCCTGGCCTGCGTCGGCAGTCACATGTCCTTCACCGTCGCGCCCGCCCGTGACTTCGCCCGCGGACTGCCCCCGCAGCTCGGCATCGCCGTGAACCCGGGCGGCACCGTCGGCGCCCCGCTGCCGCCGCCCGCCGTCGCCGAGCTCTGCCGGGTCGGCCGCACCCCGCTGGACGGCCCCGCGAGCGGCGGCCGGGTCCGTCTCTTCGAACCGGACTGGCAGGACGACCCCGTCGACTTCCTCGCCGCCGCCGCCGCCGAGTTCGAGGCCACCGGCGTCGTCGTCAGCGCCCGCCGCGCCCTGGCCAGCGTCGAGGGCACCGAGCCGGCCCTCTTCGTCGGAGTCCAGCTCGCCGGCTGGGACGGCGTCGACCGCAACGCTCCGCTCGACGCCCTCGGGCGCGCGCTCGGCCGGGTCGAGGTGGCCTGGCCGGTCAATCTCATCCTCCTGGACGTTGCGCAGGACCCGGTCGGCGACTGGATGCTGGAGAAGGTGCGCCCCTTCTACCAGCGGGCCTCCGCATAACTAAGCTGATTCGGTGGACGAAAGAGGGGCGGAACCCAGGGTGAGCGCGTCAGGCACCGCTGCGGCCGGACAGGTCGAGCACATGCTGCGCCAAGTGGCACCCGGACGCTACGACGCGTACGAGCAGCTGCTGCACGCCCTGGCCGACGGCCGTCTCTGGATGCTGCTCTGGTCCGGTGCGCCCGGCTCGCCGGACGCCCAGTACGGAAACATGGAGGTCGACGGCCTCGGGTACGCCCCCTGCGTCACCTCGGCCCAGGAGCTCGCCGCCTCCGGCTGGAACCGCGCCCACGAGGTGGTCACCGGCCACGACATCGCCCGTGCGCTCTACCCCGACCGCTGGGGCGTCTGGCTCAACCCGCACGACCCCGGCGGCGGCGTCGGCATCCCGTGGGCCGACCTCCGCAGGATCGCCACGGGCCTGGACCGGATGCCCGCCGGACCCCTGCGGCTCTCCGAGCCCGCCCTGGAGATCCCGCAGTTCTACGCCCTGCTGACCCAGAACGCCCACCGCACCCCGTCCGTACGGACGCTGCGCCGCGCCTGGGTGCAGCCCGCGCTCGGCTCCCCGTACCTCGCCATCGGTCTCGACCTCTACGACACCTCCGCGGCCTCGGTCGAGGCGGTGCGCGCCATGATGCGCCAGTCGATCTCCGCGGTCCCCGACGGCCTGCCCGTCTCGACGGTCGCCATGTCCGACGCGTACGACCCGGTGGCGATGTGGCTGCGGGCCAACGCGCGCCCCTTCTACGACCGGGACGCGCACGCCGCCCCGGCCGCTCCGCACCAGGGCTCCGGCTACGGGTACGGGTACCCCAATTAGCCGTCTCGCCGTGGGCGTTGGCCTTATGTCCGACTTGATGGATTAGTGGCCGAGATGGTCCGCTGAGGCGATCGCCCCGTCCGGATAACGGAAGTTCACGAACCGCATCACGGTTGAGCAAACATTCCCCGTGAGGTCTGGCGGGTGATCGTAAACCCGTTGAAGACTCCCCGCTAACGAAGGACGTCGGTCCTTTGTGCGAGCCGCATCACATGCGGCGTTCTGGGTAATTTCCGCACCATCGGTACCGCTTGCACCACTGATGCGAGAACGGCCGTTGCGGTGACGGGGTATGGGCCGGCTACCGCCGGCCGGGAGGGGTCTAGGCACTGTGACCGCACCGATCGAGACCACCGGACCGGCTGCCGAGGCGCAGCCGGAGGCAGTACTCACGGGGGCCAAACAGAGCCAGATCGAGGGGCGTTCTCTCGGCCAGATCGCCTGGGCGCGCTTCAAGCGCGACAAGCTGGCGGTCGCGGGCGGCGTCGTCGTCCTCCTGCTGATCCTGCTCGCCGTCCTCGCCAAGCCGATCCAGGCGATCTTCGGTCTCGACCCGAACGAGTTCCACCAGGACCTCATCGACCCCGCACTGCTGGCGCCCAAGGGCGCCTGGGGCGGTATGAGCTGGGACCACCCGCTGGGCGTCGACCCGCAGTTCGGCCGCGACCTGCTGGCCCGCATCATCGAGGGCTCCTGGGTCTCCCTGCTGGTCGCCGGCGGTGCCACGGTCCTCTCCGTGGTCATCGGCGTGGTCATGGGCGTCGTCGCCGGCTTCTACGGCGGCTGGGTCGACACCGTGATCAGCCGCATGATGGACACGTTCCTGGCGTTCCCTCTCCTCCTCTTCGCGATCTCCCTCTCGGCGACCCTGCAGGACGGCGCGTTCGGCCTGAGCGGTCTTCCCCTGCGGATCAGCGTGCTGATCTTCGTGATCGGCTTCTTCAGCTGGCCGTACATGGGCCGCATCGTGCGGGCGCAGACGATGACCTTGCGCAACCGCGAGTTCGTCGAGGCGGCCAGGTCCCTCGGCGCCCGCGGTCCGTTCATCCTCTTCCGGGAGCTGCTGCCCAACCTGGTCGCGCCGATCCTGGTCTATGCCACGCTGCTGATCCCCACCAACATCCTCTTCGAGGCGGGTCTCAGCTACCTCGGCGTCGGCATCGCACCGCCGCAGGCCTCCTGGGGCGGAATGCTCACCACCGCGGTCGACACCTACCAGGCCGATCCGCAGTACATGTTCGTGCCGGGCCTGGCGATCTTCATCACGGTCCTGGCCTTCAACCTGCTGGGCGACGGGCTGCGAGACGCCCTCGACCCTCGCAGCAAGTAACCAACGATTGAGGGGGCTTTCCTCAGGTGAAGACGAGAAAAACGACTCTTCTGGTCGCCACGACAGTGGTGCTGGCGCTGGGGGCGTCCGCGTGCGGTGGTTCCAAGGACGACGAGGGCGGCAAGGGCGGCAAGGGCGGTTCGGCCGCGGCCGACGCCGCGCTGACGTCGATCGTCAACAAGTCCGAGAAGAAGGGCGGCACGGTCTCGTTCGAGATGTCGGACGAGCCGGACTCCCTCGACCCGGGCAACACGTACTACGGCTGGGTGCAGAACTTCTCCCGCCTGTACGGCCGTACGCTGACCTCCTTCAAGCCGGCCGCCGGTAAGGAAGGCCTCAAGGTCGTCCCCGACCTCGCCGAGTCCCTGGGCAAGCCCAGCGCCGACGCGAAGACCTGGACCTACACCCTGAAGAAGGGGCTGAAGTTCCAGGACGGCACGCCGATCACGTCGAAGGACGTGAAGTACGCCGTCGAGCGTTCGAACTTCGCCCCCGAGGCGCTGTCGAACGGCCCGACGTACTTCAAGGCGCACCTCGTGGGCGGCGACAAGTACCAGGGTCCGTACAAGGACAAGAACCCGGCCGGCATCGCCTCCATCGAGACGCCGGACGACACGACGATCGTCTTCAAGCTGAAGAACGCCTTCGCGGACTTCGACTACCTGGCGACCTTCTCGCAGACCGCTCCGGTGCCGCGCGCTGCCGACAAGGGCGCCGAGTACGTCAAGCACATCGTCTCCAGCGGTCCGTACAAGTTCTCCTCCTACGAGGAGGGCAAGGGCGCGACCCTCGTCCGCAACGAGAACTGGGACGCGAAGACCGACCCGATCCGCCCGGCCCTGCCGGACAAGATCACGGTCCGCTTCGGTGTGAAGCAGGAGACGGTCGACGCGAACCTGATCTCCGACAACCTCACCGTCGACGGCGCCGGCACCGGTGTCGCCCCGGCGACCCAGCCGAAGGTCCTCACCGACCCCAAGCTGAAGAAGCAGACGGACAACCCGTACGCGGGCGCCACGTCCTACATCGGCCTGAACGTCAACGTCGCGCCGTTCAACAACATCGAGTGCCGCAAGGCCGTCCAGTGGGGCCTCGACAAGGCGTCGGTCCAGGCCGCCGCCGGTGGCGACCCCAAGGGTGACGTGGCCAGCACGCTGATCCCGCCGAGCGTCGCGGGCTACAGCAAGTTCAACCTGTACGAGACCGCCGGCAACAAGGGCGACGAGGCCAAGGCCAAGGCCGCCCTCGCCAAGTGCGGCCACCCGAACGGCTTCAAGACCAACCTGTCGGCCCGTTCGGACCGTCCCTCCGAGATGGCCATGGCCACCGCGGTGCAGGCGTCGCTGAAGAAGATCGGCATCGAGGCGGAGATCAAGTCCTTCCCGGCCGGTAAGTACTTCCAGAACTTCGCGGGCAACCCGAGCTACGTCAAGGCCAACAAGCTCGGCATGATCATGACCGCGTGGGGCGCCGACTGGCCGACCGGCTTCGGCTTCCTGGACCAGATCATCAACGGCTCGGCCATCAAGCCGTCCGGTGGCAACAACGTCCAGGAGCTGAACGACCCGGCGATCAACAAGATGCTGAACGAGGGCATCGCGACGACCGACACCGCCGCCCGGGAGAAGATCTGGGGCGAGGTCGACAAGGCCGTCGCCGAGGGTGGCACCGCGGTGCCGCTGCTCTACCGCAAGAACCTGCTCCTGCGTCCCGCGTCGGCGACCAACGTCACCGTCAGCGAGGCCTACCTGGGCATGTACGACTACCTGCTCATGGGCTCCGCCAAGTAGCAGCGGGTTCCGCCACCCCGAGAGTTCGAAAGGCAGGTGATGGCTTCGGTGCCCGCCGTGCCGGCCAAGTGATCCCCATAAGGGACCACCGGCCGCCGGCGGGCACCGAAGCCGGATAGCTGTGGCTGCGTACTTCATCCGACGCGTCTTCGGCGCGGTGCTCCTGCTGCTGGTCGTCAGCGCGGTCACCTTCGCGATCTTCTTCCTCGTCCCCCGCATGGCGGGCCAGACGATGGACCAACTGGCGGCCCAGTACGTGGGCAAGGACGCCAACCCCGACACGGTGGCAGCGGTCAAGAAGAACCTTGGCCTCGACCAGCCGCTCTACGCCCAGTACTGGGACTTCATCCGGCAGATCTTCGTCGGCGCCGACTACAAGTTCGGGCCGGACGTCCAGCACTGCGACGCCCCCTGCTTCGGCTACTCGTTCAAGCGTCACATCGAGGTGTGGCCCGAGATCGTGAGCCGTATCCCGGTCACGTTCTCGCTCGCCATCGGCGCGGCGGTCATCTGGCTCATCAGCGGGATCGCCACCGGTGTCGTCTCGGCCCTGAAGCGCGGCTCCTTCCTGGACCGCTTCTTCATGAGCGTCGCCCTCGCCGGCGTCTCCCTGCCGATCTTCTTCACCGGCATGCTCGCCCTCGGCGTCCTCACCGTGCAGTGGCCGATCTGGTCGGACGGCATCAACTACGTGCCGTTCACCGAGAGCCCGCTCGACTGGGCCTGGAACCTGCTGGTCCCGTGGTGCTCGCTCGCCTTCCTCTACTCCGCGCTCTACGCCCGGCTCACCCGGGCCGGAATGCTGGAGACGATGAGCGAGGACTACATCCGTACGGCCCGCGCCAAGGGCCTCAAGGAGAGCCGGGTCGTCGGCAAGCACGGTCTGCGGGCCGCGCTCACCCCGATCGTCACCATCTTCGGCATGGACTTCGGTCTCCTTCTCGGCGGCGCCGTCATCACCGAGACGGTCTTCTCCTTCCAGGGCATGGGCAAGTACGCCATCAAGAGCGTGCAGGACAACGACCTGCCGATCGTGATGGGCGTGACCCTGACGGCCGCCTTCTTCATCGTCTTCTGCAATCTGCTGGTGGACCTGGTGTACGCCGCCATCGACCCCAGGGTGAGGTACTCGTGAGCGAGGTTTCCAAGGAGCAGACGGTCGGCACGCCGGCCGCCGCGGCGCTGGGAGAGCCGGTGCCCGCCCAGCGCTCCGGCACCGAGGACACCTTCCTCTCCGTCCGTGACCTGCGGATCCACTTCCGCACCGACGACGGCCTGGTCAAGTCGGTCGACGGCGTCAGTTTCGACGTCAAGGCCGGCGAGACGCTCGGCATCGTCGGCGAGTCGGGCTCCGGCAAGTCGGTCACCTCGCTGGGCGTGATGGGACTCCACCACGCCGCGCCGAACGCGCGGATCTCCGGCGAGGTCTGGCTGGACGGCGAGGAGCTGATCGGCGCCGACCCCGAGCACGTACGGCAGCTGCGCGGCCAGAAGATGGCCATGATCTTCCAGGACCCGCTCTCCGCGATGCACCCGTACTACACGGTCGGCGCGCAGATCGTGGAGGCGTACCGCGTCCACAACAAGGTCACCAGGAAGGTGGCCCGTGCCCGCGCGATCGAGATGCTCGACCGCGTCGGCATCCCGGAGCCGGGCAAGCGCGTCGACTCCTACCCGCACGAGTTCTCCGGCGGTATGCGCCAGCGCGCGATGATCGCGATGGCGCTGGTCAACAACCCGCAGCTGCTCATCGCGGACGAGCCGACGACCGCGCTCGACGTGACCGTGCAGGCGCAGATCCTGGATCTGATCCGGGACCTCCAGAAGGAGTTCGGCTCCGCGGTCATCATGATCACCCACGACCTGGGTGTCGTCGCCGAGATGGCCGACAAGCTGCTCGTGATGTACGGCGGCCGATGCATCGAGCGCGGCACCGCCGAACAGGTCTTCTACGAGCCGCGGCACCCGTACACCTGGGGCCTGCTCGGGTCGATGCCGCGCATCGACCGGGACCAGACCGAACGGCTGATCCCCGTCAAGGGCTCCCCGCCGTCGCTGATCAACGTCCCGGACGGGTGCGCCTTCAACCCGCGCTGTCCCTACGCGGACATCCCGAAGGACAACATCACGCGGACCACACGCCCCGAGCTGACGGAGACCGGGAGCGGCTTCGGCAGCGGGCATTTCTCCGCCTGCCACATGTCGCAGGAGGAGCGGACCCGGATCTGGACCGAAGAGATTGCGCCGAAGCTGTGACCGATAACAACGCAACCGACAGCGCATCCGTCGAGCCGCTGCTCAAGGTGGAGGGGCTGGTCAAGCACTTTCCGATCAGGAAGGGCCTGCTCCAGCGCCAGACCGGCGCGGTCAAGGCGGTCGACGGTCTGTCCTTCGACGTCCGCCCGGGCGAGACCCTGGGCGTCGTGGGGGAGTCCGGCTGCGGCAAGTCGACGATGGGCCGGCTGATCACCCGGCTGCTCGAACCGACCGGTGGCAAGGTCGAGTTCGCGGGCCACGACATCACCCACATGTCGGCGGGTCAGCTGCGGCCGCTGCGCCGTGACATCCAGATGATCTTCCAGGACCCGTACTCGTCGCTGAACCCGCGCCACACCATCGGCACGATCGTCGGCGCGCCCTTCAAGCTGCAGGGCGTGCAGCCCGAGGGCGGGGTCAAGAAGGAGGTCCAGCGTCTGCTGGGCCTGGTGGGTCTCAACCCCGAGCACTACAACCGCTATCCGCACGAGTTCTCGGGCGGTCAGCGGCAGCGCATCGGCATCGCGCGGGCCCTCGCGCTCAATCCGAAACTGGTCGTGGCCGACGAGCCGGTCTCGGCGCTCGACGTCTCGATCCAGGCGCAGGTGGTGAACCTGCTGGACGATCTCCAGGACGAGCTGGGCCTCACGTACGTGATCATCGCCCACGACCTGTCGGTGATCCGCCATGTCTCGGACCGGATCGCCGTGATGTACCTGGGCAAGATCGTCGAGCTGGCGGACCGGAAGTCGCTGTACGAGGCGCCGATGCACCCGTACACCAAGGCGCTGATGTCGGCGGTGCCGGTGCCGGACCCGCGGCGCAGGGGCGCCAAGAGCGAGCGCATCCTGCTCAAGGGTGACGTGCCCTCGCCGATCGCGCCGCCGAGCGGCTGCCGGTTCCACACCCGCTGCTGGAAGGCGACGGAGATCTGCGGAACGCAGGAACCGCCGCTGCTCGAGCTGAAGCCGGGCCGGCGGGTGGCCTGCCACCACCCGGAGAACGCGGAGGACCAGGTGCCGGACGACAAGGTGCTGCCGTCGGCACGAGAGGCGGTGGAGATCGTCTCGGTGTCGAAGGCGGAGCCGGCCTCGACGACTGAACCGGCGTCGAAGCCCGGGCCGGTGTCGAAGACCGAGCCGGAGCCGGACAGCGTGTAACCCTGGGGCTCCGGGAGCCCCTCGGGGGCCGTGAGGCCCCTGTCGTGTCCGCCCCCGGCCGTGCAGGCCGGGGGCTGGCCGCCGTCGCGGCGGGCGGCACAATGTCCTGGTGCTCCACGAACTGTTCACCCCCTCCGTTCAACACGCGCTCGACCTCGTCGGCATCTTCGTCTTCGCCATCTCCGGCGCCCTGCTCGCCGTCCGCAAGAACTTCGACGTCTTCGGCATCGCCGTCCTCGCCGAGGTCACCGCCCTCGGCGGCGGCCTCTTCCGCGACCTGATCATCGGCGCTGTGCCCCCCGCGGCCTTCACCGATCTCGGCTACTTCCTCATGCCGCTGGTCGCGACCGTCCTCGTCTTCTTCCTGCATCCTCAGGTGGAGCGCACCCAGACCGCCGTCAACGTCTTCGACGCGGCCGGCCTGGGGCTGTTCTGTGTCGCGGGAACCGTCAAGGCGTACGAGTACGGGCTCGGTCTGACGTCCTCGGCCGCACTGGGGCTCGCCACCGCCGTCGGCGGGGGTGTCCTGCGCGACGTGCTCGCCAACGAGGTGCCGTCGCTGCTGCGCTGGGACCGTGATCTGTACGCCGTCCCGGCGATCGTCGGAGCCACGATGGTGGTGCTGTGCATCCGCTTCGAGGTGCTGAACGGCGTCACGAGCGGCCTCGCGGCACTGACCGCGTTCGTGCTGCGGCTGCTGGCCATGCGCTTCCACTGGCGGGCCCCGCGCGCCTGGAACAGACGCTCGTCCGCGACGGAGGAGACCGAAAAAGCTACCGCTTGGTAATCAGTTGTTGTAGCGTGCCACCATGGCACAGGCAGCGCAGGTCAAGGCGACCATCGGGGACAGTGAGTTCGACCGCGACACGGCCGTCACACCGCGCGAACCGGGCGTGTACGACGCGGAACTCTCCGCGGGCTGGACCATCATCCACGCGGTCAACGGCGGATACCTCCTCGCGCTCCTCGGCCGCGCCCTCGGCGACGCCCTGCCGCACCCGGACCCCTTCACGGTCTCCGCGCACTACCTCACGCCCTCCGTGCCCGGCCCGGCCGTCGTCCGCACCCAGGTGATCCGGACCGGCCGCACCCTCTCCACCGGTCAGGCCTCGCTCTTCCAGTACGCCGAGGACGGCACCGAGGTCGAGCGCCTGCGGGTCCTCGCCTCGTACGGAGACCTCGACGCGCTCTCCGACGAGGTCCGCACCACGGCGACACCGCCGGCCATCCCGCCGCGCGAGCACTGCCTCGGGCCCTCCGACGGACCCGCGCCCAAGATCCCCGGCTCCTCCGCGATCACGGAGCGCCTCGACATCAAGCTCGACCCGGCGACGGTGGGATGGGCCGTCGGCGCTCCCTCCGGCAAGGGTGAGATGCGCGGCTGGTTCGGTCTGGCCGACGGCCGCGACGCCGACCCCTTCTCGCTGCTGCTCACCGTCGACGCGCTGCCGCCGACCTCCTTCGAGATGGGCCTGAAGGGATGGACGCCGACCGTGGAACTGACCACGCACATCCGCTGCCGTCCGGCCCCCGGCCCGCTGCGCGTCGCCATCACCACCCGCAACCTCGCGGGCGGCTTCCTCGAGGAGGACGCCGAGGTGTGGGACAGCGCCGGCCGTCTGGTCGCCCAGTCCCGCCAGCTGGCCAGGGCGCCGCGCGCCTGAGAGGCGTTCCGCCTCCTCGCGCCGCGCGCGGCGCGGCCGCGCGCGTCTTGGGACATATGCCCCAACCTCATGCCGATCCGGTATGCCCAACCGCTTCCCCGCTTGATCCATTGCGCGTTCGCATCACGTATGCGAACGCGTAAATTTTTGCGTAACCATCCCGTGACCTGGCTCGTACCGGTCGGTCGCGAGGCCCGGGTGAAGCAATGGGAATGGCGACCGTGCCGCATTTGTATTCGTTTGGGTGTGTCCTCTCTCCATCTGTGTGAGACGTGGCATCCGTCTCACCTGTCCGCTAGTGTGTTCGCCGTATCCAATTTCCGACCAAGTGGCGCAGATTCGTTTCAAGAGAATGAATAGGCGTTGCGGGTGGAAGAGCTGATTCCTAGGAACGGTGCGCGCGTAGTCGGTTCTCAGGAGAGGGATCCTCAATGGCTGGAGCGGGGGCGCGATTGTCCACTGCGGACAGTTCGCGTGGACGCGGTGGGACGGGTTCAGGGGGACGGGCCGCCACGAGGAATGGATTATCAATCGAATTGAGCCCGGTGGAATCCGTTCCTATAAGGTCGATCCTCCCCGGAGATTCCCCTCGTCTGGCCGGTGAGGATCACGCCCACGCCCAGCTTCTCGCGGATATCGAAGACCGGCTTCCGCCCATTATCGTGCATCGCCGTTCTATGCGCGTCATCGACGGGTCGCACAGGCTCCGCGCCGCCCTGATGAGGGGGCAGGAGACCATCGACGTCCGCTTCTTCGACGGACCCGAGGACATGATCTTCCTCATCGCGGTCCAGGAGAACGTCGCGCACGGCATGCCCCTCTCCCGGACAGACCGCGAGGCCGCCGCGCGCCGGGTGCTCAGCACGCAGCCCCAGTGGTCCGACCGGGCCGTCGCCACGCTGACCGGACTGGCGGCGAAGACCGTCGGCGCACTGCGCCGGACCGTGGCGGAGCGTTCGACTGATGCCGGTCCGCAGTCGAACACCCGCGTCGGCAGGGACGGCCGGGTCCGGCCTCTCGACTACACCCAGGGGCGGCTGCGCGCCGGCGAGGTGGTCACCGCCAATCCCGAGATGCCGCTCCGGGAAGTGGCACGTCAGGCGGGAGTCTCGGTGTCCACGGCGCGGGATGTCCGCCAGCGGATCCAGCGGGGTGCCGACCCGCTGCCCGCCAAGCTGCGGCTGGTCGGCAAGGACACCGCGGCCGACCGGCGGGACCGGGAAACCGAACAGGAGTGCCAGGCGGCCGACCAGCCGCCCACTCAGCGCCGCAAGCCCGTCGCCTTCCCCGTGGCCGAGTGGTCCGCGGTCCGGCCCAAGCTGCTGCGGGACCCCCTGCTGAAGTACTCCGAGTCCGGCCGGGCCCTGCTGCGCTGGTACGACACGCACGCGATCGACGGCCAGGACCTGATGGCGAGCGTCGAGAACGTGCCGCCGCACTGGACCGCCGAGATCGCCGCCGTCGCCCGGTCCTGCGGGGAGCGGTGGCTCCGGATCGCGCGCGAACTCGACAGCCAGCAGCAAGAGGCCTGACACTCCGGGGCGGCGCCGGTCCGCCGGGGGGAAGCCGTGGGGCCGAGGTACCGGACAGGTTCTCGGCCGCCCGGATCTCCGTTGATTCCCTTGACCGGGAAACCGCATTTGTACAACGCTTTCCGGGCCCATCGTGAAAGGACGCGCAAATGCCAAGCCTGACCCATGAGGAAGCCCGTGGACGCGGTTCCTTGCTGAAGGTTCGCGGCTATCACGTCGATCTCGATCTGACGACCGGACCGACGGTTTTCCGATCGACGACGAAAATTTCTTTCGATACGCTCGAGCCGGGCGGGGAAACGTTTCTCGACATCGACCCGGCAGTACTGCACTCGATCACGCTGAACGGCCGCGGACTCCCCACCGAGAATCTGTCGGACGGCAGGTTTCCGCTGACCGGTCTCGCACCCGAGAACGAGGTCGTGGTCGTCGCCGACATGAGCTACTCGAATGAGTGCGAAGGGCTCCACCGCTACGTCGATCCGGCCGACGGTGAAACCTATGTTTATTCCTTCGTGTACGTGGACAACGCGCCACGAGTCTTCGCCTGCTTCGACCAGCCCGACCTGAAGGCCCCGTACGAGTTTGCGCTTCAGACCCCCGAAACCTGGCAGGTGCTCGGCAACAGCGACGCCGTCCGCACGGGTCCGGGACGCTGGACGCTGACGGAGTCGCCCGCGCTCGCCAGCTACCTGACCGCCGTCGTCGCCGGGCCGTACGCCTCCTTCCGTACCGAGCACGACGGCATCCCCCTGGGCCTGCACTGCCGGGCCTCCCTGGCCGACTCCCTGAAGGCCGACGCCGACGAGCTCTTCGAGATCACCGCCCAGTGCCTGGACGCGTGCAACGAACTCTTCGGCGTCCGCCACCCGTTCGGCAAGCTCGACCAGGTCTTCGTCCCCGAGTTCAGCGTGCTCTCGCTCGACCACCCAGGCTGCGTCCTGCTCCGCGAGCAGTACCTCTTCAGCTCGGCGGCCACCGACAGCGAGCGGGAGACCAGGGCCGTCGTCCTCGCCCACGGCATCTCGCTGATGTGGCTGGCCGGCCTGGTGACCAACACCTGGTGGGACGATCTGTGGCTCGGCCAGTCGCTCGCCGACTACATGGCGCACCGGATCACCAGCGAGGCCACCCGGTTCACCGGGCCGCCCACCACCTTCGCCGCCCGCAGGAAGGGCCAGGCCTACGTCCCCGACCAGCGGCCCTCCACCCACCCGGTCAGCCTTGAGGGCCCCGACGTCCGTACGGTGCTGCTGGACCTGGACCGGATCTCCTACTTCAAGGGGCACTCCGCGCTGCGGCAGCTCGCCGCCCATGTGGGCGACGACGCCCTGCGCGCCGGACTGCGCACCTTCTTCGACCGGCACGCCTACTCCACCGCCGGCTTCGCCGACTTCCTCGCCGCGATGGGCGAAGCGGCGGGCACCGACCTGACCGCCTGGGCCCGCGCATGGCTCCAGTCGGCCAACGTCAACACGCTCACCCCGGAGATCACCGTCGCCGACGGGCGCATCACCGCCGCGGCCGTTCTCCAGAGCGCCCCGGACACCCACCCGGTGCTCCGCCCGCACACCATGGACGTCGGTCTCCACTACGCCGACGACAGCGCCACCGTCCGCGTCCGCGTCGACGGAGCCCGCACCGAACTGCCGGAACTGGTCGGCCGCCCGGCACCCGACCTGCTCCTCCTCAACGACGGCGACCTGACCTACGCCAAGATCCGTTTCTCGGCCGGCTCGATGGCCGCGCTCCCGGACGTGCTTCCCCGGCTGTCCCCCCTGAACCGCGCGATGGTCTGGTGCCAGCTGCTGCTCGGGGTCCAGGACGGGACGTTCCCCGCCGCCGACCATCTCGCGCTCGTGACCGACATGGTCCGCGAGGAGACCGAGCTGTCGATCCTGGCCGAGGTCCTCGAACAGGCCCGCCACGACGTCGCCGACCGGTTCCTCGAGCCCGGGGCGCGGCCCACGGCGACGGCCCGCGTCGCCGACGCCCTGCGGGCCAGGCTGGCCCGCACCGACGCGGACGACGAACGGCTGATCACCCTCTTCCGGGCCCTGACCGACTTCACCGCGGACGCCGGCGAACTGCGCCGCTGGCTCGGGGGGAAGGGACTGCCCGAGGGGCTGGCCCTGGACACCGATCTGAGCTGGCGCGTCCGCTACCGGCTGGCCGTGCTCGGCGAACTGGACGCGGCCGGCATCGCCGCCGCCCGGGACGCGGCACCGGGCGCCACCGCCGACCAGTACGCGGCCAAGTGCCGGGCGGCCCTGCCCGACCCGGCCGCGAAGGAGTCGGCGTGGGCGGCGATCACCTCCGACCCGGGCCTGTCCAACTACGAACTGTGGGCGCTGGCCGAAGGGTTCTGGCAGCCCGAGCAGGCCGCGCTCACCGCGCCGTACGTCGACCGGTTCTTCACGGAGATGCCCCGGGCCGCCCGGCTCCGCGGCGACCTGGTCCTCGACCTGCTGCTGCGCTTCCTCTACCCGCGCTACGCGGCCACGCCCCGGACCCTCGAGGCCGCGGAGCGGATGCTCGCCCTCGACGACCTCCCGGTGACGTTGCGCCGCCGGGCCGCCGACCACACCGACGACCTCCGCCGTGCGGTCGCGGCCCGGGCGCTCCTCGGATCCGGGCGGGCGGGGGAGTAGTGGGCGCGACGCGGCGGCCCGCGCTGCGGGTGGCGATCGTGGGAGGGGGAGTGGCGGGCGCCCTGCTCGCCCTCCGGGCGGTCACGGCCCCGGCGGCGGCCCGGGTCGATCTGTTCACCGCCGGCGCCCCGGGGCAGGGCGACGCCTCGGGGGTCTCCGGCGGCCTCGTGCGGGGATTCGAGGCCGGCACGGACGCCTGCCGCGCGGCCGCGGAGAGCGTCGCCGAGATCCGCGACAGCGCCGTCCTGCGCGACTGGACCGGCTACCGGGAGACCGGATCGCTGTACGTCCTGCCCGACGGGGCCGAGACCGAGGGGCCCGTCGCCGTGCTCGCCGCGTACCTGCCCGGTTCGGCCGAGGTGATCGGACGGGACCGCGTCCTGCGGGACTTCCCCTTCCGTACGCTCCCCGACGGCGCCGTCGCCGTGGTGGAGCGGCACGCCGGCCACATCTCCCCGCAACGGCTGCGGACGGCCGCGCTGCGGGAGGCGGTCGCGGCCGGAGCGACCGTCCGCGCCACGCCCGTCGACGTCGTCACACGGGGCCCGTCGGTGCGGACCGCGGACGGCGGCGAACACCCCTACGACCACGTGGTCCTCGCCGCGGGCGCGTGGACACCGCGGCTGCTCACCCGCAGCGGACTGCCGGCGGGAGGGCTGCGCACCAAGCAGATCCAGTACAGCGTCGGCGAGACGTCCCTGGCCGGGCTCGGCTCCTTCGTCGACGAGAGCTCGGGACTCTACGGCCGGCCCTACGGGGACGGCGCCTTCCTGCTCGGGTTACCGACGGACCGCTGGGACGCCGACCCGGACACGGTCAGGCCGGACGCGTCGCTGGCGGAGCGCGTCGAGCGGTGCGCCGAGCGGGTGTTCGGGGTCCCGTTCACCGCCGGCCGTACCGTGGCCGCCTGCGACTGCTACCACGACACACCAGGGCTGCTCCTCAGACGGGTCGGCCCCGGCCTCCACACCTTCACCGGAGGGAGCGGGGGAGCGGCCAAGACCGTCCTCTCCGCGAGCAGAACAGCGGCCGCGACTCTCCTGACGTCCACCTGACGGAAAACGCACCACACAAGAGTGCCCACCGGGTCAATTCCCGGTGGGCACTCTTTTTTTTGCTCGTGTTCGACTTCGGATTACGTGTTCAACCCCGCCGGCTCCGCACGCTGTTGATTTGTGAATCGAAAGCGGCCAGGATTCCTGACGCCCCCAGAAATCGCGGTGAGAGAGAGGCAGTAATGGCGCAACTTCCCGCTGAATTCGGGATTACTGGTTTCGGTTACGCGTTCGGCGTGGACCAGAACGTCGCGGAAGTCGCCGGACAGTATGTTCCGGATCCGGAGCGCATCGTGAGGTGGGGTTACCACACCTTCCACCGGGCCCCCGACGACGTCACCGCGACCGACCTGGCAGCCCGCGCCGCCCAGGACGCGCTGGCCCGCACGGGCGTGGCCGCCGACGACGTCGACCTCCTGGTGCTGGCCACCTCCGAACACCCGGAGTACCCGCACTGGGACGGCTCGGCCGCGCTGGGCCGCGCCCTGAAGATGGAGAACCGGCAGACGCTGCTGCTGAACGAGGGCTGCGCCTCGGGCGTCACCGGACTCGGCATCGTGGCCGGCCTCCTCGCTGTACAGCCGGAGATCAACACCGTCCTGTTCGTCGCGGTGAACCGCGTGAGCGAATTCCACCGCAACCGCATGACGGTCAACAACGCGGTCCACAGCGACGGCGCCGTGGCCGCGGTCCTGCGGCGTGGCCACGAGCGCAACACCTGGCTGGCCACCGAGCAGTTCACCGTCACCGACCTGTGCGACTGGTTCCGTACGGACTACGGCGGCGCCGTCACCCCGCTGCCCCCGGAGGGCTGGTCCAGCAAGACCGCCCCCGCCGGCCACATCCAGGTCCAGGAGCACTTCCAGCGAGACCCCAAGCGCCTGCGGGAATTCGGGCAGCAGGCCGTCACCCGCGTCTTCGACGCCCTCGACGGTGCCTGCAAGCGCGCCGGCGTCAGCCGCGACGACGTCACGCACCTGATCTACATCAACGACCCCGACGGCATCACCGACCTCGCTCAGCCGCTGGGCATCCCGCTGGAGCGGACCAGCTACGACATCGCCAAGGCCCACGGCCACATGGGCTCCGCGGACCAGCTCACCGCCCTCGGCCGGCTGATCGAGCAGGGCACGGTCGCCCCGGGGGACCTCGTCGCGCTGACCGGGATCTCCATCGGAATGCGCTGGTACTGCTCCCTCGTCCGGGCCTGATCCGACCCGAAGGAAGGCAATTTCACCGTGAGTGAGAGCGAGACCCCGCTCGCCGCGCTGCGCGCGGCCGTGCGGGAACACCGCATGCCCGACCCGCCCCTGCGCCGGGCGCTCCTGGAGAGCGACGACACGGCCCTCGCCCGGCAGGCGGGCAAGGCCCTCAAGCAGCTGACCGTCGACGGGGACCAGCCCCGCCAGGTCGAGGTGGCCCTCCTGGCCACGTGCACCATCGGATCGTACGAGCCGCTGCTGCGAGCCCAACTGGTGGGCGCCGGCTTCCTGCCCACCCTGCGGGCCGCCGACTACGGCACCTTCGGGATGGCCCTGGCGACCGGCCGGCTCGCCCCCGAGGGCGACCCTCAACTGGTCTCCCTGCTGATGGACGCCGGGTACTTCCTGCCGGGCGACTGGCACGCCGGCGATCCGGACGCCCTGGAGAAGCACGTCGAGGCCCGCCTGGACGAGTTCCGGGCCCAGCTCGCCGCCTGCCTGGAGCACACGGCCGCCACCGTCGTCGTCCACACCGTTCCCCTTCCCGCGCAGGTCAGGGACGGTGTCATCAGCCTCGGGGCCCGGGCCAGGGTGGGCCGGATGTGGTACCGGGTGAACGCGGCGCTGCTCGGCCTCGCCGAGGAGCACGCCCAGGTGGTCGCCGTCGACCTGGTCGGTGAGCTGGCCGAGGCCGCCGTCCCCGCCCGGGACGCCCGCCTGCACCGGTACGGCGACATGCCGCACACCGACGGAGCCCTGCTGCTCCTCGCCCGGCTCGTCCGGCGCGTCGCCCAGGCCCAACTGGGCCTCTCCCGCAAGGTGCTCGCCCTCGACCTGGACAACACCCTGTGGGGCGGCGTCCTCGGCGAGGTCGGCGCCCAGGGCGTCCAGCTCGGCGGGCTCTACCCGGGCAACTGCTACCTGGAGCTCCAGCGCACCGTGCACCGGCTCCGCGAACAGGGCGTCATCCTGGTCCTGGCCAGCAAGAACGACGCGGACGCCGTGGAGCGGGCCCTCACCGACCACCCGGACATGGTCCTGCGCCCCGACGCCTTCTCGGCCCGAGTGGTCAACTGGTCCGCCAAGGCCGGGAACCTGCGACAGGCATCCGAGGCGCTGTCCCTGTCGACCGAGTCCTTCGTCTTCATGGACGACTCCGACTTCGAGCGCGGGCAGGTCGGCGACGAGCTGCCCGAGGTGGCCGTCGTCTCCGCCGCCGGCGACCCCGCCCACCTGGTGGACGCGCTGCTGCGGCAGGGCTGGTTCGACGTCATGGAACTCACCGACACGGACCGCAAACGCCCCGAGCTGTACCGCAAGCGCGCGCAGCGCGGCGACTTCTCGGCCGGCTTCGGATCGTCGGAGGAGTTCCTGCGGGCGCTGGAGCTCAGCGTCGAGATCGCCCCCGCGAACGAGTTCACGATCGGCAGGATCGCACAGCTCGCCGCCCGCACCAACCAGTTCAACCTGACCGGGATCCGTTACGACGAGGCCACCACCCGGCGGATGAGCGAGGACCCCGGTCATCTCGTGCTCTCCGTCTCCGTGACCGACCGGTTCGGGGACGAGGGCATCGTCGGCGCCCTGTGGGTGGAGCGCCGGCCGGACGTCTGGCGCGTCCTCAACATGGTCCTCAGCTGCCGCGTCCTGAGCCGCGGCGTGGAGAACGCCGCGATCGGCTGGCTGGCCGGCCAGGCCCGGGAGGCCGGCGCCACGGCCGTCGAGGGCCGGTACGTCCGCTCGCCAAAGAACAGCGTCGCCGCGAGCTTCTGGACCGACGCCGGATTCGCCCCGGTCGGCTCCCCTGACGGGGATTCCGCCGAATCGGCGCCCACCGACTTCACCGTCGCCCCGGCGACCGCCGCCGCGGTCACGCCGGAATGGATAGCACTGAACAAAAGGAGTGGATTCTCGGATGAGTGAGCCGGATTCGGTGGAGGAGACAGTGACCGGAATCATCGCCGATGTACTCGGCACCGACCCCGCCGACATCGAAAAGGACACGGCGCTCGCAGCCCTCGGCTGGGACAGCATGAATTCCATCGAAGCCCTTGTGCGGCTCGAGGCGACTTTCGCCGTCGATCTGGATCTGCGGTCCTTCCACGCCGCTCACACGGTCGAGCAGATGGCGGCGCTCGTGGAGAAGCTCCGGGCCGGTGCCTCACGTCATGCGTGAGACGACCCCACCGCATTCACCCACCAGGGAGGACATCGTGCAGCCCCAGGAAGTCGAACTGCTGGCCATCGGAGCCGGACCGGCCAACCTCGCGCTGGGCATCGCCATGGAGGAGCTGGCGCCCAAGGAGCTCGCCGCCGGCACCCTGATCATCGAGCAGCACGAGGACATCGTGTGGCAGCGCGGCATGCTGCTGCCGTGGACCCAGAGCCAGGTCTCCTTCCTCAAGGACCTGGTGACGCTGCGCAATCCGCGCAGCGAGTACTCCTTCGTGAACTACCTCCACTCGATCGGCCGGCTCGACGATTTCATCAACCTCGGCACGTTCACGCCGTACCGCTCGGAGATCTCCGGATACCTCCAGTGGGTGGCCTCCTCCCTGCGTGACGTACGGGTCGAGTACGGCCGCCGGTGCCTGTCCATCGAGCCGGGACCGGTCGAGAACGGCGAGGTCTCCCGTTGGCTCGTGCGCACCGAGGACGGCGGGCTCATCTCCGCCCGGAACCTGGCCGTCGGCGCGGGCCGGGACGCGCACATCCCCGCGGAGTTCACCGCGCTGCCGCAGGAACGCGTCATCCACAGCACCCGGTACTCCGAGCGGGTCGACCGGCTCGACCCGGCCGCCGTCCAGCGAGTCGTCGTCGTCGGCGGTGCGCAGAGCGCGGCCGAGCTTCTCTGGGCGACGTACCAGCGCTTCCCCGCGGCGCAGTGCACGATGCTGATGCGCTCGATCGGACTGAACGCCTACCAGTCCAGCAAGTTCACCAACGAGCTGTTCTACCCGTCCTTCATCGAGGAGTTCCACGCGGCGTCGGCCGACGCCCGCCGCCAGATGCTCCGCGAGATGCACGTCACCAACTACGCGGGCCTGGCCCCCAGCATGCTGGAGACCCTCTACCGCGAGATGTACCAGGAGCGCCTGCAGGGCACCGAACGACTCCGGATGATCACGATGACGGACATCACCGGCGCCCGCATGGACGGCGACGACGTCGTCATCGACACCGTCGACCGCAAGACCGGCCGCTCCGACGAGCTGCGCTGCGACATCGTCCTGCTCGGCACCGGATTCGTCCCCGAGATGCCCGCCCTGGTGAAGCGGCTGGCCGAGAAGGCCGGCGTGGGCGAGGCCACCGTCGACCGCAACTACCGCATGCGGCTGCCGCAGTCGTACACCGCCAACTGCTACCTCCAGGGCGTCAACGAGGCCACCCACGGCATCGCCGACTCCCTGCTGAGCGTGCTCGCCATGCGCGCCCAGGACATCGTGTCCGACCTGCTGGCACGCCAGGGCGCCTCGTCGTCCGGCGGAGCACTTCTCGCCAACGCCCTGTGACACGGGGCGGCCGACCGGCCCGCCCCACCCCACCCGTGGAGGAGAGAACGTTGGAAATCCATGAGCTCGACCGCGACAACCTCAAGCCGGACAACGGACTGCGCGCCCAGCGCCTGTTCCCCTGGCCGGCCCTGAACGCGCCCTTCGAAGGCTCCTGGTGCGTCGTCCCGCCCGGCGCGCAGTCCGGCCCGCACGGCCACCACGAGTACGAGATCTGGGTCGCCATGACCGGCGAGGCCGAGATCATCAGCGAGGGCAAGCGGGTGCCGTTCACCGCCGGCGACGTCGTCCACTTCCAGCCGGGCACCCGCCACCAGGTCGTCAACGACGGCGACGCCGAGTTCCAGATGTACGCCGTGTGGTGGGACGCCGAGCTGGCCGAGCGGTTCACCGCCCGCCACAAGGAGGAGACGGCGTGAGCGGTCGGACGGGGCGCCCCGCCGTCGTCGTCGCCGCGACCCCCACCCCCAACGGTGACCTGCACGTCGGGCACATGGCGGGCCCGTACCTCGCCGGAGACGTCTACAGCCGCTATCTCGCGGCCAACGGCCGGCCGGTGATCTACACGACCTGCACGGACGACAGCCAGACCTACGTGACCACCACGGCCCGCCGTCTCGGCGTCCCGGCCGAGGAGCTGTGCGCCAGGTCGACCGAGCAGATCGAGCGGACCGTCACCGCCATGGGCCTGTCCATGGAGGGGCTCCCGCCGATCGACGACCGGTACCGCGCCACCGTGCTGGAGTTCTTCACCGACCTGTACAAGGCCGGACGCCTCCAGGAGCGCACCGTACGGATGCCGTACGCCGAGAAGCCGGGCATGTACCTGTACGACGGCCTCATGACCGGCACCTGCCCGGTCTGCCTGACCGGCAGCAGCGGCGGCGTCTGCGAGGGCTGCGGACACCCCAACAACGCGGACGAGCTCCTCGACCCGCGCTCGGTACTGGACCCGGACTCCCCGGTGTCGACCCGCGAGGTCACCCACCTCGTCCTGCCGATGGAGGAGTACCGGGAGCGGCTGACCGCGTACTTCGCCGAACGCTCCGCGCGCTGGCGGCCGCACGCCGCCCAGCTCATCCGCGAGCTCCTGGCGCGTCCCCTGCCGGACATCCCCGTCACCGTCCCCGGCGAGTGGGGCATCCCCGCGCCGTTCCCGGAGACACCAGGACAGATCCTCTACCCCTGGGTCGAGGCCATGCCGGCCGTCATGTACAGCACCTGGTGGTCGGCAGCCCGGCGCGGAGAGCGCACGGACACGGTCGACGAGCACTGGCGCGCCGAGCGCGACCCGGAGATCGTCTACTTCCACGGGTACGACAACGTCTACCACTGGGGCCTGATGGACCTGGTGCTGCTGATGGCGCACGGCGACCGCTACGCCCTGCCGGAGACCAACATCAGCAACGAGTTCTACGACCTGGACGGCGAGAAGTTCTCCACCAGCCGCAACCACCTGATCTGGTCGGCGGACCTGCTGGCGGACGTGCCGCGCGACGTGGTCCGGTTCTATCTCGCGCTCACCGCGCCGGAGTATCAGCGGACCAACTTCAGCGCCGCCGCGCTGTCCGAGGTGGCGACCCGGCGCCTCATCGACCCGTGGAACCGGCTCGCCGAGGCCCTGGCCCTCGCCGTACCGGCCGGGACGGGCACTCCGCTGCCCACCTCGGCCCAGGGCAGGACCCGGGCCGCCGGGATCGTCGAGCGCTTCCGGCTCGGCTACGAGCTGGAGGCCTTCAGCCTGGGCCGCGTCGCCGAGAGCGTCGCCGGCGCCCTCGACCGGCTGACCTCACTGGCCCGTTCCGTGGCCGGCGGCGACACCGCGATCCTCCCCGGCGACCTGCTCCTCGAGGTACGGGCCCTGCTGGCCTCGGCCGCGCCCCTGCTCATCGACACCGCGGCGGCGGCCGAGCGGGCCGGTGTGGACCTGGCCCTGAACACGGCCCAGCCCGAGGAGATCGCCCCGTTCGCCCTGCCGACCCTGCCGAGCCTGAGGAGGACCGAGGCGTCATGAAACTGCTCACGATCGAGACGGTGCAGTACCTGACCTACTACCACGGCCGCTATCAGCAGGTGGAGGAGCTGGGCGCGGAGCTCTTCGTGCTCAACGGAGAAGGCACGGAGGACTTCTGGCCGGCCGACCGCTACCGCCTGGCGGGCTCGAAGAAGATCGACGACATCATCGCCGTGGCCCGGGAGTGGCACGCCCAGGAGCACTTCGACGGCGTGATCACCTTCTCCGAGTCCTCGGTCATCACGGTCGCGGCGGTCGCCGAGGCGCTCGGGCTGCCCGGCATCGGCGTCCCGGCCGCGGTGTGCAGCCGCAACAAGTACCTGATGCGGCGGGCGTACGAGCGGGCGGGCGCCCCGATCCCGTCCTTCCGGCTGGCCCGGACCCTCGACGACGCGCTCACGGCCGCCGCCGACTTCGGTTATCCGGTCATCCTCAAGCCCACCCTCGGAGCGGGGAGCCACTTCGTCTTCCGCGTCGACAACCCGGCGGAGATGGCCGAGCACTACGCCGAGGCGGCCGAGGGGATCAGCGACCTCTTCTGGGTCAACTCCGAGGCGGACGGCGTCGATCTGGGCCCCAACGGGCTGCTGGTCGAGTCCTTCCTGTCCGGCCGCGAGTACCTGATGGAAGCGGTCGTCTGGGACGACGAGGTCTACCTCGGATCGGTCGTGGACCGGATCACCGCCGAGGGCGGCACCTTCGACGACGACGTCCACCACGCGCCCACCTCGCTCGGCGACGAGGACCTCGCCAAGGTGCGCGCGGCCGTCAAGGCCGGGGCGCACGCCCAGGGTCTGCGGCGCAGCGTGATGCACGCCGAGGTCAGGTTCCACGAGGGCGAGCCGTACCTGCTGGAGATCGCCGCCCGCGTCGGCGGCGGCGGCCTCGACCTCATCGCCCGCAAGACCGCCGACCACGACCCGATCAAGGCGGTGGTCGACATCGGCCGCGGTGTCCGCCCCGACGTACGGCACTTCCGGCCGACCGGTGTCCACATCACCGCGATGTGCCTGATCAGCGAGGCCGGCGTGGTCGAGCACGTCGAGGTGCCGGCCGAGGTCAGCGAGTCGGACAAGGTCTTCCTGCTGAAGATCACGGCGCGGCCCGGCGACGTCATCCGCCGCCCCCCGCACGGCAACACCATCCTCGGCTTCCTCGGCACGACCGGCGCCTCGCAGGAGGAGGCCTTCCGGACGATGAACGACTTCGCCTCCAAGATCCGGGTGACGTTCGCACCCGGGGTCGCGCCCGGGCCCGAGCCCGTCCACGCCTCCTGAACGTCCACGCCCTCCTGAACGACCCTCTTCACACCTTCCCAAGGAGAACCGACAGTGCAGCAGGACATCCCCGCACGCCAGGCCGCCGCGACCACGGGCGACCGCCCGGTCCGCACCGTACGGCCCCGGCGCTATCTGATGTGCGCACCGGTCCACTTCGACGTCGTCTACTCCATCAACCCCTGGATGGAGCCGGAGAAGCCCACCGACACGGAGCTGGCCGTCGCCCAGTGGGAACGACTGCGCAGTCTCTACCTCGGCCTCGGCCACCAGGTCGAGCTCATCGACCCGATCCCCGGCCTGCCGGACATGGTCTTCGCCGCCAACGGCGCCACCGTCGTGGACGGCAAGGTCCTCGCCTCCCGCTTCCGTCACGCCCAGCGAGTCGACGAAGGCCCGGCCTACGCCACCTGGTTCCGCGACCGCGGCTACGAGGTGTTCGACGGGGCCCACATCAACGAGGGCGAGGGCGACTACCTCGTCACCGGCGACCGGATCCTGGCCGGCACCGGCTTCCGCACCGACCGTCGCTCGCACGCCGAGGCGGAGCGCTTCCTCGGTCGCCCGGTGGTCACGCTCGACCTGATCGACCCGCGCTTCTACCACCTGGACACCGCGCTCGCCGTCCTCGACCACGAGGAGGTCATGTACTACCCGGGGGCGTTCAGCGCCGAGAGCCGCCGGACGCTGCGCGAGCTGTACCCGGACGCGATCCTCGCCACCGAGGAGGACGCCGCGGTCTTCGGGCTCAACGCCGTCTCCGACGGCCGGCACGTCCTCCTGCCCGAGCAGGCCAGCCACCTCATCGACGCCCTGTGGAGCCGCGGCTTCGTGCCGATCGGCGTGGACCTGTCCGAGCTGCTCAAGTCCGGCGGCAGCTCCAAGTGCTGCACGCTCGAGATACGCGACCGGGTTCCGGGGGCATCGGCGTGATCAATTACGACGGGCGGCGATTCCGCCCCGCCGAACCGGAGGCCGAGGGCCGTACCGCGGTCTACCGGCAGGAGGGCGACCTGCTCTGGGGCACGTTCTCGGGCGGCCGTGCCCGGCACGGCACCCTGGCGGGCGTCTGCGCCCCCGACGGCACCCTCGACTTCGCCTACTCCATGGTCCTGGAGGACGGCGAGATCGTGTGCGGGCGCTGCCACAGCGAGCCCGAGCTCCGCGAGGACGGCGGTGTCGACCTGCGCGAGGAGTGGGAGCGCTACGGCGGCCACGCCGCCGTGGGCGTCTCGTACCTCAGGGAGATCAGGTGAGCGCCCCGGTGACCGGCCAGGAGAAGGAGGAAGCCATGTCGGAGGAGTCGAGGAAGCCGAAGAAGGGCGGCACGGTGACCTGGGCCTGCGCGCCCGGGTTCCCGCCCGCGGTGATCTTCCCGTTCACCCCGGCCGAGCGGATGGGCACCCGCAACATCTACGAGTTCCAGATGCTGATGTACCGGCCCCTGTACTACTTCGGCAGCCGCGGCACCCCGGACGTCGACTACGACCAGTCCATCGGTGAGCCGCCGGAGTGGAGCGAGGACGGCCGGACCGTCACCCTGAGGATCAAGCCCTGGAAGTGGTCCAACGGCGAGACCCTGTGCGCGGACAACGTGCTGTTCTGGGTCAACCTGATGAAGGTCAAGGGCGACCGGTACGGCGAGTACGTGCCCGGATACTTCCCGGACAACCTCACCTCGTACGGCAAGCTCGCCGAGGACACCGTCTACTTCACCTTCGACAAGGCCTACTCGAAGAAGTGGGTGCTGATGAACCAGCTCAGCACCATCACCCCGCTCCCCAAGGCCTGGGACCGCACCGCGGACGGCCCGGCCGACGCCTCCGGCGGGGTGGCCGACGTGCCGGCCGTCTACGACTACCTGATGGCGGAGCAGGGCGACATCATCGACGAGACCAACGAGCACCGCACCCGCTGGGCCGACAGCCCGGTGTGGAGCGTGGTCAGCGGACCGTGGCGGCTGAAGAGCTACACCCTCGAGGGCCTCGTCACCTTCGTGCCCAACGAGCACTACTCCGGGCCCGACAAGCCCTATCTGGACGAATTCCGCCAGGTGCCGACGTTCTCGGACGACGAAGAGTACGAGATGCTCAAGGCCGGACCGCGCGGAGAAGGTGCCGTCCAGGTCGGCTATCTGCCGCTGAGCTTCGCCTCGGAGCCGACCACCGACCCGACCGTGGGCGGCGCCAACCCGCTCGGCGACCACTACACCCTGGTCCCGCAGGCCGCCTTCTGCATCCGCTACTTCTGCCTCAACTACAACAACCCGACGGTGGCCGGGAAGATCTTCAAGCAGACGTACTTCCGGCAGGCGCTGCAGAGCACCCTCGACCAGGACGGCGCCGTCCGCGACATCTACCAGGGGTACGCCTACCGGCAGAACGGGCCCGTGCCCATGGTCCCGGAGACCGACCTGGTCTCCCCGCGCCAGCGGGAGGGCGCCTGGCCCCTCCCGTTCGACGTCGAGCGGGCCAAACAGCTGCTGGAGGCCAACGGGTGGGACACCAGCACCACCCCGGCGGTCTGCGTGAACCCGGGCACCGGTCCCGGCCAGGCCGGTGAGGGCATCCCCGCGGGCACCCGGCTGAGCCTCTCGCTGCGCTATGTCGAGGGGCGGCCGGCGCTGACCACGCTGATGGAGAAGTACCGCAAGGACGCCGCCGCCGCCGGCATCGAGCTGCGCATGGAGGAGGTCTACGGCTCCGTGCTCGTCGCCGAGGACGCGCCCTGCGTCCCCGGTCCCGACTCCCCGTGCCTGTGGGAGCTGACGTGCTGGAACGGCGGCTGGGCGTACCACTACCCCAGCGGCGAGATCCTCTTCCGTACCGACGCGGGCGGCAACTTCGGCCACTACAGCGACCCCAGGGCCGACGAGCTGATCGAGGCGTCCGTCACCTCCGACGACCTGGACGCGCTCTACGCGTACCAGGACTACATCGCCGAGCAGGTACCGGTCATCTTCACGCCGAACTTCCCCATCCGGCTCTTCGAAGTCTCCAACGACCTCGGGGGGTTCGGGCCCGTCAACCCCTTCGGGATGATCAATCCCGAGAAGTGGTACTACCTCGAGGACGATTGAGCATGTACCTGTCCGCTTCTCCGATCGCTCCCGTGGGCGCCCACTCGCTCCTGGTGTTCCTGCTGCAGGTGGGCGTTCTGCTGGGCGCGGCCCTGCTGCTGGGGCGGCTGGCCCGGCACCTGGGGATGCCCTCCGTCGTCGGCGAGCTGTCGGCGGGCGTGATCCTGGGGCCGTCCCTGCTCACCCACGTGGCCCCCGCCTTCTCGGCCTGGCTGCTGCCGCAGCAGGCCGCCCAGATGCACCTCCTCGACGCGGTGGGGCAGATCGGCGTGCTGCTGCTCGTGGGCATCACCGGGATGCACATCGATCTCAACCTGGCACGGAGCAAGGGAAGGGCGGCCGCCCTCGTCAGCGCGGGCGGCCTCGTGGTGCCCTTCGCCGGGGGCGTCGCCATCGCGTTCGCGCTCCCGGCCACCCTGCTCACCGAGGGCGGCGACCGTACCGTCTTCGCCCTCTTCACGGGCGTCGCGCTGTGCGTCAGCGCGATTCCCGTGATCGCCAAGACGCTGCTCGACATGGGCCTGCTGCACCGCGACATCGGACAGCTCACCGTCACCGCGTCCGTCGTGGACGACATCGCCGGCTGGATGCTGCTCTCGGTGGTCTCGGCGATGGCGACCACCGGCGTACGGGGCGGGGACATCGCCCTGACGCTGGTGGCGCTCGTCGCCCTCGTGGCCGCCGCCTGGTTCGTCGCCAGGCCGCTCGTCCGCCGACTCCTGCGCTGGGCCTCCCGGTCCTCCGACCGGGACACGAGCGTCGCCCTGTGCACCGTGCTGATCGTCCTGGGAGCCGCGGCCAGCCACGCGCTGGGCATGGAGGCGATCCTCGGAGCGTTCCTGGTGGGCATCCTCATCGGTTCCTCCGGGGAGATGGACCGCGAGCGCCTCGCTCCGCTCCGGGTCTTCTCCATCGGCGTCCTGGCCCCGCTGTTCTTCGCCACCGCCGGACTGCGGATGGACCTCACCGCCCTGGCCCGCCCCGCGGTCCTCGGCGCGGCCCTCGTCGTCCTGCTCGTCGCCATCGTCGGCAAGTTCGTCGGGGCGTACACCGGGGCGAGGGCCGGCCGGCTCAGCCACTGGGAAGGCCTGGCGCTGGGTGCCGGGCTGAACGCCCGCGGGGTGATCGAGGTGATCATCGCCATGGTCGGCCTGCGCCTGGGCGTCCTGACCACCGAGATGTACACGATCGTCATCCTGGTGGCGATCGTCACCTCCCTCATGGCCGCCCCGACCCTGCGGTTCGCGGTGCGCCGGATGCCCGTCACCGAGGAGGAACGCGAGCGGGAACGGGTGCTGCTGGGCAGCGTGAGCGGCAGCCGGCCCGTGGAGTCGAATTCCTGACGCACCACCGCCGAATTTCCGTCCTCGGACATCGACTCGCCGAAAGGAAAGGCAACATGACACAGGTGCACTCGACGACGGAGCAGCCGCCGCTCCTGCTCCTGATAGCGACGGGTATGCGGACCTACCGCGAGTATCTGCTGCGCTCCCTCTCCACCGAGTTCCGCGTGCACCTCTTCCATGTGGACGAGCCCTCGTGGGAGAAGGAGTTCATCTCCGGCTGGACGGTGCTCCCCAGCACCCTGGACGGCCCCGAGATGGCCCGGGCCGCGCGGGAACTGCACGAACGGGAGCCCGTCTCCGGTGTGCTCTGCTGGGACGAGGGCCGTATCCACGCCGCCTCCTACACGGCCGAGGCGCTCGGGCTGCGCAACGGCGACCCGGCGGTGATCTGGCGCCTGCGCGACAAGGGCCAGACCCGCGCCGCCCTCGACGCCGCGGGGGTCGCCCAGCCCCGCTCCGTACCGGTCAAGTCGCTCGACGAGGCCCTGGCCGCCGCCGACCAGGTCGGCTACCCGGCGATCCTCAAACCGCGCGGCCTCGGCGCCAGCCTCGGCGTCGTACGCGTCGACGACGCGGGCCAGCTGCGGGAGAGGTTCCCCTTCACCGCCGGCATGAAGGGCCCCGACCCCGAGCCGCTCCTCTACAGCACCGACCAGCCCGTCCTCGTCGAGGAGTGGGTGACCGGCGAGGAGATCAGCGTCGACGCGGTCGTCCAGGACGGCAAGGTCGTACCGCTGTTCATCGGCCGCAAGGTCGTCGGCTACCTGCCGTACGCCGAGGAGATCGGCCACTACGTCGACGCGGGCGATCCCCTCCTCTCCGACCCGGAGCTGCTCGACGCCCTGCAGGACACCCACACCGCACTCGGCTTCCGCGACGGCTGGACGCACAGCGAGTTCATGCTGACCGCCGCGGGACCGCGCCTCATCGAGGTCAACGGGCGGCTGGGGGGCGACATGATCCCGTACCTGGGCATGCTTGCCACCGGCGTCGACCCCGGTCTGGCCGCCGGCCGGGCCGCGTGCGGACTGACGCCCGAGATCACCCCGTCACGGCACCAGGTCGCCGGCATCCGCTTCTTCTACGTCGACCGCGACGACACCCGCATCGAGTCGGTCTCGTTCCGGGAGACGGACCTGCCCCGCGGCGTCGAGCGCCTGGTACCGGTGGCGCGGCCCGGTGCCGTGGTCTCCCCGCCGCCCAAGGGCACGGTCTGGGGACGGATCGCCTTCGCCATCGCCACGGGGAGCACCACCGACGCATGCAGGGCGGCCCTGGACGCCGCCGAGTCCACCCTCGTCGTACGGACGGGCCAGGACGACACCCCCGACGACACCCCCAGTGAGAGAGAAGAGTGAACAGGCATGGCAGCAACTGAGGAGACGCGGGAAGAGGACGCGGACAAGAGCGCGCGGATCTGGGCCACGTTCCGGGACTCGTCGGTCGCGGTGAAGACCCTCCTCGTCGGCGTCCTACTGAGCCGGCTCGGCGGATTCCTCAACATCTTCATCGTGCTCTACCTGTCCTTCCGCGGGTACTCGGAGGAAGAGGCGTCGTACGCGCTCGGCGCCTACGGCGCGGGCGGCGTGGCGGGGGTGCTGCTCGGCGGCACCCTCGCCGACCGGCTCGGTGCCCGCAACGCCACGGTGCTTGGCATGGGCGCGACCGCCGCGCTCACCGCCTCGCTGCTCTACCTGCCCAACTACCCGGCCCTGCTGGTCGCGGTCGCGCTGGCCAGCCTGATGGCCCAGCTGTACCGCCCGGCCGCGGCCTCGCTGCTCTCCGAACTGACCTCGGAGAGCAGCCAGGTCATGATCTTCGGCATGTACCGCTTCGGTCTGAACGTGGGCGCCATGGCGGCGCCGCTGGTGGGCCTCGGGCTCTACCACCTGGGCGGTGAGAGCTACAGCCTGGTGTTCTGGGGCGAGGCGGTCATCGCTCTCGTCTACACGTTCGTGGCGGCCGCCGCCCTGCCACGGCGGTCCGCGCCCGGTCCCGAGGAGGCCGCCGCGGACGCGGAAGGGCCGGCGGGCAGCTACCGGGCGATGCTCGCCGACCGCCGGTACATGCTGTTCCTGGCCGCCACGCTCTTCAACGCGATCATCTACGTGCAGTACCTCTCCACGCTGCCGCTGGACGTGGAGGCCAACGGCATCGACCTGTTCTGGTACACGGCCGCGGTCTCCCTGAACGGCTTCATGGTGATCGCGTTCGAACTCCCGCTGGCCAAGGTCACGCAGAAGTGGAAGACCAAGATCACCGTGGGGCTCTCCTTCGGTCTGGTCGGTCTGGGTGTGGCGCTGTACGGCATGCCGATCGGCGCCGGCGTGATCATCGGCGCGACGCTCGTCTGGACGCTGGGCGAGATCATCGGCGGTCCCGCGGTCTTCGCCTACCCGGCGACGGCCGGCCCGGCGCATCTGCGCAGCCGCTACATCGGCGGCTTCCAGTTCATGCACGCGCTCGGCACGGCGGTCGGCCCGGTCATCGGCGGTCTGCTGTTCGTACGACTCGGCCACAACGTCTGGCCGTTGCTCGGTCTGATCGGGCTGGTCGCCGCCGTCCTCGGCGCGGCCGCGATCCGTCGGCCGGCCGCCGAGAAGGAGGAGCCCGCCAGGGACGTGCCGGAGGCGGCGGACGCGTAGCCCGGCCGGCCCGAACCCCCACACGACAGGACCGCCGCCTCGTCACGAGGCGGCGG
>NZ_BMTO01000013.1:184872-247579 GCF_014649715.1 Streptomyces lateritius
CCCTCGCGTTCCGCCCGCCGTGGGGAAGCGGGCGAAGGGGAAGAGCCCCGGCCCCCTGGGGGGCCGAGGCTCTCGGAGCGTTCCCGCGTCGCTACCGGATCACCCGGCGGCCGCCGCCGTCATGCTCCGGGCGAACTCCTCCAGTGCCCCACGGGGCACCGGCACGACCGAGGTCTGGTAGTCCGTCATCATCTTCGGCACCACGTCCTCGTACTCGCGCAGCCACTCTTCCGTCTCGTAGACGGCCAGCGAGAGCCGCACCCGCTCCTCCTCGGAACGGAAGGCGCGCAGCAGGAAGTAACCGTCCTCGTCGTTCCGCGAGGGCCCGTGCGTGATCACGGTGATCCCGCCCCGGCGCATCAGCGGGACCGTCCCGTCCCGGCTGATCCGGTGGAACTCCTCCCGGACGCCCGGCCGCAGGGTGAACAGCCGTATCTCCAGCAGCCGGATGTCGTCACCCGTGTCGGTCTCGGTCATGTCATCTCCTCCAGGTACGTTCCGGTCCGGTCAGGGGGGTCACTTGACCCTGAGGCCGGCCTTCCAGACCCCGGTGATGTGCTCCGGCTGGGCCAGCACCTCGATGTCGGTGAGCGGGTCCTCGTCGAGGATCAGGACGTCGGCGTCGTAGCCCTCGACGAGCTGCCCGGAGAGGGGCGCCTGCGGCCCGAGCGTGGCCGGGCCGAGGGCGGTCCCCGACTCGATGGCCTCCAGCGGGGTGAGGCCGATCTTCACCAGCAGCGAGAGCTCCCGGCCGTTGCGCCCCCACGAGTCGGGCATCTCCTTGCCGGAGAGCGCGACGTCGGTGCCGGCGGCGATCGTCACTCCCTGCTCGCGCGCGATGGCGATGGCCTCCGCGTGCCGCCCCGCCGTCGCCTGCAGCTTCTTGAGGGCGTACGGCGGAAGCATGTGCCCGTTGTCCAGGAGTTCCTGGAAGATCGTGCGGGTGGTGACGAGGATGGCGCCGCTCTCGCGCATGGCGACGGCGGCCTCTTCGTCGATGTACGTACCGTGCTCGATCGTCTTCACCCCGGCCCGGAGCGAGGCCATGATGCCGGGCTTGCCGTGGCAGTGCGCGGCGACGATCCGGTCGGCCATGCCGGCGACCTCCACGATCGCCCGCAGCTCCGCGTCGGTGAACTGCTGGTGCACCGGGTGGTCGACCTCGGACAGCACGCCGCCCGAAGCGCAGACCTTGATGAGCTTGGCGTTCTTCCGCAGCTGCTCCCGGGCGGCCCGCGCACATTCGGCGGGGCCGTCGCAGAGCCTCAGTTCACCGCCGGCGTGCCCGAAGTCCTCGACCCACGAGGTCGGGAAGCTGTGCAGGTCCGCGTGGCCGCCGGTGGTCGAGAGCGTGGTGCCGGCCGCGTAGATCGACGGGCCCTGGATCGTGCCCTCGGCGATCGCCCGGGCCATGTGGATGCCGAGGCCGCCGACCTCGCGTACGGAGGTGACACCCGCCTCCAGGGCGTTGCGCAGGTCGGTGGTGATCCGGGCGGCGCGCAGGGCGATCGGCTCCTGGGGGAGCAGGGTGAGGTCCGCCGACCGGAGTCCCATGAAGTGGCCGTGGGCGTCCCACAGCCCCGGCATGACGGTTCGCGCCCGTACGGTCTCGGCCTGCGGCGTGTCGGGTGCCCCGTCCGCGGGTCCGGCGTAGCTGATGGTTTCGCCGTCGAGAACGACCACGCCGTTCTGAACGGGGTTGCCCCTACCGGGAATGAGCTGATCCGCTTCAATTCGCTGCAACATGCGGCGAGCCAATCAAAGGCGCCCGGAGAGGGCAACCGTTGTTCAACCAGCTGAAGTTGAGGCCAGTCGGTTCTGCTGCGCGGCCCTGTGGCGGAACACGTGGCGGTACGTCTGGGGGACACGGTGGTGACCCGCCCGAAGTGGTACCGGAGGTTGGCGGCGGTGCCGAAACCCGTGCGGCGGGCGATCGTCTCCACCGGCTCGTCCGTGGACTCCAGCAGCTCCTGCGCGAGCCGCACCCGCTGCTGCAGCAGCCACTGCAGCGGTGTGATGCCGAGCCGCTCCTTGAACCGCCGGGCGAAGGTACGCTCGCCCAGGCTGGCGACGCGGGCGAGCTGCGGGACGGTCAGCTGCTCGTGCAGTCGCTCCTGTGCCCAGTTGAGGACCGGTGCCAGTTCGTCGCTCCGCTCCGCGCGGGCCATCGGCCTGGTGTACTGGGACTGGCCGCCCTCGCGGTGCGGGGGCACGACCATCCGCCGGGCCACCTCGTTCGCGACGGCGGCGCCGTGGTCCTGGCGTACCAGGTGCAGACAGAGGTCGATGGCCGAGCCGGTGCCGGCCGAGGTGAGGATGTCCCCCTCGTCGGTGTAGAGGGCGGCGGGGGTGAAGTCGACGTCGGGGAAGCGGTGGGCGAAGTCTCCGGCGTTCATCCAGTGCGTCGTCGCCGTACGGCCGGTGAGCAGGCCCGCGGCGGCGAGCACGTAGGCGCCCGTGCAGATCGAGATGATGCGCTTGCCCCTCTTGTGCGCCTCGCGCAGCACCTCCACGAGGTGGGCCGGCGGGGCGAGTTGAGTGGCCCGTGCGAGGGCGGCGACGAGGACCGTGTCGGCGTCGAGCAGATCGTCGAATCCGTACGGGGTGTGGATCCGCAGACCGGCCGATGTCCGCAGCGGGCGCGTGGTGTCCCCGCACATCCGGAGTTCGTACCAGGGGTCCACGATGTCGGAACGGTCCGTCCCGAACACTTCGCAGGGAACCGCCAGTTCGAATGTGGGGGTGGCATCCGTGACCGCGATGGCGACTACATGGGGACGCATGTCGGTAATTTAGCGCAGGATGGCGAAACTGCCGATGGCAGGCCGATGGCGGAGCGACGAAGCTTTCGTCCATGAGCGAAGTAAAGACAGAGTCCTCCGGCGGTCGCCTCACCGCCGTCCAGGGCACCGCGATGTACGTGGGCGCCGTGCTGGGCACCGGCGTCATCGCCCTCCCGGCGCTCGCCGCCGAGGCCGCCGGTCCCGCGTCCCTGCTGGCGTGGCTCGCCCTCGTCCTGCTGTCGGCGCCGCTGGCCTTCACCTTCGCCGCGCTGGGTGCCCGCTACCCCGACGCGGGCGGGGTCGCGACCTATGCCATGAAGGCGTTCGGCGAGCGGGCCTCGGCCGTCGTCGGCTGGTGCTTCTACCTCGCGGTGCCTCCCGGCGCGGCGGCGGCGGCGCTCTTCGGCGGCGCGTACGTCTCCGCCGCACTGGGCGGCGGCACCACCACCACGACGGTCACCGCCATCGGGCTGATGGTCGTGGTCACCGCGGCCAACGCGCTGGGCCTGCGGGTGACCGGCAAGCTCCAGTTCATGCTGGCCGGACTGCTCGTCACGCTGCTGCTGGTCGCGGTCGCGCTGTCGCTCCCGAAGGCCGACACGGCCAACCTCGAACCGTTCGCCCCGCACGGCTGGATGGCGATCGGCCCCGCGGCCGCCCTGCTGGTGTGGAGCTTCGCCGGCTGGGAGGCGATCACACACCTGGCGGGCGAGTTCCGCCACCCGGCGCGGGACCTGCCGCGCGCCGCCGCGGCGGCCGTGGTGATCGTCGGAGGGCTCTACCTGCTGGTCGCCTTCGCGGTCGTCACCGTCCTCGGTGACGACGCGGCCGCCTCCAGCGCGCCGCTGGGCGAGCTGATGGCCCGTGGCCTCGGTGGCGACGCCCGGTTCCTCGCGGCGGGCGCGGCGCTGCTGCTGACCATGGGCGCGATGAACGCCTACTACGCCGGCGCCGCCAACCTCGGGGCCGCGCTCGGCCGTGACGGAGCGCTCCCCGGCTGGTTCGCCCGCGGCAGCGTGGCGGGTGAGGTGCCCCGGCGCAGCCTGGCCCTCGTGTCGGCCCTGTCCTTCCTCGCCCTGTTCGTCGTGGTCTCCACCGGTCTCGGCATCGAGTCGCTGGTCCTGCTCACCACTGGCTCGTTCGTCGCCGTCTACGCGATCGGTGTCGCCGCGGCCGTCCGGCTTCTCCCCAAGGGCACCAAGGGCAGGGTCTCCGCCCTGCTCGCGCTCGTCGCGGTCGTCGCTCTGCTGATCATGGCCGGTTTCTATCTGCTCTGGCCGCTGGCGGTCGCCGGCGCCGCGCTGCTCTACCTCCGGCTGAACCGGCGGCGACACCCCCGCGACGAGCAGCCCGACGCAGCCCCGGAACCCTCGCTCGAGACGGCCGGCGACGGTCCGGGAGCGTCGTGATCCTCGCACCGTGCCCGGCGCCGGACCCGCAGAGCCTCCGCGTCGCGGTGGCCACCTTCCTGGGCCTGGACGCCAACCCGTCGCCGGGGCAGCCGGCGAACCCGGTCGTGCGCGTGTACGAGCCGCTGCCCCATGACGACCCCCCCGCCCATCTGAGATGGTTGAACTCATGGGGGTGCAGGATCCGTTACCCGCGATCCGGGGAGACCGACCTGTTCGACCTCGGGGTCCGCGAGTGGACGTCACGCTGGTACGCGACCTTGCCGGACCCGCGGACGCCGCTCAGCGAACTCACCGACGACGCCGTCGCGTCGCTCGGGGACTGCTACGCCGCTCTCGCCGCGGTCCCCGTCGGCACGCCGGACCGCCGCCGAACGCTGGGCGCGACCGCCGCGTCGAAACTGCTCCACGGGCTTCGCCCACGCACGCTCGTCCCCTGGGACGAGGCCATCGCCAGGCGACTGCACGGCGCCCGGGACGCCGAGGCGTACGTGGCCCACCACCGGCTCAACCGGGAATGGGCCCGCCGACTGCTCGCCGACAGCGGTCTCGACGAGGAGGCGCTCGCCGCCTCCTACGGATGTCCCGGCCGTCCCCTCGCGAAGATGCTGGACGACTACACCTACATCAAACTGACTCGATCGGACACAAGGTGATCCTTCGCATAGACCACATCGGGCTCGCGACCGACGACCCCGTCGGAGTCGCCGCGTTCATGACCGCCCTGGGAATGCGCAAGTACGACGACGGGCATGTGGACGACTACGGGGTGGCCTGCGAGTTCTGGCAGTTCTCCGGGGGCTCGGGCAATCCGGCCGTGGAGATCGTCTCGCCGGACCAGGACGACTCCGCCATCTCCGGCCGCCTCGAACGCCAGGGCCCCGGCCTCTACCACGTCGCTTTCGAGGTCGACGACATAGAGAGCGAGATGGCCCGGCTGCGCGGCCACGGCTTCACCGCCGTCGACGGCGAACCGTGCAAGGGCGCGCGGGAGGGGATGCGCGTCGTCTTCCTGTACGCGCGCCCGCCGGCGGGCCTGCTGGTCGAACTGGTCCACTACGAATCCGGACAGCACGCGGACAGAGAGAGAAGCGTCACGTGATCACCCTCCAGGACGTCCGCGAGGCGACCCGGCCCCTGCCCCGCACCGAGGAACACCTGATCCGCGAGTACATCAAGTTCAAGGTCGGCCGCATCGTGTACGCCTCGGTCTCCCCCGACGAGACGACGCTGGGGTTCGCCTTCCCCAAGGAGGAACGCGAACTCCTGGTCGCCTCCGCGCCGGACACGTTCCAGCTGCCCCGCGCCTCCGACATGCGTTACAACTGGGTGCAGCTGCGCATGGCGGCGGTCTCCAAGCGGGAATTCCACGAACTGATCCTGGACGCCTGGCAGATGGCGGTCCCGAAATCGGTCGCCACGGCGTACCTGGACTCGCTCGGCCGGAACCCCTGATCCCCGCGGCGGGAGCGCGATCCGCGGATCCGCCCCGGGTCCCCGCGCGGGTGCCTGGGGCGCGGGGAACGCGGCACGCGGCCGCGGGCACATCCCGTCCGGCTCCGGTGTGATTCCCGCCGGCTCCGGGCGCGGGGCGCGGCACGCGACCCCACGGGGATCCCGGCCGGGCCCTTCCGGAGCCGGCGCGACGGCCGTACGGCGCCGGGTGCGCACCGCCCGGGAGACCGGCCGTGGGGCGGGGCGGCGTACGGCGGGCTCGCGCCCGACGGCGGACGGGCCCTCGATCCGCCCGGCGTCGAGCCCGGCTTCCGCCCGGCTTCCGGCCTGCCGAGCCGGCGCGGCGGCCGCCCGCCGTCCGGGGCTCGTAGAATCAAGTCACCATGGTTTACCTCGACCACGCCGCGACCACGCCCATGCTGCCCGAGGCGATCGAGGCGATGACCGCCCAGCTCGCCGTCACGGGCAACGCCTCCTCCCTGCACGCCGCCGGGCGCCGCGCGCGAAGGGCCGTCGAGGAGGCGCGGGAGACCCTCGCCGCCGCCCTGGGGGGCCGGCCCAGCGAGGTCGTCTTCACCTCCGGCGGCACCGAGGCCGACAACCTCGCCGTCAAGGGCCTGTACTGGGCCCGCCGGGACGCCGACCCCGCCCGCACCCGGGTCCTCTCCAGCCCCGTCGAGCACCACGCGGTCCTCGACGCCGTCGACTGGCTCGCCACGCACGAGGGCGCCACCGTCGAGTACCTCCCGGTCGACCGGTACGGCCGCGTCCACCCCGAGGCCCTGCGCGAGGCCGTCGCCCGCGAGCCCGAGACGGTCGCGCTCGCCACCGTGATGTGGGCGAACAACGAGATCGGCACCGTCATGCCGGTCCGTGAACTGGCCGCGGTGGCCCAGGAGTTCGACGTTCCCCTGCACGCCGACGCCGTCCAGGCATTCGGTCAGGTCCCGGTCGACTTCGCCGCCTCGGGCCTCGCCGCCATGACCGTCTCCGGTCACAAGATCGGCGGCCCGTACGGCATCGGCGCGCTGCTCCTCGGGCGCGAGTACAGCCCCGTGCCCGTCCTGCACGGCGGGGGCCAGGAGCGTCATGTCCGCTCGGGCACCCTCGACGTACCGGCCGTCGCCGCCTTCGCGGTGGCCGGACAGCTCGCCGCCGAGCGGCGCGCGGAGTTCGCCCGCGACATCGGAGCGCTCCGCGACGACCTCGTCGCGGCCGTCCTCGCCGCCGTCCCGGACGCGGTCCTCGGCGGCGACCCGGTGGACCGGCTCCCCGCCAACGCCCACTTCTCCTTCCCCGGCTGCGAGGGCGACTCCCTCCTCCTGCTGCTCGACGCCCAGGGCATCGAGTGCTCCACCGGCTCCGCCTGCACGGCCGGTGTCGCCCAGCCCAGCCACGTCCTGCTCGCCACCGGCACCGCACCGGATCTCGCCCGCGGCACCCTGCGCTTCACCCTCGGCCACACCTCCACGAAGGAGGACGTGGCCGCGGTCGCCGCCGCGATCGGTCCCGTCGTCGAGCGCGCCAGGACCGCCGGCCTCACCTGAGCTTCGGGGCCGCCTTCGCGGACGGCCGGCCGGGCGGCGCCGGGGACGCGAGCCGCGCGGACGCCTCCCGTACGAGCCGCATGTAGCGCGGCCAGTCCCAGTGCGGCCCCGGGTCGGTGTGGTCCGTGCCCTCGACCTCGACGTGCCCGATGATGTGCTCCCGGTCGACCGGAATGCCGTACCGGGCGCATATCCCGGCGGTCAGCCGCGCGGACCCTTCGTACATCGCCGCCGTGAAGTCCTGCGGCCGGTCGACGAAGCCCTCGTGCTCGATGCCGACGCTCCGCTCGTTCATGTCCCGGTTGCCCGCGTGGAACGCCACGTCGAGTTCACGGATCATCTGCGCCACATGACCGTCCTTGCGGACGACGTAGTGCGTGGCGGCCCCGTGCCCCGGGTTCCGGAAGACCTTCAGCGCGGTCGCGTAGCTGCCCTGGACGACATGGATCACCACCCGGTCGATCGTGAAGTCGTCCGGCCGGTCGGCCCGCCGCCAGTTCGCGCGGGCAGCGGCGCTCCAGTCCGCGCCCTTGTGGTCGAGCTCACCGTCGACCCGCTCCCTCTCCGTGCCCGGCAGCCGCCACCAGGCGCGTCTCAGCTCGTCCCGGGCCAGCACCGCCGCGCCCACGGCGGTCGCGCCGCCGCCGAGCAGGACGGCTCGCCGCCCCACCCCCCGCTTCTTCTCGCTCCCCATGTCTGCCTGAACGCGTCCGCGCGCGGTCTTGGTTCCCACGGCGTTCCCGCGGACCCGTACCCTGGTAAGGCTATGACTAAGACTCTCCGTGTCCTTGCCGCCATGTCGGGCGGCGTGGACTCCGCCGTCGCCGCCGCCCGCGCCGCCGAAGCCGGGCACGACGTCACCGGGGTGCACCTCGCCCTCTCCGCGAACCCACAGTCCTTCCGTACCGGAGCGCGCGGCTGCTGCACCATCGAGGACTCCCGCGACGCCCGCCGCGCGGCGGACGTCATCGGCATTCCCTTCTACGTCTGGGACCTCGCCGAGCGCTTCCGCGAGGACGTCGTCGACGACTTCGTCGCGGAGTACGAAGCGGGCCGCACCCCCAACCCGTGTCTGCGCTGCAACGAGAAGATCAAGTTCGCGGCGCTGCTCGACAAGGCGCTGGCGCTCGGCTTCGACGCGGTCTGCACCGGTCACTACGCCACGGTCGTCCTGAACGAGGACGGCACGCGCGAGCTGCACCGCGCCTCCGACATGGCCAAGGACCAGTCGTACGTCCTCGGCGTCCTGGACGAGAAGCAGCTCGCCCACGCGATGTTCCCGCTGGGCGACACCCTCACCACCAAGGACGAGATCCGGGCGGAGGCGGAGCGGCGCGGGCTCGCGGTGGCGAAGAAGCCCGACAGCCACGACATCTGCTTCATCGCCGACGGAGACACACAGGGCTTCCTGGCCTCGCGCCTCGGCCGCGCCGAGGGTGACATCGTCGACGAGTCCGGTACGAGGGTGGGCACCCACGAGGGGGCGTACGGCTTCACCATCGGCCAGCGCAAGGGCCTGCGGATCGGCCACCCGGCGCCGGACGGCAAGCCGCGCTACGTCCTCGACATCTCGCCGGTGAACAACACGGTCACGGTCGGCCCGGTCGAGGCGCTGGACGTCACCGCCCTGACCGCGATCAAGCCCCGCTGGTGCGGGACGGCCCCCGAGGGCTCCGGCCGCTACACCGCCCAGCTGCGTGCCCACGGCGGCGAGACCGCGGTGACGGCCTCGCTGGAGGACGGCGAGCTGAAGGTCTCCTTCGACGAGCCGGTCCGGGGGGTCGCCCCGGGTCAGGCGATCGTGCTGTACGACGGCACGCGCGTGGTGGGCTCGGCGACGATCGCGACGACGGCCCGGCGTACGGCCACGTCCGTCTGAGGCGTACGAGAGGTCCGGGGGCGGCCCCGGGCGCCTGAGGCCTACGAGATGCCTTTCCGGGAGATCTTGGGCGGTGCCGCGGTGACCTGCGCAGAGCCCTCTACGGTGGGGCTCATGAACATCTGCGTCTTCCTCTCCGCCGCCGACCTCGACGAGCGCTACACCCGTCCGGCCCGCGAGTTCGCCGAGCTGCTCGGCAAGGCCGGCCACACCCTGGTCTGGGGCGGCTCGGACGTCGGCCTGATGAAGGTGGTCGCCGACGGCGTCCAGGAGGCGGGCGGACGGCTCGTCGGCGTCTCGGTCGACTTCCTCGCCGCCAGGGCGCGGCCGGACGCGGACGAGATGATCTTCGCCGGGGACCTCGCCGAGCGAAAGGCGCTGCTGCTCGCCAGGTCCGACGCGATCGTGATCATGGTCGGCGGCACGGGCACCCTCGACGAGGCCACCGAGGTCCTGGAGCTGAGGAAGCACGGCAAGCACACCAAGCCCGTGGTCCTGCTGAACTCGGCCGGCTTCTACGACGGCCTGAAGACCCAGTTCAGGCGGATGGAGGCGGAGGGCTTTCTGCCGCTGCCCCTCACCGACCTGGTCTTCTTCGCGGAGGACGGCGTGTCCGCCCTCGCCTACCTGGAGGAGTCCACCGGCGTCGTGTGATGGGAGCATGGCTCCCATGGCTACTCATGTGATCACCGGGGCGGGTTCCGGCATCGGCGCCGCCGTCGCCCGCCGTCTTCACGCGCGCGGGGACGAACTCGTGCTGCACGCGCGCGACGCCGGACGTGCCAAGGAGCTGGCGGCAGAGTTCCCCGGCTCCCGGACGCTCGTCGGGGACCTCGCCGACCCTGACCGGCTCTCCTGGGCGTTCTCGCACCAGAACATGCCCGAGCAGGTCGACTCCCTCCTGCACATCGCGGGCGTCGTCGACCTCGGCCCGGTCGGTGAGCTCACTCCCAAGACCTGGCGCCACCAGCTGAACGTCAACCTCGTCGCACCCGCCGAGCTGACCCGGCACTTCCTGCCACAACTACGCGTCTCCCAGGGGCACGTGGTCTTCGTCAACTCGGGCGCCGGCCTCAACGCCCACGCCGAGTGGAGCGCGTACGCCGCCTCCAAGCACGGACTGAAGGCGCTCGCCGACTCCCTGCGCCACGAGGAGCACGGCAACGGGATCCGGGTCACCTCGGTCTACCCGGGGCGTACCGCGAGCCCGATGCAGGTGAAGGTCCACCAGCAGGAGGGCAAGGAGTACGACGCCTCGCGGTGGATCGACCCCGAGTCGGTCGCCACGACGATCCTCCTCGCCATCGACCTGCCGCGCGACGCCGAGGTCAACGACCTGACGGTCCGCCCGGGGCGCTAGGCCGTGTCCGTAAAGTCCCGCCTGGTCCGCGGCGCCTGGCACGCATGCTCGCTGCATTGTCCGGCCTGATCCACAAGACACCCCCTGGGCCCGCGTACGCTTCCCGCGTGAGCGACATGAACGACGAGAAGAACCCCTTCACCTGGGGCCCTGCCACCGGTGTCGGCTCCCTGCCCGGCGGCGACGCCCGGGAGGCCGCCAGGACCGCCACCGGCTCCTTCGAGGACTTCCCCTTCCTCGCCGAGCTCCCGGCCCGAGGACCCGGCGCCGACATGATCGGCCGCACCCTCGGGATGCTCGTCGAGATGTACGCGCACGTGGAGCCGAGCGGCTGGCGGGTCAGCGACCGGCCGGGCCGGGACACCCGGCGCGCCCGGTCCTGGCTCGGCGAGGACCTCGACGCCCTGGAGGAGTTCACCCAGGGTTACGAGGGAGCGCTCAAGGTCCAGGTCGTGGGCCCCTGGACGCTCGCCGCCGCCCTGGAACTGCGCGGCGGCGAGGCGGCCCTGGGTGACCCCGGTGCCCGCCGGGACCTGACCGGCTCGCTCGCCGAGGGGCTGCGCGGCCACCTCGCCGAGCTCCGGAAGAGGATCCCCGGGGCCCGGATCGTCCTCCAGCTCGACGAACCCTCCCTGACGGCCGTCCTGCGCGGACACGTCCGTACCGCCAGCGGCTACCGCACCCACCGCGCCGTCGACCGGCAGGCCGTCGAGTCCGCCCTGCGCGAGGTGATCGCCGTCCACGACGGCCCGGTCGTCGTGCACTCCTGCGCCCCCGACGTACCGTTCGCCCTGCTGCGCCGGGCCGGGGCCGCCGGTGTCTCGTTCGATTTCTCGCTGCTCACGGAACGTGACGAGGAGACGATCGGCGAGGCCGTGGAGTCCGGCACCAGGCTCCTCGCGGGCGTGGTGCCCTCCGCCGACGCCCCATTGTCCGACCCGGGCGGTAGCGTCATGGGTGTCAGGACGCTGTGGCGCAGGCTGGGGCTGAATCCGGGGACTCTCGCGGAGTCCGTCGTGATCACCCCGACGTGTGGGCTCGCGGGCGCTTCGCCCGCGTACGCCCGCGCGGCGCTCGCCCACTGCGCCCGGGCGGCTCGCTCGCTCGCGGACAACCCTGAGTGACGAGTCGACGTGTTGGTCTGTAGGTAACGGGAGGACGAGAACGGTGGCAGTCGAACAGGGGGCCCCGCCCGCCGAGGCACGGGAGAAGCACGCCGACCTGGCCGAGCGGATCGAGGAGCACCGCTTCCGGTACTACGTGAAGGACCAGCCGGTCATCAGCGACGCCGACTTCGACCGGCTCCTGCGCGACCTGGAGGCGCTGGAGGAGGAGTACCCGGAGCTGCGCACACCCGACTCGCCGACCCAGAAGGTCGCCGGGCAGTACGAGACGGAGTTCACCTCCGTCGAGCACCGCGAGCGCATGCTCTCGCTGGACAACGCCTTCGACGACCTCGAACTGGCCTCCTGGGCCGAGCGGGTCGCCCGGGACGTCGGCACCTCCGACCACCACTTCCTGTGTGAGCTGAAGGTCGACGGCCTCGCAGTGAACCTCACGTACGAGCGCGGCCGGCTGACCCGGGCCGCGACCCGCGGCGACGGCCGCACGGGCGAGGACATCACGCCCAACGTCCGTACGATCGCGGACGTCCCGGACCGGCTGCGCGGCGAACGGATCCCGGAGCTGGTCGAGATCCGCGGCGAGGTCTACTTCCCGATGGAGGCCTTCGAGGGTCTCAACGCCCGCCTGGTCGAGGCCGGTGACAAGCCGTTCGCCAACCCGCGCAACGCGGCGGCCGGTTCGCTGCGCCAGAAGGACCCCAAGGTCACGGCCGGCCGGCCGCTGCACATGGTGGTCCACGGCATCGGCGCCCGCCAGGGCTTCGACATCTCCCGCCTCTCGGAGGCGTACGGCCTCCTGCGCGAATGGGGCCTGCCGACCGCCCGGCACAACAAGGTGGTCGACTCCCTCGACGAGGTACGGGAGTTCATCGCGTACTTCGGTGAGCACCGGCACTCCGTGGAGCACGAGATCGACGGCGTCGTCGTCAAGCTCGACGAGATCCCGCTCCAGGGCCGGCTCGGCTCCACCGCGCGCGCCCCGCGCTGGGCGATCGCCTGGAAGTACGCGCCGGAGGAGGTCAACACCAAGCTGATCGACATCAAGGTGGGTGTCGGCCGGACCGGTCGTGTCACGCCGTACGCCCAGGTGGAGCCGGTCACGGTCGCGGGCTCCGAGGTCGAGTTCGCCACCCTCCACAACCAGGAGGTGGTGAAGGCCAAGGGTGTCCTGATCGGGGACACGGTCGTGCTGCGCAAGGCCGGTGACGTCATCCCGGAGATCCTCGGTCCGGTCGTCGACCTGCGGGACGGCACCGAACGGGAGTTCGTGATGCCGTCCGAGTGCCCCGAGTGCGGGACGCCGCTGCGCGCCATGAAGGAGGGCGACATCGATCTGCGCTGCCCCAACGCGCGGACCTGTCCGGCGCAGTTGCGTGAACGTCTCTTCTATCTGGCCGGCCGCGAGAGCCTGGACATCGAGAACTTCGGCGCGGTGGCCGCGGCGGCGCTGACCCGCCCACTGGAGCCGGCCGAGCCGCCGCTCGTCGACGAGGGCGATCTGTTCGACCTCACCATCGAGCAGCTGCTTCCCATCAAGGCGTACGTCCTGGACCCGGACAGCGGACTGCCCAAGCGGGACCCGAAGACGGGCGAGGAGAAGATCGTCCGGGTCTTCGCCAACCAGAAGGGCGAGGCGAAGAAGAACGCCCTGGCGATGCTGAAGAACATCGAGGACGCCAAGACCCGCCCGCTGGCCCGGTTCATCAACGGCCTGTCGATCCGTCATGTGGGACCGGTGGCGGCCCAGGCGCTGGCCCGCGAGTTCCGCTCCCTGGAGCGGATCGAGCAGGCGAGCGAGGAGGAGCTGGCGGCCGTCGACGGCGTCGGCGGGATCATCGCGACAGCGGTGAAGCAGTGGTTCGCGGAGGAGTGGCACCGCGAGATCGTGCGCAAGTGGCGGGCGGCGGGGGTCCGACTGGAGGAGGAGGGCGCCGGTGAGGAGCAGGGGCCGCGCCCGCTGGAAGGGTTGACGGTCGTGGTGACCGGCACCCTGCAGAACTTCACCAGGGATGGCGCAAAAGAGTCGCTCCAGAGCCTCGGAGCGAAGGTGACCGGTTCCGTTTCGAAGAAGACCGACTTCGTGGTCGTCGGCGACAATCCGGGGTCCAAGTACGACAAGGCGATGCAACTGAAGGTTCCGGTTCTCGACGAGGAAGGCTTCACCGTGCTGCTGGAACAGGGTCCGGACGCCGCTCGCGAGGCAGCGGTCCCGGCCGCGGGATAGAAACCCGCAGGTCCCACCGGCCCCGACCGCCCCAGGAACGCCACCCGTTCGGCGCATACCAGATCGTTACGGGTGGCCAGGTCGCATTCGGGCAAGAGACGGAGAGCGCTGCCCGTCGGAGCTCTCCTCGGCCTACTGTTGTGACGTGCGTCTGTCGCGCACGACCGCGTTGGGCTCCGCCGGTCGTGGCGGCTTGACAACGGCCCATCGCGTTGCGACGGCACCGCCGGCTGTGAGAGGGACGGAATGAAACCGACCGAGAGCGCCGCCCCGGTCCCACGGCCGTCCGGCCGCGCGGCCTTCGTGGAGATGACCACCGGGCTGCCCGGAGCCGTCGTCGGCCTCGCTGCCGTCGTCCTCGCCACCGGGCTGTACCGGGCTCTGAGCACCGGCCACGGCCTGTTCCCCGGCGGCGCCGCCGGGTGGTCCCTCGCCGTGCTGACCGGGCTCATCGTCGGACACCTGGTCGCGCTCGGCCGCGACCGCTGGTGGGGCGGCGCCGGCTCCGGCGCCGCTCTCACCCTCGCCGTCCTGCTGCTCTACGGCTGGGTGCCCGCCGGGCTCGTCTCCATGGCCGTCGTCGTGCTGGTCGGCGCCGCCCGCCGGCACCGCTGGCGCCAGGGCCTGCTGCACGGTGCCGTGGACGTCCTCGGCATCGGCGCGGCCGCCCTGGTCCTCGCCGTGTTCGGAGACGTACCGACCGTCGAGCAGCCCTGGCGGCCCCCCGACTGGGGGATCGCCGACGTACCGGAAGTGGCGCTCGCCGCGGCCGCCTATCTCGTGGTGACCCGGCTCCTGCTGTGGTACGCCCTGGCGCCCCGCGCCGGCGGACTGCCGAGCGTCGCCCGCACCGCCCTGCTCCGGCAGGGCCTCGTCGCCGTCGCCCTGCTCGGCATCGCGCCGCTCATCTGCGTCGTCGCCGTCTCCCAGCCGGTGCTGCTGCCGCTCTTCGCCGTACCCCTCATCGCCCTCGACTCCACCCTCTGGATCGCCCGCGCCCGCGCCGAGGAGCAGCTCAAGGACCTGCTCACCGGGCTGCCGAACCGGCAGTGGCTGCTGCAGCGCGCCTGGTCCGCGCTGGAGGAGGCCGAGGGGGAGGGCGCGCGCTCCGCACTCGTCCTGATCGACCTCGACCGTTTCCGATCGGTCAACGACACCCTCGGGCACCTCGCCGGAGACCGTCTCCTGCTCCAGATCGCCGAACGGCTCAAGCTCGCCGTGCCGCGCGGGGCGGAGGCCGTGCGGCTCGGCGGCGACGAGTTCGCCGTGCTGCTGCCGACGACCGACTCCACGACCAGCGCCCAGCGGGTCGCCCGCCACCTGGTCGCCGAACTCTCCTCGCCTCTCGACCTCGACGGCCTCACCCTCGTCCTGGAGGCGAGCGCCGGCGTGGCGGTCTTCCCCGACCACGCGCTCGACGCCGAAGGGCTGCTGCGCCGCGCCGACGTGGCGATGTACCAGGCCAAGCGGGACCGTACGGGCGTCGAGGTGTACGAGTCCAAGCGCGACTCCAACACCCCGGACCGGCTCGGCCTCCTCGGCGACCTGCGCCGGGCGCTGGACGCCGGTGAGGTCGAACTGCACTACCAGCCCAAGGTCCGCTTCGACGGACAGGTCGCGGGGCTCGAGGCCCTGGTGCGCTGGGTCCACCCGGAGCGCGGGCGGGTCTCTCCGGACGAGTTCATCGCGATCGCCGAGTCCTCCGGCCTGATGCCGCACCTCACCGAGTACGTCCTGGAGACGGCGCTCGCGCAGGTGGCCACGTGGCGGTCGCAGGGGTTGAACGTTCCTGTGGCGGTCAACGTCTCCCCGCGCGACGTCCACACCCCCGGCTTCGCCGGCGCGGTGGCGGCCCGCCTCGCCCGGCACGGCGTCCCCGCCGGCGCCCTGCAACTGGAGATCACGGAGCACGTGCTCCTGGAGGACCCGCAGCGGGCCGCGGACACCATGGCCGGGCTGACCGGGCACGGCGTGAAGATGTCCCTGGACGACTTCGGCACCGGCTACTCCTCCCTGGTCCACCTGCGCCGGCTCCCGGTGAGCGAACTCAAGATCGACCGCTCCTTCGTCGCCAGGCTCGCCGTCGACGCGGAGGACGCGGAGATCGTGCGCTGCACGCTCGACCTCGCGCACTCGCTCGGCCTCCTCGTCGTCGCGGAGGGCGTCGAGGACGACGAGACCTGGGAGCGCCTGCGCGACCTCGGCTGCGACGCGGTCCAGGGCTGGCTCGTCGCCGCCGCCATGCCGCCGGACGAGGCCACGGCCTGGCTCCTCGCCCGCGGCGAGCACGGCTGGCGCCGCCCGTCGGAAGAGGCGGCGATCGTGAACCTCGACCAGCCCTCCGGCCAGGTCGTGCAGTGACCGCCGGCGGGCCCCCGCGCCGGACTGGCGGGGGGGCCTCGCCGGGCCCCGCACAGCCCCGGGGCGGCCGTCGCCCGGCCGGCCCGGGGCGAAGCGTTTCACGGGGAGCGGGGCGGGCCCCATAGGATTGGGTCCACCACCGTCAAACTCATCCCGTGAGGAACGCATGCCTGGCATCACGCGCGAGGAGGTCGCCCACCTCGCACGGCTGGCGCGTCTGGAGCTGAAAAGCGAAGAGCTCGATCACTTCGCCGGTCAGCTCGACGACATCATCGGCGCGGTCGCCCGCGTCTCCGAGGTCGCCGACCAAGACGTACCGCCGACCTCCCACCCGCTGCCGCTGACCAACGTCATGCGCGCGGACGAGGTCCGTCCGTCGCTCACCCCCGAGCAGGCGCTCTCCGGCGCCCCGGCCCAGGAGCAGCAGCGTTTCAAGGTGCCGCAGATCCTGGGGGAGGACTAATCACCATGACGGACAGCACCATCATCAAGCTCACGGCCGCCGAGATCGCCGGGAAGATCGCCTCCGGCGAACTCACCGCCGTCGAGGTCACCGAGGCCCACCTCGCCCGCATCGACGCCGTCGACGAGAAGGTCCACGCCTTCCTGCACGTCGACCGCGAGGGCGCGCTCGCCCAGGCCCGCGCCGTGGACGAGAAGCGCGCCAAGGGCGAGAAGCTCGGCCCGCTGGCCGGCGTCCCGCTCGCGCTCAAGGACATCTTCACCACCCTCGGCGTCCCGACGACCGTCGGCTCCAAGATCCTCGAGGGCTGGATCCCGCCGTACGACGCGACCCTGGTCAAGAGGCTCAAGGCCGCCGACGTCGTCATCCTCGGCAAGACCAACATGGACGAGTTCGCCATGGGGTCCTCCACCGAGAACAGCGCCTACGGCCCCACGGGCAACCCCTGGGACCTGACCCGCATCCCCGGCGGTTCCGGCGGTGGTTCCTCCGCCGCCCTCGCCTCGTACGAGGCCCCGCTCGCCATCGGCACGGACACCGGCGGCTCGATCCGCCAGCCCGCCGCCGTCACCGGCACCGTCGGCGTCAAGCCGACCTACGGCGCGGTCTCCCGCTACGGCATGGTGGCCTTCTCCTCCTCCCTCGACCAGGGCGGCCCCTGCGCCCGTACGGTCCTGGACGCCGCGCTCCTGCACGAGGCCATCGCCGGGCACGACCCGCTGGACTCGACCTCCATCGACGCCCCGGTCCCGCCGGTCGTCGAGGCGGCCCGCAACGGCTCCGTCGCCGGCATGCGCGTCGGTGTCGTCAAGCAGTTCCGCGGCGAGGGCTACCAGGCCGGTGTCGTGCAGCGCTTCGACGAGTCCGTCGAGCTGCTGAAGTCGCTGGGCGCCGAGATCGTCGAGCTGGACTGCCCGACCTTCGACCTCGCCCTTTCGGCGTACTACCTGATCGCGCCGTCCGAGTGCTCCTCCAACCTGGCCCGCTTCGACGCCATGCGCTACGGCCTGCGGGTCGGCGACGACGGCACGAAGTCCGCCGAGGAGGTCACCGCGCTCACCCGCGAGGCCGGCTTCGGCGACGAGGTCAAGCGCCGCATCATCCTCGGTACGTACGCGCTGAGCTCCGGCTACTACGACGCGTACTACGGCTCGGCCCAGAAGGTCCGCACGCTCATCACCCGCGAGTTCGAGCAGGCCTTCGAGCAGGTGGACGTGATCGTCTCCCCGACGACCCCCACCACCGCCTTCCCGATCGGCGAGCGCGCCGACGACCCGATGGCGATGTACCTCGCGGACCTGTGCACCATCCCGACCAACCTGGCCGGCAACGCCGCCATGTCGCTGCCCTGCGGCCTCGCGCCGGAGGACGGTCTGCCGGTCGGACTGCAGATCATCGCCCCCGCCATGAAGGACGACCGGCTGTACAAGGTCGGGGCCGCTGTCGAGGCCGCCTTCGTGGAAAAGTGGGGCCACCCGCTGCTCGAGGAGGCTCCGTCGCTGTGAGTGCCATGGCAAAGAAGGCCAAGAACTTCAAGAAGTCGAAGACCGGCGTGTACGTCTCGCTGGCCAGCACCGCGTTCGGTGCCGTCAGCGTCGCCAAGCAGGCCAAGCTGGCCCGCAGCGACGGCGACACCCTGCGGCTGGTCGACGCCGCCCTGTCCGCCGCCGCCATCGTTACCGGCCTGGCGATCCTCTACCGGGAGCTGAAGCGCCTGGGCGACGACGACGTCCTGCTGGGCTGAGAGGGAAAGTCTCACCGTGACTGTCACCGAACTGCTGTCGTACGACGCGGCTCTCGCTGCGTACGACCCCGTCATGGGCCTGGAGGTCCATGTCGAACTGGGCACGAAGACGAAGATGTTCTGCGGCTGCTCCACCGAGCTCGGCGCGGACGCCAACTCGCAGACCTGCCCCACCTGTCTCGGCCTGCCCGGCTCGCTCCCGGTCGTCAACGCGATCGGCGTCGAGTCCGCCGTCAAGATCGGTCTCGCGCTGAACTGCGAGATCGCCGAGTGGTGCCGCTTCGCCCGGAAGAACTACTTCTATCCGGACATGCCGAAGAACTTCCAGACCTCGCAGTACGACGAGCCGATCGCCTTCAACGGCTACCTGGACGTCCAGCTCGAGGACGGCGAGATCTTCCGCGTGGAGATCGAGCGCGCCCACATGGAGGAGGACACCGGAAAGTCGACGCACATCGGCGGCGCGACGGGCCGTATCCACGGCGCCTCGCACTCGCTGCTCGACTACAACCGGGCCGGCATCCCGCTCATCGAGATCGTCACCAAGCCCATCGAGGGCGCGGGCGAGCGGGCCCCCGAGGTCGCCAAGGCGTACGTCGCCGAGCTGCGCGAGCTGATCCGCGCGCTCGGTGTCTCCGAGGCGCGGATGGACAAGGGCCAGATGCGCTGCGACGTGAACCTGTCGCTGCGCCCGCACGGCACCACCGTCTTCGGCACGCGCAGCGAGACGAAGAACGTCAACTCGCTGCGGAGCGTGGAGCGCGCGGCCCGCTTCGAGATCCAGCGGCACGCGGCCGTCCTCCAGTCGGGCGGCACGATCGTCCAGGAGACCCGCCACTTCCACGAGGACGACGGCTCCACCACGTCCGGCCGGATCAAGGACAACGCCGAGGACTACCGGTACTTCCCGGAGCCCGACCTCGTCCCCGTCGCCCCGTCCCGCGCGTGGGTCGAGGAGCTGCGTGCCGGTCTGCCCGAGCTGCCGCGCGTGCGCCGCAACCGGCTCCGCGAGGAGTGGGGCGTCTCCGAGCACGACATGCAGTCGATCCTCAACGCGGGCGCGGTCGACCTGATCGTCGCGACCACGGACGCCGGTGCTCCGGCGGACCAGGCGCGCAAGTGGTGGATGGGCGAACTGGCCCGCTCCGCCAACGAGGCGGGCGTGTCCCTGGACGAGCTCGCCATCACCCCGGCCCAGGTGGCCCGGGTCTCGGCGCTCGTCGCCTCCGGCGACCTGAACGACAAGCTGGCCCGTCAGGTCATCGAGGGCGTTCTCGCCGGCGAGGGCGACCCGGACGAGGTCGTCGAGAAGCGCGGCCTGAAGGTCGTCTCCGACGAGGGCGCGCTCGGTACGGCCGTCGACGAGGCCATCGCCTCCAACGCGGCCATTGCCGACAAGATCCGCGGCGGCAAGGTCGCGGCGGTCGGCGCCCTGGTCGGCGCGGTCATGAAGGCGACCCGCGGCCAGGCGGACGCGGCGCGCGTGAAGGAGCTCATCCTGGAGCGTCTGGGCGTCTCCGAGGGCTGATCCCCTGGTTCGGGTACGCGTACGCGTACGTGTACGAGGGCGGCGCCCCGGGTCTCACGACTCGGGGCGCCGCCCTTCGCGTATCCGCGCGAGACAGGCGTCCCGGGTCGCGCGCAGCTGCCCGAGCAGCGCCACGTACGCGGGCGGGTCGGCGGCGGCTGACCGTTCCACGAGGACGAGCGCCTCGGCGACCGGCCCCAGGGCTTCCTCCCAGCGCCCGTCGGCGGCGAGGAAACGGCCGAGGTTGCCGAGGGCCTGGGCCAGGCCGAAGACGGCCACGGCGGGGTTGCCGTCGAATTCCGCGCGGAACAGTTCCACGGACCGCCGGGTCGCGGCGATCCCTTCGGAGCGGCGTCCCGTGGCCTCCAGGCACATGCCGAGGTTCGAGAGCGACCGGGCGAGATCGAGGCAGTGCGGGCCGGAGAGGCCGAGGTGTTCGGCGTACTGGTGCTCGTGGAGGGCGACGGCCTCCACCGCGGCGGCCAGGGCCTCGGCCGGACGGTCCGCCACGCGAAGCAAGTCGGCCAGGTTCGACAGCGAATGCGCGAGAAGCCGGGAGTAGGCCGCCGGGTTGCCCACGGTGAGGCGGCGGCGGATCGCGACGGCCTCGGCCGTCGCGTCCACGGCCTCGGCCAGGTGACCGGTCACCGCGAGGTCGGCGCCCAGGCTGTTGAGCGAGAGGGCGAGACTCGGTTCGTGCGCGGCGGCGTTGGCCCGCGTGAGCGCGCGCAGGACGGTCACCGCCTGCCGCGACAGCGCCAGGGCCGAGTCGTGTCGACCCTGCGCGGCCAGATGATTGGCGTAATTGCTGAGCGACGCCGCCAGATCCGGCTCGTGGGCGGCGGGGTCCCGCTCGCACAGCCGCAGCCAGATGCGCAGGGCTTCCACGGTGGCTTCGGCGGCCTCGGCCCAACGTCCGAGATCCGCCAGGTAGTTGCCGAGGCTGTGCAGGGCGCCCGCCAGGTGCTCCTCGTGTGCGGGCTCGGCGGCGACGATCCCGCGCCAGGCGGCCACGCACCGCTCGCCCGCCGCCAGGGCCTCCTGAGGCCGGCCGGTCACGGCGAACATGTTGGCCTGATCCTGGAGGAGGCCGGCGAGCTGCGCCTCCCACCGCGCGGGCTCGGCCTCGGTCTCGACGAGCCGCTCGACCAGGGCCACGGACTCCTCGATCACCGACATGGCCCGGGCGGGCCGACCGCAGGAACCCAGACAGCCGCCGAGCTGGGCGAGAGCGACAGCGAGCGTCGGAGCGTTGTCGGAGAGCTCCCGCTCTGCGGCGACGGACCGCTCGGCCGCGTCCAGGGCCTCGTCGTGAAGCCCGGCGTCCGAGAGCCGCCTGCTGAGCTGGTGGTACGCCGCCGCGCGGACAGGCGCGGAGTCGTCGAGAGCGATCAGCTCGTGGGCGAGCCGGCGGTCGAGGGCGGCCATGCCCGCGTCGAGGTCCACATGACGCCCCTTCGGGAAGCGTTTCGAGATCTCGCCGAGCAGCCTCGGGGATACGTCGTCCAGGGCGGCGAGCGCGCTCAGGGCGGCGCCTCCGGCGGCGACCGCGAGGCCGGGAGCATGGGTGAGCAGCGGATACAGGTGCTCGGTCCCGACGTGCGGCCAGCGCTGGGCGGCGGAGGCCAGAAAGATGATCGCGCGCCGGACGTGCGGTCCCACAAGGCTCGCGGCGGTGGGCACGGCCCAGTCCATGGCCGGGTAGTCGGCATCGTGCCCCGGAAGCGTGAGGGCGAGGAAGTCCTCGGCGAGCCGGTCGGGATAGAGCGGCTCCAGGACGGTGCCGCGCCCCGGTTCGGCGGCCGGGTAGCAGTGGGCGTGGTCGTCGAGGACCCGGCCGGGGGCCAGCCCGGTCCCAAGACCGGCCACGACGGCCGAGCCCGTAGGCCGGTCGAGCGTCCCGGTGAGCGCGGCGGCGAAGACGGCCCGGTTCATGACCGCCGGAGGGGTCGCGTACCGCCCGCCCCGGGCGTGCAGGGTGGCCCAGTGCAGGTGCTCGCGGTCGAGGAGGTAGACGGTGAGCCCGGCCATGTCGGTGGGCGGACGGAGTCCGTTCCGCTGGACGTCGACGGAGACGAGGGCGGCCATGTGGAGGGCGAGGGAGAGCCCGTACGGGGGAGGTGGACCGGGCGGGGCCGGCACTCCGTACCGCAGGGCGAAGGCGTCTCGGGCGGCCGTGTACATCTCGGCGCGAGCGCCCGAGCCGCCGGGAAGTTCCTCCAGGAGACGGCTGGAGGTCCCCGCCTGGTGGTTTTCGAGGGAGTTCCGGACGGCGGGCCAGGCGTCGGCGGTACGGGCGAGCAGGAGCACGCGCGCGCGTGCCCCCTTCTGGTGCAGCACGGCGTTTTTGAAGAGCCAGATCAGGTGGGTGAGCGGCCAGCGGTCCGCGTAGTCGACGACCAGCAGCACGCCACCGTGTCCGTCGGTGGTCAGGTCCTGGCTGCCGGGTGGCGGCTGAACGGAGCTGGGGCCGTGCGTGGCGGCGGCGACCCGCCAGCCGGTCTGCTGCGTCTCGTCGGCGAACCGCGCCGCGAGCCGTGTCTTGCCCTGCCCGCCGGGCGCGTGCATCCAGCGGGCGGCGAGCCGGGGCCCCTGGTCACGCCATGCGCGCAACTCGGCGAGCTCGGCCTCCCGCCCGGTGAACGGCACGACTTCGAAACGGGAGTTGAGCATCCGGCTCGGTAACTCGCGGAGCCACTCCGGGTCGGCTTCGGGGGCGGGGCGCCAATTCTGGAGCAGATAGACGGGCGACCCGTCCCCGAACACATGGATGTCCCCACCGATCACGCCGTACGCGTACCCGCCGGTGGAGGTGACGTGCTGCTCGACGCTCATGCCTCGGGGCGGGGCTCGGGGGCCTTGTACACGTTAACGTTGCCGTTCATGGCCGCGTAGACAATGCCCTGGTCATTCGCGGTGTTGATCTGCGCCGAGTGGGGCACGGCGTCGATCAGCCGACGCAATTCGGGCTCGTACTCCGGGTGCTCGGCCAGCAGCGCACCGAGCCGTACCGCCCAGGCGGGCAGCAGTGCCTGGCGCACCCCGTCCGGGTCCTCCGCGCCCTCGACCAGGGCTGCGTCCTCCTCCAGCCGCGCCGCCACCCCCTCCCGGCCCCGGAACAGCTGGACCACCCCGTCCCGGGTGACCTGCCACGCGTCCGTCGCCATGGCGGCGACCACGGCTCCGCCGCCCATGGCGGCGAGGGCGGTCAGCGACTGCTCTAACACGTCGCCTCCGTGACGAACTCGGCCCAGGCGGTGGGGGAGACGGTGAAGACGGGGCTGTCGGCGAGCTTGGAGTCGCGGACGTGGACGGCGGCGGGGTGGGCGGCCACCTCGACGCAGTTGCCGCCTTCGCTGCCGCTGTAGCTGGACTTGCGCCAGTCGTAGGCGACTTCGAGGCAGTCGCCGCCCTCGTCGCTGCTGTAGCTGGACTTGAACCACGAAAGTGTTGCTGTGCTCATGTCTCTCCTGCCAGACGATCGAGCAGGCCCTTGGTTTCCTCTGGCGTGAGGGCCTGTGATCGCAGCATTCCATACTTCCGCTGGAGGATCCCGACCTCGTCGGGGTCCTCGATGAGGAAGCTGACGCGCTGCCCTTCGATATAGGCGAGGTGCGTGTGCTCAGGCGTCTCGACCAGCGCCATCGGCCCGGCGAGCCCCGCATGCTTCGTGAGCTTCTTCGGGAGGACCTGGAGGGCGAGGAAGGGCAGCTCGGCCAGTTCCCGCAGATACCGGATCTGACCCCGCAGTACCTCCGCCCCGCCGATGGGCTTCTCCAGGACGGACTCGTCGAGCAGGAAGCACATCATCGGCGGCCAGGGCTTCTGCTCGAAGATCTGCTGCCGGTCGATCCGGGCGAGGAGCCGTTCCTCAGCCTCCTGTTCGGTGATGGGCGGGTAGAGGCAGTCGAAGACCGCGCGGGCGTACTCGGGCGTCTGGAGCAGTCCGGGCACGACCTGATTCTGGTACGAGTACAAGCTGAGCGCCTGCGCCTCCAGGTCGATGAACTCCTGCGCGAACGCCGGGTACCGCTCCCGCTGCGGCACCTTCGCCACCGCCGCCGTCAACGCCCCCTTCGTGTCGAGGATTTCGTCCATCTCGGCGGCGAGCTTGATCCGCAGGGGTCTGCGCCCCTGCTCGATCGACCCCAGCGTCTCCAGCCCGATGCACACGAGCGACGCGAGGTGCGGCTGCGTCATGCCGGCGTTCTTCCGGTAGAGGCCGACGAGGGCGCCGACGACTTCCCACGAGGGGACCTTCTTGCGAGGTTTCTTCCCTGGCTGCATGGGCACTGCCTTCCCCGCCGCTCGCGTACCCCACGCATTTCCCTCCCGTACAGAAAACTGGTACGGCGTCCCTCTCTGGGGCGTGGGGGGCGCGGGACGCCACGGTGGCCCCATGACCGACCAACTCCCCCTGTTCCACCAGGCCTTTTACCGTCGCGAGCGCCGATCCGTGCCTCTGGCCCGGGACTTCACGCGCAGGGTCCTTACCGAATGGGACATGGACACCCGTGCGGACGACGTACTCCTGTGCGTGAGCGAACTCGCCACCAACGCCCTCCTCCACGGCGTCCCACCTGGCCGCGGCTACCGCCTCCACCTTTACCTGGAGCGCCCCGGCCCGACCCACATCCTCCGCGTGGAACTCCACGACAGTGGTGACGGCACACCCGCCCGCCGCGAACCCACCGGCGAGACGGGCCGCGGCCTCCTCCTGGTCGACGCCCTCGCCGACCGCTGGGGCGTGGGCGAGCGGGACCCGGGCAAGATCGTCTGGTGCGAGTTCACGGGGGTGTAGGGGCTGGTGGACGGGTCGGGCGCCGGTCGCCCGGCCAGGGGCCTCGCCGGAAGGCCGTATGGCCGGTCGTGTGCTGGGCGTACGGGTGAACCCGGTGGGTGTCCCTTTCCGTGCCTCCGGCACCGGACCGACTCGCCGAGCTGTTCTGGCTCCCCGGCCTCCCCATCCTGCCCTGTGGCCTGAAATCGCTTGGATTTCCCCGACCGGCTTCTTGGACGTTCACCACGGGGACGTCACCGGGTCTTCTTGCCGTCATCCGCCCTCACTACCGTCCCCGTCGAACCATCCAATGGCTCGGAGGCGAACCATTGGCCGTCGACTGGAGGTCGGTCTTGTCACCCGAGATGTCCCGCAGAAGGCTCCTCGCGCTGGGCGGAGGCGCCCTCGGCGCCGCCGCGGCCGGTTCACTGCTTCCGCCGTCGTTGCAGGCCGCGATGGCCGCAGGACCTCCGCCCGGCGGGATGTCGGCGGTCAAGCACGTCGTGATCCTGATGCAGGAGAACCGGTCCTTCGACCACTACTTCGGCACCCTGCGCGGCGTCCGCGGATTCGGCGACCGCAATGCCATTGAACTCCCCTCCGGCAAGCCGGTGTTCGAACAGCCAGCCGCCCTCGGCCGTACCGTGCTGCCGTTCCCGATCCGGGGCGCCGCCGAGACCCAGAAGAAGGATCTCCAGTACATCGGCGATCTCGACCACTCCTGGAGCGGTGGCGACAAGGCATGGCGCGGCGGCTGGATGGACGGCTGGGTTTCGGCCAAGACCGCGGCGACCATGGCGTACTACGACCGGCAGGACATCCCCCTCCAGTACGAACTCGCCGACACCTTCACCGTCTGCGACGCCTACCACTCGTCCATCCACACCTCGACGAGCCCGAACCGCAACCACCTGTGGTCCGGCTGGACCGGTTTCGAGGCCGACGGCAGCCGGGCCGTCACCAACGCCGCGTACGCCGAGGGCACCCACCCCGGGTACCCCTGGCCCACCTACGCCGAGCGTCTCGAAGCGGCCGGGCGGACCTGGAAGACGTACACCGAGTGGGAGAACTTCACCGACAACAACATCGAGTTCTTCACCACCTTCAAGAAGATCGCGCGCAAGGCCCTCGCCGGCATCGGCGGGCACACCTTCATGGAGTCCTTCTACGCCGCCGTCCGCGACACGGACGACACCGCCGAGCGGGCCCGTCTGCTCTCCGCCCTCGAGGAGGGGGTGGCCGGCCTCACCGACGCCGAGCGCTCGCTCTTCGAGCGCGGGCTGCGACGCGTCGAGACCGGGAAGCTCGCCGACGCCTTCCGTGCCGACGTCGCCGCCGGCACGCTCCCCGAGGTCTCGTACCTCGTCCCGTCCGCGATCGACTCCGAGCACCCCGGCTCCTCCTCGCCGATCGCCTCCGCCACCCTCGTCCACAAGGTGCTCGACGCCCTCGGCTCCCACCCCGACGTCTGGCGCCACACCGTCGTCCTGATCAACTACGACGAGAACGACGGCTTCTTCGACCATGTGCCGCCGCCCGTGCCGCCCGCCGGCACCACGGACGAGCGCTGGCAGGGCCGGCCCACCGGTCTCGGCATCCGCGTCCCCCTGCTCGTCGTCTCCCCCTGGTCGGTCGGCGGCTACGTCTGCTCCGAGACCTTCGACCACACCTCGGTGATCCGCTTCCTGGAGCGGCTCACCGGCATCGAGGAGCCCCACATCACCCCGTGGCGGCGGGCCGTCACCGGCGACCTGACCTCCGCCTTCGACTTCCGGCGCACCCACCGCCGGCCGGAGGTGGAGCAGCCGGGACCGATCCCTCCCTTCAGCGGGCGCTGGCGGCCACAGCCGCCGCTCGTGCAGCGGATGCCGGTCCAGGAGCCCGGCAGCCGCCCCGCCCGGCCCCTGCCGTACCAGCCGGACGCCTTCGCGAAGACCGCCGGGGGAGCCGGCGAGATCACCGTCACGCTCAGCAACAGCGGCCGGGCGAGCGCGCACTTCGCCCTCTACCCGTACGCGGGCGAGTTCGCCCTCCCTCAGCACCGGGACGTAAGGGGGATGGAGCAATGGGCGGTACCCCTGACGCGCGATCATTACCGCTTCACGATCACCGGCCCCAACGGCTTCCGCCGCGAGTTCGAGGGTCCCGCCACGGGCGGCGCCGAGATCACCTCACACATCGACCATCACGACCGTGACCTGCACCTCACCGTCCGCAACACCTCCTCGGCGCCGCTCGCGTTCACCGTCCGGCCGCTCGGATACATGTACCCCGAAGACCTCGGCGACCTCGACGGCTGGACCCGTACCGTGACCGTGAAGCCGGGCAGGAGCCGTACGGTCGTCCACTCGGCCTCCGACGCGCACGGCTGGTACGACATCGAGGTGACGGCGCCCGGCGGCTTCCGCCGCCGCCTCATGGGTCACATCGAGAACGGCCGCCCGAGCGTCTCCGGCTGAGAGCGCCCAGCGACGCACCACTGTGAGTAACACCACGAAACGGGCAAACGATCTCTTAAGGCTGCGAGAGTGGCCTCAAATAGGTCATGCGTTCTTTGCGGGCTGTTCCCGATCAAAGATCCACGAACCACCCAGGGAGCACGTCCTTTGGCAGCCATCGCACGGTGGTGCGTCGCGCACCGCCTCGTCGTCGTTCTGCTCTGGCTCCTCGCTCTCGGCGGCGCGACCACCGCGGCGGCGGTCGCCGGAAGCGCGTACTCCAACGACTACGAAGTCCCCGGCACCGAGTCGGGCCGTGCCACCGCCCTCCTCGACCAGGGTTTCCCCGGCGCCGGCGGCGACAGCGACACCATCGTCTGGCACACCGAGCGGGGCAGCGTCCGCGCCGGCGCCGTCGAACAGCGCATGACCGAGATGCTCGACGAGGTCGCCGACCTGCCCGGCATAGCCGCGGTCGCCTCACCGTACGGAGAGAGCCCGGCCGCCCAGGCCCGGATCAGCGAGGACGGGCGCACCGCCTACGCCGCCGTCAGCTTCCACGAGCAGGCCGACGACATCCCCCAGAGCCAGGCGCGTGCGCTCGTCGACACCGCGAAGGCGGCCGCCGGCGACGGCGTCCGGGTCGAACTCGGCGGCAGCGCCATCGCCCTCACGGAGGCCCCCGGCGGTCATCTCGCCGAAGCCGTCGGTGTCGTCGTCGCGGCCGTCGTCCTCTTCCTCGCCTTCGGTTCGCTCGCCGCCTCCGCGCTCCCCATCGCCACCGCCCTGGTCAGCGTCGGCATCGCGTACTCCGGGATCGGTCTCCTCGGCCACGTCATGACGGTCGCCGACTTCGCCCCCATGCTGGGCGTGCTCATCGGCCTCGGCGTCGGCATCGACTACGCCCTGTTCATCGTCACGAGACACCGCAAGGGCCTCAAACGCGGGCTGCCCGTCCCCGAGGCCGCGCGGATCGCCGTCGCCACCACGGGCCGCGCCGTCGTCTTCGCCGGCGCGACCGTCTGCATCGCCCTCCTCGGCATGCTGATCCTGCGGCTCAGCTTCCTCAACGGCGTCGCCATCGCCGCCTCCCTCACCGTCGTCCTCACGGTCGCCGCCTCCGTCACCCTGCTGCCGGCGCTGCTCTCCCTCATCGGGATGCGGGCGCTCAGCCGGCGCGAGCGACGCCGGCTCGCCGAGCACGGCCCGCAGCCCGAACCGCCCACCGGCTTCGCCGCCCGCTGGTCCGCCTTCGTCGAGCGCCACCCCAAGCTGCTCGGCGCGTTCGCCGCCGTCGTCATGCTCGCCCTGGCCCTGCCCACGTTCTCGCTCCACCTCGGCACCTCCGACCAGGGCAACAACCCGGCCACGGCGACGACCCGACAGGCGTACGACCTGCTGGCCGACGGCTTCGGGCCCGGCGTCAACGGGCCTCTGACCCTCGTCGCCGAGATCGACGGCGCCGACGACCGGGTCGCGCTCGGCGACCTGCCGGCCGCGCTGGCGAACACCCGCGGGGTCGAGGCCGTCTCCCCGATCACGTACAACGGCGCCGGGGACACGGCCATTCTCGTCGTCGTACCGGAGTCCTCGCCGCAGTCGAAGGCGACCAGCGAACTCGTCGACCGGCTGCGCCAGGACGTCCTGCCCGTGGCCGAGCACGGCACCTCGCTCGACGTGCACGTCGGCGGCATCACCGCCTCCTACGACGACTTCGCCGAGATCATCGTCGGCAAACTGCCGCTCTTCGTCGGCGTCGTCGTCGCGCTCGGCTGCCTGCTGCTCCTGCTCGCCTTCCGCTCGATCGGCATCCCGCTGAAGGCGGCGGCCATGAACGTGGCCGCCGTCGCCTCCTCCTTCGGGATCGTGGTCGCGATCTTCCAGTGGGGGTGGGGGAGCGAGCTGCTCGGTCTCGGCAGTGCCGGGCCGATCGAACCCTTCCTGCCCGTGATCATGGTGTCGGTGCTCTTCGGCCTCTCCATGGACTACCAGGTCTTCCTGGTCAGCCGGATGTACGAGGAGTGGCTGGAGACCGGCGACAACCGGCGCGCGGTCCGGGTCGGCCTCGCCGAGACCAGCCGGGTGATCAACTCCGCGGCGGTCATCATGATCTCCGTCTTCCTGGCGTTCGTCCTCTCCGGCGACCGGGTCGTCGCCATGTTCGGAATCGCCCTGGCCGCCGCCGTCGCCCTCGACGCCTTCGTCCTGCGGACGCTGCTCGTCCCCGCCCTGATGCACATGCTCGGCGGGGCGAACTGGTGGCTGCCGCGCTGGCTCGACCGCCGGCTGCCGCGGATCAGCATCGAGGCCCAGGAGAGCCGCACGGCCGCCGACGCCCGCGAGGAAGCGGGCGAGGAGGCCGGGCGGGACGCCCGCGAGGATGCCGCGCATGCGAAGATCCCTTCGCAACGTGTGACGGTTCCGACGGCGGAGGACAGCAAGGATGTTCGCGATATCGCTGGGTGACGACGGCGCCGAGCTGAGGCCCCTGGAGCCTTCCCGGGCCGAGGAGTTCCTCGCCCACATGGACCGGGGCCGCGAGCACATCGGGCAGCACATCCTCCTGGCGGACGTCGTCAAGGACCTGGACTCCGCACGCGCCTTCCTCCAGGCGTACGCGCAGAAGGCGGCGACCGACACCGGCCGCATCTACGGCATCTGGACCGACGGACAGCTCGTCGGCGGCGTGCTGTTCCGCACGATGGACGTGGCGCAGGGCACCGCGGAGGCGGGCTGCTGGCTGGAGCCGTCGGCGGTCGGCCGGGGCCTGGTGACCCGGGCCGCGCGGGTGATCATCGACTGGGCGGTCGAGGAGCGCGGCATCCACCGGGTCGAGTGGCAGGTCTCCTCGAAGAACGAGGCCAGCATCGCCGTGGCACGGCGGCTCGGGATGAGGAAGGACGGCGTCCTGCGGGAGAGCTACCTCTACCGGGGCCGGCGCCACGACGCGGAGGTCTGGTCGGTGCTCGCGCCGGAGTGGACGGCGGCGAAGGCGGGACGGGCGTCTTAAGGCCCCTCTCATGAGGGCCGCCTAGCGTGCGCCTCATGAACCCCAGGACTGACCAGATCGACGACACGACCGCGGACACCACCAAGGACACCGCGGCGGGCCTGCTCGACGAAGAATTCCAGGACGAAGCCGACGCCGGATCCGACGACGAGCAAGGCGGGGAGATCGAGGCGGCGGCCCCGGTCGCGCCCTCGGGCGTCGGGACGGGCGCCGCCGCCGTCGTCTCCGCCGGCCTCGGGCTCGCGGCCCTGACCGGGACATGGGTGGGGAAGATCGCCAGCGAGCGCGAGACGCTCATCGGCCAGATCAAGGCACAGGGCGGCACGGCGGCCCAGCAGATCTCCGAGATCTACGGCGACGCCTGGCACACCACCGCGCTGGTCAACGGCGTCTTCGCCCTCCTCGCCCTGATCACCGCCGTGGTCGTCCTCACCCGCCCGCGGCGCCCGGCCTGGGTCCGCGCCGTGGCCGTCGCCGGAGCCGTCCTCGGCGGAATCGGCCTCCTCCTGTCGGCGGGCATGTACGCCGATCTCTTCCTGAGTCTGCCGACGGCGGCCTAGGCACCGCCCCGGCACGACCTAGGTACCCCCCCGAGACCTGCCTAAGGCCCCCCGCACGCGGAGCATGCGGCACTCGCCCGATGTGGCCGTACCCCCTGGGCGACGAGAGTGGAGGCATCGCAAGGAGCGATACCGACACCGGGGAGAACGAGATGTTCGCGTACGAACTGCACCGCATGCACCACGCCGAGCTGGTCCGCGAGGCCGCCGCCCAGCGCCTGACCCGCGACGCCGCCAGGGCCGCCCGGGCCACCAAGGGGACGCGCCGCTTCGCCCGCCGGTCCGCAGGCCATGATTCCGAAGGGCGGGTGGGACCCGAGCGCGGCCGCTTCGTCCGGGCCGCGTGACACCCGTATGGGCAGTACCACGGACGCCTGTGCGATGCTCCACGACGTGGAGACCAGGTCAGTCAGCCCCGTGTTCGTCGGCAGGGCCGGCGAACTCACCGCCCTCACCGACGCGCTCGCCCGCGCCCACGCGGGAGAACCGCAGGCACTGCTCGTCGGTGGGGAGGCCGGTGTCGGAAAGACGCGCCTCATCGAGGAGTTCGTCGACGCCGCCTGCGACGGCGGCGCGTTCGTCGCGCTCGGCGGCTGCGTCGAGATCGGTGCGGACGGACTGCCCTTCGCCCCGTTCTCCACGGCCCTGCGCTCCCTGAGCCGCCGGCTCCCGGGTGAACTGGCGGCCGCGGCCGAGGGCCAGGAGGGCGAACTCGCCCGGCTGCTGCCCGAACTCGGCGACGTCGGCAACCACGACGCCTCCAACGAGGAGTCCACCGCCCGCCTCTTCGAGCTGACCGTACGGCTCCTGGAACGGCTCGCCGCCGACCGTACGATCGTGCTCGTCCTCGAGGACCTGCACTGGGCCGACGCCTCCACCCGGCACCTTCTCGCCTACCTCTTCCGCACCCTGCGCCGCGGCCGGATCGTCGTCGTCGCCACCTACCGGGCCGACGACATCCACCGCCGCCACCCGCTGCGCCCCCTCCTCGCCGAACTGGACCGGCTGCGCACCATCCGGCGCATCGAACTCTCCCGCTTCACCCGCGCCGAGGTACGCCGCCAGCTCACCGGCATCCTCGCCGCCGAACCCGACGCCGCCCTCGTCGACGAGATCTTCGACCGCTCCGACGGCAACGCCTTCTTCGTCGAGGAGCTCGTCGTCTCCCGCGAGACCGGCTGCGCCCCCGGCTCCCTCACCGACTCCCTGCGCGATCTGCTGCTCGTCCGCGTCGAGGCGCTCCCCGAGGACGCCCAGCGGGTCGCCAGGATCGTCGCCGAGGGCGGCTCCACCGTCGAGTACGCCCTCCTCGCCGCCGTCGCCCGGCTCTCCGAGGACGACCTCATCGAGGCGCTGCGGGCCGCCGTCGGCGCCAACATCCTGCTCGCCGTCCCGGACGGCGACGGCTACCGGTTCCGCCACTCCCTGGTCCGCGAGGCCGTCAGCGACGACCTGCTGCCCGGCGAACGCTCGCGCCTCAACCGGCGCTACGCCGAAGCCCTGGAGGCCGACCCCTCCCTCGTGCGGGCCGACGAACGGGCCACCCGCCTCGCCACCTACTGGTACCACGCGCACGCCCCCGCCCAGGCGCTCCCGGCCGTCCTGCGCGCCTCCGTCGAGACCCGCAAGCGCTACGCGTACGCCGAGCAACTCCGGCTCCTGGAGCGGGCGATGGAGCTCTGGGACGAGGCTCCCGCCGAGGTGCGCGACTCCCTGCGGCCGATGGACTACGCCGAGGCGTACCCGCCCTGCGGCTGCGATCCGGAGACCACCCCGCTGCGCTACCTCGACCTGCTGGCCGAGGCCGCGTACGCCGCCCGGCTCTGCGGCGAACGCGAACGTGCCCTGAAGACAGGCAAGATGGCGCTCCGGCTCCTCGAGGGCGAGGACGACACCGACCGGGACCCGCTCAGGGCCGCCTGGTTCTGGACCGAGCGATCCCGCATCGTCTCCGGCCTCGGCCGCTCCGACGGCTGGGCCGAGATCGCCACCGCGCAGGAACTCGTCAAGGGGCTCCCGCCGTCCGGCGTCCACGCCCGCATCCTGGTCGTGGCCGCGGGCTGGGGCATGCTCCACCAGCCCGGCCCCGAGAGCCTCGCCGCCGCCGAACGCGCCGTCGAGTACTCCCGACTCGTCAAGAACGAGGGCATGGAGCTCAGCGCCCGCCTCACCCTCGGCACCCTCCAGGTCTCCGCCGGCGACCGCGAGGCCGGGCTCGCCACCATGTACGAGGTCCGCGACCGCACCCGCGCCCTCGGCCTCCACCACGAGTCGGCCCGCGCGCACATCAACCTCTCCCACGTCCTGGAGAACCTCGGCCGCTCCCAGGAGGCCGTCGACGTCGCCGAGGAAGGCATCCGGCTCACCCGCGACCACGGACTCCTCGACAGCCAGGGATGGGTCCGCGCCAACCAGGCCGAGTCGCAGCTCTCCCTCGGCCTCTGGGACGAGGCCCAGCGCAACTGCGAGTGGCTGGAGCAGTCGGGCACCAGGTCCAAGCCGCGAGGCTCCGCCACCCTGCGCCTCGCCCAGCTCGCCGTCGCGCGGGGCGAGCTGGACGTGGCCGAGAGCCGGCTGGCCGCGGCGCGCGAGCACTTCGGCGAGGCCGACCCGATGCCGCAGTACACCGTCCCGACGAAACAGGTCGAGCTGAGCATCGCCGCCGCCGCGGGACGGATCCAGGACGTACGGGCCCTGCTCACCGCCGCCGCGGAGAGCGGCTTCCCGCCCGGCACCCACCGCGAGGGCTGGCCGCTGCTCCTCGCCGCCGCCACCGCCGAGGCGGACGCCCTCGGCCTGCCCGCCGCGGCGGAGGGCCGCGAGGAGTCGATCGCCCTGCTCCGCCGCTGCGTACGGGGGCTGGCGACCCCGGCGCCCGTCTGGGTGGCCTACTCCCTGCACGCCTCGGCGGAGCTGGACCGCGCCGAGGGCCGCCGACCGGTCGAGCGCTGGGCCGAGACCGTCGCCGCCTACGAGCAGGTCGAGCGCCCCTACCCGCTCGCCCTCGCCCGGCACCGCCTCGCCGACGCCCTGCTGGCCGAGGGCGGCCGCCGCGAGGAGGCCGCCGCGCTCCTGCGCGAGGCCCACGCCGTCGCCGTCCGCCTCGGTGCCCACCCGCTGCGCGAGGACGTCGAGCTCCTGGCCGCCCGCGCCCGCCTCTCGCTGACCACCCCCGACAGCGCCCCGGAACCCGGGCCCGGCGACGACACGTTCGGCCTGACCCCGCGCGAACAGGACGTCCTGCGCCTGGTCGCCGCGGGCCGCACCAACCGCCAGATCGCCGAGGAACTCTTCATCTCCCCGAAGACGGCGAGCGTCCACGTCTCCAACATCCTCGCCAAACTGGGCGTCTCCGGACGCGGCGAGGCGGCCGCCCTCGCCCACCGCCTCCGCCTCCTGGAGCCGACGCCCCAGGGCGTCTAGGCCGTGTCCGTGAAGTCCCGCCTGGCCCGCGACGGCTGGCACGCACGTTCGCCGCGTTGCCGGGATCACCCGAGTACGCCCGGTACGAGGGTGATCCTCCGTGTTGCGATCGCACGCACCGGACGCCGCGGGCGCTGCCCTGCGGGCAGACGGCGCTACTTTCCGGACACGACCTGGGGGATGTCCGACGAGTCCGACGGCCCCGGCTCCGACGGCCCCGCGTCCGCCGGCCTGGTGTCCGTGAGGGCGGTGTCCGGCGTGTCTGCCGGCATCTCGTCGGCGGCCGACCGGCGATGATCATCGTGGGCCCCCTCGCCCGGGACACGGATCGTCACCCGGCCCGAGGCGAGGTCTATCGGCCCCCGGGAGAGGTCCCCGTCTCCGGGCTCCTCCCGGGTCAGCGCCAGCCGCCGACGCTCGTCGTCGGTGTGCTTGCGTCCCGGTGCGAACAGCTCTTCCGCCAGGTTGAACATCGTGACCGCCGCCCCTACCTCACCTCCAGCCGGAGGATCTTGTCGTCGCCCGCCCCCGGGGTGCCCCGGGTGTCCGTCTCGCTCGTGGTCAGCCAGAGCCGGCCGTCACCCGCCGCCAGCACCGTGCGCAGGCGGCCGTGCTCCTCCACCAGGAACGCCTCGGGGTCCCCGGAACGTTCCGCGCCCGACAGCGGAACGCGCCAGAGCCGCTCGCCCCGGAGTCCGGCCATCCAGATGGCGCCCCCGGCGTAGGCGATACCGCTCGGCGAGGCCTCCGACGTCCTCCACTGGGCCACCGGGTCCACGAAGTCGGAGACTCCGGCCCGCCCCTCCGCCTTCGGCCAGCCGTAGTTCGCGCCGGGCCGGATCAGATTCAGCTCGTCCCAGGTGTTCTGGCCGAACTCGGCGGCCCACAACCGTCCGTCCCCGTCCCAGGCGAGTCCCTGCACATTGCGGTGGCCGTACGAATAGACCACCGAGCCCGGGAAGGGATTGCCCGGCGCCGGCTTCCCCTCCGGTGTCATCCGCAGGATCTTCCCGCCCAGCGACTCCACGCTCTGCGCGAGGCCCGTCTCGCCCCGCTCGCCCGTGCCCGCGTACAGCATCCCGTCCGGGCCGAAAGCGATCCGCCCGCCGTTGTGGACGACCCCCTTCGGGATTCCGGAGAGGATCACCTGGGGCGGACCGAGCCGGTCCCCGCCCCCGTTTCCGTACCGCATGCGGACGATGCGGTTGTCCGACTCGGCGGTGAGGTATGCGTACACCCAGCCGTCCCGCCAGGCGAGGCCCATGAGGCCGCCCTCACCCCGGGGCACCACCCCCGGCACCTCTCCGACTCGCGTCTTCCCGCCCGTCCTCGCGTCGACCCGGGTGATCGTCCGCTCGTCGCGCGAGGAGACCAGCAGATCCCCGCCGGGCAGCGCGGCCAGGCCCCAGGGCGACTCCAGATCCTCGGTGAGCGTGCCGGCGACCCGTACCGCAGGCGCCGCGGACGAGGCGGGGGGCGACGCCGCGGACGAGGCCGGGGACGAGGCGGTGGGGGAGGGCGTCCCGACCGGGGGCCCGGTCTCACCCCCCGAGGAACACCCGGCCACCAGCGCCAGCCCGGCGGCTCCCCACAGGACCCTCACAGCACGATGTCGGACCACGGCTCCGACCCCCTTCCCGATCTCCGGCGGCATCCCTCTCACCTCTAGTACACCGCTCGACCCGACCAGGTTCCCGCCCCGAGCTCCGCGCCGCGCGGGTCAGTCCCACGAGCTCCGCGCCGCGCGGGTCAGTCCCACGAGCCCCGCGGCGCCGGCAGCCTCGCGATCTCGGAGAGATCCGCCGGCGTCAGTACCAGCTCGGCCGCCCGCGCGTTCTCCACCGCCCAGCGCTCCCGCTTCGTCCCCGGAATCGGCACCACGTGCGGGCCGCACGCCAGCGCCCACGCCAGCGCCACCTGCGCCGGGGTCACCGTCTCGCCGTGCCGGGCCGCCACCCGCCGCAGCCCCGCCACCAGCGGCTGGTTCGCCGCCATCATCTCCGCCGTGAAGCGCGGGTGCCGGGCCCGCGGGTCGTCCGGCTCGAAGCCGCCGCCCGGGGTCAGCGTCCCGGTCAGGAAGCCGTTCCCCAGCGGCATCGCGGCCAGGAACCCCACGCCCCGCGCCTCGCACCACGGCAGCAGCCGCTCCAGGGCCTCCGGCGACCACACCGACAGCTCGGCCTCCACCGCGCTCACCGGGAAGACCTGCTGGACGCGTTCCAGCAGGCGGATCGTTCCCTCGTACAGATCCGCCCCGCCCCGCCGCGCCGCCCTGGCCCCCACCGCGCACAGACCGAGCGCCCGCACCTTGCCCGCCGCGACCAGCTCGGCCATCGCGCCCCAGGTCTCCTCGACCGGCACCTCGGGGTCCGCCCGGTGCAGCTGGTAGAGGTCGATCACGTCCGTCTGCAGGCGCCGCAGCGAGGCGTCGCAGGCCCGCCGTACGTACCCCGGCCGGCCGTTGGCGACCACATGCTGGTCGCCCACCAGCAGACCGCACTTCGTCGACACGAAGACATCGGCCCTGCGCTCCTTGAGGACCCGCCCCAGCAGCAGTTCATTCGTGAACGGCCCGTACATGTCGGCGGTGTCGAGCAGGCTCACCCCGGCGTCCAGCGCCGCGTGCACCGCGCGCAGTGAGCGGTCGCCGCGCTGCTGCGAAGCGCTGTAGGCCCAGTTCATCGGCATACAGCCCAGACCGACCGCGCCCACGTCGAGCGCCGCCGCCCCGATAGTCCTGCGCTCCACCTGCCGGTACCCCTCCCTGTGCCGTCCCCCAAAGTAACCAATGCGGTACGGGATTCTTCGCATAGCCTCCCGGTCATGACACTCGATGACACGACCGCTGACGTGTGGCTTCCGATTCCCGTGGACGAGATCGAAGGGCTCCCCGAGCCGGGCGCGTCGGGCCTGAACTACCGTTTCTGGGACGGCGGTCCCGACTTCCCCGCCGATCCGGCGCGGTGTGCCTTCTACGTGGTCCCGTACATGAAGGGCTCGGAGATCGCCGTCCGGCCGCTCGCGGAGATGACATCGGTGCGTGCCGTGCAGACGCTCTCGGCGGGGATCGACCATGTGACGCCCGGACTCGGCCTGTTGCGGCCCGGGGTGGAACTGTGCAACGCCAAGGGCGTCCACGAGGCGAGCACCGCCGAGCTCACCCTCGCTCTGATCCTCGCCTCCCTGCGCGGCATTCCCGGCTTCGTCCGCGGCCAGGACGCCGAGGAGTGGCGCGCCGGTTTCTATCCGGCGCTCGCCGACAAGTCCGTCCTGATCGTCGGGTACGGGTCGATCGGCGCCGCCATCGAGGACCGGCTCGCGCCCTTCGAGTGCGCGCGGGTGGTGCGGGTCGCGCGCTCCGCACGCACCACGGAGCGCGGTCCGGTGCTGCCGCTGTCGGAACTGCCCGCCCTGCTGCCGCAGGCCGACGTGGTCGTCCTGTCCACTCCGCTCACCCCGGAGACCCACCACCTCGCCGACACGGCGTTTCTCGCCCGGATGAAGGACGGTGCCCTTCTGGTGAACGTGGCCCGGGGCCCCGTCGTGGACACCGCCGCGCTGCTCAAGGAGGTCGAGAACGGCCGGATCCGCGCCGCGCTCGACGTCACCGATCCCGAACCGCTCCCGCCCGGCCACCCGTTGTGGCACGCTCCCGGTGTCCTGGTGAGCCCCCATGTCGGCGGTTCCACTTCGGCGTTCATGCCCCGTGCCACACGGCTGATCGCGGCCCAGCTGACCCGGTTCGCGGCGGGGGAACGGCTGGCGAACGTGGTGCTCACCACCTGAGCTCGTCCCCTGCGGCGTGCGCCCCTCGACGCGCCCGCCGCGACCCCAGGGGGCCGTCACGGAGCGTACAGCAGCCCTGTCGCTCTGTGACGGTCCTGGTGTATCGTCCCGGAACGGGGGGCCGCGTCGCGTACCAAATGACGCCGGGGAGCGAAGTGACGGATCATCAGAGTCCGAGGGGGGCGACGGGTGAAGTACGGCCGATGGACCGACGATCCGACGCGGCGGCGCCGCCGTCGACGACCCTCGCGCGCGACGACGCCGCAGGGCCCGACGTGCCCCGCCGGCGCCGCGGGCACGGCGCCGCCCTCTCCGCCCAGGCCGACCGGCGTGCCGCCGCTGCGGACGACGCCGCCGACGCGACGCACGCGCGCGGTGGTGACGACGCCCCGCACGTGCGGGGAGAGCGTCCCGGCTTGCCGGAGGGGCCCGGCCGCGACGGTGCGGACGAGACCCCGGAGGCCGCGATGAGTACCCGCGGGGCGCTCGCCGAGCGCGGTCCCGTCACCGGAGGCGCCACGGTCCCGGGCCCCCGTCCCCGTCCCGGGCGCCCCGGGCCCGCGGTCGCGCGCTCCGGGACCGCCCCCGTCCTCGCCCAGATCGTCCTCGGCGTGATCTGCGCGGGCTACGCCACGGGAGCCGCGCTCGGCTGGGGCTCGGAGCGACTGGCACTGGTGATGGGCGACTTCGGCCTCAGCGCCGCCGCCCTCGCCGCCTGTGTCTCCTGCTCCCTCTACGCCTGCGTCCGGGAGAGCCGCTTCCGACCCGCCTGGCTGCTCTTCGCCTTCTCCTCCGTCATGGCCGCCGCCGGGAACGCCGTCTGGGGGTGGTACGAGGTCGTGCTCCGACGGGACGTGCCCAGCCCGTCCGTCGCCGACCTCTTCTTCCTGCTCTTCGCGCCGCCCGCGATCGTCGGCCTGCTGGTGCTCGCCAAGAAGCCCGTCACCCGGGCCGGCTGGGTCTGTCTCGGGCTCGACGCCTGGCTCATCGGCGGCTCGCTGCTCACCCTCTCGTGGAGCCTCGCCCTCGCCCACACCGCGCACTTCGATGGCGAGAGCGTCGCCCGGGCCGCGCTCTCGCTGGCCTACCCGCTGCTCGACATCGTCCTCGTCAGCATGGTCCTCGCCCTGCACTTCCGCCGATCCCACGTGAACCGCTCGGCCATCAACACCGCCATCGCCGCCCTCGCCATCACCGTCCTGTGCGACGCCCTGTTCACCTCCCCGCTGCTGCGCGAGAACTACAGCTCGGGCCAGCTGCTCGACGCGGGGTGGTTCGCGGGCTCGCTGCTCCTCGCGTACGCCCCCTGGGGCGCGCGCGGTGGCGGCGACGGAGCCGTTCCGCCGTGCGGTCAGCGCCTCCACAGTCGCCCCGTGGCCGGATCGCTGGCCGCGCTCACCCCGTATCTCGCCGCGGCGGTCTGCACGCTCGGCATCCTGTACAACGTCGTCGAGGGACGCAGAGTGGACCGCGTGGTCGTCTTCACCGGCTGCACGGTCGTGCTCGCCCTCGTCCTGCGGCAGGGCATCATGCTCCTCGACAACATCGCCCTCACCCACGAACTGGCCCAGAAAGAGAATCACTTCCGGTCCCTGGTGCAGGGCTCCAGCGACGTCATCATGATCGCCGCACCCAGCGGCATACTCCGCTACGTGAGCCCCGCCGCCGCGGGGGTCTACGGGCGGGACGCCGAGGAGCTGATCGGCTCCGAACTGGCCTCCCTCATCCATCCCGAGGATCTCGGCGGCGTGGTCCACGAAGTGCGCCGGTTCCTGGCCGCCTCCCCCGCGGAGGAGCCCACGACCCGGATCGAATGCCGCTTCCGCTCCGGACGCGGAGACTGGCTCAACGTCGAGTCCACCGTCAACCGGCACCAGGGCGGGCTCATCTTCAACAGCCGGGACGTCACCGAACGCGTGCGCCTCCAGGCGCAGTTGCAGCACAACGCGGAGCACGACCCGCTCACCGACCTGCCCAACCGGGCGCTGTTCACCCAGCGCGTCCGCCAGGCACTCGCCGGCCGCCGTTCCACCGACCCCGGCACCGCTGTGCTCTTCATCGACCTCGACGGCTTCAAGGGCGTCAACGACCGGCTCGGCCACCAGGCCGGCGACGAGCTGCTCGTCCAGGCCGCCCGCCGCCTCCAGGACTCCGTTCGGGCCGGGGACACCGCGGCCCGCCTCGGCGGGGACGAGTTCGCCGCCCTCATCCTCGGCGACGGCGGGCGGGACCGGTCGGACCGCGAGTGCCAGGTCCACGAGATCGCCGACCGGCTCCGGCTCACCCTCTCCCAGCCGTACCACCTCGAGGGCGGGAACGACGTGCGGGTCGCCGCCTCCATCGGCGTCGCCTTCGCCGAGCCCGGCATCAGCGCCGGCGACCTGCTGCGCAACGCCGACCTGGCCATGTACCGGGCCAAGGCCGCAGGCAAGGACCGCGTCGAGATGTACGCCCCGCAGATGCAGACGGAGATCGTCCGCAGGACGGAACTGGCCACCCGGCTGCGCACCGCGCTGCACGGCGGAGAGTTCGCCCTGCTCCACCAGCCCGTGGTCGACCTCACCACCGGCCGGATCGCCGCCGTCGCCGCCCAGGCCCGCTGGCGCTCCACCCAGGGCATCCTCTTCACCCCGGCGGAGTTCCTGCGCGTCGCCGAGGACGGCGAGCGCACCGCCGAGCTCGGCCGGTGGCTCCTGGAGCAGGCCGTGGAGCAGGCCGCCGAACGGGCCGGAATCGGCCACCGCACACCGGTCTCCATCCGGCTCTCCGCCCGCCGGCTGCTCGACCGCTCCCTGCCGCTCGGCTCCGTGGAGGCCCTGCTGACCCGGCACGCCCTGCCCTCCGGGTCCCTGATGATCGAGCTCGCCGACAGTGACCCCAGAATCTCCTTCGACGAACTCGAACAGCGTCTGGTGGCCCTGCGCCGGCTCGGCGTACGGATCGCCCTCGACGGCTTCGGCAGCGGCTACGCGGCGATCAACGCGCTGCGCCGGCTCCCCGTGGACGTCCTGAAACTGGACAGAGAGCTGGTCGAGGGCGTGGTGGAGTCCGCCCGGCTGCGCAAGATCACCAGCGGACTCCTGCGGATCGCCGCCGACCTCGGGCTGCAGTCCGTCGCCGACGGCGTGGACGTCCCGGAGCAGGTGCTCGCCCTGCGGGCCATGGGCTGCACGCACGGGCAGGGCCTGGCCTTCTCCGGCCCGCTCGACGAGTACCGGCTGCGCCGCGCGCTCGTACGGGGCGAGTACCCGCTCCCCGGCGCGGTTCCGGTTCCGGTCGGGAACCGCCCCTCGGCCCCTCCCCCGATCCGCTCAAATAATGAGACGCCTGTCCCACCCACTTGACACTGACAGTGCGTCGGGGGGAGGGTCAGTGCCATGCGCACCCGAATTCTCGTACTTGGAAAGCGCGTCGGCTGAAGCGGGGCCACGAACGGCCCGGCTTGAACGCTACCGACGCGCTCCCCTCGCTTGCCTCCCGGCACGAGGGGTTTTTTGTTGCACCGGCTCCCGCCAAACCCTCGCAAAACCTCGCAAAAACCCTCTGCTTCGAGAAGAGAATGCTGATGACCGAGCAGGCCACCGGGCACCATCCGCAGCCGCGGGCCCGTAGCGGCGGACAGTCCGCCACCACCGTCGAGCACGTCACGGGTGCGCAGTCCCTCATCCGTTCTCTCGAGGAAGTGGGGGCCGACACCGTCTTCGGTATTCCGGGCGGCGCCATCCTCCCCGCGTACGACCCGATGATGGACTCCAAGAAGGTCCGCCACATCCTGGTCCGCCACGAGCAGGGCGCGGGCCACGCCGCCACCGGCTACGCGCAGGCCACCGGCAGGGTCGGCGTCTGCATGGCGACCTCCGGACCCGGCGCCACCAACCTGGTCACCCCGATCGCCGACGCGCACATGGACTCCGTCCCGCTCGTCGCGATCACCGGCCAGGTCGCCTCGAAGGCCATCGGCACGGACGCCTTCCAGGAGGCGGACATCTGCGGCATCACGATGCCGATCACCAAGCACAACTTCCTGGTCACCAAGGCCGAGGACATCCCGAGGACGATCGCCGAGGCGTTCCACATCGCCTCCACCGGCCGCCCCGGCCCGGTCCTGGTCGACATCGCCAAGGACGCCCTCCAGGCGAAGACCGTCTTCAGCTGGCCGCCGCAGACCGACCTGCCCGGCTACCGCCCGGTGACCAAGCCGCACGCCAAGCAGATCCGCGAGGCCGCGAAGCTCATCACCGCCGCCAAGCGCCCCGTCCTGTACGTCGGCGGCGGCGTCCTGAAGGCCGGCGCCACCGCCGAGCTGAAGGTCCTCGCCGAGCTCACCGGCGCCCCCGTCACCACCACCCTGATGGCGCTGGGCGCGTTCCCCGACAGCCACCCGCTGCACGTGGGAATGCCGGGCATGCACGGTGCGGTCACCGCCGTCACCGCGCTGCAGAAGGCCGACCTGATCGTCGCCCTCGGAGCCCGCTTCGACGACCGCGTCACCGGCAAGCTGGACAGCTTCGCGCCGTTCGCCAAGATCGTCCACGCGGACATCGACCCGGCCGAGATCGGCAAGAACCGCGCCGCCGACGTCCCGATCGTCGGTGACGCCCGCGAGGTCATCGCCGACCTGGTCCAGGCCGTCCAGGCCGAGCACAGCGAGGGGAACAAGGGCGACTACACCGCCTGGTGGAGCGACCTCAACCGCTGGCGCGAGACCTACCCGCTCGGCTACGACCAGCCCGAGGACGGCAGCCTCTCCCCGCAGCAGGTCATCCAGCGCATCGGCCAGCTCGCCCCCGCCGACACCATCTACGCGGCCGGCGTCGGCCAGCACCAGATGTGGGCCGCCCACTTCATCGACTACGAGAAGCCGGCCACCTGGCTGAACTCCGGCGGCGCCGGAACGATGGGGTACGCGGTCCCGGCCGCCATGGGCGCCAAGGCCGGCATGCCGGACCGCCCCGTCTGGGCGATCGACGGCGACGGCTGCTTCCAGATGACCAACCAGGAGCTGGTCACCTGCGCGCTCAACAACATCCCGATCAAGGTCGCCATCATCAACAACGGCGCCCTCGGAATGGTCCGCCAGTGGCAGACCCTCTTCTACAACCAGCGTTACTCCAACACCGTGCTGCACTCCGGCCCGGAGGCCACCGGCCTGGAGCCCTCCAAGGGCACCCGCATCCCGGACTTCGTCAAGCTGTCCGAGGCCATGGGCTGTGTCGCCCTGCGCTGCGAGGACCCGGCCGACCTGGACAGGGTCATCGCCGAGGCCAACGCCATCAACGACCGCCCGGTCGTCGTCGACTTCATCGTCCACGAGGACGCCCAGGTCTGGCCGATGGTCGCCGCCGGCACCTCCAACGACGAGGTCATGGCCGCCCGGGGCGTGCGCCCCGACTTCGGCGACAACGAAGACGACTGAGACGAAGAGCCGTAGGAAGAGGAACGACGCACATGACTAGGCACACGCTCTCCGTCCTGGTGGAGAACACCCCCGGCATCCTCGCTCGGATCGCCGCGCTGTTCTCCCGCCGCGGCTTCAACATCGACTCGCTCGCCGTCGGTGTCACCGAGCACCCCGACATCTCCCGCATCACCATCGTGGTCAATGTCGAGGACCTGCCCCTGGAGCAGGTGACCAAGCAGCTCAACAAGCTGGTCAACGTCCTGAAGATCGTCGAACTCGAGCCCAGCGCCGCGATCCAGCGCGAGCTCGTCCTGGTGAAGGTCCGTGCCGACAACGAGACCCGCTCCCAGATCGTCGAGATCGTCCAGCTGTTCCGCGCCAAGACCGTGGACGTCTCCCCCGAGGCGGTCACCATCGAAGCCACCGGTTCGAGTGACAAGCTGGACGCGATGCTCAAGATGCTGGAGCAGTTCGGCATCAAGGAGCTCGTGCAGTCCGGCACGATCGCCATAGGGCGTGGTGCCCGGTCCATCACGGACCGGTCCCTGCGCTCCCTCGACCGCAGCGCCTGACCCCTCACGGACCGCCGGGCGGTCAACCGCCGGTCCGTCCGGCGGTCCGCCTGGCGAGACCCGAAAACCTTCCTTCCGCTCCCCGCCGTACGGTGGGACGCAACACCAGCACATCAAGGAGATTCCCAGTGGCCGAGCTGTTCTACGACGACGACGCCGACCTGTCCATCATCCAGGGCCGCAAGGTCGCGGTGATCGGTTACGGCAGCCAGGGCCACGCCCACGCGCTGTCGCTCCGTGACTCGGGTGTCGACGTCCGCGTCGGTCTGCACGAGGGCTCCAAGTCCAAGGCCAAGGCCGAGGAGCAGGGCCTGCGCGTGGTCACGCCCGCCGAGGCGGCCGCCGAGGCCTCCGTCATCATGATCCTCATCCCGGACCCGATCCAGGCCAAGGTCTACGAGGAGTCCGTCAAGGACAACCTGGAGGACGGCGACGCGCTGTTCTTCGCCCATGGCTTCAACGTCCGCTTCGGCTTCATCAAGCCCCCGGCCAACGTCGACGTCGCCCTGGTCGCCCCTAAGGGCCCGGGCCACCTGGTCCGCCGCCAGTACGAGGAGGGCCGCGGCGTCCCCGCGATCGCCGCCGTCGAGCAGGACGCGACCGGCAACGCCTTCGCCCTGGCGCTCTCCTACGCCAAGGCCATCGGCGGCACGCGCGCCGGCGTCATCAAGACGACCTTCACCGAGGAGACCGAGACCGACCTGTTCGGTGAGCAGGCCGTCCTCTGCGGTGGCGCGTCCGCGCTGGTGAAGGCGGGCTTCGAGACCCTGGTCGAGGCCGGCTACCAGCCGGAGATCGCGTACTTCGAGTGCCTCCACGAGCTGAAGCTCATCGTCGACCTCATGTACGAGGGCGGCCTGGAGAAGATGCGCTGGTCGGTCTCCGAGACCGCCGAGTGGGGCGACTACATCACCGGCCCGCGCATCATCACCGACGCCACCAAGGCCGAGATGAAGAAGGTGCTCACCGAGATCCAGGACGGCACGTTCGCCAAGAACTGGATGGACGAGTACCACGGCGGCCTGAAGAAGTACAACGAGTACAAGACCCAGGACGAGAAGCACCTCCTGGAGACCACCGGCAAGGAGCTGCGCAAGCTCATGAGCTGGGTGAACGACGAGGAGGCGTAAGCCCCGGGCGGAGGGGTCGGACGCTGCGTCCGGCCCCGTCCCGCATCGTTGGACACGCCGTCCAACCACGGACGGGTGATCCTTCCAACGAGGCGCAGGAAGTGCGCCGAAGCGGCACTACACTCTCAACCACATTCGCGTTCAGGCCCACAGCGTCGTGCGTCTTCCACGCGGCTAGCCCCTCCACCGCCTGCGGCCGTCGGGACGGCCGTCCGCACTGCATCTGTGAGGACTCACGTGAGCTCGAAACCTGTCGTACTCATCGCTGAAGAGCTGTCGCCCGCCACCGTCGACGCGCTGGGCCCGGACTTCGAGATCCGGCACTGCAACGGCGCCGACCGCGCCGAGCTGCTCCCCGCCATCGCCGATGTGGACGCGATCCTGGTCCGCTCCGCGACCAAGGTCGACGCGGAGGCCATCGCCGCCGCGAACAAGCTCCGGGTCGTCGCCCGTGCCGGTGTCGGTCTGGACAACGTCGACGTCTCCGCCGCCACCAAGGCCGGCGTGATGGTCGTGAACGCCCCGACCTCCAACATCGTCACCGCCGCCGAGCTCGCCTGCGGCCTGCTCGTCGCCACCGCCCGCAACATCCCGCAGGCCAACACGGCGCTGAAGAACGGCGAGTGGAAGCGCTCGAAGTACACGGGCGTCGAGCTGAGCGAGAAGACGCTCGGCGTCGTCGGCCTCGGCCGGATCGGCGTCCTGGTCGCCCAGCGGATGTCCGCGTTCGGCATGAAGATCGTTGCCTACGACCCCTACGTGCAGCCGGCCCGCGCCGCCCAGATGGGGGTGAAGCTGCTGGCCCTGGACGAGCTCCTGGAGGTCGCCGACTTCATCACCGTCCACCTGCCGAAGACCCCCGAGACCCTCGGTCTCATCGGTGACGAGGCGCTGCACAAGGTCAAGCCGAGCGTCCGCATCGTCAACGCCGCGCGCGGCGGGATCGTCGACGAGGCCGCGCTGTTCTCGGCTCTCAAGGAGGGCCGGGTCGCCGGCGCCGGTCTCGACGTGTACGCGAAGGAGCCCTGCACGGACTCCCCGCTCTTCGAGCTCGACCAGGTCGTCTGCACCCCGCACCTCGGCGCGTCCACGGACGAGGCCCAGGAGAAGGCCGGTATCGCGGTCGCGCGATCGGTGCGCCTGGCGCTCGCCGGCGAGCTGGTCCCGGACGCGGTCAACGTCCAGGGCGGTGTCATCGCCGAGGACGTCAAGCCGGGCCTGCCGCTCGCCGAGAAGCTCGGCCGGATCTTCACCGCGCTGGCGGGCGAGGTCGCGGCGCGCCTCGACGTCGAGGTGTACGGCGAGATCACCCAGCACGACGTGAAGGTGCTCGAACTCTCCGCGCTCAAGGGTGTGTTCGAGGACGTCGTCGACGAGACCGTGTCGTACGTCAACGCCCCGCTGTTCGCGCAGGAGCGCGGTGTCGAGGTCCGTCTGACGACGAGCTCGGAGTCGCCCGACCACCGCAACGTGGTCACCGTGCGCGGCACGCTCTCGAGCGGCGAGGAGGTCGCGGTCTCCGGCACGCTGGCCGGCCCCAAGCACCTTCAGAAGATCGTCGCGGTCGGCGACTACGACGTGGACGTCGCCCTCGCCGACCACATGGTGGTCCTGCGCTACGAGGACCGTCCGGGTGTCGTCGGCACGGTCGGCCGGATCCTCGGCGAGGCCGGACTGAACATCGCGGGCATGCAGGTCGCCCGCGCCGAGGAGGGCGGCGAGGCGCTCGTCGTCCTCACCGTGGACGACACCGTCCCGGCGGCGGTGCTCGCGGACATCTCCGAGGAGATCGGCGCCGCCTCGGCCCGCTCGGTCAACCTGGTCTGACGCCTTCAGCGCCTTCAGGGCTCCCGTACCCGGCTGCTAGACGATCGTCTTACACGCCCGTCTAGCAGCCGGGTACAGTGCTGTCATGGGACATCGCGAAGATCTGCTCGAAGGCGCCAAGCGCTGCCTCCTGGAGAAGGGCTACGCCCGCACCACAGCCCGCGACGTCGTCGCAGCCTCGGGCACCAACCTCGCCTCCATCGGCTACCACTACGGCTCCAAGGAGGCCCTGCTCCAGCAGGCGTTCCTCGCGCTGACGGAGGAGTGGGGCAACCAGGTCGGCCCGGCGGGAAGCGGCGACGGCCGCAAGGAGCTGCCGGCCGACCCGTACCAGCGCTTCCACACCGTCTGGGAGCAGGTCATCGCGGCGGCCGACGCCAGTCGCCCGGTCTGGAAGCTCCAGACCGAGGTCGTGACCCGCCTCGACGACGACGAGAAGCTCCGTGAGGCGATCAAGGAGCCGCAGCGGGAGGGCCGTCTGGGGATGGCCGAGGTGTTCCTCGGCCTCGACCCGGAGGCCGACCCCGAGAAGGCCCGGGTCGCCGGGCTGCTCTGTCAGGCGCTCGCGACGGGCGTGATGATCCAGTGGATGGTGGACCCGGAGACGGCCCCGACGGCGGACGACCTGACGGAGGGGCTCAAGGTCCTGATGGGGGAGCGCGACTGACGGAGGAGCGGGACTACCGCGGAGCCGGAGCCGGTGGGGTCAGGTACGGGCCATGAGGCGGACCATCGCCGTGTCGTACCGCGCCCGCAGCCCCACGTCCGCCGACACCCGCAGCAGCGCGCCCAGGGCCCGTACCGTCCCCTCGTCGTAGCCGAACGACTCCGCCTCGCGCGCCGCGTCCTCCAGCCGCCGGATGCCCTCGGCCTCGTCGCCGAGACCCAGCAGTGCCTCTCCGGCCGCCGTGAGCAGCAGCACCCGCGAGGCCGCCGAGGCGTCCCAGGGGCTGTCGAGGGCGAGCGCGGCGAGCGCGGTGTCGAGGGCCCGCCGCCACTCCCCGGTGTCCAGCCGATGGCGGGCGAGGTGGTGCAGCGCCAGGCGCTCGGTGTGCCGGTCCCCGGAGGCGCGCGCCAGCCCGGCCGCCCGTACGCACCCCTCGGCCGCCTCCTCCGGACTGCCGAGCGCCGCCTGCGCCAGCGACAGATTCACCAGCGCGGTCGCCTCCCCGCGCGGATCGTCCGCCAGCGCGGCCAGCTTGGGGGCCGCCTCCAGATGGACCAGCGCCTCCGCCGTGCGGCCCTCCTCGGTCAGCACCCATCCGAGCAGGGCGAGGACCCGCGCCTCGGCGCGTGCGTCGCCGTCGGCCCTGGCCGCCTCCAGCGCCATCTCAAGGAGAGGGGTCCAGCCGTCCCTGACCCGCCACACCATCTGCGGCCACAGGGCCAGCACGATCCGCCAGGTCCTTCCGTGCAGGCGGGCGGCGTGCGCCGCGGCCGCCGCCAGGGCGAGGTCGTCGCGCTCGGCGGCGTACCAGGCCATGGCCTGCTCGCGGTCCGTGAACTTCCGTACCGCCGCCGGCCGGCGGAAGTCGTCCGGCAGCGCGAAGCACGACTCGGCGCCCGGCTCGGCGGCATCCGCGGCGGCAAGGGCGGTGGCCACCATGTGGTCGAGCACGCGGAGGACGGCCTCGGGACCGGCGTCCAGGTCGCGCGCGTAGAGCCGTACGAGATCGTGGAGCGTCCAGCGCCCCGGCGCCGTCCGGGCGACCAGGTGCGCCGAGGTCAGCACGTCCAGCGCGGCCTCGGCGGTGGCCGGGTCCGTGCCGGCCAGCGCCGCCGTCGTGTACCGGTCGACATGCGTCCCGGGGTGGCGGCCCAGGTGGGCGAAGTGGTGCGCGATGTCCTCGGGCAGCCCGCGCACGGTGAGCCTGAGCGCCGCTCGTACACCCGTGTCCTCCACGTCGAGGAGACTCAGCCGCCGGGACTCGTCGGACAGTGCGGTGCTCATCGCGTTCAGCGACCATTCCGGCTGATCCGCCAGTCTGGCGGCGGCCACCCGCAGCGCGAGGGGAAGTCCGCCGCACAGCTCGGCGAGGCGCCTGGCGGCCACGGCCTCGGCGAGCACCCGCTCCTTGCCGAGCACCGCGGCGAGCAGGGCGGTGCCGTCCTCCGCTTCGAGGACGTCCACGGGAACGGGACGGGCCGCGTCGGAGGCGATCAGGCCGCGCAGCCGGTACCGGCTGGTGACCACCGTGACGCACCGGGCCCCGCCCGGCAGCAGCTCCCTGACCTGCTCGGAGCCGCGCGCGTTGTCGAGTACGACGAGGAGTTGACGGTCGGCGGCGAGTGACCGGAACAGCGCCGACGCGCCGCTCGTCGACTCGGGGATCCGGCGCGGTGCGACGCCGAGGGCCAGCAGGAACTCGCGCAGCACTTCGAGGTGGGTCGGCTCTCCGGTGTCGCTGAAGCCGCGCAGGTCGGTGTAGAGCAGGCCGCCGGGGAACAGGGCGCGGTTGCGGTGGGCCCAGTGGACGACGAGGGCCGTCTTCCCGACCCCCGCCGGTCCGGTGACCAGACAGACCGGCGCCTCGCCGGCGGCGGCCCGGGACAGCGCGGTGAGTTCACCGGTCCGGCCGTGGAAGCCGCGTGGCATACGGGGGAGGAGGTCGACCGCCTCGGCGGGGCGGGCGGTGGGGGGCGAGGGCGCGGGGTGGCGGTAGGCACTCGGCGACGCCGGCCGTTCACGCGTGGCCGGCGGCTGGGCCGGAGCCGAAGCGTCCTCCGTGTCGTCGTCCTCCCCGCGCAGGGCCACCGCGTAGGCGTCCGCCAGCTCCCGGCCGGGGTCGACGCCCAGTTCGTCGGCGAGAAGCCGACGCGTGCGGTGGAACCAGTCGAGCGCCTCCGAGCGGCGCCCCGCGCGCCGCAGCGCCCGCATGAGCGCGGCGGCCAGCGATTCGCGCAGCGGATGGGCCTCGGCCTCCGCGCGCAGCACGGCAGCGGCCCGCGCGTGCTCGCCCAGTCGCGTGTACGCCGTGGCGAGCAACTCCACGGTGGCGAGGCGGAGTTCCTCCAGCGCGTGGGCGGCGGCCTGGAGGGGCTTGCTCGGGTACGCGCCGGTCAGCGCGGGCCCCTGCCAGAGGGAGAGCGCCTCCTGGTACATCGCCACGGCGTCGGCCGGTGCGGTCTGGCCGCGGGCGAGGGTCACCAGCTCTTCGAAGCGGTGGGCGTCCAGCAGGGTCTGCGGCATCCGCAGGACGTACGCGGTGCCCTGGGTGACCAGCTCCACGCCGAACGACTCGGCCTCCGCGTCGGCGAGCAGGCCGCGAAGGCGCGACACGTGGCCCTGGATGACGCTGCGGGCGCGCGGCGGCGGCTCCTCGTCCCACAGGGCGTCCGTCAACCGCTCGACCGGCACGGGACGGTTGGGCCTCAGCAGCAGGGCGGCGAGGAGGCTGCGCCGCTTGGCGGGGCCGAGTGGCAGTTCACCGGCCCCGGTGGCGACGGAAACCGCTCCGAGCAGCCGGAACTCCACTGGGCAACTCCTCCTGGGGGAAAGCGCCATGTTACTGGAGGGTTCTCGTCGTCACGGGCCGGCTCCGGCTTGGATTCGCCCCCGTGGAGCCGATCGCGGCCGTGCTTTCGGAGCCGTTCCTACAGCTTCGCCGCCTTGAGCGCCATGTGGAGCAGCAGGCGGTCCTCGCCCGCGTCGAGGTCGAGGCCGGTGAGCTGTTCCACGCGGGAGAGGCGGTAGTAGAGGGTCTGGCGGTGGATGCCGAGGGCGGCCGCCGTGCGCCCGGCCTGGCCCGCGTGGTCGAGGAACACCTCGGCCGTGCGGGCCAGTTCACCGTGGGCGGGGCCGAGCAGCGCGCGGACCGCGGGGTCCGGCTCGGCCGCGGGGAGGCCGGTGAGCAGACGGTAGGGGCCGATGGCGGCCCATCGCGCGAGCGGGCCGAGCGAAGGCTGTGCGGTCGCCGCGCGGGCCGCGGCGCCGGCCTCGCGCCAGGCGGTGTCGAGGGAGGGGAGCCCGCGCCGTGGGTCGGCGACGCCCGCGACGGCTTTGGGGCCCGCGGCGTCCCTCAGCTGGTTGGCGGCGGCCGTCGCCGGGGCGAGGTTGTCGGCCGAGCGCAGCCGGATCAGCGCGGCCAGCGCCCGCGGCGCGGCGGTCGGGCCGGCCGGCTCGTCGCCACCCGCGTGTGCGTCCGCCCCTTCCCTGCCCCCGCTTTTGGCGGAAACGGCGCCGCCCGGGCCGCCCCACGGCACCGTGCACAGCGCCGCCGCGCTCGGGACCGTACGGGAGGACGGGCCGTCCTCGTTGGGCCAGGGGGCCACACAGACCAGTGCGTGCAGGCCCTCCGCGTCCGGGCCCAGCGCCGTGCGCAGGGCCGCGAGCGCCATGTCGTACTGCCAGCCGCGCTCGGCCGTCAGACTCGCCCGCAGTTCCCGGGAGAGGTCGGCGCCCGCCCGCTCCTCGTCCGCGAGCAGCCCGCCGATCCGGGTCGCGACCTCCATCGCCGCCGTGAGCTGCTCGTGCGTCGGCCCCGGCTCGGCGTCGAGCAGCCAGACGTAACCGAGGACGACGCCCCGGTGCCGTACCGGCAGACAGATCCGGTCCCGCAGGACGCCCGCGTCCGGGGCCGCCGGGATCCGCACCGGGCCGGTCGCCCGGGTGATCCCGAACCCCTCGAACCAGGCGCGGACCGCCGGGGTCGACTTCCTGGTCAGGATCGAGCGGGTGCGGACCGGGTCGAGCGCGGTCTCGTCGAAGAAGCTGTCGCTGTCGTGGGCGCCGAAGGCGATCAGGCCGAAATCCCGGTTCTCCAGCGTCGCCGGAGCGCCGAGCAGCGTCGAGATCTCGTCCACCAGCTCCTGGTAATCGCCCTTCACGCGGCCATTCTCGCACCCGAGCGCTCTTCCTTCATACAGATGTCTGAGATGCCGTCCACAGATGCGTGACAGCTGTCGATGGCAGAGGATCGGAGCGATCCTTAGGTTTCACGGTGGTTCTTCGTGCTGTTCCCGATATGTTCCGTGGGTTCGGGTACAGCACGTTCTCTGCACCCCGTTTCTCCAGGAGGTGGCCCGTGCTGGGTCCCGTGATCCTCGCCGCGTCCCGCAGCGACAAGATGCGCCGCTTCGTGTCGGCCGCCCCCGGGACCAAGCAGGTCGTCGACCGGTTCATCGCCGGTGAGACGGTCGAGGACGTCATCCCGATCGTCCAGGACATCACCGGCCGGGGCCTTGAGGTCACCCTCGACGTCGTCGGCGAGGACATCACCACCGTCGAGCAGTCCTACGCCGCCCGGGACGCCTACCTGGAGCTCATCGGCCGCCTCAAGGAACTGGGCCTCGGCGAGCGCGCCGAGATGTCGGTGAAGCTGTCGATGTTCGGGCAGTCCCTCCCGTCGCTCGCCGGAGGGCCCTCCGGGCCCGCAACCGCGTTCCCGAACGGACACGAGCTGGCCCTGGCCAACGTCCGCCCGGTCGTCGAGGCCGCCGCCGAGATCGGCACCACGGTCACCCTCGACGCCGAGGACCACACCACCCTCGACTCGATGTTCGCCATCCACCAGGAGCTGCGGAAGGACTTCCCGCAGACCGGCTGCGTCATCCAGGCGTACCTCTTCCGCACCGAGGAGGACGCCCGCCGCCTCGCCGCCGACGGCTCCCGCGTCCGCATCGTGAAGGGCGCCTACAAGGAGCCGGCGTCCGTCGCCCTCCAGGACAAGCCCGAGATCGACAAGGCGTACGTCCGGATCATGAAGATCCTGATGGACGGCGAGGGCTACCCGATGATCGGCTCGCACGACCCGCGGCTCATCTCCATCGGCCAGGAGCTGGCCCGCCGCGCCGGGCGCAAACTGGACGAGTACGAGTTCCAGATGCTGTACGGCATCCGCAGCGAGGAACAGAACCGTCTCGCCGCCGAGGGGCACCGCATGCGCGTCTACACCGCCTACGGCACGGACTGGTACGGCTACTTCATGCGCCGCCTCGCGGAGAAGCCGGCCAACCTCCTCTTCTTCGCCCGCTCCATCCTCACCAAGGGCTGAGCCCACCTCTCACAAGGAGTTACGAGACTCATGGACGCTGTCACCCAGGTCCCCGCTCCGGTCAACGAGCCGGTGCACAGCTACGCCCCCGGTTCCGCCGAGCGTCTCCGTCTGGAGGCCAAGCTCAAGGAGCTGGCCGAGAACCCGCGCGAGCTGCCGATGACCATCGGCGGCGTCAAGCGCATGGGCGGTGGCGAGCGCTTCGACGTCGTCCAGCCGCACAACCACAAGGCCGTCCTCGGTACCTTCGCCGCGGCCACCGAGGCGGACGCCCAGGACGCCATCGACGCGGCCCTGGCCGCCGCCCCGGCCTGGCGCGCGATGTCCTTCGACGACCGCGCCGCGATCATCCTGCGCGCCGCCGAGCTGCTGGCCGGCCCGTGGCGCGAGACGCTGGCCGCCTCCACCATGCTCGGCCAGTCCAAGACCGCCCAGCAGGCCGAGATCGACACCCCCTGCGAGCTCGTCGACTTCTGGCGCTTCAACGTGGCGTACGCCCGCCAGATCCTGGCCGAGCAGCCGCCGGCGAACTCCCCGGGCGTGTGGAACCGTCTGGACCACCGCCCGCTGGAGGGCTTCGTCTACGCGATCACGCCGTTCAACTTCACGGCCATCGCGGGCAACCTGCCCACCGCCCCCGCCCTCATGGGCAACGTGGTGGTCTGGAAGCCGTCCCCGACGCAGACCCACTCCGCCGTGCTCCTCATGGAGCTCCTGGAGGAGGCCGGCCTGCCGAAGGGTGTCATCAACCTGGTGACGGGCGACGGCATCGCCGTCTCCGAGGTGGCCCTGAACCACCGCGACCTGGCCGGCATCCACTTCACGGGTTCGACCAAGACCTTCCAGCACCTGTGGAAGACGGTCGGCAACAACATCGAGAAGTACCGCTCGTACCCGCGGATCGTCGGTGAGACCGGCGGCAAGGACTTCGTCGTCGCGCACCCGAGCGCCGACCGCGCGGTCCTGAAGACCGCGCTGACCCGCGGCTCCTTCGAGTTCCAGGGCCAGAAGTGCTCCGCGTCCTCGCGCGCGTACATCCCGGCCTCGATCTGGAACTCCGGCTTCAAGGAGGAGTTCGCGGCCGAGGTCGACGGCATCAGGATGGGTGACGTCACCGACCTGTCGAACTTCATCGGTGCCGTGATCGACGAGCGCGCGTTCGCCAAGAACAAGGCCGCGATCGACCGCGCGAAGGCCGACCCGACCTGCACGGTCGTCGCGGGCGGCACCTACGACGACTCCGAGGGCTACTTCGTCCGCCCGACCGTCATCGAGTGCTCGGACCCGGAGAACGAGGTCTTCACGACCGAGTACTTCGGCCCGATCCTCGCGGTCCACGTCTACGACGACAGCTCCGCCGAGAAGTACGACGAGATGCTGACCCAGATGGAGTCGGTCTCGGACTACGCCCTGACGGGCTCGGTCATCTCGGGCGACCGCGCGGCCGCCGCGTACACGATGGAGAAGCTCCGCTTCGCCGCGGGCAACTTCTACATCAACGACAAGTCGACCGGCGCCGTCGTCGGCCAGCAGCCCTTCGGTGGCGGCCGCGCGTCCGGCACCAACGACAAGGCCGGCGCCCCGCAGAACCTGATGCGCTGGACGCTGACCCGCGCGATCAAGGAGACCCTGGTCCCGCCGACCGACTACGGCTACCCCCACATGGGCTGACGCCCCCGGGCCTCCTGAGGCCCACCCCCTGACACCGCCCCCTTCCTCGGTCCCCCAACCGAGGACGGGGGCGGTTCTCATGCGCCGGCCTGAAGGGGCGTCGGCATGCGGACGCGTTCCAGACCTCGGGGTCCCGGCAACACCGAAAGGGAGCGAAGGGCTCTCACGAACCCGCCTGCGGTGAGACGCAGTTGTCAGGCTGTACGCCGGCTCTGTGGTGTGCCGGAGCCTTCGAGCCCACCGGGCGGCTCAGGGCAGGCGCCGGGCCACGGGAGGATGGCAGACTGGTTCCGTGGCCGACTCCCTGCACATCGCTCCCACCCATGAACTCGGACCCCAACGACTGCGCGCCGTAAGGGAGATGCTCGACGCCGTTTTCGGCGGCGAGTTCTCCGACGAGGACTGGGACCACGCCCTCGGTGGCATCCACGCCTGGATCGAGGACGAGCGGGGCATCGCGGCCCACGGCAGCGTCATCATGCGGCGCGCCCTCCACCGGGGCCGTTCGTACCGCGTGGGGTACGTCGAAGGCGTCGGCGTCCGGGCGGACCGGCGGCGGCAGGGGCTCGCGGGGCTGCTCATGGCCGAGCTGGAGCGGGTGATCGACGGGGCGTACGCCTTCGGGGCGCTGTCCGCGTCCGACGACGGAGCCGCGCTCTACGCGGCGCGGGGCTGGCACCTCTGGGAGGGGCCGATCGAGGTGCTCGGGCCCGAGGGGTCCGCCCGCCTCCCGGAGGAGGAGGGGTCGACCTTCCTGAAGGCGGCGGAGGGCCGGGTCCTGCCCGATCCCGCCGCCCCGCTCGCCTTCGACTGGCGTGACGGCGACGTGATGTGACGAGCGGTCAGCCACCCTGCCGGGCGTGAGCCCGCTGCGTCTCCAGCTTCGCCGTGTACGTCGCCGAGATCGCCCAGCCCACCCCGAACAGCGCGATGACGTAACCCGGCAGCCCGAGTTCCGTCAGCGCCACGCCCAGACATGTCAGCGCGGCCACCGCCCAGACGGCCATCGCCACCTTCCCCCGGCGGCTCAGGAACAGCCGGCCGCGGGATGCCCCGGCCTGTTCCGCCGGGCCCGTGCGGGCCGCCTTCGGGCGCTTGAAGTAGCCGTACACCATCCACTCGCCGCACAGTTCCCAGCCCTCGGGCTCCAGCTCGCCCAGGACCATCTCGCGGCGCCGACCGCCGATCACCTCGCGCCGGTACTCCCAGCGCAGCGCCACCCCGGGCGCCCGGCGGCACACGAACCGGCCGAGGGCGTCCAGCGACTCCACCTCCCAGCCCCGGTCGCCGTGGACCGCCAGCATCCGCCGGTCGTTGAAGAGGTCCGCCGTCCAGGTCCAGCTCTCCGCCGTCCCGTCCGGCTCGCCGGGCAGCGGGGCGAGCCCTCCGAGCCGCGCCGCGAACGCGGCGGCCGGGCCGAACTCCGCCTCCGGGCCCGTCCCCGTCGCCGCGAGATGGCCTCGCAGATCGGCCACGGTGCAGTCGATCTGCTCCCGCGGCACACCGGCGCTCCGCAGCGCGGCGGCGAGCTCGTCGAAGTAGGCGCCCCCGTGGGCGGGCTCGTGGGCGGTGTCCGTGGTCATCGTGTCGTTCCCCCTGGGCTGAGCATGGTCCGTACGGCGCGGCGGCGGGCCGGTCAGGCCCCCTCCCCGTTCCTCGCGCCGCTCCAGGCTAGATCAGCCGCCCGGCCGGGACACCAGCATCTTTCCCGTGTTCTCGCCGCGCAGCATCCCGAGGAACGCCGCCACGATGTGTTCGAAGCCCTCCACCACCGTCACGTCCAGCGGCAGCCGCCCGCTCCGCAGGTGCGGCACCGCGAAGTCGTACAACTCCTGCTGCGCGTCTCCGTGGTCGCTCACCAGGAACCCTTCGAGCCGGATGCTCTTGCCGACCAGGTCGAAGAGGTTACGCGGGGCGGCCGGGGGAGCGGAGAGCGCGTGGTACTGCGCTACGGCACCGACCCAGGCGATCCGGCCGTGCTCCCGCAGGGCGGCGATCGACGCCTCCAGATGGTCGCCGCCCACCCCGTCGAGCACGGCGTCGAGCCCGTCCGGGGCCGCCTCGGCGAGCAGTTCGGTGACCGGCCCGTCGTGGTAGTCGAAGGCCGCGTCGAAACCGACCCGCTCGGTCAGATGGGCGACCTTCCGCGCCGAGCCCGCGCTGCCGACGAGCCGGCCCGCGCCCAGCAGCCGCGCGAAGCGTCCGGCTGCCGTCCCCACGCCGCCGGCAGCGGCGGAGACGAACAGGTCCTCGCCCGGCTGGAGCCGCGCGATCCGCGTCAGACCGACGTACGCCGAAAGGCCCGTCCCGCCCAGCACGCTCAGGTGCGCGGCCAGGGGGACGCCGTCGAAGCCGGGGACCGGGCGCACCTCGTCGGGCCGGACGAGGGAATGGGTGCGCCAGCCTCTGCGGTGCTGCACCAGATCGCCGGGGGAGAGCCCCGGGGCGCGGGACTCCACGACCCGCCCGAGGGTGCGGCCCTCCATGGGCGCGTTCAGCGTCCACAGGGAGTCGTCGTCCATCGCCTCGCGGTGGTACGGATCGACCGACCAGAGGAGGTTCTCGACGAGCGCGGTGCCGGGGGCCGGGTCGGGGACGGGTGCCTCGACGAAGGCGAAGTGCGCGAGTGTGGGGAAGCCCACGGGGCGGGCGGTCTGCTGGACGGTGATCATGGTGTCGTTCGTCATGCCGGAGACCGTAGGAAGGAATCCCGCGGGCGGGCAGGGGGCTGCGTCGACGGACCACCCCGATCCATGAATCCTCCTCATACACCCAGGTGGGCGCCGCACATGACCGACCTCGCGCCGCACGAACTGCGCATTCTCGTCGCCGTCGGGAAGGAGCGGGGCTTCTCCGCCGCCGCCGGCGCGCTCGGCATGACCCAGTCCGCCGTCTCCCACTCGGTGCGCGCCAGCGAGCGCAAGCTCGGCGCCGTCCTCTTCGACCGCGGCCGCGCGGGCGCCACCCCCACCGCCGCCGGCGAACGCGCCCTCGCCCACGCCCGGCGGGTGCTGCGGCTCCTGGAGGTGATGGGCGCCGAGGTGCGTGGGGTGGCCGACGGGACCGGCGGCACCCTCGCCGGGCCGCTGCGGATCGCCGCCTTCCGCAGCGCCGCCCTGCATCTGCTGCCCGGAGTCCTGGAGCGCCTGGCCGCCCGGCACCCGGAGATCCTGCCGGAGGTGCGGATCGTACGGGAGGTGGGGCGCGGCACCGCCGGTGAGGTCATGGACGGGCGGGCGGACCTCGGCATCGCGACGATCGGGACGACCTCTCCCGTACCGCCGCAGCTGGTCGGGGGAGTGCTCGTCGAGGAGGGGTACGCCCTCGTCCACCCGGCCGGGCACTCCTCGCCGCGCTCGCTCCCGCTCGTCGACTGGACGGAGAACTGCACCTCCTACACCCGCGCGTGGTGGGCGGAGCAGGACTGGCTGCCGTCGGCGACCGTCGAGGCCGAGGACGACGGAGCGGTGCTCTCGATGGTGAGCAGTGGTTTCGGCATGGCCGTGATGCCGGAACTCTCCCTGATCGGAGCACCGCCCTCGGTCCAGATCACCGATCTCGGTCCGGAGCGCCCGACGCGCTCCGTCGGCTACGTCACCACCCCTGAGCTGGCTCGATCCCTCGCCGTACGGGCTCTGATCCGGGAGCTGCGCGCCGCGGTCCGATGATCGCCGTCTCAGATAGTAGGAAGTCCGAGTAATTGTGGAGACAGATGCGGCCGCCTGTCCTAGCTTTGTAGGAGCCGAACGTCTCGCTTCATCAGCGAATGGCGGTCGTGAGCGCGGTGCCCCTGTGCAGGCAACCCCTGCGGGCCCGCTCCCCGCCCCTTCCGGCGCCTTCGATCATCACTGATCTCCGATCCCCGGATCACCACTGATCTCAAGGAGTCGATCCCCCATGGCCGCAGAGACCGCCGTCCGTCGTGTCCGCCACTCCGTCACCCGCCCCGGCGACGACGCCCGCAAGAACGCCGCCGCCGCCCTCCAGCGGGCCCTCGACCGCCGTGACAACGGCGGATCGACCGGTCACTGACCTTCACGGCGCCGAGCGCCGCACCTCGAAGTGGTCGATGCGCTCGCCGGTCTCGGCGAGCGCGGAGACCTTGAGCACCGGTGCCGCACCGGCCACCGCCTCGACCGCGAGGAACGAGAAGCCGGTGTAGCGCACCCGGGACCACTCCACGGTGTCCGGGTCCGGCAGCCGGAGCTTGGTCCAGTGGTACGTCACGATGTGCTCGTGGTGGTGGACGTGCCCCTCGTAGCTGTCCTGGACGCCGAGCCCGAAGCCGTACAGCTCCTTGCCCGCGCCGCCGGCCGTGACGTACACGATTCCGTCGCGCGTCGGGTCGGTCGTTCCGCCGATCGGCACCGGGCGCCCCACCTCGCCGCCCTTGATCGCGTCCGTGCGTTCGTAGACGTGGTTGTGGCCGTTGACCACCAGGTCCACCTGGTGCTTGGTGAAGAGCGGCAGCCACGCGTCGCGCACCCCTCCGTCGGAGGCGTGCGTGGACGTCGAGTAGGCGCAGTGGTGGAAGAAGACCACCAGGAAGTCGATCTCCGGCCGGGCGCGCAGGTCGCCGAGCCGCCGGTCGAGCCAGGCCGTCTGCCGCCCCTCCGTGTACCCCTTGTTCGCCGGGATCTCGTACGAGACGTCGTTGGCGTCGAGCGCGACGACACCGACGTTGCCGTAGGTGAAGGAGTACACGCCGGGCGCTCGGACCGGGTCGGGACCGTTGGCCGGCAGCGAGAAGCGGGCCGACTGGCCGCCGTAACCGTTCGGCGAGTACCACGCCTCCATGTCGTGGTTCCCGGTCGTCACCATCCACGGCACACGCGCCGCCACGCTCTCCGTCTGTGCCAGGAACTGGTCCCAGACGCGGGCGTCGTAAATGTCCGACTCCTTGCCCTGGCCGGTGGAGTCCGCGTAGCAGAGGTCGCCGGCGTGGAGGTGGAAGGCCGGGTTCTGGCCGAGGATCAGCTGGTCGTTGGCGAGGGCGTGATAGCTGACGCCCTGGTCGCCGAAGGCGGTGAAGACGAAGGTCTCGGGCACCGCCGGAGCCGTACGGAAGGAACCGAGTGTGGAGATCCGCTCCGGGGACGCCGGGTCGAAGCCCTGGTGCCCGACGCCGTAGTAGTACGTCGTCCCCGGTCGCAGCCCGTCGATCCCCGCGTGCAGGTAGTACTGGTCGACGGCCGGCAGCTTCCGGGAGAGCGAGGGAGTGTGCAGCGGGCGCACCTCCGCCTCGATCCGCGCCCCCAGTTCCCACGGCCTGAGCCCGATGCGCACGTACGGGCGGACCACGGCGAAGGGGACCTGCCAGGAGATCCGCATCTGGGTCGTGGGATCGGCGCCGAAGGCGAGGTGGCGGCCGAACGGGGCGACGAGCGAGCCGTCCACGGCGGCCGTGGCCGGGGCCGTGACCAGTGCGGGGGAAGCGGCCGCGGCCGGCGTCGCGGTGAGCAGTCCGGTCCCGGCCGCGGCGGCGGACGCGACCGACCCGGCGAGTATCCGACGGCGCGTCAACTTCGCGCGCAGGTACTCGTGTTGCTCCGGCATGGACATGCGACGCGCGAGGGCCTCGGGGATACCGAAGCGTGGGGTGTCCTCAGTCATGGCGGGCAACTTGCCAGTAACTTACGACTCCGCGCCAGACGTCGGATGAACGAAATCCAACGGATTCGTGCGCCCCGGCCCGGCGACCGGCAAGAGCGTCCGCATGGTGGACAGTGCGTGTCAACCGCTGGGACGAGGAGTAGGGTGCCGACATGTCTCACAGCATCAATCTCGCAGTCATTCCCGGCGACGGCATCGGCCAGGAGGTCGTGGCCCAGGGCCTGAAGGTCCTCGCCGCCGCCCTTCCGCAGGATGTGAAGCTGGAGACGAAGGAGTACGACTTCGGCGCCAAGCGCTACCACGCGACCGGTGAGACCCTCACCGACGCCGACGTCGAGGCCCTCAAGCAGCACGACGCCATCCTGCTCGGCGCGATCGGCGACCCCTCGGTCCCCTCCGGCGTGCTGGAGCGCGGCTTCCTGCTGAAGCTCCGCTTCCTCTTCGACCACCACGTGAACCTGCGTCCGTCGAAGCTGCTCCCCGGCGTGTCGACCCCGCTCAAGGGCCAGCCCGAGATCGACTTCATCGTGGTCCGCGAGGGCACCGAAGGTCCGTACACCGGCAACGGCGGCTCCATCCGCACCGGCACCCCGCACGAGGTCGCCACCGAGGTCTCCGTCAACACGGCCTTCGGTGTCGAGCGTGTGGTCCGTGACGCCTTCGCCCGCGCCCAGGCCCGCCCGCGCAAGAAGCTGACGCTGGTCCACAAGAACAACGTCCTGGCGTACGCGGGCCACCTCTGGACCAACATCTTCAACAAGGTGGCCGAGGAGTTCCCCGAGGTCACCACGGACTACCTGCACGTGGACGCGGCGACGATCTTCCTCGTCACGCAGCCCGAGCGGTTCGACGTGATCGTCACCGACAACCTCTTCGGCGACATCATCACCGACCTCGCCGCGGCCGTCTCCGGCGGCATCGGCGTCGCCGCCTCGGGCAACATCAACCCGAGCGGCGAGTTCCCGTCCATGTTCGAGCCCGTCCACGGCTCCGCGCCCGACATCGCGGGCCAGGGCAAGGCCGATCCCACGGCCACCGTCCTCTCCGTCGCCCTCCTCCTGCGCCACCTCGGCTACGAGACCCAGGCCGGCCGCATCGAGCAGGCCGTCGCCGCCGACCTGACCGAGCGCGGCGACTCGGTCCGTACGACGGACGAGATCGGCGACGCGCTCGCGGTACGAGTAGCGAGCTGACCCGCCGACTGACGCCACACACAGCCGCCGGGTCGCATTCCGCACCCGGCGGCTGTACCTATGCGGTCGCAGGGTGCCACCATCACATCCTGGACCGTATGCACACCGTTTCCGTGCACCGGTCCCCACGGGCGATAATCGAACGTGGGGCCGCGGCATGCGGGAAAGCTCGGACGTCCTAGCAGAGCACTGATAGCGGCGTGAGCGCGGTCCGTCACACACAACCGGTGAAGGACAAGCACTCATGACGACGCCCACGATCGAGCTCAAGCCCTCCTCCAGCCCGCTGTCCGAAGCGGAGCGCGAGGCGATCCTGGCCAGCCCCGGATTCGGCCGCCACTTCACCGACCACATGGTGACGATCCGGTGGACCGAGGGCCGTGGCTGGCACGACGGCGAGCTCGTGCCGTACGGCCCGCTCTCCCTCGACCCGGCCACGAACGTCCTGCACTACGCCCAGGAGATCTTCGAGGGCCTCAAGGCGTACCGCAGGCCCGACGGCTCCGTCGCCACCTTCCGCCCCGACGCCAACGCCCGGCGCTTCCAGGCGTCCGCGCGCCGTCTGGCCATGCCGGAGCTGCCCGTCGAGACCTTCATCGAGGCCTGCGACGTGCTGGTCCAGCAGGACAAGGCATGGGTTCCGTCGCACGGCGGCGAGGACTCCCTCTACCTGCGCCCGTTCATGATCGCGACCGAGGTCGGCCTCGGGGTGCGCCCGGCGAACGAGTACCTCTTCGTCGTCATCGCCTCGCCCGCCGGACCGTACTTCCCCGGCGGTGTGAAGCCCGTCTCCATCTGGCTCTCGGAGGACCGCGTCCGCGCCGTCCCCGGCGGCATGGGCGACGCCAAGACCGGCGGCAACTACGCGGCCTCCCTGCTGGCCCAGGCCGAGGCGGCGGCGAAGGGCTGCGACCAGGTCGCCTACCTCGACGCCGTGGAGCACAAGTGGGTCGAGGAGCTCGGGGGCATGAACCTGTACTTCGTCTACGGCGACAAGATCGTGACGCCGACGCTCACCGGCTCCCTGCTCGCCGGCATCACCCGTGACTCGCTCCTGCAGCTCGCCAAGGACCTCGGTTACGAGGCCGAGGAGGGCCGGGTCTCCATCGACCAGTGGCAGGCGGACACCGAGAACGGCACCCTGACCGAGGTCTTCGCCTGCGGCACGGCCGCGGTGATCACCCCGGTCGGCACGGTGAAGTCGACGCGCGGCGAGTGGCAGCAGTCGGGCGGCGAGCCCGGCGAGGTCACGATGCGCCTGCGCGACGCGCTGCTCGCCATCCAGACGGGCAAGGCGGAGGACGTCCACGGCTGGACGCACGAGCTGGCCTAGTGACCTGAGTCGGGGATTCGTCGGCAGTAGGCGGCTACTTTGTCGAGGATCTCGTCGGCGGTCTTCGTCCAGACGAACGGCCTGGGGTGCTCGTTCCAGT
>NZ_BMTO01000014.1:0-5291 GCF_014649715.1 Streptomyces lateritius
CCACCGACGCTACGAACGCAAGGCCGACCACTTCCTCGCCTTCACCAGCATCGCCTGCACCCTTATCTGCTACCGCAGACTCGCCAAATGAGATGGCTTCTAAGAACGACGATCGACTACTCGATCGATGATCTGAAGGCTCACATCGTCACGTGGTGCACCGAGGCCCTCGGGCGTCAAGACGGCTCCCGCTGAACCGATGTGGCTGCTGCGGTTCTCGCCGGGCGCCGACGCACGCTCAGCGGTTGATCATGTCCCGGGTCTGGGCGTACACCGTCGCGTCGGTGAGCAGGCCTGTGTGACTGAGGCAGGTGGTCCGGCTGTTGACTGCGCCGGACAGGGACACGGAGCTGTCGGGGTTGATCACCGTGTCGCAGGGCGACCACCAGGTGGCGTAGCGGGGCGAGCCGGGGGTCTCGTCGCCGGAGTTCAGGCCGGTGAGGAAGCTGGAGCCTATGCGCATCTCGGTGCAGGACGTGTCGAAGCAGCTGTTGGCGGTGTCGGTTCCGTGGTTCGGGCCGCCCAACGACACCCAGGCGTCGACCTCCGAGGTCCCGTCGAGGTTTTTCAGGTAGTAGCGCGAGGACAGCCCACCCATGGAGTGGCTGACGATGTCGACCTTGGTCGCGCCCGTGGCCGCGAGTACACGGTCGACCTCGGCGGACAGCTGCTGGGCGGTGACGGTGTTCGACTGGCGCGAGTCGTAGGTCCACTGACGCAGATGGGCAGACGGCCAGCCGTCGGCCCTGAAGCGGTCGGCCATGGTGTTCCAGTTACCGGCATCACCGTTGTAGCCGTGCACGAACAGGACGGGGTTGCTGCCGGAGGTGAAGGAGGAGCCGGTCGACGCTTGGGCGGGAGCCGGCGCCTGCACGACGAGAAGGGCACCGGCTGCGGCGACGGCTGCGGTCACGACGAATCTCTTCACGCGGGCCTCCAAGGGCGGGGCAGGTGAAAGCGCACGAGGGCGCGTTCCGGTGGGGAGAGCGTGCTGGGGGAGGCTTCCCGGGTCACGGGAGCGGTACCTGCGGCATGTGGGGGCGCGCCGAGCGGGCCGGTTCGCTGCGGCCGCAGGGTCGACACCGGGGTCGTTCAGGGATGCGCTGAGCGTACTGATCAGTAGGTACATGTGGTCAAGAGGTGTGCGCCGGGTTTCTCGCCCGTCCGGTGGGCTCGTCGGCGCCCAGTGCGGGGCCCCGCTGTACGTCGGGAGCTGTCGGGCCCGGTCCGACTCGCCGACCGTGCGCCGCCGCGTTCCGTCACTCCAAGAGCGCTGCGCGCCGGCCGAGGTGGTCGAGGCCGAGGGCACGGAGGCCGTCGTGTGTTGCTTTTCGGTGATGCCTGGGGCAGTCCGTCGCGTGCCCGGCCGGGACAGGGGTAGCGGGAAGGCATGCAAGCACTGTCACAGGATGTGATCGAGTTGGTCCGTGAGGACATAGACCAGGTGAAGGCGGAGTTGGTGGCCGCCGTGTCGGAGGGGCGCCGGGGATCGGCGGCTCTTGGGGCGGGCGGGGTGCTCGGCGTGCTGGCCCTGTTGGCGGCTCAGGAGTCGGCGGTGCGGGCGCTGGAGCGAGTGTGGCCGGCACAACGGGTGGCGGGGGCGTTGGCGGCCGCGTACGGCATCGGGGCTGTGGCGTTCGCCGGGTACGGGTACGAGAGATTGCGCCGGGCCCGAGCCGCGTCACGGGAGGCGCTGGCAGGTTCGCTGGACGCGGTGAAGGAGGTGGCCGACGAGTTGGCCCAGTAACACTCCGGGCACATCACCGGTGAACGCGCCGCCGCCCGCGCCGCCTCCGGGGCGGGCGGCGCGAATCTGCTGAGGGGCTCCTTCCGCTCGTGGGACCGGCTCCGAAACCGTGGCTCGCCCACGGAGTGCGCCCGCGGAGAGGATCTGGCTCCGCGCCCATCGCGCCGAGTAGTACCGGGCGTAGGTGATGCTGGGTGCGCGCCGCTGCGGTCCGGGAGTCCCCCACAGGATTTTCCGGTTTCCATGCGGATGCCCCGAGGCTCAGGGGGCACCCGTAGTTCCAAGCTCGCACACGGGCGGTCCGCGGCCGGATGCGGTACGCGTCGGCCGCCGCCCAGCGGTCATACGGCCAGACATCGGACGCCGGCGCGGCCTGCCCGGTACGAACCTACGTGGGCGGGCGGACAGCGGAAGGCGACAACGGAACGCAGGGAGCACAGATGATGGTCCGCCCGTGGCCAGCCCCACCGGATCTCCGGCTCACGGCCCACGTGGTCGCCGGCCGCTATCGGCTCGACGAGCTGGTGGGGCGCGGCGGTGCGGCCGACGTGTTTGAGGGTCGTGACCTGCGGCTGCGGCGGCCGGTGGCGGTGAAGGTCTTCCGCCCTGGCAGTGAGTCCCAGACGGAGGAGCGCTTCGACGGCGAGGGGCGCCTGCTGGCCCAGCTGCAGCACCCCGGGTTGGTGACCGTGTACGACTCCGGCCAGGAGGACGGACGGCCTTACCTGGTGATGCAGCTCATCAAGGGGGCGACGCTGCGCAGGCACATCGCCGCGGGCCCCCTGACGCCCGCCGAGGCATCCCGGATCGGGGCCGCGCTGGCCTCCGCGCTCGCCCATGTGCATGCGGCCGGTGTCGTGCACCGCGACGTCAAGCCGTCGAACATCCTTCTGGACGAGACGGGCACCCCGCACCTGACCGACTTCGGTATCTCCCGGCTGCTCGACACCACCGCCACCCACACCGCCCCCGGCACTCTCGTGGGAACTGCGGCATATATGGCGCCGGAGCAAGTACTGGGGAGGGGAGCGGGACCGGCTGCGGACATCTACAGCCTGGGACTCGTCCTCCTCGAGTCCCTGAAGGGCGAGCTGGAGTACGCGGGAACCCCGTTGGAGGCGGCGATCGCGCGGCTGCACCGGCCTCCGGTGATTCCTTCGGACCTGCCGGCGGATCTCGTCGCGCTGTTGGAGGCCATGACGGATCCCGATGAGACCTGCCGGCCCGACGCACAGGCCTGCTTCCGGGCCCTGGCCGCCATGCCGGGCGGGGACTCCGCGTCGTCCCGCCGCGGGGCCGGCCCACCGATAGACGTCCGGAACGTGGGTGAGGACCGGAACGCGGCGGACGTCACACTTCGGTCGGAGTTCGCGGGTGCCCGAACAGGTGCCACCGGGCCGGTGCTCGCGGCGACACCGAGCGAGGGACCCCCGCCCCAGGAACCCCTTTCCACGCCCCCCGCTTCCCCCCGCTCCGGCCGCGGCCTACTCGCTGCGGGGGCGGCACTGGCCGTGCTCGGAGTCTCGCTGACCGGCTCGATCGGTGCTCTGCCCTCCGAGAGGGAAGACGCGGCCTCCCGGCCACCGCGCCTGGCCACGACGGAATCCCCGTCGGCCGGGGCGGATCGGACGACCGAGCCCTCGTCGCCCCGGGCAGGACATCCGGACCCGTCCTCCTCACCCGCTGCAACCCCCGCCGTCTCCCGTTCGCGGACCATGACTTCCCCGACCGCCGAGGGGTCCGCCACGAAACCGCGTTCCGCGGCCGACGAGCGTGAGAATTCCACTCCGGCCGCCACCCTGAAGGGGACCGGCAGCCGGAAGGGTGAGGCCGCCAAGGGGCCCGTACGTGTCGAGCCCGAGCCGCGGAAGGTGAAGGTCAAGCCGCCGAAGAAGAACCGCAGCGACTGACGACGGACCGGCAGACAGTGATGGGGCCGGTCGGCCGCAACGAGTACGGCGGGCCGGCGGAATGAACCGCCCGTACCGGGCAACAAGAAGGACAGACCAGGCCGCGTGTCCCGGTCGTCCCCGCAGGAAGGAAACAGGCATGCTCCCCGACATCTGGTCCTTCTCCGAGACCGCGATGCACGCGGCCGACATGGATCTGACCGGATACAAGGTTGAAGCGACGGACGGTGGAATCGGAAAGGTGGACCAGCACTCCGCGGAAGTCGGCTGCTGTCACCTGGTCGTGGACACCGGGCCGTGGATCCTCGGCAGGCATGTCGTGATTCCGGCCGGAATCGTCACCACCGTGGACAGGACGACGGAGACCGTCTTCGTCAGCCGCACCAAGGAGCAGATCAAGAACGCCCCGGAGTTCGTGCCGGAAAAGGACGACACGGACGAACACCACCGCATGAAGTTCGTGGACTACTACCTGGCGTTCTTCCGGTAGACGCCGCGCAGGCGACGTACCCATACAGGAGGTTCCATGTCCGCACTGTTGACCCGCATCAAGCGATTCAGCCGCAGCCCGCAGGGCCGACGGGCGATCGCATCGGTGCGACGCGCCGCCACCGACCCTCGGAAGCGGGCCCAGGCTCGCACTCTCTTCGGCAGGCTGCGGGGCCGCCACTGACGGCGGCCCCCACCCACAATCCCCCTCCTGCGGGCCCGGCCGGCGCCGGGCCCGCGGTGGTTGCCGCACCGGGAACCCCCGGCCGTGCCGAGTGGCCACTCTGTTGTGACGATGCGGCACTTCGCTCTCGGACCGGATACCTGAGCTGGAGAGGGCTGTCGGGCCCGGGACGGCCAGTGCGTGGTGCTCGGAGGCATGAGCGGGTCGGGTCAGTCCCATTGCCGGTCGGCGAGGGAGGTGACGGGCTGGGGCTTGCCGATGACGGCCAGGGCGATGAAGAAGTTGATCTGGCCGATCGCGATGGTGAGGGTGGCCAGTGCTTTGTCGTCGTAGTGCTTGGCGACTTCGGCGTACAGCTCGTCGGAGACGCGTTCCTCGCCGTGGGGGGCGGGCTGGAGGGTGGCTTCCACCAGGGCGAGGGCGGCGCGTTCGGCGTCGGTGAAGTACGGGGCGTCCTGCCAGGAGGAGACGGCGGTGATGCGCTCCTCGGACTCGCCGGCCTTGCGCAGGAAGCTGGTGTTCAGGATGGTCAGGTAGGTGTTGCGGACGATCTGCCCGGCCCGCAGGTGGATGAGGTTGATCGTGGTGCGGGGCACGGACTGGTTGCCCGTGGCCCGGAAGAGGGCGGCGCTGACGTCGCTCACCTCGGGCACGAACTCGGCGGGGTTCGGCATCCGGGATATGGGGGTGTCGGTCTTCGTCATGGCTGCTCTCCTTCGCGTCGGCCTGGTCGGCGTCTTCACAGCACTGACGGAGGGACGCACGGAGACGTGACAGGAATCCGGAAAGATTTTCTCCGGCGTGCGCCGTGCCTACGTCGCGGGCGGTTCCGGCCGGAGGCACGCACGTAGATCGGTGCCTCGGAGGGCTCTGCCGGGCAGAAGAGGTCGACGGCCTCGTCGGGGACGGAGGCGGGGGTACCGTCCTGGACGTCCCGGGCACATGCCCGGGACGTCCAGGA
>NZ_BMTO01000014.1:5383-21549 GCF_014649715.1 Streptomyces lateritius
CAGGGACCTGTCGTTCGTCTCGCGCCGCCCTGCCGCCGATTCCTCGTTCAACGCATCGCTGAACACCGCGTCGATCGTGGCCAGGTCGGTGTCGGTTTCCGATCGGGACCTGCGCAGCGCGGAGATGAGCCAGAGACCGGCCGCGAGCGCGAGCAGAGCCCACACGGCGCCCGACGCGATGCCTGCGACGTGCTCCGGGCAGGCTCCGCCGGGAAACGACCTGATGCCCTTGTAATCAGGGTTCGAGCACTGAGCCGCCGCGGAGGCGGGTGCACCGAGGACGAGCAGCGCGGTTGCGGTGGCCAGGGCCAGCAGTCGCACACCCCTGTGAATGATCACGACAGAACCTCCTGCTCCGATGACGAAGACGGACGAGCGGCGGGTACGACGAGGCCTTTCAACTCCCGCACACGTGCACGCAGAGGAGCCTCAGGGGGCACGAAGGGGTCCGCCCCCGGAGACGTGCGGTGCCAGTGCTGCGTGGCCAGGTCGAGCTGAGCCTGGTGCAGGCGCCTCAGGTGGCGGAGGCCCGCGACTCCGTCACGGCGCCACACCCGCAGTTCGAGCAGGAGACGCCGGCGCGGGGCGAGCAGCACCTCCGCCTCCGGCTGGGTGACCGCGCCCGTGCCCGCGGCCGCTTCCCCCCGCAGTGCCTCCGCGAGGCCGACGGCCTGCTCGCGCAGGCCTCGCCGCAGGATCACCACGTACGCGAGGACGAACGGACCGGATGTGACGGCCGTGACGAGTGGCACGCCCAGGAGCAGGTCGAGTGTCTGGTCGTGGGAGAAGAGGTTTTCGGTCCACGCGGCCAGCCTCGGCATGGTCGCGTCCGTGACGAAGTGCCCGCCGATGGCGGCCATGACGCCTCCGCCGACGACCAGCAGACGGTCCTTGCGGGCGGACAGCCTGCGTGCCGCGCCGAAGCCGGCGCCCACTACGGCGGTGAACGCGACGTGGACGGCCATCAGCCCGATCACCTGCCGCATCCAGAACTGCGTGGTCGCCTGACCGGGATCGATCTCAGCCATGAACCGGACGGTCTCGGTGAGGTTGTAGCCGAGCCCCACCGCCGCTCCGACGACAGCGCCGGAGACCACGCCGTCGAAGTGCCGTCGGAAGAGAAGGTAGAGGATCGCGACCCCGGCGGCCTTGCCCATTTCCGAGAACGTGCCGGCATTGAGGGACAGCAGCGTGTAGAGCGAACGGATCGCGTCCCGGGGGTGTTCCCAGTCGAGCAGGTAGCCACCCGCGTACCGCTGGAACCACACGATCATGACGGTTCCGAACCCGCCACCGATCAGCACACCCCAGCTGAAGCCGGTCAGCAGCAGCCATGCCGGCAGGCGACGGTACAGCTGCACTCGATGCACGCACAACAGTGCCAACGCGGTGGTGGGCAGGCACATCAGGAGAATGAGCGGGGCACTGGCGAGAATGTCCAGTGGCATGACGGCGTAGGGCAGCAGCAGAGCGCCCAGGATGCCGAACTGGCAGGCCCGCAAGGTTCGGCCGCCGACGCCGCCGCCCGGACCGGTCCGGGGCGTTCGTCGGTAGGTGATCAGGAGCAGCAGGCCGAGGACTGCGGCGATCACCCAGCCGACATGGAGCAGCCTCCTCGTCAAACTGAAAGGAGTCGACTCCGGGAGCAGGAACACGCGCATCCACGGCAGCGGGGAAGCGATGGCGGGCTGCGCCCAGTAAAGGACTTGGCTCATGGCGAAGGCCACTGACAGGGCGACCGCCACGGCGATCGCGGCGGGCAGGCCGGGGCGCGGGACGGGGGGAGCCGGCGGCGGCCCCGATGGTGGGGCGAGGAGTCCGTGGGCCGTCGTCATCGGGTACCTCCGGACTTCGGGACCGAGCCGTCCGTCGGGATGCCACTCGGCAGCCCTCCGGAGAAATCGGTGGGGAAGTCGGTCGGGAAGCTTGTCGGCATGTCGGTGGGGAAGTCGGTCGGAAAGCCTGAGGGCAGCTCGGTGGGGAAGCCGCTCGGGAATCCGCTGGGCAGTGCCCCGGGTCCGGTCGGCAGGCCCGGGGGCATGCCTGGCCTCACGGGCAACGTCGGCAACTTCTCCGGCAACGGGAAGGCCGGATCGGTGGTGAAGCCGACCAGAGCGCCGATCACTGCGGCCACCGCGCCCATGCCACCGAGCGCGGCCATCAACCGCACGTAGGGGCGGCGCTCCGGCACACCCGAGGCAGGAGCAGGGCCGGGAGGTGAGGACGCCGGGGGCGTGGCTGCGGAGTTGTCCGCGGGAGAGGTCATGACGGCCTCCGGAAGGTGTTGCCCGTTCGGGTGGACGAGGCTGCCGCACGGCGCAAGGGACTTGCGGAAGCCGAAGCGCTCAGCCGACGGCGACGCCACCAGAGCAGCGCAGCCAGGGGCAGCAGCAGCACAGGAAGCAGACGTAGCGTCAGCGCGGTCGGCGAGGTGGGCTCTTCGGGCCTTCCGAGCCCCGCGGCCTGGCGTGGAGTGGGTGCGCCGAGCAAAACGGTGTCGCCTCCGGTCGAGGGTCGGGGCGCGTTCAGTGACTGGTCGATGTCCTTGGTGAGGCCCGCGTGCTGCGCCGTGAAGCGGTCGTCCGGGACCTTGCGAAGGGGAATCCTGGTGAGGTCGACGCCGCCGTAGGAGTAGGTACGGACGTAGATCTTGTCGCCGCTGGTCGTCCTCTTGCTGACCTTGAACTCACCCTTGGTGTAGGAGCGGACGTACTGGTCGAACGTGTCGGTGGGCTTCCAGTCGCTCTCGGTCTGCCAGTGGGTGATGTCACCCTTGTCGACGAGGCCGCGATAGGTGGTGGCCTTGGTACGGCTCAGTTCGCGGTACCACTCGGCGGCCACACGGGCGAGATAGACCCGCCGCAGTTCGGAGTATTCCGGTGCCGTGTTGATGGAGTGCTTCAGCTTGGGCAGGATGAGGCTCCGGAACAGCCGCTCGTTGCGGTCCTCGGCGGCCTTGTCCTGTTGAGGGCATGCGGCGGCTTTCGAATCGCCGCGCTTCTGCAGGTACTGGGTCTCCATCTGGACGTCGAGGGGCGCGTCGAGGATGTAGAGCTTGTCGCCGTTCTGATGCACCGAGGCGGGCGCGGAGAGGATCCAGGTCCGGAACGACAAGCAGTCGCCGGAGATGCTGTTCCAGAACTCTCGGCCCGTCGCGGTGTCGGGGTGGATCAGCTTGGCGACGGTCTGCTTCATCCGCAGGTCGGCCTGGAGCATGATGCGCCCGGCATCCGTGCGGCCCAGCCGGCTGTCGACGATGCGGTCCGGCTCGTTCGGATTGAGATTGACCCAGAACGCCCTCGGGTTCAGCGAAAGCCAGACGAAGAAGGCGTCGGAGGTCTGGTCCGTCACCGCGAGCCCGGTGGACGTACGCGCATCCCCCTTCATCGGGTCGCGGTCGGCGCTGAACGAGTACTGCAGGCCGCTTCCGTCACCGGGGTCGGACAGGTATCGCAGTTCCATGCTGGAGAAGTCGATGCCGCCCGGATCCATGCCAGGCTCGGCGAGCACCTTGCTCAGCCCCGTGGCGCCTGCGCGACCGGCGGGGGGCTGCTGCTCGTCACAGGGACTGGTACGCCGAGCCGCCGCCCCGAGCAACACGGCCTGCGACGTGGTGGAGCCGAGGCCATGGGCGCCCGCCCCCTGTATACCCTCCACGGGACACGGCGCCTCGGAATGGGCGAAGGTGGAGGGCAGCGAGCCTCCGACGAGACTCTCCTGTTTCGCTGCCCGATCCTTCACTCCTTCGAGATCCATCCCCAACTGCTGGGCAGCTTTTGCGTTGCGGTCCTTCTTTGCTGTCTCGAATTCCTCGAGCACCTTTTCAGCCGCCTTGCGCTGCTGATCTGGGCCCTTGTCCTTCGCTTCCCGCTTGGCCCGCTCAACCGCGGTCGGCAACGAGGCTACTTCCGCGACGGAGAGGTCGTACTCACGCGCGTGAACGAGAGGTATGCCCGGAGGGTAGAGCCGTGCGCAACGTTGGCAATGCTGGCGTTCGGAACCTCCTAGGACAATCGCATCCCGGCCGATGCGGTGCTTCTTCAGAATCTGCCCGATGACAGCCTCGGAATGCAGACCGTCAGGCATGTTCAGTGCACTCAAGGCAACCAGGACGCGCACATTGTTCGTCCTCAACTCCCGCCGGTCCTCGGCTGTCAAGAACTCATCGACCGAATCCACGGTGACGAGCGAACCCCTCCAGACCTCGGAGCGGGAGGTGGCGAGTGAGGGATTGGGGCGGAGGATCGGGGCTCTCTCCTCGAGGAGGCGCACGATCTTCTTGTCGCTCAGCCTCCACGGGTTGATCATTTCGACTGCGCCGTTGCGGTACGCGTCGAAGGCCTCGTCCTTCTCGCTCTTGAGCAGCGCACGGCTGAGCGCGGCGCGAAGGTCCGCGATCGGCAGAAGAGGCGGGCTGAGGAGTGGGTTCTTCCCGGGGTATCGCTTTGACAGGTCGACGCCTGCCGCCGCGCCGGGTGGTCGTTGGTCGTCGGCCGAACTCGACGGCGGGGGGCCGAGCAGCACCGCGATCACCATCGCGAGCACCGCGAGCCCGCGCGTCCGCAGGGGCCCTGCGTATGGAGCCATGACGTCCCTTTCCTTTCGTGTATGCCGCGGGCGGCTCGCACCGGCGGGATCTCTTCGTGAGTCGGGCCGCAGGAGAACCCATGCGAGGTGGCCGTCCCCGGTCAGTCGGCTGCGGGGAAGGCGGTTTCGAGGTGGGGGATGCGGGCGGTGAAGGCGGGAACGGCGGCAGCGGCCGAGGACGCGGCCGCGGAGGCGGAGGCTGTCGCCGCGGGCGCGGCGGCCGGTGCTGCTGCGTGCGCCGTGCCGGTGCCCTTCAGGGCGGCCGGCGTGAGGGCCGCGCCGAACGCGGTGAGGCGCATGGGTGTCATCGGGAACCCTTCGTCGAGGAGGCTCGCGACGCGGTGAGGTGTCGCGGGCCGGACGCCCCGATGCTGGTCTCCCGTACCACCCGGCGGACAGGCCGTGCCACCGGTCATTTGTGACCGGCCGTCACCCGAGGCCCCACGCTGCCGTGACACCGCCGCGTTCGACCGGTGTCACGCTCCCGCGGTCAGGAGTCGTCGGCCTCTGAGGGCGGGAAGGTGGCCGGTGCGAAGTCCGGGTGCTGCCGACGGAACGCGTTTCCGAGGTGGTGCTGCAGCCGGACATGGCGGAACTGGTACACGGCACCGGTCTGTCGCAGGACTCCGCGCTGGTAGGCGTCGTCCAGGAACGCGGCGGGGTCCCAGGGCAGCTTGCCGGTCAGGGGCAGCCAGACACGTGAGAACACGAACCACTGTCCCCAGGCGGTGAAGGCGAGCACATAGGAGGCCGCGCCACCGAGGCCGCCGACCGTTCCGATGAACAGGCTGTCGGCAAGTCCCCAGTTGAGTCGTCCCATCGAGCCCTGGAGCAGCTGGACGATCACGTACCCGCCGAAGGCGATGGCCAGGGTGAGCGTGGTGGCCAGCACCAGGAACTGCCGCACCATCGTCGTTCGGTTCGAGTTCAACAGACTGACCGGAGTAGCCGCCGTGGTCACGTCCACGGGTGCTTCGAGTGCGGCCATGAGCCCGAAGACGAGGCCGGCGGCCGAGCCGAAGATCAGCCCGAGGACCACCATGTTGATCAGAGTGCCCTCGATGACGCGCGGGTCGGTGAGAGAGGCCCCCCGGTACAGCGCGCGCTCGAGGGCGAGGCCACAGGCGCACCCGATGCCCATCACGGTCCCACCGAACAGACCGTGCCCGAAGCGGACGATGAAGGTCCGCAGGGGTCGGTGGCCGAGACCGTCGTGGAGGGCTCGCAGCGTCACCCGGACACGGGTCGGTTCGACGACCGCTCCGCCGCCGAATCTGTCCATGATCGCGTAAACGGATCCGAAGGAGATGCCTGCGGCAGGTCCCATGAGACTGCCCTGCAGCAGGAGTTCACCGATCGCGAGCGGGGTGAGCAGCAGGCCGACCACCCAGTCGGCCAGGGTGACGCTCAGGGCGGTGGCCAGGAAAACGGCCAGGGTGCGGGTCGAGCGCGACAGGGTGTCGCTGAGCTGCCACCACGCGATGTCGTGCCGGTCGCGGTCGAAACGGACGAGGTGGTGGGCGAGGTGGCCGAGCCAGCGTTCGGCACTCGCGGCATCCCGGCTCGGCGTCCTGGGCTGGCGGCCTGCGGCGTCCCGTTCGGGCGCGCTGCGCCGGTAGACGGCAGGCACGAAACCCGCCAGCAGGTGTTCCTCCAGGCTCTTCACCGTGGGGAAGCGCTTGGCGTGGAGGAGCTCGGCGGGATCCTGGCCGGGCGTCTCGCTGTAGAGCGTGCGGGCGAGGATGACCATGAGCGGCGTGGTCAGGACTGTCGCGAGGTTCGCACCCGTCGGGCTCCCTTGGCTGCGCAGTTCTTGGAGGACCGCGTCCCACACCGTCCCTGTTGCGCCGATACCGTCGTCTCCGCTCGTGTCGCGTGTGATCGGCCGGGTGGTACGCGGCAGGTAGCCGGCGAGGTCGTCGAGGGTCAGGTCGGTGAGCTCGATGCCCGCCGCCCAGACGAGCGGCGCGTGCGCGGCCCGTACCGCTTCGGCGTACTCCTCGCGCCGACTGGTGAGGACGAGCGGTGACGAGGTGGCGTTGAGCGCGTCCAGGGCCTCCCGCCGCAGACCTTCGGCGATCTCGTCGAACCCGTCCAGGACGGGGAGGATCAGGTCGGCGTCGACCAGCGCGGTGGCCAGGGTCGCTCCGCGGGGCCCGCGGCCGGCCAGGTGGGGATGGTCGCGCAGAAGCCGGCCGATCAGCCAGTCTCGCAGTGCGGTGGTCGTGGGGTCCCAGGAGCCGACACTGAAGATGACCGGCACACGGCCGTGCGGGACCGGGGCCTCCAGAAGGTCCAGGACGAACCTGATCGTGAGTACGGACTTCCCCGAACCGGCCCGGCCGAGGATCGCCAGTCGCCCGGAAGGGATCCTGAGGTAGACGTCGGACACACTCCGCAGATCACCCTCCAGGTCGACCTCCAGCGCCGTCTCCCCGGGCCAGAGACGCTGGACGTTCTCCGTGCGGTCGGTCAGACCGGCAGGCGCCGGCCCCCACCGGACCGGCAGGGGAAACGGGTCGTGGACCCGGCGTTGCGCCTCCTCGCGGCGCCAACGGCGACGGACCTCCGTCGCCAGTTCTTGAGCGGCGGCGGTGAGTGTGTCATGCAAGGGTAAGCGGCCGGGCGGCGCGGACGTGGCGCGGCCTGGCGGCGCCTGGCCGGGCCGAAGAGCACCGGCTACGGGGACGCCCGCCGCGGTTTCGGGCGCGGTTTCGGGCGCGGTGGGCTGTTGGGGTACAGGTGCTCGGGAGGCCGGCCCCCCACGGGGGCTGGTGATGGTGGCCGCCAAGCGTCGGCGGTCCTCCTCGCCGAGGTCGAGCGCGTCCGCGAGCAGGTTCAGCGTTCCCATGCGGTGGTTCGAGGAGCTGCCGCTCTCCAGTCGGCGAATGGTCCGCACGCTCACCCCGGACCGTTCGGCCACCTGTTCCTGCGTCAAAGCCGCCCCCTCGCGCAGCTTCCGTAACAACGTGCCGAGGTCGTCTGCCACCGAACGTCTCCCTACCCACCAGTACGAACGGCGGTGAGCCTACCCGCGGCACCGGTCACCGATGGCCGGTTCCCTGACCTGTACAGCCGACATGACCAAGGTCACCGTCAGGGTCCCGTGCGCACAGCGACGAAAGGCAGGGAGCCGACGTGGTCAACCGTTACTGGTGCGGCGAGTGCAGCTTCAAGACGCCCTGGCTCGGGGAGTCCGAGGGACTGCGCCGGCAGATCGAGCACTACGCCCGCAGGCATCCCGGCACTGCCCCCGGTGGCCACGTCGAGACCCGCAAGAGGAGACCGGGCAGAGGCCACGGGTGCCTCCAGCTGGCGGCCATCGCGCTCGTCCTGCTGGCCGTCGTGGCCGGCTGCGAGAGATGGTGACGAGGTCGCGTCAAATGCACGTGTTCCTGTCAAGCCCGCGCGGTGGCCCCTGCGGAGTCCCGGCCGTCGGCAGCTCAACGGCGGATACGAGCCGGCCCACGCGGCCGCAGGTGGCAACAGCGTCCGCCCCGCCGGTACCCCACTCATGACGCCACGGATGACGTAAGCCATTCGTCATCGGACCGGGTCTCCCGGTCGGCCGCCCGGTCGCGTTGAATGCTCCCAGAAGAGGCAGTGCGCGAAGAAAGTGGGGACGTTTCGTGAGGAAGCAGTGGTGGGCCGCGGCGGCGGTACTGACCGTGGCCGTGGTGGCGGCCGGGCTGGTGTGGTTCAAGCCCTGGGCGCTGTGGGTGGACGAGACCGTGAACGAAGCGCTGCCGACCGGGTCTGCGGCTCCGTCCTCCCGGACGCCGAGCGCGGCACCCTCCGTGCCGACGACCTCGCCGGCCACCCCCACGACCGTGGCGCAGGGCACCTTCACCAGCCACGAGCACACGACCACAGGGACTGTGAAGCTGATCCGGCTGCCCGACGGCTCGCACACGGTGCGCTTGGAGAACCTGGATACCAGCAACGGTCCCGACCTGCGCGTCTGGCTGACTGACGCCCCCGTCAAAAAGGGAAAAGCGGGGTGGCACGTCTTCGACGACGGGACGTACGTCAGCCTCGGCAAGCTGAAGGGCAACAAGGGCGACCAGAACTACGCCGTGCCCGCCGACGTCGACCCCTCCGGTCTCACCAGCGTCACCATCTGGTGCGACCGCTTCGATGTCTCCTTCGGCGCCGCACCTCTGGCCTGACCGGAGCTCTGGCAGGTGCGTCGAGAGCGTCGAAGACGGCTGGCGGTGTCGTCCCGGTCGTCGTCTGACCGGTGGATCTTGACGCCGGTCAGTTCGGCGCGTCCGTCGTGCTTGCGCTCCTGGTCGTCCAACCGCGTACGACGGCGAGGCCTGGCCGAGGGGATGGTCACCGCGTCGGTCACCTGCCACCCACGCACGCGTCACGCGGGCGCGAGGAGTCGCTGACTTCCCCCTCTACGGGAGCTCTTTGACTCCGGCGGTCCTGGGCCTTGCCGGAGTACCGGGGGACGGACTGCTCCCGCCAGAGATCGCGGCGGGACGCCGATGCTCGCGGTGCTGGGCTCGTCGTGTGGGCCTCATGTCAGGCCGACACCGGTACGCCCCCGCCGAACTGAAACCATCGCCGCTGCGCCCGAAGCAGCGCATAGTCCACCGCTCCTTCGCCCGCGGCAGGCGTCAGTCGACCCAGGAGTGGCCTGCGGAGCCGAGCGGGCGGGCTTGTTCGATCCTCGCGAGGGCCGTCTTCGTCCCCGGCCCGAAGAGCCGCCGACCGGGTCCTGGGCAAGGACGGTCAGCGCGGCGGTGCCGACTGCTCGTTCTCGGTCGTGGAATCGCCGCCGTCGCCGTGCTGGGCGCCGGCTGGGCGGAAGCACGCCGTCACCGTCTTGCCCTGGCGCCGGCATTGCATGCCCCACTCGTCGGCGAGGGCCTGCACGATGCTCACGCCCCGACCGGAGACCGCACCGTCGTCGGGGTTACGAGGCCTGGGCAGTGTGGGGTCCTCATCGTGGACGCTTATGTGGAGGCAGTCGCCGTCCCAGGTGAGGACGAGCTGCGCGTCGCTGTGCGCGTGGATATGGGCGTTGGTGAGCAGTTCGGACACCGCCAGGACGACGGCGTCCACCGTCTCGGGCTCCTCGGCGGTCCACGGCAGGGATTCCAGATGCTCCCGTGTCCACTGCCGTCCGGCCCGCACACCACCGGACACGGGGAACGAGTGTGCCCAACCCATCGCCTTGACCGTCACCTTCATCACTCCCTATGGCCGCTGTCCGCGTCGGTGTCCGTACGGGACCCGCATACCCGACAATTCTCCCGGCAGACGTACCGGGGTGCTTGTTCAGCGCGGGACGCCGTCCGAGCCGGGGGTGATCAAGCCCGTCTCGTAGGCGGCGATCACCGCCTGGGCGCGGTCGCGGAGGCGGAGCTTCGAGAGGATGCGGGCGACGTGGGTCTTCACCGTGGCTTCGCTGAGCTGGAAACGGGCGGCCAGTTCGGCGTTGCTGTGGCCGCGCGCGAGGGCTTCGAGGACCTCCAGCTCACGCGGGGTGAGTGTGGACAGGTCACGGTGGAGGGGCGCGGTCCGGTCGCCCGCCGCGCCCGCGAAGCGCTCGACCAGGCGGCGGGTGATGGCCGGGGCCAACAGGGCGTCCCCGGAGCGGACCAGGTGGACGGCGGCCGTCAGGTGCTCGGGAGTGACGTCCTTGAGGAGGAAGCCGCTGGCGCCCGCGCCGAGCGCGGCGTAGACGTAACGGTCGAGGTCGTAGGTGGTGAGGATGATGACGCGCGGCGGCTCCGAGCCGCCCCCTGACCCGCCGTCCTCCGTCCCGCCGCGCCGAGTCCTGTCGTCCTCGAAGATGCGGCGCGTGGCCTCCAGACCGTCGGTGCCCGGCATCCGGATGTCCATCAGGACCACGTCGGGGCGCGTGCGGCGGACCGCGGCGATCGCCTCCTCGCCGTCGGACGCCTCCGCGACCACCTCGATGCCGTCGGCCGCGAGGATCATCCGGAAGCCGGTGCGCACCAGGGACTGGTCGTCGACGATCACCACTCTGGGTGCCTTGGTCACAGCTCCTCCACCGGAATGACGGCACGGACCCGGTAGCCCCCGCGCGGGCGTCCGCCGGCCTGAAGCGTACCGCCGTAGATCGCCAGCCGTTCCCGAAGACCCAGCAGACCCCGACCGCTTCCCGGGGCGGCTGACGGCCGCGGCTGCCCGCCCGTGTCCGTCACCTCCACCCGCAGCTCACCGGGCGCGTACTCCACCGTGACCGACACACTCGCCCCCGCCGCGTGTTTGACCGCGTTGGTCAGTGCCTCCTGCGCGACCCGATAGGCCGTCAGGTCCACCCCGGCCGGCAGCACCGTCGGCGTACCCCGCACCGCCACCTCCACGGGCACGCCGGTGCCGCGCACGCGGTCGGCCAGCTCCTCCAGCCGGTCCAGGCCCGGCTGAGGCGCCAGGTCGACATCAGTGGCCGGGTCGTCGGCCGTGGCGGCGGGACCGTCGGCGGCGGCCATCGTGAGGAGCCCCATCACATGGCGCAGCTCCGACATCGCCGACCGTCCCGCCGACTCCACCGCCAGCATCGCCTCCCGGGCCAGGTCGGGCGCCGTGTCCAGCACCTTGCGCGCCGCCCCCGCCTGAATCGTCATCATGCTCACGTTGTGGGTCACCACGTCGTGGAGCTCACGCGCGATACGTGAACGCTCCCGTTCCACGGCCCGCCGCAGCGCCGCCTGCTGTTCTTCCCTCAGCACCCGCATGCGCTGCCGCCAGGTGTGGACGCCGTGAGCGGCCAGCGCGACCGGGAGGAGTACGAGCAGGGGGACCAGACCCTGGTTCACATCCGGGACCAGAGGGAACACCGCGTACAGCCCCACTCCGGCGAGCAGTGAGGCCACGGCGGCCTTCCGGTGCGGGCTGTACACCGCCGCGCTGTACGCCGCGATCAGCCCGGAGGCGAACGTGACCGTCGTGGCGTCCGCCGCGGCCCGGCCCTGGTGCAGCAGCACGGTCGCGCCCATCACCGCCCAGTAGACGGCGAGAGGACAGCGACGGCGCAGCGCCAGCGGCAGGGCGGTCAGTACGGCGACCATCAGCTCCCAGGGTTCGACGGGAGGCAGTGTGTGCTGGAAGGCCGACACGGCGTGCGGCGGATCCCCGCCCGTGGGTATACCGGGCAGTTCGGGCAGGGGCGGCACCGGAGGCGGCGTGACAGGGAGCGGCGGTACAGGTGCGACGCCGTCGACCGGAGCCGGAAGCGGAAGCCGAACCGGGACCCCGGTCGTGTCGAACTCGGGACGGACCTCCACGTACGACCGGTTCAGATCGCCGACCACCGTGCCCACAGCGAGCAACAGGGCGATCGACGCGTCGACCGCCCAGGCCCCACGCGAGAGTCGCACGGGCGCATCGACGACCGCCGGCCCACGTACCCAGCGGACGACTGCCTCTTTCCTCATCACCGGGTCAGTCTGCCAAGCCGTCGCCCGCGCCGGATCAGCCGCGAGACGCAGCCGCCTCCACCACGGGCGTACCTCGCGGGGATGACGGCCCCGCCCCTCCTCCTCGTACGGTACGGATCTTCCGCACCGCGGCCGACGCGCCCGCCGGGCGGTCGCGCCTAGCGTCGGCGCGTCGCCCCAGAGGCGACACCCGAGCAGCAGTCGGGAAGCGGAAACGGGCACGGCCCGGGACACCCTTCCCGACGGCCCGAACCGTGGAGGACCGATGACCGACCCCCTCATCGACGTACGCGAGGTGAGCAAGGCGTACGACGAGGGACCAGCCGTACTGGACCGGCTGACGCTGACGGTGCGGGCCGGAGAGGCGCTGGCCGTGCTCGGCCCCTCCGGCAGCGGCAAGTCGACGCTGCTCAACCTGATCGCCGGACTCGACCGACCGACCACGGGCAGCGTCACCGTCGACGGGCTCCGTGTGGACGAGCTGAGCGAGAGCGCCTCGGCGAAGTACCGGCGCTCCCGTATCGGCATGGTCTTCCAGTTCTTCAACCTCCTCGACGACCTGACCGTCACCGACAACGTGCTGCTGCCGGCGCAGCTGTCCGGGATGCCCCGAGCCCAAGCGGCCGCTCGGGCCGCCGAGCTGCTGGCGTACCTCGGCATCGACCGCCACGCGCAGGGGTATCCGGGCCGCCTCTCGGGCGGCGAGCGTCAACGTGTGGCCGTCGCAAGGGCACTGATGAACCGCCCGCCGCTGCTCCTCGCCGACGAGCCCACGGGGGCGCTGGACACCGCGTCGGGCGCCGACGTACGTGACCTGCTGCGCGAGCTGAACGCCGACGGGCAGACGATCGTGCTGGTCACCCACGATCTGGCGCTGGCCGAGTCGTGCGCGACGCGGACGATCGAATTCCTCGACGGACGCATCGCACGGGACGTCTCGGCGGTGGCTCGATGAGCGGGCGGGCCGTGACGAGGCGGGGCGTGGTCGGCGGGACGGGGCGAGGCGCGCTCGGGCGGGTCGTGCGTGCCGGAGTCGGGCGGCGACGCGCCCAGACCGTGGTGATCGTCCTCACCACACTGTTCTCGGTCGCCGCTTCCGTACTCGCCGTCGGGCTCCTCGTCGCGTCCCGGGCGCCGTTCGACCGCGCCTTCGCCCAGCAGCAAGGGGCGCATCTGACGGTGCAGTTCGACGGTTCAGCGGTCTCCAGGGACCGACTCGCGACCACCGCACGGGCGTCCGGCGTCGTCGCGGCGGCGGGACCGTTCGCCGTCACCTCCGTACGCCCGCAGGCCCCTGAGGACGCACCGCCCGCCTTCCAGCCGGCGCCGCTGGCGGTGGTCGGGCGCCCATCGGCCGACAGCGACGTGGACCGGGTGGAGCTGATCGAGGGCCGGTGGGTCGGTGCTCCCGGGGAGATCGTCCTCGAGGCGGGCGCAGGACATCCCGGCACAAGAACCGGCGAGCGGATGGTGGTCGGCGGCACCGAGCTGACAGTGGTGGGGGTCGCCGAATCGGTGGGCGAGAGCGCCGACGCGTGGGTCGTGCCGACCCAACTGACAGCTCTGGCCGGGCAGAGGGGGACGGGCCAGGCGGGGAAGGCAGGGCAGACGGGCGCGAAGCCCCGCTACCAGATGCTCTACCGGTTCACCGCCGCCGCCACCGTCGCGGACGTCGAGGCCGGCCTCGACGCGGTCGCGGCCGACATGCCACCCGGCGCTGTCGCCGGCAGCCAGTCGTATCTCGACTTCCGACAGACCGCCCAGGAGAACACGGCGGCGTTCATCCCCTTCGTCACGGCCTTCGCCCTGCTGGGCCTGGCGATGTCCGTCCTGGTCATCGGCATCGTGGTCAGCGGCGCGGTCGGCGCCGCGGCGCGGCGGATCGGCATCCTCAAGTCCCTCGGTTTCACTCCGTCGCAGGTCGGGCGCGCGTACGTCGCCCAAGCGCTGCTCCCGGCGTCGGTGGGCGCCGTCCTCGGCGTGGGCCTCGGCAACACGCTCGCCGTGCCGCTCATGGCGGAGGTGGCGGAGGCGTACGACACGGCGGTGACGATGATCCCGCTGTGGGTGGACCTCGTCGTGCCGGCCGGGGCCTTGGCCCTCGTGACCGCCACCGCGTTCGGACCCGCACTGCGGGCGGCGCGACTGCGCACCATGGACGTGATCACCGTGGGCCGGGTCCCGTCCGGCGGTCGAGGCAGGCGGCTACGGCATCGGCTGGGCCGGCTGCCACTGCCACGCCCTGTCACCCTGGGCATGGCGAGTCCCTTCGCCCGCCCCGCACGCGCGGCGACCATGGCCGCGGCCATCGCGTTCGGGGCCCTCGCGGTGACGTTCGCGGTGGGTCTCGGCAGCACGCTGATCGCGGTCAACACCGACGGGGACCCGGACCGGACGGGTGACGTCACCGTGCACACGGTGTCCCGGCCGGAGGAGGGACCGTCCGCCGCGGCTCCCCGTGAACCGGCCGACGCGGCGGCGGTGGCCTCGGCGATCGTGGCCGGACCGGAGATCGCGTCCTTCCACCGGGCGGCCCGGACGGAGGTGGGAGTGGCGGGCCTGACGGGAGGCGCGCCTCTGGTCGCGTACGAAGGCGAGGGCTCCGGCAGCGGCGCCACCATGGTGTCGGGCCGCTGGTTCGACGCCCCGGGCGAGGCGGTCGCGGCCTCGCGCTTCCTCCAGGTCACGGGGGTGGGGGTGGGGGAGACTGTGGTCCTGTCCGAGGAAGGCCGTACGGTCCGGCTGCGGATCGTCGGCGAGGTCTTCGATCTCGGCGACAAGGGGATGGCGGTGCGTACCGACGCTTCGTCGGTCGCGGCACTGGAGCTCCGCTTCATGCCGTCCGCCTTCAGCGTGGAGGTCACGTCCGGCACCGACAAGGCGCGTTACGTCGACGAGCTGAACACCGCCCTGGAGCCGCTCGGCGCGCAGGCGGAAATCACCGAGACCGGCAAGTCCGGCGTGATCCGCGCGATGCAGGCACTGATCGCCATGCTGACGCTGATGCTGGTCGCCGTGGCCTGTCTGGGCGTGCTCAACACCGTGGTCCTGGACACCCGGGACCGCGTACGTGACCTGGGGGTGCTCAAGGCACTGGGCATGACACCGAGGCAGACGGTCACACAGGTCCTCACCTCTGTGGGCGTGATCGGCCTGGTGGCCGGGGCGGTCGGCGTCCCGGTGGGGGTGGCGTTGCACGGCTGGGTGATGCCGGCGATGGGCCGCGCGGCCGGTACGACGATCCCACCGGCCGACATCGACGTGTACGGCGCGCCCCTGCTGGGGCTGCTGGCCCTTGCCGGGGTGACGATCGCACTCCTGGGCGCACTGTTGCCGGCGGGCTGGGCGGCTCGGACGGAGACGGCACGGGCGTTGCGGGCGGAGTGACGTGGGTTGCCCGGACCGGTCGCCGGTCGGCCGCTTCGCCGAGCCGCTGACGATCGGCCTCCTCCGGCCGAATCCGGTGGCGGCCGGCGGTGGTGTCGTGTGAGGGTGCGGGATCATGGGCCACTCACGGGCGTACCCCGTCTTCCGGACCGCCGATGCCGAGGAGGCGTACGGGCTGGCGAGGCGTCTGCGCGGGTTCCTGGAGTGGACCGGCGACGAGATGTGGGTGGGCGCGGAGCCGCGGACTCCGCAGGAGGCACGCCGGATGGCGGCGGCGGTGCCGGGAGCGGCTTTCGACTACGCGGTGGCCCGGACGGATCCCGAGACAGGTGAGGACCTGTGCTGCGATCTGGATGACGTGGCGACGGCGGCTGACGCCGTGCTGTGGGATGAACTGCCGCTGAGCGTCTCGGCGTGGGTTCCGCGCGACGGTGTCGAGCAGCCGTTCCTCAGGGCTGTCGGTGCGATGTCCGGTTCGATGGACTGGCACGGCCGTTGGCCGGAGGACCCGGAGTCCGGGACGGCTGGTTCGGAGCAGTACGACGGGGTTCAGGTGGTGTTCCACAGTGACGACCCGGAGCTGTCCCGGTGGACCGAGGACCACACGGTGTTCGTTCACGTGGACAAGAGGTCGGGGCCCGACCGGGCGCGGATGCCGGCCGAACAGGTGGGTGGTGAGGTGCTCGGGGCGCCGCGGATCGGGTGGTGAGGACGGCGCGTCGGCCCGGCCGCGCACGCGCGGCCGGGCCGGTGAGTGTCGTCGTACGGCCGCCG
>NZ_BMTO01000014.1:21603-73217 GCF_014649715.1 Streptomyces lateritius
GAGCCGCGCCGTGATCTTGCCCGGTGGGCCGCCCCGACCGGGCTGGTGTGATGAGGCGAGGGCGTGGTGCTGTCGGGCCGAGGTCGCCGTCCGCCGCACTGCCCTGAGACCCGGTCAGGGGTCGAGGGATCCGCTCTTCACAGCCGTCCAGTTGCCGCCCTTCACCGCGTACACCGTCAGTCGGCGATTGACGGTGTCGCCGTACTCGTCGAAGGCCACGTGACCCGTGACGCCGTCGAACGCGAGCCCCGCCACGGCCTGTGGCATCTGCGCCCGGGCATTTCGGGGGAGGGTACCGCCGTGGGCCTCCACTACGGCCTTCACCGCCTCGATGACGGCCCAGGTCGCGTCGTACGCGTAGGGGCCGTACGGTCCGGCCGCCTCCGGGTACCCCGCCTCCCGGTACCGCGCGAGGAAGGTCTCTCCTCCTGCCAGGCTCTCGGCGGGTACGCCGATGTTGGTGGCGAGGTCGCCCTCGGCCTTCGCATTGGTCGTGATGAACTGCTGGTCGAAGACGCCGTCGCCGCCCATCAGGGGGATGTTCACGCCCGCCTGCTTGAGCTGCTCGGAGAGCGGCCCGGCGACGGTGTGGTAACCGCCGAAGTACACGGCGTCGGCGCCGGAGGCCCGGACCTTCGAGGCAAGGCCCGAGAAGTCGCTCTCCACAGGATCGACTTGATCCGTGCCGACGACCGTCCCGCCGAGCTTCGTGAACTCTTCCCTGAAGCCCGGGGTGAGGCTGGTGCCGTAGGCGCTGTTGTCGTCGATGACGTAGAGCTTCGTCTTCCCGGCCTCGTCGTGGAGGTACCGGGCGGCGAACGGCCCTTGGTCGACGTCCGTGGCGACGGTACGGAAATAGGTCTTGTACGGGCGGGACTTGGCGCCCTTGGCCCAGTGCGGGCCCAGCGTCAGCACGGGGTCGGTGTTGGCCGGTGACACGTTGACCAGGTTCGCCTGTCCGAGCGGCTCCACCATGGTTCGGGCGACGCCGGAGTTGAGGGGGCCCACGATGCCGAGCACTTTGTCGTCGGCTATGAACTGAGTCGCGTTCGGCCGGCCCTTGGCGGGAGCGGCCGCGTCGTCCAGAGCTTTGATCTCGAAGTTCACGCCGGGTACGTGCCGGGTCCGGTTGGAGGTCCTGGCCGCCAGGTCGGCGGAGTTCTTCATGCCGACGCCCAGAGAGGCCAGGTCGCCGCTGAGCGGTGCGTCCACCCCGATCACCACTGTGACGGGGGAAGCCGTGGAGCCGCTTCCGGACGCCTTGCCGCCGGGCGGTGCGTCATCCTTGAGGTTCCAGGTCAGGACGGAGCCGACGGCCAGGGTGGCCACGGCGACTCCCAGGACGGCGGAGCGCCGGGTGAGGGCGCGCCGCCGGGCGGACGCCTCCTCGTCGCGCCCCTCCCTGTCCGTCCCGCCGAGCGAGACCACGTCCTCGGCCGAGGGCACGGGCGTGGGCGGGAGCGGCGGGTGGGGGGGCCGGTCCGGCACGGGGTGGCGGGGGGCACCGGGGGCGGACGCCGAGTCCCTCACCGTGGGCGGCGGGGACGGCGGTTCCGCCTCCCGCTCCGTCGGGGTGGGGGCCTGCTCCGTCACCGCGGCCGATACGGACGCCGGATCCGGGGCGGCCCCCGGCTCCGACTCGCGCAGGACGGCCTCGGGGGTGACGTCGGCCCGCGAACGGGAGGACCGCAGCGCCGCCGCCAGCAGCTCGGCGGCCTCGGCGGCGCCGGCGCGTCGCTCCGGGTCCTTGGTGAGGAGCGCGTCCAGCACCGGCGCCAGCGGGCCGGCGTGGGTCGGCGGCCGATGGGGGCGCGTGAAGACGGCCACGGCAAGGGCGTGGAGCCCCTCGGCATGGAACGGCGGGTGCCCCTCGACGGCGTGGTAGAGGGTGGCGCCGAGTGCCCACAGGTCGTTGGCGGGCGTTGGGCGCTTGCCCTCCAGCTGCTCCGGTGACATGTACTGCGGGGTGCCGATGACGATCCCGCTGTGGCTGAGCTTGGTCGTGGCGTCCGCGAGGTGGGCGATGCCGAAGTCGGTGAGGACGACGCGGTCCTTGGCGAGGAGCACATTGTCCGGCTTGATGTCGCGGTGCACGATCCGCGCGTCATGCGCCTCGGCGAGCGCGTCGAGCATGGCGGAGCCGATCTCCGCCACCCGCCGCACGGGCAGCCGGCCCTGCCGCTGGATGGCCGCGGCGAGAGACTGCCCCCGGATGAACTCCATGACGATCACGGGGGCGCCGCGGTGCTCCACGACGTCGTGGATGGTGATGATCCCGGGATGGCTGAGAGTGACCGCCGCGCGGGCCTCGCCGGTGAAGCGTCTGAGCAGCGTGGCGCGGTCGCCTTCGTCCAGACCCGTCGGGAAGAGGATCTCCTTGATGGCGACCTCACGCCCGAAGAGCTGCTGGTCGACGCCCCGCCAGACCCGGCCCATGCCGCCCTGGCCGATGCGTTCGACCAGCCGGTACCGGCCGGCGATGAGTTCGGAATTCTGCTCGGTCACGCGCACACTCTAGGACCTGATGGGTCGACGCGGTGACGGAACGATGGCTTGATCACACACCCCGCCGGTTCGCCCACTCTCGCAGGGCCTGGCCGTGGGGGATGACGCCCGGTCAAGTGCGGTACGAGATCGGCGACAGGCTGTCCACCGCCTCGATCGACGAGTTCCGGAAGACGGTCCGCGACCACTTCTGACCCGCCTTACGAGACACGGCTTGATCAGCACGCCGTACGCGTCCCCAAGGTGCTGACGACCGCGATGAGGCCTCATGAGCGGCGGCGGGTCCGAGCGTCTGAGGAGCGGAGCGTCGTCCGTGCGGCCGGTCCGATATTCGATGGTGACGGGGTCGCGCCATCAGACACAATGCCCGCGATGATCTCCACTGCCGGCCAGCTGCTCGCCGCCCTCGAACCCCTGCCGCACGCCGCCCGCCTCCGGTACACCGCCGTCACCGCTCACCGGCTCGCCGCCCGAGGCGGACTACGGCCTCTGCTCACCACTCTGGACGCACTCGGCCCGTACGAGCGCCGCCTCGCCGCGCTGGCGGCCCTGACCGCTGGGGAGCTCGGGCACCTGATGGCTCGGCTCGGCGACCCGGACCCGGTGGTCCGCCGGTACGCGCTGCGCGGCGCCCGCCGACTGCCCGTCCCCGACGCCGCCGTCGAGGCCGCTCACGACGACGCGCCCGCCGTGGTCCGCGCCGACCTCGCACGGCTGTTGCGCGACGGGCGGCGGCCCGCGCTCGCCGAGCGGCTGGTGCTCCGCGTGCGCACCGAGTACGGCGACCAGGACGCGGCCCGGCTGCTGCCGGGCTGCTCGACGGAGTTCACCGCGCGGATGCTGCCCGAGCTCGCCGGAGCGCTCGCGTTCGAGGACTGGAGCACACTGGCCGTACGCCATCCCGGCGCCGTCCTCGCCCACATGGAGCGGGAACTCGGCGGCCTCCCCGAGCGGTCGCGCCATGACTGGTGGAGGCGGCACGCCGTCGGAATCGCCGCCGCCCTGCCCGCCGCGCCGGACCGTGTGCTGGATCTGCTCGAGCGGTTCGGGCCCGACGACCTACCCGGTCCGGTGCACGACCGGCTGGGCGACCTCGTCGCGGTGGACGCCGAGCGCGTCGCGTGCTGGCTCGCCGACCCCTGCCGGGCGGCCGCGCGGTGGGAACGGACACCCGGCCGGGGGGTCATGCGGCAGCTGGTGGCGGCGGATCCGCCGTCTCTGCCGATGCTCGGGGCCCGGTGGTTCCACCGGACGGCCTTCGGTGCTCTGCTGCGCTCGATGCCACCGGCGCGCCGGCCCGGCTTCGTGGACGCCGTCGTCACCGCGGGCGATCCGCGCAGGAACGTCCTTGTGCATGAAGGGGTGCTCGCCCTGCTGCCGACCGCCGAGCGGCACGCCCGGGCCCGTGCGGCGGTCGAGACACTTCGCGCCGAACGCCGCTCGGTCTGGGAGCTCTGGGGCCTGCTGGCGCTGCTGCCGACCGCCGAGGCCCGCCCCGAACTGCTGGCCGCCCTCCGTACCGGTGACGCCGAGGAGCGCGGGACGATCTGGGACCGGCTGACCGTCAACGCCGGCCACACCCGTGATCCGGAGCAAGTCGCGGAAATCCTCGCGCTGGCCGCCGACCGACTGACCAACGAGCGCGACCCCGTACGCGGGGAGGCCCTGTCCGCCTTCGCCGACCTGCCGGCAGAACTGTTCGTGGCAGCCCTCGGGGCCGGCGCGGGCGCCGGGCGCCGTACCGGGGCCGAATCTCTGGAACGGCTGTGCCTGGACGCCCTGGGCGCCCGGGACTGTTCACCCGGGACCCGGGACACCATTCGGACCCTGGCCGTGACCCTGCTCGCCACGTCCGTGGGCGGGGCCGCAGCCGACGGTGCGGCCCCGCCCACGGACGCACCTGCGGGTGCCGTTGGCGCCGACGCGCTGCGCACGGCCGTACGCCTCATGGAGGCGCTGACCGCTCACACCGGAACGGTGGAACTCGGCCGTCTGGGCAGCACGGTGCGCGGCGACGGGGTACGGGCCCTGCTCCAAGCAGTCGGCCCCTGGCTGGACCGGGCCGCCGTCCGCGGTGACGTCGGCCCCCTGCTCGCGCTGGTCCGGTCCTGCGGACACCGCGCGTACCGGATCCCGGAACTCCAGGACCGCCTCGAACAGGCTCTGCGCACCTGCCCGGACGGGGTCTTCGGTGAGGTCGCCGCGGCCTGGCTGGCCGACCGCGCGACCCGGGGGGACCGGGTGGGCGAGCTGCTGGCACGGGAGCCGTCCGCGGTCTTCCTGCCTCAGGTGCTCGCCGTACTCGCAGCGGAGCGCACCGACCTGCTGGACCGGGCCCTGCCCGAAGTCCCGACCCCGGGCGGCCGTTTCCCTTCGGCGGGCGCTCCCCGGCCGCTTCCCCCCTTCCGGTACGCCGACCGGTGGCTGCCCCGGCAGCAGGAGTCCGCGGTCCGGCTGGCCGCGGCCGTCAGCGCCGATCCCGGTCGGGGTCTCGACGAACGTGCGGCGCTGCTCCGTGCGGTGGCCCGGGTGCCGGAGCACGGGAGGGCCCTGCTCCAGCGGTACACCGCCGCCCTGCCGACCGAGCCCGTAGCCGGTTCCGGCGACACCGCGACGTCCACCTCCGGCCATGCCGAGTCCGTTCTCACGGCAGCGGCTCTGGACGCGGCCGCCCATACGGACGACCCGGCCTCCGCCCTCGGCGCCCTGCTCGACCACGCCGGTGACGACCGGGCCGCGGCCGCCTGGTCCGCCGCCGCCCGCGCCGCCGCCCACGCCCGGCCCACCCAGGTCGCGGCCCTGCTCCGTGATGTGCTGACCCGCGAGAGCGGGGTGAAGGTCACCGTCAGGAAGGCGGCCGCCCGGCTCGCCGCCCGCCACCTGCCCCCGCGCGCCGCCGCCGCGCTCCTGTCCACCGTGGGCAGCACCCCGGGCGTCCATCCGGACGTCCACGCCACCGTGGTCGGTCTCGCCACGACGCTGCTGCCGGACGAGGAGATGTGGGCCCTGTTGGAGTCGGCGGCCAGCGACGGGCCGGATGCCGCCCGGCGCACGCTCCTGGACGTGACTCCGGCGGATCTGGCCCCGGCCCATCGGACGCGGTTCGGGGAGCTCGTCGCCCGACTGCCCTTCGTGGCCGAGGAACAGACGGCGGAGCAGGCTCTGTTCAACCTCCGCGACTGGGCGCAGTACACGCCGGCGGCCGGCACGGCACTGGCTGACGTCTACACCGACCTCACCTCGCCACTGAGTGTGTGGCGGGCGGGCTACGGGCTGACGGAGCTGGCCCAGTCCGAACTTCCCCACCCGATCGGCGGCGTGGAGCCCGGCAGCCTTCTCCACGACGTCGTGGGCCGGCTTCTGGCGTTCATCGCTGCCGGCGAAGAGGTGGGCGGCGGCGTGCGCGGCAAGGATCTACCGGCACGCCGTCGTCTGGAATCCCTCATCGGTTCGTCGATCCGTGACCACCGGATGTGCGCGGCCCTGGCCCGGCGGCTGGCGGCCGAACCGGCAGTCACCGCCATCCGCACCGCCCTCCTCGTACGGGCGATCGACCTGGAGGCTGCCGCGCCCGACCTGCTGCTCTCGCTCGGCGAACTGACCGCTGCGATCGAGGGTCGCGCCGTCCTCGGGGCCCGCGTGGCCGAGGACGTGGAGGAAGCACACCGGTACGGCAACCCGCTTGCCGGCCCCGCCGCCGCCCTCGAAGTGGTGGGTGCCCTGAGCAGCGACGGCGGCCTCGTGGAAGGCCTCCTCGCCGTCGGCCTCGCCACGGCCCTCGGAACCCGCCAGAACTGGCCGGAGAGCTGCCGCGCGGCCGTTGTCGAACTGCGCCGCCACCCCGAGCAGGAAGTCCGTGAGGCGGCGTACGCCACGGTCCTGGGCGGAAGCTGAACCCAAGGCGATCGAGATCGAGACAGAGAGCGTCGCCTGCGGGAAGAAGATGCCGCAGACGGCACCGCCCTCGGCCACCGCCGGCCCGGCGTCCCGGAGCCGCCGCCCCTCGGCGCGGTTCTCGAAGGCGGTGGCCCGCCGGGGAACCACGCCGACCCGATGCGGTGAGGAGACGGCACCCCGGGTGCGGCCTGGGACAGGTGACATGGTCGACGCGGTACGTCACCAGGCTGCCCTGTACAGCGTGAACATGCCCTTCCGGCCCTTCGGATGCCGGAGGGAGCTTGTCGAGGCGGCCGCCGCGAGCGCTGCCCAGGACGTCAGCCGCACGGCGCAGTGAGACGCTCCTTCGGACGTGCCTGGAAGGCTGCGGCCCTGGGAAGGTGGTCGGCTTGCTCCGGCGCCCCACACTGACGACCGGACGGCACCGCGCGGTCCGGATCGTGTGGGAATTTCGACCGACGGCCTACTTCTTTTCAGCCGTACCCGCGCCCGGCGCCTCGTCCGAGCCGCTCGTGCCGACAACTTCACCCCGCCTCGCGCCGGTGGCCTTGACCCGCCTCCTGGCGGCGACCGCCGCGAGCACCACACCGGCCGCGATCACCATGAGACCGCGAAGCCACACCAGAGCCTCGATCTGTGTGGCGAGCACGACACAAGAGACCACGCCCAGGACGGGGATCGCGGTCGGAGCCCGAAAGTGGTCGGTCTCGCCCGCGTCCCGACGCAGGACGAGGACCGCGGTGTTGACGATGAGGAACACCACAAGGAGCAGCAGGACGAGTGTGGAGGCCAGTTCGGCGACACCGCCGGTCAGCGCGAGGAGCATCGCCAGCCCGGTGGTGGCCGCGATCGCGACCCAGGGCGTACGGCGGCCGGGCAGCACCTTGGTCAGTCCGCTCGGCAGCAGCCCGTCACGCGCCATGCCATAGGCGAGGCGGGACGACATGATGCCGGTGAGCAGCGCGCCGTTGGCGACGGCGACGAGTGCGACGGCGCTGAACAGCCATGTCGGAACGCCGCCCGCCGCCTTGACGACTTCGAGCAGTGGACCGCTCGACTCGGCGAGCCTGTCGGTCGGCACGGCGACGGAGGCCGCGATTCCGACGAGCACGTATACCGCGCCCGCCGTCGCGAGCGCGCCGAACAACGCTCGCGGATAGGAGCGTCGTGGGTTTCGGGTCTCCTCGGCGACGTTCACCGACGTCTCGAAGCCGACGAAGGAGTAGTACGCCAGCACGCAACCGCTCAGGACAGCGGTGGCAGCGCCCTTCTCCGAGGTGCCGAGCTGGGTGAGGCGGCTCGGATCGCCTTCGCCACGCACCAGCAGCCAGACGCCCAGGCCGACGACGACGGCGAGGCCTCCGACCTCGATGACGGTGGCGACGACGTTCACACGAGTCGATTCCTTGATGCCTCTCGCGTTGACCAGTGCGAGAGCGGCCAGGAAGACGACGGCGACCAATCCGACGGGCAGCGTCACGAACGCCGACAGATAGGCGCCGCCGAAACCTCGGGCGAGTGCCGCGACCGAGACGACTCCCGCGGCGAGCATGCAGAATCCGGCGACGAAGCCGACGACCGGACCGAACGCCCGTGTGGCGTAGTGGGAGGCCCCACCGGCCCTCGGGTACTTCGTCGCCAGCTCCGCGTAGGAGGCGGCGGTCAGCAGAGCCAGCAGGAGGGCGACGACGAGGGGCACCCACACGGCGCCGCCCGCGTCGGCGGCGACCTGGCCGATCAAGACGTAGACACCGGCGCCGAGGACGTCTCCGAGGATGAAGAAGAAGAGCAGGGGAGTGGTGAGGGCCCGCTGGAGAGAAGGCTCGGTCGCGGCCGTCGGGGGTGCAGCTTCAGCTGTCGACATGTGGGCTCGTATCCCCTGGACGGCCGGAAGCACACTACTGCCACCAGCACTCCCCCCTGGAGCTGGACGAGCCGGATCGCGGCGCTCCTGAGCAGTGGGCCGGCCGGCGCAGCAAACCGGTCGAGCGGGGCGGCCCGGTTCTCGGGGACAGCGCGCTCGTCCTGGATGCTCGGCGGCGATGTCCACGGACGAGTCGTCCGGCACCTGCAGGGCTGGGTCGGCGCCATCTCCAGCGGCGGGACCATTTACGTGCCGGCTTGCGCCAGTTCCTCGACGTCGAGGATTGCGCGTATCGCGGGCGTATCGAAAATCGCATACGCCATCGCAACGGCTCTCCGTCTCCAATGGGGGAATGAGCCACCACGCGTCCCTGACAGCACCGCCCCGCCGCACGCGCCGGATGGTGCTCCTCAGCCTGGCGATCCTCGGCCTGGCGAGCGCCGCGTTCGTCCTGCGGCGGCCACTCATGATGGCTGCTCCGATGTGCATGGCCGGGCGGTGGCACGGCTGCTTCGACACGTTCAACGGTGTGGTGCTGATCACGTTGTCGGCGCTGCCGTTGGCCGTGCTGGTGGTGTGGGCTGTGGCGCACCGTCGGCGTGCCACGGGCGTCACAGCGGCGTGGCGGAAGTCGCTGGCCGAGGTGGGCATGGTCCACGGGACGGTGCCGTTCATATGGATGACCATGATGCCGGGCGCCGGGGCGGGCACCGTCCCCGGCCGGGTGAGCCTGGTACCGCTGCGGGCGCCAACCGCTACCTCCTTGTGCGCACCTTCGCCCCCGCCGCTGCCGTGGCGATGGTCTTCCTGCTCGGGTTCGGCCTCGTCGGAGGATGGGCCCTCGCCGGCCGGATGCTCGCACCACTCACACAGATCACGGCCGCGGCACGGAGGGCCGGGAACGGATCGCTGTCCCACCGGATCCACATGAAGGGCCGGCAGGACGAATTCCGTGAACTCTCCGATGCGTTCGACTCGATGCTCGAACAACTCGAGTCCCACGTCGCAGAGCAGCAGAGGTTCGCCGCGAACGCCTCCCACGAGCTGCGCACCCCCCTGGCGATCTCGCGGACGCTCCTCGACGTCGTCCGCAAGGACCCCGCGCGTGACCGGGGCGAACTCATCGAACGCCTGCACGCTGTCAATACGCGTGCGATCGCCCTCACCGAAGCCCTCCTGCTGCTCAGCCGCGGCGACCGCGGAAACTTCACCCGTGAGAGCGTCGACCTTTCCCTCGTCGCCGAGGAAGCCGCCGAAACGCTGCTTCCCCTCGCCGAACAGCGCCGGATCACCCTCGACGTCACCGGCGGGGCGGCCCAGACCAGCGGCTCCGCGGAGCTCCTGCTGCGCATGGTGACGAACCTCGTCCAGAACGCCATCGTCCACAACCTCCCCGCCCACGGCACCCTGGCAGTCCACACCGAAACGCAGGGCGACACGAGCGTGCTGCGGGTCGAGAACACGGGGCACCCGCTCCCACCGGAACGGGTACCGACTCTCACCGAACCCTTCCAGCGCGGAACGGAACGCGTACGCACCGACGAGCACGCCGGCGTCGGCCTCGGCCTGGCCATCGTGCACAGCATCGTCCGCGCCCATGACGGGACTCTCGACCTCGTCCCCCGCCCCGCCGGCGGTCTCGTTGTCACGGTCCGGCTTCCCGGCACGCCGTAGGCATCGTGCCCGAGCGGGCCCCCCCAGGGCGCTTCTCGCAGATCACCTCGCGAGTCCGCGGCGCCACGCGACCATCAGGTAGCCGGCGGCTGACCACCGGGGACGAAGGGGGTGTCCGATCCTCGTGACAGGGTGGGTCGCGGACGGAAGAGCCGTCTGCGGGGGTATCCCGCGGAGCCACAGGAGCAGCACGTGAAGAACGCCGACACCGCGCCGGACGGCCGCCGAACGGAGCGGAGACGTTCGGACCTCGCCGTGGTCACGGCTTGGTGGCAGGGGCTCGGCGGCGACAAGTTCCTCGTGCTTCCGCCGCCGAACCGGGACCGCTACACCCAGTCCGACGGCCACGAGGACGCCGCCGAACTGCACGCGGCGCGGGGGCTCACCGACCCCGTCTCCTTCGCGTACTGGCACTGGCAGTCCCACGGGCGGGCCTTCGACCGCGCCGGCGCTCTGAGGGGCGAACTGCTGCTGCACTGGGGCGGCGACCACACCGCCGTCGCCGCCGGGCTCGGCGAGGGGCCGGCCGGTTTCCGGGTCGTGGACGGCGGACCGCGGGGCGCCTTCCGGCTGGACCGGATCACCCACCGGGACGACGCGGGCCTGCCGGACCCCACGGACCCCGACGGCGTACGGCAGTTCCTCGACGCGCTCGACGAGCCGGTGGACCGCACCGCTCCTTCCCTCGGGTACCGGCCGCTGTCCGCCGTCGAAGCCGCGTGGCTCCACGAACGGCTGCGCGGCCCCCTGGATCTGTCCGCCGCGACCCGGTTCGCGGTCTCGCTCGAGCGGCGGGACGGGCTCACCCGCGACGAGACGGAGCGGCTGCTGCGCGCCTGGCGCGAGGAGTACGAGGGACGGCTCACGGAGTGGGGCGCCTGGGAGGAGCTGTTCCACGCGCTGCTGCGCCACGGCCACGAGGAGGCGTGGGAGATCGTCGGCACCCTCGGTTCCCGGGCGGCCGGTGTCCTGTCCCGGGTGCCGTCCGAGCGGGGCCTGGCCGTCGTGCGGGGGGTCGCGCTCGCGGGCTCCCGCGTCACGGTCCATGCCTGGCTGGCGCTGCACCGGTCGCTCCACGAGCCTGACGCGGTACAGGCCGCGGCCGCCCTCGCGGCGGAACTGGCCGCGCACGACCTGCCGAAGACCTCACTGCACGGGCTGCGCGACGCGCTGATCGAGGCCGTCACGGCCGACTGGCGCCGGGAGACAGGGGCGAACCACCACGCCGGCCGGTCCTACGCAGGCCTCGCGGCGGTCCGCTTCGCGACCGACGAAAGGCTGCCGCGCGCTCTGCGCGTCCTTTCCGCGGATGCGGCCCGCGACCGGGTGGACCACGTACGGGAGGAGGCGCTCCGGCCCGGACAGACCGTGTTCACCGGCCTCGACCCCGCCGACGTGCTGGCCGCAGTGGCCCGCTACGAGGCCGTCCGCGACGGGCTCCTGTCCACGACCGGGCCCGATCTCACCGCCTCCGACAGCAGGCTGGGTGACGCGTGGCACCGGTTCCGGACGCTCACCGACGCCGACGTGCGGTGGCTGCGGGAGCAGGTGGCCGACCCGAGGACCGGTCTGCGGGGGCTAGGTTTCTGCCTCGAACTCCTCCTCGCCCACGGCCTGGCCACGGAGTCCGATGTCGAGGCGCTGCTGCCACGCCGGCTGAAGGACCTCACCAAGAAGTACCGGACCACGTACACCGAGTGGCGCCACCCGCTCGTCACCCTGACCTGTCTCGCCCTCGACCTGGATCATCCGGCCGCGGGAAAGCTGGTCTCCTGGTGGAACGGGGCCCGGCCGCTCTGGAAGGACGAGCTGCGGCTCCTCACCCACCTCGGCGCGCCCGACGAGGCCAAAGCCGCCGAGCTGTGGGACTTCGTCACCTCGCCCGCCCACGACGTGGGCCAGTTGATGACCTGGGTGCTGGTCCGGGCCCGTCTCGACGGCGAGCCCCCGCTGCTCGTGGCCGACCGGCTGCTCGGCACCCCCGGCATCCGCGACCACGTCCTGCACCGGGTGCTGATCGGCGTGGCCGACCCCGGGCAGCCGTTGTGGCACTACGCCGTGGACACACGCAGCAGAAGCTGGTGGCAGCGCGCCCTGGAGGTCGCCGAGCACCCCGGCCTCTCTACCGAGGCCCGCGCAGTCGGCCTGAGGACCGCCCGTGAGCACTACCTCGTCCGCTACCCGGACCAGCTGAGGCCCGCCCCGACCGAGGCCGAACGCGCGGCGGCCCTGGCCTGGATCGACCAGCGCGCCGACAGCTAGTGCCGCATCCGGCAACGGTCCGATGTGGTGCTAGCTGTGTGCTTCCTCAGCGACGCAAGCCTCGGCGTCAGTCCTGGTAGGCGTCCGGGCCTTCGACCGTCAGGTCAGCCCGGTAGGCGTACCCACCTGTCTACGTGCGAGCGACTGCACCCTCGGAGGGATCGACTCTGTGCCGCCCGCCCTTCGGGCCCTTACCGCCCCAACGCGCTGACGCGCCAGCCACGAGCACCCCGACAAGCGCCCCGGTGGTGTTGAAGAGGACATCGTCGATGTCCACAACGCGTCCAGCGTTCATGATGAGTTGCACGATTTCGATCCCCACGCTCAGAGAGAGGCCCCCGACCAGGACTCGTCGTCCAGAGGACCTCTTCGCTGCCGCGTACCAGAAGATCGCAAGCGGTACAAACATGGCAGCATTGGCGATCGAAGTGGCGGTAGCCATGCGCCGCTCCATCGGATACATGCCCGCGCTCTCAGAGTCGAAGAAGGCGCCACCAGGCGTCAGTGAGATGTACCTGATCCCGGACCCTGGCAACTGGGTGGGCATGATGGTGGCCACGAGCACAACGGCCAGGCCGGCGAAGAACAGGAGGCAAGCGATCCTTCGGCGCTCCGCCGGGGCGGAGGCAGTCCACCTCGTCAAGAGTACGGACGCCAGGGCAGCGACGAGCACGAAAAGTGAAACACTAAGCGTGTTGACATATAGGACGATCTGTCACATGTTCTGCCCTGTCCGTTACTTGTGGGTGCAGGTGGCGCAGTCTGGCCGCGTCCGCCCAGAGCTGCATCGCCGGTCGGGCGAAGGAAGGCGTCGCGATCACGCGAAGGTCCGGCGGCCTTGTTTCGGCCGAGAAGGCAGACTCGTCCCACGCCGTTCGGGAGCGTCGGGCCCGGCGTGTGGCAGGGCCGTGTTCCCGCGATCTGGTCATGCGTCAGGTGTGCGGGTGGGGGTACGCCCCCGCCACTCGGGTCGCTCGTCACGCCGGGTGTGGCGGGGGCGAGGCCGGTGTCAGGCGCGAGTGTTGACGCTCACCGGCCTTGATCCGGTGGGCGGTGTCCAGCCCTGGAGCGTGGCCCGGATGCCGACGCGGGTGTTGCAGTTGATGACCTGGAAGTGCAGGTGCGCGCCGTTCGCCGCTCCGGTGGCGCCCGACCAGCCGATGATCCGGCCCTGCGGGACCCAGTCGCCCGTGTTGTAGATCGCGCGGTTCAGGTGCGCGTAGTGAGTGCACTGGCCGTTCGAGTGGCGGATGATGACCTCGATGCCGTTCTGCCAGTACGGCGACCAGTCCGAGACGAGAACCGTGCCGCCCTGCGCGGCGGAGACCTCGTAGTTCGCCGGCAGCCCGAAGTCCCAGGCGTACTCGTTGTACGGGCCGGTGTGCGAGTAAGTGCCCTCTGGACCTTGGGTGACGAGATAGGACTCGCCCGACGGGTAGGGAAGTTCGTAGTAGTAGTCGACGGCCGCGGCCGGAGGGGCTGCTATGAGGCCGATGCCTGCGACCGTGAGTGCTGAGCTCGCCATGGCGCCGAATCTGAGGAGAATTCGTCTCGCGTTGCGCACTGCGCCTCCCGTTGAGGGTCTGATCCAGACCGGACAACACTGGCACCAACCACCCCATTCAACAAGGCTGTTGCAGAAACTTTCAGCAAGTTCTGCCGTGGGCGGGGGGAAGCGGCTGGAGGTAGCCCCTCCTGTGGCGCACGTGGCCAACCGCCCCCTGCCCCTCGGTACAGCGCGCTTCGGCCTGCGCCGAATGTTTGTTGCCCCCGTCGGGGCGACGGCCAGGGCGGAGACGGAGCTTCGCCATCCTCCCCGCCCGTGCGGCATCCCCCTTGCTGTGGGCCCCGCGCGGTTCGGCGGCTCCCTTGCCCCGGCCATGGTGCGTCAGCGGCCCTCCCGCCGCTGCGGCCGACCCGGCCCGGGTGACACCCACGTCACCCGGGCCGGCTCATGCTCACCGCTCCTCGCCCACGCGCCGCGGATTCTTCATGGCGCTCTCCCGGCCCTTCGCCCAGCCACGGTCGAACGCCGCCTTCACCTCCTGCTCCGGGGCCTGCCTCAGCCACGGCAGCAGGCGCTCAGCGGCCTTACGGTGCGCCTCGGCTCCCCCCGGGTTCGTCTTCTCGAGCTCGGCCAGGCCGACGCCGTACGTGTACGAGCGGCAGAGCTGGTCCGCGAGGAGGGCCAGGCGTCCCTGGCGGGGTGCGTCGTCCGTGTTGACCGCCCCGAGGGTGTTCCAGAACGTCAGCGCGTGCCAGAACGATCGGGCTGCGTGGTCCGGGGTGTAGCCGGGGCCGTAGGTCAGCTCGCTCGTGTTCAGGTGGATGGTGACGAAGGGCTGGTCGTTCGCCCCGCGGATGGCGATCGTCGGGTCCGGCGGCTCCTCCAGGAAGTACACGCTCGAGTCGTCCAGGGCGACGGGCTCCTTCTCGGTGGCGGTCACGGCGGCTACCTCCTGGTGTGGTGCGCGGCATGGGGGCACTGAGGGTGTGGGGGTGTGCACGTATGCCCCGGAATTTGGTTGCGGCACCTGCTCGCAGGGGCGTACGTGCGAGCGACAGGTCACCCGGGCGGTCAGGCGGGACGCGACCGGGCCTCGTCCGCGCGTTCTTCGACCAACCGGTGCTCGCTCTGCGGGCGGCTACAGGCGCCCGGCGTCGCAGAATCGAGAGCCTGTCACCGTCCGGGGCCTTCGTACGTGTAGTGGTGCCCAACCGGTGCTGCCTTCGTCGCGCCGGATCGCCGCCATGACCTGGGGCGCGATGATTTCGGCCCAGGCATCGGGGACCGCATCGAGCACAGGGCCGCGTACGGTCACCCCGGTCGGACGCCGCGCGGGTCGACCGGGGGAAGCCGGGGGCAGACGGAACGCCGGTGGGGGGGGGCAGGCCGGAGCGGGAGTCCGCCGATGACAGCAGACCGGGATACGGCGGCGGAGGTTGCCGCGCGACGGTCCAGCATGACCGCCTTCCGCTTTCCCGATGGCGACGGGGCGTCGGCGGAACGGGTGGCCGGCCAGGTGGGCGGCCTGCTGCTCATGATCACGTTCACTTGTTGTGACCGCTCGCCGCTGCGGGCCCCTGACCGTCCGCCACACTGCGTGTCTCCCGCGTCGTGCGGCGCGTGTGAGTACCTGGCGAGGCGGTGGTCCAGCCACGGCCTGCTCGCCGCGTCAGTGAGGAAGGGGAAAGGCAACGGTCGGGGCGGTAGGAGCGGTGAACCAGGTGATCACGACAGTCCGCGGTGAACGCGGTGTTGCCGGTGAACACCTGCCCGCACACCCGACGCGCGCAGCGGACACTTGCTCCTCCGTCTGGCGGCGCGCGGATGCGGTGCGGGCAGGGCGCGTGGAGCCGGCGTAGTCATGGCGCGGGTAGCCGCGCCTGTCCGAGATCCGGCTGCGAGTCCGCGTTCAGCTGCCGACGGCGGTGACGCCGAACATCAGGGTGCGACGGCTGACGTCGTAGTGCACGGTCGGTGTGCTGCGCAGGAGGTCCTGGAGGACGTCGGCGTCGTCGGTGTCGAGGGTCAGCACCTCTTCCCAGGCGCCTTCGTCCAGTACGAGTTGCAGGGTGAGGGTGCCTCGGGCAGCGGGCTCACCGGCAACCCAGCTGAACTGGTAGTGGCTGAGTTGGCGCACCTTGATGCTGTCGTCCGTGACGGGTTGCGTCACCTTGGTCGTGGCAGCTCTGGGCATGGCATCTCTCCTCGCGTGATGATGAAGGGTGTGGACAGCGGACTGGGAGTCCACGGGCCGGCGGGAAGCTGACGGCGCAGCCGTTCGGGATGCGCGGAGGGTCGGTCCGGCGTTTCCCTGGTCTTGCCGGAGAGCTCAGCAGTGGCCCGTCGTCGCGCCGTGGTGGGTGGCCCGGCGTACGGCGGCCATACCCGTTCCGCCCGCCATGGCCAGGGGCGAGGTGGCCCGGCGCAGCATTCCCGCCTTTTGCTGCTCAGGGCGCTGCTGCTCTCCGTGCAGGGCGTTGAGTACCAGCACCCCGGCGGTCAGAGCCGGTACGGCCCACTGCAGCATCGCAAGGTGACGCTGTGCCTGCTCCAGTTCCACAGGATGGCCGGCGGCCGCCTCTTGATCCCCGGCGTCCGGCGACGAGGCGAGTTCGACCTTCTTGCCGAGCACACGGCTGTAGGCGGTGGCGGCGAGCGCCACTCCGGTGAGAACCGTCTTGGCGACGGTGGAGGCGCCGACACCGCTCTGGTAGGCCACCCGCGCGCTGTTGGCGCCCAGAAGTGCGGCCCCACCGACCAGATGCGCGCCGATCGCGGCCGCGTTCACCGGTGTCCAGGCGGCCCACCCGGCACTGGCGATCCGTGAGGCGAGAGCAGGCTCTTCCACGACGTTGCCCGCCGCCTTGTTCAGTCCGACCGCTCCCATCAGAGAGCCCCCGAACCAAGCCGCCAAACCGATGTCATGCAGACTGCGCATAACCGTGTTGCGTTCCGACATCTGAGTTCCTTCCAGCTACGTCCCTGCACTCGCAAGGGCACCGCAGCCAGCTTCAGGGCGGCCGAGGTCGTCGGCCACAGGAGACTGCCACATGGGCGAACATCTCCCCGGTCAGGGGGGGCCGGAGGCCAAGGCCGCCGAGCCTGTGTGCTCACCACGCAGTGACGGGCCCGGTTCGAGTGCGACCGCGGCGGCGAAGGGTCCGACGAATACCAGACCTGCTGTTCGTCCCGCCCCGCCGGGGCGGGACGACGCTGCCGCGGCCGCCGCGCGGCAGCCCCGACCGCGTCACCGCGGCGAAACATCGCCGCACGGCCCGGTCCTCGACGGCGACGTGGTCGTGCGGCCGGGAGACCAGCTCTCCTTCGAGGCGCCGCGGCGCCGCGCCTCTCCGGCGGCCGCACCGTCCATCAGCCGGCCGAGCGCTGTTCCGCTGTTGACCGCGTCAGGTCTGACGCTTCCGCGGCCACTGTGCTTCCGATGCCGCCGGACACGGCCCTGTTCTCCCGAAGCTACGGCGAAGTGACAAGTAGCTCTCTGTAGCGGATCTGGGGGTGCTTGTCAGCGTTTTTAATCTTCTGGGCTCATCGGGGGCCGTGCTCGGCGAGGTTGGTCCGGTCATGACGACCGGAGGGAGCGCGGGGTGCGGCAAGAGTGGGAGCCGGAGGACCTGATCGAGGTCTGGACGCTGCTGGAGGAGGACCAGGAGCGGCTGCGGAACAAGTCAGGGGCAAACCGGTTGGGGTTCGCGCTGTTGCTGAAGTTCTTCGAGGTGGAGGCCCGGTTCCCGGAGGACGCCGGGGAGATCCCGGTGTCGGCGGTGTCGTACGGCGCCCAGCAGGTCTGCGGGACGCTCTGCGGCGGCGGGAGATCTGGGTGCCGGGGGCGAACCGGTGGCGGAACCCGGAGGACGATCTGCCGCCGGACTTCGAGGACAACCGCGATGTGCACTACGACGCGATCCGCCGGCCGCAGGACCCGGAGAAGTTCATCGAGGCCCTACAGAAGCGGCTGCGCGAGGCCCTGACCCGCTTCGACACCGCGCTGGAGCTGGGCACCACGGGCGGGGTGGACATCGTCAGAAAGCAGGGCGAGCCGTGGATCAAGGTCTCACCGCTGGGCAAGCAGGAGGAACCGGAGAACCTCGTCGCCCTGAAGGCGGAGATCGAACGCCGCTGGGGCACCATCGACCTGATTGACATCCTCAAGGAGGCCGACTTCGCCACCGGCTTCACCGGCGAGTTCACCTCGGTCGCCACCAGGGAGGCGGTCCCGAAGGCGGTACTGCGGCGCCGGCTGCTGCTGGTGCTGTTCGCGCTGGGCACGAACATGGGCATCAAGCGGGTCGCGGTCACCGGCAAGCACGGCGAGAGCGAGGCCGTCCTGCGCCGGGTACGGCACCTGTTCGTCAACCGGACCAACCTGCGCGCGTCGCTGGTGCGGCTGGTCAACGCCACCTTCGCCGCCCGCGATGCGCGTGGTGGGGCGAGGGCACCGCGTGCGCGAGCGACTCCAAGAAGTTCGGCTCCTGGTCCAGCAACTTCATGACCGAGTGGCACCAGCGGTACCGCGGGCCCGGGGTGATGATCTACTGGCACGTCGAGAAGAAGTCGCTGTGCGTCTACAGCCAGCTCGAGTCCTGCTCGGCCTCCGAGGTCGCCGCGATGATCGAGGGCGTGCTCGGCACTGCACGGACGTGGAGATCGACCGGCAGTACACCGACACACACGGCGCCTCCGTCGTCGGCTTCGCCTTCGCCCACATGCTCGGCTTCAACCTGCTCCCGAGGCTGAAGAACGTCGGCTCAGCGCGGCTGTACCGGCCAGCGGCCGGTCAGGACGAGAAGTGGCCGCACCTGGCGCCGGTGCTGTCGACCAAGACGATCGACTGGGACCTGATCCGCCAGCAGTACGACCAGATCGTCAAATACACCACCGCCCCACGTCTGGGCACCGCTGAGGCCGAGCAGGTGCTGCGCCGCTTCACCCGCGGGGGCCCAAGCGCGCGATCGAGGAACTCGGGCGGGCAGTGCGTACGGCGTTCATCTGCGACTACCTCGCCGACGCCGACCTGCGCCGCGAGATCAACGACGGGCTCCAGGTCGTGGAGAACTGGAACTCCGCCAACCACGACCTGTTCTACGGCAAGGACGGCGACCCGATCGGCTCCGACAAGGAGTCCCAGGAGGTCTCGATGCTCGCCCTGCACCTGCTCCAGTCCGCTTTGGTGCACTCAACACCCTGCTCCTCCAGGGCATCCTGAGCGAGGAGAAGTGGCAGAAGCGGCTCACTGACGCCGACCGGCGGGCCCTGTCCCCGCTGTTCTGGACCCACGTGAACCCCTACGGCCGGTTCGAGCTGGACATGAACTCACACCCCGCCCTCGCCGCCGCGGCGTCCATGGTGCCCGGCCGCCGAACCCCGCCCGAGACGGGAACCGCCCGGTCGGCGGCGGGCGGCTCGGCCAGGTCGGCAACCTGAAAGCCGGTACCTCCGACGTCGCCCGGAGGGCTAAATCCGGTGGGGTGCATTGCCACGCCATCCGTTTGTGCGGGGCGGACTGTGGAACGGATCAGCCGGATGCCGTCATTGCCGCGCGCGCGGTGGTGAGGATCTCCTCGGAGAGCGGGGAGCCGTTGGTGGCCCGGGCCAGGACGAGTGCACCGAGCATGGTGCACAGCCGGGTGATGCCGTCCTGGTCCTCAGTGGTGAGCCACTCGGCGAAGTCGCCCACGCCTTCGGTGTAGATCCGGCGGGCTTCCTGGCCTTCGCCCTCCCGCGCCATGTCGATGACGAGTGCGGCGACGGGACACCCGTCCGCCGGGCTGTCGCGGTGTCCAGGGGAGAGGTAGGCGTCGATCAGGGCCCGCTGGGCGGCGGCGCGCTGTCCGCCGTGCTGCTCGAATTCGTCCTTGTGATGCCGGGTGAGTTCGTTGAAGGCGTGGGCGGTGGCTTCGTCGATGAGTGCCTCTTTAGAGGTGAACTGCTTGTAGAAGCCGCCATGGGTCAGTCCGGCCGCCTTCATGATGTCGGCGACGCTGGCGTGAGTTCCCTGTTCCCGGAACAGGCGAGACGCGGTTTCCACGACCCGCCGGCGGTTCTCCTCTGCCTGCGCCTGTGATACGCGGCTCATGGGCCACCTCCCGTTGGATGTCGACTGGCATCTATCCTAGACCAGTGTTTAGATTGTGGATGTAATCTAATTTAGCGCCGTCGGCCGCTCGCCGACGGCCGTAACGCTGGGAGTGGGCATGGAACTGAAGGACGCGGTCGCGGTGGTCACCGGCGCCAACCGGGGGCTCGGGCGGCATCTGGCCGCCCAGCTCGTCGAGCGCGGAGCGACGGTGTACGCGGCGGCCCGGCGCCCCGAGACGGTGGACCTGCCGGGGGTCACCCCACTGCTGCTCGACGTGACGGGTGAGGAGTCGATCCGGGCCGCGGCGCGCATCGCCTCCAATGCGACGCTGCTGGTGAACAACGCCGGCATCTCGACCGGAACTCCGCTGATCGCGGGCGGCCCTGACGCGGTGCGCCTGGAGATGGACACGAACTTCTTCGGCCCGCTCGCCGTGACGCGGGCCTTCGCCCCCGTCATCGAGTCCAACGGCGGCGGTGCCGTGCTCAACGTCCTGTCCGTCCTGTCCTGGCTGCACCCGGCCGACCTCGGAGCCTATGCGGCGGCCAAGGCCGCAGCGTGGGCGCTGACCGGCGCGGTCCGGGAGGAGTTGGCACCCCGCGGCATAGCCGTCTCGGCGCTGCACGTCGGATACATGGACACCAGCATGGCCGCGAGCGTCCCCGCCGACCGGAAGGCCGACCCCGCCGAGGTCGCCGCGCAGGCCCTGGACGGCATCGAGGCGGGACTGCCCGAGATCCTTGCCGACGAGATCACCCGGCAGGTGAAGCAGAGCCTGGCCGCATCGCCGAACGCGGCCTGAGGCGCGCATCGCCCCACCTGCGCTGGCAACGAGAGCACTCCGTCTCCCAGCCACCCCCATCCGCACAGGAGCCGATCATGAACGCGCCGCGCAGTTCCCCCACGCCCGCCCCGTCGTCGTACGAGGAGGCACCGACTCGTTCGGTGTCCGTGCGCGGCGTCGACTTCGTCTACCGGCAGCTCGGTCCGGAAACAGACGGCGTACCGCTGATCCTGCTCCACCACCTCGCCGCGGTCCTGGACAACTGGGACCCCCGCGTCATCGACGGCCTCGCAGCCCGGCGCCGGGTCGTCACCTTCGACAACCGCGGAGTCGGTGCGTCGGGCGGTTCCACGCCCGACACCATCGAAGTGATGGCCCGCGACGCGGTGCTGTTCATCCGCGCGCTGGGCTTCGAGCAGGTCGACCTGCTCGGCCTGTCGATGGGCGGCTTCATCGCCCAGGTCATCGCGACTCAGGAACCGCGGCTGGTGCGCAAGGTCATCCTCACGGGCACAGGCCCCGCCGGAGGCCCCGGCATCGACAAGGTCACCGCACTCACCCTCCAGGACACCCTGAAGGGCTTCCTGACCCGCAAGGACCCCAAGCAGTTCCTCTTCTTCACCGACACCGAGCACGGCCGAAGGGAAGCGCGCGCCTTCCTGGAACGGCTGGAGGAACGCACAGAAGACCGCGACAAAGCCATCTCGCCGAGGTCGTTCCGCGCCCAGCTGAAGGCCATCCGCCGATGGGGCCTCCAGCCGCCGGCCGACCTGACACGCATCGGCCAGCCGGTCCTGGTGGCCAACGGCGAGAGCGACCGGATGGTGCCGAGCGAGAACACACTCGACCTGGCCGCGCGGCTACCCCGGGGCGAACTCGTCCCCCTCTACCCGGATGCCGGACATGGGGGCATCTTCCAGTACCACGACGAATTCGTCGCACGGGCGCTTGGATTCCTGGAATCGTAGCCAGGCCGGGCCCGACGCCGATCCGCGCGGCCCCGTGAGGTTCGCCGATGCGCGGGAGGCGCTGGCAGCGGAACCCAACTCGTAACTCACCCCAGCCCGGTTTCTCACAAACGTTGGCGGGCTCAAGGGGCACCCCGGCCGACCGTGGCCCGGGCAGGCCGTGGCGGCCGGGCACCCCGCCGCCGGCGCCGATCGACCCGGACCTGCCCAGCGCGGACATCCGCATCGGCTACGCCCGCTGCTCGAACCTCGGGCAAGAACTCGACTCCCAGCTCGACGCGCTGAGCAAGCACGGCATCCCGAGGGACAAGATCTTCAGCGAGAAGCTCGCCGGCCCCCTGCCCGGCATCTACGACCCCACCGGCCCCGGCAAGCTGCTGTTCGCATTCTTCGCCGCGATGGCGGAGACCGAGCGTGAGAACATCCGCGAGTCCACACTCGAAGGGCTCGACACCGCGGCCCGCAAGGGCAAGCACGGCGGCCGGCCACCGGTCATCACCGACGACATGCTCCACACCGTGCTCCGGCGCCGCGCAGGCGGCGAGTCCGTCGAGCAGATCCAGCCCGACCTGATCATCCCCACCGGCAAGCGCAAGGGACAGAACCCCTCCGTCGCCAGCATCTACCGGTCGCTCGCCGAACACGCCAAGCGCCAGGCGTACCCCGAAGCCGTTGAACAGACCCACGCCGACTTCGCCGCCCTCCAGGCCGGCGAAGTCCCCGGCCCCGCCCTCCCTGACCGAGCGTCACTCTGATTACAGAGAGCTACTTGTCACTTCGCCGTAGCTTCGGGAGAACAGGGCCGACACGACCGTCGCACAGGAGATGCGCCGTGCGGTCAGCTGTCGGCCGGCATCACGCGGGTCACCTTGCCCTTGCGGTCGGCGTCAAGGTAGCCGGAATCGTATTCGTCACCGATGTAGACGGCGATGCCGGCCTCGGTGTCGAACAGGTTGTTGGGCTGCCTGATCACCAGGTAGCGCGTCGTGGGTTCCTTGACGTTGAGGTCCTTCTCCGCCCTGGCGATCAGGGCGGGCAGTATGTCCCAGTCGTAGGTGTCCAGACCGACCGGGAGATCGCCCCCCATCAGCGTGCCCTTCATCGAGGTCTGACTGACGCCTTCGCCGACCCGATACGAGTAACTCTCGTAGCGGGTCTTGCTGCCCTTGACCATCATCTCCGCCGACACGTACTCGGGGTACACGACGAACCGGCCCACCTGGTCGGTGCCCGCGGCCGCCTTCAGTTCTTTCACGGCCACCCGGATGCCGTCCGGCGTGAGGAGGTTCGCCTCGGCCGCGGTCTTCGTGGGACCGGGCGCGAGGGGGGTACGAGGGCCGGGGGAGGCGGAGGCGGACGCCGAGGTGGAGGCGGCGGGGGATACCGGGGGCCCGCCGGCACCCTGCTCCTCGGCGTCCGGCAGCAGGGACCACGTCAGGACGCCGGCGGCCACGGTCGCCACGGCGGACGAGGCGATCGCGACCCGCCTACCCGCCCGGGAGGAGCGGGCGGGCGGAGAGACAGCCGGGTGGGTGGGGCCCCCGGGATACGGGGTGTGGGTGTGCGGGGCGGACGGAGCCCCGAGGCCCCGTGGGGATACAGGGGTCTTGAACGGCTCACCTACAGGCCCCGCGGCGGGTGTTCCGGGAGTGGGCGGCCCGAAGCCCGTGGGCGGGTCCGCCACGGCTGACGGGTACGCGGCCGGGGTCGGCGCGGGTGCAAGCCGGTAGGAGGTGGCCTCGTCCGCGGAACTCGCCGGCTGGTCCGCCTCAGCGTTCGGCGCAACCTGGGCGAGCATCCGGTCGAAGGTCTCCGGACCGGGCCGGGCGGCAGGGTCCTTGACGAGCACGGCCGCCAGGGCGCCGGCCAGCGGGCCCGCGTGGCGGGGAGGAGGAAGTTCTTCGGTGAGAACGGCCGCCAGGGTGGCGAGCGTGGTGCCTCTGCGCAGCGGATGGTGGCCTTCGACGGCGACGTACAGCATCATCGCGAGCGACCACACGTCGGCGTCCGGCCCGCCTTCGCCGCCGGAGATGCGTTCGGGTGCCATGTAGTCGGGAGTGCCGATGATGGATCCGGTGGCGGTGAGAGCTGTGGACTCCCTGATGGAGGCGATCCCGAAGTCGGTGAGGACGGGACGCCCGTCGGGCCGCAACAGTACGTTGGCGGGCTTCACGTCCCGGTGCTGGATGCCCACATCGTGCGCGGCGCGCAGTGCGGCCAGCACCTCGCGGCCGATCTTTGCGGCGGCGGCGGGCGTCAGCGGCCCCTGCGCGAGTCGGTCCTGGAGCGAGCCGCCTGTCACCAGTTCCATGACCAGCCAGGGATAGGCGTGTTCGGCTCCGTCCACGACGTGGTGGATGGTCACCACGTTGGGGTGCTCGACTCGGGCGAGGGCCCGGGCCTCACGGAGTACGCGGGCGCGCAGCATCGCGGCCGCCTGCGGGTCCGACTCGGCCAGCCCCGGATCGGGCGGCCGTACTTCTTTGAGAGCAACAGCCCGGTCCAGGACCAGGTCACGTGCCCGCCACACCTTGCCCATACCACCGCCGCCGAGTGGCGCCTCCAGTTCGAAGCGCCCGTCGATGACCCGTCTGCCAGATTCTCCGTCGTTCACGGGCGGAAGCCTATGAGGGCCCGAAGACATTCCCCCACTCGGGGCGCCCCGATCCGCTACGGCCACGGGCGGTTGGGCGCCTCTCCGGCCAGTCCGAGGACGGCGATGTCGAGCTCGCCGGCCAACCGTATGACCGACCGAGTCGCGCAGGGACGCGGCCGCCCATTCCACGACCGTGCTCGCCGCTTTCCTGCGGGCCAACGCCTGGGCACCACCGGTGGGCGGGCTCGCTGCGGCGCTCGGCCACGATGTGGTGCACGGGCTGGACATCACCGTCGCCCTCGGCCTCGACCGGTGCGTCCTCGAGAACCGGCTGTACACGCACCTACGGCCGCAGACTTCCGGCCGGCCGACTCCGAGGAGAGCCGAGCGACCGTTTCACCCGACCCGCCAAGGAAACATGAACCATGCGCACCGGCTTCTCCTGGGCGTATCACTGCTGTCCACCGAGGCTCCGGACGATCTGGGCGTCCCGTTCGCCGCGGTTGCCCGTCAACAGACCGAGCTCCTCGACCACGCCGCCCATGTGGGCCCGTACCCTCGCACCGCAGCGCTCGTCCCACCCTCGGCCGCTGCCCGCATCGCAACTCCTGTGCACCTGACGATCCTGAGTCCGAGCGCGCCGTTACCGGAAATCGGCAGCCGCGCTTGATCGGACTGACCCGGTAGGGAAGGCATCCACCGGCGGGGCACAACCGGGCTCACCGCCGGGGCGTAACCGGGCTCACCGCCCGGGCGTTGCCAGAGGCGACGCAGGCGTCGTCCCGGCGTGAAGCGGTGGGCCGCCGCGGCGGCCCACCGCTGGAGCGCGTCCAGCACGGCCACGTGCGCCTCATCGCCTTCGTACGTCCAGACCGATCCGTTCCACACCGCGGCCGAAGGTGCCCGGGGCCGTGGCGTCGGCGCGACTCGCACCACGCGGGCGGGTCAGGCCGGTCAGAGGGCAGAGTGGCCAGGGGTCAGAGGTCAGGGGGCAGGGGTCAGGGCGGTGCGGGCGAGGAGTGGCGCATGCGGTCGAGGCGCCGGATGACCGGTGTCGCGGCGGCACCGTGCACGACGACGGAGAGCAGGACGGTGAAGGCGACCACCGACCAGAGCTGTCGCGCGTCGCCTGCGAAGGCTTCGCTGTGGCCGAGTCCGTACGCGAGGTAGAACAGCGAGCCGATGCCACGGATACCGAAGAAGGCGGTGACCGCTTTCTCCCTCGGTTCCGCGGCGAAGCCGATCAGGCCGAGCCACCCTGCGGCCGGCCTGACGACGAGGACGAGCAGGACGGCGACGACGGCCCCCTGCCAGGGCAGGGCTTGCAGGCCGCCGGCGACGAGGAAGCCCCCGAGAAGGAAGAGCAGGCACACGGTCAGCAGTCGTTCGATCTGTTCGGTGAACTCGTGCAGCACACGGTGGTAGCCGTGGCTGCGCTCGGCCGCACGGATGGTGCAGGCCGTCACGAACACGGCGAGGAAGCCGTAGCCGTGGAGAAGCTCGGCCGTTCCGTACGCCAGGAACGTGGCGCCCAGGGCGACGAACCCCTCCATGTGCTCCGACAGCCGCAGCGCGTTCGTCTGCGCGCGGAAGAACATCCTGCCCAGGAGACGCCCGGCCACGATCCCCACCGCCACTCCGGCCGCGATCTTGACCAGGACGTCGATGAGCAGCCATCGCCCGATCCAGTCCGCCGACCACCCGTCGCCGGCCGCCGTGGCGAGTGCGAGGGCGGCCAGGACGAACGGGAAGGCCAGTCCGTCGTTCAGCCCGGCTTCGGCGGTGAGAGCGAACCGGACCTCGTCCTCGTCGTCCTCCTCGTCCGTGGGCTCGCCCACTCTCACCTCCGCCGCCAGCACGGGATCGGTCGGTGCGAGCACCGCGGCGATGAGCAGGGCGAGCGCCGGCGGCCAGTCGAGCAGGAGCGTGGCGATGAGCGCCGTCCCGGCGATGGTGAGGGGCAGGCTGATGCCGAGCAGGCGCCAAGGCCCGCCCCATGCGCGCCGGCCGAAAGGCCGGTTGAGGGCGAGACCGGCTCCCATCAGCGACACGATCACGCACAGTTCGGTCGCATGCTCGACCCAGAGTCGGTCGCGCACCGGGTCCACAGTCGGTACGGGCAACGGCAGCGCCGCCACGATGGCGCCGGCCGCGAGGAAGACCATCGGCATGGAGAGGGGCCGCTTGAACACGAGCCTCGGTACAACGGCCGCGCCGAGCGCACCCAAGCCCATCGCGAGGTAAACGGTGTCGGAGAGGATCACCCCGCACATCCTGTCCAAAACAGCCTCCTCCACGCATGCCGTCGGAGACGAGCCGAGGAGAAGGCAGCCAAACGGGCCGATGCGGCGGTCGACCCCACGCAGAGCGCCACGCCCCCGGCCGGCACCCACGCCTGTCGGCCGGGCGGATCAACCGAAGCCGGCCTGCTCCCACGGCACTCCTCCATGCGGTGGAGCTCCCATGGACGGCGTCTCCACCGCATGGGGGAAGCGGATCATGCGCGGGTCTGATTCCTGCGCCCTGCGGATCCAGAACAGTGAGCCCATGGCGATGAGCGAGATGAGTCCCCACGGTGGCGGTCGAGGGGACCGAGCGGCCTGGGCCGCTGCGGGCAGAGCGCAGGGCCCCGAGATGGGGAGTCGTCCCTATGGGCTGACATACGACGTCGCCGGGACGGGTGCCGGCGTGTCTGTGCGAGCGGCCACGCGCGGACCGATGGTTGGCCTCCCGCGTTCTCCGTTGAGGACGATGAGGGGCCGGCTGTGACGCTTTTGCTCATGTCGTTTCCGGCGTTCGCGGCTCTGCTGGTCCTGTTCGCCCTGGTGGAGAGCGCGTGGCGATGGTTCACGGGGCTGGGCTTGATCCCGTGGCTACGGAGGCGCACCGGGCGGTCGTTGTCGAACATCGCCTTCGATGAATTCACGGCTGTCGTGAACGGAAACAAGACGGTGGAGCTGGAGCAGCGGCGGGTGGAACTGCTGCGAAGGGACGGCGAGAGCGACGGTGCGCCGCCCCGCTCCAGCGTTGACCTCACCAACGGCACGGCGTTCATCGTGTTGCCATCGGAAGCGGATGGCCCGTGCGCTGACAGGCGTGATGCCCGGGAGGACCGGGGGTGAGACGCCAACCGGAGGGAACAGGTGCAGAACCCTCCACGCTGTGGGGGCGTATCGCGTGCTTGTGGGCGGCCGCGTTCGCCGGGCTGCATTTCTACTGGGCCATCGGCGGTGATGCGGGCCTGAGCGTCTCCGCCGGTCCGCTGGCCACCGAGCGACCGCTCTGGTTCGTGGTAACCGGTTTGTGGGGCGTGGGTGTGCTCTGCCTCCTCGGCGCCTTGCTGGCATGGCTGCTGGCCCGGTCCCGGCTCCGGGTCGTTCCCGCTCTGCTGGCAAGGTGGCTGGGTTGGAGTGTCAGTGCCCTCCTACTGGCTCGTGGCATCGGTACCGAGGTGCTGCTGCTGTCCGACACGACGCACCTGGACGCCTCCGTGAGCGAGGGACAGCGCGTCTGGACGCTGGCTCTCTGGAACCCCTGGTTCGTCGCCGGAGGACTGGCCTTCGGCCTCGCCGCCCTTCGGTCCCGCAGACGTACCGACTCGTACCGGCGCTGTGGTCGGCCAAGCCGAACTCCGTCCCGCTGAGACGGTGAACCAGCCACGAAGCTGCTCGCCGGCCAGGGGCAGCGAGGAAGGGTGAACACACTGGCCGGCGTGGTAGGCGGTGAACGTGCCCGACAGGGTCGCGCATGGTCGTGGCGGACTTCACCAGGGCGTCCATGGCCCTTTTCGGTGACGGGGTCGAGGGCGTCGTTTCGACAGCTGCTGCTTCGTGGCAGCGGGGTCGGTGTCACTGTCCGACAGTGGGGCGGGCCGGGGCCGGACCGCGGAGCAGCGCCAGTGCGCCTGACGTCCGTTCGGTGGGGTCACCGAGGACGGGCGTCGACGCCCGGTCGACCGGCGGGGTCAGAGGCCGAAGACCCCGGGGGAGGCGGCCAGTGTGCGGAAGTGCTCGCGTGGATCCGTCATCATCTTCCGTGTCTTGAGATCCAGCAGGCCGCCGACGCCCGTCACCTCGGCAGCCACGGTGCCGTCCACCTTCCGGATCGTCTGCTCGATCCGGAAGGTCTTGCCCTCGCCCCAGACGAAGGCGCACGTCACCTCGACCTCGTCGCCGGCGCGCAACTCCCGGAGGTAGCGCACCGTCACTTCCAGGGCCACCGGCCCGACGCCCCGCTGCAGGAGATCCGCCTGCCCGATACCGCCCTTCTCCAGCAGCGACCACCGGGCGTGTTCCGCGTACTGGAGGTAGACGGCCTGGTTCAGGTGGCCCTGGCTGTCGGTCTCGTACCCCCGCACGACGACGGGTACCGAAAATGGCTCTGCCACGGTGCTCCTCTCGACGACAGCCCACGAACGTTCGCTCGTCCCAGGTGACGGCCGGGCGGCATCCGGCATTCTACTTTCGCTGATTCCAGCCGCGTCGGCGTCTCCTCCGCCTCGTGTCGGCGGCCCGCACCTGGGGGGTCTGACCAGTACGGCCGTGTGGCAGGGGGATGCCGGACCCTTCCTGTTCCTCGTCGTCGAGGCACTGCCGTCGGCCGCGGCCTCGGACGACCAGACCTTCTCTGGGGGGAACCTCCAAGGGCGTGCGGTAGGTTGCCCGCCATGACTGGACTCGTGCCCGTCGCCTGGCCACCTGCCCCGATAGGAACCGAACGGCTCGTGCTCCGCGAGTCCGAGGTGCGCGACCGCGCGGCGTTCATCGAGCTGTTCGCCTCGCCAGAGGTGGGAGCGTACATCGGTGGCCCTCGACCGCGTGAGGAGCTCGAACGCGCGGTGCCTGAGGCGCCCGGGCGGCGCCCTGGCCTTTTCGTGATCGACCTCGAGGGAGCGATGATCGGCATGATCACGCTCGATCGGCGCGATGCGGGGCGTCCGGGCCACGTCCGTCCGGAAGCCGGTGAGGCCGAGCTCGGTTACCTGCTCCTGCCGCAAGCGTGGGGACGCGGGTACGCCGCCGAGGCCTGCACTGCGGTACTCGACTGGTTCGCCGAGGCACTTCCCGGCGAGCCGGTGGTGCTCTGCACCAGGAAGGCCAACGACCGTGCGATGCGCCTCGCGGCGAAGTTGGGGTTCAGCGAGGTCGAGCGGTTCGAGGAGTACGGCGCCGAGCAGTGGTTCGGCGTGTGGTCCTCGGTCACGCCGTCCGGTTGACCCAGGTCGTTTCTCTTAGACCGCCCTTGCTCCGAGCGGTTGACACACCGCTCGACCGTGTTGCTCTGGTTGCGTGCCGCGCGGTCGAAGGCGGGCGGCACGCCGCCCTGGGTGCGGCGCCGCAGACGGTGGCCCCTCTGATCAGCCGGGACGGGGATGACCGCCCGGCTACCGCGTCGGCGTGGATTTTCGCGGATCGCGGGGGAGAAGTACGCCTTGTCAGCCAGGGCCACCTCCAGCCGAGTGCGGGGCCGTCCTCGCCGTCGAGGAACACTCGGGCGGACCGTTCTGAACTGGCGCTCCGCGGAGCTGCCACACGTCCCGCACCAGCGTCTACGAGGCAGCGAGGAGGATCGCGGCGCCGTCCCCGAGCCGCAGAGCCGACGCCCCTGGGCAGTACTCACGAACGGTCAGGACGAGCAGCACCATGTCGGCAAGTACGGCGAAGGTCGAGGTCAGAGCGCTGACGCGACGGCCGGTCACCAATGACCGGTGGTTTGGCCTGTCCGCCGGGTGGTACGGGACAGCAGCATCGGGGCGTCCGGCCAGCGGCACCTGACCGTGTCGCGAGCCTCCTCGACGAAGGGTTCCCGATGACACCCCTGCGCCTCACCGCGTTCGGCGCGGCCCTCACGCTCGCCGCTCTGACAGGTCCCGGCGCGGCACACGCCGACGTGCCGACCGCCGCGCCCGCTGCCGCGGTCTCCGCTTCCACCGTTCCGGGCTTCAGCGACGGCTACGGGCTGACCGTGGTCCCCGGGTCCACCGAGGTGCACAGCCCCACCGACTTCACGATCACGGTCACCACGAAACAGCTCTCAGGGAAGCACAAGATCCGCATCCTGCTTCCCGCCGGATACGACACCGACCCCGGCCGGCGCTGGCCGGTCACCTACTTCCTGCACGGCGGTGGAGGCAACGTGAACGACGTCGCGGCCGCACCGGCACTGCACTCGGACTCGATGATCACCGTGGTGCCGGACGGCGGGCTGAAGGGCTGGTACGCCAACTGGCTGATGCAGAACACCGCAGAAGGAGCCGCGAACTGGGAGGCCTTCCACCTCACCCAGGTCGTCCCCTTCATCGACGCCAACCTGCGCACCCGCATCGGCCGGGCCCACCGGGCCGTCGTCGGACTGTCCATGGGCGGCTACGGCTCCCTCCACTACGCCCAGGCCCGGCCCGACCTGTTCGGCCACGTCGCCGCCCTGTCCGGAGGCATCGACTTCGGCAAGCCGGAGATCCGCGCAGCCGTCCTGGCCACCGAGCTCAACCTCACCGGCGCCTGGTGCGCGGCCAGCAGCTCATCCAGCTCGTCCGGCTCGGGACAGTGCACCGGCTACGGCCCCTACGTCGACAGCGACGCGATCTTCGGCTCCCCCTACCCCGTCTTCGGCGCCGACCGCGTCTGGAAGGCGGTCGACCCCGCCGCTCCGGCCAACCTCGCCAAACTGTCCGGCACCGGCATCACCCTCTACACCGGCAACAACGACCTCATCGACGTCCACACCGAGGCTGCCTCCAAGACCGTCAAGTCCCGCCTGGACCAGCTCGGCATCCCCAGCCGCCTCGTCAACTACGGCAACGGCGTCTCACTGGCCCCGAGCTGCAACGGCGGCCACAACTACGGCTGCTGGGCCCCCGCCTTCGCCGACTACATCCCCCGCCTCGAAGCCGCCTTCACCGCGGCCGGCTGACCGACCGACAGGGAACCGGACCGCGCCCGGTGCCGGCGCCCGCGCACACCTCCACCACCCCGCCTCTCCTGCGGAGGAGCCGCCATGCCCGAACCGTCCCACACCGACCACCGTCCCCAGGTCTCGCGCCGTACCGCCCTCAGGGCCGGCGGCGGCCTCGCCCTCGGCGTCGGCCTGACCGCCCTCGCCTCGGCCGCCCCCGCCTCGGCCGCGCAACGCGGCACCCCCCTCTGCGACGAGCCCGGAGACTCGGCCGCCGCCCAGGGGGTGGGCTCCAGCGACCTGGGCATCCCGTACTACCGCGAGCACGACGGCACCTGGGGCTACGTCTTCGGCGACACCTGGTCCCAGATGCAGCAGTACGGCGACTACCTCGGATCGCCGGTCATGCTCTGCCAGTCGGGTTTCGACGCCTCGGGTGCGACCCCCATCTCGTTCACCTGGGCGATGCCCACCGGCGGCCGGGCCGGGCAGCTGTTCGACTACCGGACCAACGCGGACAACGGGTTCGGCTTCGAGGTGAGCCGCATACCCAACGACTGCATCGAGTTCGGCGGCCGCACATACATCCAGTACACCTCCGTCGGCACCTGGGAACCGCCGACGGGCTACGACGGGTCCGTGATGTCCGGCGTCGCCTACTCGGACGACCACGGCGTCACATGGCGTGACTACCCCTACCACTGGGCCGGCGACATCCAGGGCGTGAACCAGTCCATGTACGGGATGTGGTCGTTCGCGGGCATCGATCCCGACGGCTGGCTGTACATCTTCTCCAAGCGCTGGAACGGCACCCACCGCAACACCGCCGACGGCGGTGCGATCCAGCTCTTCCGGATATGGCCCGACGACTTCCGGGCAGGCAACTTCGGCGCGCAGCAGAACTGGGCGTACCTGGACGGGCGCTGGCAGTGGACCGATGCCGCACCGCCCTCGCCCATCCTGACCGGAAACAACATCGGCGAGTTCTCGGTCAAGCGGATCGGCGGCCGGTACTGCATGAGCTACTTCGATGTCACCGACTACTCGATCTGCACCCGGACCGCGTCGCGGCCCGATGCCGTGTGGAGCGCGCCCAAGCCGCAGATCGTCGGCGACAACCGCTGGCCGACGAGCCACTGGGGCAAGCCGCAGGTCCCCTCCCTGTACGGCGGCTACATCCACCCGGGCAGCGCCGGCCCGACCTCGCTCACCCTCCTCGTCTCCCAGTGGCCCGGCGTCCTGCACCAACCGCCCTACCGAGTACTGCAGTTCGACGGAATCAACCCTTAGGTCGTGTCCGGAAGGTAGCGCCGTCTGCCCGCGGGCCAGGCGGGACTTTACGGACACAGCCGAGGTCGCGCCGCCGCCACCCCGACGACGAAGGAACGCATGACCAGCCCCCGTCGCGCGGCGCACGGCCTGCGGCACCCCCGTCCTGTTCGGCGGGGCGCAGCACTTACGGAACACCACCATCCACTGGAACCCCGACCCGGCGCCTGGACCACCCGCTGAGCGGGCGATCCGCCATGTCCGGCCCCGACCGAGGAGAGCAGAGTGAAACGAAGCAGGAAGCGGTTCCCGGCCGCCATCGGCGCGGTGGCCGCGGCGATCGTCATGCTGACGACGACCGCGGCACACGCCGCCCCGACCGACGACCACCTCGCCACACGAGCGGCGCTCGAGACGTTCCAGTCCGCAGCGGGTCCCGGCGCCGCGGTGTACGCCGGCGACAGCACCGGCTCCTGGACGCTGTCCGCCGGCACCGGCACGATCAACACCACCAAGCCGATCCAGGCCGACGAGCACTACCGCATCGGCAGCCAGACCAAGACCTTCACCGCGGCGACCGTCCTGCAACTGGTCGACGAAGGAAAGGTCGCCCTCGACAGGGACATCGACACCTACCTGCCGGGCACGGTCAACGGCAACGGATACGACGGCACCCGCATCACCGTGAGACACCTGCTCCAGCACACCGGTGGAATCGCGGCGTACGATCCCCTCGCCTCCGTCGCCCTGGCCGAACCGGACGGCACCTACAAGACGGCCACGCTCGTGAGGGAAGGCCTGAAGCGGGCTCCGGTCTCCGCGCCGGGCGTCGGCTTCACGTACTCGAACACGAACTACCTGATCCTCGGCCTTCTCATTGAGAAGGTGACGGGTCTGCCGGTCCACGAGGCCGTCACGCGCCGGATCATCGAGCCCCTCGGCCTGACCCGCACCGTCTTCCCCGTCCCCGGCGACCGTGCCCTGCCCGCCCCGGCCGTGCCCGGCTACCACGGCGCGCGGATCGGACCGTTCTACTTCTGGAGCGCGGTCCTCTCCTACGATCCGTCCGTCTTCAGTGCCGCCGGAGCGATGATCTCGACGATGCGGGATCTCAGCACCTTCTACGAGGCCCTGACGTCCGGCAAGGTCGTGTCACCGGCGGCGCTGGAGGAGATGGAGAAGGTGCGAGACATCGGAGGTGGCGGCTACGGCTTGGGGATCGTCAAGGTGGGCCTGTCGTGCGGCGGCGAGGCCTGGGGGCACAACGGTGCGGTGCCCGGCTACTTCACCCAGACCCTGGTCACCAAGGACGGTCGGCACGTCGCCGCCATGACCAACGCCTACCTCGCCACCAACCCCGCTGCCCAGAAGTTGACCACGCTGCTGGACACGGCCCTGTGCGAGAACCGGGCCTAGACGGCCGATTCCAGGGGATCGGCTGCGCAAGCGTGACGAGGAAGCCCGACGTCGGCGTATGAAAGCAGCGTTGGGCTCCCTGCACCGCCCCGCCCGGGCCCGGTTGATGACCACGCGCCTGAGCCGGAGCTGCCGACCTGCCGAGTATGAGCGAGGCCCGCACCCGTACAGGGTGCGGGCCTTCGTGCGGTTCGCGAGCGGGCGTCAGTCCAGGCCCGCCATGAACCCACCGTGGGCGGCGCCGGAACCGGGCAAGTGGGCCCGAGAGCACCGCGGGCAGTTCGTCGAGTGAGCAGGACGACCGCGCCGCCGGCTCGTTGGGCGTCCGCGCACCAGTCGCCCATGTCGCCGGGCCCGATGCCGCGGTCGGCTGTATCGATCACCGGGGCCGCGAGGGCGGGGACGACGAGGAGCCCGGCCTCGCCGGGCCCGTCCAGCACACAAAGGGTGAGCTTGGGACGATGCTCCATCCCTCGCACCGGGGCACAGCCCCGTCAGGCGCTGCCGGCCCGGGTTGTCTGAACGCCCGACGGAACCACAACGTACCTGCGAGGCCGCCATCGCTCGGCGCGGACGGCTTCCTCTCAGGGCCTCGCAGACCGTGAGCGCGTGGGTCAGGGTTGCGCTTCCGCTGCCGCGCGCCACACCTCTGCCGCGAGGTCGAGCATCCCGCGTGCCTGCGCTTCTGCCGCGAGGGCGCCCAGGCGGGCCCGGGCCGACGGGTCGGACTGCTTGGCGAGGATCTGCTCGTGCAGCATGTCCAGGCGGATGCGGTCGCGGAAGTTCAGCTGGTCCTTGTCGGCCGAGGCCTGCTCGCACAGGTGGGCCGCCTGCTCGTACTCGCCCTGGGCGTGGGCGAGCTGGGCGTGCAGGAACGTGCTCTCCTGCTGGTGCTGCGAGGTGCCGACCAGGGCCAGTGCGGGGCGCGCCTCGTCCAGGTAGCGCCGGGCCTTCTCCAGGTCCGGCGGCAGGGCCTGGAGGGCGAGCGCGGCGGCGGCGTGACGCAGCCGCATCCACAGGACGACGTCCTCGCGGCTGGGGAGCGCCGCCATGGCGCGTTCCAGATAGTCGGCGGACAGCGCGTGACGGCCCTGGCGGGTCGCCACGGTGGCCGCGGTCCACAGCGCCTGGGCCGCGAGCACACCTTGTTCGGAGCCCACGTCCTCGCAGGCCTCCTCGCTGAGCCGGGACGCCTCGGCGAGGTCCCCGAGCTCGGCGGTCACGGACGCGAGCAGGAGCCGGCACCGGATCATGTCACGGTTCTCCAGGGAGGCCTCGCGCCCGATCCGCAGTGCCTCGAGCGCCGTGGTCCGGGCGCGGTCGACCTCGCCGAGGTCGCGCTGGCACCGGGCGAGGTGCAGGTGCGCGTAGGTCTGGAGCGGGGCGTAGCCCATCTGGTCCGAGAGTTCGACCAGCTTCGTGAGGGTGGCGCGTGCCGCCGCCCGTTCGCCGTCGGCCGTGAGGATCTTCGCCAGTTGGGCGTGGGCCTGCCACTGCAGGCCCACGCCCACGTGTTCCGCACGGTCGAGCGCCGATTCCAGCATGAGCCGCGCGTGTCCGGACTCGTCCCCGGCCACCAGGACCGTGGCGAGTACGTCGGCGAGGTCGGCCGGGGCCGTGGCCTCGAAGGCGGCCGTGGGGACGTTGAGGCGTTCCGCCAGGATGGCGACAGCGCGTTGCGTCGGCGGGCGCGCACCCGATTCGAGACGAGACAGGTAGGCGGAGGACATGCCCGGGCCGGTGAGGTCCGACTGGGTCTTCCCCTGTTGCTGTCTGAGCTGCTTCAGTCGCCGACCGAACGCTGGCTGCGTCAGCATGGCTCCCTCCCAGGCTCGTTCCGATGACTGGCGTGACCGTTCGCGCGACTCCTCCCACGACGGGACGCGACATCGCCTCACGTGGGATCGCGTGTTCGTTCGCGACTGTTTGAACAATGTTGGTAATCAGCTGCCCGCCAAGTCAAACGGCAGGCAGACTCACGGCCACTCGATGGGCTGCTGCCACTCCGTTCCGCCGCCGGCGGTCCCGGCTTGGGACGCGGCGGCCGCGCCGCCGGACAGGGCGAGAGCGGCACAGGTGGCGAGGGCCGCCAGAACGATGCGGCTGACGAACTTCATGAATGGTCCTCTTCCTTCTCGCCGCGCCTCGACATACGTCACGTGCGGCACGGCCGAGCTGATTTCTGTCGTCCGCGCCGAGGAGTGGGGCTGGGGCGGCATCTCGAAGGTAGGCGCTTGTCAGCGGCCAGGCAAGGACTTGCCAAGCCTTGACAAATCTTGGCAAGCACTTCTAGTTTCGACCATCTGTGCGGATCCGCCGACCGGTCTCCCGGTCAGGCGTGGACGACCGCCGCACTCATCTCGGGAACGGGGGATTCCGGCATGCCCAAGAACACTGCCGACCATCCGGGCGGAGCGACTCTGGTGAGCGCCTTCCTGGACTGCGTCGAGCGCTACCCGCAGCGCGTGGCCGTCAAGTGCGGCACGGACGCACTGACCTACGCCCAGCTCGACGCGGCCTCGATCGCTCTCGCCGGACGGATCCAGCAGCGGACCGACGAGCCGGCCCGTCCGCTCGCCATCCTGCTGGAACGTTCCTGCGACATGGTCGTGACCGCCCTGGCGGTCCTGAGGACCGGCTCGTCCTACGTGCCGCTGGATCCGGGCGCCCCGGCCGCCCGACTGGCCACCATCCTGGAGGACGCTGCCCCGGCGCTCGTCCTGACCACGGCGGCACTGGCGCCCGTCCTGCCCGCCGGCCAGGACGTCCTCGTCCTCGACGAGCCGGCCGGCGCGACCTGCCCGGCGCCGGTGCCCGCCGAGATCACGCCCGACACCCGCGCGTACGTCATCTTCACCTCCGGGACGACCGGCCGCCCCAAGGGCGTCGAAGTCACCCACGGCAACGTCCTGCGCCTCTTCACCGAGACCGAGCCGCTCTTCGGCTTCGGGCCCGACGATGTCTGGTCGATGTTCCACTCCTTCGCCTTCGACTTCTCCGTCTGGGAGATCTGGGGCGCCGTCCTGTACGGCGGCTCCGTCGTGATCGTCCCCGGTGACGTCGCCAAGGACCCCGCCCGTTTCCGCGCCCTGCTGCGCGACGAGGGCGTCACCATGCTGAGCCAGACGCCCACCGCCTTCGGCCAGTTGACCGCCGAGGAGCGCACACACGAGGACCGGCTGCCGGTGCGCTGCGTGGTGTTCGGCGGCGAGGCCCTGAAGTTCGCCGACCTCGCGCCCTGGATCGACAAGTACGGCGACGCCGCGCCCGAGCTCGTCAACATGTACGGCATCACCGAGATCACCGTGCACGCCACCTACCGCCGGGTGACCTCGGCCGACCTGGCCCAGGACCGCAGTCTCATCGGCCACCCGCTGCCGGACCTCGGCATCGAGCTGCTCGACGAGAACCTCGCCCCCGTCGCCGACGGAAAGACCGGCGAGATCGTCGTCACCGGCCCCGGCGTCGCCCGCGGCTACCTCGGCCGCCCCGAGCTGACCGCCGAGCGCTTCGTCGAGTTCGCCGGCGCGGACGGCGCCCCCACGCGCGGCTACCGTTCCGGCGACCTCGCCCGGCGCCTGCCCGACGGCGACCTGGAGTACCGCGGCCGCCGCGACACCCAGGTCAAGATCCGCGGCTTCCGCATCGAGCTCGGCGACATCGAGTCCGCCCTGGCCGCACATTCGGGCGTGCGTCAGGCGGCCGCCGCCGTCAAGGAGTACGACGGAGAGCGGGAGCTCGCCGCGTACGTGGTGCTCGCCGAGGGAGCCGCCCTCGACGAGGCCGCGCTGCGCGCCCACCTCGCCACGCTGCTGCCCGCCTACATGGTGCCGGTCGCCTTCCAGGCCCTGCCCGAGTTCCCCATGACGGTCAACGGCAAGCTGGACCGGGACGCCCTGCCCACGCCCCGGGCCGCCGTGGCCGTCGCCGACGCGACCACCGGCCCGGCGCCGTCCCGCTCGTTGCGCGAGGAGCTCCTGTGCGAGCTGTTCGCCCAGGTCCTCGGCCGCACCGCGGTCGGCCCCGACGACGACTTCTTCGCTCTCGGCGGCCACTCCCTGATGGCCATCCGCCTGGTCAACCGCATACGTGCCGTCCTCGGCCTCGAAGTCGCCGTCAAGGACCTCTTCGACGCGCCCACCCCGGCCGCCCTCGGGGCCCGGGCCCACGCCGGTCGCACCCGCCCCGCCGTCGAGGCCCGCTCCCGCGCCGTCGAGGCCCCGCTCTCGTACGCCCAGCAGCGGCTGTGGTTCCTCCAGCAGGTACACCAGGGCAACGCGGCCTACCACATCCCGCACGCCCTGCACCTGACCGGCCGCATCGACGTCCCCGCCCTCGAAGCGGCCCTGCGCGACGTCGTCCTGCGCCACGAGGTGCTGCGCACCGTCTACCCGCAGCACGACGGCGTCGCCCACCAGCGCATCCTCACCCCGGCGGAGGTGAGTCTGGCGCTGCGGGTCACCGAGACGACCCCGGCGCGCGTCGACGCGGAGGTGACCGCACTCGCCCGTGCCGCGTTCGACCTGACCACCGACCTCCCGCTGCGCGCCGAGCTGTTCCGCACCGGTGACGACCAGTGGGTGCTGCTCCTCGTGCTGCACCACATCGCCGGCGACGGCTGGTCGCTCGAACCGCTCATCCGCGACCTGGCCCGGGCCTACACCGCGCGCCTGGCCGGGGTGGAGCACACCTGGGCGCCGCTGCCGGTCCAGTACGCCGATTACGCCGCCTGGCAGCACGACCTGCTCACCGGCGAGAACGACCCGGACAGCCTCGTCTCGCGCCAGCTGGACTTCTGGACCACGGCCCTCGCCGACCTGCCGGACGAACTCGTCCTGCCCACCGACCGGCCCCGCCCCACCGGCGGCGACTTCACCGGCGGCATGGTGGTCGCCGACCTCGACGAGGAACTGCACGCCGCCGTCGCGGCCGTGGCTCGCTCCACGGGCACCACCGTCAACATGGTGCTCCAGGCCGCCGTGGCCGCCCTGCTCACCCGCCTGGGCGCCGGCACCGACATCCCCCTGGGCAACGCCGTGGCGGGCCGCACCGACGACGCGCTCACGAACCTCGTCGGCTTCTTCGTCAACAGCCTCGTGCTGCGCGCGGACACCTCCGGAGACCCCAGCTTCGTCGAGCTCCTGGGCCGGATGCGCGCAGTCAACCTGGCCGCCTTCGACCACGAGGACCTGCCCTTCGAGCGGCTCGTCGAAGCCCTCAACCCGCCCCGCTCCGCGGCCCGGCACCCGCTGTTCCAGGTGATGGTCGCTTCGCAGAACAGCATGCCCGACGACTTCGGGCTGCCCGGTCTGACCGGCACCGCACACCCGGTCCTCAGCGGCACCGCCAAGTTCGACCTGTCCTTCAAGTTCGAGGAGCGCCGGGGTGCCGACGGACAGGCCCGGGGCATCAGGACCGCCCTGGAGTACAGCACCGCGCTCTTCGACCGTGAGACCGCCGAGAGCATCGCCGCCCGCCTCGCCGTGCTGCTGCGCGCTCTCGTCACCGGCCCCGCCACCCGGCTCAGCCAGGTCGACCTCCTCACCGCGGACGAGCGGCGGCAGCTGGCCGAGTGGAACGACACCTCCGACCGGCCCGCCGCCACCGCCCTCACCGCCGAGCTGATCGAGCGGCAGACGGACCGCACCCCCGACGCCGTCGCTCTGAGCCAGGGCGAGGCCGCCTGGACGTACCGCCGGCTCGACGAGCGCGCCAACCAGTACGCCCACCGCCTGAAGACCCTCGGCATCGTTCCCGACAGCCGGGTGGCCCTCTGCCTGCGGCGCGGCCCCGAGGCCGTCGCGGCGATCCTCGGCATCTGGAAGGCGGGCGGTGCCTACGTACCGCTGGACCCCGAGCACCCTGTGGACCGACGGGAGTTCATGCTCACCGACAGCGGGGCGAGCGTCCTGCTCACCGAGGCCGGTCTGAGCGACGACCTCGCCCTGCCGCCGACGGCGACGCTCCTGCGCGCCGACCTCGACGAGGAGCTGGCCGCCTCCCCGGTCCACCGGACCGAGGCCACGGCGGGCCCGGGCGACCTGGCGTACATCATCTACACTTCGGGCTCCACCGGCCGTCCCAAGAGCGTGCTGGTCGAACACCGCGGTGTGGCCACCCGCCTCACCGACGTCATCGAACGCTTCCGCCTCGCCCCCGAGGACACCAGCCTCCAGATCACCGCACTCGGCTTCGACCCGTCCGTGCGAGAACTGTTCGCGCCGCTCGCGGTCGGGGCCCGGGTGGCGCTGCTGCCCTCCGACGGCGCCCGCGACCCCCGGACGGTCGTGGACGAACTGCGTGCCGTGCGCCCCTCGGTGATCCTGTTCATCGTCCCCTCCCTGCTCGAAGCCGTGCTCTCCTACGACATCGAACCGGCCGACGTCGCCGGACTGCGCCTGGTCGGCACGGGCGGCGAAGCCCTCCGTGCCCCCGAGGCCGCCGCGCTCCTGCACAGCTGGGACTGCGAGGTGATCAACCAGTACGGCCCCACCGAGAACACGATGATGTCGTGCGTCCACCCGGTCACCCCCGCCGACCTGACCGGACGCATCCCCGTCGGCCGCCCGCTGACCCACACCCGGGTCCACGTCCTGGACGCGCACCTGAACCCGGTGCCCGCCGACGTCACCGGCGAGGTGTACCTGGCCGGCATCGGCGTCGGCCGCGGCTACCTGGGCCGGGCCGGACTCACCGCGAGCCGCTTCGTCGCGGACCCCTTCGGCGGGCCCGGCGAGCGCATGTACCGCAGCGGCGACCTCGCCCGGTGGCGCAAGGACGGCACGCTGGACTTCGTCAGCCGGGTCGACGGCCAGGTCAAGCTCCGCGGCTTCCGCATCGAGCTCGGCGAGATCGAGGAGGTCCTGGCCGAGCACCCCGGCATCGCGCGCGCCGCGGTGATCCTGCGCGAGGATCAGCCGGGGGACAAGCGGCTCGCCGCCTACGTCGTCCCGGCCGAGGCCGGGCGGGCCCCGGCGCCCGACGAGTTGCGCGGCCACGTGTCCGCCCGGCTGCCGGACTACATGGTCCCGGCCGCCTATGTCACCCTCGACGCGCTCCCGCTGCGCGGCAACGGCAAGCTCAACCGGGACCTGCTGCCGCGTCCCGAGGTCAGCGCCTCCGTCGGCGGCCGCGCCCCGCGCAGTCCGCGCGAAGAGGTGATGTGCGAGCTGTTCGCCGAGGTGCTCGGGGTGCCGCACGTCAGCATCGACGACGACTTCTTCCAGCTCGGCGGCCACTCGCTGCTCGCCGCCCGGCTCATCGCCCGGGTCCGCTCGGCGCTGGGCCTGGAGCTGTCCATGGTGTCCTTCTTCGAGGCGCCGACCGTCGCCGGGCTCGCCGAGCGCGCGGGCCTGGACAACGGCGCGGCCGCCCTGGAGACGGTCCTGCCGCTGCGCACCGCGGGCGACGTGCCCCCGCTGTTCTGCATCCACCCCGGCGGCGGCCTCGCCTGGAGCTACTCCAGCTTCCTCAAGTACGTCCCGGACGACATGCCCGTCTACGGCATCCAGGCACGCGGCCTGCTGCACCCCGACGACATGCCCGCGACGGTACGGGAGATGGCGACCGCCTACGTCGAGGAGATCCGGCGCATCCAGCCGGAGGGCCCGTACCACTTCCTCGGCTGGTCGTTCGGCGGCATGGTCGCCTTCGAGATGGCGACCCAGCTCCAGGCGCAGGGCGCCGAGACGGCGCTGCTCGCCCTGCTGGACTGCTATCCGGGAGTACCCGACCACTACCGCGTCAACGAGCAGAACATGGTCGCCGCCCTCCTCGATCCCGAGCGCCCCGGCGTGGTGCCGCAGGCCGGGTCGAAGGAGATCACCGACGTCCTCGAGGTGCTCAAGCAGGACACCGGCGCGCTCGCGAGCCTCACCGAGGACCAGCTCGTCGCCCTGCTCACCGCGATGTCCCACAACCGGCACATCGTCAAGGACCACGAGCCGGAGAAGTTCCTCGGCGACATCCTCTTTTTCCTCGCCACCGAAGGCCGCAACGACGGCGCCCCGATGCCCGACGTCTGGGAGCAGTACGTCACCGGGCGCGTCGAGTGGCACTCCGTCAAGACCACCCACACCGCCATGAACCAGCCGGAGTCGCTCGCCCAGATGGGGCCGGTCCTCGGCGCGGCACTGGCCCACACCACCGCTGCCGCGCGCAGCCACACGCAGGGGGAATGAACGATGACGACCAATCCTTTCGACGACCCGGCCGGCCGCTTCCGGGTGCTCGTCAACGACCTCGGACAGCACTCGCTGTGGCCCGACTCCCTCGAGGCGCCGGCCGGCTGGTCGGTCGCCCTGCCCGGTGACAGCCGCGAGGCGTGCCTGGCGTACGTGGAGGCCAACTGGACCGACCTGCGGCCCGTTGTTGCGGGGGGCACAGCCGTATGAGGCGTGACTTCGCGGTCCTCAAGAACCGCTCCGTACTCTCCCTGTTCGCCGCCCGATCGGTGTCCCTTCTCGGCAACGCCATCACCCCGATCGCGCTCGCGTTCACGGTGCTGCACCTGCCCGGCGGCTCACCCTCGATGCTCGGTGTCGTCCTGGCCGCCCGGCTGCTCAGCCAGGTGACCTTCGTCCTGCTGGGCGGGGCGATCGCCGACCGGCTGCCGAAACTGCGCGTGATGATCGGGGCCGACCTGGCCGCGGGCCTCACCCAGGGCCTTGCCGCCACACTGGTCATCACCGGGCACGCCACGCCCTGGATCCTGGCCGGGCTCGCGGTCCTGGCCGGCGCGGCCACCGCCATCTTCGAACCGGCCTCGCGCTCGACCATGCCGCTGCTGGTGTCCGGCGACGCCCTCCAGTCCGCCAACTCCCTGCTCAAGCTCTCGATGCGGGGCGGCGGCATCCTCGGCGCCGCCCTGGCGGGCGTCCTGGTCTCCACCATCGGGCCGGGCAAGACCATGGTCGTGCCCGCCGCCACGTTCCTGCTGTCGTCGGCCCTGCTGCTCGGCGTCAAGGTCACCCGCCAGGCGCCGACCGAGAGCGGCCCGTCGCTGCCGCGCCAGATCCGCGACGGCTGGCGGGAGTTCACGGCCAAGCAGTGGGTGTGGGTCATGGTCTCCCAACTCGCCTACGTCAACGTGCTGCTGGCCGGCAGCTTCTACGTCCTGGGACCGGTCATGGCCGACCGGTCCCTGGGCGGGGCCGGCGCCTGGAGCACGGTCCTCATCGCCCAAGCCGTCGGCTTCATCGTCGGCAGCGTCGTCGCCGTCAAGTTCCGGCCGCGCCGCCCGGTGCGCGCCGCCGCCCTGCTGACCATGGGCTTCCCCCTCTCGGTGCTGCTCATGGCCGCCGAGGCGCCACTCGTCGCGATCGCCGCCGCCACCTTCCTGGCCGCCATCTGCATCGACGTGTACGAGGTGCTCCTCGACACGGCGCTCCAGAAGAACGTGCCGCCGGAGGCGCTGTCGCGCGTCATGTCGTACGAGTCCCTGGGCTCCTTCGCCCTGGTGCCCCTCGGCATGGCGGGCGCCGGACCGGTGGCCGACGCCGTGGGCGTGTCGAACGCGCTGTACGGCGCCGCCGCGCTGATCGTGCTGGCGGGACCGGCCGTCCTGCTGCTGCGCTCGGTGCGCACCGTGACCGACGTGTCCGACGACTTCCAGGAAGCGACCCCGGCCGCGCACGAGGCCGAGGTCGCGGAGACGAGCAAGACATGACCACCTCAGCCGCCGCATCGGCCTCCGCATCCGCCAAGTTCCCCCGTTCCCTGCTGCGCAAGCCGTCCGAGGACGCCGCCGCCCGCGTCTTCTGCTTCCCCTACTCCGGCGTCGGCGCGTCCATGTTCAACCAGTGGCCGCGCTGGATCGGCGAGGTCGAGGTCTGCCCCGTCCAACTGCCCGGCCGCGAGAACCGCTTCCGCGAGGGCCACTACGGCACCTACCAGGAACTCGCCGCGGACCTCGCCGACGAGCTGACGCCCTACCTGGACCGGCCCGCCGTGTTCTTCGGCCACTGCGCGGGCTCCCTGCCCGCCTTCGAGACCGCGCTGCGCCTGGCCGAGCTCGGCGGACCGGCCCCGCGGGAGGTCGTCGTCTCCGCCCAGGTCGCCCCGCACCACTGCCCCAACGACCGGTTCCTGCACATGACCGACGAGGAACTGTCGGCGGAGCTGTCGGAGCTGATCGTGTCGCGAGGCGGCGAAGCCCATCCCATGCTCCTCGAACTCACCCTGATGGTGCTCCACAAGGATCTCGACGCCAACCGCGTCTACCACCGCGCCGATCCGGTCCGCCTGCCCTCCGGCATCACGGCCCTGAACTGGAGCCAGGACCCGGAGATCGAGCCTGCCGAGCTGAAGGGCTGGCAGGAGTACGCCGAAGAGGTCGCCTTCACCGAACTCCCCGGCGCCCACTACGCGTTCCTCAACGCCCCGGCCGAACTGCTCGAGCTGCTGCACGCGCTGGCGCTGCCCGGCGTCCCTCTGCCCGCCCCGGCGCTCTCCTCGCCCGTCGAAGGACACCCGTCATGACCGACACCATCGACTCCCTGTTCGCCCGCCTGGCGGCCGACCACCCCGACCGCACCGCGGTCACGGGCGACGACGCATCGCTGACGTACGGCGAGCTCGACGCCCGCGCCGAGCTGCTGGCCGGCCGGCTGCGGGCCGAAGGCGTGCGTCCGGGCGACGTCGTCGCCCTCGCGACCCGCCGCTCCACGACGACCGCCGTGCTGCTGCTCGCCGTGCTCAAGGCGGGCGCGGCCTACCTCGGCCTCGACAGCCGCCAGCCCCCGGCGCGCCGCGACCTGATCCTGCGCGACGCCGCCGTCCGCGTCGTCCTGGCCGACAAGGGCCTGGCCGACGACCTCGACGAGGCGTTCACGGTGATCGTGCCCCAGGACGCGGTCCTGGAGCAGGAGGTGGCCCTGGAACAAGGGGCGGCCCTGGAACAAGGGGCGGTCCCCGCCCCGCTCGACCCCGTGTCGCCCGGCGACCGCGTCGCCTACGTCGCGTACACCTCCGGCTCGACCGGCGCCCCCAAGGGCGTGTGCGTCCCGCACCGCGCGGTGCTGCGCCTGGTGGTCGGCGCACAGTTCCTGCCCGTCACGGCGGACGACGTGTTCCTGCACTTCGCCCCGCTCGCGTTCGACGCCTCCACGCTGGAGATCTGGGGCCCCCTGCTGAACGGCGCGCGCCTGGCCGTCGCGCCGGACGGCGACCTCTCCCTGCGCGAGCTGCTGTCGTTCGTACGGGACGAGGAGGTCAGCGTCATGTGGCTGACCGCGGGCCTGTTCCACCAAGCCGTGGACCTCGGCCTCGACGAGCTTCCCGCGCTGCGGCTGCTGCTGGCCGGCGGCGACACCCTCTCGGCCTCGCACGTCGACCGGGCCCTGGCCGCGCTGCCGCACACCGTCGTGGCCAACGGCTACGGCCCCACCGAGAACACCACGTTCACCACGGTCCACGCCATGAGCGCGCCCTCCGGCGCGGCCACCGTGCCGATCGGGCGCCCCGTCCGAGGCACCGGCGTGCTGCTCCTGAACGAGCGGCTGCGCCCGGTCGCCGACGGCGAGGTGGGCGAGATCTACGCCACCGGCGCCGGGCTGGCACACGGCTACCTCAACAACCCGGGTCTCACCGCCGCCCGGTTCGTCGCCCGCCCCGACCCGGCCGTCCCCGGCGAGCGCATGTACCGCACCGGCGACCTCGCGCGCCGAGCCGCGGACGGCACGCTGGAGTTCCTCGGCCGGGCCGACGGCCAGGTCAAGGTGCGCGGCTTCCGCATCGAGACCGGCGAGGTCGTAACCGCGCTCACCGCCCTGCCCGGCGTCGCCCGCGCCGAGGTCGTCGCCCCGCGCGACGGCTCCGGCACCCGCCAGCTGATCGCGTACGTCGTGCCCGCCGACGACACCCGCCCCTCGGCCCTGCGGATGCGCACCCGCCTCGCGGACACCCTGCCCGCGTACGCCGTGCCCGCCCTCATCCGGGTCCTGGACGAACTCCCGCTCACTCCGAACGGCAAGGTGGACCGGGCCGCCCTGGAGCAGCGCACCGTCCGCGAGCGCCCCGAGGTCAACGCCCTCCACCGCGAGCCCGAGGGCGCCCTGGAGGGGGCCGTCACCGGGATGTGGTCCGACCACCTGGGCCTGGAGGGCATCGGCGCCGACGACGACTTCTTCGAGCTCGGTGGCCACTCCCTGCTCGCGGTGGCCCTCATCGGCGAACTGCGCCGGGAGTACGGCGTGGAGATCTCCCCGATCGCCTTCTACCTGGACCCGACCCCGGCGGGACTGGCCCGGGCGCTGACGCAGGCGGGGGTCGAGCGGTGAAGCTGGCCCGAGTGACGGCCGCCGACATGGCCGCCGTCGACCTCTCCCAGGTTGACCTGTTCGACGCCGCCTACCACGCCGAGGGCGACCCGCACGCGGCCTGGGCGGTCATGCGCGAGCGGGCCACGCTGCACCTGAGCCGGCTGCCCGACGGCCGCTCGTTCTTCAACGTGACCCGCTACCACGACGCCTGCCGCGTCCTGGGCGACCACCGCGAGTTCACCTCCGAGCGGGGCAGCCTGCTCGGCCAGCTCGGGCACGACGACGCCGCGGCCGGCCGGATGCTCGTCGCCACCGACCCGCCGCGCCACAGCGAGCTGCGCCGGCCGCTGAACAAGATGTTCACCGGGCGCGGCCTCGCCCGCAGCGAGGACCGCATCCGCACGGCCGTGCGCTCCCTGCTCGCTCCCGCACCCGGCGGGGACGCGTGGGACATCGCCCAACGGGCCACCATGCTGCCGATGGCCATCGCGGGCGCCCTGATGGACCTGCCCGAGCCGCACTGGGCGGACCTGGTGCAGTGGACGGGCATGGCCGCCGCGCCGCAGGACCCGGTCTTCATGATCCGCAACCCGCACGCGACCCTCGCCATCGCCCACCACCAGCTGTTCGAGTACTTCGCCACGCAGTACGAGGCGCGCAAGGACACCGAGGGCGACGACGCCTTCCGGCTCCTGATGACCATGCGGGACGGCGAACTGACCCGCGAGGAGGTCGTCGTGAACTGCTACAGCCTGCTCCTCGGCGCCAACGCGACCACGCCGCACACCGTGGCCGGCACCGTGCTCGCGCTGATGGAGAACCCCGAGCAGTTCCGTGCGGTGCGCGAGAACCCCGAGCTCGTGCCCGCTCTCGTCGAGGAAGGGCTGCGCTGGACGTCCCCGGCGAGCAGCTTCCTGCGCTACGCGGTGGAGGACGTCGAGATCGCCGGGGGAGTGGTGCCCAAGGGCGAGGCCGTCGCCGTCTGGGTCGGCTCAGCCAACCGCGACGCCGAGGTCTTCGCCGATCCGTACCGCTTCGACGTACGGCGCGCGGACAACCGGCACATCGCCTTCGGCTACGGCGCGCACTACTGCCTGGGGGCGACCGTGGCACGGCTGACCCTGCGCATGCTCTTCGAGGAAGTCTTCGACCGGTTCGAGGAGTTCGTCCCCGCCGGCGAGCCGAGCCATCTCACATCCAACTTCGTCGCGGGCTTCACGAGCCTTCCGGTCCGCGCCGTCCCGCGCCGCTCGGAGGCGGTGGCGGGCACATGAACGAGAGGAACACCAGCCCCATGGAGCAGACCGGCGCCAGGGACCTGACCACGCTGCTGAGCGCCATCTGGAGCCGGCGGCTCGGCGGCCAGGAGGTCACGCCCGACGACGACTTCTACGCCCTGGGCGGTGACTCGCTGATCGCCCTGCGCGTGGTCACGGACCTGCAGGAACAGGGCATCCCGATGACCCTGAAGGACCTGCTGTTCCATCCCACCGTGGCCGAACTCGCCGAGTTCCTGGCCGCTTCCGTGCCCGCGTGGCCCACGGCCGCCGCGCCGGGGCCGGCCGAGGGCCGGGGCGCGCTCCTCGACGCCGGCGACCGCGTACTCGTACCGGCCGACGTCGCCGAGGCGCTGCCCGCCTCCGCCCTCCAGGTCGGCATCATCTACCTGTGCGAGACCAGCGGCGACCCCGAGCTGTACCACTCCGTCATCGGCTGGGAGACGGTCGCCGACTTCGACGAGAGCCTGTTCCGCGAGGCCCTGACCGAGCTGTGCGACCGCCACGCCGCGCTGCGCACCTCCTTCGACCTCGGTACGTACTCGGAATCGGTGCAGCTCCAGTGGGCGCGCGTCACACCGCCGCTGACCGTGGAGCACCTGGGGGACGACGACCCCGGCAAGGGCCACGAGAGCATCCGCCGCTGGAGCCGCGAGGGCCTCTCCCTGCCCATCGACTGGAGCAGGCCGCCCCTGTTCCGCTGCCACGTGGTCGCCCAGCCCGGTTCCTTCCACGTCGCGATCGCCAGCCACCACGCGATCATCGACGGCTGGAGCTACGGCCGCGTCATCGTGGACCTGCTCGACCTGTACGCGGCGAAACTGCGCGGCGAGAGCGCCACGCCGCCCGAGCCGCCCGCCGCGGGCGAGCGGGACTTCATCCTCGCCGAGCGCGAGCTCGTCGCCTCCGCCGAGGCCGCCGAATTCTGGCACCGCCAGGCCGACAGCGAGCCGCTGCTCTTCGCCCGGAACCAGTTCCACGGCGCGGCCGACGCCGTGGCGAGCGTCGACTTCACCGTGGACGGCTCGGTCTTCGACCGTCTGCGCGCCACCGCCCGTACGGCGGGCACATCGCTCAAGTCCCTGGCGCTCGCGGCACACACCCGGGCGCTGTCCGCATGGACGGGCCGCGGTGACGTCGTCACCGGCGTCGTGGTCAACACCCGCCCCGAGCGGCCCGGCGCCGACCTCATGGTCGGGCTCTACCTCAACACGGTGCCGCTGCGCTTCGACGCCCTCGGCGTCGAGCTGCCCGAACTCGCCCGCCGGGCCCACGCGTGGGAGCGGGAGTCGGCTCCGTACCGCGCCTTCCCGCTCGCCCAGATCGAGAGCCGGCTCGGCCGTCCGCCCTTCGACGTGGTCTTCAACTACATGAACTTCCACGTCTACGAGGACCTGGAGACCGTTCCCGGCCTCCAGACCCGTTCGTGGTGGGTCCGTGGCAAGCCCAGCTTCCCCTTCCGCGTCGACTTCGAGGTCGCCGCCGCCGGCGACGGCAGCCGGATCTCGGTCGCCTACGACCCGGCCCTGCTCGACGAGGCCCGGGTCCAGGAGTACGCGCGCCACTTCGAGGCGGCGCTCACGGCGGCCGCCGGGGAGCCGGCGTGAGCGCGGGGCGACGCACCCTGGCGGTGCTCTACGACGACGGCGCGGCATCCGCCGGCGAGATCGGCGTGGGCCTGGCCGACCTCGGGGACATCGTGTTCCTGATACCGCCGACCCCGCACGCCGAGCTGCTGCGGCCCGTGATGGAGAACTTCGGAGCGGTCGTGCCGCTCACCGGCTCCACCGAGGGCGACATCGCGCTCGTACGGGGGCTGGTTCCGGACGCGGTGCTGACCTACAGCGAACGAATGGTCCGCAAGACCGCGGAACTGGCCGCGGCGCTGGGGCTGTCGTCCCACACGCCGGACGTGGCCGCCACCGTCACCGACAAGGTCCGCCAGCGGCAGGTGCTGCGCGACGCGGGCGTCGACAAGGTCCGCTCCCACCCGCTGTGCTCTCCCCAGGACTGGCCGCGCGCGTACGACGCCGTCGGCCTGCCCGCGATCATCAAGCCGGTCCGGGGCGGCGGCAGCCGCGACACGTACGCGGTGACGAACGCCGCCGAGGCCGAGGACCTGCTGCCCCGGCTCTTCCAGGCTTCCGCGCCGGACGCGGAGTACACGGTCGAGGAACTGCTTCAGGGCGTCCCGAGCGCACCGTACGGCGACTACGTGTCGGTCGAGAGCGTCTGTACGCCGCAGGGCGTGCGGCACCTGGCGGTCACCGGTAAGTTCCCGCTGCTCGAGCCGTTCCGGGAGGTCGGCAGCTACTGGCCGTCCCACCTCCCCGCCGCCGTACTGGAGGAGGTCACCGAGCTCACCACCCGCGCTCTGGACGCGCTGGGCGTCCGCTTCGGCCTGACCCACACCGAGCTGAAGCTCACGCCCGACGGCCCGCGCATCATCGAGGTCAACGGCCGTCTGTCGGGACACATGAACCTCATGACCCGCCGGGTCTGCGGGGTCGATCTGGTCCGGCTGGGCGGGCTCCTCGCTCTCGGCGAGACGCCCGAGATCCCCGAGCTCGACTTCGCCGGCCAGGTCCACTTCCTCTTCAACACCATGGCTCCGGTGGAGCCGTGCCGGCTGACGGGGATCCAGGGGGCCACGGAGGTGCGCCAGGTCGACGGCATCATCGGAATCCGCCCGTACGTCCGGCCGGGCGCCGAGCTGCCGGGCGGGGTGATGACCCGTCCACTGGACGTCGTCTGGGGCTCGTGCGCCGACCACGCCTCGATGCTCGACGCCCTGGCGCGGGCGCTGCCGAGACTGACGTACACGTTCTCGTACCCGGACGGCACGACCCGCGAACTGACCGCCGCCGCCCTCACCGGCACCTCGGAGGCCGCGTCATGAGACCCAAGGGCTGGCTGCGCCGGTTCCACGCCACCCCCGACCCCGGGACCCGGCGGGCCCAGGTGGTCCTGCTTCCGCACGCGGGCGGCACGGCCGGGTACTTCGTACCGCTCTCCGCCGAGCTGGCGGAGGTCGCGGACGTGCTCGCGGTCCAGTACCCGGGGCGACAGGACCGCTGGCACGAGCCCGCGATCGACGACCTCCACGAGGTGGCGCACCAGGTCGTCGCCGCGCTCGAACCCGTCCTGGACGAGCGTCCGTTGGTTCTATTCGGACACAGCATGGGCGCCCTCGTGGCGTACGAGACCGCTCGCCTGCTGACACCGGCCCGTCTCTTCGTGTCAGGGTGCCCGGCGCCGTCCCGGGGCGTCGAGGGCGAGGAGGCGATCACGGACGACGAAGGCCTCGTCGCCGACCTGCGCACCCTGGACGGGACGAACGGGGAGCTGCTGGAGGACCCGGCCGTACTCGAGCTGATCCTCCCGGCCCTGCGGGCGGACTACCGAGCGGTGCGTACGTACGCGTGGCGCCTCGGCCCCGAGCCGGCCTGCCCGGTGACGGTCCTGACGGGCGACAGCGACCCCCGGACCCCGGCGGACGCGGTCCTGGACTGGAAGCGGCACGCGCCCGAGGGGTGCCGCTTCGAGGAGTACGAAGGCGGACATTTCTATCTGACCGAACACACGCGGGAGGTGGCGGACCTGATAGCGGCGAGTCTCGGCTGAACCGTCGGGCCGGCAGCACCCTCCCACCGGACCGGACCGGACCGGACGTCGCGGTGAGGAAGCTGTGGGAGCCCGTGCGGGGGAGTCCGGACGCAACATGAGCAAGGGTGCCGGGTAATTCGTTCGCGGCCGGTGATCTGCCTCGGCAGACTGCGGCTCGTGGATCGTTTGAGGGAGATCGCGGATCGGCTGGCCGAGATCAACGGCGTCGTCGGTGTGTGTCTGGGAGGTAGCCGGGCGAGGGGTACGCACAGCCCCGATTCCGACTACGACCTGGGCCTGTACTACAGGCCACCGCTGGACACTGCTGCTCTGCGTCTGCTGGCAGCCGAGCTGACCGGAGGACCGGTGCAGGTCACCGAGCCGGGCGGCTGGGGGCCCTGGGTGGACGGTGGTGGCTGGCTGACCATCGATGGCCATCGCGTCGACTGGATCTACCGCGACCTGGATCGAGTCCGCCGCGTCTGGCAGCAGTGCCGGGCTGGGCAGTTCGAGATCGGCACCCAGCCCGGCCACCCCCTGGGCGTGTACTCCCACGCCTATGCCGGTGAGGTCGCCCTCGGACGCGTCCTCGCCGACCTCAGTGGCGAGCTTCAAGCCCTGCAGGGGCAGACGCGTCTCTACCCGGAGCCGCTGCGTGAAGCGCTCATCGGCAACGCGACGTGGGAGGCGCCGTTCATCCTGGCCGGCGCTCGCAAGGGAGCGGCCCCCGGCGGCGCGTTC
>NZ_BMTO01000014.1:73339-122083 GCF_014649715.1 Streptomyces lateritius
AGGGCGCGGTGCAGGCCGCGGGCGAACTCGCCAGTGCCCCCCCCGGACTTCGCCGAACGGGCCCACGAGCTGTTCTCCGCGCTCGGTACCACTCCGGAGACGCTCGCTGCCGCGCTTGACGACGCCGACGGACTGGTCGCCGACGTATGCGATGAGCTCGCCCGGTGACCCACACCTCGGCTGCGGAAGAACCCGCGATGAAAGCGTGGACGGATTCCTGAAGTGCGAGGTCGCGGTCCACACCGGGCCGGCGCTCGCGCTGCCCTTCGAGCGGAGCGGGCCGGTACCGGTCGCCTCGCCGAAGCCGGTCGGCGCCGAAGCCTCCGCGAAGGCGCCGGCCGGTTCCCCTGTCCATCCCGTACGCCTGAGGTATCTGCCCGCGGGCATCGTGGCAGATCGTACGGGGGTGGGACGGAGCCTGGTCAGCGCAGCGTCACCGCGCCGGTGCCTGCGTGGTACGCGTGCAGCGTGTCCGCGGTCGCCCGGCGCGACGGCGGATGGAAGCCGGCCGCCTGCACCGCCGCCGAAAGGTAGGCGATCTCGGGCGACTTGATGAAGGCGATGCCGCCCAGCGCGTCCACCGCCGTCGAGACGGCACGCTTGATGCCGTGCCGGATCCCCTCCCGCACGAACAGGACCCGCGCGCTGAGCTCGTCGGACCGGTCGCCCTCGTCGAAGGCGCGGGCGATGGCCTCGAGCGCCGCCATCGACGTCTCGATCTCGCACGCGGCGTCGGCATAGAGCATCGGGCTGGTCTTCGGGTTCGCCAGCATCCGCTCGAGCAGCAGCGACGCCGCACCCAGGTAGGTGGCCGAGATCAGCAGGCCGAACCAGACATAGCCGGTCTTCTCGTGTCGGCCGGCCGGGTCGTCGACGTCGTTCCAGAACAGCATGTCCGAGGGAATGAACACGTCCTCGAGAACGACGGTGTCGCTCTGCGAGGCCGCGAGGACCGGAGTTTCCCAGAACGGCTCGACCGTGATCCCCTCGGACGCGGCCGGGATAACGATGACGCCGCGACGGCCGGTCGCCTCGTCGGCGACGCCGGCGGTGAGCAGGTCCATCGACACGGAAAGGCTGCACGGCTGCTTGCGGCCGTTGACCTTGAAGCCGCCCGCGACCGACCGCGCCGTCACGGTGGGCTTGAAGGCACTCGCGGCGCTGGTGCCGACGCTGCCCTCGGAGAAGCCCGACGAGAGCACCATCCTCGCGAGAACCACGGACTTGAGGAGTTCCTTCTCGTCGTCGGTGCCGGTGGCGCTGTGCTCGATGAGCGTGGCGATCGACAGGTGGTGCATGGTGGTGGCGGCACCGAGCGACGGCGACAGCGCGCCGACGGCCCGTTGCACGCGGGTCGCCTCCAACGCGGATGCGCCGAGACCACCCCATTCCTCGGGCACCACCAGCGCGGGCGCGTCGGAATTCTTGAACATCTCTATCACCCCGCTGTCGCGGGCCTCGAGGTCGAGCAGGCTGTGCCCGGCCAGTTCCTTCTGCAGACCGGGCAGGCAGCGCGCAAGGGCTGCGCGTTCGGTCGCCATCATCCGGATCGTCACGATGTCCCCCCTGTGTCGTCAGGCCACGAGCCGGCGCTCGACGGCCGGCTCCAGCACGGTGTGGATGGACGTGGCCGCCTCTTCCAGGTCGGCGAAAGTGTGCTCGGCGGTCACGGCCAGCCGTAGCAGGGCGCGATCGAGCGGCACCGCGGGGTAGTGCGCGAGAGCGGCGAACACACCGTGCTCGTACAGCTCGTGCCACTTCGCGAACGCCCGCAGGGACTCGCCGACGATCACCGGCACGATCGGCGTCACCGTCTCGGCACCATCCGGTCCGATCGCCGGGCCGGTCAGCGGAACCCCCAGCGAGACGAGGGAGTCGCGCAGGAACCGGGCGTTCGCCAGACACCGCTCGGCCCGTTCCCGGCCCTCGGCGGACCGGATGAGCCGGACCGCGGCGAGTGCGCCGCCGATGGCGGCGGGAACGCCTGCCGCGGTGAACAGGAACGCTCGCCCGTTCGTCCGGACCGCGTCGATGAGGTCGTGCGAGCCCACCGCGAAACCACCGGTCGAGGCGATGCTCTTGGAGAACGTGCCGGTGCGCAGTGGTGTCGTGTCGGCCTTTCCGTAAAGCTCGGTGACCCCGGTCAGGTCCGGGCCTAACACGCCGACCGAGTGCGCCTCGTCGACCAGCAGGAGCGCGTTGTGCTCCAGGCATACCTCCGCGATCTGGTCGATCGGCGCCAGGTCGCCCTCCATCGAGTACACGCCGTCCACGGTGACCATGGTCGGCCGGCCGCGTTTGGCCGCTGCGGTCAGCTTCTCGGCCAGGTTGTCGATGTCGTTGTGACGGAACCGGACGGACTGCGCGTCGGTGAACCTGGCCGCGTCGTGGAGGGACGCGTGTGCGTCGGAGTCGGCGACGATCACGTCGCCGCGGCCGGCCAGGGCCCCCACGGTTCCCAGGTTCGACTGGTGCCCGGTGGTGAACACGATCGCGGCCTCCGTGCCGTACCAGTCGGCGATCTCGGCTTCCAGTTCGAGGTGGAGGTCGATCGTGCCGTTCAGCAGCCGACTGCCGGTGGACCCGGTTCCGAAGCGCTCCAGTGCCTTGCGCGCGCCCTCGACGACCAACGGGTGATCGGCGAGGCCGAGGTAGTTGTTCGACCCCAGCATCATCCGGGGGCGTCCGTCCATGTCGATCCGGGGCGAGTTGCCCGTCTGCAGGGCACGGAAGTACGGCGACTTGCCCTCCAGCTCCAGGGCGCGAATGATCTTCATGCTCCAGTTCTGCTGGAGGCGCCGTACCATCTGGCTTTTCTGGGTCCTGGGCACGAAAGGGTCTCCCGTTCGGTAGAAGAGTCGTGTGTCAGGTGCGAACGGAGGTCAGCTCCAGTCGCCCTTGCCGACAGGCGCCTCGTTGAACAGCTGCTGCCGCAGCGCCACTCGCCTGACCTTCCAGGTGGCCGTGCGTGGGATGTCGCTCCAGCCCAGGTGGATCGGGCTGTCCAGATCGGGCAGACCGGTCAGCGCCGCGCGCCATCGCCGCGGGTCGATCTCCTCGCCGGAGTAGGTGGAGTAGACGACGCCGGGCCTGCCCTGTCGGCGGGCCAGCACGATCACCTCGCTCGCTTCGGGCAGCCGGTCCAGCAGCACGTCCTCGATGGCGATTCCGCTGGTGCCCTCGATCCGGTCGATCTCCCGGTCGACCAGCCGGATCATCCCGCTGCGCGACTTGACGCCGAGGTCACCGGTGTTCCACCACCAGCCGCTGACCTTGTTGTCGTGACGGTCCTGCTCACCGACATAGGCCAGGCAACGGCCGGGCTGGTTGATCTCGACCAGGCCCACCTCGCCCTTCGGCAGCTGCCTTCCGGTGATTGGGTCGGTGATACGGATCTTGGCGACGGTGGGCAGCGGCCAGCCCATGTACTGGGTGGGCGGCGGGAACCGGCCGACTTCACGCACCACCGACTTGAAGTACGGCCTCAGCACGAGACCGCCGTTCTCCGTCTGGCTCCACGACTGCACCCAGACCGGTAACCGCGCGTCCGAGGCGTTGAGGAACCTGCGTATCGAGCGGGTGTGGACCGCGTCGAAGGAGCTGATGAAGAAGCGGACCTGCTTGAACAGCCTGCGCGGGTCGTCGAGCAGGTGTTCCTGGCCCAGGTACATGTTGGGGAGCATGTCGACGATCGTCGGGCGGTGCTCGGCGATCAGATCCGCGATGCGGTCGTCGGGCACGTCCGAGACCGCGATGTACTTCGGCCCGACCGTGGCGACGGCGAACAGCGCGGTCAGGGTGTGCTGGTGGAAGAAGGGGTCGAAGAAGGCGAAGGTGTCGCTGTGCCGGAATCCCATCCCGCCCCAGCGCTCGGTCTGGACGTGCGCGATGGCGTGCAGCGTCTCGGCGCTGTGCAGCGCCAGCTTCGGGATGCCCGTGGTGCCCGAGGTGTGGGTGGCGACCATCGGCTCGTCGAACCCGCGCAGTTCGACGGGCGCGGCGGGGCTGCCGGCCAGACTCTCGAAGGAGATGGCACCGTCGGGCAGCCCATCGCCGGCGCCGATGACGATGGTCTTGCGGGTCAGCTTCGCCAGCGCTTCCGCGCTCAGCTCGGCGATCTCCAGACGACCCGGGTCGGTCACCAGGAACGGCTGTTCCATCCGCTGCAGCAGCGTCGTGGCCACCTCGTTGTCGTGGTTCCAGGCCAGCTGGAAGGGGATGGCGCCGATGCGGGCCGCGGCCGATCCGATGACCTGGACGTCGGGGTGGTTCGCCTTCATCACCGCGACTCGGTCCCACGGTCGCACTCCGGCCCCGTAGAGGCGAGCGGCCACGTCATCGACCAGCGCGGCCCACCGCCGGTAGCTGAAGAGAGTGCCTGCGTCGGGCGCGATGTCCGCAGGCCGCGACAGGATGATCTGCTGGTTCGGAAAGCGCCGAGCCGCGAGGTGCCACGCCTCACCGTAACGACCGGTAGCCGGCGTCCGGGAGAACGGCGTGATCCGTTTCATGCCCCTGCTCGGGGTGTAGACCTTGAGGAATTCCGGTACGACGGTTGTCATGGTTCCCCTTGGATGTCGAGTACGGATGCGTACGTCGCCGGGCGTACTCGGCGGAGTCGATTCTCATCGGCCGCGTGTGCCGGACGGCCGCACAGGTCGCATCCGTGACGGGCGATGGTCGGCTGCCGGCCGGCTGCGGTACGGGACCGCAGGGCGGCGGCGGCCGCATACCCGGGAGGCGCGGCGAGTGGTGTCAGAAGCCAGCCGGCGGGAGGGCCGGCGCTGTGGCCGCCGAACTGGGGTCCCGGGCCGATGTCCAGGCGCTGAAGATGACCTGCGCCGAGGCCGGTTCCGTATCCCTTGAGGTAGGCCTCTTTGCGGACCCAGCAATCGAGCAGCGCGGGGGAGCGGTGCGCCGAGGGCAGTCGATGGATCGCTTCCTGCTCGTTCGGGTGGAGACGGCGCAGCAGTGCCGCATCGACGCGGTCCACGGCCTCAAGGTCGATACCCACACGAGTCGGAGCGAGGGCGATCATGACGGTGGTGCGGGTGTGGGACAGGGAGAAGTGCAGGTTGCTCTGTGGAAGCGTCGGTCTGCCGTGGGGTTTGTGGCAGGAGGGGCAGGGGGCGCGTGAAATGGTGACGGCTCGCGGTGCGGTGCCGAGGCAGTTGGCGAGGATGAGTCGCAGCGCCAGGTGCGCGAGGACGTAGGTGTCGCGTCGGTCGGTGCTGAGGAAGCTGTTCGCGCGACGACGTTCTGAGGCGTCGAGCAAGGTTGTGAGGCGTTGTGCGCTGTCGGCGGTGACCGGGTCGGCGTGCAGGGTCCACACGTCGATGTGGTCGGCGGCGGGGCGGTATCCGGTGGGCGGCAGGGCCACTTGAGGCAGGAGGTGGTGCCGGGTCCAGGCTGTCATCCGCTTTCCTCTCGCCTGTGCGCGGTGCGGCGGCGGTCGACCGGTCGGAGAGAGGCGGCGGCAGCAGGGACGCCGCCCGTCAGACGAGGCGGCGGTAAGTGCCGCGGTGGCGCAGCAGCGGCTCACCGCATCCTTGGCTGGAGGTGCTGACGGCGCCGATCAGGATGGTGTGGTCTCCGCCGGGGTGGGTGGCGTGGACGGTACAGGTCAGGGAGGCGACGGCTCCGTCGAGGACCGGCACGCTGTCCCGGTAGTGGTGCGGGACGCCGGCGAAGCGTTCCATGAGGGGCTTCTCGGCGAACACCCGGGAGGTGTGGTCCATGCCGGCGCCGAGGATGTTCACCGCGAAGGCTCCGTGTTCGCGGATGAGGGCGAGGGTGCTGGAATGGTTGGCCAGGCAGGCCAGGACGAGCAGCGGGTCGAGTGAGAGCGAGGTGACGGCGCTGGTCGTCATGCCGATGGGCCCGGCCGAGGAGGCGGTGGTCAGCACCGTGACCCCGGCGGCCAGTTCGCCCATGACGCGGCGGAACTGCTGCTGTCGCTCCTGGGCGCGGCTGTCGGGAGGGGTGGTGGCTGTGCGGGGCACGGTGCTGTGTGGCATCTAGGCCAGCCTCCCGGTCAGGTAGTCATCGCGCAGACGGCCGCGCTGACGCTTGCCGCTGGTGGTGCGGGGGATGCCGCCGCGGCGCAGCACGATCACCTCGTGCAGGTTGAAACCGAAAGCCCGGCGGACCGCCATCGCGGCTTCGCGCTTGACGCGGGGGTGCTCCTCGGCGCGCAGGCGGGTTTCGATGACGGCGACCACGTGTTCGCCGTTGTCGTCGGTGCAGGAGAAGACGGCGCTGTTGCCGGCGTCGATGTCGGGGTGGGTTTCGATGGTCTCTTCGACGTCGTAGGGCGGCAGGTTGCGGCCGTTGACGATGAGGAGTTCTTTGACGCGCCCGACGACGTAGAGGTCGCCGTCGCGGGTGAAGCCGAGGTCACCGGTGGCGTGCGTGCGGTCGGAGACCAGTGTCGGGGCGCCGCCGGGGCTGAGGTAGCCGGCCATGACGGAGTCGCCGTGGAGGTGGATCTCGCCGATCTCGTTGTCGCCGCACGGTGCGCCGTCGGGTGTGCGGATGTGGACGGTGAGACCGCCGAGCGGCCGGCCGCAGGCGATGACCGTGATCGAGGGCCGGTCTCCGGTCGCGTCGGTGACCTTGTCGTGGTGGTGCAGGTCCTCGCGGTCGAGGCGGAGGGCTTTCACCCGGCCCCACGAGAGGCTGCCGGGCGGGCGGCGGTCGAGGGACATGGTGGCGGCCAGCACGGTCTCGGCCATGCCGTAGCAGGGGATGACCACGTCTTCGCCGAGGTTCTGTCCGGCGAAGGTGTCACGGAAGTCGGTGAGGACCTGAAGTGGGATCGGTTCGGCGCCGACGTATGCCTGCCGCAGGGTGGACAGGTCCAGGTCGGTGTCGGGGGTGCGGCGGAAGCGTTCGGTGGCGGTGCGGTAGCCGAAGGGCGGGGCGGTGGTGATGGTCGCGCCGCGCTGGGAGATGTGCCGCAGCCAGGACAGCGGGTCGCGCAGGAAGCTGATGGACGGCATCAGGTCCAGCGGCACGCCGCGGGTGAGGGTGGACAGGGTCAGGATGAAGCCCATGTCGTGGTGGAGCGGCAGCCAGTGGCACGACCGGTCCCGGGCGGCGTCCAGTTCGAGCGCCTGGTGTATGGCGCGGACATTGGCGGTGACCTGCGCGTAGGTGAGGACTGCGGCTTTGGGGGCGCTGGTTGATCCGGACGTCAGCTGGATGTGGTGCGCGTCGTCCGGGTGCGGTGGGGTGAGCTGCTCGTCGGTCGCCGGCGGGTGCCGGAGGTCGGCCACGGTCAGGAACTGCGGGCCGCCTTCGGTGGCGAGGGCGGCGGCGGTGGCGCTGTCGGCGGTGATGACGGCGGCGGGTTCGGTGACGGTGACGACGGCCCGGAACTGGCGGGTGCCCGTCGCGCTGTCGTCACCCGGGCTGGGTGGGACGACGATCGTGCACGGGACCAGGCCGGTCAGCAGGCAGCCCCACAGGGCGGCCAGGTGGTCGGGGCCGGTGCCGAGGGGGAGCAGTACGCGGTCACCGCGCCTGAGGCCGCGGGCCAGGAGCGCCCCCGCGGCTCTCCTGGCCCGTTCGGCGAGCTGACGGTAGGTGAGGGAAGCGGTGGTGCCACGGGAGTCGAGGAAGGTGATGTCCGCGGTGTGGTCGCCGAGGGCGTGGTAGTCGAACAGGGCGGATGGGTCGACGGCGGTGATGGTCATGGGCTGGTCCTTCACTTGTCGGCGCGGGCGGCTTTGGCGGCCACTCGCTCGCGGACGTAGTCGGCGAGGTCGCCGATGTGGGTGAAGGCGAACGCCTTCTGCTCGGGGATGAAGACCCGGAAGGCGTTCTCGATGCGGCTCATCGCGGCGACCAGGGTGATGGAGTCGAGCGGCAGACTGAGCAGCGGCGTCGTGCGGTCGAGTCGGTCGAGGTCGACGTGGGCGAGGTCGGACGGGTCGAGGATGTCGGTGAGGGCTTCGCGCAGTGTGGTGAGCAGCTCGTCGTCGGTGGGGGTGGCAGCGGCGGGTGTGGTGGTCACGGCCGGTTCTCTCCTGTGGGTGCGGTGATGGTGTCGCTGCGCGGGTCGAGGCCGAGAGCCGCCTTGCCGATCATGTCGCGCAGGGCGTCGAGGTTGGCGCCCATGACGGCGCCGGCGCGGGCGTCGCGGTAGTGCCGCTCGAGCGGGTTGGCGCGCAGGAAGCCGTGGCCGCCGGTGACCTGCATGGCGGTGTCGGCGACGGTGATGGCGGCCTTGTTGCAGATGTACTTGGTCATGTTCAGCGCCGGAAGTGCTTCGAGAGGGTCGTTCTCGGCCGTCCACGCGCCGTGCAGCAGGGACAGGCGGGCCGTGTGGACGGTGGTTGCCATGTCCGCGACGTGGAGGCGTACGCCCTGGAATGCGGCCAGCGGCCGGCCGGTGGGAGCGAGTTTGCGGCGCAGCACGTGGTCGTTGGCGAAGTTCTGGGCGGCTCGGGCGATGCCGAGGGAGGCGGAGGCCAGTCCCAGGATGAGTGCCGGCAGGGCGTGGGTGAGGCGGGTCATGCCGCCACCGGGGCCGCCGACACAGTTCGCCGCGGGGACACGGCAGTCGAGCAGGAGGGTGTTGGCGCTGTTGGCACGCATGCCCATCGCGTCCCAGGTCTGTTTGACGGTGAGGCCGTCGTGGCCGGCGGGGATGACGGCCATGGTCTGGGAGCGGCGGAACTCGGCTTCGCCGCTGTGGGCGTTGATGAGGTAGTAGTCGGCGTGCCCGGCGCCGGTGCAGAACGCCTTGGTGCCGGCCAGGTGGACCGTGTCGCCGTCGGGGGCGGCGCGCAGCTGCGGGTTGAGGATGTTGCCGCCGGTGCCGGGTTCGGAGAATCCCCAGCTGAGAAGCTTGCCCTCGGAGGTGACCTCCTTCAGGACACGTTCGGCGACGGGGTTGGTCGCGGCGTCGGCGGCCAGGAGGCGTGCGGCGCCGGAGTGCATGGCGAAGATCAGTGCGGTGGATCCGCATGCTTCGGCGAGCTCGGCGACGGCCAGTCCCCACGAGGTGAGGTCGGCGCCGGTGCCGCCGTACTGGGTGGGAATGAGCAGGCCGAGGAGTTCGGCGTCGTGGAGGTCGGCGAAGTTCCGCGTCGGGAAGCCGGCGTCGCGGTCGTGCTCGGCGGCGCGCGGGGCCAGACAGCGGCGGGCGACCGCCCGGGCCTGGTCGACGATGTCCTGCTGGTCGCTGCTCAGTGCGAGGTCAACCATGAAAACTCCTGGAAAGCCGTGGGCACCGGGCGCCGCGGTGAGGTCACACGGGCGGCGAGCTGTTCCGGCGTGTAGAAGCGGGCGTCGATGATGACGTCACCGGTCGGTTGGGCGGTGGTGGGCGTGCCGGCGTAGACGGCGTTCCCGTACACGGTCAGCGGCAGCTGGGCGGGCCGGTCGGCGACCGGGATGGGTTCGCGGTGCCCGTGGCCGAGCTGCCAGCGGTGGGTGGCCACCATGTCGGTGGGCCTGTCGCAGGCGCTCGCGCAGTCGGGCGGCGCCAGCTGATGGTGGCGGGCGGTGGGGCATGAACGGGCCCAGGCGAGCGGGGTGACATCGAGCAGGCGCCGCACCGAAAGACCGCTCTTCTCGGGAACGACGGCGGCGGCCTCACTCTCCAGCGCCGTGATGCCGAAGACGGCGAGTTCGTGGAGGTAGGCCTCTTCGAACACCGGCTCCTCGAGCGGGCCGCGCGGAGCCTGAGCGGCGTCGTGAGGCCGTCCGGGCATCAGGGCGAGCCCCGCGGTCAGCTCACCGCCGGTGTCGGTGAGCGCGGCTGCGGTACCGAAGTCGTTGACGGTCATGGTGAGCGGCCCCTGCTCCGCCAGATCCCGTGCCAGGCCGACGAGGCGGGTACTGGTGCGCTGCCAGGCGGCCGGCAGGACGACACCGGCCCGCAGGCCGGCCTGCCGGATCCTGTCCAGTGCCTGGCGCAGCGTGTTCGCCTCGGGCAGCTTGGCCGCGCAGCCTTCCTGCCCGATGCTCACCGCATCGACCGGCAGGCCGAGCACCTCGTCGAGCCGGCCCGGGGTGGTCAGGCGGACTTCCACAGTCATCACTTCCCCCCTTTCCTGTCAGACGTGGGCGCGGCGGCGGGCGGTGTCGCGGAAGCGGCAGCGTTGCCGCTCGCACATCCGGGGCACCCAGCCCATCTGCCACATCAGCTCGACGCGGTCGATGTCGGCGATGGTCTGCTTGGTGCTCCAGCCCTTGGCCACACCGTTCAGCGCACGCCGGTACATCTGGGTGATCTTGGCGTTCTGGCGGACGATGGGGCTCTCCCGGCCGGGGATCTGCAGCGCCGTCACTCCGAGCGCCACCAGAGAGGGCACGTCGCACAGGGCGCAGTCCGACGCCCCGTCGAGGAATCCGCCCAGGTCCCTCAGCGCTTCCTCGGGCACCGGGGTGCCCTGGTAGCCGGCGCGGCAGCCGAGGCCGGAGCCGGGCTGGTCGGGCAGCTTGCAGGCGTGGCAGTTCGCACCGGACCCGGTCTGCACCGGGACTTCGACCTCCAGGCCGTCGACCTCGCAGAACGCGGCGATCTCGTCCAGCGTGGCGGCGTGCGGTACGACGATCCGCCCGACCCCGTATGCCTCGTGCAGCCGCTCGGCGTAGGCGACGGTGGTCACCCCGAGGTGGGTGCCGGCGACGAGCGGAACGCCCGGATGCTCGGCGGCGATCCAGCGGGCGGTGGGCAGGGCGCCGACGACGACGGTGTCGGCGCCCGCGTCGATGCCCTGGGCCACATGGGCCAGGAACGTGTCCTTGTCGCCGGCGGTGACGGCGGGGGCATCCGCACACAAGTGGACCCTCATGCCGGCCGCGTGGGCCTGCGTGATGATCTCCTTCAACAGGCGCCGGTTGGAGACCTGCGTAGGGTCTCCGTCCCGCTTGCCCGGCAGGGCATCGAAGCTGGCGCCCGTACCGGCCGGCGGCCGGTGGGCGAGGTAGATCTCGGTCGCACCGCCGGTGATCTGCAGTTCCAGCATCTGCAGATTGCGCACCGGTGCGTCGAGCCCCACCGATGCCGCCGCCACGGGATCGGGCACCGCCACGAACGCCGCTTCGCGTTCGGTGTGCGGCGGGGCCATCTCCCACTGCTCGCTCACGTCATCACTCACTGCTCTGCGCCCCCGTCGCTCACCGCTGTGTGTCGTACTGAGATGACCGGCTCGACCTGAGCCGGCCCCTGGGTGTCAGGCGTGGCTCGGCTGTGGTGCGCCGGCCGGGCCGAGCGCCCGCAGCTTGCCGATCGCGTCGACCGTTCGCGCGGCGGCCGTGGTGACGGCGTCCACGGTGGTGGTGCGACCGGGGCTGAACCGGACCGCGGAGCGGGCCCGCTGGGCAGGGATCCCCATCGCGGTCAGCACGTGGGAGGGCTCGTCGCTGCCGGCGTGGCACGCGGAGCCGGCCGAGACGCAGATGCCGTGCACCGCGAGGACGTCGACGAGGGTGTCGCCGCGCACTCCGGTGAAGGAGACGTTCAGCGTCTCCGGCAGGCACGGCGCCCCCTCACCGTTGACCGCGATGTCGCCCGCTTCCTCAAGCCCCTTCAGGAGGTGGGCGCGTACCGTGTGCCGGTGCGCCTGGTGGGCCGGATCGTCCAGATGGTGCAGGGCCGCTGTGGCGGCGGCGGCCATGCCGAGCACGCCGGGGACGTTCTCGGTTCCCGCGCGCAGGCCGCGCTCCTGGCTGCCGCCGCGGATCAGCGGCGACAGTCTCACCCCCGGGGCGACCTTCAGTGCGCCGACGCCCTTGGGGCCGTAGAACTTGTGCGCCGAAACGGACACCAGGTCCGCGCCGAGACCGGCGAGAGAGATCTTGCCCGCGGTCTGCACGGCGTCGGTGTGCAGCAGCGCACCGGCCTCGTGGACGACGGCGGCGATGTCGGAGATGGGCTGGATGACGCCGGTCTCGTTGTTGGCGTGCATGACCGACACGAGCACGGTGTTCGGCCGCAGCGCGCGCCGTACGTCCTCGGGGTCGATCCAGCCCCGGCCGTCCGGCCGCAGGATCGTGATCTCGGCGCCCAGCTCGTGGGCCATGGCGCACGATTCGAGGACCGCGGAGTGCTCGATCGCGGAGGTGATCACGTGGACCGGACGGTGACCGTCGGCGGCCAGGACGGTACCGCACACGGCGAGGGCGTCGGCTTCGGAGCCGCCGCCGGTGAACACGACGTCGTCCGCCGCGCAGTCCAGCAGGGCCGCCATCTGGGTTCGGGAGGATTCCAGGGCGTCCTTAGCCTCGTCTCCGGCTTCGTGCCGGCTGGAGGGGTTGCCCGTGATGCTCATCCCGCCCAGGACCGCGTCGACCGCTTCGCGGCAGACGGGGCTGGTGGCGGCGTGGTCGAGGTAGATGCCCGGTCCGCCCACCGTGGGCTGGGACGGACTAGGCACAGATGAGGGGTGCGTCATCGTCGACTCCCTCCCGGTGGTTGGTCACCAGGCGGTGCGCCACCTGCCGGCCGAGCGCGGCGACGTGCCGCTGGTCGGGGGCGAGCCCGCCGAGCAGGGCCTCGACCCGCTCGTCGTCCCATGCCTCGATCTCGCCCAGCGTGGCGCCCAGGGCGGCTTCCGTGACGACACTGGCGGTGGCCAGCGAGGCGGCGCAGCCGTGGGCGCGGAAGCGGATCTCGGCCACCGTGCCGTCGGTGACGCGGGCGGTCAGCATGATCTGGTCCCCGCACACCGGGTTGCCGATGAAGGCCCGCACATCGGGGTCGTCGAGCTCGCCGGCGTTGCGCGGGTTGGTGAAGTGGTCCACCACCGTGGGGCTGTAGCGCGGCATGGTGTCAGCCCTCCACCGGCGCGGCAGCGGCGGGGATCTCGCACTCGGCGACGATCTCCTGGCTGTCGATGAACTTCTCGATGCTCACCGCGCAGCAGCCGAGTTCGGCGCCCTGCAGGCGGCGACGGAAGGACACCGTCTGACCGGTGCGGCCGCACGGGCAGGGCGTGTGGTCCACCTCGCCGACGTCCTCGCTGAGGATGAAGGCCGGGTAGCCGGTGGACAGGGCGTCCATCAGGGCGATGACACCGGTCTTGCCGGGGGCGAGCTCGACGTCGGTGTTCTCGACGTCGCGGATCGAGATGTAGGACCACGGCGGGACGTGCTTGCGGTGGTGTTCACACTCCACGGCCAGCATGTTCGATTCGATCATCCCGTACATGTCGCGGACCCGGTCCGCGGGAATGCCCAGGTACTTCTCGATCTTGGCGTTGAACTCCTCGCGGCCGATCGACTCGCCGGTGTACCGCTTCCAGCCGCCGAGGGTGACGACCAGCGACTCGGGGTCGAGCTTGAGGGCGATGTCCTCCAGCTCCAGGTAGCGCAGGAGCCGGCCGACGAGGAACGGCGGGCCGATGATGTGCCGCGTCATCGACTCCTCCCACTTGTCGAGCTGGCCGAGCGCCTCCTCGGGGTCGAAGGCGTAGTCGCGCACGATGTAGGCGTGGTCGTCCAGCAGGCCGTTGAGGACGTTGAACGCCTTGACCATGCCCATCTCCGGCGTCTCGGCCGTCGAGGGGCACAGGAACAGCCCCGCGCCCTTGCCTACCTGGAAGAACTCCCGGTACTGGGTGAAGATCGCGGTCATCACACGGCTGACCGTCTTCACATCGCGGCGGGCGACGCTCGGCACTCCGCCGGTCCCGGTGGAGCGGATCTCCAGCTCCACCTCGGTCAGCGGGGCGGTCATCAGCACGTGCGCGTCGGGCTGCTTGAACATGCGCACCGGCAGCAGCGGGATCTTCACCAGGTCGGCGAGCGTGTCGATGTCCTCGGCGCCGACGCCGGCGGCTTCGCACTGGGCGCGGTAGAAGGCGTTGTGCTCGGCGTGCTCGGCGAACGCACCGCGCATCGCGGCGGTCACCGAGGCTTCCCACTCGCTCTCGGGCTGGCGGAAAGCGACGTCCGGACAGCCGAGCATGGCAGCGAGTTCCATGAATCCCCCTTGGCTTTGGGCAGCGATAACTGCACACTGCGGTCGGGTAGTTGGCTCGAACCGGTCCTGACCGCGGCGCGACCTACTATTGCAGTAGTACTACGTGGATAGTCAAGGATCGGTCGATGTCCTATGCTGCTCGCCATGGCGAGACTGGGTGACCTTGAGCGAGCGGTGCTGGACTGCCTGTGGCAGGCCGGCGAACCGCAGACGGTGCGCGAGGTGCACGAGGCGCTGGCGGAACGGCAGTTGGCCTACACCACCGTCATGACCACGCTGCAGCGCCTCGCGCGCAAAGGCCTGGTCACCCAGGACGCGCAGGCCCGGGCCCACCTCTTCAGCGCGGTGGCCACCCGGGAGGAGATGTTCACCGAGCTCATGACCGACGCCCTGGGCATCGCCGGGGACGAGCACGAGGCGATGCTCCGGTTCGTCGACGGCATCAGCCCGCAGGCCCGCGCGGCGCTGGCCGCAAGGCTCGAGCGCGACAGTCAGGCGTGATCTGGCAACGCCACAGGCCGGACAGCGACACGCTGCGCCGGCACCGGGCCTGGCTCCAGGGGTGGAAGCCAGGCCTCGCAGGCGAGAACAAGTGAAACCAAGGTAACGGGGGGTTACGTGGATGCGCTGTGTCTTGTGCTGTTGTCCATCCTGTTGTTGGCGGGAGTGTCAGCCGTCGTCACCCACACGAAATGGCCCTACCGCGCCCCGTGCGCGGCGCTGTGCCTGTGGCTCGCCGGATGCGTCGCCGCGCTGACCGGCCTGCTGACCGCCACTTACACGACGGTCGTCCACTTCGAGGAAACCGTCCAGCACCAGATCTTCCGGCTGCCCATCGACCTCACCGCTGTCCTCGTCGCCTGGGTGTTCGCCGGTCGCGTCCTGCGCGAGTACATCAGGATCCACCGCAAGGGAACGCAACGCCGTAGGCGGCATCTGACCCTGCTGGCCCTCTTCGGCAAGACCGTGCACCACCTCCAGGCGGTGATACTTCCCAGCCGTCAACCCCTCGCCTACAGCGTCCCGGGCCCCGACGGCGGCCATGCCGTCATCTCCGACTGCGTCCTGGCCGAGTTCACCCGCGAAGAGGTCGATTCCGTCCTCGCGCACGAAAGGGCCCACCTGCGCCAACGCCACCACCTGCTGACCCAGTTCAGCGACGCGTGGTGCGCGGCGCTGCCCAAGCGCACGTTCGCCGTCCGTTTCGCCGAACGCTTCCACGGACTGATCGAGATGCGGGCCGACTGCGCCGCCAGCGTCAGGTGCGGCCGTCACGCCACAGCGTCCGCGCTGGCCCGTATGGCCTACGACAAGAGCCCGGAGCCCGACTCCGGCTCCGGCTGCCCGGTGGCCGCCCGCCGCCGGCACCTGCTGACCAACGATCGATGTTGCAGCTCGCTGACCGCCTCGACGGTCTTCTGCGTGGCATGTGCCGTCGCTATCGCTCCGGCAGTCCTCGCGGCCGCCGGCGTCCTAGCCGCGGCCTGTGCCTGGATCTGCCACTGACCGCCCTCCACACGAGGGCTTTTTTGTTGAGCCGAGAACGTTCACCGAGAAGGGGTGCTGATGTCAGAGTCCCAAGTCTCCGAGTCCATCGAGATCGCCGTGCCGCCGAGCGTCGTGTACGCGGCGGTGACGAACGTAGCCGACATGGGCCGCTGGAGCCCCGAATGCACCGGCGCGAGCGTCAAGGACGACGGCGACGGCCCGCGCCGGCAGGTACGGCCGGGTATGAAGTTCACCGGCCACAACCGCTCCTCCAAGCGGCCGTGGTCGACCCAGTGCACCGTCACCGCGGCCGAGCCCGGCGCGAAGTTCACCTTCCTCTCCCGCGGCGTCGGGCTGCGCGTCGCCCTGTGGAGCTACCGCTTCGAGCCGCTCGAGGGCGGCCAGGCGACGAAGGTCACCGAGACCTGGATCGACCAGCGCGGCTGGTTCATGCACTTCATCGGCCCCAAGGTCAGCGGCATCCACGACCGGGCCACCCACAACCGGCAGACCATGCGGGTCACCCTCCAGCGTCTGAAGCAAACGCTGGAGAACGAACACCGGTCCCCCTGACAGCCCCCTCAAGCGCACAGCGGGGAGGGGCGCACGCCTGCACCATGCGCCCCTCCCCGCTGTGCTGTCCGCGGGGCAGCGCGCCTGGCGGACGGTGCTGCCGGGCCGGGCGGGGGCGGCCGGCCCGGCAGCGGGTGGGCGCGGCACGGCACGGGGGAAGGAGCCGTACCGCACCCGGCCTGGCGGCACCGGCACGGGCCGGGGCGGCCAGGGGCCTTTACGGGCTCGCGCTTTCCACCTTCGCCCCGGCCGGCTCTTTCAGGAGCGGGGTCTTGTCCCGGGCGGGGAGGAGTGCGACCACCACTACCGCGGTGACTGCGGCGAGGGCGGCGCAGATCAGCGACACCGTGGACATGCCGGCCACGAAGGCCTCGCGTGCCGAGTCCGCGATGCCGCCTGACTGGGCAGCCGGGAGTTTGTCCGCGACCTGGATGGCTCCGGCCACGTTGTCCCGGATCGCTTCCCGAGCCTGTTCCGGCAGGGCGGCGGGGATGTCGTCCTCGACGTTGTCGCGGTAAGCGGAGTTGAGCGAGCTGCCGAGGACGGCGACACCCACCGAGGCGCCGATCTGGCGCATGCTGTTGGCCAGCGCGGATCCGGCGCCGACCTGGTCGGCGGGCAGAGAGCTGAGGATGGCATCCAGTGTGGTGGGCATGGTGAAGCCCAGCGCCAGGCCCATGACGGCCAGTGCCGTGCCGGTGACGGTGAAGTCGGTGTCGGGCTCGACGGTGGCCAGCAGCCCGAGCCCCGCGACCCACAGCACCATGCCGGTGGCGACGATGACCTTGGTGCCGATCTTCCCGACCAGACGGCCGCCGACCCCCGCCGCGACGATCAGCGCGCCGATCATCGGCAGCAGGTGGAGGCCGGTGTCCATGGCGTCCTTGCCCTGCACCTGCTGCAGGAACTGCGGTACCACGAACAGCACACCGAACAGGATGAACATCACCGCCGAGATCGCGACGCTGGACCACGTGTAGCGGGCGTTGCGGAAGAAGCCCAGGTCCACGAGTGGGTTGGAGGCCCTGCGCAGCCACACGCCCAGCAGTCCCAGCAGCACCAGGCCGCCGATCATGGTGATCAGCACGGTCGGGTCGTCCCAGCCGGCGTTGGGGACCTCGATGACGCCGTAGACGAACGCCGAGACGCCCAGCAGAGACAGGGCGGCGCCGACGAGGTCGAGCCGTTTGGCGTTCGGGTCGCGGGATTCCGGCACGAACACCAGCATGCCGATGACGGCGACGATGACGACGGGGATGTTGATGAGGAAGATCGAGCCCCACCAGAAGTTGTTCAACAGCCATCCGCCGGCCAGCGGGCCGAGGGGGAGTCCGAGGGCGAAGCCGGCGGTGGCGATGGCCATGGCCTTGGAGCGTTCCTCCTTCGGGAACATCAGCGGCACGATGGAGAGCGCGAGGGGGGTGATGGCGGCGGCGCCGGCGCCCATGACGACGCGGGCGAGGATCAGGCCGTCGGGGCTGTCGACTCCCAGCACCATCAAGGAGCCGATGCCGAACAGCAACAGTCCGCCGATCAGCACGAGTCGACGCCCGATGCGGTCGCCGAGCACGCCCAGCGGCAGCAACAGACCGGCGAAGGGAAGGGTGTAGCCGTCGGTGAACCACTGCAGCTCTGTGGTCGTCGCCTCGAGCTCCGTGGCCAGCGTCGGCAGCGCCACCGTCAGGATCGTCGCGTCCAGGCCGACGATCATCAGGCCGAAGACGGGCGCGGCCAGAGCCAGCCAGCGGTTGCGTGCGAGCCCGGCGTTTCCGGGCGATGATGGATCAGTTACGGTGGTGCCGGGCATTGCCATGGATGCTCCTCAGCAGGGCGCAAAAGAAGAAGACGACTGGGTGCCGGGCCGTCTGCCCGGCCGGGTCAGAGCCACCGATCGGGCACGATCGGACGTGGCTCGCGGCGCGCGGGCGCGCTGGGAAACCCCCTGAGCTGTCCCGTCTCGCTCAGGGGGCCGATGCACACAATCCCCCTTGTGAAGTTGTGCGGGCGTTCACGGCCCGCCTGCCTGTAAGAGACAGTGGTGTCAGGTCAGTTGCGGCAGGCGCACCCCGGGGCGCAGCCGCAGGCATCCGTCCCGTCCGCGGGCTTGGTGTCTGCCGACAACGTGCTCGGACCGGCCGGCGCGCAGCAGCCTTCGCCCCGCCACGCTTCCCGGCCTTCCTTCACCGCGATGGCCGCTATGACGAGCGCGGCAATGGGGTCCGCCCAAGACCAGCCGAGGGCCGCGTTGGCGACCAGGCCCACCAGCAGAACAGCCGACAGGTAGGTGCACAGCAGAGTCTGCTTGGAGTCGGCGAGCGCCGAGGCGGACCCCAACTCTCGGCCCGCGCGCCGCTGCGCGGCGGAGAGGAACGGCATGACGGCCAGCGACAGGGATGCCAGCACGATGCCGGGGACCGACGAGTCCGCCTCTCCGGTGCCGATCAGGGCGCGTATCGCGTCCGCACTCACGAAAGCGGCGAGTGCGAAGAACGACACCGCTATGATCCGCAGCGCGTTCTTCTCCCGCGCTTCGCGCACGGCGTGCTCGCGGGCCGAGAACTGCCAGGCCACCGCGGCCGCCGACGACACCTCGATGATCGAGTCCAGTCCGAAGCCCACCAGCGCGGAGGACGACGCGATCGTTCCCGCGGTGAGAGCGACGATCGCCTCGACCACGTTGTAGGCGATGGTGGCGGCGACGAGCAGTCGTATGCGGCGGGCCAGGACCTCGCGGCGCGCGGGGACCGGGCCGAGTAACACCCCTGCGGCCATCAGCAACAGCCCTTCTCCGCGGCGTCCGGGCAGGTGACGTCCTCAGCAACGGCGACCACGGCCTGCCGCAGGTCGTCCAGTGCGTGCCCCAGGCGGGGGTCCGCGAGCTCGTAGCGGGTACGGCGGCCCTCGGGCACGGCCACGACCAACCCGCAATCGCGCAGACAGGCCAGATGATTCGACAGGCGCGTGCGGGAAACACCGATGGCGTCGGCCAGGTCTGACGGGTAGGCGGGAGCCGCACGCAGGGCGAGCAGCAGCCGGCAGCGGATCGGGTCGGCGAGTGCACGGCCGAACCGTGCCAGCACCTCGATGTCTTGCGCGAGATTCAGCACACCAGAGACGATACACAGGATGCTGAATTCAGGAAACCCTGTATCAATGGCCGCCGGCCTGTTGCGCGTACCTGGCCCCTGTCCTCGTGTCGAAGCGAGGCCGCAGCCATGTACTGCGTCAGTGGCCACCTCGCCACCGGACAAGAAGCTCTTCAGGCGGGCGCATCCGCCTCAGTGAGAGTCGACCACCCGGCCCGGCCCCCTTCAGCCACCTGTGGGCGCCCCCGATGGCACAGAAGCATGCGCACCCGCTTGTGTGGGCTTCGGGCGGGCATACGGACTCCGACCCTTCTTGGAGAGGAGCTTGTTCATGCTCGGCATAGTGGCTGCGGTGCTGTTCTTCATCGCTTGGCTGATCAATGCGGCGGACATCGGCACCAACGACGTGTTCTCTTCGACGAATGTGATGCTGCTCGGGTTGACCGCCCTGGCCCTCCACGTGGCGGGCATCGGTGCCGGACGGAGTGTCAGGCGGCGACCCTGACCCGGCGGCGTGCTGGTGGGTCAGGCGGATGGCGCAGTCGACGCTGATGCCGGTATGCCCTCGATGAACTGCCGCCTGTCGATATCCGTGGCCGCCCCGGCTTCTGCCTCTGGGGAACAGGGCTCCAGCCGGGGCCATTGCGTAACTGGCAGGTTTTCACGGGAAGCCTCGTCGGCCCCTGAAAGGGACGTCGGCGCCGCGCGCCCCGAGCTGAACGCCATCGCCGCAGCCGCTCGTACCACCGCAGTCCTGCTCGCCCGATGATGGGCAACCCGAGCGGTCCGAGACGCCACTGGTGCCAGCGTCGCCAGAACTCCCTGGCGACGCACCACAGCCCCGTCCACCAGCGTGTACACCGCTCACGGCCGCGTGGCCGCTCTGCACGCGTCGTTCCTGGATCCGGCCCTTCGAGGGAACGCCCACATGGAGCAGTAGCAGTCCTCGAACAAGCTCACCTCCCGGTAGCTCCGCCGCGGCGACCGCCGGCACGGGTGGGAACCAGGGGCCACCTCGGGCTCCTTGGCTCCTCAAGGGCCACGGCGGCGACGACAGCGCCTTGCCCAGGCAAGCCCTGGGCACACCGTCAACCGGACGACCGCGACATCCGGGGCGGGTATCACTCCGTGGACTGGGCACACGAGACCTCATGCACGGACAACATGCGCGCCCCCCAAGCGGCACTCCGTTCGGCTGGGCCGCCGTAGCCCAGACATCGCCGTCCGGCCCTGCCGGCGCCAAACACTCACGACGAGGCAGGGTCACCGCCCGTCTCCGCCGCCGACTCCTCGCTTACCGGGCGATCGAGTTCTTGTCCACGCACATCCCGGACGACCCCGGCCCGGGCGAGGAATGCCTGCTCCTCGTCCACATCCGCCAGATCGTCGGCCGGGTCCACTACCGGATGTGCCCTGAGTGCGCCCAAGGCGTCATCACCGCCGTCGCCATCGACGAGCGCTTCCACAGCACCGGTCTGGGCACCCGGGCACTTTCTCACCTGCGTTCCCGCCATCCGGGAATCGCCTGGCACAGCACTCTGAGCAGGCGCGCCACACGTGATCTCTTGCGCCGCATGCGTATTCCCACGATCACCTCGCCACCCTGTCCTCACACAGGCAGGCCCCTGTCTGATCCGGCACCCGCCACCGTCTGACCGGCCGCCTCCGCCACCCTTGACACCGCCTTGTCAGCGATCTTGGAGGTGGTGGGCCTCCGGACCAGGGTCCTCGACCCCGGCTGACTGCCGGCGACCCGACCGCCATCCCTGCCCGCCCCACACTTACAGATGAGACAGGGCGAACGCCGACAGAAAACCGACCACGGTCACCAGCCCGGTCAACAGGTGCACCTTGCCGTAAGCCTCAGGGATCATCGTGTCCGCGATCATCGCCAGGATCGCGCCGCCGGCTACTGCCGTGATCACCGCCATCACCGCCGCGGACGCCCCGCCCAGCAACGCGTAGCCCGCCAGCGCGGCCAGACCGCTGATCACGGCGATGCTTCCCCACAAAGCGAACACGTACCTGCGGCTGCGCCCAGCACTGCGCATCCCGGCGGCACTCGCAAGGCCCTCGGGCAGGTTGCTGATGAACACCGCCCCTACCGTCGCCACACCGAGCTGCCCGCCCCCCAGCAAACTCGTTCCGATGACCACCGACTCCGGAATGCCGTCCAGCAGCGCCCCCAGCGCGATGGCGTTCCCAGAGCCCGGCGCCTCGGCCTCGGACGGCTGCTGCTCCCCGGAGCGCTTACGATGCTGGGCGCCGCGGCGCGCCAAGAGCGCGTTGGCACCCGAGTACACGGCCGCACCGCCGACCGCCCCGGCCACCACCGGCCACATCCCGGAACGCTCGTACGCCTCAGCGATCAGCTCGAACGACACCGCGGCCATCAGCACGCCACTGCCGAATGCCATCACCAGGGCGATCAGCCGTGGCGGGACCCGCACCAACGAGCCGACAGCAGCACCCACCAGCAAAGCCGCGCCCGCGAACAGACCCCACCCGCCCGCAACCAACGCTCCCGCCACAACCGCCCCTTTCAACGCTGCTGACAGATGCACATCGCCTACCCGCCTAACAAGAGAACACCGAGGGCTCGGCGCCGCGAAAGACGCCACATCCGCTGCGGGCCTTTCCTCATTCCCGGATCGAAGACACGAGCGACGGTTGCCGACGCGGGGCGGCAGGCAGCAGATCAACTACGCTTCGGGGCCCTGCTGGGGGTCACGCGACATACAGGTGCGCGCCGGCACCATGCACACCGAGCAGCGGCGTGGCGTCGTCCTCCGCGAGATCCGCGACATTGGCTCTCCAGGGGCAGGCCGATCGCTTCCCGGACTACGTCGCCCAGGGCCCGACTGCCCTGGTGCCGGCCGTCGCGGACCACGGGAGGGAGGCGGCCCGCGACGTGCTGAAAGAGGCGGGCGAGACGCCCCACGGCCACGGGTACCGGCCGCGGTGCCGACCGTGACGCCGACGACGGGAACGGTGAGGCCATCCTCTCGTGTGCGGTGAGCAGAATCACGACCTGCCGTCTTGTCCCACCCCGCGCCCGCTTTCGCCGCTTTCGCCGAACGACCACGTCAGACCAGCACAAGTAGCCGCACAGCAATGCACTCAGCGGACTCAGCGGGACTCGGATCGGGCAGGGCTAGGGCCTGTCCGATGGGTCGTGTGAGCTGGTCAGGGCCGTGGCCTAGTGTTTGCTGCTGAACGAAGGGGGTCGCTTGTCACGCGATACGGCCGAAGCAGAGGCGGGGATGAAGGGGATCACGTTTCCTGCCTGGCACGGAACGCACTATGTGACTCTGGCTGAGCTACTGGTCAGCCTCGGCAGCTTCGGTCTGGACCTGAAGTGGCGCGTCGAATTCGACGAGATCGTCGATCCTCGCTGCGTCGAGATGGAGAGACAGTCTGCCGGCAAGGGCATGGACACCTTGACGCTGTTGTCGCTGACGACCCCCTTCCTCCAATTGATCGACGCCGAAGCACGTGGGTTCACCGAGGACAAGCTGGTGGTCGTCCTGACCGAAGTAGACAGCTCGTTGTGGGACGTCAGGGCTGTCGACGAGCGCGTACTCAGCGAACTTCGCCACCACTATCCGGGTGCAACGGACCTCTGAACGGGGCGTTTCACGCCGGGCGGAGCCATAAGCGGATCGAGGCCACGGTGACCGTCCCGTGGAAGACGTAGGCCCTCTTGTCGTAGCGCGTGGCGATGGCTCGGAAGTTCTTGAGCCGGTTGATGGTCCGCTCTATTCCGTTGCGGCGGCGGTAGACCGTCTTGTCGAACCCGGTGGGTCGGCCGCCTCGGCTGCCACGGCGCTGACGGTTGGCCCGCTGGTCTCTCGGCTCGGGATCGTGTGCTTGATCTGGCGTCTGCGCAGATGACGCCGGTTGCGGCGTGACGAGTACGCCTTATCGCCCCCGACACGGTCTGGCCGGGTGCGCGGGCGTCCACCAGCCCGCCGGGGCACGCGGATCTCTTCCAGCACGGGAATCATCTGTGGTGCGTCTGCCCACTGGCCGGGCGTGATCACAAACCCGAGCGGGCGGCACCCGCCTTCCCCGGCAAGGTGAATATTGCAGGTGAGCCCGCCTCGCGAGCGTCCCAGGGCCTCATCAGAACGGTGACGCGCTGGTCTCCTTCGCCGACCCGGAGACTTCGGGGCACGAGTGGAGGCGCCAGCCGCGTGCTGATGAGCGCGGCAAGTCGTGGAATCGACGCTGACCATGCTTCAGTCGATCCGGTCCTCGGCATCGGCATCGGCCTGGACAGCCCGCAGAATCCTCTCCCACGTGCCGTCCGCCGCCACCTTCGATGACGGTCGTGAACCGTCTTCCAACTGCCGAAGCGGGACGGCACGGCCCGGCAGGGGAGACCGGTCCGCTGCCGGAACAGAATCCCGTTGACCACACGACAGTGACATTGCCGGCGTCCACCTCGCCCGCGATTCACCGGCAAGTGCGGCTCCGGCCGAGCCCACTCTTCATCCGAAAGATCTCCCCGCCCCATGTCCCCCGAAACGAGTCCCCTGCGGGAGCGTCACACGACCCGTCGGACACGACCTAGTCGATCCGCTCGACGACGAAGAGGGGAATCTCCCGGTCGGTTTTGCGCTGGTAGTCCGCGTAATCAGGGAAGGCGTCGACGGCTCGCTCCCACCACGCTTGTCGCTCCTCGCCAGTGGCCAGACGGGCCTTCATGTCCCAGACCTCCGGACCGTCTCGCAGCTCGACGAGAGGGGAGGCGACCAGATTGTGGTACCAGACAGGATGCTTCACCGCGCCCCCGTTCGAAGCGACAAGCGCGTAAGCCCCGTCGTGCTCCACCCGCATGAGCGGTGTCTTACGGACCTTGCCGCTCCTCGCGCCGACACTCGTCACCAGGACGACGGGAAGGCCTCGCATCGTCGTTCCCTGCGTTCCACCCGACGATTCGTACAGCTCGACCTGGTCCCGCACCCACTTCGACGGACTGGGCTCGTACACACCTTCGATGGGCATGAGGAATGCCCCTCCCTGAATCTGTCAACGCCGACTCCCATGACGCTATCCGACAACCCCGTCGAATACCGTCTCCACGCCCCTACCGCAGAGGCGACCATCCCCGCGGGGCGGGGGGAGGGCGGCGCGAGGATCACGGCCGGCGTCTCGCCGGGACCATCCCCCGCGCGTTCCAGCGTGGAGCATCGCGAAGAGGACGGCGGCACGCCGTCTGGCGAGGCAGAGCAGGGCCTGTGTAGGCGATCTTCTTGGGCGCAGGAAGCCCGCCATGCCGGGTCGCCCGAGGCCACGAACGCGGAGACGGGTAAGCCCGTGCGGGCTCCTCCATCACGCTTTCATCCGGCCTTGCCAGGAAGTCGGTCTCCCGCGCTGGGCAGCCAAGGCAAACCGCGGAGCCGGCGGAACGGCCCGTGTCCCCGACCGGGGCCGGTAGGAGACGCTGCCCACCGGCCGGCAAGCGGTCAACCGCTCCCAGGTCAAGATCCGCACCCTCGCCGGACAGGCCTCGCCCTCAAGTCCTGGTGACTTCTGCATGAGCTCCGCTGCGTGGTGTGTTCAAGCTGTGTCGTCGAGCCCCTCGAAGCCCTCCACGTACGCCATACCGCTGAGGGGTGCCGCGAGCTTCCCGAAGCCCCGCTCGACGCGGTACCGCACAGCCCGTCACTCGATGCCGGTGTCGCCGAGGGCCTCCAGCAGCTGGCGCAGGCCGTCGCCCGTCTTCGTGATCAGGTCGCGGTCCATGTCGGCGAGGAGTCGGGCGTAGTTTGCCAGGTGGTCGGTGAAGGCGGCTCGGGTGACGTCGTGGCCGTGGTCGGTGAGGCGGATCTTGATGGTGCGCCGGTCCTCCCCGTCGCGTACCCGCTCGACCAGGTTCTTGGCCTCCATCCGGTCGATGCGGTTGGTGATCGCGCCGGAGGTCACCATGGAAGCCTTGAGGAGGGCGCCGGCGGTGAGGGCGTAGGGCGGGCCCGAGCGCTGGAGCGTGGTGAGCACGTCGAACTCCCCGTACTCCACGCCGTGGGCGGCGGCCGCGGCCTTGGCGGACTTCTCGACGACTCGGGCCAGGCGCTGGACGCGCGCGAAGAGCTGCACGGGCCACAAATCCTGCGCCACGTCGGGGCGCTCCTTGACCCACTGACCGATGATCGCGTCCACGGCATCGCTCATCGCCGCACTCCTCTCAATGGACATCTTCTCAACGTTAAGAGACTTGACGCTGAGAGAGTCTGGCTGCTTTTATCTCAACGTTGAGATTATCAAGGCTGAATGACGGGAGCACCCCCACCATGTCCGGACTCGCCCTCCACCCCCTCGCCCAGGACCTCCTCTTCCGCGAGGCCCGCACCGCCAACACCTTCACCACCGAGCCGGTGACCGAGGAGCAGGTCCAGGCGATCTACGACCTCGTCAAGTACGCCCCCACCGCCTACAACCAGTCGCCGCTGCGGATCGTCCTGGTCCGCTCGGACGAGGCCCGAGGGCGGCTCCTGCGGCACATGGCCGAGGGCAACCAGCCGAAGACCGCCGCCGCCCCGCTCGTCGCGATCCTCGCCGCCGACAACGAGTTCCACGAGGAACTCCCCACGCTCCTCCCACACTTCCCGCAGGCCAAGGACCTGCTGTTCGCCGAGCGCCCGGTCCGTGAGGAGTCCGCCCTGCTCAACGCGACGCTCCAGGCGGCCTACTTCATCCTCGGCGTGCGCGCGGCCGGCCTGGCCGCAGGGCCGATGACCGGCTTCGACTTCCCGGGCGTGCAGAAGGAGTTCCTGGACGACGACCACACCCCGCTGATGGTCGTCAACATCGGCCGCCCCGGCGAGAAGCCCTGGTTCCCTCGCTCGCCGCGACTCGCCTACGACGAGGTCGTCACCACCGTCTGAGCGGCTCGCCGCCCACCATCACACACACCCGGCGTCCTGCCACCGGCCCCACCTCGCCCCCGCCCCCGCTCTCGCCCCTTCCCGACACCGGAGTCCGTTGTGTCCCTGCTCGACCGCGCCCGCACCCTCCATGCCACCGCTCCGGAACCGGGGCCACGCCACGTACCCGCCGTCTGGCTCGCGTTACTGGCGACCCCCCTCGCCGCGAGCGCCAACAGCCCCGTCCTGATCCTCCCCGACATGGCCGAGTCGTTCGGCGTCCGCACCGCCACGGCGACCTGGCTCGTCACCGTCTTCGCCTGGGCCGTCGCGGTCGGCACCCCCCTGATGGCGGGACTGCTGCGCCGCCGCGGCCTGGGCGCCACGCTCCGTCTGAGCGCGGTCCTGGTCGCGGCCGGCACCGCGGTCGTCGCCCTGGCGCCCTGGCTTCCGCTGGCCATGGCCGGCCGGGCGGCGCAGGCAATGGGCGGCGCCGGTCTGGTCACCGCCGCGATGAGTCTGGCGGGCTCTGTCCGCCGGATGGGCGTGATCACGGCGGGCTTCGGGATGCTCGGCGCGGTCGGGCCCCTGCTCGGCTCGGCGATCGCGGGCACGGCCTCCTGGCGGGTCTCCCTCGCCGTCGGAGCGGTCGCGCTCCTCGCCCTGCCGGCCGTCGCCCGCCGCGCCGACCTGTCCGTGCCACGACAGAGCACGCCGTTCGACGGCCGGGGCGCAGCCCTCCTGGTCCTGCTGGCCACGGCCCTCGTTCTCGTCCCGCGTTTCCCGCTCCCGGCGGTGAGCGCCTCCCTGGTGGCGGCCGTGCTGCTCGCCCTGCACATCCGGTCCCACCCCGCCGGCTTCGTCCCCTTGTCCCTGCTACGCACCAGGACGTTCGTCCTCTCCACCCTGCTCGCCTGCACCTTCGCGACCTCGTACTTCACGCTCCTCTTCACCGTCCCGCAGCTGCTGCACGACCGCACCGACTGGTCGACCTCCACGATCGGTACCGGTCAGCTGGTCGCCCTCCTCACCGGTTCCGTGCTCTCCATGGCGCTGGCCGCGGCCTCGGCGCGGCTGGGCCGCCCGCGGGTCCTGGCCATCCTGCTCACCGTCGGAGCCCTGGCGCCGCTCACCGCTGTGCTGACCCCCTGGCCGTCGCTGCTCCTGCCCGTCGCGACGCTGGCCGTGTTCACGACGAGCGCCGGCCAGGCCACGCTGGCGGTGCACGCGAGCCAAGCCGCACCCGTCTCCCAGCGCCCCACGGCGATCGGCCTGTTCAACCTGGGCTACCAGCTGGGCGGCGCGTTCGGCCCGGCCATCGCGGCCCTGATCGTCCTCGGCGGCTGACCCCCGACGCCCCGGGCCCGCCCGGGCGGCACGCCCACTCCCCGTACCGCATGCAGTCCCGCCCCGGACGACCCGCCCGCTCCCGCATCGCACGCAGCCCCGGTCCGGCCGGGCTGGGGCTGACCCAGGCGCTCCTGCGGTCGGTGGTACGCCGCCGAAGCCGGCGAGGACAAGCCCGACGGGTCGCCCCCCCCGCAGCGTGAGTGCCTCCCTTCCGGGCGTCGCCATCGCGGAAGCGCAGTCAGAACCAACTCGGACGCTCAGTCGCACCGACCGACAGTTGGCCACCACCCCGTTCTGACTGTCCAAGGCAGAGCCAGGCGCCTGTCTGAGCCTCAGCCGCTCGTCTCGGTTCGGTGACCCACGTCACACCCGGCTCCTGTCAGCAATGGGGGCGCCGTCTCGTTCAACGGGCACGCGAACGAGACAGGAGTAACGCCATGAAGCACCGCATCGTCGTACTCGGCGCCGGATACGCCGGGGCCTTCGCCGCCGGAAACCTGGCCCGCCGGCTCTCCCCTGCCGACACCGAGATCACCGTCGTCAACGCCGGGCCCGACTTCGTTGAGCGGATGCGGCTCCACCAGCTCGCAAGCGGCCAGGACCTCGCGTTCCGCAACCTCACCGGCGTATTCGAGGGCACCGGGGTGCGGCTGCGCCTGGCGCGCGTCACCGGCGTCGACCCCGAGCGCAGGACGGTCGCCGTGACCGGCGAGGGCGGCGAGGGCGGCGACGGCGAGCTCGCGTACGACACGCTTCTCTACACGCTCGGCAGCTCCGTAGCCCACCACGGCGTCCCCGGCGTGGCCGAGTACGCCTTCCATGTGACCGGCCTGTCCTCGGCGCTGCGTCTGCGTGAGCGCCTGGCCGGCCTGGGCGAGGGCGGCACCGTGCTGGTCGTCGGTGAGGGGCTGACCGGCATTGAGACCGCCACCGAGTTCGCCGAGTCCCGGCCCGACCTCTCGGTCGCGCTGGCCGCCCGCGGCGAGCTGGGCGCCTGGCTCTCCCCGAAGGCCCGCCGTCACCTGCGCCAGGCCTTCGACCGGCTCGGCATCACTGTCCACGAGCACACCGGCATCGAAGCCGTCGAGCCGGCACGGGCGATCGCCGCTGACGGTACGTCCATCCCGGCCGACGTGACTGTGTGGTCGGCCGGGTTCGCCGTGCACCCCATCGCGGCCGCCAGCGGCCTGGAGGTCGCCGAGACCGGCCAGATCGTCGTCGACCGCACCATGCGCTCGGTCTCCCACCCGGACGTCTACGCCGCCGGTGACTGCGCCTACGCGATCGGCGAGAACGGGCGGCCGCTGCCGATGTCCTGCGCCTCGGCGGGCTTCACCAACATGCAGGCGACCGCGGCGATCATCGCGCGTCTGACGGACAGTGAGGTCCCGACCATCGGGCTGAAGTACCACGGAAACCACATCAGCCTCGGGCGGCGGGACGCGATCTTCCAGATGGTGGACGGGGAGGTCCGGGCGAAGTCCTGGTACCTGGGTGGCCGGACCGCCGCGCGGCTCAAGGCGGGCGTGCTCAAGGCCGCCGGGTGGGGCATCGCCCACCCGACTTTCGGCATACCGAAGCACAAGCGTCGCCTGGCCGCCGCGCCCGGCCCGGCCGGTGTCGGGTTCGCCGCATAGGCTGCTCCGCATGGACAGCGAAGCCGTCGATCGGTTCGAGGCCAGCCGGGGCCGGCTGGCCTCGCTCGCGTACCGTCTGCTCGGCTCGGCCGCCGACGCCGAGGACGCCGTGCAGGACACGTTCCTGCGCTGGCAGGCCGCGGCCCGAGAGCGTATCGAGGTGCCGGAAGCGTGGCTGACCAAGGTCGTCACCAATCTCTGCCTCGACCGGCTCCGCTCGGCGCAGGCGCGCCATGAGCGCGCTGCCGGAGACTGGCTGCCCGAGCCCCTCCTTGAGGGCGACCCGATTCTCGGCCCTGCCGATACCTTCGAGCAGCGCGAATCGGTGTCCTTGGCCGTGCTGACCCTCATGGAGCGCCTCTCGCCGGTCGAGCGGGCCGTCTACGTGCTGCGTGAGGTCTTCTCCTACCCTCACGCCGAGATCGCCGGGATCCTCGACATCACCGAGTCCGCGAGCCAGCAGCATGCCCATCGGGCCCGCCGCCGGGTCGCCGCCGAGCGCCGCAACGGCGACGAGGTGGACCCGGCGTCCGCGCGCCGGGTCGTCGAGGAGTTCCTCGCCGCCGCCACGTCGGGGCGCACCGAGCGGTTGGTGGCGCTGCTCACCAACGACGTGACGGCGGTCTCGGACGGCGCCGGACTGGCCAGGCGGCTGCTGCGGTACAAGACGCGCGAGCGCATCGCCTCCTACGTGCGGGCCGGCTTCAAGGCCACTCCGGCGAAGCGGCGGCTGGCCGGCGACTCTCCCGTGTTCCATATCGCGCTGGTCAACGGCTCCCCGGCGATCCTCGCCGTGGTCGAGGATCGGGTCGTGGGCGTCGTGGCGTTCGAAGTCAGCGACGGCAAGGTGGCGTCGCTGCGCGGCGTCGCCGCTGCGGACCGGCTCGCGCGCCTCAATGAGGCCTGGCGACAGCACGAACCCGACGCGCCGGTCAGCGCATGGTGAGCAGAGCCACCGGAATCCAGTGAGCCGAGCCGGCGCGCGGGCGGCACCCCCTTCGGCCCCCGGGCTGCACAGCAGCACGGGTGCCGATGCCCGTCGCTCTCCCGACTCAGACTCGGCCATGGAGTTCGGATCCCCCATGGCCAACCACTGGTCGGCACAGCGCCACATACGTCACAGGGGGCTGACCAGGGCGGATCCGAGCGCCCCAGGCCACCTATCGCTCCACGTCACACCAGTGGGTCCGCGGGGGCGGCTCCAGGCGACTCAAGCACCCTCAATCCCGATGCCCTCACCCCAGACCGCCCCGTTCCACTGGGGCGGGGACGCGACCAACCTAGGCGGCTCATCCTTCCTGTTGGCCCCTCCGACCTGAGCGCATGGGCACTCTGCGGCCCCCGCGGGCGGGCGGCGCCGGCGTGCTCGCCGCCGCACGCCGTTCGTCGGCCACGCCGAGGGGTACGCCGGGCCAGGTCCGCGGCGAGTTGGTCGGCCGCCGGCCCGCGCGGAGTGAGGTCGAGGGTCTCCAGCAGGCCGCCAGCGCCCCGGGCTTCTGCGGCAGTGAGCAGCGGCAGGCCGGGGTTCGGTCGGGCCAAGCGCGCGTTCGCCGCTGTTGCCCTTGCCGGGGCTGCTCTCGCCCTGTCCGGGGCCTCGCACGCTGCGGCCGACACTCCGGGAAGGGGTGGGCTCCTCAACGCGTTGGGCATCGCCGGTGCCGCCGACAGCAACGAGGACTCACCCTCCCCTCACAACGTTGCTGCGGGCAACAACCAGCAGTTCTCCGGGGACAGCAACTCCGACGCCGTGGCAACGACGATCGGCGGGAATACGGCAGATCAGAGCATCGGGGGCTGAACCCCTGAGGCAGCACCGTGGGGCGCCGAAGGAGCGGCTCCTGCCGTGACCGGTCAGGCAGGCCTCCGCCGGGCCGCCGCTTTCTTCGTCGGCGTCTTCTTGGCGACCGCGTTCTTCGCAGGAGCCTTTTGGGCCGCAGCGGCCTTCCTCTTCGGAAACTGGTGAACGGTGGCGTCGCCACCCACGGCCTCTTCGCGGGACTCCTCCGCCTTCGTCACGGGCTCCTGCAGGGCCGCCATGAGGTCGACGACGCGTCCCGTCGGCGCTTCTTCCGGCGCTCGATCGGTCGGGGTTCCGGTCGGGCCGGCGGCATGCGGATCAGCTACCGGCCGGCCTCCCACTCCGCCGCAACCCATCGCTCCGCGAGGGCCCTCACGGCCGGGTACCTCTCAAGGAGCTCCTCGTCGGTCAGGCCCATCTCTGAGGAGCGCACCGCGGTTCGTGCCTCGGACCCATCCGACAGGGGGAGGGAACGCGTGTGGAGTTCGCCGCTCATCCAGTCCTCCATCCGTCCCGGAACATGCGCCTGGCCTCCCGTGGGGAGCCGGGAGGCGGCGCGGCCCCGCCCGCTCGGGGCAGGCGGGGCCGGTGCGATCCCTCTCCGGGGGTGGAATGCGTGGACCGCGTGCGCACAGACTGCCACCCGCGGCACCGTCGCAACAGGGTCGTGCACGAAAGAACCGCCGGCATATGCAGACCGAGTGTTCCGGCCAGCCCGGGGCGACGCTGTTCCGGCGCGACACCTGGTGGCCGGACCTGAGAACCGGCTCACTAGGAGGACTGACCCAGAGGGCGGCGCGGCCGTCCGGCTGCGCCCCCTGAGTCTCTGAAGTCTCCCCGGGCGGCCAAGGGCTGAGCCGGCCGGAGGTTGGGCGTTGCCGTGCACTGGCTGTGCGGAGTCCCGCCGTCCTCGGCGGATGTGGCACGTCTGCCTACCTCTGCCTACGGCGGCCGCCCGTACCTGGACTACAAGTACATCCGCAGAGACGCCCTTCACCTTCCGGGAGACGTCGGCGAGGGCCGCCTCGTAGCAGAGGGCGTTGAACGTCCCCGCCGGGTCGACCGGCTCGACCGGGCCGCCGTCCGCCGTCCTTCTGCTTGATCTGGTAGCGCTCGCCGCCCAGGGAGTGCCGTGCACCGCGCCAGCCGGATGCGGCGCGTCGAGCAGGCCGTTTGTCGCTACTTCACGGGGGAGCCGTACCCGGGCCGGGTCGCGGGCGTCACGGCCGCCGACTACCACCACAGGCGGTGCCCGTGGTCGTCACCGAGCTGGAGCGGATCGCCGCCGATCCGGCCGGGGCGCCGCCGCGGGGGAGGCGCAGCGCCCCGCGTGCACGCGCTGCGGAGCGAGGTTCACCGACGAACGCCGACAGCAGCTCCAGCGGCAATCGAGCGGCGCGTCTTCCGCAACCCGAGGGACTGGTCAACCGAGGAACTCTTCGAGGACCTGGCCCCTTCGAGGCGGCCGGGGACGCTGGATTCACCCGGGTTCCTCGAAGGGATCGTCTTCGTCTCCTGGGGTCAGGCGACGGCGTGGCGCAGGAGTGTTTCGGAGGTGTCCAGGAAGCGGTCGTTGTAGTTCGTGCCGAGTCCAGCGGTCGGCAGGATCACCTGGGCTTTGTTGTTGGGCCACAGCGCCAGATCGACCTGGTCCGGCTGCTCGGCTCCGACGCGGCCACCATGACCCGCACCATCAAGCGGCTCGAACACGCCGGCTTCGTTCGCCGCCGCCCCAGCCCCACCGACAAGCGGGCAACCATCATCGAGCCCACCGAGGCCAGTCTCGCCCTGCGCCACCAGGTCGACGAGGTCTGGGCGGAGCTGGAGGAATGTACCGCCGGGCAACTGCCTGAGGAGCGGCAGGCCGAGGCTGTCCAGATCCTGGAGCAGATCGAGGCGAGCCTGTCCCTTGCCGCGACCCGGCACGCGCAGGAAACCGGCGGCCCTACCGCACCACCCGAGGGGCAGGCCGGCCACATGTAGCCGACCTCGCCCCGGGCGGCTCGCCAGGTCGTGGGCAACGTTCTTGACGGGGAATCGGTTCACCATCTGGAATCTCCGGTGACAAGCGACGGAGGACGGTCGGCGATGCCCGACGGGTGGACGACAGGTCGAAACCTCGTTTCCCCACAGGCGAAGGTCAGCTCGGGTGAGGTCGTGCTGACAGCGGGATCTACGAGTGTGACTGCGGCGGAGAGCACCACTGGAGCACCGATGTGAGGAGGCACCGCTTCCCGTCGCTGCCGTCGGGCTGTTCGGTTCGGGACGCTGCAGACGCCGAGGCATCCCGAGACCCACCTCGGCTGACCCGGGCCGAGGCACGCCGGGGTGCTCCTGGGTGTCAGGTTCACCTCCGCTCGCGCGGAGAGGACGGGGAACGCCCGCTGCGTGAGGTTCTCGAAGCCGGCTCACCTCCGCTCGCGCCGAGGGGACCGCTTTACCGGCTGCGCGGGAAGGCCGCCGGTCTGGAACGGGCCGCCGGCCCCGGGCGGGGCTGCGCTCGCGGGTGGAGGGGGCGGCGTGGATGGGGATCTTCGATTTTGGCTCTGGCCGCAGTTTCGTGAGCGGCCGTTCTTGGCGGGGCTGCCTGCGAGGCCAGCACGAGCGGACTGGATACTTGCCTGATGGAGGTCTCAAGGGGTTCCTGGGTCAACACCACGCACGATTGGTCCAGCGTCATCGATCTCGACCACCTGGCATCTATCCGACAAACTCCGGAGAAGTTCGCGCCAGGTGGCCCGTGGCATCTTCTTCTTGAGGTGCTTGCATACGCCGCTGACGAAGCATCCGGCAGGGGTGGTGGACGCTGTCTCGTCACCCTCTATCCGGATGGCTCCTTGTCCGTGGAGGATGACGGGCGAGGCACCGATACCCGTACAGACGAGCACGGCCAGATCGTCAAGAAGCCGGTCATGGCATCAAAGGATCTTCGGTTCTTCGACCTTCCGGAAGCGGAACTGCTTCAGGACGGCCATCCGCGTCGGGGCATGTCTGTGGTTGCCGCGCTCAGTGAATGGCTCGTCCATACCAACCGCCGGCTCAATGGGGCCTGGACCCAACGCTACGAGCGCGGCATTCCGGCTACTGACCTGGAGCCTGTCGAGCCCGACGGCACCACCGGGACACTCGTCCACTTCAGACCGAGCGACTCACTGCCTTCGCTTGGGGTGCCGGTGGAGGGCCAGTTGAAGCGTCTGGCCATGATGTGGCCGCATCTGGAAGTTCGGGTGGATGACCGAAGCAATACCGCGGTGTCGTGAGGCGGTGTGCGGTTATCGGGTGGACGAACGGGAGCCCGTGCCACCGGGCTTCGGCGGAACCCAGGTGGGCTTGGCCGAGGCTTCGGACGGGTCGGGTTCGTTCATCGTGACGGCCCAGGCGTCGTCCTCGCCGACGCGCGCCTCGATCTCCTTGACCTGGCCGGTGGTGGCGAAGTACAGCACCACCACCTGCCGGGTGGAGCCTTCGTCGTAGAAGTCGGCCGTCACCTCGCCCTTGGCCGCTGCGCCGAATGCCTTGACCCAGTTGCCTGCCGTCGGCTCCGCGGCGTCGCCCTTGTCCGCGGCGAGCGCCGCCAGCGCTTCGGCGTCGCCGTCGGCGAGCCGCCACACCGTCTTCTGCACCACTTCGAGGCTGTCCCGGGAGGGGTAGCCCACGACTCGCAGCGGCTCGTGGGCGGCGTAGTCGCCGCCGTACGAGAGCGACTCGTCCGAGTCCGGCGAGCAGGCCGCAAGGGCCCCGCCGGCGAGCACGGCGAGCGCGGTGGTCGCGTCGGCCGTAGCCGGCTTGGAGAGCCTGGTCCTCTTCAGCGGCATGCTCAGTTCCTCGACTTCGGGCGGAGGATGATGAACCGCTCGATGTGGTTGGCCTTGCGGCGGTACCGGTTGATGTCAGCGGCGAGGCCGGCTCGGCCCACCCCTCCGTGCTGGAGGAGCTGGACCCCGTGCCGGTCGCCGGAGGGCAATGGCGACGCGGTTGTACAAGGCCATGCGCGGGCGGCGAGCAACCCGCCATCCGGATAGGCTGCGTAGCGCCAGGCCTCTCCCGTGCGCAGGACGTAGAGGATGGCGTTCAGCGCGACCCGGCCGGGCACCGGCAGTCGTCCGGGGTAGCGATGACGCAGTACAGGCCGTGCCGGCAGCAGCGTGGCCACGCGTACCCAGAGGCCCGTCAGAAACAAGATCGACAGACATCCTGCAGACACCCGGCTACGCCGTCGCTCGTCTGTTGGTGGCCAGACGAAATCCCCCATGGGCGGCCAGTCAGCGGGGAACCAGCTGGCCGCAGACGGTCACTCAGTGTTGACGCTCATTGGGCAGGCGGGCCGCGTCCGCACCCAGTACGAACGGGCCGCGATGCTCAGGGCGATACCGTAAACAGCGAAGGCGACCATCCCGATCCAGCCGACCAGCAGCGCGTCGCCCGAGGAGTGGAAGTCGCCGCGCCGCATCGTCACCACATCGGCCGTGGCCAGGGCCAAGTACCCGACCCCCACAACGCCGTACGGGGCGAGCGTGGCAGCGCCGAGCAGAGCCGGGGCGAGCGGGAGCCAGCGCGGCACCCGTCGGCCGCGAAGAAGCAGCGTCCAGCGCGGGAAGATTTGCCCCCACGGGCGGACCAGGCCCCAGAGAAGGAAGATGCCGAGCGCGGCCAGTAGCGCGGTGGGGTCCAGGCCCCAGGACTCCAGCGTGAGGAAGATCCCGGAGGCGCCGTTCCGCTCCGAGACCGCGAGCAGCTCCTCGCCGGTGATCCCCGCGAACGTGCCGCCGGACGCCCAGACCAGCTTCATCGCCGCATATGGGAGAAAGGTCAACGTCCCTGCCCAGGCGGCGAGTTGGACGAGCTGCGGTGCAGCGGACGGTGCTCGTACGGCAGTACCGGCGGACCGGCGGTCGGACCGGGCCGTGGCCGCGAGCAGGACCGCCCCGACGGCCGCGAGGGCCTTGTTCGCAGCGGAGGCCCGGCTGTCCACTCCCTGACCGAGCATCAACGTGATCACATCCATCAGCAGGCTGAACGCGGTGATCCCGGCCAGCCCACAGGCCACCCAGAGCAGCACTCGGAGCCCTGGTTTCAGCCCATACCGCACCACCCCTCCGCTGGCCAACGTGGCCAGCGCACCCACCGCCATGACCGCCCACCCCAACCCGGAGGTCCCTGAGCCACCGCCGTGGTAGGGCAAGGAGGTCCCTCTCAGTGCGCACACCAGGCCGAAGCCGGCGTACAACACCGCCCACAGCATCGTCGCCCAGGCCACCCGGCGGGGCCATCGCTGCCAACAGGCGCTCCAGAGCGCCTTCATCATCCGTTCAGCACTGGTCATGTTCTGAACGTCGCACCGGTCGCGGCGGGGTGGCGTCGGCCGCCGGAACGATCTCCCTCCCCCTCCGGGTGAGTGACCTCTGATACCAAGGTACGAGTTACGGATCGTGAGATCTCACTTGGCCGTCCGTGGGGAATCTGGACTGGCCGCTGTCATTCGTCAAAACCTCATTCTGAAACGACCAGCATGGGGGGAGCGGGATTCGTGCCCGACGAGCGGCAGGACGACCTGCAACAGGTCCTAGGCGGCGGGGCCGCCGGTGTCGGCGTGGCGTGCGGCGACAGCGGCGGTGGCGCCTGCGAGGAGGTCGGCGAGCTGGATGGACGGATACTGCTCGGAGGCAGGGGGAGGGTGGTGTGCCCGGCGGACCCCCGCGGCTCGAGTACGCCCTCACCGAGGCGGGCGAGGCCCTGCGGGTGACGATCGACCGACTGGGCGACTGGACCACCGACAGAGGTAGGTTGAGCCCGGAAGTGGCGAGCGAGGAGCGCCGGCTCGACTCGGCGGGCTTGTCCAGCCGAGACGCGCCACCGCGTCGAATCGGCGCACCCGGAGCCGTACGGAGCCTGCCTGGGTCCGAGCGGGTGCGGGTTGTGTGTGTGGGCGACCAGGTCGGCCAAGTTCCCACGGGCGCTGTTTCAGCTCTCCTCCGGAAAGGCGTCGGCGCGCACGTGGGGCATGGGACTGCTGTACACCCGGTACAGATCGCCGGAAGCGAGCGGTGTCGGGGTGATGTGCACGGCGAGAGGCCCCGCCCACTCATAGCCCTTCTGCAGTCCGTGGCGTGCGAGGCTGTCGGTCAGTACCTCTCCCACGTCACCGCAGCCGTGGCGCACCAGCTCCGCGTACACCCCCGTGTCCAGCTCCACCTCATAGGCGTTCGGGACGACCACCCGGCTCTTGCTGCACACCACGGCGTGACGATCGCACTCGTGGTGCAGCGCGTCGAGCAGCTCGACGGGCTGACGAAGGTGGACCTTTTCGAGGAGAGTCCTCTGCCACCGCTCCAGGGCTCGTTCCCAACGTGTCAGCGTTTCCCATGCCATACCTATGACCGTCCCCGCGCGACCGCGACCCGTTACCGGCGCCCACGCAGCCGCCCGAGCAGCTTGCGCGCCTGCGCGCGCTTGCGCGGGTCGGCGGCGGCACGCCGGGCCGATGCGACCGTTCGCTGTCCCTGCGGGGTGCGGGCGTACTCCTTGAGACGCGTGATCAATCCGGACATGCTGTCCTCCTCGAGCCGTGTGTACGGACCGCCTACCCGGCCGCGTCGCAACGATGCCAGGCGCACTCGACACCCGTAGTGCGCACCGCCGCGTCACATGGGGCGGCGTGCCGCGTCGGAGAGGTCTGCCCGCCTTGGGGTACTCGATGCCTGCGTCGCCGGCCCACCGACCCGGGGGCGCCGTACCGGACGGGGGCGGGGGCGAGGACGTCCGGGCCGCCTCCGTCGGCCGGCGGCCGTCAGCCACTGGATCAACCAGCCCCCGCACCCGTCTGTCCGTCATGGACGTCATCCGGCTGGACAGCCCTCGCTCGATTCCGCCGGTGTGCGGGCGGTGACGGGGGTGGAGGCGGGAGCAGTGGAGGATACCGTTGCCACGGTTCGGGCTCTCACTCATCGCGCGGAGGGGGCCGGCGCTGGGCCCGGCCTGGCCCTCGACCAACTCCTCACACCATGGGGCCGACCGCTGGACCGAAGCCGTTGGCGGCGCGGGGGCCGGAGAATCTAGCATCTGACACCGCACCCTCCACAGGAGCGCTCTCGTGGGCGGTACCCTCCGGTTTCCGGCCTGACCCGGGTGGGTGTGATGTGAAGGTCCGGGGGTAGATGGGCCGCATGGGCACAAGGGCGGGGTGGGTCGGTATGGATCAGACGGCGGATGGTGAGGATCGGCAGTCACCGCTGATGAGGAACGACATCTCGGCGACGGGGGCGTTCGAAGGCAGCGAGGACATCGCCGTCGCCCGTGATCTGGCCCGTAGCTTTCTCACCGATGTGCAGGCCGTCTACGGGCTGCCGGTGTCCGGGCGGGCGATGGGCATGGTCGAGCTCGTGGTCAGCGAGCTGGTGACCAACGCCCGGAAGTACGCACCCGGGCCGTGCCTGCTGACGCTGAGCATCAGCGGCGGCACTGTTGAGGTGACCGTGTGGGACAGCAACCCGACGCCGCCCGCGATCCTGGCGCCCGACCCGGCCCGGATCGGCCAGCACGGCTTGGAGATCGTCATGGCGGTCGGTCAGAGCTTTGCGGTCCACCGCGAGCCCGTGGGTAAACGGATCACCACGGCCATCATGCTGGCCGACGATCCGGGCGGGGACATCACCGGCCGCCAGCTGTGAGGTCCACAAGTGCGCCCGTCGCCTGGTGGCTGTCGTCCGCTGGGAGCAGTCCGGCGTTGTAGCCAGGCGGGAAGCCGTGGGGCGGGAGGACGGCCCTGAACAGTCATGGGTGGCGGAGATGAGCGCCAAGGAAGTGCGGGCTTCCGACAGCGCGGAGATCCGGTCGTTCAGACCCTGCAGGTGTTCTTGAAGGGTCTCCGACGTGCATCCGGCGACTGTGCCGTCCCGGCGAACGTACGGCAGCGGGTCTCGGATCACCCGAGTCGGCGGCCCGGACCTCCTGCTGCTCGAACATTCAAACATCGCCAGTCAGGCCCGCCCTTTCCTCAGACGGACTAGGCTCGACCCCGGCCTGTGCCGGAATGGAGCGCGCGGGACAGGCCGCCGTCCCCGTGACGGGACGCAGTACGGCAGGGGCCGCCTCCGCGCACCGGAGACCTTACGGCCGAGCGCCAGCCGGCAATGGCTCATCGCGTCAGTTCACGCCAATTGACGGCGGCGGCGTTGCCGCTGGCCACGCTGCTGGACCTCCCCCGTAGCCCGCACGCAACCGGACCGTCCCGCCGGTCTCGGGGCGGTGCATGGGACGGGCGTGAGTGGAAAGCCGCCGGGTATGACACGTACACCGAAACCAGAGCACGGGGACGACCGCCAGCCCACGGCGGGCGCGCCCGGGAGCGTGGGTCCCGATGAGCAGGTCGAGGAGCGGGCTCCGGATCAACTTACCGAGATGCCGAAACGATCATGGATGGCGGTGCTGCGGGGCACGTTGAAGGAGTTCAAGGACGATGAGCTCACCGACCGGGCCGCGGCGCTGACGTACTACGGCGTGCTGGCTCTCTTCCCGGCCCTTTTGGTGCTGGTGTCGCTGCTCGGCATCGCGGGCGAGTCTGCGACCAAGCAGGTCCTGGACAACCTTCAGAAGCTCACACCTGGCTCGGCCCGCGATGTGATCAGCAACGCGGTCCAGCAGCTCCAGGGCAACGCAGGCATCGGCTCGCTCCTGGCCGTCGTGGGCCTGGCCGTCGCGATCTGGTCGGCCTCCGGATACATCGCCGCGTTCATCCGTACCTCCAACGCCGTCTACGACATGCCCGAGGGCCGCCCGGTGTGGAAGGTCCTGCCACTGCGGCTGGCGCTGACCGTCACACTGATGATCCTGGCCGTGGTCAGCGCCCTGATCGTCGTCTTCACCGGCGGCCTGGCCCGCCAGGCGGGCGCCGCCCTCGGCATCGGTGACAGCGCTCTGACGGTGTGGTCGATCGCGAAGTGGCCCGTCCTGATCCTGCTCGTCACGATCATGATCGCGATCCTGTACTGGGCAGCTCCCAACGCCAAGGGCCGCGGTTTCAAGTGGGTCACCCCCGGCAGCTTCCTGGCGCTGGTGATCTGGATGATCGCCTCGGCCGGCTTCGCGTTCTACGTCGCGAACTTCGGCTCGTACAACAAGACGTACGGCACCTTGGCGGGCGTCATCATCTTCCTGGTGTGGCTGTGGATCACCAACCTGGCCATTCTCCTCGGCCTGGAGTTCGACGCCGAGATGTCCCGGCAGCGCGCGGTCGCCGGCGGGCACCCGGAGGATGAGGAGCCCTACGTCGAGCCCCGGGACACCCGTGGGTGGAGTGATGAGGACCGCCGCCGCCTGGAGTGAGCAGCGCGTGGAACAGCTGCTGGCGGGGAAGCGGCGAAAGCATGAGAGTCCTGACCACGTTGCGCAACGGTGATTATCGGCTGACCCGGCGGATGGCCGCCTGGGACTCGGCCTGGGCCCGCCGGCTCCTTCCGCCGGTCGAGGAAGCGGCCGAGCACACGAAGCTCTGGTGGGTGGCCGCCGCAGTCATGGCCACCGGGGGCGGGTGGAGGGGACGGAAGGCTGCGACGGCCGGTATCGCGGGCATGGCGGTGGCGGAGCTGCTGTCCAACGCAGTCGCGAAAAAGCTCGTGGAGCGGCGCCGGCCGCCCAAGGAGTGGATTCCGCATGACGACGTCGAGGACCGGCCCGACAGTTCCTCCTTCCCCTCCGGGCATACCGCTGCCGCCGTGGCCTTCACCGCAGCCGTCGCGTCCACCTGGCCGTGGGCGGGTGCCGCCTGCGCGGTTCCGACCGTGTTGGTGGCCCTTGAACGGGTCCACAGCGGCGCGCACTACCCCTCCGACGTCGCAGCCGGCGTCGCCATCGGTCTGGCCGCGGGCGCCCTCGTCCATGCGACGCCCCGTCTGCTGATCCTCCGGCTGGGATGACCGAGAGCACTCTCAGGCGGGTGAGCGGCTGCTCGCGGGGTAGGCGCGCCGTGCTCGCGGCGTGCACATCTACACCAGGGAGGGGTCTGCCGTGACGGCTCGATTCGAGGTCCGGCACCGGCTCCGGCAAGGGCTGTCACTTCGTTGTGAGCGCAGCGAACGGGCGGGCCATCGCAGCCGGCGAGCACCACGAGAGCCATCGCACCTGCCTGGACGGCCGACTCCGTCAAACGCAACGCCGACGCCCCCACCCAGCACACCACCGGACCAATTCGGACCACTGACCGGCGCGGTACCGCGCAGGTGACCCGAACGGCGGCCATCGTGCAGCCATCGCGCCATAACGGAGCAAGCATGCGGAGAGGGTGAAGAGTAGATGAGCGCCGTCGGACGGTACCCGGACCACGGCAGCCCCGACGAATCGGTGGGCGACCTCGTTTCACGAGCGTCGCAGCAGATTTCGGAGCTGGTCCGTGAAGAGATGCAGCTGGCCCGGGTGGAGATGACCGAGAAGGGCAAACGCTTCGGGGTGGGCGGCGGCCTGTTCGGCGGCGCCGGCCTGGTCGGCATCCTGGCCGCGCAGGCCTTTGTCGCCGCCGTGATCGCAGCCCTCGCCTTGCTCCTCCCGGTCTGGGCCTCGGCTCTGATTACCGCCGCCCTGCTGGCGGCCGTCGCCGCCGGGATGGCCGCTGCCGGGAAGAAGCAGATCACCAAGGCCGGCACCCCTGCGCCCGAGCAGGCAATCGACAGCGTCAAGGCCGACCTGGCCGAGATCAAGGAGGCAACACACCGATGAGCACCCCCTACCAGGGCGACAAGGAATCCGCGCCCACTCCCGAGGAGTTGCGCGAGAAGGTGGAGCACACCCGTGATGAGCTCGGACTGACCGTGGAGGCACTGGCGGCCAAGGCCGACGTCAAGGCGCAGGCCAAGGAGAAGGCGGCCGAGTTCAAGGAGCAGGCCGCCGAGAAGGCCACCTACGTCACCGACCAGCTCCGGGAGAAGGCGGCGCACGCCGCTCAGTTGGTCAAGGAGAAGACCCCCGATCCGGTCCTGGACAAGGCGGCACACGCCGCGGCGCAGGTACGCGACAGCGCGGCCCGCGCCGGACACCTCGCCGCCGAGAAGACCCCCGACCCGGTCCGCGAGAAGGCTGAGACGGCCGCGGTCATGGCGCGCGCCAACCGCACCCCGCTGATCGCCGCGGTAGCGGCGGTCGTGGTGTTCCTGCTCCTGCGCCGCAGCCGGAGGTGCCGGTGAAGGTGTCCAAGATCGCCTACAAGCCGGTCGGCTTGGTGCTCGGTGCCACGAGCGGCATGATCGCCGGCGCGGCGTTCAAGCAGGCGTGGAAGATGATCGGCCACGACGACGATGCCCCCGATGCCACAGACGAGCATCGCACCTGGCGGGAAGTCCTGATCGCCGCAGCCTTGCAAGGGGCGATCTTCGCGGTCGTCAAGGCGGCCGTCGACCGGTCGGGTGCCGCCACCACCCGGCGCCTGACCGGCACCTGGCCCGGCTGAACCGTCCAAAGGCGGCGTCGGCCTCGTTTTGAGGGCCGGCGCCGCCACCCCGTAGCCCGAAACCAACGGAGGAAGTCGTGGCCGCGCACCCGCCCCGGGCACTTTCGCACCTGCGCTCCCGCCACCCGGGCCTCGCCTGGCGCAGCACGCTGAGCATGCGCACCACACGTGACCTCCTGCGCCGATGCGCATTCCCGCCATCACGGCCGACACACGCCCTGCCCCCACGCACGCCGGCCGCGGTCTGACCCGACGCCCGTCAGCGGCCCCCAGCACAGTCGGTTCCCCTCTCGACGTCGAAACCCCAAGGAGTGAGAAGGTGAAGGGCTTCCGCAGCTTCATCCTGCGCGGCAACGTGGTCGACCTGGCCGTCGGAATCGTCATCGGCGCAGCGTTCACCGCTGTGGTCAACGGCTTCGTCAGTGCCTTCCTGACACCGCTGGTCGGGCTGGCCACCGGCGTCACGGGCGACATGAGCCACAAGACCTTCACCGTGGGCGGCACCCAGTTCCCCTACGGCGCCTTCGTCAACGCGGCGATCAGTTTTCTCCTCGTCGCCTCTGCCTTGTACTTCCTGGTCGTGCTGCCGATCAACAAGCTCCATGAGCGCCTCGCCCCCCACCACGACGTCCAAGCCCCCAAACGGGACTGCCCCGAGTGCCTGAACCCCGTCCCCGCCCAGGCACGACGGTGCGGGTCCTGCACTGTGCCCCTGCCCGCCGTACCCGCCCAGGCAGGGGAGACCACCCAGCGCGCCGGGTAACCGGCCTCCACTGATCGATCCGCAACAGCTCGGATGGCACCACCGCTCAGCCACGCCGCCCAGTCGCTCGGGAAGCGTCATCGCACAGACTGCCGGGCAACGCACACCGCCAAGGCGTGCCCTCATTCCACGCCCCTCGACGGCAGGACCTGTTCGGCTGCCCTGGAACAGACCGGGCAGCAGCTCCGGGCTGCCGCCGTCGAGGCCCCTGCCACGCGGCCCCTCGCAGGTGTTCCTACGGGTTCAGTCATGCCGGGCGCGCCATCGCGGCGGCCTCGGCCTGGTCTCTCAAGGATCAGGATCGGCGCCCGGAATCCCACGGGATCAAGCCCGCGGGTTCCACCTGTCTTCCCCGACATCGAGATCCGCACCGACCCACCCGGCACCCAGGGCAGCTTCGTACCACGCCCATGCGCGGACTTGTAACGGGAGCCGTTGTCGGTCAGGACTCGTTCGACGGTGATGCCGTGGGTGCTGAAGAAGGCCACAACACCTGGGGCCATGCCGCCCCTCCGTCTCGAACCTGGCCCTGGCCAGCACCACTCACGCTCGCACGACGAGCCCGGGCCGCACGCCCGGACTCGCGACACGTCATCCGGCGGCCCGCAGCCGCCTCCCGATGCGAGCAAGGGGGGAGTCGGGACGTTTGGAAACCACCGCACGGTGCAGACGATCGTTAACACCGGCATTATTCACCGAGGTAGGAGACGCATCATGGGCATTCTGGCTTGGATCCTCATAGGTCTGATCGCGGGCTTCATCGCGAAGGCGCTGATGCCCGGCAAGGACCCGGGCGGCGTCATCATCACCATGCTCATCGGCGTCGCCGGCGGTCTGCTCGGCGGTTTTCTCGGCAAGGTCATCTTCGGCGTCGACTCCATCGATGGCTTCTTCGACCTCTCCACCTGGATCGCCGCCATCATCGGGTCGGTCATCCTCCTCGCCGTCTACCGACTGGTCACCGGCAACAAGCGCCATCACAGCCACGCCTGACACAGGCTCATCCCGGACGGCAAACGGCTCCCCCCTCTTGTGAGGGCGGAGCCGTTCCGCTGCTGTGCGGCAAAGACCCTTACGGTCGAGCTTCGACCCAAGCGGTGTCTCCGCCCAGGGGCGTACCTCGAGAATAGGGGGACGGCTGTCGTCGAAGGCGGGGAGATGCAGCACCCCGCACATGGGGCCTGAGGGGCGCTGACTCGGCAGCATCTGGAATCGTGTCCCGCCGTCACTCCTCATCGTGAGATGGCTGAGCAGATGGACGTGGCGCGGTTGGGGAGCCTTCTCGACGGCGTACTCCTCACGTTGCCCGGACGACCGCAGCCGACTGTGGCACCTGGACCACGACCCGCTCAGCGGATGGACCACCTCGACCAACAACCTGCGCAACCAGATCGAGCGCCACCCGATCAGGTTTCCGGAGGACTGGTCGACCGAGCAGTTCTTCGATCAGCTCGTTGGCTTCGAAGCTGCGCACCCCCCACTTCGGATACTTCGTCGCCACTGGCGGTGCGATCGCTCGTACGTCCGCCTGCTCCACCCACAGTCCGGGGAACAGGGCTGCGGTCGCCCCCAGCAGCCCGGCGCGTTCCAGCCCACCCCCGGCCAACGGCTCACAGCCCACGTCCCGCACCAGTTCGTACACCAGCGTGAGTGCCGCCTCGTCGTCGCCGCAGATGCGAACCGCGAGGGGCTGGCTGTCGAAGACCGGCGGTGTCAATCCGCCACACATCCTCGTGGCAGAGGGTGAACGCCTTGACGACCTGCGCATCCGGTGCCGCCACGGCAAGTCGGCCCGCTGCCGAGGGGCCACCTTCGGTCAGCAGCCGGAAGCCGGGCCCGACCGGAATGGCACAGTCGAGCAGGACCTTCCCGCTCAGCGCCGTCTGGAGTCCGCTGACGACGTCTGCCCCCGAGCCGTATGGCAGCGCGGCCAGGAGCACCTCGCCGAAGTCCGCCGCCCGCTGCAGACTCCCGTGGCCCGACAGCCCCCGATGCGCGTCGCGAGCCGCTGGGCCTTCTGTTCGTCCCGGCCTCCGACGAACACCTCGTGCCCGGCCCGCACCCGGTGCGTGGCCAGTGCGTCCGCCATGTTCCCGGTTCCGGGCACACCGATCCCTATCGCTTCGCTCCACACCGGGCTTGTTCCAACCACTTCCGGGTGGGCGCGCGACCAGTGGATACGCGTCCTCCTGCAGAGCCGGTGCCGAGGGTTGATACCTCGAACAGGTCCGCTTTCTCGCCACGGCGCCCCCACGGCGAAGCTCGCTGAACGTGTCCTCGCTCTCCACCCGGCAAGATCCGGTCAGCACAGCTCCCAGGAGCGAACGGCTGACCGACGACTCAGCCCAAGTTGGTCCCCGCCCGGCGAAGCCGACCAGGACGCACTGGCCCTGGGGACCATGTGGGGGTCAACGCGCCGTGATCGCGGGTCTGCATCACCACCGACCGTGCTCAGCCCAATCGTGGCCGCCCGTCCGGTTCGCGGACGACCGCCCAGCGGCAGGCCCCTGAGACGCGAGGCGGGCAGGGGCATCCACCGTCCGCAGTCGCCCGGACCGCTCGGGCTTCGGCTGCAAGACGCACGACGTTATGTGAGACATGGGATTCGTGTCCCGTCGAATGTTGCGTGTGCCTCACCGGTGGGTGCTGTTCAAGGAGAGCTCTGGACGGCCAAGCTGAGCATCGTGCTCCGGATCATTGCGGGTGCACTTCTGATCGTGTTGAGAACACGCCGGTGACGGCCAGAGCAGCGAACGGAGAACACCCGTGATTGTCGGAGTCCTCAAGGAAGCGCGGGCAGGTGAGAGTCGCGTTGCGGCCACGCCGGCCACGATCGAACAGATCCGCAAACTCGGGTACGACGTGGTCGTCGCCTCGGGCGCGGGGGTCGCGGCCGGCTTCACCGACGGTGCCTACGAGGCCGCTGGCGCGACCGTCGGCGACGCGGCGGCCGCGGACGTGGTGCTGGGGGTCAACGCCCCCACCCCTTCGCAGCTGGACCGGGTACGCCCGGAGGCGACGGTGATCGCCCTGTTCGCGCCGGCCTTCGACCCGGCGATGGTCGAGGACCTGAGCCGGCGTCCCTTCACGGCGCTGTCGATGGACGCCGTGCCACGCATCAGCCGGGCGCAGTCGATGGACGTGCTGTCTTCCATGGCGAACATCGCCGGCTACCGGGCCGTCATCGAGGCCGCCCACGAGTTCGGACGCTTCTTCACCGGGCAGGTGACCGCGGCGGGCAAGGTTCCGCCGGCGAAGGTCCTCGTCGCGGGTGCCGGCGTCGCGGGTCTGGCGGCGATCGGTGCATCCGGCTCGCTCGGTGCGATCGTACGGGCGACCGACCCGCGACCGGAGGTGGCCGACCAAGTCCGCTCGTTGGGCGGCGAGTACCTGTCGATCGAGTCCCCGGAGGTGGAGGTCTCCAAGACCGGCTACGCCAAGGAGATGGGCGACGACTACAAGGCGCGCGAGGTCGAGCTCTACGCCGCGCAGTGCCGCGAGGTCGACATCGTCATCACCACCGCGCTGATCCCGGGCCGTCCCGCTCCGACGCTGATCACCGCGGAGATGGTGGCGAGCATGAAGCCGGGGTCGGTGATCGTCGACATGGCGGCCGCCAACGGCGGCAACGTAGAGGGCACCGTGAAGGGCGGGAAGACCGTCACGGAGAACGGCGTGACGATCATCGGATACACCGATCTGGCGGGCCGGCTGCCTGCCCAGGCCTCGCAGTTGTACGGCACGAACCTGGTGAACCTGCTGAAGCTGATGACGCCGGGCAGGGACGGGTCGCTGGTCCTTGACTGGGACGACCCGGTGCAGCGCTCGATCACCGTCGTGCGCAGGGGCGAGTCGGCGTGGCCGCCCCCGCCGGTCCAGGTCTCCGCGGCCCCGGCCCCCGCGCCCGCGGCGGAGCAGGCGAAGCCGGAGAAGGCGCCGGCGACGGCGAGGCAGAAGTTCGGCGGTGTGGCCCTCGGCGCGCTGGCGCTGTTCCTCACCGCCGCGTTCGCCCCCGCGGCGCTGCTGCCCCACGTGACCGTCTTCGTGCTCGCGATCGTGATCGGCTTCTACGTGATCGGGCACGTGCATCACGCGCTGCACACGCCGCTGATGTCGGTGACGAACGCGATCTCCGGGATCATCGTCGTCGGCGCGCTCCTGCAGATCGGTCACACGAGCACGGCGGTCACGGTGCTCTCGTTCGTCGCGATCCTTCTGGCCAGTATCAACGTCTTCGGCGGCTTCGCGGTGACACGTCGCATGCTCGCCATGTTCAACCGGAGCTGACATGTCTGCGACCCTCGCCGCACAGGCGGCCTACCTTGTTGCCGCGCTGCTGTTCATCCTTGCGCTGGCAGGACTCTCCAAGCACGAGTCGGCACGGCTCGGCAACGCTTTCGGCATGCTCGGCATGGGCGTGGCGCTCGTCGCGACGGTCGTGCTGGCGCTGGACGGCGACGTCAGCGGCGCCGGCCTCGGCCTGATGGCCGTCGCGATGCTGATCGGCGCGCTGATCGGCCTGAAGCGGGCCCGCGGCGTCGAGATGACCGGAATGCCCGAGCTTATCGCGCTTCTGCACTCCTTCGTCGGTCTGGCCGCCGTGCTGGTCAGCTGGAACGGCTTCCTGAACGTAGAGCACGACCCGAACGGCCACGAGGCCAAGGCCCTGGACGCGCTCGGCACGCTGGGCATACACCACGCCGAGGTGTTCATCGGCCTGTTCATCGGCGCGGTGACCTTCACCGGCTCCATCGTGGCGTACCTGAAGCTCGCCGCGAAGATCGACTCCAAGCCGTTGGTGCTACCGGGCAAGAACGCCCTGAACCTCGGCTCGCTGGTCCTGTTCCTCGCCCTGACGGTGTGGTTCGTGATCACGCCGGAGCTGTGGTTGCTGATCACCGTGACGGTCCTGGCGCTGGCCCTCGGCTGGCACCTGGTGGCGTCGATCGGCGGTGGCGACATGCCGGTCGTCGTCTCGATGCTCAACAGCTACTCCGGCTGGGCGGCGGCCGCCTCCGGCTTCCTGCTCGGCAACGATCTGCTGATCATCACCGGTGCGCTCGTCGGCTCCTCGGGTGCCTACCTGTCCTACATCATGTGCAAGGCGATGAACCGCTCGTTCCTCTCCGTGATCGCCGGCGGCTTCGGCATCGAGGCGCCGTCGGGCTCCGACGTCGACTACGGCGAGCACCAGGAGACCACCGCTCAGGGCACCGCCGAACTCCTCGCCTCGGCCCGGTCCGTGGTCATCACGCCCGGGTACGGCATGGCCGTCGCCCAGGCGCAGTATCCGGTTGCGGAGCTCACCTCCAAACTGCGCGCGAAGGGCGTCGACGTACGTTTCGGCATCCACCCCGTCGCCGGCCGCCTGCCCGGCCACATGAACGTGCTCCTCGCCGAAGCCAAGGTGCCGTACGACATCGTGCTCGAAATGGACGAGATCAACGACGACTTCGCCAAGACCGACGTCGTCCTCGTGATCGGCGCCAACGACACGGTCAACCCGGCCGGAGCAGAGGACCCCAGCAGCCCGCTCGCCGGCATGCCGGTGCTCACCGTCTGGGAGGCCGGCAAGGTCATCGTGTTCAAGCGCTCGATGGCCTCTGGATACGCCGGCGTGCAGAACCCGTTGTTCTTCCGTGAGAACACCGCGATGCTCTTCGGCGACGCGAAGGCCCGGGTCGAGGACATCGTCGGCGCCCTCTGAGAAGCGCGACAGGTGAGGGCCTGCCGGCTCGGCGTGGACGGAGACATCCACGCCGAGCCGGCAGGCCCCTCCGAGAGCCCTCCACTCCGCCAACTCGGCG
>NZ_BMTO01000014.1:122139-245874 GCF_014649715.1 Streptomyces lateritius
GGATATCACCATGACCACTCCGACCCTGTATCTGTTCAGCAGCGCGGCCCCGCCCGTCTTCGACGTCGCCCGCGTCATCGAGGAGGCGCAGGCCGACGGCTGGGACGTATGCCTCGGTCTCACCCCGGCGGCGGCCGGCTGGCTCGCCGAATCCCTCGACGGACTGGCTGCTCTCACCGGCCATCCGGTCCGCTGGGACTACCGTTTCCCCGGGCAGCCGGATGTGTGGCCGAAGCCGGACGCCGTCGTCGTGGCACCGGCGACCTTCAACACGATCAACCAGTGGGCGCTCGGGATCACGGACAAGTGGCTCGTCGGCGTGGTAGCCGAGGGCATCGGCAAGGGCATCCCCATGGCGACGATGCCGTGCGTGAACCGGGCGTACGTTGCGCACCCCCAGTTCGAGCGCTCGATCGAAACCCTCCGGGGAGCCGGGGTCCGGGTGCTGTACGGCGAAGGTGGCTTCACCCCGAACGAGCCAGGCCAGGGCGACTCCGCCACGTACCCGTGGCGGGCCGTCCTCGACGCCGTCGCTGACGTACTCGGTCCGGCCGCACGGCCTTGAGCCGCAGGGCGTCGACTCCCCGCAGTGAGGCGCCCCAGCTGTACGCCCTCGTCTCCTACGAGGACGCCGACGACGTGCAGGAGCGGCTTCAGGCTTAGCTGGCCAGCCCCGAATTCCGCGCCGACGTGGAGGGCTTCGACCTCAGCCAGATCGTGGGCGTAGCGGAGACCGTACTGACACCCGCCCCCGACTCGCCCTTGCGCTGAAGGGTGATCCGCGACCAATGAGGCGGCCTGAGGATCAGCATCCCCCCGGCTCTCGTGCTCGGCGGCGGCCATGCGCCCGCGGCAGGGCGCGGTGCCGCCGCTTGCCGGATGCCACCTCGGCGGCTTGTCACAACTCGCCCAAGGCGCACGCCACTGGGCAGCGGACATGGAAGAGGCCGGCGAGGCCGGCGGTGGACAGCCGGTGGGTCAACAGCGCGACGGCCGCTCTGAATGCGTCCACCTCCGCCGGGGCGCTCTCGGCGTGGGCCACGGTTCGACGGTCGGCGATCACGTTGGTGACGAACGGTCCGAGGGCGTAGCCGACAGCGCCGGCATGTGCCAGGACTCGGTGATAGCTGCGTCCGCAGCTCGGCAAAGCCGAGAAGTGGGAAGGGTCGTCGCCCGGAGCGCCAGCGAGCCGTACGGCAGGGATGAGCGCGAGGTGCCCGGAGGGGTCGGCGGAGCGCTGCGGAAGCTCGAGGTTCCGGTCAAGCGCCTGATCCAGGGTGCCCGCACCGAGCAGGTCCTGAACCCCGCGGCGGTCGACAACCCCGACCTGATCGCCTACTTCGCCCGCCTGGGAGCGGAGCGGAAGAGGCGGTCGGCACCCCACACATGAGTCGGCAGGGGAACACAGGCTCCCGTGACAGCACCTGGTCCTCGTGCCCCGCCCGGATCCGCAAGTCCCGTCCCCACGGGAGTTGTGCCGGGGCGGTCAACCCGCCGCGGCACCACACCATTCGCACAATCGAAGCAAGAGAGAAACCATGAGCACGACCGACCGCGAACCCCGGACCCGCCTCGATGTCCTTGACGAGGCCGGACGAAAGACGCTGTTCACCGAGGCCCGCACCGCGAACCCCTTCGCCGCAACGGCCGTTGTCGACGACGAACTCGCCGCGATCTGGGAAATGGCCCGCTGGTCCCCGAGCGCCGCCAACGGCCAGCCTCTGCGCGTGCTCTTCCTGCGCACCCGAGCGGGCAAGGAGCGACTCGTCCGGCATCTCGACGAGGGCAACAGGGCCAAGACACTCAGTGCGCCGGCCGTGGCGATCCTCGCGTACGACGTCGACTTCCACGACCAGATGCCGACCGTCTTCCCGGCCCGCGGCGAGAGGCTGCGAGCGGTGTTCGCCGACCAGATCGAGAAGCGCGAGAGCATCGCTGCGTACAACTCAGCACTGCAGACGGGGGTCTTCCTGCTCGCAGTGCGCGCGGCGGGGCTGGCGGCCGGCCCCATGGCGGGCTTCAACAGGGACGGCGTGGACGAGGAGTTCTTCGCCGGTACCAGCTGGCGTTCGCACCTGGTGGTCAACATCGGTCACCCCGGTACCGACCCGTGGTTCCCGCGGCTGCCCCGCGTGTCCGTCGAGGACGCCGTCGCCTGGGCCTGAAGGCACTCGCAGAGGCGAACTGCGCCATCCCCTGCGCGCCGGACCTCTCCCCACACCGGCGCTCATTTCTCATTGCCCCCCCACACACACACCGCCAGGACTCATGTACCTGTCCATCACAGTTATCTGTCTCATCGTGTTGATCTTCACCCTGCTGAGCGTGGCCAAGCTCCTGGCCCTGAAACCCATGCCCGAGATGGCTGCACATGCGGGCTTCAGCACTGCGGCCTACCGCCTCATCGGCGCGCTTGAGTTGGCGGGCGCCGTCGGCCTGCTCCTCGCCGACGCCGGGTTGTGATCCGCGGGGGCGGCGGCGCGAGTCCCGGCCCACCGCCGCGGTGCGGAAGCCGGTGACCGCGTCTGCGTGCGGCGCGCCCGAGGGCGCCACGAGCCGGGAGTTGAATCGGCTTCACCCCCGCCGAACGCCGAGCGGCAAGAACCCATGGCTCGGGATCCCTACCGCGTGGGTGTCTTCGGCCTCCTTCGTGAGGTCGGCCAGGTACGGCAGGGCCGTGTGGGCCGAAGCTCCGGAGCCCACGACGGCCGTGCGTTTTCCCGCCTACCGGGCACGGACGGCATGCGATCTCCTCCTCAACCGCACAGGACAGCGCGGGTCAGCAGCGGTTGCGAGAGGTGTCCCACTCAGCCCAGGTGGCGAGCTCGCGTGCGCGGTGGCGCACCGAGGCGCGCGCCATGCTTGAGGCGGCGACGGCCTCGCCCCGTTCCTGCGGCACGCCACCGGCACCATCGGTGCCCGCCGCACGCTCGGCGGCGTGCGGTGCTTCCCCTGCGACGGCACGAGGCTTCCCAGCCGCTGGGGGAGCCGGCCTGATCTGCTGGGCAACCCCGAGGAGAGCCTGGGCAAGCCGCCTGAAACAGCGGCTTGCCCACCCTGGCCGGGACGCGCTGCGGTGGTCGCCCCTGACCGTTCACCCCGGCCGGCGCCAGTACCGAGGACAGAGGGCGGGAGCACCCGGCGGGGGAGTGGTCGGTTGAGAAACCTCTCACTCGCGTCGAACCCGCTTGCCACATGCTGCCGGCCGAGGGGCCGCACGCCCCAGAGACCCGGGCCAGCGCTGCCGTCGCTGCTCATGTGGCGGCACCCGATTCGACCGCGATTCGGCGGCAACCTTCTCGTTCCCTGCGGCCACTGAGTGGTGAGAGACCGACACGCTCTTCCGGAACGGATGAACATGCAAGAGACACGCCAGGCCGCGCGACAGCGCAGGCGCAGACGAGAGCTGATGGTGGGCACCACCACGGGGTTGGTCTTCACGGGTCTCCTCGTCTGCCTGGTCATGACGATGCAATCGGACCGCAAGGAGGAAGCCGGGCGGGCCCCGGCCACGGCTGTCGCCGAATCTCAGGGGAGTCTCCCGCCGACACCGCCTGGCAAGAAGCCCCCTACTGCTTCCCCGTCGGCTTCCTCCGTGGCCCCGTCAGCCGGCGCGAGGACTCCGACGCCGGCCGGGGCCACGCCCCCGAATGCCTCACCGACCACGTCGGCGGCGACGACATCGGCTTCGCCGCAAAGGACCGCTCCCACGTCATCCCTTGCCGGGCGGATCCGCCCCAAGAGCACCTACCAGGGAGTCGCCACCGTTTACCAGGCAGGAGTCGGGGACGGCGCCTGCTCGTACGGCCCGAGCGACGACATGATGATCGCGGCGATGAACACCACCGACTACGAGACGTCCAAAGCCTGCGGGGCGCACGTGCTCGTCCGCGGAGCGAACGGCACCTCCGTCACAGTCCGGATCACCAACGAATGCCCCCTGCCCTGCGCACCCGGCCAGCTCGACCTCAGCGAGCAGGCCTTCGCCAAACTCGCCCCCATCTCGACCGGCCGGATCGCGATCACCTGGCGCCTGTTGAGCCCCGACACACCGGGCACGATTTCGATCCGCTACAAGAACGGATCCAGCCCCTACTGGTGCGGCATCCAGGCAATCGGCCACCGCAACCCGCTCGCGCAGCTGGAAGTCCGCACCAGCAGCGGCTGGCGCCAGCTGGCCCGCACCGAGTACAACTACTTCCTCTCTCCGGACGGCAGCGGGTGTGGCGGCGCCATCAGGATCACCGACATCTACGGAGAACGGTTGACCATCAACGGGATCGCTCTGCGGCCGGAAGCCGTGCAGCCGTCACAGGTCCAGTTCACACGGCACTGATCTGTCCGACCACCATGCCGCCCCTCCACCGAAGAGGGCGTCTACCGCACGGTGCGCGAGTTCAGACGCGCGGCGTGCCCATCGACCGCGTCGGGCCTCCGGTCCCACTTCGGCGCCGGCGCGCCGCCCGCCAGTTTCCAGACGACGTAGTGGAACTTCGCCGCCCTGGGCGGGGACGTCCAGATCACCGAGCTCGACGTCGCGCAGGCACCGACGACCGCTTTCGGCCAGTGCCCGAACGGCTTCACCAACACTGTCATCGCGGCCCATGGCTCCACATTCGCCTTCTTCGAGGCGAGCAACGTGTTTTGCCGCTCCTGGACGACGGGCAACCTCGCCGGCTCCTGGACACCCATGGCCGCGTTCGAGAGCGACCCCTTAGCCAGGGCGAACAACGTCACCTTCCCGTCCGGGAGGTTGACCGGGGACATCAGCCACGGCGAGATGATCCGTGCCGGCCACGACCAGACACTGACCGTCCCCGCCTGCCGACTCCAGTACCTCTACCAGGGCATGAACCCGACCGCGAGCGGCGACTACAACACCCTCCCGTGGCGGCTCGGCCTTCTCACTCAGACCAACCGCGATCGCGGACCCCCGGCTCCCCTTGGGGCCTGCCCCCGCCAGCCGGAAACTTGCCGCAGGCGCTCCGACCACTGCGCGCGAGCGGGCAGCGGGATGGCATTTCCATCCGGCTTCGACTGCCGCACCACGAGGTGACGTGAAAGAAAGTCTCCGGCCCGAGGCAACCCTCCGCGGAGCCTGTGGCGACAAGGAGTTGGATCCGGCCAGTCCGGAGCCTGGATCCGCCTTTTGTCTGTGAACGGCATGCAAGGAGAAGACTTTCCGATGAAGAACCCCACGAACGGCGGGCGCCGCGGGCGTCACCGCCGTCGCTGGACCGCGACCGGTCTGCTGCTCGGCGCGCCCGCCCTCGTCGTGCCGTATCTCCTGTTCGTGCAGGAGGACTCGCAGGCAGCGACGGTCGACGGTGACGCCTATTACCGGCTGGTTTCCGTACACAGCGGCAAGGTGCTGGACGTCAACGGCTTCTCCACCGCCGACGGCACCCGTATCCAGCAGTGGACCGACCAGAACACCGCCAACCAGCAGTGGAGGCTGCGGCCCACCGGGGACGGATACTACGAGCTGGTGAACCGCAACAGCGGCAAGGTGCTCGGAATAGCGGGCGATTCGACGGCCGAAAAGGCCGTCACTGAGCAACAGACCGACAGCTCTTCCACCTCCCAGGAGTGGCGAATCGACGGGGTGAGCGGTTCCGAAGCCGTCACCTTCACCTCCCGCAGAAGCGGCCGGGTCCTGGACGTCTCCGGAGGCTCCACGGCCGACGGCGCGGCAGTCATCCAGTTTCACGGCAAGGGCAGTACCAACCAGCAGTGGAAGCTGGTGAAGGCGGCCGGATCCCAGGCGGCCGCGGCCGGATCGTACGTATGGAACAACGCCCAGGTGGTGGGCGGCGGTTACGTCACCGGGCTGGTGTTCAACCCGCGCGAGAAGGGTCTGCTGTACGCGCGCACCGACATGGGCGGTGCCTACCGCTGCGACGCCGCGGCCGAGCAGTGGATCCCGCTGACCGACTGGGTCGGCGAGAAGGACTGGAACCTGCTGGGCATCGATTCGCTGGCCACAGACCCCGTCGACCCCGACCGGCTCTACCTCGCGGCGGGCACCTACACCAACGGCTGGGCCGGCAACGCCGAGCTCCTGCGCTCCACGGACCGGGGCCGCTCCTTCCAGCGCACCGCTCTGCCTTTCAAACTGGGCGCCAACGAGCACGGTCGTGGGGCGGGTGAGCGGCTGGCGATCAATCCCGCGGACAACGGCACCCTGCTGCTGGGCACCCGCAAGAACGGCCTGTGGCGCAGCACCGACCACGGCGCGACTTGGAGTCAGGTCTCCTCGTTCCCCGTCAAGGACGGGGCGAGCAGCGGCGCGGGCATCGCCTTCGTGACGTACGGCCCGGCCGGCAGCAAGACGGTCTACGTCGGCGTCGCCGACAAGTCCACCTCCCTGTACCGCTCCACCGACGGCGGCAACACCTGGCAGGCCGTCTCGGGGCAGCCCACCGGCCATATGCCGCAGCACGGCGTGGTCTCCGGTGACGGCTCGCTGTACCTGACGTACGCCGACTCCATCGGCGATGCGACGGCGGGTTCGGTGTGGAAGTACACGCCGGCCGGCGGGGCGTGGAAGAACGTCTCCCCGTCCCAGGGCCACTACGGCTTCTCGGGTCTGGCCGTCGACCCGCAGAAGCCGTCCACGGTGATGGTCGCCACCCTGCACCGCTGGTGGCCCCAGGACGAGCTGTACCGGAGCACCGACGGCGGCACGACCTGGAAGGCCCAGGCCGCGAAATCGGAGCGGGACCCCTCCGGCGCTCCGTATGTCGGTACCGGCATCGGGCACTGGATGACCGCCCTGGCCATCGACCCCTTCAACTCCGGGCACGTGCTTTATGGCACCGGCGGCGGCATCTGGCGCAGCAAGGACGCCAACGCCACCGACAGCGGCGGCACCAGCCACTGGATCGTGGGGGCCCGAGGGCTGGAGGAGACCGCCCTGTTCGACGCGATCGCCCCGCCCGGCGGCGCCACCGTCATCAGCGCCATGGGCGACCTGGGCGGTTTCCGCCACGACTCCCTGACCAAGGTGCCCGCGGGGCGGCTGGACAACCCGATGATGATCACCAGCACCGACATCGATTTCGCCCAGTCCAACCCCTCGCTGATGGTCCGTGTCGGCCGTGGCGGCGCGCAGGACGGCGCCTACTCCACCGACGGCGGCAGCAGCTGGAACGGCTTCAAGGCAGAGCCGGTAGGCAGCGCCGACAGCGGCCAGGTCGCGCTCGCGGCGGACGGCTCCGCCATCGTCTGGACCCAGGCCGGCCAGGCCCCGTACCGCTCGACCGACAAGGGCTTGAGCTGGTCGAAGGTCAGCGGCCTGGGCACCGGCGCCGTGGTCGTCGCCGACCGCTCCTCGGCCAAGACCTTCTACTCCCTGGCCGGCGGCACGCTCTACGCCAGCACCGACGGCGGCGCGACCTTCACCGCCCGCGCCACCAGCCTGCCCGGCGGAGACCTCACGGCCGTCCCCGGCATCGCCGGAGACCTGTGGATCGCCGGCGGTGGCGAGGGGCTGCTGCACTCCACCGACGGCGGCCGCACCTTCACCACGCTCAAAACGGTGAAGTCCGCCTCCGCCCTCGGCTTCGGCAAGGCCGCGCCGGGCGCCGATTATCAGGCCCTGTACCTGATCGGTACCGTCAAGGACGTCACCGGAGTCTTCCGCTCCACCGACAAGGGCGCCACCTGGCTCCGCGTCAACGACGACGCCCACCAGTGGGGCAGCATCGGGGGCGTCGGCGTCATCACCGGCGACCCGGACACTTACGGGCGCGTCTACGTCGGCACCAACGGACGCGGCCTCCAGTACGGCGACCCGTCCTGACCCCAACGCCGAGCGGGGCCACAGGCGCAACAGCCTGCGGCCCCGCCACCGCCGCTCTCCAACACGCCACGGTTGATGAGCTCCCTGGCCGGGATTCCGATCGTTCGAAGCGAAACAACCCATCCATGACTCGTCACCGCGTCCGGCGGCACCACGCCCCCGGACGCGGCCCCGGCACTTCCACCGCCTTCGACAGCGCGAATCGTTCCTGCGGTGAACGTCCTCGGCCGTGCGGGTGAGCGCAGCCCGCCGGACCTCCCGGCAGACGTAAGGAGCCGGTAGAACGCGGAGGTCGTAGTCGTACCGAAAGGTGTACGTGATGAGCCGAAGCCTGATCGTCGTGGACGTGCAGAAAGACTTCTGTGAAGGAGGCAGTGTTCCCGTCGAGGGAGGCGCGCGGATCGCGACCGCGATCGCCGAGCTCATCGAGCGGAGCGCGGGTGGCGACTACCAGTACATCGTCGCCACGCGGGACCACCACATCGACCCGGGAAGTCACTTCTCCGACACCCCCGACTTCAAGGACAGCTTCCCCGTCCACTGCGTGGCAGGAGGCGAGGGCAGCGAGTTCCACCCCAACTTCGCCCCCGCCGTCACCGGCGGCAAGGTCGACGCCGTCTTCTTCAAGGGCGCCCACAGCGCCTCCAAGAGCGGCTTCGAAGGAGCCGACGAACAGGGCACCTCCCTGGCCGACTGGCTCCGCACCCGCGGGGTCGAGGACGTCGACGTGGTCGGCATCGCCACCGACCACTGCGTCCGCGCGACCGCGCTGGACGCAGTGAAGGCGGGATTCCGCGCACGCGTATGCCTGGACTACGCCGTCGGGGTCGCACCCCACACCACCGCCGCAGCCCTTGACGACTTCCAGCAGGCAGGCGTCACTGTGACCGGCGCTGTGCCCGCCCAGTAGTTCCCGCTGAAGCGTGGGGCCGGGTCGTGCGAGACCGACGCGAAGATCGTCCTCGACACCTGAGGACAGAAAGGTCGCCGACCTTCACCGCAAGGTCCGCCGCCAACGACTCGACCGTGATGGGGCGCCGCCGGGCATCCGTCCATGGTTGCACGGCCCACTGACATCCCCTTTGCCGGGCACGGACCTCATGCGGTGCCTCACCGGCCGGGCGCTCTCCCCAATGCACTCACTCGGCGATGGCGGGGGCAGAAGATGCCGCAGGAGATCGGGGGGAAGGCCCGGTACCGGGGGAGTGGGGGGGAAGACCCGGAACGTCCGGGTCAATACTGCCGAACGCCGGGGAACCGGTCGACAGGATGCCCCAGCGGTCGCCGGTACGGCGGTACGGCAACACCGGCCGAGCCCCCGACGAAGGCGCTGACGCGCCGTGGGGCCGTTGGTCCGGTGCAGGGCGGGCCAACGGCGGCGGGCCTGCCCTTCGTCCGGTCGTCTGCGCTCGGCTCAGGGGCGGTGGAACTGTACCTCCGGATGGGTCGGGTCCGGGCCGTCGAGGAGCGGTTGGTCCCTGCCCCGCAGGTGCTCGTCGAAGAAGGCGGCGACGTACGCGCGGGTGACCGCCACCGCGCGCCCGGCCGAGAGGTCACCGCTGGGGAGGCCGAAGTGGCTGAGGAGCACGGGCGCGTCGGAGAAGCCGAGGTGGTCGGCGCCGTCGACAGCCAGCCAGTGCTTCTCGCCGCTCAGGGCTGCCCAGGTGGTGTCCCAGGAGGTGTCCTCGCCGCCCGGCCGGTGGAACTCGTCGGTGCCCAGCATCAGGAACGGACGTCCGCCGAGCCCGTCGGCGGGCAGCGTGTCCCAGAACGTGCCGTCCATGTTCACTCCGGCGTCGATACGCCGGTCGGCGGCCATGGCGGTGGCGGCGCTCGCGCCGCCGATCGAGTGGCCGGCCATGCCGATCCGCGTCCGGTCGATGGAGGACGCGTACCGCCAGGTGGGCCGGGGGCCGGTCAGCCGGTCCAGGACGAACCGGGTGTCGGCGGCGCGGGCCCCGGTCACCAGGTGGCCCTTGGTCCAGTCGTTCTCCTCCATGACGGTGCAGGCGACACAGGTCAGGGTGCGCCCACCCGGCACCGACGTACCGGACGACTCGTAGGCGTGGTCGAGCGAGGCGACGACGTAGCCGCGGGAGGCGAGGTCCACGGCGAGGCTGGTGAGGGTGAACCGCGGCATGCCGAAGCCGGGTGAGAGCACCACCAGAGGGTGCCGTCCCGGGGCAGGGCGCACGTCCACCGCGCTGTGCGTACGGGCCCGCGCCACCTGCCGTACCGATGCCGGGTCCTCGACCGGCACGCCCTTCAGCAGCAGCCGGGCTTCCTCCTGGGTGGCGTACGGGGCGGGGCGGCCCGGTGTGTGCCGGACGGTCGTGGGGCGGGCCTCGGGGTAGTGCAGGGTGACCATGAGTTCCCGGCCGTCGGCCTCGGGTACCCAGGGGTCGGTGCGGGAGCGGTCCACGAGGTGGAGGACGGAACTCCCCACCCCGTACCGCCCGGTGGGGGCCGGCAGCCGCATGCTTTCGGCCGGCCGGTCCGGGGCGGTTGTGGCGGTGTGCGGCGGGGCGGGAGCGGCGGTGGCGGTGGTGGTGGCAGCCGGTAACGCGACCGCGCAGGCGAGAAGGGCGGCGGCGGCCGCCCGGGTCAGCTTGTTCATGTCGGGGACGCTACGGTCCTGGCCCCGGGCCTCGCGTCCTCCCAGGGTCGCAACCGCCGCCGGGGCCGTACACCCCGGGTCGGACGCCGGTCTCCCCCGGTGGAGCACGCGGCGCAGGCTGCCTTCTCGAAATCCTGACGCCCTCGGCCCCAGATGCCCGGTCTCCCGGGACCTTGCCCGTCGGCGGGGTTTGGAAGGCTGGGCGTCATGAGCGACGAACAGCAGGCGACCGCCCGCGTGTACGGCAGCTACCACCACGATCCGCACCCGGCCCGCATCGGCGGGACTGGAGTGATGTGACCACGTCTGTGGACATCCGATCGCGACGTTGCCCATCGCCCAGGCATGGCCCAGCCGTCCGCGACCCGCGGGGCTGCACTTCGTGTCACGTTGCCGCCGTGCAGCCCGTGTACGTCTCGTGCACCTCTGCCGGGTGATTCCCGGGCTTCCTGTACGGCCGTGATTCGCAGAGCGGATCCGCTGACGTCGCTGCTTTCCATGAGTTCGACGCGGAGAAGACCGTCAGGGCGCGCCGCCAGGGCGGGTCGAGGAGCTCCCGCAGTCCTCGCCCAGCGCGCCCGCACCGCGCACGACGTCCGACCCGCAGATGACGTCGGCGTACCTGGCCGAGGTCGCCGGAGCCTGACCCGAAGGTCGCGGCCGGCGATCGGCGCCCCGAGGGCCGGAGGGAGGCGTCGGCGTAAAACGGGTCGAGCCCCCGCACCCCGGTGCCCGATCATGTGTTCATGTCTCAGTTGAACACCCTCGCCCGTGTGGACGCCGATCTCGCCGCCGGGCGGGTACCGATGGCGCGGCAGCGGTTGCGCGGGCTGGTCTCGTCGTTCCCTCACGACCTGACGCTGCGCCGTCGGCTCGCCGAGGTCTATCGGTTGTACGGGGACGCGGCGGAGGCGGGGCGCTGGATGTACCTCGAAGAGGACCGGAGCGCCGAGGAGATCACCGCCTTTGAGGCGCGGTACGGGTCTCCCGGGTGGCGGATGAAGGCCCTCGCCTGGCGCGGCCCCGAGACGCTGGCGGCCACCGCCTTCGCGAAGGAACAGCTGGTCGCGGTGCGGACCGCCTGCGCCGAGCAGCTGGGGCGCCCGGTCGACTGGGACGATCCGGCCTCCTACGAGGGGGACGAGGAGGTCGAGCCGGATACCGGGGGGTGGACGTTCCGCGGTGTCGTGATGGGCGGCGGCTGCCTCGTGGGGGTCGTCGGGCACGTGTGGCTCTGGGTGCTTGGGGTGATGTCCCTCTTCGAGTAGGGCCGTCGGGAGCACAGGCGTGCGAGTGTACGAGCCCAGCACACTCCCCGGCCGGTCGGGCGTACAGCACCGAGCAGCGGGTTCGCCGCGATCGGAGAGTTCATTTTCCCGCGGGGCGCGGCGCTTGCACCACCGTCGGCGCTGTCACGCTCGGCACGGGTGGTGTGGGCGGACGGGCCCCGGAAGCCGGGCACAAGGAGTGGGCATTCGTCTCGTGACTGCGATGCGTCACTGACTCCCCCCGCCAGTTTTTCCGCTTCCTCAATAGCGTCTGTAAAGCTGCCGCAGTCGCAAGAAAGCTCTGCGAATGCGTTCGCGGAACGGTCATTGTGACCGTTCCGCGAAGGGAAGCCATGAGACAGGTGAGGCTCTGGAGCATGGGGTGGCAGTGACGGTTGTGGCCGCCGACGCCAGGTGGCGGTGGTTCGCACCACCGCCACCTGGCGCTCCTCGGGGAGCAGGTGCCTGATCGATCTCAGGCTCCGACCGGCGACTGGCCTATCTCCACCCTGCTCCCAGCCGCCCGATCTCGGCGGCCGGAGGGTTCGGAATCAGGCACTCACAGGACGTCGAGCAGGAGGAAGTTGTCGTTCTCGCCGGATTCGGCCTCGTTCTCGGCGAAGACGGGGCCGTTGGCGCAGATCTGCTGGTTTGCGCGTGCGGGCGCCGAGCCGTTGCCGAGGAGCCCCAGCCCCACATCGGCGATGTTGATGAGGCCGTTCTGGACGGTCCCCTGGTGGATCTCCTGGTGGCACAGCGCCGGGTCGGCGCCGTTGCCGCCTCCGTAGTGAGACGCGTCGTCGGCGGAAGCCACACCCGCCCCGAGCATGCTGATACTCCCGACCATGGCAGCCACAACAGCGGCCTTACGAAGGTTGCGCACGGCATCTCCACTTTCGTCAGACTCGGCACGAGTCGCTTTCAGTGATACTGCTGAGCCAGACGATATGGGATGTATCACGCTTTTCGTTAGGTGGCACGCCGGTGTCGGGATGCCGAGCGCCGCCGCTGGCGATGGGGCCGATGGTCGGCTGGTGTGGCGGCGACGGCGGTGAATCCGAGCTCTGTCATGAGCAGCTGTCCCCGAGCGGGGCTACTTGACCATCCCCTCGGCCAAGGGCTTCCAGGCTGTAGAAGGACACCGACCAGGCACGTGCAATGCGGCCGGAGCGTACGCCACGATCGCGATCCGCCGAGGACGAGCCCGCCATCAGCGTGGTCTTCTTTCTCCCAGGGATCGGGGATGCGTGAGAGACCGTCACCTGCTGATCCCGTCCCACATCGAAGGTGTGGCAGCTGCGTCCGCACGGATTCGTCGGCCGTGGCATGGGGCGTTGTGGTGGGTGATGAGGCAAGTGGCGAGGCCGAGGACGGCTTCGGGGACGGGTCGCGTCTTTCCCGGCGGATGTGGATGCGGACGACGCCCGAGGGCGCGGATCGGACGGGACCTTCGCGAGTAGAGAGATCAGCTGGGTGATGTCGTTGCGGTTGCCGCCGGTCGGCGACACGGCCAGCGGGATGCCCTGCCCGTCGACCAGGACGTGGTGCTTGCTGTCCGGACGAGCGGTCAACCGGACGGTGTCCGCTTCGGGCCTCGCCGAGCGACCCGGACGTGGCTGGAGTCGATCACCGCCCGGGATCAGTCCAGCTGCTTCGCGGCCCGCAGCTCCGTCAGCAGAACGGCATGAAGACGGTCTCACACGCCGACCTCGTTCCACGGCGAGCGGCCGCCAACACGTCATGCCGGAACCGAAGCCGAGCTCCTGGGCCACGTGTGCAAATGGGCCGCCGGTGTGCAGGACGAACACGGCCGCGCGCAGAGCCTGCTGATCAGGGATCCACGGCCGTCCGGCAACCGTCTTCGCCTGGCTACGGCAACAACGGCTCGACCGGCAACCACAGTTCGAACCGAGACGATCCACGGCCGAAGGTTCCTCTTCCTGGCGGACAGGCCAACGAGCACCCAAGCCGACGGTCACACCGTCAGCGGGTTCTGTCGGGACCTCTGAGTCCGTTTCAGGGTGAGTCTTCGTAGCGGGTGGCAATCGCGGAGGCCTGGTGGCGCAGGGAGGTGCGCAACGACTGCGGAGCCAGGGCTTCCGCGTCCGTGCCGAGCTGCCACAGCGCCCATTCGGCGTGGCGGGAATCCTGGAAGGTCACCTCCAGCCGCAGCCAGCCGTCTGCGTCGGGTTCTTCGGCGCGGACAGCCAGCGCGGTGTCCAGCAAGTCCTCCCGCCGCGCCGGGTTCACCCGCACCAGCACGGTGATGTGGTCGCCGCCGGAGAGAAACCGAGCGGAGCGCTCCCGCCAGATCCGGTCCAGATCGACCCGGTTTGGCCGCTGCGCCGCTTCGGGAAGTTCCTCGGCGGCCAACACCCGCGACAGCCGGTAGGTGCGGTCCGCGCCAGATCTCGTGGCCAGCAAGTAGCCTCGGTCGCGTACGGTGACCAGCCCGATCGGGTCCACCGTGCGCCACTGCGGTGTCTGTCCTGTCGCCGCGTAGTGGATGCGCAACTTGTGTCCGGCGAGCACCGCGCGCCGGACCTCGATCATCGTGGTGTCGGGTACCTCCTCAGTGACCAGCCGACGTGAGAGCAGGTCGGTCTCCGGGTCGACGAGAAAACGCTGCGCCGCGTCGCTCGCGGAGGCCTGGTGGCTTTCGGGTAGCGCGTCGACCACCTTCCGCATCGCCGAAGCGAGTGCCGAGCCGAGGCCGAATACCTGCTCGCCTCGCCCCGATCCGGCGGTCAGCAAGGCGAGGGCCTCGTCGTGGTTCAGTCCGGTGAGCTTGGTCCGGAATCCGGGCAACAGCGCGAAACCGCCGCGCCGCCCGCGTTCGGCGTAGACCGGGACGCCGGCCGCGGACAGCGCCTCGATGTCGCGCAGCACGGTGCGGGTGGACACCTCCAGCTCGCGGGCGAGCGTGTCCGCAGTCAGCCGACCGCGCTGACGGAGCAACAGCACCAGGGAGACCAACCGGTCAGCGCGCATACGGGAATTTTAGCGGAATACATGACTAAGGATGTCGTGATTTGTTGCGAGGCTCGTTGAGCACGACGTCGAAGCCGGCGGCTGTCGAGCCGATGGACGTACGTACTCCCCATGATCTGAATGGAGCTGACGTGGCAATGGAACGAACGGCGGTCAACCCGGGCACGTGGTCGGTGGAGATGGGGTTCAACCAAGGTGAGATCGTCTCCGGGCACACCCGAACCCTGTACATCTCGGGGCAGACCGCGATGAGCGGCGACGGCAAGCCCCGGCATGACGGTGACATGGCGGCGCAGTTGGCGCTGAGCATCGACAACCTGGAGGCCGTGCTCGGCGAGGCCGGCATGTCTCTCGCGAACCTCGTCCGGCTCAACGTCTACACGACCGACGTCGATCTGCTCCTCCAGCACTACGGCGTGCTGGAGGGGCGGTTGGGCGCCGCCGAGGTGGCGCCGACCACCACCATGCTCGGAGTGACGCGACTGGCGATCTCCGGCCAGATGGTCGAGCTTGAGGGGACCGCTGTCGCGTGATGCGACGTCGGCGCTTCTGCTGCTCGGGCCGGTTCCACCGGCCCGAGCAGCGGGTTTCGCCTTTCGCTCGTGAGCTGGGCCGGTTCTGACGGGGGCGAGCGGGAGGGGCACTGACATGAGGCTCCTGGCTCCGGAGGGCCGCGAGCCTCGCGTACGCAGGGGTGTTACGCACGCGCGCGTCCTGGCTTGTCCACCGGTCCCCAGCCGGGGAGCGACAGAGTAGGCGCCAGGCATGCACCACAAGCACGGCCGTCAGCACTCCGGCGACTACCGTCAGCGTGCGCGGGAGATAGCCGGTGAGACGGTCGGCGTTTCCGGCCAGGGCCGGAATCATAGAGGCCCCGACCACCGCGTAAAGGCCGACGATCACGAGCCGGACGCCGGGCGCGGTACGGCAGACGCCCTCTCAGCGCCGGTCGCCGTGCTGGGAGTCGTCCCTTCACGCAGGTACGGGTGAGCCCTGCTGCCCGCCGCGTCGCACTCTTCGGCCGGCCCTACGAGATCTTCGGCCCCGACCTGTGGCCCGGCGAGTAGGTGTCCCGGGAAGGTTCACGTACGCCGAAGAGGAAGCGGGTCGCCCGGGTGCGGCGGACCAGGAGGTCGTAGGCGGCGATCGTCAGGGCCAGCGAACCGAACGCGATGACGAGATACTTCACCGGCATGGGCGCCTCCCAGCTGACGACCCCGTACGCCACGCCGACGACGATGGGCTGGTGGAGGACGTAGAGCGGTAGCACCCCGGCCGCGAGATATCCGTACAGCCGCAGGCCGGGGCCGGGAGACCGGTCGGCGGGGCGGGGCGCTCGGCCGGCCACTCGCCGGTCGAGGAGGCCCAGGATCGCGACCAGCAGGCACCAGCCCGCAGACCCGTACAGCGCGCGGCCGCCGATCGCCAGACCGGTCATGTCCGTGAACGGATCACCGCCCTCCACCTCGCCCGCGAGCAGGAAGAGTGGGAGGCCCGTGAGGAACAGAGCGAGTCCCGGCACGACCGCAAGCACGGCGTCACGGCGCATGGCCGCGCGAATCCGTTCGTCGGCGGCGAGCCCGAACCCGTACAGGAAGAACAGCAGATACGCCCAGCGGCTCCAGCCCGCGAACGACTCCTCCAGGCCGACGAAGGCGCAGATGAGGGTGAGCGGGACGGCGGGCAGCAGGAGGATCGCTCCGCGCCGGCGTGTGAGAGCGCCGAGGGCCGGCCGGACATCCCCCTTCACCAGCGGGACCAGCCCGGCCAGGAGCAGGGAGAAGGCGAACAGCAGCACCACGAACCACAGATGGCCGGTTTCGAAGTACTCGCCCTCCAGCACGAACGGCGCGTTCGACCACTCCCATCGCACGTCGAGGAAGCGCGGCAGGAAATCGGTGTAGGACTGGTCGTACGCAGGGTCCGCGGCTCGCTCCCGCAACCAGACGGGCAGTGGGATCAGCAGGACGGTCGCAACCGCGAGCGGGACGCCGAGCCGCAGGAGTCGCTCGCGGGTGAAGCCGATGGGACCTCGCTCACGCAGCGAGTGCCAGGAGCCGGCACCTGCGATCAGGAAAAGCATAGGCATGGCCCAGACGACGGCGAGCGCGGCGGCGACAGTCGTGGCCTCGGTGGTCTCGGCGTTCTTCACGTAGTAGTCGTCGCGGGTGTCGAAGACCAGTGCCGAATGGAAGAAGACCAGGCCGATGACGACCAGGGTCCGAATGGTGTCCAGTTCGGTCCGCCGCGCTGCAGTGTCCTGGGTCGTCATGCGGCACCCACCCCCGTCGACCGCCGCCCTGTGGTCATTCAAGGCTAGAGCGTGTCTCTTGGAAACTCCCGCCCCTCACGAGACCACCTCCAGGAGAGGCAAAAGGAGGACGGCGACTCACCTCGCCGGCTCGGAGGATGCTCAGTCGAGACAGAACTCGTTGCCCTCGATGTCCTGCATCACGATGCACGACTCGTTGTCCTCATCGGCAAGCAGCGTTCGCACGTGTACCGCGCCGAGTGCGACCAGTCGTGCGCACTCGGCCTGGAGTGTGGCGAGGCGCTCCTCACCCACGAGCCCGGTGCCGGCCCGCACGCAGAGATGGACCCGATTCTTGACGACCTTGCGTTCGGGAACGCGCTGAAAGAGCAGTCTCGGGCCCGCCCCTGAGGGGTCAGCGCAGGAGAACCATTGCACCTGATGCTCAGGCGGCAGCGAGCGATGATAGTCGTCCCACGTGTCGACCCCCTTCGGCACCGGCGACACGACGTACCCCAGCACTTCGCACCAGAAACGAGCGACGCGCTCAGGTTCCGCGCAGTCGAAGGTGACCTGGAACTGCTTGATCGATGACATCGGCGCACCATAGCAGGGAGGGTTCCGTTGCTCATCTCCCTTTTGCCGTTTGCATGTTGACGAGGTTTGGTCCTCGCGAGCCGCTGCTGTGCCGTGCGGTCGCAGGGGGTGACCCGAGCTCGGCGGGAGTCCCCGCCTCCTGAGGCGGGGACTCACCGTGCCCGGTCTACTTCGTCCCGAGGTAGTAGCTGACCTGCGGGGGCTGGTTGTAACCGGTGTTCTGCCAGGCCACGCCCGTGCGGTACACCGGGTCGTGCATCAGCGTCGGCAGCCGGTACTCCGTCGGGTGCGGGGTGCTGTAGAGCCGCAGCGCCGTGGAGTCGGCGTTCCGCCAGATCATCTCCTCGCGCCAGTCGCCGAGCAGATCCGCGGAGAGCGCCGGGCTGCCCTTGGTCCAGTTGTTGGACTTGGCGTCCTGGTCGTGCCAGATGCGGGAGAGCTCGCTGTCGCCGTCGTACTTCAGGACCTGGCCGTATCCGCTCCGCGCGGATCCTGACCAGCGGTGGTCGAGCAGCTCACGGTTCGCGTCGCCGTCCCACCAGATCACGGAGTTGTACGAGGCGCCACCGCCGAACGCCGGAACGCCGTCGCTGATCTTCTCACCGGCCGCCGTGTAGAGCCCGCCGCCGCTGGACCAGCACTCGGCGCCCGCGTACTGCCTGGTCAGGTCCGCGCAGATGCCGCGGCCGACGTCCGTGCCGGTCTTCTGGCCCCACAGGACCTGGCCCGTCTTCGCGTCGTGCATCTCGAAGCCGTACGCGGAGTCCTTGTGCTCGTGCACATTGAAGGACTCCAGGCCGGGGCGCGCCGGGTTCAGGTCGCCGACGTGCAGGGCGTCGCCGTGGCCCAGTTTCGTGGTCCACAGTCCCGAGCCGTTGTCGTCGACGGCCATCGCGCCGTACATGATCTCGTCCTTGCCGTCACCGTCGACGTCGGCGACCGCGAGGTTGTGGTTGCCCTGCTGGTCGTAGCCCTTGCCGCGGTTCGCCGAGCTGTTGCTGTCGAACTTCCAGCGCCGGGTCAGGTCCGAGCCGTTCCAGTCGTACGCGGCGAGTGCGGTGCGCGCGTAGATGCCGCGCGTGAAGATCATGCTGGGCTTGGTGCCGTCGAGGTAGGCCGTGGCGGAGAGCAGCCTGCCCTCGCGGTTGCCCCAGGTGTCGCCCCAGTCGGCGACGGAGCCGCGGGCGGGCTCGAAGGGCACGGAGTCCATCACCCTCCCGCTCGCGCCGTTGAAGACGGACAGATATTCGGCTCCGCTGATGACCGCGCAGTTGTTTGAGAGGTGCGAAGCGTTCCTGTCGCCGATGACGGTGCCCGCGGCGTCCTTCGATCCGTCGGAGGTGCGGACGGCCATCTCGGCCTTGCCGTCGCGGTCGTAGTCGAACACCTGGAACGAGTCGTAGTGGGAGCCGCTGCGGACGTTGGTGCCGAGATTGATCCGCCAGAGCCGCTTGCCGTTCAGCTTGTAGGCGTCGTAGACGGTCGGACCGGTACAGGTGCCGGAGTTGGCGACGTCGGTGGCGTTCGAGGGCACCCATTTGACGACCAGTTCGTACTGGCCGTCGCCGTCGAGATCGCCCGGCGAGGTGTCGTTGGCGGAGTAGGTGTAGGCGACGCCGTCGCGGGTGGTGCCGCCGACGGGCTTCTGCAGGGGGATGTCGAGGCGTCCCGACCCCCACACCCTTGCCTTCTCGCCGGGCCTTTCCGTGCCGTTGACAGTGGCCCGGATCTCGTACGTCGACGAGGTATTGCCGCCGGTGTCGAGGTAGTTGGTCTTCTGGGTCTCCTCGATGAGTTTGCCGCCCCGGTAGAGCTTGAAGGAGACGCCCTCCGGGTCGTCGCCGAGCATCCGCCAGGTGATGAGCGTTCCGCCGTCTGCGGGTACCGCGACCAGGCCGCGGTCGAGGCGCTCCGCGACGCGGGCGGCGGCCAGGGCCTTCGTCGCTTTGTTGGCGGGTGCGGGCAGCGTGTCGGCGGCGTCCGCGAACCGGTCCAGGGCCAGGGAACCGCCGGTGCCGACGAGGAGGGCGGCGAGTGCCGCCGCGAGGAGTCGGCCTCTGCGGGGGCGGCGGTGCGTTGCGGGAGGGGTAAGGGACATCGGGACCTCACGGGCCGGGGGTAGTGACGCCTGTTGGTCGCCGCAGCTGCGCGAAAGGTTGCCGCTTCAACGGCCCGGGTCGGGCCGTATGGCCCCGGGCGGTGGCTGCCGTTACACCGGCGGTACGGACTCGTTGAGACGGGCACCAGCGCGCTACCTCGCGCAGGCGATCAGTCCGCTCAGGGCCGAACCGTCCCGGGCCGAGCGCGGCTGGTCGGCCAGGAGCCGGCTCGAGCCCGGAGGCATAGGGCTGCGCGCCCCGGCGTCTGTGGCGGGCCTGTCCTCCGGGGCCGGCTCGTGGTGCCTATCCGATCTTTCGAGGGGCTCATGTGCAGGCAGTGACGACGTGCCATCGGCCACGGCTGCGGATCCGCGGAGTCTGCAAGGCGTACGGCGGGAGGCAGGTCCTGCGCGACATCGACCTGGATGTGCCCGCCGGGAGGCTGGTGGGAGTCGTCGGCGAGAACGGGGCGGGCAAGAGCACTTTGCTGCAGATCGCCGTAGGACAACTCGCCCCCGACCGCGGAACGGTGACACGGACGGGGGCAGTGGGGTACTGCCCGCAGCGAGCGGTACTGAACGATGCGTTCACCGTCGGACAGCATCTGCGGTTGTTCCAGAGGGCCTACCGGCTGCCGACGCTGGAGCGCGCCGGCGAGCTGATGGAGCTGCTGGCACTGACCGGCTGCCGGCGACAGCAGGCCGGCGAGCTCAGTGGCGGAACGCGACAGAAACTGAACTTGCTGATCGCTCTCATGCATGACCCGCAGTTGCTGGTCCTGGACGAGCCTTACCAGGGCTTCGACTGGGAGACCCATCAGCGGTTCTGGACCCTGGCCGCCGACCTGCGTGATCAGGGCCGGTCGATCATCGTGGTTTCGCATCTGCTGCACGATCTGCACCACTTCGACGCGGTCGCTCATCTGCGCCAAGGGCGTCTGCACTTCGAGGTGACCAACCGTTGAGGCTCTCCTGGGCGGCATTCACCGAACTGTTGCGCTGCACTCTGCTGGGCCACCTCCGTAACCGGCTGGCCTTGGCTCTGGCGGTCGCGTTCATCCCGACCTGGATCGCCGTGGCACGCTTGTGCACTTCCGACGAAGTAGTGCGCATCTGGCTGGACGCCATCAGTGCCTCCGCCTCCGCCAGGGCCAGCCAGGTGGGCCAGGTGGCCAGCGCGCTGGGCGCCGTCACCCTGGTCGCCGGCTTCGTCACCTTCACCGAGACCTTTCAGTCCCGGCAGATGGATCGCCGTCTGCTGCTGGCCGGCTACCCCCGGCTGCCGATGCTGCTGGCCAAACTCGTCGCCGTCGCCCTCACCGCCGCCCTCCTGGCCATGTACACCACGATCCTGCTGTGGATCTCCATGCCCGTACGTCACGCGGGCCCCCTGGCGCTGGCCCTTGCAGGCGCCGGCCTCGCCTACGGTGGCATCGGTCTTCTGCTCGGCTCTCTGGTCCGCGGCGAGCTGGAGGGCTTCTTCCTCATCATCATGCTCAGCCTGGTCGACACCGGCCTGCAGAATCCCGTCTTCAACACGCTCATGGATGTGACAGGCGTGTCCGCGCTTCCGCTGTACGGCGTGAACCAGCTGGCGCTGAGTTCAGCCCTCACCCCCCACATCCCCTGGTCCCACGGCCTGCTCTCCCTCACCTGGTCCGCAGCAACCGGTGCCCTGGCGCTGGTCGTTCTCCACGCCCACCGCCCCTCCTGCTCCCCGTGGTCCCACAGGACGCGGGTGAAGGCACCGCCTCGGCAGCGGGATCGGAACCTGACGAACCCTGGGGTGAGATCGCGGCTGAGTGCTGCCGCGGTGCGGGCCCGGTCCGGGCCACCGCCCCACCGCCAGTTCCCGTCCGCAACGCGCCGGCGGCACCAAGGCGACGACGTCCTCGGCGGAGGCGGCGGTCGATGACGGGGTATAGCCCCTCGGACGATCCTCGTGGTGCCGTCGCGGTTGAGGCGGAGCATGCTGCCGATGTTCTGGACGATCTCGCACCGGGAGTCGCGGGTGCCGGCGGAGCAGATCGCCTCCACTCCGCGTTCGCCGGTGATGTCGACGCCTTTCGCCGAGGACGTGTACGGCGGCGAGGAACGTCCCGGGAGGACCCAGCCCGGCTGAGGCGCTGCCGTTGACGAACTGTCGCAGCGCGTAGCGCCGCTCGGCGCCACGAGGTGGCCGCCGCCCGCCTACGTGGACCAGACGCGGTCCCGGGACGAGCGGGAGTAGCGCGGCAGGCCCTGCCGACAAGGGCTCCGCCTCGGCGGCACCGTCCGTGCCGGCCCGGCCGGCGTCCGGTCGCAGGGAGGTCGGAACGGAAGGGGCGGGCCGAGGCGTACGTCAAGTCCGTCATCCCGGGTATGCGCGGTATGGGGAGCGCCACCCGCGTGCCGGGTGGGGCCGCGCAGGGCGTTCCGCGCGTGCCGTGGCCCGCTCCGCCCTCCGACCGACTACGGAAAGTGATTCTGATCATGAATTCCTCCCAGGCGGTGCGTCCTCCTCCCGTACGGGCGGTTACGGGGAGCGACTTCGCCCGGCTCTCCCGGATGATCCAGGAGGCCGGGCTCATGGCCCGGCGCCCCGGGTACTACGCCCTGCGCATCGCGGCCGTGGCGGCCCTGTACGCCGCCGGGTGGACGGCCTTCGTCCTGATCGGCGACAGCTGGTGGACGCTGCTGACGGCCGCTTTCCTCGCCTTCGTGTTCGGGCAGGTGGCCCTGCTCGCGCACGACCTCGCGCACCGGCAGGTGTTCCGGCTCCGCAAGGCCAGCGAGGTGTCTGGGCGCCTCACCGGAAACCTCGGCATCGGCATGGGGTACGGCTGGTGGCAGGACAAGCACACCCGCCACCACGCCAACCCCAACCACGAGGATCTCGATCCCGACCTCGACCCGGATGTCCTCGTCTGGACGCAGGACCAGGCCCGCGCGGCCAGGGGACTGCCGCGGCTGCTCGGCCGCTCGCAGGCGTTCCTCTTCTTCCCGCTGCTCACGCTGGAGGGGTTCAACCTGCACGTGTCCGGGGTGCGATCGCTGTTCGACCGCTCGCTCAAGCACCGCGTGTGGGAGGCGGTCCTGCTCGCCGCGCACCTCGCCGCCTACCTCGGCGCGCTGTTCCTGGTGCTGCCGCCCGGCAAGGCGATCGTGTTCCTCCTCGTCCACCAGTGCCTCTTCGGCGTATACCTTGGCTCGATCTTCGCCCCGAACCACAAGGGCATGCCGATCCTGCAAGGCGCGGAGCGGCACGATTTCCTTCGGCGCCAGGTCCTCACCTCCCGCGACGTGCGCGGAGGCCGGTTCACCGACATCGTCCTCGGTGGTCTCAACTACCAGATCGAGCACCACCTCTTCCCGAGCATGCCCAGCCCGCACTTGCGCGAGGCCCAGACCATCGTCCGCGGGTACTGCCAAGAGCTCGGGGTCAGCTACCTGGAGACCAGCCTGGTCGACTCCTACCGGCAGACCCTCGCCAGCCTTCACGCGGCGGGAGCCCCCCTCAGAAGGCCGCGGACCACCTGACGCCACGACACACAGGCCGGCACGCGGGAGGTCGGCGGTGCGCCGGTCGGCGTCAGGCGGGGCGCCGCGGCCGACGCGGGTCGGACCGGGCGCAGCGGACACAGGTGGTCGCCGCCGGACGGATCTCCAGGCGCTCGGGCGGGATCGTCCCGCCGCAGCCCTCGCACCGCCCGTACTCGCCCCGTTCGAGCCGTTCCCACGCCCTGTCCAGTTCCAGCAGGTGGTCGCGCGCCCGCGCCATCAGGGCGGCCACGTGGGCCCGCTCGAAGGCAGTGCTGGCCCCCTCGGGGTCGTGCTCGTCGTCGACCGCGACCAGGGCGTTTGCCGCGACGATCCCGTCGAAGTCGCGGCTCAGCGCGGCCGTCCGCGCGAGGGTGTCGGCGCGGTCGGCCGCGAGGCGTGCGCGGTGAGTCGCGAAGGACGACGGGCCGCGCTCGTCATGGCCGTGCCGGGATGCGTCGCCCATGCATGCGAAAACGCCGGCTCACCGTCTCCGATTCCCCTGACCACGCGACCGGATGCTCAGGAGGGATTCCAACGACCCCACGAGGTCGCGCGAGAACTTTCCTTTCGCCCAGGGAGTGATCAGCTGTGTCGGTCAGGCGGAAGACCGAGGCGAAGGCAGAGCAGACCAAGGGCGAGCTCAAGAAGCTGCCGGCTGAGCTGGGAAAAGACTGCCTGTCGCTACTACAGATCTCCGCTGCGGAATCGATGCGTCCGTAGCCCGGGCGCGAGCGCGTCGTGGGGAAGGAGGCCACAGATCGTCGTGCCCAGGCCGGTCCGGAGAACGACAGAACAGAAGCGCGTCGGGGGAGCTCGTCACGCCGGGTTGTCGATCCACGGCCAGGTGGCGTGGCGGCCGGCCTCGACGAGGCCGACCATACGGAACGCGGCGTCCGTGAGGCCGCCGAAGGTGTGCCGATGGGGGCCCGTCGGGCCGTGGGCGGCGTGGTAGCCGGCCAGGTTCCAGGTGTAGACCGGGATGTCGGCCGGCACCGGTTCCGCCGGCCCGCCGGGGCCAGGGTGTGCGTCCTGCTCGTCGGTGACGATCAGGACGCGGTCGTGGCCCCTGTAGTGGGTGCGCACCGCGTTCGTGGTGTAGGTGCCCCCGAGACTGTGGAACCGTTTCAGCACCTCGAGTACCGGTTCGTCCCGCCGGAAGGGCACCACTGCGCTGGACCAGCCGAACTCCACCAGGTCAGCCTGTTCGGCGCGCATCGCCAACGCGGCACCGAACACCGCTGCCGCGTCCGCCCGGGTCAACCCGGACCGCTCGGAGACGCTGTCCCAGAACATGGAGTCGGACCGGTCCACCAGGATCAGCGTCCGGCCGGGCAGGGCCGGTACGTTGGCCAGCGAGTGGCCCAGTGCCCGCTCCAGCGGGGCCGCCCAACGCGGCGACGGCGCGTGGCGGTGGGCGGCCAGGTAGCGGAAGGGGAACTGCCGGGAACGGGCGACCTCGACGGCGTCCGAGATCCGGGCGGCGACCCGGGCCGCCACGTGGTCCGACACCCCCGCCTCGTCGAAGTTCCGCAGATTCCGCAGGAGCGCCATCGGTGCCATCGAGGGGATCACGGCCTCCCAGACGACGGCGTCCATCGGCCCCTGGAGCCAGCCCGCCACAGCCTCCCAGGTCATGCCCGCCGCCGCCAGGCGCCCGGCGCCGCCCGGCCCGGTCACCAAGGACCGCCGCTCTTTCACCGGCAGCTCCAACAGCGTCCGGTGCTCGCTCAGCAGCCGGTCGGAGGCCGGCGGAACCGCCCGCTCCGGGTGGTGGCGACGGTCCAGGGCATACCGGAAGAGCGCGCCCTGCCAGGGCTTCTCCGGGTCAGGGGAAGCATGCACCAAGTTGAGGACGTCACCGAAGCGGAAACTTCTGGACGGGGTGTCGTACTTCACCAGCGACCGGGAGGAGTACAGCCGGCGTACGGCATCGGCGATGCCCCGCTTCACGGGCTGCGGCACGTTCCGCCCGTACACCGAGGTCCAGTGTGCGAGCAGCTCTCCGGGCTCGTCGGCACGCTGGAGCACCGAGTCGATCACGCACCGGTTGGACGGGCCCTCGGACGATCCCGCCACGAGCCGGGCTCGTACATACGCGGCCGCGCCCACCAGGGACGCCGTGCGCATGTTCCCCTCGCTGCGGAGCCAACGCAGCAGGCCGGCTGTCCATGCGGGATCCTCGACGGCGAGCTCACCCACGAGGCGGGCGTACCGATCGTCGCGCTCCTGGCCGCTCTCGTAGAAGGTCTGCTGGGAGACGAAGTTCCCGACGGCCAGCAGGAAGAGTTCATCCCGGGGTTCCCGCACGAAGGCCGGGGCGCCTGTGCGGCTGCGGGAGGCCTGCGTACTGGGGCGATGGTGGAGCTGCGCTCCGGGCGGGGTCCGGGCGGCCGCCGAGATGTGCGGGGCCACGAGCATCTCGGACCAGACCTTGGAGACGCGTCGGGTGTAGCGAGGCAGTGAATCCCCCCGGATCCAAAGGAACGGCCGACCCCGGCGCACAGCTTCGGCGGAGACGGGGCGAAAACGGCCGCGCCTCCCGAGATCAAAGGGGCGGCGGCGTCACTTGGTTGTCAGAAGGAAGTAGCCGCAGCCGGGCGCATCGGGGGCGCGGTCGCGCTCCCACCCTATGCGGCCCACCGAACGGCACACCAGTGATTAAACGAGCCCCGGGAAGCGTCAGCCAGAGATCCAGAGATCCAGAGATCCAGAGATCCAGAGATCCAGAGATCCGGTGGTCCGGTGGTTCACCGGGTTTCGGCCGGCGCGGCGATGCCTCTAAGAACTCCTAAAGAAATGATCTTCAAGGTGGTTGGCTTCGAGACTGATGATCCGGGGTGCGGGGTGGTTCGGCGAAGCCCTGGCAAGGCGACGACAAGTTCTCCGCGGTGCACGCTGCGCCGCGCAGAACTTAAATGCGTCGACAGCGCCTCTCGGCACCCGGCAAAGTGGCCACGCGTGACGAGCAGTGAACTGTGGACCCGTGCGACCGCCGACCGCTACGACGCCGAGGAGGCCGAAGCGTCCTCGGCTGCCGTTCTCGGACCGGCCCTCGCCTTCCTCGCCGAGCTCGCCGGAGACGGCCGGGCACTGGAGTTCGCCATCGGAACCGGACGCGTGGGCGTCCCGCTCCGGGAACGCGGTGTGCCGGTCGTGGGCATCGAACTGTCCGAGCACATGGCGGCGGTGCTGCGGCGCAAGGTTGACGAGGACACCCTCCCGGTGGTCATCGGGGACATGGCCACCACTGTCGTTCCGGGCGGGTTCACCCTTGTCTATCTCGTCTACAACACCATTACGAACCTGCTTACGCAGGACGAGCAGGTCGAGTGCTTCCGCAACGCCGCACGGCATCTGGAGCCCGGCGGCCGATTCGTCATCGAGCTGGGTGTGCCGCCGCTGCGGCTCCTGCCGCCCGGCCAGGTCGCGGTGCCGTTCGACGTCTCCCAGCAGCATCTCGGCTTCGACACCTTCGACCTGGTCGAGCAGATCCTCGTCTCGCACCACTTCACCCGCGACGGCGACGACGGCCACTACCGCCGCGATAACTCCCGGCACCGGTACGCCTGGCCGGCGGAGCTCGACCTGATGGCACGGATCGCCGGGCTCGAGCTGGAACGTCGCGTTGCGGACTGGGACGGGTCTCCGTTCACCCAGGACTCCGCGAAGCACGTCTCCGTGTGGCGCAAGCCCGCCTGAGGTCGGCCACCGGGCCATCAACGTTGGTCGTGCCTGTCCTGAACTTCTATCGGGAGTTCAGGCGTCGCCAGCGGATCAGTGCACATCCGACGAGGAAGGTTTCGTGGATGTCGTCGCGGATCTCCCAGCGGATCCGCAGGCGGCGGAACCAGTGCAGGTGGGCGAATGCTCGCTCCACGACCCGGCGTTGCGTGCCCAGGCCCGAGCCGTGCTCGGTGCCCCGGCGGGTGATCAGCGGCTTCACGCCGAGATCCCGGACGAGGCGGCGGTAGTTGTCGTGGTCGTAGCCGCAGTCGCCCAGCACCACGTCCGGGCGGCGCCGGGGCCGGCCTCGCTTGCCCCTCACCGGCGGCACCGCCTGAAGCAGCGGGATCAGCTGGGTGACGTCGTTGCGGTTGCCGCCGGTCAAGGTGGCGGTCAGCGGGATACCGATGGTGTCCGTGATCAGGTGATGCTTGCTGCCCGTCCTGCCCTGGTCAACAGGGCTTCGTCCCGTCTTGGATCCCCCTTTCAATGCCCGTATGTGGGAGCCGTCGACGGCCGCCCGGGAGAAGTCCAGGGCGTTCACGCTGCGGAGCTTGGCCAGAAGGACCTGGTGCAGCCGGGGCCAGACTCCAGCCTCGGTCCACTCGGCCGGACGGCGCCAGCAGGTCATGCCCGAACCGAAGCCGAGTTCCTGCGGCAGATGTTCCCAGGCGACCCCGGTGTGCAGGACGAACAGGATGCCCTGGAACACCAGCCGGTCCGGATGCCGCCTTCGCACGGGGTGCCGGGCCGACGCTCCACCTTCGGTAGCAGCCCCTCGATCACCGCCCACAGCTCGTGGTCGGCTTCCCACGGCTTCGGCCGAGCCACTCCAACCCCCGGATCGTCAGTCCCGGAGTGATCCAACCACCTTGAGCATCATTTCGTTAGGAGTTCTCAGCGTGAACCAGGCCGTATGGCTGCGCGCCCCCCGGCCCTGAGCCGTGGGCATTCGCCTGGGCGCGGAGCCATCCACACCCGTGTCGGCGGTCGCGACTGGATGAACCAACTGGCGTCAGCACCGAGGACGGTGACTCACGACTCCCACCGTGGCCCCGCCACGTCGAGCGCGTAGAGATTCCGATCCTGCGCCACATACGCGCTCTCACCGTGCAGGACCGGGCCGTGGAGTGTGCCCTGGGCGGCGGTGTGTTTCCAGATCACCTCGCCCGAGCGGCTGTTCAGGGCGTAGACCGTGGCCTTGTCCGTACCGAAGAAGAGCAGGCTGTCTTCCTCCCCTTCCCTCGTGAGCAGGGAGAGCCTTCCGGTGACCTGCCCGTCCGCGACGAACTTCCAGTCGGCTTCGCCCACCCCCGTCGCCGCGTACACCGCTTCCCCGTACCGGAAGATCGCTGTCCCGCCCTGGACGACCGGCGGGTCCTGGTCGACGACGACGCTGTCGTCGTCGGCGGTGAATGTCCACCCGCTGCCGTCCGACGGATCGACCGATACGCATGCGACGCCACGCCGCGTGTGGAAGTAGAGATACTGGTCCGCCTCGATGGCTGCGGAGGCGAAGTCGTCCGGCAGTTCGCGACCGGGGGAGACCTTGCCCTTCGGTATGGATACGGTCCAGCGCCGTGCCCCGTACCATCCGTCCTGGGCCAGGCTGTACAGGGCGACGGCGTCGCCCTCGTCCCATGCCAGTGAGACACCGTTCATGTCGTTCGTGTCGTCCTCCATGAGCGTCAAGCCGGCGGCGTTCATGACCGTGACCTTGCTGACCCCCTGCCCGTAACGCGTGACGACCACGAACTGATCGGCACCGATCTGGGGGAGCAGTCTGTTCGAGTCGCCGGAGAACGACCGTGTCCACAGCCGCTCGCCCGTGTCCTCATTCAAGCCATGGAGGGTGTGGTCCTTGGTCAGCGTCAGAATGACGTCCTTCCCGTCCCGCCGGATACGGTCGACGGCGACGGGCATCACGGCCGGTCCCTCGCCCGATGCCGTGTAGACGCGCAGGTCGACGGCCCACTGCAGTTCGTGGGAGTTCTGGCTCACCGAAGCGATCCTTCCCTGTTCGTCCCCGAAGACCACGCTGCCCCGGCCGGGTGCGGGAGACGTGACGATCGCGGCGTCATGCGTGTACGACCAGGAGGGGTCCCGCAGCGCCTTCTCGCCGTTGCCTCCGCCCCCGGCGCGGTCCCGATTCCGCACCACGGCCCAGGTGCCGCCGAGGAGCAGGGTGGAGAACCCGGCGACGCCGGTGCCGAACAGAGCGCGCCTGCTGATCCGCCGTACCTGCGGGGCGGTGTGGAGCGGTGGGGCGGCGGAGACAGGCGGCGCAGCGTCGATGCGTGTCTTGGCCGGTCCGAAAGCCGGTCCCTGGGCCGGTCCAGAGGCTGGCGGCGCCAAGGGCGCGGGCTTCACCACCTGGGTCGGCGCCGCCGCCTGAAGCGCCCGCAACCGCCCCCACTGGCGCGTGATGTCGGCCGACACCGCGTCCGGGAGCCAGCTCCCTCCCGCGCCCCCGGCCGTGTCCAGGGCGGCCAGTTCCTCCGCGGAGGGCCGGTGCCGGGAGTCCTTCGCCAGCATCCGGCCCACGGTCTCCACCAGCCCCGGCGGCAGGCCCGCCAGGTCGGGCTCCTGATGGACCACGCGGTACAGAAGCTCATGGACGGCTCCAGTGCCGAACGGTCCGCGTCCCGTCGCCGCGTACGTGACCACCGCGCCCAGCGAGAAGACATCGCCCGCCGCCTCGACGCTCTGCCCCACGGCCTGTTCGGGCGGCATGTAACCCGGCGAGCCGATCACCACCCCTGTACCGGTGAGCGCCGTCTCATCGGCGGCGCGAGCGATGCCGAAGTCGATCAGCAAGGGCCCTTCGGGAGCGAGCAGCACATTTGTCGGCTTGACGTCCCGATGGACCAGCCCAGCCGCGTGCACCGTGATCAGGGCTCGCGCCAGGCCGCTCAGCAGGCGCCGTACGGTGTCCTCGGGCAGCGGCCCGTGGACGCCCACTGCGGCGCCCAGGGAGGGCCCGGCGACGTATTCGGTGGCCAGCCACGGTACGGCCCCGGCGATGTCGAAGTCGATCACCGTCGCCATGCCGGGACCGCTCACCGCGCGGCAGGCCCGCACCTCCCTCGCGAACCTCTGGCGAAACCCCGGGGCGTTCGCCATGTCCGACCGTACCGTCTTGAGCGCGACGGCCCGCCCCTCGACCGTGCGGGCGAGATACACCACCCCCATGCCCCCCTCGCCCAGACGAGCGAGCAGCGGGAACGGACCGATCTCCGCGGGGTCCCCGGCGCGCAACGCTTCCACAACGCCCCCCTGACGCCTGCCTCTTGTGCATGCCGGACCGACCCGGCCGCACGACTACGTGCATCCTGCCAGCTGTTCACCGTGCAGGGCAGCGGACGAGTTACGGCCGTTGCCGTCACCGATCCCGATCACGTCCTTGTACGTGTTCCAGCCGCCCCGATCCTCGCGCGGGACGCGAACGTGTGCGGCGCGCGTCACCGCTCCCGGGGGCCGGTTCTTCCCGGCCTGGCGCAGCCGGCCCTCGCCGGCTTCGGGGCACGTGGCGGCCGGCGTGTCCACGGCGGCCCCCCGTGGGTGGTCGTCGGGTCGGGGCGTGGGTGTTGTCAGTGGGGGGTTGTAGCTTCGGGCGTGTTCGAGAGGTTGTGCGGGAGGGGTGGATTCGTGGGTGCCGAGGGTGTGTTGAGGGTTGTTCTGGTCGACGTGAACGACGAGGTGGTGGCGGCGTGGCGGTCCTCGTTCGCGGACACGCCCGGGGTCGAGATCCGGCGGGGCTCCATTCTTGATGTGGATGTCGACGCGTGGGTGTCACCCACCAATGCGCGGGGCCGGATGGACGGCGGGGTCGACGCCGTCGTGAAGCGGTATCTCGGTGCCGGTATCCAGGTGCGGGTGCAGCGGGCGATACGGGATCGGTTCGGCGGGAGTCTGCCGGTGGGCAGCGCGGTGTGTGTCCCGTCCGGGGCGGCTGTGCCGCGGTTTGTGATTTCGACGCCGACGATGCGGCAGTCTTCGCAGAACGTCAGCGAGACGATGAACGTGGCGCTGGCGTGCGCGGCCGCGTTCCAGGCGGTGCACCTGCAGAACCGCACCAAGCCGGGCAGCATCCGGTCGGTGGCGCTCGTGGGGATGGGCGCACGGACCGGACAAGTGCCCGCGCAGGTGTGCGCCAATCTGATGTGGACGGGTTACACCCTCTTTCACGACCACGGGTTCGCGGACTACGACGAGTTGCGGGCCGCTGTGTTGGGGCAACTCGACGACATCGAGGGCGCGGGGCCCGCGCGGCGGGTGCGGATCAACGTGCCGGGTGCCGTCCCCTTCGCCGATGGGGCGGCTGCTCCGGCCGGGGACCCGTTGGGGCTGGCCGAGCTGTTCACCGGTGGGGGCGAGCCGTGGTTGCCGTTGTTGGGTCCGGTGATCCAGGCGCAGCCGGGGGCCGCCGATTTCATCGGTCCGAAGCGCAGTGCGGAGGTGGTTCCGGTGCGTGAGCTGACGTTCCAGGCGTTGAAGCCGCACCCGCCGCAGAAGTGGAAGGTGGTTGTCTTCGGACAGAACCCGTATCCGCGGGCGGAGAGCGCGACCGGCATCGCGATGTTCGACAACACTTTCAGCGACTGGAAGGACAGCCAGTTCGGCCGGGTCGTCAGCATTCGCTGCATCATCAAGGCGGCCGCGATGTGGAAGTACGGCATCGCCAAGAAGACGCCGATCGCCGACATTCGCTCCTTGTTGAAGAAGGAGGACACGGTTCAGCCGCCGGAGTGGTTCCAGGCGATGCTCACCCAGGGCGTGCTGCTGCTGAACGCCTCCCTCACGGCCAGTGCGGACGGGGCGGTGCCGACCGATCAGCACACGTCGTTCTGGCGGCCCGTTGCCGAACAGATCGTCGAGGAGATCCTTCGCGCGAAGCAGGATGCCGAGGAGGAGGATCGGGGCGTCGTGTTCGCATGGTGGGGCGCGCACGCCCGGAGCCTGAAGAGGGTCGTCCAGCGGCTGGAGAAGAAGTACCCGGGCGTCGAGGTCCGGCACTTGGACCACCCGAATCCGGCGGCGCAGGGGGACATCTTCTGCGAGGGGGACCACTTCGCCCGGGTGAACGACGCCCTTGCGGCGGTCGGGGCGGAGCCGGTCGACTGGCTGCCGCGCAAGGGCTGGGACCGGGACACGACAGGGGCCGGCAGTTCGCAGGGTGGCGTCGCGGAGCGGATGGGGGCGTTCATCGCGTCGACGATGGAGCTGCACCAGCTGTATCTGGAGCGGCTCACGAGCGTCAAGGACGAGGGACTCGTCCTGCCGCCGGTCACCGGCGTGTTCGACACGCCTTTGATGGATTTCCGCAAGGCGGTCGAGCCGGTGTCCGGGGTGCTCGCGAATCTGGACCGGCACATCGAGCGGTCGAGTCTGTTCGGGGAAGCCAAGGTCGCGGAGGCGGGGACCGTGGGCGGGTTCTCCGGCGAGGGTTTGTCCGCCGACGCGATCTCGGCGCTCTATCTGTACACGTGTGAGTCGGCGTTCTACCGCGAGATCAACGCTGTGCTGCGTTCTCCGGACCGTGAGCGGGTGGTGCCGTACCTGCCGTACTTGCGGCTCCTGTTCTCGGCGGTGGCGGCGTTGCCGGTGCAGACGCGGCCGTTGTGGCGGGGGGTGGCGTTGGACCTGCGGTCCCAGTATCCGCTGGGGCGGACGGTGACGTGGTGGGGTGTGTCATCGTGCACGTCCGAGTTGAGCGTGGCCCGGGCGTTCCTCGGGAGCCGTGGCAGGCGGACCTTGTTCGAGGTGACGCCCGCGCGGGCGGTGGGGATCCGGCGGTTCTCCGCTTTCACGGGCGAGGAGGAGTACATCCTCGCGCCGGGCACGCAGCTGGAGGTGACGGAGGTGAAGTCCGAGCGTGGAGGACTGTGCACCGTGCGGCTGACCGAATTGGAGGGGCAGGGGTTGGTGTCCTAGGAAGCCGACCGACGATGCCCTGGGAGGAGGAGGAAGCAGTGGCGGGCGACATTCTGACGGGGCCGGGCCGAGTTGCCCCGGGGCGCCCCAGGGGGGGGCGGTCGAGTGCGCGGCGGTGTTCCTTCTTCACTTCGTCATACCGGCAGAAGGCCGGGGCGCTTGGGCCCGAGGCCGTCTCCGGCTGACTGGCCTCGCAGGTGTCGGCCCAGCCAGGGCAGGAAGTACTCCTCGGCCCGTTGGAGGTCGTGCAGTGGCTCGGCCTGTCCCGTCGCGAGGTCATGAGAGGCGGACGCGACCGCGGCTGGTAGGGGAAAAGCCCGAGCGGCTCGGCGGCCGGTAGGGGAGTGACGCCGCGCAGACCCTCTCCGCCGGACCGCGTCAACGGCTCTGCTGGGCCCGCGCACTCGCTCTGGAGCCAGCGGCTCTCCTGCTGGACGAACCCACCAGCACCCCGGACGAGCAGAGCTGGGACAGGTCGAGGAGTCGGTCGCCTCCCTTCGCGGCAACCGCACGGTCCTCCTCGTCTCTCACGTACTTCTCGATCTCGGACAGTGAGGGCGAGTTCAAGGCGGGAAGGATTCGTACGATCCACGGTCAGTTCCTGTCCTGGTTGCTGGTCGACATCGCGGTGTAGACGGCGGCCGCCGTCCCCAGGGCGCTGGCCCAGCCTCACTCTGCGCCGCGACCACGCCGGCGGCTGCCACCGAAAGAAGAACGATCAGGTGAGGACGGTCGCCTCCCCCAGGCAGGAGCGGAGTGATGTTCACGAGCAGGGTCCTTTCCTCCAAGTTGATCTGTATGTCCTCTGGCTCCTGTCGCACGCCATTGCGTGACGTAGGCAGGGCAGCTGCGTCGTCCGGGGACCGGCGCGGCTGCACGCCTGTCTCCCGACGGCGCCCGCAGGGAAAGGGGGAATCTTCGCGGGGTACGCAGCGCCCTTGCTGCTGCGCCCCGCTGACAGGGCGTCGCCCACCCTGTCGACCGGAATTTGTCTGGTGCCGTGTCAGGTGCACGTAATGCAAAGGTGGTTGGCCCGCTCGAGGCAAGCCTCAGCCCATGGCGGAGATGGTGGTCATCGTCGCCCGGTCGAAGTCGGCGACCGGCCGGATGCGTCCGGAGATGGCGAAGACCCATGGAGTTGCCCTACGGCAGCACGGCGTGAGGTGTCCCGGAAACGCAGCCGCCCCGTTCCGAGCTATCCGGCAGTTGAGGGCCCGGGCACACTGACGCGCGCGTTCTCGCCTCGCATCGCCTGCGGCCGGCGACCGTCGATGACACTCGCTGCGGATCGGCAGTCGCCGCAGGCGTTCTCCCGCTCTGGCAGCCACCAGTAGTCGGCGGGTGTCATGCCGGCATTCTGGATCCCACACAGCGTCGAGTCGTAGGCCCCGAAGGCATGGGAGACATCGGAGGAAAGGCCGTCAGCGACAGCTTCCTCCCAGCGCATGACACGGGTTGGTACGGCGGCCGCGAGATCTCGAACCACTCGCCGCTCACATGGTCGAGGCGTAGCACCAGGAGCAGGACCAGATCTGATGCTCCCAAGGAGTCGGCGGCACAGGCCACGGCCACATCGCTCGTCCGCACACGTCACACTCCACGGGCGGATCCTCACACACCCACGCACCTGACTCCCACCTGCCGGGCGAAGAGCGCGCTCTCAGGGCGGTGAGGCGCCTTCTCGTTCGCTCCCCGGCGGGCCTTCAGTGTCAAGAGCGCGACCATGACGCCCAAGGGTGAGTCCTGGAGGTCCAGCAGTCAGGGCGCAGCCGGCTCGCGTCAGCAGGCGTAGGTCGTGCCTTCGGCGGTGTTCCAGGAACGCGAACGGGCGACTGAGCTGTCACGCTCCGTGTACCTCGTTTTTGAGGTTCTGCGTCGTCCAGGCCGTCTTTCCAGCCATCCTCTTTGAAACGTTCGTAAACCGGTCGAGCAGCTCGCCTGGCTCATGCCGGCCCGCTGGACGGTTGGCATGGAGGCCCACCGGTCTGTCTCGTCTGATGGCGTCTTTGAACCGCGAAGGGCCGACAAGCTGGACCCTCTGTGGCAGCAGATGGCCGCTCAGTGGTGGACCAACTCCGCGAAGCTGACCGTGACTGCTTGTGCAGTCGCCGTACTCCGGCTGCTGAGGCAGCACGAACCTGCGGTCATGCGCCGTCGCTGATCACCGCGTCGGCCCGCCTTGACCCTGGTCGCATCCGGGTCCAGCGTGGATATGTAGACCTCAACGGCATGACCGAGCGAGGGAAGCGCACGAGCGGAGTCCGCAATGACCACCGCCTCACCCCACCGTCGACAGAATCACTGCCATCCGGTGGTCCACGTGCTTGTCGCCATGCTGCTGCTACTGGGAGGCAACGCCTACGCGGGGGCAGCGTTGGCAACGGACCCTACCGATGATCCAAGCCCGCCGCCCGCGTCAGAGCATCATCCGATGCCTCCCGACTCCCCGGATCCCGATCAGCGCACGGAACCTCTGCCGCACGAATCGCCCGATGGTCCGGTGCCACCGACCTCCCATACGCCCGGCGAACACGCCACCATGCGGGCCGACAGGATTCCGCCCCAGGACTACGCAGCGGACGCCGTCGCGCGAGTCGAGGTCGTGGCGCACGTCGATGTCGCTGTGCACTGGGACACGATGCGCCAGTACCACTTCAAGTCGCTCGTCGATACCACGGCAGGCGGCACAGGCGTCTTCGTCAATCCGAGCGGTGGTCTTGTCACCTCTGCCGAGGCCGTCGAACTGAACCACGAACGGGTCACCGTCTACGCGGTGAACCAGGCATGGAATCGGGCTGCGGGGGTACCACTGCCGAAGAACCCGTACGAGCGCATGCGCGTGCGCGACGACCCGAAACTCGATGCGGCTGTCAACAGTTGCTACCAGCCCAACAGCCCGAAGGCGGAATGCGCCGTCTTCATCACGCCCGAGGTCAGGGTGCACCCCTACACCGCCGCCGAGAAGCCCAAGGCGCTCAAGGCGGTCGTCATGTCCACCTCTGGCGGAGTGGCGGTGCTTTCCGTCGCCGCCCCGGGCAAGACGGCCACGGTCGCGCTCGCGGCGGACCCGCAGGCCGACAAGACCTGGACGTCGGTCGGCTGGCCGACCACACCCACCGCCACAGCGAGACCGCCCACCATGCAAGGGCGTTACGACCGCCAGGGCGCGGTCTCGGACCAGGACATCGACAAGCTGCGAAAGCACCTCGGAGCAGGGATGTCCGGCTCGGTGCTCGTCGACGACCGGGGCGCTGTGACCGGCATGTTGAGCCCCGCCGACCGCTCCGTGGACATACTGCGACCCGGTCAGATCACCGAGGCGCTCGCCAAGAGCGGTATGCAGGCCGAACGCGGCCCCGGCGATTCCAGCATGGCCAACGGGCTGGCGTTGTACGCGAAACACGAGTATCGCCACGCTGCACCATGGCTGCACAGCGCCGCGGACGACACCGGGCAGGGAGCGATGGCCGTCCGCTACCACAAAGCCGCGCACGACAGCACGGGCAAGTCCAATGACATGAGTGACGAGGCCGACGCACACACCGGCCACGACGCCTCCGGCGGCAGCACCAACTGGGCCTTGATCGGACCACTCATCGGTCTGACGGTTCTGGCGGTGGCGGGCGGAGTTCTGTTCGTGCTCAAGCGCCGCCGGCAGGGCCCCACCGACGAGACGGACACGGAAGGTCCACCGCCGCCCCCAGCAGACCCGACCGCACCGACCGCCACGCACGTTCTCGGGCCCGCACCAGGGAAACGCCCACCGCCCACGATGACACCACCCTCGGAGCCTGAGAACCACGAGCGGCGAGCCGGCGACCGACCGGAGTCCCACCAGGAGGACCCCGACCGTCCAGCCGCCCGAGGTACCTACTGCGGAAACTGTGGTGCCCTATTGTCCCCCGGTGATCGCTTCTGCTTCGCCTGCGGCACTGCCTTCCACGGCCCTTGAGGACTCGACTGAGATGTCCACGCAACCACGCATCACTCTGGAACCCGGTGAGGAGCTGGCCGGATATCGCATCGAGTCATTCATCGCCCGTGGCGGCATGGCCGTGGTGTACCTGGCCCGGGATCTGTCCCTGGGACGGCCGGTTGCCCTGAAACTACTCGCCCCCGAACTCACTTCCCACGCGAACTTCCGGGCCCGCTTCGTGCGGGAGTCGGAGCTTGCGGCCTCAGTTGACCACCCCAACATCCTGCCGATCTACGGCGCCGGCGAGGCCAACGGTGTGCTCTACATCGCGATGCGGTACGTCGACGGGGAGGACTTGGGTCAGCTCTTGAACCGGCGCGCCCAAATGCCGCAGAGACACGGCCAACTGACAGTGGCCGAAGCGATGTCCCTGTTCACCCAGGCCGCAGGCGCGCTCGACGCCGCGCATGGAGTGGGATTGGTACACCGAGACGTCAAACCCGGCAACATCCTTCTGTCCGGCGCCGACGAGCCGGTCCCTGCGCGCCACGTCTACCTGACGGACTTCGGCCTGACCAAACGTTCAGCGAGTCTGACGGGCTTCACCACCACCGGACACTTCCTCGGAACGATCGCGTACGTCGCCCCGGAACAGATCGCCGGTCGCACAGCCGGTGGACGGACGGACATCTACTCGCTGGGATGTGTCATGTTCCAGGCGCTGACCGGCCAGCCACCCTTCGTCCGCGACGACGACGCCGCCACCCTGTGGGCCCACATGTCCGCGGCCAGGCCGAAGGTGTCCGACTACCGGGATGACCTTCCCCACGGCGTGGACACGGTGCTGAATCGCGCGATGGCACCCGACCCGGAGGAACGCCAGCCATCCTGCCGGGTGGTCATCGAGGAGCTGAGGCAGGTACTCCGTGTCACGCCCCCCATCACGGGACCAGAGACGAGCAGCGCCGAATCGCGTAGGCCGCCACCGATCCCGCCGCCCCCCGGCCCAGCTCCAAAACCGCCCTCATCTGACCACGGGGCCGGAGCCGAGGACCCGCCTTCCCGGCGACAACGAACCCGTCCGCATGCGCCTCACCGCCGCCCCCCGCGGCGTGTGCTGGCGCTGCTCGCCGCCTTGATCGTCCTCGCGGCCGGCGTGGTCACTGCGGTGTTCACCTTCCAGTCCGACAGCTCCTGGGTTGATACGGGAGCCCAGGCATCCCCCTTCCGGCTCGAGCACCCTCCGAACTGGACCCACCATCCGGGCACCGGCGCGGTGATGTATGCCGACACCCCCGACCATCTCATCGGCATCTTCACCGACGGCGACAAGGAACAATGGCAGCGCGCCGAGAAGGTCGTCGACGAAGCCCCGGACAAACTCGCGGGCGTCATGCTCCGCTACACCGAGGAGCCGTTGAACCTGAGCACATCCACCCAAGCAGCCGAGGTGATCCGCGCCATCCCTGCATTTCGTCAGACACGCCTCGGCAACCCGGTGCCCGACCGGGTAGACGGCGTCACCGGCTGGCGTCTGGACGGGACACTGGCGAACCCCAACAGCACAGGCACGCCCGACCGGATCGCCTACAGCTATTACTTGCTCAGCGTCCCAAGCGGCACGGCCCATCTGGTCTTCTTCGCACTGCCCGACCGCATGGAAAAGCAGGACGACACATTCACCCGGGTACGCAGCACAATCCAGCTCCCCAAGGACTGATCGCCCGAAACGGGTGTGGCAGAAGGCTGGTGCGGCACGCCGGCGTGCTCGCTGACCTGCTCGAGGTCTTGCAGCCAGGAGGCGCGTGGCCGGGGGAGCGGTGTGGGTGGCGGGGCCTGCGGGCGTGCCGTCGTAGGACTCCGGCCCCAACGGCGCCGTCGGCGCGCGAAGGCGGGTTGACCGGCTCCCCGACCGAGTCCGGGCGTAGGCCCAGGCGGCGGGGGAGGCGTGCGCCACGACGCGGGCCCCGGCACCCGGTACCTGGCCTTCACCTCGTCGGCACCACTGCCCAGGTAACGATCGCCAACGGTGGGCGTGACGACCCGGCCATCCTGACGTACTGACGCCGCTCCCCGTCCGCCCGGCCGGGGAGCCGGCGCCAGGGTGGACGGCTACCCGAACGGCGGTTTATCCGGATATGACACCGTTTTAGTCTGCCGAGAAGGGAAGCGGAGGCACTCCGCCCCGACGGACTCGGATTGGGAGACTCCATGCGCGGCCGGACGACTCGTCTCTGGAACTGGCCGGGGGGCGCGTTCCTCACGCTCATGCTCGCCTGCGCCGCTGCGGCCCCGCTGACCGGCTGCACCTCCGGCGACGACCCCGATCCGCGCCCGGACACCAACGTGACCGCCCCGACGACGGAGGACGGGCGGGAGACGGAGCAGGAAAGGCGGGAGAGGGAGAAGCGGGAGAGGGAGAAGGACGATGGGAGCTTCAACCGCGCGGGCCGGCTCTCCGACGGTTTCTCGGGCCACTGGCCACAGAGCTACAAGAAGACGGTCACGAATCCGTCCTCCGAGCCCTACGTGGGCACGCTCCAAGTGCTGGACTGCACACCGGGCGAGGCGAGCCGGCCCGCCATTCCGCCCAGCCAGACCGTGACCGTGCCCCCCGGGGGCAGGGTCGCGCCGGAGTTCAGGTTCTCGGAGGAGGGCGGGAACTCGAAGCCGACCCGCCAGGTCTGCGCGACCCTCCGGAACAAAGCCGGGGTCTCCGACGAGGTCAGCGAGCCGATCTCCGCGGATCCCGTGCCGCCGCCCGGGGAGACCACCGGCGAGACGACCGGCGAGACCACTGGGGAAACAACCGGAGAGACCACTGGGGAAACAACCGGAGAGACTACGGGCGAGGTGACCGGCGAGACCACTGGGGAAGCCACGGGCGAGACGACCGGTGAGACCACTGGGGAAACGACGGGCGAGGCGACCGGTGAGACCACCGGGGAGACCACGGGCGAGACCACCGGCGGGGGCACGTCCGAAACCGGCGGGTCCGACGAGAACGGCTGAACCGTCCGAGCGAAGGGGGCTTTATGGCCGAAGAGGACTCCGACAGCGGAAGGCGCCCATGGGGCGACTGGGTCGTCACCTTCGCCACACTGGCCGCCCCGACCACGTTCTTCGGTGCTCTACTGCTCTACTTCGGCTTCGCTTACACCGATGCCCTGTACGCGCACTTCGGCGTCGACGCCGCGACCCTCGGCTTCTCCACCCAGGACTACGCGCTGCGCAGTGCCGGGGCCCTCTACGTCCCCGCGGGCGCGGCGCTCACCGTCGCGCTGGCCGGCGTCCTGGTCTACTACGCGGCGCGCACGCTGGGAAACCGGGGCGCGCCCCTGCCGCCGGGGAGCCGACTGGCGCCGTATGTGGTCTCGACCTGCGGCCTGGTCATGTTCGTCCTCGGCGTGCTCGGCGGTTTCGCTGTGTGGCGTGCCGGAGCGATGGACACCCCCCTGCTGATCGGCGGCGGGCTGGTGCTTGTCGTGTTCGGCAGGGCCCTCTCCTTCAAGCTCCGCGGCGCCGACTACCCGGTGGCACGCGAGCGGCTGGCGCTCGCCCTCGTGGCCGCGCTGGTCGGCCTGTCCTGCTTCTGGGCGGTGCACGCGTACGCCAAGAGGCACGGCGCTGACGACGCTCGGTACCTGGCAGGGCGCCTGTGGCTGCGTCCCGCGGTGACCGTCGACACGGCGGAGCGCCTGTACTTCCCCCCTCGGCAGGTACGCGAGACGGCTCTGCCGGTCACCGGTCCCCCGCAGCGGTTCCGGTACCGGTACGAGGGTCTGCGGCTCCTCGCGGAGGTCAACGGCCGCATGTTTCTCATCCCCGAGGACTGGGCGGAGACGGGCGGCGGCGTGCTGGTCGTGCCGGCGGACGGCGCGGTGCGCGTCGCCTTTCACTCGGGCTGAGGCGTCCCGGCCGCACAGGTCGTCGCGGGTCGGGCACCCGGGCCCCGCCTCACTCTCCAGCGACCACTGCTGACACGAAGCCGAGCGCATCGCCTGCGTCCCGGCCCTGCTCACGCGCCGAGGTCCATGCGCTGCGGATCATCGACCACCACTCCGCCAACGGCCGCCCGTACCCGAATCCGTAGCCGCCGACGCCGATCACGGCGCCCAGGGTCCGGAACTCCTCCTGCGCCGTGCGATCGCCAGCGAGCGCGTCGCAGCCACGGAGGCGGCCGTCGCGCCGGCGCAGCAGCACGACACGCGACCAGGGCCCGCTCCGACCGCTCCACCCCAGTCGTCCACGCCTGGAGCGTCTGCCGTCCCTGGGCGCCGAGCACGGGGTGATCGAGTAACCCCTCGAGCAGATTCCGCCCGCGGGCGTCACGGAGGAGGGGCTGACTTTGGCACTGTTGCCACCCCCGTCGACGGTAACACCTGTTACCATGCTGGCATGGGGAAGACGCAGCTGGGCGCGCGCGTGGATGAAGACGTCGCGGAACTCGCGAAGAAGCGCGCCGCCGACCTTGGACTGAGCATCGGCGACTACCTCGCCCGGCTCGTACAGGATGACGCCAGCGGCCTGCGCGCCCGCGCGGTCGACGTAGCCGCCCGCTTCCTGGTGGAACATCAGAGTGTCTTCGACGAAGCCGAGGGTGCCCAGCAGGCACCGCCGGGAGCCTGCGCGGCCTGATGGATCTGAACATCGACGTGCCCTGGATCCTGCAGGTTGCCGAGGCGGCCGGGGCGAACGATCCGGCACCTGACGACTACGGCGTTCCCATCTCGGCGGTGGCCCGCCACCGGGCCGAGCTGTTCGAGCAGGCCGTCTACGAAGGCCCCTACGTCAAGGCCGCCGCCCTGGTGCACACGCTGGGCCGGTGCCGCTGGCTGGAGCGCTCCAACCTCGCCGTCGCCGCGGCCACCGGCGTGATGTACCTCGAGGCCGCCGGAATCACGGTCAAACCCGCCCGCGAGGACGCCATCGCTCTCAAGGACCTGCTCCTGGACCCGACCTGCACCGCCGAGAAGATCGCCGCTCTGCTGCGGGCCTGGCCCACCACCACCTGAAACGACTCGGTGGCCCCCCGCACACTGGGATGGGTTCGCTGAGGCAGGAGACCAACCACCGGGGGAGGAAGCGCAGATGGATGTGGGCTCGATGCTCGGCAACATAGGCCGGGTGGCGGCCGGGGTGGGCCGGTTCGTGTGGGAGGCGATGACCGCGCCGACCACGGGCACAGAGGACGATGCCCGGTCCGAGGTGGGCAGGCTCGCGGAGAAGATCGAAGACGAGGTACCGGAGGAGCTGCGGGACCGGGCATGGGGTCTGGTCCTGGAGGCGCTGTACGAGGTCCCCCGGGAGATCGAGCAGTTGGTGGAGGAACACCAGGGGCCGGACGACGAGGAGACCGAGGAGCCGTCGGCCCAGCAGTGAGGCCGGAATCCGAAGGGTCCGTCACCCCCACAAGGAGCGGCGGGCCCTTCGGCCTACTGGGGAACGGCACCCACAGCCGGCAGTTCAGCCCTGGTCTTGGTGCTGTTCCCGGGACTCCTGCAAGCTGACTCACGTGCTGCGCAGGGCGGCGCGAATCTCCTTGCGGTCCTCGACGGCCTGCTTCTGGCCGGTGTCCGCCACGGTGTGACGCTCGGGCAGCCTGGTGAGCCGGTCGGCGAGACAGTTTGGCGACCGGTACCGCGGCCTTCAGCAGCTCGTCGATCTCGTCGCCGGTCTGCGGTCGCTCCTCGTCGTGCTCGCGGTCGGCGCCCTCCAGGCCCTGGGCGAGCTTGGGCCGCAGGCCTCTGGACAGGCGCCGGCCGCCGACGCTGGTGGGCTGGTCGCCGAGGAGCACGGAGGCGTTCACCAAGGACAGCGGGTGACGGGAATGGTCGCCGTTTGCGTGGCCGACGACGGCAACGGCCAGGCGACTTCACCACACCGTCGTGCACCGCCGTCCCCCCGGCGTTCGGCCCGGACGTCGGGGAGGGGAACGGCGGCGGCATCACGTCCTGCCCGGGACACCGCCCGGACGCCGTCCATGAGGCATCGCCGCCGCCGGCACCGGGGACGCGCACTACCGGATGTTCCTGGCCCGGCTGATACTCGCTGAGCGTGAAGGAGCTGCTCATCATGTGAGTCCCTCGCCACACAACGTCGGCCGGTTCACGTCCACGGGGCGCCGAACACGGCGTATTCGAGCAGGCGGGCGCGGCATCGGACGGCGCCGGGCACCCCTTGGCGCGGCTTGGTCGGCGGCCGCCCGCATGAAGGAGAGGTGGACCGCGTAGCGGTGCGGTGACCAGTTCCTGTCCCGTCAGACCCAGCTGGCGATCGAACCGTCGGGGTCGTGGCCGGCCTCCCGGCCGACCGCTTGGGCCAGGGACCGTAGACGCCGGGCCAGAACCCGTTCGAGACGAGCGGCTGGGGGCTTGCCGACGGAGCCGTCGTGCCGCTGTGAGGGAACTTGGTGTCCTGCGAACTGCCGCAGCACCTCCCGCCGCTCGGATACGAGGTGGCTGCCGTGCAGCCGCGCCGACCAACCCCGCTCCGGGACCCGGAGACGGGAGGCCGCGTGCGCGAGCACCTGGTATATGGGCGGCGGAACGGGGCACTCGAATGCCGGAGGGTAATACCAAGAGTCCCTCATATACTGATTCGTCCCGCCGAGTCCCGTTCCTGATGGGGCATGCGGACACAAGTGGAAGAGCGGTCGAAGCACAGGTCCCGGGGCGGGACGAAGAAGGCCGAGAGACCGCGCCCCGGTCCGGGAAGACCGCCATCGATTCGGAATCAGGAGTTGTTCGTACGTGACTGAGAACGCGTGGAATTACCGACCGTCCTTCAACTACGCCGTCGGCGAGGACCTCACCGGCTACAAGGTGGAGGCGATCGACGGGAGCATCGGCAAGGTCGACAAGCACTCCGAGGAGGTGGACGACGCCTACGTCGTGGTCGACACCGGTGTGTGGATCTTCGGCAAGGAGGTCCTCCTGCCGGCGAACACGATTTCGCGCATCGACGCGGAGGACGAGAGGATTTACCTGGACCTCACCAAGGAACAGATCGAGAACGCCCCCGAGTTCCACCGCGAGAAGCACCTCGACGAGGTCGCGTACCGCGATCAGGTGGCTTCGTACTACGGGCACACGGGTGGCGCCGGCCCGCTGTAGGAGGCGGCGCTGGGCTGGTGGGGGCGCCGGAAGTGCCGGAGACGGGGAGGGCGAGCCGGCGGGGCCAGCGGCATGCCGGGATTCGCCCGGCCCGTGGCCGATGAGCGCAGGGCGCTGACCGCCTATCTCGCACATCAGCGGCGCGCGCTGCGTGACACCGCCTACGGTCTGACCGAGTAGCAGGCCCGCATGGCGGCCTCCGCAGCGAACTGAGCATCGGCGGACTGATCAAGCACACCGCACGGTGCGAGAACTTCTGGACCGACCTCATCCTTCAGCAGCAGCGGTGCGCGGCGAAAGGCTGACGAGTCGGACGCCGACGAATTCCAACTCGCCCCGCACGAGACCCTGGCCGAGGTTCTGGCCGCCTATGCCGAGGCAGCCGCGCGGACTGACGCGGTGATCGCCGGCACCCCGGACCTCGGGCAGGCCGTTCCGGTGCCGCGAGGTCTTCCGTGGTTTCCCCAAGAGGTCGGGGAACGGTCGGTCCGGTGGGTCCTGCTCCACCTGATCGAGGAGACGGCACGGAGGCCACGCCGACGTCATCCGCGAGAGCATCGACGGCGCGACCCGCTGCTCGCCGCAGCCGAAGCGTGGCCCGACCCGTGGTTCCAGCCGTGGGCACCCGCCTCTCCGGGAATCGGCGGACAGCCAGCGCCGATGGATTGATCAGTAGCCGCCTCCAGACCACCCCGTCCGTGGAACGGAGTGACTCCCGAGCCGATCGATTACCGACTGCACCACGGTGTGCCGGCATGGACCCTGAGAGCGGCTGCGGGGCTTCACCCCCCCAGTGCTCGACTGTGCCGATCGGCGTGAGGCGTTCGCGGGTCTGCGCCGCGGACCACCCCGGGGAGGCAGACAGCAGCGCTCCTGCGGACCGCGACACGGACTCGCTCGTCACGAGGTGGCGGGGGTGTGTCCAAGCCTCGAGATCGCTCAGGGCCGCGGTGAAGTCGCCGGAAGCGCGGGGCACCATGGACGAAATCGACGGGTCCTCGACCTTGGCCTCCGGCGAGCAGATCGGTACAAGCCGGCAGATTTCTTGGTGCTGAGGGTTGCGGACCTCGCTGGCGGCCTTTGCTCGTTCAACTCGCCGATGACACCGTCCACCGTCGGCCATCCTCGTATGCTGAGGAAGGCCTTACGTCTCCTGCCCGTTGCCGGCGGTGTCGCACAGCGCGTGGTCGACGAGCTCACTGGCGGCTTGCTCCTGTCGGAGTGCGTTGTCGGGCGAGTCGTTCAGGGCGGTGGACATGGAGACGGTGACGGTGCGGCTGCCGTCCTCGGTGGCGCCGTTCAGGGTGATGTAGCCGCCGTTGCCTCCTTCGTGGCTCCAGTAGCTGCCACCGCAGGACAGGGGCCGGTTGACCAGGCCGAGGCCGTAGCGTCCGTGTGGCCAGAACAGCTGGACCTCCGTGTTGACCGGGACGGTGTCCTGCATCTCGGCCAGCCGCGCCTTCGGCAGCAGCCCGCCGCCGAGCAGAGCCCGGAAGAAGCGGTTGACATCCGCAGTGGTGGACACGAAGCCGCCGGGGTCGGGGAGGATCACTTTGGTGACGTCGACCCGTTCGCCGGAGGGGAAGACCTGGTAGCCGTTGGCGTGTGGACTACGGAGTGTGGGGGTCTGGCCCGGCAGGTACGTGTGGTCCATGCCGAGCGGTTTCAGGATCCGGTCCTCGACCTCCTGGTGCCAAGGGCGATCCGCGACCTTCTCGATGATCATGTCGAGCAGGACGTAGCCGGTGTTGGAGTAGCTCCACCCGGCGCCGGGTGGGAAGTCCGGGCGGTGCCTCATCGCCAGCGCGACCATCTGTTGGGGTGTGTAGGTGTCGTACCGGCGCTCGTAGTACTCCTGCGGGGTCGTGTAGCCGGGGAGATCGTCGTCGTGGATTCCGCTGGTGTGCTGGAGAAGTTGGCGGATGGTGATGCGGCGTCCGTCGTTGCCGTTGCCGTCCACCAAGCCGGGCAGCCAGCGCTCCACCGTGTCGTCGAGCGCCAGGTTGCCCTCGTCGACCAGTTGCAGGACCACGGTGGCCACAAGCGCCTTGCTGGTGCTGGCGATTCGAAAGTAGCCGCTGCGGGGTACCGGGCGGTTCGTGCCCGCCTCGGCGACGCCGCTGGTGGCGACCAGGTCCCGGCCAGCGCCGGTGGTCACCCGTGCCTGGACGCCGATGACCCCCAGTGCCCGGATGGCGTCAGTTTCCCGGCGCAGATCGTCCTGCCCGTATCCGGGCGCGATCGCTTCGTGCCCATCGGTCGGCAGCTGGACGGCAACGGCCCCGCCGGCAGTGACGAGGACGGCCACAGCGGCAGCCAACCACCTTGTGCCGGTGCGACGATGCTGCCGATCAGGCCGGTAGGGCAGGGGAGCGTCCGGGTGGCGCGGCGCGGTGGTCGGGCTCGTGGATGTCATGCCCTCACGCTAGGTAGGCACTCGTTGCGAGTCGCTACCACAGGCTCCCCCACGAAAGGTACAGCCACCTGTAGTGCCCACGGTCTCCTGGCCATCTAGGGTTGATCACGTGGGGCCTCCCACAATCCCCCTGCACGACAAAGGGAAAGCGAGACAGGTGCTCGGCAGACCCGGCGCGGCCCGCGCACGGTGGCTCAGGACATGGCGCAGTGGGCGTTACCTGCTGGGCACCTTGGTGGCCACTACGGTGACGCTCGCCGCGGCGCCCCTGCTGTGCATTCCGTCGCTGGCACAGCCTTGGACCGAGCAGCATCGCCGACGTGCCGGCATGCAGCTGGGACAGTCGGTCGAACCGCGTCCGCGCGCCTCTCGCCGCAACCTTGTGTGGCTCCTGACGCAGGTGGTCACCGGTCTGCCGGCGGGCGCCGTGGCCTTGATCTTCCTGGGCAGCCTGTTGCTCACTCCCCTCATCACGGTGTTGTGGTGGGCCTTTCCCACGGCGCCGTGGCTGCCCGTGTTCAGCGTTCGCATCACCGACTGGGGCACCGCGTTGTCGCTCGGCCTGCTGAATCTCGTGGTCCTGGCGGGACTGGCCACCACCGGCCTCCCGCCGCTCGCCCGAGCGCACGCCCGGTGCTGCCTCGCCGTCCTGGCGCCATCGCCCGCGGAGCAACTGGCCGAACGCGTCACCGAACTCACCCAAACGCGTACAGACGTCCTGCAGGCTCACAGTGCGGAACTCCGCCGGATCGAACGAGACCTGCACGACGGCACCCAGGCCCGGCTCGTGGCCATCGCGATGCGGCTCGCCGTGGCCGGCGAGAGCCTCTCCGACGACCCCGAGACGGCCGCCGTTCTGGTACGACAGGCCCAGGCCGAGACCGAGGACGCGATGACCGAGCTGCGCTCCGTCATCCGCACCATCTACCCCCCGGTACTGGCTGACCTGGGTCTCTCCGGCGCGCTCAGCACCCTGACTGCCAGGGCCGGGATCCCGGCCCGCATCGACATCGGCCCGCTCGGTGAGATCCCCGCAGCGGTCGAAGCGGTCGCCTACTTCGCCGTCGCCGAGGCCTTGGCGAACATCGCCCGACACAGCCGGGCCACCCAAGCCTCGGTTCGCGTCACCCGCGACGGCGCGATGCTCTGCGCGGAGATCGCCGACGACGGCACCGGCGGAGCCGACGCCGCCCGAGGATCCGGTCTGGACGGAATGCGCCGCCGCGCGGCGGCTCTGGACGGCACCATGAAGATCAGCAGCCCGCCGGGCGGGCCGACCGTCATCACCCTGGAGCTGCCGTGCGCGTAGTGATCGCCGAGGACAACGTCCTGCTGTCATCCGGGCTTGAGCTACTGCTCAATTCCCAGGGGTTCGAGGTCGTCACGATCGCGGTCGACGCCCCCGGCTTCCTCACCGCCGTCGAAACCCACCGACCGGACGTCACCATCGTCGACGTACGGCTGCCCCCGTCCTTCCGCGACGAGGGCATCCGGGCCGCGGTCCAGGCCCGTCGAGACCACCCCGGACTTCCCGTCCTGGTCCTGTCGCAGTACGTGGAGCAGGAATACGCGGGCCGCCTCCTCGCCGACGGCCGGGGCGGCATCGGATATCTGCTCAAGGACCGGGTGAGCCGCGTCGCGGACTTCACCGACGCACTGCGTCGCGTGGCCGGCGGCGGCACCGCCATGGACCCTGAAGTCATCGCCCAACTCCTCGCCCACGGCGACCCCGTCGATGCCCTGACCGCACGCGAGCGCCAGGTCCTCGCGCTGATGGCCGAGGGTCACGACAATGCGACCATCGCCCAACGGCTCGTCATCACCGACAACGCCGTCCACAAACACATCGGCAACGTCTTCCTCAAACTCGGACTCTCGGCCGGCGACAGCGGACACCGCCGCGTCCGCGCCGTCCTGGCCTACCTCCGCCGCCATGGCGGTACCACGCCCGACGCCGCGTCAGCCTCCCCCCTCAGGGGTGGGGAACCCGGGTGAGCAGGTCCGGCCAACACCTGAGCAGCGGGTGGGGAAATGCAGGGTTCTGACCGCAGTTCCGTGAAGGATCTTGGCGTCTCTCGGCCCGGTGCGGCCCGTCCCAAGCCGCCTGGTTGGATGAACGCATGACGGATTGGTCGACACTCACCGACGCGTGCGGTTCGGCAGAGCACGTGCCTGCTCTCCTGGATCGATTCGAGACAGATCCGAGCGGTGTGTGGTCCGAACTGATGGACCACCTGTGTCCGCAGCTGGACACCGCCTTCACCGCCAGCTTCGCAGCACTTCCGCGCTTGGCCGAGATCGCGAGAGCGTGCAGCCCGGAGACCCTGGGCGGGGTGCTGCTGGCGGCGGGAGCCATCGTTTCCTGTTCGCCCGGGTTGTCCGATCCCGACAGCCCTCTGACGGTCTTCTCGGCTCCGATTGCGGTTCTGCATGACCTCACCGATCGCCGCCTGAGCCAGACGGCCGGGGCCGAGGAATACGTGCATCTGCTGCAGGCCCTGCTCTCCTTCGAGGGCGTCGAGATCTGGGATCGCTCCCTGGACGGCCTGCAAGCGGGGGAGTACGAGGTTGACTGCCCCTGCTGTGGTGTCACCATGTTCGTCGTCATCGGACAGGACGACTCCTTCTGCTGCACCGACGACTACGCGCTGCAAGAAGTGCAGAAGTCACCCCTCCAACCGGCGCGAACGCAGCAGCTGGAAGGGCTGCCCCGAAGGCTGTTCACGCGGACCTTGGCGGACGGCCAGGAGAGCCTGGCGCATGCCGTCCGTTACCTGTTCGGGCGGGCCGTCTGCCCGGACTGCGGGACCGAATTCTCGGTGGCCGAGCGTGTGGTGGCCGGCTGGATTCCGTGACCGGCCCGAGGCTATGTATGGGCGAGGATTCGGGTCCGTAGTGGTCGGAAGCCGGCCCGCCCGTACATGGCTCGCTTGATCGTTTTCACGATCGCCGTCGCAGACCGTACGTGACCTGTGGGCCCGCACGATCCCCACCCGCGGCCAGCATGCCGACGGCTACCCCGTGCTGTCCGAGGCATTCCGCGGCCTGCTCACGCCATCGCCGGTCAATGCCGCACCGAACTAGCGCAAAAGGTCCAGCTCGTGTCCGATCGCTTTGCGCAGGGGATCGTGCTGCGGACCGAGCGTGAACTGCTTGTCGGTCCATCTGTCGCGAGGGTAGAGCCACACCGGCTTGCTGACCAGGTTGGTCGGCTCCCACTCGAACCGTGGCCATACGTGCGCGTGCAAGAACCCGTCTGTATTGCCCAGGATCTCCAGATTCACCCGTCGGAAGGCCGCATCCATGCGACCAGATGTTCGCTCGACTGCTTCTCCGAGTTGGTCCATGTCGGACAGGAAGGCCAGTCGCCTTTCTCTGGGCAGGTCCGACAGTCTCTCCACTTTGGGATCGTCCACCAAGAGCACGGAATAGCCCGGCAGGAACTGCACGTCGCCGATCACTGCGAACCCCGCCTCCAAGCGCCGCAGCACAGCCGGGTTTTCGCCGCGAAGGGCAGTGCCGATGCGATCCGTCCGCCAAGCATCACTCATGGCCGGAACCTACCTGGTTACGATCCCCAGCGATCCGAGGGCGTCTGGGGGGTATCCCGGCCAAGATTTTCTCAGCCCCGGCGTCGAATGGCTTCGGATCGGCACCTTCGGCCGAGGTACTGCAACGCTCCAGCGAGGCTCCCGACGCCCTCACCATGGGCGAATCTGCACCTGCCCGGACACATCGGCTACGCCCTCACCGGAAGTCGCTGTCTGGGCGACGCCGACATGCTGGAACACCTGGCTCGCTACGCCGGGCAGCGTCCCCGGGCCGCCGCCCGCCTCATCCTGCTCACGGGCCGCATCTCCCCCCGACGCGAAACCCGGGCCCCGCGCGGACGCATCGCCCGCCTGTAGGTCCTTCCACGCGGGGTCCGGTCGAGCGCCTGAGCATGCGTGGGTCGTCGGGGCCGCGGACGCCCGCCTAGAAGGGTTTGGCGGCCCGCAGGAGACCTTGCGGAAGGTAGGGGGATTCGACGCGGATGTCCCAGCCGCGGCGGCGAGCGTGGCAGGCGAGCGCAAGGACGTCGAGGTTGACGGAGACGTCCGGATCGTCGGCGCGGTCGGCGACCTGGTAGTAGTCGCGGTGGGCTTCGAGCGCGTCGGCCAGGGCCAGGTTGAAGCTCTCCTCGTCACCCTCCACAAGCTGCGAGAGCAGGACGGCCGGCGGCATGGCGAAGCCCCAGTCCTTGGCCTTCTCGGCCTGCTGCAGGGCCCGCTGTGCGGCCGGTGCGGGATCGGCGTCCTTCAGGTAGGCGTGGAGCGCCTCGCGGTACGCGGCGAAGGCGGAGCCGTCCGGACGGGCGAAGGCGGGGCCGGTGAGGACCAGCGGGGCGAGGTCCTCGCGTACGCCCGTGATCAAGGCGAAGGCAGTGGCTTTCTGCCAGCTGTGGGCGCCGGCCTCCTCCTTCCGCTCGGCCGGGTAGCGCAGTGTGCGGCCGTCTATGGTCACCTCCACCTCGGTGCCCGGCTCCGCCAGGGCGATGCGGAACAAGGCCGCTCCCATCTGGGAGGCCAGCCGAAGGCGCGCGAGCTGGGCGTCCGTGACGCCGCCGGGGTCCCCCGCGCGCCACTTGAAGTGGCGCTCCTGATCGCCCATGACCCAGCTGAGCCGCGAAACGGCGAGGGGCTCTCCGTCGACCGAGGTGAACGCCTCCCGGAGGCGCTCCTCGTACATGGCCTCGGTCTGAGGGTGCACGGTCCGCTCGCAGGCCGGCCGCTCCACCACCAACGGGCCGGCGGCGAGCGCGGCGACCGCGTCCGGCCGCCGGTCCTGGCCGAATCCCGCGACGCGCGGGCCTCGGGTCTCGAAGCCGGTGATCAGGGCATGCGGGAGGTAGTCGGTGTGGATGGCAGGCGTCCAGCCCAGGGTCCGGTACGCGAGCGCGGCAAGGGCGATGGGGACAAGCGGGAGGAGGCTGCTCGGGGAGGCTGAGGGGCCGTGCAGGGTGGTGTGCCTGACCAGGAGGTCGGCCAGCGCGGCATCGAAGGCATCCCGGTCCTCGGCCGCCAGGGCGCGCAGGGTGCGCAGCGCCGCGCTGTCCGGCCGGTCCAGGAGAGGCTCGCCGGTCTCCTCGGCGCGGATACGGATCCGGTCCAGGGCCGCGTCGACGGCGGAGAGCTTTGCCTGCGCGCTCGGCGGGTACTCCTCGTCGTTCCCGGTGTCGTCCAGGACCACGGCCATCAGTCCCGTGGCGAGTTCGCCGACAGGTGTTCCCTTCGCCTGCTCGCCGAACTTCTGCCGGGCGAAGTGGAAGGCCTCGCCGTGCCACTTGGCCTTGTCCCGGAGGACCGACAGGCAGAGCGCGTCGATCCACTCCCCGGGCGTGACGCTCTCCTCGGGGGCATCCTCACCCGGGTCGTAGCTCATGCCAAAGTTCACGTACTCCAGGAAGACCTGGAAACTGCAGTGCGGGTGGTAGGCGGCGTAGGCGACGGCGCCGGCCGCGGCCTCGGAAGCGTCCTTGAGGGCGGCCTTGGCCTCCGAGGTGTCGAGTTCGGGTATTTCGACGGAGAGGGCGCCCAGGTAGTCGAGGAACTCGTCGGCGATCGCTTGCCATTCGTAGGTGGCCATCCGGCCCGCCCGCGACATGGACCGCACCTGACCCCCGATCCGGTTCGTGAAGTCCTCGAGTGCCGCCGACACGACGGCCCCGCCCACCTGATGACGCTCTACCCGCATTGTTTCGCTCCTTGATCAAATCTTGGGGACAGCGTAGGCGCCGGATCTGACAGGAGCGTTGAGGAGCCTCGGAGCAAACCGGCTCGAGGAAGACGGAGCGGGTGCTCGATGACCGGCAGGCCGATGGGAGGGTGCTCGACTCCCACGCAGATCTCATCCTCGGCGCGCAGGTACTCGGAGACCTGTCGGCGAAGATGCCGGCGGGTAGCCCGGGATGAGTGGGTTCGGTCTGCAAGAACGACATCGGGCCGGGTTCGTGCCTGCACAGCCTGGTGCGCGGGGCTCTGATGCGGGCTATGACCACCTCGAACGCGGGCGCGTCGCCAGCCTGCCCCGGACAACACATCTAGACGGGTCCCCTCGCCCGGTGGTAGCGAGCTTGCCAAGTGTCCGGGAGCCGGGGACCCCTAGTCCAGGCGCTCAGTGTGCAGCCCTGAACGCCTTGGTCGGTGAACTCCAAGCGCTAGAACCGGCGTTGACCGGATACGACCATCTCCGGATCGGCGGCCCCGACACGCCCGACCTCGTGTAGCTCACCCCGGCCGAGATCCGCCGTCTACTGGCAACCATAGCTGGGGCCGTCGAGGGTGATACGTCGTCGACGTCATGTGGTGACATCCCTTCATGTGGTGACATCCCTTCTCGCCTGGCGTCCGCGAGAGCAGGCCTGCCGCGACCGCCCCTCGGAACGGTCGCGGTCGAGGTGACGCCGTGGGAACTGCGGGTGGGCGACATCGTTCCGTACGGCGACTGCATCGGTCGGCCGATCGCCGACATACACGCCGTCGGCGTCGGACACCGCGCCAGACACCTCATCCTGACCGACCTGCCGCCCCTGACCGTTCGCCACAAGCTGCGGGTCTACTGTGCGATGCGGCGTCTGTGAGCACCTGGTCGAGGCGGCGGTCCCGTCCGCGGGGGTGCTCGTCGGCAAGGGTCAGCGAGTGCAGGTCAAGGCGATGGCCAGCGCGGTGGCAGCGGTGAACCAGGTGATCATGACGGCTCGCACGGTGGGTGCGGTGTCGCCGGTGAACAGTCCGCCCACCCGCTGCCGCGCAGCGGACACTTGCTCCGCCCTCTGGCCGCGGGCTTCGTCAAAGGGCAGCAGGTCGGTGCAGTGCGAGCAGGGCGCTTGGTCGGCGCCGCGCCGCCGGGCGCGGTCCGGTACGGCAAAATGAGGGGTCCACATGCCTGTTGCAACTCGCCGATCGGGCGTTGAGCAATGCGCCCGCGCCGTCTCGTCACCCAATCGCTACCTTGCCCATACCCCGGGCATAGGCAAGCCGCATGCGAGACCACGCACGGGAGCGCTGCGAGCTCCCGTGCCGCAGCCGTGCCCAAGAGGTCCCTTGGGTCACAATGGAATCTCCCCGGCCCCTTATTGCGGTGGTACCTGAGGCGGCCTTTCGTTGGCATCTGGAAGTGGCCCGGTGGGTCGTGCTTGTCGAGGCGGGGGCGGCGTGGTGGGCGGCGATCCGGTGAGGCGCCGTTGAGCCTCAGCGGCGCCGTGGGGGTGAGCGCGTTTGTATGGGCTCGCGTTGTCTTCCTCGGCCGTGCGTGGGAAGAGGTGTTCCAGGAAGGTGTCCGTCGCGAAGAGGAACGCCACCATGAGGGCGGGCAGGAGCAGAGCGAGCAGGGCCATGTGACCTCCCTGGGGGCGGCCGGCCTGTGGAGCCGATGGTGCTGTGTCCCAGGATGCGGCCGAACGGCCTTGTGCGCATGTCACCGCGCCCCGCAGCGCGGTTCCCCCTGTCGGTTGCCCGCCTGACCGGACGGGGCGGCCCGACACCACGGCAGAGCGGCATTCGGGGGCTTTGCCGTGCCCTACCGGCGTGGGCTGCCGCTGAAGGCCCCGGAGGATGTGTTCGCCTACGCCGAGGGAGTGGAGCTGCGATTCGACGGCGCCGAGACCCAGGTACGCCGCCCGCAGGCTGGCTGCCCTGGCCGATGCGCCTCTGTTGCCGGTAAGTGCAAGCAGAACACCATCAAGACCACGACGTTCAGCGACGGCCGGGGCCGCATGCTGCTGTCCGGCGTCGCCCGACCGGGCAGAATGCACGACCAGCCCTCGGTGCGCACCGAGGGCATCGCCGAGCGGTTTCGCCTCCGGCCCTGGGTGAGGGCCCAGGCCTACTCTGAATGCCAGGGGCTGGCCAAGGAGGTCCCGGAACAGGTCACCGTGCCTCCGGCCAAGCCCAGGAAAGACGCCTGTGACGGGGACAGGTACGCCTGGCGCGAAGCACGCCGGCGCCAGTCCTCGGCCCGGATCTGCGTCGAGCACACCAACGCCGGGCTGCGGCAGTGGGCCCCATCGCGAAGGTTCGCTGGCCTCCGGGAGAGCTACGGTGAGACTCACGCGGCCAACGCCGGGCCCGTGCGTTGCCCGCGGCTTCCCCCGGCGGCGGCTGGCCTTCCAGCCCGGCGCGCTGGCCCTTCGGGCACGGATCCCGTGGTCGCCGCAGCGCTGAACACCTGAGCAGCGCGCCCGCCGCAGATGCCGACAGCGTTGCCCCCCCGTGGCCGGGCATGACCATTACCTACGGCATGTCGCTCGGGTCTGTCGGCCCCAGGGGGTACGGGGTGCGTTCCAAGCCGCATCGCGTTGAGCAGCTCGGGCTCGGCTCCCGATGAGGCAAGGGTGAGCAGACCGTCAGGTTGAGTCTGCTCACGGCCCGTGACTATCGGTTTCGATCTTCGTTTCAAAGGTGCAGGCGAGCACCCCTTTGACGTGTGGGAAGGACCAGGTTGGCCAGGCAGTCAGCGGCTGTCACCGCCTCTGCTGTTTGCGGTCGCCGCCCATGGGATGCTCGACCCTCCTGTGTCGTCTTCCGGCAGTGCCGTTTTCGCTGGGCTTGCCCAGGATCCTCACTCCTGCGCTTGGACGGCGGACCGATCTCGCCGACGGCAGGACTGTCGGTCGGCCCGCCTGCACGTGCGGTATGCACCTGCGCTCAGCCCTCCTGCGGCAGATCCCTGACCCTTGTCGAGCAGGTGAGCAGAGGAAGCCCCCGTCCCGCCGGCGTGACATCGCTCGTCGTTCCCATGCAACCGCGCTCCACGGTCTCTCACAGTCGGAACCTATTGCCCGAGCTAGGGACCGTGACATTGACCGGCATGAGTGATCCTGCCCCACGCGTACGACCGTTATACGTCTTACCCGAAGCCGTGGCCGTGGGACGGCGAGTGGACAGTTCTGTCTCCCGCGGGGTAGCCGGGAGGGCCATTGCCCGGGCTGCGTCTGGGCGCGGCCGTCTGCCTGAGCGGAACCGACGCAGGCGTCGGGTTTCGGTGTCGCGGAGCGGCTTGGCGAGGCGGTCGCGTGAGGGTGATCTGGCGGACCAGCTGTTGGAAGCAGGCTAGCGCCGCGACGGCAGGAAGAGCAGACGCCGCTCCGGCGACGATCGTTCTGGGTGCCTGGGCTACGCACAGAATCGTGGCCAGGATGGAGAACAGCAAAACGATGAACCAGGAATGAAGCGCGCGGCGCTGGTGCAAGGCCGATCTGAGGATCGACAGGGAGGCGACCATCCAGGGGCCGTAGATCAGAAGGGGCCACCAGCTGACCACTTCACGGCCCGTGTGGGGCGCGGCGCTGTGGCGCAGGGCGTCCCAGATAGCCAACCCGCTGAGGATGCTCACCACAGCGGCGATGACACCGACCAGCACGGCGGTGAACACACTGCCCGTTTGCAGCAGGGTCACTACCGGCGGCTTCGACTGGCTCCGGCGGTGCCCGCCGGAGGGCGGTGTGGGCGGACGTTCGGCAGCGGCGTGGTTCAGCCCCGCGACCCACCCGCTGGTGCCTGCCGTGTCGCCGAGGTCGTCGAAGCCGACTCGGGTGAAGGACTCTGGCTGCCCGGGTGCAGCGCTCTCCTGGAGAAGGATGGCGAGTTCCTCCACCGGATCCCACGACAGATGCGCCTCGCCGGGCCCGCCGAGCGGTTGTCCGGTGGACGGGGGCTGTACGTGCTCTGACCGGTCCAAGAACGGGGAGGTCTCCGGCTGGGGGTGGAGACCGTGGATGTCCGGGTACCCGTACGGTTCATACACGGGAGCTGCCCCCCGAGCACTCGCCGGCAGCCGTTGCGGACGCTGCCGTGTTCCCCATCCGCCTGCCGAACTCGATCTGGATCATGCTCATCGTGTGGAGGAAGTCCTCAAAGATCGAGGAGGAGTACCGAAGATCGATTTCCAGATCTTCGTGTCCCAGCGTTGCGTTCCGGGTCTCGCCGCAGCCGGTGGAGGGCGGAGTGAACATCCACTTTCCGATCCGGGTGACCCCGGAGTGAAAGCTGCCTCCCTTTCCACCTTCCTCCGCAGCCGTACGGAGGGAGACGGGGGACTTTACTGTTGTCATGCTCCATAAACGCTTGCAGGGTTGGTCTGGGTGTGTGCCATCCGGGTGATCGTGGTCGACGAATAGGCGTTGACGTCGCCCTGGCGGTTTTCCACACCAACCCGGAGGGAAATAGCCGAGCCCTTTTCACGCAGCCGGCCCGCGGCTCGGTAGACGACAAGCTGCGGCCGACGCAGGCAGCGTGACGGACCCTTCACCCCCGTCGCCTACCGGCCGGGCAGCCACGCGCATGCTCCGAGGCGACGGCCCTTTGTGCCGCGCACCCGCGGCGGCGGTTCTCATGCCCGGGGGCTGTCCACGCAGTGCGCAGCCGCTCCGACGTCCATGAGCCGTGTTGACCACCCTGCACGTCAGGCCTTCAGGGCAGAGCACTTTGCCGGCAGCCGACCTGTATCGCGGGTGATGCAGGCTCTGGGGCGGGGGGAGGCGTGGAGACGGCCTCGCCCAAGCGCCTTGTCGCCGGCGGCGCCATCCCTTCTCGAGCCGTGGCCCGAAGAACCCGACGCGGCAGGCTGGTGCTCCATCCAATTCCGCACCCCCATTAGGCAGTTCCGCCAGTACTCCTCGTCAAGCACACCAGGTCGAATGGCGGCTGATATCGCTGAAAAACCCCGGCAATCCGTTCCGTACATTGCCGCGTGCACAAAAACCCCGGCAATCCGGACACCGGTGAAGGCGCACACCCCGGCAATCTGCGTATGACCCGTTTCTGGCTGCCGAACGCGGCGTAGTAAAGCGGCGGTAGAGAGTGAGGTCACGCGGTGGCCAGCTGCGGGTCCTCCCGCACCTCGGCGACCTTCCGGGCCAGCTCGGCCACCTGCGGCGGCAGGTAGCTGCCAGCGCGTCGATGTCCTCTCACAGCCGGGTGCCAGCCCATGCAGGCACACCCCCGTGAACGGCTTCTGCGATGTGTACCGCGGTGGGGGAAACCGGTACGGTCACACCGCATGTCAGGGGAACACGACGGACAGCACCTGTCGGTGCTGCGCGCGGTGGCAGTGGACCCCGTCCGGAGCGAGGACTGAGAGCAGCCACCACTCGCCCCGGCGGTCCCTGGAGCCTGAGGCTTGATCGAGCCATGATCAAACCCGCCCCGAGTACGCCGCCCATCCGCGTCCTGCTCGCCGACGACCGCGATGGTGCGCACCGGTTTCCGGTTCTTCCTGGACGCCCAGCCGGGCATCACGTTCGTCGCCGAGGCCGCCGACGGCGAGGAGGCGGTGGCGCTGGCGTGCCGGCTGTGGCCGGACGTGTGTCCGATGGACATCCGGATGCCGAAGCTGAACTGCCTGGCGGCCGCCCGGTTGCCGGCCGGACTGGACGTGGCCGACCCGCTCCGGGTCGTCGTGGTCACCACCTTCGACCTGGACGAAGTACGTCTACGGGGCGCTGCGTGGCGGAGCGTGCGGGTTCCTGCTGAAGGACTCCGGTTAGACCCTTCTCGCGGAGGCGGTCCGTGCCGCCGCCAACGGCGGCTCTCTGGTCTCGCCCTCGGTCACGGTACGGCTGTTGAAGCACTTGACCACGCCGGAGCGCAGCACACCTGTCCAGCCGTCACCCGCGCTGACCGACCGCGAACTCGATGTCGTCCGGCTCGTCGCGGTCACTCGCACCAATGCCGAGATCGCCGCCGAACTGTTCGTCTCCCTGTCGACCGTCAAGACGCATCTGTCCAGAGCCCAGCTCAAGCCGGACGCCCGGAACCGGGTGGAGATCGCCGCCTGGGCGTGGCAGAGCGGGACCCGGAACCTGACGGACGGGGCCCGCCGTGGCGGATGCCCTGTCCGCCGGTTCCACCGCCGACACCTGCTCGCCGAAGCCCGCCGCCACACGAGTGAGTGACGGGACGACGTCGCGCCCCGGACCGCCCGTGTACGAGAGGAGCGGCCGGTAGGCGAGGGCGGGCCCTCTCGAGGCCTGCGGCGAGTGGGACCTTGGCGAGGATCCGCCGACCGAGGAGGAAATGCGGGTCGCTCGTGAGCTCGCGCAGGACATCCGGGCGAGCATGCGCGAACCGCCCCCACGGGCAGCCCGGGGGGCATGACTGGGCTTCGCGGTGCCGTTCGCTCTCCCGTCAATTGCACCGACTGTGCGGACGGCACTGGATCTCCCATCCAGCCCTCTATCGGTTCGGGCTGCGGAAGAGGGCGAACGTCTTCGTGAGGGTTTTCAGCGGTGAGGTGTCCTGCCCGGCCGTAGCTGGCGTGGGCGTCCGGGACGCGTTGTTGCCGCTGGTCGCCTCGGCGAGCGCGGCGAGCGCCGACTCGGCCGCCTCACGGTACAGGTCACAGGATGCCGTCATGGCCTCGAGCGCCTTGGCGTACTTGGTGACCATGGCCCGTGCGTGGACAAGCTCTTCGTCCGGGGTGAGCAGGTGCCAGCCTTGGCGCAGTCGTGTCAGGACCTGTTCGGCGTCGGCCGGCAGCGGTCGCGGCAGTGAGGCGAAATCCGTGATCGCCTGGAGGAGTTCGGTCGGTTCTGTGCCGTCCAGGAAGACATCGCGTACGGTGAAGCGCTCCGTGTCGTACCCCGGGACCCGCGGCGTCGGGGGCAGGACGACGGCCCCGCCGCGCGGTAGCCCCACGCCCAGCTCACGCTTCATCGCGAAGTCGGCGATCAGCGCCTGTTCCGGCGTGGCCCGGTGCTCGACCACCCGGTGCCGCAGGCTCGGTGGCAGGAACGCCGTGATCGGCCGCCGCCCCCGCGCGTCCGGTGTCATCGCCTCGTGCACCACGACATGGATGAACCAGCTCTGCCGGGTGCAGTCCCGCAGCAGGCGCCGCAACTCGCCGTCGTCCTTCGGCAGGTGGTTCGTCGTCCGCAGACGCACGCCCGGTACCCTCTCGTGATCCCAGTCGACCTGGTCGCTGTCGGGCCAGAACACGGTGGCGGGTGAGGGCCAGCTCGCTTCCCAGGCCCGCTCCGCCTCGGCGGCGAGCACCCAGGTGACGCCTTCGCTCTCGACGCGGCGGGACTCTGACCCGTACGTGGTCAGTTGAGCGCGCACGGTGACACCGTCGGCCGCGCGCCAGCGGGCTTCGAAGAGCCGGCGGGCAGCGGGGCCGGCGTCGGCGGACTCGTCCCGGGGGAACAGATCGGTCGAGCGGGCCGCCTCGATCGGGTCGAGGTCCAGGAAGGCGTCGATCACCCCGGCCGCCTTGAGGGCGATCAGGTTGCGCCGGACGTCCCGCTCGGCCTCGGGCCCGAGGTGACGCCCATGCCCGAGCCACACGGTGTCGGGGACAATGGTCGATGAAGAGCTGCTGTTGGTCATGGAACCGTCCAGTGGGTGATCAGGGCTCAACCAGTATCGGCGGCCGTACAGGCGGGCAGCACGCCGGCGTGCTGCCCGCCCACATCATCGCCTTAGACGTCCTCCAGATCGACGGTCGCGAACTGCTCACCGAGCCGTACGAGCGCCGCCGCGCTGCCGTGGAGGGTCTGTTCCGCGAGCGCGGGCTGTCGCCACCGTGGACGATCGTCGGCGGCATCACCAGCACATTGCGGCGCCCGCAGATCCCCCTACCTCGGCCGATATGACGACCACGGCCACCTGCGCGCGATCGGCCGCACCGTGCCGCTGCGCCCGGACGCCGCCCGTCAGATCGCCGGCCTCCTCCAGCCCGCCGGCCCCGTCCATCCGTGGACCGGCGACCGGTTCTCCTCCGCCTGGAGCAGCCGCGTACCCCTGGACGTAACCCTGGTCACCCTTGACCTGGTCAGCGAGGTCGATGTTTCCGACCCCGGGCGGTCCGAGGAGGGCGGCGTTCGGCTTCGCCCCAACGAAGGACAGGGGGGCGAGGTCTTCGACCTTGCGAAGGTCGAGTTCGGGCTGGAACGAGAAGTCGTACTCGTCGAGCGTCTTGTGGTGCGGCAGTTTCGAGAGCCGCAGCCCCTGGCGGAAGCGCTGGTCGCCGGGGACGGCCAGTTTCTCGGACAGCACCAGGTCGAGGAAGTCGAGATAGCCCGTCTTGGTCTCGTCGGCTTGGCGGGTGTACTCGTCAATGGTCTCCGCGAGGTGGGCAGGCCGAGCTTGCCGGCCGTGGTGCGGACGTGGTTGCCGGTCAGCTCGCTCAAGAGGATTCCTTTGTCGTGGGGGGAGTGGTGAAGGGACGGCTGCCGGTCAGCTCGTCACCGACGGACAGGGGGCGGCGGCCGACCTCGATGCGGGTGGCTGCGGCCCGGTTCGGCAGAGTCGGCAACGACCCGGCCTCCTGGGCCTCATGACCAGACCGACCACGAACCGGCTCTGATCTGCCCGGACATAACCCGTCTGCAACACGCTTCAGGCGAGGAACGACAGCCGGCCGTGCTCGTCGACGTGAATGGCCCGGTCGGACCACTGGATGTGCTGGATGCCGTCGGTGCAGCTGACCGAGATGTCCTGGCAGAAGTAGCCGGTGTCCTCGCCGGGCTCTGCGGAGAACACTTTCGGAAGCCGGTCGCATCGGGGATCCACCGGTGCCAAAGGACCTTCCGTCGTCCCGTTCTTCCCGGTCTCCCAGGCGAACAGGTCGTAGACCGACTGGGCGGTGTGAACGGTCTTCAGCGGCTGCGCCGTGTAGACGAAGTCCTGGCTGAAGGCCCCGGCGCTGCCTGACGTCATGCCCTTGCTGGTCACCAGCCACGGCACGGTCACCCCCTCGAAGGACACAGAGCAGCGGACGCTCTCGCCCCGTGGACGTATGACCTCGCCCTCGCACTTGCCCGGGCCGCTCCTGCCGATACCGCCCGCCATACGCAAGGTCTCCTGCCGCAAGTGGTTGAGCACCTTCTCGACGGGCTCCGCCTCGAACTCCGGCGATGGGATGGCCTTCTCCAATTCGGAGTCACTGATGCCCGGATGCCTCTGGCTCGGTTCGATCGCCACTGGCCGCTTCCTGCCCTCCGCCTCCGAAAGCTCCAGCCGCCCATCGCAGCCGCTCGGCTCGTCGGCGCAGCCGCCGACCAAGACCATGGCCGCCACGGCCGGTATGAAGAGACGCCTCATACAACGGTCTTCTCCACTCGGGCCGGTTGACACACCTGCGTCGTCGGAGGTGGCGGAGGCTGGGCGGAGGGCCGGCGCGGGCGAACACCACCGCGTTGACGGGCCCGAGTTGCCCGGGCAGCCGTCCCGCGAAATACGGAGAGGACGGCAACGGCTCCACTGTCCAGCGCACCCGCCGTCTGCCCATTCCGGCATGTGGTTGGACGGCGACGGCCACGGACCTCGAGTCGATGCCGCGCACGGTCGTGCAGGGTCCGGCCCGCCTTGCCGCCGAGGACGCGGAAGATGGCCGGTCCCGACAGCCGCAGCCAGTCGTCGTCCACTGGCACGTCCACACGTGCGCCGGCCTCGTACTGCTCGGGGAACAGCACGTCGAACGTGTGGGTGCTGTCGTCGTCGAAGCGCACCTTCAGGGTGAGACGTATGAGGGACCTCGGTCACCGAATCGCTCCGTGCCGGTTGAGCGGACGGGCCGGGTGAAGGAAGGGGAGCCCGTCGACGCCGGCACCCGGATGTCCAGAGGCGTACAGGGGAGGGGGGAGGGCAGCGGGTCGGGGAACAGGTGGGGCAAGGCCCTCTTGGACCTCCGGTTGTGGAGCTTGATGTGCGGGTGGGGCGCGAAGCCACGATTCCGGGCCGGGAGGGCGTCCAACCATTCGGTTCGCAGGGTTGTCTCACCTCCTGGACGAGGACATGCACGAACCCGTCCGACGACACCACACCTGGGGACCTTTTGAACCACACTGCCCGTACCGCCCGAACCGCCGGCCCGCGCGGCCGTCGCCGTGCACTCAGCGCAGCCCTGGCCGTACTCGCCTCCTCCGCCGCGCTCACGGCGGTCACGGCGGCCCCGGCCCAGGCCGCCGCGGACGTGCCGAAGTCCCGGTTGGTCTTCACCGAGTACAAGGACGTCGACGGTGTCCGCCGAAGCAGCGTCGTCACGGTCAACGCCGACGGCACTGACCGGCGCGTACTTGCGCCCACCGGCCGGGGCCTGACCGCGGTCGGCATCACCAGCGTCGTCTTCTCACCCGACGGCACGCGCATCGCCTTCATCAACAACAACGGCTCCCCGGCCATCTGGATCGCCGACGCCGACGGCCGCAACGCGCGCCCCGTCGTCCAGGGCTACGCCTCGCCCGAGGGCACACCCGCCGAGGTCGCGTGGGCCCCTGACGGCAGGACGCTCTATGTGGGCCTCTGGAACCAGCTGGACCCCCACACTCCGTTCATGAAGCGGTTCGGCCTCGACGGCTCCGACCTCGGCTTCGTCTTCGGCCAGATGCGCAGCCCGGGCACCCGGTTCGACGTGGCCTGGGACGGGCGCGTCGTCTTCGACAGCAACACCCACATCTACCTCTGGGACCCGCGGGTGGGCGGCGAACCGAAGATCGTCGCCGACGGGGATGCCCCGACGTTCTCGCCCAACGACGAGCGGATAGCGTTCGGGGGCTCCGCGGACGGCAGCGTCGCCATCCGCGTCCTGGACGGCGGCGGCGAGCACACCCTGTCCAAGTCCGTGAACGTCGACACCCTCGACTGGTCCCCGGACGGATCCCAGCTCGCGTACACCGACCGCGGGGCCGATTCGAAGCTCTACGTCGTGAGCGCCACCGTGCCCGGCGCCACCCCCAGGCTCCTCTCGGCCCCCGGCACCGGGGCCTATGACGTCTCCTGGGCCCCTCCGCGCGGCTGGAACCCCCACGGCACCTTCCGCCACGACTACACCGGCGACGGCCGACCCGACGTCCTCGCCCTGGACGGCGCGGGCGTCCTCTGGCGCCACGACGGCAACGGCACCGGCGCCCTCAAGCCCCGCGTGAAGATCGGCTGGGGATGGAAGGGCTACCGTCTGACCGCCGCCGGTGACCTCAACGCCGACGGCCGCCCCGACGTGCTCGCCCAGGACGCCACCGGCGGCCTCTGGCGGCTCGACGGGACCGCGGGCGGCGACTTCGCGACGAAGGTGAGGATCGGCACGGGCTGGAAGGACCTCAAGCTCACCGGCGTGGGTGATCTGACCGGCGACGGCTTCCCTGACGTCCTCGCCACCGACCCCGCGGGCAACCTCTGGAAGTACGCGGGTGACGGTCGCGGGGGCCTCCAGGCCCGTGAGAAGGCCGGATACGGCTACGGCGGCTACCGCCTGACGGGCGTCGGCGCGTTGACGTCGAGCGGCTACCAGAACTACCTCGGCCAGGCCCCGAACGGCGACCTCTACCGCTACGAGCGGGACAGCCGCCACAAGATCGGATGGGGCTGGAAGAACCTCACCCTGACCGGTGTCGGCGACCTCGCCGGCGACGGGATTCCCGACGTGCTCGCTCGCGACACCGCCGGTGTCCTGTGGCGGTACGACGGCGACGGCAAGGGCGGCTTCAAGCCCCGGGTGAAGCTCGGCTGGGGCTGGAACGGCCTCAGCGCGTTCTGATCCCGGCCCCCGCATCAGCCGATGCCCCGCTCCCCGTCTCCCGGGGGCCGGGGCATCGTCATGCCACCGTCATATCGCAGTCCGGCCGCCGCCCTTCGCGATCCGCCGGTCGATCTTCTCCGCGTCGATCGAACCTCATTCTGAAGCGATCAGTTGGCCACGCTGAACCACACCGGCCGCACCTCGGCCAGAAGCGGTCGCAGCGACTGCCCTGCGGACCGTAGGTCCTGATTCATGACGACAAGAGGCTCCGGCAGGCTCAGCCCCTACCAGCGCAGCCGCCAGAGGTCGAAGACTATGCTCCCGTCGGCTGCCAGCTGGCGCGAAAGGGCCAGGCCGAGGACATCTGCCAGTCGCTCAAGCGAGGGAATCGCCACCCGCATGGCCCCGTCAATCGCGTTCAGAGCGCGGATGTAAGCGAGCACGAGGTCTCGTGCAGCCCCTCGACGTGCACGCGGTCCTCGAAGTGCACGGTTTGTGCCCAGTGGACGAGCTGACCGGGAACTGGCGAGCCACCTTTCCGCGGCAGCCACGGCGTGGCCACGGCGGAAGGCGACAGCCGACGTCGGCTCGCGGCGCCGGGCAGTCCTGACGAGTCCGGAGAACTCACCGTTCCACTGCACGAGCTCTTCAAGGGGGACGGCTTCCGTTCGCGTCCATGCTGCCCATCCTGCTTGACCGCATCGTCATCGGGCAGCGGTGGCCACCGCTTTGGACAGGACAGAGAGCAGCGGCCTCGCCAGCACGGTGGGCGCGCTGGCGAGGCCGAGCGCGGGCCCCTCAAGTCGGCGGTGAGAGACCCGCAGAGGAGGAAGCGGTGCGGTCCGCTCCATCGTGAGAAACGATCCCGCCCGAGTGCGGGCACGGCCACATGCGAAGCAGCAGAACCGGCGCGGCGGAGGTGCACCCCGTCGAGTCACCCCCGCTGACCGGACGCACCCGCCGCCGTTGAGCCAATGAGCCGAGCGCGAAGGCTGGCTCGGTGAGGTCGAGGGCCTCAACGTCAGCCTTGCCGGCGCCGAGAACAAGCTCAAGCAACTTGATGCCCAAGCATCCCCAGCCCAGCGTGCCGTTCACCTCGGAATGCCTGGTTGAGTCTCCCGTGGGGGGAGACACCAAGCTGGGGGCATGGACAGCGACACGCTCTTTTCCATCGGAGAACTATCCCGCCGGACCGGTCTGACGGTAAAGACCATCCGGTACTACTCCGACCAGGGCATCGTCCCGCCGACCGACCGCAGCCCGGCGGGCTACCGGCTTTACGGCCTCGACGCACTCGCACGCCTGGAGCTGACCCGCACGCTGCGCGATCTCGGGCTCGACCTGGCGACCGTGCGCAAGGTGCTGGACAGGGAGGCATCCATACCGGAAGTCGCCGAAGCACACGCCGACGCCCTGGACGTACAGATCCAGACCCTGCGCCTGCGCCGGGCAGTACTACGAGCAGTCGCCGGACACGGCCCCACCCCCATGGAGATGGATCTCATGCATCGACTCGCCACGCTGTCGCAGTCCGAACAGCGCCGCCTCGTAACCGACTTCATCGACGACGTTTTCAGAGGCTTTGACGCCAACCCGGAGTTCGTGACCCTGATGCGATCCGCACTGCCCGAGCTCCCCGACGATCCCACGCCTGAACAGGTCAGGGCCTGGGTGGACCTCGCCGAACTCTGCAAGAGCCCAGACTTCCGTACCGCGGTACGGCGCATGGCTGAGGAACAGGCGAAAGCGCCTTCCCCACAGGACGTCATGGGCCTGCACGACGGTCTCAATCAAGCGATGCGTGAACGCATCGACGAAGCCGTATCCGCTGGCATCCTCCCAGCCTCCGCCAAAGCCGCACCCCTTGCCGAATCACTGGGCGGCCTCTACGGCCACGCATTCGAGCGCGCTGGCGACGGCGATCTGCGCCGCTGGCTCGTCGCCCGCCTGCAGATGACCGTTGACCCACACGCCAAGCGCTATTGGCAGCTCCTGGCGACGACCAATGGATGGCCCGCATCGCCAGCACTCGCTCCCGTTTACACGTGGTTCACCACTGTTCTCGGCGGTGCTTCCGCCACGGCAGCGACCTCTTGAGCTCCGTAGGGCATCACGTGAAGTACGACGTCTTACAGATTCTCGGTGTGGCGCTCCTCGTCCTGGGGGCAGGGAGCGATCCGCCAGCTTGTCGACCACAACAACGCCGGCCTACTCCGCTGGCTGGCAGGCGGATTCGCGGCCAGCATCACCGTCTACCTCGTCGCCGTCGCCATCGGCGCGGTTGTCGCGGGCCGGGCGCACGGCAAAGCGAAGGAAGTCGGGGGCGGGAGCTGACGGGGGCGGCGGGAAAGCGCACTCGGTCATCATTCGTTCATCAGTGGAGCAGCCTCCCGCGCGGCGCGGGGACCAAGCCTTGCTTCAGAGAAGAGCTGTCGGCTGAACTGGAAGTGGCATTTCCGCAGCCGGTGATCCCGAGAAGCCGTCCTCCCAGCTGCTCGATCAACAGGGGGCGGTCATCGAGCCGGCCGTCAAATCGGGTGCGGACTGCCGGCGCGGCGGTGTGTGATCAGGGGTATGGCGATTGTGTTGGGCAAGCCGGAAGTCGACGGGTTGAGCAAGCTTGTGGGCGTGCTGCGGGGGTGGCAGGACGACGGGGCGCCGATGCAACTGCATCCGGGAGACCTGGGCTGGTTCTGGCGGTTCGGTGCAGAGGCGACGGCCGCGGCGGTCCGGGCCTGGAGCCGGGACGGACAGATCCTCGCCATCGGGCTGCTGGACGGTCCCGAGCTGTTGCGGCTGACGATCGCACCGGACGCCCAGCGGGACGAGGAGCTGGCGCATCAGTTGGTTGAGGACCTGACCGAGCCGGAGCGCGGCGTACTGATGAAGGGGAAGGTGTACGTCGAGGCGCCCATGGGCGCACTGGTCCAAGATCTGCTGTTCGAGGACGGCTGGAACACCGACGAGCCGTGGACGCCGCTGCGTCGCGACCTCACAGAGCCGGTGAAGGACCCAGGCGTGCGAATCAAGGTGATCGGCCCGGAGCAGGCGCATGTGCGGACCGGCGTACAGCGGGCATCGTTCGACAGGTCGACGTTCACGGACGAGCGCTGGCACGCGATGGCCGCCGGAACGCCGTACGCCGATGCGCGGTGTCTGGTCGCGTACGACGACCAGGGCAACGCGGTGGCGGCGGTGACGGTGTGGTCGGCCGGTCCGGGCAAGCCCGGGCTGCTCGAGCCGATGGGCGTGCACCGGAACCATCGCGGTCACGGCTACGGCAAGGCGATCACCGTCGCCGCGGCGGCCTCACTCCAGGAGCTGGAGTCGTCGAGCGCGATCGTCTGCACCCCGAGTTCGAATGCCGGCGCCGTCGCCACCTACAAGGCAGCCGGCTTCCAGCCACTCCCTGAGATCCGGGACCGACGCCGGGACGCCTAGTACTCCAGTGCGGTTTCGTGATCTACCCGCTGGCTGAGTGGGCGAGCCGTCGTCGGCGGTGGCTGCGTCGGGTCGGGCATGGTGGCGCGCGGGGCTGCGGCGCATCCGAAGATGACGGTGGCCGGCGGTTCCGATGTGCGCCCAGGACGAGTGGCAGTGAATGCCGCATTCCGATTGTTCGGCGCGCCGGGGAAATGTAGCGTCGCGATCATGTCACTGATCGCAAACGCCACTGACCAGGCGCCGGCGAACCCGGCCGCCACCGATGACATGCTGGCCACTCAGCCGGTCGGCTACTGGAGCGGCCTGGCCCATGCGACCGTCACCCGGCATCTGCGTGATGCGATGGCCAAGATCGACGTCACGCAGCCGCAGTACTGGGTGCTCAACCGCGTGAACGGCGGTCCCGCGGCGCCGAGCCGCGAGGAGGTCGTAACTTCTCTAACGCACCTTGCCGACGGGCCGCATGAGATCTCCAGGGTCGTGGACCAGTTGCTCCACCGTGAGTGGCTCAGCATCGATGACGGGCAGCGCCTGCACCTCACGGATGCCGGGGAGGCCGCCAGAGCGCGGCTCCGTGAGCTGGCGACCGAGGTACGCGCCGTAGTCCACCAGGGCATCAGCGATGAGGAGTACGTGGCCGCGCTCAAGGTACTGCGCAAGATGGTGGCCAATGTCGAGGGCGACGAGGCTCCAGGCAGTCCGTCCTGATGACGCGATCTTGTGACGGCCCCGGCTGGGAATGAGCGCGGCCACGGCATGATCATCGGTGGTGTGTGGACAAACGACGATCGTGCGGTGGCCGCCGGCCATAGCGTGAACCCCGCCCGCTGGCGGGCGATGTTCGACCAGGCCATGGACCGGATCGCGGGACGGTTCAGCCGAGTTGAGCCAAGGACCACTGCCCGCGCCTACCTGCTCGGGCTGCTGTCGCAAGTGGAGCGGAAGAACTGCTGGCAGCTGGCCGAACAGGCCGGCCTGGCCCGGCCGGGGCCGATGCAGCGAATGCTGCGCTACGCCCGCTGGGAGGCCGACGCCGTCCGCGACGACATTTGTGCCTACGCCGTTGAGCACCTCGGCACCGACGGCGGTGTCCTGATCGTGGACGAGACCAGCTTCGTGAAGAAGGGTCGTGCCTCCGCGGGCGTGCAGCGGCAGTACACCGGCACTGCCGGGCGCGTCGAGAGCTCCCAGGTGGGAGTGTTTCTCGCCTACGCCACCAGCCGGGGACGGGCGCTGGTAGACCGCCGGCTCTACCTGCCGGAGCAGTCCTGGTGCGCCGATCCCGAGCGCCGCGAGGCTGCCGGAGTACCCGACGAGGTGCGGTTCGCGACCAAGCCGCGTCTGGCCTGGGAGATGATCGCCGCCGCGCTGGGCGCCAGGGTGGAGGCACGGTGGGTGACCGGCGACGAAGCGTACGGGCAGGACCCGCAGCTTCGTGCCGCGCTGGAGGCGCGCCGGACCGGCTACGTGATGGCCGTCGCCTGCTCAACGCGGGTGTGGACCAACCAGGGCCGCACCCCCGTCCGCGCGGACACCGTCGCCGGCCGCCTGCCCGCCACTGCCTGGCACCGGCAGAGCGCCGGAATCGGCGCGAAGGGCCCGCGCTACTACGACTGGGCCTGGATCCACATGGGCAGCGACAGCCAACGTCATCTGCTGATCCGCCGCAACCGCACCACCGGTGAACTCGCCTTCTACCTGTGCTGGTCACCCACAGCGGTGCCCCTGGCGGAGCTGGTCCGCGTCGCCGGTGTCCGGTGGAGTGTCGAAGAGTGCTTCCAGGCCGCCAAGGGCCAGGTCGGACTCGATCACTACCAAGTCCGCAATTGGACCTCGTGGCATCGGCACATCACGCTCGCCCTGCTCGCTCTGGCTTTCCTGGCCGCCGTAGCCGCCAGCGCGGCACCGGACCGGCCCACCCATCTGTACCACCCAGCTCGCAGCAGCGAACCGGATTCCCTTGACCGTCCCCGAGATCCGCCACCTGCTTACCGCTGTCTTCGGCCCGCCGCCCCTGACAGCTGCCAGGCTTCTGCACTGGTCTGACTGGCGCAGACACCACCAGGCAACAGCCCGCCGCAGCCACTACCGACGACGATCGACTGACGAACCCCACTGGATAGATCACGAAACCGCACTGGAGTACTAGTTCAGAGAAGTGACCAGACCGAACGACACCGCACTGGACCAGATCGGACGACCGGGCATCACCTCCAGGAGCCCCTTGGGGTCGTGACCTCCTGCTATGCAGACCCCTGCTGTGATCGCACACCCTCCCTGGCCGTCCGGCTGCTCCCCGCAGGAGCGGGAAAACGCCGCCACCTGCCGACCTCCGGAGCGATGTGCAGCCGCTCCGCCTCGCGCACCACAGCTGGTGCGGCAAGCTCTCCCACTGCAATCACGGGTGGGTCCTTTGAAGAGCCTCACGGTGATCGGCTCCCTGCCCTCGCTGGTGACCGAACCCTCGTACCCCCATGCCCCGGCATGGGGGTAGGGCGAACGACTGGCCAGGCAGCGGCACTGAGACAGCGGCGACCGCGAGGACTGGACTGCCCCGTATGCACTGACGTACACAGCCGACGAACTGGCCGCCGAACACACCCGCGGCATCGTACGCGCGGGCGTCAAACACCTCACCGTCCGCGGGATCACCCGGCTCCACTGCACCCTCCTCGTCGCCGCCTTCCCGGATCTGACCCGCTTCTCGCGGTCGGGGAACCTGGGCACGCTCACCTCGGCGGCAGCCCTGAACCAGCTGCCGCGGCTGCAGGGGCTCACCATCTGTGAGCCGTTCGGGATGGACGCATCAGACTGTCTGCTGCCGCGCCGGGGGTCGTGCTCGTCGAGGCCGCGGGTCTGGAGCTCGCGCTTGGACAGCGGCCAGTGGTCGGCCTGGGTGGCCTCGGCCTGCCTGCAGAGCACGCACACGCGGTCCCCTCCAGGACGCCGGCGCGGAACCGCTGCTCGTGCTCACGTCCGTACCCCTTCGACGAGGCCGAACGGCGAGGGCCGGCGCTTGTCGTGGGGTGGGGCACTTGGAGGTGGTGGGGTGGCCATCGCGGCGCAGCAGGGGGTCGTGTAGCGGCGCGCAGCTCGGACGGTATGGCGTCACGTCCTGAGCGACGGGCGTTCACTCCGTCGGCTGCGCCCACAGAGACGATGCGTGTCGGCGGGCCGATCGTGGACTCATGGCGGGTGACGCAGCCCCATCGAAGGGGCAAAAGGTCAGGGAGTGGCTCGCGTTCGTTGTGTCGGCTGTGGCCGTGATCATTGCCGTGCTGAGCTACTACCAGGCGCAGAAAGCCGACGAGACTGCCCAAAAAGCGGCGGAGCGGGAGCACGCGAGTCTTATCGACTTCCTGTCCTGGAGGACGGCTGGCGTCGAGTCGCTCAGCATCGGCAACCACACACGCAAGCCGATCACCGACGTAACAGTGAGCTTCGCGGATGGCGCGTACATCAACGTGGACACGGTGCCCCCCTGTGTCATGTGGTACGTCCAGCCGCTCAGCACGACCACGCAGAACAACGAGGTCATCACACTTCAACGGCCGGCGCGGCTCGATTTCACCGACTCGAGTGACCCTCCCCAGGAGTGGACGGTGACCGAGAGGTTGGAGAAGCGGTCATCGCAACCGGACCTCAAGGTCGATGTCACCGCGCACTTCAGCAGACAGTCGTACCAACAGGCCACTGCATGCGGATGATGTCCTCGTGACTATGCGCGGTGTGAACGCGGAGGGCGCCCAATGCTCACTCCGGCCGGTGCTCGGACGGGCTCTCGCACCGAGCGACCCCTCGACCTGCGCACGCTCTGCCGCTCGTGCACCAGCAGCCGCAGCAGTGGCTCCCCCCCAGAGATCGACGAGGAAGCACGAAAGAGCCGGAAAATTCCACTTCCAAGGTCGACAGCCAGCCGTTTCGTCTGAACATGTCGTCGTACCGCAGAGACCTGGTCAGCCGCGCCACACGCAATGTCGTGCCCGTCCAGCCGCAGCCACCGGCGTCGACCGCCGCCCGCTGGGTGCACTGTAAGCGGCCTCACCATGCAACTGGGACGGAGCTGGGCCTCGTGAGAGCCCTGCCGCACCCAGCGGCAGGGCTCTCCTCACTCCCCGGTGTGCTTGTGGCGACCCTGGTAGCGCCAGGTGGGATGCCAGTCCGACATCCAGTGCTTGAGCTGCATCTCCCGCAAGGTGCGCGCGTCTGCGTCCTCCCGCAGCAGATGCAACAGAAGTTCCGTCTCTACCGGTCCGGGCTCGCCGGCTTCCGGGTCCAGTGCCTCTGCCCAGAGAGAGGGAAGACGGGCAGCGTCGTCAGGGCGCGCCGGCCCCGGCTTCCCATGACGAAGGAACGTGAGCCTAGGCTCAGCGCCCGCGGGGGGAGAGGAGTATGCGTGTTTCCCACGCCGCGCTGATCACCGCGCATGCGGCTGAGCGGTAGAGCGCCCCGAAGCCGTGGAGGAGCCACCGAACCGAGGCTGTGCACCACACGTGGGTGCCGATGCTGCGGGCGCTGATGTCCCGTACGGAGTCGAGTGCGACTGACCGGAGGCCCGAGCCACTGGTCCGCGAAGGTGTCGGATCGCAGCGACGGTTCACCGTCTTCCTCGCGGAGGACCTCACCCGCTCCATCGCCTGCATGTGGTCGCCAACCTCATCGTGTGAGGCGCTCGCAGCCTTGTTCTTCAACCCTAGCGGGCTGGACATGCTCGTCCATGTCGGCAATGCCTCAGAGCCGGGGATCACAAGAGCTGCTCAGGACCGCTGCGCTTAGGTTCGGCGAGGCGCTGAAGGGCGGACTCGATGTCCTCGCCGCTGGCTTCAACCTCTTCCATGTACAGCCGGGCCCAGGAATACAGTCGCCTTGAAGGCCCATGACGATGACGCCGCGCATCTCGAAGTACGTGCTGTCCTCGCGAGTCCCGTGCCAGTGGCACTCCGACCACTCGGTGGCGTCCGCGGTGGCTGCGGACAACAGCTCCGCCCTGAGATCGGGGACTTGGCGGAAGAAGGTCGACCCGTTCTTCCTGACTTGTTCCTTCCCTGGAAGGCACGACCCGGATGTGCGGGCTGCTCACTGCGGTAGTCCGGGTGGAAGCAATCGACGAATGCGTCCAGGTCATGGTCATTGATCGCCTGACGCAGCCGTTGCGCAACCATCATCCGCTCCCTTGCCGTCTTCGGCGGCCTGGCATCGGCGTGCCGCCTAACGAACGGGGCAATCCAGACTATATCGTCTGGTCTCGGCAGTATCACTCAAGAGCGACTCAGCTGAGTCTGAAGAAAGTGGAGATGTCGTGCGCAACCTTCGTAAGGCCGCTGTTGTAACCGCCGTTGTCGGGAGTGTCAGCATGCTCGGAGCGGGCGTGGCGTCCGCCGACAACGGGTACGGAGGCGGCAACGGCGCCGGCCCGGCCCTGTGCCACCAGGAGATCCACCAGGGGACGGTACAGAACGGCCTCATCAACATCGCCGATCTGGGGCTGGGGATCCTCGGCAACGGCTCGGCGCCCGCACGCGCAAACCAGCAGATCTGTGCCAACGGCCCCGTCTTCGCCGAGAACGAGGCCGAATCCGGCGAGAACGACAACTTCCTCCTGCTCGACGTCCTGTAAGAGTCGTTGGGCGATCGCCAAGGGCGACAGTTCGGCCTCGCCCTGCTGGGCGCCGCCCGTCTGGCTTGCCGCCCCAGTCTGACCGTGTGGTCCGGCGGGGGCGGCCTGCTGTGAGGCTGCCCGTGAAGCAGGAGCGGAATCGACGTTCACATCGCATGGTGAACGTTTCCCCATAGATGCGAGGGTCGATGGCGGTCTTGGGCAACTCGTCTGCTGGTTGGAGACATTCGTAGGGGGCGGAGCCTGACCCGCGCGATGGCTAGTGGTCGGCCTGGTAAATCCTTCGGGGGTTGACTGTGGAACCTGCGGTGCGGGGTTCAGAGGCTGGGGTCGGTGAAGTAGAGGCCGCAGGCGCAGTCCAGGGCGTCTTCGGGGGCGCCGGCGAAGCCGCTGGTGGGCAGGGTGGCGTCTTGGTACTCATCGGTGCTCGCGGGGTAGAGGGCGACGCCCCAGGTACTGGCGGATCCGCCGTGGCGCAGACGCATCTGTTCGCCCTCATTCAATCGAGGCGTTTGACAGCGAACCCAGTCGTTCAGGCTTCCTTGTCAGCGAACCTGGTCGATCTACGGCGCGATGCCTTTTATCCTGGTCGGAGTTCCCTCCGGGGTGAACGAGTGGTGGAAGGTGAAGGCGTGCGGCGCGGAGCCGTGGTCGTGGAGGTGTTCCAGCCTGGAAACCCCGTCGTGCCAGGTGGGTATCACGCCGTCGGAGACCCACCAGAACACGTAACTCGGGTGTCCTGTCCTCTCGAACCAGTCGTGACGCCTGTTCAGCGCCTCGCGGTGCAGACCGGTGTAGATGGCGTCAAAGGCGGAGCGCAGGTCGGTCCAGAGTGAGAGGGTCGCGTCCAAGGCGGTGGTTTCCACCGTACGGCCCTTGCCGTACCAGGTCGGTACGGCGAACTCTCCCCAGGCGCCCCAGTCCAAGTCGAAGTGTGTGCCCCGGTCGCCGTCTGCCGCTTCAGCACGAGCGAGGTACCCGGGGTGCTGGCTGATCTTGCGGTAGATGGCCTCGCCGCTGTCGTGGAGTTCGCGCGTGAGAGGTGTGGGATCGGCGAGAGGTGACTTCAGGACGCCGAATGTGTACAGCGCAAGATGGGGCATGTGTCTCTCCCTGGTTGGGGGGCCTGGTGTGGACCCGGTTCGGTGGCCTACGCATGGGGGCGAGGATTCGTGGGGCGTGACCAACTCATCCCGTCGCGGGTGGCTCAGCCTGAAGGAACTCCTGTGCGACCGTGGGCGATCGCTGAAGACCAGGTGAAGGTAGCTGCCTCTGCGGGCCATGTCGAAGTTGCGTTTTCCCTGTCCAAGTGGCCTCTTGTACGGGTCATTGCGAGGACTGGGGGCGGGGCAGGCTGCGCGGTACCAGCGATCCAATTCGGCCGATCGGTTCGCCCGCCATGCCCGTCCGCACTCCCTGTCCGATAGCCCCCAGTGCCGCCGAACGCGTGCGGACCACTGCCTTCAAACCCGACAGCAGTTCGCCGAAGAGCACGCCTTCGCAGCACCACTTCAGACGTCTGCATGACCCAGGAGCCGGCTACCGCTGGCGGATGCGCCGCCCCGGGCTCGGTCGCGCGGGGTCCGGCCCGCCTTGCCGCCGAGGATCCGGCACACGACCGGTTCGTCCATGGCGGCGAGCGCGGCGAAGGTCGAGAGGCGCGAGGGAGCCCTACGCCCGGTACGGGTCGACCGGGCCGGGCCGGGCCCTGTCGCATCTACGGGTGGGCGGCCGTCCGGTGGTGGACAGCATCCATGCCGGCGACTGCGGCACGGTCGGCACTCACACCAAGCCCCTCAGCCGCGACGAAGCCCGCCACGCCCTCACGGCCGGCGGGATACGGGCATGCGACATCTGCCGACCCGAGACCGACCTTGGCATCCTCGACTGATGTGAACGTCCACCCGGCCTGGGCCCCCTCTCTGGCCGTCGAGGGCGCCGCAGGCGTCGAGGACGACGGGGGCGGCCATGCAGCGGCGCCGGGCGGCCGGGTCGGCGTGCCGGGGCTCCCAGCCTGTCAGGTGGAGCAGGACGTGTGGACCGTCGAGGGCGTGGTCGAGCTCCGTGGCGGTCTGGAGCTGGGGGTCCGCACGTACGGCGGAGATGGCCTTGTATGAGGCGGAGTGCGCGGCCATGTCCCATGTCCGAGCCCCGCTGGCGCGCCGAGTACGTCAACGGCCGTTCGCGGCGCCCAGCTCCGCGGCTCCAAGACGAACGATGCCGACAGGTCGCCAGGTGGACGCACGCATGTTCTTCAGGAGCCCGCAGTCAGGCGCGATCATGGTTGCACTCCTGGTAGTGCTCAACGAGGGACCGTTTCAGAGCGACCTGAAACACCCGCTGATCGTTTCGGGGCTTTGTGCCGTTCAGAGTCTGTCCGCCGCCCGGACCCGGTGGAGGTGGATGAGGATGTCGTAAGCGCGGCTCAGGGCGAGGGTGGGCAGGGGGTCGGGGGTGAAGGTCGAGCCGGCGTCGTAGACCGGCCGGGCGCGGTCGAGCCAGGTGCGGGCCGCGACGGGTGCGGTCCGCAGGTCGAGGTAGAAGTCCCGGTACCTGACCCGGTCCAGGGTGTGCTCGTTCATGCCGGGGCGCGCTGCCGGGACGGTGACCGGCTTCCAGTCCCCGCCGAGGGAAGAGTTCTTGGTGAGGAAGGAACCGCCGGCGAAGCTGAAGCCGATCGCGGCGTAGTCGCGGCCCAGGCGGTCGCGCAGCACGGCGCCCTGAGTGCGTGGGTACATGTCCGGATGGGTGGACAGGTATCCGATGTGGCCGTTGTGGGCCGACAGCAGCATCTTGTGGCCGGTGTGGCGCTGCCACCACAGCACGTTGTCGGCCATGGCCTGGTCGCGCAGGCGCTCGGCGGCGGTGATCGAGGCCGGGTCGGCGAGGTCGATGGTGGCGAAGGCGAAGGTCTGCGCGATGTTCCGGGCGTGCTGCACCGTCCACGCGTAGTCGTCGCCGTCGTCGGCTGCGTGTTGCTCGGCGACCAGGTCGAGTGCCTCCTTGGCACGTGCGGCGTTCTCCTCGCGTTCCCCGACCGGCTTACGCAGGTAGTCGAAGATGTCGTCGAAGGGGCGCAGCCCGCCGTACAGCTCGGTGAGCCGTGGCAGCGCCTCCGGCCGCGTCTCGCGGACGGACGACAGCACACGCTCGAAGATGTGGTCGCCGAGCTTCGGCCCCCCGAGATCGTCCCCCATGAAATGGACCCGGCGGTCGGGGTGGCGACGGTTGTGCTCGCGCATCCAGCCGATCAGGCTGACGAACTCCTCGCGCTCCCAGGGGGATCCGGCCAGCGTCTCCTCGGCGATCCTCCGCGGGTCGCCGGGACCTCCTTGGAGGTACTCGTCGATCCTGAGCCCTGCCGACCAGCTCATCTCCAGGCCGAAGGTGGTGAAGCCGCGCTCCTCGACGAGGTGCCGGAAGACGCGTTCCTTCATGGCGAAGAACTCGTGCGACCCGTGCGTGGCCTCGCCAAGCCCCACCACCTTCGCGTCCCCGACCATGCCGCTCAGCGCCCGGAGGTCTGCTGTCCGGCCGCCGGGGTCCGTGGAGCGAAGCGGGTGCGCTTCCCGTTCCAGGGACTGTACGACGGCTGCTTCCCGGCTTGTCGAGGCGGAAGCCACCGGGGCGGGCAGCGTCGTGGCGGCGAGCATTCCCGCCAGTGCGAGCAACCCTCGCCGGCCGGTCGTCTTCCTGTACCCGTACATGCTGATCACTCCTTGTGCGCGGCGGCTTCCTCAGCCGATGAAGTGATCTTCGTATGCTCTGGTGCGGACCGCCCTGGGGCGCCCCACCCACTTCGTCCAGGGGCACTCCTGAAGCCGGGCCGGGGGCTACCCCCCCCCGGCCCCAGGAATGTGGAGACCCGGCCACGCCTGATTCCACGGGCCACGCAACTTTGGACCTCGTCGGGCGTCTGTCGGAGTTCCGCTCCCAGGCGCCGTCCCCTGACGGAGGGGTTGTTGTTCGCCGCCACGGGCGGTGTACCTCCGGCTCCAAACAAATGTGTGCGGCCAACAGGTTGTGGTCCAGTCGGCGGGGCGGGCGGCGCCGAGCGGCCGGCGAAATGCCCGCGGAGGCGGCGGGTCAATTCCGGCAGGTCGTTCCACCGGGAAGCTCACATGGAGCACAGGGACCACAGAAGCTGCACTCGTCCGAACAGATCCGCGCGGACCCGTCAGGCGTCAGGGCCGCTGTCTCGCAACGCCCACACAGGTCTCGCATCCCCAGAGTCATGGTCGGCCAGCCTCCCCCCGTACGACGTCTGCGAACACCCCGTGGTCCGCACCCACACCGGGAGCCTCCACCATCGTGGCGGCGAAGGATCAACAATCGGGCCAGTGCCCGACCACGCGGAAAGGGCGCTCGGCCGGGACTCGTACCGGCCGGGCACCCTGACACACTTCGCACCGTCTCACCTGACCAGGAACTTCACCGAACCGAAGTGATCGGGGCCGCTCTGGCCCGATTCGTAGAAGGCCACGATCGCACCCTCGTGGCAGCCCGTACCCCGGTACAGAACGGCGAGGCGGTCGGTGTGGTTGGCCGGCCCGTGTGCTTCGGCCTGCGTGTTGTAGCAGCGACCGTCCTCGGGATCGGTGACCTGGAATCCCCCCCACCATCCGTCCACGTAGTAGGCGAAACTTCCTCGTCCTGCCTGAGCGGGCGTCGCGATCGCGGTGCACAGGGCCGCCGCGGCGGCGGCGACAGCCAGCGCCTTTCGGAGGTTCTTCATGCAAGTGCTCCCTCAGATGACGTCTTTGCGGGCGGCCAGTGTGTCTCGCCCGGATACGCCTGTGGGACGACCGTCACCCGAATGGCCGTCGAGGAAACGATCCCGCCTCACTCGCCGGAGCCATCCCGCCCGTAAAAGCCGCCCCGGCGACCGCCTTAAGGGCTGGAGTCCTGTGACAGGCGATCTTGGCCGATTGCCAAGTGGCCGTGTCCGATGGCGCGTCTTGTCCCCGTCCGGCTGACGCCGCATCCCACGGGGCGGGGGTCTTCACGTCCGGTGACTCCGCGGCCGATGGAGGCGCATCGCCCCGACGGCCACGGAGGCCGGTGGGGAAGCCAACGCGCTACTGCCGCCTACTCCTGGTGCACTTCGGCGAGACCAGGCAGGTGGCGCACAGTCGGAACCGGCGCTGATGGTGGCGGTCTGCACGAGTCCGCCGTCGGCGCTGCCTCTCCGATGCCGGCCGGCACCAAGACGGCTCGGCTCCCCCTCGTGTACGGGGAGCCGGGCCCCGGTGGCGGCGTCGGTCAGTCGGCCGTGGGCGTGGCGCTCGGGTCGTCCGCCGAGAGGTCCTGCGGATACCAGCGCAGCTCGACCGTGGCCGTCGGAGGGCCGCACGTAGACGGAACAGACGTTTCCAGGAGCGGCCGGGGTGGCGGTGGCGAGCGGCACGCCGACGGCGGCGACGGGTGGCTACGTTGATCTCTAGGAACAGCGTTTCTTGATGGGTTCCGGAGTCAGTTGGTGATCATCCGTGCGGGAATGCCGAGCAGAAATGACGGCGTTGCCGTGGGGCGGCGAGAAAAAGGGGAAGGCGGAAGCCAACTGGCCGTTGGCAGGATGTCCCCGCTCAACATCCGATGGGAAAGGACTCGACAACCGTGGCTCGTGCCATCACTTTGATCCGCTCCGCCTCCCTGTCCGACGCCGCCGAGTACGCCTACGCGGCCACGGCGCCCGCCGAGTCACGCCTGATCTTCCTCGCTGGGGCGTGTCCGCTGAACGATGACGGCTCCACAGCAGCGATCGGGGACTACGCGGGCCAGGCAGCGAAAGCCATGGATAACATGCAGGCCGCTCTCTCTGCCGCAGGTGCGTCACTGCAGGACGTCATCAGTACCCGGGTTCTCGTCGCATCGGCCCGGCGGGAGGACCTGGTGGCTGCCTGGCAGGTTGTCCGGGACTCGTTCGCTGACCATGACGTCCCCAGCACCTTGATGGGCGTCACCGTGCTCGGCTACAAGGACCAACTCGTCGAGATCGAGGCCGTCGCCGCCGTGCTCGATTGAGACATCTTCCAAGGACACCGCAAACGCGGGATGGCCAGCCGTCCGCCAGGACGGCTGGCCATCGAGGATCGTAGGCTGCGGTCAGCCGGCCTTTGCAGGATCCTCGGGCTCGGGTGCTGGCGTGCCGGTGCCGGAGTCGCCGATCAGGCAGAGCCGCTGGCTCTTCTTGATCCATTCACAGCTGGCGAGTGTGTGGATGGTCGCCGCGTCGATGTTGGGGTTGGCGTCGAAGTCGAAGGCCCGCAAGGATTTCTCTCGCGGGAAGCCGGCCGCCTTGATCCGTCGTTCCGAGCGGCGGCGGGACCGGTCGTCGCACTCGGTCATCAGTAGTTCGGCAAGGAAGCCGCGGTAGGTCGTCTGGTCCTTCATCGCCCGGTCGGCGATGTCGGAGAACTCGTTGCGGATCGAGGGAAGTCGCAGCATTCGGCAGGCGGCGTCGGCGGCCTGCTCGGTCAAGCCTCGCTGGCGGGGCAGGGTCACTGTGCTTCTCCCTCACGGTGGTCACCGCCGCTGATTCGGCGGCGTCGGAGCAATTGGTCATAGGGGGTCACCGACGGCAGCGGCCAAGTTGTATTGACCCGCAGGGTTGTTTACGCGGCTGGACTTCCTGCCCTACCGCGAGGGCAAGCCGCTGCCCGGCGGGTTCAAGCTCGGCATCAACCCCGGCCTGGTCAAGCACGAAGGCACCCAGAGCGTCCTGTGGGGCGAAGAGGTCCGCGAGCGGTTCAACGCCCCGGAGCTCAACCTCGCCCGATACATCAAGGACGGCACCGTCACCGACGCCGACAACGGATAGTAGGAGAAGTCGACGATGAGCCTGTTCGGGGACGGTCTCGAAGCCGCGGTGCAAAAGACGTTCACCCGCCCGGCACCCCAGAGCGCCGGCGCGCAGATGCGCTACCTGGTCAACCAGCTCAAGGGCACAAAGACGGTCGTCCAGATGATGCGGATCTCCCAGCGCACCGTCGAACGGTACGGGAAGGACCAGATCAAGAAGCCCCGCCCGGACCTCGCGGCCCGGATAGAGCGCGAGTGAAGACGCGGTGGCAGCCGCAGATCCGCGCGAAGGCCCGGCAGCAGGCCGCCACCACCGGCGGCATCGTCATCGACACCCGCGCCCGCATGGGCTGCACCGCGCCGATCGGCTCGACCGGCCAGGACCGCATCCGTCACCTCACCGTCGCCCTGCCCCGCAGTGCGCCGCCCGCCTCTTCGACGCCCAAGAGGCCGGCGCCACCGATCAGCAGCTCCAGGAAATCGCCACCGAAGGACTCAAGGAGGCGTACTTTCAAGACGGCGGCCGCCGCGCCGGCTCCCTGGAGGAAGTCCGGTTCACGGACATCGAACACCTGGAATTGACCTGTAGCAGCCGTCCCCGAACAGCCTCGAGCCCGGACCGATTGGTCCGGACGCGCTCGCGTATCCGCGGGGGATGTTCATACACCCGATGCCCTGCCCAACGACGCCGCTGCGCCCCGGTCATCCCGCGGTGAAGGCCAGGCGCTCGGTCTGACGCTCCTCCGGAGCCGCTACTTGGCGGTCCAGAGGCCCAGGGTGTTGGGACCGGCTTCCTCGGCCGCCCGGCGCAGCGCACTCGGATCGGCGGCTTCGCCTCTATGAGGGTGTCGGCATCTGCGTAGGCGGGCGACGTCCCGTTCTGTGACCTGGCCTGATTCCCACTTCCATGATCACCCCGAGTGGTGGTGTGCTGACCGGTTGTCAGGGGCCCCTGTCACCATGGTCGGTTGCGCAGGGAAGTCCGCCTTTGAGGGGGAGGTATGGATGGTCTGGGTACGGCCGTACACGCGGCGGGACGGCACGGAGGTCCGAGGGCACACGCGATGGGCGCCGGGGGCGCGACGAGAAACGATGATCTTCGCGGTGATCGCGTTAGCCGTGGTCGCGTTAGGCAACGGGAACATCTCCACCACCACGAAGCCGACGACTGTCCGACCGCAGCCGACAGTGAGCTATCCGATCACCTTCGACACCGTCCCGGCACGGGCGCCTGAGCCGCAGCCCACGGTGTCCTACCCGATCCCGTGGGAACGATGACCCGCCGAAGGCCGCGACCAGGCGGCGTACCCGGCGACCGAGCAGGAGGCAGCGGCGGAGGGACACGCAGCTGCTCGCCCTCGCGACCGCGGCCGGTGTCAGCCTCGCGATGACGGTGGTGAACTGGCTCCTTGCCCACGGGTGGGTCCTCATCGTCGGTCTGGTGCTGGCCCTACTGGCGGGTGCCGGCTGGCTTTACCACCGGCAGCAGCGCGCCCAGCGGGAGGCGGTGCGGGCCCAAGGCCTGCGCTACGGACTGCCACAGCTGGACGCGCTGCATCACTCACAGTTCGAGGACGCGGTACGCGACCTGATGCGGCGCGACGGCTGCCAGGATGCCCAGCGCGTCGGCGGGCGCGGCGACCTGGGCGCGGACGTGAAGGCGACTGACCCCTACGGCCGGCGATGGGTGATCCAGTGCAAGCACCGCCGCAACGGAGCCCGGGGCTCGGCGGTCGGCACGCCCGATCTGCAAGTACTCAACGGAACGGCCCGGCAGGTGCACGGGGCGGATATCGCGGTGATCGTCACGAACGGGCGGGTGACCGGGCCTGCGGTGGCATTCGCCAAACAGCAGCGGTTGCATCTTGTGGACCGGGAGGCCCTGGCAATGTGGGCGTCGGGCTCCCGGCCATTGTGGGAGCTGCTACGGGCGGTACCACCCCCACGCCGGCCCACGCCTTCGAGCTGATCACCGGCTAGGCAGCGCGCCACGTTCTCCGCCTACAACATCGGCGACCCGGTGGTCCAGCGTGTACCTGGCTGCCTCGTCAGCTCGCCCGTGCCCCCGATCCGCCGAGGGCACCGACGTGCCCGCCCCGTGTGCCTCCCGGCCCACTGGGCTACTGCTCACGAGCCAGTCGGCGCCCAGCTAGGAGCCGGTCGTGGGCAGACCCGAGTGATCGACCCCGCCTGGCGGGCCGGCGGTCGACGTCATAGACCTGAGGGATGCTGACGCATCCGGTCGAGCCGATGCTGGCCCAGGCCCGCGAGAGGGTCCCCTGCCCGGGTTCGCTGCCTGGCGGGTTGCCTGATGCGGAACTGGCTTGCTCCTTGCGGGCATCCCGCAGGGTGCCGCGGGGGCCTCAGATGGAGAGCCTGCCGGGGAACGCGCCGTGGCCGACTCCCGGCGCCGTGACGGCCAGCCAGCCGTGGCCGCGGACCTCGGTGTCCGGTCCGACCGCGTCGGGGTCGACGGAGAGGTACGCGCAGGCCGTCCGGGCTTCCATAGTGCCCGCATGGGACGGGCTCTCGTCGGGGTCGAAGTACGGGCCGTCCGCCTCGAGGGTCTCCCAAGGCAGCGGGTCGCCCTCCCATTCGGGCTCGCCTTCGGCTGCGTACTGACGGATCACCCGGCCGTTCTCGGCGACGATCCACACGTCGGAGCCGCCGGCGTCGTCCAGGAAGAAGAACTGGGCGTGGCCGCAGTGGACGCTGAGGCGTTCGACCGTCTTGATCATGCCGTCCCAGAGGTCGCCGACGAGGAGGTCGAAGGGACCGAAGATCAGTCGCCAGCCGTTCAGTTCGGGGGTGACGAAGGCCCGCCCCACGGTGAGGTCGGCGCCGTCAGGGCCGGGTACGTCGATCTCCCGTCCCTCGGACGCTTGGACGCCGGCGGCGACCGTGACGGGCCGCCGGTCGTGCAGGCCGAGAGCCTCGAAGACCCCCTCGTACGACGCGCCGGGCACGGCCATCCACCAACCGCTGAGGGTCGACGACGGGAGCATGGGGCTCTCGTCCGAGATCTTCACCCGTATCAGCCGTTCGATGGCCGCCCGGTCGCGGTCGTCGAGCGCGTCGACGCCCCCGCCCTCCACCAGCGCGGCCATCGCGCCCCGCCGGACCCTCGGGGACACGGCCGGGTCACGGCGCAGTGAGCGCAGCCGTGGCCGGAACGAGTCGTGCAGCAGGCGGGCATAGTCGCGAGCTTTGTAGGGAACGAAGTGGCCGCTGGCGAACTTGTCCACCAAGGCCCGCAGCCCGCTCTCGGACTCCACCCTCAGCCTGAGAAGCCCCTGGAACCGTCGTCGGACGCCCCGTGGTTCGGATCGGCCGCCAGGGCCACCGCAGTGCCTTCGCCTCCAGTCCGTAGCGGCTTGCGATGCGGCAGATCAGTGACGAAGCCGTTTCTCCCTGTAGGGGAGCGGTCCGAGGATGCCGAGATGATGGATCACTCCACCACAGTGCCGTGTTGACCTGCTCGGGCGGGCACTTTCGCAGCGGATACCCAGCAGGTCTAACAGACCGGGCGAGGTAGGTTGACCGGGGACTGGGAATCCACGAGACAGTCAGCCAGGCCGTTCAGCCGCCGACCGTGCAGCCCGCGCCGTCGTCCAGCCGATTGCCTAGGACGTCCCGTACGCGGAGCGGATCGCGCTGGCGCCGGCCATGCTCGACCTGGAGAGCCGGACGGCCGGGGCCGGTGCTCCGGCTCCCTGGGCGCTGCCCTCACCACCGGTTGCGTCGCCGTCCCCCATACCCGCGCCGCCTACGCCGACGGCCAAGCCCGCCGGGATCGCTCCCGCCGACGACCGTCCGCGCTCCCCAGCGAGCCCGCTCTCACCCAGGCGCCGCCCGCCAGCAACTCGCCGCCGACAACGACGACGCGACGGCCGTCTCGTACCGCTGCGGCACACCCACCCGCCGCTCCCGTCGGCCGGGTTCAGTGCTCGCGGGAGGGGTCGAAGGAGTGCACCGGAACCCCGGGCGCGAGCTCCCCGTGCTCGAGCTGCAGGCTGAAGTCCTCGGCCAGTTGGGAGATCGCCGTCCGGCCCTCCGTCAGCAGCAGCCACTGCGGCGGCAGTCGGACGTCGCCCACCGCGGCGCCCAGCAGGTTCCCGCAGATCGAGCCGGTGGAGTCGCTGTCCCCGGAGTGGTTGACCGAGAGCAGCAGGGCGTCCGCCACCGAGGCGGTCGGGGCGAGAAAGCAGTGGACGGCGATGGCCAACGCCTCCTCGGCGACCCAGCCGGCGCCCAGGGTCTCCACCCGTTCGGCGCTCGGCGCGCAGGGCTCGTCCGCCAGGTCCACGGCGGCCCGCAGCGCGGCCGTGGTCTCCTCGTGCCCGGTATGCCGGCGCAGCAGCTCCAGCGCCCGCAGCACCGCGCCCGTCCTGGACTCGCCCCGGAGCAGGTACGCCACGATCGCCGCGAACGCGCCGGAGGAGAGGGCGGCGGTCGGGTGGCCGTGCGTGATCCGGGACGCGGCGGCCGCCAGCGCGAACGCCCTGGACGGGCTCCCCCCGGTCAGCCCGAACGGCGCGGACCGCATCACCGTGCCGCACCCCTTGGACTGCGGGTTTACCGGCCCGGGCTCCCCCGGCGGGGCGCAGGGGTCGGGTACGTGCCCGGCCGCGACCCCGGTCAGGCAGGCGTTGCCGGGCGCGCGGCGGGCGTACAGCCAGGGCAGAGTGCGCAGCCAGCCGGTACGGACCGAGTCGCCGCTGGCGCGCGCGGGCGGGGACGGGTAGTTCTGGGTGTCGAGCCAGCGCCGGTACGCCTGCTGGACGCAGCCGACCTCCGCTCCACCGATGCCCTTGGCGAAGGCCCGCGCGTGCGCCCTCATCAGGCCCTCGGCCGTGAACAGCGTCATCTGCGTGTCGTCGGTGACACGGCCGGTCACGCCTTCCTCGTCCGGCACCATGCCGGTGACGCCGAGGTCGCCGTAGGTGCGCCGGATCGCGGCCAGGGAGAGAAACTCGATCGGGTTGCCGAGCGCGTCGCCGATCGCACCGCCCAGCAGGCAGCCGCGGATTCGGGAACGGCGTACCGCGATGTCCTGCCAGCCGGCTCCCTGCGTGTCCGCGTCCCGGCCGTTCATATGCGCCCCCATATCGATGTCCGTCCAGCCCCTGTCGATCCGTCCCGGTGAACGGCGGCGGTGCGGGTGGGCCGAGGTGGCCTCGCGAGGAGATGCGACCGTCATGCGAACCGGGATTGAGCCGCTGACCGCACGCAGTCCCCTGCGGATGCGGTTCTGGCTGAGTCTATGGGGTCTGATCTGGGCCGGTCTCGGCACGGCCCTGTTCGCGGTGGCCGGCCGCCGGGGCTGGGCGACGGCCTGCGGGGTGCTGTTCTTGGTGGCCGCCCAGCATGGCGATGGTTCTGCGCAATCTGCGATCCACGGGCGGTGGCCTCGCATTGGACTCGACGGCCGGTGGCCGGGACACTCGCGGGCAACGGCCGTGCCCGACCGTCAGCGGCGATATGGACCGCGACGCGGCCGACCACATCCACCACCTAGCAAGGACTTGTCCAGCCGATCACGCTGCTCGCTAAGGCGGCGCCGATGGAGTGGGCCTGATGAGTGCGGTGGAGTTCAGTCGGGCGGAAGCGGTTGCGCTCGTGCAGCGGATCATGGAGGCGGACGGCGCCTCCGAAGACGAGGTGGACGACTGGCTGGACAGGCTCGACCGAGCTCTGTCCTGCCCGTCCGGTTACGTCAGTGGCCTGGTTCTGGCCTCCGGAGCGGGAGTTGTCGGCCGAGGAAGTGGTCGACCAGGCTTTGGCGTATGGGCCGATTGCCTTGTGACGCCGGTACGGGTGTGGACTCAGAGGCATACGAGGGAGCAGCACCGATCACCCGGGCCTCGACACGTAACTACGTCGGACGACGCTTCATGAAGAACGACCGGCTCGACCACGCCGGCTACCTAGGGGCCTTCGCCACCCGCGCCCACTCGAAGGGTGCCAATGCCCACTACCGGCGACGACGCGAGGCAGGCGACCGGCATACTCAAAGCTCTGTGACACCTGTTCAACCGCATGGACGGCCGGCTCCACCACTGCCTCCAGACGAGTCCACTGCGGCGACTCCGTCGCCTTCGCCGCCACTCCGGGTAGGGGAAGTGACGAGCAGCTGACCCGGGGACTGGCTACCAGTGCACCGTCATGCTGCCGTCGGCGTTGATCTCCTCGCGCACCGTCTCGACGTGACGCTTCCAGGCCGGTACCTCTGCTTCGGCAGTCGCGCGGAGTCAGTCGGTGAAGGACGAGTAACTGCGGACGGGGACGTCTGCGTGCTCGCCTTCGGAGTATGACCAGACCTGCGGGCACCCGCCGCATGCTGGTGTGCCCGCACGATGGGGGAGTCGACCGAGACGTCCCAGTCGATCTCGCCTGCGGCGTCGGCCGCGGCCTGGACCTGCTGGAGCAGACGCTCCCATGTCCCGTCGGCCGACCACAGCCGGTGCCGTTCATAGACGGTCCATGCCCAGAACAACGTCCTGATCAAAGGCGAGTCACCTGACTGAGCTCGACAGATCCCAGAAGTGCGCTTGACTGCCAGGATGAACATCAACTCGACGGAAGTAAGTCCGTCTGTGACCGTGCAGGTCAGGCGTTTCCGCAACGGCGATTCGGTGGAGCAGCTCACTCGCCTGCTCCACCGCGCCTACGCAGACCACGCTGCTGCCGGGCGGGTCTTCTTCGCCTCCTACCAATCTCCGCAGGACACACAGCACCGCCTGAGCAGAGGCGAGTGCTGGGTCGCGATGAACGGAAACGTACTGGTCGGCACCGTCACCGTGTCAGCTCCACACACCACTCCGGCCGGATACCCAGCGCCAGCGGGCGGGGGCTCGTTCTGGCAACTGGCTGTCGAGCCATCGCAAAGAGGCACCGGTCTCGGACAACGGCTGCTGGCTCTGGCAGAGTCACGCATTGCTGCCCTCGGATCGACACAGGTCGTCATCGATACCTCCTCGCAGGCAACAGACCTCGTCGACTGGTATCGCCGGCGAGGGTACGCGCCGATCGGCACTTGGCGGTGGGACGTCACCAATTACGACAGCATCGTCCTCATGAAGGACCTGCCGCCCACGACTTCGTGATCGCCCGGAGAAGTCCCAGCCGGACCTTCCCCGGAACGGGGCGCCGCTGCCGGGCTGATGGTTAACCACCAACGTGGATGCCGGGACGGCGGCTGGCGTCGGGTTCGTGTTTGCGGATGATTTCGCGGGTGACTGGAGCGGTGTCGCCGCGGCCGATGAGGAAGTACCGGATCATGTGGACAGGGGGCTGCCTTCGGCCCAGGCGAAGTAGCAGTGGGGCTGGACGCCGGTGGTGTCGCGTAGGGCGAGGAGGATCGCGGCGATGGCGTTCGGCGCGGCCGGGGCGTCCGCGCGCAGGATCCGGTAGCCGTCGACTTCGACGCGGTGGACGGTGAGGGTGTCGCTGAAGTCGGAGGGGTCGACTACGTAGATTTCCAGGAATAGTACGTCGGCGGGCGGGAACCGGGTGGGTGCCGCGTTGTTCGCGCTCCTTGTCGGCGTACTCGACGACGTCTCCGGCCTGGCGGCGGTTGGCGATGATGTTGATCGACTGGTCGTGGGCGAGGATGTCGGTGATGGACTGGCGGGCGACCGGGTCGAAGGCGATGCGCTCCGCGCGCAGTTCGGTGGTGCGTGAGACCCGGTAGATCAGGGAGACGGCGATGATCCCGGCAATGAACATGCCGGAGATGGCGATGCCGTCGGGCTTGTCGCACGCTGTCGGCCTCACCCCGCTCTTCCAGCACACGGCGGGCGCTATCGGAAGCCGCCCCGCACCCCTTGGGGTGGGGCGGTGCCTTCACTGTGACGGGAGCGGGCTTGCTTGCCCACTGTGGGAGCCGGCGGCCGGGCACGCCTGAACGGGGGCTGGGCAAGCCACCCGCGTGGACAGCTTGCCCAGGCTTCCGGCTACGGGCGGTCCCGTCCCAGGCGCAGGATGTCGGCGTCGACCGGATGCCTGAATGGCGCAGGTATGGCGTGTCTCGACGGCGGCGCCACACCTTCTGACGTGGGGTGAGGCCGCCCGCTGAGCGTTGTGGCGGGTGCTACTTGAGGTGTCCGAGTGCCTTGGCGCGGCCCTGTGCCCAGCCGGCGAGGAGAACCCCGATGGCGAGGGCGGCGAGGTAGACGCATAGGGCGCCCGGGAACGGCAATCCGCTGAGCACCCCACGGTTGTCGTGGTTGACGAGCAGCCGGATCGCGCCTTGGCCGCTGAAGACCACTAAAGCCATGCCGACGATCAGCAGTACGACGAACTTCATGATGCCCTCCAGTCTTTTAACAATGCGCTTGCATTGTAATAGACTGTTGTCGGCGATGCAATGCGAACGCATGGGATCGTCAGGGAGGATGCATGCCGAAGATCGTTGACCACGAGGAGCGCCGACACCGGCTGGCCGAAGCCGTCTGGACACTGACGCTCCGCTACGGACTGGAAGGCGTGACACTTCGCAAGGTCGCGGTGGAGGCCGGGGTGTCCATGGGGCAGGTGCAGCACTACTACGCCACCCGGGAGGACCTGGTCCGTGACGCGATCGACCGCGCCGTGCGGGCACTGAACGCCCGGATTGAGGCATCCATCAAGGCAAGCGATCCGGCGAGTGCGGAGACGATGCTCCGTGAATGCCTGCGCGCGATGCTCGCCCGCGACCCGGAAAGCCTGCGCCTGCTCCAGCTGTCAGTCGCGGTGGTGGGAAGGGCGATCTCGGACCCGGCTATGGCCGGCGTGCTGGCGCCAGGCAGCGGCGAGCTCCTGGACTTCACCGCAGGGCTCATCGCTGCGGCCCGGCAGGAACGGGGCGCGCCGGCATGGGGTGACGGCCGGATCGACGCCGACATCTGCTGGAACCTGGCCACGAGCCTGGGAGTCGACGTCGCTCTGAGGCAGCGCTCTCCAGAGGAAGCCCTCAGGGTGCTGGACTATCACCTGGACAACCTCCTGACTGGCCACCGCCTCGCCGAGCCCATCACCCATGGCGAGTGACATCAAAGGTCATCGCGATTGATCATGCGGAGACACGCTCACTGACTCCCTGGTAGACCTCGAAACGACTCCCGCTCATACCTACACCGCCACCGCCGACAGTCCCCGCGTTCACGCACAGGCCCCCAGCCGTCCGCGCAGCCGGGCAGGTCATCACCGGCTGCCGGAAGCCGAAGCTGACCACCCACCCGTCGCCTTGGGCAGCGTCGCGCGCCAGCTGCGAGACCTCGGAGGCGGAGCGTGCGTCTTCGTCATCGCCACTCCTGTAGCCATCTGCTTCCTCTCCAACTCGGCACCCATGGCGATGACTTCAGCCGCGCTGTGCCCTCCGGTCGTGCCCTGCATGACCATCCTGCGGCAGAGCAGTGCCTGCGAACCGGGAATCCGCAGAGGCTCATCGAGCGAGGGCCGTCAGCCCCCACCCCTTTTGCAGTGCAGCCCTCTTGACGCTGATCGGCGACCGGGGATCGTGGCCGCTTGCGTCACGCTCCACCCCCAGAGGGGGCCGTCCCGCCACCCGTGCCGCCATCGAAGCGGCCCGCCGCCACATCGCCGCCGAAGGCTTCGACCCCGTGTACGGAGCCCGGCCCCTGCGCCGCTTCATCCAGCACGAAGTCGAGACCCGCATCGGCCGGGCCTTGCTGGCTGGCGATGTCCCGACGGCTCCAAGGTCACCGTCGATGTGTCACCGGCGATCGCCTCACCCTCACCTGGAGACCTCCCGACGCCGGGCCGGCACCGGAAGAGCAGGCGGCATGACTCCAAGAGGAAGCACTCGCCAAACCCGCTCGGCCGATTCCACAGCGGGGTTGGGTCGCCTGGCGGGAGGTGCCCTGGGGGGGGTGTTCCCGCGTGCTCGCCCACGTCCTGGTCGGTGGCCGCCAGGAGTTCTTCGGCCCGCTTCTCGGCTATCCGGCGGCCTGAAGAGGCGTCGCCGGCTCGGTTTTGAAAGGCAGGCCGGTCTCTTGTTTACCTTACGGGTCGACCCGTAAGGTAACTGTCATGAGCTCCTCTCCGCCCTCCAGGGGGCGCCCCAGGAATCCCCGATCGCACGAGGCGATCATCCACGCGACGGCAGAGCTGGTGGTCGAGGTCGGCTACGCCGCAACATCGATCGGGGCGGTGGCCGCGCGGGCCGGTGTCGGCAAGGACACGATCTACCGGCGGTGGCCGGGCAAGCCGGAGTTGGTCTTCGAGGCCGTCTTCACGACCACCGATGATGCTCCGGCCCCGGACACCGGAACCCTGACCGGGGATCTGACCGTAGTGCTGCAGGGCCTGGTCAACGAGTTCCACGCGCCTGCCGCCGCGGCGGCACTCCCGGGGCTGCTCGCTGACTTCGCCGCCGATCCGGAACTGAAGGAGCGCATCCGCGGCGACTTCCTGGCCCCGTCGAAGGAACGGCTGCTGGTCGTCTTCGAACGCGCCGTGCTGCGCGGGGAGATCACGGCCGAAACGCCTGTGGACCTGGTCCTGGACACGATGGCAGGAGCTGTGTTCTTCCACGTAGGACTGGTCGGGGAGCACCCTGACCAGCAGCTGGCCGCACTGCTGGCCACTGTCGTGGCCAAAGGAATCGAGGTCCGGTGAACGGCTGGCTACTCGCGGCAGGAATCACCGCACTCGGCGTGGCCGCAGTGCACATCGTCGGCGGGCACCGCGATGTCGTGCGCCCGCTGCTGTCCTGCGGGCTCGCGGACGAACCCAAGCGTGTCCTGCACGCCGTGTGGCACATGGTGAGCATCGACCTGGTGCTCTCCGGACTGGCTCTGCTCTACCTCTCCCTGACGGACAGTACGCCGGAGACCGGCCTGGTGGCATGGTTCGTGGCCGCGCACTTCATCGCGTACGCGGCAGCCTTCCTGATCGTCACCCTGTCCGTCGGCTGGCCCAGGCCACTACTCCGCCTGCCGCAGTGGATTCTGCTCCTGCCTGTCGCGGTGCTGGCAGCGGCGGGCGCCGCGTAGCCGCACCCTCGGAGAGCCTCCCGCGACCGCCGCTGTCCGCGCGGCCTCGAACTCGCAGTTGTGTGTCTCGACGATGACAACCCTCGGATGCGGACCCGGGCCGCCTACCTCCTTGCCTGGTTTCCCGAAGTCGCTGACACGACGCTTCCCCTACTGCTCGCCCTTGCCGGACGCGAGCCCGATCCCGTCGCAACGGCCACCGCCCTCGTCGCCGCGGGCATCGCCGGAACGCCTGCACTGTCCGAGGAGTTCGCCTCCTACCTGGACGCCGAGGACCGCCTCGTGCGGTGGGCGGCGGCAGTTGCGATCGCCTGCCTCAGCGAGCAGGACCTCCTTCCATCGTGATCAGGCCCGTCTCCGGGATGCCGTAGGCGTGAAGGAGTTCATTGGGCCAGTACAGCGTCAGCCTGTAGCAGGCCCCGGCCGTGATCTGCCGCGTCATCGAGAAGCACGGTGGCTTCGGAGTAGGCGTACTCGCACGGCTGTGAACTCATCGGGAGGCGTTGCCCCGTCCGAGGGTGCAGACGATCAACGGTCATGGGTGGCGGATCGCGGAACTCCGGCAGGGTGTGATTCGTGGCATCCGGATGGGATCCGATGTCATTCACCAGCACAACCTTGATCACAGCTGTGCCGCTAGCTGCGGTCCGGTCTCGGGCATGGATGGCGAGGAACGGCAGTGCACACAGCAGCTTGTAGACGACCTCCCCCGGTTCGACGAACTGCAGATCGACTTCGTCACCACCGATTTTCGACTGGTGCCTGTGCAGCGGAAGCACGATGGCGGCGCTGCCATCACGGTGCAGTTCAGCCCGTGCCGCCTGGTCTCCGCCAGCCTCTTGGACAAGGAGCCGGCGCGCCCCAACGGCGACATGGCCGAACATTCGGTGGCCCTGCCCGAGGTGCAGCTCCGTGTTCAGAAGCTCGAAACGGTACCGCTCGAAGGTGCCGGCGTTGATCACCATTTCGCCTGGCACCTCGGGCACCAGGGCCACGACGAGGTGGGGAGTGGTGCGCTCCACGACTGACAAGACGATGTCGCTCTCCACAATGGTCAGTCGCTCATCACGAGCCGCTGCCTCGGTGTAGCGAGCTCGATAGCCGGTTGCCACCATCGTTTCCGTGAGCCATTCGGTCTGGCTTCCCTCACGCCTGGGGTGACGAAGGACGTCCTTCGAGTCCTTCGTCGGAGTGGCTGTCACGGCGTGGGGAGCCTGCGGGCTGCGAGGAACGGCAAGGAGCAAGATCCCGTGTGTCGCATCATCCGGATCCGGGGCGCGGATCGGCTCGTACGGGACAGGCGGGGCCGTGTTGTTTGCGATGACCTGACGAATCCGCCGCAGGTGATAGTCGTCAAGGTCAACATCGAAGACCCGGCTTGGCACGCCCTTGGCCTCTGCCATGCCGATGACGAGGACCCCGCCTCGGTGGTTGGCCAGTGCGGCAACGCACTTGGCCAACTCCTCCTTGCCCTTGTCATCGGATCCATAGTGAGCCCGCTTGTAGTCGAGATCCTCCGCTTTGGCGGCCTCAGGGCTCCCTACCAGGCCTTTCACGTCCTGGTAGCTCAATTCATCCAGCCGCGCCCCAAACAGATCTTCCAAGCGCCGTGATCGCATCACCATGCATGAGAACTATCCCCAGGGACCGACTTGCTCCGCCGACCGCGAGCCCTGCCGCTCGCCGCGCGGCTGCGGGCCCTGCCGGCAGGCAACCGGTGGATGACCGACGAGGGACGCAAGCGCCCAGGGGCTGCTCGCCCGCGCGCCATCCGCTCGATGTCCCCCGTGCAAGATCCTCCCTCGTCCGCAGGAGGCGGACGGGGTGCCGCCGGCGGCCGTGAGCGACAGTCGTGTCTCCCTCGAATTCACCACCGACCTCGGGACGGGCACAGACATCCACCGGTGGGGCCGGCCGGCCGGCGCCCGGCGTGGACACGGACAGGCCGGCAGAATCCCCGCCTCCGGACCTGCAACCGCCGCGGAGGATCCGCGCGAAGACTGCGACTGGCGGCCAGGGTGTCCACTTCCGGGTGACTCCCCGGTCCGGCTTGGCCGCCGCCGCGTCGTGCGTGCTCGAGCATCGCCAGCAGGTCCGGTCTCGTCCTGGCCCACGTCGCCGGTCACCGGGAGCCAGCCGATGCACATCCTGCTCGTCGCGAGCGCGTTCAACAGCCTGACGCAACGGGCCCACGCGGAACTGCGCGACCACGGGCACAGCGTGACCGTGGAGCTGGCCCTCCAGGACGTGCCCTTGTGGGACGCCGTCTCCCGCCACCAGCCCGACCTCGTTGTGGCGCCCATGTTGAAGAGTGCCATCCCGCAAAAGGTATGGGAGGCGTACACATGCCTCATCGTTCACCCGGGCCCCGTCGGTGACCGCGGACCGTCCTCCCTCGATTGGGCGATCCACGAGGAGGTGAGCCGGTGGGGCGTGACCGTCCTGCAGGCCAACGCCGAAATGGACGCGGGTGACATCTGGGCGTCGGTCGCCTGCCCGGTGCCGCCCGTGGGCAAGAGCGACTTGTACCGCAACGAGGTGTCCGACGCCGCGCTGAGCGCGATCCTCCTGGCCGTCGAACGCTTCGCCTCGGGTACGTTCTCTCCTCAGCCTCAGCCTCAGCCTCAGCCTCAGCCTCAGCCCCAGACCGGCGGAGGCGCAGAGGGCGTCGCCCGCAGTCGGGCCTACTTCGACCAGGGGCTGCGCCGCATCCGCTGGGAGTCGGATGCGACCGAGACCGTGGTGCGTAAACTGCGCGCGGCCGATTCGTTCCCCGGCGTGCTGGACGAACTGCTGGGCAGGGAGTGGTATCTGCACGGCGGCCACCCGGAGGACGGACTTCGCGGCCGCCCGGGGGAGCTGCTGGCCACCAGGGCAGGGGCAATCTGCCGGGCGACTGCCGATGGCGCCGTGTGGATCCCTGAGCTGAGGGCTCGGCGTGCGCCCGGCGGACCGGCCATGTTCAAGCTCCCCGCCGTTCTGGCCCTGGGCGACAGCCTGCCCGGGCTGCACGAACACCCCGCACCGCCGCCCGCCGCCGACGCCTCCCTCCGGACCTGGGCCGACATCCGTTACCGGGAGGACGGCCCCGTCGGCTTTCTCTCCTTCTCCTTCCCGAGCGGCGCCATGAGCACCTCGCATTGCCGCCGTCTCCTGCGCGCCTACCGGACGGCCTCCTCTCGGCCCACGTCCGTGCTGGTACTCGGGGGTGGCCGGGACTTCTTCTCCAACGGGATCCACCTGAACGTGATCGAGGCGGCCGACGACCCCGGCGCGGAGTCGTGGGCCAACATCAACGCCATGGACGACCTGGTGGAGGCCGTTCTGACGACCACCGACCGGCTGGTGGTGTCCGCCGTGGGCGGCAACGCGGCCGCAGGCGGGGTGATGCTGGCCCTGGCTGCGGACGAGGTGTGGTGCAGGACGGGCGCGGTGCTGAACCCGCACTACCGCCTGATGGGCTTGTACGGCTCCGAGTACTGGACTTACACACTGCCCGGCCGGGTGGGCCCCGCGGTGGCCGACAGGCTCATGCGGGAGGCCCTCCCGCTGAGCGCCGCAGCCAGCCAGAGGCTCGGCCTGGTGGACCGTACGGTCGAATGCGGGCCAGAGGACTTCGCCGCCGAGACCGGCCGCCTGGCCGCGCAGCTCGCGTCCTCTTCCGCGACGCAGGCACGGATCGCAGCCAAGAAGGCCGAACGGGAGCGGCACGAGGCGGCCAAGCCGCTGGCCTCCTACCGGGAGGCGGAACTGGCCCACATGCTCCGCACCTTCTCAGACCCGGACGCCCCGTACCACGGGCTGCGCAGGGCCTTCGTACGCAAGCACCCCCCGGCCCGGACACCGCCCCACATCGGCGTGACCCTCCCGGGGAGGAGAACGGCGCCCCAGGTGTCCTCACACTGAGGCGGTGCCGGATCCGCCCCCGGCGCTGTCGCGGGGTGACCGGCTCCCTGCTATCAAGAAATGCGAAGGGGATTATGAACCGCTTCGTCGCATTCCTCCCCTAGGAGGCTTGGCCCCATGGATGCAGCAACGCCGACCACGGCCCCGTCCGAGACCGCCCCCGCCACGCCCGACGGGGAGGAGTCACCGATTCACATCCTCTGGATCAACGCGGGGCTGAGTTGCGATGGCGACTCGGTGGCCCTGACGGCCGCGATGCAGCCGAGCATCGAGGAGATCGTCCTCGGCGTGCTGCCCGGGCTGCCGAAGATCGCGGTCCACTGGCCTCTGATCGACTTCGAGTGCGGACCGGTGGGAGGGGCCGACACGTTCATCGAGTGGTTCTTCAAAGGCGAGCGCGGTGAGATCGACCCGTTCGTGCTGGTCATCGAGGGATCCGTTCCCAATGAGTCGATCAAGCAGGAGGGGTACTGGTGCGGGTTCGGCGACAACCCGGAGACCGGCCAGCCGCTCACGACCAGCGAGTGGATCGACCGCCTGGCGCCCAAGGCGTTGGCGGTCGTCGCCATCGGAACGTGTGCCACGTACGGCGGCATCCACGCGATGGCCGGCAACCCGACCGGTGCCATGGGAGTACCCGACTACCTGGGCTGGGACTGGAAGTCGAAGGCCGGCATCCCGATCGTTTGCGTACCGGGCTGCCCGATCCAGCCCGACAACTTCTCCGAGACCCTCACCTACCTGCTCTACCAGGCCGCGGGATCCGCCCCGATGATTCCGCTGGACGACAAGCTGCGTCCGACGTGGCTGTTCGGGGCCACGGTGCACGAAGGGTGCGACCGGGCCGGTTACTACGAGCAGGGCCAGTTCGCCACCACGTACGACTCGCCCAAGTGCCTGGTAAAACTGGGTTGTTGGGGGCCCGTTGTCAAGTGCAACGTGCCCAAGCGCGGGTGGATGAACGGCATCGGCGGCTGCCCGAACGTCGGCGGCATCTGCATCGCCTGCACCATGCCGGGATTCCCCGACAAGTTCATGCCGTTCATGGACGAGCCGCCCGGCGGCAAGGTCTCCAGCGCGGCCAGCGGTGCGTACGGAGCCCTCATCCGCAAACTCCGCTCCGTCACGGCCAGGACCGTGGACAAGGAGCCGAAGTGGCGTCACACGGGAGACGAGCTGACGACCGGCTACCGGCCCCCCTGGTGACCGGCCCTCCGACGTGCGACGCGCACGGCACCTGGGCCGCCACCTCGGCTGCGGACCCGGCAGCCCCCGGCTGATCATTCCATCCTGATCCGACCCCCTCCGTAACGAAGTCTTGAAGAAGGGCGCTGCGCAAACGATGGCACCGAAGACGAAGGCCGGCGACGACGGCAGTGGCCTGGTGGAGATGGCCTGGGATCCGATCACCCGGATCGTGGGCAGTCTCGGCATCCACACGAAGATCGACTTCAAGCAGAAGCGGGTGGCGGAGTGCTACAGCACCTCGTCGGTCTTCCGCGGCTACAGCGTGTTCATGCGCGGCAAGGACCCCCGCGACGCGCACTTCATCACCAGCCGCATCTGCGGGATCTGCGGTGACAACCACGCCACCTGCTCGGTGTACGCGCAGAACATGGCCTACGGCGTCAAGCCGCCGCACCTCGCCGAGTGGATCATCAATCTCGGCGAGTCCGCCGAGTACATGTTCGACCACAACATCTTCCAGGAGAACCTGGTCGGGGTCGACTACTGCGAGAAGATGGTCCGCGAGACCAACCCTGGCGTACTTGAGCTGGCCGAGCGCACCGAGGCCCCGCACGCCGGCGACCACGGCTACAAGACCATCGCCGACATCATGCGCTCGCTCAACCCCATCGAGGGCGAGTTCTACCGTGAAGCGCTGCAAGTCAGCCGCTACACGCGGGAGATGTTCTGCCTGATGGAGGGCCGCCACGTGCACCCCTCCACGCTCTACCCGGGCGGCGTCGGCACCATCGCCTCCGTCCAGCTCTTCACGGACTACTTGAGCCGCCTCATGCGCTACGTCGAGTTCATGAAGCGCGTCGTCCCGCTCCACGACGACCTCTTCGACTTCTTCTACGAAGCCCTGCCCGGGTACGAGGAGGTCGGCCGGCGGCGCGTGATGCTCGGCTGCTGGGGCGCCCTCAACGACCCCGAGTACTGCGACTTCACGTACGCCAACATGACCGACTGGGGACGGAAGATGTTCGTCACCCCGGGCATCGTCGTCGACGGCAAACTGGTCACCAACGACCTCACCGAGATCAACCTCGGCATCCGCATCCTCCTGGGCAGCTCGTACTACGAGGACTGGGCAGGAAAGGAGCAGTTCGTCACGCACGACCCGCTCGGCAACCCCGTCGACCCGCGCCACCCCTGGAACCAGCACACGATCCCGGCCCCCCAGAAGCGGGACTTCAACGGCAACTACAGCTGGGTGATGTCGCCGCGCTGGTTCGACGGCAAGGACTACCTTGCTCTCGACACCGGAGGCGGCCCCATCGCCCGCCTGTGGTCGACCGCCCTGTCCGGCCTCGTCGACGTCGGCTACGTCAAGGCCACGGGGCACAGCGTCGTCATCACCCTGCCCCGCACCATGACCAAGCCCGAGACCCGCTTCGAGTGGAAGATCCCGAAGTGGAGCAACGCGCTGGAACGCAACCGTGCCCGCACGTACTTCCAGGCCTACGCCGCGGCCATCGCGCTGCACTGCGCGGAGCAGGGTCTGGCGGAGGTGCGCGCCGGACGCACGCAGACCTGGGAGAAGTTCGAGGTACCGGACGAGGGCCTGGGCGTCGGCTTCACCGAGGCGGTACGCGGTGTCCTCTCGCACCACATGGTGATCCGCGACGGCAAGATCGCCAACTACCACCCGTACCCGCCGACCCCGTGGAACGCCAGCACGCGCGACACCTACGGAACCCCCGGACCGTACGAGGACGCCGTGCAGAACACGCCGATCTTTGAGGAGAACCCGCCGGAGAACTTCAAGGGGATCGACATCATGCGCGCCGTCCGCAGCTTTGACCCCTGCCTGCCTTGCGGCGTCCACATGTACGTGGGCGGCGGCAAGACCGTGCAGAAGATGCACATGCCGACCGGCCTGAGCGGCCTGGCCGGATGAGCGCGACCGAGGCTCCGCGGTCCCCGAACGCGGAGGAGGCCGGGCGGCGCGTCGAAGAGATCCTCGACCGGCTGACCGCCGCGGGGGACCCCGCGGCGGCTGCGGTGGCCGAGGAACTGATCCGGGTCCTGATGGACTTCTACGGCGCGGGCCTCGCCCGGATCGTCACACTGCTGCAAGCCCCCGCGGCGCGCACGGCGCAGGGTGGCCCGCTGAGCGGGCTGCTCGGCGACGAACTGGTCTCCAGCCTGCTCGTCCTGCACGACCTGCACCCCGAAGACACCTTGGCGCGGATCTCCCGCGCCCTGGAGAGCGTCCGGGAGCACGGCGTGGAACTCCTCGGATTCGACGACGCCACCGGGACCCTACGGCTGCGCTCCACCGCCGGACCGGGCGGCGGCTCGGGCTGCGGTTGCCCCGGCACCGGTCCGTCGGCCCGGCAGGTCGTGGAGGACGCCCTGGCCTGTTTCGCCCCGGAAGTGAGCCACGTGGAACTGGAAGAGGCTCCCTCCCCCCAGGAGCCGGCCCTGCTGCAGATCGGCGCCCGTCCGCCCACCGGCACCGCGGGCCGGCCGGCGCCGGCGGCGGCGCCGTGAGCGCGCCGCGGGCCCGGCCGCAGCGCCCGGCACCGGGCACCCGGCCCCAGGGCCTGCGCCGGTTCGCGGGGCCGCGTACCCCGCAGCCGGAACGGTGCGAGCTGTGCGGGGTGACGGTCGCCGACGACAACCACCGCCACCTGGTGGACACCGAGAAGCGCTCCCTGGCCTGCGCCTGCACCTCGTGCTCCCTGCTGTTCGCCCAGCCCGGCGCCGGCGGCGGCCGCTTCCGCACGGTCCCGGACCGCTACCTGGCCGACCCGGATCACGCCTTCGACGCCGCCGCCTGGGACCTCCTGCAGATCCCGGTCGGCGTCGCCTTCTTCTTCCGCAACGCCGCACTGGACCGGCTGGTCGCGCTCTACCCCAGCCCGGCCGGTGCCACGGAGAGCGAACTCGACCCGGTGACCTGGCAGACCGTACTGGGGACCAGCCGACTGGCCGGTCTGCTCGAACCCGATGTGGAGGCGCTGCTGCTGCACCGCAACGAGGGCCGTACCGAGTGCTACCTGGTACCGATCGACATCTGCTACGAGTTGGTGGGCCGCATGCGCCTGCTGTGGCAGGGGTTCGACGGCGGAGCCGAGGCACGGGCCGCTCTGCAGTCGTTCTTCGCGCACGTCGGGCAGCGGGCCCGGGCGGTCACAGAGGGAAGCAGACCATGACCGAGCTTTCCTTCGCCTGCACGGGCGTGCGCGCCGACCCGTACGCTGCCGGCCCCACCCTCGTCTTCCGGCTGCGCGTCACCGCGTCCGACGAGACCCGGGTGCACGCCCTCGCACTCCGCTGCCAGATCCGCATTGAACCGGCCCGCCGCGGTTACGAGGCGCAGGAAGCGGGCAAGCTGGCCGACCTCTTCGGCGAGCGCTCGCGCTGGGGCACCACACTTCAGCCGGTGCAGTTCGCGCAGGTCTCCCTCATGGTTCCCAGCTTCACCGGGGAGACGGAAATCGACCTCGTCGTGCCCTGCACCTACGACATGGACGTCGCCGCGACCCGGTACGCCGCGGCCCTCTCCGGCGGCGAGGTGCCGCTGCTCATGCTCTTCTCCGGAACGGCCTTCACCGGCGCCGGCGGGTTCCGCGTCCAGCCGGTGCCCTGGGACCGCGAGGCGACCTACCGGATGCCCGTGGAGGTATGGCGGGAGATGCTCGAACAGCACTTTCCAGGCTGCGGCTGGATCCGGCTGCCCCACGACACCATGGACGCCCTGCTCGCGTTCCGGTCGCAGCGGGCGCTGCCCTCCTGGGAGGCGACCGTGCGCGCACTCTTGGAGGCGGCCGCCCCGGCGGCTCACCGGACACCGGTCCGCACCCTGCCCCGTTCCGATGGCCCAGCGCCGCGCGTCACCGAGAGGACGGCGACATGACCACGACGGCCGTGTTCAGCCCCGAGACGGAGTCCCGGTTCGCCACCGCGCGGCAGGTGGCCGACGCGGTCCTGTTCGAGGGCTACGTGCTCTATCCCTACCGGGCCTCGGCGGCCAAGAACCGGCTGCGCTGGCAGTTCGGGGTGCTCGTACCGCCCGCCTGGGGCGCCGACCGCGAGGAACACGCCTTCCAGCGCACCGAATGCCTGATGGAACCCAGAGCAGGCGCCACGCTGGCGGCCGAGGTGCGGTTCCTGCGCGCCCAGCGACGCACCGTCCAACGCGCCCGGCCGGACGGCACGTTCGAAACGGTGGCGGAACTGCACCTCCACGACCGCGTCCTGGTCCCCTGGGACGAAGGCACCGAAGAACGCGTTGAGATCGTGGCGACCGTGGCCGAACTGACCGGAGACGGGATCGTCGTCCCCTTCGCCCGGCCCGCCGGTGAAGAGACCGAACCGGTTCACGGCGCGGACGGCACGCTGGTGGGCCGCCTCGTCCGTCGGTACGACGAGGCCGCCGGCGTCGTACGGCTGTCCGCGAGCGAACTCGACGGCCCGTACCGGGTGATGCGGCTGACGGCCGTGGTGGAGAACACCAGCACGTGGGCCCCGGCCGACGGCGCTGCCGACCGCGACGCCGCACTGCCCCACTCGCTTGTCTCCACCCACCTCATGCTCTGCCTCGACACCGGCTCCTTCGTCTCGATGACGGACCCGCCGGAGTGGGCCAAGGGAGCGGTGGCGTCCTGCCGGAACCGGAACACCTGGCCGGTGCTGGCCGGCGAACCCGGCCGCGCCGACCTGGTGCTCTCTTCCCCGATCATCCTGGAGGACCACCCCGCCATCGCCCCGGAGAGCCCGGGGGTGCTGTACGACGCCACCGAGATCGACGAGATCCTCGCCCTGCGCACCGCTGCTCTGACCGACCAGGAGAAGCGCGAGGCCCGCGGGACCGACGCGAAGGCCGCCGCCGTGATCGACCTGGCCGACTCCATGCCGCCCGAGGTACTGGAACGACTCCACGGAGCGGTCCGGGCCCTGCGCGAGATCACCGGACCGGGCCCGTCCGGACTCGCCGGTACGGACTCGCCCGCACCGCCCGACCCCTTCGACGCGCCCGGTGTCTCCCGTCCCGACACGCCCTGGTGGGATCCTGCGGGCGACGCCGGTCTCGACCCGGCCACCGACCGGGTACTGGTCGACGGCCGCCCGGTCGCCGCGGGCAGCCGCGTGTTGCTGCGTCCCGGCCTGCGCCGCACCGACGCACAGGACCTGTTCCTGCACGGGCGCAGCGCCCTGGTCGAGGCCGTACTCCACGACGTGGACGGGGGAGTGCACCTCGCCGTGACCGTCGAAGGCGATCCCGGCGCGGACATCCGCCGCGAACAGGGACGGTTTCTGTACTTCCAGCCCGACGAGGTAGCCCTTCCGGAGGACGCGTGAACACCGCTCCGCCCGGCAGCGGCCGGACCCTGGTCGCCGGAGTCGGCAACATCTTCCTCGGCGACGACGGCTTCGGCGTGGAGACGGTGCGCGCGCTGACCGGGCGCCAACTGCCCGAGCACGTCGAGGTCGTGGACATCGGAGTACGGGGCGTACACCTCGCGTACCAACTGCTCGACGGATACGACACGCTGATCCTCGTCGACGCCACGGCACGCGGCGGCGACCCGGGGGCCGTGTACCTCATCGAAGCGGGAACGCCGGGCGGCCTCGAGCCCGAGGGGGCCGTGCTGGACGGACACCACATGTCGCCCGACGCGGTCCTGGCCCTCCTGGACACCCTGTGTTCCGGCACCGGTGCGACGCCTCCGCGGCGCACGCTGGTGGTGGGATGCGAACCCGCGTCCGTCGAGGAGGGCATCGGCCTCAGCCCCGAGGTGGCCGCCGCCGTACCCGAGGCCGTTCGATGCGTCCTGGACCTCGTAGGCCCGAGCACCCATGAAGCACCCGGACGCAGTGCCGTGGCACGACCGGCCGGAACATGAGGAGCACACCATGAAGAAGTCCGTGATCGGCAGCGCCGTGGCCGCTACCGCCCTGCTCGCCCTGGTCAGGCAGGTCCTGCCCGACATCAGGCGCTACCTGCGCATCCGCAGGATGTGACGCGGCCGCTGCACCGAACGGGGGCACGCGGGGTGCGGCACCGGCGAGTCACGGAGCCCGCCCCCGCAGCCCGCCGTGTAATGGTGCCCAGCGGACGGGCCGCACTCTGACCGGCCTGCGCCAGGACGGAGACCGATGCACGAGATGTCCATCGCGATGGCCGTTGTCGGCCAGGTGGAGGAAGCGGCCGCCAAGGCCGGCGGCGTCCGGGCTGTCACCTCCGTGCGGCTCCAGGTGGGCGAGCTGGCCGGGGTCGTCCCCGACGCACTGGCCTTCTGCTTCGAGCTCGCCTGCGTGGGGACCCTCCTGGAGGGCGCCGAACTGATCGCCGAATCGGTGCCCGGCCGCGCCGGCTGCGCTACCTGCGTGGACGACTGGGCGGTCGGCACGCCTCCGCAACTGTGCTGCCCGGCATGCGGTCAGGCGACCGCCGAACTTCTCTCCGGCCGCGAGCTGCAGATCGTCAGTGTGCGGTGGGAAGACGGTCCGGCCCGTGACCGCACCCCAGAACCTGTCTCCGAGGAGCGCTGAACCATGTGCCGAGTCGTCGACCTGCAGCAGGCGGTCCTCGCCAAGAACGAGACCACCGCCCACGCGCTGCGCACCGGAATGGCAGCGCGGGGCACCACCGTGATCAATCTGCTGTCCAGCCCAGGGAGCGGGAAGACGGCCCTGCTGGAAGGCGAACTCCTCCTCGCACGTGAGCGGGGAGTGCCGGTCGCCGCGCTGACCGCCGATCTCGCCACGGAGAACGACGCCAGGCGCCTGGCCCGCTCCGGCGTGCCGGTCAAGCAGGTCCTCACCGACGGACTGTGCCACCTCGAGGCGGACATGCTGGGCCGGCATCTGGAGGGATGGCTGCCGGACTCCACTCGGCTGGTGTTCGTGGAGAACGTCGGGAACCTGGTCTGCCCCGCCTCCTACGACCTCGGTGAGGCCTTGCGGGTCGTACTCGCCTCGGTCACCGAGGGCGAGGACAAGCCGCTGAAGTACCCCACCGCCTTCGGCCTCGCCCAGCTCGTGGTGGTCACCAAGACCGACATCGCCGATGCCGTCGGGTTCGACGAGCCGGCGTTCCGCGCCCACGTCGAGCAGGTCAACCCCGGAGTGGAGGTGGTCCTGACCTCCGCCCGCCGGGGCGAAGGGCTGGGCGTGCTGCTCGACCGGGCGATGGCGGTGGCGGACGGAGAGCCGGCACACGAACCGGTCATGGGCCGCCGGCACCGAGGGCACCACCACACGGACGGCTCCCCGCAGACGAACGGTTCGCACCCCCACGCCCACCCCCACGACTGTGCGGATGATCCCGGGCAGTCCGCGTACGTGACATCCGCCGGCCCCTCCGCCCAGCCCCGCGCGTGAGCGCTCCGCATCCGGGCACTGCCGGCGTCCCCGCACCACAGCGCCGCCGGGTCATGGTCCGGGGTGTCGTACAGGGCGTGGGTTTCCGGCCGTTCCTGTACGGCCTGGCCACGGCCATGGAGCTGTCCGGCCACGTGAGCAACACCGCGGAAGGCGTGGTGGCGGAGGTCGAGGGGGCACCCTCAGCCGTGGCACTGTTCTGCGACCGGATCGCCGCGGAAGCGCCCCCGCTGGCCGTGGTGGAGTCCGTCGACCACCAGGACGTTCCCGCCTCCGGCGGTGCGGGGTTCACCATCATCGCCTCCCGGTCCGAGGGACCGGGGCGCACGCTGGTCTCGCCGGACGTGGCCACCTGTGCCGCATGCCTCGCCGAGCTGGCCGATCCGGCCGACCGGCGCCACCGCCACCCGTTCATCACCTGCACGCACTGCGGCCCGCGCTTCACCATCGTCACCGGCCTGCCGTACGACCGGGCCCACACCACGATGGCCGGCTTCCCGATGTGTCCCGACTGCGCCCGCGAGTACGCCGATCCGGCCGACCGCCGGTTTCACGCGCAGCCCGTCGCCTGCCCCGCCTGCGGGCCCCGCCTGCGTCTGCTGCGCACCGGCGAGGACGGCACCCCCCGTGAGGTGCCCGCCGCGGACCCCGTCGCGGAGGCCCGCAGGCTCCTGGCCGACGGCGCCATCCTCGCCGTCAAGGGCCTCGGCGGCTATCACCTTGCGTGCGACGCCTCCCACGCCGAATCGGTGGCCCTGCTGCGCCGCCGCAAGGCCCGCGGCGACAAGCCCTTCGCCCTCATGGCCCGCGACAGCGCCGACATCGAGCACCTCGTGCACATCGGCCCCGCGGAGCGCGCCCTGCTGACCGGCGGAGCGCGGCCCATCGTCCTCTGCCGGCGCCGGGCCGTGCCACTACCGCGGCTCGGGGCCCCGGGAGTGTCGGACGCCGTCGCGCCCGCCAGCCCGGACCTGGGTGTCATGCTTCCGTACACACCCCTGCACCACCTGCTGCTCGGCCTGCCCGCAGACCCCGCAGGGCCGCGCCTGCTCGTCATGACCAGCGGGAACACGGCCGGCGAACCCATCGTCACCGACGACGCCCAGGCACTGGAGCGGCTGGCTCACCTGGCCGACGCCTGGCTCACGCACGACCGCCCGATCCAGGTGCCGTGCGACGACTCCGTGGTGCGGGTGTGCGACGGAGAACCCATGATCCTGCGCCGCTCACGCGGCTACGCCCCCCTGCCCATCACCCTGCCGGTGTCCGTCAGGCCCGCCCTCGCGGTCGGGGGAGACCTGAAGAACGCGTTCGGCCTGGCCGACGACCGCCGCGCCTGGCTGTCCGCCCACATCGGGGACATGGACGACCTCGCCACGCAGTACGCCTTCGAGCGCGCCGAGCGGCAGCTGGAGTCGATCACGGGGGTGGCTCCCCTGGCGCTGGCCGCCGACCGGCACCCCGGCTACCGCTCCGGTCAGTGGGCCGAGCGGCACGCGGCCGGCCGGCCCCTCGTGCGGGTGCAGCACCATCACGCCCACGTCGCGGCGGCGATGTCCGAGCACGGGCTGGACGGTACCCACCGGGTGATCGGCGTCGCCTTCGACGGCACCGGATACGGCGACGACGGGGCAGTGTGGGGCGGGGAGTTCCTGCTCGCCGACTACGACGGCTTCACCCGGTTCGCCCACCTCGCCTATGTCCCGCTGCCGGGTGGCGACGCCGCCGTGCACCGGCCCTACCGCATGGCACTGGCACACCTGCGCGCGGCCGGCATCGCCTGGACGGACGACCTGCCCTGCGTGGCGGTCTGCCCGCCCGAGGAACGGCGGGTGCTGGAAGTCCAGATGAAGCGGAACCTGAACTGCGCACCCACATCCAGCATGGGCCGGCTCTTCGACGCCGTGTCCTCGCTCGCGGGGGTGTGCCACCGGGTCGGATACGAGGCGCAGGCCGCCATCGAACTGGAGGCCGCGGCGCTCACCGCCGGGAGCACCGAGAGCACCGAGGGCGCCGCGGAAGGTCGTACCGGCTACGCGTTCGCCCTCCGCCCTCCTGAGCGGGCCCTCGAGGCGGCGTGGACCGCTGACCCCGCGCCCGTCCTGGCGGCGATCGTGGACGACGTACGCGCCGGTGTCCCGTCGGCAGTCGTCGCGGCACGCTTCCACCGCGCGCTCGCCGCCCTCGTCCACCGCACCTGCGGCGTGGTACGCGAGCGGCACGGGCTGGACACCGTCGCCCTGACCGGCGGGGTGTTCGCCAATGTGCTGCTCTCCTCGGCCTGCGCCGAGGCGTTGCGGAAGGACGGTTTCACGGTGCTGCGCCACAACCAAGTGCCCCCGAACGACGGGGGACTGGCGCTCGGCCAACTGGTGATCGCCGGCCACAGAACCGCCGACTGACGCCCCACCCGCACGGCGGGTGCACGGACCACCACAGCGAGGAGAACCCCCATGTGCCTGGCGGTACCCGGGAAAGTGATGGACATCGAGCTTCGTGACGGCACGCGTATGGCCACCGTCGACTTCGGCGGCGTCGTGAAGGAGGTGTGCCTGGAATACCTGCCGGACCTCCAGGTCGGCGAGTACGCGATCGTGCACGTCGGGTTCGCCCTCCAGCGCCTGGACGAGCAGTCGGCGAGGCAGACGCTCGACCTCTTCGCGACTCTCGGGATGCTCCAGGAGGAGTTCGCAGACCCGTGGGAACTGGCCGCGGAGGCGGGCGGAGCCCCGTGGCCCGATGGCAGTGGAGCACCGCAGGAGGTCCAGAAGTGAAGTACATCGACGAATTCCAGAACCCCGACCTGGCCCGGCGCCTGCTCGACGACATCCATTCCACGGTGACCAGACCATGGGCCCTGATGGAGGTGTGCGGGGGACAGACGCACACCATCATCCGGCACGGCATCGACCAGCTCCTCCCCGAACCGGTGGAGTTGATCCACGGGCCGGGCTGCCCCGTGTGTGTCACTCCGCTGGAGGTCATCGACAAGGCGATGGAGATCGCCTCCCGCCCCGAGGTGATCTTCTGCTCGTTCGGGGACATGCTCCGCGTCCCCGGCACCGGCCGCGACCTGTTCCAGGTCCGCGCTGAGGGAGGCGACGTACGGGTGGTGTACTCCCCGCTCGACGCATTGCGGATCGCCAGGGAGAACCCGGATCGCGAGGTGGTGTTCTTCGGCATCGGCTTCGAAACCACCGCGCCGCCCAACGCCATGACGGTCCACCAGGCCCGCCGCCTGAGGATCCGGAACTTCAGCCTGCTGGTGTCCCACGTGCGGGTGCCTCCGGCGATCGAGGCGATCATGCGGTCCCCGGATTGCCGGGTCCAGGCCTTCCTCGCCGCGGGACACGTCTGCAGCGTCATGGGCATCGGCGAGTATCCCGCACTGGCCGACCGGTACCGGGTCCCCATCGTGGTCACCGGATTCGAGCCGCTGGACATCCTGGAAGGCGTACGCCGGACCGTACGGCAGCTGGAGCGCGGCGAGCACACGGTCCAGAACGCCTACTCGCGTGCGGTCCGGCCCGAAGGGAACCCCTCCGCCCTGGCCATGCTGGAGGACGTGTTCGAGGTCACCGACCGGGCCTGGCGCGGCATCGGAGTGATCCCCGACAGCGGCTGGCGGCTGTCCCCCCGCTACCGGGACTACGACGCCGAATACCGCTTCTCGGTGACCGGCATCCACACCCAGGAGCCGGCCGAGTGCCGTAGTGGCGAGGTGCTGCAAGGCCTGCTGAAGCCGAACGAGTGCGAGGCGTTCGGTACCACCTGCACTCCCCGTAGCCCGCTCGGGGCCACGATGGTCTCCAGCGAGGGGGCGTGTGCCGCGTACTACCTCTACCGGCGCCTCGACACCACCACCGCACCCCTGGAGGGGAGCCCCGTTGCCTGACATCACCGAGCTCCGTGCGCCGGACCTCACCGCCTGGACCTGTCCGGCCCCGCTGCGCGACCATCCCCGGGTGGTCATGGGCCACGGCGGCGGTGGTGCACTCTCCGCCGAACTGGTCCAGCACATCTTCGCGCCTGCCTTCGGCGGAGAGGTCCTGGCTCAGCTGGGCGACTCCGCCGCCGTGTCCCTCGGCGGAGCCCGACTGGCATTCTCCACCGACTCCTTCGTCGTGCGGCCGCTGTTCTTTCCCGGCGGGAGCATCGGTGACCTCGCCGTCAACGGCACCGTCAACGACCTGGCCATGAGCGGCGCCCGGGCCGCATACCTGTCCTGCGGATTCATCCTGGAGGAGGGTGCCGAGGTCGCCGTGGTGGGACGCGTGGCCGAGGCCATGGGTGCGGCCGCCCGAGCAGCTGGGGTGGAGGTCGCGACCGGCGACACCAAGGTCGTGGAAGCCGGCCACGGGGACGGCATCTACATCAACACCTCCGGGATCGGTCTCATCCCGGCAGGGGTCGATCTGAGGCCGCAGCGCGTCGTCCCCGGTGATGTGGTGATCGTCAGTGGGGACATCGGCGTCCACGGCGTGGCGATCATGAGTGTGCGCGAGGGTCTGGAGTTCGGCGTCGAGATCGAGAGCGACTGCGCGGCTCTCGGCGGACTCGTCGAGGCCATGCTGGCGGTCACCCCGGACCTGCACGTCCTGCGGGATCCCACCCGGGGAGGCCTGGCCGCCGCGCTCAACGAGATCGCGGCCGCTTCCGGCACCGGTGTGGTCATCCAGGAACGCAGCGTTCCCGTCCCGCCGACCGTGGCCAATGCCTGCGCCATCCTGGGCCTGGATCCGCTGTACGTGGCAAACGAGGGCAAGCTGGTCGCGTTCGTCCCCCGCGAGCACGCGGACGCGGTCCTGGACGCGATGCGCGCCCACCCCCTGGGCGCGGCGGCGACGGTGATCGGTGAGGCCGTGGAGGCCCACCCCGGCATGGTGGTGGCCCGCACGGGCCTCGGGGGCACGCGTGTTGTCGACCTGCCGATCGGGGAGCAGCTGCCCCGGATCTGCTGACCGCATGTGACCGGCGGCGCCGTGACCGCGCCGCCATGTGACCGCGCCGCCGCGGGGGCGCGGCGGCGCGAGCCGGGCTGTGTCAGCCCCTCTTGTGCTTGTCGGGCGGGTCCTGCGGGTCCACGCCCGTGAAGGCCGAGGCGTCCTTGCTGCCGCTGGGCCGTTGGGATCGACCCTTGCGGCCCCGGTCGTGCATGCCTTCCTCGTCCTTCGCCTTGGCGTGGTCCTCCCCCCGGTCGCTGAGGCTCTTCACCGTGTCACCCGGCACCGGCGCCTTCTCCTCTCGGGAGACCTTCCGGCCCGGGCCCTTCCCGGGGGCGTACTCGTCCGTATGGAACGAACGGTGCGCGCTCGGGTTGTCCTGCTGGTGCGTCTCGTCCACATCCGGTGCCCAGCCGTGCTGGTGCTTGCCCTGGTGCCTGCTTGGCCCCTCGCCCTGTGACGGCTGGGACGACTCCGGCTTCTTCGCCATGACCTGGCCTGCCTGTCCTGTGACGGTGATGGCGGGTGGGTACGCGCGCCATCCCATGAATAGCTTGATTCTCCCACTTATGCCGAAATTCGCCATATGGGCACGGCCTGCCGCCGGGGCAATCCGTCCTGGGCGCGCTGGCTGGGCCGTACATCAAGCGCTGCTCTCCGAAAGCGGGGCGGCGTCGGCGCTGGGGTGCCTGTAGGGCTCGATGACCAGTACTTCTTCAGCTGTAGTTGTCACGGGAGCCGGTCAGGGCCAGTTGAGGTGGTCGGTCGCGTAGACGGAGGGGTTCGCCACTACGGCTTCGGGTTGGCGTATCCCTCGTCGGCGGTGGCGTTGCCGCTGGTGTCAGGGCCTGGCAACGGCTGGTTCATCCTGAACGTGGGGCGGCGGTGGCGTTGCCGCTGGTGTCAGGGCCTGGCAACGGCTGGTTCATCCTGAACGTGGGGCGGCGGTGGCACTGATCCGAACGAGACGCCGGGTGCGGGCTCGGGTCATGTGGGTGCTCCTTGTGATGATGAGGCGACGGCACGTGTTGGTTCGAGGGTCGTTCGGGTGGGGGGATGTCGTGTCGCCGGTGTTGTTTCGAGTGATGGGGTTGGGTCATTTGTCCTGTGGCCTGTGTCGGCCTGTGCGCTGGGCTTCGCTCAGCCTGGCTTCCCGAGCGCCGAGCGCAGACCGCCGAAGGAATGGGCGTGTCGGTCCATGGCCCCGACTGCCTCGCCCGGCGGACTCCGCGGCATGCAGGCCCAGCCAGGGGTCGGCCGCCCCAGGGTCGGGGGAGACAACCACAGCAAACGTCTCGGTCAGTGTGAGGCCGGCAGCGGCGTGCGTAGTAGGCGTAGGTCAGTGCCAGCACCAGAGGGCCCCACAACATGCCTGGGGTGATGCAGACCTTCGCCAATACCTCCCACCCGACGCTGGAGAAGCCAACTCCGTCGAAGCCGGGGACGTGGAGCCAGTACAGCAGCGTGGGTGCCCAGAAGGCAGTCGCGCCCGGGCCGCCGAGCGCGGCGGGGACGATGGCTGCGAAGGGCGGAATGCGCCTTCCTCCGATGACCGGCAGCCAGGTGGGCGCCACCTCGCCCCACCCTCGTACCAGGCCGAAGGAGGGCAGCGCCAATGCCTCCGAGACGATGCTGAGTCCGAACACGTAGGGGACGGCCCACCACACCCACTCCGGTGCGTTCGGATCGATCATCTCCATGCTGAAATCGAAGGTCGACGGGGTAGATCTCCAGGGTGATCCCCCGCCCCTTGTTGTCCACGTGCCTCTTCAGCCAGCCCAGATATTTCAGCATGTTGTGGGCACGCAGAGTCCAGTAGGCGGTGTCCACGAGTTCTCGGGTTGGCGGCGCCGGGCCGCTGGACGCGACTGAACCAGCGGCGAATGGTGCCGTCCGTAACGGCCGCGCCCGCCTCACGCAATGCCGCCACGCCACGCCACCCTCGTGCGTTGCCAGGTATCTCAGGCGGCCGTTGAGACCCCGTGTCGTCGTGACGGGGGACTTGATACCCCCCTCCCGGAGGGACCGCCGAACCAGTTCCTCCAGGGAGCGGCGAGAGCCAGTCCGCCGTGTGCGTTCTGCGGCATGCCGTCAGCCCCGTAGAGCCCGAAGCGCTGCCATCCAGTGTCTGCCATCGGTCAGCTCCCTAGCTGAGGTACAGGGCCTTGTCGGTGTCGAAGACGTAGCCCTCCTGGGGCTTGTCCTTCATTTCGCTGAGCTTGCGTCCATGGGGGATGGTCTCTCGCCAGTCGTGGTTTCCAGTGACGTGGATCTCATCAGTGCCCATCATCTGCAAGCGCCACCTGGTCGACGCGGGCTACGCGACAGCCCGGGAAGTGGTCGCCGCCCGCCGGAATCACAAAGTCAGCCTGGTGGGCCCCATCCTCGCGTCCACCAGCTGGCAGACCAAGGACGGCGGTGGCTTCTCCCACGCTGACTTCGCTATCGACTGGGAGAACCAGCAGGTGACCTGTCCCAACGGCGCGACCAGCAGCCGTTGGACCGAAGACCGCTCCCAGGAGGGGACAGCCGTGGTCCGGGCACGGTTCCCGACGGCTGCCTGCCGTCCCTGCAAGGCCCGAGAGCAGTGCACCCGCTCCAACAGGCACGGGCCCAGGAAGACACCCAGGAGTGGAAGGAACAGTATGCGCACCGGGCCGGTGTCGAAGGCACGATCTCCCAAGGCGTTCGAGCCTTCGGCCTGCGGCGATGCCGCTATCACGGGGTCGCCAAGGCCCGACTGCAACACCAACTCACGGCCACGCGATGAACTTCCACCGCCTCAACGCCTGGTGGACCGACGCCCCACGGGCCCGGACGCGCGTTTCTGACCTGACAGCTCTCCGGCCCACCGCGCAGAACTCCTGCTCGTAGGCGTTCACCCCGGCGACGACGGTTCAGGCATAGCTGCTGAAAAGGGATTCAATGTATCCCTCCAGCCTTTGAGACAGGACACTGGCTGTCAGATCGACGCGGCCCAGTTCACGCCAGGGAACAGCGACCTTCTCCGCGTCCGGAGCAAAACCCAACGCGTCCAGCAGCCGCCAGTAGAGATGGGCGGTGCCGTCTTCGGCCAAAGTTCCTCCCGCAGCGACGTAGCGATCGGCGAAGCGCATGCCGGCGGGAATCCCGTGCAGCAGGGCGAGGGCCGTCGAGCAATGAGCCACGTCCAAGTCGGTCGGCCCCCAAGAGGTCTCCACCCAGTCGACGACACCACTGATCTGAAGATCATCGTCGGTGCCTGTGAAGAGGACGTTGCCAGGGTGGAAGTCCCGGTGCAGGAAGCAACCCTGATAGGCCGGGCGCTCCCGGCGGATGACGTCGACACCCCGCTGCGAGAGCTCAGGCCGCTCGGTGGCTGCGGGCAGAGTCACTCGCTCGGGAGAGGCCCAGGCCTGATAACTGCGAGGCCGTTGTTGCGCGGTCACCGGCAGCTGATGGATACGCACCAGCTGCCGGGCCAGCAGGTCAGCGCGGTCATCAGCACCCTGATCGCCCAGGCGCACGGTCCCCGGCAACAGGGACATCAGCAAGGAGGGGTGATCGCAGTACTGCGCCGTGGCGTCCACCGCCGCGAGCGTGGCCGCGGGCACGTCCGTGTCACCGAGCAGGCGCAAGATAGTCGCCTCACGGGTCAGCAGGCCCTCCGCATGGCGAACGAAGAAAGGCTTGACGAAGGACCGCAGGACCAGTGAGCGCCGACCACCCGGACCACAGAGGTCCAGGCGGCGCATCTCCGACGTCCAGCCGCCACGCAGCCGCACAACCTTTTCGATGCGCTCCGCCTCGGACAGCCCCTTCTCCACCCAGGAGCGCGTGGCGCCCCAGCCCCGACTGTCAAGATCCGCGCCGATGCCCTCGGCCCCCTCACCCGAACCCATGGCGGCAGACTATCCGCCCCCCAGCGAACGCATACCGTAAACCGAATTCGCCAACAGTGTCTTGCAACCGCCGGGGATGAGGCGCCTGCATGAGAGGTCGCTGGCCAGCTGACTGCTCGGTCAGGGCCTCTCGGTTGGTTCAGGCCGGGAAGCGGCTCCGACCCCCCGAAGCCGCCAGCCGTTCCCTGACCCCCGCACGACGAAGCCCCCCACAATTCGGCAGAGGGGGGCGGGGTTCACCTACGGGGCAATCGGGACGTGTTGGCCGGTCACAGCATCGATCGTGACATCGTTCTTGCCGCTACCCACGAGCCATACCGGCAGCCAGCGGCCGCCGACCTGCTGTGCAACAAGCAAGGTCGATTCAGATTTCAGACCAGTGACCTTCTCCGAAAGCTTCCTGGCTTCAGCTTCGCCGACTGTGACCGGAGGCAGCACGGGGTCCGCCGCGTTCTTGGCCATGAAACCGATGATTCGCCCCGTCGTAGTGATGGTGATGTCCAGGCGCATGGGCATCATGACGCCGCCGACGTAGCGGCGGTACGCCACGACGTACGCCTGCGTTGCGCCATCGCCGATCGGGCGGACCTTCTGCTGACTCGCAGAGATGCTCTTCTCCCAGGCCCAGCTCACCGCCGCCCGGGACAGAGCAGCCGCGAGGCCTGCAAGATCGTCGGGATCAACCGGCGGACCGGCAAGCGCTGGCGCAAGGGAACGGCTCCAACAAAAAAGAGACCCGGCCTGCCCGCACACGTCCCGAACAGCAGCCAGGCGGTAAGAGTGCGGGCAGGGGGCGGTGCAAAGCCAAACGCCGGTTCCCAGTAGGGCGGGGACCGGCCGTCAGTCCTTGGCGATGGCCATACCGAGGAAGATCCCCACCACCAGTGCGACACTTCCGGCGGCCATCACCGCCCACGTCCCCGTCTGCGTCGCGGTGAACGTCGACGTCATCCCCGCCTGCGCCGCCGCCTGCGTGGCCTGCGCCCCAGCCATGGACGCCTCCTGGACGGCCAGGCCCTTCTCCAACTGCTGAACCTTGCTCTCCAGCTCGGACTGCTCCATCGTGCGGCTCCTCTCTCATGGTGCGCCGGGCTGATTCCGGCATCACCGTCCATCGGTTCCCCACCGCAGCACCACGGTCCCAACGGTGCCTTCGGATGCACCCGTTTGCTGACTGGACCAAGGGGGGCGCCCTTCGGGCCGTGCGGCTGCGGAATCACGCGCTCCCTTCGAGCTGAGCGCGCCCGGCAGGAAGCCGCCGCGACGGACAAGCGGAAGGCGACCCTGGCAAGCCATCTGCGGTGGGTTTCGCCGAGAGGATCAGCACCCGGGTGCGGGTACGCCTCAAGTTCGAGGCCCCACTCGCCGCCGCCCGGGGAGATCAAGGCGCACGCCCTCACACTGCCGGGTGATTTTCACCGTGCATGAGATTGCAGCTCGGCCGCGACGCCGCCGAACTGACCGCGCTCGCCGACCACCTCGTAGCCCACGGCCTGTCCTGGAGATGCTCGCCGGGTCCCTGGCCGGGATCTACGACCCCGCCGGGCACGTGCGCCTGCGGTTCGCGTTCTTCGCCGCGATGGCGAAGCTGTCCTGATCTTTTGCGTATGCCTCACGCCGGGCAGGACTCCACAGACGAAGTACGCTGCCACGGAGCGTGATGAGCGGCGGGCACGAGGCCCCTCCGATGTGCGGGCGGAGGCCGGATTTATGCCGCCGTCCTGCCGAGAACTTCGCCCGCCATGGCCTTCGACTCCCTCTTGTCCGGCAACAAGCGCTTCGTAGCCGGGGCACCTGGCATCCCCATCAGGAGGCCGCCCGGCGTACGGAGCTCGCTCCTGGGCAGGACCCCTTTGCCGTCGTGCTGGGGTGCTCCGACTCGCGGCTGGCCGCCGAGATCATCTTCGACCAGGGGCTCGGGGATCTCTTTGTGGTCCGTACCGCCGGGCATGTTCTGGGCTCGGAGGTGCTGGGGAGCGTGGAGTACGCGACCAGCGTGCTCGGCGCCCGCCTGGTCGTCCTCCTCGGACACGACTCGTGCGGCGCCGTCGCGGCCGCCCGGGCGGCCGTGGAGGACGGCCTCTCCGTCGGCGGCTTCGTCCGTGACGTCGTCGAACGCGTCACCCCGAGCATCCTCGCCGCCCGCGCGGCCGGACTGACCTCCGCCAGCGACGTGGACGAGCACATCCGCCACACGGTCGACCTGCTCCTCGACCGTTCACGCCGGCTCTCGGAACAGGTCGAAGCAGGGGAAGTGGCCGTTGTAGGTCTCGGCTACCAGCTCGCCGAAGGCACCGCACGGCTCGTCACGTCACGCGGCGACATCACCGAAGAGGACGAAACAGGCTCATGACGCAGTACTTCGACTGCACCGAGCCGACGGTCCGGGATGCCGGCCCCGAAGAAGCCGTCGCGGGCGACAAGCGAGAGCGGCCGCGTCGGCAGCTGTGATGGGCGAGAGCGCTCCGGGGGCGGCCGGGCCGACCCGGTGTCTTGGCTTTACCTGGGGAGTAGGGCGCTTACGGTCTTGCCGCCGGCCGCCTGGCGGGTTACGGCGGTGGCGCGGGCGAGCCGGTCGACCATGGGCCAGCCGAAGCCTCCGGTGCCGCCGTTCACACTTCCTGACGCTCCGGGCCGACTCGCCCACCGAACCGGCCCGGGGCACGCTGGAAAGCGTGACCAACGCGCCAATCGTCGTGCACCGGCCCTCCCACTCGGGCGGCCGGAGAGTCACCGTGCACAGCCACGGCCAGGACAAGATCCTCGCACCGCCTACAGCGACCACGACCTGGTCGTGTTCCTCGAGGGCGCGGGCGTCGCCGAACCCGAGGCCATCTGGAGAGGCCGGACCTTCGAGGGCGTCGCCGTCCGCGTCGCCCAGCGCATCCTCGCGATGGCCGCCGCGATCTGGCACAACCACAAGACCCGCCAGCCGGTCACACGATCACTGATCGCCTACGACCACTGATCATTCGGAATGACTCGTCTAGAAGGCGGAGGAGCAGAAGGGGCGGACACCTGCGTGGTGTCGTCCGCGGGGGTGTGCGCCGCGCGGTCGGCGATCCTGCTGCGGCTCTCTGCCTGAGAGCGTCCCTGTGGGGTCTCGGCCCGGCACAGGGTGGGCGTGTTCAGCGTAGCGGCGATCGGCGCGGGTGTTGCCCCGGGTGTCTGGCGGCTGGTCATCGGTACTGCCTCCGGCGTGAGTTCGACATGGCGGGCGGGACAGTGACAGGACTCAGGTGCTTGCGTCTCGTCCTGGCGGGCACGGGCTCCTTCACCCCGTAGGGCCGCAAGCCGGCACCTGGACAGCAGCGCGAGCGTTGGGTGCAGGGCGTCGACGTGGGGGGGCACCGCCACCGACCACTGCGTCCGGGCGACCGCTACGCGGATCAGGGCGTTTGTTTAGCGGACCGCTTCGCGTTCTTGTTCCTGCTGGTGCCCGTACTGCTGCGCCCCGGCTTGGCGGACACGCTCTTTCCTGTGGCTCCCTTGCGGCCTGCGCCCGTGCGCGATGGTGCTGTCCGGGTCGGTGAGGTCGGCCATGTGAACTCGATCTCCAGCTCGATCTCCCCGTCGCCGATCTCGACCTCCATCTCGCTGCGGAGGTCGTCGGGGATCCGCAGGCTCAGTGTCCCGGGGCTGAGTTCCAGTTCGGCATTCCCGCCCTCTCTCAGCGCGGCTGCGAGCGCCGTGAGCTGGTCAGCCGCCTCGAGGCGTGACAGCGAGCGCTTCTGTTCGAACTTGAAGTCCTTCATGGGTGCCTCTCATCTGGAGACGGCCTTTGTCCTGGGCCGCAACCCGGGGCCATCCCCCTGCTTCATCGCTCCGACGGGCTGGGGGCGGTGTACAGCGCTCAGATCACGAAGCCGTTGATCGCGATCAGGACGATGGCCCAGAACGGTCGTCGGCTCCTTCATGTCGTACGGTCCCGCGCGTTCGCCGGTCGGGCTACCTCCAATCTCATCCAGTGGAGTGCGCGGCGCACCCCGGGTGCCTGACCGGCCGCTCTCGATGACTTGGTCGCAGGCCAGAAAGCGGGTCCGCGCCTACGCATCCGTCGGCCGCTCCGAGCCCGCCTGAAAGGCGAGCACTCACCCCTCGCCGCCCGCTTTCTCCCGACCGCGAGTAGCAACCTCCAGCCGTCAGCCCAGGACGCTCCCTCCAGCCACCGTCACGCTCACCGGCTGCGGTCGCTTCGGTCGCGCGCCACGTGCTGGGAGAAGACGCTGGACAAGGGACCAACCCGAGGAAGAGGCACCCTATGGCTCAGACCGGCACAGACCCTAAGGCGCACACGCCGTTTCTTTCCCGCCCCGGCGTCCGCCGCCTCGCACCGTTCGCTCTGATCACCGCGATCGCTCTGGTCTTCATCTTCGAAAACCGCACGAGTGTCAAGATCCGCCTCCTCATCCCAGAGGTGACCATGCCGCTGTGGGGTGCCCTCCTGATCGCCTGGGGCCTCGGAATGCTCGCCTGCCTCTTCACTCTGCAGCGGCGCCCCAAACGACATAACCGGCACCCGAGGTAAACCCTCTGAGTGTCGCCGTCCAGCGCGGTCGCATCCGGCAGTTGCACGGCCCCGGCCACGACCTCCGGAAACGCCGGCCCCGATTCAGTGCCGCGCCTGGAGTGCAGCACCACCCGGCCCCGCGTCGACGGGAGACGACCGCCCGGAACCCGTCCCACTTGGAGTCGCCCGCCCAGCCCGGCCGCAGATCAGGGCTGGGTACGGGAGCGCTCAGCATCGGCTCCGGCAGCGTCCACGTCACAACGGATGCCTTCCACCAGGCGCTGCCCTACCTCCGACGACGGGCCCTCGGTCAGCTGACTTGCGGTGTTCTCGATCCACAGCAGCGTCCACTCGACTCCGGCCTGCCACCCGGGCTCCGCGCTGTCTTACCGGTCTTCGGCGTCGGCGCGGCGGCACTGCCGGCGGTTCATCGTCGTGTGCGGAGGATGACGCGGCAGCCTTGGGCTGGGTAGATCTCCGAGCCCGATCGGTGTCCGAGGCGCTCGTCTCGGGGCGAGGCCGGTTCGAGGTCGCCTCGGCGGGCGAGGGCGTGCATGAGCTCTCGGACTTGGGCGTGGGCAAGCTGGGCGGCGGCGCAGGCGTGCGGTCCGGTCCCGAAGGGCATCCAGGTGCCGCGGGCAGGAGAGCCTTCCAGGAACCGTTCGGGACGGAACGTCTCGGGGTCAGGGTAGAGGTCAGGGCGTCGGTGCAGATCCCAGAAGCTCAGCACGACCCATGTGCCGGCCGGTACCCGGTAACCTCCGATGTCGCAGGGCTGGCGGAGGAACCAAGGATGGAACAGCCGCAGAGCCTCGTTGATGACGGCGTCCGTGTATGGCGCCGGATCGCCGTCCTGGGCGGCCTCGGCGGCTACCCGGGCCCACGCGTGCGGGTGTCGCAGGGCACGCTCCACGGTCCAGGCCGCGGCAAGGCTGGAGGTCTGACCCCCGATGAGATAAATCGTGACCTGGTCGATCACGACGTCCTGCGTCATGATTTCCGCCTTCGCCGCCAGCATCTGTGCCAGCGCGTCGTCGCCTGGTGTACCGGCACGATGCCGACGGTCGATCTCCTCACGAATGAGCCCGCTCAGTTTCCGCCGTGTCCAGCGCGCCGGCGGATAAGGGAGGGGGCAGCCCACGCCGTGAGCCGCAGCCACTGGGTGAGCCGCCGCTCTACGCAGGCGCCGGACAGCGGTGCTCCACCGACGCAGTTCACCGGGGTCGTCGATGCTGAGGCATGAGGCGATGTTGGCCAGCAGGACGAGGGACAGGAGAGGGCCGACGCAACCAAGTTGATCTTCGTCGTCGACTTCACCAGCCTGGACATGATCGATCTGGTCGGCCGGCAGCAAACGGTCGACGTCCTCCGATATGCACAGGCATGCATGGACAAGGGAGACCTGCCCCAAGCAATGGCGGGATCGTCGATCGCGTTCACAGAGCTAGTCGACCACTACACAGGTGCTAACCAGTTCAACTTCTACAGCCCTCCCTTCCGGTTCGGCAACAACTACCGGGACCGGGCATTCCGGATCGTCCGCGACCAGAGCTCGAAGAAGGCGGGGACTGTCAGCACTGCTGGCGCTGGTCGGAGACATATCGAAACAGGTGGCAGCCCTGACCACGACCACAAGGTCGATGCAGAGAGCCCTGCAGATGACGGCACTCGGGGTCGACTACCGGCGCTTTGCCCAGTTTCAAATCGGCCGCCCAGCCACCGAGGCGCTGCTACGGGCGCATTCGCACGAGTGGATAGCCAGCCGCGAGGGCGGCGACCGTGGTGACGACGACGGCCATCACGCCCACCGCATCCCGAGCGCGGACAGCTGCTCCATCCGCTCCGGCGTCAGCGTCGCCGCCCTGCTCCGCTGATTCCCGATCCAGGCCCCCAGCTTGTGCTCCCGCTCCTCCTGGTCCTCGCCGACGATCCGCTCGACGTGCTTCCTCGGGACCTGGAGGTGCCCCTCACGCTCGGAGAACTGCTTGGCGGCCTCGTAGTTCATCGCCCACTTGTCGGCCTGCGTACGGTGCGACGGCGGCTTCTCGTCCTCGATCGCGGGCTCGATCCCGAGGACCTGCTCGCACACCCACTGCTGCACCCGACTACCGGCCGCCTGGCGCACGTCCAGGCAGCGCAGCCGGACACTGAGCTGCCCCGGATCCCGTGTCGTAAGGTCCGACGTCGCGGCCGCCCACCGTCCGCAACGGATCTCACCGAACCCGGCAGGTGCCGCCGGTACGGCCGAAAGATCTGAACCAATACCGGGAATCAGGCCGCGACGAGCTCCTGCTCGCGGTCCGGCATCTTGACCTTGGGCTTCTTGTTCGGCAGCGAGAGCCGGAAGACCTTGCGCCACGCGGAGAACACCTGCTTGGGCAGCGGCCCGGTGACGTACTCCAGCTCGTACTTTTCGAACAGCGCGCGCACCTTCACCGCGACCTCGGCGTACCGGTTGCTCGGCAGGTCCGGGAACAGGTGGTGCTCGATCTGGTGCGACAGGTTGCCGGTCATGAAGTGCATGGCCCTGCTGCCGCTGATGTTCGCCGAGCCCATCATCTGGCGCAGGTACCACTGGCCGCGCGTCTCGCCCTTGATCGACCGGCGCTCGAAGACCTGCACGCCCTCGGGGAAGTGCCCGCACATGATCACCGAGTGGGACCAGATGTTGCGGACCAGGTTCGCGGTGAACGTGGCGGCGAGCGTGGTGAGGAACGACGGGCCCGACAGCAGCGGGTGGATCACGTAGTCCTTGAGCACCTGCTTGCGGATCTTGCGGCCCACGGCCTTGGCCTGCGCGCGGAACTCCGGGTGCGTGCGGCGGCGCTTGTGCAGGTTCTTGCCGAGCTCCAGGTCGTACGCTGCGATGCCGTACTCGAAGAAGCAGGCGTTGATGAAGTTCCACAGTGGCTGGCCGAGGTGGAACGGGTGCCACTTCTGGTCCTCGTCGACGCGCATGATGCCGTAGCCGAGGTCGTTGTCCTTGCCGATCACGTTGGTGTACGTGTGGTGCAGCTCGTTGTGCGAGTGCTTCCACTGCTCGGACGGCGAGACGTGATCCCACTCCCAGGTGGTGGAGTGGATCTTCGGGTCTCGCATCCAGTCCCACTGGCCGTGCAGGACGTTGTGGCCGATCTCCATGTTGTCCATGATCTTCGCCACGGACAGACCGGCGGTGCCGAGCAGCCACGCGGGCGGGAAGATCGAGAACAGCAGCACGCCCCTGCTGACCAGCTCGAGCTTGCGCTGCGCCGAGATGACCTTACGGATGTAGGCGGCGTCTTTCTCGCCGCGGCTGGCGATCACCTCGTCGCGGATCGCGTCCAGCTCGCGGCCAAGCTCCTCGATCTGCTCCGCGGTCAGGTGGGCGGTGGGGTCGATGGCGGTCAAGCTGCTCCTACCGTTCGATGTCGCAGGGGCCCGCCGCGGCGGACACGCAGGTCTGGATGAGGACGCCCGGCTCGGCCTCGGTGATCTCGCCGGTGCGCAGGTCGCGGACGGCGCCCGCCTTGAGCGGCGTGATGCAGCCGAAGCAGATGCCCATGCGGCACCCGGAGGGCATGAGCACGCCGGCCTCCTCGCCGATGTCCAGCAACGGCGTGGCGCCGTCCGTGTCGACGGTCTTGCCGGTGGCGCTGAACGTGACCTCGCCGCCGGCGCCGGCGACGACGATGCTGGGGCGGAAGCGTTCGGTGTGCAGGCGCTCTTGTACGCCGTGGTCGGTCCAGTGCTCTTCGGCGGCGTCGAGCAGACCCGCGGGCCCGCAAGCCCAGGTCTCGCGCTCGGCCCAGTCGGGCACGAGTTCGTCGAGACGGGCGATGTCGAGCATGCCGTCTGTGTCGGTGTGCACCTCGGTGAGCCGCAGCTTCTTGTCCGCGACCAGGTCGTGCAGTTCGTTGCGGAAGATCACGTCTTGCGGCTGTGGCGCGCAGTGGACCATGACGACGTCGTCGAACTCGATGTCGCGCAGCATGCCCATCACGGGCGTGATGCCGCTGCCGGCCGTCAGGTAGAGCACCTTGGCGGGCTTGGCCTGCGGCAGCACGAAGTCACCGGTCGGCTGGTCGAGCTGGATCAGCGTGCCCGGTTTCGCTCTGCGGACCAGGTGGTTGCTGACCTTGCCGTCCGGGATCGCCTTCACGGTGATCGTGACGCGGCCGTCCTGACGGTTTGTCGGCGAGGTGATGGAGTAGGCACGCCACAGGCGCACCCCGTCGACGTCGACCCCGATCCGCACGTACTGACCGGCTGTGTGGCCGCGCCAGCCCCGTCCCGGCCTGATCACGACGGTCGCGGCGTCACCCGTCTCGGGGTGCACGGCCTCGATGCGCCCCCGCAGGTCAGCGCCCGCACGCAGCGGGCTGACCAGGTCGAGGTAGTCCGACGGCAGCAGCGGCGTCGTGACCATCTCCAGCAGTTTCCACGCCCTGCTGCGGAGGGCTGCACTCGTCATGACTCCAGCTTGCTGCACCTCAAGGCGTAAAGTCCTGACCGCAGGACGTAAATCTGGTCGGCTGAATTGTTCGCAGGGAACAAAACGTGAGCCATGCAATCCGGAGGGCCAGCGAACTGGCCCTGGATGAGACGACGGTCACCGCACTTCGGGCCGCGCTGAAGACCACCGCCGACGAGGTCGTCCAGGCGATCATCGACGAGGTCCCTCCCTACGCCAACGCCCTTTCGGGCAGCATGGGCGGCACCATCCGCCGAGCCGTCCGCACCGCCCTGGGTCACTACCTGGACCTCGCGAGCGGGAACGCCACAGGCGGCGACGCCGGCGACGCAGCCTACGAGTTGGGCCGCGGCGAGGTGCGCGACGGCCGTTCGATGGACGCCCTGCTCAGCGCCTACCGCGTCGGCGCCCGCGTGGCCTGGCGATGCCTGGCCGCGGGTGCCGTAGCCGCAGGTCTGCCCGCCGCCGAGGTCGCCAAGTTTGCCGAGCTGACCTTCGCCTACATCGACGAGCTCTCCGCCGCGAGCGCCGCGGGCCACGCCGACGAACTGGCCGCCCGGGGCAGGGCCCACGAGCGCCACCTGGAACACCTGGCCCGCGACCTCCTCGCCGGCGCGAGCCCGGACGTGCTGCTGGCCTCTGTTCAACGGGCCGGGTGGCAGCCTCCGGTTTCGCTGACCGCGGTCCTGCTGCCCGCCGCCCAGGCCCGGCCTGCCTACCGCGCGCTCGACCCGAGCACCCTCGTCCTCGACGATCTGCCGGACGCCAACGGTGTGCTGCTCGTCCCCGATGCGGACCGATCACATCTCTTGCGGCAGCTAACCGACCGCACCGCCGTGGTCGGCCCGGCCCGGCCATGGACTCGTGCGTCCGCCTCGTACGCACGGGCCGTACGCGCGCGCTCCCTCTCCTCTGATATTCGCGACACCGAGGACCACCTGCCCGAGCTGGTGCTGAGCGCCGACATGGACGCGTTCGCAGACCTGCGTACCCGAGCCCTCGCACCGTTGCGGACCTTGCCTGTCGCGACCGCACGGCGGCTGGAGGAGACGTTGCGGGCGTGGCTGCTGCACCAGGGCAGGCGGGACGAGGTGGCGGCGGCGTTGTTCGTCCATCCCCAGACAGTCCGGTACCGGATGTCGCAGCTGCGCGAGCTGTTTCCGGATCTCGCATCGCCACACCGGGTCCTTGAACTGACGCTGGCGGTCGGTCTTCGGGTCAGCTGACGAGTACTGCCGCATTCTCAGTGCCATCAGCTGGCTCATGCGGCCCGCCAGGCCGGAGGCCACGGCTACTTCGCGCACCGCTGGTGTGGACAGGTGTCGGGAGGGCAGGCTGAGACGAGGCCGGGTATACCGCGTGAAGGGAACCGTTGATGATTCAGAGTGCGGATATCCGTGAGTGGCGGACCCATGACGTCGTCGACGTCGGTGGCCACAAGATCGGCGTGCTGGAGGCCGTCTATGTGGACACCAGCAGCGACGAGCCGGCCATGGCCACCGTCCAGGTTGGGCTGCCCACCCGCCGCCAGCTGGTCTTCGTCCCGCTGGCCGGCGCGATCGTGGGGCCGGACTACGTCAAGGTCGACTACGACAAGTCGCTGGTGAAGAAGTCCCCGGCGATCGGCACGGACGACGTCCTGCCAGCCGAGGACGAAGCGGCGGTCTTCGCGCACTACGGCCTGCCCTACCAGCCCGGCGCGAACGGTGAGCGGCAACTCGCCCGCCGCTGACCGGCCCGCCGAGGAGGTGTCTGCCCCATGATTCTGTTCCTGATTCTCGTCATCGCGGCGATCGTGCTGGGCATTATCGGCGTCGTCGCCGAAGGGCTGTTCTACCTGTTGGTCATCGGCATCGTGGTGTTCGCCGCCGCCCTCGTCTATCTCGGGATGCACCTGCGGCGCTCCGGCCGGCGCAGCCGCACGCTTCGTTGACCGACTGCGCCTGGCGTCTTGGCGCTACGGGCCAGCAGGGCGCTCACGGTGTTGCCGCCGGCCGCCTGGCGGGTTACGGCGGTGGTTCGGGCGAGGCGGTTGACCATGGGCCAGCCGAAGCCTCCGGTGCCGCCGTTCGGGTCGGGGGTGCGCATGCGCGGCACCTGGGGCTGTCCGGGTGGCGGTCAGATCCAGGGTGCAGGTGCCGCCGCCGTGGCGCAGGGCGTTGGTGACGAGTTCGGAGACGACCAGGACCACCGTGTCGGCGGTCTCGGGTGCGAGCGCCGGCTGGAGACCTTCGAGGAACTCCCGGGCGCTGTCGCGTGCGCCGGTTATGGATGTCGCCGAGCGGAGGGGTGCGACTTTGACGCTCGTCGTATCCATCAGGGGGCACCCCGGTCTCTGGATCGTCGACGTCCGGTCCTGTCTGCCCGGAGCTTGTGCCCCGGCTGCGGCCCGTTAACCCGGGTCATCCCGGCACCCATCACTGTTCGAGAGTGATTACCTCCCTGCCGAGCACGCGAAAATCTGTGTCGGCCAGAGTAGACATTGAGCAGTGGTGTGGTTATGTTTCTCTCGTAACCCAGAAGGACCGCAGGGCCCGGCAGAGACGAACTGCCGGGCAGTAGTACCCGCAGTTGTAGGACGGTGCGGTGGTGGAGTTTCGAAGCCAGGGTGGTTGCAGGACGGCGACGGGACTGACGACCGGACCGGGCGGCCCGCAGTGATCAGGGGCCGCCACCGTAGTGGCAGTACCCAGCAGTGAAGTCAGTGAGCGGTACCTCGGTGAAGGCGTCGGCTGCGGACGCGCGCACCGGGAGGTTCGGCAGTGGGGTTCTAAGCCAGAGCAGACGCCTGGCGGGCGACGGGGCTGGCTGCCGAAGAGTGGCGCTGTCACAGGCCACTGAGCAGTTCGCAACACCCGCAGTTCCAGCAGTACGAG
>NZ_BMTO01000015.1:0-82393 GCF_014649715.1 Streptomyces lateritius
AAGCACAGCCCGCTGGGCACCGGTCACCGACAACGGCGGAATCTTCGGACCCGGACGACTCATACCGAACCAACGACGAATCTCCGACTCAGGTCACTAGGTCGGGTCCGGAAGGTAGCGCCGTCTGCCCGCAGGGCAGGGCACGCGGCGAGCGTGCGGGCCAGGCGTCGCGGGGCCAGGCGGGACTTCACGGACACGGCCTAGGTCTCACTGGAGGGGACCCCCGCGCCGGCCAGGTCCAGGGACGCCGCCACCCGTGCCGCCACGGTGTCCGCGTACACCGCGTCCGGCCGCTCGAAGGCCGTACGGGACGCCGCGCGGAGGAAGGTCACGGCGCCCACCGTGCGGCCCCGGCTGCGCAGCGGAAGGCACAGCGCGTGGACGGCGTCGCGGGGCCAGTGGCGCTCCACGGCCCAGTCCTCGGCGCCGCGCGCCGTCGCGGCGGAGGCCGAGGCCCGCACCGGGCCCGTGCGGGAGACCGCCTGGAGGACCGGGTGGCCCGAGGGATAGCGCAGCGGAATGCCCCCGCCCGCGACCGGGACCACCGGGCCGGGGGCGCCGGCCGGGGTGGCCGCGACCCGGACGAGGCGCCGCTCCCCCGCCGCCAGGTCGAGCAGCGCGTGGTCGGCGAACCCGGCCAGCGCGAAGTCCAGCAGGACCGTCGCCGCCTCCATGGGGTCCTCGCACTCCGCCGCCGCCGCACCGGCCCGGTGCAACTGGCTGTACCGGAACCGCAGCCGGTCCGCCTCCTGCTCCGCGAGCCGCTCCTCCGTCACGTCCTGGAAGAGCCACCCCACGCCCAGCGGCACCGGCTCCTCCGCCAACGGCGACGACAGCCGCACGAAACCGCTGCGCCAGCAGCGCCGCCGCTCGCCCTCCGCGGTCCGCAGGGTCACCCACACCTCGGCGAGCGCCCGCGGCGCCCCCTCCGCCAGCACATGCTGGAGGGCGCCCTCCAGCTCCTCCACACCCTGGACGACCAACTCGCCGAGCGGCCGCCCGAGGAGAGTCGTACGGCCGGCGCCCATCGTCCGGGCGGCGTACCCGTTGACGACGGTGGGCCGCAGATCGACGTCGACCAGGACGACGCCCCAGGACGCGTCCTCGAACAGCGCCTCGCTGAGCGCGATCGACCGCTCCAGATCGATCTGCGCGTGCACCTCGCTGAACGCGCAGTACACCCCGGCCGGGGCGCCGTCCGGACCGCGCACGCCCGCCGACTGCGTCCGTACGAGCACCCTGCCGCCGTCCTTCCGCAGCAGGGCGAACTCGTGCACCAGCCGGCCGGGCGCCTCCATCGCCGCCATCAGCCGCGCCAGCGCCTCCGCCGCGTCGGCCCTGCGCGCCGCCCACCCCTCGAACCCGCTCCGCCCGACGGCCTCCTCGGCCGACCAGCCGAGGATCCGCTCGGCCTCGCGGTTCCAGTGGGTGACGGTCCCGTCCGCGTCGAAGGCGCAGAGCGCCGCGTCCATCCCGTCCAGCAACGCGGCGAGCAGATCCGCCCCGGGCCCCTGCCCGTCGGCCGCCCGCCGCGCGGTCTCGCTCGTGGAAGCACTCATCCCGGACCCCCTGTCAGGACGGTGTACGCGCGTGCATCCGCACGCCCCGCCCCCAATTCAACTGGAACGTGACGCACGACACACCCGCTTCAACGAAATCGTTGCGCCCCGGAAGCGCGCGGAACCCGTCTCATAAATCGCTTGAGCCCTCGCCGATCGCTTCTTAGGGTGGGGGCACACGTCGAAAGGAGGTGATCCGAAAACATGGTTTCTTTTCGGACTCGTGAGGTGACTGCGGGCTAAGGCCTGCTGTCGCACATCGTGCATCTCGGCAGGCTGTCTGCCGACAACAACGCAGTCACCCGACCCGTGGGCCGCCGGTAAGTCCGGCCGGCTCTCGTCCGAACTCGAGCGGACGGGACCAAGGCCCACGGGTCGTCCGCGTTCTCCCAGCTCCTGCGGCGTAAAGAAGTCCGCCGTCGGCGCGGCGACCGCGTCGACGGCGAACCTCCCTCACTTCGGCGTCAGAACAGGCCCTTGAATCCGTTCCAGCCCCCGGTGCCGATCAGCACCCGGCCGCCGTACGTACCGGCCCCCGTGGAGGCGTACCGCCACAGCTTCCCCGTGGTGTCCCGCGCCAGCAGATCGGCGCGCCCGTCACCGGACAGGTCACCGGTCGTGACGAGAGCGGAGTAACCGCCCCACCCGCCGCCGACCCGCACCCGCGCGGTCAGGCCGCCGGTGGAGGTTCCGTAGTACCGCCACAGCACACCGGCGGAGTCGACCCCGAGCAGGTCGCCACGCCCGTCCCCGTTCAGGTCCCCCGCCCCGACGATCCGCTTGTACAGCTTCCAGTTCGTCCCGATGCGCACCCGGGCCTTCAGCCGGTGATCGGCCGTACCGGCGTAGAAGTACAGGTCACCGGTGGATGCCTGGCGGGCCACCAGGTCGACGAACCCGTCGCCGTTGACATCGCCGGACGACGTCAGCTGGTCGTACTGCCCCCAGCCGGATCCGAGCAGCGTGTACGGCGACGAAGCGGTGACGGCCTTCCCGCACCCGGGCCGGTACGCCCGCAGCTGGTCCCCGACCCGCGCGAGCACGTCCCCGCACCGGTCGCCGTCGATGTCCCCGAAGGGCACGAGCACGGAGCCGGCGGCGAACGGGCTGCCGGTCCCGGCGATACGGGACGACAGGCCACCGGTCCCGGTGCCCCGGTACAGCGACACCGCCCCGGTCGTGTCCATCGCCAGCAGGTCGCCGAACCCGTCGTCGCCGGCCATGTCCCGCCACACGGCGGCACCGCCGGTCACCGGCACCGTCCCGAGGACGGAAAGGTCCGCCTGGACGCCGTCGGCGGGCTTCGCGGTCAGGGTCCAGGTGTAGGCCCCGTTCGGGACGTACTTCCCGCCCGCGTCCCTGCCGTCCCACGACGGCGCGACCAGGCCCCTGGCCTCCCCGCCGGAGAGGGTCCGCACGGTCTTCCCGGTCGCCTTGTTCTTCAGCGTCAGCGACCACGACGCCGCCGGCTTCGACAGCCACCAGCGCGGCTTCCAGACACCGGCCTTGATGTTCACGGCGGGCGTTTCGGCGTCGATGACGGCGATCCGGGAGGCCGGAACGCCCGACGGGACGATCCGCACCCGGCGGTCCTCGCCCGTGTAGGCGACGTGACCGCCGAAGCGGTCGACGGTCCACCCGGACCGGCGTGCGGTCCGGTCTCCGAGCTCAGCGGCGGTGGCGACCACTCGCTGGGGCAGGTCCGCCTCCTTTCCGCTGACCGGGAGGCCGTTGTGCAGGTCGACGAGGGTGAGGCCGACGGCGTCCGAGCGGCGGACCAGGTAGCCGTCGCCGAGGAGCGTGTGGTCGGCGCCCAGCCTCAGGGAGCGCTTCGTCTGCAGGTCGTGGACCCCGGCGCCCTTGAAGTCGTGGCCGTGGTCGCCGCACCGCCAGTACACCCAGCGGCCCACGGCCTGGAGATCGTTGGGAACGCAGCCCGCGTCGAAGGACTCGCCGGCGGCGCCCGTCGACAGGTTCTTCGCCGCCACCCAGGTCGACACGCCCGAGCTGGAGTCGTCCCACCGGCCGAGGGCGCTCCACAGCGTGTTGCCCCAGACGGAGGCCGCCACCGGCTGCCGCTTCAGGAGCACGCTCCCGGTGTCGGCGTCCTTGAAGTGGAGGACCGCCTGCTCACCGCCCCACGCCTGGTTCACGACACCGAACCGGCCGGAGAGGTCGACGAGCTGCGGGCTGCCGAGTCCGGAGGTGACCCTCGGGCCCCACGGGGCGGCGCCGTTCCGGTAGAGCATGGTGACGTCTTGCTCGGTCGCGGCCTTGCGGCCGTGATGGCCGTCGCCGCTCGCGAACATGGTCACGCAGGAGGTGCCGGAGGTGACGCCGCAGTCCTCGTCCCGGCCGGACACGACGCCGTCGACGGTCGAGTCCAGCTCCTCCGGACGGCCGGAGGTCTTCAGCCAGGTGCTCCGGTAGCCGCCGATGGTGGTGCCGGGGCTGTAGTGCTGCGAGTCGTCGGCCGTGGTGAGGACACCGCTGCCCAGCGAGATGCCGGCCGGCTCGGCCTCCCTGTCCGCTATGTCCGCGAGGCGCTTGCGGGTGACGGTGCCGTCCGCGGCGGGGGTGAAGAGGTAGTACCCCCATGCGAGTGCGCCGTAGGTGGTGCGCTCCTCCGCGCCGGCCACCAGGAGCGAGCCGTCGGGGGTGCGGTGCAGGGAGGTGGAGGCGACGGCCAGCAGGGACTTCAGGTACCTCCCGTCGAGGTCGCGCAGGGACAGCTCGTTGCCCCGGTACTCGTTGTCGCCCGGGTTCGGCCGGGACACGGTGACGAGACCGCCGGCGAAGGGCCGGACGGTGTCGTCGTAGGAGATGTCCCGCAGGTCGAGGGTGGCCGGCTCCGCGTCCAGGTCGTCCCGGCGGTACACCTGGGCGGCGTAGGACTCCGGGGCACCGTGGTGGTAGACGGTGTCCCGGTCGAAGGAGACGCTCTCGCCCTGCGTGGAGAGCGCCTTCACGCTCCCGGTGGCGAGGTCGACGACCCACCACCCCTGGGACATCGTGCTGTCCTCCCACTTGATGCCGCGGACGGCGACGGACCGGGCGTCGCCCTCACTGATGGAAAGGTTCCACCCCTCCGGCAGGCCCTCCAGTCTCCGGTCCCGCACCTCGCCGTTCTCCAGATGCAGGAGGTGCAGGCCGGTCACGGCGTTCTCGGCACCGGTCCGGGTGACGACGGTGTCGCCGTAGGTGGCGACGTACGTCTGGCCTTCCGGGATCTGGACCGTGGTGGACGGTCCGCCGCCCGCCCGCTGCTGGAGCGTCACGTGCGGGGTCGGGGTTTCCGCGTAGAGGGCGACGGTGTCGGAGCCGTGGCCGAAGTCCGCCGGGTACTGGGCGAAACGGAACTCGTCCACGTCGTACGCGAGCGGCTCGGGCAGCCGGTGGTCGAGGAGGGTGGTGGCACCGGTGGCGTAGTCGATCCAGCGGAGACGGTCGTCACCCTCCTGGGCGGTGAGGAAGCCGGTCTCGCCGGCGTTCAGGACGATGGTGGCGCGGGGCACGAAGCGTGCGCCCGGACTGATGACGACGGGATCGGCGGACGCACCGGGGGTCTCGGCGACGGCCGACCCCGTGGCGGTGCCGATTCCGGCGGTCACGGCGAGCGTGACGGTGAGAGCGATACGGCCGAGCGCGCGCTGGTGGCGCGTGGCCCGCCTGTTCAGCGGACGAATCACGAAGAAGTCCCTCCCCAGGGCAGTCGACGCAGGGGGGGGGCGCTCACGGAATCGCCGCTCGTCCCTGCGCGAGCAGGGCGACAGTAGCAGGAGGGATCTTCGCGTGACACCTGGTTTCGAACCTGTTCAAGGGCTGAAGGCGGTCCGGGTGGGAGCCTCTAGGCGAGGCCCAGTCTGCCCGTGCGCTGGGAGCGTGCCTCGCCCAGGCGCAGGATGAGCGCGGCCGCCGCCAGGAGGGTCGCGCTGAGCAGGAGGAGGGCCAGGAGGGTCGGGGCGAGCTCGGCGAGGGTGCGGTGTTCCAGGAGCGCGCCTCGCACCGCGATGAGGCTGCCCGTCAGGGGGAAGACCGCGCCCACGACCTGGATCGTCGCCGGCAGGGCGAAGTGCGGGAGGCGGACGCCCGAGACGAACCAGAGGGGTTCGTCGAGGATCGTGTAGAGGAAGGCGGAGTCGCGGGAGAAGACCAGCAGGCTGTTGAGGAACGCGCCCCACGCGGCGGCCGGGATCAGCAGCGCCAGGAAGACGATCCCGTACATCCACCAGGCCGAGACGGAGAGCGTGCCGAAGCCGGTCAGGGCGGCGACGGTGAAGCAGGTCAGCAGCCAGGCGTTCTGCAGGAGCGCCCCGGCGCCGTTGGCGAGCATGAGGGTGAGGCGGCCGGCCGGGGAGAGGAAGAGGAGTTCCAGGGTGCCGGTGGTGCGTTCGAAGGAGAGGTGCCAGGCCGACTGGACGAGGGAGAAGAAGAAGGCGTAGGCGAGGGTGCCGGTGGCCAGGAAGGCGAGGAGGCGGTCGGGGTCGGCGGCGAGCGGCCAGTTCGCGGCGGCCGGGGAGGCGGTGGCGACGGGGCGCAGGGTGTAGTAGGTGGTGGCCAGTTGGAGGACGGGCCAGACGAGCATCGAGAAGACGACGATGGGCTGGCCGAAGAGGCGTCGGTGCTGCTTGAGCGCTTCCGCCGCGAAGACCCGCAGGGCGTGGCTCATACGGTGGCCGCCTCGCGCGAGCCGTCCGCCAGGGCCAGGATCGCGTCCTCCAGGCTCGCCTCCGCGATCTCCAGTCCGCCGATCGAGCCGCCCGCCTCGACGATCGCCGCCGCGAGCGGGCCGGCCATGTCGTCCGGGTGGCGCAGGGTGATCAATTCGGCTCCCGTGGGGAGGAGTTCGAGGTCCGCGCCGAAGCGGGTGGCGACCGCCGCCGTGGCCGGGCTCGGGGTCGTCACCGTCAGGCGGATCGTACGGTGGGTTCCCGTCGCCGCCTTCAGTTCCGCCGGGCTGCCGGCGGCGAGGTGGCGGCCTGCCGAGATCACGTACACATGGCCGCAGAGTTCCTCGACCTCCGCGAGGTAGTGGGAGGTGAGGAGCACCCCCGTGCCCTCCTCGGCGAGGCGGGCCACGACGCGGCGCAGGTCGCGGGCGATGGGGGCGTCGAGGCCGAGCGTCGGTTCGTCGAGGAGCAGATAGGCGGGGCGGTTGACCAGCCCTCGGGCGATGGCGAGGCGCTGGGTCATGCCCCGGGAGTAGCGTTCGACCATGGTGTCGGCCACGTCCGTGAGGCCGACGAGGGCGAGCAGGTCGTCGATGCGGGGGCGTAGTTCCTTCTTCGGGACGTCGTAGAGCTGGCCGAAGTACCAGAGGTTCTCGCGTCCGGTCATGCGGGTGTAGACCATGCGCTCGCCGCCGGCGATGAGGTTGATGCGGCGGCGTACGGCCCGGGCGTCGGTGACGGTGTCGAGGCCGTCGACCGTGACGCGGCCCGAGGTGGGGCGCAGGAGGGTGGCGACGGTCTTGATGGTGGTGGTCTTCCCGGCGCCGTTGAGGCCGAGGAGGCCGGTGATGCGGCCGCGCGGGACGTCGAGGTCGAGGCCGTCGACGGCGCGCTTGACGCCACGGGGGCCGAAGATCCCCTTGTCCCGTACGGGGAACTCCTTGCGCAGGGCACGGACCTCGATGGCGGCCTTGACGGATGTCGTCATCAGTACGTCCTTTCGACGGCCCGGGCCTCGGCCCGTGGCAGGTAGAGCAGTCCGAGGAGGAGGTAGGCGGCGGTGAGCAGGGCGCAGACGCCCAGTCGCGGCAGGAGGTCGGGGAGCGACTGGCCCCCGGTGAACGCGCCGTGCAGGACGTCCATGGCCGAGGTGGTGGGGAGGAGTTCGGCGAACCACTGGGCCCACAGGGGCAGGTAGTCGCGGGGGAAGGTGAAGCCGCCGACCAGGCCGAGGACGATGAAGACGGTGTTCTGAGAGATGTGGGCCTCACCGGCGGCGATCATCAGGCCGCCGAGGCCGACCGAGAGCGCGAAGACGGCGGCGACCAGCGCGAGCGCGCCGAGCAGCGCGCCGGCGGCCGAGGAGACGGGGACGGAGACGCCGAGGGCGGCGATCACCAGACCGAGGGTGAGGAACTCGACGAGGCTGCTGAGGACGGCGAAGACGGTGAAGCCGAGGAGGTACGGGAAGCGGCCGGCGGGGGCGACGAGGAGGGCGCCGAGGGTGCCCTGGCGCTGTTCGGTGATCAGGGCCTTGGCGGACCAGAGGATGAGCCGGACGGTGAACTGGAAGGCGGTCGCGCCGACGACGACGTAGGCGAGGTAGGCGGTGGTGCCGCTGCCCTGCTGGAAGTCGGCGGCGACGGTGCCGCCGCCGATGGCGTGGTAGCCGAGGTAGGCGAGCGAGATGGCGAGCGCGGCGGGCAGGACGGTGCCGACGGCGTACGTCCACGGGTAGGCGCGGCGGGTCATCTGCCAGGTGCGCCAGGCGGTCGCCCAGGCGATGGGCATGGAAGTGGTCCCCTCCCCCGAGGAATAGTGAGTTTCCTTTGGGAACTTGTGATGGCCGAGTAAGTTTCTATCGGGAACTCAGTCGATGGCGCAAGATGGGACGGCCCACCGAAGCGCCCCCGACCACTGGAGGAGACCATGGCCCGAGCCGTGCCCGAGCGCGACGCCGCCTGTGCGATCGCCCAGGCCGCCGCCGTCGTCGGCGACTGGTGGAGCCTGCTGCTCGTACGGGAGACGGCGCGAGGCCGGCACCGCTTCGACGAGCTCCAGCGCGAACTCGACATCTCCCGCAAGGTCCTCACCGAGCGGCTGAACCACCTGGTCGACAGCGGCGTCCTGGACAAGGTGCCGTACCAGGAGGGGCCGGTGCGGTACGAGTACCGGCTCAGCGCGACGGGCCGCGCCCTGCTCCCCGTCCTGGTCTCGATGCAGGACTGGGCCGACCGCTGGCTGCTCGGCGACGGCACCCTCACCGCCTCGGCCGACGAGCACAGCGCCGAGGCCCGCCGCCTCCACGGCCTGCCCGGGACCCGGCTGCCCCGGCTGACCCTGCCCGCGCACACGGGCGAGGAGCAGGACCCGGTCGATCCGGGCGCCGCCGCCACCGTGCTCTTCTGCTACCCGGCGACCGGGCGGCCGAGCCCGCTGCCGGACGGCTGGAACGACATCCCCGGCACGGTCGGCTGCACGCTGGAGAACCGGCTGTTCAGGGACGCGTACGACAGGTTCACGGCGGCCGGGGTCGCGGTCCGCGGTGTCTCGACCCAGCGGCCCGACGAACAGCGGGCCTTCGCCGCCGCCGAGGAGATCCCCTTCCCGCTGCTCTCCGACATGGACGCGCGGCTCGCGGCGGCGCTGCGGCTGCCGACCTTCCGGGCCGGGCAGGCGCTCCGGCTCAAGCGGGCGGTCGTCGTCGTCGACCGGGAGCGGACCGTACGGCACACGCAGTTCCCGGTCACGGACATTCCGCACGCGGTCGAGACGGCGCTGGCGGAGGCGATCAGCGCCTCACGGTGAGAGGCGCTCCACCCGCCAGTCGTCCCCCGCGCCCTCCCGCACGTACCGGAGCCGGTCGTGCAGCCGGTTCTCGTGGCCCTGCCAGAACTCCACCGTCTCCGGCACCACCCGGAAGCCGCCCCACTCCGGCGGCACCGGAACCTGCTCGCCCTCGGGATAGCGCGCCGCCAACTCCTCGTACCGGGCGAGGAGTTCCTCCCGGGATCCGATCACCGAGGACTGGTGGCTCGCCCATGCACCGAGCTGCGAGCCGTGCGGCCGGGTGCGGAAGTACGCGACCGTCTCGTCACGGCCGGTACGGGCCGCCCGGCCCGTGACGATGACCTGGCGGGCCAGCGGATGCCAGGGGAAGAGCAGCGAGAGGTACGGATTGGCCGCCAGCTCGCCGCCCTTGCGGGAGCCGTAGTTCGTGTAGAAGACGAACCCCGCCTCGTCGTAGTGCTTGAGCAGCACCGTCCGGGAGGACGGCCGGCCGTCGGGAGTGGCCGTCGAGACGACCATCGCGTTCGGCTCGTGGATCGCCGGGTTGGTGGCGGTCTCCTTGAACCAGCGCGTGAACTGTTCGATCGGTTCGGGGGCGAGGTCCGCCACGGTCAGCCGCGGGGTCCGGTACTGCTCGCGCATGTCGGCGGGATCGAGAGCGTCGGTCACAGGGCCATCCTGCCGCAGCGGGCGAGTGTGCCCGGCACCCCGTGCCGCTAACCCTCTCTCGCCGGATCGGCGGAGTGTGCCGGATGTCACGCTTCCCCGCATCATCGGAACCGTACAGACTCTTGGGCTGGATGACTGTTACTTCCCGACCAAGCCGGATGATTGATCATCGATAGAGGAGCCGCCTGATGTCCGACTTCGTACCCGGACTCGAGGGAGTCGTCGCGTTCGAAACGGAGATCGCCGAACCGGACAAGGAGGGCGGCGCGCTCCGGTACCGCGGCGTCGACATCGAGGATCTGGTCGGCCAGGTCTCGTTCGGCAACGTGTGGGGCCTGCTGGTCGACGGGGCGTTCAACCCCGGCCTGCCGCCGGCCGAACCGTTCCCGATCCCGGTGCACTCCGGTGACATCCGGGTCGACGTCCAGTCCGCGCTCGCCATGCTCGCGCCGGTGTGGGGCCTCAAACCGCTCCTCGACATCGACATCGAGCAGGCCCGCGACGACCTCGCCCGGGCCGCCGTCATGGCGCTGTCGTACGTCGCCCAGTCGGCGCGCGGCCAGGGCCTGCCGATGGTGCCGCAGAGCGAGATCGACAAGGCGCAGTCCGTCGTCGAGCGGTTCATGATCCGCTGGCGCGGCGAGCCCGACCCCAAGCACGTCAAGGCCGTCGACGCGTACTGGACCTCGGCCGCCGAGCACGGCATGAACGCCTCCACGTTCACCGCGCGCGTCATCGCCTCGACGGGCGCCGACGTGGCGGCGGCGCTGAGCGGCGCCGTGGGCGCCATGTCCGGGCCGCTGCACGGCGGCGCTCCGTCCCGCGTCCTCGGCATGATCGAGGAGATCGAGCGGACCGGCGACGCGGTGGGATACGTGAAGAAGGCCCTTGACCAGGGTGAGCGCCTGATGGGCTTCGGCCACCGCGTCTACCGCGCCGAGGACCCGCGCGCCCGCGTCCTGCGCCGTACGGCCAAGGAGCTGGCCGCGCCGCGCTTCGAGGTCGCGGAGGCGCTGGAGAAGGCGGCCCTGGAGGAGCTGCACAACCGCCGCCCGGACCGCGTCCTGGCGACGAACGTGGAGTTCTGGGCCGCGATCGTGCTGGACTTCGCCGAGGTTCCGGCGCACATGTTCACGTCGATGTTCAGCTGTGCCCGTACGGCGGGCTGGTCGGCGCACATCCTGGAGCAGAAGCGCACGGGCCGGCTGGTGCGGCCGTCGGCGCGGTACATCGGCCCCGGCCGGCGCGACGTCCAGGAGATCGAGGGTTACCGCGACATCGCGGGCTGACCGGGCCGGCCGCCCCGCCCTTCGGGGTTCAGCAGCAGGTCCGCGTGGTGGCGGGCCGCGACCAGCGGGTGGGCGCGGAGCTTGCCCTTCAGCTCGTTACGGCCGTACTCGGCGAACAGCGGGTTCGCCGGGTCGGCCGTGACGCCGGGCGCCGTCCCGGCGTACGGGAAGGCCAGCGGTTCGATGCGGGCGTCGAGCCGGGGGTTGTAGAAGAACGGGACGGAGTAGCGCTCCGTCGCCCCGGGCGGGGAGACCACCCGGTGGTTGGTGGCGCGGAGATAGCCGTTCGTCGCCACTTCGAGGAGCTCGCCGAGGTTGACGACGAACGCGCCGGGCAGCGGTGGCACGTCGTGGAAGGCGCCGTCCTCGCGCTCGACCTGGAGGCCGCCGACGTGGTCCTGCAGGAGCAGGGTGAGGAAGCCGTAGTCCTTGTGGGCGCCGACGCCCTGGTCGGCACCGTCGCCCGCGCTTCCGGGGTAGCGGACCAGCTTGAGGTGCGGGTGGGCGTGAGCGCCGAAGATGTCGTCGTAGAAGTCGGCGGGGGCGCCGATGGAGACGAGCAGCTCGTGCAGCAGCCGCTCGGCGACCCCGCTGAGGCGCTCGACCCAGTTCAGGGCGGCGAGGCGGAGCTCGGGGAGCGCCGCGGGCCACTGGTTGGGGCCCTGGAGCCACCAGTACGGGGGCTCGCCGGGGCCGGGCACGTGCGCGGGGCGTTCGGCGCCGATGTCGAGCTGGTCACGCCAGTCGCGGGCGCCGCCGGTGCGCTCGTCGCCGGTGCGGGTGTAGCCGCGGAAGTGCGGCGAGTTGATGTTGTCGATGGCGAGCCGGTCGGCCTCGGGCAGCGCGAAGAAGGCGCGCATGGCGGAGGTGAGCGCCTGGGTCTCGGCCTCGGAGACGCCGTGCCCGATCAGCTGGAAGAAGCCGACGTCGTGGGCGGCGGAGTGCAGCTGGGCGTGGAGGAGGCGCCGGGCCTGGGGGCCGCGGTCGGCGGCGGCGAGGTCGACGATGGGGAGCTGTGACGTGTAGGTCATGGTGTGCGTCCGCGTGGGGTGTACGGGGGCCCGGTGGATGCCGGCGGGGTCTCCGCCGGACGACCGGGGTGGGTGGGCGTCGGGGTCAGGCCGAGGGCCGACAGCCCATGGTCGTGACGCGGAGGAAGTCCACGTGACGACGGCGTACGAGCGAAAGCATGCGACCAGCGTACTGCGGGGAACGGCCCGTGTATGTGTCCCGGGTCACGACGCCCTCCCGCCCCGCGCTTGGGTGAGCGGTCAGCCCAGGGCCTCGTCCACCAGGGCGGCCCATTGGGCGACGACCCTGTCGCGGCGGGTTCGGTCGTCCGTCAGGAGGGTGGCCAGGCCCAGGCCGCGGGCCATGTCCAGGAGGCCCTGGACCGTTTCACGGACGCCGGGCAGGGACTCGTCGGCGCGGAGGAGTTCCACCGCGATGCGGTGGGACTCGCGGCCGACGCGGGCCTCCAGTTCGGTGACCGGACCGCGCAGCTGCTCCTCGTTCGAGGCGGCGACCCACAGGTGGAGCGCCGCGCGGAACAGCGGGCCCGTGTAGAGGTCGACCAGGGCGGCGACGACCTCGCCACGGTTCTCGGCCGGCAGGGCGCGCAGCGCCTGGGAGCGTTCCTCGGCGACGTACTCGACCGCCGCCGTGAAGAGGGCCTCCCGGGTCGGGAAGTGGTGCTGGGCCGCCCCGCGCGAGACCCCGGCGCGCTCGGCGACCACGGAGACGGTGGAGCCCGCCCAGCCGTGTTCGGCCAGGCAGGACACCGCCGCTTCCAGGAGCCGCTGCCGGGTGGCGCGGCTCCTGTCCTGCTGGGGCTGTTTCGGTGGGCTCACCACACCCATTCGGGGTCCCGTCGTTCGAGGAAGGCCGTCATCCCTTCGCGCGCCTCCGCGGAGGCGAACAGCGACGCGGACCGCTGCACCAGCTCCTCCGCGTCCCGTTCGAAGGTCTCCAGGACTTTAGCCGTGACCAGGCGCTTGGACTCGGCCAGGCCCTGCGGCGAGCCCTTGCGCAGCCCGTCGAGGATGTCGTCCAGGGCGTCGTCCCCGGCGGTCACCAGGCCCATGCGCAGGGCCTCCGGCACCCCGAAGCGCTCGCCCGTCAGGTAGTACCGGGCCGCCGCCCTCGGCTCCAGCTTCGGCAGCAGCGTCAGCGAGACGACCGCAGCGGCGACCCCGATCCGCACCTCCGTCAGGGCGAAGTCCGACTCCGGGGACGCCACCACCACGTCACAGGCGCCGAGCAGTCCGAGGCCGCCCGCCCGTGCGTGGCCCCGCACCACCCCCACCACCGGTTTCGGCAGCTCCACGATCTGCCGCAGCAGCGCCACGAAGGAGTACGGGTTGGGCGGTGCCTTCAGGTCGGCGCCCGCGCTGAAGGTGGAGCCGGAGTGGGTCAGCACCACCGCCCGTACGCCCTGATCCTTCGCGCACGCCGTCAGCGCCTCGGCGAGGTCGGCGACCAGCGACGCCGACAGCGCGTTGCGGTTGCCGGGTGCGTCCAGGGTCAGGGTGGTGACGCCGCGTTCGCCGGCGACGGAGACCTGGGTCATGAGTTCTCTCGCTCCCTCAGTTCGCGGCGCAGGATCTTCCCCGACGCCGCCCTCGGCACCCCGTCGACGAACTCCACGCGCCGGATCTTCTTGTACGGGGCAACATGCCCGGCCACGAAGCCGATGATGTCGTCGGCGGAAAGGTCGGCCGCGTGCGGCTGGCGGACGACGTACGCCTTCGGGACCTCGTTGCCGTCCTCGTCGTACACGCCGATCACCGCCGCGTCGGCCACGCCCTCGTGGGTGAGGAGCAGCGCTTCGAGCTCGGCGGGAGCGACCTGGAAGCCCTTGTACTTGATGAATTCCTTGACCCGGTCGACGACGAAGAGCCAGCCGTTCTCGTCGACCCGGCCGATGTCGCCCGTGTGCACCCAGCCGTCGGTGTCGATCATGGCGGCGGTGGCGTCGGGGCGGCCGAGGTACCCCTTCATGACCTGCGGGCCCCGGATGGCGACCTCGCCCTCCGTGCCGGGTTCGGCGTCCCGCGCGGGGTCGTCGAGGGACAGGATCCGCATCTCGGTGGAGGGCAGGAGCTTGCCGACGGCGCCGGGCGGGGGGTTCACCGCGTCGAGCGGGACGACGTGGGTGCCCGGGGACAGCTCCGTCATGCCGTACGCCTGGCGGACCGGCGGCAGTTTGAGCCGGGCCGAGCAGGCCTCGGCGAGGGAGGCGTCGAGCGGGGCGGCGGCGCTGACGATGTACTCCAGGGAGGACAGGTCGTAGTCGGCGACCGCCGGGTGCTTGGCGAGCGCGAGGACGATCGGCGGCGCCACGTACAGGCCGTTGATGCGGTGCTTCTCGATGGCGGCGAGGAACTGGTCGAGCTCGAAGCGGGGCAGGACGACGACGGTGGCGCCCTGCCGCAGCGGGGCGTTCATCAGGGCGGTGAGCCCATAGATGTGGAAGAAGGGCAGGACGGCGAGGATGCGGTCGCCGGGGCCCATGGGGATGAAGGGTTCGAGCTGGGCGAGGTTGGTGGCGATCGAGGTGTGGGTGAGCATCACGCCCTTGGGGACGCCGGTGGTGCCGGAGGAGTACGGCAGGGCGGCGATGTCCTCGTCGGGGTCGATGTCCACGAACGGCTCGGGAGTGGTCGTCGCCAGCATGGCCTGGAGGGAGAGGTGTCCCTCGGCCCGGTCCGCCTGGTCGCAGACGAGGATCTCCTCGATGCCGCCGGCGAGTTCGGCGGCCCGGCGGGCGGCCCCGAGCAGCGGGGAGACGGTGACGATCCAGCGCGCGGAGGAGTCGCGGAGCTGCTTGGCGAACTCCTCCGGCGTGGCCAGCGGGTGGACCGTGGTGACGGACGCGCCGGCGCGGGTGGCGGCGTAGAACGCGACAGGGAAGAGCACGGTGTTGGGGCTGTGCAGGGCGAGGACGTCGCCCTTGCGGACACCTGCCTCGGCGAGCCCGGCGGCGATCCGCCGGTGGAACGTGTCGACCTGGGCGTACGTGAGGGTCAGGTCGCCGGTCCCGTCGATGAGGGCCGGGGCGTCACCGTGTTCGGCGGCCCGGCCGAGGACGGCCTCGTGGATGGGGAGGGAGACGGCCGGGACGGGCTCGTACTCGCTGTGGAACACCATGCGTGGCCCCCTGGAGAGGTGGAAGGTGAGCGCCAGGATCGCGCGGCTCAGTACGACTTGGGGAGCCCCAGGGACTGGTGCGATACGTAGTTGAGGATCATTTCGCGGCTGACGGGGGCGATCCGGGCCACGCGGGAGGCCGTGACGAGCCGGGCGAGGCCGAACTCGCGGGTGAGGCCGTTGCCGCCGAGGGTGTGGACGGACTGGTCGACGGCCTTCACGCAGGCCTCGGCGGCGGCGTACTTGGCCATGTTGGCGGCCTCGCCCGCACCGATGTCGTCTCCGGCGTCGTAGAGGTGGGCGGCCTTCTGCATCATGAGCCTGGCCAGTTCCAGCTCGATGTGGGCCTGGGCGAGAGGGTGGGCGATGGCCTGGTGGGCGCCGATGGGGGTCTTCCAGACCTGGCGTTCCCTGGCGTAGTCGACGGCTTTGGCGAGCGCGTACCGTCCCATGCCGATCGCGAAGGCGGCCGTCATGATCCGCTCGGGGTTGAGCCCGGCGAACAGCTGGAGCAGGCCCGCGTCCTCGTCGCCGACGAGGGCGTCGGCGGGGAGGTGGACGTCGTCGAGGGTGAGCTCGAACTGCTTCTCGTGGGCGTCGAGTTCCATCTCGATGTGGCGGCGCCCGAAGCCCGGGGCGTCGCGGGGGACCACGAAGAGACAGGGCTTGAGGTTGCCGGTGCGGGCATCGGAGGCGCGGCCGACGATCAGGGTCGCGTCGGCGATGTCGACGCCCGAGACGAAGACCTTCCGCCCGTTGAGCACCCAGCCCGCTTCGGTCCTCGTGGCGGTGGTCGTGATGCGGTGGGAGTTCGAGCCGGCGTCGGGCTCGGTGATGCCGAAGGCCATCGTGCGGGAGCCGTCCGCGAGACCGGGCAGCCAGGCCGCCTTCTGCTCGTCGGTGCCGAACCGGGCGATGACCGTGCCGCAGATGGCGGGCGAGACGACCATCATGAGGAGCGGGGCCCCGGCCGCGCCGGCCTCCTCCAGGACGATGGAGAGTTCGGCCATGCCGCCGCCTCCGCCGCCGTACTCCTCCGGAAGGTTCACGCCCAGGTAGCCGAGCTTGCCGGCCTCGGCCCACAGGGCGGCCCGGTCGAAGCCGGGGCCGTGACGCCGGCCGAGCGCGGAGACGGCGGAACGCAGCGCGGTGTGCTCGGGGGATTCGACGACGGTGCCGGTCATTTCTGGTCCTCCTGTGCATCGGTCGGTACGGCCTGTACGACGGCGAGCAGGGCGCCGACCTCGACCTGGCGGCCGGGGGCGGCGTGGAGCGCGGTGAGCGTGCCGGAGGCGGGGGCGGTGACGCGGTGCTCCATCTTCATGGCCTCCAGCCAGAGGAGCGGCTGCCCGGCGGTGACCGGGTCGCCGACCGCGAGGCCCTCGGCGACCCGGACGACGGTGCCGGGCATGGGGGCGAGGAGCGATCCGGGCGCGGCCTGGTCGCGGGGGTCGGGGAAGCGGGGGCGTGCGGTGAGGCGATGGGGGCCGACGTACGCGGTGTCGCCGTGGCGGGCGACCTCGAAGTCCCGTACGACTCCGTCGACTTCGAGGCGGACATGGTGCGGGGTGACGGTCACGGGGCGGACGCCTTCGGGGGCGGTGACGGTGTAGCCGCCGTCGCGGGTGGGGCGGTAGCGCACCTCGTGCTCGCCGTACGTCCGCACCTGGTCCTGGGAGCGGACGTTCCGCCAGCCGCCTCCGAACCGGCCCGCGTTCGCGGCCGCCGCCGCGAGCGCGGCGGCGACGGCGGCGTACGCCTCGCCGGGGAGCGGTGCGACGAGATCCGGCAGGTTCCGGTCGTAGAACCCGGTGTCCAGGCTCTCCGGCCGGGTGAACTCCTCGTGCCGCAGCGAGGCGACGAGGAGGTCCCGGTTGGTGACGGGCCCGTGGATGCGGGCCCGCGCCAGCGCGTGGGCGAGCTTGCGGACGGCCTCGGCGCGGGTGGGGGCGTGGGCGACGACCTTGGCGAGCATCGCGTCGTAGTGGACGCCGATGGTGTCCCCCGAGGCGTAGCCGGTGTCGACGCGGAGCGACGCCGCGCCGCCCGCGTGAAGCCGCGGGTCGTCCGCCGGCGGGCTGCCGGCACCGGCCGTCGGCGCACCCCGGGCCGCGCCGCCCGCGTGAAGCCGCGGGCCCCGGGAGACCCGGAGGACGCCGTCCCCCGGGAACTCCAGGGTGTGCAGGACGCCCGTCTGGGGGGACCAGGACCGGGAAGGGTCCTCGGCGTAGAGGCGGGCCTCCACGGCGTGCCCGTGCGGGCGCGGGGGCTCGGGCGGGAGGGGGGTGCCCTCGGCCACGGAGAGCTGGAGGGCGACCAGGTCCAGGCCGAAGACCGCCTCGGTCACCGGGTGCTCGACCTGGAGGCGGGTGTTCATCTCCAGGAAGTGCGCCCGTCCGTCCGCGACGAGGAACTCGACCGTGCCCGCGCCGACGTAACCGACGGCCTTCGCCGCCGCGACCGACCGCTCGCCCAACTCGGCGCGCAGCGCGGGCGGCAGTCCCGGCGCCGGGGCCTCCTCGATCACCTTCTGGTGGCGGCGCTGGAGCGAGCAGTCGCGGGTGCCGAGCGCCCACACCGTCCCCTGCCCGTCGGCCAGGATCTGGACCTCCACGTGCCGGCCGTTCTCGACGTACGGCTCGACGAACACCTCGCCGTCCCCGAACGCGCTCGCCGCCTCCGCCGAGGCGGCCGCAAGCTCCCCCGGGAGCGCGGCCAGGTCGCGGACGATCCGCATGCCCCGGCCGCCGCCGCCCGCCGCCGCCTTGACCAGGACCGGCAGGTCCGCCTCGCCGACGTCCGTGAGCGGGGCGATGCCCAGCAGTTCCTTCGCCCGCGTCTTCGACGCCATCGCCTCGATCGCGCCCGGCGGCGGGCCGATCCACACCAGGCCCGCCTCCTCGACGGCCCGCGCGAAATCGGCGTTCTCGGAGAGGAAGCCGTAGCCGGGGTGGACGGCGTCGGCGCCCGCGGCCAGCGCCGCCTTCACGATCAGGTCGCCGCGCAGGTACGTCTCCGCAGGGGCGGACCCCGGCAGCCGGACGGCCGCGTCCGCCTCCCGTACGTGCAGGGCGGAGGCGTCCCCGTCCGAGTACACCGCGACCGTCGTGATGCCCAGCTCACGGCAGGTGCGGAACACCCGGCAGGCGATCTCGCCGCGGTTCGCGACCAGCACAGTCGAAATCATGGGATGGGGCCTCACATTCGGAAGACGCCGAAGCCGCCGCGCGCGCCCTCGACCGGTGCCGTGTGGATCGCGGACAGGCACAGGCCGAGGACCGTGCGGGTGTCGCGGGGGTCGATGACGCCGTCGTCGTACAGCCGTCCGGAGAGGAACATCGGCAGCGACTCCGCCTCGATCTGCGCCTCGACCATCGCGCGCAGTCCGGCGTCCGCCTCCTCGTCGTACGGCTGCCCCTTGGCGGCGGCGCTTGCCCGCGCCACGATCGACAGGACGCCGGCGAGCTGCTGCGGGCCCATCACGGCCGACTTGGCGCTCGGCCAGGCGAAGAGGAAGCGCGGGTCGTAGGCCCGGCCGCACATGCCGTAGTGCCCGGCGCCGTACGACGCTCCCATCAGGACGGACAGGTGCGGGACGCGGCTGTTCGACACCGCGTTGATCATCATCGCGCCGTGCTTGATGATGCCGCCCTGTTCGTACTCCTTGCCGACCATGTAGCCGGTGGTGTTGTGAAGGAAGATCAGCGGGATGTCCCGCTGGTTGGCGAGCTGGATGAACTGCGCCGCCTTCTGCGACTCCGGACTGAACAGCACACCCTGGGCGTTGGCGAGGATGCCGACCGGGTAGCCGTGCAGCGCGGCCCAGCCGGTCACCAGGCTCGGCCCGTACAGCGGCTTGAACTCGTCGAAGTCCGAGCCGTCCACGATCCGGGCGATCACCTCGCGCGGGTCGAACGGCGTCTTCAGGTCCTCCGGCACGATCCCGAGCAGTTCGTCCCCGTCGTACTTCGGCTGCCGGACGGGAACCGAGGGGTCCGGGTGCGCCTTGCGGTGGTTCAGCCGGGCGACGATCCGCCGCGCCTGGCGCAGCGCGTCCGGCTCGTCGACGGCGTAGTGGTCGGCGAGGCCGGAGGTGCGGGCGTGCATCTCGGCGCCGCCGAGCGACTCGTCGTCGCTCTCCTCCCCCGTCGCCATCTTCACCAGCGGTGGACCGCCGAGGAAGACCTTCGACCGCTCCTTGATCATCACCGTGTGGTCGGACATGCCGGGGACGTACGCCCCGCCGGCCGTCGAGTTGCCGAAGACGACCGCGATCGTGGGGATCCCGGCGGCGGAGAGCCGGGTGATGTCGCGGAACAGCGCCCCGCCGGGGACGAAGATCTCCTTCTGGGACGGCAGGTCGGCGCCGCCGGACTCGACGAGCGCGATGCACGGCAGCCGGTTGGCGTACGCGATCTCGTTCGCCCGCAGCGCCTTCCTCAGCGTCCACGGGTTGGAGGCCCCGCCCCGCACGGTCGGGTCGTTGGCGGTGATCAGGCACTCGACGCCCTCCACCACCCCGATACCGGTCACGATCGAGGCGCCCACCGGATGGTCACTGCCCCAGGCGGCGAGCGGCGACAGTTCGAGGAAGGGCGTGTCGGGGTCGATCAGCAGCTCGATCCGCTCGCGGGCGAGGAGTTTCCCGCGCCCCCGGTGCCGTGCGACGTACTTCTCGCCGCCGCCCGCGAGCGCCTTTGCGTGTTCGGCGTCGAGCGCGGCGAGCCTGCCGAGCATGGCGGCGCGGTGGGCCGCGTAGTCGGGTCCCCCGGTGTCGAGGGCGGAGGCGAGGACGGTCACAGGAGTTCCTCCGGTACGTCGAGTTCACGGGCGCGGAGCCATTCGCCGAGAGCCTTGGCCTGCGGGTCGAAGCGGGCCTGGGAGGCGACGCCCTCCCCGAGGAGTCCGGTGACGACGAAGTTCACCGCCCGCAGTCCGGGCAGGTCATGACGTACGACGGGCAGGCCGGCGGTCTCCGGGAGGAGTGCGCGCAGCCGCTCCACGGTGAGGGTGTGGGCGAGCCAGCGCCATTCCCGGTCCGAACGGACCCAGACGCCGACGTTCGCGTCCCCGCCCTTGTCGCCGCTGCGGGCCCCGGCGACGCGCCCCAGTGGCACCCGGCGCGTGGGCCCGGCAGGCAGGGGTTCGGGGAGCGGGGGCGGCTCGACCGGTGCCGGTTCCCGGGTGTGCGGCGGCACGGGGACGCGAACGCGGGTCCCGTCGGGCAGCACGGCGGTGTGCGGGACGTCGGCGGCCGGTACGTACGCGGCCTCGAAGACGCCGTAGGGCGCGCCCTTGCCGGGCGGTGCGGTGACGTGGAAGCCGGGGTAGCTGGCGAGGGCGAGCTCGATCACGGCGCCGCTGAGCGCGCGGCCGACGGCCTCGGGGCCGGGGTCACGGACCACGAGGCGGAGCAGGGCGCTCGCGGTCTCCTCGGTCTCGGCGTCGGCCCGGTCGGTGCGGGCCAGCTCCCACCGCACCTCGGCGGGACGGGACTCGGCCCGGGTGAAGGCGTCCTCGATCTGGTCCTGGACGAGCCGGGCCTTCGCCTCGATGTCGAGTCCGGTGAGGACGAGGACGACCTCGTTGCGGAAGCCGCCGAGGCGGCAGCGGCCGGCCTTGAGGGTGGACGGCGGGGCCTCGCCGCGTACACCGCTGATCCGGACCCGGTCGGGGCCGGCCTGGGTGAGCCGTACGGTGTCGAGCCGGGCGGTGACGTCGGGTCCCGCGTACCGGGCGCCGGCCGTCTCGTACAGGAGCTGCGCGGTGACCGTGCCGATGTCGACGAGGCCGCCCGTACCGGGGTGCTTGGTGATGACGGACGTGCCGTCGGGGTGGATCTCGGCGAGGGGGAAACTGGGGCGGCGCACGTCGTGCTCCCGGAAGAAGGCGTAGTTGCCGCCGGTGGCCTGGGTGCCGCACTCCAGGACGTGTCCGGCGACGACGGCGCCCGCGAGGCGGTCGTGGTCGGCGGGCTCGGCGGGGTCCCAGCCGAAGAACCACTGGGCCGGGCCGGTGACGAGGGCGGCGTCGGTGACGCGGCCGGTGACGACGACGTCGGCGCCGGCCGCGAGACAGGCGGCGATGCCGCCGCCGCCGAGGTAGGCGTTGGCGGCGAGGACTCCCCCGGCCGGAGGCCGGGGGGACCCCCCACTCGCCTCGCTCGCCCCGGCGGGCAGCCGGTCGCCTTCGACATGGGCGATCCGCGCCGGGACGCCGAGGCGGTCCGCCAGGGCGCGCAGGGCGTCGGCGAGGCCGGCCGGGTTCAGGCCGCCCGCGTTGGTGACGATCCGGACGCCCCGCTCGTGGGCGAGGCCGAGACCCTCCTCCATCTGCCGCAGGAAGGTCTTGGCGTAGCCCGCGTCCGGGTCCTTCAGCAGGTCGCGGCCGAGGATGAGCATGGTCAGTTCGGCGAGGTAGTCACCGGTGAGGACGTCGAGTCCGCCGCCGGTGAGCATCTCGCGGACGGCGTCGAACCGGTCGCCGTAGAAGCCGGACGCGTTGCCGATACGGAGGATCACCGGGCCGCCCCCTCGGCGGAACGGCCGGGACCGGAGCTCTCGGCGGGACGGCCGGGGCCGGCCGGTCCGGCGAAGGCCTGGGCGATCGACAGCCAGCGCTCGGCGTCCGCGCCCTCGGCGCGCAGGCCGGTGTCGTCCCGGTGGACGCGCTGGGTGACGAGGAGGCAGAAGTCGAGGGCGGTCCCGCTGATCCGCTGGGCCGCGTCCGGAGGTCCGTAGACCCACTCCCGGCCGTCGGGGGCGACCAGCTCCACCCGGAACGGCTCGGCCGGCGCCGTGATCCCCCGTACGAGATAGGCGTAGTCGCGGGCCCGGACGCCGATCCAGGCCACGTGCCGGAGCCGGTCGGTCGGTTCGCGGACGAGACCGAGGGCGTCGGCGACGTCCTGCCCGTGCGCCCAGGTCTCCATGAGCCGGGCGGTGCCCATGGAGATGGCGCTCATGGGCGGGCCGTACCAGGGGAAGCGGGCGCCGGGCGGTGCCTCGCGCAGCGCGCGCTGGAGCTGCTCGCGTCCCGCCCGCCAGCGGGCGAGCAGCTCGTGGGGCGGGAGTGCGGCGCCTTCCTCGGCGCCCTCGTCGACGAAGGTGCCGGGGGCGGCGAGGGCCTTCTCGGTCTCGGCGGCGAAGGCATCCGGGTCGGTGGCGGCGAGCAGGGCGGCCCGGTCGGTCCAGGCGAGATGGGCGATCTGGTGGGCGACGGTCCAGCCTTCGGCGGGGGTCGGAGCGGCCCATCCCGCACCGCTCAACCCGTCGACCATCCGGTCGACTTCCTCGCTCTCGCTGCGCAGATCGTCGAGGACGACGGCAGGGTCGGACACGGTGCGCTCCCCTCGGGAAGGGTGGGACACGGGCCTGTGCCGAGGAGCATGGCAGCGCCCCGTAAAACAAGCAAGCATGCTTGCTTGAAAATCTGCGGGAGGGGTGCGGACGGCCCACCCGTTTCCGTTCTCCGACCGGTTCACCCTGGTCAGCACGCTCGGCGTGCCCGAGGTCAGCACCCCTTCTACCTGGACTCACGGCCCCTTACGGTGGCTCTCTTCGCCCTGCGGGGCACCGGACCGCTGCGCGCCGCCCACGCCCGGCCGGGCCTGCGGCGACTCCTGACCGACTCCGCCCGCCGGGTGGACCCGGGCGGCGACCGCTTCGCCCTGCGCACCGACGCCCACGGGGACGAGCGCCACGCCGCGTACGCCCTGACCGGCGACGGACAGAGCCGGGCCGGCGGCCTCGTCGCCGCCCACGCCACCCGCACCCTCCTCAACGGCGGCCTCCCGCCCGGGGCCCACCGCATCGAACGGCTCCCGGCCCTCGCGGGCGTCCCGGAGGCACTCGCAGCGAACGGCGTGCGGGTGTACCGGAAGACCTGAGGGGCACGGTCCCGCCGCCGGGCGTCAGTCCTGGGGCCGGGCCTTGCGCATCTGCGTACGGACCGCGCCCATGCTCGCGGCGATGACCAGGGAGACGGCGAGCGCGTCCGTCACGGACAGGGCCTGGTGCAGGACGAGGAAGCCGGCCGTCGCCGCGATGGCCGGTTCCAGGCTCATCAGGATCGCGAAGGTGGGCGCGGGGAGGCGTCTCAGGGCGAGGAGTTCGAGGGTGTACGGAAGGACGGAGGACATCAGCGCGACGGCGAGACCGAGGCCGATCGTCGACGGTACGAGCAGCTTGTCGCCCGCCTCCACGATGCCGAAGGGCAGGCTCAGCACGGCGCCGAAGGCCATGGCGAGCGCCAGCCCGTCCGCCTGCGGGAAGCGGCGGCCGGTACGGGCGGAGAAGACGATGTACGTCGCCCACATCGCGCCCGCGGCGAGCGCGAAGGCGGCGCCCAGCGGGTCGAGCCGGTCGAAGCCGCCGCCGCTGAGCAGGAGGACACCGCCGAGGGCGAGTCCGGCCCAGAGCAGGTTCACCAGCCGGCGGGAGGCGATCACGGAGAGGATCAGCGGGCCGAGGACCTCCAGGGTCACGGCGGCGCCCAGCGGGATCCTGTCGGCGGCCTGGTAGAAGAGGATGTTCATGCCCGCCATGGCGGTGCCGAAGGCGACGATCGTGCCCCAGTCGGCGCGGCCGTAGCCGCGGACCTTGGGGCGGCAGACGATCAGCAGGACGGCCGCGGCGAGCACGAGCCGGAGCGTGACGACGCCGAGCGCGCCCGCCCGGGGCATGAGCAGCACGGCGATCGCGGAGCCGAACTGTACGGAGAGACCACCGGCGACGACGAGCGCGACGGGTCCCAGGCGTGCCGCACGGCCACCGGGAGCGGCCGGGGCCGCTGCCGGGCCGGCCGCCGCCTCGGGTACGGAGACGGCGGCGATGTCCTTGACCGGGCTGTCCACCGGCTCACTCCCTTGCGTGGCTCCTCGGCGGCTGACACCCCGAGCATAGTTCATCAAACTGGACTGTCAGTCCAGAATAATGCACTCGCCAACCGGGCTCCCGACTCTCACGCTACGAGCCACCGCGCGGCGGGTGAAATGCCGATTGGGCTGCGCTTATGCTCCGGACGCATGGGCATCGAGCTGCGTCATCTCCGCTGCTTCCTCGCCATCGCCGAGGAGGGCAACGTGACCAGGGCGGCGGCCCGGCTCCACCTCACCCAGCCCGCCGTCTCCCGCACGCTCGCCGCCCTGGAGAAACACCTCGGGGTCCGGCTCGTCGACCGCTCCACCCACCACCTCGCCCTCACCGCCGAAGGCCGCGCCTTCCACGACCGGGCGGCCGCCGCGGTCACCGCCTTCGACGCCGCCCTCGACCCCGCACGGCTGCGCCACCGCCCGCTCCGGGTGGGGTACGCATGGTCGGCACTCGGCCCGTACACCACTCCCCTGCTCCGGCGCTGGCAGCACGAGCACCCCGGGACGCCGCTGGAACTCCTCCGCGTCGACGACCGCACGGCCGGGCTCGTCCGTGGCGAGGTGGACGCGGCGCTGCTCCGGGGACCGGTGGACGCGCCGGGCCTGGCGACGGCGGAGCTGACGGCCGAGACCCGGATCGCCGCCGTCCCCGCCGACAGCCCCCTCTCCGGCCGGCCGACGGTGCTGCTCGCGGACCTCGCCGGCGAGACGGTCGTCCTCAACACCGTCTCCGGCACGACGACCCTCGACCTCTGGCCCCGCGCCCACCGCCCGGCCGGGACGCTGACCGTCGGCAACACCGACGACTGGCTCACGGCGATCGCGGCGGGCCGGGGGGTGGGCGTCTCCTCCGCCTCCACGGCCGCGATGCACCCGCACCCGGGCGTGACCTACCGCCCCCTGACGGACGCGCCGCCCGTGCCACTGGTCCTGGCCTGGCGGGACGCGTCCCCGCACCCGGCGATCGGGGCGCTGGTGACCCTCGCCCGCGCGATCACCCGGGAGGCGTGAATCCCCCGCCTCCCGGCCTGGGCTACACCGGCGCCTGCTCCCCCGCCGGAAACGGGCCGCCGTGGCCCGGGACGATGACGTCGGCCGCCGCCAGGACCCGCAGGCGCGAGGTGCGCAGGGTGTCGCGGTCCGGGGCGACCGGGTCCTCGGCCGGGCCGTCCGGGCGCCACCAGAGGTCGCCGGCGAAGGCGATCACGCCGTCCGCCGTACCGGCGAGGAGCGTGATGTCTTCGGGGCTGTGCCCCGGAGTGCGGATCAGGCGCAGCGACGGGGTGAGCTCGTGGCCCTCCGCGTCGCGGTCCGTCCACTGGTCGGCGCGGTACTCCGCCTTGTGGTCGTGGACGCGCGCCTGGCCGAACAGGCCGACGTTCAGGGTGTTGTCGGGGTGGTGGTGGCTGAGCACGACGTCGGTGATGTCGTCGGGGCCCAGGCCGAGTTCCGCGAGCGGGCCGAGGATGCGGTCGCGGCTCGCCACCATGCCCGGGTCGACGATCACATGGCGCTCGCCGTCGGTGACGTACGAGACGGTGGCGGCGACCCCGGGCCCCGTGGAGAGGGTGTATCCGGTCGTCAGGACGGTGTAGCGGGCGGTGGTGCCGAGCGGCTTCTCTGTCATGGCTCCACCTTCGCCGGACCGGGAGCCGGCCACGAGTGGCCGCGCTGCCACCGATCGCGGGTTTCGTGCCAACACGGGGCCACTCCCCTCGGGGTCCATGCCCTCAGGGTTCGCGCGCCGGCAGCGCCTGCGCCAGGACCTCCGCCAGGTGCCGCCCCCGCCGGTCCGTCAGGTGGTCGATCTGCGTACGGCAGGAGAATCCGTCGGCCAGGACGAGCGCGTCCTCACCGGCGGACCGCAGCGCCGGCAGGAGCTGGTCCTCGGCGCAGGCCACCGACACCTCGTAGTGACCGGGCTCGAAGCCGAAGTTGCCCGCCAGACCGCAACAGCCGCCGCTCAGCCCACCGGTCAGGCCCGCCCGCTCCCGCAGGCGCCGCTCGGCCGTGTCACCGAGGACCGCGTGCTGGTGGCAGTGGGTCTGGCCGACCACCTCGCGGTCCAGGCGCGGCGGGTCCCACGTCGGCGCGAACTCCTCGATCGCCTGGGCGAAGGTCCGTACGGAAGAGGCCAGTCGGCGGGCCCGGGGGTCGTCGGGCAGGAGTTCCGGCAGGTCCGTGCGCAGGGTCGCCGCACAGGAGGGTTCGAGGACGACCACCGGTCCCGGCGCGTCCGCCATGACGTCGAGGGTGGAGCGCATGACCGCGCGCGCCCGGTCGAGCTGTCCGGTGGAGACGTACGTGAGTCCGCAGCACACCCGGCCGGGCGGCAGCCCGACCCGGACCCCGGCCGCTTCCAGGACCCGTACCGCCGAGCGGCCGACGTGCGGAGCGAGGTGGTTGGTGAAGGTGTCGGGCCACAGCAGCACGTCGGAAGGCGTCTCCAGGCGCGTGCCGAACCAGGAGACGAACGTCCGGGACGCGACGCGCGGAAGATCCCGCTCCGGAGTGACGCCCGCCAGACGGGCGGCGAAGGGCAGGGCGCGGCCGAGGTTGAGTGCCGGGCCGAACCAGCGCAGCCACTGCGGCAGCCGGCCCATCGTGACGTGCGACCACGGCCGCCGCCTGCCCTCGTAGTGCCGGTGCAGGAACTCGGCCTTGTACGCGGCCATGTCGACGCCCACCGGGCAGTCGCTGCGGCAGCCCTTGCACGCGAGGCACAGGTCGAGCGCCTCGCGGACCTCCTCGGAGCGCCAGCCGCCGGTGACGACCTCCCCGAGGGCCATCTCGTGCAGCAGCCGCGCCCGGCCCCGCGTGGAGTGACGTTCCTCCCCCGTGGCGCGGTACGAAGGGCACATCACGCCCGGCCCCGCGCTCGGGCCCTCCACCCGGCACTTGGCGACCCCGACGCACCGCGCCACCTCGGGCACGACCAGGGGCAGCCCCTCGAAACGCAGCCCCGAGTCCAGCGGCTCGGGCCGCACCAGGATCCCCGGGTTCAGGCCGCCGTCCGGATCCCACACGTCCTTGACCTCGCCGAAGAGGCCGACCAGCTCGGGTCCGTACATCTTCGGCAGCAGCTCGGCCCGCGCCTTTCCGTCGCCGTGCTCGCCCGACAGCGATCCGCCGTGGGCGACGACCAGGTCCGCGACCGCCTCGGAGAACTCCCGGAAGCGGCCCACACCGGCGTCCGTCCACAGGTCGAAGTCGATCCGGACATGGATGCAGCCGTCGCCGAAGTGACCGTACGGAGTGCCCCGCAGGCCGTACGAGGCGAGCAGCGCCCGGAACTCCCGCAGGTACGCCCCCAGGCGCGCCGGCGGCACCGCGCAGTCCTCCCAGCCCGGCCAGGCCTCGCCGCCTCCCCCGGACCTCGTCGGGGAGGTGCCCCCGGGCATCCGGGTCGCCGTGCCGGCCGCGTCCTCACGGATCCGCCAGAGCGCCCGCCGCTCGGCCGGGTCCCTCACCACGGTCGCGTCGAGCGCGTCCGCCGCCCGGACCAGCTCACGCGCCGCGCTCTCCCCGTCCGCCTCGACGAAGAGCCACGCGCCGCCCCGGGGGAGCAGCTTCCGCTCGGCGCCGGGCACGAGGTCGTCCGCCATCCCCTCGACCGTCAGCGGCCCGTACGGCAGCAGCCCGGCCGCCGCGTCGGCGGCCGCGGTCTCGTCCGGGTAGCCGAGGACGGCGAGGACGGGCGCCGACGGCGCCTTCACCAGGCGTACGGTCGCCTCGGTCAGCACGCCGAGCGTCCCCTCGCTGCCGCACCAGGAGCGGGCCACGTCCGCGCCCCGCTCCGGCAGCAGCGCGTCGAGGGCGTAGCCGGAGATCCGGCGCGGGAGGCCGGCCGGGTAGCCCGTCCGCAGGACGGCGAGGTTCCGGTCGACGAGGTCGCGCAGTCCGGCGGGGGCGCCCCGCCAGTCGGGGCCGAGGCGCAGCTCCGTCCCCCGGTAGGTGAGGACGTCGAGGCCGAGGACGTTGTCGGCGGTCGTGCCCCAGGCCACGGAGTGCGCCCCGCACGCGTTGTTGCCGATCATGCCGCCGAGGGTGCAGCGGCTGTGGGTGGAGGGGTCGGGGCCGAAGGTGAGCCCGTACGGGCGTGCGGCCTCGCGCAGCCGGTCCAGGACCAGGCCGGGCTGGACGACGGCCGTGCGCGCCTCGGGGTCGAGGGAGACGAGCGCGCGCATGTGGCGGGTGAAGTCGAGCACGACGCCGGTGCCGGTGGCCTGGCCCGCGATCGAGGTGCCGCCGCCTCGGGCGACCACCGGTACCCCGAACGAGCGGCAGACGGACAGGGCGGCCGCCACGTCCGCCGCGTCGCGCGGGGCGACCACGCCCAGCGGCACCCGGCGGTAGTTGGACGCGTCCATCGTCGCCAGGGCCCGCGCCGTGGCGCCGAAGTCGACGTCTCCGGCCAGGGCCGCGCGCAGCGCCGCCGCCAGCTCCGGATGCTCCCCGCGATGCTCCTCGTGGTGTTCTTCGTGTTTTCCCACCAGGTCAGGATGTCTCACCTGTCGTCTCATCCGGCGGACATCGTCCGCCGTCGGCCCTTCCGACCGGATACGCTCCGCCTCGTGGCTGAGATCCGGATTCCCGCTGACATCAAGCCCGCCGACGGCCGTTTCGGCGCGGGCCCCTCCAAGGTGCGTACGGAGGCGCTGGACGCCCTGGCCGCCACCGGCACCTCCCTCCTCGGTACGTCCCACCGCCAGGCACCGGTCAAGAACCTGGTCGGCGAGGTACGCACCGGAGTGCGTGACCTCTTCTCCCTGCCCGAGGGCTACGAGGTGATCCTGGGCAACGGCGGTTCGACCGCCTTCTGGGACATCGCGACCCACGGGCTGATCGAGAACAAGTCGCAGCACCTGAGCTTCGGCGAGTTCTCCTCCAAGTTCGCGAAGGCCGCGAAGCTGGCCCCCTGGCTGGCCGAGCCGACCGTGATCTCCTCCGACCCGGGTACGCACCCGGAGCCGCGGGCCGAGGCGGGCGTCGACGTCTACGCGTTCACCCACAACGAGACCTCGACCGGTGTCGCCGCCCCGGTGAAGCGGGTCGCGGGCGCCGACGAGGGCGCGCTGGTCCTGGTCGACGCGACCTCCGGTGCGGGCGGCCTCCCGGTCGACATCACCGAGTCGGACGTCTACTACTTCGCGCCCCAGAAGTCGTTCGCCGCCGACGGTGGTCTGTGGCTGGCGGCGTTCTCCCCGGCCGCGCTGGAGCGGGCGAAGAGGATCCACGAGTCGGGCCGTCACATCCCGGAGTTCTTCTCGCTCCCGACGGCGATCGACAACTCCCTGAAGAACCAGACGTACAACACCCCGGCTCTCGCGACCCTCTTCCTGCTCAACGAGCAGCTGAAGTGGATCAACGGCCAGGGCGGTCTGGACTGGGCCGTGGCCCGCACCCGCGAGTCCTCCCAGAACCTGTACGGCTGGGCCGAGGAGTCGAAGTACGCGACGCCGTTCGTCACGGACGCGGCCAAGCGCTCCCAGGTCATCGGCACGATCGACTTCTCCGACGAGGTCGACGCGGCGGCGGTCGCCAAGGCGCTGCGCGCCAACGGCATCGTGGACACCGAGCCGTACCGCAAGCTGGGCCGCAACCAGCTGCGGATCGCGATGTTCCCGGCGGTCGACCCGGCGGACGTGCAGGCGCTGACGGCCTGCATCGACTACGTGATCGAGAAGCTGTAACGCCCGTGGGCACGGGGGCCCGGCGTCGGACATGGTCGATGCCGGGCCCTTCGCCGTCTCCCCGCCCGTGCCGGTGGCCCGCGCGGTTCAGCCCGCCTGCGCCTTCACGTGGTCGATCACCTCGTTGAACGCGGCGGTCGGCGAGAACTCCACGACGTCGACGTCCTCCAGGGCCTCGGGGGCGTGACCCGGCCCCCAGTAGTAGGCCTGCCCGGCCTCGTAGATCTCCTCGCCCGAAGCGGTCCGCATCCGGATCCGGCCCTTGAGCAGATAACCCCAGTGGGGGCACTGGCACAGGTCGTCCTCCAGGCCCTTGAGCGCCGGCGCCATGTCGGTTCCCCGGGGAAGGTGGAGGAAGGCGACGGTCATGTCGCCTCCGGCCTCCTGCATACGGAAGTCCAGACCGCCGCCCTCCATGGCGACAGGAGTGTCCTCGCGAGTGAATCCGGTCATGGTTTCCTCCACGCCTCGTCGCCCGATCCTTCTCCCCGCGTCGGGCTCTCCGGTCTTCCTCCAGTCTCGACCCGGCCGTGCTCCGGGTCGACGCGGGGGGAAGGAGCGCAGGTCAGCGACTGAGGGCCTGGAACCTGCGCACCGCGAGCGGGAGGAACACCGCCGTGATGGCCAGCGGCCAGACGAAGGCCATCAGGACGGCGTTCTGCTCCACCCAGCTGCCGCCGCCGGCCCCGGGGTTCCCGAAGAGTTCGCGGGTCGCGGTGACGGTCGAGGAGATCGGGTTCCACGCGGCGACCGGCGCGAGCCACGCGGGCATCAGGCTGGGCGCCACGTACACGCTGGAGACCATCGTGAGCGGGAAGATCACGGCGTACAGCGCGCCCGCGGCCTCGGCGTTCGGCAGGACGAGCCCGCACCAGACGCCCACCCAGATCAGGCTGAAGCGAAGGAGCAGCAGCAGGCCGAAGGCGAGCAGCGTCGCGGGGAGGCCGCCGTCTGAGTTCCAGCCGATGGCGAGGGCGGTCGCGGCGAGGATCGTCAGTTCGGCGGTGGCGACGAGGAGGTCGGCGACCCCCCGGCCGGTGGTGACGGCGGAAGGGGCCATCGGCATGGAACGGAAGCGGTCCACGACACCTTTGCCGACATCCGTGACGACGGTGGTGGCGGTGTTCATGAAGCCGAAGGCCATGGTCGTGGCGAACATGCCGGGCATGAGGAACTCCCGGTAGTCGCCGCCGCCCGGTACCCGCATCGCGCTGCCGAAGACGAATCCGTAGAGCAGCACGGAGACGATGGGGAAGCCGAGCACCCAGAGGATGGCCAGGGGCTGGCGGCGGTAGTTGAGCAGGGTGCGGCGGACGACGTTCCAGCAGTCGACGACGGCCCAGTAGGCGCGGCCGTGGCGGGTGTCGGGGGTCAGGTCCACGGGGGTGGGCGCGGCGGTGGCGGTCATCGTGGTGGCGGTGGTCATCGGTTCTCCTCGTCCGTGCGGTGGCCGGTCAGGGTCAGGAACACGTCGTCCAGGCTGGGGCGGCGCAGTCCGATGTCCTCGACGACGATCCGCTCGTCCCGAAGGGACCTGGCGACCTCGGTCAGGGCGTCGACGCGATCGGTGACGGGGGCGTGGAGGCGCCGTTCGGGCGCGTCGACCGTCGGTTCGCCGTCCCCGACGCGGGCGACGATCTCGCGGGCGGCGGCGAGGTCGGCGCGTTCGGTGACGACGACCTCGATCCGGTCGCCGCCGACCCGGTTCTTGAGGCCGTCGGGCGTGTCGTCGGCGATGGCCCGGCCCCGGTCCATGACGGTGATCCGGGAGGCGAGCCGGTCGGCCTCGTCGAGGTACTGCGTGGTGAGCAGGACGGTCGTGCCGCCCTCGACCAGGGTGCGGACCGCGTCCCAGACCTCTCCTCGGCCACGCGGATCCAGGCCGGTGGTCGGCTCGTCGAGGAAGAGGACGTCGGGGGCGAGGATCATCGAGGCGGCCAGGTCGAGGCGGCGGCGCATGCCGCCGCTGTAGGTGCCGGCCCCCTTGTCCGCGGCCTCGGCGAGGTCGAAGCGGTCGAGGAGTTCCGTGGCCCGGTCGCGGGCGCGGCGGGCGCCGAGGTGGAAGAGGCGGCCGAAGAGGTCCAGGTTCTGCCGCCCCGTGAGGCCCTCGTCGACGGCGGCGTACTGGCCGGCGAGGCCGATGCGGGCGCGTACGCCCCGCGGGTCGCGGGCCACGTCGAGTCCCGCGACCTCGGCCCGACCGCCGTCGGACTTCAGGAGCGTGGCGAGGACGCGCACGGCGGTGGTCTTGCCGGCGCCGTTGGGGCCGAGGAGGCCGTGGACGGTGCCGGGGCTGACGGCGAGGTCGAAGCCGGCGAGAGCGAAGGCGCCCCCTTTCCGGGTCCTGCCGCCGTAGCGCTTGCGGAGTCCTTCGGCGAGTACCGCGGGTGTGTCCATGGATCGGCCTCCACTCGTGACAGGAACTGAGTACACCGTACCCGATTACGAGTACGGTGTACTCAGTTTTAAGGTGAGGCCATGAAGGAGACGACGACGAGCAGCCTGGACCTCCTGTGGGGCACCGGTGAACGCCCCGGCCGAGGCCCCAAGCCCGGCCTCACCCTGGACCGGATCGTCACGGCCGCGGTCGCCGTCGCCGACGCGGAGGGGCTCGACGCGGTGTCCATGCGGCGGGTCTCGGCGGAGCTGGGCGTCGGCACGATGTCGCTGTACCGGTACGTCCCCGGCAAGGCCGAACTCCTCGACCTGATGCTCGACCGCGTGCAGGGCGAGTCCTTCGAGAAGGACCCCGAGCCGCCCACCCACTGGCGCGAGACGGTCACGAAGCTGGCCCGCTCCTCCCTCGACCTCTACCGGGCCCACCCGTGGCTGATGAAGGTCAACCAGGCCCGCTCGCTCCTCGGGCCGAGCGCGCTACGCGGCCTGGAGCTGTGCCTCTCGGGGCTGAAGGGGCCGCACGGGATGGGGCTGAGCGACCCCGAGACGATCTCCGTGATCATCACGGTGCAGAGCTACGCCGCGGGGCTCGCCCGCATGGAGATCCAGACCGCCGAGGCGGCACGGGAGACCGGCGTCGGCGACACCGAGTTCTGGCGACGGCAACAGCCCTATCTGGAACGGGCGATGGCCTCCGGCGACTACCCGCTCATGGCGGCGCTGGCCGACGACACCTTCTCCACCGAGACCGACCACTTCGCGTTCGGGCTCGAACGCCTCCTCGACGGCTTCGAGGTGCTCGTCAGCCGCGGCGCAGGAGGCGCTTCCCGCCGATGACGACAGCGGTGGCGACACCGAGGACGACGACTCCGAGGCCGAAGCCGCCCGTGTCGCCCTCGCCGTCCCCGGGCGCACCGGAGGGGGCGGGGGTCCGGGCCGGGCCCTGGCCGCCGCTGCCGCTGCCGCTGCCGCTGCCGGAAGGCTTCGCCCGTTCCACCTCCACCCGCACGACCCGGCTGTTCCTCCCCTCCGAACCGAACATCAGCGCCGATCCGTCCTTCGTGTACGTCACCGACTCGGCCTGCCCCTGGAAGGGCGCCCCCACGGACTCGCCGTCGTCGCCGAGCCGGCCGTCCTTCCACGCGTAGGACCGGGCGCTGAAGTAGCCGCGCAGGACGAGCCGCTCACCGTCCGGCGAGAAGGCGCCGTCCGTCACCCAGGGAACGTCGTCGACGCGCCGGAAGACGTTCGTCCCGGCCGACGAGAGCCGCTCGGGTCCCGCGTAGAGCCCGCCGCTGTTCTCGTTCTTGCTCGCGATGTACACCCGGCCGGTCTTCGGATGGACCATCAGCGCCTCGGCGTTGCGCGGCCCGTCGGCGTACTTCACGTCGTACTGCCTGGCCTGGACCGTCTGGTCCTTCAGGACCTTCGGCTCGGGGAAGCGGTAGATCCAGACGTGGTCCCACGTGCCGTCGCGGTTGTCGCCGATGTCGCCGACGTAGATGTCGCCGTCCGGGCCGACCGAGACGGCCTCCATGTCCCGAGGGGTGCCGACACCCTTCATGGTGAGCGTCGCGACCGTCTCGCCGGTGCGGGAGTCGATGCCGTAGATCAGCGGCGCGTCCTGGTCGTTGTGCGTCCAGTAGACGCCGGGATGGGCGCGGCTGGCGGCGAGACCACTGGACTCCGTGATCCGGGAGTCCTTGACCGTGAAGTCCCGGTCGGCCTCCGCGGCCCCGGCCGGCGCGGCGGCGCAGAGCAGGACGAGGGCCGCGGCACCGGAGGCGTACAGGAACGAGCGCATGCGCTCAAGCCTGCCACGGAGACGGTCGGAGCCGCCTCCGTGACAGGGTGCGATCCGCCCCCAAGCGGCCCGCCCGGCCGGGGGGGATGGGGCCGGTCGCGGCGCCCCGGGCCACACCGGCACCGGGCTCGATCGCCGGCGCCACGGCGGCGTGCCCCGTCGGGGGATCCGCCGGAACGGCGGTGCGGCATCTGCCTCGTCCCGGCATCGTGTCGGGGATCACGTCGCAGGCCGCCGCCACTGTCGGTGATGATGGTCACCATGCGTTTCATGTTCGTCGGCGACAGCTGCACCATCGGACGGGCCGGCGACCACACCTGGCGCTACCGGATGTGGCGGCACCTCGAATCGGCCCTGCCCGGACGGTACGAGATCGTCGGCCCGCGCACCACGCTCTACGACACGGCCGCCGACGCACCCCTCTCGCACGACTACGCCGACCCGGCGTTCCCCGCGCCGGCCCGGCGTCATCTGGCCGGCTGGGGCGAGGGCTGGCTGCACATGGCGCCGCTCATCGGCGAGGCGGTCGCCACGGCGGAGGCGGACGTGCTGCTGGTCTCGCTGGGCCTGATAGACCTCGGCTTCTACACCGACAGCGACCAGACAGCCGCGAACGTCCGCGCCTTCGTGGCCGCGGCCCGCGCGGCGAACCCGCGCGTCAGGGCCGTGCTGTTGCCGGTGATCCCCAACGTGCGGGCCGAGTCGGACGCCCCCTTCGCCGCCGAGTGCGCGCGCTTCAACGTGCTGCTCGCGAAGGCGGTCGCGGACCTGGACACGGCCGCCTCGCCGCTGCTGCTCGCGTCGGCCCCGGAGTCGTACGACCTGCGTACGGACACCTATGACGGCACCCACCCCGGTCCGACGGGCGAACACAAACTGGCGGGCGCCTTCGCCGACGCCATGCACCAGGCGTGGGGGGTCGGTTTCCCGTACGGAGAACGTCGGTAGGACGGGACCCACAGCCCTCAGGGCCACAGGGCCTCAGGCCGGGCCGTGGCCGTACATCGCCGCGATGGACCGGGCGACCGCGTCGCCGTTCCCGTCCCGGCCCGTCTCGTTCGCCCAGAGGTACCAGGGAAGCCTCTGGTGAAGGAGCGTCACCCCCGAGGGCTCCAGCAGGCCCCCCACGCCACGGTCCGTGCCGTCGCACGCCGTCGTCCCGCCCGTCGCCGCGTAGAGGTCGACGAAGTGCGCGCCGTGACGCTTCGACGCCTTCGCCATCAGTGTGTTGAGCGGGGCCTGGACCTTCTCGTCGAGGAGGTCCCACGCCTCCTCCGGAACGTCCGCGAGGGGACTGCCGCCGTCCGGGAGGGTTGCGCGGCAGCGCGTGCGGTCCTTCGGGACGAGCCGGGGATAGCCGACCAGGACCGTGTCCGCCGACGGGGACTCGCCGCCGATCTCCGAGAAGAGCTTGTCGAGGTCCTTCTCCGTGCGCTCGAAGCGGCCCGCGAGCCAGGCCTTGCCCGCGCCCGCCGTGAAGTACGAACGGCACTGCCGGGCGGGCGAGTCCGGGTCCACCGGCGCGTCCGGCAGATGCGCCCCCTCCGTCCCGCGCAGCCGCGCCGAGCACTGCTTCAGGACCTGCCCGAGACCGGCCGTCCCGGCTCCCAGGGACGCGACCACCAGCCGCGTCTCCTTCTTCAGCGCCCGCTTCTGCGGCACCGCCGTCATGCCGCCGCCGAGGTCCTGCTCCTCCCAGACGTGGTGGAGCGCGGCGCCCGCACAGGACACGTCCGCCGTGATGTCGAGGAGGATCGACTGGTCGGCGAGCTGGTCCTCGATCACGTCCGGCAGATTCTCCTCCGCCCGGACGCAGAGCAGCGCGTTCTGGTCCACGGGCGCGATGCCGTATCCGCCGATCGAGGCGTCGCCGAGGAAGACGGTCGGGATCTTCGCGGGGATGGCGGGGGGCGCGGGGCTCGCGGCTGTCGGGGGCGGCGCGGCCGCCACCGCGAGGAGCGCGGCCACCACCACGCACACGGCCGTCCGTATCGTCGCCGCCTTCCACGCTCGGGCCGGTCCGCCACCACGGACGCTCACCACCGGACGTGCGGCCTCTTCGGCACCCGCTCGACGCTCTGCTCGCATGTGAGGTCTCTTCACGCCGGGGGCGAGGGACATGCGGGAGGTCCCTCGACAGCGGGGCGCAACGGCAGCAGCTCCGGCGTGCGAGCCGGAGCACTTGGCGCCGCCGTGTCGGCCTCGGTGTCAGAGGGAGCTGCATGACGGCGGCGAGGTGGGCGTTCACGGTGGGTTCCTCCTGGTCCGGCGGGGCGTCGTTCTCGATGGACATGACGGTGCCGAACCCGCCTGGCAGCCCCCTTGCCGCGCGCTGACAGCCGGCCGCCCGGGCTGTCAGCGCGCTTCGCGGTGCGCTACTGAGAGGATGGCGGGGACCGCAACGAAGAAGGGGGACGATCATGACCGTGTTCGTCTTGTCCGGCATCCTCGTACTCGCCCTCGCCGGGTGCGCCTGCGTCGTCTGGGCGTCACGGGGCGGCCCGCGCTGGGTGCGCGCGGTGGCCGCCGTGACGCTGGGGGCGGGTGAGCTGGTCCGCCGTTCGGGGAGCACGAACCGGAACTCCGGCTCGGGCGACGGATCGAGCGGCACGCTGGACGGCTAGGGGTGTCTCGTGCCCCGGGCCGCGCGGGTCAGGCCGCGCGGGTGAGCCGGTTCGCGAAGGTCGAGACCGTGTACGTACCGATGCCGAGGACGACTTCGAGGGCGTTCCGGCGCGTGTAGCCGTGGGCGTAGAAGGCGTCCAGCTCGGCGTCCGTCACCGCGCCCGAGGACGCGAGGGCCTGGAGGGTGAAGTTCCTTACCGCCTCCAGGCGTTCGCGGTCCGCGACCGGGCCCAGCGCGGCGAGCTTCGCCTCGTGCATGTCGACGCACAGGTGGCACTGGTTGCGGGCGGCGACGGTCAGGATGACGGTCTCGCGGGAGTGGGCGTCCAGGGTCGTGGACTCGAAGATCTCGCTGAGCTTGAGGAACCCGTCGAGGGTGTGCGGGGACTCTTTCAAGAGGGCTACGGCGTTGGCCGTACGGGCGGTCAGGCCCTGGGGCTCGTGGGTCTGGTGGGTCTCCTGGGGCAAGGCATCTCCCGGGTGCGTGGAATAGAATCGACAACATGGTTGACCATGGTGATGGGAAGAAAGTAAACCAGGTTGTCGATCCTGGCAAGGGATATGAGCTGCCTCTGCTCCTCTTCGCCGGCTTCCGCACCCTCATCGACCGGCTCCACGCCGAACTCGCCCGCCAGGGCCACCCCGGCCTCCGCCCGGCCCACGGTTTCGCCATGCAGGCCATCGGGGTCGAGGGCGCCACCGCCAGCGACATCGGGCGGCGCCTCGGCGTCTCCAAGCAGGCGGCCGGCAAGACCGTCGACCGGCTCCTCGCCCTCGGGTACGCGGAGCGCGCCGACGACCCCGCGGACGCCCGCCGCAAGCTCGTCCGCCTCACCCCGCGCGGTGACGACGCCCTGGCCCGCTCCGCCGCCGTCTTCGACGAGCTGCGCGCGGAGTGGGCCGCGACCCTCGGCCCGGCGCGGGTCCGGGACATGGAGGCGGCCCTGCGGACCGTCGTACCCGCGGAGACGACGTACCGGCTGGACGCGACGAGCTGGCTGGGCACCCCCTAGGCCGCCCAGCCCGTCAGCCGGCCGGGCGCCCCGTCCGCCGGCCGAGCCGCCTCACCAGGCGAACGCCTCCGGGGACGGGCCCGGGCCCGGGAAGATCTCGTCGAGGGAGGCCAGCAACTCCTCGCTCAGCTCGAGCTCCAGCGCGCGCAGGGCGCTCTCCAGCTGCTCCGCCGTACGAGGGCCGACGATCGGACCGGTGACGCCGGGCCGGGTGAGCAGCCACGCCAGGGCCGCCTCCCCGGGCGCCAGGCCGTGCTTGTCGAGAAGGTCCTCGTACGCCTGGAGCCGGGACCGCATGGCCGGGTCGGCCAGCGCCTCGGCCGCACGGCCCGTGGCCCGCCGGCCGCCCTCGGTCTCCTTCCTGATGACGCCGCCGAGCAGGCCGCCGTGCAGCGGGGACCAGGGGATGACCCCCAGGCCGTAGTCGCGCGCGGCCGGGACGACCTCCATCTCGGCACGGCGCTCGACGAGGTTGTAGAGGCACTGCTCGCTGACGAGCCCGACCGTCCCGCGCCGGGCCGCGGTCTCGTTCGCCTGGGCGATCTTGTAGCCGGGGAAGTTCGACGAACCGGCGTAGAGGATCTTCCCCTGCTGGATCAGGACGTCGACGGCCTGCCAGATCTCCTCGAAGGGGGTGTGGCGGTCGATGTGGTGGAACTGGTAGAGGTCGATGTAGTCCGTGCCGAGCCGCTTGAGCGAACCCTCCACGGCCCGGCGGATGTTGAGGGCCGAGAGCCGGTCGTGGTTGGGCCACGCGTCCCCGTCGGCGGCCATGTTGCCGTAGACCTTGGTGGCCAGGACCACCTTGTCGCGGCGGTCCCCGCCGCCCGCGAACCAGCTTCCGATGATCTCCTCGGTGCGGCCCTTGTTCTCGCCCCATCCGTAGACGTTGGCCGAGTCGAAGAAGTTCAGACCCGCGTCCAGCGCCGCGTCCATGATGGCGTGACTGTCCGCCTCATTCGTCTGCGGGCCGAAGTTCATGGTGCCGAGCACCAGACGGCTGACCTTGAGTCCCGTACGTCCGAGCTGTGTGTACTCCATGGTCCGTCAGCCAACTCGATGGAGCGCGCTCCAAGCAAGACCCGGCTCCCCTACTCCCGTAGGTGATGGCAGAGTTGCGCCTTTCACCCCCCGGAGGCCCGATGCACCACCGCCCGATGACCGAGACCGACCTGGGCGCCGTCCTCGCCTGGGACGTCAAGGAGCCCGTCCTCTGGATGGACGCCGACCGCTACCGCGAGGAGACGGCGGCCCGGCAGTTCCGCCCCGAGTGGACCTGGCTCGCCGAGGAGGACGGCCGGATCCTCGCGCGCGCCGTGTGGTGGGGCCGCTCCGACAGCGCGCACCCGCTCGCCCTGGACTGCCTGTCCGCGCACGCCTCGGTCGCCGACCCGGCCGCGCTCGCCGCCGAGCTGCTCACCGCCGCCCACGCGGAGTTCGCGGAACGGGGAGCGGCCAAGCCGCCCCAGTACAACATCATGCTTCCGCAGGACGACAGCGACGAGGAGAGCCGGGCCGCCGCGGTCGGCTGGCGCGAGGAGGCCGCCCGGCGCGCCGGCCTGGGCGAGCGGATGGAACGGCTCCGATTCGAGTGGGCCCCGGAGAACGGCACGCCGGAGCCGTCGGACCGGCTGGTGTTCACCGCCGAACCCGACGACGAGGCGTTCGTGGAGGTGTTCCGGCAGGTCTCGCGCGGCAGCCTGGACAGTGAGACCGTCGCCACCGTCGCCGCCGAGGGCGAGGAGGAGGCCGCCCGCGGCGACCTCGCGTTCTACCTGAGCTGCCCGGGCAAGCGGGAGTGGTGGCGGCTCGCCCACACCCCGGACGGCCGCCTCGCCGGTTTCGCCATCCCCTCCCGCACTCCGTACGGGCCGAACGTCGGCTACCTCGGCGTCGTCCCCGAGCTGCGCGGACAGCGCTACATCGACGACGTGCTCGGCGAGATCACCCGCTTCCACGCGGGCGAGGGGGCGCGACGGATCACCGCCACGACGGACTCCACCAACGTCCCGATGGCGAACGCCTTCCGCCGGGGCGGCTACCGCGTCAGCGAGGTACGCGTGATCATGACGGCGCCCGCCGGCTGACCCGGCCACCGCCGCGGGCAGGGCGGGCGGGGCGGGCGGCGTCTACTGACCGACCACCGACGCCACCGCGACGATCGCGAACATCAGGACGAGCACACCGGCCATGATCCGGTTACGGGTTTTGGGGTCCACCCTTCGAGGTTAACCCGCCCCTCCCAGAGGCCAGGCGCCGACCGTCTCGTACCGCGGCTGTTCCCCCGGCACGCCGCTCCCCGGGAGGCGGCTGCGGACGAGGGCCAGCTCGGCGACCTGCCAGCGGCGGCCCTCGAACCGGTCCAGCTCGGCGAGGAAGGGGCGCAGGTCCGTGTCGTGGCGGGCCCGGGCGACGGTGAGGTGGGCCTGGTAGCGGCGGTGCTCGTCCATCGCCACGCCCGCCCGGCGGGCGGCGGCGTCGACGCGCTCGGCGAGCAGCCGCAGCGTGTCGATGCCCCCGGCGGCCCCCACCCACAGCGCGCGCCGGCCGAAGTGGCCGCCGCCGTGGAGGCGGAGCGGGAAGGGGTCGGTGCGCCGGGCGGCCCGGCCGAGGCGCGCGTGGAGGTCGGGGAGCAGCTCCTCGTCGACCTCCCCCATGAACGCGAGGGTGAAGTGCCAGCCCGGCCGCGAGGTCCAGCGCAGCCGCTCGGCGCCCGGCAGGCGGACCAGGCGGTCGACGGCCTGGGCGAGTTCGGTCTGCTGCTCCTCGGGCGGCAGCACGGCAGCGAAAAGCCTCATGGCGCGAGTGTGGCACCCCTTCTACCCTCGGCGGGATGGACACCGGGATGAAGATCAGGAAGGGCGCGGCGGACGACGTCCCCGCGATACTCGCGATGCTGGACAGCGCGGTGGTCTGGCTGAACGAGCGGGGCGTCACCGACCAGTGGGGCACGGAGCCGTGGTCCGCCCGTCCGAAGGCGGTGCGGCAGGTCGAGGAGACCGTGGTCGAGGGCAGCCCGTGGATCGCCGAGATCGACGGCGTCCCGGCGGGCACGCTCACCCTGACGCCCCACCCGGGTCCGCATGTGGCGCGGGTGGACGAGCCGGAGCTGTACGTCCGGCTGCTGGCGACGGACGCGCGGTTCCACGGCCGGGGGGTGGGGGCGGCGCTGCTGGCCCACGCGGTCGAGGAGACCCGCCGCCAGGGTGTCTCGCTGCTGCGGGTGGACTGCTTCGCGGGCAGCGGGGGCCGGTTCGTGGCGTACTACGAGCGCCAGGGCTTCACGCGGACCGAGCCGTTCACGGTGGGCGACTGGCCGGGCCAGGTGCTCGAACAGCGCGTCTGACGCCGCGCCCCGGAGGCGGGTGGGCGGTGTGCCCGCCCGCCCCGGGGGACCGGAAGATCGCGTTACGCCGCCGTCGCCAGGCGCTCGCGCGTCTCGCGCTCCACGAGGCGGACCCGCGGGTGGCCGTGGTGCCAGCCGAAGGCCATCTTCAGACCGCCGACCCGGGCCAGGACGAGGCCGACGACGCCGGCCGCCGCGAGGGAGATCACGCCGCCGGTGGCGAAGCCGATCCGGGGGCCGTAGGTGTCGGTGATCCAGCCGAGCAGCGGGGCGCCGATCGGGGTGCCGCCGGCGAAGACCATCATGTAGAGACTCATGACCCGGCCCCGCATCGCGGGGTCCGTCGCCAGCTGGACGGCGGAGTTGGCGGTGATGTTGACCGTCAGGCCGAACATGCCGATCGGCACGAGCAGCAGCGCGAAGAGCCAGAACGACGGCGAGAGCGCCGCCGCGATCTCCAGCACGCCGAAGGCGACCGCCGCGCCCACCAGCATCCTCAGCCGCGAGCTGCCCCGCCGGGCGGCGAGCAGCGCGCCCGCGAGCGAGCCGGCCGCCATCAGGGTGTTCAGGAAGCCGTAGGTGCCGGCGCCGACGTGGAAGATGTCGTCCGCGAAGGCGGTGAGCCAGATGGGGAAGTTGAACCCGAAGGTGCCGACGAAGCCCACGAGGACGATCGGCCAGATCAGGTCCGGCCGCCCGGCCACGTACCGCAGCCCCTCCCGCAGCTGTCCCTTGCCGCGCGGCGCGCGCTCCACCTTGTGGAACTCGGCGGGCCGCATCAGCAGCAGTCCGGTGAGCGGGGCGAGGAAGAACAGGCCGTTGAGCAGGAACGACCATCCGCTGCCGACGGTGGCGATCAGCAGACCGGCGACCGCCGGGCCGATCAGCCGGGCCGACTGGAAGTTCGCGGAGTTCAGCGAGACGGCGTTGCGCAGCTGGCCGGGGCCGACCATCTCGGAGACGAAGGACTGCCGGGTCGGGTTGTCGACGACGGTGACCATGCCGAGCAGGAAGGCGACCAGGTAGACGTGCCAGACCTGGATGTGGCCGGAGAGGGTGAGGACGGCGAGCGCGAGTCCGCACAGGCCGAGGGCGGCCTGGCTGATGAGGAGGATGCGCCGTTTCGGGTAGCGGTCGGCGAGGACACCGCCGTACAGACCGAACAGCAGCATCGGAAGGAACTGCAGCGCCGTGGTGATGCCCACGGCGGCGGCGGAGCCGGTGAGGCTCAGCACCAGCCAGTCCTGCGTGATCCGGGCCATCCACGTACCGGTGTTGGAGACGATCGCTCCGGTGAAGAACAGCCGGTAATTGCGTATGCGGAGTGAGGAGAAGGTTTCTCCCCGCCCGCGGGTGTGGGTATCGGGTTTGTGGACGGGTGCGGAGTCTGCTCCGGGTCCCGTACTCAAAGTGCGTCGCCTCCTCGGCGTCGGTCTCTACAGATGGGCGAGTTTCTCCAGGACCGGGGCGGCCGCGCGCAGCTTGGCCCACTCGTCCTCGTCCAGCCCCTCGGCGAGCGTCGCCAGCCAGGCGTTCCGCTTGCGGCGGGACTCTTCGAGCATGGCTTCGGCCTGCTCGGTCGGGCTGACGACCTTCTGCCGGCGGTCGTCGGGGTGCGGCTCGAGACGGACCAGTCCCTTGGCCTCGAGCAGCGCGACGATACGGGTCATCGACGGCGGCTGGACGTGCTCCTTGCGGGCGAGCTCGCCGGGGGTGGCGGAGCCGCAGAGCGCCAGAGTGCCGAGCACCGACATCTCGGTCGGGCTCAGCGACTCGTCGACGCGCTGGTGCTTGAGGCGTCGGCTCAGTCGCATGACGGAGGAGCGGAGCGCGTTCACGGCCGCGGCGTCGTCGGCGGTCCCGTGGGACAGGTCAGGCATGTTCCTTAGCGTAACTCATTACCCTACCTAAAGACCAACCGGAAACGTTCCGTCGATATCTGTCACCCGAACGAGTGAGTCGGATCCGGAAAGTGACACGCAGCGCCCCTCTCCGGCCCGACTCTGGCGGGCATGGGATCGACAGTGCTCAGCCTGCGCATCGACGGTGAGCTGCTCGACCGGCTTCGGGGGCATGCCGCCAAACGCGGAATGAGCGTCCAGGACTATGTGGTCCGGACGCTCATTCGCGACGACTTCGACGAGCGGTTCAAGACCGCCGTCGACGAGACGGAGAAGTTCTACGGGCTGACGTAGCCCGACAACCGGTCGGGCCGGTGAGCCGGGCCGGGCCCGTCAGGTGAGGCCGAGGGCCGGCATCGCGTAGTAGAAGACGAACACCGCCGACACGACGTACATGGCCACCGGGACCTCGCGGCCCCGGCCCGCCGCGAGCCGCAGCACGCTGAAGGCGATGAAGCCGATGCCGATGCCGTTCGTGATCGAGTACGTGAACGGCATCATCACCATCGCCAGGAACGCCGGCACCGCGATGGTGAAGTCGCTCCAGTCGATGTCCTTGACCGATCCGGCCAGGATCAGGAAGCCGACCGCCAGCAGCGCGGGCGTGGCCGCCTGGGACGGGACCATCGTCGCGAGCGGCGTGAGGAACAGCGCGACCGAGAAGAGGCCGCCGGTCACCACCGACGCGAGACCCGTGCGCGCGCCCTCGCCGACACCCGCCGTGGACTCCACGAAGCAGGTGGTGGCCGAGGAGGAGGTGGCGCCGCCGGAGGCGACGGCCAGGCCGTCCACGAGCAGGACCTTGTTGATGCCGGGGAAGTTGCCGTCCTTGTCCATCAGCTTGGCCTCGTCCCCGACGCCGAGGATCGTGCCCATCGCGTCGAAGAAGCAGGACAGCAGGACGGTGAAGACGAACAGGACGCCGGTCAGCAGACCGACCTTCTCGAAGCCGCCGAACAGGCTCACCTCGCCGACCAGCCCGAAGTCGGGGGAGGCGACCGGGTTGCCGGGCCAGGTCGGGGTGGTCAGACCCCAGGACGGGACGGTGGCGACGGCGTTGATCACCATCGCGACGATCGTCATCACGACGATGGAGATCAGGATCGCGCCCGGAACCTTGCGGATGATCAGCGCGAGGGTGAGCAGAGCGCCCAGCACGAAGACCAGGACCGGCCAGCCGGTGAGGTGGCCGTCGCCGCCGAGCTGCAGCGGGACGGTGGTGTGCGCCGCGTCGGGGATACGGGAGACGAAGCCGGAGTCGACGAGGCCGATGAGCATGATGAAGAGGCCGATGCCGATCGCGATGCCCTTGCGCAGGCCCACCGGGACGGCGTTCATCACCCGCTCGCGCAGACCGGTCGCGACCAGCAGCATCACCACGATGCCGGCGAGGACGACCATGCCCATCGCGTCCGGCCAGGACATCTTCGGCGCGAGCTGGAGGGCGACGACCGTGTTGACGCCGAGGCCGGCCGCCAGCGCGATCGGCACGTTGCCGATGACACCCATGAGGAGGGTGGAGAAGGCAGCGGTGAGCACGGTCGCGGTGACCAGCTGGCCGCCATCGAGCTGGTTCCCGTACATGTCCTTGGCGCTGCCGAGGATGATCGGGTTCAGCACGATGATGTAGGCCATCGCGAAGAAGGTGGCGAAGCCGCCACGGACCTCACGGGCGACGGTGGAGCCACGCTCGGAGATCTTGAAGTAGCGGTCGAGACCGGAGAGCGGGCCGTGCGGGCTCGTGGGCTCGGGGGAGGTGGCCTTGGCGGCGGCCGTGGTGCTCATGGGGGGTCCTCTTCGGGTACTTTCGTGACACTCGTTGGCGGTTCGTACGAAAGAAGCCCGCCAGAGGCAAACCGTTTCAGTATGAACACATGAACGAAGCGCCGTCCATCTCCGCGCGTAGACCGTTCGAGCGCCCACCTACACTGACCGCATGGCGAAGTGGACCCCCAAGCACGAGGCACCCGAACCCCTGGAGGGGCCCGTCGTCGGCACCATCACCGGCGGCACGATCCTCTGGTTCGTCCTGTTCCTGGTGCAGGTCCCGTTCTACGGCTGGTTCGACGACCACGACCTCACCTGGTGGGTGTGGACCTGCCTGGCCGGCGCGGGGCTCGGCCTGATCGGCATCTGGTACGTACGCAAGCGCGACGCGGCGATCAGGCGCGACGCCGCCGACAGCCGGACGGAAGCGGCCACCGAGTCCGCCGAGGCCGACGACGCCGGCCAGGCCACGCCGTAGCCACCCCGTAGTACCCGGGGACCATTCCCCTCCTCCCCCGGTCTGATCTTCCGCCCCCTCGGCGGGTGAACGACCGGTTCCGGTCGTACCGTCGAAAACATGACTCAGCGGGCGAAGATCGATACGGACGAGGGCGAGCGCGTGGCGGCCGAACCCCCCGTCGTCCACCGCGCCGCCGGACTGACCTCCGCCGAGGTCGCCGAGCGCGTCGCCCGCGGCGAGGTCAACGACGTACCCGTCCGCTCCAGCCGCTCCGCCGCCGACATCATCCGCGGCAACGTCTTCACCCGCTTCAACGCGATCATCGGCGTGCTCTGGGTGGTCATGTTCTTCGTCGCGCCGATCCAGGACAGCCTGTTCGGCTTCGTGATCGTCGCCAACACCGGTATCGGCATCATCCAGGAGCTGCGCGCCAAGAAGACCCTCGACGGGCTCGCCGTCATCGGTGAGGCCAAGCCCGTCGTCCGCCGCGACGGCACCTCCGGGGCGGTCTCCACCTCCGAGATCGTGCTCGGCGACCTGATCGAGCTCGGCCCCGGCGACAAGGTCGTCGTCGACGGCGAGGTGGCCGAGGCCGACAACCTGGAGATCGACGAGTCCCTGCTCACCGGCGAGGCGGACCCGGTGGTGAAGAAGCCCGGCGACCGGATGATGTCGGGCTCGTTCGTGGTCGCCGGCGGCGGCGCGTTCACCGCCACCAAGGTCGGCCGCGAGGCGTACGCCGCCCAGCTCGCCGAGGAGGCCTCCCGCTTCACGCTCGTCCACTCCGAGCTGCGCTCCGGCATCTCCACCATCCTCAAGTACGTGACGTGGATGATGGTCCCGACCGCGATCGGCCTGATCATCAGCCAGCTCGTCGTCAAGGACACCAACCTCAAGGACTCCATCGCCCGGACCGTCGGCGGCATCGTCCCGATGATCCCCGAGGGCCTCGTCCTGCTCACCTCCGTCGCCTTCGCGATCGGCGTGATCCGGCTCGGCCGCAAGCAGTGCCTCGTGCAGGAACTGCCCGCCATCGAGGGTCTGGCCCGCGTCGACGTCGTCTGCCTCGACAAGACCGGCACCCTCACCGAGGGCGGCATGGACGTCAAGGAGCTGCGGCTCCTCAGCCCCGCCGCCGAAGGCGATGGCACGGGCGGAGCGAAGCGGAGCGGGGGCGACGAGCCGTACGTACGGAAGGTCCTCGGCGCGCTCGGCGAGTCCGACCCGCGCCCCAACGCCTCGCTCCAGGCCATCATCGACACCTACCCGGACGCCGAGGAGTGGCGCTGCACCCAGGCCCTGCCCTTCTCCTCCGCCCGCAAGTACAGCGGCGCCGCCTTCAGCGAGGGCAACGGCGAGACCTCCGCGTGGCTGCTCGGCGCCCCGGACGTGCTCCTGCCGGACGGCGACCCCGTCCTCGCCGAGATCGACCACCTCAACGAGCAGGGCCTGCGGGTCCTGCTCCTCGCCCGCACCACCCGGGAGCTCGACGCCCCCGACGTGGCCGAGGGCGCCCGCGCCACCGCCCTCGTCGTCCTCGAACAGCGGCTGCGGCCCGACGCCGCCGACACGCTCGCCTACTTCGCCGACCAGGACGTCGCCGCCAAGGTCATCTCCGGCGACAACGCGGTCTCGGTCGGGGCGGTGGCCGGAAAACTCGGTCTGCCCGGGGCGGCGAACACCGTCGACGCCCGCCTCCTGCCCGCCGAGCGGGAGGAGATGGCGCGGGCCCTCGACGAGAACGCGGTCTTCGGCCGGGTCACCCCGCAGCAGAAGCGCGACATGGTCGGCGCGCTCCAGTCCCACGGGCACACGGTCGCCATGACCGGCGACGGCGTCAACGACGTCCTGGCGCTCAAGGACGCCGACATCGGCGTGTCGATGGGCTCGGGCTCCGAGGCGACCCGGGCCGTCGCCCAGATCGTCCTGCTGAACAACTCCTTCGCCACCCTCCCCTCGGTGGTCGCCGAGGGCCGCCGGGTCATCGGCAACATCACGCGCGTGGCGACGCTCTTCCTCACGAAGACCGTCTACTCGGTGCTCCTGGCGATCCTGGTGGTCTGCTCCCAGGTCGAGTACCCCTTCCTGCCCCGGCACCTGACCCTGCTGTCCACCCTCACCATCGGCGTCCCCGCCTTCTTCCTCGCCCTCGCCCCCAACAAGGAACGCGCGAAGCCCCACTTCGTCCGCAGGGTGATGCGGTACGCGATCCCCGGCGGCGCCATCGCGGCAGCGGCCACCTTCACCACGTACCTGCTCGCCCGTTCCCACTACAGCGGCACGGGTGCCCTGGCGGCCGAGACGAGCGCGGCGACGCTGACCCTCTTCCTGGTCTCCCTGTGGGTCCTCGCGATCGTCGCCCGCCCCTACACCTGGTGGCGCGCCGGCCTGCTCGCCACCATGGCCGGAGGCTTCCTGCTGGTCCTCGTGGTCCCCTGGCTCCAGCACTTCTTCGCACTGAAGCTGGTGGGCGTCACGATGCCGTGGACGTCGGTCGGGATCGCCGCTGTGGGCGCGGGCGCCCTGGAACTCGCCTGGCGATGGGTCGACCGGCGGTTCCCGGCCTGAGGCGGGGCCGCCCGGTCGCTCGGCGCGGTTCGACCGCGGCTCACTGGTCGAACCAGCGGTCGCGGGCCAGTTCCGCCGTCCTCGAGGGATCTTCCAGGAGGGCCGCGACCTCGAAGCGGCGCGGCCACTGGCCGGCCGCCCAGGCGAGGCCCGCGGCGACGCCCTCCAGGGTGGCGGCGTGGACGGTGCCGTCGGGGGTGCGGCGCCAGTCCAGTTCGACGCCGGCCGCGCGGAGCTCCTCGTGCTCGACGTAGGTGGCGGGGGTCGCAGGGCCGAGGAGCGCGTGGACCGCCGAGGGCACCTCGTGCTCCTCGCCGACCGTGGTGACCTCCGCCTCGACGGTCTCGCTCAGCCGGCGGACCTGGAACAGCTCCGCCAGGTCGGCCGCCCGGGACGGGGCGACCGGCAGCAGCGGCATGCCACCGGCGAGCGGAAGGAGGTCGGGGGCGTCGGCGACCACGGCCTCCGATGCGTCGACCACCAGGAGAGAGCCGTCCACGACCGCGCGCAGCTCGTCGGGGAGGGTCACCTGCTCGGGGTCGAGGTCCGCGAGCGCGGTGTACAGGGCGTGCAACTGGGCACTGGTCACCTCCCGTTCCGGGGACGCGAGCCGGCCGAGCAGCTCGGCGGCGCCGCCCGGCTCGGCGAGCAGCGCCGCGACGGAGGTGCGCACGCCCAGCGCCCGCAGGACCTGCTCGTCCTCGAAGCCGGTCGCGTCGGCGGAGTCGTACAGACCGATCAGGAGCGGGTCGGTGCCCGCGGCCCGCAGGCCCGCGGGACGGCGGCCGTCCAGGACGGGGTGGTCGCGCAGCCACCAGGCGGTGTACGGCCGTACGTTCTCGGTCGTGCCGTCCGGCAGCAGGACCCGCACCGGCTGGATCAGCGCGTCCCGCAGCGGCGGCCTGGCCAGCAGGGCGAGCGCCTGCGGCCAGGCGTCGTCGTCGACCAGGTCCAGGTCCCGTACGGCGGCGATCTCGGTCGCCACCGGCGGCACCGGCGTCTCGGGCAGCTGGTCCAGGACGTCCTCGCACCACACGTCGACGGCGTCGAGCAACCCGGCGTCGTCGGGCTCGGCGAAGTCGCCCTCGCGGGGCTCCAGCTCGTCCGGGTCCAGGACGAGGTCGGTCGCCCGGACCAGGGCGAAGTCGGCGAGCACCCCGCAGGCGGCGAGGGGCTGTTCGCCCCACCGCTCGGCCAGCTCGGCGTCACAGAGGGCGAGTTCGCCCTCGCGCATCACGGCGGCGAACGCGCTGCCCGGCAGGACCAGTTCACCGGCGGGCGCCAGCTCCCCGTCCTCGTCGGGCAGGGCCAGCGCGCCGAGCCAGGGCTCGTCGCCCGGCTCCAGCTCGGCGTCCCGTACGAGCGCGAGCACCGCCTCGGCCAGCTCGTCCGCGTCCAGGGTGTCCGCGTCCTCGTCCCAGATCTCCCCCGCCTCAAGGGAGCCGGCGACCGCCATCCTGACCTGGGGCGTCGTGAGCACGGCACGGGGCGTGGCGGCCAGCGCGCCGAGCTTCTCCAGCAGCGGATGGGCGGCGTCCGGGTGGGCGACCTTCAGGCCGAGGCGGGCGAGATCGACCGGGGTGTGCTCCTGCGGCAGCAGGACCTGACGGGGGCCGATGGTGGTACGGCCGGAGGCCAGCGGCACCGGAAGACCGGTGAGGCGGTCGGGGTCGACCCCGGCGAGGGAGTCGTACAGCCGCCACCACCACGACGGTTCGCGCTCCAGACCCGCGAGCCGGTCGATGACGTCGGTCAGCGGCAGCCGGCCCACGCCCAGCGTGCGCAGTTCGGGGCGGCGCTCCAGGCCGGCGGGGAGCAGCGTCGGCAGGACCTCGGCGAGCACGGACACCGTCTCGGCGCCCGCCCCCTCCACGACCTCGGCCTCCAGGGGCCGCAACGCCGGGACCTCCTCCGAGGGAGCCTCGGGGGCGAGGAAGGCCACCCGCGGCAGCCGCTGGAGGATCGCCGCGCGCAGCGCCCCGTCCAGGGCGCCCTTGCCGAGCGGTCCGGGCACCAGGTCGATGGTGGCGACGGTCACCGGCTGCCAGTCGGCGAGGAGTTCGGCGTACGCGTCGGCGGCCCGCTCGACGAGGAAGTCGGTGAGCGGTCCGGGCGCCGGGTGCCGGCGGGCGGTGTCCAGCGGCAGCGAGGCGATCAGCAGGGCGGGCAGACCGAGCGGTTCGTCGGTGGGGGTGGGGGCGTGTACGACGGGGGCGGTACGGGGGTACTGCGGGGCACCCTCGCCGTCCACGGGTACGGCCCAGGTCACCGACCAGTGCGGACGCAGCCGTTCCTCGACGGGGCGGTCCTTGAGGAGGCCGACGGCGAGCGGCCCGCTGTGGCTGACCGTCCGCCAGCGGCGCGTCCGACCGGTGGCGGTGTCCTCGATGTGGACGTACGCCTCGTCCGTCTCGTCCTGGGCGCGTGTGAGGACCCGTACGCCCTCCGGGGTCTCGACCACGATCTCGGCGAGCCCCGGAAGGGTGAGGAGCAGGGCGTCGTCGATGGAGTCGAGGAGCCGCTCGGCGAGGTCGACGGCGGCGGAGTCCCGTAGCGGGAGGACGACGACGGTGTCGTAGCCCTCGGGCGCGGTGCCCTCGGCGGGCAGCGGGAGGCGCAGGAGGGGCACGTGGCCGTCGCGGCGGCGCAGTTCGTCCCCGAGGCCGGGGCTGTGCCGGGCGGCGTCGGCGGCCAGCTCGCGAGCCTCGGCGAGGGACCAGCGGACACCTCCGTGGCGGCCGAGGACGGCGGGCTCGTCGCTGACGGCGAGGACGGCGGCGAAGCCGACGCCGAAGCGGCCGACGGCGGTGGTTTCGTGGTCGCGCTTGGCGGAGGCGCGCAGGGTGGACAGCGACTCGACGCCGGTCGCGTCCAGCGGGGCGCCGGTGTTGGCGGCGGCCAGGACGGCGGGGGCGTCGGGGCCCGCGGGGTGCAGGGTGAGGCGGAGCCGGCCGGTGACGCCCGCGCGGCGGGCGGCGTCGGCGGCGTTCTGGGCGAGTTCGACGACGAGGCGGTCGCGGTAGCCGCCGAGCGCGAGGTCCTCCTCGGCGTTGGCGTCCTCCCGGAACCGGGCGGGCCCGGCCCCCCAGGCATCGAGCACGCCCCGCCGCAACCGGGCGGTACCGAAGGGGTCGGCTCCGTCGGTCGTCGTCCTGACGCTGACGCTCACGTCTGACTCCACTCTGCGGAACGGGATGGGACAGGGGCCCGAAGGTACCGCGCCCGGCACCACCCTCGTCGCCCGAGCTCCGTCGTGCCCTCCCGAGCGCAGACCCCGGAGGCGGTCCGTGAGGTGCGCGTACCCCGGGGTGGACGGCCCAGTCGGGCCGGCCGCGCCCGCCGTCAGGGCGCGGCCCGGCCACCCGTCGGACGTGGTCCCTCGCCCCAGCGGGCGAGGACCCCGAGACGCCTCCGGCAGGGCGGTGGGACCGCGACAGGGCGGCCGTCACCCGCCCGGCGGGGCGGTGGGACCGCGACAGGGCGGCCGTCTAGGAGTGGCCGAGGTCCTCGGAGACGTCGTCCGGTTCCGTCGTGGAGCCCGAGTCCTTCGGCGGGCGGAGCGCGAACACGTCCGCCGCCATCGAGTCGAAGACCGGCGGCGCCGGACGCGGCGGCTTCGGCATGACCGCCGCCTCCGAGTGCCCGCCGCAGCCGTACGCCAGCGAGACGACCCGCCCGTCCGCCGGGGAGAACTCGTTCGCGCACACGCCGAACGCCTGCTTCAGGGAGCCGGCCAACGGCATGAGGAACGCGCACGACTCGCAGGACGCCGGTGCGGCCTGCGCCATCGGCGTCTTCGCGCCGAACGCCTCGTCCCAGCGGTCCGCGGCCACGTGCAGCCCGTACCGGGAGAGGACCCGCGCGCGCCGAAGGCCCAGTTCCTCGGCGACCGAGGCGATGGTGCCCCGGGACGGCGTACGGGGCACGATCTCCGCGTCCTCGACGTCGAGGTGCTCCGCCATGTCCTCGGAGACCGCCGAGTTCGGCGGCGGGGCGTCCTCGCCGGTGTAGCCGGGTTCGAGCCGCAGGTCGTCCTGCTCGGTCGGCAGCAGGTCCCCGGGACCGAGGTCGCCCGGACGCAGGCGCTCGCTCCACGGCACCCACTCGGGGGCGAGCAGAGCGTCGGGGCCGGGCAGCATCACGGTCTCGTCGAGCGTGACGTTCTTCGCCCGGGAGGCCCGGGCGACCGTCACCGCCCAGCGCCAGCCCCGGTAGCCGGGTTCCTCCACCTCGAAGAAGTGAGTGACGACCCGGTCACCCTCGGCGACGACCTCCACGTGCGGGCCGACGACGCCGGGAGCGGCGGCCTCCTCGGCGGCCGCCCGCGCAAGGTCTACCGCCTCGGCGCACAGGCGGTCGGGGGTACGCGGGGTACGCGGGGTACGGCTTCGCGTCGTCGCAGCACTCACAGGTCTCGCTTCTCTCCTACGCCGTCTCACGGGTGCGCCGGCCGAGGAGCGGGAGCGATATCACCGGGCGGCGGGCGGAGCGGACCGGGGGGCCGCATCGACGTCCGCACCCGACATGTCTCGCGTGTCTCGGGCGCACCTATCGTCATCCATTCTGCGGGATGCCGAAGAGGCGCGCGGCCGAGAACTTCCGCCGGTGGCGCGCTACGCACGCTACCCCCTCTGCCGCCCGCCGCCCACCTGCCCGCCCCAAGTGGCCCGTATCGCGGACGTCCGGAGGACGTCAGGCTGCGGTCCGGCGGCGGCGCGCGGGGCCGCGCCACGGTTCGCGAGCGAGAGGTGTGGGGCACTATGACGGAGTGGCAGCCGCACGGTCGTCCGCACGATCCGACGATCATGCCGGGCCGCTCAGCCGAGCGGGCCGGGCGGTCGGGCGCGCCCTCCACCTGCCGTTCACCGGCACGGCGAGGGGCATCAGAAAGGCGACGCACGCGCACGGGGCGGGCGAGTCGGGTCTCGGCAAACTGATCGAGCTGCACGCCGTGAACGGCGCCGGCGATGTCATGATCACCGTCGCGCTCGCCTCCACGGTCTTCTTCTCCGTGCCGACGGACGAGGCGCGCGGCCGGGTCGCGCTCTACCTGGCGATCACCATGGCCCCGTTCACCCTGCTGGCGCCGGTGGTCGGCCCGCTCCTGGACCGCATCCCGCACGGGCGCCGCGCGGCGATGGCGGGGGCGATGCTGACCCGGGCCGTGCTCGCGCTCACCATGTCGGGGGCGGTGGCCACGGGCGGCCTGGAGCTGTATCCGGCGGCCCTGGGCGTGCTCGTGGCGTCCAAGGCGTACGGAGTGGTCCGCAGCGCGGTCGTGCCTCGGCTGTTGCCACCGGGCTTCTCCCTGGTCAAGGCGAACTCCCGGGTCACCCTGGCGGGCCTGTTGGCCACCGGGATCGCCGCGCCGATCGGCGCGGGGCTGCAGCAGGTCGGGCCGGGCTATCCGCTGTACGGGGCGTGCGCGCTGTTCCTGCTGGGGGCGTACTGGGCGTTCCGGATGCCGCACAAGGTGGACTCGGCGAAGGGCGAGCGCCGGGTGCACCTGCTCACGCACGGGGAGAAGAAACCGAGCCTGCGGACGGTCGGCCCGGCGGTGCTGCACGGCCTGCAGGCGAACGCGGCGCAGCGGATGCTCTCCGGTTTCCTGATCTTCTTCCTGGCGTTCCTGCTGCGGGAACATCCGCTGTCGGGCCAGAGCGCGGCGCTGTCGCTGGCGATCGTGGGGGTCTGCGCGGGGGTGGGGAACGCGTGCGGCACGGCGGTGGGCTCGCTGCTGCGGGAGCGGGGCCACGGCCCGGAAGTGATCATCGCCACGATGATCACGATCGTGCTGGCGGTGGCCGCCTGTACGGCGGTCTTCTTCGGCGGGCTGATGGTGGCGGTCCTCGGCGCGACGGCGGGCCTGACGCAGGCGCTGTCGAAGCTGTCGCTGGACGCGCTGATCCAGCGGGACGTCCCGGAGGTGGTCCGCACGTCGGCCTTCGCCCGCTCGGAGACGCTGCTCCAGATGGCCTGGGTGGTGGGCGGCGCGATCGGTATCGCCCTCCCCCTGAACGGCACCCTGGGCATGTCGGTGGCCGCGGGCATCCTCGCCCTGGGCGCCCTCCTCGCCGTCCGCGGCCTCCTCACGGCGGCCCGCAAGGACAGCGGTTCGACACCGGAGGCGGCCTGAGGAACCCCGCGGGCCGGCGGGGCGGAAGGGACCACCCGGCCGCGGGGCACCCGTCCCGGCGGAAAGCAGGGTCGCGGGCCGGCCCGCCCCTGGCTCAGGCGGTGACAGCCGCGGGGGCGCGCCGCCACAAAGGGCGGAAAACGCGGCGCGCCGCACCCCCGCGTGGCGGAGCTCGACACGCCCGATAGCCTTCGGGCCATGACCGTTGCGTTCTTCACCGCCTCGCGCCGCCGGGCCGCCGTCGCCCTCGGGGCCGTCTCCGCCGGCCTCCTCGTACTCTCCGCCTGCGACAAGCCGACCCCGCTCGCGACCCTGACGGTCGGGACGGAGTCGGTGCACGCCGAGGCCGCCTGCTACAACGACGGCGCCGCCATCAAGGAGTCGCAGATCCAGCAGTGCCTCAACAAGAAGGCCGAGAAGACCCTCACGGTCTCCGCTGACGACAAGATCCGCTTCGGCGTCGACCCCGAGATCGCCGAGAAGGGCTGGACCATCTTCCTCGGCGGCCAGGCCGCCGAGCCGGAGCCGTACAAGAAGACGTACCGGTCGATCCCGGCCAGCGCCTTCTTCTCCAGCCAGACCGGCGAGGCGACCAACCAGACCCAGGTCACCATCGTCGAGACCGACGGCAAGAAGCTCACCGGCATCTGGAGCTTCCAGCTGAAGAAGGACGCCTGATCCTCCGGTGACCCACCGGATCCTGATCGTGACGGCCGTGGCGGCGGAGGCCGACTCCGTCGCCCGCGGCCTCCCCTTCGGGGGGCCCGGATCGGGCGAGCTCCCGCTGCCGGGCGGCTTCCGGCTGCGCCGCCACGCGGACACCCTGCCCCTACCGGGCGGAGCGCCACGGGGCCCCGAACCACGTGCCGTCGTCGACGTCCTCGTCGGCGGGGTCGGCCCCGCGGCCGCCGCCGTCGCGACCGCGACCGCCCTGGCCGCCGCCGCCCTGGCCGCCGCCGCCCTGGCCGCCGCCTCCCGGGCCGACACCCTCCGAGCCACCCCCTACGACCTCGTCGTCTCCGCCGGGATCGCCGGCGGCTTCCAGCCTCTCGCGCCGCTCGGCTCCGTCGTCGTCTCCGACACCATCGTCGCCGCCGACCTCGGGGCGCAGACGCCCGACGCCTATCTCGCCGTCGAGGAGCTCGGCTTCGGACGGTCCACGCACCCCGTGCCCGCCCGCCTCACGGAGCGGATCTCCCGAGCCCTGGGCGAGGGCGTCCAGCGCCACACCGTCGCGCCCGTCCTGACCGTCTCCACCGTGACCGGCACCGCCGAACGCGCCACCGAGCTGGCGAATCGTCACCCCGGCGCCGCCGCCGAGGCGATGGAGGGCTTCGGGGTGGCCGAGGCCGCCGCCGCGTACGGGGTGCCCGTGGTCGAGATCCGCGCCGTCTCCAATGCCGTCGGCCCGCGCGACCGCGGGGCCTGGCGGATCGGCCAGGCCATGGACTCGCTGCGGTACACGTTCCAACTGCTCAGCAACACACTCTTCGTGGAGCCCGCCCCATGACGCCTGTGCCTCCGTCCACGCTCAAGATCGCGTACTCCCCCTGCCCGAACGACACCTTCGTCTTCGACGCCTGGGCCCACGGCCGGGTGCCGGGCGCGCCGCGCCTGGACGTGACCTTCGCCGACATCGACCTCACCAACGGCTGGGCGGAGAGCGGCACGTCCCCGTACGACGTCCTGAAGGTCTCGTACGCCGTCCTGCCCTGGATCCTCGACGAGTACGCGCTGCTGCCCTGCGGCGGCGCCCTGGGCCGCGGCTGCGGCCCCCTCGTCCTCACCCGTGAGCCGGACGCCCCGGGGGGTACCTCCCAGGCCGAAGGCCCTGGGGCGCTGACGGGGAAGACGGTGGCGGTGCCGAGCGAGCGCTCGACCGCCTATCTGCTCTTCCGGCTGTGGACGGCGGACGTCCTGCCGGAAGGGGTCGGGAACGTCGTCGTGATGCCGTTCCACGAGATCATGCCCGCCGTACGGGACGGGAAGGTCGACGCGGGACTCGTCATCCACGAGGCCCGGTTCACCTATCGGGACTACGGCCTGCACGCGCTGGCCGACATGGGCGCCCACTGGGAGGACACCACGGGGCTGCCGATCCCGCTCGGCGCGATCATCGCCAGGCGCTCGCTGGGCGCGGAGACCCTGCGACGGATCGCCGACGCGGCCCGCACATCCGTACGGATGGCGTGGGACGACCCGGTCGCCTCACGTCCGTACGTCATGGAGCACGCGCAGGAGATGGACCCGAAGGTGGCCGATCAGCACATCGGCCTGTACGTCAACGAGTTCACCGCCGACCTCGGCGAGGCCGGCTACGCGGCGGTCCGCGGGCTGCTCACGCGCGCCGCGGCCGAGGGGCTCGTACCGCCCCTCGGCCCGGACGCGCTGGCCTTCCCCTGACCCGGAACCTCGACCGGAACCTCGACCGGGGCTACACGTCGAGCTGGTCCGCGACCGCCCTCAGCAGGCCCGCGATCTTCGCGCCCTGCGCCTTGTCGGGGTAGCGGCCGCGCTCCAGCATCGGGGTGATGTTCTCCAGGAGCGTCGTCAGGTCCTGCACGATGGACGCCAGTTCGTCGGGCTTGCGGCGCTGCGCCGCGGCGACGGACGGGGTCGGGTCGAGGACCGTCACGGAGAGCGCCTGGTCGCCGCGCTGCCCCGCGACCACCCCGAACTCCACGCGCTGCCCCGGCTTCAGGACGTCGACTCCGGCAGGGAGCACCGACGAGTGGACGAAGACGTCGCCGCCGTCGTCGCGGGAGAGAAAGCCGAAGCCCTTCTCGCTGTTGAACCATTTGACCTTGCCGGTAGGCACGTCTGTCCTCGTCCTCGTACTCGATGGATGCGCCGGGATCCCGGCTCCGGATAGCTGCTGGAGAGCGATCCAGCGGGTCGCCCGACCCGCCGGCACCAAGGCTAATGGCCTTCGGGCTGGTGACAAGACGTCGCCGGTTTGTTCCTCCGGCCTGGGAACTACCCTGGCCGAATGCGTAGTGAAACCCCTTCGGGCTCCTCGGACGCCACCGCTCCGGGTGACGGTCTCGTCCGCGCCGGTGCGATTGTCTTCATCATCGGCGCGGTGGCCACCCTGGTCACCGTCGCCCCGCTGTTCCTCGGGACCGATCCGTTCCCCCCGGTGGCGTACGCGGTGTGCATGCTGATGGGCGTCGGATTCCTGGTCGCCGGCGCCGGTGTGCTCCGCTCGATCGGCGCGCAGCGCCGCCAGGCCCGGGCGGTGGCTCAGCCCCGGTAACCGCCCTGAAGGACGTCCCGGCGCTCGGCCCGATACCCGTCCCACCAGGTACGGAAGCCTGTCAGGTCGGGCAGGAGGACGTCCGCTCCGGCCGCCCGCAGCTCCTCGGCGTCGCACGGTCCGGTCGTCACGGCCACCGAAAGCGCGCCCGCGGCGGCGGCCCCCCGGACGTCCCCGGTGTGGTCGCCGACGTACACGCCGGCGCCGTGCTCCCGCAGCGCCTCCGCCTTGCCCTCGGCCCACAGGCCGCCGATGACGGCGTCGGGGTAGATGCCGAGGTGGGAGAGGTGCAGCTCGGCGTGCGGCCCGTTCTTGGCGGTGACGACGATCGCCCGGCCGCCCGCCTCGCGAACGGCTTGAATCGCGTCCCTCGCGCCGGGCATCGCGAGCGTCGGCGTGATCGCGTACGTGGGGTAGAGCGCGCGGTACTGGACGACCCTCTCGGCGATCTCCTCCTCGGGGAACCAGTGCGCCAGCTCGTGGTGGAGCGGCGGGCCCAGCCGGGAGACCGCGAGGTCTGCGTCGATCGCGACACCGGTCTCGGCGGAGAAGGCCTGGTAGGCCGCCTTGATCCCGGGCCGGGAGTCGATGAGCGTCATGTCGAGGTCGAAGCCGACGGTGAGAGAGGTCATGCGGGCCATTGTGCCCAGACGTTCGAAAGGGCCCCGGGGGGCCGAAAAGGCCGCTGCTTAGACTGAGCCGAGCCTTACCTGCCCAGAACTGCAGTTCGCACCTCCCGATGGGTCTCGATGACAGCCGCCTTCCGCTCCCGACGCGTCCTCGCGACCGTCGCCGCCGTCGTCGCCCTCCTCCTCGCGATCCTGCTGAGTCTCGCCGTGGGCGCCCGCGCCATCGCCCCGTCCACCGTCCTCGACGCGCTGCTGCACGGCGCCACGAGCGACGACGCCCGGGTCGTACGGCAGCTGCGGGTGCCCCGGACCCTGATCGGGCTCATGGTCGGCGCCGCGCTGGCCCTGGCCGGCACGGCCCTGCAGGGCATCACGCGCAACCCGATCGCCGATCCCGGCATCCTCGGCATCAGCCAGGGCGCCTCGGTCGGCGTGGTCGGCGCCATCGCCTTCGCCGGGGTGCACACGCTGACGGGGTACGTGTGGTTCGCCTTCGTGGGCGCCGCCCTCGCCTCGGTCGCGGTGTACGCGGTCGCCTCCAGCGGGCGCGGCGGCGCGACCCCCGTGAAGCTGGCGCTCGGCGGCGCCGCGATCAACGCGCTGCTGCTCTCGGTGACGACCGGCGTCCTGACGACCCGGGCCGCGGCCCTCGACGAGTTCCGGTTCTGGCAGATCGGCTCGCTCGACGGCCGGGACACCGGGGTTGTCCAGCAGATCTGGCCCTTCCTGCTGGTCGGCGCCGTCCTGGTGGTGTCGGTGGCCCGCGGCCTGGACGCGCTCGCCCTCGGCGAGGACGTGGCGAAGGGGCTCGGCCAGCGGGTGGCGACGGTACGGATCGTGGGCGGGGTGGGCGCGACCGTGCTGACCGGCGCGGGCGTGGCGGCGGCCGGGCCGATCGCCTTCGTCGGCCTCGCGGTCCCGCACATCGCCCGGGCGATCGTGGGCGGCGACCACCGCTGGGTGCTGCCGATGGCGGCGCTCGTCGGCCCGGTGATGCTGCTGGTCTCGGACGTCATCGGCCGGGTCCTCTTCCCGCCGGGCGAGGTCCCGGCGGGCGTGATGACCGCACTGATCGGCGTGCCGTTCCTGGTGACGCTGGTGCGCAGGAAGGCGGTGCCGGCATGACGTCGACTTCCGTACGCCCCGTGGGGTACGGGATCGTGCGCGCCCGGCGCGGGTCCTTCCTGCTCCATCGCCGCTCGGCCGCGGTGGCCATGGTCCTCCTCCTCGTGCTGGCCGCGGTGAGCGTCGCGTACCTCTGTGTCGGCGAGAGGTTCGTCGCACCGGGCGAGGTCCTGAAGGTGATCCTCGGGCAGGACGCGCGGGCCACGTTCGTCGTCGAGGAGCTGCGGATGCCGCGGCTCGCGGTCGGGCTGATGGTCGGCGCCGCGTTCGGCGTGGCCGGCGCGCTCATCCAGACCGTCGCCCGCAACCCGCTCGCCAGCCCCGACATCATCGGCATCAGCCAGGGCGCGGGGGCGCTGACGGTCGGCGCGATGACCTTCGGCCTCACGTCGTACACCGTCCTGCCGTACCTCTCGATCGTCGGCGGCGTCGCCGCCGCCGCGCTCGTCTACGTCTTCGCCTGGCGCGGCGGGCTGCACGCGACCCGGTTCGTGCTCATCGGCATCGGGTTCGCGATCGCGCTGCGGTCGCTGACGACCCTGTTCATGACCAAGGGCGACTACCTGGTCGCCCAGCAGGCCCAGATCTGGATGACGGGCTCGCTCAACGGGCGCGGCTGGGACGAGGCGGCGCCGATCCGCTGGACGCTGCTCCTGATGCTGCCTGCCCTGCTGTGGGCGGCCCGGGCGCAGCGGACGGTCTCCCTGGACGACGACACGGCGACGGCGCTCGGCGTCCGGCTCGGCCGGGTCCGGCTGGGTCTGGTGGTCGTCGGTGTCGTGCTCGCGTCCGTGGCCACGGGGGTGGCAGGACCGGTCGACTTCGTCGCGCTGCTCGCCCCGCAGATCGCCCGCCGGATGACCCGTACCGCCCAGATCCCGCTGCTGTGCTCGGCGCTGACGGGCGCCTTGGTCGTGGTCGCGGCGGACCTGCTGGGCCGGCGGCTCTTCTCGCCGACCGAGCTGCCGGTCGGCGTCCTGACGGCGGCGGTCGGAGCCCCGTATCTGATCTGGCTGATTGTGCGCAGCCGCACCGGAGGAAAAGCATGAGCAGGCTGACCGCGCGCGAGCTGACCCTCGCCTACGAGGACCGCACGGTCGTCCACGGCCTCGACCTCGCCGTCCCGGACGGCAAGGTCACGGTCATCGTCGGCCCGAACGCGTGCGGGAAGTCGACGACGCTGCGGGCGCTCGGACGACTCCTGAAGCCCAAGGGCGGGGCGGTGCTGCTCGACGGCGAGGAGCTGGCGAAGATCCCGACGAAGCGGATCGCGCAGTCCATCGGCCTGCTGCCGCAGACCCCGGTCGCACCGGAGGCGATCACGGTCGCGGACCTGGTGTCGCGCGGACGGCAGCCGCACCAGGCGTGGTGGAAACAATGGTCGCGGGAGGACGAGCGGGCGGTCGTCGACGCGATGGAGCGCACGGACGTGGCGGCGCTGGCGGAGCGCCCGGTGGACGAGCTGTCGGGCGGGCAGCGGCAGCGGGTCTGGATCGCGATGGCGCTGGCGCAGGAGACGGACCTGCTGCTCCTGGACGAGCCGACGACGTACCTGGACATCTCGCACCAGGTGGAGGTCCTCGACCTGGTGCGCCAGCTGAACCACGAGCGGGGCCGTACGGTCGCCGTCGTCCTCCACGACCTGAACCAGGCGGCGCGGTACGCGGACCACCTGGTGGCGATGAAGGCGGGGCGGGTGGTGGCGGAGGGGGAGCCGGAGGAGGTCGTGACGGCGGATCTGGTGCGGGAGGTCTTCGGCCTGGAATCGGTCGTCATCCCGGACCCCGTGACGGGCTCCCCCCTGGTGATCCCCGCCGCCCCCTGGCATGCGCCCGCACCCATGGACGCCTGAGCGCCGCCCCCTCCCCGCGTGGGCGATCGTCCCGCAGGGCGGGACGGGTGGGCACACGGGGAGGGGAGGGGTGAGCTCCCTCCTTGCGGACGTGCCCGCAACCGTCGGGCGGGTGGCGCGGCGTCAGGCTCTGCGGGTGCGCCAGAGGAGGAATACGGCTGATGCCACAGCCGCCGCCTTCAATGCCCAGGGCCATGTCTCCGAGATCGCGGCGCCCATCGCCTCGCCTCCCTCCGCGATCGGCGCCCCCCACCGGCCCTCGACGCGGCCCCAGATCCACGCCGCGCCGCTCGTCGCCGCCAGGGCCGGGAGGATGACGACCGCCCACCGGATCTCGGCGCGGGACAGGCGGCGCGAGGCGTAGGCGAGGAGCCAGCCGGCCGCGAGGGCCGGCAGGTTGCCGAAGAGGGCGCCGCCGAGCAGGAGGAGCGCGGCCAGCAGGAGGAAGGGGCTGCCGACGCGCAAGCGGCGGCCGGCTTCCGGCGCCGCCACGGCGGCGGTCTTACGGACCCACAGCCGCTTCCAGCCCCGGCGCGGCGCGGCCTCCTCCTCCTCCGTCGCCTCCCCCGGCTCCTCCCCCTCCCCCTCCCGCGGCGGCGGCTTAAGCAGCTCCGCGATCTCCACCCCGCCCCGGAACCCCGGCACCAGATCGTCCCCCGGCAGCGGCTCCGCCTCCGTGCTCCACCAGTCCGGTTCCGTGTCGGCGGCCCCGACCTCGTCCGTCCCCGCCAGATGCGGCGACGTCGGCCACGCCTCCTCCGTGCGCGGCTTCGGCACCGCCGGCACCTCCGGCAGCGTCTTCACCGGCGCCGCGCCCGACGCGCGCTCCACCACCTCGTCCGGCGTCCCCAGCTCGTCGAGGATGCCGCGGACGGCGGTCGGCCCCTCCCCGTCGTGTGTGGCGCGCCGCCGGTCGATCTCGCCCCGGAGCGCCGACACGAGCCGCATCCGGGCGCTCGCCGGCAGGTGCCGCTGCTGCGCCAGATCGCCGACCCGGCTCAGATAGTCGAAGACCAACTGGTCGCTCTCGATCCCCACAGTGCCCCTCCACAGCCGGTACGCCCCGACGTTAGCGCCCGCGCAGGGGCTAACGTGGGGCGGATGGGGATCGGTGAGCTCGCTCGGGAGGCGCACGTGCCCGCAGGAACTGGCGCTGCCACTGCGCCGCGCACGCTCGCGGAGGCGCTGCGCGCGCGGGGTGACGAGGGGCTCGCCGCGCTGCTGCGGGCCAGACCGGACCTGCTCTCCCCGGTCCCGAACGATCTGACCCAGCTCGCCACCCGGGCCGGTACGCGCGCCTCCGTCGTGCGCGCGCTCGAGCGGCTCGACCGGTTCACGCTGCAGACCGCCGAGGCCCTCGCGGTGGCCCCGGACCCCGCCCCGTACCCCGTACTCCTCGCCCTGCTCACCGGCGACGACGGCGATCCGGACGTCGAGGCGGCGCTGCCGCGCGCGGTCGAGGCACTGCGCGAGCAGGCGCTCGTCTGGGGCGAGGAGGACCGGCTGCGGCTGGTGCGGACCGCGCGGGAGCTGCTCGCGCCGTCACCGCAGCACCCGTCGCCGACGGGACTCGGACCGGCCGTCGTCGAGGCCACGGCCGGGATGTCGCCCGGCCGGATCCAGGAGATCATCGCGACCGCCGGGCTGCCCGCGACGCACGACCCGGTCTCCGCCGTGGCGGCCCTGACGGAGCTGTTCACCGACCGGGAGCGGATGGGCGAGCTCCTGGACACGGCGCCCTCGGAGGCGTTGACCGTGCTCGACCGGCTGGTGTGGGGCCCGCCGTACGGAGAGGTCACGGCGGACCCGGCGCCGCCCGTGCGCTGGCTGCGCGACCGCGGTCTGCTGCTTCCGGTCTCGACGCGGACCGTGGTGCTGCCACGGGAGGCGGCGCTGCACCTGCGCGGCGGGCGGGCGCACCGGACGCCGGAGCCGCATCCGCCGGCCCTGTCCGTCCTGCGCGAGTACCGCCCACAGGTTGTGGACAGTGCGGCGGCGGGCCAGGCGTACACCGCCCTCGCGACCGTCGAGGACCTGCTGAAGTCGTGGGACCGGGGCGGCCCGCCGGTGCTGCGCGCCGGCGGGATCTCCGTACGGGAGCTCAAGCGGGTCGCGGCCACGCTGGACGTCACGGAACCGGTCGCCGCCTTCTGGCTGGAGCTCTGCTACGGCGCGGGGCTGCTGGCCTCGGACGGCGAGGCGGACGAGCGGTACGCGCCGACACCGGCGTACGACGACTGGCTGGACCTGCCGGCGGCCGAGCGGTGGTCCCGGCTCGTCACGGCCTGGCTGACCGCGACCCGTACGCCCGGTCTGGTCGGCGGCCAGGACGCGAAGGGCCGCACCCTGTCCGCCCTGGGCGCTGACCTGGACCGGGGCGCGGCCCCGGAGGTCCGGCGCCGGGTGCTGACCCTCCAGGCGACACTGCCGCCGGGCTCGGCCGCGGACCCCGAGACGCTGCTGGCCCGGCTGCGGTGGGAGCGCCCGCTCCGCGGCGGCGCGACGGCGTCCGCGGGCGCGGCCGGAGCCCGCGGCGGCCAGGCGGCCCCTGCCCGTACCGGACCGGAAGCGAGCCCCGGCACGACCGGAACCACGGGCGGCACCGGCTACGGCGGTGGCCGACAGGGTGGCGGTTACGGAACCGGCGCCCCCACCCTCGCCTCCACCTCCGACCTCCGCTCCCGGATCGCCGTCTGGACCCTCACCGAGGCCGAGATGCTCGGCATCACCGGCCGCGGCGCCCTCTCCACCCCCGCCCGCGCGCTGCTCAACCTGCCGCTCGCCGAGGCCGCGGCCGACGCGCTCACCGGCGTCGGCGGCGGGGTCGAGCTGTCCGTCGCCGCCTCCCGGGCCGCGACCCTGCTCGCCCCGCTCCTCCCCGAGCCCGTCGACCACGTCCTGCTCCAGGCCGACCTGACGGCCGTCGCGCCCGGCCCGCTCCAGCGCCCGCTCGCCGACATGCTCGGGGTGCTCGCGGACGTGGAATCGAAGGGTGGCGCGACCGTCTTCCGGTTCACGCCCGGTTCGGTCCGCCGCGCGCTCGACGCCGGGAGCACCGCCTCCGACCTGCACGACTTCCTGACCGCCCACTCCCGTACACCGGTGCCCCAGCCCCTCTCGTACCTCATCGACGACGTGGCGCGCAGGCACGGCCACCTGCGGATCGGCGCCGCTTCGGCGTACGTCCGCTGCGACGACGACGCCCTCCTCGGCGAGATCCTGGCCGACAAGCGGTCCGCGTCGCTGCGGCTGCGCCGCCTCGCGCCGACGGTCCTGGCCGCCCAGACCGATCCGGCGTCGCTGCTCGACGGGCTGCGGTCGATGGGGTACGCCCCCGCCGCCGAATCGGCGGAGGGCGACGTCCTGGTCACCCGTACCGACGCCGTCCGCACCCCGGCGAGGACCGCGCCCGCGCCCGTCCCCGACGGCCCGCCCGCGCCCGACACGACCTTGCTGGCCGCGGCGGTCCGCGCGATCCGGGCCGGCGACCTCGCCTCGACGGCCGTACGGAAGGAACGCCCCGAGACCACGCGGCCGGCCGACGGCGGGCTCCCCCGCACCTCGCCGGCCGAGACCCTGGCGACCGTGCAGGCCGCGGCGATGACCGGGTCGGCCGTCTGGATCGGCTACGTCAACGCGGAGGGAGCGGCCAGCCAGCGGGTGATCGCACCGGTGCGGGTGGAGGGCGGTTTCGTGACGGGCTACGACCACACGGCGGACGAGGTCCGTACGTATCCGCTGCACCGCATCACCGGCGTGGCGGAGCTGGCGGACGACCAGGTGTAGGGCGGTCAGGGCGGTCCCGAAGCTCCAGGCCGTGTCCGTAGAGTCCCGCCTGGCCCGCGACGCGACCAAGCTAGGCGGTGATGTTCCCGGTCAGGAGCATGACCAGGAGGACCACGACGCCTACGACGGTGAGCAGCACGGGGAAGCCGGCCGCCAGCCCGCACGCCAGCGCCGCGAGCGTGACCCGGAGCTGCCTGCGCTCCCGCCGCCGGGCCAGGAACCAGCTCGGGACGACCACGGCCAGGGGCAGCAGCAGCCCGGCGACCAGGAGCGCCGGGACGGCGCTCCACATGTCCGCCGCGCTCACCGACAGCAGCAGAAGCACCGGCGCCCCCACCGTCCCGGCCAACGGCGCCACCCACCAGTGCGCGTCCGGCTCGTCCCCGTCCCGCGGCGCGTCCCGGTCGCGCCGCGCGTTCGCGTCCGCGCGCCGGGCGACGGCGGAGAAGGCGGGGCCGGGAGGGCGGGCGGCCGCGGGGCCGGGAGCGAGGGCGGCGGGCGTCCGGAGGGTGTCGTTCGTCATACCCCCACTCCACCGCCCCCGGCCCCGCAGGCCCACCGTGCGGATACTCATCCGCCGCGTCACCCCGTACTCACCCGCGATGCGGGACACTGGATGTTTGGCCGTCACCGGAACGGCACGGGAAGGACCTGAAGGCGTGAACGGACCACTCATCGTCCAGAGCGACAAAACGCTTCTCCTGGAGGTCGACCACGAGCTGGCGGAGGCCTGCCGCCGTGCCATCGCGCCCTTCGCCGAGCTGGAGCGGGCGCCCGAGCACATCCACACCTACCGCGTGACGCCGCTCGGCCTGTGGAACGCCCGTGCGGCCGGTCACGATGCCGAGCAGGTCGTCGACGCGCTGGTCGAGTTCTCCCGCTACCCCGTCCCGCACGCGCTGCTCGTGGACGTCGCCGAGACCATGGCCCGTTACGGCAGGCTCACCCTCTCCAAGCACCCCAGCCACGGCCTCGTCCTGACCACCACCGACCGGCCCGTCCTGGAGGAGATCCTCCGGTCGCGGAAGGTGCAGCCGCTGGTCGGCGAGCGGATCGACCCGGACACGGTCGCCGTGCACCCCTCCGAACGCGGGCAGATCAAGCAGACGCTGCTGAAGCTCGGCTGGCCGGCCGAGGACCTCGCCGGGTACGTGGACGGCGAGGCGCACCGGATCGACCTCGCCGAGGACGGCTGGGCCCTGCGCCCGTACCAGAAGCAGGCCGTCGAGGGCTTCTGGCACGGCGGCTCCGGGGTCGTCGTGCTGCCCTGTGGAGCGGGGAAGACGCTGGTCGGGGCCGGTGCGATGGCGCAGGCGAAGGCGACGACGCTGATCCTGGTCACCAACACCGTCTCGGCCCGGCAGTGGAAGCACGAGCTGGTGAAGCGGACCTCGCTCACCGAGGACGAGATCGGCGAGTACAGCGGTACGCGCAAGGAGATCCGGCCGGTCACCATCGCCACGTACCAGGTCCTGACGACGAAGCGGAAGGGCGTCTATCCGCACCTGGAGCTCTTCGACTCCCGCGACTGGGGCCTGATCGTCTACGACGAGGTGCACCTGCTGCCGGCGCCCGTCTTCAAGTTCACGGCCGACCTCCAGGCGCGGCGGCGACTGGGTCTGACGGCGACGCTGGTCCGGGAGGACGGGCGGGAGTCGGACGTGTTCTCGCTGATCGGACCGAAGCGGTTCGACGCGCCGTGGAAGGAGATCGAGGCGCAGGGCTACATCGCGCCCGCGGACTGCGTCGAGGTCCGGGTCAATCTGACCGACTCCGAGCGGCTCGCGTACGCGACGGCGGAGACGGAGGAGAAGTACCGCTTCTGCGCGACGACCGCGACGAAGCGGAAGGTGACGGAGGCGCTGGTACGGAAGTTCGCCGGGCAGCAGATCCTCGTCATCGGCCAGTACATCGACCAGCTCGACGAGCTGGGGGAACACCTGGACGCGCCGGTCATCAAGGGCGAGACGTCGAACGCGCAGCGCGAGAAGCTCTTCGACGCGTTCCGCAACGGCGAGATCAGCGTGCTGGTCGTCTCGAAGGTCGCGAACTTCTCCATCGACCTGCCGGAGGCGACGGTCGCCATCCAGGTGTCGGGCACCTTCGGCTCGCGCCAGGAGGAGGCCCAGCGCCTGGGCCGCGTGCTGCGGCCGAAGGCCGACGGGCACCAGGCGCACTTCTACTCGGTGGTCGCGCGCGACACGATCGACCAGGACTTCGCCGCGCACCGACAGCGGTTTCTGGCGGAGCAGGGCTACGCGTACCGGATCATGGACGCGGACCAGCTGCTGACGGACGACTGAGACAGGCGGGGCGGGGGCTCTCGGCCCCCGCCGCCTGCGCGTACCGGCCGGGGACGCGGGGCGCGCGGAGGGCGGAAAAAGCCGTTCGCCCGCCGCGCGCGCGAAAGCTACACTCTCCGACTTCCCCGCCTCCCTTTCGTGGAGAGCCGTCGTCCGGTCGGAAACCGGCGGCCGCCCAGTCATGTCCGCGTACTCGGAGGCACCGCCATGTCCGCTTCGGACGACCCGCTCGCGCGCGAGCGCGCCCATCTCGCCCACTCCCGCGCCGCCCTGCGCGCGATGCGCGAGGACGTCGAGGCACTCGACATCAAGGACGTCACCGCGAACTGGGTCAACGCGGTCGTCCTCGGCGCGCAGATCGAGGAGCGGATCAAGGCGCTCGCCGACCTCTCCCACACCCCGCTCTTCTTCGGCCGGCTCGACTACCTGCACACCACGCAGGAGGGGCAGCGCTTCTACATCGGCCGCCGGCACGTCCACGACGCCGACGGCGACCCGATGGTGATCGACTGGCGCGCGCCCGTCTCCCAGCCCTTCTACCGCGCGTCCCGGAAGGACCCGCAGGACGTGGGGCTGCGGCGCCGCTTCGGCTACACGGGCGGTGAACTCACCGCGTACGAGGACGAGCACCTCTCCGACCCGGCCGAGCTGGAACGGACCAGCAAGCTGCTCCAGGCGGAGATCGAACGCCCCCGCGTGGGGCCGATGCGGGACATCGTCGCGACCATCCAGCCCGAGCAGGACGAGATCGTACGGTCGGGGCTCGCCGGAACCGTCTGCGTGCAGGGAGGCCCGGGGACCGGAAAGACGGCCGTGGGCCTGCACCGTGTCGCGTACCTCCTCTACGCGCACCGGGAGCGGCTGGCCCGCACCGGCACCCTCGTCATCGGGCCGAACCGGTCCTTCCTCCACTACATCGAGCAGGTCCTCCCGGCGCTCGGCGAGCTGGAGGTGCGGCAGGCGACCGTCGACGACCTGGTCGCACACGTCGAGGTGCGCGGGACGGACGAGGCGGCGACGGCCGTCGTCAAGGGCGACGCGCGGATGGCGGAGGTGCTGCGGCGGGCGGTCCGCTCGCACGTCACGCTCCCCACGGAGCCGCTGATGGTGGTGCGCGGCTCGCGCCGGTGGCGCGTACCGGCGTACGAACTGGAGGAGATCGTCGCCGAGTTGCTGGACCGGGACATCCGCTACGGGGCCGCCCGCGACGCGTTGCCGCAGCGCATCGCGCACGCGGTCCTGGTACGGATGGAGCAGGCGGGCGAGGCCCCGGACGACCGGGTGCAGGACGCGGTGGCCCGCAACACGGCGGTGAAGGCGGTCGTCAAGGCGGTCTGGCCGCCGGTGGACCCGGCGAAGCTGGTACTGCGGCTGCTGAGCGACGCCGAGTTCCTGGCGGAGCACGCGGCCGGTGTGCTGACCGAGGACGAGCAGAAGCTGCTGCTCTGGGCGAAGCCCGCCCGGTCGGTGAAGTCGGCGAAGTGGTCGGCGGCGGACGCCGTCCTGATCGACGAGGCGCAGGACCTGGTGGAGCGCACGCACTCCCTCGGCCACGTGGTCCTCGACGAGGCCCAGGACCTGTCCCCGATGCAGTACCGCGCGGTCGGCCGCCGCTGCACGACCGGCTCGGCGACGATCCTCGGCGACCTGGCGCAGGGCACCACACCGTGGGCGACGGAAAGCTGGGCGCAGGCGCTCGGGCACCTGGGGAAGCCGGACGCCGTCGTGGAGGAGCTGACGGCGGGCTTCCGTGTGCCCCGCGAGGTCATCGCGTACGCCTCCCGTCTGCTGCCGCACATGTCGCCGGGGCTCGCGGCCGTCGAGTCGGTCCGTGAGAACCCGGGCTCGCTGGAGATCCGGCACTTCGCGCCGGAGGAGCTGGACGCGGCGGTCGTCGCGGCCTGCGTCGAGTCCCTCGGCCATGAGGGCTCGATCGGCCTGATCGCCGCCGACGCGCGGATCGCGCCGCTGGCGGAGGCACTGACCGCCGCCGGTCTGGCGTACCTCTCCCCCGGCGAGGAGACGACGGCCACCTCGCGCCTGACGCTGGTGCCGGCCTCGCTCGCGAAGGGCCTGGAGTACGACTACGTGGTCCTGGACGATCCGGCGGCCGTCGTCGACGGCGAGCCGGACGAACGCACGGGCCTGCGGCGGCTGTACGTGGCGCTGACCCGTGCGGTGTCGGGACTGACGGTCATTCACTCCTCGCCACTGCCGGAGCAGTTGACATAGCCGATCAGCTTCGCGGGAAGGCGCGGAAGCCCTGGGAGACCGTGTCGTCACCGAGGAGGGCGTTGTGGTCGAGCCGGCCGGCGGCGTGGTCGACGGCGCCGGTCAGCGGCACGCTGCTGCCGGGAGGGACACCCCCAGGTCTCATGCCCCGGTCTCACGCCCCGGCTTCGTAATCGGGCAGCGCTTCGGAGAAGGCACGGCGGGCGACGGCCGCCAGGACGGGGTTCGCGACCCGGTAGTAGTGCTCCGTGACCACCCCCCAGCACAGCGCCCAGCCCCGCCCCCGCGCCCAGGTCGCGTCGTCGACCTCGGCGGCCTCCCGGAACAGCGGTCGCGTCTCGGCGGTGAACAGGGTCCAGGCGGCCATCATGTCGCAGGCCGGGTCGCCCGTACCGAGGCCGCCGAAGTCGATGACCGCGCTCAGCCGGCCGTCGCGGGCGAGCAGGTTGCCGGGCAGCAGGTCGCCGTGGACCCAGACGGGGTCGCGCTCCCACTGCGGGAGCCGCAGGACGGACTCCCATGCCTCGGTCACCGCGGCGGCGTCCAGCGTGCCGTCCGCGCCGAGGTCACGGATGGCGCCCGCCATGTACTCCCCGCCCCACTCGGTGACGTGCCCGCCGCGGAAGGAACGCGGCCCGCCGGTCGCGTCGACGCGCCGCAGGGCGGCGCCGAAGCGCCCCAACTCCACGGCGGCGTGGGCCAGATCCCCGATCGGGGTGTCGAAGGCGTTCTCGCCGTCGAGCCAGCCGTACACCGACCAGGGCAGGTCGTAGCCCTCCGCGGGCACGCCCTTGCCGAGCGGCACGGGGACGGGCAGCGGAAGGTGCGGGGCGAGGTGGGGCAGCCAGCGCTGCTCCTTGTCGACCTGCCGGGCCGCGGACGGGAGCCGGGGCAGCCGGACGGCCATCGCGTCGCCGAGGCGGTACATGGCGTTGTCGGTGCCCGCGGAGGGGACCGCGCGGACCGGGAGCTCCGCCCATTGCGGGAACTGCCGTCCGACGAGCCGGCGTACGAGGTCCTCGTCGATGTCGACTTCGTCGGGGTGCATCTTGGGGGCGGCCATGGCAAGGAGGTTAACGCGAGGCGGATCGGGCGGCCGGCGAATTACGGTGGGGGCGGCGCGACCACGAGAAGGGTGGACACGATGACCCACACGGCGAAGCGACCGGTGACCGTCGTCACGGGCGGCAGCCGGGGGATCGGCGCGGCGACGTGCGTACGGCTCGCAGACGCGGGACACGACCTCGTCCTCGGGTACGTCAGGGACTCCGCTGCCGCCGAGGAGACGGCCGCCGCCGTGCGGAAGGCCGGCGCGCGCTGCGTCGTCGTACGGGCGGACACGGCCGTCGAGGCGGACGTGGAGCGGCTCTTCGACACGGCGGAGGCCGAACTGGGGGCGGTGACGGGCCTGGTCAACAACGCGGGCGTGACGGGGCCGCTGGGGCGGCTGACGGACGCCACGACGGAGAACCTGCGCCGGGTGCTGGAGGTCAACCTCCTCGGCTACCTGCTGTGCTGCCGCCGCGCGGCCCGTGACATGACCGCACGGGGCGGCGGCGCGATCGTGAACATCTCCTCCGCCGCGGCGACGCTGGGCAGCCCCGGCGAGTACGTCCACTACGCGGCGACGAAGGCGGCGACGGACGCGCTGACCGTGGGCCTCGCCAAGGAGTTGGGCCCGCGGGACATCCGCGTCAACGCCGTCGCGCCGGGCACGATCGAGACGGACATGCACGCGACGATGGGCGACCCGGACCGCCCGGCCAAGGCGGCCCTCGTCACCCCTCTGGGCCGTCCGGGCCACCCCGCCGAAATCGCGGCCGCCGTCGCCTGGCTCCTCTCCCCGGACGCCTCGTACACGACCGGCACGATCCTCCGCGTGGCGGGCGGCCGCTGACCCGACCACCACGCCCGGCGGTTTCGACCGCTACGCGTCCAAGGCGTCACGCCAGGCGCGGACCGCTTCCGGGGAGACCGGGCGGGTCCAGCCCTGGGGGCGGGCCGCGCCGCCGATGTGGAAGGCGGTGAGTCCGGTCGCGCGGAGCTCGGGGAGGTGGTCCAGGCGCAGGCCGCCGCCGACCAGGATCTGCGGTTCGTAGCCCGGCTCGCCCGAAGCCGCGCGGGCGGCCTCGGCCTTGAGGACGGGGAGGCCGTCGTCGACGCCGGTCGGCGCACCCGCGGTGAGGTAGGTGTCGAGGCCCGGCAGGTCCGCGAGCTGCTTGCGCAGGGCGTCGCGGTCGGCGGCGCGGTCGATGGCGCGGTGGAAGGTCCAGCGGCAGCCGTCCAGGACGGCGATCAACCGCTCGACCGCGACCAGGTCCGGGTCGCCGTGCGGGGTGAGGAAGCCGAGGACGAACTCGTCAGCGCCAACCTCCCGGAGCTCCGAGGCGCGCGCCACGAGTGCGTCGATCTGCCTGGAATCACCCGCCGCGAAGCCGTCGGCGAGTCGGAGCATCACGCGCAGCGGGATGTCCACGGCGGCGCGGATCGCGGTGAAGCCGGTCCGGGACGGGGAGAGGCCGTCCGCCGCCATGTCGGTGACCAGCTCCAGGCGGTCCGCCCCTCCGGCCTGGGCGGCGACGGCGTCCCGCTCGTCGAGGGCGATCACCTCAAGGACTGCACGGTTGCTCATCGAGCCCATTCCTCCATGAATGACGGCTACAGGTCTAGTCCAATGACCACACTAGCCGTGCGAGTGGTCTCCCGCATCGTGCGCGTCACCGCCGGTCGTGGCGGGAGCCTGCCCCGGCCGCGCGTGCCCCGGCCCCGCGTGGACCGTGAACGCCGCGGTCCGCACCGTGCCGCCGTGCTGGAAGTCGAGGAAGAGCCGGTACGTCCCCGCGCTCGGCGCCGTCGCCGTGAAGGAGACGTCCGGGCCGGGCCCGCCCTCGTTGGGGTGGACGTGGAGGTAGGCGAGGTCGCCGTCGCGCAGGGCGACGAGGTGGCCGTACGCCCCCAGGTAGGGCTCCAGATCCGTGACCGGCTTGCCGCCCTTGGCGACCGTGAGCTTCAGCTCACCGGCCTTGCCCGGGTCGAGCGTCCCGCCGAGGGTGACCTGATAGCCGTCGACGGTGGCGGTGGGCGCGGCGGCCGGAAGCGGCTGCGGGGCATACGCACCGGGTACGGACAGGTCCACGCCGAGGGTCACGCCCTTCGCGCCGGGGGTCGCCGGCCTGAAGTCGGCGAAGGCCTTGTAGCCGCCCGCCGCGGGCAGGTCGACCGGCGTCGACCAGGTCCCGTCCGCCGCCCGCACGGGGTGCAGGTGGCGGTAGACCGTCAGGTCGCGCGAGGCCACGATGAAGTGCAGCTCCTTGCCGTGCTCGGTCGTGTACGCGGTGACCTTCCTGCCGCCCGCGTCCTTGATCGAGAACTTCAGCACGCTCTTGCCCATGGTCGGCCTCGGCGTCTCCATGGCCAGCGTGTAGCCGCCCTCCGAGACCTGCAGCCCCCCGGGGAGCGAGGCCTGGCCCGCCTCCCGGTGGTCACCGTGCCCCGCGCCGGCCCCAGGCTCCGAGGACGCCGCGTGCTCACCGTGCACCGCCCTCTTCGGCTCCTCCACGGGGCCGACGGTCCTGCCGACCCCGTACGCGGTCCCGAAGGTCGCGGCGAGGGCGGCGGCGAAGGCCGTGATCTTCACTCCGGTGTTCATGGCAGCTCTCCCGTACGTGAGTAACCCTTCAATACACCTCACGGTACCCCCAGGGGGTATGAAGTCAAGTCGGGCGACCGCTTGCCTCAAAATACGGCGGGGGGGGTATACATGGATCAGGACCACATACCCCCTGCGGGTATCGGCCGCCGAGGAATCCGGGCCACCGGAAACACCACCGCTTCACCGACCGAGGAGGAACCCATGTCTTCCTGCTGTACTCCCGACGGCAGCTGCTCGACCGGCGCCCGCGAGGCCACGGCCGCCATCGCCGTCGCCGACAGCACCACCACCGTCTACGCCGTGACCGGCATGACCTGCGGCCACTGCCAGACCGCCGTCACCACCTCCGTCAGCGCGCTGGACGGCGTCATCTCCGTGGACGTCGACGTCGCCGGCGGCCTGGTGACCGTCACCACCGGCGGCGAGCCCGACGACGCCTCGATCGCCGCCGCGATCGACGACGCCGGATACGAGCTCACCGGCCGCGCCTGACCGGCGCGCGAAAGCGCCACCCCGGCCGACCGGGGCCCGGCCACCACGCCCGGGCCCCGGCCCCCGTGCTGAAACGAGCAGGGCCGGCCGCCACGAACAAGGCGAGTGAGCCGAAGGACGCCCGCGGGCGTCGAAAGGGAGACCGCGCACAGACCCCGAGGACGAGGGGATGAGCACGGCGGACCGTCGACGCACGCGAAGGGACGTCCGGAGGTGAACCGAGCCACAGAGAGAGGTTTCGCAGGAAATGACCACGACGACCCCCGGCGCCGCCCGGGTCGAGCTCGCCATCGGCGGCATGACCTGCGCCTCGTGCGCGGCCCGCATCGAGAAGAAGCTCAACCGCATGGACGGGGTCGAGGCCACCGTCAACTACGCCACCGAGAAGGCGAAGATCACCTTCGACGCGGACGCCGACATCTCGGTCGCCGACCTCATCGCCACCGTCGAAGCCACCGGCTACACCGCCCAGGAGCCCACGCCGCCGAAGGCCGAGTCGGGCGACGCGGACGAGCCCACCGACGAGGAGAAGGCCGACGAGGAGCTCCGCCCCCTCAAGCAGCGCCTGATCACCGCCGTCGCGCTCGCCGTCCCCGTCATCGCGATGGCGATGGTCCCGGCGCTGCAGATCGAGTACTGGCAGTGGCTGAGCCTCACGCTCGCCGCCCCGGTCGTCGTCTACGCCGCCTGGCCCTTCCACCGCGCCGCCTGGACCAACGCCAAGCACGGCGCGGCCACCATGGACACGCTGATCTCCGTCGGCACGGTCTCCGCGTTCCTGTGGTCGCTGTGGGCGCTGTTCTTCGGCACCGCCGGTACGCCCGGCATGACGCACCCCTTCGAGTTCACCATCGCCCGCACCGACGGCGCCGGGAACATCTACCTGGAGGCGGCGGCCGGTGTCACCGCGTTCATCCTGGCCGGCCGCTACTTCGAGGCCCGGTCCAAGCGGAAGGCGGGCGCGGCGCTCAAGGCGTTGATGCAGCTGGGTGCCAAGGAGGTGACCGTCCTCAAGAACGGCCGCGAGGTCACCGTCCCCACCGCCGAACTCTCCGTCGGGGACCGCTTCCTGGTCCGTCCGGGCGAGAAGATCGCCACCGACGGCACCGTCGTCGAGGGCTCCTCCGCAGTCGACGCCTCGATGCTCACCGGTGAGTCCGTACCGGTCGAGGTGTCGGCCGGCGACAGCGTCACCGGCGCCACGCTCAACGCCGGCGGCCGCCTGGTCGTCGAAGCCACCCGCGTCGGCGCGGACACCCAGCTCGCCCGCATGGCCAAGCTCGTCGAGGACGCCCAGAACGGCAAGGCCGCCGCCCAGCGCCTGGCCGACAAGATCTCCGCGGTCTTCGTGCCCGTCGTGATCGCGCTCGCTCTCGGCACGCTCGGTTTCTGGCTGGGCACCGGCTCCGGCCTCACGGCCGCCTTCACCGCCGCCGTCGCCGTACTGATCATCGCCTGCCCTTGCGCCCTGGGCCTCGCGACCCCGACCGCCCTCATGGTCGGCACCGGCCGCGGCGCCCAGCTCGGCATCCTGATCAAGGGCCCGGAAGTCCTGGAGACCACCCGCAAGGTCGACACCATCGTCCTCGACAAGACCGGCACCGTCACCACCGGCCGGATGACCCTCGTCAAGGTCCACACCGCCGACGGCACCGACGAGACCGACGTCCTGCGGCTGGCCGGAGCCCTGGAGCACTCCTCCGAGCACCCCATCGCCCAGGCCGTCGCCACCGGCGCGGCCGCCGAGGTCGGTACGCTCCCCACCCCCGAGGACTTCGCCGGCATCCCCGGACTCGGCGTCCAGGGCGTCGTCGACGGCCACGCCGTCCTCGTCGGCCGGGAGAAGCTGCTCGAAGAGTGGGCCATGGAGCTCCCGGCGGGCCTCAAGTCCGCCAAGGACGCGGCCGAGAAGGCCGGCAGGACCGCCATCGCGGTGGCCTGGGACGGCAGGGCCCGCGCGGTCCTGGAGGTCGCAGACGCCGTCAAGGAGACCAGCGCCGAGGCCGTCCGGCGGCTGCGCGCACTCGGCCTGACCCCGATCCTGCTCACCGGGGACAACAAGGCGGTCGCCGAGGCCGTCGCCGCCGAGGTCGGCATCGACGAGGTCATCGCCGAGGTCATGCCCCAGGACAAGGTCGACGTCGTCAAGCGCCTGCAGGGCGAGGGACGTTCGGTCGCGATGGTCGGCGACGGCGTCAACGACGCCGCGGCGCTCGCCCAGGCCGACCTGGGCCTGGCGATGGGCACCGGCACGGACGCCGCCATCGAGGCCGGCGACCTGACGCTCGTACGGGGGGACCTGCGGGCCGCCGCCGACGCGATCCGGCTCTCGCGCAAGACGCTCGGCACGATCCGCTCGAACCTGTTCTGGGCGTTCGCCTACAACGTCGCCGCCCTGCCGCTCGCGGCGGCCGGACTGCTCAACCCGATGATCGCGGGGGCCGCCATGGCCTTCTCCTCGGTCTTCGTCGTCGGCAACAGCCTGCGCCTGCGCGGCTTCCAGGCCGCCGACCGCTGACCCGGACCGCCGACAGGAGGCCGCCGGGGCCGGTTGCGTACAGCTCCGTGCGGGGAGTCAACCGCCCTCGCGCGAACCTCGCGGTCGGCCCACTTCGACGACCTGGCGGGGCCGCTACGGGAGTGGCTGAGCGAGCACGCGACGGCGGGCGGGGGGCCTGCCGCCGGGCCGGATGGCGGAGGCTTTCCAGATCGCCCACGTCGACTGACCGTCGCACGAAGCCGCCCAGGGCTCACGGGGTGCGGCTGATCCAGCGCTGGAGCGCCATGTGGGTGGTGTCGTCCAGCGCGCACAGTGCCTCGATGGCGGCGAGGTCGCCCGGCAGCGGCGCGATGCCGGCCGTGGTGAGGGCGGCGTGCAGCTCCAGCCGGCGGCGGTCCGCCGGCTCCAGGGGGATGGGCAGCCGGCTGGCCGGGGCGGGGGCGGGAAGCTCGTAGTCGCCGGACACCAGGACGCCGGGGTACCGGTAGACGTCGAACTCCGTCAGCGACGCCGTGGCGGTGGGGAAAGCCTGCAGACCATTCATGAGTGCCTCCTCAGTTGTGGTGCGACTGGGAAGGAAGAGCGCGGGGCGGCCTGCGGCAGTTCCGGTGAGCGCCGCACACCACCCGAATGCCCCCAACGGCATCTCGTCACATATGAGATGAACCGATTCACCACAAGGCCGGTGCCCTCGGGGGCACCGGCCTCGGGTCGGTCCGGCCGGCCGCCCACGACAACCGGGCGGACGCCTTCGCCCACGCGGCGGATCCCGGCCGGTCGAGACCCGCGATGCGAAGTCCGCCCACGGCCTGGACGTCGTCCTGGACGGCCTCGCCCTCAGAATCCCGGCGCAGCCCCGATCACCGCGTCGACCTCGATCTCCACCAGCCAGTCGGGGTCGATGAAGCGGGAGACCTCGACGAACGTGGTGACCGGCCGGACGGCGGCGAAGCGTTCGCCGTGCGCCCGTGCGGCTTCCTTCCACAGCGTGATGTCGGTCAGCATGACGCGCGTCCGCGTCACGTCCTCGACCGATGCCCCCGCGTCCCGCAGCGCCCGCTCGGCGATGTCCAGACAGCGCACCGTCTGTGCGTGGACATCACCGGGCCCGACGGTGGAACCGTCCTCCCCGATGGGCGCCGTCCCCGCGACGGCGACGTGTCGCCCCACCCTCACCGCGCGCGAGAAACCGATCTGCGGCTCCAACGGCGATCCCGAACCGACGTTCTGACGCACCTCATCCATACCGTCATCGTGCCAGGGACTTCAGGGATCGGTCAGCTCACGAGGTGAATCGCGAGGCCCGCGATCAGTGCGCTCGACACCAGGGCCGTCACCAGGCGGCCCTTCGGGCCCGTCAGGCCCTTGCCGAGCAGGGCGCCGCCCGTGGCCAGGAGGAGCTGCCAGCTGGCGGAGGCGACAAGTGCCGCCAGCACGAAGGCCGTTCGGGCCGGCGGTGTCGCCGGACCCTCGGGACCCGTCGCCAGGATCAGCGCCGCGAAGTAGATGACGGTCATGGGGTTCAGGACCGTGATGCCGAGGAAGGTCAGATACGCCCGCAGCGGGGTCATCGGGTGCTCGCCGTCCCTCCTCGCCGCGAGACCGCCCGCGCGGTACGCACGGAGCGCCGTCCACGCGGCGCGGACCGCCAGGGCCACCAGGACACACGCCGACGCCCAGCGCAGCGGGGCCATGACCGGGGCGAGCAGCGGGACCAGGGCCGAGCCTCCGAGGACCGCGAGCAGGGCGTAGAGCCCGTCCGCCGTGGCGACACCGAGCGCCGCGCCCGCTCCCGTACGCCAGCCGGTGCGTGCCGTGAGCGCCACCAGATACGCGCCGACCGCGCCGACCGGGATCGCGATGCCGTAGCCGGCCAGCAGGCCGGCCACCACCGCGGTGGTCACGCGACGGACGGGATCGCGCCTCCGGTGGAGCCGGGCTGCTGCTGTCGGCGGTACGAGGCGCCGTCGCTCGTACGGGAGAGGAAGCCGCCGGTCACCAGGTGGCGACGCAGGGCCGGGAAGTCCTCGTGGACGGTCGACAGCGCCTCGTTGACCTCGCGCTCGCTGTAGGAACGGGCCGGGTCGAAGAGCGTCCCGGCCAGGTGGTCGAGGAGCTGCTCACGGCGGGGCGCCTTGCGCGGGATCGCCTTCAGGCGCCCGTCCGCGGAGAAGAGGTCCGCCACCGGGCGGGGCAGAGAAGGGGAAGTCATGCCCGGAAGCCTGACGCCCGCCACCCCACCCCGGCAACGGATTTTCCCCGCGCCCGCCGTCCACAGCGGTGGATGAGAAGTTCCTGCTCCGTCGCGTCCGTCAGCTCGTAGTGGGTACGCACCGGCGGGCGGCCGGAGGAGAGGCGGACCGAGGTCGCCGCGTCACCGTGGAAGCGGGCCGGCGGGCGGCCCTCCACGGGTTGCCCGGCCGCACCGGGCCGGGGCGGTCCGCGAGGCTGGAGGGCGGGATGGGAGCGGCTCCGCAAGGGAGCGCTCCGGGCAGCCGGGCGGGCAGAATGGCCCCCATGACCGCCACCGAAGAGCACGACCACGGGCGGGAGCTGCTCCGGCGCTGGACGTCGACCCTGCTCGCCGCCCGCGCCGGCCGCGAGGGCCCGGACCCCGCCCCGTACGGCCGGAACCTGCTCACGCGCTGGGCCGAGCCGCAGCGCAGGTACCACACGGTGGACCACCTATGGGCGGTCCTCGACCGCATCGACGAACTGGCTCTTGCCGAAAGCGAGTTGGAGCCGAGTGGCGAGCGGGAGCCGGGTGGCGAGTGGGAACTGGTCCGGCTGGGCGCCTGGTTCCACGACGCGGTCTACCGCCCGGACCGCTCCGAGAACGAGGAGCGCTCGGCGGCCCTGGCCGAAAAGGCCTTGCCGGAGGCGGGCCTCGCCGAGCGCGAGGTGGCGGAGGTGGCCCGCCTCGTTCGCCTGACGGTCACTCACGACCCGGCACCGGGCGACCGCAACGGCGAGATCCTCTGCGACGCCGACCTCGCGATCCTCGCGAGCGACCCGGGCACCTACACGGGGTATGCGGCGGCGGTCCGCGAGGAGTACGGCTTCGTCCCGGACGACGCCTTCCGCGAGGGCCGCGCGGCGGTCCTGCGCCAGCTGCTCGCCTTCCCCCGTCTCTTCCGCACGCCGTACGGCACGCGGCACTGGGAGACGCGGGCGCGCGAGAACCTGGAGCGGGAGCTGGCAGCCCTGTGCGCCTGACGGGTGGGGCCACGGGTCTGGACGCCACCCGGTGAGGCTCCACCACCCCGTCCGCATGCCAAGACACCCCGCCCCGGGGGAATGTCAGGCACAAACTCCCCGTTGACGCATGTCATGCCGCCCTCGTCAGCCGAACGCACCACGCCTGCCCGCACCCGCATGCCCCCGGCCGTCTACATCCTCGGCCTCTCCGTCTTCGCGCTCGGCACGAGCGAATTCATGCTGTCCGGCCTGCTGCCCCCCATCGCCGACGACATGAACGTCTCCATCCCCCGCGCCGGCCTGCTCATCTCCGCCTTCGCCATCGGCATGGTCGTCGGCGCCCCCCTGCTCGCCGTCGCGAGCCTGCGGCTCCCCCGCAAGACGACACTGATCACCCTGATCACCGTCTTCGGCCTCGGCCAGGTCGCCGGAGCGCTCGCACCGAACTACGGCATCCTCTTCGCCTCCCGCGTCGTGAGCGCGCTCGCCTGCGCCGGCTTCTGGGCCGTCGGCGCCGCCGTCGCCATCGCCATGGTCCCGGCGGGTTCCCGCGCCCGCGCGCTCGCCGTCATGATCGGCGGCCTCTCCATCGCCAACGTCCTCGGCGTCCCGGCGGGCGCCTTCCTCGGCGAGCACCTCGGCTGGCGCTCCGCCTTCTGGGCGGTCGGCGCGGCCTCCGGGATCGCGCTCGTCGGCGTGGTGACCCGCATCCCTCACCTCCCCCTGCCCGACGAGAAGCCCCGCCTCAAGCGCGAGCTGGTGATCTACCGCGACCGCCAGGTGCTGCTCTCGATCGTGATCACCGCTCTCGCGGCGGGCGGCGTCTTCTGCGCCTTCTCCTACCTGGCGCCGGTGATCACCGACGTCGCCGGGATCGACACCCGATGGGTCTCCGCGATCCTCGGCCTCTTCGGCATCGGCGCCCTGATCGGTACGACGATCGGCGGCCGGGTCGCCGACGCCCACCTCTTCGGCGTCCTGCTCAGCGGCATCACCGCCTCGACACTCTTCCTGATCGCCCTGACCCTCTTCGCCTCCAGCCCGGTCGCCGTGGTCGCCCTCTCCTTCCTCCTCGGCGTCTCGGCCTTCTACACGGCCCCCGCGCTCAACGCGCGGATGTTCAACGTGGCCGGCGCCGCCCCGACCCTCGCGGGCGCCACGACCACGGCCGCGTTCAACCTCGGCAACACCGCCGGCCCCTGGCTCGGCGGCACGGTCATCGACGCCGGCCTCGGCTTCGCGGCGACGGCCTGGGCGGGCGCGGCGATGACCGTCGTGGCCCTGGCGACGGTCGGCCTGTCCCTCCGGCTGAGCACGCGCACCTCGCGTGCGCGCACGTCCCCCGGCCACGTGGTGGCCAGGGGGACGGTCACGGGTCCCGACGCGTACGCCTCGGAGCGGACGACGGACGACGCGATCCGCTGATCACCGGACCGGTCGTCCCCCTACGGCCGGCTACACGCGATCCGAGGGCGCCTCGGCGGTGTCCGGGGTCGTCGCGGGTTTCGTGAAGAGGATGTCGCGGGCCTGCTCCGCGGCGCGGGTGATGCTCTCGGAGACGAAGTCGAGGAACCGGGCGACGTTCTCGAGGCGGGCGGCGGCCGGGGTGCCGGGGCCGAGGACGCCGACGCCCTGCCGTGCGGCTTCGACGATCTGGGCGGTGGACCGGGCGCTCGCCACCATCGACTGGTACCAGATGTCGTCGTCGACGACATAGCGCTCGCGGCGGCGTCCGTCGCGTTCCCGGCGGACGAAGCCCTGGCTCTCCAGGAACGAGACCGCCTTGGAGACGGACGCCGGGCTGACCTGAAGGCGCTGGACGAGTTCGGACGCGGTGAGGCTGCCGGTGTCGGTGAGGGTGAGGCAGGCCATCACCCGGGACATCATCTTGGGCATGCCCGAGGCCATGAGGACGGTGGTGAACATCTCCTCGTACTCCCGCACGGCCACGGGGTCGCGTCCGTGCGCCTGCGGGGGCGCCTCCGTCCCCCGGGGCGTGGTCTGCCTGCGGCGGTGGGCGCGGTGTTCGGTGGCGCGGTGGGCGAGGTCGGCGCGGTAGGCGGTGGGGCCGCCGTTGCGCATCACCTCGCGCGTGACCGTGGAGGTCGGACGGTCGAGGCGTCTGGCGATCTCCGCGTAGGCGAGGCCGTCGGCCAGTCCCAGCGCGATCTGCTGACGTTCCTGCTGGGTGAGTCTGCCTCCCGGCATCGCGGTCTCCTTACCTGGTGCGTGGTGACTCCATTATAGCGTTCACTTTCATTTCATTGCAACGAATGAACCAGGTGCCGTTGCGTTAAATTCCACACCATTGCAATGAAATCACTATACTGACCTGCGCTAATGCTGATATGGCGCAACAAGTTCGTTGCCAAGACTTCGAATGCAACGTAGCGTTTCTCTTGTCGGAAACAGCGGGCCGACAGAGAGCCCGCCCCACGAGAAGGAACAGCATCATGCAGAAGTTCGCCACCCCCGCCCCGGTCTCCGCCGTCCTGGACATCCCTGCGGGCCACATCCGGTTCATCGCCGCCGACCGCACCGACACCACCGTCGAGATCCTCCCCGCCGACGCCTCCAGGAGCCGCGACGTGAAGACGGCCCAGCAGACCGAGGTCACCTTCCGCGACGGCGTCCTGCGGATCGAGACCCCCCAGACCAAGAACCAGATCCTCGGCGCCTCCGGATCCCTCGAGGTCACCGTCCAGCTGCCCGCCGGCTCCCACATCGAGGCGAAGACGGCCAGCGCCGAACTCCGCGGCGTCGGACGCCTCGGCGACGTCACCTACGACAGCGCCCACGGCACCGTCAAGCTCGACGAGACCGCACACGCCCGCCTCACCCTCCTCGCCGGCGACATCACGGTCGGCCGCCTGAGCGGCCCCGCCGAGCTCAGCACCCAGAAGGGCGACCTCCACATCACCGAGGCCGTCCACGGCACCGTCACCCTGCGCACCGAACACGGCGACATCACCGTCGGCGCCGCCCGCGGAACCTCCGCCTCCCTGGACGCCGGCACCACCTACGGCCGCATCCACAACACGCTCCAGAACACCGACGGAGCCAACACCGGCCTCAACATCCACGCCACGACCGCCTACGGCAACATCACCGCCCGCAGCATCTGACCCGCAGCCCCTGAGGAGCACCCACCATGACCACCCCGGCCATCGCCGCGAACGGGCTGCGCAAGTCCTACGGCGACAAGACCGTGCTCGACGGCGTCGACCTGACGGTCCCCGAAGGAACGATCTTCTCCCTGCTCGGCCCGAACGGCGCCGGCAAGACCACCGCCGTCAAGATCCTCTCCACCCTCATCTCCCCCGACCCCGCCTCCGGCGAGATCCGCGTCGGCGGCCACGACCTGGCCGCCGACCCGCAGGGGGCGCGGGCCGCGATCGGTGTCACCGGGCAGTTCTCCGCCGTCGACGGACTGATCACCGGCGAGGAGAACATGCTCCTCATGGCCGACCTGCACCACCTGTCCAAGCGCGAGGGACGGCGGGTCGCCACCGAACTCCTCACCCGCTTCGACCTGGCCGACGCCGCGAAGAAGCCAGCCTCCACCTACTCCGGCGGCATGAAGCGCCGCCTCGACATCGCCATGACCCTGGTCGGCAACCCCCAGATCATCTTCCTCGACGAACCCACCACCGGACTCGA
>NZ_BMTO01000015.1:82592-221280 GCF_014649715.1 Streptomyces lateritius
GCGGCTGCGGTTCGCCGACCCGGCCGCGTACCAGAACGCCACCACCGCGCTCCACGACGTCACGCGGGACGACGAGGCCCTCGCGCTCCAGATCCCCAGCGACGGCAGCCAGCGCGCACTGCGCTCCGTCCTCGACCGGCTGCACACCGCCGGCATCGAAGCCGACGAACTGACCGTCCACACCCCCGACCTCGACGACGTCTTCTTCGCCCTGACCGGCTCCACCACCGTGCCCAGCCAGCCCAAGGAGGCTGTCCGATGAGCTCCTTCTCCCTCGCCGTCCGCGACTCCCACACCATGCTGCGCCGCAACCTGCTGCACGCCCGGCGCTACCCGTCCCTGACGCTCAATCTGCTGCTCACGCCGGTCATGCTGTTGCTGCTGTTCGTCTACATCTTCGGCGACGCGATGAGCGCCGGCATCAGCGGCGGCGGAGGCCGCGCCGCGTACATCGCCTACATCGTCCCCGGCATCCTGATGATGACCATCGGCTCCACCGTGGTCGGTACGGCCGTGTCCGTCTCAACGGACATGAACGAGGGCATCATCGCCCGCTTCCGCACCATGGCGATCCACCGCGGGTCGGTGCTCTTCGGGCACGTCGTCGGCAGTGTGCTGCAGGCCATCATGAGCGTCGTCCTCGTCGGCGCCGTCGCCGCGGCCATCGGCTTCCGCTCCACGGACGCCACCGTCCTGGAATGGCTGGCGGCATTCGGGCTGCTCGCGCTGGTCGCCCTGGCCTTCACCTGGATAGCGGTCGGCATGGGCATGGGCAGCCCCAACGCCGAAGCCGCCAGCAACAACGCCATGCCGCTGATCCTCCTGCCGCTCATCTCCAGCGCCTTCGTCCCCCTGGACGCCATGCCCGGCTGGTTCCAGCCGATCGCCGAGTACCAGCCCTTCACGCCCGCCATCGAAACCCTCCGCGGACTCCTCCTCGGGACCGAGATCGGCAACAACGGCTGGATCAGCGTCGCCTGGTGCCTGGGCCTCACCGTCCTCGGCTACTTCTGGTCGAGGGCACAGTTCAACCGCGACCCCAAGTAGGTCCCCACGCGCCGCGTATCGTCGCGGAGGCCCCCTCTCCGGAGGGGAACACGCCGAAGACGAGAAACAGGGGAGCTCAGTGATACCCAGCAGGATCCGCACCGCAGCGGCGGTGGCCGGGGCGGTCGTACTCGCCGCCGCGGGCACGGTGTTCGGCGCCGCGCCCGCCACCGCCGCCTCGACGGACTTCACCTACGAGGTGACACGGAACGCCGAGACGTACAAGGACGTGCCGGGCACCGCGATCACCTTCGACGCGGCCGCCGGTGAGAGGTCGTACCTCTGGTCCCGGTACTTCTCGACCGACCCCGTCGACACGCTCGCGGCCGGGGACAACATCGGCAACACCTTCGCCATCCGCTGCCGCAACGCCGACGGGACCGCGCTGCCGACCGGGACCGAAGCCGGGTCCTACTGGGCGGCGAATCTGGTCCCGCCCGGCGAGACCTCGCTGACCGCCGGTCTGCGCTGGCTGTTCATCGCGCCCGCCGACGGCAGCTACACCTGCCGCCTGTCGATCGTCTCGTACTCCTCCATCATCGTGAACGGCCGCACCGTCACCATGCGCGTCCCGGCCGGCGCCGAACTGGCCCGCGCGGTCTACCCCGCGATGTCCCGGTGGACCCTGCTCGCCGGCACCGGTGTCACGGTCGCCCGCTCGACCACGGTCTCCACCCTCGGCTCCACGCACACCCCGTCGGGCGGCGACGAGATCGCCGTCTACCAGGACGCCGCACTCTCGACCTGCGCGGCCGGCTCCCCCATCTGCTCCGGCGGCACCACCGCCTACACCGGCACCACCGTCGAGACCTGGGTCGAGGCGCAGCCCAAGAACCCCGACGGCTCTCTCTGCGGAGCCCCGGTCAAGGGCCCGGTCTCCCGCTGGAACATCTCCAACGCCAAGCACCACCAGACGGCGGCGAACACCCTCAAGCTCACCACCGCCCAGCTCGGCGGCTGCACGCAGATCCGTACGACGCTGAAGGTACGGAACGTCGACGGCAACCCGGTCAAGATCCATGACGGGTACGCCTCGGGAACGCTGGCGGCGACGCACGGGGCGGCGATCACCTACTGAGGCCGCGGGCCGGAGGGCGCAGGCCCGGGAGGCGCTGGATCGTCGGCGATCAGCCGGACGGATCCGGCGCGGGCCTCCCCTTCGGCCGGCGCAGTCCCGCCTCCGTGATCCGGCGGACCAGCTCCTTGGAGCCGACCTCGACCGCACCCGCCGCCACCGCGTCGGCGTAACGCTCCGACGGGATGTCGTAGTGGTCGCGCTCGAAGGCACGCGGCGGGGCGCCGATCGCGGCGGCGAAGGCGTGGAGCTCCTCGTAGGAGACGTCGCTGACCAGGTGCGACCACATGCGGCCGTGGCCGGCCCAGGTCGGCGGGTCGATGTAGAGGGTCACCTCGCGGCCGCCGTCACTTCAGGCCGCCGACCGGGGCGACGACCACGCCCGCCTTGCCGCAGACCCAGTGGGGGTCAGGACCGAGTTCGGGTTCGACGTCCAGGGCGTGCGGATCGCCCGAGAAGCAGACAGGACAGAGCGGCCACCGGCCGTAGCGCTCCAGGAGCGCGTCCTGCACGTCCTGGGCCACGAGACCGGCGACGTACGTGATGCCCTCAGGCCACTGCTCGACCCACCAGCGGCGGTGCGTGACCGCCTCCTCGACCATCGAGACGACCTCCGCGGCGGCCACGTCCCGCGCCGCCAGATCGGCGAGGACGAGCGCGCGGGCGGCATGCAGCGCCTGTTCCAGGGGGTCGATGTCGTCCATGAGCTCATTGTCACCCGACAAGCCTGGGGCCGGCGAAGGTCCTCCGCATCCGGACGCCCCGGAGGTCTTGACGCACCCTGGGGCCGAAAATATCTTTCAGATGTGACCGATGACGTGAAGGAAAGTTTCAGAGCCCCGGCCGCCCGGACCGGCGGGTCCGGCTCCGGCCCCACTTCAGGCTCCGCCCCCGCACCAGCCTCCGGTTCCGGTTCCGGGAGTGACGCCCCGCCCGCGCCCGCCGCCCTCGCCGCCAAGGTCCGTACCCTCGCGCCGTCCATGACCCGCTCCATGCAGCGGGTCGCCGAAGCCGTCGCCGGAGACCCGGCCGGCTGCGCCGCCCTCACCGTCACCGGACTCGCCGAGCTCACCGGCACGAGCGAGGCCACCGTCGTCCGCACCGCCCGCCTCCTCGGCTACCCCGGCTACCGCGACCTGCGCCTCGCCCTCGCCGGCCTCGCCGCCCAGCAGCAGTCCGGCCGCGCCCCTTCCGTCACCGCCGACATCGCCGTCGACGATCCCATTGCCGACGTCGTCGCCAAGCTCGCCTACGACGAGCAGCAGACCCTCGCCGACACCGCCGCCGGACTCGACACCGTCCAGCTCGGCGCCGTCGTCGCCGCCCTCGCCGGGGCCCGCCGCATCGACATCTACGGCATCGGCGCCTCCGGCCTCGTCGCCCAGGACCTCGGTCAGAAACTGCTCCGCATCGGCCTGCTCGCGCACGCGCACAGCGACCCGCACCTCGCCGTCACCAACGCCGTGCAGCTCCGCTCCGGCGACGTCGCCATCGCCATCACCCACTCCGGCTCGACCGGCGACGTCATAGAGCCCCTGCGTGTCGCCTTCGACCACGGGGCGACCACGGTCGCGATCACCGGCCGCCCGGACGGTCCGGTGACGCAGTACGCCGACCACATCCTCACCACCTCGACCGCCCGCGAGAGCGAACTGCGTCCCGCCGCCATGTCGTCCCGTACCAGCCAACTCCTCGTCGTGGACTGCCTGTTCACCTGCGTCACGCAGCGTACGTACGAGACGGCGGCGCCCGCCCTCGCGGCCTCGTACGAAGCCCTCGCCCACCGCCACTCCCCTCGCACCCGCTGATCTCGTCACCCTGCCTGACCCGTCAACGACGACGACGCACCGAAAGAGCCGCACGTGTCCTCTACGTACTCCAAGCTCCAGGCGCAACTGGCCACCCTCACCACCGAGGCGTTCCGTCCCGAGCTCGCGCGGATCGACCAGCTCCCGACGCTCGACATCGCCCGCACCATGAACGACGAGGACCGGACCGTCCCGACCGCCGTCGCCGCGCAGCTGCCGAGGATCGCCGCCGCGATCGACGCGGCCGCCGTACGGATGGGGCGGGGCGGCCGTCTCGTCTACGCCGGCGCGGGCACGGCGGGCCGGCTCGGCGTCCTCGACGCGAGCGAGTGCCCGCCCACCTTCAACACCGACCCGGGCGAGGTCGTCGGTCTGATCGCGGGCGGCTCCGCGGCGATGGTCAAGGCGGTCGAGGGCGCCGAGGACTCGCGCGCCCTCGCGGCCGAGGACCTCGACGCGCTCGGCCTGACCCCCGACGACACGGTGGTCGGCATCTCCGCCTCCGGCCGTACCCCCTACGCCATCGGCGCGGTCGAGCACGCCCGCTCGGTGGGGGCCTTGACCATCGGCCTGTCCTGCAACGCGGACAGCGAGCTCGCGGCCGCCGCCGAGCACGGCATCGAGGTCGTCACCGGACCCGAACTCCTCACCGGCTCCACCCGGTTGAAGGCGGGCACCGCCCAGAAGCTGGTCCTCAACATGATCTCCACGATCACGATGATCCGGCTCGGCAAGACGTACGGAAACCTCATGGTGGACGTCCGCGCCTCGAACGAGAAGCTCCAGGCCAGGTCGAGGCGGATCGTCGCGCTCGCCACCGACGCGCCGGACGAGCGGATCGAGGCCGCGCTCGCCGAGGCGGACGGCGAGGTGAAGACGGCGATCCTGATGCTCCTCGCCGACATCGACGCCAAGACGGCAAAGGACCGCCTCGCCACCTCCCGGGGCCACCTGCGCGCCGCCCTGACTCCCTGACGCCGTCACTCACCTCGGCTCCGAGAGCGGGTGGTCAGCCGCAGTACGTGTCGGAGGCCGGCCGTACCCCCGTACGGAGGAACGCCGTCACCGCCCGGTCCCCGCACGCGTTGCCGTTCCCCAGGTACATCCCGTGCCCGCCCTGGTCGACGGCGACCAGCCGGGCCCGGTCGCCGAGGGCCGCGCGCATCTTCAGACCGGCGGCGTACGGGGTGGAGGGGTCGCGCAGGGACTGGATCATCAGGATGTTGGAGGGGCCCCGGTCGGTGATCCGGGTCGGCTTCTCGGCCGGGGCCTTCCAGAAGGAGCAGGGTGTGATGTTCGCCGGGAAACCGGCCGTGAGCGGGTGACGGACGCGGTCCTCGGCGACGGCGCGCCGGTGGGCGGGGACGGAGCGGGGCCACCGTACGTCATTGCAGATGACGCCGATCATGACCGCCGCGTCCTCCTCGGACAGCGCGTCGGCGAGCTCCCTCGGGAGCACGGGGTTCCGGGCCGGATCCAGAGCCTCCACCACCAGCCGGGCGAACCCGGGGAACGCGGCGTCGCCGTACAGCGCGTTCTGCAGCGCCTGCCGCAGCACATTCCCGGTCAGCGGTACGCCCGGCTTCGACGACTCCTTCGGCTCGCGGTCCAGCCTCTCCGCCAGCGCGATCACCAGCGGCCGCACGTCCTCCGGCCGCTCCGCGAGCCGCAGCCCCTGCTTCGTCCGGTCGGGGTGCGCCGCCCATTCCGCGAAGTCGGGGAACCTGTCCTCGGCGCCCGGGCCCAGAAAGCCGAGCCAGCCCCGGGCCACACGCTCCGGGTCCGGATCGCTGCTGCTGTCCAGGACCCAACGGTCGGTCCGGTGCGGGAACTTCTGTGCGTACACCGCCCCGACGTACGTCCCGTACGAGACCCCCCAGGCGGACAGCTTCTCCTCCCCGAGCGCCTGCCGGAACCGGTCGAGGTCCCGTGCCTGGTTCGCCGTCGTCATGCTCGCCAGCACCTCGCCCCCGTTACGCGCGCACGCCTCGGCGGTACGCCGGGACCGGGCCACGTTCTCGTCGATCCCGCCGTCGGCGTCCGGCCAGGACCGCAGGGTCACCAGCCGCCGGTCGCTCTCGTCGAGCCGACAGTTCGCCTTCGCGCTGCCGCCCACCCCGCGCGGGTCCATCGCCACCAGGTCGTACGCCCCGCCCAGCTCCCCGCGCAACGCCGCCCCCTTCGACGCCAGCCGCCGCACCCCCGAACTCCCGGGCCCGCCGGGAATCACGGCCAGCGTCCCGCGCCGCTCCTCGGGCCGGTCACCGCGGATCCGCGACACGGCGATCCCGATCCGCCGCCCGCCGGGATCGCTGTAGTCCAGAGGTACGGAGAGGGTGGCGCACTGCTGTCCGGGCACCGGCTCGGGAATCGCGCAGTCACCCCACGCGAGGCTCCCGCCCGCGCCGGCCGTGTCGGCCCGGGCCACGGTGAGCGAGGCCGCGGCGGCGGCTGAGGAAAGGGCGAGGAGGAGGGCGGTGCGCCCGTAAGTCGTCATGGGAGCAGCTTCGTTGGCGGAGCAGCACGATCACATCCGGCAGCCGGGCGGGTCCGGGGTGGGGCTTTCCCCCGGGCCCGAACTCGGGTCGGCCACTTCGGGCGGCAACGGCATCACGCTGCCGCCCGAGAGCGGCTCACCGCAGGGCGGAGGCGTCACCCGCCGGTCCCGGCTGCGGCGGCACCGCGGCAGCCGCCGTCCCGGGACGGGCCTCCGCTTCCATGGCGCCTGTTCGTCGGGCGGTACGCCGCCACAGCCGTCCCGCGGCGCGGTAGAAGCGGTCCGGCAGGAACACCGCATCGGCGAAGATCATCGCGCCGGAGAACACCGGCAGTCCCATGAGCACCGCAATGTTCACGTGCATGCCCAGCAGCAGGATCAGGAGCGGGTACTTGAGCCTGCTGAAGAGGGCGAACGGAAACGCGACCTGCGCCAGCACCGTCACATAACCCAGGGCCGCGAGCAGTACATGGTGGCCGTCGATCGCCTGGGACAACTCAGGCCAGGGACGGAACAAGCCGAGGTTCAGGACGTAGTGGAGGGCGGTGCCGTCGGCCCACTTCTGCCCCTGCACCTTGTACAGCCCCGCGCATCCGTAGAGGAAGCAGACCTGCGCCGCGATGACGAACATGCCGCAGTTGTGCAGCACGGTGGTCAGGACGGAGCGCGCGTCCCGCAGTTGGTGCCGCAGGCCGTTCCCGAGAGGCTCGGCGGCTTTGCCGGCCGCGGCCTTGCGCCGAGTCCTGCGCGCGTCGAGGGACCAGCGGCGACCACATGCGGTGAAGACCAGGTAGAGGGCCATGAGAACCATGAGGTTGTCCCCGCCGTCCACCATGTAGATCGCCTTGGCGTGGAACGACACCACCATGACCGCGAACAGCACGGACACCGCACGCGTGCGCCAGCCCAGCGCGAACAGCGCACACGTGACAACGGCAACGGCGTAGCAGACCTCGAAGTACACCCGGCTGTCGGACAAGAGGAGGACGCTGGCCCACCCGGTCTGGTCGTACATGAGCCGGGCCAGTTCGGGAGTCCATGGCGATCCGGGCCCCCACATCTCCTCGCGGTGGGGGAACTCGCGAAGCAAGAAGACGAGATAGAGCACCCCGTACCCGATGCGCAACATCGCCGCCGCGTACAAGGAGACGGGTTGCTCGGTCAGAAGGACGAGGAGAGCGTGGATTCGATCGGACACGCGCTGGAGCACGTGTACGACGGCCTGTCCGATGGCTCCTCGGGGCGCTGGGGACGCCGGGGCCGGTGCCTTCTCAGTGCGCTTCACGCGAGTCCACCTTCCACCAGGGCAGGTACCGGGTCGCGGTCGGTGCAGGTGCCGCCGCGGCCTGACGGGATCCGTCCGCCGGACGGGGAGGGTCGATGTGCACAGTGGTCACCCGTAGCTGGATGGAGTCGAAGGTGCCGCCCCGTTGCGCGGTGACGCGGTCCGTCGCGATGTTGCGGAGATACTCCTGGATCAGAGCAGCTCGCTCCGAGTGTGGCCGGTCGTCGGTACCGTGCGTTTCGGCGTAGGAATTCCAGGCACGGCGCAGCATGTTCTGGGACGTGTGGCTCGGGAAGACGTTGTGCTTGACGGCGGAATCGTCCATGGAGCTCAGATCGATCCAGTCGCTCACGTGCGTGGTGCCGTTCGGCGCTGTTTTCCCGACCCGCGCCGAGACCTGCCGATTAACAGACTGCGGGTCCGGAGCGAAGAGCCGCCAGTTCTGCGAGAACAGGGGCTGGACCCAGGCGTTGATCTGTTGGCTGTACGCCCTGGAAATGGCGTTCGATGGAGCCACGTACAGAAACACCAAGAGCACATGGACCAGGGTCACCGCGAGGCACAGGGCCACGGCGACTCCCGTTCCGGCGATCAGCAGGCGGGGTGGCTCTGAATTCCCGCGATTGCGACTCGGCCCTTCGCCACCGTCCTGCTGTGAATCCTTCGCGTGTGTCGACTCAACGCCGCCCAGCACGGCCCCACCCGGTCCTTCCCATTGCGACTGCTCGCACCTGCTTCTCCTGCTTCCATGGATGGCGCGCGACGGAATCGACGACGATCCGCCGCGCGCCGCCCTTACTCACTCAGTGGGGCAGGGGCGCGGGTCGCCCCTGGGGCTTCAGGTCGTAGGGCCCGGGCTTACCCGGCTTACCCGGCTTACCCGGCTTGCCCGGCTTCCCCGGCTTGCCGTGGTGGTCGCAGTCGTGGTGACCGCCTGTGTGGTGGCCACCCGTGTGGTCGCCGGTCGTGTGGCCGCCGGTCGTGGTGGTGGGCTCACCGGTCGTCGTGGTGGGCTCACCCGTCGTCGTGGTGGTGGTGGTGGGCTCACCCGTCGTCGTGGTGGTGGTGGTGGGCTCACCCGTCGTCGTGGTGGTGGTGGTGGGCTCACCCGTCGTCGTGGTGGTGGTGGGCTCACCCGTCGTCGTGGTGGTGGTGGTGGGCTCACCCGTCGTCGTGGTGGTGGTGGTGGGCTCACCCGTCGTCGTGGTGGGCTCACCCGTCGTGGTGGTGGTGGTGGGCTCACCCGTCGTGGTCGTGGTGGTGGGCTCACCCGTCGTCGTGGTGGGCTCACCCGTCGTCGTCGTCGGCTCACCCGTCGTGGTCGTGGTGGTGGGCTCACCGGTCGTCGTCGTCGTGGTGGTGGTGGTGGTGTCCTCGCACAGAGGGCGGGTGATCTCGTTGGTGTCAAGCGTCACGGCGCCGTTACGGGCCAGCGCGCGGCCCTCGATGTCCGCGCCCGTGGTGACACTGATCGAGGTCAGGGCCATGATGGTGCCCACGAAGGTGGATTCGGTCCCGAGGGTGGCCGAACTTCCGATCTGCCAGAACACATTGCACGGCGAGGCGCCGTTGATGAGGGACACGTTGCTGCCGGACGCCGTCGTCAGCGTCGAGCCGACCTGGAACACCCAGACAGCGTCGGGGTCGCCCTCCGCGTTCAGGGTGAGCGTGCCGGTGATGGCGGCACTGACAGGGGCGTTGTAGACGCCCGGCGTCAGCGTCCTGCCACCGAGCTCCACCGGAGGATCATCGGGGAAGACCACGTCCGGCGCCTGCCCGGCCGCATCGTTGTAGGCCGTCGTCAGGTCGCTCTGGGCTTGAGCAGCCACAGCGTCCGCGACATGCACGGCCCCGTTCACGATTCCGGGAGGGAATCCGGTGACGGACGTCCCCGGACTCACTCCGAGGTCTCCGTTGATCACCGAAGGGCCGGTGTTGGTGACGGCGGAGCCTCCCAGCACCGCGAAGCTCTCCGCCGTTCCCAGTTCAACTTCCGTGGCAACGGCACTTGCCCGTGTAGGCGTCACTGCCACCACGGCCAACGCGACCAGCAGGGTGAGTACCCCCGCGATCCAGGCCGTCATCGTGCGCCGATGCGAGGCATCGGCAGTATTCAGTCTCATCGAGGAGCCAACTCCTGAGGGATGGTGACGTCCGGCGTTCCTGATCGAACGGAATCGCCTCTTTTGTCGGCGGCATATTACGCAGGGGGCAAACTCGGATAGCGATTCAGGCGGTGGTGTTGCCGGAATCAATCAATATGCATCAACGAGTAGGTGCTCAAATACTGAGCCGAATGGCTGACATTGATCCCTGCTGCGTCCTGCCGCGCTTCACTGATACCGCGCGCCGCACGGATCGCTGGTGCCCGCTCGCCACAGGAGGCGGAGAAAAGTCCGCGATTCATCCAGATCAGTAGTTTTTCTCGGCCAGAAGGCGCTTGCCGTGAAAGGGAAGCGGGTGGCGGCGATTGCCCCGGATGGCGGAGGCCGGCGAGACCCCGGTCAAGCCGGCTCCGGGCTCCCGGGCCCTGCCTGAGGGCACTTCGGTCCCGCTCGGTCTCCCGGAGCTCAAGCCCCGGGCTTCGAGCCCCTTTTCTGCGGAAGGGGTGGGGGCTTGGGATCGAACCCGCCCACCCACCCCGCGAGTTGACCCTCGGCGACCGACTTGCCACGCAGTGTCATATGCCTCTAGCGTGTCCGGAAAACGAACGACCCCCGCCGGTGCTGGAACACCTGCGGGGGTCTGACCGATCGATCGAAAGCAGTGGTACCGATCAATGGCTGACGCCGAGTTTAGTCTCGCCGCCCACCCCCTCGCCAACCCCGGCTACGGCAAGCGCTCCACCCCGTACCAACGCCCCGCCACCGGCTCCGACTTCGCGCACCTCCCGCCGCGCGAAGCCGCCATCGCCGCGTACATCGACCGGCTGGCCGAGGGCAGCGACATCTCCGCGAAGACGCTGGCCAAGCACCTGCCGTACGGGCAGTGCGCCGTGCGCACCGCGCTCAACCGCATTCAGCGTGCCGGGCATCTCCGCCGTGGCGTCGAGTGCGTGGACGGTCTCTGGATCACCCGAACGTGGTGGTCCCGTACGGCACGTCACGACGCGTGGTGGTCCGCGTTCCAGCGCGGCGACGTACCCCGCGAGAAGCCCAGCCGCTCCCGGGCGTACATCCTGCTCGCAGCCCTCGGCCGCACCGACGCCGCCATGTCGCTGTCCCACGCCGAGTGCCGGGCCCTCGCGCCCCTGGTCGACGAATGGTTCGCCCGGGACGCCGATGAGAACGACGTGACCCGTGCCCTCACCACGGGTCTGCCGACGCCCGTGCACCACCCGGCCGCCCTCGCCCGCAACCGCCTCACCACCAAGCTCCCGCCCGAGCCCCTCCGCCGCGAGCGACCACCCCTCCGCTTCCTCGAATGCTCCAAGTGCGGCGCCCCGGGCTACGCCGGTGCCCTCAGCGACGGCGACTGCGGCCCCTGCCGCCGAGGCGAGACCGCCCCCAGACCCCCTGCCGGCGTCCTCCCCGCCTCCCGCGTCCACGCCCACGCGGCGGCCATCCGAGCCGGCGAAGGGGCTCACCCATGACGCCTGCCGGCGCCGCTCAAGCAGGACGTGAGCCGACCCGCCCGTACATCACCATGTCGCGCCGTTCCCCTCCCACCTCCTGCCACGCGCGCAGCACCCCCTCCCGTTCGAACCCCGCCCGTTCCGCCGTCCGTGCCGAGGCCGTGTTCCAGGGCTCCACGAGCAGTTGGAGGCGCGGCACCGCCAGCGTGCCCAGCGCCCACTCGCTCACCGCCGACAGTGCCGCGCCCGCCGCGCCCTCGCCCCTGTGCGGTGCCGCGATCCAGTAGCCGAGGGTCGCGCGGCCCTCCGGGAGGTCGCGGAGCCAGAGGCCGATCGTGCCGACGGGGCGCGCGTCGCGCCGGCGTTCGATGACGAAGGGGTAGCCGTCGCCGGTCTCCGACCGCGTCCACTGGCGGCGGACGAAGGCCTCGCCCTCCGCCCGCGAGTACACCGGCGGGACGGTGGTGATCAGCGGGATGTACGGGTCCGCCGAGGCCTCTCGTACGAGGGGGAGGTCGGCCATCTCCCAGGGGCGCAGGTCGTGGGCGCCCGCCGTCAGGCGCGGGACCACCAGGCTTTCGCTCACATCGTGCGAAGGTACTCCGCCAGGCGGTCGTACTCCTCCTTCACCCCGTCCTCCATCCCCGTCGCCAGCGCCTGGTCCCGGATCTCCGACGACGGCCAGATCGACTTGCTCGTCAGGGCCGTGCCGCCGTCCGGGGTGGCGTCGAAGGTGAGCGTGACACGGACGGGCGGGCCCGGCATCAGCTCGAAGGTCTCCGTGTAGACGAGCCGCTCGCCCGGGACGATCTCCTCGTACGTCCCCGAGAACACGATCTCCCGTCCGTCCGGCGCCTTCTGCCCCCAGCGCCAGGCGCCGCCCACACGCAGGTCGATCTCGCAGACGACCGTCGGCAGGGCGGCCACGCCGTACCACTGACGGACGTGCTCGGGTCGCGTCCACGCCTCCCAGACGCGGGCGGGCGGGGCGTCGAAGGTCCGGGTGATGACCAGCTCGCGGTCCGCGGGGGTCGTCAGCAGCGTGATCATGGTCCGTTCTCCCGCCGTGGAGGTCCTCCCACCAGCATCACCCCGAACGCCCGAGGGCGGCACCCCCAACAGGGAGTGCCGCCCTCGGCTGGACTGAGGTCGACCCGGACGACCGGACGGAGTCCGGTGCGTCGAGAGATCAGACTCAGAAGTCCATGTCACCGCCCGGCATGCCGCCCGGAGCGGCCGCGGAGGCCTTCTCCGGCTTGTCGGCGATGACGGCCTCGGTGGTCAGGAACAGCGCGGCGATGGAGGCGGCGTTCTGCAGGGCAGAGCGCGTCACCTTCGCCGGGTCGATGATGCCCTCGGCGATGAGGTCGACGTACTCGTTGGTCGCGGCGTTCAGGCCGTGGCCGACGGGCAGGTTGCGGACCTTCTCCGCCACGACGCCGCCCTCGAGGCCGGCGTTGACGGCGATCTGCTTCAGCGGGGCCTCGAGGGCCAGCTTCACGATCGCGGCACCGGTCGCCTCGTCACCGGCGAGCTCGAGCTCGAGCTTCTCGAAGACGTGCGAGGCCTGGATGAGCGCGACGCCACCACCGGCGACGATGCCCTCCTCGACGGCCGCCTTCGCGTTGCGAACGGCGTCCTCGATGCGGTGCTTGCGCTCCTTGAGCTCGACCTCGGTCGCGGCACCGGCCTTGATGACCGCAACACCGCCGGCGAGCTTCGCCAGGCGCTCCTGCAGCTTCTCGCGGTCGTAGTCGCTGTCCGAGTTCTCGATCTCGGCGCGGATCTGGTTGACACGGCCGGCGACCTGGTCGCTCTCGCCGGCACCGTCGACGATCGTGGTCTCGTCCTTGGTGATGACGACCTTGCGGGCGCGGCCCAGCAGGTCCAGACCGGCGTTCTCGAGCTTGAGGCCGACCTCCTCGGAGATGACCGTGCCGCCCGTGAGGATGGCGATGTCGTTCAGCATGGCCTTGCGGCGGTCGCCGAAGCCCGGAGCCTTGACCGCGACGGACTTGAAGGTGCCGCGGATCTTGTTGACGACCAGGGTCGACAGGGCCTCGCCCTCGACGTCCTCGGCGATGATCAGCAGGGGCTTGCCCGACTGCATGACCTTCTCCAGGAGCGGGAGCAGGTCCTTCACGGAGGAGATCTTGGAGTTGACGATCAGGATGTACGGGTCGTCCAGGGACGCCTCCATACGCTCCATGTCGGTGGCGAAGTACGCCGAGATGTAGCCCTTGTCGAAGCGCATACCCTCGGTGAGCTCCAGCTCCAGACCGAAGGTCTGGGACTCCTCGACGGTGATGACGCCTTCCTTGCCGACCTTGTCCATGGCCTCGGCGATGAGCTCGCCGATCTGGGTGTCGGCGGCGGAGATGGAGGCCGTGGAGGCGATCTGCTCCTTGGTCTCGACATCCTTCGCCTGCTCGAGCAGGGCGCCGGAGACGGCCTCGACGGCCTTCTCGATGCCGCGCTTGAGGGCCATCGGGTTGGCGCCGGCCGCCACGTTGCGCAGGCCCTCGCGGACGAGCGCCTGGGCGAGGACGGTCGCGGTGGTCGTACCGTCACCGGCGACGTCGTCCGTCTTCTTGGCGACTTCCTTGACCAGCTCGGCGCCGATCTTCTCGTACGGGTCCTCGAGCTCGATCTCCTTGGCGATGGAGACACCATCGTTGGTGATCGTGGGGGCGCCCCACTTCTTCTCGAGGACGACGTTCCGGCCCTTGGGGCCAAGGGTGACCTTGACGGCGTCAGCGAGCTGGTTCATGCCGCGCTCGAGACCGCGCCGGGCCTCCTCGTCGAACGCGATGATCTTGGCCATGTGAAGTGGTCCTCCCGGACAGGGGGTGGATAACGCTCCAGGACCGCGCCGACGCCCGCGACGGACGGCCTGCGAGCCCGGCGGTTCCTTGCCCCACCTGGTCGCGGACCTCATCTGCCCGATCCTCGTAAGCACTCTCACCTTCAGAGTGCTAACGCAATGATTAGCACTCGACCCATGCGAGTGCAAGCGCCTCTCGACGATCGGGACCCGGTTCATGGAGGCCGCGCGGGGTCGCCCGGGGCCACCCGGGGCCGGTCCCGGGAACGCACGAGGGGTCCGCATCCTGGTCAGGATGCGGACCCCTCGGCGTGAGTGCGTACGTGGTGGCCGATCGCGCCGTACTCAGACGGCGAGCTTGACCATGTCCGCCTGCGGACCCTTCTGGCCCTGCGAGATCTCGAACTCGACTCGCTGACCCTCTTCAAGGGTGCGGTAACCGTCCATCTGGATCGCGCTGTAGTGGACGAAAACATCCGCACCACCGTCGACCGCGATGAAGCCGTACCCCTTCTCCGCGTTGAACCACTTGACGGTGCCCTGAGCCATGCCTAACTCCCCTATTACTGGCCCTTGCGCGGGACCGCACTTCGCGGACCCGGGTCAGACCCTGCGCCGGAACGCGTCGACCGCGGCTGAATGTATCTGCCCAACTGCCCTCTGCAACAGGTCAATCGGGCGAGAATTCTGGGCATGCCAGAAAGGAGGAATGCGGAGAACTCCAGGAGTTCCGGGGCAAGTCGGGCCCGTCAAAGTACGCAGAAGGTACACAAGACTCGAACACTTTGGCTGCATCTCGTCGCGCACGGACGCATTCTCATATGCGCCTGGCATGAGCAGCGGAGGGGGCTTCCCCAACTCTACCGCGCTCAACCATGCAGAATTGCCCCCTCCGCTTTTGAAGCGGAAGGGGCAATTCAGTAACTACGGGTAAGGCGAGGGCTCAGCAGCCGCCGGCGACCGCCGGGATGATCGAGACGCCCGCGCCTTCCGGGGTCGCCGTCTCCAGGCCCTGCTCGAAGCGCACGTCGTCGTCGTTGACGTACACGTTCACGAAGCGGCGCAGCTTGCCCTGGTCGTCCAGGACGCGGGCGGCGATGCCCGTGTGGTTCTTCTCCAGGTCGGCGATGACCTCGGCGAGGGTCGCACCCTCGGCCGCGACCTCGGCCTGGCCGCCGGTGTACGTGCGCAGGATGGTGGGGATGCGGACCTTGACGCTCATGTCACTAACCTTTCGGGGGGCTCAGGTGGCCAGGGGGCTCAGTTGGCCAGGCCGGCGTCGCGGAACGCGTCCAGGCTCGGGCGGATGGTGGCGGTGGCCTGCGAGGTCTCGGCCACCGCGTCCAGGGTCTTGAGACCGTCGCCCGTGTTGAGGACGACCGTGGTCAGGCTCGGGTCGATGAGGCCGGCCTCGATCAGCTTCTTCGTCACGCCGACCGTCACACCGCCCGCCGTCTCGGCGAAGATGCCCTCGGTGCGGGCCAGGATCTTGATCGCCTCGACGACCTGCTCGTCGTTCACGTCCTCCACCGCGCCGCCCGTCCGGCGCGCGATGTCCAGGACGTACGGGCCGTCGGCCGGGTTGCCGATCGCCAGGGACTTGGCGATGGTGTTCGGCTTCTGGGGCCGTACGACGTCGTGGCCGGCCTTGAAGGCCGCCGACACCGGGGAGCAGCCCTCGGCCTGGGCCCCGAAGATCTTGTACGGCTTGTCCTCGACGAGGCCCAGCTTGATGAGCTCCTGCAGACCCTTGTCGATCTTGGTGAGCTGTGAGCCGGAGGCGATCGGGATCACGAGCTGGTCGGGGATGACCCAGCCGAGCTGCTCGCAGATCTCGTACGCGAGCGTCTTGGAGCCCTCGCCGTAGTACGGGCGCAGGTTGACGTTGACGAAGCCCCAGCCCTCGCCGAGCGGGTCGCCGATGAGCTCCGAGCAGAAGCGGTTGACGTCGTCGTAGTTGCCCTCGATGCCGACGAGCTCGCCGCCGTAGACGGCGGCCATGACGACCTTGCCCTGCTCCAGGTCGTGCGGGATGAACACGCAGGAGCGGAAGCCGGCACGGGCGGCGGCGGCGCCGACGGCGCCGGCCAGGTTGCCGGTGGAGGAGCAGGAGAGCGTGGTGAAGCCGAAGGCGCGGGCGGCCTCGAGGGCCTGGGCGACGACACGGTCCTTGAAGGAGTGCGTCGGGTTGCCGGAGTCGTCCTTGACGAAGAGCTTGCCCGGCTCGACGCCCAGCTCGCGGGCGAGGTTGTCGGCCTGGACTAGCTTGGTCCAGCCCGGGTTCAGGTTCGGCTTCTCGGCGACGTCGGCGGGGACGGGCAGCAGCGGGGCGTAGCGCCAGATGTTGGCGGGGCCGGCCTCGATCCGCTTGCGCAGCGCCTCGGGGTCGCCGGTGGGCAGGTCGTAGGCGACTTCGAGCGGGCCGAAACAGAGCTCGCAGGCGAAGATGGGGCCGAGGGGGAAGATTTCACCGCATTCGCGACAGGAGAGCCCTGCGGCGGGACCGAGATCGACGGTCGAGGCGGTGGAAACAGTCTGTACAGCCATGGAGGCGAGGCCCTTTCTCCTCATCTTTCCCATGGCGAATTTCGCCATGAGACGGATTTGGCACCTTCCCTAGCCGGGGACCTCGCGTAAAAGCCTGCGTCCGTCAGGACACCACCAGGGGTGGTGGCCGGGAGACGGGCGGGCGAGACGAACCGACTGGAGGGTTGCCGGGGCTTCAACGGGCCGTTTCCCTCTGCCCCTCTGGATGAGCGGTATTCGGTTGTGAGACGCGGGCGGCACCCCGACATGCATCGGGCATCCGCGTTGTTCAAGACTGTAACCGAAGGCCCGGACGGTTGAGATGGTCGTCCGAACCGCGAGATGGAGATCACGTGCTGGATGAAGTGGAGCGCTGGCTCGAACGGCGGTCCTGGTCCGTGACGGACCGTTCGCTCGACCGGATCCTGGCGGCGAAGCACGCCACCACGGTCAGCGTCGTGCTGCCCGCGCTCAACGAGGAGGCGACCGTCGGCGACATCGTCTCGGTGATCCGGCGCGAGCTGATGTCCGACGCGGTGCCGCTCGTGGACGAGCTGGTGGTGATCGACTCCGGTTCCACCGACCGTACGGCCGAGGTGGCTGCGGCGGCCGGGGCCAGGGTCGTGGCGCGGGACGCGATACTCCCGCGGCTCCCGGCCGTGCCCGGCAAGGGCGAGGTCCTGTGGCGGTCGCTCTTCGTGACGCACGGGGATGTCGTGTGCTTCGTCGACGCGGACCTGCGGGACTTCTCGGCGGACTTCGTCTCCGGCATCGTGGGCCCGCTCCTCACCGATCCCGGCGTCGACTTCGTCAAGGCGATGTACGACCGCCCGCTCGGTGACGCACCTGGTCAGGGCGGCCGGGTGACGGAGCTGGTGGCCCGCCCGCTGCTCAATCTGCACTGGCCGCAGCTGGCCGGCTTCGTGCAGCCGCTGGGCGGCGAGTACGCGGCGCGCCGCTCGCTGCTCGAGCGCCTGCCCTTCCCGGTCGGTTACGGAGTGGAGCTGGGCCTGCTCGTCGACGCCCTGCACACCGTGGGTCTCGACGCGCTCGCGCAGGTCGACGTCGGGGTCCGCAAGCACCGTCACCAGGACGGGCAGGCGCTCGGCCGGATGGCGGCGGCGATCTACCGGACGGCGCAGCTGCGGCTTTCGCGCGGCCATCTGGTGCGGCCCCGCCTGACGCAGTTCGAGCGGGACGAGACGGGCGAGGGGAGGCGGTTCGCGCCCCGGACGTACGACGTGGACACGGAGGAGCGGCCGCCGATGGCCGATGTCGCGGAGTACGCGCACCGCCGCGTGGCGTAACCCCGCATGATGATGCGCTTTGCCTACATTTCCGTTTTATGCGGTTTGTGAAGCGAATGCATCGGTTGGGATCTCTGTCGGCGGCCCTCTGCCTCGTCGCCGGCCTCGCCGTCGGCACGCACTCCCTCATGGTGGCCGGCCCGGCCGCCGCGGACGTGGTCGAGCCTTTCGGCAAGCGGTACGAGGAGTCGCTGTACGGCGACTTCCGGACCGTCGGCAACACGGTCATGGGCTGCCCCACCGCCCCCGCCGACCTGGCCGCGCGCTGCGCGACCGCGGCGGCGGGCCGGGGCGGCGACAACAACAACACCTTCGTGTTGGAGCGGCTCAACACCGCCTCCATGGCCGACGGGTACGGCTCCAGCACCGGCCGCGTGGAGATCCCGGCCGGCGCCAGGGTCGCGTACGCCCGGCTCTTCTGGGGCGGCAACGACGGCACGTACAAGGGGCCGAGCGGAGTGCGGCTCAAGCGCTGCGACCTCTCCGGCGGTGATGTGCGGCCCTCGCCCGGCGACTACGCGACGACGGCGCCGCGCATCAGGGTCGGGGCGGGGCCCGAGACGCCGGTCTCCCTCGACAGCATGGTCGCCGACCCGGCGGACACCGACGGCCCGCACTACTACACGGGCGAGTCGGACGTGACGGCCGCCTTCGCGGGTGTCACCGGCGGTACGGACACCCGGATCGCGGTCGGCAACATCTGGGCGGCCGCCGGCAAGGGCTGCGTGGCGGGCTGGTCCCTGACGGTCGTCCACGCGTTCCCCGGCCCCGAGCCCACGCACGCGCCGGAGCGCCGCAACGTGTACGTCTACGGCGGCCACGTCCTGCAGCGCTCCACCTCCCCCGCGACGACGATCACCGTCGACGGTTTCCACCGGACGGCGGGCACGGTCCGGGCGAGCGTGACGGCGTACGAAGGGGACCGGAACACGCCGGGGGACACGTTCCTCGTCGGCGGCGAGAAGGTCGCCGAGGCGCACACCGGCAGCACCGGAAACTTCTTCACCGGCGACGACGACGGCGCGGTCTCCCCCCGGCTGGTCGACAACCTGAGCATCGACGCCAGGGCCTTCGACGTCCCGGACCGTGCGATCCCGGTCGGGGCGCGCTCCGCCGGGCTGACCTTCTCCACCAGCGGCGACACCTACGTGCCGGCCGCGCTGGCCCTCTCCGTACCCGTGCCGGACCTGGAGATCACCAAGACGGCGCACCCGAAGAAGGCGAAGCCGGGCGACACCCTCACCTACACGATCACGGCGAAGAACACCGGCAAGCTCGACCACCGGAACGCCGAGCTGAGCGACGACCTGACGGGGACCCTCGACGACGGTACGTACAACGGCGACGCGAAGGCGACGCTCGGGACCGTGACGTACAAGGGGCCGAAGATCGGCTACGTCGGGGACATCCCGGCCGGCGGGACGGCGAAGATCACCTACTCGGTGACGGTCGACGACCCGGTGCGCGGCGACGGCAAGCTGGTGAACGGCGTGGTGGTGGAGTCGCCGCGCTCGAACTGCGGGCGCGGCAGCGAGGACCCGGCCTGCGGGGCGGCCCCGGTGATCGACCCGCCCGAGCGGAAGCCGACCCGGACACCGCCTCCGACCCCGACAGCGACTCCGACCGTCCCCTCGCCGTCCCCCGACCCCGTGGAGTTCTCCGCCTTCCCGACGCCGGTCCCGGACGCGACGACGCAGCAGCCGCGCCCGGTCCCGCACGGGCCCGGCGGCTCGATGGCCGAGACGGGCTCCCACGGTGAGCGGCTGTGGCTGCTCGGCGGGCTCGCGCTGGCTCTGGCGGCGACGGGCGTGGTGGCGAAGGCGGCGATGCGCGGCCGACGCGAGAGCTGAGACGGGAGGCACAGCGGGTGAGGCGAGGAGTCGCCACGCTTGTATACGTACGTTTGAGCGTTTACGGGACGGGCTAGGTTCGCCACATGGCTTCTGTGCTCGTTGCCTCCAATCGGGGCCCCCTCTCGTACGCCCTCGCCGCCGACGGCACGCTCAGTGCCGGGCGCGGCGGGGGCGGTCTCGTCTCCGGCCTGTCCGCCGCCCTCGCCGAGCAGCCCGACGCGCTGTGGGTCTGCGCGGCGCTGTCGGACGGGGACCGCGAGGCCGTGCGCCGGGGCGTCTTCGAGCCCGGCGTCCGGATGCTGGCCCTCGACCCGGAGGTCTACGACGACGCGTACAACGGCATCGCGAACTCGGTGCTGTGGTTCCTCCACCACCACCTGTGGGACGTGCCGCGCGAGCCGGTCTTCGACGCGGAGTTCCGGCGCCGCTGGGAGTCGTACCGCGCCTACAACCGCTCCTTCGCGGAGGCGCTGGCGGAGCAGGCGGCCGAGGGCGCGGAGGTCCTGGTGCAGGACTACCACCTGGCGCTGGTGCCGGGGCAGCTGCGGGAGCTCCGCCCCGACCTGCGGATCGCCCACTTCACCCATACGCCGTGGGCGTCGCCCGACTACCTGGGGATGCTCCCGGACGACATCCGCGAGGAGCTTCTGTGGGGGATGCTCGGCGCGGACGAGCTCGGCTTCCACACCTGGCGGTGGGCGTCGGCGTTCATCGGCGGAGCGGGCATCGACAGCGCCGAGGGGGTTGCGCAAGGCTTCTCGCCGAGCGGTGACCCGTGGCGCGGAGTGCACCACCGCCGCGAGGGCGGGCCCAAGCGCTCCACGCGCGTGCGGGTGCACCCCCTGGGCGTGGACGCGGACGAGCTGCGGTCGCTGGCGCACCGGCCGGAGGTGGACGAGCGGCTGGCGGCGCTGCGGGCCGAGGTCGGCGACCGGAGGACGATCGTGCGGGTGGACCGCACGGAGCTGTCGAAGAACGTGCTGCGCGGCCTGCTCGCCTACCGCGAGCTGCTGCGCGAGCGGCCCGAGTGGCACGACCGGGTCGTCCACCTGGCCTCGGCCTACCCGTCCCGCCAGGACCTGGCGGTGTACCGGGCGTACACGGCGTCGGTGGCGGAGCTGGCCGAGGAGATCAACGCCGAGTTCGGCACGGAGAACTGGCGGCCGGTACTGCTCTCGGTGAAGGACGACTTCACGCGCTCCCTCGCGGCCTACCGGATGGCGGACGTGGCCCTGATCAACCCCGTGCGGGACGGGATGAACCTGGTGGCCAAGGAGATCCCGGTGGTCTCGGAGGCGGGTTGCGCGCTGGTGCTGTCGACGAGGGCGGGGGCGTACGAGGAGCTGCGCGAGGACGCGCTGACGGTCAGCCCCTACGACGTGTCCGAGACGGCGCGTGCCCTGCACCGGGCCCTGACGATGCCGCCGGGCGAGCGCGCCGAGCGCACGAAGCGCCTGGCGGCGACCGCGACCGCACTGCCGCCGCAGCGCTGGTTCCTGGACCAGTTGGACGCCCTGCGCGGCTGACCGGCTCCGGCAGCGCGCCGGATGGACATGAGGGGCGCCCCGGGAGACCCCGGGGCGCCCCTCATGTCCCTACGCCTCGCGTGGGCTCAGGCTTCCTCAACCGCCTTCGCCAGTCCCGCGAGGAACTCCACCACCGCGGCCGGCCCCGGGACCGACAGGTCGGCCCGTTCCGCCAGCTCCGTGACCTCGGCCGAGCCGCTGCACACCAGCAGGCCCGGGGTCCCGTCCGAGCGCAGTTTCTCCACGGCCGCGAAGGCCGGCAGGTCGCCCAGGTCGTCGCCCGCGTACAGCACGGACCCGGCGCCCACCTCCCGTACGTACTCGGCGAGGGCCACGCCCTTGTCCACGCCGGGCGGGCGCAGTTCCAGGACCATGCGGCCGGGTTCGAGGACGAGGCCGTGCCGGGTGGCGAGGTCGGCGAGCGGTCCCTTGAGGGCCTCGAAGGCGGCCTGCGGGTCGGTGGAACGGCGGGTGTGTACCGCGACCGCGCGGCCCTTCTCCTCGATCCAGGTGCCCGGCCAGGCGCCGTTGCGGTCCAGGTAGCCCGGAAGCTCGGCGCGGACGGCCGCCACGCCCGGGTGCGGGGCGGCGGCCCGGACGGTGCCGGTGACCGCGTCCCAGCGTTCGGCGCCGTAGTGGCCGAGGACGACGAGGTGTTCCAGGCCCGGCACCCCGGCGAAGCCGCCGTACCGTACCGCCACGCCTGCCGGGCGTCCGGTGACCACCGCGACCGAGGCGATCCTGGGCGCGAGGGCGGCGAGGGCGGGGACGGCGCCGGGGTGGGCGCGGGCCTGTTCGGGGTCGGGGACGATCTCGGCGAGTGTCCCGTCGAAGTCGAGGGCGACGACGGCCTTGTCGGGCCGCGCGAGCAGCGCGGCCAGGCCGTCTCGGCCGGCGGACGTGGTCGGGTGCGGAAGGCTGCTGACCATGGGACGACCCTACCCAGGCGTGCTCAGCGGCGCTGCTCCTTCTCCGCACGGACCCGTCGCAGCCGGTTGACGGTCACCGGATCGTGGGCGAGCGCCCGGGGGTCGTCGAGGAGGGCGTTGAGGAGCTGGTAGTAGCGGGTCGGCGAGAGGCCGAGCCGCTCGCGGACTGCCCGCTCCTTGGCGCCGGGGCCGGGCCAGGAGCGGCGTTCGAGGGCGAGGACGGCCCGCTCCCGTTCGCCGAGGCCGTCCTCCCCGGGTCGGGGGTCGCTCGCGTCGGTCATACGAACAACCTATTACTCCCCCGCTGCCGCGGGCGCTCCTACTCCGCGCTCTCCGCCGTTGTCGCCTCGCGCCCGATCTTCCCCAGGACGTCCACGGGCCGGGTGCCCGGCGCGACGGCCTTGCCGATGTTCTGCTTGATGTTCTCGCTGACCTGGGCCCAGGACGTCTTGCCGACCGGCGGCAGCTGCGAGCTGGGCAGCTCCTTCAGGAACGCGCGGAGGTTCTTGTGCTCCTCCTCGCTCTCCATGCGGGAGTACGCGCTCACGGTGACCGGCAGCAGGTCGTTGCCGCCCGCGAACGCCAGGACGTTCTTGTCGCTGAAGACGAAGTTGAGGAAGTCGCCGATCTCCTGGCGGTGGCCGTTCTGCTTGAAGCCCATGATCCAGTCGGCGACGCCCATGGATGCCTTGGCCTTGCCGTTCGGGCCGGGCAGTGCGACCTTGCCGACCGTCACGCCCTTCTTCTCGGCCTCCTGCATGAGGGACGGGTGGCCGTTGAGCATCCCGACCTCGCCGCGCGTGAAGGCTGCGAAGGCGTCCTTGCGGTTGAGCTTGCCGGGGGCGACGGGCCCGGTGAGCTCCTTCTCGACCAGGTTCTTCTTGAGCCAGTCGAAGGTCGCCACGTTCTGGTCGGAGTCGATGCGGTAGCGGTCCGTGGCGTCGGTGTAGCCGTCCCCGCCGCTGAGCAGCCACATCATGGTCTCGGCCTGCGCCTCCTCCGGGCCGAGCGGCAGCGCGAAGGGGTACGGGACATCGTCGTCCTTCAGCTTCTCCGCGGCGGCGGTCAGCTCGGCCCAGGTGGTCGGGGCCTCGGTGATGCCCGCCCGGTCGAAGAGCTTCTGGTTGAAGAAGAGCAGCCGGGTGGAGGCGGCGAACGGCAGTCCGTACTGGGTGCGCTTCATCTCGCCGGCGGAGGCGAGCGGCGCCAGGAAGTTGGCCTGGACGGGTATGGAGAGCAGTTCGTCGGCGGAGTAGAGCTGGCCGGCGGCCGCGTAGTCGGCGTAGGCGCCGATCTGGGCGATGTCGGGTGCCTGGCCGGCCTTGACCATCTCGGCGACCTTGCGGTCGACGTCGTTCCAGGACTCGATCTGGACCTCGACGTTCACGCCGGGGTGCTCGGCCTCGTAGGCGGCGGTGAGGTCGTCCCAGTACTTCTGGGTGGTGTTGCCGCCGGTGAGGTCGTAGTCGGCGGCGACCAGCTTGAGGGTCACGTCGCCGGAGTCGGCGCCGGTGAGGCCACAGCCGGAGATCACTCCGGTCAGGCCGAGCGCGGCGATGGTCGCGGTCAGTCCAAGAATTCGCCGCTGCACAGCGTCGCCCCACCCTCTTGCTCGTCGTCGAGCCGTGATTCTCACTCCGGGGAAAGCATAAGGTCTACACCACTTGGGTATCGATTCGCCCCCCCTGGGGCCGGGGCGGCCCACGCCGGGCGGCCGTCGCCGCACGTCGGCGGCCCGCATTTGTATGACCCCGCAACAATACGGCCCAGTGGACTAGACCTTTCGGCCGTGTACGCGGGACACTGTCCCCGTGAGACACGTCATCGCCCTCGATGTGGGCGGCACCGGTATGAAGGCCGCCCTGGTCGGGGCGGACGGCACCCTCCTCCACGAGGCACGCCGCGCCACCGCACGCGAGCGCGGCCCCGAGGCCGTCGTCGAGACGATCCTCGAATTCGCCGCCGAGCTGCGCGCCTACGGCCTGGAGCGGTACGGACAGCCCGCCGCGGCGGCCGGCGTCGCCGTCCCCGGCATCGTCGACGCGGAGAACGGCATCGCCGTCTACGCCGCCAACCTCGGCTGGCGCGACGTGCCGATGCGGGCCCTGCTCAGCGAACGCCTCGCCGGCGCCCCCGTCGCCCTCGGCCACGACGTCCGCACCGGCGGCCTCGCCGAAGGCCGGATCGGCGCCGGCAACGGCGCCGACCGCTTCCTCTTCGTGCCCCTCGGCACCGGCATCGCCGGCGCCATCGGCATCGGCGGCGCCATCGAGGCCGGCGCTCACGGCTACGCCGGCGAGATCGGCCACATCGTCGTCCGCCCCGGCGGCACGGAGTGCGGCTGCGGCCAGCGCGGCTGTCTGGAGCGCTACGCCTCCGCCTCCGCCGTCTCCCTCGCCTGGGCCGCTGCCTCCGGCGACCCGGGCGCGGACGCGGCCGACTGCGCCAAAGCCGTCGAGTCCGGCGACACCACGGCCGCACAGGTCTGGCAGGACGCCGTCGACGCCCTCGCCGACGGCCTCGTCACCGCGCTCACCCTGCTGGACCCGCGCACGCTCATCATCGGTGGCGGTCTCGCCGAGGCCGGGGAAACCTTGTTCACACCACTGAGGGCCGCGGTCGAGGACCGCGTGACGTTCCAGAAGCTGCCCGCCATCGTCCCGGCGGCCCTCGGGGACACCGCCGGATGTCTGGGCGCGGGCCTCCTCGCCTGGGACCTGCTCGCCGACCAGCGCCCCACCGATTCGGAGGTATCCGCCTGATGGCCGTTTCCACTGTTCTCGCCGGCGCCCGCGTGGTGCTGCCGACCGGGATCGTCGAGAACGGACGCGTGATCGTCGAAGGCGGCCGCATCTCCGGCAGCACGCCGGAAGGCACACCCTCCCTCGACCTGGCGGGCCACTGGGTCGTACCCGGCTTCGTCGACATGCACAACCACGGCGGCGGCGGCGCCTCCTTCACCTCCGGGACCGTCGACGAGGTCCTCCACGGCGTCCACACCCACCGCCTGCACGGCACCACCACCGCCGTCGCCTCCTTCGTCACCGGCGACATGGACTTCCTCGGCCGGCGCGCGGGCCTCCTCTCCGAACTGGCCGAACAGGGCGAGATCGCCGGCATCCACTTCGAGGGCCCCTTCATCTCCCCGTGCCGCAAGGGCGCCCACGACGAGGCGCTGCTGCGCGACCCCGACCCGGCCGAGGTCCGCAAGCTGATCGACGCCGCCCGCGGCCAGGCCAAGATGGTGACCCTCGCCACCGAGCTGCCCGGCGGCATCGACTCCGTACGCCTGCTCGCCGAACACGGCGTGATCGCCGCCATCGGCCACACCGACGCCACGTACGAGCAGACCGTCGAGGCGATCGACGCCGGCGCAACCGTCGCCACCCACCTCTACAACGCGATGCCCGGCCTCGGCCACCGCACCCCCGGCCCCATCGCCGCCCTCCTGGAGGACGAGCGGATCACGGTCGAGCTGATCAACGACGGGACGCATCTGCACCCCGCCGCGCTCGAACTCGCCTTCCACCACAAGGGCGCCGACCGGGTCGCGTTCATCACCGACGCCATGGACGCGGCCGGCTTCGGTGACGGCATGTACGACCTCGGCACGCTCGCCGTCGAGGTCAAGGACGGGGTGGCCCGGCTGGTCGAGGGCGGCTCCATCGCGGGCTCCACCCTCACCCTGGACCGCGCCTTCAAGCGGGCCGTGACCATCGACCGGCTGCCGGTCGAGTCCGTCGTCCGCGCCATCTCCGCCAACCCGGCCCGGCTCCTCGGCATCGACGACCGGGTCGGCTCGCTGGAGCCCGGCAAGGACGCCGACCTCGTCGTCCTCGACGAGAACTTCGACGTCAAGGGCGTCATGCGCCGGGGCACCTGGGTGGTTGACCCCCAAGTGGCCTGATTTCGGCCGGACGTGCGTACGGGCGGTTGGTTCCGGGTCTGGGCCAACCGCCTTCTCTTTGGCATGATCGGGGCGCGAACGGCAAGCGCTTCACGGGCGCGACGGGGCCGCGAGGCCAAGGAGGGGGTGGGCAGGTGATTCTCACGGTCACCCTCAACACGGCACTGGACCTCACCTACCGCGTCCCCGCCCTCACCCCGCACGCCTCCCACCGCGTCACCCAGGTCATCGAGCGCCCCGGCGGCAAGGGCCTCAACGTGGCCCGCGTCCTCGCCGCCCTCGGTTACGAGACGGTCGTCACCGGCTTCGCGGGCGGCGCCACGGGCGAGGTCCTGCGCGGCCACCTCGCGGGCCTGCCTCTGACCGACGCGCTCGTCACCAGCGCCGGGCCCACCCGCCGTACCGTCGCGGTCGTCGACACCTCGACCGGCGACACCACCCAGCTCAACGAACCGGGGCCGGCCCTCACCTCCGCCGAATGGTCCGCCTTCACCGGCCACTACGCCGGCCTGCTCGCCGACGGCGCCGACGCGGTGGCGCTGTGCGGCAGCCTCCCGCCCGGCATCCACGTCGGGGCGTACGCGGAGCTCATCCGCCTCGCCCGGGCCGCCGGGGTCCCGGTCCTGCTCGACACCAGCGGCGAACCCCTGCGGCGCGGCATCGCGGCCCGCCCGGACCTGGTCAAGCCCAACGCCGACGAACTGGCCCAGCTCACCGGCTCCCGCGAACCCCACCGGGCCACCCGCGACGCCCGCCGCCGGGGCGCGCACGCGGTCGTGTCCTCGCTCGGCCCCGAAGGCATGCTGGCCGCGACGCCTGACGGCGTCTGGCAGGCCGCCCCGCCGGCCGCGATGAAGGGCAATCCGACGGGCGCCGGCGACTCGGCCGTCGCGGGACTGCTCTCCGGCCTGGTCGACGGGCTGCCCTGGCCGGAGCGGCTGGCCCGCGCGGTGGCGCTCTCGGCGGCCACAGTGCTCTCGCCGGTCGCCGGCGAGTTCGACCGGTCGGCCTACGAGGGGCTGCTTCCCCGGGTGACGGTGACGGAGCGGGCCGAGGCGGCGTGACGAGCACCGCATGGCGCAGGCCCCGCGGAACGATGTTCCACGGGGCCCGCCGGTGCCGCACGGCCCGGAGCCGTAGGACTCAGAGGTTGCTGATCTTCACCCAGTCGAAGATCACGTCGCACTGGTTGCCCTGCTCGCAGGAGAGCTTGATCGTGTTCTGACCCTTGTCGAGCGACACCTGGGACCAGGTGGTCTGCCAGTTCTTCTCGTAGTTCGGGTCCGAGGATCCGATGAAGTTCTTCAGGTTCATCGGATTGGGGTTCGCCTTGCCGTTGACGGTCACGGTGGCGTTGGCGTCCTTGGCCGGGATCGCGTACCGCACGGACATCTTGTACTTACCGGCCGCGGGCACCTCGGTCTGCCAGGTGACGGACGAGCCGATGGCGTTGAACCCGGTCACATAGGCGCCGTCCGCGCCTTCCGCGCCCTGGATGTCCTTGGCGAGCAGGGCCGCACCGCCGAGCTTGAGCGTCGCCGCGTCCTGCTGCGGCAGCTCGGCCGGGGTCTCGTCCGGGCTCGGCTGGGTGGGCGGGGTCTCCTGGACCTGCGTGGAGCCGCCGGTCGGCTTGCCGCCCGCCGCCCCGCCGTCGGGGTTCTCGTCCCCGGTGTTGCTGATCAGGGCGGCGGCGATGCCGATCACCACCACGGCGACGACCGCGATCGCGCCGATGAGAAGGCCCTTGGTGTTGGGTCCGCGACCGCCGCCCCCGCGCTGGTGCGGGATCGGGGACTGCCGCGTCCGCTCGCCGGCGTAGGTCTCGGGCGCCGCGTACTGCGCGTTCGGCCGGCCGTACTGCTGCTGCCCGCCGTACGTCTGCTGCTGCGGTACGTGCGCCTGACCGTGACCGCCGTACTGGCGCTCGCCGACCGTCCTGACCTGGTTGTACGAGGTTCTGGGGACACCCGGCTGCGCGGCCGGACCCGGGTAGCCGTAGCCACCGGCCTGGCCGGGCGGCTGGGCGCCCGCCGCCTGGCCGTCCGCGTACAGGTAGCCGAACGGATCGTCGTCCTCGGGCGTGTTCGCGCCGTCGTTACCGGCAGCCATCCCTGGTCACTCCTATCCATGCTCGCCAGCCGTCGCCGACCGGCCGAGCCTACCCCGAACGGGCCACTGGGCGATCCGGCCCTTGACCGACCGTGAAGTGACCCACAGGTGGCTTCGCGGCCTATCCGGCGCGCCGGTGGACCTTCGCGCGGGACCGCTTCTCGATGTACATCCGCTGATCGGCGGAGTTCAGGACCTCTTCGACGGACATCCCGCACTCGGCCCAGCCGATGCCGAAACTCGCTCCGACCCTGACCGCCCGGCCGTCGACCCGGATGGGCGGAATGATGGCGTTACGGAGGCGTACGGCCAGGTCAGCGGCGTCGGCGGCGCCGAGGCCGTCGGCGAGGACGACGAATTCGTCACCCCCGAGCCGGGCGACGGTGTCCCCGTCCCGGACGCCGGTGGTCAGCCGACGGGCGACCTCGATGAGAACGGCGTCGCCGGTGTGGTGCCCGAAGCGGTCGTTGATCGACTTGAAGCCGTCCAGGTCGCAGAAGAGGACGGCGAGCCCCTTCGTACCGTCGTCGACATCACCCCCGGCGGGCGCGACGGTGTGGACGTGATGGTCGTACGGCCCGCTCACCGGCGGTGCCGTGTCGAAGCCGAAACCGTGCTCGTGGCCGTACGGGGAGGGGTACGGGGTGTCGTCCTCGACCTGTGCGGCGTAGGGGCGCTCGCAGAGCCGGGCGCTGAGCCGGGAGCGGAGCTCGGCGCTGTTGGGCAGGCCGGTGAGGGCGTCGTGCGAGGCCCGGTGGGCGAGCTGGAGTTCGTGGCGCTTGCGCTCCTCGATGTCCTCGACGTGGGTGAGGAGGAAGCGGGGGCCGTCGGCGGTGTCGGCGACGACGGAGTTGCGCAGCGAGACCCAGACGTAGGTCCCGTCCCGGCGCCCGAGGCGAAGCTCGGCGCGGCCCCCCTCGGCGGAGGTCCGCAGCAGTGTTCCTATGTCCTCGGGGTGAACCAGGTCGGCGAAGGAGTAGCGGCGCATCACGGAGGCCGGGCGGCCGAGGAGGCGGCACAGGGCGTCGTTGGTCCGCAGGAGACGGCCGTGCTGGTCGCCGCCCATCTCGGCGATGGCCATGCCGGAGGGGGCGTACTCGAAGGCCTGCCGGAAGGACTCTTCGCTGGCGCGCAGGGCCTGCTGTTCGCGCTCCAGGCGGACGAGGGCGCGCTGCATGTTTGCTCGCAGCCGGGCGTTGCTGATCGCAATCGCCGACTGGGAGGCGTACATCTGCAGGGCTTCCTGGCCCCACGGGCCGGGGTGACGCCCGTTGCGCGGCCGGTCCACGGAGATCACGCCGAGGAGTTCGCGCTTGGAGCCGGAGGCGTACATGGGGGCGTAGAGCCGGTCGTGCGGATGCCACTCGTCCTCGAAGCGGGGGGCGGGACCCTCGGTGTGCCACTGCGGCACGTCGTCCTCTATGAGGACCCAGCCCTCGGTGTGCGGGATGAACCGCAGGTCACCCCAGGCGACGCCCATGGAGAGCCGGCGCTCCCACGACTCGCGGGAGCCGACGCGGCCGGTAATCAGGGCTTCGGCGGCGGTACTGCCGGCGAAGGCGGCGACGACGAGGTCTCCGTCGGGTCGGACGAGGTTGACGCAGGCCAGCTCATAGTTGAGACCTGCGACGACGCCGTCCGCGACGGTCTGCAGGGTGTCCGCCAGGCTGCGGGCTGTATTGAGGTCGGCCACGACCTGATGCAGCTGCCGCAGGGTCGCAAGACGGACGTACGGCTCCGACTCGGTCTCCATCGCTCGCTCTCCCCGAGACCTCGACAGCAACTCCAGGGTTCTCATCGGCTCTCGTACTGCACTGTCTCCGCCACTGAATCACAGCGAGCTGTGCACCCGGTACACAGGGTCAACAAATACTGGGCTCTGTGACTCAAGTCACAAGCGGTGATGAAGGGTTGCAAGGGGGCATGGAAAGCGCTCCCGGGGTTTTTTGAACGCAAACTGAACAGGCGCGTACGGCATGGGGCACTGGTCCTAGGACCGGCGGGGGTGGTCGTTCTGGTCCCCGGGCCCGATGTTTCGGCGCGGCGGCCGGGGTTAGCGTGCCAGATGTGCTGACGACGACCCCCGCCCCGCCCCCCGCCTCGGATCTGGCGATCCCTCATGCTGAGGGGGTGAGCAACGACGAGTTCCGGGCGGCGATGTCCCGCCTCGCGGCGGGCGTGGTGCTGGTGACGGCCCATGACCCGGACGACGGGCCGCGCGGTGAGGACGTGGGCATGACGGCGACCGCGTTCATGTCGGTCTCCCTGGACCCGCCCCTGGTCCTGGTCAGTCTCCGCAACGGCTCACGGATGGACGACCTGCTCGCCGAGGTCCCGGTCTGGGCGGTCTCGGTACTCTCCGAGAGCCAGCGTCACGTCGCGGGCCGCTTCGCGATGAAGGGCCGCGTCAGCGACCGCCTGCTCTTCGCGGACATCCCCTGCACCCGGGGCGAGGAGAGCGGTGCGCCGCTGGTGGGCGGCGCGCTGGCCACCCTCGAATGCCGCACCGAGAACCGCGTCGTCGCCGGCGACCACACCCTGGTGATCGGCCGCGTCCTGACCGCGTCCTTCCCGTCCCCCGAGGGCGCCCCGCTGACGTATTTCAAGGGCAAGTACCGCCATCTGAGCTGACGGGCCCTTGCGGGTCCTGTGGGGCTCGGCGGCTTGCGGGCTTGCGGGGCTGGGGGCCCTGTGGGCGAGTCAGGACCAGTCGCGGCCCTGCCGGCCCCGCTTCGTCTCGGAGCGCTGCTTCTTCACCCGCAGACGCCGTTCGTTGATGCCCCGCGGAATCTTCGTCGCGCGGCGCGGCTTCGGGGGCGGGGCCGTCGCTTCGGCCAGCAGGGCCGTGAGACGGACCGCCGCCGTCTCGCGGTTGCGCCACTGGGAGCGGTGCTCCGAGGCGCGGACCGTCACCACCCCGTTGACGAGCCGCGAGGCCAGCCGCTCAAGGGCCCGCGCCTTCCAGACCTCTGGCAGCGCCTCGGTCGACGCCAGGTCGAAACGGAGCTCCACCTGCGAGTCGCTGGTGTTGACGTGCTGCCCGCCCGGCCCCGACGACCGCGAGAAACGCCACATGAGCTCGGCCTCGGGCAGTGAGACGGAGCCGCGGATCAGATACGGACCGGACATGTCCTCCATGTTCCCCGCAGCGGCTCCTCCGCGTCACCCCGTTTTCCCGCCCTGGAACCGACAGGGCGCCGTCGGCGTTATCCCGTGTGACGCGTGACGCGCGACGAGTGACGACAAGTACGAAGAAAGGGACATCCCATGGCTGTAAGCCTGTCCAAGGGCGGCAACGTCTCCCTGACCAAGGAGGCTCCGGGCCTCACCGCCGTCACCGTGGGCCTCGGCTGGGACGTCCGTACCACCACCGGCACCGACTTCGACCTCGACGCCTCCGCCATCGGTGTCGACGCCGCCGGCAAGGTCGCCTCCGACGCCCACTTCGTCTTCTTCAACAACAAGGCGACGCCGGACCAGACCATCGTCCACACCGGTGACAACCGCACCGGCGAGGGCGGCGGTGACGACGAGCAGATCAACGTGAACCTCGCCGCCCTGCCCCCGAACGTGGACAAGATCGTCTTCCCGGTCTCCATCTACGACGCGGTCAACCGCTCGCAGAACTTCGGCCAGGTCCGCAACGCCTACATCCGCATCGTCAACCAGGCCGGCGGCGCCGAGCTCGCCCGCTACGACCTCTCCGAGGACGCGGCCGTCGAGACCGCCATGGTCTTCGGCGAGCTGTACCGCAACGGCGCGGAGTGGAAGTTCCGCGCGGTCGGCCAGGGTTACGCCTCCGGCCTCGAGGGCATCGCCCGCGACTTCGGCGTCAGCCTCTGACGTACGGCGTCAGCCGCCAGGGCCCCGGTGCGTGCGCACGCGCCGGGGCCCTGGCGTTGCGGCGCTCACGTCCCTCACGGGTCCGTCGGCCGGTCGCCCCCCCCTCACGGGCTGGTCGGCCGTCCGTCCCCGTACAACCACACGTCCCACAGGCCGCTCAGGTCCTCCCCTGCGACGTCCTCCACATAGGCGGTGAAGTCGTCGGTGGAGGCGTTCCCGTGACGGTGCTTCGCGGGCCAGCCCGCCAGGATCTCGTAGAAGGTCTCGTCGCCGACCTTCTGCCGGATCTTGTGCAGCACCATCGCGCCCCGCTGGTACACCGGCGGGTCGAACAGGTTCTCCGCCGTGGGCGGTTCGGCGGGCGGGAAGGCCCAGTTGACGTCGGCGGCGAAGGCCTCCTCGAAGCTCTGCTGCGCCGGCGTGTCCTCGAAGTCCTCCGCGTAGAGCCACTCCGCGTACGTCGCGAAGCTCTCGTTCAGCCACATGTCCCGCCAGGTCGCGGGCGAGACGGAGTTTCCGTACCACTGGTGCGCCAGCTCGTGGACGAGCGTCGGGAGGTCGAAGGAGCTCTGCGGGAAGACCGGCCGCGTCTGGGTCTCCAGCGCGTAGCCGACGTCGCCGGCCGGCTCGACGATCGCGCCGGCGGAGGAGAACGGGTAGGGCCCGAAGTTCTCCTCGGCCCACTCCAGCAGTTCGGGGATCCGGTCGAGCAGCGCCCTGCTCGCGGCGGCCACGGACGGGTCGGCGGCGCTGAGGACGGTGACCTTCGAGGGGGTGGTCGCGGTTCTCGTCTCGTACCGTCCGACGGCGACCGTCGCGAGATAGCTCGCCATCGGCTCCGGGGAGTGCCAGACGGCGGTGGTCCGGCCGTTCCGCGTCCGCTCGGACGCCCGCATGCCGTTGGCGAAGGCCCGCAGCCCCTGCGGGACGGTGACGGTGATGTCGTACGTCGCCTTGTCGGAGGGGTGGTGGTTGCCGGGGAACCAGGCCATGGAGCCGACCGGTTCGCCGAGCGCGAGCGCCCCGTCCTTCGTCCGCAGCCAGCCCTCGCCCGCGCCGTCCCCGTCGGTGATCTTCTCCGGAACGCCGGAGTAGGCGACGGTGGTCCGGAACTCCCGGCCCCGGTCGATCTCCTCGCGCGGCCGCAGCGTCAGCTCGTTCCCGGCCCGGTTGACGGCGGCCGGGGCACCGTCCACGGTGGCGCGGTCGACGGTGAGGCCGGTGAGGTCGAGGTTGAAGGCGCTGAGGTCCTGGGTGGCGCGGGCGGTGATCTCGGCGGTGGCGTCGAGGCGCCCGCTCCTGGGGTCGTAGGCGAGGGTGAGGGCGTAGTGGCGTACGTCGTAACCGCCGTTGCCCAGCTTGGGGAAGTACGGGTCGCGCAACCCGGCGGCGCCGGGGGTCCCCCGCACGGAGCCGTCCGTGTCGCCGGTGCAGCCGGCGAGCAGGATGAGGGCGGCGACCGCCGCGGCGGCCGGTGCGGTGCGGGCTCGGCTACGCGTGGTCACGTGGCGATCCTATGCGGCGGCTTCGTACGGCTCTCGTGCGGCTTTCGTACGGACTCGGTGGCGTCCGGCGAGGGTCCGGCGGTGGCGTCCGGCGGGGGTCCGGGCGCGACCGGTGGTCCGGGCCCCGACCGGGGGCCCGGTCGGCGTGGGCCTACTTGTCGAGGGCCTCGACGCCGGCGCGGGCGAACTTCTCGTCCAGGTCGCCGCTCGGGGCACCGGCCACGCCGATGCCGGCGATCGGAGCGCCCTTGACGGTCACCGGGGCGCCGCCGCCGAGGAAGAGGGTGCCGGGGATGTCCTTGAGGTTCGGCGCGGTGGCGAGGCGCTTGGCCAGCTCGGAGGTCGGGGCGTTCCAGGAGACCGCGGTGAAGGCCTTGCGCTCGGCGGACTCGTAGGACTGCGGGCCTGCGCCGTCGCCGCGCAGGGTCACGATGGTGTTGCCGTTGCGGTCGACGACGGCGACCGAGACGCGCTGGTTCTCGTCCTCCGCGGCGTCCAGGGTGGCCTGCGCGGCCTTGGTGGCGGCCTCGATCGTCAGGTGCGTGGACTGCTGGAGGTTCCCGTTCGCCGCGTCGGCCTTGAGGGCGACGGCGGGCGCGGCGGCCGGGGCGGAGGCGTTGGCGGAGACTGCGCCGAAGGTACCGGCGGCGACGACGGCGGCGGTGGCGGCACCGATCAGGATCTTCTTCATGGTGGGCTCCTTCGAGGAAGTTCGGGCGGGCGGCGTTGTTTCCTTCGCTCTGCCATCGATCCTCCGGCCGGATCCGGGTCCGTCCGGTCCACGGAGCGGCTGCCTCCGCCGCGCGGTACGGACGACACGCGGGTCAGCCGATCGGTTGATGCCGGTGTGGTCCCCCGGGGCCACCATGGATACGTACACCCAGGTCAGGGCCGCGCCCGCCGCACAGCGTCTCGAGAGGCACAACCACGATGGAGCAGGACCCGGACGCCCGCTGGCTGGCGCGGGTCATGCACATCGCCTTCTTCCTGCTCCTCGGCGCGTCCCTGGTCCGCTTCCTGCTGCGGCACCCCTGGGAGGACCGCAGCCCCTGGATCGTCGCCCTCTCCGCCACCCTGGCCTCCCTCTACCTCCTCGGCCCCGTGCTCGGCACGCGCGCCACCCCCCGCCGTATCGCCTGGCTCTTCACGGTCGTCGCGGTCTGGATGGTCCTGGTGGTCCTCGCGCCCAGCTTCGCCTGGTGCGCGGTGCCGCTCTTCTACACCGGCCTGCGCACCCTCCCGCCGCGCGCCGCGCTCGTCCTGGTCACGCTGCTCACCGTCTTCGTGGTCACGGCGCAGGTGCAGCTCTCGAACGGCGGCTGGGACCCCAACCTCGTCGTCGCCCCGCCGGCCGTCGCCGCCATCGCCACCGCCGTCTTCGTCCACGCGCAGCGCCAGGCCGACCGCCAGCGCGCGCTGATCGACGACCTGATCAGGACCCGGCGCGAGCTGGCCGCCATCGAGCGCCGCGAGGGCACCCTCGCCGAGCGGCAGCGCCTGTCGATGGAGATCCACGACACCCTCGCCCAAGGCCTGTCCAGCCAGCAGATGCTGCTCCAGGCCGCCGACCGCACCTGGGACAGCGACCCGGCGACGGCCCGCCGTCATGTCCGTACCGCCGAGTCCATCGCCGAACGCAACCTCGCCGAGGCCCGCCGCTTCGTCCACGACCTCGCTCCCGCCGACCTCGCCGAGGGCGGCGGCCTGGAGGAGGCGCTGCGCACCCTCGCCGGCCGCGAGTCCGCCGCCTTCCGGGTCGACGGCACGCCGGTTCCGCTCCCCGACCGGGTGCAGTCGGCGCTGCTGCGCATCGCGCAGGGCGCCCTCGCCAACGTCCGCGAGCACGCCGCCGCCACGTCCGCCGCGCTGACTCTGACCTACCTCGACGACCAGGTGGTCCTCGACATCGCCGACGACGGCCGGGGCTTCGAGCCCCCGTCGGCCCGGGAACCGGGCGTACGCGGCCACGGGCTGCCCGCGATGCGGGTGCGCGCCCAGCAGCTCGGCGGCACGCTGACCATCGAGTCCACGCCGGGCGAGGGCACGGTGCTCTCGGCCGCGATCCCGCTCTCGATCCCCCCGGAGGCCGGTCCATGACCGTACGGATCCTGCTCTGCGACGACCACGCCGTCGTACGGGCCGGGCTGCTCGCGCTGCTCGGCAGCGAGCCGGACATCGAGGTCGTCGGCGAGGCGGGCAGCGGCGAGGAGGCCGTGGCGATGGCGGCGAAGCTGAACCCGGACGTGGTCCTGATGGACCTCCAGCTCGGGCCCGGCATCGACGGTGTCGAGGCGACGCGCCGGATCGCCACCCCCGACGTGCACGTGCTGGTCCTGACGACGTACGACACGGACGCCGACATCACCCGCGCCATCGAGGCGGGCGCGACCGGCTACCTCCTGAAGGCCGAGCGCCCGGAGGAGCTGTTCGCCGCGATCCACTCCGCCGCCCAGGGCCGTACGACGCTCTCCCCGCCCGTCGCCAGCCGGGTCATGGACCGGATGCGGGGCGCGGCCGGTCCCACCCTCACCGATCGTGAACGGGACATCCTGGGCCAGCTGGCGCACGGCCTCGGCAACCGGGAGATCGCCCGCGCGCTCTTCATCAGCGAGGCGACCGTGAAGACGCACCTGGGCCGGATCTACGCCAAGCTCGGCGTCGACACGCGAGCGGGCGCGGTCGCCGTGGCGAAGGAGCAGCGTCTGCTGTCGTAGGCCGTCCGGCCCCTGCGTAGACATTCCGGGCTGCCTGCCCCGGGCCCCGGTCCTCCACATCCCACACGGGGGCTCCACACCCTGCTACCCTGCGTTGCCATTCCGTCACAAGGTGTGAGAGATGGGGGAGCGCGCGTGAAGATCGCCTGCGTCGGCGGGGGGCCCGGCGGCCTGTACTTCTCGATCCTGATGAAGCGTCAGGATCCGTCCCACGAGATCACCGTTCACGAGCGGAACCCGGCCGGCTCCACGTACGGCTGGGGCGTGACCTACTGGGCCGGCCTGCTCGACAAACTCCGGGCCGGCGACCCGGAGTCGGCCGACGCCATCAGCGAGGCGTCCGTGCGGTGGACCGACGGCGTCGCCATCGTCCGCGACGAACGGACCGTCCACCGCGGTGACGAGGGCTTCGGCATCGGCCGGCGCCGGATGCTCGGCCTCCTCGCCGAGCGGGCCGAAGCGCTGGGCGTCCGGGTCGAGTTCGAGCACGGCGTCACCGGCCCCGACTCCCCCGAACTCGCCGACGCCGACCTGGTCGTCGCCGCCGACGGGGTCAACAGCGTGCTGCGCGAGGCCCACGCCGGCCACTTCGGCGCCGAGGTGACCACCGGCCGCAACCACTACATCTGGCTCGGCACCACCAAGGTCTTCGACTCCTTCAGCTTCGCCTTCAAGGAGACCGAGCACGGCTGGATCTGGTGCTACGCCTACGGCTTCAGCGGCGAGCGGTCCACCTGTGTCGTCGAATGCTCCCCGCAGACGTGGCAGGGGCTCGGTCTGGACGTGATGTCCGAGGCGGACACCCTGAACCAGCTGGAGAAGATCTTCGCCGACCTTCTCGACGGCCACGCCCTGATCGGCCGGGCACAGGCCGACGAGGCCGCCCAGTGGCTGAGGTTCCGGACCCTGACCAACCGCACCTGGCACCGGGGCAACCTGGTCCTCCTCGGCGACGCCGCCCACACCACGCACTATTCGATCGGCGCCGGCACCACCCTCGCCCTGGAGGACGCCCTGGCCCTCGCGGCCGCGCTGAGGGACGTCGGCGGGGGACCGGGCCGCGACGGCGGGGATCTCGACTCCGCCCTGACCCGCTACGGCCGGCGGCGGCGCGCGGAGCTCCTCTCCGTGCAGAGCGCCGCCCGCTACAGCGCGCAGTGGTACGAGAACCTCCCCCGCTACATGAGCCTCGACCCGGTCCAGATGTTCGCGCTCCTCGGCCAGCGCCACTCCCCCCTGCTGCCGCACATCCCGCCCCAGCTCTACTACCGGCTCGACAGGGCCGCGGAGCAGCTGGAGCCGCTGCGCCGCCTCAAGCGCTGGCTGGGCCCCCGCCTCGCCCGCAGCCTCCACGCCCGCACAGGGGCTTAGGGGCGGAGCCCGACCCGAGGCTGAGGGGCGGAGCCCGACCAGGGGCTGAGGGGCGGAGCCCGACCAGGGGCTGAGGGACGGGGCTCGACCACCCGCCGCCTGGGGGTCCGGCAACGGCCCCCGCCGAGGTCCGGCCGGCCCCCGCCCCGGAGCGGGCATCGCTCCCGCCGGTCCGGGCCGCCCGCCGGCCCGGACCGGGAGCCGTCCCACGGTCGGCCGTGGGACCATCGTCCCGTGCTCGACATCGGCTACTCCCTCTCCCGTCGCTTCCCCGACCCCCCGCAGACCGACTACCGCCGCGCGGACGTCCACGCCCTGCGCCACGACCTCTTCTGCGGGGACGTCTACCTCGCCGACCCCAAGGCCGACCGCGAGGTGTCCACAGCCTGGGGATGGGTGCCGGTGCTCGACTTCGCCTGGGCGCTGTGCGACATCGTCGAGCAGATCGACCAGGACCCGCGCGGCAACCGGGCCTCGCAGCCCCAGTACGCCGAGCTGGACTTCACCGAGTCCTCGGACCGCATGCTCTTCGAGCGCCGCTTCGGCTGGGTGGACGTGGAGGCCGACTGGATGCCGGGCGACGAGCCCCCGCTCACCTTCAGCCACCGCGAACTGCGCCGCGAGGCCCGCGACTTCCTGCACGACCTGATCGCCGACCTCACCGACATGCACGAGGGCCTCGGCGACAACCCCGTGATCTGGGACCTCCAGGCCCGCTTCCCCCGCGTCCCGTAAGGCATCGCCTCGCCCCCGACCGGTCAGTCCTCCACCCGCACCCCCAGCTGCGCGGCGAAGACCGGCGCGAGGTCGAACAGCTGCGCCGTGCTGATCACCGCCCCGGACAGGGCGTCCACCCCCCGCACGATCTCCAGACGCTCCACCGTCCGCAGATCCACGTCCTTCATCCGCGCCCCGGTGAAATCCGCGCCCGTCAGCACACAGTCACGGAACTCGACCCTCTCCATGACCGCGCCCCCGAAGTCGGGCTCGTTCAACACGCACCCCTCGAAGACGACGTCCTTCAGCTTCGCCGAGCGCAGATTCAGATAGTCGATCTTCCCTCCCTTCACCACCACGCCCATCAGCACCGCCCCGTGCAGCTGCGTCCCGCCGAGCCGCGCGTCCACGATCTCCACGTCCCGCAGCGACGCCCCCGCCAGGTCCGTGCCCACCCCCCGGATCCCGCTCAGGACCGAGTCCAGCACCCGCGCCCCGGTCAGCCGCGTCCCGTCCACCGCGCACTCGCGCAGCGCGCAGTCCAGGAACCGCGCCCCCGCGCCCTCCTGCCCCGCCAGATCGAGCCCCGTGAACGCGAGGCCGTCGTAGTCCCCGTCCGGCTCCAGCCCCCCTTCGTACGCCGTCAGCGGCGGCAGCCGCACCGCCACCCGCCGCGCCGCCGCCACCGCTCTCCCGCCGCTCCGTGTCGTCATGCCCCCATGGTGACGTGCGCCACTGACAACGCCCCGATGTCACATCGCCCACCCCCTCGCCCGTCCCACCCGTGAGACCGACACGAGGGAGAGGCACATGCAGCGGAACACGTGGACCGCACGCGGCACCACCAGGCACATCACCGTCGTCGGCGGCGGATTCGCCGGCCTCACCGCGGCCGTCACCGCCGCCGAGGCCGGAGCGAAGGTCACCCTCCACGAGGCCCACCACACCCTCGGCGGCCGCGCCCGCACCGCCGAGGGCCCGTACCGCACCAACGAGGGTCCGCACGCGCTCTACCGCAAGGGCCCCCACTGGACCTGGCTCGAGCAGCGCGGCCTCCTCGGCCCGCTGGCGCCCCTGCCGCCCCTGGAGGGCGCCCGCTTCCGCTTCCACCGGGCCGGGGCGCTGCGCCGCACCCCGCCCCTCGGCTTCCTGCGCCACACCCTCCGTACGGCCGAGCAGGCGCCCGTGGACACCGACTTCCTCACCTGGGCCACCCGCGTCGCCGGCCCCGAGGCCGCCAGGACCGCGGCCGCCTACAGCGGGGTCGCCCTCTTCCACCACGACCCGGGCGCGCTCTCCGCCCGCTTTGTCCAGGAACGACTGCACCGGGCCGCCGCGCTGCCGCCCGAGGCCCACTACATCCGCGGCGGCTGGGGACAGCTGATCGACCGGATGGCCGCGCGCGCGTGGGAGCTGGGGGTGCGGATCGAGACCTCCTCCCGGCTCGACGAACTGCCGCTCACCGACGGGCCGGTGGTCGTCGCCACCTCCCTCTCGGCGGCCGCGCGGCTCCTCGGGGAGCCCGGCCTGACCTGGGAGAGCGGCCGCACCGTCCTGTTCGACCTGGCGCTGCGCACCCGTAAGGGCGATCCGTTCGTCATCTCGGACCTGGACGCGCCCGGCTGGATCGAGCGCTTCACCGCGCAGGACCCGTCCCTGGCCCCGGCCGGCGAGCAGTTGGTCCAGGCGCAGTTCCCGATCGGCCCGGACGGCTCGAAGGCCGACGGGGTCGCACACGCGGAACGCCTGCTGGACCTCGGGTTCCCGGGCTGGCGCGAGCGTACGGTCTGGCGCCGCGAGGCGGTCTCCGGTGGCCGTACGGGAGCGGTCGACCGGCCGGGCACGACCTGGCGCGACCGCCCGGCGATCGACCGCGGCGACGGCGTCTACCTGGCGGGGGACCAGGTCGCGGCCCCCGGAGTGCTGTCGGAGGTCTCCTTCACCAGCGCCGTGGAAGCGGTGTCCCTGGCGCTGCGCATGTCCCGCCTTGACCTCAAGCACGCTTGAGGTTGAAAGCTGGTCCACGTCAACGACCGCACCATGACAAAGACCAGGGGAGCCCGCCATGCACGCCATCCGCCTCCACGCCTTCGGCCCCGCGGAGAACCTCACGTACGAGGAGACCGAGGACCCTGTCCCCGGCCCCGGCCAGGTCCGGATCGCGGTCACCGCGGCGGGCGTCCACCTCCTCGACACCGCCCTCCGCAGGGGCGAGACCGGCCCGTTCCCCGCCCCCGTCGAGCTGCCCACGATCCCCGGCCGCGAGGTCGCCGGCACCGTGGACGCGCTCGGCGAGGGCACCGACCCGTCATGGCTCGGCAAGCGGGTCGTCGCCCACCTCGGCCTCGCCCCCGGGGGGTACGCCGAACTGGCCGTCGTGGACGCCGCCAAGCTCCACGAACTCCCCGACACGCTGGGAGACCCGGAGGCCGTCGCCATGATCGGCACGGGCCGCACCACGCTCGGCATCCTCCAGTTCACCGAACTCGGCCCCGAGTCGATCGCGATCGTCCCGGCCGCCGCCGGCGGCATCGGCACCCTCCTCGTCCAGTACGCGAAGAACGCCGGCGCCACCGTCATCGGCCTGGCCGGGGGCCCCGCGAAGGTCGCCCTGGTGAAGGAGAACGGCGCCGACCTCGCCGTCGACTACAAGCTCCCCGACTGGCCGGAGCAGGTCCGCGCGTACCTGGGCTCCCGTACGGCCACCGTGCTCTTCGACTCGGTCGGCGGCGACACCGGCCGCGCGGCGGTCGACCTCCTCGGCAAGGGCGGACAGCACCTCGTCTTCGGATGGTCTGGCAAGGGCCCCCACGACGGCGAACCCCTCACCTTCACCGACGAGGAACTCGCCGACCGAGGCATCACCTCGGAGAGCGTCCTGGGGCCGGTCATGATCCAGAAGGCCGGCGGCGACGTCCGCAACCTCGAACTCGCCTCCCTCGCCGCGGCCACCCAGGGCCACCTCCGCCCCGCGGTCCACCGCTTCCCCCTCTCGGAAGCCGCCCGGGCCCACCACGCCCTGGAAACCCGCGGCACGACCGGCAAGGTCGTCCTGATCCCCTAGGCCGTGTCCGTTCAGACGCCACCGCCCGGCGCCGGGTCGGGCGCCGGGCACGGAGGACGAGACCGGGACCGAGCACTTCCCCGGCCACGCCCACGGAGTGACCCAGGCGTCCCTACAGTGGGGCGGTGACCTCACGGACCACTTCCGCGCTCGTACTTCACGGAGCTCTCGGGCAGCGCGCCCGGCTGCGCTCGGGGGAGCTGCTGCTCCAGTCGAGGAGGGAACTCCGGCGGATACCCGTGGCGGCGATCGAGCGTGTGGTGGTCCGCGGACCCCGCGGGCGCACGCTCGCCGTCGTCCTGACCGGGCAGGAGCCGGTCGCGGCGCGGACCCACTCGTTGACCTCCCTCAGGCCCACCGCGGTGAAACGCTTCGCCGCCGTCCTGTGCGCGGCGCTGCCGGTGCGCGACGGGGCCGAGCTGAGCCGTTCCGGCTCGCCGCCGGTCACTGTCGAGCCGCTGGAACGCCGGGGCCGTCCCGCCGTTCAGTCCGGCTCGGTCGTAGCCGTCGCGTTCTGCCTGGTGATGGCGGCACTGCTGGTCACCCGGTCCTGGGGCGGGGCTTTCTGCTGGGTGTTCGTCCCGATGCTGGTCGGCGCCGGAGTCTCGTTGGCCGAGGTCGGCTGGAAACCCGTCCGGGAGGGCTGGATCCTGGCCGTGCGCGGGATCACGGTCGACGGGCGCCGGAAGAACTCGGGGGCCATCGACGCGGGAGACGTCGACGCGTCGTACGTCTACCTGTTCACCGACGCCGAAGGGGTACCGCGCGTGTACCGGGGCTCGAACGGGGGCCGCGACGAGGAGGAGATCGTCTACGATCCGCGGAACCCGGGACTCAACCAGCTGCGACGCCGCAACGCCGCGCAGTTCGCCGCCGGGCTGACCTTCCTGCTCCTCCTCGTCCTTCCCCTGCTGGGGAGCGGCACGGCCCTCGCCCTGGCGGCGCTCGCCGACCTGTTCGGCCTCTGGTCGTACGCCGCGCTCTAGAAGGCGCCTTTCCGATCATCGGATCGCTGGTCCGGTCGTGAGGGGGACTTCTGACGCCGCGTGGGCGGTGATCGCGCCGTTGCTGCCCACTGGGGGGCCGGCCTCGCGGCCGGTGGCGGGATCAACGCCAGGTCCTGGAGACATCGTGTTCACGTTCCGCACCGGCCTGCCCTGGAAGGACCTGTCCGAACGGTTCAGCCCCCGGCAGACCGTCCACGGACGGTTCCGCCCGGTGGGCCGCCGACGGGCACCTTCGGCCGCCTCCCGGGCAGCGGCCCAGACACGGACGGAGGTGGAACGGCCGGTCGCGATCGGCTTCACGAGCGAGCGAGCTCCCCCGCACACGGCTGCCCAAGGGGGCTCGAAGAACGCGGCCTCGGACGCTCCCGCCGCGGACCGACCGGCACACTCCACCTCGCCTGCGACGGACCCGGCCGGCCCCCGGCCTTCCTCGTCACGGCGCGCTCCCCAGCGACGCCAACGCCTCGTCGGTCAGCCGGTACACCGTCCACTCGTCCTGCGGCCTCGCGCCCAACGACTTGTAGAAGTTGATCGACGGGGTGTTCCAGTCCAGGACGGACCACTCCAGACGTTCGTACCCCCGCTCCACGCAGATCCGCGCCAGCTCCCGCAGCAGCGCCTTCCCGTGTCCGCCGCCCCGCCTCGACGGGCGTACGTACAGGTCCTCCAGGTAGATCCCATGGACCCCGCGCCACGTCGAGAAGTTCAGGAACCACAGCGCGAAGCCCACCACCTCGCCCTCGTCCGTCTCCGCGATGTGGGCGAACGCCGCCGGGCGCTCGCCGAACAGGGCCTCGCGGAGCTGCTCCTCGGTCGCGCGTACCTCGTCCAGCGCCTTCTCGTACTCGGCGAGCTCGCGGACCATCGCGTGAATGACAGGGACATCGGCAGATGTGGCGTTACGAATCATGGGACCAGCCTGCACCCCCTCAGGACGACCGTGCCAGGAGCGTCCGCGCGATGGACACCTGTTCCTCGTCCAAGGCGTCCTCGCCGTCCTCCACATCCCACAGGCCGTTCTGCAGCACCCGCCCCAGCGTCCACGCCACCGCCCGCCCCCGATCGAGCCCCAGCACCTCCGTCATCAGGTCGAAGCGCCACAACGTCTCCGCCGGTTCCCGAGCGGAATCGCTCGTCAGCGCCGGCAGCAGATCGAACCCCGGGTCCCCCGCCAGCGGCTTCGGATCGATCGCCAGCCACGGCTCGCGTTCGGCCGCCAGGACGTTGTCGACGTGCAGATCCCAGTGGAGCAGCCGGTCCCCCGGCTCGCCCACCACCTCCCGTACCGCCGCCGCGCAGTCCCTCAGCACCGCCGCGTCCCGCGCGCCGAGCCGTACCGCCGCCCCCGGGACGTCCTCCAGCATCCTCGCCGCGATGTCACCCAGTCCCCGCAGGCCCTCCGGCGCCGGAACCGCCACCAGCCGGGCCAGCAGTTCCGCCATGATCCGCGTCGCCTCCCGCGGGTCCCCCAGCGCCGACAGGTGCCGCGTCTCGTCGAGACGCTCGAGCAGCAGCGTCCCCGTCTCGGGATCCTCGTCCAGGAGACGTACGGCCCCTCGGCCGTCCCACGCCCGCAGACCGACGGCCTCACCCGCGCTCTCCTCGTCCAGGAGCTGCATCTTCAACGCGGCCCGCACACCGTCGGAGGTCCGGATCACCGGCAGCACCAGCGACGCCACCCCGTACATCGAAGGCCCGGTCCGCCGCAGCCCCCAGCGATCCAGAAAACGCGCGGCCAGCCCGGGCAGCGCCGCGACGAACGCACGGCCCGCGTCACCGTTGTACCGCGCCTGCGACTTGGCGAGCTCCTCCGGGACCCGGACCGCGCCTGCCCCGACCTCAGCATCCACCTCGGCATCCACACCCGCGAGGCTAGACACCCACGCCCTCCGACGCCCCTGAGAAACAGGCCTCGTCGGACACCGCCCGATCCAGTACCCTCCCGCCCACGCACCCCGGAGTGATCAGAGGGACAGAGGACACATGAGCAGCACCGTCAACGGCGGCATATCGTTCTGGTACGCACAGGAAGGCACCCCCGCCCCCCGCGAGCCGCTGCCCGGGGACACCACCGCCGACGTCTGCATCGTCGGCGCCGGCTACACCGGCCTGTGGACCGCCTACTACCTCAAGAAGGCCGTCCCCTTCCTCAACATCACCGTCCTCGAAGCCAAGTTCTGCGGCTACGGCGCCTCCGGCCGCAACGGCGGGTGGCTCTACAACGGCATCGCCGGCCGCGACCGCTACGCCAAGCTCCACGGCCACGACGCGGCCGTCCGCCTCCAGCAGGCCATGAACGACACCGTCACCGAAGTGATCCGCGTCGCGGCCGACGAAGGCATCGACGCCGACATCCATCGGGGCGGCGTCCTCGAGATCGCCCACTCCCCCGCCCAACTCACCCGCCTCAAGGCCTTCCACGCCGCCGAGATCGCCTTCGGCGAGAAGGAGCGCGAACTCTACGGCGCCCGCGAAACCGCCGACCGCATCCGCGTCTCCGGCGCCGTCGGCTCCAGCTGGACCCCGCACGGCGCCCGCCTGCACCCCGTCAAACTCGTCAAGGGCCTCGCGGCCGCCGTCGAGGCCCTCGGCGTCACCCTCCACGAGTCGACCCCCGTCACCGAGATCAAGCCGAAGCACGCGATCACCCCGTACGGCACCGTCCGCGCGCCGTACATCCTGCGCTGCACCGAGGGCTTCACCGCCTCCCTCGCCGGCCAGCGCCGCACCTGGCTCCCCATGAACTCCTCCATGATCGCCACCGAGCCGCTCACCGACGCCCAATGGGAGTCCATCGGCTGGAACGGCCTCGAAACCCTCGGCGACATGGCCCACGCCTACATGTACGCGCAGCGCACCGCCGACGGCCGCATCGCCCTCGGCGGCCGCGGCGTCCCCTACCGCTACGGCTCCCGCACCGACAACGACGGCCGCACGCAGCCGCAGACGGTCGAAGCCCTGCGCGAGATCCTCATCCGCTTCTTCCCCACCCTGGCCGGCGTCCCCATCGCCCATGCCTGGTCCGGCGTCCTCGGCGTCCCCCGCGACTGGTGCGCCACCGTGACCCTCGACCGCTCCACCGGCCTGGGCTGGGCCGGCGGCTACGTCGGCTCCGGCGTCGCCACCACCAACCTCGCCGCCCGCACCCTGCGCGACCTGATCCAGCAGGACTCCGGCCAGTCGGGCCCAACCGACCTGACCGGCCTCCCCTGGGTCAACCACAAGGTCCGCAAATGGGAGCCGGAGCCCCTGCGCTGGCTCGGCGTCCAGACGATGTACGCGGCCTACCGCACCGCCGACCACCGCGAATCCACCACCCACACCGCCACGACGGACCGCATCGCCACCCTCGCCGACCGCATCGCGGGCCGCTGACACGGGGAGGAGCACTTCCCGTAGACGTCGGCCGTAGATGTCAAAGACCCCCGACCATGATCGGTCGGGGGTCTTTGCCCTTGAGCCCCCTGTCGGGTTCGAACCGACGACCCCCGCTTTACAAGAGCGGTGCTCTGGCCAGCTGAGCTAAGGAGGCAGCGAGTGCAGTGTAACCAACGCCCGCCCCGCCCAGGTCGGAAATCTCACCCGCCCTGGACTGCTGACAGATCCCCGACGGCCAGGTAGCGTCACGGGGAGTTCACCTAGGTGGACTAGACCTCAATCCTTCCTTTACTCGGATCGTCCGGCACGTTCCTGCCGGTGAAGGGACACATCACCATGGCTTCTGTCACGTTCGACAAGGCGACCCGGCTCTACCCGGGGTCCGACAAGCCCGCCGTCGACCAGCTCGAGATCGAGATCGAGGACGGCGAGTTCCTCGTCCTCGTCGGGCCCTCCGGCTGCGGAAAGTCGACCTCCCTGCGCATGCTCGCCGGGCTGGAGGACGTCAACGGCGGCTCCATCCGCATCGGTGACCGCGACGTCACGCACCTGCCGCCGAAGGACCGGGACATCGCCATGGTGTTCCAGAACTACGCGCTGTACCCGCACATGACCGTCGCCGACAACATGGGCTTCGCCCTCAAGATCGCCGGCGTCAACAAGGCCGAGATCCGCGCCAAGGTCGAAGAGGCCGCGAAGATCCTCGACCTCACCCCGTACCTCGACCGCAAGCCGAAGGCGCTCTCCGGCGGTCAGCGTCAGCGTGTCGCCATGGGGCGCGCCATCGTGCGTGAGCCGCAGGTCTTCCTCATGGACGAGCCGCTGTCGAACCTCGACGCCAAGCTGCGCGTCTCGACCCGTACGCAGATCGCGAGCCTGCAGCGCCGGCTCGGCATCACCACCGTCTACGTCACCCACGACCAGGTCGAGGCCCTCACCATGGGCGACCGCGTGGCCGTGCTCAAGGACGGTCTGCTCCAGCAGGTCGACTCGCCGCGCAACATGTACGACCGTCCGGCCAACCTCTTCGTCGCCGGCTTCATCGGCTCCCCCGCCATGAACCTGGTCGAGGTCCCGATCACCGACGGTGGCGTGAAGTTCGGCAACAGCGTCGTCCCGGTCTCCCGTGACGCGCTGTCCGCGGCCTCCGCCAAGGGCGACACGACCGTCACGGTCGGCATCCGCCCCGAGCACTTCGACGTCTCGGGCGCCACCAGCAAGGAGGGCCTGGCCGTCTCCGTGAACGTCGTCGAGGAGCTCGGCGCCGACGGTTACGTCTACGGCTCCTCGCGCGTCGGCGGCGAGGACAAGGACCTGGTCGTCCGCGTCGGTGGCCGTGCCGTGCCGGAGAAGGGCTCCACGCTGCACGTCGTCCCGCGCGCGGACGAGCTGCACGTCTTCTCCACCTCGACGGGCGAGCGCCTCACCCGCTGACCGGGGCACCCCCACCGCGTCCCTACGGCTCCGCATCTGTTGCAGATGCGGAGCCGTTCGCGTAGCCCCGACCCATGTCGACAACTACCCCGGCAGATCGACCAATTCGGACACCGCCCGAGGCCCGGCGTCAACACGGAATTCGAAAAGTCGCCTCGAACCATCCCCCGGGAGGGTGACTAAATGTCGCCATATCTTCACCGACCGCTACGCTCGCCTGCGTGACGCACACTGCCCGCCGTATCGGCCGCTCTCTCGCTCTCGTCCTGCCCGTCGTCCTGGTGCTCTCCGGCACGCTCGCGGTGTCCGCGGTGCCGTGGGCCGGCCAGTCCTCCGGGACCCAGATGCTCACCGCATCCTCCAAGGACGTCTCCGCCCCCGCCAAGTCCCGTGCCCCGCAGGATATTCTGCGCGACCGGCTCCTCGCAGAACTTCAGGAGAAGGACCCCGGAACGGCTCTCACCCACCTCCAGCGCGAGGTCGAGAACCGCCCGTCGCTCGCCAAGCACTGCATGTCCATCGCGCGCGCCCTCGGCCGCGCCGCCGTGCAGCACTACGGCCCCGCCCGCGCCCAGTCCTACTCCCGCCCCGTCTGCGACACCTCGTTCGCGACCGGTGTGATGTACGCGAGCTGAGTCCCGAGCCGCATCGCAGCTGGACACCTGCTGACACCCGAGCGGACTCACGACACTGAGCGCCCGCACCGCGGGGTACGCATATCGTTCGCGCTATGCATACCTTCCCGACGCAGGCCGTGGTCCTGGCGGGCGGCCAGGGCTCGCGCCTGCGCCCGTACACCGACGACCGCCCCAAGCCGATGGTCGAGATCCCGGGCACCGGGACCCCGATCATCGGCCATCAGCTTTCCTGGCTCGCCTCCGAGGGCGTCACGGACGCCGTCGTGTCCTGCGGCCATCTCGCCGAGGTGCTCCAGGACTGGCTGGCGGACGCCGACCTGCCGCTGCGCGTGACCACCGTCGTCGAGTCGGAGCCGCTCGGCCGTGGCGGCGGCCTCAAGTACGCCGCCGCGCACCTGCCTCAGCCCGCCCAGCCCTGGTACGCCACCAACGGCGACATCTGGACCCGTTTCTCCCTGCGTGAGATGGCCGAGTTCCACGCGGAGCGGGCCGCCACCGCCACGCTCGCGCTCGCCCGCCCCCGGATCCCGTGGGGCGCCGTCGAGACCGACACGTTCGGGCACATCACCGACTTCATCGAGTCGCCGCCGTCGCCGTACCTCATCAACGCCGGCGTGTACGTCTTCTCCCCGGAGTTCACGAAGCTGCTCCCGGATCTGGGCGACCACGAGCGCACCACGTTCCCCCAGTTGGCCAGGGACCGTCGCCTGGCGGGCTTCCCGCTGCCCCAGGGGGCCTACTGGCGGGCGATCGACACGGCGAAGGACCTGACCGAGGCGGCCAAGGAGCTGGCGACTCAGGTGGCCTGACAGCCGCCTGACACCCCCTCGTGAGGACGCGTCGCAACGACTCCTCGTACGGCTTCGTACGCCGACACGCATGAGGGAGGGGCCGCACCCCCGTGGGGTGCGGCCCCTCCCTCGTCGGTGCCGTACGGGCGTCAGCCCAGCAGGCCGCCGATCGGGTTCCGGTTGGCGCCGCCGGTCGAGCCGCCGTCCGAGGAGCCGCCGGTGGTCGAGCCCGAGCCGCCCGAGCCGCCGGATCCGCCGGTCGTGCCGCCCGTGCTGGTCGGGCCCGAGCCGGTGGACGGCGGGGGCGCGGGCCGGGACTCGGCCGGGGTACGCCTGGTGCCGGTGCCCTGGGTGGCGGTGGGGCGGCTCTCCTCGGTCCGGCCGGTCTCCCGTGCGCTCTCGCGCGGTGAGGCCGGGCTGTCGTCCTCGGGTTCGCCGCTCGCGCCGGTCGTCGCCGACGGCTTGGGCGGTGTGGAGGCCGACCGGGACGGCGGCTGCGAGCCGGGCTCCTTCGGGAGCGTCCGGCCGGGGAGGTGGTTGATCGGGTCGTCGTTGGGGCCGGGGACGGTGACCATCTCGGTGGACCGTACGGCACCGCCGAGCATGGAGCCGACGAGCAGCGTGAGGCCGACGACGACGGAGGTGACGAGCGCGCCGCGGCGCAGCACACGGCGGCGCAGCTCCCACAGCTCGGAGCGGGGCCCGAGGGTCCGCCAGGCCTCGCCGGCCAGGCGGCCGTCGAGGGAGTAGACGGGGGCGCCGGCGATGATCAGCGGCGACCAGGCGGCGAGGAAGATGATGTCGGGGGCGTCGTAGACGGGGACGGACTTCCAGCTGACGGTCAGGATCATCGCGGCGGAGAGCAGGGCGCCGATGACCGCGGCGACCCGCTGCCAGAGTCCGAAAACGGTGAGGACGCCGACGACGACCTGGAGGAAGGCGACGGTCAGGCCGGCGCCGACGGGGTGCTGGAGGGCGAAGTCGCGCAGGGGCTCGGCGAGCGCCCAGGGGTGCAGCGAGTTGAGCCACTTGACCATGGAGCCGCGTTCGCCGCCGTCGAAGTAGACGGGGTCGCAGAGCTTGCCCATGCCGGCGTAGATGGAGATGAAGCCGAGGAAGACGCGGAGCGGGAGGAGCACCACGCCGAGGTTCATCCGGCGGCCGGGGTAGTAGGCGTGCCGGACCGGGTCGGCGCCGTGGCGGTGCGTCCGGGCGCTCTCGTCCTCGCCGTCTCCGTTCCCGTCACCGTAGGACTCGTCGTACGGACCGGCGTAGCGCGCGTCGTACGGCTCCTCGTGCGGCTGGTGGTCGTAGGCGCCTTCGGCGCGCCGCATCGGGGGCAGCAGCGGTACGCCGGCGGGGACGACCGGGGTCGCCCTCGTGTCGCCGATGCGCGGGATCGCCTGGGTGGCGCCGGCGTCGAGGGGCGAGAGGTGTGCCGGGGGTTCGAGGGTGGAGACGGAGGACTCCCGTACGGCCTGGAGGAGCCCGGTGGCACCGGGGTCGCCGGGCGCGGACCGTCCGGTCCATACGACGGGGCGGCGGCGCCCCGCGGTCGCGCCCGCGGCGGCTCCGGCGAGGGCGGAGCCGCGGGGGGCGGCGGAGAACTTCGGCTGCTGGGCCGGCGCGAGCCGCACACGGAAGCTGGCGTGGTTCACGATGACCTGCGCGGGGTCGGAAGCCACTTTGACCATGCTCAGCGCGGGCTGATCGTCGATCCCCGGCCGGGGCGTTCTGGTGTCCACACTCATCTAACCGAGTGACGCGGGATTAGGACACTGCCTTGACGGGCTCGGAATGTCCGAGACCCGTCAAGATCGCGTGATAGGTGAAAGGGCCCAGCTCAGCGAGGTGGGCCCTTCCCTTTGTCCTGCCGCTCGTCCGCCGCTCGTCCCGCTGCGGGGCGGCGGAGGGGTCAGCGCCTGGTGCGGCGGCGGGCGACCTCGTAGAGGACGATGCCGGCGGCGACGCCGGCGTTCAGCGACTCGGCGCCGCCCGGCATGGAGATGCGGACGCGGTAGTCGCAGGTCTCGCCGACGAGACGGCCCAGGCCCTTGCCCTCGCTGCCGATGACGATGACGACCGGGCCGTCGAGCGCCTCCAGGTCCTCGACCGTGTGCTCGCCGTCGGCGGCGAGGCCGACGACGGTCAGGCCTTCCTTCTGGAAACCTTCCAGGGCCCGGGTCAGGTTGGTGACGCGGGAGACCGGGGTACGGGCGGCGGTGCCGGCCGAGGACTTCCAGGCGCCGGCGGTCATGCCGGCCGCGCGCCGCTCGGGGACGACGACGCCGTGGCCGCCGAAGGCGGAGACGGAGCGGACGATCGCGCCGAGGTTGCGGGGGTCGGTGACGCCGTCGAGGGCCACGATCAGCGGGTCCTCGTGGGCGTCGTAGGCGGCGGCCGTGAGGTCCTCGGGGTGGGCGTACTCGTAGGGCGGGACCTGGAGGACGAGGCCCTGGTGGTTGAGCCCGTTGGTCATCCGGTCCAGCTCCTGGCGGGGAGCCTCCATCAGGTTGATGTTGCCGCGGTCGCCGGCGAGCTTGAGGACGTCACGTACGCGCTCGTCGTTGTCGATGAACTGCTGCACGTAGAGCGTGGTCGCCGGAACGCCGTCACGCAGGGCCTCGAAGACCGGGTTGCGGCCGACGACCATCTCGGACGTGCCCTTGGGGCCGCCGCGGCGGGGCGCGGGGCGGCGTGCGGCGGCGTGCTTGGCCTGGGCGGCGGCGATGCGGTTCTTCTTGTGACCCTTGCGGGCGGAGGCGGGCGGCGTGGGGCCCTTGCCCTCGAGGCCCTTGCGCCGCTGGCCACCGCTGCCGACCGTCGCGCCCTTCTTGTTGGACGTGCGACGGTTCCTGCGCTGGCTGTTCCCGGCCATGACTACCTATTCCTGTCGATCTCCGATCTACCTGTAGCTGTAGATCTCGTACACAAGTCTGTATGTGAAGTGTGCCGCCCGGCTCGCCGAGCGGCACATCCGTGCGGTCTCCCGCGGGCGCTCAGCGGGTGCCGAGCGTCCAGCGGGGGCCGTCCGGGCTGTCCTCGATGGAGAGGCCGGACTGGGTGAGCTGGTCGCGGATCGCGTCCGCCGTCGTCCAGTCCTTGCGCTCCCGTGCCGACTCGCGCTGCTGGAGCACGAGCCGTACGAGCGTGTCGACGACGCCGTGGAGCTCCTCGCCGCGGTCGGTCTCCTCGGCCCAGTGCGGGTCGAGGGGGTCCAGGCCGAGAACGCCGAGCATGGCGCGGACCTCGGCGAGGCGGGCGATGGCGTCGTCCTTGTCGTCGGCGGCGAGCGCCGCGTTCCCCTGCCGGACGGTGGTGTGGATGATCGCGAGCGCCTGCGGGACGCCGAGGTCGTCGTCCATGGCGTCGGCGAAGGCGGGCGGCACCTCGGTGGCGGGCGGGACGGTCTTGCCGGCCTTCTCGGTGACGCGCTGGACGAAGCCCTCGATGCGCGCGAACGCGGACTCGGCCTCGCGCAGCGACTCCTCGCTGTATTCGATCATCGAGCGGTAGTGGGGAGTGCCCAGGTAGTAGCGCAGGACGATGGGGCGCCAGTTCTTGACCATCTCGGAGACGAGCACCGAGTTGCCGAGCGACTTCGACATCTTCTCGCCACTCATGGTGACCCAGGCGTTGTGCACCCAGTACGAGGCGAAGTCGTCGCCGAAGGCCTTGGCCTGGGCGATCTCGTTCTCGTGGTGAGGGAAGATCAGGTCGAGGCCGCCGCCGTGGATGTCGAAGGCCGAGCCCAGGTACTTGTGGGCCATCGCCGAGCACTCCAGGTGCCAGCCGGGACGGCCGCGGCCCCAGGGCGTCTCCCAGTCGGGCTCGCCCGGCTTGGTCGCCTTCCACATGGCGAAGTCGCGGGGGTCGCGCTTGCCGGTGATGCCCTCCTCGGCGGGCTGGCGCAGGTCGTCGATGTCCTGGTTGGACAGGGACAGGTAGCCGGGGAAGGAGCGCACGTCGAAGTAGACGCTGCCGTCGGCCTCGTAGGCGTGTCCGCGCTCGATGAGGCCGCGCATCATCTCGACCATCTCGGTGACATGGCCGGTGGCGCGGGGCTCGTAGGTGGGCGGGAGGCAACCGAGGGCCTGGTAACCGGAGTTGAAGGCGCGCTCGTTCTCGTAGCCGATGGACCACCAGGGACGGCCCTGGTCGGCCGCCTTGGTGATGATCTTGTCGTCGATGTCGGTGACGTTGCGGATGAACGTGACGTCGTAGCCGCGGTACTCGAACCAGCGGCGCATGATGTCGAAGTTCAGCCCCGAACGGATGTGGCCGATGTGCGGGGCGGCCTGGACGGTGGCGCCACAGAGGTAGATCGAGACGTGGCCCGGTGTGAGCGGGGTGAAGTCACGGATCTGCCGGGCGCTGGTGTCGTACAGGCGAATAGTCACCACTCCAGGGTAGTGGGCGTGTGGTAGTGCCCCGCGACCGATTCCCGGTCGCGGGGCGACTTTTTCACGGGGTCGCGCGGACGCGGACCACGAGGGCGGTCGCGACGGCGGCGAGGCCCTCGGCGCGCCCGGTCAGGCCGAGACCGTCGGTCGTGGTGCCGGAGACGGAGACGGGGGCGCCGGCCGCCTCGCTCAGCGCCTTCTGCGCCTCGTCGCGGCGCTTGCCGACCTTCGGGCGGACGCCGATGACCTGGACGGCGACGTTGCCGATCTCGTACCCCTCGGCGCGGACGATACGGGCGGCCTCGGCGAGCAGGGTGACGCCGGAGGCGCCGGACCACTCCGGGCGGGAGGTGCCGAAGTGGGCGCCGAGGTCGCCGATGCCGGCGGCGGAGAAGAGGGCGTCGCAGGCGGCGTGGGCGGCGACGTCGCCGTCGGAGTGCCCGGCGAGTCCGTATCCGTCGCCGGCGGCCTCGTCCCAGAGGAGGCCGGCGCACCACAGTTCGCGGCCCTTCTCGAAGGCGTGGACGTCGGTACCGATGCCGACCTGCGGCATCGGCGTCGGCGTCGGCGTCGGCGTCGCGGGACGATCAGAAGCCATCGTTGGCCCTCCTGCGGGCGAGTACGGCCTCGGCCAGTACGAGATCGAGCGGGCGGGTCACCTTGAACGCCTCCTCGTGACCGGGGACGACCACGACCGGCGCGCCGAGGCGTTCGACCATGCCCGCGTCGTCGGTGGCGCCGTCGCCCGTGAGGGCGATGGTGGCGTGCGCGTTGACGAGGGTGTCATGGTCGAAGCCCTGCGGGGTCTGGACGGCACGCAGCCGGGAGCGCTCCGGAGTGGCGACGACCTGCTCGGGGTCGCCCTTGTGCTCGGCGGGCTCGACCTCCTTGACGGTGTCCGCCAGCGGCAGCGCGGGGACGACGGCGACGGCCCCGTCCCGTACCGCCTCGATGACCGCGTCGACGGTGTCGACGGGAACCAGCGGGCGGGCGGCGTCGTGGACGAGGACGGTGGTGATGCCCTCCGGCAGGGCTTCGAGACCGAGCCGTACGGACTCCTGGCGGGTCTCACCGCCGGGGACGACCAGGTAGTCGGTGCGCTCGGGCAGCGCGTGGGCGTCGAGGAGGTTCTTGACCTCGCCGGCGCCGTCGGAGGGGGCGACCACGACCACGAGGGAGACGGCGCGGGAGGCCGCCATCGCCCGGACGGCGTGGATGAGCATGGGGGTGCCGTTCAGCGCCCGGAGCGCCTTGGGGGCGCCCGGGCCGAGCCGTACGCCCCGGCCGGCAGCGGGAATCACCGCGGCGGTGCGCGCGGGACGCGTTTCGTCTGTCATCGGTTGCACTCCGGCAGGTTTGTTTCCGCGGCCGACATGGGTATGGCCTCAGCGTGCCGGACGCGACGCCTTGACCGGGCCCTTTCCGTGAAACGACGGTCGGGCGTATCGCGCGGCACAGGGGATGCGTGGTCCACGTAGGGCACGAAGGGTGGGGTTGTCCGTCGGTGCCCCGTCGTACGGCTCGCCACGGCGACGGGCACGGCGGAGAGGCCGGACACGGCGCGCAGGGACGGCGGGCGACGAGGGGGCGGCGGGCGACGAGAGGACGACTGAAGGCGGACATGCCGCAGCGCCCGGCGACAGCGCTGTTCACTCACAGCGCGTCAACGGGCACCACGGCATTGCTTCGCATCAGTCGCGAATCAGGACGCGAGGACCTCGTCGAGGAGAGCCTCGGCCTTGTCCTCGTTCGTGTTCTCCGCGAGGGCCAGCTCGCTCACCAGAATCTGCCGAGCCTTGGCGAGCATGCGCTTCTCGCCTGCGGAAAGTCCGCGCTCGCGCTCCCGACGCCACAGGTCGCGGACTACTTCGGCGACCTTGATGACATCGCCGGAGGCGAGCTTCTCGAGATTCGCCTTGTAGCGACGGGACCAGTTCGTGGGCTCTTCGGCGTACGGCGCACGCAGCACCTCGAAGACCCGGTCCAGCCCGTCCTGACCGACCACGTCGCGAACACCGACGAACTCCGCATTGTCCGCCGGCACACGAACCGTCAGGTCGCCCTGGGCGACCTTGAGCACCAAGTAGGTCTTGTCCACGCCTTTGATCTGGCGAGTCTCAATGGCCTCGATCAGCGCGGCCCCGTGATGGGGATAGACCACGGTGTCGCCAACCTTGAACGTCATGTGACAGGTACCCCTTCCGTGGCTATCCAGGGTAACACGGATACGGCTTCTTCTGAATGACGTTTTCGCAGGTCAGGGCATATCTCAGGGCTTGACAACAGCAACGCGAACGTGCTGCGGAGGGCTTCCGGAAGGCGGTATTCGCAGGTCGGAGCGGCTGTACGGACGGAGAGAAACCCATACGTCACACCCACCCGCAGGCCCGAGAAGAAGGAGCGATGTCCCGTTTTGTCGGCTTAGTGGCGGGCATCTTCATGTACTCCGTTCGAGGATCGCTCACCCGTACGGAGGCATCTCGGCCCGAATCCCGAATTGATCACCGAACCGCCCGCGCGGGTTTTTCCGCGGTCCGGGCGGCGGAATGCGCGGACGGCCGCCGAATTGATCAAGACTGTTATGTGAACGGCGGGCCAATGCGTCGCGATCCGGCCATCGCGGCGCTCCCGGACCCCGGACGAGAACGGCGGTGAGGATCGCGCCGCAGGCCGCGCGAGGATCACGCCGAGTGCCCAGGGGGCGAAGGGGCGGGTCGGGTGCGGGACGGAGAGTGCGGCTCGGTAACCTAAGCGCGTCCATCGTCCGTCCGTACGTCCTAGGAGTTGCCGCCGCCGTGAGCCGCAGCCTTCGACGCGGCGCCCTCGCCGCCTCCGCCCTCGTGATCTCGATCGCCTCGCTGGCCGCCTGTGGCGCGGGCAATGACGCTCAGACGCTCGGCGTGCGGCCGGACAACGCCGCCGTCTCGGTGGACGACGTCAAGATCCAGAACGCGATCGTCATCACCCAGCCGGACCCCGGCGCGCAGGGCCCGGCCGTCGTGTCGGCCACGATCTTCAACAACGGCCGTACGCCGCAGACGCTCGACGCGATCACCCTGCCGGGCACGAACGCGAAGGTGCAGCTGAAGGCCGGCGAGGGCAACGGCCCGATCACCGTGCCCGCGAACGGTTCGGTCATCATCGGCGGCAAGGACAACGCCTCCGCGACGATCGAGAACGGCCACGAGGCCGCGAAGAACGGCGACGCGCAGGAGGTCGTCTTCAAACTGAGCAGGACCGGCGAGGTCAAGCTGGACGCGTTCGTCGTCCCGGCGTCCGGCTACTTCAAGGACTTCGGCCCGACCGAGATCCCCAAGCCCCCGGCCGCGAGCCCGACGGGCTCCCCGGCCACGCCCACGGGTGAGGCCGGCCACGGCTCCACCCCGTCGGGCGAGGCGAGCCACGCGGCCGGCCACTGACGTACGCAGGGGGCGCCCCACCGGATCACTCCGGCGGGGCGCCCCTTTCGTTCCGTACGAACGGCCTGCGCGCCTGTCCGCACGGCTTACGACTCGAAGGCTTACGGCTCGAACTTGTAGCCCAGGCCGCGCACCGTCACCAGGTAGCGCGGCGCGCCCGGGTCCGGCTCGATCTTGGCGCGCAGGCGCTTGACGTGCACGTCGAGGGTCTTGGTGTCACCGACGTAGTCCGCGCCCCAGACCCGGTCGATCAGCTGCATACGGGTCAGCACACGGCCCGCGTTCCTCAGCAGCATCTCCAGGAGGTCGAACTCCTTCAGCGGAAGGTCGACCTTGCCGCCCGAGACCGTGACGACGTGACGGTCCACGTCCATGCGGACCGGGCCGGCCTCCAGGGCAGCGGGGGTGACCTCCTCCGGCTCGCCACGGCGGCGCAGGACCGCCCGGATGCGAGCCACCAGCTCCCGCGAGGAGAAGGGCTTGGTCACATAGTCGTCGGCCCCTATTTCCAGGCCGACGACCTTGTCGATCTCGCTGTCCTTGGCGGTCACCATGATGACCGGGACGTTCGAGCGGCCGCGGAGCTGGCGGCAGACCTCGGTGCCGGGCAGGCCGGGCAGCATCAGGTCGAGGAGGACGAGATCCGCTCCGTTGCGCTCGAACTCGTCGAGACCGTCGGGCCCGGTCGCGGCGACCGCGACCTCGAAGCCTTCCTTGCGGAGCATGTACGACAGGGCGTCGCTGAAGGATTCCTCATCCTCGACGACGAGCACTCGGGTCACGGAAGGACCTCCGGGGCAGGGAGCGGTTCGGTCATGAGATCGGGGGTGGGGGAGGCGGGCCGGCGGCGGTCCCGTACGGCGCCCGCCTCGGGCAGCCGCAGGGTGAAGGTGGAGCCCTGACCCTCGGTGCTCCAGACGGTGACCTCCCCGCCGTGCGAGGCGGCCACGTGCTTGACGATGGCCAGGCCCAGACCCGTACCGCCGGTGGCGCGGGAGCGGGCGGGGTCGACGCGGTAGAAGCGCTCGAAGATGCGCTCCTTGTCCTTGTCGGGGATGCCGATGCCCTGGTCGGTGACGGCTATCTCGATGAGATCGCCGCCGGGCGCGGTGATCTTCCGGGCGGCGATGCCGACGCGGGTGCGGGCCGGTGAGTAGTTGACGGCGTTCTCGACGAGGTTGCCGAGAGCGGCGGCGAGCTGACCGCGGCTGCCCCAGACGAACAGGTCGCCGGTTCCGCCCTCCCGTCGCCCACCACCACTCTGATCGGACCCTTCGGGCGACCATACGTTCGATGCCATGGTGATCTGCTTGGTGGAGGCGGTGTGCCGGGACCGGTCGATGGCCTCGGCGACGAGTTCGTCCACCCGTACGGGCTCGGAGTCCTCCAGCGGGTCGTCGTTCTGGACCCGGGAGAGGTCGATGAGCTCCTGCACGAGGTTGGTGAGCCGGGTCGCCTCGATCTGCATACGGCCGGCGAAGCGGGTGACCGCCTCGGGGTCGTCCGAGGCGTCCATGACAGCTTCGGAGAGCAGGGAGAGCGCCCCCGTAGGAGTCTTGAGCTCGTGACTCACGTTGGCGACGAAGTCGCGCCGTACCGCTTCGATACGGCGGGCCTCGGTCAGGTCCTCGACCAGGAGCAGCACCAGGCGGGAGCCGAGCGGAGCGACCCGGGCGGAGACCGCGAGGGCCTCGCCGCGTCCCGTGCCTCGCCGTGGCAGGTCGAGCTCGACCTGCCGTATCTCTCCGTCGCGGCGGGTGTCGCGGGCCATGTTGAGCATGGGCTCCACGGCCAGTTTCCCGCCGCGGACCAGACCGAGGGCGTACGCCGCCGAGCTGGCCTTGACCACCGAGTCGCTCTCGTCGAGGACGACCGCGGAGGAGCGCAGTACGGAGAGCACGGTGTCGACGCCGGGTGGGAGCACGGGGTCGGTGTGCAGAGAGGTACGGGTGGGTCGCGCCTGGTCGCGTTCGCTCCAGCGGAACGCCAGCATGGCGATCACGCCGGTGCACACCCCGGCGATCGCGGCCAATGCGGCGACCGCCGCGTTCACGTCCATGCCATCCAGGTTATGCGGGGTGATGGACACTCTCCCAGCCGTCCGAGTGGCTGCTCGAACAGTCGTCGCCCAGAGTTCACCGTGGGGACGGTGGTGGTTCATTTGACCCGTCGGGGGGCCCGGGGCGCGTCGCCCAGAGTTCACCAAGGGGAAAGAGCTGATTCATATGGGGTGGAGGCGCCTGACTTCTGAACGGCCGACCGTGGGAGCGTGGGGGTCCGAGCCCCACCCGGACCCCGGACGTTTGTGAGAGAGGGACATCGATGCGGGACGCGTACCACGAGGAACTTGACTCGATCGGCGAGGGCCTGGTCGAGATGGCCCGTCTTGTCGGGTCGGCGATCGGGCGCGCCACGACGGCGATGCTCGACGCGGATCTGAAGCTCGCGGAGAGTGTGATCGCGGCGGACCAGAAGGTCGACGATCTGCAGCACGACCTGGAGGCACGTGCGATAGCCCTGCTCGCGCGGCAGCAGCCGGTGGCGACGGATCTGCGGATCGTCGTGACCTCGCTCCGCATGAGCGCGGACCTGGAGCGCTCGGGCGACCTGGCGCAGCACGTGGCGAAGCTGGCGCGGCTGCGGTTCCCGGACACGGCGGTGCCGCGGGACCTGCACGCGACGATCCTGGAGATGGGTCAGCTGGCGCAGCGCCTGATGGCGAAGGCGGCGGAGGTCATCATCACGAAGGACGTCGACCTGGCGCTCCAGCTGGAGCAGGACGACGACGAGATGGACCTGCTGCACCGGACGCTCTTCCAGCACCTGATGGACGACCGCTGGAAGCACGGCATCGAGACGGCGGTCGACGTGACGCTGCTGGGCCGGTATTACGAGCGGTTCGCGGACCACGCGGTGTCGGTGGCCAAGCGCGTGGTGTACCTGGTGACGGGTGAGCACGCGGACGAGCTGCAGCACTCGGACGCGCCGGTGGAAGGGGCGTAGGTCCGAGCGGTCGGGGGCGGTCGGGGCGGTCAGGGGCGTCATCCGCTGGGGGCGGGGGTCGCACTTCTGTGCGCCGTTGATGCGCCCGGCGGGGTGGGCATGGAATGGGGAAAGGCGACGTACGCCTTCGAGGGAGGGACTCCATGGCCGAATCCGCCACCACCGACCCCCAGCGGGAGGCTCCGCGCGACGCGGTCTTCCTGCCCGTTCTCGGCGCCTGCGGGTGCGGCTCGGGCTGCGGCTGCGGCTGCCAGTCCGGCGGGCCGTGCCAGTGCGGGGGCTGTTCGGGCTAGGCAGGAATGCAGGGCGGGGCCCCCGCTCGGGGCCCCGCCCGTCTTCCTCTGCCTGGCTACGTCATACGTCGAGGACGCCGACGGTCTGGCCGCCGCTGGTCTCGCCGGTCTCGCGGAAGCCGAGCTTGCGGTAGAAATCGCCGGGGCCGTCCTCGCCCGGCTCCCAGCTCACGTACATCCGGCTGCCGCCCCTCCCGCGCACCTCGTCACGAACGGCCTCGACGGCGAAACGCCCGTACCCGCTGCCCTGCTTGTCGGCCACGATGTTGAGGCGCCACAGCCCGCTGCGCCGGTCGTCCGGGTCCTTCTTCGGCGCCCACCGGATGTCGATGAAGGCCATCAGGAACCCGACCAGCTGCTCCCCGTCGAAGATCAGCCGTGGCCAGGCGGTGTCCCCGAACGCGTACGCCTCGGCGAGCGAGGTGGAGACGGGTGCGACGTTCTTCTCCTGACGCGGGTGCACGCGCAGCGCGAGCGCGGCGTCCACGTTGTCGGGGGTGATCTTCTCCAGACGGAGCGCAGAGGTCATGCGGCGGACCCTACCGACGGGTTCCGTACCGGTCACACCGTTATTCGCCGGCGACGGCCCCGTCCCGCCGCACTGCCGTGGCGCCCGGCAGTGCGCGGCCCCGCGTCCGGGGACACGGACGAGGCCCCTGCCGGCGAGTCCGCCGGCAGAGGCCTCGATCACGTGTCGGGCTACTTCTTGCCCTGGTTCTTCACGGCCTCGATCGCCGCCGCCGCCGCTTCCGGGTCCAGGTAGGTGCCGCCCGGGGTGAGGGGCTTGAAGTTCTCGTCGAGCTCGTAGGCGAGGGGGATGCCCGTCGGGATGTTCAGGCCCGCGATGGCCTCGTCCGAGATGCCGTCCAGGTGCTTGACCAGGGCGCGCAGGCTGTTGCCGTGGGCTGCGACCAGGACCGTGCGGCCGGCCAGGAGGTCCGGGACGATGCCGTCGTACCAGTACGGCAGCATCCGCTCGACGACGTCCTTCAGGCACTCCGTCCGCGGGCGCAGCTCCGGCGGGATCGTCGCGTAGCGGGCGTCGTTGGCCTGGGAGAACTCGCTGTCGTCGGCGAGGACCGGCGGCGGGGTGTCGTACGAGCGGCGCCAGAGCATGAACTGCTCCTCGCCGAACTCCGCGAGCGTCTGGGCCTTGTCCTTGCCCTGGAGCGCGCCGTAGTGGCGCTCGTTCAGGCGCCAGGAGCGGTGGACCGGGATCCAGTGGCGCTCGGCGGACTCGAGCGCGAGCTGCGCCGTGCGGATGGCGCGCTTCTGCAACGAGGTGTGCAGTACGTCGGGGAGCAGGCCGGCGTCCTTCAGCAGCTCACCGCCGCGTACCGCCTCCTTCTCGCCCTTCTCGGTGAGGTTGACGTCCACCCAGCCGGTGAACAGATTCTTCGCGTTCCACTCGCTCTCGCCGTGGCGGAGGAGGATCAGCTTGTACGGTGCGTCGGCCATGCGTCCGAGCCTAATCGACGCCCGACGCTTGACGCTCCCCGTCAATTCACTGGCGTCCGGCATAAGAGATGCGTAAGTTACGAGCACCGCCAGAGGGACTTACACACGCCAGGGGGACGGCCACACATGTCCATCGACTCGCTCAGACGATCAGCGCGCGCGACCGTCTCCGGTCTTCCCGGCGGCTTCTGGTGGCTGTGGCTCTCCACCCTCGTGAATCGCACCGGCGCCTTCGTCCTCACCTTCCTCTCCCTCTATCTGACCCAGGAGCTCGGACACTCGGCGTGGTACGCCGGACTCGTCGTCGCCCTCCACGGCCTCGGCGGCGTCGCCGGATCCCCGCTCGGCGGGACGCTCGCCGACAAGTGGGGCCGCCGGCCCACCATGGTCACGACGCACCTGATGACGGCCGCCTGCGCCGCCGCGCTCTCCGTGGTCACCACCGCCTGGGGCATCGCCGCCGTCGTCCTGCTGATGGGCGTCTCCATGCAGGCCGTGCGCCCCTCCATCCAGGCCACCATCGCCGACATGGTCCCCGAGCACGACCGACGCCGGGCCTACGCGCTGAACTACTGGGCCCTCAACCTCGGCTTCGCCGTCGCCGCCTTCGGCGGCGGCGCCGCGATCTTCCTCGGCTACCGCACCCTCTTCCTCATCGAGGCGGTGGCCACCGCCCTCTGTGCCCTGATCGTCTTCCTGCGTCTGCCCGAGACCCGCCCCGAGGCCCGCCGGAACCCGGCCGGAGAGGTCGTCGAGAAGGACCGCGTCAGCATCCTCGACGTCCTGCGCGACGCACCCTTCCGCACCCTCGTCCTCCTCAACCTCCTCGTCTGCCTCGTCTTCACCGCCCCCTGGGTCGGTCTGCCGCTCTCCATGGCGGAGGCGGGCCTCGAACCCGGCGCGTACGGAGCGGTCATCGCCGTCAACGGTGTCGTCATCGTCGGCTTCCAGCTGCTGGTCAACAAGATGACCGACAAGCGCTCGCCGGCCATGCTGCTCACCGTCTCCTCCCTGCTCTTCGCCCTGGGCACCGGCGCCACCGCGCTGGCCGGCACACCGCTGGTGTTCGCCGCCACCGTGGTCGTGTGGACGATCGGCGAGATGATCCACGTCCCCACCAACGCCGCCGCCACCGCCAAGCTCGCCCCCGAGCACGCACGCGGCCGCTACCAGGGCGTGATGGGCATGTCGTGGGCGCTGTCCGGCTTCCTCGCCCCGATCCTCGCGGGCTGGGTCGTCGACGGTCCGGGACCGGACGTGCTGTGGATCTCCTGCGGGGTCATCGGCTGTGTCGCCGCCCTCGGATACACGACGCGGCTGCGCAAGGCCCTCGCCGACGGCGAGCCGGCGGAGAGCAGGACTGTTGCCGGCCGGCCCGACGTCGACAAGCCCGTCGTCGACAAGCCCGTCGTCGACAAGCCCGTCGTCGACAAGCCGGTCAAGGCCGTCGCCATCGAGGCGGTCGCCGTCGAGCCCGTCGCCGTCGAGGCCGTCGAGCCCGCCGAGGACAGGACCGAGCGTGGCTCCGTCAGCGCCTGAGCGTCCGCTGCGCCTCGTACAGGTTCCGGGGGCGCACCGCCCCCGGACTCCCGTACGCCTCCACGCGCGCGTGGAGCTCGCCGGCGAAGTCCGGTACGTCGATCTGGTCGAACTCCCGGACCTCGCTGATGCCGACCGTCGCGCTGTACGGGGCGATCGTGTCGATCCTGACCAGGCCCGCCCGTCCGTTGGTGACCGTCACGTTCCAGTGGGTGAAGCGGGCGCCGTACAGCGGGCCCGCCGAGGCGTCGCCGCCGTGCCGGCCGTTGTTCTCGACCGTGATCTCCGTCCGTACGTTGGCGAACGGCATCCCGCGGTGGGTGTCGAAGGTGCCCATCTCCATCACCCCGCGGCTCCAGACGTTGTGGCTGGACAGGCCCTCCACGTTGATGCCGTGCAGTTGCGTCCCGGCCTGCGCCGGGACCGTGCGGGCCGCGACACGGAAGTCCTCCACGAGGTTGTCGTGCGACCCCTCGCGGCAGAAGTACGGGTGGTGCGCGCCGCGTCCCTCGACCCGGGTGCGGCGCAGGGTGCAGGCGGAGGCGGCGACGAGGCCGAAGCCGTTGTCGACGTGGCGGACGACGACGTCCTCCGCCCAGCAGTCGTAGGCGCACTGGAAGGTGACGCCGTTGTAGCCCTTGTCGAGGAGGTGCGGGGACTGCGGGGTCTCCACCGCTTCGAGCGTGAGGCCGACGACGCCCGAGTCCGTCAGCGGCTCGGCAAGGGTGACGATCCTCGGGTCCCACTCCGGGCGGGTGTCGAGCGGCAGCGGGCGTTCGAACGTGACCCGGCGGCCCCGCACCGAGGCGATACGGACCGGCCATTCGTAGGGGACGTAGCTCGTCAGCTTCGTCTTGTCGTCCCAGACGTACGCCTTCGCGCCCTGGCCGCCGCCCGCCATGCGCTCCAGGAGCGTGTGCCCGGCGTCGTCGGCCAGCCGGAGGAGAACGACGTCTCCGCGCCGCAGGGCTGACGGGTCGTCGACCGTCACCGACCAGTCGCCGCGGCGCGCGGGGCGGACGGTGGTCAGCGTGCGCCACTCGTCACGGCGATTGCCGGTCCAGCCCTCGAAGGGCCACGCGCGGGCGCGGACCGCGGCCACCAGGGAGGCGTGCCGGACGTGCGGAGCCAGCCAGATCAGGCCGCCCGCCCACGACCACGAGGACTTGTCGCCGCCGTAGCGCGAGCCGTACGGGCCGATCAGCTCGGTGAGGTGCCGGGTCGCCACCAGTTTCGTACGTCCCGAGCCCGCGCCGCGCAGGACGACGCCGCTGTGGCCGATGTGGAGGTAGCCGTCGATCCGGTACGTCCCCGGCGGCACGATCACCGTGCCGCCGCCCCGCTCCCCCACCTCCGCCAGCGCCCGGTTGATGGCGGGGGCGGAGTCGGCGGAGCCGTCCGGCACGGCCCCGTACGTGAAGACGCTCGCGACGGCGGGCGGGTGGGGCAGCCGGATCGCGCCGCGGCGGGCGCCGGCGCGGCCGACGTAGGGGATCTGGGGGTGGGTGTACGGGGAGTCGGCGAACTCCTCCCAGAGGCGGGCGGCGGGTGCCGGGGCGAACCCGGATGTCGTGGCGGCCACTCCGACCGCCACCGCGCCGCCCACGAACTGCCTTCTGCTGATCCCCATGAGCCCGCCTTTCATGGATGTGAACACCATTCAGATGCACGACGGCGGCGAGCATGGCACGGCCAGGGCGGGGTACGGAAGAGGTCGTGCGGGCCTACGGAGCGAGGCTCAGCTCGTGGACTTCTGGGTCAGGTGCGTGAACGCGTCGAGATTCCGCGTCGACTCGCCCCGCGAGACCCGCCACTCGTACTCCCGCTTGATGGCGCTCGCGAATCCCAGCTCCAGCAGCGTGTTGAAGGAGCCGTCGGCCGCTTCGAGGACCGAGCCGAGCAGCCGGTCCAGCTCCTCAGGGGTGACGGCCGCCAGCGGCAGTTTGCCGGTCAGATAGATGTCCCCGAGGCCGTCGACCGCGTAACTGACGCCGTACAGCTTGAGGTTGCGCTCCAGGAGCCAGCGGTGGACGCCGGTCTCGTTCTCGTCGGGGTGGCGGATGACGAACGCGTTGAGCGAGAGGGAGTGACGGCCCACCCGGAGCGAGAGCGTCGTGAAGAGCTTGCGCGTACCGGGGAGTTTGACGACGTACGAGCCGGGCTCGGGGGACTCCCACTCCAGTTCGGCGTCCTTGAAGGTGTCCTCGATGACCTGCTGGGCACGGGTGACGTCAGCCATGGTGTGAGCGTACGCGACGGCGGTGATCGTGCATCGCGGCCGTGTACACGTCCGCCGTGCCGGAGGCCGCCGTGTCCCAGCCGAAGGAACCGGCGTGCCGGGCCGCCGCCGCGCCCATCCGGGCGGACAGGGCAGGGTCGTCCACGAAGCGGGCGAGTGCCCGGGCGTAGTCCGCCGGGTCGTGACCCTGGACGAGGAGACCGGTGACGTCGTCCCGTACCGCGACCGGAAGGCCGCCTACCGCCGCCGCGACGACCGGGGTGCCGGCCGCCTGCGCCTCGATGGCGACCAGACCGAAGGACTCGCTGTACGAGGGCATGACCAGCACCGACGCGGCGCGGAACCAGTCCGCGAGCCGTTCCTGGCCGACCGGCGGGTGGAAGCGGACGACATCCGCGATGCCGAGCCGGGCGGCGAGCTTCTGCAGCCCCTCGGGCTTGGCCAGGCCGCTGCCGCTCGGCCCGCCGACGACGGGGACGACCATGCGGGAACGGAGGGAGGGGTCCCGCTCCAGCAGCAGGGCCGCCGCCCGCAGCAGGATGTCGGGTGCCTTCAGCGGCTGGATACGGCCCGCGAAGACCGGGATGAAGGCGTCGGCGGGCAGGCCGAGGCGGGCCCGGGCGGCGGCGCGGCCGTCCGCGGGGCGGAAGTGGTCCAGGTTCACCCCGGGGTGGACGACCGCGACCTTCGACGGCTCGGCCTGGTAGAAGCGGACGAGCTCGTCGGCCTCCTCCGCGGTGTTGGCGATCAGCCGGTCGGCGGCGCGGACGATCTGGGTCTCGCCGATGACCCGGGCCGCGGGCTCGGGGGTGTCGCCGTCGGCGAGGGCGGCGTTCTTGACCTTCGCCATGGTGTGCATGGCGTGCACGAGCGGGACGCCCCAGCGTTCGGCGGCGAGCCAGCCGACGTGGCCGGAGAGCCAGTAGTGCGAGTGGACCAGGTCGTAGTGGCCGGGGCGGTGGCCCGCCCACGCCTGCATCACCCCGTGCGTGAAGGCACACAGCTGGGCCGGCAGCTCCTCCTTGGCCAGGCCCTCGTACGGGCCGGCGTCCACATGCCGTACGAGAACGCCCGGGGCGAGCTCGACGACCGGGGCCAGACCGCCGGTGGTGGCCCGGGTGAAGATCTCGACCTCGATGTTGATGGCGGCGAGCCGCTTGGCCAGCTCCACGATGTAGACGTTCATGCCGCCCGCGTCGCCGGTGCCCGGCTGGTGGAGGGGCGAGGTGTGGACGCTGAGCATGGCCACCCGGCGCGGGGTCCGATGACGTCCGGGGAGCCGGAGCCTGGGCGGCGTCGCCAGGGAGCCGGCGAGCCGGGACACGTACTGGCTCACGTCGACGGTCCTTCCGCTCGGAGCTAGGGCATAGCGGGTTCGGCGGTGGTGCGGGTCGTACGGGTACGGCGGTGGTGCGGGCACGACTCGTAGGACGGCGGGGCCGCCCTTCCACGCGGGACAACACCGGAATGACGGCATCCATTTCCGTTTTGCCAATTCATTGCCCACTACATACGGCGCGCCGCGCCCCCGTACCCTCGTCCCATGGCCCCGCGCACCACCCGCCCCGCCGGGACCCGCCCCGTCGGTACGACGACCCGCGGGACCACCAACCCCAATCGACTGCGCCGCATGGACCGCTGGATCGCCGCCGTCCACGGCGGCGCCCTGCGCCGGTTCGCCGCGCCCCCGCTCGCCGTCGACCTGGGTTACGGTGCCGCCCCCTGGACCGCCGTCGAGCTGCTCACCCGGCTGCGCACAGCCGACCCGCGCGCCGAGGTCGTCGGCATCGAGATCGAGCCGGCCCGGGTCGCCGCCGCCCGCCCGTACGAGCGGGCGGGCCTCACCTTCCTGCACGGCGGCTTCGAGGTTCCGGTGGCGGGCGAGGTAGCGCTGATCCGGGCCGCGAACGTGCTGCGCCAGTACGACGAGGGCGAGGTCGCCGCGGTGTGGACGCGGCTGTGCGCCCGCCTCGCCCCGGGCGGCCTGCTGGTGGAGGGGACGTGTGACGAGATCGGACGTCGGCACGTGTGGGTGGCGCTCGACCGCTCCGGGCCCCGGACGGTGACCTTCGCCACCCGGCTCGGCTCGCTGGAGCGCCCGTCCGACCTCGCCGAGCGGCTGCCGAAGGCGCTGATCCACCGCAATGTGCCGGGCGAGCCGGTGCACGCCTTCCTGCGGGACTTCGACCGGGCGTGGGCGGCGGCGGCTCCGTACGCCTCGCTCGGCGCGCGCCAGCGCTGGATCCGGGCGGTACGCGACCTGGCGACGGACTGGCCACTGACGGACGGGCGTTCGCGGTGGCGGCAGGGCGAGGTGACGGTCCGCTGGGAGGCACTCGCCCCCCGCTGAGGGCCCGGCCACGCCGCGCTCGCCTCCGCCCGACGGCCCCCGCCCCCGCCCTCTCCCCCGGCCTTTCCCCCAACCGCCGGTGAATTCGCGGCGCGTCGGGAACGCACCTCGCGTATCGCTCGTCCCCTGTGAGGGGTACCGGCCCGACAGGCCCCGGTCTCCCCTGTTGCTTTCACGTTTCGCATGGCACTATCGCCAAGGTCACCAGTAAGTTACTGACGGTAAATCAGATCCATGACATGCCGGTGCGGACTGTCCGAGGGGGAGCTTTGAACCGACGCCGCTGTGCCACCGCCGCGATCACCGTGGTCTGCGCCCTGACGGTGCTCGCCGCACCCGTACTCGCCGGGACGGCCACGGCAGCGCCCCTTCCGCCCGCTCCCCCCGCCCTGCCCGAGAAGAGCCTCGAAGAGGTCCGCAGGGAGATAGACGGCCTGTACCGGCAGGCCGCCGTCGCCACCGACGCGTACAACCTGGCCGAGGAGCAGACCAAGGAGCAGTCCGCCGAGATCGTGCAGCTGGCCCGGATGATCGTGGCCGGCCGCGAGAAGATCGACAGGCTCAAGGCGCAGGCGGGTGCGGCGGCCCGTGCCCAGTACCGCAACGGCGGTCTGCCCGACGACGCCCAGTTCGTCCTCACCAACGACCCGCAGCTCTTCCTGGACAACGCCGGACGGCTGCAGCGGGGCCAGAAGGCCACCAAGGACCTCCTCGCCGAGATGACCCGTACGCAGGCGGAGTTGACGGTCTACGCCAAGGACGCGGGCACCAACTGGACCAAGCTGGAGGCCAACCGCGTCAAGCAGGCCAAGGCGAAGAAGGACATCAACGACAAGATCGCCGCGGCCAAGAAGCTCGAGTCCGAGCTGGCGGCCGAGGAGCGCGCGCGGCTGCTGAGGCTGGAGGAGCAGGAGCAGTACAAGGCGCAGACCGCCTGGCTGAGCACCGGCGTCCTCAAGGGCCTCGACGGCACGGCGACCGCGCAGGGCAAGCGCGCGGTGGAGTTCGCCACGGCGCAGATCGGCAAGCCGTACGTCTGGGGCGCGGAGGGACCGGGCTCGTTCGACTGTTCCGGTCTGACGCAGAGCGCCTGGGCCGCGGCGGGCCGCCCCATCCCACGCACTTCGCAGGAGCAGTGGCGCCTGCTGCCGCGCGTGGAGATCAAGGACATGCGGCCGGGCGACCTGATCGTCTACTACAAGGACGCGAGCCACATCGGGATGTACATCGGCAACGGCGCGATGGTGCACGCACCTCGCCCGGGCCGGAACGTGACGATCGCGGGTGCGGGCTCGATGGAGATCCTCGGAGTCGTGCGCCCGGAGTGAGCCCGCGTGACCCCGCTCACGGTCGCGATGAGCCGCGAGGCAGGGCGCCGGGCGTGATGTTCGTCATGGCCCGGCGGGCAACAACCTCCCCATGCGCGGCATATGCCAACGACTCAGTACCGCCTGTGTCGTGATCGCCATTCCGTTGCCCGGCGGGGTGACGCTATGGTCCCCGTCTGGCGGGACGTCGTTCGTCGCCCTGCCGCGCCCTCGGGGGGAGGGAAGGAAACCAGGACCGATGCCCGTACCCGTACCGCGCCAGAGAATCGTCTCTGCGGCGGCGCCCGGCGCTGCCACCGCCGTGAGCGCCGCGACTGCGACTGGCACCGATCTCACCCTGCTCGTCATCGAGGACGACCCGGCGGGGGCCCTCGCCGTACCCGAAATGCTCGACGCCGACGGCACGCGCGTCCGGATCCGTACCGCCCGCAACCTCACCGAGGCGGAGCGGCTGCTCACCGACGACGTGCACTGCGTCCTGGTCGACCTGGCGCTGCCGGGGCCCCGGGCGGCCGGTGACGACCCGCTGGCGCCCCTGCGGCACGTGCTGCGGCTCGCCCCGCACCACGCCGTCCTGGCGCTCGCGGCCTCGGCCGACGCCGAACTGGCGGCGGAGGCGGTACGGGTCGGGGCACAGGACCACCTCTTCCGCGAGGAGCTCGACGGCCGGCTGCTGAGCCGGGCGATCCGGTACGCGGTCGAGCGCAAGCGGGCCGACGCGGTGCAGGTGAAGCTGACCGAGTCACGGCTGCGGGCGCAGGAGAACGCCCGCCTGGAACGCGGACTGCTCCCCACCCCGCTCCTGGAGGGCTCCGACCTGCGGTTCGCGGCGCGCTACCGGCCCGGCCGCTCGCGCGCGCTGCTCGGCGGCGACTTCTACGACACGGTCCGCACCGCCGACGGCACGGTCCACGCGATGATCGGCGACGTCTGCGGCCACGGCCCGGACGAGGCGGCGCTGGGCGTCGAGCTGCGGATCGCGTGGCGGGCGCTGACCTTCGCCGGCCTGTGCGGGGACGAGCTGCTCTCGACGATGCAGCAGGTCCTGGAGCACGAGCGGGAGAGCGAGGAGATCTTCGCGACGCTCTGCACGGTCGACATCGCCCCGGACGGGCGCCGGGCTGGCCTCTGCCTGGCCGGACACCCTTCGCCGCTGATCGCCCGGCACGGCCGGGCGGCGCGGCTGCTGCCGTACGAGGACGGCGGCCCGGCACTCGGCCTGCTGCCGCGCGCCCGCTGGCCGCGGCGCCAGGTGGAGCTCGGCGGCTCGTGGAGCCTGCTGATGTACACGGACGGGCTCATCGAGGGCCGCTCGGCGGGGCCGGGCTCGCCACGCCTCGGTCAGGACGGGATGGTCGAGATGATCAACCGGCAGCTGGCCGAGGGCCTACGGGGCGAGGAACTCCTGGAGGCGGCGGTGACGGAGGTCCGGTCTCTGAACGGCGGGGAGCTGACGGACGACGTGGCGGTCCTGGCACTGGAAAGGGCCCGGGGGTAGCCCCCGGGCCCTCACAGCTCGCTTCTCACTCGCTCCCGTACCGTCCGCCTCACCGGCCGCCGTTGTAGGGACCGTACGGTCCGTCGCTGCTGGAGCCGCCGCCGCGACGGCCGCCGCCCCCGCCGGAGACCTGGCGGATGGCGGGCCGGACGTCGACCATGAAGACGATGGCCGCGATGAGCCCCGCGATCTGCAGGAAGAGCATCGGCAGCAGCAGATTCAGGGCGAGGTTGATGCCCAGCAGGATCAGCCAGAATTTCTTGGTCTGCTTCTCCGCCGCGCGATAGGCGTCCTCGCGCGCCATGGCCGCGAAGACCAGCGCGGTGACGGCGAAGCCGATGAAGACCAGGCCGATGACCAGCCAGATGATGGAGTCGAATCCCGCGCGCAGCATGTCTGAACCGCCTCGTGAGTGGATGGAGCGCCTCGCGGCCAAGGTACCCGGTACAACGCACCGGGCACCCTGATTGGTGCCTCCGGTTACTTCTCGGTGGCGGAGGCGGTCTTCTTGTCGGCGGGCTTGCGGGTCGACGCCTTGCGGGCGGCCGGCGTCTTGTCGTCGCCGGCCTCGGACCTGTTCGCGTCCGCGGCCTTGGGTGCCGGATCGGGCTCGACGGCGACGGCGATCTCGGTGAGCTCCTCGGCGGCCTCACCGCGCCACGCCCTGACGGCCTCCTCGCCGTGCGCGGCGACCTCCTCGTACTTCTCGCGCGCCTTGACCGCGTACTCGGCGGCCACGCCGACGCTCCGCAGGGCCAGGTCCTGGGCGTTCTCGCCGAGCTTCTTCAGGTCCGTGTCGAGGCTGCCGACGACCTCGGCGAGCTTCGACTGCACGGTGGCCTGGGCCACCTTGGCCCGGTCGCTCACCTTCTCCTGCACGACCTTGGGGTCCGTCTTGCGCACGGCGTCGATCCGCGCGGGCGCCTCGGCGGCGATCTGCTCGATCAGGCCGGGGACCTTCTTCGCCTGCTGGACGGCGAGGTCGGCGGTACCGGCGGCGAAGTAGAGGGGGGTACGCAGTTCGTCGATGATGGCCATGGGTGTGGTCCTCCCGGATGTGTACGTACTAGCTCGAGGGTCGTTCGGCATCGGAGGCGTTGTCGTTCGAAGCGTCGCTCGAAGCGTCGCTCGAAGCATTGGCGTCGTCAGCGCCGGCGTCGGCGGCGGCCGCGTCCGGAGCGGACTCGGCGGCGTTCTCCTTGCGGAAGGAGTCGTAGATCTGGAGCAGCACCTGCTTCTGCCGCTCGTTGATCGAGGGATCGGCCAGGATGACGGCTCGCGTCTCCAGCTCCTCCCGCTCCTTCTCGTCGAGAATCCCGGCCCGCACGTACAGCGTCTCGGCGGAGATCCGCAGGGCCTTGGCGACCTGCTGCAGCACCTCCGCGCTGGGCTTGCGCAGACCGCGCTCGATCTGGCTCAGGTACGGGTTGGACACCCCGGCGGCCTCGGCGAGCTGCCGCAGCGACAGCTGCGCGGTGCGCCGCTGGTCGCGGAGGTACTCACCAAGGTTGCCGACGTTGAGCGATGCCATGTCTCGACGATGTCATGGCCTGCTAACTATTGCAAGCACCCGCTTGCAATAGTGTCGCAGCGCGGGAAAGACTGCCGGGTGAGCCTGAGCGCGACAGGTGTTGCATTTGCACGACAACTGCCGTAGGGAGCACGGAACTACGCCAGACCGATCAGGCCGCGAGCACGGAAGCCGCGGACCCCGCGTCACCTCGCGGGTGCGACCGGTGCACACCCGCCGCGCGGCGCCCGATGCCGGGCCCCCGGTCAGCCGGCTTCCGTCAGGGCCGCGTGCGCGGCGGCGAGGATCTCCTCGGAGAGCGGGGAGCCCTGGGTGGCCCGGGACAGGACCAGAGCACCGACCAGGGTGCACAGCCGGGCGAGGCCGCCCTCGCCGCCCTCGCCGCTCCCGACGCTCTCGCCGCCCGCGACGGCCTCGGCGGGGGCGAGGAACGCGGCGAAGTCGGCCACGCCCTCCGCGTAGGTACGGCGCGCCTCGCGGCCTTCGGGTCCGCGCGCGATATCGATGGCGAGAGCCGCGACCGGGCAGCCGTCCGCCGCGTTGTCACGGTGTTCGACGGAGAGGTAGGCGTCGATCAGGGCCCGCTGAGCGGCATCCCGCTGCCCGTCGTGCCGCTCGAGCCCGGCCGCATTGCCTCGTGCGATCTCATCGAAGACGTGGGCGGTGACCTCATCGACGAGCGCTTCCTTGGAGGCGAACTGCTTGTAGAAGGCGCCGTGGGTGAGGCCGGCCGCCTTCATGAGATCGGCGACGCTGACGTGGGTGCCCTGCTCCCGGAACAGCCGCGACGCGGTGTCCACCACCCGCCTGCGATTTTCCTCCGCCTGCGCCTGCGATACGCGGCCCATGGCCACCTCCTGCACGAACCAGTTTGGATGTCGATTGGCATCTATCCTAGTCACGTGTTTAGATTGTGGTTGCAATCTAATTGACGCGGGTGCTCCGACGGCGCCTGCGAAGGACAGGAGCGAGCATGGAACTCAAGAACGCGGTCGCGGTGGTCACCGGCGCCAACCGGGGCCTCGGGCGGCACCTGGCCGCCCAGCTCGTGGAGCATGGCGCCAAGGTCTACGCGGCGGCCCGCCGTCCCGAGACGGTCGACCTGCCGGGCGCCCGCCCACTGCGCCTCGACGTGACGGACCAGGAGTCGATACGGGAGGCCGCCCGCATCGCGTCGGACGCGACGCTTCTGATCAACAACGCGGGCGTCTCCACCGGCGCGACGCTGGTCGGCGGCGACCTGGACGAGGTACGTCGCGAGATGGAGACCAACTTCTTCGGCCCGCTCGTCGCCACACGGGCCTTCGCTCCCGTCATCGAGGCCAACGGCGGCGGCGCCGTACTCAACGTCCTGTCCGCCCTGTCCTGGTTCCACCCGGCAGGCCTCGGCTCCTACGCGGCTTCCAAGGCCGCCGCCTGGGCGCTGAGCGACGCGAGCCGCGAGGAACTGGCGCCCCGCGGGATCACCGTCTCGGCGCTGCACGTCGGCTACATGGACACCGACATGGCCGCCGGCGTGCCCGCCGACCAGAAGGTCGCCGCCGCCGACGTCGCGGCCCAGGCCCTTTACGGCATCGAGACCGGCCTGCCCGAGATCCTCGCCGACGAGACCAGCAGGTACGTCAAGCAGAGCCTGTCCGCGGCGCCCCAGCCGAACGCGGGCTGACGCTCACCCCCTCCACCACGGCACGACGGCCTTCCAGGCCCCCTTACGCAAGGACTTCTCATGCGTTACACGGCCTTCGGCCGCAAGACCGGATTACGCGTCTCCGAGTACGCGCTCGGCACCGCGAACTTCGGCACCGGCTGGGGTGCCGGCGCCGAGCCCGACGTGGCCCGCCGGATCTTCGACCGGTTCGCCGAGGCCAGCGGCACCTTCCTCGACAGCGCCGACAGCTACCTCGCAGCCCTCGACGTCCAGTTCACCGACGAGCAGTACGCGCGCCTCGACAAGGTCAGCGCCATGCCGCTCGGCGTACCGCATGAGGGCGTCGCGGGCTCGCTGGGCCGCCTCCAGGGCGGCGACGCGGGCAGCGTCATCGCCCCGGTCGTGCCGGTGGCCTGAGTCCAAAAACACGGCCGCCGCAGGGCTCTCCGCGCAGGCACTGGCCACTGCCGTGCCGACGCGGAGCGCGCGGACCAGAAGACACCACAAACCGTCTCGTAACGAGACAAACCCCTTACGGACAGAACACCCCTCCTGCTTGGACGGGAGACCACACGAACGGAGATGACGATGAAGGCCTTCATGGTCGAGAAGTACGGTGACGCGTTCAACATGCGTGCTGCCGAGATACTCGCCCCCCAGGTGGGCGCCGACGACGTCCTGGTCAGGATCGACGCGGCGAGTGTCAACCCGCTGGACATGAAGATCCGCGACGGTGACCTCAAGCAGATCCTGCCCTACCGTCTCCCGCTCGTCCTGGGCAACGACCTCGCCGGGACCGTCGTCCGCGTCGGATCGTCCGTCACCCGCTTCGCGGTGGGCGACGAGGTCTGGGCGCGGCCCGACAAGGACCGCATCGGCACCTTCGCCGAACTCCTCGCCGTCCACCAGGACGACCTGGCGGCCAAGCCCGCCACGCTCACCATGACCGAGGCCGCCTCCCTCCCCCTGGTCGCGCTGACCGCCTGGCAGGCCCTGGTCGAGCGGGCGAACGTCCAGCCGGGCCAGAAGGTCCTCATCCACGCGGGCGCCGGCGGCCTGGGATCCATCACCATCCAACTGGCCAAGGCACTGGGCGCGCACGTGGCCGCCACCGCGAGCACCGCCAAGATCGACCTCGTCAAGGACCTCGGCGCGGACGAGGTCATCGACTACCGCACCCAGGACTTCTCAGAACTCCTCACCGGCTACGACCTCGTCCTGGACTCCCTCGGCGGCGAGAACCTCGCCAAGTCCCTGCGCATCCTCAAGCCCGGCGGCCTGGCCATCTCCGTCGCGGGCCCGCCCGACCCGGCCACCGCCCGCGAACTCGGCTCGAACCTGGTGCTCCGCCTGGGCATCGCCGCGCTCAGCGCCAAGATCCGGCGCCAGGCCAAGCGTCTCGGTGTCACGTACTCCTTCCTGTTCATGAAGGCCAGTGGCGACCAGCTGCGCGAACTCACCCCCCTCATCGACGCGGGGAAGATCCGCCCCGTCGTCGACCGGGTCTTCCCCTTCGACGAGACCCCTCAGGCCATGGAGTACGTCGAGAAAGGCCGCGCGAAGGCCGGCAAGGTCGTCGTCTCCATGACGTGAACCCGGGGCAACGGCCCTGCCGGACGCCGAGAACGCCGCCAGCCACAACGAGAAGAACCCGCCCCACGCTCCTTTCTCCCATACCAGGCCCCGATCACGAACGCACCGTCCAGCTCCCCCACGCCCACCCCGTCGTCGTACAAGAACGCGCCGACCCGCGCCGTGTCCGTGCACGGCGTGGGCGTCGCCTACCGGCAGCACGGTCCGGACGACAACTTGCCTGCGAAGAGTGCGGATCACGTCAGGAACGATGCGAATTCGGCGACAGATGTCACGCTCAGAGCTTCACGAAAGTCTCACCGGGCATGACCTCGATCGATCACGGAGTACGAAAGTCGTGGGACCGCGTCGCCGCCCGGCACGGAGATCGCCTCCGAGGGACTCCGGTGAGGGCCGCCGCCGACAAGGACCGGATCCGCGCGGCCGAGGCGGACCTCGGGCTGGCGTTCCCGGCCGAGGTGCGCGACTGGTGGACCCTGGACGGCGTCAGCGCCGACTACTGGATCCCCGGACCGTTCGCCCCGGTGGACCTGGAAGAGGCCCTGGAGACGCGAGAGATCTGGCTGCGGGTGGCGGAAGAGGAAGGGGACGTGTTCGACGCGAACGGCGAACCGGAGTCGCGGTTCCTTCCGTCGTTCCTGCCGATCGCGATGAGCCCCGGCGGCGACGGACTCGTCATCGACCTGCGCCCCGGTGATTTTTACGGGGCGGTCCTCCTGTGGGACCACGAGACGTGGGTGCTCGCCGCTCCGCTGTGGGACTCGGTGGCCGCCATGCTCGGGGACATCGCCATGCTCGGGGACAACGCCTCGGCCCCTTCGGATCGGTGAGGATCCGGGGCGGCGGGAGCGATGAGTTTCGGGCGGGGTGGCGGTCTCAACTACCGTAGCCATCCTGGAGCAAGGAACTGGAGCGGGTCCCATGCGTATCGTCATCAGCGAGTTCATCAGCCTCGACGGCGTCGTACAGGCGCCGGGCGGCGCCGAGGAGGACACCGAGGGCGGCTTCGCCCACGGCGGCTGGACGCACCCCTTCTTCGACCCGGAGGTGGTGGGCGGCGCGTTCGACGAGGCGCTCGCCAAGGCGGACGGGCTGCTGTTCGGGCGCCGCACCTGGCAGGCGATGGCGGGCGCGTGGCCGGAGCGGGCCGGCGACCCGTTCGCCGACCGGATGAACGCCCTCCCGAAGTACGTCGTCTCCCAGACGCTCGGAGACGACGAGCTCACATGGAACAACACCACCCGCATCCCCGGCGAGGAGGCCGTCGCCCGCATCCGGCGGCTGCGCGGGGCCGAGGGTGGCGACCTGGTCGTCATGGGCAGCCCCACGCTGGTCCGCACCCTGCTGGGCGAGGGTCTGGTCGACGAGCTCCGGCTCATGATCATGCCGGTACTCCTCGGAGGCGGTAAGTCGATCTTCCCGACGGACGGCGGGCTCCACGCGCTCGAACTGGTCTCGACGGTGACCAGCGGCGCCGGCGTCCAGGTGTGCACCTACCGGCCGGCCACCGAGGGGTAGTTCACCTCGCCCCGGGAGCGGGGCAGAGTCGTCCACTTCCTGACAGTCCGCGACGGATCTACTTTCGTTACCCTGGCGCCATGACAGCCATGGCGCCCAAGCGGACCGAACCGGACCTGTCCTTCCTCCTGGACCACACCAGTCACGTGTTGCGCACCCGAATGAGTGCGCAGCTCGCGGAGATCGACCTCACCCCGCGCATGCACTGCGTCCTCGTCCACGCCCTGGAGGAGGAGCGGACCCAGGCGCAGCTCGCTGAGATCGGAGACATGGACAAGACGACGATGGTCGTGACGGTCGACGCGCTGGAGAAGGCCGGGCTCGCCGAGCGGCGGCCGTCGAGCACGGACCGGCGGGCCCGGATCATCGCCGTGACGGACGAGGGGGCGAAGGTCGCCGAGGAAAGTCAGAAGATCGTCGACCGCGTCCACGAGAACGCCCTGGCGTCCCTGCCCGACGACGAGCGCGAGGTGCTGCTTCAGGCGCTGAACCGCCTGGTCACGGGTCATCTGGAGACACCGGTGGAGGGTGCGAGGCCGGCCCGGAGGGCGCGCCAGAAGGGGTGACGACCACGCGCGACCGCAAGCCCGAGCGCGAGTCGGTCGCGCGCCCGGCCCCAGACCCCCCGCCCACGACCCTGAACATCAATCCGTAAAAGATAGTCTGCAACAAAACTATCCGCTATGGTCTCTCCTGTTGCCTCCCAACGACAGGAGAGACCGCGATGCCTGCCACCCCCGCTCCCCAAGCCCCCTCCCGTTCCCGTTGGCTCGCCCTCGGCGTCCTGGCCACCGGGATGCTGATGACGATCCTCGACGGCAGCATCGTCACCGTCGCCATGCCGGCCATTCAGAGCGACCTCGGCTTCACCCCGGTCGGACTGAGCTGGGTCGTCAACGCCTACCTCATCGCCTTCGGCTCCCTGCTCCTCCTCGCCGGCCGCCTCGGCGACCTGATCGGCCGCAAACGGATGTTCCTGGCGGGTACGGGAGTGTTCACCGCCGCCTCGCTCCTCGCCGGCGTCGCCACCTCCCCCGCCGTCCTGATCGCCGCCCGCTTCCTCCAGGGTGTCGGCAGCGCGACGGCCTCGGCCGTCAGCCTCGGCATCCTGGTCACTCTCTTCACCGAGCCCCGCGAACGGGCCAAGGCCATCGCCGTGTTCAGCTTCACCGGTGCGGCCGGAGCCTCCATCGGGCAGGTCCTCGGCGGAGTCCTCACCGACGCCCTCACCTGGAACTGGATCTTCTTCATCAACCTGCCGATCGGCGTCGCGACACTGCTCGTCGCACTCTCCGCCCTCCCCGGTGACCGCGGCCTCGGCCTGAAGGCCGGAGCGGACGCCGTCGGCGCGCTGCTCGTCACCTCCGGCCTGATGCTCGGCATCTACGCCGTCGTCAAGATCGAGGAGTACGGCGCCGGTTCGGCCCGCACCCTGGGCCTCGGCGGCCTCGCGCTCGCCCTCCTCGCGGGGTTCGTCGTCCGCCAGGCGACGGCCAGGAACCCGCTCATGCCGCTGCGGATCTTCCGCTCGCGCAGCGTGTCCGGCGCGAACCTGGTCCAGATGCTGATGGTCGCCGCGCTCTTCTCCTTCCAGATCCTCGTCGCTCTCTACCTCCAGAAGGTGCTCGGATACGGCGCCGCCGAGACCGGCCTCGCGATGCTGCCGGCCGCCGCCGTCATCGGAGCCGTCTCCCTGGGCCTCTCGGCCCGGCTCAACGCCCGCTTCGGGGAACGCAACGTCCTCCTGACAGGCCTCGTGCTCCTCGTCGGCGTCCTCGGCCTGCTGACCCGGGTGCCCGTGAACGCCTCGTACGTCACCGACCTGCTGCCCGTCATGCTCCTCGCCGCCGGCTTCGGCCTCGCCCTCCCGGCCCTGACCTCGCTGGGCATGTCCGGCGCGAAGGAGGAGGACGCGGGCCTCGCCTCCGGACTCTTCAACACCACCCAGCAGATCGGCATGGCCCTCGGCATCGCGGTCCTCTCCACGCTGGCCGCCTCCCGCACCGAGTCCCTCACGGCGGCGGGCCGCCCGGCGCCCGAGGCCTTGACCGGCGGTTATCACCTGGCCTTCGCCGTCGGCGCCGGCCTCCTCCTCGCCGCCCTGGCCGTCGCCTTCACGATGCTGCGCCGCCCCGAGCCGCGCGAGAGCCAGACCCCCACGAGTACCACCGCCATCCCCGCCACCACCCGCGCCGTCAGCGGCTCGTCCAGGACCAACGCGCCCAGCGTCACCGAGACCACCGGCAGCAGGTAGCCGACCGTCGCCGCGCTGGTCGGCCCCTCCTCCGCGATCATCCGGTAGTTGAGGTGGAAGGTCAGACCGGTCGCGAAGATCCCGAGGACGACGACAGCGAGCACCCCCGTCCCCGTCCAGGCCGGAAACAGCCGCTCCGACCCGCCGGGGGCGAGGTGGGGGCCGCTCAGGGCGGGCACGGCCAGCGCCGGCACGCTCAGGACCGTCGCCGTCAGCAGCTGCGCGGCGGAAAGGGCGAGCGGCGCGGTGCCGCCCCCGGTGAGGCGGCGGGCCATGTACGCGAAGGCCAGCGCATAGCTCGCGCCCGCCGCGAGCAGGGCGAGGGCGCCCCCGCTCAGCAGGCCGGAGCCATCGCTCCACGGCGCGAAGATCAGCAGGACGCCGGTGAAGCCGAGGAGCAGACCGCCGAGCCGGGCGGCGCCCAGCGGCCGTTCCGCCCCCAGGCCGAGGCCCAGGAGCAGGGACCAGAGCGGCGTGGTGGCGTTCAGGACACCCGCCACCCCGCTGTCCACCGTCCGCTCGCCGACGCCGAACAACAGGAACGGCAGTGCGTTGCAGAAGAAGGCGGCGACGGCCAGCCTCCCCCAGGTGCGCCGGTCACGGAGCCCCGGCAGCCGCTGCCCCGCCCCGTACGCCAGCGCCAGCAGCACCCCCGCCCCCAGCAGGCAGCGCAGGAAGGCGATCCAGCCCGGGGTGAGGCCGTGGTCGAGCGCGATTTTGATCCACAGGAAGCCCGAGCCCCAGAGCAGGGCCAGGACACCCATCCGTGTCGCCGAAGCCGTCGCTGAAGCCGGGGCTGAGGATTTCTTCGAAGCCGTCGCCGATGCCATGCCCTCACCGTCCCCGACGCCACTCGACAGGACAAGCGAAGAATCATGTATCCCTCGTTAAGCTGTGCTACATGCTCGATGTGAGACGCATGCAGGTGCTCCGGGCCGTCGTCACCAGCGGTTCGGTCACCGCGGCCGCCGCGAACCTCGGCTACACCCCCTCCGCGGTGAGCCAGCAGATCGCCGCCCTGGAGAAGGAGGCCGGCATCGAGCTGCTCGAACGCTTCGGCCGGGGCGTGCGGCCGACCGCCGCCGGCCGGCTGCTCACCGAGCACGCCGCCGTGATCGGCCGCCAGGTCGCCGAGGCGGAGACCGCGCTGGCCGATCTGCGGGCGGGCCGCACCGGCCGGGTCGCGATCCGCTACTTCCCCACCGCCGGGGCCGATCTCGTCGCCCCCGCCCTGGCCCGGTTCCGTACCGAACACCCCGGTGTACGGGTCGACCTGAGGATCGCCGACGGCGCCCGGGACGAGGAGGCGGACCTCACGCTCGTGGTCGGCCCGCGGAACGCGCCCGGCGACGGCCTGCGCCTGGTCCACCTCGTCGACGACCCCTACCGCGCCGTCCTCCCCAAGGGCCACCCGCTCGCCGACCGCCGGGTCCTCGACCTGGCCGAGCTCGCCGACGAGCCCTGGGTCGGCAGCGAGCGCCCCGGCCCCTGCCTCGACGCCGTCCTGGAGGCGTGCGCGGCGGCCGGGTTCACGCCGGACATCGCGGTGGAGTGCGAGGAGTACGCCACGGCGCAGGGCTTCGTCGCGGCCGGGCTCGGCATCAGCCTGATCCCGCTCATGGGCCTGGGCAGCCGCCACCCGAACGTGGTCGTCCGCCGGGTGCGCGGCCCGGAGCCGGTCCGGTCGATCCACGCCGCGGTACGGGAATCCTCCCTGGCCCTGCCTGCCGTACGGGCCCTCCTGACCGCTCTTCAGGAGGCGTGAGCGGTCAGGCAGTCGGGCAGCGGCTCGCCGTGGACGACGTCCAGGCGGGAGACGGCCCGGGTGAGCACGACGTAGAGCCGGTGCAGTCCGCGCGGCTCGGCCGCCACGATCGCGGCCGGCTCGGCGACCACGACGTGGTCGTACTCCAGGCCTTTGGCCGCCGTCGCGGCCAGCACGGTCAGCCGCCCCTCGGCGAACACCCGCGGCTCCGAAGCAGCCGAAGCCATCTCCTGCACCGCGCCCACCTGCTGCACCTCTCCCACCTCCTGGCCCACCACCTCCGTCAGCGGGCCGACCAGGCTCTCCGGCGCGATCACCCCCACCGAGCCCTCCCTCCCCAGGGCCGCGCGGACCGCCTCGGCGACTCCCCTGCCCACGTCCGCGACGCGGCGGATGCTCACCTCCCCGTCCGTACGCAGCGACCGTCCCGCCGGCACGTCCGTCCCCAGCTCCGGCAGCAGCCGGTTGGCGAGTTCGACGACGGCAGCGGGCACGCGGTAACCCGTGGTCAGCGGCACGATCTCCGCCCGGGGGCGGCCCAGATGGGTCAGCTGCTCGCGCCAGCCGCGGGCGGCCCAGGGAGTCGTGCCCTGCGCCAGGTCGCCGAGCACGGTGAGTGCACCGAAGCCTGCCCGGCGGGCGATCGCCCGGCACTGCATCGGCGACAGGTCCTGGGCCTCGTCGACGACGACATGGCCGTAACCCTCGGGGCGTTCGATCAGACCGGCCAGCTCGTCGAGCAGCACGAGATCGGCCGCGCTCCACCGCGCCGAGCGCGGGGAACGGGGCGGCTTCGCCCACCGGACGGCCGCCCGCTCCTCCGGGGTGAGCAGCGGGTCGTCCGGGGCCGTCAGCACCTCCGCGAGCACCTCCTCGGGGGTGACCTCGGGCCAGCAGGCGTCCACGAACGCCGAGACCGGCCGGGCCCGTTCGATCCTGCGCACCCAGGCCGTGCCCATGGGGCCGGCGCGGCGCTCCGCCCGGAGCTGGAGCGCCCGGACGACGCGGGCGCGGATCCGGTCGCGGCCGGTGGCGTAGGCCGGCGCCTCCTCCCGTACCGCCGTGACGATCCCGGCGAGCTCCTCGGCCGACAGCCGCCAACGGTACGAGCCGTCGGGTACGGCCAATTCCCCCTCGGGCGTGGCCACGCGCGCGTACAGCGCCCGGCGCAGCACCTCGGCCATCCGTACGTCGTGCTTGACCAGCGCCGCCGCCTCCGCGTCCACGGCCCGCACCTCGTGCCGGGCGATCTCGTCGTCGACGGTGGACTGCCGGATCCCGGTCTCGCCGAGCGCGGGCAGCACCTCGGAGATGTACGAGAGGAAGGTCCGGTTGGGACCGAGGACGAGGAGGCCGGAACGGCGGACGCGCTGGGGGTGGGTGTAGAGGAGGTACGCGGCCCGGTGCAGGCCGACGGCGGTCTTACCGGTGCCGGGGGCGCCCTGCACGCACAGCGAGACGGTCGGTTCGGACCGTACGAGATCGTCCTGCTCGGGCTGGATGGTCGCGGCGATGTCGCGCATCGGGCCGACCCGGGGGCGCTCGATCTCCCCGGCGACGATCGTGCCGGCCACCTCCTCCCCCGCGGCGAGGTGCTCGTCCTCGAGACCGGTCAGATCGGCCGAGTCACCCCTGCTGTCAGCGGCCCAGCCGAACCGGCGCCGGCGCAGGACGCCTTGGGGGTCATGTGCGCCGGCCTGGTAGTAGGCGCGGGAGACGGGGGCCCGCCAGTCGACGGCGAGGGGCGGGGAAGCCGGGTGTTCGGCGATCCGGCGGCGGCCGATGTGGTGGGTCTGGCCGTCCTCGCGGTCGAGCCGGCCGAAGAACAGGGGGCCGGGCGGCTGGGCGCCGAACTCCTTGGCACGGCTGCGCAGGTGGTGACCGAGGGCTTCGGCGTCGGCGCCGGAGGCGGCGACGTCCTCGCCGGTGACGACCTGTTCGGCCACGTCCGCGGCCATCCGGGTCAGGGCGGCGCGGCAGGCGTCGTGGTGGTCGCGTTCGCGGGCGAGTTCACGGTCGAGGTCGCGGGCGAGTTCAAGGTCGAGTTCACGGTTGAGTGACGTCATTCCCCCAAGGATAGAGGAAAGAGTTACTCGGTTACATTTTTTACCGCGTTACGAGATCCTGAGAGCTGGAAGTCCTTCCCGCAGGCCACGGAAGGCGCGCTCGGCCGCCGCGACCGCCTCCCGATGCACGGCGTCGGCACTCTCCCCCGCCGCCATCCGGCGCGCGTTCTCCTCGGCCAGGACGCGCGTGACGGCGACGATCTGACCGGCGGCGAGCCGCGCCGCCAGCGGGTCGCCGCCGAGTTCGCCGGCCAGCGCCTCCTCCGACCTGCGCTGGTACCCGTACAGCCGGGCGACGAGGGCGGGCGTGCCGTAGAGCAGCCGCTGGAAGGCGAGGACGGCTGGGTGGTCGCACAGGCCGGTCACCGGGTCGCGCCGCGTCAGGCCTTCCAGGAAGTGGGCCCGGAGGGCGTCGAGGGGGGCGACGCCGCCGCGGCGGGCGGCGGCGACGGTCCGGGCCGCCTCGTCCTCGTGATCGCTGAACCGGTGGAGTGCGAGGTCCTCCTTGGCGGGGAAGTAGCGGAAGAGGGTGGGCTTGGAGACGTCGGCGGCGGCGGCGATCTCGGCGACGGAGACGGCGTCGAAGCCCTTCTCCAGGAAGAGGGCGATGGCGGTCTCGGAGATCAGCGCGCGGGTCTGTCGCTTCTTGCGCTCCCGCAGACCGCCCGCTTCACCTCCGGCCACTTCGCCACCGCCGCCCCCCTCACGACCCGCGCTCACTTCGCGGCCTCCACCAGGGGTGCGATCCCGTCCAGGATCCGTTCCAGGCCGAAGCGGAACTCGTGGTCCGGCTCGTCCTGCTCGTCCATCACGCCCGAGTCCAGCATCCGCGCCACCGCCGGGAAGCGTTCCGGGTCGGCCAGGCGCCGCAGAGTCTGGCCGTAGCGGGAGAGGACCTCCTCGGGAGCGTCGCCGCTCGCGGCGATCACGGCGGCGAGATCGGCCATCATCAGGGCCTCGTTGCGGACGAACCCGCCGAGCAGCATGACCACCGACACCTTCGTGCCCTCGTCGAGCCCGCTGTCCGCGAGGGCGACCATGGCCCACTCCCACCAGGCGACCGTGTTCGGAGTCGCGGGCGGGCCGGAGAGCGGGATGCGGAGCATCCAGAGGTTGCGGTGATAGACCTCGCGCATCGCCCCGGCCCACTGCTCCAGGGCCTCGCGCCAGTCGGCGCCGGGCGCGGGCAGCGGCGGCGGGGCACCCGTGGCCACGTCCTGCATCAGGATGTACAGCTCGCGCTTCGCGCCCACGTAGCGGTAGAGGGACATGGTCGAGACGCCGAGCTCCTTGGCGATCCGCCCCATGGAGACGGCGTCCAGCCCTTCCGCCGCGGCGACGCGCACGGCCGTGTCGACGATGCGGTCGAGGGTGAGGCCGGGCTTGGGCCCCTTGGAGGGGCGCTCCCGCAGCCCCCAGGCGGCCTCGACGCTCGGTGGCAGGAAGCCCCCGGCGCCCCGCCCCTCGCCGCCACCCTTGTCGCCCTCGCCCGCGTTGCCGGGCCCGCCCCTGCCGTCCGCCATGAGTCTCCGCCTCCACACCTCGCCCTTGACGCCCATCCTAGTAATGCGTAACCCTTACACAGTAACGCGTATGTCATACGCAGTAAGAGTCAGGTCCAAGCCCGAGGAGCGCACCCATGCCACCCGCCGTCGAAACCACCGGCCTGCGCAAGGCCTACGGGGACCTCCCCGTCCTCGAATCCCTCGATCTCCGCGTCGAGGAGGGCACCGTCTTCGCCCTGCTCGGCCCCAACGGCGCCGGTAAGACCACCACCGTCCGCATCCTCGCCACCCTCACCCGCCCGGACGCCGGGCACGCGCGCGTGGCGGGGTACGACGTCGTCGCCGAGCGGTCCCGGGTCCGCCGCGCCATCAGCCTCACCGGACAGTTCGCCGCCGTCGACGAGATGCAGACCGGCGCCGAGAACCTGCGCATGACGGCCCGGCTCTCCGGCCTCTCCCGCCCGGCCGCCGGCCGGCGCGCCGCCGAACTCCTGGAGCGCTTCGGCCTCGCCGACGCCGGCGGGCGCCGGGTCAAGACGTACTCGGGAGGCATGCGCCGCCGTCTCGACCTCGCGGCCGGCCTCGTCCGCGATCCCGGCGAGACGGCCGTGGTCTTCCTCGACGAACCGACCACCGGACTCGACCCGCGCAGCCGCCAGGAGCTCTGGGAGATCGTCCGCGATCTCTCCGAGGGCGGTACGACCGTCTTCCTCACCACCCAGTACCTGGAGGAGGCCGACCGGCTCGCCGACCGCGTCGCCGTCATGGACGCCGGCCGGATCCTCGCCGAGGGCACGGCCCAGGATCTCAAGTCCCGCGTCGCCGGCCACCGTCTCGACCTCGTCCTGCGTGACCGCGAGAGCTATCTGCGGCTGACCGGCCGGGCCGTCCACCACTCCCCCGAGTCACTCACCCTCGGCATCCCGACCGACGGCAGCGCCCGCGAGGTCCGCGCCCTGCTCGACGCGCTCGACCCCGACCGCACCGACGTCGTCCGCTTCGCCCTCCACACGGCGACGCTCGACGACGTCTTCCTCACGCTCACCGCGAAGGAGCCCACCCATGTCTGAGACGCTCGCCGTGCCCGGTGCCCTCACCGTGACGGGCACGATGGCCGGCCGGGCCATTCGCCTCAGCCGCCGCAACATCGACGCCGTCATCACCTCGATGATGCTGCCGGTCATGCTGATGCTGATCTTCGTCTACTTCTTCGGCGGCGCAATCGACACCGGCACGCGGTACGTGACGTACGTCGTCCCCGGCGTCCTCCTCCTCTGCGCCGGCTTCGGCTCGGCGAGCACCGCCGTCTCCGTCAGCGAGGACATGAAGGGCGGGATCATCGACCGGTTCCGCACGCTCGACGTCGGCGGGACACCGATCCTCGCCGGTCACGTCGGCGCCAGCGTGGCCCGCAACCTCCTCGCCACCGCGCTCGTGTTCGGCGTCGCCTTCCTCATCGGCTTCCGCCCCTCGGCCACGGTCTCGGGCTGGCTCGCAGCCATCGGGCTGCTCCTCGCCTTCATCACGGCGATCTCATGGCTCTCGGCGGCGGTCGGGCTGCTCGCCCGCAGTCCCGAGGCGGCGGGCGGGGCCACGTTCTTCATGATGTTCCTGCCCTACCCGAGCAGCGCGTTCGTACCGATCGACACCATGCCCGGCTGGCTGCACGGCTTCGCCCGGCACCAGCCGGTGACGCCGGTGATCGAGTCGCTGCGCGGTCTGCTCCTCGACCAGCCCGTCGGCGCCACTCCATGGATCGCCCTGGCGTGGTGCGCGGGCATCCTCGCGGTGGCGGTGGCCGCCTCGGGCGGCCTCTTCCGCCTCCGTACGCGGTAGACGCGACGGGACGCGGTGGGACGTGACGGCGATGCGGGCCTCAGAAGATGTCGGGGCACCAGGGCCGGCGGGAGGTCCGCAGCAGGGCGTCCGCGCGGGCCGCGGCCCCCGGGGCGATCTCCTCGACCCGGCCGAGTGCGGCCAGCCGCACCGCCGACTCGTCACCGAGCGACAGCGTGCCCAACTCGCCGATGTCGAAGGCGAGCTCGGGGGATTCGGTGGTACGGGAACAGGTAGCGCCCTCCGGGGAGGCGTCGAGCCGGTAGCGGCCGCCGGCCAGACCGGTGGCGTCCCGCAGATCCAGGACGAGCGTGCCGGAGCCGGCGTACGTACGCCCCTCCAGCACCTTGGCCACGTCCAGGACCCGCACCCAGAGCATGTCCGCCTGCGTGGTGACACGGGCGGCGCGCGGGTCGGGGAGCAGCAGCGGCAGCAGGTCGTCGGGGGCGCGCATGCCGGACTTGACCGCGGTGACCCAGTCGACGGAGCAGAGGAAGAGCCACAGCGCCCGCTCGGCGGCGGGGGTGACCGCGATCAGGTCCTTGACCGTGGCCGTGTTCAGCGGCTGCTTGCCGTCCTCCCACTTGTCGTCGCAGGTGTAGGAGACGTACCCCTGGGGCTGGTCGGCCTCGTCGCGGTAGACGGCGTAGAAGGGCTCGGTCCAGGGGCTGCTGTGGTGGACGCGTCCGGTGAGGACGTCCCAGCTGCGGGCGTCCCGGCCGACGATCCCGGCCCGGACCCCGCCGAGCCGGCGGTGCAGCTCGGGGGCGACCTTGCGGATCTCCTCGGCGTCGGTGAAGTCGATCCGGCCGCCGTCCTCGGGACGACCGGAACGACGCGGGTCCAGACCGGCGCGGCGGACGTCGACGGTCCACTCCGTGGTCCAGGTCGCGGGGCCGAAGCCGAAACGGCCGTAGATCGGATACTCGGCGGCGATGAGGGTGGCGACGGCGTCGCCCCGCTCCTTCGCGGCGGCGAGGTCCCGGGCCATCATCCGGCTGAGCAGACCGCGGCGGCGGTGGGTCGCGGAGACGGTGACACCGGTGACGGCGTCGGCGACGAGCGTGCCGCCGCCGACCGCGCTCAACTCCTGGGTGAAGGAACGGAAGGTGGCGACGATCCGGCCCTGTTCGAACACGCCGAGCAGCCGGGAGAGGTCGGTGTGCGGCAGCCGGTCCGCGACCTCCTCGTCCGTCACGACGGGCGGCCGGAGGAACCCGGTGCTGACGGCCCGCAGCCAGTCGGGGTACTCGGACTCGACGACGGCACGCACCTCAAGGCTCATCCTGCGAGGCTATGCCGGGCCCCGGGCCCCGCGCACCCGACTTTTCCCGCCCCGCCCTCACCCAGCCGGGCCCCTCACCCTGCCCGTCGGATCACCCTGCCCCTCGGATCAGCCTGTCCTGCGGATCAGCCTGTCTTCAGATCAGCCCAGTCCTTCAGATCAGCAGGTCGTCCACCTGCGCCTCGCCCTCGCGGTAGCGGCGGGCGATCTCCGCGCTGCAGTCGTCGGCCGTCCGCTGCAGCTGCTGCCGACGGCGCGAGACCTGCTGTTCGTACCCCGCGAGGCGTCCCATCGCCGTGTGGAGCTCGTCGTCCGTCCGCGCGCCGAGGTCCGACAGCTCGACCTCCGACAGCATCTCCGTCGCGAGCCGCCGGTACTCCTCGCTGCGCGGCGTCGACAGCGTCACGTGCCGCGCCGAGGTCCGCAGCCGCGAGGGCGCGTCCGCGAGGATCTCCGAGAGCCGGTCGAGAACCGGCGCCTCCGGATCCGTCCGCCGTGCCAGTTCGGCCCGCAGGATGTCGATCCGGCCCTGCAGCATCCGCCGTACGTAGCTGAGGTCCGCCTCGTCGCCCTGCGCGTCACGGCGCAGCGCCCGCAACTCCGGGAGCCGCAGTGCCGCGATCTCCGGCTGTGGTCGCTCCTGCAGCGCCGCCTCGCCCGACCGCTGCAGGGGTGGACGTACCGCCGCGCCGACACTGCTCAGCGGAACGGGACCGGATGGCGTCTGCCCGGCGCCAGGTGCACTCATGTGAATCGTCCCCTCGACCGGTGCGGAACCGCACCGCCTCCAGGCATGGTGCCACTCCCGCACGTGCGCGTGCAGGTGCTCTGCACCCGTTCGGCCCCAGTTGAGTCGGTCTGTAGGTTGGTCCGTATGCGAGCAGTGGTACAGCGGGTGGACGGCGCGAGCGTCGTCGTCGCGGGAGAGACCGTCGGCGAGATCGTCGGCGAAGGACTGTGTGTGCTGGTGGGAGTCACCCACGAGGACACCCCGGAGAAGGCGGCCCAACTGGCCAGAAAGCTCTGGTCCGTCCGCATTCTCCAGGGAGAGAAATCCTGTTCGGACGTTAATGCGCCCTTGTTGGTGATTTCTCAGTTCACCCTCTACGGGGACGCCCGCAAGGGCCGCAGGCCCACCTGGAACGCCGCCGCGCCCGGCCCGGTCGCCGAACCGCTCGTCGACGAGGTCGTGGCCCAGCTGCGGGCCCTGGGGGCGCGCGTGGAAACGGGCCGGTTCGGAGCGGACATGCGCGTCTCGCTCACGAATCACGGCCCGTTCACGGTCCTCGTGGAGGTCTAGGAGACCCAGGAGGTCCAGGCGACCTAGGAGGTCCAGGAGATCCTGGGGGTCCGGAGGTCACTCGTCCTCACGGCTCGACGATCGTCTCCTGCGCCGCCGCCGTGTCCCCGGCGAGCAGCTCGGCGTCCACCGGCAGGTTCCGCTTCACCATCGCCAGCGCGATCGGCCCCAGCTCGTGGTGGCGGGCGGAGGTCGTGATGAAGCCCAGCTGGCGGCCCTCGGCGCCGTCCGCCGCGAGCCGGATCGGGGTGCCGTGCCCCGGCAGATGGACCTCGCTGCCGTCCAGGTGCAGGAAGACGAGCCGCCGCGGCGGCTTCCCCAGGTTCTGGACCCGGGCGACGGTCTCCTGCCCGCGGTAGCAGCCCTTCTGCAGGTGCACCGCGCTGCCGATCCACCCCAGCTCGTGCGGGATGGTCCGGTGGTCGGTCTCGAAACCGACCCGCGGCCGGTGCGCCTCGATCCGCAGCGCCTCGTACGCGAGGACACCCGCGGCGGGGCCGTGGGAGGCCGCGAAGGACTCCAGGTCGGCGCGGGGCAGGAACAGGTCGCGGCCGTGCGGGGTCTCCCGTACCACCACGCCCTTGGGCACCTCGGCGATGGAGCCGGCCGGCAGGTGGACGAGAGCGACGTCGTCCGTACGGTCGGCGACCTCGACCCGGTAGAAGAACTTCATCGACTCCAGGTACGCGATCAGCTCGCCCCGCGTACCGGGCTCGACGTGCGCCCAGACCGTCTCGCCGTCGTCGACGAGGTACAGGGCGTGCTCGATGTGCCCGTTGGCGGAGAGGATCAGCGCCTCGGTCGCCTGGCCGGCCGGGAGCTCGCTCATGTGCTGGGTGAGCAGCAGGTGCAGCCAGCTCAGCCGGTCGTCGCCGGAGACGGTCACGACTCCGCGGTGCGAGAGGTCGACGAAGCCGTTGCCCGCGGCGAGGGAGCGCTGCTCACGGAAGAGGTCGCCGTAGTGCGCGGCGACGCCTTCGTCACGGCCCTCGGCGGGGACGGCGCCGGGCAGGGACAGCAAGGGGCTGTGCGGTGATGGTCGCTGCATGCCGTAAGCCTACGACTCGGCGGCGGCCGCCTTGCGGGAGCAGTCCTCGCACCGGCCGAAGATCGCGAAATGCTTCATGTCCGTCTCGAAACCGAAGGTCTCGCGGAGCTTCCCGGTGAACTCGGCGGCGATGTCGACGTCCGCCTCGATGACGTTCGTGCAGTCCCGGCAGACCAGATGCAGATGGTGGTGCCGGTCGGCGAGGTGGTACGTCGGGGCTCCGTGGCCCAGATGGGCGTGGCTGACCAGGCCGAGCTCCTCCAGGAGCTCCAGCGTCCGGTAGACCGTCGAGATGTTCACGCCTGAGGCGGTCTTGCGGACCTCGCCGAGAATGTCGTCGGGGGTCGCGTGCTCGAGCGTGTCCACCGCCTCGAGGACGAGCTGACGCTGGGGCGTCAGCCGGTAGCCGCGCTGCCGCAGGTCGCTTTTCCAGTCGGTGCTCACCACGCCCCCCAGTGTAGGAGGGCGTGGCGGAAAACCGAGGGTCCCATGGGGCCCGACGGACCTGCGGGCCTACTTGAAGAACGCGATGCCGTCGTCGGGCAGGTCACCGAGGCCGCGCGCCATCTCCGCGACCTCCTCCGGCGTCACGACCTTCTTCAGGTGCGCCGACATGTAGGGCCGCAGCGGGACCTCGGGGGTGGCCTTCTCGCCCACCCACATCAGGTCACCCTTGACGTAGCCGTACAGCCGCTTGCCGCCGCTGTACGGACCCGAGGCGGCGGTGCGCGCGACGGCGTCGGTCACGAGGTCGATCTGCGGCTTCTTGTCGGCGAGCTCGCCGTACCAGATCTCGACGATGCCCTGGTCCCGGACCATGACGATCTCGACCTTGCGGTCCTTGTCGATCCGCCAGTAGCCGCTCTCGCTCTCCAGCGGGCGGATCTGGTTGCCCTCGTTGTCCAGGACCCAGGAGCGCGAGACGTACTCGATGAAGTCACGGCCGTCGTGGCTGAACGTCACGGACTGGCCGAAGTTGCACTTCTCGGCACCGGGGAAGTCGGAGACGCCCGCGCCTTCCCACGTGCCGAGGAGGAACGCGAGGGGGACGAGGTCCGGGTTGAGGTCGGACGGGATCTCGATCATGGCAGCTCTTGGCGATCTGTAGAGGGGGGTGGTTAACGCTGGCCCTGGTACAGCTTCTTCACGGTCAGACCGGCGAAGGCGAGCACGCCGACGCAGACCAGAATCAGCAGAGCTTCGAAGAAAACGATCACTGGGTGCTCCTCGAATGAGCGTGAAGGCAGAACGGGCCGGACCCCAGCTTAGTCGGCGAGGGGCCCGGCCCTCTCTGTGAGGTGGGTCAACCCGTCGGCTAGCCCAGGAGCTGGTTCTGGAGGGTGACCGTCTGCTGGAACGGGACCAGGAGGGCGCCCCCCTTGCGGGACTGGGCGACCAGCGCGATCGTGTCACCGGCCTGGACGTACGCCCAGCGACTCTGCTCGGCCCCCGCGGGCTCCTCCACGAAGGAGTACAGGGCGGTGTACGGCACCTCGACCCGGGTCGCCAGGCTGCTCTCCATGTCGATGCCCTCGACCCCGTCCAGGAGCGCGCCGTCGACCGACCCGGCCTTCAGGCCGTCGTCCTTGAAGGCCTCGGCGAAGGCCACCGAGTTGAACCGGAGCAGATGGATACGGGTCGTCGTGCCGTCCGGTGTTGTCCAGCCGCGGGCGGCGACGTGGCGCAGCGCGGAGTCGGCCAGGGCCTCCTTCAGCGCCGGCCGGTCGTCCTGCCGGTACAGCGAGAGGAACCGGTCCAGAGAAACCCATCCGCCGTTCAGCTTCGGATCCACCGTGGCGCCGACCGGGGCGGGCAGGAGCAGCGCGCGCAGGTCGGCGTGGTGGATCTCCCCCTCGTTGCCCGGCGAGAAGGGGCGCTGGGAGCTGTGCGGCAGGGGAGGGAGGCTGAGCTTCGGATACTCCCAGCGGCCGTCGTGCTCGGTCGCGAGACCGGGCACGTCGGTGCGCTCCATGGAGGTGATCCCGGCCGCGGTCCCGACCCCGAGTCCCCCGCACACGACCACGGCGGCGGTCCACCGGGCGGCGGCCCACAGGACACGACGGGAGCGCTTGGGCCCGGGGGCGGGGGGCTCTGGGACCTCCATGGCCTCCGGTGCGGGCTCCGGTACGGGCTCCGGTACGGGCTCCGGTGTCGGCGGGAGCGTCGTCGTGTCCGTCTGCTCGCTCATACGTACTCCCCCGGGGACGTGATGTGGTCCAGCTGCTGCTTCACGATCTCGGCCACGGCGGACGTGTCGAACTGCTTCGAGCCCGACGCGGTGACCGTGACGGAGACGTCGGCCTCGTACGCCGAGCAGACCATCCCGTCCAGCTGGTCCGCCTGCTTCTCCTTGTCGAGGTCCGGGTCCTTCGGAACCATGAAGCAGGCGGAGGTCTTGTGTCCGCCGATCTTCGGCCCCTTCGGGAAGCCGAGAAGGCGGGACAGCTCCTTGCGGAGCTCGAACACATCGCCGATCCGCTTCTTGTCCTTCATCTGCGTGAGGTGCACCGTCACCACGACATCCGCGTCGGTCGACTGGAAGGAGCGGACGGCGACGCCCTGGACGCCGAGGCGGTCGACCCGCTTCTCGAAGTCGCGGCGCTTCTTGCCGGACAGCCCCTTGCCCTCCTCCTTGAGGAGAGCGGCGGCCTCCTTCGCGCCGAGCTCCCCGTCGTTCCCGTACATCTCGATGTCGGGGCCGAGTTCGTAGCCGGCCGGAACGGGCAGCAGCAGCTTGCTGAGCGGTGTCGACGCCTTGCCGCGGGTGGCGCCGAGCGTCGCGGGATCCTCGCCGCCCCGCTGCGGGGCGGGGGACTCCCAGACGGCCGTGGGTGCCGAACGGTCCGCGGCGTTGACGGTGACCGCGGTGTACGTCAGGCCACCGCCGACCGCGCCGAGGACGAGCACAGCGGGCAGGACCGCGGTCAGCAGGGTGCGTCCCCGCCGCGGCTTCGCCGGCTCGTCCGCCGGGACGGTCGCGGCGAACACGTCGGTCACATCGGCTTCGTCGGTCTCGTCGGTCATGTTGTTCCGGTCCTCACTCACAGGCGCCCCAGCTGTCGCTCGGCGACCGAAGAGATGTCCTTCGCGGAGATCTTCTTCGTGTCGTGCATGAAGATCTCCACGGCGATGTCGCCCCGATAGAGGTAGGCCCGCGCCTGGTAGTGGTCGAGATAGCCCGGCTTCTGCCGCACGGGGAAGACGTAATAACGGCCGTTGGTGGAACCCTTGAGAGGCTCGCCCTCGCTACGGGCATAGTCCTCCTCGGGCATGTACGCCGTCTGGTCCTCGATGTGGTCCTGCGCGCCGAGCAGATCGCTGGAGCGGTACTGGACGAGCCGGATCTGTGTCGTCCGGTACGCGCCGGTCTGCCACGAAGTGGTCGCCACGCGCCGGAACCCATTGCCCAGCTGATACCTCAATGCCCTGTTGGGGTGATCGAAGTTGCCTGCGTACGTGGCGAGCGACATCCAGCCGTCGGCGTCCGCGAACTCCGTCTTCTTCGCCCCGGCCGGCTTGGGGAGCAGCAGCTTGCGCAGGTCCCCGTCCGTCTTGACCTTGCGGTCCTCGGCGGCCGTGAGCGCCACCGGCTTCTGCCCCTCGGGCAGCGGGCTCGGGTACGCGAGGGCGGACTGGTTCAGGGCCGGCAGCGGCGTCGGCGGGCGTTCGGCCTGGATGCCGTAACCCACCGCTGTCCCGCCCACGACGCCGAGCACCGCGGCGACGGCGATCAGCGCGACCGTACGACCGGCTTGCCGTCGCGGCTTCGTCGCCCGGGATATCGGATATTGGATACTTTCTTCACTGCTCAAAAGTCCCCCCACGAGACCTGGAAGCGCGGATTCCGTCATCCGCGCACCCAACTGACCCATGAGGGATGCATGAGGTTGCGGAACTCCGCATTACAGTTCGGTATATGGCGAAGAAGCTCGTGATCAAGGTGACCGCCGGGGCCGACGCCCCCGAACGCTGCTCCCAGGCCTTCACCGTGGCCGCCGTCGCCGTGGCCAGCGGGGTCGAGGTCTCGCTCTGGCTGACCGGCGAGTCCTCCTGGTTCGCGCTCCCGGGGCGCGCCGCCGAGTTCGAACTGCCGCACGCGGCACCGCTGCCGGACCTGATCGACTCGATCCTGACGGCCGGCCGCATCACGCTCTGCACGCAGTGCGCGGCGCGCCGCGAGATCACGGAGCAGGACGTCCTGAAGGGCGTACGGATCGCGGGCGCCCAGGTATTCGTCCAGGAGGCCATGTCGGACGGCACCCAGGCCCTGGTCTACTGACCCGACCGCTCCGACCGGCTCAACGCTCCGGGCGCTTCTTGCCGTCGAGCTCGTCCCACCACTCGTCGGACGTCGGATCGCCCGAGGGATCGTCCCACCACCGGTCGTCGGGCCCCCGCCGGTTCGCGATCATCGCGGCGACCGGCGGGATGAGCATGGCGACGACACACATCCCGATCGCCACCGGCATCGAGAACAACCGCACGACGGCCCAGGCGCCCACGAAGAGAACCAGGCAGACGCCCATCATCCAGAAATAGACATGCCGCCGCCGCGCGTACATACCCCCAGCGTATGCCCGCACCCCTCCCCCGGACAGACCGAAGGGCCGTGCCTCAAGTCCTGGAATAGGCGTCCAACCCCCCAGGAGGCACGGCCCTTCGGCCGTTCAGTGGCGCGGTGCCGGCACCGGTGTCACACCGCGATGGCGACCTCCGCCAGGCCGCCCTTCTGGGCGACGACCTTGCGGTCGGCGGTGCCGCCGGGGACCAGGGCGCGGACGGTCCACGTGCCCTCGGCCGCGTAGAACCGGAACTGGCCGGTGGCGGAGGTGGGGACCTCCGCGGTGAACTCGCCGGTCGAGTCCAGGAGGCGGACGTAACCGGTGACGGGCTCGCCGTCCTTGGTCACGAAGCCCTGGATGGTGGTCTCACCGGGCTTGATCGTCGAGGCGTCGGGGCCGCCGGGCTGCGCTCCACACATGATGTTCTGTCCTTACGGTCGAGGGGTCCGGAGGAGGGGGAGGTCCGGGGCCGGTCTTACTTGTTGGCGCCGAGCTCGATCGGCACGCCGACGAGGGAGCCGTACTCGGTCCACGAGCCGTCGTAGTTCTTGACGTTCTCGACACCGAGCAGCTCGTGCAGCACGAACCAGGTCAGCGCGGAGCGCTCACCGATGCGGCAGTAGGCGATGGTGTCCTTCGCCAGGTCCACCTGCTCGTCCTCGTAGAGGGCCTTGAGCTCGTCGTCCGACTTGAAGGTGCCGTCGTCGTTGGCGTTCTTCGACCACGGGATGTTGCGGGCGCTCGGCACGTGGCCGGGGCGCTGCGACTGCTCCTGCGGGAGGTGGGCCGGGGCGAGCAGCTTGCCGGAGAACTCGTCGGGCGAGCGGACGTCGACCAGGTTCTCGGTGTTGATCGCCTTCACCACGTCGTCGCGGAACGCGCGGATCGCGGTGTTCTGCGGCTGCGCCTTGTAGGACGTCGCCGGGCGGTTCGGGACCTCGGAGCCGTCGACCAGGTCGCGGGAGTCGAGCTCCCACTTCTTGCGGCCGCCGTCGAGCAGCTTCACGTCCTGGTGGCCGTAGAGCTTGAAGTACCAGTAGGCGTAGGAGGCGAACCAGTTGTTGTTGCCGCCGTAGAGGACCACGGTGGTGTCGTTCGCGATGCCCTTGGCCGAGAGGAGCTTCTCGAAGCCCTCCTGGTCGATGAAGTCGCGGCGGACCGGGTCCTGCAGGTCCTGGGTCCAGTCGATCCGGATCGCGTTGCGGATGTGGTTCTTCTCGTAGGCCGAGGTGTCCTCGTCGACCTCGACGATGGCGACCTTCGGGTCGTCGATGTGGGCCTCGACCCAGTCGGCGTCTACCAGGACGTCGCTGCGGCTCATGCTGTTCTCCTCCGGGGCAGTGTTCGGCGGTGTGGCGCAAGGTGGTGCGGGAAGTGCGGGTACGCGTCATCGCGATGCGTACGGCTGCACGGGGCGGCCCCGACCGCGTCGGTCGGAGGGCCTGGGGAATGCGGGCCTCGAGGGTTCCGCTCAGACGGAGCGACAGAGCATGGCGGCGACGCGGCACAGGTCTACTGCCCGCCGCTTCGTGAGATCCGCCTGTCGCTTCATGCCCACGATCGTAGGGACGGACAGGCGGCCGTGTCACCGCTGTGTCGTATTTTGAGACGCGATCGTCCGAGATGTGGGACGCGATCACCCGACAGGGCGGCCCCCGCCGCCTCGGAACCGGACCGTCCCGGTTCCGTTTCTACGGAGCGGACGGCAGCGTCTCACCATGTGGCCGAGGCGTTCGCCGAGGGGTTTCTCAGCCGGCCAGAACGACGTCCTTGCCGGTCACCGTGATGGCGACGCCGTCCTCGCGGGCCTCGACCTTCTCCAGCTTCATGCCCGTCGGCAGGCCGCCGATCCGCCGGTCGAAGTCGGTGCGCTGCCGCACCAGCTGCTCCACGCCGGGGATGCCCTCGCCGGGCACCTCGTCGGCCCGCACCCGGATCGTGTGCCCGTCCACCAGGGTCACCGTCGACAGGACGCTCCGGGTGACCGTGCGGCCCAGGATCTGGATGCCGCCGGTGACCTTCACCTTGCCGTTCCCGCCGTAGGCGATCCGCACGTCACGCTCGGCGGCAGCCGTGAGGTCCGCGTAGGAGATGAGCGCGGTGCCGTCGGCCGTGGCCGCACGGGCGCCGGTGCTGTCGCCGTTCAGGGTCACGTCGTGAAGCGTGGCGGACATCTCGCTGATCCGGATCTTCCGCTTGCCGGCGGTGGCCTCGACGCCGGTCAGCACCACGTCGACCTCGTCGAACCGCTTGTCCATGAGCTGCGTCAGGAAGGGGAAGCCCTTGATGTCGACGTCCGTCGAGCCGGCCCGGGCGGGGCCGAGCCGGACGCGGTCGGCGGCCTCCGACTCCGCGTAACCGACCGCGAGTCGGTCGACCCCCACGAAGATCCCGCCGAGCACGACCGCCACGATCAGCAATATCCGCAGTGCCCGCATGGCCCGCACGCCCCCCAAAAGTCTCCGGCCCCCCGACACCAAGATCGACGTGTCGGAGGGCCGGTTGGTTCCCGTCGGGTCCCGTGACACGGTCAGCCGAGCGCGCGGCCCAGGAGGTAGACGGCGGGCGCGGCGGCGGTCAGCGGCAGCGCGACACCGGCCGTCATGTGCACGAAGGTCGACGGGTAGTCGTAGCTCGCGGCCCGCAGTCCGACCAGCGCGCAGACTCCGGCCGCGAGGCCGAGCAGCGCTCCGGGGGAGCCCAGGCCGGTGACTCCTCCGGCGGCGATCCCGGCGCCCGCGGCGGCGAGCAGCGCGACCACGAGGGAGGCCGGGCCGGGCAGCGGAAGCGTTCGGGCCACGGCGGTGGCGGCGACCGCGAGCCCGCCGACCACCACGGCGTCCGGGTCGGCGCCGAGGTGCCCGGCGGCCACGATCGTCAGGGCCGCGGAGGCGACGGTGGCCATCAGCCCGTACATGCGCTCGTCGGGATCGGCGTGGCTGCGGAGCTGGAGGACGAGGGTGAGCAGCACCCAGACGCCGAGGGTGCCGATGATCGCGGCGGGCGCGTTCTCGCGGCCGGCGACGAGCAGGGCGATGTCGGCGGTGACGCCCCCGGCGAAGGCGAGGGCGATGCCCTGACGGGCGGGCCACATGCCGTTGAGCCGGAACCAGCCGGCCGCGGTGACGGCCTGGAGCAGGACGAGCGGCACGACCAGCGCGTACGAGCCGAGGGCGGCGCCGCCGGCGAGCAGGACGCCGAGGACCGCGGTGAGCGCGGCCGGCCGCAGCCCGGGTTCGATCACCGGCGAGCGGCCCTCGGCGCGGGCGCGCTGCGCGGCGGTCAGCGCGGTGCCGCGTCCGCCGGAGGTGGTGGGGGCGGAGTACGGGGGGACGGAGTACGCGGGCGCGGGGTCCGCCGTCGGCGCGGGCTGGTACGTCACGTGATCCGGGGCCGGGACCGGGGCCTCCGGCGGGAGCGCGTGGGCGTCCTGCGGCGGGTGGTAGGCGGTGTCGGCCCCGTACGCGACGGGCGGGGCGGGCGGGGCCGCCTGCTGCCGTACCACCGGCTGGTACTGGGTGTCCCAGGTCTGGCCCTCCCACGTCTGCGTGACGTGGGGGTCCTCCTGCTCCTGGTACCCGTACGGCTGATGCCGCTGCCCGGCGTACGGGTCGTACGGGTCGTACGGCTGCTCACCGTACGGGTGCTGCTGATCGCTGCTCATGCTGTGCGGTTCACCCTCCTGCGAACGGCGGGAGCACCTCGACCGTGCCGCCCTCGGCAAGCCGTACGGTCTCATGCGCGCGGGTCCCGACGGGGTCACCGTCGACGAGGAACGAACACCGCTGGAGTACTCGGACGAGCTCGCCCGGGTGGCTCTCGCGGGCCGCCTCCAGCGCCTCCGCCAGATTCTCCGCGCTGTACGGCTCCTCGGCGACTCCGGCGGCGGCTTTGGCCGCGGCCCAGTAGCGGATGGTTCCCGCTGCCATAGCGGCGCTCCCTTCGTTCGTGTGCGCGCCGCTCCCCATGATGGGCTATCGGCGCGTGAGCCAGTCCCCCAGACGGCGCAGCAGGGCGTCGTCGGCCGCGTTCTCGGCGTGGCCCATGCCGCGCTCCAGCCAGAGTTCGGCCTGCGGGGCCGCGGCCGCCAGCGTGCGCGGGTGGTCGACCGGGAAGTACGGGTCACGGTCGCCGTGCACGATCAGCAGCGGGGTCGGGGCGATCAGCGGGGCGGCCTCGACGGGCGAGAGGGGTACGGGGTCCCAGCCGCGGTGGTCGATCCGGGTGCGCAGGCCGTAGCGGCCGACGAGGCGGCCCACGGGACGGGTGATCACCCAGTGGACCCGTCGCATCGAGGGCGTACCCCGGTAGTACCAGCGCGCGGGGGCGCTCACCGCAGCCACGGCGTCGGAGTGCGCTCCCGTGCGCCCCTCGGCCTCCGTGCTCCCGCCTCCCCCGCCCCCGCTTCCCTTCGGGCAGAGGGCTGCGTGGCGCAGGACCACCGAGCCGCCCATGGAGAAGCCGACCGTCACCACGCGCGCGTGGCCGAGCTCGCGGGCCCAGCGCACGGCGGCCGCGAGGTCGAGGACCTCCCGGTCCCCCACGGTGGAGCGGCCCTCGGACCTGCCGTGGCCCCGGAAGGAGAAGGTGACGACGGCGGCGTGCCCGGCGAGGACGCCGGCCGCTCGCCGTACGGAGGGCCGGTCGGCCGAGCCGGTGAAGCCGTGCGCGACGACGATGGCGGTATCGGTGACACTTGCCGTACACGGCTCGTAAACCGCCTCGATACGGACATCGTCATCAGTGAGCAAAGTGGCGCGCCGGAGGCCGGACGTGATCGGGGAAACATCCACCATGTGAAATCGCCCCTCTGCCTCGGAACTCATGTGGGCTATTCTGCTTGCCAGAGGATCCGGGCAACGCAGCCCCCGGGTCCTTTTGTGTTTTCCGACCGTTGTTACGGCCGGATGAACAGAAGCTCTCAGGGCGCGAGAGCCGAGCGTGATGCGTGACCAGCAGTGAGTAAGTGCCGCAGACGTCCTCGCAGGGACCGAGGAGGAACCGACGTCATGGACGAGCGAACGAAGCACCACCGACAGACGACCCAGGCAGGTGGGGCGCGATGAGCTCACTGCTGCTCCTGACCAACGCCCTCCAGCCGTCGACCGAGGTGCTTCCCGCACTCGGCCTGCTGCTGCACAACGTGCGGGTGGCCCCCGCGGAGGGCCCGGCCCTCGTCGACACCCCGGGCGCCGACGTCATCCTGATCGACGGCCGCCGTGACCTGCCGCAGGTACGCAGCCTGTGTCAGCTGCTCCGCTCCACCGGCCCGGGCTGCCCGCTGATCCTCGTGGTCACGGAGGGCGGCCTCGCGGCCGTCACCGCCGACTGGGGCATCGACGACGTGCTGCTCGACACGGCGGGTCCGGCGGAGGTCGAGGCCCGGCTGCGTCTCGCGATGGGCAGGCAGCAGATCGTCTCCGACGACTCCCCGATGGAGATCCGCAACGGTGACCTGTCGGTGGACGAGGCGACGTACAGCGCCAAGCTCAAGGGCCGGGTCCTGGATCTGACCTTCAAGGAGTTCGAGCTCCTGAAGTACCTCGCGCAGCACCCGGGCCGGGTCTTCACCCGCGCCCAGCTCCTCCAGGAGGTCTGGGGGTACGACTACTTCGGTGGCACCCGTACGGTCGACGTCCACGTACGGCGGCTGCGGGCGAAGCTCGGCCCGGAGCACGAGTCGCTGATCGGCACGGTCCGTAACGTCGGCTACCGCTTCGTCACCCCGGAGAAGGTGGAGCGGGCGGCCGAGGAGGCGCGGGCCAAGGAAGAGGCGCGCGTCAAGGACGGCGCGCGAGGTGTCACTCCGACGGATGACAGGTCCGACGTGGTGGACGCCACAGTGCGACCTGCCGGTAGGTAGGTCACCCCGCGTAGACTGCCGCGCGTGGCCAAGGTGACGCGGGATGACGTAGCGCGACTGGCGGGTACTTCGACCGCGGTCGTGAGTTACGTCATCAACAACGGACCCCGGCCGGTCGCCCCGGCCACGCGCGAGCGTGTCCTCGCCGCCATCAAGGAGCTGGGCTACCGGCCCGACCGGGTGGCACAGGCGATGGCGTCCCGCCGCACGGACCTCATAGGCATGATCGTCCCGGACGCGCGCCAGCCGTTCTTCGCGGAGATGGCGCACGCCGTCGAACAGGCCGCGGCCGAGCGCGGGAAGATGGTCCTCGTCGGCAATTCGGACTACCGCGACGAGCGGGAGGTCCACTACCTCCGCGCCTTCCTCGGCATGCGGGTCTCCGGTCTGATCCTGGTCAGCCAGGGCATGAGCGAGCGGGCCGCGAGCGAGATCGAGGCCTGGGACGCGCGGGTGGTGCTGCTGCACGAGCGGCCCGAGGCGCTCGACGACGTCGCCGTCGTCACGGACGACATCGGCGGCGCCCAGCTCGCCACCCGGCACCTCCTGGAGCACGGCCACCCCTACGTGGCCTGTCTCGGCGGCGTCCCGAACACCCCGGCGGTCGGCGACCCGGTCGCTGACCACGAGGAGGGCTGGCGGCGCGCGATGCTGGAGGCCGGCCTCTCGATCGAGGGCCGGCTGTTCCAGGCCCCCTACAACCGCTACGACGCCTACCAGATCGCCCTGAAGATCCTCTCGGGCCCGGACCGGCCGCCGGCCATCTTCTGCTCCACCGACGACCAGGCCTTCGGCGTGCTGCGCGCGGCGCGCGAGCTGCGGATCGACGTGCCGGGCGAGCTGGCGGTGGCGGGCTTCGACGACGTGAAGGAGGCGGCCCTCACGGACCCGCCGCTCACGACGATCTCCTCGGACCGCCCGGCGATGGCCCGGGCGGCGGTGGATCTGGTCCTCGACGACTCGCTGCGGGTGGCGGGGTCGAAGCGCGAGCGGGTGAAGCAGTTCCCCTCGGCGCTGATCGTCCGCCGCTCCTGCGGCTGCGCGTAGGCGCCGGCCCTCACCCGGGCGGACGCCGTCCCCCTTCAGGCGTCCCCTTATATAGGGCATACAGGGTTCTGTCGGGCTTCTCAGGCGTTCTTCAGAGACCTCTCATGTACGGCTTCGAGAGTCGTACCCATGACGGACCACCAGCAGCAGCCGCAGCAGCCGTACTACCCGCCGCAGCCCCCGCAGCCGCCGTACACGCCGGCTCCGCAGCCGCACCGCCGGGCCCGGCGCGGAGTCGGGCTCCTCGCGGCCGTGGCGATCGCCGCGGCGGCGGTCGGCGGCGGCACGGCGACGCTCGTCCAGCAGCTCACCGCGGACGGCGCCCCCACGGCGACCGGCGTGAACGGCACGACCGTCTCGGCGAGCAGCAAGGGCACCGTCGCCGGGGTCGCCGAGGCCGTCTCCCCCTCCATCGTGGAGATCTCCGCGACCTCGACCTCCGGGAAGTCCACCGGCTCGGGCGTGATCATCACCGGTGACGGCGAGATCGTCACCAACAACCACGTCATCTCCGGCGCCTCCTCGATCACGGTGCGGCTCTCGAACGGCAAGACGTACGAGGCCGAGGCCGTCGGCACGGCCCCCGACAAGGACCTGGCGCTGATCAGGCTCAGCGGGGCCTCCGGCCTCAAGGCGGCCACGCTCGGCGACTCCGGCCGGGTCAAGGTCGGCGACGAGGTCGTCGCCATCGGCTCCCCCGAGGGGCTGACCGGCACGGTCACCAGCGGCATCGTCTCCGCTCTCGACCGCGATGTGACCGTGGCCAAGGACGAGGGCCAGGACCAGCGCCGGCAGCAGTACGATCCGCGGCAGGGCTGGCCCTTCGAGTTCGGCGGGCAGCAGTTCAACGGGGACACGGGCTCGTCCAGGACGACGTACAAGGCGATCCAGACCGACGCCTCGCTCAATCCCGGGAATTCCGGCGGCGCGCTGATCAATATGAACGGCGAGATCATCGGGATCAATTCGGCCATGTATTCGCCGAGCGCGTCGAGCGGTTCCGCGGCCGGCAGCGTCGGTCTCGGATTCGCCATCCCGGTCGACACCCTCAAGGCCGACCTGGACAACCTCCGGTCCGGCGACTCCGACTGAACGCGTGCCGCCGAACGCGTGCGAGGCTGACCCCATGACTGGTTCGACCGGCCCGGTGAACGAAGGCGACCGCATCCTCATCGTCGACGACGAGCCCGCCGTACGGGAGGCGCTGCGGCGCAGTCTCGCCTTCGAGGGGTACGGGACCGAGGAGGCCGTCGACGGCGCCGACGCCCTCGCTCGGATGGAGTCGTACGCCCCCGACCTCGTCGTCCTCGACATCCAGATGCCCCGCATGGACGGTCTCACGGCCGCCCGCCGCATCCGGGCGTCCGGCTCGACCGTGCCGATCCTCATGCTGACCGCGCGGGACACCGTCGGCGACCGGGTGACCGGGCTCGACGCGGGCGCCGACGACTACCTGGTGAAGCCCTTCGAGCTGGACGAACTCTTCGCCCGCATCCGCGCCCTGCTGCGCCGCAGCTCGTACGCGGCCACGGTCGAGGCGCGGCCCGAGGGGGACGTTCTCTCCTTCGCCGACCTGCGGATGGACCTGGCGACCCGCGAGGTCACGCGCGCCGGCCGGCCGGTGGAGCTGACCCGGACGGAGTTCACGCTCCTGGAGATGTTCCTGGCGCACCCGCGCCAGGTGCTGACGCGCGAGCAGATCCTGAAGGCGGTGTGGGGCTTCGACTTCGAGCCGAGCTCGAACTCGCTGGACGTGTACGTGATGTATCTGCGGCGCAAGACGGAGGCCGGTGGCGAGCCGCGCCTGGTGCACACGGTGCGGGGCGTGGGATACGTCCTGCGCGGCGGGGGTACGGAGTGAGCGGTCCGGTGACGTGGTTCCGCTCTCGCCCGCTGCGGTCGCGGCTGGCGCTGCTCACGGCGGTCGCGGTGGCGCTCGCGGTGGCGGCGGTGTCGGCGGCCTGCTGGTTCGTGACGCGGGCGCAGCTGGAGGCGGAGCTGGACTCGTCGCTGCGCAGCAGCAGGCTGGACGCCGGCGCGGTCGGGAACCTGGCCCTCACCTGCGCGCGGAGCGGCGAGTCGACGGTGCCGTCGGCGGGTTCGTACACCGTGCAGATCGTGCTGAGCAACGGCAAGGTCTGTACGTACGGCTCCTCGCCGATCCCCGTCGAGGCGGGCGATCTGGCCGTGGCGCGCGGTCAGCTGCCGTACACCCTGCACACGACGAAGGCCGGGAACGGCACCGAGATGCGGGTCTACACCTATCCGCAGCCGGCCTTCCAGGAGGTGGTCGGCGTCTCCGTCGCCCGCCCGCTGTCCGAGATCGACAATTCGATGTCCACGCTCGGCTGGGTCCTGCTACTGGTCTCCGGGATCGGTGTGGTCGGGGCCGGCGCGGCCGGCCTGTGGGTGGCGCGGGCGGGTCTGAAGCCGGTGGACCGGCTCACCGGGGCGGTGGAGCACGTGGCGCGGACCGAGGACCTGACGGTCCGCATCCCGGTCGAGGGCGAGGACGAGGTCGCCCGGCTCTCCCGCTCGTTCAACGCGATGACGGCCGCCCTCGCCACTTCCCGGGACCTGCAGGCGCAGCTGATCGCGGACGCCGGGCACGAACTGCGGACGCCGCTGACCTCGCTGCGTACGAACGTCGAACTGCTCGTACGCAGCGAGGAGACGGGCCGGGCGCTGCCGCCCGAGGACCGGCGGGCGCTGCTGTCCTCGGTGAAGGCGCAGATGACGGAGCTGGCCGCGCTCATCGGCGACCTTCAGGAACTGGCCCGCCCGGACGCGGCGCAGCCGGGGCCGCTGGAGGTGGTCCCGCTCCACGGCATCCTGCGTTCGGCGCTGGAACGGGCGCGGCTGCGCGGACCCGAGCTGGCCTTCCGTACCGACCTGGCCCCCTGGTACGTACGGGCGGAGCCGGCCGGTCTGGAGCGCGCGCTGGTGAACGTCCTGGACAACGCGGTGAAGTTCTCGCCGCCGCGCGGCACGGTCGAGGTGACCCTGATGCGGGGCGAGCTGACGGTCCGCGACCACGGCCCCGGCATCGCGCCGGAGGAGCTGCCTCACGTCTTCGACCGCTTCTGGCGCTCGCCGTCGGCGCGCAGCCTGCCCGGCTCGGGCCTCGGTCTGTCGATCGTGGCGCGCACGGTCCAGCAGGCGGGCGGCACGGTGGCCCTGACGGCGGCGGAGGGTGGCGGCACGGCGGCGGTGATCCGCCTGCCGGGCGCGCCGACGCCGCCGCCGTCAGTTGTGGCGGATGAGGGACTCGACCAGGCCTGATCGGGTGTTCGGGAAGTCCAGGGGGACGATGCCGAGGCCCTTCCAGCCGGTGGCCTCCGAGCTGTCGAGGAAGGTGTGGACTTTCGGGTTCAGGCGGTCGGAGTTCCAGCGGGGCGGGAGGTAGGCCGAGGTGGAGACGTAGTTGACGTACAGCTTCCCGGGCTGCTGGGCGGCCTTCCTGAAGTGGGATTCGATCTTCGGGTACTTGGCTCCCGGCTCGGCCATGTAATCGTCCTGGATGTCGAAATGGGCGCCGTCGCCGTAGCGGACGCCGGGCAGGCCGGCGTTGTCGGCGAGGAGGACGACCCGGCCGCGCGCCTGGCCGAGGGTGGGCAGGCCGTCGCCGATGCGGAAGAGGGAGCGCCAGCCGCGTACGTCGAGGTAGTCGTCGAAGATCCGGCGGAAGGTGGCGTCGGAGTCCTCGGAGTACTCCTGTTTGACCCGCATGAGGACGGTCTCGGAGGGGTGGGCGGCGAGGAAGGCGCGGCAGGCGACGAGGATGTCGCCGAACATCATGTTCTGGTAGTACGCGCCGTGGTGGATGGCGAAGGAGTCGCCGGTGACCCGGCAGCGGATGTCCAGGAAGCGGATGCCGCTCTCCAACTGCTGGGCGATGGTGGTGTTCTGGCAGGCGGCCCAGAGGCCGCCGAAGCGGGCGCCGGAGTCGTGGGTGCCGGGGATGGTGAGCTTCTGGAGCGGGGTGGGGTCGCCGTGGCCGGCCATCCAGTCCTGGAGCCCGAGGGCGGCCCGGGTGCGCGCCCGGGCGGGCGGGGCTCCGATGAGGACGGTGGCGGTGGTCGCCGCGGCTCCCGCGAGAAAGCTTCGTCGGTCCATGGCAGCGGATTATGACGGGTACGCGTCAAGAAGCACCAGAGAGACGTCAGCGAGAAGGGGCACCGGACCGTGGTCCGGCACCCCTTCCGCCACTGGCGACGTACGACTTACCTGACGACCGTGATCCGGTCCGCCGCCGGCGGGGCCAGCGGGGCCGCGGCCGAGGAGTGGGCCCCCAGGTACGCGTTGAACAGGTCCAGGTCCGAGGCGCCGACCAGCTTGTTCGTGCCCTTGGCGAGCGCCGGGAAGCCGTCGCCGCCGCCCGCGAGGAACTCGTTCATCGCGACCCGGTAGGTCTTCGCCGGGTCGATCGGCTCACCGTTCAGCTTGACCGTGCCGTCCACGACCCGGTCGGCACCCGTCTTGGTCATGTCGAGGGTGTAGGTGAGGCCCTTCGAGACCTGAAGGATCTTCACCGAGGCCGCGTTCGAGCCGCTGACCTGCTGCTTCAGCGCGGCCAGCAGGTTCTCGCCGGAGAGGTCGACGACGTGCATCATGTTCGTGAACGGCTGGACGGTGAACGCCTCGCCGTACGTCACGACGCCGTTGCCCTCCTTGGCGGCGGACTCCGCCCACACCAGGTCCGAGCGGATACCGCCCGGGTTCATCAGGGCCAGCTGCGCGCCGCCCTTGTCCGCCGGGGCCAGGCCCTCCAGCTGCGCGTCCGCGATCAGGTCGCCGAGCGGCTTCTCGTACGCCGTCGAGCCGCGGCCGTTGATGTCGGCGGAGATGAAGCCCTGCGGGCGGTTGGCGATCGGGGCGGCCAGGGCGTTCCAGTCGCGGATCAGGTCCGTCATGTCCTGGGCCTTGGGCACGTCACGCGTGACGACGCGGTTGGCCGAGTCGACCGAGGCGCGCACGATGTCCTTGGTGCGGCGGTCGTACGTCAGCGTCGTGTCGGTGTAGAGCTTGCCGAACGAGGCCGCCGAGGTGACCAGGCGCGGCTTGCCGGCCGGGTCGGGCACGGTGCACACGTACGCCTGGTGGGTGTGGCCGGTGACCAGCGCGTCGACCTGCGGGCTCACGTTCTTGGCGATCTCCGTGATGGGGCCGGAGATGCCGTCGCCCGGGCCGGGGCTGTCGCAGTCGTAGTTGTAGGAGGAGGAGGCCGGGGCGCCGCCCTCGTGGACCAGAGCGACGATGGACTTGACGCCCTTGCGCTCCAGGATCTTCGCGTACTTGTTGATCGTCTCGACCTCGTCACCGAACTTCAGGCCCTTGACGCCCTCGGCGGTCACGATGTTCGGGGTGCCCTCCAGGGTCACGCCGATGAAGCCGATCTTGACGCCGTCCTTCTCCCAGACGAAGTACGGGTCGAGCAGCGGCCTGCCGGTCTTCTCGTCCGTCACGTTGGCGGCGAGGTACGGGAACGCGGCGCCCTCGAAGGTCTTGCCCTCGACGGAACAGCCGGCGGTCGGGTGGCAGCCGCCGTTCTGCATGCGGGCCAGCTCCTTGGCCCCCTCGTCGAACTCGTGGTTGCCGACCGAGCTGACGTCGAGCTTCAGCTTGTTCAGCGCGTCGATGGTCGGCTCGTCGTGGAACAGACCGGAGAGGAGGGGCGAGCCGCCGATCATGTCGCCGGCGGCGGCCGTGACGGAGTAACGGTTCCCCTGGCGCGCCTGGCGCAGATGGGTGGCCAGGTACTCGACGCCGCCCGCGTCGATCTTCTCGACGGTGCCGTCCTCGTGCGTGTGGCTGACCTGGCCCGACGAGCCGGCCGGCGGCTCCAGGTTGCCGTGCAGGTCGTTGAAGGAGAGCAGCTGGACGTCGACGGTCCGGCCCCAGCCGTGACCGCGCCCCTGGCTCTGGTCCTGGGCCGCCCCGGCCGGCAGGGCCGCGACGAGCGCGCCGACGGTCGCAAGTCCCGCGCCGACGGCGAGAATCCGCCGCCCCGCCCTGTTCTTCTTCGGTGTCGCTGACATCGCTCCCCTTGTCCCCTTGCCCCTTTTGTGGCGGTGATCGGCTCGTGGTCTGCGAGCGCAGCCTAGAGTCAACGCGCGTAGCGCAACAGGGGGTAGCCGGTTACGAGCTGGTTGCCTTTGCCCGTCCTCTTCCGCCGTAGGCTCGGAGGCATGACTTCTGACGCGGCACCGGCCCTCGAACCCGGCCGGCAGATCCACACCCTCGACGAGCTCTCCCCCGGCCAGGTCCAGGACGTACTGGACCTGCTGGAGGCGGCCGACCGCGCCGACGGCATGCACGCCGTGTCCGAGCAGGGCCGGCTGTATCTGCGTCACGGCAGGCGCGAGGGCGTGCGGCACTTCCTGCTCACCGTCGGCCCGCACCTCTACGGGTACGCCCAGCTGGAGGACACCGACCCGGTGGAGGCCCCGGCGGCCGAGCTGGTCGTCCACCCCTCGCACCGCGGTCGCGGGCACGGGCGGGCGCTCGGTACCGCGCTGCTCACGGCCTCCGGCAAGCGGCTGCGGGTGTGGGCGCACGGCGGCAAGTCGGCGGCGCGGCACCTGGCCCAGGTGCTCGGTCTGACGCTCTTCCGGGAACTGCGCCAGATGCGCCGCCCGTTGGTGCCGCTCGACATCCCCGAGCCGGTCCTGCCGGAAGGCGTCACCGTCCGCACCTTCGTGCCGGGGCAGGACGACACGGCCTGGCTGGCCGTCAACGCGGCAGCCTTCGCGCACCACCCCGAGCAGGGGTCGCTCACTCAGCGCGACCTCGACGACCGCATGGAAGAGCCGTGGTTCGACCCGAAGGGCTTCTTCCTCGCGGAGAAGGAGGGGCGGCTGGTCGGTTTCCACTGGACCAAGACGCACGCGGAGGAGCAGCTCGGCGAGGTCTACGTGGTCGGCATCCTGCCCGAGGCGCAGGGCGGTGGCCTGGGCAAGGCGCTCACGGCGATCGGGCTGCGGCACTTGGCGGGACAGGGGCTGCCGACCGCGATGCTGTACGTGGACGCGGACAACACGGCGGCGGTGACGGTGTACGAGCGGATCGGATTCGTCACCCACGAGGTGGACCTGATGTACCGCACGGAGTCCTGACACCGGCGGTCCGAACACACCTGGGGAAGGGGGCGGTTGACACCGCCCCCTCTCTTGCACCACCCTTTCACTACTTGATTAGTGAAAGGGTGGTGGAACGAACGTGCTCGAGTACCGGATCGACCGGCGCAGCGGCGTCGCCACCTACCTCCAGATCGTCCAGCAGACCAAACAGGCTCTGCGTATGGGCGTACTGGAACCCGGCGACAGGCTGCCCACCGCACGCGAGGTCGTCGAGGCCACGGCCATCAACCCGAACACGGTCCTCAAGGCCTACCGAGAGCTCGAACGCGAAGGACTCGTCGAGGCCCGTCGCGGCCTCGGGACCTTCGTCCGCGCGACGCTCGGGGCCGCCCCGGCCACCTCGCCCCTTCGGGGCGAACTCGCCGACTGGGCCCGGCGGGCCCGGGAGACCGGCCTGACGCGGGACGACGTGGCGGCACTCTTCACTTCCGTACTGGACGAACACTTCGAGGGGGACGACACGTGAGCGAGACGGCCATCGAGGCACTGGGCCTCGCCAAGCGGTACGGAAGGGGCCGCGGCTGGGCGCTGAGGGACTGCTCCTTCGCGCTTCCCGCCGGCCGGGTCTGCGCGCTCGTCGGCCCCAACGGCGCAGGCAAGTCCACCCTTCTCGCCCTCGCCGCCGGGCTGCTCAGGCCCACCCAGGGCGTGGTCCGCGGCCCCGCCCGCACCGACCTCGCCTACGTGGCCCAGGACAAGCCCCTCCACCCGCAGCTCACCGTCGCCGACACCCTCACGATGGGCCGGGAGCTCAACCCCGGGCGCTGGGACGGCGAGATCGCCGCCCGGATCGTGGAGACCCTGGACCCCGGCGCCCGCGTCCGCCGGCTCTCCGGCGGCCAGCGCACGCGCGTCGCCCTCGCCCTCGCGCTGGGCAAGCGGCCGGAGCTGCTCCTCCTCGACGAGCCGATGGCCGATCTCGACCCGCTCGCCCGCCACGAGCTGATGGGGGCCCTGATGGCCGACACCGCCGAGCGCGGCACCACGGTCGTCGTGTCCTCGCACATCCTCACCGAGCTGGAGGGAGCCTGCGACCACCTGCTCCTCCTCGACGGCGGCCGGATCCGCCTCGACGGCGCCATCGACGACCTCCTCGCCGCGCACACCCTGGTCACCGGCCCCGTCGAAGACCTCGCCCCGCACACGGTCGTCGAGTCCCGTACGACGGGCCGACAGCTCACGGCGCTCGTACGGAACGAGGGCGGCCCGGTCGAGGGCCCCTGGCAGACCACGTCCCCGTCCCTGGAGGAACTTCTCCTCGCCCACCTCCGCGCCTCGAAGACCGCGGACAGGACCCCCGAAGGAGCCTCGGCATGAGCGGCCTCGCGTTGAAGGGCCCGTACTGGGTGACGGTCCGCCAGCACCGGCGGGCGCTGTGGACGGCGGGGGCGGTCGTGCTCCTGAGCCTGGTCTGCGTGGGAGGCCTAAGCCTCTGGGACTCCCGTGTCGTGGGCACCGACCAGGACGACGGTCACATGCTCCTGAGGTGGGGCATGGATCTCTTCTCCCTGGGCGTGATCTACCTCCCGCTCCTCGTCGGCGCGTTCGTCGCGGGCCCGATGGTCGCCCGCGAGCTGGAATCGGGCACGTACAAGCTGGCCCTGACCCAGTCCGTCACGCCGGGCCGCTGGCTCGCCTCGAAGCTGGTGACGGCGGGTGCGGTCACGGTCGCCACCACGCTCGCGCTGATGGCGGTCTACGCACTGGGCCTGACCCGCGTCGCGGGCGACTACCAGTTCACCTGGGACGAGCGGGGCACGTACGAGGCGACCGGCACCGTCCTCGTCGCGTACGGTCTGCTCGCCGTCGCCGTCGGCGCACTCGTCGGCCAGCTCGTCCGGCGCACGGTGGTGGCCATGGCGGCGACCGGGGTGGTCATCGGCGTCGTACTGCTGGTGCTCAGCGTGCTCCGCTGGGACTTCCTCGCGGTACGGACGATCACCGGCCCGGTCGGCCCGAGCCTCCTCGTGCCCGACGCGGGCATGTACGTGGACTCCGGGCTCATCAGGACCACCGGGCAGCGGCTGCCCGGCTGGTACTGCCCCGAGCCGCTCGACGAGAACGGGGTGTGCCGGCCCGACGTGGACATCGCCGCCCAGTACGTCGACTACCACCCCGCCTCCCACTTCTGGCCCACCCAGTTCATCGAGACGGGCATCGTCCTCGCCCTCGCCGCCCTCGCCCTTCTCGCCGCCTTCCGCGTGCTGAGCCGCCGCCACCCCTCCTGAGCGGACCGAAAATCCGCAGGGGCCGCGCACAGGAGCGAATTCTTCGGGCCAAGGGACGGCTTTGAGCCACCCGTCGGGCCCTCTGGAGGGGCCGGGTCCCGTCCGCCCCGTCCGAAAACCGACGGGGCGGGGTGACGCCCCGTGTCCGGTCACCCGGCCAGGATTCCCCAATGTCTTGTTTGATGGCGAGATGCCATAAAGAACGCGCCATCTCTCGTGGGGGCGCGTTCGCCATTCCGCCGCCCATTGACGGGATATCCGGCGGCATAACACCACGGCCGAGTGTGAACTTTCGGCCGGTGCTCGTGCCCGCCTAGCCTGAATGTGCGTCCGGCGCATGCGCCTTCTGGCATATGCGCCGATCGCGGCACGGGGGAGGGTCTGCGTCATGCGGTCGTGCGGTTCCTGTCGTATGCGAGGTCATCGGCCGTCCTGGGGCATCCCCACGGGGCATCCGGACACCGCACACACCACCTCCTGAACCACCGGTCAACGTTCCTCTTCGTCGACGCCCGGTCCTGGAGTGATGGCCCATGTCCGACCCGCAGCACCGCCTCGCCCTGTATCTGCTCGGACCACTCCGCATCTGGCACGAGGGCCGGGAGCTCGCCGTGGGCCCGCCCAAACAGCGCGCCGTCCTCGCGCTCCTCGCCGGCCATCGGGGCACCGTCGTCAGCCGCGAGCAGATCGTGGACGCGCTCTGGGGCGCAGACGCCCCGGCCTCGGCCGCCAACGCCGTGCACACGTACGTCGCCGGACTGCGCCGGATCCTCGAACCGGAGCGCGGCAGCCGGGAGTCCGGCGCCTTCATCGTCTCCCGCGCAGGCGGGTACGAACTGCGCCTGCCCGCCGAGGCGGTGGACTCCCTGACCTTCGTCCGCCGCTACGAGGAGGCCCGGGCCCTGGCCTCGGCGGGCCGGGCCACGGCCGCCTTCGAGCGCTTCGCGTCGGCGCTCGGGCTGTGGCGCGGCGAGGCGCTCAGCGGCATTCCCGGACCGTACGCGGCCCTGGAGCGCGCCCGGCTGCGCGAGATGCGCTTCTCCGCGACCGAGGGATGGATCGCCGGTCTGATCGCCGCCGGTCGCCACGAGGCCGCCGTCGTCGCCTGCTCCGAGGCCATCGCCCAGGAGCCGCTGCACGAACGGCTACGCCATCTGCACATGCTGGCGCTCGCCCGCAGCGGCCGGCAGGCCCACGCGATCCAGGCGTACGACGACGCCAGGAGGCACCTGCGCGAGGAGCTGGGCATCGACCCCGGCCCCGAATTACGCGATCTGCACGAGCGGATCCTCGCGGGCGACATCGCCATCGACACCCCGCCACCGGTCGCGTGTCCACCGGGGAAGACGCCCGCCACCACCGGGAAACGGAATCCCTTTCCCGGGGCTCCGGAATCGTCGCTCAATCAGCTGCCGGCGACGGCCCGGGTTTTCATCGGCCGGGAATCGGAACTCCAGCTCGGTCGGCAGGGACTCGCCCGGGAGAATTCCCCGCGCGACAGCACGGCCGCAATCCTCACCGTCGACGGACCGGCCGGAGTCGGCAAGACCGCATTCGCCCTCGAACTCGCGCATGAGTGCGCGCGGGAGTTCCCCGACGGTCAGCTGTACGTCGATCTGCGCACCACCGACGACGACGGACCCCGCTCCCCCTGCGACGCGCTCGGCCGGCTCCTCCAGGGGCTCGGCGTCGAGCGCGACCGGCTCCCGCACGACCTCGAAGGACGCATCGCCCTCTACCGCGGCCTGATGCACGGCCGGCGGATGCTGCTCCTCCTCGACGACGCGGACCACGCGGGCCAGCTGCGGCCCCTCGTGCCCTCCGGCCCGTCGGCCGTGATCGTCACCAGCCGCCGGCTCCAGCGCGGACTCCTCACCCGCGAGGGCGCACGGCGGATCGGTCTGCGTCCCTTGGACCCGCGGGCCGCCGCCGACCTCTTCGTCGCCCTGGTCGGCCCCGAGCGCTGCGCCGGACAGCGCGAGGCGGTGGAGCTGCTGGCCGAGTACTGCGGACGGCTCCCGCTGGGGATCCGGATCGCCGTCGGGACCATGGCCGCCAACCCGTATCTGTCCCCGGGGGAGCTGGCCGAGCGGTACGCGGACCCGCGGACCCGGCTCGACCAGCTGAGCGTCGAGGACGACGGCGCCTCCAGCGTGCGCCGCGCCCTGGCGGCGAGCTACCTCGCCCTCGGGGAGGAGGAGGCGCGGTTCTTCCGCGCACTGGGCGCAGCCGGGGGGGGAGCCGGGTCAGGGACCGGGGCGATCGGCACCGGGGCGATCGGGGCCGGGGCGATCGGGGCCGCGGCCGCCTCCGCCCTCACGGGCGGCGACCCGGCGGCGGCCTGCCGTCGGCTCGAGGCCCTGGCCGACGTCGGTCTGCTGGAGCGCAGCGGCTCCGACGCCTACCGCTTCAACGAACTCGTCGCGATCTACGCGGCGGAGCGGGCGGCGGCGGAGCGCGTGACCGCCGACCGCGTACCGGCGGAGTGCGTGACAGCGGCCGATCAGACCGGCGCCCGTCCGACGCAGCTGCTCACGCCGATCCGGAGCGATGGCTTCCAGGGCCTCTGCCGACCGGAGGCGCTCGCCCGGCGCTGACGGCCGCCGACCGCTCGGCGAAGGCGCGGGTCCGCTCCAAGAACATGGACCGGACACTCTTCAGACCTTCTTCAGACACCCCTGCGCACAATCGCGTGCGTCACCACGACCGTCACTGTGCGAGAGCCGCCCACGAGCACCCACTCGGAGCGGTGAAGTAACGGAGGGGCACGATCACGATGACCACGAGCACCAGCCCGGACAGCGCCTTCGGCAACCTGACCGAGGAGAGCGTCCGGTACAGCCGCTTGTCACAGTTCCGCTCGACCAGCGAACCGTTCATCCCGAACAACCCGTACCACCGCCCCTTGAACCCCGAGCGCGTCGCCGAGCTCGACTGGAGCCGTCCCCTCGACGAGGAGACCTTCGCCTCCGACCGGAGCCTGCTGGCGAACCGTCTCCTCATGAACGTGTACGAGAGCGACGCGCTGTTCCTGCCCGCCGCCGGACTGCGCACGTTCGAGGACGACTTCAGCGCCTTCTACCACTCCGACAGCCGGTTGGCTGGCGAACGCATCCGCCCCCAGATGGAACGATTCGCCTTCGGTTTCCTCGACGACTCCGTCGGCGTCTCCGGTCAGTGGGACGAGGACACCCTCCGCGCCCACCTGCGGCACTCCGTCGACCAGGCCAACAGCCCGGGCTCGCGCCCGGTCTTCGACGCCATCCGCGCCGCGAAGTCGCCCCGGATCGCGGCCGGCACCCAGATCGTCCAGATGGCGCTCGACGGCCTGACCGAGGCCACCGCGATGTCCCAGAACCTCGGCGGTGCCTTCGGCCCGGAGCAGAGCGAACTCTTCAAGATCTTCGTCGACGAGTTCGGCTACGGCGTCTTCCCGGCCAAGCACAGCACCCTCTTCATGGAGCTGTGCTCGAGCGTCGGCATGGCCACGACCTCGCACCACTACTGGTTCTTCTACCTGCCCAGCTCGATCGCGATCAACAACTACTTCTACTGGGCGACCCGCAACCGCACCGGCTTCTTCCGCTACATCGGCGCGATGGCCTTCCTGGAGGCCACCTTCGCCTCCTGGTTCGGCGACCTCACCAAGGTCTTCCGCGACGTGTACGGCGACGCCGTCGACACCCGCTACTGCGACGAGCACGCCCACATCGACCAGCACCACGGCCGGATGGCCATCGACGACCTGCTCATCCCGCTCGCCCGCAAGCACGGCCCCGTCGCCGTCAAGGGCCTGTTGCAGGGCGTCGAGGAGATCCAGCTGCTGGACCGGCTGGCCGGCGCCGACCTGCTCGCCCAGCTCACCTGGGACCCGGCGCTCTCCGACGCCCCCGCCGACGGCCCGGCCGGCGTCGTCGTGGAGCTCGACAGCGACAGCGCGTTCGACACCCAGGTAGCCCCGGCCGCCACCCGCCTCCACGTCCTGGGCGGCGAGGCGCTGCTGTACACCTCCGCGACCGGCGACCCCCTGCGCGTGCCGCAGGGCAGGTCCGTCGTCGTACCCGCCGGCCGGCTCTACGGCGTACGGGCCGAGGGCCGCACGCAGCTCGCGACCGGACCGGCCGCGTGAAGGGCCGCAAGGGAGCCAAGGCGCCCGCCCAGCCCCGCGTCCGGGCGGAGTTCAGCCGCTCCGCCCACAACGCGCTCGTCGCCGGCGACGACCTGTACTTCGTGATGGAACGCGACAAGGCCGTGCACGTCATCAGCAGCAGCTGCCCCCACCGGGGCGGCCCGCTGCACCTCGGGGACGTCGACGGGGACAGGCTGCGCTGCCCCTGGCACGGCGGCCTGTTCCCGGTCGGCCGCCTCTGCGACCGCTCACACCCCTCCGTACGGGTCGGGGACACCGTCACCGTGTACCTGCCCGCCGGAGAGCACGACCCCGTCCCCGTCCACACCATGGTCCGAGCAGGAGTCGACGCGGCATGAACCTGACTGCCACGGAAAGCACCCACCTGGACCTCCTCACCCCCCGGGGCCCGGCGGACTCGGCCGACCCCTGCCAGACCCTGCTGGCACTCGGCGAGGAGGCGATGGCCCAGCGCCAGTACGAACGCGCCTACGACCTGTTCAGCTCGGCGGCCCGGTTCGACGCAGGCGCCCACCGCTTCCGCCGCGAGATCAACCGCGCCGTACGCGCCCTCGTACCGCGCTGGCACTTCGGCATGATGAACGACGCCGAACGCAACCAGGCCTACGCCAAGGCGATCCAACAGGTCGTCGGCGAAGACCAGTTGGTGCTCGACATCGGCACCGGCGCCGGACTCCTCTCGCTGCTCGCCGCCCGCTCGGGCGCGAGCCGGGTCGTCACCTGCGAAGCGGTCGACGTCGTCGCCTCCACGGCCCGCGAGATCGTCAAGCAGAACGGGTACGCCGACGTCGTCACCGTCGTCTCCAGCCTCTCCACCGACCTGCGCGTCGGGGTCGACCTGCCACGCCGGGCCGACGTCCTGGTCACCGAGATCTTCGACTGCGCGCTCCTCGGCGAGTTCGTCGTGCCCGCGCTCGCGCACGCCCGCCGGGAACTGCTCACCCCCGACGCCGTCATCCTGCCCCGCTCGGGCCGGCTGTTCGCCCAGTTCGTGGAGAGCCCCGAGCTCCACTCGCTCAACCACGTCGGGGAGGTCGACGGCTTCGACTTCAGGCCGTTCGCCTCACTGACCTCCCTGGAGTACTTCTCCACCACGCTCAGCAACTACCGGCACCGCCCGCTCACCGAACCGGTGGAGATCTTCCGCTTCGACTTCGCCCAGGACATAGAACCGACCACGCACCACGTGGACATCACCCCCCGGGAGAGCGGCAGCGCCCACGCGGTGGTGATGTGGTTCGAGCTCGACCTCGCCGAGGGCGTGACCCTCTCCAACAGCCCTTCGGACACCGGCTCCCACTGGAAACAAGCCATTCAAACCCTTCCCGAGCCCTGGAGGCTGGAGAAGGACTCCCCCCTCGGGTTCCGCGCCGCGCATGATGGGCAGCGCGTTCTGGTCGGTCCCGCGCACGCGGTCCCACACACCCGGGTGAGGTAATGGCAGTCACGAATGAGGGCCCCAAGTCCGAGGAGCGGCAGGAGAGTTCGGAGCTCCACAAGACACTGACCGTCCCCAGGGGTGTCGGCGTCGCCACCGGAATGATCATCGGCAGCGGTCTGCTCGTGCTGCCCGGTCTCGCCTACGCCCAGGTCGGCTCCAGCGCCGTCTACGCCTGGCTGGCGGCCGCCGTCGTGGTCCTTCCGCTCCTGATCGTCTTCGCCCGGCTCGGCGCCCGCTACCCGACAGCCGGCGGCGTCCAGGGCTTCGCCCAGGCGGCGTTCGGAGCACCGGGCTCCACCGCCGCGGCGGTGATCCTCATCGGTGCCTGCGCGTTCGGCGGCGCGGTCATGGCGATCAGCGGCGGCAACTACGTCGCCGCGCTCCTCGGCAACAGCGGCGCGGGCGGCTGGGTGGCCCTCGGCTACCTCGTCGTGATCGGCCTGCTCCAGGCCGCGGGCTCCCGGCTGGCCGGCGGCATCCAGTCGGCGGTCACCATCGGCCTGCTGCTGCTCCTCGCCCTCGTCGCCTTCGCCCCGGCGATGGTCGACTCCGGCGCCCTCCACGGGGAGCTGGCGCCGCCCACGCAGTGGATGGCCTCGCTGCCGGCCGTGGGCCTGGTGTTCTTCGCGTACACCGGCTGGGAGCTGGTCTCCTCCACCGCGGAGGAGTACCGCAACCCGCGGCGCGACTTCCCGCTCGTCATCGGCATCACGTTCGTCATCGTCGTCGCGCTCTACCTGGGCATCTCCCTGGCGGTGCAGCTCGTCGTCGCCCCGGACGACCCGCTGCTCTCCGAGGCGCCGGTGGTCGCCGTCCTGCAGCAGGTGCTCGGTGACGCGAGCGGCCGGGTCGCGGCGGCCCTGGGCGCCGCGATCATCTTCGCGACGCTCATGGGCGGCACCTGGGCGACCTCCCGGATCGTCTTCGCGACCGCCCGGGACGGCCTGCTGCCGGCGACCCTGGCCAAGGTCGACGCCCGCTCGGGCGCGCCCCGGCCGGCTGTGCTGCTCTCGGTGCTCATGTTCGGCGGTGTCGTTCTCGTCCACGCGCTGGGCCTGATCAGCCTGACGCGGGTGGTCGAGCTGTCGACGGTGAACTTCGTGATGGGGTACGCGATCTCGGTGCTCAGCTACGCCAAGCTGTACACGCGCCCCGGGCAGCGGCTGCTCGCGCTGGTGGCCGGTCTTCCCGTCCTCGCCATGCTCGTCGGCTTCGGCTGGGTCCTGCTCTACCCCGCGGGCCTGCTCGTCTTCGCGTTCGTGGTGCACCGGACGAAGCGGCGATCGGCGGCGCGGGAGCCGGCCGTCTGACGAAACCGCGCAACGGGAAGGGCCGGGCGGACTCCGCCCGGCCCTTCCGCTGTCTCGCGGTGCCCGCCCCGGTTTCACCGCACAACATCGCCCACGGTCGCCCGTACGACACGTCACCGTTACCGGCCATTCAGACACGCTTGCGACGCTCACGCAATGAAGCCCGCCGTGCACGCGCCCCACAAGGCGCTCCCCAAAGGGAGACTTCCCTCCACCACGGCCCGCTCCGACGCGCCCGACCACCCCTTCGCGCGGAAGAATGGGGCCATGAGCCAGCAGCCCGCCGAGGTCCCGGTCCAGTCCTCCGCCACGCCGTCCGCCCCCGAGTCCGCGCCGAACGGTGCGAACGGTCAGCCCACCGTCGGCTCCATAGCCGCACACCGCTCCCACACGGTCGCCTCCGGCCCGGTCTCGGACCTGGAGCCCGACCTCGACGCCGATCTGGACGCGTACGAGGACGACGGCGCCGAGGGCGAGCTTCCCCAAGGCCGCTTCCTCGACCGGGAGCGCAGCTGGCTCGCCTTCAACGAGCGGGTGCTCGAACTGGCCGAGGACCCGACGACGCCCCTGCTGGAGCGAGCGAACTTCCTCGCCATCTTCGCGTCGAACCTCGACGAGTTCTTCATGGTCCGCGTCGCCGGCCTCAAGCGCCGCATCGCCACCGGCGTCGCCACCCGCTCCGCCTCCGGTCTGCAGCCCCGCGAGGTGCTCGACCTCATCTGGACCCGCTCGCGCGAGCTCATGGCCCGGCACGCCGCCTGCTACCAGCAGGACGTGGCCCCGGCCCTCGCCGACGAGGGCATCCACCTCATCCGCTGGCCCGAGCTCACGGAGAAGGAGCAGGCACGGCTCTTCACCCTGTTCCGGCAGCAGATCTTCCCGGTCCTCACCCCGCTCGCCGTCGACCCCGCGCACCCCTTCCCGTACATCTCGGGACTCTCGCTCAACCTCGCCGTGGTCGTCCGCAACCCGGTCAGCGGCCACCGGCACTTCGCCCGCGTCAAGGTGCCGCCGCTCCTCTCCCGCTTCCTGGAAGCCTCCCCGCAGCGTTACGTCCCCTTGGAGGACGTCATCGCCGCGCACCTCGAGGAGCTCTTCCCCGGCATGGAGGTGCTGGCCCACCACATGTTCCGGGTGACCCGGAACGAGGACCTGGAGGTGGAGGAGGACGACACCGAGAACCTGCTCCAGGCGCTGGAGAAGGAGCTGCTCCGTCGCCGCTTCGGACCGCCGGTCCGCCTGGAGGTCGAGGAGTCCATCGACCCGTACGTCCTCGATCTGCTCGTCCGTGAGCTGAAGGTCTCCGACGCCGAGGTCTACCCGCTGCCCGGCCCGCTCGACCTGACCGGCCTCTTCGGCATCGCGTCCCTCGACCGGCCGGAGCTGAAGTACCCCAAGTTCGTCGCCGGCACCCACCGCGACCTGGCCGAGGTCGAGTCGGCCTCCGCGCCCGACATCTTCATGGCGCTGCGCGAGCGGGACGTGCTGCTTCACCACCCGTACGACTCCTTCTCGACCTCCGTCCAGGCCTTCCTGGAGCAGGCGGCGGCCGACCCGGACGTCCTCGCCATCAAGCAGACGCTGTACCGCACCTCCGGCAAGTCCCCCATAGTCGACGCCCTCATCGACGCCGCCGAGAGCGGCAAGCAGGTCCTCGTCCTCGTCGAGATCAAGGCCCGCTTCGACGAGCAGGCCAACATCAAGTGGGCGCGCAAGCTGGAGGAGGCCGGCTGCCACGTCGTCTACGGCCTCGTCGGCCTCAAGACGCACTGCAAGCTGTCGCTCGTGGTCCGGCAGGAGGGCGAGCTGCTGCGCCGCTACTCGCACGTCGGCACCGGCAACTACCACCCGAAGACCGCCCGGCTCTACGAGGACCTCGGCCTGCTCACCGCCGACCCGCAGGTCGGCGCCGACCTGTCCGACCTGTTCAACCGGCTCTCCGGCTACTCCCGCCGCGAGACCTACCGACGGCTGCTGACCGCCCCGAAGTCCCTGCGGGACGGCCTGGTCTCCCGGATCCACAAGGAGATCGCCCACCACCGGGCCGGCCGGCCCGCCTATGTCCGGATCAAGGTCAACTCGCTGGTCGACGAGGCCATCATCGACGCCTGCTACCGGGCCGCACAGGCGGGCGTCCCGGTCGACATCTGGGTCCGCGGCATCTGCGCCGTCCGGCCCGGCGTCGCCGGCCTGTCCGAGAACATCCGGGTCCGCTCGATCCTCGGCCGCTTCCTGGAGCACTCCCGGGTCTTCACCTTCGGCAACGGCGGCGAGCCCGAGGTCTGGCTGGGCAGCGCCGACATGATGCACCGGAACCTGGACCGGCGCATAGAGGCGCTGGTGCGGGTCTCCGACCCGGCCCACCGGGCGGCCCTGACCCGGCTCCTGGAGACCGGAATGTCCGACACCACCTCCTCCTGGCACCTCGGCCCGGACGGGAACTGGACGCGCCACGCGACCGATCCCGAAGGCCAGCCGCTGCGGCACGTCCAGGAGATGCTCATCGACGCGCGGAGGCGCCGACGTGCACAGCCCTGACCACGACGTCCCCATGAAAACCTCCGCGGACCTCACGGCGAGAGTCCCGGCCGGGTCCGCCGGTGGACCCCGTGGACCCGCCGGCAGACCCGCCGGAGTCACCGGAGTCACCGGAGCCGCCGGAGGAGTCACCGCGGGCGAGGTCCTCACGCCCTACCTGCAGGCACGCGCCGGCGACTTCCTGCGGGGCCTGCGCCTGCACGCCGAGAGCGGGGCGGACACCACCGGCGCGGAGGAGGCGGCCCGATCCCTGCGCGCGGCCGCCCGCCGCATCGGCGGCACCCTGCACACCTTCCGGCCGCTCCTGGACGCCGCCTGGGCCGACCAGCTGCGCGCGGAGCTGTCCTGGCTGTCCGGAACCCTGGCCCTGGAGCACGCCTGCACCTCGCGACTCGTCCGCCTGGTGGACGCGCTGTCCCGCCTGTCGAGCGGCAGCGGGCCGGTGCCGACTGCCCGGGGCGCGGGCGGAGCCGGGCTCACCGTCGGCGCCGCCCGCGCCGGCGCCCTCCTCGAACGCCAGCTCACCCTGGCCCGTACCCGAGCCCACTCGGCGGCGCTCCAGGCGCTCGGCTCCTCCCGCTTCCACGCGGTCGCCGACGCCGTCGCCCTTCTCGCCTCCGAGGTCCCGCTCGGCCCGGCCGGCACCGCCCCGGCCGTCGAGGTCCTCGACGCGCCCGCCGAGGCCGTCGAGCGCCGCCTCCTGGACGCGGTGGCCGGCCTGCCCCTGGCCCGCGCGGCCCACCCGTACAACGCCGAGGCCCTCGGCCTCGCGGCCGGCGAGGCCCAGGACGCGCCCTGGCACCAGACCCGGCTCCTGCTGCGCCTCCACCGGTACGCCTCCGAGGTCCTGCACACCCGTACCTCCCCGGACCCCGTCCTCTACGAAGCGGGACGCGCCCTGGACCGCCACCGCGACGCCGCCGAGGCGGCCACCGCCGCGGCCACGGCGGCCCGCACCCCCCGCATCGCCCCGGCCACCGCGTACGCCCTCGGCGTCCTCCACGCGGACCAGCGCCACGAGGTCGAGGCGGCCCGCTTCGCCTTCCAGAACGCCTGGCGCAGAGCGACGGCGGCCGTCCCATGACACCCCAGGAGCCGGTACGGGCGGCCGGCTGTGTCCTGTGGCGCCGGGCGCCCGGCGGCGGCGAGGGCGGCGCGGCCATCGAGATCGCGCTGGTGCACCGGCCGAAGTACGACGACTGGTCCCTGCCGAAGGGCAAGCTGAAGCGGAACGAGACGCCGCGGGAGTGCGCCGTGCGCGAGGTGAGGGAGGAAACCGGCCAGAACTGCGTCCTGGGACCCCGCCTGCCGACGGCCCGCTACCTGGCGAACGGCCGGCCGAAGGAGGTCACGTACTGGTCGGCCGAGGCCCTGGGCGGCACGTTCACCCCGACGACCGAGGTCGACCGCCTCCTCTGGCTGCCGCCCCCGGCGGCCCGTACCCGCCTCACCCAGCCGAGGGACCGTGAACTCCTCGACGCCCTCATGTCGACGACCCGGCACTGAATGCCTCCACCGCGGCACGACGCCCGCACCCACCGCGGCCCGAGCGCCCGCGGCCCCCAGCGACCGCGTCTCCGGGACCTCGCGCCCCGCCCCGCCGACCGCCCGGGGCTCCCACACCCGGGCTTCCGGCACGGTTCACTTGCCGTTCACCCTCTCCCGCAGACCGCTTCACCTGATCTGCCTAATTTCGGCCGTACAAGGTGCACGAGCACAGCGACGCACCCGCAACCCGACACACGCCGCCGTAGAACGTTCAGGACACCAAGGTCCGCGGCAGGCGGCTTCTGGAAGGAACACCCGAAAGTGAAGCTTTCGCGCAACAACGGGCTTCGCGCCTCTGCGATCGGTGCCCTCGTCGTCTCCGGCGCCCTCGTCCTCTCGGCGTGTGGTTCGGACAACAACACCTCCGCGCCGAACGGCGACAAGACGTCCGCCGCCGCGTCGAACATCAAGTGCGACGGTGCCAAGGGTCAGCTTCTCGCCGCCGGGTCCAGCGCGCAGAAGAACGCCATGGACCTGTGGGTCAAGAACTTCCAGGCCGCCTGTGAGGGTGTCGAGGTCAACTACCAGGCCATCGGCTCCGGCGGCGGCATCACCAAGTTCAACCAGGGCCAGGTCGCCTTCGCCGGCTCCGACTCCGCCCTGAAGGAAGAAGAGGTCGCCGAGTCGCAGAAGATCTGCAAGGGCGGCAAGGGCATCAACCTGCCGATGGTCGGTGGTCCCATCGCCATCGGCTACAAGCTGGACGGCGTGGACAACCTGGTCCTGGACGCCTCCACCATCGCCAAGATCTTCGACACGAAGATCACCAAGTGGAACGACCCGGCGATCGCCAAGCTCAACCCGGGCGCCAAGCTGCCGGACTCCACGATCCAGGCCTTCCACCGCTCCGACGAGTCGGGCACCACCCAGAACCTGGGCAAGTACCTCTCCACCGCCGCCCCGGCCGACTGGAAGCACGACCCGAAGGCGAAGTCGTGGCCCGCCCCCGGCGGCCAGGCCGCCAACGGCTCCTCCGGTGTCGCCACCGCGGTGAAGGACGCCGAGGGCTCCATCGGCTACTTCGAGCTCTCCTACGCGAGCGCCAACAAGATCTCCACGGTCAAGGTGAACACCGGTGCCGCCGCCCCGGTCGAGGCCACCACGGAGAACGCCTCCAAGGCCATCGCCGCCGCCAAGGTCAAGGGCACCGGCAGCGACCTGGCCCTCTCCCTGGACTACGCCACCAAGGCCGAGGGCGCCTACCCGCTCATCCTCGTCACGTACGAGATCGCCTGCGACAAGGGCAACAAGGCGGAGACCCTGCCGACCCTGAAGGCCTTCCTGAACTACGCCGCCGGCGAGGAGGGCCAGAAGGTCCTCTCCGACGCCGGTTACGCCCCGCTCCCGGCCGAGATCGCGGCCAAGGTCCGCGAGATCGTCCCCACCCTGTCCTGATCCCCGGCCGGTGCCGGTCCGTCACCCGAACCCGACGGACCGGCACCGGCATCCGGTGCACCGCCGCCAGGGGCCCGTACCTCCGTACCCGCCCCGCAGACCGGAGAGACCGATGGTGACAACGACACCACCCATACGCAACAGCCGGCGCGCCGAGGGCGCGTCCCGCCCCGGAGACAAGGTCTTCCTCGGCCTGTCCCGCGGCTCCGGCATCACCCTGCTGGTGATCATGGCCGCGATCGCGGTCTTCCTCACCTACCGCGCCGTCCTCGCGATCTCCCAGGACTCCACGAACTTCCTCACCACCTCCGAGTGGAACCCGGCCGGCCAGCCACCGGTCTTCGGCATCGCGGTCCTCGCCTTCGGCACCGTCGTCTCGTCGATCATCGCCATGGTCATCGCCGTGCCGGTGGCGATCGGCATCGCGCTGTTCATCTCGCACTACGCCCCGCGCAAGCTGGCCAAGCCGCTCGCGTACGTGGTCGACCTGCTCGCCGCCGTCCCCAGCATCATCTACGGCCTCTGGGGCGCGATCTTCCTCGTCCCGTACCTCGGCGGCCTGAACAAGTGGCTCGACGACTACATGGGCTGGACGTACATCTTCGACAAGTCCAGCGACGGTGTCGCCCGGTCCCTGTTCACCGTGGGCATCCTGCTGGCGATCATGATCCTGCCGATCATCACCAACGTGACCCGCGAGGTCTTCCTCCAGGTCCCGAAGATGCACGAAGAGGCCGCGCTCGCCCTCGGCGCCACGCGCTGGGAGGTCATCCGGATGTCGGTCCTCCCCTTCGGCCGCTCGGGCATCATCTCCGCCTCGATGCTGGGCCTCGGCCGAGCGCTCGGCGAGACCATGGCCGTGGCCGTCGTCCTCTCCCCCAGCTTCGTCATCTCGGGCCACCTCCTCGACCCGGGTGGCGGCACCTTCGCCCAGAACATCGCGGCGAAGTTCAACGAGGCCAACGAGTTCGGCCGTGACGCGCTGATCGCCTCCGGTCTCGTCCTCTTCGTCATCACCCTGCTGGTCAACGGCGCGGCCCGCTGGATCATCGGCCGCCGCAAGGAGTACTCGGGGGCCGCAGCATGAGCCACAACGCCATCCAGGACCGTCCGCCGGTGACCACCACCACCGCCGTGAAGCACGACCCGCTGCGTCACGCCCGGCTGCCGCGCTGGACCCCCTTCGCCGTCGCCGTCGGCTCGATCACCGCGGCCGTCGGCCTCGGGCTCGCCGCCGGCTGGCACAGCCGCATCCAGTGGGGCCTCGTCGCCGCGACGTTCTTCGTCCTCGCCACCTACGTGATCACCACCAAGGTGGAGGGCTCCCGGCAGGCCAAGGACCGGGTCGCGACCAGCCTCGTCTGGGTCTGCTTCATCCTGGCCGTCGTCCCGCTGCTCTCCCTCGCCTGGGTCACGATCAGCAAGGGCCTCGAAGTACTCGACCCGTACTTCCTCACCCACTCGATGAACGGCGTCCTCGACGCCGAGGCCGGCGGCGGCGTCTACCACGCTCTGCTCGGCACCATCGAACAGGTCGGCATCGCCACCCTGATCGCCGCGCCGATCGGCCTGCTGACCGCGGTCTACCTCGTCGAGTACGGCGGCGGGAAGCTCTCCCAGGCCGTCACCTTCTTCGTCGACGTCATGACGGGCATCCCCTCGATCGTCGCGGGCCTGTTCATCCTCGCCACCTGGAACCTGATGCTGGGCTTCGGGCCCTCCGGATTCGCCGGCGCGATGGCGCTCGCCATCCTGATGATGCCGGTCGTGGTCCGCTCCACCGAGGAGATGCTCAAGCTCGTCCCCAACGAGCTGCGCGAGGCCTCCCTGGCCCTCGGCATCCCGAAGTGGCGCACGATCCTGAAGGTGGTCCTGCCCACCGCGATCGGCGGCATCACCACGGGCGTCATGCTCGCGGTCGCCCGCATCACCGGTGAGACGGCCCCCGTGCTGCTCCTCGTGTTCGGTACGAAGCTCATCAACCCGAACCCCTTCGAAGGCGCCCAGTCCTCGCTGCCGCTCTACGTGTACGAGCAGTACGCGGTCGGCACCGACGCCGCCGTGGCCCGCGCCTGGGCCGCCGCGCTCGTCCTGATCGCCTTCGTCATGATCCTCAACCTGGTGGCCCGCGGCATCGCCCGCTGGAAGGCCCCGAAGACCGGCCGCTGACCGCGGCCACCTTGGAAGTGAATTGATATGGCCAAGCGAATCGACGTCAGCGGCCTCTCCGCCTACTACGGCGCCCACAAGGCGATCGACGACATCTCCATGACCGTCGAGCCCCGCTCGGTGACGGCCTTCATCGGCCCCTCCGGCTGTGGCAAGTCCACCTTCCTGCGCACCTTGAACCGGATGCACGAGGTCACCCCCGGTGGCCGCGTCGAGGGCAAGGTGATGCTGGACGACGAGAACCTGTACGGCTCCCACGTCGACCCGGTCGCCGTGCGCCGTACGGTCGGCATGGTCTTCCAGCGCCCGAACCCCTTCCCGACCATGTCGATCTTCGACAACGTCGCGGCGGGCCTCCGGCTGAACGGCAAGTACAAGAAGTCACAGCTCAGCGAGATCGTCGAGCGCTCTCTCAAGGGCGCGAACCTCTGGAACGAGGTCAAGGACCGCCTGAACAAGCCGGGCTCCGGCCTCTCCGGCGGTCAGCAGCAGCGTCTGTGCATCGCCCGCGCGATCGCGGTCGAGCCGGACGTCCTGCTCATGGACGAGCCCTGCTCGGCCCTTGACCCGATCTCGACGCTGGCGATCGAGGACCTGATCGGCGAGCTGAAGGAGCGCTTCACGATCGTCATCGTGACGCACAACATGCAGCAGGCCGCCCGCGTCTCGGACCGTACGGCCTTCTTCAACCTGGCGGCCGTGGGCCAGCCGGGCAAGCTGATCGAGCTGGACGACACCGAGCGCATCTTCTCCAACCCGAGCGTCCAGGCGACCGAGGACTACATCTCCGGCCGCTTCGGATAAGCCGACACACCCCCAGGACCGTTGTGCGGTGCTGCATGGCGGTGCCACCGCATGACGAAGGGCCCGGCCCCCCACAGGGGAGCCGGGCCCGTATGCGTTCCGAGGCGGTCAGCCGAAGATGAGCTTCACCACGAAGTAGCTGGTCGCCGCGACCAGCGCCGCCGCCGGCATCGTGATGAACCACCCCAGGATGATGTTCTTCGCGACCCCCCACCGCACCGCGTTCACCCGCTTCGTCGCGCCCACGCCCATGATCGCCGAGGTGATCACATGCGTCGTCGAGATCGGGGCGTGGAACAGGAACGCCGAGCCGAACATGATCGACGCACCGGTCGTCTCGGCCGCGAACCCCTGCGGCGGGTCCAGCTCGATGATCTTCCGGCCGAGCGTCCGCATGATCCGCCAGCCACCCGCGTACGTACCGAGCGAGAGCATCACGGCACAGGCGACCTTCACCCACACCGGGATGTCGTCGCCCGCCTGCTGCACATCGGCGATGACCAGGGCCATCACCACGATGCCCATCGTCTTCTGGGCGTCCTGCAGACCGTGGCCGAGCGCCATGCCCGCCGCCGACACCGTCTGCGCGATACGGAAGCCGCGCTTGGCCTTGTGCGGGTTGGCCCTGCGGAAGATCCACATGATCAGGCACATGACCAGGTAACCGGCCACCAGACCGACGACCGGCGAGATGAACATCGGGATGACGACCTTGTCGAGCACGCCCGACCAGATCACCTCGGTCCCACCGGCCAGCGCCGCGCCCACCATGCCGCCGAACAGCGCGTGGGAGGAGGAGGACGGAAGACCGAAGTACCAGGTCACCAGGTTCCAGATGATCGCGCCGACGAGCGCGGCGAAGAGGATGCCCATCCCCTTGTCGCCCTCGGGCGTCTCGATCAGGCCCTTGCTGACCGTCTTGGCGACCCCGCTGCCGAGGAACGCACCGGCGAGGTTCATCACCGCGGCCATCGCCAGCGCCGCCCGCGGGGTCAGCGCCCTGGTCGACACGGAGGTGGCGATGGCGTTGGCCGAGTCGTGGAAGCCGTTCGTATACGTGAAGCCGAGCGCGACACCGATGGTCACGATCAGGGCGAAGGTGTCCACGAAGCTCAGGACTCCTTGACCGCGATGGTCTCCACCGTGTTCGCCACGTGCTCGAAGGCGTCGGCCGCCTCTTCCAGCACGTCGACGATCTGCTTGAGCTTGAGCACCTCGATGGCGTCGTACTTGCCGTTGAAGAGGTGGGCGAGCAGCTTGCGGTGGATCTGGTCGGCCTGGTTCTCGAGCCGGTTGACCTCGATCCAGTACTCGGTGAGGTTGTCCATCGTCCGCAGGTGCGGCATCGCCTCGGCGGTCAGCTCCGCGGCGCGGGCCAGCACCTCGATCTGCTGCTCGACACCCTTCGGGAGCTCTTCGACGTTGTAGAGGACGACCAGGTCGACGGCCTCCTCCATGAAGTCCATGATGTCGTCGAGGGAGGAGGCGAGGTTGTAGATGTCCTCGCGGTCGAAGGGCGTGATGAAAGAGGAGTTCAGCTGGTGGAAGATCGCGTGGGTGGCGTCGTCACCGGCGTGTTCCGCTGCCCGCATCCGCTCCGCGATCTCGGCCCGGGCGGACATGTCCGCTCCGAGCAGTTCCATGAGGAGCTTCGAGCCCGTGACGATGTTGTCCGCGGACGCGGCGAACATGTCGTAGAAGCTCGTCTCCCTGGGGGTCAGACGAAATCGCACGTGGGGTCCTCGGGGTGCTGGGTTTCGGTCAGGCTGATGCTAGGCGCATCATCCGGCCACGGCTAACCGGCGTCCCCTCAGTGTCGCCCATCAGGCACAGTGGCATGCACGGGCCCCCGCCGCGACCTGGCGGGGATCGGTACCATATACCCACGAGGGGTATACAGACCCTTTTCTGGACAGCGGGAGGACGCGATGACGACCACCGAGGCGGCCGAGGTCACCCCCGACACCGTCGAGCCGGCCGGCCACGATCACGGCGTGCACGGCTACCACAAGCAGAAGGACGAGCACCTCAAGCGGCTCCGGCGCATCGAGGGCCAGATCCGCGGGCTGCAGCGGATGGTCGACGAGGACACGTACTGCATCGACATACTCACCCAGGTCTCCGCGTCCACGAAGGCCCTGCAGTCCTTCGCGCTCCAGCTCCTGGAGGAGCACCTGCGGCACTGTGTCGCCGACGCGGCGACGAAGGGCGGCGACGAGATCGACGCGAAGGTCGAGGAGGCCACCAAGGCCATCGCACGGATGATGCGCACCTGAGCGACGTGAGGCGCACGAGCGTGACGCGTACCTGAGCGCCCCCGCCCCGGCCCGGCCGCCCGATCAGCGGCCGCGGCCGTCGTGGGCCTCGCGCTCGGCGGCCACTCTCAGCACCTCGTCGATCCGGTCCGCGCTGAGGCGCTCCCCGTCGGCCGCCGACGCCGCGATGATCAGCTCCCCGCACAGCTCGATCTCGGCGAGAGCGACGCGGTCCTGTTCGGTGGGCACTGTCGCGGTACTGGACGGAGCCACGCGCATTCACCTCTTCCTGCCGGCGTCGGTCTCCCAGCGTAGGGAGCGGGCCACGCACCACGCATGACACGTCCGGACCATTTGGGTCTGGTCGGAGGTGGCGGGTCCTACGCCTTGATCTTCCCGGCGTAGATGTCCTCACGGCTCGGCAGCCGTACGTCGACGGGGGTGCCGAAGCCGTAGAGCAGCGTCGTCGACGCGACCGCGACCGTACGGCCCTGGTTGGCGAAGCTGAACTGGTGCCGCACCTTGCGCAGCCGCCCCTCGGCGTCGAGATACGCGTCGAACGGGACGGCGTCCTTGGCGAACCCTTTCGCCGCGGCGGCCAGCGCCCCGCGCACCTGCGGGGACGCGGTCCGGGCGGCCACCGCGAGGTCCGCCACCCCGCGGTAGTGGTGGACCCGCACCCCGGCGAGCTCGACCTCACCGACGTAGGTCACCTGCTGAGCGCCGCGCAGCAGTTCGGCGGCGACGGCCGGGTCGGTGGCCCCGTTGGTGACGAGATTGCCGTCGTGAAGGGCGGCGGTGTCCACCCGGACCCACTTGTCGGCGGGGACTCCGGCGCCGCGGTTCTTCATGTACAGCGCGCCCGGGGTGAGGAGCTCGGTGATGGGCCGGTGCTCACTGGCCCCGGCGGCGTCCTTGGGCAGCACGACCTCCAGGTGCCCGGTACACCGGCGGAAGTCGTAGCCGCCCTCGCCGCGGATCGTCACCCGGGTCCCGCCGGACGCCATCTCCATGCTCGTACTCGCCTTGGAGGTGCCCGCCCGGCTCAGCACCTCGGCCGCCTGCCGCACGCTCGTCGCCGGATCACCACCCGGCTCGGCGCCCGGTTCGGCGGCCTGGGGGGCCGCGCACGCGCCGACCATCAGAGCCGCGGCGACGGCCCACGCCCCGCCCGTGCGTCCGCTCCGCTCCACCATCGCCTGCCAACCCCCAACGCCGTACCGCCGCTTGCCCGGGATCCGCCCTGCCCTGGTTCCGGCGGGCGTGGGGAGACCCCCACGGATAACGACGGCGTCGGCGGCCCGTCACGCGCAGTACCGTGGTTGCGTGCACGAGCAGTCCCCACATCACACGACGACCATGGAACGCGGCTCGTTCGCGATGGCCCGGTGCAGCTGCGGCTGGACGGGCCCGGCGCGCAGATCGCGCGAGCGGGCCCGTACGGACGCGGCGGCGCACGAGGCCACTGCCCAGCAGGCCCCCGCGCACTAGCGGGCGGCCCGGCCGGCAGGTCTTCGCCATGAGGAAGACCCGCGACTGTCGGCAACGCTCGTGATCAATACACCTAGGCCGCGAGGCCGTTCTCGCCGTTGCCGGAGCCGAGCCGGGGCTCGGGGATGCCGAGCGTCTCGGGCAGTGGGCAGCGCTCGACGGCGTGCCTGGAGCGGACGAGCCGGGCACCGTGCTTCGAGCGGGCGATCGCGGAGACCAGCGGGGTCAGCAGGGCGTGGGCGAGCGGGGCGAGCAGCAGCGCCACCGCCGTACCGAGCGCGAAGCCGCCGATGACGTCGGTGGGGTAGTGCACACCCATGTAGACCCGGCAGAAGCCCTCGGCGAAGGCGAGCGCGATGGCGGCGAGGCCGAACTTGCGGTGGGCGACGAAGAGTCCGACGCCGATGGCCATGGCCATGGTGGCGTGGTCGCTGACGAAGGAGTAGTCGGTCTTGCCGTCGACGAGGACCTCGAGCCCCCGATGGTCCTTGAACGGCCGTGGCCGCTCGACGAACCCGCGGATGGGGATGTTGACGAGCAGTGCCACACCGGCGGCGAGCGGCGCCCAGACGAGGCCCGCGAGCGCGGAGACGGAGTCACCGAGGGTGCCGCGCCGGCGGACGCTCCACCAGCACCAGAGCGCGACGAGCACGAGCCCGAGCATGATCCCGTATTCGCCTACGAACTCCATGACGCGGTCGAACCACGGCGGGGCGTCCTTCGCCAGGCCGTTGATGTCGTAGAGCACGCTGACATCGGGGTTCGAACCGTCCGATGCGAGTCCAGACATCTGCTGCGGCCCCTTGCCTTGTCACATGAGTCGACCGTGGGCGGTCGGATCAGGGAACGAACCGCCTGAGGCGTGCGTTCCGCTCTTCCCTGAAGATCACCCTGACGTTACCCAAGAGTGACACGTCGTCGCAGCTCAGGGCCTGCGGTTTAGGGAGAGTTCCGGCCAATGGTCAGGTTCGCGCCGGGTCGGTCGGCAGCGCCGCCGCGCCTTCCTGAGTGACCCGCGTCGCTCCGAAGTAGTCCGGTGTGTCGATCTTGGTGAAGCGGATCACGGCTCCGGTGCGCGGGGCGTCGATCATGTATCCGCCGCCGACGTAGATGCCGACGTGCCTGATGGCACGGGAGTTCGTCAGATCGTCGGAGAAGAACACGAGGTCCCCGGGCAGCAGTTCGCCGCGGGAGGGGTGAGGGCCCGCGTTGTACTGGTCGTTGGCCACGCGCGGCAGCTTGATCCCGACGGTCCGGTACGCGGCCTGGGTCAGCCCGGAGCAATCGAATCGGCCATTCTGCGCGGCTGTTCCCGTGCCGCCCCAGAGGTACGGCGTGCCGAGCTTCTGCTGGGCGAAGTAGATCGCCCCCGCGGCCTGCTTGGAGGGCTCGACCCGGCCGAGGGGGCGGGCGAAGCTCTTCTCCAGGGAGCGGATGATCCGCACGTAGTTCTGCGTCTCGCTGATCCGCGGCACCCCACCGGACTTGATGACCCGGTACGCCCCGGCGTTGTACGCGGCGAGCATGTTGTTCGTCGGATCGCCGGGCACGTCCTTCACGTAGCCGGCCAGTTCGCAGTCGTACGAGGCGGCCGACGGGATCGCGTCCGCCGGGTCCCAGACGTCCCGGTCCCCGTCCTTGTCCCCGTCGATGCCGTGACCGGCCCAGGTGCCGGGGATGAACTGGGCGATGCCCATGGCGTTGGCCGGCGAGACGATCCTCGGGTTCCAGCCGCTCTCCTGGTAGAGCTGCGCGGCCAGCAGGGCGGGGTTGATGGCGGGGCAGAGGTTCCCCCACCGCTGCACCAGCCCCTGGTACGCGGCCGGCACGGCCCCCTTGGCCAGCCCCACCGTGCCGTTCTTGGCGTCACCCGCGCCCCCGAGGAGCCCGGCGGCGGCGGAGTACGTCCCGACGACGAGCAGCGCGACGAAGCTCAGGCACACGCCGAAGACCCCACCGGCCACCAGCCACGCCTTGCCCCCAGCGCCCGCCTTACGCACCGTCAACCACCCCTCGGCTCTTGGCAGTCCCGCCGCCAGTCTAAGCGGCGAGCCCGGGATCGCGTGGGTGGACGAAGGGGGCGCATCGGGGGTGTCCGCCTCGCGCCTCACCGAGCCGGCCGGGCACGGCTCACTTCCGCTTCAGCACCTCCACCAGGCTGGAGGAGCTGTCCTGCCCGTGCCCGGCCTCGACCCCACGGCGGAAGAGGTCGACGACGGCGGCGGGAAGGGCTCCGTCGACGCCCGCGTCCGTGACGGTGTGCAGGACGTGTTCGGCGCTGGCCAGGCCCATCGCGAGACGGTCGACGTCGCCGGAGTGGTCACCCGCGTCGACGCGCGGTGCGTAGAACTCCAGGAACCGCTTCATGTCCAGGGCGCCGACGGAGTACGGAAGGAGGTCGGCCGCCTTGATCCCGTACGCGTCGGCGAGGGCGAGGGCCTGCCAGTGGCCGCTGAGGGCCGTCCAGAACATGACCATGTTGAGCTGGTAGAAGAGCGCGGCGAGACCGGGATCCTCGCCGCGGTAGTCCGTGCCGGTGAGGACTTCGAGGGTGGGCCGGTGGGCCTCGAAGACCTCACGCGGACCGCTGTAGAAGGCGGAGGAGCCGGCGGCTCCGATGCCGGAGGGCGGCACGAGCACCCCGCCGGTGAGCTGGACCGCTCCGCGCTCCCGCGCCCAGTCCGCCGTTTCCCGCGCCCGTCCCGGGGTGTCGGAGCTGAGGTTGACGAGGACCCTGCCGGCCAGCGCGGCGGGGGCGACCTCGTCCAGGACGGCGTACAGGGCCGCGTGATCGGTGAGGCTGACGACCACGACCTCGTTGGCGGCGACCGCCTCGGCGGGGGACGGGGCGAGGACCGCGCCCCGCCGCACGAGGTCCTCGGCGCGGGCTGCGGTGCGGTTCCACAGGGTGACGCGGTACCCCTGGTCGAGGTAGGCGCCGGCCATGGCACGGCCCATGGGACCGAGCCCGATGACGGTGACGGAGTTGCCCACGGCAATCCCCTCTCTCTAAAACGAACGCTCTATTTAGCGTGGAGCCAAGAACGTAGCACAGCTCTAAAACGAACGCTCTACTCAGCGGCTCGCTACACTCACCCCATGCAGACCAGCACCACCGGCTCCACGCGGGACCGGATCGTCGTCGCCGCCTCCCGCCTCATCCAGCGCCAGGGCTACGTCGGCACGGGCATCAAGCAGATCGCCACCGAGGCGGAGGCCACCCTCGGCTCCGTCTACCACTTCTTCCCCGGCGGGAAGGAAGCCGTGGCGGTCGCGGCGATGGAGCACGGCCGCGAGGAGTTCGCCGCGGTCCTGCGCACCGCCCTGGACGGCGAGGACGACCCCGCCGAGGCCGTCGACGCCTGCGCCCGCATCCTGGCGAAGGAACTCCGCACCTCCGGCTGGACCGACGGCTGCCCGGTCACCGCGGCCGCCCTGGAGACGCTCGGCACGGACAACCCCATCCAACGCGCCTGCGCCGAAGCCCTGCTGGCCTGGCAGAACCTGGTCGCCGACAAGCTCCTCGGCTGCGGCTTCCCGGACCCCGAGGCCCGCGACCTCGCGGCGACGGTCATCAACACCCTGGAAGGCGCCGAAGTCACCGCCCAGGTCACCCGCTCGGAGACCCCGCTGCTCCTGGCCGGCCGCCACCTCTCGCGCCTGGTCGCCTCCTACGCCTGACGACCACCCCCAAGAGTGCAACAACGACAGTCATTGCCCGGAGTCACCCTCCGTGATACACAGAGTGACCATACGCTTCTTCGCATGGAAACCGGCCACACCGCCGCAGGTCAAGACGGTCGGATCGGCCACGTGTGCGGGAATCGGGTAAAGAGAGCCGTCAAGCCGTCACACGCGAGCGGTTTCATCAGCGAAGATAGGGCGATGACCCATGCCATGAGGCAAGGGCGACGAACTACCCAACAGGGGCGGTGAGTTACATGTACCTGGCGGCCGAGAAGGGCGACATCACCACCATCATCGGTGGAATCGCCCCGAACTGGGGGCCTTTTGGGAGCCTGGGCAATGAGGCCAAGGTGATGATCGAGGTAGTGATGGCCGTGGCCATCCTGCTCTGCCTCGGCATCGCCATCTGGGGCGCGGCCAAGCAGCGCATCGGCGCGACCGCCCTCCGGGACACGTTCAGCGCCGAGCAGGGCAAGGGCCTGATCGTCGCCGGTCTGACCGGGGTCTTCATCATCGGATCACTGGGGACGCTGTTCACGATCGTGTACGGGATGGCTGTCTAACCACCGAGGTCACGTTCCCTGATGTCCAGTCACCACACCGCGCCCGCGCGGAAACCAGCACGGCTTCTGTCGTACCCGCGAACGGTTGAGGGGGCGTACCCGTCATGAGCCTCGGCGACGACAACGACGACGACGGCTTCGGCGGCTCCGGCCAGACCCGCACCCGCCTCCCCGAGGGCGACGCCCCCCGCCGCGCCCCGGCCCGCAGCTCGCGCTCGCTCATCACGGTGGTCGGCGTCGTGGTCCTCCTCCTCGCCGCCATCGCCTTCGCCAACACAGGCGGCGGCAACGGCGACGCCCCCACCAGGGACCAGGCCAAGCCCCCGGGCACCGCCTCGGAAGCCCCAACGGCAGCGACAGGCGTCCCCCCGGTGACAGGCAGAACGGCCAACATCCCCTCAGGCTTCGCCCACGACCAACAGGGCGCCCAGAGCGCGGCGGTGAACTACGCGGTACCTCTCGGTTCCGCCGAGATGTTCACGGCCTCCCGCCGTCACGAGATCGTCGACGCGGTCTATGCCCCCACAGTTGCGGCCGCGCGCCGGGGCGACCTCGACAGGGTCTACTCGGACAAGGGCTTCCTCACACGCATTGGTCTGAAGGAGGACGGCACAGCCCCCACCGGGCTGACGTTCATCTCACGGGTCATCCCCGTGGGATCGAAGATCGAGAGCTACAGCAGCGACCGAGCCACCGTCGCCGTCTGGTATTCGTCACTGTTCGGCCTTGCGGGTGAAGGGTCCCAGAACCCTGTGTCCGAGAGCTGGTACACCACCATCTACCAGCTGGAGTGGGTCAGCGGTGACTGGAAGGTGACCGACTTCGACCAGAAGGATGGTCCGGTGCCAGTCGGTCGTGACCAGGCTGCCTCAGGCGCGGAGGAAATGGCAGACGCTGTGCACCAGTTCGGGGGGTTCACGTATGCCCGGTAAGCGCCCTCTTCGGGTCCTGGCGATGGCAGCCGCCGCCACAGCCGTTCAAACGTCAGTCGTGCTGCAGGCCGACCGCGCCGTCGCGGCGCCGACGCCCACACCCAGCCCGAGCAACAACCCGTGTGACCTCATTCGCGGTCCCGCACGCGACTACTGCGAGAACGGCGAACCCGGCAGCTCCCGTACCAACGTCGACGACCCCACCGCCGCCCTCGACCCCCTCTCCTCCCTCGCCCGTGGCTGCGCCGACGCCGCCATCTCCATCGTCGACAAGCTCTCCCAGGCCGTGAAGGAGACCGCCGACGTCGACTTCACCAACCTCGAGTTCCTCAGCCGCTACGCCATCGTCTTCGCCGCCGCCACCGTCCTCACCCTCCTCCTCTGGCTGCTCGCCGTAGCGAAGCGCGCCATCCGCGGCGTCCCCCTCACCACCGCCATCTCCGAGGCCATCGGCTTCCTCTGGCTCACCGTCCTCGCCTCCGCGTTCACGCCCCTCATCCTCTACACCGTCGTGAACGCCACGGACGCCGTCACCGAAGTCATCGCCTCCGGTACCGGCCAGCAGACCGACGTCTTCTTCGGCAGCTTCAAGCAAGCCCTGCAGAAGGGCGACGACATCGGCGGCGGGCCGATCATGCTGATCATCGTGTCCCTGGTGACCGTCCTCGCCGCCGGTGTGCTCTACCTCGAACTGTTCCTCCGCGCCGTCCTGCTCTACGTCGGCGCCCTGCTCGGCGTCGTCGTCTACTCCGGGCTCGTCGACAAGAACATGTGGGGCCACGTCCGCCGCTGGGCCGGGATCATGATCGCGGTCATCCTCGTCAAGCCCGTCATCGTCATCGTCCTCGGACTCGCCGGCGCGCTCTCCTCCGGTACCGGGCCCGACTCGTTCTCCGCCGTCGTCTCCGGCCTCGCCATCATCCTGCTGGCCATCTTCGCCTCCGCGATGATCTACCGCTTCGTGCCCGGCTTCGGCGACGAGATAGTCGCCTCCCGCAACAACCGGCTCCACCGCGCCGGTGAGAACGCCGCCGCCGCCGTCATCTCCTCCCCCGCCTCCCTCGTCTCGCAGGGCATCAAGACCCACAGCACACGCAGCGACGGCGGCCAGGGCGGCGGAGGCGGCAACGGGCCCGCCCGGCCCGCGAACCCCCTGGCCGGCGGTGTCGCCGCCCACAGCAGCCGCGGCGGCTCGGGCGGGGGCGCGGGTGGGGGAGGCGGCGGAACTGTCCCCTCCGCCGCACCCCCGCCGCGTAGCAGCAGCCCCACATCAGGCACCCCGCACAGCAACCGAAAGAACTCTGGAGGTGGAGGGCGTTGACGACCCAGTCCCAGCCGGTCACGCCCCGCCGTACGTATCTGATCGGCCGCGCCCGGCCGAACGCGATCGTCGGCAAGAACCGCGAGACCGGCGAGATCGCGCTGATCATCGCCGGAGCGTTCCTCGGCATGATGAGCGGACTGATCGTCCCCGTCCTGTCCCTGCGGATCGTCCTGCTGATGGGCTTCCCGCTGCTCGCGCTCGCCGCCGTCTACGTCCCGTACAAGCACCGCACCTTCTACAAGTGGTTCGAGATCAACCGCAGCTACAAGCGGAGCCTGAAGCGCGGTACCGCCTACCGCTCCACCGCCGTCGAGGCCGGCACCCGGCTCGACGGACGTGAGGTCGAGGTCGGCCCGCCCCCCGGCATCGGCCGGATCAGCTGGATGGCCGCCCCCTTCGGGCCCGACGAGATCGCCGTCCTCCTCCACGCCGACCGCCGCACCGTCACCGCCGCCATCGAGATCGAGGGCCCCGGCGTCGGACTGCGGGACAGCGAGGACCAGGAAGCGCTGGTGGACCGTTTCGGCACGCTGCTCAAGCACGTCGCCAACGGGGACGGCTTCGTCACCCGCCTCCAGATGCTCGCCCGCACCCTGCCCGCCGACCCCGACGCGCACGCCAAGGACGTCGGCCAGCGCGGCGACCCGAACGCCCCGGCCTGGCTCCAGGAGTCGTACGACCAGCTCCAGTCGATGGTCTCCACCTCCAGCGAGCAGCACCGCGCCTACCTCGTGGCCTGCATGCACTACACCCGCGAACTGGCCGCCGAGGCCAACGCGATGGCCCGCGCCGCCCGTCACACCTCCGGCGCCCGCAAGCTCGACCGCGACGCCGGACTCGCCGTCGTCATGGCCCGCGAACTCACTGACATCTGCGCCCGCCTGGCCGAGGCCGACATCAGGGTCCGCCAGCCGCTCGGCCAGTCCCGGCTCGCCTCCCTCGTGCACTCCATGTACGACCCGGACCACCCGATCGACCACATCCAGGCCATGACGAAACGCAACGCCTGGCCGGCCGAGCTCGACGCCATGGAGCCCACCTACCTCCAGGCCAAGACCCGCGAGTCCTCCACCCGCGCCCCCTGGTGCCACGCCACCGCCTGGGTGAAGGAGTGGCCGATGACCCCCGTCGGCGTCAACTTCCTCGCCCCGCTCCTCGTCCACACCCCGGACGTCATCCGCACGGTCGCCGTGACCATGGATCTGGAGCCCACCGAGGTCGCCATCGAGCGCATGCTCACCGAAAAGACCAACGACGAGGCCGAGGCGTCCCGCCAGGCCAAGATGAACCGCACCGTCGACCCGCGCGACATCGCCGCGCACGGCCGGCTCGACCAGCGGGGTGAAGATCTCGCCAGTGGCGCGGCGGGGGTCAACCTCGTCGGGTACATCACTGTGTCGTCGCGCTCGCCCGAGGCCCTGGCCAGGGACAAGCGCACGATCAGGGCCTCCGCCGGCAAGTCGTATCTGAAGCTGGAGTGGTGCGACCGCGAGCACCACCGGGCCTTTGTGAACACGTTGCCGTTCGCGACCGGCATCCGCCGCTAGCCGCTAAGGGGCCCGTGCACATGCGAGATCCACTCTCCGCCCTCACCGAAGCCTTCACCTCCTTCCTCTTCGGGAAGGTGGAGACCACGCGGCTGCCCGTACGCACCTCGACCGGACAGGCCCAGGCCGTCTACCTCCCGACCGCCGCCCCCGGTCTCGGCGACTCCGGCGTGATCATCGGCCGCGAGGTGTACAGCGGCAAGGGCTACATCTACGACCCCTTCCAGCTGTACGGACAGCAGCTCCCGGCCCCCCACTGGCTCGTCCTCGGCGAGTCCGGAAACGGCAAGTCCGCGCTGGAGAAGACGTATGTCCTGAGGCAGTTGCGCTTCCGCGACCGGCAGGTCGTCGTGCTCGACGCGCAGGGCGAGGACGGCGTCGGCGAATGGAACCTGATCGCGCAGGAGCTGGGGATAACCCCCATCCGCCTCGACCCGATGGTCGCCGTCGACGCCGGCATCCGGCTCAACCCGCTCGACCCCTCGATCACCACGACGGGGCAGCTGGCGCTGCTCCGCACGATCATCGAGGTCGCGATGGGGCACGGCCTCGACGAGCGCGCGGGCTTCGCGCTCAAGGTCGCCCACGCCTACGTCAACGAACAGATCACCGACCGCCAGCCGATCCTCACCGACATCGTGGAGCAGCTCCGCCACCCCAAGGCGGAGTCCGCGGAGGCGATGAACGTCGACATAGACGATGTACGCGCCTGGGGCCTGGACGTCGCCCTCGTCCTTGACCGGCTGGTCGACGGCGACCTGCGCGGCATGTTCGACGGCCCGACGACCGTCGGCATCGACCTCGACGCGCCGCTCATCGTCTTCGACCTGTCCCACATCGACCGGAACTCGATCGCCATGCCCATCCTGATGGCGATCGTCGGCGTGTGGCTGGAGCACACCTGGATCCGCCCCGACCGGAAGAAGCGCATCTTCCTGGTCGAGGAGGCCTGGCACATCATCAACAGCCCCTTCGTGGCCCAGCTGTTCCAGCGGCTGCTGAAGTTCGGCCGCCGGCTCGGCCTGTCGTTCGTCGCCGTGGTGCACCACCTCTCGGACGTCGTCGACGGCGCCGCGGCCCGGGAGGC
>NZ_BMTO01000015.1:221352-229391 GCF_014649715.1 Streptomyces lateritius
TCCTCAAAATGGCCTCGACCAGGACCATTTATGCCCAGAAAGCCGACGAGGCCCGGGCGACGGGGCGCGTCCTCGGCCTGCCCCGGTGGGCGGTCGAGATCATCCCGACCCTCACCCCCGGTATCGCCGTCTGGGACGTCAACGGCAACGTCCAGGTGGTCAAGCACCTCATCACCGAGAAGGAACGGCCGCTCGTCTACACCGACCGCGCCATGACCGAGTCGTCCGTCGACCCGGGCATCGATCCGGAGCTGGAATGGGAGACGGAACAGCGCGCCGCCCTCATCGAGCAGCACCTGAACGACCCCACCCAGTCGACGGTGGCGTGAGATGTCGAGGGACGTGCGGGACTCGCGGGGCCAGCAGCAAGAGGGGATCCCCGACGGCCTGGTGGTGGGCCTCGTCGGTTTCGTGCTCGGTCTGACCGTGCTGGTGTGGACGGCGACCGGCCTGGCCGCGCTCTTCTCGAAGGGCGCCTGGCCGGCCGGGGTCACCTTCGCCAGGACTCCGATGGCCGTCCGCGCCCTGATCGGCCGGCCCCAGGACCTGGCGGGCGCGTGGCCGGACACTCCGGCCGGCGAGCTGTCGGGGTACGGGCTGTTCTGGGGCCTGCTCATCGGCGAGCTGATGGTGCTGGTTGTCCTCACGGTGTTCGTGGTGGGGACGCTGGCCCGATGGAGAGCGGTACGGGCCGGCCGAGAGGCGGTGCTCGCCCAGGGGGCGGTCCGAGCCGAGGCACCGGGACCGGGACCGGCACCAGCCCCGGCCCCGGCCCCGGCCCCGGCAGCGGTCCCGGTACCAGCCCCGGCAGCGGCACCGGTTCAGCGGGCTCCTGCCCAGGTTGAGCAGGCCCCGACACCGGTTCAGCAGGCTCCTGCCCAGGTTGAGCAGGCCCCCGCTCCGGTGGAGCAGCCCACGGCCCCGGTACCTGCCGCCCAGGTGAAGGCCCCCGGCCCCGGCCCCAACCCCGGCCTCCCCTTCCCCCGTACCCCCCGCGTCCTCTACGGCACCCCCGCCACCCGCCGCCCCGCCGCCCTCCAGGCCGTTCAGGACGCCGAGGGCCCGGTGCTCGTGGTCACCTCCGACCCCACCGTCTGGACCGACACCAAGGACGCCCGCGGCAAGCTCGGCCCCGTCCTCGTCTACGACCCCGGGCACCTCTGCGACACCCCCGCCCGCCTCCACTGGTCCCCGTCCGACCGCTGCGAGGACCCGGCCACGGCCCAGGAACGGGCGGCGGCACTCCTCGCCCCCGTACGCCCGCCGTCCCGTCTGGACGCGGCCGTCGCCGACACCGCGGAAACGCTCCTGCGCTGCTGGCTGCACGCGGCCGCCCTGGACGACCGACCGTTCAAGCAGGTCCACCGCTGGGCCCAGGGCACGGGCGCCCACGAGCCCGTACGAATCCTCCGCACCCACCCCAAGGCCGCCTCGGGCCACGCCGGACTCCTGGAGTCAGCCCTCACCGGCTACCCGGAACGACGCGAGATCGCCCAGGAGTTGACCGCACGGGCCCTGTCCTCGCTCTCCTCGATCCACATCCGGGAGGCGTGCACCCCGAATCGAACGGATTCCTTGACGCTGGAATCTTTCGTCGCCGAAGGGGGCACGCTCTATGTGGTGGGTGAACCGATCGAGGACCCCCGCACCCGACCCGGTGCGATGCCTCTGCTCACCGCTCTCACCGCAAGCGTGGTCGAGCACGGCCGCCGCATGGCCGCACGGTCATCCGACGGCCGGCTCGACCCACCAATGACGCTCGTCCTCGACGACGTCGCCGCCGTTGCTCCCCTCCCCCGCCTCCCGGAGCTCCTGGCAAACGGCCAGGACCAGGGCCTCCCGACCCTGGTCCTGCTCCGCTCCCCGGAACAGGCCCGCGCCCGCTGGCCGGAGCCCCTGCAGCCGTAACGGCAGCCGCAGCCCTGCCCCATCGCAGGGCCTAGCTCCCGCCCCGCGGACCGTCCACCAGAGCCGCCAGGTCGGGGTGCCGCTTGTACCGGGTTCCGGCGTAGCACCGAAGCCCCGCGTCCAGATCGCTCAGCGCGCCGGGCATGTCGTCCTCGCCCGTGAAATCCAGCACCTGACGCGCCCCTGTCCTGACCGGGCGATGGGCGAACGGCATGAGCACCTCCACGCCCCGCCGCAGCACCGCGACGATCTGCCACCGCCGCACGTCATTCCCCGGCTGCTGCTCCACAGGCTTGAGGGTGATCCGTACGACGTCCCCCCACGAGGTCTGCCACTCCACCTTCGCCAAGCGGAATGTCAGGCCGTCGCTCGTGAGCATGACGACGCGCTCGATCGGAGGGTCGTTCCTGCCGCGGTAGAGGCCCCACACGATCAGCGCCGAGCTGCCCACCAGGCACGAAAGGAGGGCCACCCATCCGAAGAATCCACCTGCCAGCGGGGTTCCCAGCACCAGCGCGGTCAAGCCGACGCCGAGCTCGCGGCCCCCGGAGGTCTGGCCGTCCTCCGTCGGTGGCCCCGTACGCACGTCGACCACCGCCGGAACGCCGAGCCCACGCCCAGGTCCGCGGCGCGGGCCGGAAGAGACCCCCTCCACCTCCGTGACCGGTGCCGTCGGAGGGACCGGACGCGCAGCCGACACGGAACCGGGGTCCCCCGTCCCGCCCCCGCTCAGCAGATCCAGCAGCTGCGACGCGGTCGGCCGGCGCCCCGGGTCCTTCTCCAGGCAGATCGCGACCACCGGTCGCAGTCCCTCCGGAACCCCGTTCAGGCTCGGCTCGTCATGCACCACCCGGTACAGCAGCGCCGGCACGCTCCCCGCCCCGAACGGCCCCCGCCCCGTCGCCGCGAACACCAGCACCGCCCCGAGCGCGAACATGTCGCTCGCCGGCCCGACCCGTGCGCCGGAAGCCTGCTCGGGGCTCATGAAGCCGGGCGTCCCGATCACCGATCCGGTGTCGGTCAGCGTCGTCGCACCCTCCGCCGCCTTCGAGATGCCGAAGTCGATGACCCGGGGCCCGTCCGCCGTGACCATGATGTTCGACGGCTTCAGGTCCCGATGGACGAGACCGGTCCTGTGAATGGCCTCCAGCGCCTCCGCGAGCCCCGCCGCCATGGCCCGTAACTCCCGCTCGTCCAGCGCTCCCCGACGGTCCACGAGCGCCCCCAGGCTCGGCGCGTCGATGTAGTCGCCGGCGACCCACGGCGTGGCCGCGTCCGGGTCGGCGTCCACGATCGGCGCGGTCCAGAACCCGCCCACCGCCCGCGCCGCCTCGATCTCGCGCCGGAACCGCTCCCGGAAGCCGGGGTCCGCCGCGATGTCCGGCCGTACGACCTTCACCGCGAGCCGTCGTCCGCTGCGGGACACGGCGAGGTAGACCCGCCCCATCCCGCCCTCACCGAGCCGGGCCGACAGCCGGTACGGACCGATCGTCGCCGGATCCTCCGGCTCCAACTCCTGCACGTCTCCCCCGAGTCTGCTGGAAACTCCCAGCTTCCCAGGAACCACCCGTCCCAGCTAGAGCCCCGCCGGCCTCTTGATCTCGTACTCCAGCTCCCGCGCCCCCGTGTCCCCCGGCACCGCCACCCGCTCCCCCGTCGCCACGAACCCGAACCGCCGGTAGAACGCCGCCGCCCGCGCGTTGTCCTCGTGCACATACAGCCGCACCCGCCGCACCACCGGCTCCTTCAGCGACCAGGACCACTCCACGCCCGCCCGGAACAGCTCCTCCGTCAACCCGCTCCCGCGCGCCTCCGGCCGTACGTACACCCCCACGATGTGCGTCTGGTCGACCGACGCCACCTCCCCGAAACGCACCTCCGCCGAAGGCCGCTCCACCAGCACCGAGAGCGTGCCCACCCAACTCCCGTCCGGCGCCTCCGCCACGAACTGACGGGTGCCCCCGTCGCCGCTCTCGCTCACGCCCTCCGCCCGCTCCCGCCAGAAGGAGCCAGGACGCTCGACAGCGGCTTCGTACGTGTCCAGGAAGGCGATGTGCGCCACCGGATCGCGCAGCGCGGCCAGCCGGATCTCGCGGGACTTCTCCCACTCGTCGGCACGGATGGTTCGTATCACGTGGTCCATGCGCCGATACTCACCACCGCCCCCACTCCATGACAAGCCGTTTCCCCGGAGCTCGCGCCCACCGCCGTACTCGTACGGCGACGTACCCGTACGTCGTCATACCCCGGTACTACACACCCTCGCCCCGCTCCCGCCCACGGTCGGACGATCCGCCCCATCCCGCTCCGTACCGTCGTGCACATGATCCGAGCTGAAGAACTCACCAAGCGGTACGGGGACAGGACCGTTGTCCAGGACCTCAGCTTCACCGTCCGCCCCGGTACCGTCACCGGCTTCCTCGGCCCCAACGGCGCCGGGAAGTCCACCACCCTGCGGATGCTCCTCGGCCTCGACGCCCCCACCCGCGGCCACTCCACCGTCGCCGGCCGCGCCTACGCCACCCACCCCGCACCCCTCACGCAGGTCGGCGCCCTCCTCGAAGCCCGCTCGCTGCACCCCGGCCGGTCGGCCTTCCACCATCTGATGGCACTCGCCCACACCCACGGCATCCCGCGCGCCCGCGTCGAGCACGTCCTCGGCCTGACCGGCCTGACCGACGTCGCCGGCCGCCGCGTGAAGGGCTTCTCGCTCGGCATGGGCCAGCGGCTCGGCATCGCCGCCGCGCTCCTCGGCGACCCGGCCACCGTCGTCCTGGACGAACCCGTCAACGGCCTCGATCCCGACGGTGTGCTCTGGATCCGCACCCTGCTCAAGTCCCTCGCGGCAGAGGGCCGTACCGTCCTCGTCTCCTCCCACCTGATGAGTGAGATGGCGCTGACCGCCGATCATCTGATCGTCATCGGCAAGGGCCGGCTCCTCGCCGACACCACCGTCTCCGCGCTCGTACGGGAGGCCGGCGGCGCCTCGGTCCGGGTCGTCACCCCGGAAGCGGACCGCCTCCGCGCCCTGCTCCCGACATCCCCGCACCCGGACGCTCAGATCACCGCCGAAGGCCCCGACACCCTCCGCGTCACCGGCCTCGACGCCGCGGCCATCGGCCACACGGCAGCCGCCCACGGCGTCCCCCTCCACGAACTCACCCCGCAGACCGCCTCCCTGGAGCAGGCGTTCATGGACCTCACCCACGACTCGCTCGAGTACCAAGGAGCAGCCGCATGAGCGCGACCACCCCCGTCCCCGCCCCCACGGCCGCGTACCGGATCACCCCCGCCCGCGTCCTGCGCTCGGAGTGGCACAAGCTGTGGACGGTCCGCTCCACCTGGATCACCCTCGTCACGTCGGCGGCGTTCCTCCTCGGTGTCGGCATCCTCATGGGCGCCACCTACACCTCCGACGGCGGCGACTCCGACGTGGACACGGTGGTCCTCTCCCTCTACGGATCCCAGCTCGGCGGCGTGTGCCTGGCCGTCCTCGGCATACTGGTCACCGCCGGCGAGTACGCGACGGGCATGATCCGGGCCTCGATGACCGCCGTCCCGCGCCGCCTGCCCGTGCTGGGCGCAAAGGCCGCGGTCTTCACCGCTGTCGTCTTCGCGGTCTCCTTCGTGACCGCCCTGATCACCTTCCTCACCGCCCAGATCTTCTTCTCCGGCACCGACCAGGCCGCCTCCCTCACCGACGACGGCGTCCTGGCCGCCATCGCGGGCAACGCCACCGGTGTCACCCTCCTCGGCGTCATCGCCCTCGGCCTCGGCGCCGCCCTGCGCTCCGTCCCAGGCGCTGTCGGCGCGTTCATCGGCGGTGTGATGGTGCTGCCCGAGATCCTCGGGATGCTGCCGTACGAGGCCGTGGAGACCGCCGTCCGGTACTTCCCCACCCAGGCCGCGGGCGCCCTCGGTTCCGCCGACCCGATGCCCGGCGCGGCCACCCCCGGCGCCGCGCTGTTCGCCCTCTTCCTGTGGGCCGCCGCGACCCTGGCCGTACCGGCGCTGTTGCTCAAGCGCCGAGACGTGTAGCCCACGACGGAGGAGGATGAGCGGGTGGTCATGGAGAAGCGGCCCGGCGCCCGAGAGGAATCCCTCAGCCGGTACATCCAGCGGCAGAGCCAGCGCGTTCGCGCCTTCGACGCGCGTCGCCCCTGGGTCTGGGACGGCCTGCTCACCGCCTTCTGGACGGCGGCGGTCCTGGTGGACGCGGCGGGCGGCTGGCGCAACATCGCCCGGGACCCGTCGGTCCCGGTCTGGCAGGTCGTGACCATGAGCCTGGCCTTCTCGGTCCCGCTGTTCTGGCGCCGCCGTCGCCCGACGGCCGTCCTCGCGTTGATGGCCTGGGCGGCCTTCCTCAGCTACTGGACCGGGGCATTCCTCCAGGCCGGCCTCCTCCAGCTCGTCGTCATCTTTCACATCGCCCTGCGACTGCCCCTGCGCACCCTGGTGTGGACGGTCTCCCGGATCGTCCCACCCCTGGTGGTGGGCGCGATCCGCCACCCACAGGGCAGTTGGGACCAGCAGATCGTCCCCACCTTGTGGGTGTACGCGATGGTCGCCCTGCTCGGCATCGCGGTCCGCTCCCGCAAGGACTACACCGCCGCCCTCGTCGACCGGGCCCGCCGCCTCGAAGTGGAACGCGACCAGCAGGCCCAGCTGGCGGCGGCGGCCGAACGGACCCGTATCGCCCGGGAGATGCACGACATCATCGGGCACAACCTCTCCGTCATCACCGGCCTCGCGGACGGCGGCAGATACGCGGCGGCCAAGAACCCCGAACAGGCCGCCCAAGCCCTCGACGCCATCGGGACGACGAGCCGCCAGGCACTCGCCGAGCTCCGCCGCCTGCTCGGGGTCCTGCGCGACGACTCCGCCGAGGCGGTGCGTGACCCGCAGCCTTCCCTGGTCGATCTGGAGACGCTGATCGAGGGCGTACGGTCGGCGGGTCTGCCGGTACGGGTGGAGATCCGGGACGATCCCGAGGCCCGGCCGCCCCTCCCGGCGGGCGCCCAGCTGACGGTCTACCGGGTCGTGCAGGAGGCCCTGACGAACACCCTCAAGCACGCGGGCCCGGCGGCGAAGGCCACGGTCGTCCTGGCCTACGGCGGGAACGACGTGACAGTCGAGGTGACGGACTCCGGCAGTGCCGGTACCGGCGGCTCCGTGACGGTGGGCCAGGGAGTCCGCGGAATGCACGAGCGCGCGGCCCTCTACGACGGCACACTCGAAGCGGGCCCGCTGCCGGCCGGCGGCTGGCGCGTACGACTCCGACTGCCCCTGGAATCCCTGCGATCCTTGGAGGACTCCCGCTCGTGACGACCGTGCTCATCGCGGACGACCAGGCGATGCAACGCTTCGGCTTCCGCATGCTTCTGGAGAGCCAGGACGACATGACGGTCGTCGGCGAAGCGGCGAACGGCACCGAGGCGATCCGCCTGGTGGACCAACACCACCCTGACGTGGTCCTGATGGACATCCGGATGCCCGGCCTCGACGGTATCGAGGCCACCCGTCGCATCGTCGCCACGGGCGCCCGCACCCGCGTCCTGATCGTCACCACCTTCGACCTCGACGAGTACGCCTACGACGGCCTGCGCGCCGGTGCTAGCGGCTTCCTGGTCAAGGACGCCCAGCCCGAGGAACTCCTCGCGGGCATCCGGGCGGTCGCGAGTGGCGACGCAGTGGTGGCTCCGAGCTTGACCCGCCGGCTCCTCGACGCCTACGTCCACCACCTCCCGGCGAGCCCTTCCTCCCCGTCCTCTGTTCCTCCGGAGGACCCCCGCCTCTCGGCCCTCACGGACAGGGAACGCGAGATCCTCACCGTCGTCGCGCACGGCTGGACGAACACGGAGATCGCGCAGCGCCTGCACCTCGCGGAGTCCACGGTGAAGACGCACGTGAGCCGCGTCCTCGCCAAAACGGCTGCCCGAGACCGCGTCCAGGCGGTCATCCTGGCCTACGACACGGGCCTCGTCTCGCCGTCCCAGAACGGCTGATCACCAGCCCGGTGGGCGGCCCCTGAACGCAGAAAAGCCCCGCACCATAAGGTGCGGGGCTTTCCCACAATGATTGTTCGGCGGCGTCCTACTCTCCCACAGGGTCCCCCCTGCAGTACCATCGGC
>NZ_BMTO01000016.1:0-62321 GCF_014649715.1 Streptomyces lateritius
AACTAATCTGGCGTTGATTTTTGGCACGCTGTTGAGTTCTCAAGGAACGGACGCTTCCTTCGTACTCACCCTCTCGGGCTTTCCTCCGGGCTTTTCCCTTCGGTTTTTCGTGTTTCCAGCTTAGCAGATCCGTTTTCCGTTTCCGCCACCCGCTGGAGCGGGCTGCCGGTCTGTTCTTCGCTTTCGCGCTTTCCCTTTCCGGCGGCTCCGACTTTATCAGAAGTTCTGAGTCGGATTTCCCGCCCCTCTCGTTCACCCGTTCGTGGCACACGAAGGTGCCGGGTTCCCGATCTGGCGGAGCCGTAAACGTACTGGAGCGGGGCGCCCCGATGCAAATCGAGGCGCCCCGCTCCTGGTTGGTGGGTCGAGGGTCAGACCTCGACGACCACCGGGAGGATCATCGGGCGCCGGCGGTAGGTGTCGGAGACCCACTTGCCGATGCTGCGCCGGATCAGCTGCTGGAGCTGGTGGGGCTCCACCACGCCGTCCTGGGCCGACTTGTTGAGGGCCTGCTCGACCTTCGGGACGACGGCATCGAAGGCCGTGTCCTCGATGCCGGAGCCCCGGGCATGGATGTAGGGCCCACCCACGATCTTGCCGCTCGACGAGTCGACGACGACGAAGACCGAGATGATGCCCTCGTCGCCGAGGATGCGGCGGTCCTTGAGGTGGACGTCCGTGACGTCGCCGACCGAGAGGCCGTCGACGTACACGTAACCCGCCTGGACCTTGCCGACGATCCTCGCCTTGCCGTCGACCAGGTCGACGACGACGCCGTCCTCGGCGATGACGATGTGGTCCTTGGGGACACCGGTCATCGCGCCGAGCTCGGCGTTGGCGCGCAGGTGGCGCCATTCGCCGTGGACCGGCATCAGGTTCTTCGGCTTGCAGATGTTGTAGAAGTACAGCAGCTCGCCCGCCGAGGCGTGGCCCGAGACGTGGACCTTGGCGTTGCCCTTGTGGACGACGTTGGCGCCCCACCGGGTCAGGCCGTTGATCACGCGGTACACCGCGTTCTCGTTGCCGGGGATGAGCGAGGACGCCAGGATCACGGTGTCGCCGGGGACGATCCGGATCTGGTGGTCGCGGTTGGCCATCCGGGACAGGGCGGCCATGGGCTCGCCCTGGGAGCCGGTGCAGACCAGCACGACCTCGTCGTCCGGCAGGTCGTCCAGCGTCTTGACGTCGACGACCAGGCCGGCCGGGACCCGCAGATAGCCGAGGTCACGGGCGATGCCCATGTTGCGGACCATCGAGCGGCCGACGAAGGCCACGCGGCGTCCGTACTCGTGGGCTGCGTCGAGGATCTGCTGGATGCGGTGCACGTGGCTGGCGAAGCTCGCCACGATGATGCGCTTCTGGGCGTTCGCGAAGACGTTCCGCAGGACGTTGGAGATGTCCTTCTCCGGCGGGACGAAGCCGGGGACCTCGGCGTTCGTCGAGTCGGACAGCAGGAGGTCGATGCCCTCCTCGCTGAGCCGCGCGAACGTGTGCAGGTCGGTGAGCCGGCCGTCCAGCGGAAGCTGGTCCATCTTGAAGTCGCCGGTGTGCACCACCATGCCCGCGGGGGTGCGGATGGCGACGGCCAGGGCGTCCGGGATGGAGTGGTTGACCGCGATGAACTCGCAGTCGAAGGCGCCGAGCTGCTCGCGCTGCCCCTCGACGACCTCGAGGGTGTAGGGGCGGATGCGGTGCTCCTGGAGCTTGGCCTCGATCAGGGCGAGGGTCAGCTTGGAGCCGATGAGCGGGATGTCCGGCTTGAGCCGGAGCAGGTACGGGACGGCGCCGATGTGGTCCTCGTGTCCGTGCGTGAGCACGATGCCCTCGACCTGGTCGAGGCGGTCCCGGATGGTGGTGAAATCGGGCAGGATCAGGTCGATGCCCGGCTGCTCCTCCTCGGGGAAGAGGACGCCGCAGTCGACGATCAGCAGCCGGCCGTCGAACTCGAAGACCGTCATGTTGCGGCCGATCTCACCGAGCCCGCCGAGCGGGGTGACGCGCAGGCCGCCCTTGGGCAGCTTCGGCGGGGCGCCGAGTTCAGGATGCGGATGACTCAAAAGGCTCTCCTCACCACACACGCCACGTACCGCGTGGGCACGTGGCGCGCATGACATTCGTGCACTTGCTTTGTCTGTTGTCGGAGGATCTCATCGGACGTCGGACCGCTCGGGTCGCGGACGTCCGCAGATCGGATATTCAGTTGTGAAGTCTTTTGCTAGAGCTGTACCCCGCCTGCGGCGAGATCGAGCCTGAGCTGGACGGTTTCCTGGGGGGAAAGCTCCACGAGCGGCAGGCGCAGCGGGCCGGCCGGGAGGCCCTGGAGGTCCAGGGCCGCCTTGGTGGTGATCACGCCCTGGGTTCGGAACATGCCGGTGAAGACCGGGAGCAGCTGCTGGTGGATCTCGGTGGCCTTCTGCACGTCACCGTTGAGGTGGGCGTCCAGGAGGGCGCGGAGTTCCGGCGTGACGACGTGGCCGACCACGGAGACGAAGCCGCAGGCGCCCACGGAGAGCAGCGGCAGGTTGAGCATGTCGTCGCCGGAGTACCAGGCCAGGCCGGACCGGGCGATGGCCCAGCTGGCGCGGCCGAGGTCGCCCTTGGCGTCCTTGTTGGCGACGATCCGGGGGTGCTCGGCGAGGCGGACGATCGTCTCGGTGTCGATGGGGACGCCACTGCGGCCGGGGATGTCATAGAGCATCACGGGCAGACCGGTGGCGTCGGCGATTGCCGAGAAGTGCCGGTACAGGCCCTCTTGCGGGGGCTTGTTGTAGTACGGGGTGACGGCGAGCAGGCCGTGGGCACCGTCTCGTTCGGCCGTGCGGGCGAGCTCGATGGAGTGGTGCGTGTCGTTGGTGCCGATGCCGGCGACGACGTGGGCGCGGTCTCCGACCGCCTCGAGCACCGCTCGGACCAGCTCCGATTTCTCCGCGTCGCTGGTGGTCGGGGACTCGCCCGTGGTGCCGTTGATGACGAGGCCGTCGTTGCCTGCGTCCACCAGATGGGCGGCCAGTCGCTGGGCACCGTCGAGGTCGAGTGCGCCGTCCGCCGTGAAGGGCGTGACCATGGCGGTGAGGACCCGCCCGAAGGGGGTCTGCGGAGTGGAGATCGGAGCCATGGGTAACACGCTACTCGCTGCTCAGCGCCGGGTGTCCCCTAGGGGGACGTGAGAAGAGGAGCCCGGCACTGCCTGCTCGGGGGTTCAAGCAGTGCCGGGTCCGTTTGATCAGCCTAGATGAACTTCGTGAAACGTCGCAATACGGACACTTCGCGCGACGGGATCGTACATCTGTCCGCTATGGGGCCATACGGCCGTTCTTGTTGAAGGCGGCGTGGGTCAGCGGCATGAGGCGCGCCCAGTGCTCCTCCATCTTCTCGCCGACCATCTCGATCTCCCGCTGCGGGAAGGACGGGACCTTGGCCAGCTCGTGCTGGGTGCGCAGACCGAGGAAGTGCATCAGCGAGCGCGCGTTGCACGTGGCGTACATCGAGGAGAAGAGGCCGACGGGCAGGACCGCGCGGGCGACCTCACGGGCTACACCGGCGGCGAGCATCTCCTGGTACGCCTCGTACGCCTGGACGTAGGAGGTCTCCATGGTGCGGCCGACCAGCTCCTGCTGGGCCTCCGTGCCCTCGACGAAGACGTACTTGCCGGGGCGGCCCTCCTGGACCAGCTTGCGGGACGCGTCCGGGACGTAGAAGACCGGCTCCAGCTCCCTGTAGCGGCCCGACTCCTCGTTGTACGACCAGCCGACGCGGTGACGCATGAACTCGCGGAAGACGAAGATCGGCGCGCTGATGAAGAAGGTCATCGAGTTGTGCTCGAAGGGGCTGCCGTGCCGGTCCCGCATCAGGTAGTTGATGAGCCCCTTGGACCGCTCGGGGTCCTTCTGCAGCTCCTCGAGCGACTGCTCGCCCGCAGTGGAGACGCGGGCCGCCCACAGCACGTCCGAGTCGGCGGCGCTGTGCTTCACCAGCTCGACGGTCACATCACTGCGGAAACTGGGCTTGAGATCTTCTGCGGGGGTGGTGCTCACCGGCGGGTCCTTCCCATTGCGTCGCTCGGGCGGCGCCCACTTTACGGGGAGCCACCGACAGCGGATCCCTGCACCCACCCGAGGGGCTTTCTTTCGTCAATCCGGGGAAATCGGGCACCGAACGACGACTTCGCTCGTCTCTCCCTGTGACACCGAACACCACGAGCTCGAGGAGCGTTTTCCATGTTCAGCCGGCGAGAAGCCGTCCCGTTCGCGTTCGTCGCCGAGGCCGACCGCTTCCGCAGTAACGTCACTCCCCCGCCTCGGGAGCGCCTCAGCGTCTCCCAGCTCGCGGGCCGTACGCTGGTCGGGCTGACCGTCGTGGCCGGTCTCGTCGGGTCACTGCTCTTCGGAATGCCCTCGCTCCAGTCGGGCGCCGCCGAGAGCCACCGACAGCAGTCCGAGGCCTCCGACGCCCGTTGATCAGTACCGCCCCCTGGGGTGGCCCGGTCGAGACCGCCTGGGTAGCCTCACCGGGCACAGCCCCTTCGAGCGTGCTTGTGAGTGAGGACCTTGTCGTGCCCCTGCCTTTTCTGACGGCCGACCGCGCTTTTGACGCGACCGACGACGTCGCGCTGCCGTTCGACGACCACGATCAGTGGCGTCGTCCCTACCGGCCCGGCCCCTGGCGGGTAGGGGCGGCGGCGCTCGCGCTGCTGCTCGCCTCGTTCGTGCTCCTCGCGGCGGTCATCGTCGCGGCCGCGGGAGCGACACCGGGCGCGGCCGTCACGTTCGGCCTCGCGGCGCTGATCATCGCCGCAGCGCTGCGCATGCTGCGGGTGGGCGTCTGGGTGAGCCGTCACGGCGTGCGGCGCGTCGGGTTCCTCGCCAACACGACGGTGGCCTGGGGGCAGGTGGCCGAGGTGCGCACGGCGCAGCAGCCGGTGCGCTGGCTGGGCCTGCCCCGCACCGTGCAGGGCCAGGCCCTGATCCTCGTACGGCAGGGTGGTGAGCAGATCACTCTGCTCACCGACCACAGTGCCGACTTCCTCTCCCGTGTCGAGGCGTTCGACCGCGCGGCCGACACGGTCGAGGCGTGGAACGCCGAGTACGGCGTCGTGGCGCCGGTCGCGGTCGCCGCTACGCGCTGACCGTACGGCCGGCGTGCAGGGCGATCGCGCGCTGCATCGCCTTGCGGGCGCGGGGGGTGTCGCGGGCGTCGTGGTAGGCGACCGCGAGCCGGAACCAGCAGCGCCAGTCCTCGGGTGAGTCCTCGGTCTCCGCGCGCCGCCGGGCGAACACCTCGTCGGCCGAGTCGCGGTCGATCCGGCCGCCCGCCGTGCGCTTCAGCTCGTCCACGGGCAGGCCGCCCTCGGCCTCCAGCTCCTGGGCGAGCCGTTGCGCGCTGCGGGCGAAGCGGGTGTTCTTCCAGAGGAACCAGCCGCCGACACCGGGCAGCAGGAACGCGACAGCGCCCATGCCCATGGCGGCCGGTTCGCCGGTCAGCAGGAGGAGTACGCCCTCCATCGCCACGACCGCGAAGACGAGCACGAGGACGGTGGCGAGGAAGTAGTAGGTGATCTTTCCGCCCATGGCCGTCAGCCCAGGTCCAGGAAGTGCTCCAGGCCGAAGGTGAGGCCCGGAGTCGTGACCACGCGGCGGGCGCCCAGGAGGATGCCCGGCATGAAGCTGGAGTGGTGCAGGGAGTCGTGACGGACGGTCAGGGTCTCGCCCTCGCCGCCGAGCAGCACCTCCTGGTGGGCCAGCAGGCCCCGCAGGCGTACGGCGTGCACCGGGACACCGTCCACGTTCGCGCCGCGGGCCCCGTCCAGGGCGGTCGTGGTGGCGTCCGGCTGGGGTCCGAGGCCGGCCTCGGCACGGGCGGCGGCGATCAGCTGGGCGGTGCGGGTGGCGGTGCCGCTGGGGGCGTCGACCTTGTTCGGGTGGTGCAGCTCGACGACCTCGACGGACTCGAAGTACGGGGCCGCGATCTGGGCGAATTTCATGGTCAGGACCGCGCCGATGGAGAAGTTCGGGGCGATCAGGACACCGGTCTCCGGGGAGGCGGCGAGCCAGGTGTTCAGCTGCGCGAGACGGTCCTCGGTCCAGCCGGTGGTGCCGACGACCGCGTGGATGCCGTGGCGCACGCAGAAGTCGAGGTTGTCCATCACCGAGGCGGGGGTGGTCAGCTCGACCGCGACCTGGGCGCCCGTCTCGGCGAGCGTCTCCAGCTTGTCGCCGCGGCCGAGCGCCGCGACCAGTTCCATGTCCTCGGCGGCCTCGACGGCCCGTACGGCCTCGGAGCCGATGCGGCCCTGGGCTCCGAGGACCGCCACGCGCAGCTTGCTCATTGCTCTGAACTCTCTCTAGGAGACGGATTCGTGCAGGCGTGCCGCCTGCTTGTCCTTCAGCGGCCCTATGACGGACAGCGAGGGCCGCTGCCCGAGCACATCACGGGCGACCTCGCGGACCTCGTCCGGGGTGACCGCCGCTATCGCGGCGAGCATGTCGTCGACCGACATCTGGGAGCCCCAGCAGAGTTCGCTCTTGCCGATGCGGTTCATCAGCGCGCCGGTGTCCTCCAGGCCGAGGACCGTCGAGCCGGAGAGCTGCCCGATGGCGCGGGCGATCTCGTCGTCGGACAGGCCGTCGGAGGCCACCTTGTCGAGCTCGTCCCGGCAGATCTTCAGCACGTCGTGGACCTGGCTGGGGCGGCAGCCCGCGTACACGCCGAAGAGGCCGCAGTCGGCGAAGCCCGAGGTGTACGAGTACACGCTGTAGGCCAGGCCGCGCTTCTCGCGGACCTCCTGGAAGAGGCGCGAGGACATGCCGCCGCCCAGCGCGGTGTTCAGCACCCCGAGCGCCCAGCGGCGCTCGTCGGTACGGGCCAGACCCGGCATGCCGAGGACCACGTGGGCCTGCTCGGTCTTGCGGCCCAGGACCTCGACGCGGCCCGCGGTGCGGATGGTGCGCCGGCCCTCGCGGGGACCGACCGGCAGCGCGTCGGTACGGGTGAGGGCACCGGCCTTCTCGAAGGCGCGGCGGACCTGGCGTACCACCGTGGCGTGGTCGACGTTGCCCGCTGCGGCGACGACCAGGTGGGTCGGGTCGTAGTGCTTCTTGTAGAAGCGGGCGATCCGGCCGCGGTCGAGGGCGTTGATGGTGTCGACGGTGCCCAGGACCGGGCGGCCGAGCGGGGTGTCGCCGAACATGGTCTGCGCGAACAGGTCGTGCACGACGTCGCCCGGGTCGTCCTCGGTCATCGCGATCTCTTCGAGGATGACGCCTCGCTCGGCGTCCACGTCCTCCTGGAGGATCAGCGATCCGGTCAGCATGTCGCAGACGACGTCGATCGCCAGCGGCAGGTCGGTGTCGAGGACCCGCGCGTAGTAGCAGGTGTACTCCTTCGCCGTGAAGGCGTTCATCTCACCGCCGACCGCGTCGAGCGCGGCGGAGATGTCCAGGGCGCTGCGCTTCTTCGTGCCCTTGAAGAGGAGGTGCTCCAGGTAGTGCGTGGCCCCGTTGAGGGTGGGCGTCTCGTCGCGGGAACCGACGTGCGCCCAGATGCCGAAGGTGGCGGAGCGTACGGAGGGCAGGGTCTCGGTGACGATGCGCAGGCCGCCGGGCAGGGTCGTACGGCGGACCGTGCCGATGCCGTCCTTGCCCGGGAGAAGCGTTTGGGTACGGGCGACGGCCCGCCCCTCCGAAGAGGGGCGGGCCGTCGTCGCGGAACTACGGGACGTCACTGGTCGGTGTCGTCCTTCGCGTCCTCGGCCGCGCCGTCCTCGTCCGCCATGACGGGGACGAGGGAGAGCTTGCCGCGCTGGTCGATCTCGGCGATCTCGACCTGGACCTTGGAGCCGACCGCGAGCACGTCCTCGACGTTCTCCACGCGCTTGCCACCGGCGAGCTTGCGGATCTGCGAGATGTGCAGCAGACCGTCCTTGCCGGGCATCAGGGAGACGAACGCACCGAAGGTGGTGGTCTTGACGACCGTACCCAGGTAGCGCTCGCCGACCTCCGGCATGGTCGGGTTGGCGATGCCGTTGATCGTGGCGCGGGCGGCCTCGGCCTGCGAGCCCTGGGCGGCACCGATGTAGATGGTGCCGTCGTCCTCGATCGTGATGTCGGCGCCGGTGTCCTCCTGGATCTGGTTGATCATCTTGCCCTTGGGGCCGATGACCTCACCGATCTTGTCCACCGGGATCTTGACGGTGATGATGCGCGGCGCGTTCGGGGACATCTCGTCCGGAACGTCGATCGCCTCGTTCATCACGTCGAGGATGTGCAGACGCGCGTCACGGGCCTGCTTCAGCGCGGCGGCCAGGACCGAGGCGGGGATGCCGTCGAGCTTGGTGTCGAGCTGGAGCGCGGTGACGAAGGTCTTCGTACCGGCGACCTTGAAGTCCATGTCACCGAACGCGTCCTCGGCACCGAGGATGTCGGTGAGGGCGACGTAGTGGGTCTTGCCGTCGATCTCCTCGGAGATCAGGCCCATGGCGATACCGGCGACGGGGGCCTTCAGCGGCACACCGGCGTTCAGCAGCGACATGGTGGAGGCGCAGACCGAGCCCATGGACGTCGAGCCGTTGGAGCCGAGGGCCTCGGACACCTGTCGGATCGCGTAGGGGAACTCCTCGCGCGTCGGCAGCACCGGCACGATGGCGCGCTCGGCGAGCGCGCCGTGGCCGATCTCGCGGCGCTTGGGCGAGCCCACGCGGCCGGTCTCACCGACGGAGTACGGCGGGAAGTTGTAGTTGTGCATGTAGCGCTTGCGGGTCACCGGGGAGAGGGTGTCCAGCTGCTGCTCCATGCGGAGCATGTTGAGGGTGGTGACGCCCAGGATCTGGGTCTCGCCACGCTCGAACAGCGCCGAGCCGTGCACGCGCGGGATGGCCTCGACCTCGGCGGCGAGCGTACGGATGTCCGTGATGCCGCGGCCGTCGATGCGGACCTTGTCCTTGATGATCCGCTCGCGGACCAGCTTCTTGGTCAGCGCGCGGTAGGCGCCGGAGATCTCCTTCTCGCGGCCCTCGAAGGCCGGGAGGAGCTTCTCGGCGGCGAGCTCCTTGATGCGGTCGAGCTCGGTCTCGCGCTCCTGCTTGCCGGCGATGGTGAGCGCCTGGGCGAGCTCGCTCTTGACCGCGGCGGTGAGCGCCTCCAGGACGTCGTCCTGGTAGTCGAGGAAGACCGGGAACTCGCCGACCGGCTTGGCGGCCTTGGCGGCGAGGTCCGACTGGGCCTTGCAGAGGACCTTGATGAAGGGCTTCGCGGCCTCGAGACCGGCGGCGACGACCTCCTCGGTCGGCGCCTCGGCGCCGCCCTTGACGAGCTCGATCGTCTTCTCGGTGGCCTCGGCCTCGACCATCATGATCGCGACGTCGCCGTCATCCAGAACGCGGCCGGCGACGACCATGTCGAAGACGGCGTCCTCGAGCTCGGTGTGGGTCGGGAACGCGACCCACTGGCCCTTGATCAGGGCGACACGGGTGCCGCCGATCGGGCCGGAGAAGGGCAGGCCGGCCAGCTGCGTGGAGCAGGAGGCGGCGTTGATCGCGACCACGTCGTAGAGGTGGTCGGGGTTGAGCGCCATGATCGTCTCGACGATCTGGATCTCGTTGCGCAGGCCCTTCTTGAAGGAGGGGCGCAGCGGGCGGTCGATCAGGCGGCAGGTGAGGATCGCGTCCTCGGAGGGGCGGCCCTCCCGGCGGAAGAAGGAGCCGGGGATCTTGCCGGCCGCGTACATCCGCTCCTCGACGTCCACCGTGAGGGGGAAGAAGTCGAGCTGGTCCTTGGGCTTCTTGGACGCGGTGGTGGCCGAGAGGACCATCGTGTCGTCGTCCAGGTACGCGACGGCGGAGCCGGCGGCCTGCTTGGCGAGGCGGCCCGTCTCGAAGCGGATGGTGCGGGTGCCGAAGGCGCCGTTGTCGATGACGGCCTCGGCGTAGTGGGTCTCGTTCTCCACTATGGGTTTCTCCTACGTGTTCGTCTTTTCGTCCGTCGGCCCGTGTGGCCGGGGACGGTGGTGGAGGAGAAGCGCACCTTCGGGTGCGGGCCGGTCTTCGATCGAAGCACCCGGGATCAGTGGGTCCGGGGGCCACTACCGAGGACCGGCGGCCTGCCGGCGGCTTCTCGCTCGTGGAAATGTGGCGTTGTGCGTCCAGACTAAGTGCCGGTCGGCACATCGCGCACGTACAGCAAAGGGAGCGGCCCCCTAAAAGTGGGAACCGCTCCCTTCACGGCGTCTTACTTGGCACCGCCGGCCGCACCGCGGCGGATGCCGAGGCGGTCGACCAGGGCACGGAAGCGCTGGATGTCCTTCTTGGCCAGGTACTGCAGCAGGCGGCGACGCTGGCCCACCAGGATCAGCAGACCACGACGGGAGTGGTGGTCGTGCTTGTGCTGCTTGAGGTGCTCGGTCAGGTCCGAGATGCGGCGGGAGAGCATCGCGACCTGGACCTCGGGGGAGCCGGTGTCGCCCTCCTTGGTGCCGAACTCGGCCATGATCTGCTTCTTCGTAGCGGCGTCGAGAGACACTCGGTACTCCTCTTGGTGTTCGTGCGTCCGCGAGTGCCCCTGGTCTGGTTCTCAGGGGAGCTTCCGTGACTCGTCGGGCGAAGGTCCGATGGGCGCAGCTTCCAGAGCTTCGAGCTTCCGGGAGCGCGTACACAAACGGCCGTCACACAGCGTACCAGCCCGAGGGAGTGGCCCCGCCCGGCCCTCGTTACTTGCTGGTGAGGGAGCGGGCCGCCATGAAGACGTCCAGGACGGCGAGGCAGAGCGGGACCAGGGAGAGCAGGACGAAGCCCTCGGCCAGGTCGAGCAGGCGGCCCCAGAAGGGCGAGAGGCCCTTCCTCGGGATGATCAGGCCGATTGCGGTGAGCAGGGCGGCGCCGGCGGCGACGGCCGCGGTGAGCCAGATCGTACGGATGTCCAGGCCGCCGCGGTCGCCGTACATCAGGAGGTCCTTGACCAGGTCGGCCGGCGGGTTGAGGGAGAGGCCGAGGATCAGCAGTGCGATCGCGGCGATGCCGGCCACCAGGACGCAGGCGACCTGTGAGGTGTAGCGGAAGAGCCGGGCGCGCAGCAGCATCGCGAGGCCCGCGGCGAGGGCGAGGAGCTGGCCCCAGACGTTGCCGGCGAAGCCGAGCACGGCCGCCGACCCGACGACGACCGCGGCGCAGCCGCCGACCAGGCCGAGGAGCATCTCGTGACCGCGGCGGGCCTGGAGCGCGATGCGCTCGCCGTCGACCGGGCGGCCCTCCTCGGCGGCGGGCTGGTTCGGGTCGGCGTGGAACTCGTCGTCGGTGGCGCTGCGCGGGGAGGCGTAGCCGATGGGCAGCCGGGCGAAGCGGGCGGAGAGGCCGGGGAGGAAGGCGACGAGGCCGATGGCGACCGGCGCGCAGACGGCGGCGGTCTCGGTGGCGGAGGACTCGGTGACGATCGCCAGGAAGGTGGCGAGGGTGCCGACCGTCGCGAGGAAGGTCGCGGCGACGAAGGGGGCGTCACCGCTGGGGGTGAGCGCGACGAGGGTGACGGAGGCGACCAGGACGGTCACGCAGCCGAGCAGGAACTGGAGCCGGCCGGGGTCCTGGCCGGCGTCGGGGCCGACGATGCCGGAGCCCGCGATCAGCAGGAGCGGGAGGGCGCCGAGGCCGAGGGCGACGGCGGTGGCGCGGTCCTTGTAGACGCGGGCGCGCACGCCGGCGAAGGCGGTGAGCAGGACGCCGGCGGCGCCCGCGACGATGCCGGGGAGGCTGTGCATGTCGTGGCGGACCGGGTCGGCGAACCAGAGCACGAAGCCCATCAGGACGAGCAGCAGGACGCCGCCGAGGAGACCGGCGCCGCGCAGGAGGTCGTCGCTCCACAGGTGCCGGTCGCGGGTGACGGCGGAGGCGACGGCGTCGGAGACGTCGTCGAAGACGGCGGGCGGCAGTGACTGGGCGAACGGGCGCAGCGAGAGGACCTCGCCGTCGAGCACCTGCTGCGCGGCGAGCGTGCGGGCGCCGTCGAGGACCGAACCGTCGCGCCGGACCAGGTGGTAGCCGGTCGGAGTGCCGGCCGACTGGGTCTGGCCGGTGAGCCGCAGGATCTCCGGATAGACGTCGGCGACGGCGATGTCCTCGGGGAGTGCGACGTCGATACGACTGTCCGGCGCCACGACGGTGACGCGGCAGAAGCCGGTCGCTGCGGTCGTACTCACGTGTCTGGACCCCCTGATTCGCGGTTGCGCACAGTGCGCGCGCCACCCTACCGGGGACGGGTGTCGGTCGCTGCACGTAGGATCACGGTCCTGGGGGAGGCCGTCGCCGACGGGGGCGCCGGTGCGGAACTCCCGCACGAAGTAGGCCCGTAACGAGGGATTGATGCGCCGGTGAGCCAGATCGTCGTCAAACGCCCGCCGAGGTCCCTTCCTCCGGAAGTGCCCAGTGAGGAACTGGTCCTGGAGTCCCCGCCGGAGCTGCCGCGGGGTCAGCAGGAGGGCATGCTGATGCAGCTCCTGCCGATGCTCGGCATGGGTTCGTCGGTGGTGTTCTTCTTCATGCCGGGCGCGCATCCGTTCATGCGCATCATGGGCATCCTGATGCTGGTCTCGACGGTCGGCATGGTGATCGCGCAGCTCGTGCGGTTCCGCAAAGGTACGCAGGGGCAAATTGCCGATGTCCGGCGCGACTACCTCAAATACCTCGCGCAGACCCGGCGTACGGTGCGGCGGACGGCGCGCAGGCAGCGCGACGCGCAGCTGTATCTGCACCCCTCCCCCGAGCAGTTGTGGTCGGTGGTCGCCGAGGGCTCGCGGGTGTGGGAACGCCGGGTGGGTGACAAGGACTTCGGGCAGGTACGGATCGGGCTCGGCGCCCAGCAGTTGGCGACGCCGCTGGTCGCGCCGGACACCGCTCCGGTGGACGAGCTGGAGCCGCTGTGCGCGGGCGCGATGCAGCAGTTCCTCGCGGTGCACGGCTCGTTGGACGGGCTGCCGATGGCGGTCTCGATGCGCGCCTTCTACCACGTGACGGTCTCCGGTGAGCCGGAGGCGGCGCAGGCGGCGGCGCGCGGCCTGGTCTCCCAGCTGGTGACGCTGCACTCCCCCGACGACATGATGGTCGCGGTGGTGGCGGCGCGCGGCGCTCAGGAGCGCTGGGACTGGACGAAGTGGCTGCCGCACACGCAGGTGCCGGGACAGGTCGACGGAGCCGGTACGAAGCGGCTGTTCGGTGACGACCTCGGTGAGCTGGAGTCGATGATCCGCTCCCGGCTCGACGGCCGTCCCCGCTTCAGCCGGGACAACCAGCCGGTCCTCGACCAGCCGCACGTCGTGGTCGTCCTCGACGGCGGGATGGTGCCGCCGGACTCGCTGCTCGCGGCGCCCGAGGGGCTCCAGGGCGTGACCATCGTCGAGGTGGTCTCCGGTGAGCTGGACGAGCCGCGCGGCGGCCTGTCGGTGGTGGTACGGCCGGGGCGGCTGCGCCTGGAGTCGGGCGGCGGTTTCGCCTACGAGGGTGTGCCGGACGGGATCTCGCTGCCGGCCGCCGAGGCGCTGGCGCGGCAGCTGGCGCCGCTGCGGATGGGTGGCGGGGACGACGACGAACCGCTGCTCGCCAACCTGGACTTCACGGATCTGCTGAACCTGGGTGACGCCGCGTCGGTGGACGTGGCGCGGACCTGGCGGCCCCGTTCGGTGGCCGAGCGGCTGCGGGTGCCGATCGGTGTCGGCGAGGACGGCCAGCCGGTCATGCTGGACCTCAAGGAGGCCGCGCAGGAGGGCATGGGCCCGCACGGTCTGTGCGTGGGCGCGACCGGTTCCGGCAAGTCGGAGCTGCTGCGCACGCTGGTGCTCGGTCTGGCGGTGACGCACTCCTCGGAGACGCTGAACTTCGTCCTCGCGGACTTCAAGGGCGGTGCGACGTTCGCGGGCATGTCCCAGATGCCGCACGTGGCGGCCGTCATCACCAACCTCGCCGACGACCTCACGCTGGTCGACCGCATGGGCGACGCGATCCGAGGTGAGCTGCAGCGCCGTCAGGAGCTGCTGCGTTCGGCGGGCAACTACGCCAACATCCACGACTACGAGAAGGCGCGGGCGGCCGGCGCGCCGCTCGAACCGCTGGCCTCGCTGGTCCTCGTCATCGACGAGTTCTCCGAACTCCTCACCGCCAAGCCGGACTTCATCGACATGTTCATCCAGATCGGCCGCATCGGCCGCTCCCTGGGCGTGCATCTGCTGCTGGCCTCGCAGCGTCTGGAGGAGGGCAAGCTCCGCGGCCTCGACACGTACCTCTCGTACCGGATCGGTCTGCGGACGTTCTCGGCGGCCGAGTCGCGTACGGCGATCGGTGTACCGGACGCGTACCACCTGCCGTCGGTGCCGGGTTCGGGCTATCTGAAGTTCGGCACGGACGAGATGACCCGCTTCAAGGCGGCGTACGTCTCGGGTACGTACCGGACGGGCGGGCCGCGCCTGACGGCCGGTCAGATGCCGATCGAGCGGCGGCCGGCGCTGTTCACGGCCTCGCCGGTGCCGGTGGTGTACGCGGCGCCGGACCCGGCGTACCTGACGGCGCAGCGCGCGGAGCAGGACGACGCGCTCGCGGACACCGTCCTCGACGTGATCGTGCGGCGCCTGGAGGGGCAGGGCGTGCCGGCCCACCAGGTGTGGCTGCCGCCGCTGGACCAGGCTCCCTCGCTCGACCAGCTCCTTCCGGGTCTGGCCCAGACCGCGGACCGCGGTCTGACGGCGACGGAGTACACACGTCCGGGCGGTCTGACGGTCCCGCTCGGCCTGATCGACAAGCCCTTCGAGCAGCGCCGTGAGGTGCTGTACCGGGACTTCTCCGGTGCGGCGGGCCACATGATGGTGGTCGGCGGTCCGCAGTCCGGCAAGTCGACGCTGATGCGGACACTGATCTCGTCGTTCGCGCTCACCCACACGCCGGCCGAGGTGCAGTTCTACGCGCTGGACTTCGGCGGTGGCGGCATGGTGTCGCTGGCCGACCTGCCGCACGTGGGCGGGGTGGCGTCCCGGCTGGACCCGGAGCGGGTGAGGCGGACGGTCGCCGAGGTGCTCGGCGTGCTGAACCGGCGCGAGGAGTTCTTCCGCTCGCACTCCATCGACTCCATCGCCACCTACCGGCGCAAGCGCGCCGCGGGCGAACTCCCGGGCGAGGCCTGGGGCGACGTCTTCCTGGTCATCGACGGCTGGGGCGGTTTCCGCAACGACTACGACATGCTGGAGCCGGTCGTCTCGGACATCGCGGCGCGCGGTCTGGGCTACGGCATCCACGTGGTGATCACCGCGGCCCGGTACATGGAGGTGCGTGCCGCGCTGAAGGACCAGATGCTGGGGCGCCTCGAGCTGCGGCTCGGTGACGTCATGGACTCCGAGTTCGACCGGAAGGTCGCGGCGAACGTCCCGCCGGGCGTCCCGGGTCGTGGCCAGGTGCCGGAGAAGCTGCACTTCATGGGCGCGCTGCCGAGGATCGACGGGTCGAGCTCGGCGGTGGACCTGTCGGAGGGCACGGCGGCGTTCGTGCAGGCGGCGAAGAGCGCCTGGACCGGGGCGCCCGCTCCGGCGGTGCGTCTGCTGCCGCGGCGGCTGCCGGCGGAGCAGCTCCCGAAGGGCTTCGAGTACCCCCAGCACGGCATCGCGATCGGCATCGACGAGACGAACCTGGAGCCGGTGTTCGTCGACTTCGAGACGGACCCGTTCTTCCTGATCTTCGGTGAGAGCGAGTCCGGCAAGACGGCGCTGCTGCGGCTGATCGCCAAGCAGCTGTGCGAGCGGTACACGCCGGAGCAGGCGCGGATCGTGGTGGGCGACTACCGGCGCACGATGCTGGAGGCGGTCGCGCCCTCGCACCTGCTGGAGTACGCGCCTATGGCGTCCGCCATGCAGATGCACATGGACGCGATCAACACGGTGATGACGAAGCGGGCCCCGAAGCCCGACATCACCCCGCAGCAGCTGCGGGACCGCAGCTGGTGGACGGGTCCGCAGCTGTACGTGCTGGTCGACGACTTCGAGCTGGTGGCGACGAACTCGGGCAACCCGCTGCAGGTCCTGGTGGAGAACCTGCCGTTCGCACGGGACGTCGGCATCCGCTTCATCGTGGCGCGCAGCGCCGCGGGCGCGTCCCGGGCGATGTACGAGCCCTTCATGCAGCGCGCCAAGGAGCTGGGCGCCCAGGGCGTCATCCTCTCCGGTGACCCGAGCGAGGGCGACATCCTCGGCAACGTCCGCGCGAGGCCGATGCCTCCGGGCCGCGGCACGTTCGTCTCCCGCAAGCGGGGGACGCCCCTGGTGCAGCTCGGCTGGCTGCCGGACCAGCACCGGTAACCGATTCCGGCCGATCGGGTACGGCGGTCCCACTACTGTGGACAGGGACCGCCGTACCACCGTGAAGGGATCGCGCTGATGGCCGACGCCGCCGAGAAGGAACGTCAGAAGGAAGAGCTCTACGCGCTCGACATCTCGGACGTCGAGTGGCACGGCGCGCCCGGGACGTCGCCGGACGAGGAGCGGGTGGAGATCGCGTATCTGCCCGAGGGGGCGGTGGCGATGCGGTCGTCGCTCGACAAGGAGACCGTGCTGCGGTACACGAAGGCCGAGTGGGACGCCTTCGTCCTGGGCGCCCGCGACGGGGAGTTCGATCTGCGCTAGAGGGTGTCCTGTGGGTCAGGCAGCCCGGCAAGGTCCACAAGACACGCTCCAGGCGCGCTGGACGTGCGTGAGGGGGTGGTCCGCCGGTCGGCGGGCCACCCCCTCACGTGGTCACGCGTGGTCTCACATCATCATGCGGAACCGGGCCGCGTTGCCCTTGTCGGTGTCCTGGTAGCCGACGACCGACTCCTGGAGGAGCTGCGCGATACGGACCAGGTCCTGGTTCATGCCCGCCATGTCGCGGGTCAGCCGGTCCTGGCTCTCGCGGTAGGCCTCCTTCGCGGCGCCTTCCCAGTTGGAGGCGACGCGGTTGACCTCGGCCATGAGGTCCTCGAGCTTCTGGCTGAGCTGGGAGGCGGTGAGGCTGACGTCGCCCGCCGCCTGCGTCACGGTGTCGTAATTGACCGCAGTAGTCATCTTCTTGGCTCCTGAAGTGAGAGAGACGTGGAGGAGGGTCCGGGCCCGAGGGCTCAGGCCATGCGGAGGATGGCGCTCTGGCCGGCCGAGGTGTCGTCCATCTTGCGGAAGCCGCGGATGCGGTCCTCCTCCTCGCGGGTGAAGCCGTCGGCGCTCATCCGCATGTACTCCTCGAGCTTGATCAGCTCCACGCGCATGTTCTTCAGGCGCAGGTTCAGGTCGTTCTGGACCCGGTCGTACTCCTTGCTGGCCGCACCCTGCCAACCCGCCTGGATGCGGTCCACGACGCCGTTGAGCGAGGTGATGCGGGCGTTCAGCTCGTCGTGGAAGTCCTGGATCCGGCCGGCGAGCTTGGTCTGTTCGGCACTGGTTACGTTCAGGTCTTTCGACATCTTGCCCCTTCTTCCTTCGGTGGCGTTCCGACGGTCCGGCCGTCGGGCCCTCCGGTCGTGATTCGGACGGGAATCTTCTGATGCCGCCCCCGTGCAGGGTCACTTCACTGCCGTGCCCCCGACGGTCACTCTAGCCATTTGGTACGACAGTTCCAACTGCAAAGGACCGAACTGATACTTGACGCGATCGGCTCATCCGGCGGCGGCTCCTCGGCGGCGTCGGCTGTCACGGATCACGATGGCCGTCCCGGCCACCACGGCGACCAGCACACCCCCGATGCCCAGCGCGTAGGTGGCGAGTCGTTCGGTGCGTTCCTGCGGTGTCTCGGCCACCGCCAGGTGGGCCGGTTCGGGTGCGGGCGGCTTGGGCGGACCGGGGTCCGCCGTGGGCGCTTCCTGCGGTACGGCCCCGTCGGCGAGGGCTCGTACCGGGTCGACGACGCCCCAACCGACGTGATTGTCACGTCCGTTGATCGAGCGCACGGCTGTCTGCTCGATGCGGGCCACGATCTGGGGGGCGGTCCACTCCGGGTACTTGGCGCGCAGCAGGGCGGCGACACCGGAGACGTACGGGGCGGAGAAGCTGGTGCCGTTGTCGACGCACTGGCCCCCGCCGGGGACCGTGGAGACCATGTCGACGCCGGGGGCGGCGACGCCCACGAACGTGCCGGACTGGGAGAACACGGCCCGCTCGTTGTTGCGGTCGGAGGAGGCGACGGCGAGCACCCCGGGGAAGGCGGCGGGGTAGGTGTTCTTGAGTTTGCCGTCCATGCCGTCGTTGCCGGCGGAGGCGACGACGACGATCTTCTTCCGCAGGGCGCGCGCCACCGCCTTGCCCATGGCCGACTCGGTGCTGAGCGGCTGGGTGGTGTCCTGCGAGATGTTGATGACGTGGGCGCCCTTGGCGATGGCGTGGTCGATCGCCTGCGCCATCGTGTCGGACTTGCCGCTGTTCTTCTCGTCGTTCTGCCGGATCGGGATGATCGTCGCCTCGGGGGCGAGCCCGACGAAGCCGGTGCCGGCCCGGGGGCGCGCGGCGATGATGCCGGCGACCTTGGTGCCGTGGCCCACCTCGTCGACCGTGCCGTCGGTCTTGCCGCGCATCTCGTCGCCGGGGCCCGGGTTCTCCTTGTCGGGCTTCAGGTAGTCCTTGCCGGCCTTGGCGTCGACCGCCGGTTTCAGCTGCGGGTTGACGTCGTCGACGCCGGTGTCGATGACCGCGACCCGGACGCCCTTGCCCTTGGTGTCCTGCCAGAGTTCGTCGAGGAGCACCCGCTGGAGCGACCAGGGGATGCCCTCGATCTGCTTCTTCATGGGGAAGGTGCACTCGCCGCTGCCGTCGAGGAAGAGGCCGCCCCGCGCCGGCCGGTCCGCCGCGGAGGCCGCGTACGCGACGGGGAGGGGCGGGGCGAGCAGCCCCACGAGGGCCGTGGCGGTGAGCAGGGCCGCCTTCCGGTACGTCACCACTGCCACCTCCCTACGAACCCTGCGGCTGACGCGCGCTGTTGGTGTCGAGCCTCGGCCCCTTGGACAGGAACTCCGACCACGTGATCGGGACGAGGACCGGTGTGACCTTCTCGTAGCCGAGACGGGTCTGGGCCTCGCTCGGTTCCGGGCGGCCGTCGGTCTGCTTGTCCTGGTCGCCGGCGCCGATCTCGGAACGCGCGGCGTCGCTGTCGCCGTTGGCCTGCACCGCGTAGCGCAGGCCGGTGTCGGTGACCAGGAAGAGCGAGCCGTCGGGCTTGGTCTGGTTGCCCTGGATCTGGGTGTAGAGCAGGCCGCTTCCGGGGGTGACGTACGTGCTGGTGCCGCCGGCGGTGATGTCGGCCGGGTACTTGGGTCCGGCCCAGGTGGTGAGCGTGGTGCGACCCTTGTCGTCGACCTTGTTGAGGACGCTGCACACCGTGTCCCGGGCGCCAGCGCCGCTGACGGCGTTGACCTGGGCGGACTTGCGGGAGGGCCAGCGGTACTCGGCGCCGAAGGTGGCCGCGTCCGGGGAGAGCGACTGCTGGTCGACGGTGGTCGCCTTCCCGTCCATGTCGAGGGCGTCGGTCTGCTTGGAGTTGATGAGCAGCCAGGCGGTGAAGTCGGAGACCGGCTGCACCTTGCCGGGCAGCACCACGTAGTGCTGCGGTCCGGCGCCGGTGTGGGCGAGCAGGACCATGCCGACCCGGTCCTCGGTGGGGCTGAGGCCGCCGCCGACGCCGGCGGGGGTGCCGACCTGGCCGGGGATCCGCGGGAAGTCGACGGGGCTGCCGGTGTGCATCGTGGCGAGCCAGTCGTCCGTGACGGGCTGCGGCTGCGCGTGCAGGCCGAAGAGCGCCGTGGTGAGCCCGGGCACCTTGTCGCGCACCAGGTACTTCGTTCCGGTGTGGTCGACGACGTACTGGGCGCTGTCCTTCTGCCCCTTGACGTAGAGGACCTGACCGGGCTTCAGCTGTCCGGCGCCCTCGGTGCGGTTGAAGTCCCGTTCGGCGAAGACGAAGGTCGCCTTCTGCACGCTCGATCCCTTGCCGCCGCCGGGCTGTTCGCACACGGCCCAGCGCTTGGCCTTGCCTGCCTCGCCCTCGTTCGGGAGGCGGTCGGGGGCGTAGGGGATGCCGAGGATGGGTCCGCGGGGCGGTTTGCCCGCGTCGAGCATCTTGTCGTCGACCTGGATGACCGAGAACTCCTGCGGCGTGAGCAGGAGCCGGGCCGAGGCGAGGTTGAGGACGGGGTGGAGCAGCGTCTTCTTGTCCTTGCCCTTGCCGGTGGAGAGCACCACGTAGCGGGTGGTCGACTGCTTGCCGACGATCACCTTCGTACCCGGCTTGTCCCAGCCCTTGGGGGCCTTGGGGCTGAACATGCCCCAGGCGCCGAAGCCGGCGAGCACCAGCGCGCCCACGATCAGGCCGGGGACGACCGCGCGCAGCGGCCTCGGCGCTCCCTCCTCCGTACCCGAGGGCGAAGGTTGGAGGAATGCGGCCACCGTGCGCTTCTTCGCAAAGGTGTACGCGTTGAGCTCATCCCGCCGTGATGCCATGAGTCCCCATTTTCGTCAGGCTCAGTCTTCACCGATGAGCCCGGGGAGCATGGCACCCGGGCTCCGGCTGTCGGACCGGCCCCCTACTATGCCTGCTGTCCGTCGGTGCGTGTGGGGCGGGTAGGGTGAACCAGCCGCCAAAGCCCTGGCGGGCCAGGGTGATCGGGACGAATTGGGGGGATTCTCCATGATGGCATCCGCGACGCGGACGCGGCCCGCGGCGGCCGCACCCTCCTCCGCGCCCTCGGCGCACTCCGCGACGGCCGCTCCGTCCGCCGTGTCGCCGCGTCTTCAGGCGCGTCCGGGTCACTTCGGATCGTTCCGATTGCAACAGCTCGTGCTGATCGAGGTCGCGGCCGCGCTGCTGCTCGTGGCGTGGGTCGTCGAGCCGCTGCTGCTGGTTCCGGCCGGTGTGGTCGCGGCCCTGCTCGTCCTGCTCGCGCTGGTGCGCCGTCACCGTCGGTCGATGCCCGAGTGGCTCACCACGTTCTTCGCGCTGCGCGCCCGGACCCGGCGGGCCGCCTCGCTCGTCGTGCCGGAGGGCACGGAGCCGGGACTCGCGCCGGTCGTGGAGTGCGACCCGGCGCTGCGGACCTACGCGTACAGCGACCGCGACCGCCGCCCGGTCGGGATGATCGGCGACGGCACCTTCCTCACGGCGGTGGTGCGGGTCGAGTCGGAGAGCACCGCCCTGCGGCCGGACCGCTCCGCGCGGCCGCTGCCCGTGGCGCTGGTGCGGGACGTGCTCGAAGTCGACGGGATCCGCCTGGAGTCCGCGCAGATCGTGCAGCACACCCAGCCCGCACCCGCCCCGCATCTGCCGGAGCAGTCGATGGCCGCGCGCAACTACGCGCCGCTGCAGGCGCAGACCGGTTCGCCGGCGCTGCGGATCACCTGGGTCGCGTTGAAGCTGGACCCTGAGCTCTGCCCGGAGGCGGTCGCCGCACGCGGCGGCGGTCTGGAGGGTGCGCAGAGGTGTGTGGTGCGGGCGGCGGACCAGTTGGCGAGCCGGCTGGCCGGCGCCGGGTTCAAGGCGACCGTGCTCACCGAGCAGGAGCTGACGGCGGCGCTCGCGACCTCGACCTGTGCCAGCCCTATGGCGATAGCGCAGGCGGGCCGTGGCCAGGCGCAGGCCCGGCGAACGCAGGAGACCGCGCGGACCTGGCGGGTCGACGACCGGCGCCACACGACGTACTGGGTGGGACGCTGGCCGCAGCTGGGCGGCGCGGGCGGCGCCGGGGCTTCGATGCCGCAGCTGATCGCGCTGCTCACCTCGCTCCCGGCCCTTGCGACGACCTTCAGCCTCACGCTGAGCGGCGGCGACCGTCAGGAGGTGACCGTGGCCGGGCACGTGCGCATCACCGGACGCAGCGACGAGGAACTGGTCGCGGCGCGGCACGAACTGGAGCGTGCGGCACGCGGGGTGAAGACGGGTCTGGTGCGGCTGGACCGCGAACAGGTGCCGGGAATGCTGGCTTCGCTGCCGCTGGGGGGTGCGCGCTGATGTCCTTCTCTTCCACGAGCCCGGGTGCCGGTACGGGTATGGGGCCCGGCACGGGTGTGCCGGGGTCCGGGTCCGGTGCGGGCGGCGGGCGGCACGGCGCCTCCGACCGGGGTACGGGGCGGGGTTCGGGACGGGGCGTACGGCCCCGGTTCGGCTTCGGGCTCATCGGGCCGCGCCGCGACCGCCACTCCGTTCCGCTGGAGCAACTGGGCGCACTCAGCCTGCCGGTGGGCGACGACGGCATGGTCATCGGGGTGGACGCCGAGGGCAAGCCCGCGGTGCTCGGCATCAACCGCCCCACGCCGTACGACGTCACGTTGATCGGCGGGTTGTGGACGGCGCAGGTCATGGCACTGCGGGCGGCCGCGACCGGGGCGCGGGTGGCCGTCGAGACCGGCCGGGCGCAGGCCTGGACGGCGCTCGCGCAGGCCGCGGGCGGCGGTCAGCCGTGCATCACGCTGCACGACGTCGGCCGGGTCCCGCCGCAGGGAGCGTCGGCGGGCAGTCCGGTGGTCGTGGTGCGGGACTGCGGCATGCGTCCCCCGCGGGGCCGGGTCGTGTCGGGCCCGTGGCAGTCGGTGGTGACCCTGCTGCCGTATCTGAGCCCGGTGGCGCCACGCCTCCTGGAGAAGTCCTCGCTCGTCGGTGTGCAGCGGGTGTCCCCGGACGAGGCGGCGCAGATCGGCCGCATCATGGGAATTCCGCGCGCGGAGTCCGAGGCGCTGTCGACGCTGGCCGACGGAGTGACCCTGTGGTGCACGCCGGGTGACCGCCAGTTCGTGATGACGCAGGCGACGGACGCCGAGACCGGATTGTTGGGCAGCGCCCGCCGGATGGACTGAGGGCGCGGGGATTTTCAAGTCCGTCCATTTATGTACGGATTTGAACGCGGGGGAATCGTCACCGTATGGCCAGGGGGATCACTCTGTGGTGCGGGTAGGTCACTTGGGGGCGGGACGTGACCGGGCAGACAGGCGTGGGCGGGCCCTCGGGCCTGCCCCACCGACACCGTTGGCGTTTAGGGTGGGAAGGGCCCGCCCACGACAGCACAAGGGTGCGCGACCACACCAGGAGGCAAAGTGAACGGCGATCGGGACGAGATCCGCGGGGGTTGGAATCCACCCGTCGATGATCAGTCCGACGCGGATCCCGCCGAGATGACGGGTGAGTTCACCATCGACTACACCCCTCCGGCCTGGTACACGCAGAACGCGTCCGGATCGGGGGGCGCGGGGGGTGCCACCCCGCCGCCGCCCAGCGGCGCACCCGTCGCCGTCCCCGGGCTTCCGGCCGGCAGCGGCTTCGAACCCGAGTGGACTCCGGCCCCGACGCCGACTCCCGCCGTACCGGCCGCTCCGGCCCCGGCACCCGCGCCGGCTCCCTCGCCGACTGCTGCCGCGGCCACGCCCGCTGACGGTGGGTCGCTCGGGGGCGGCGACCTGGAGAGCGGCGCGACCATGCGCTTCTCCCCCGCCACGCTGAAGCGCGAGATGGCGGAGATCTCCGAGCGGGCGGAGGCGACTTCGGCGCAGAACGCCGAGGGTTCGGAGGCGGGCGCGTTCCCGGCTCCGGGCGCCGGGCACTCGCCGGAACTGCCGCCGGTGCCGGACGCCGCCGGTGAGGCTCCCGAGGCGGGGCGGGCGCCGGCCGAGGGGTCTCTCCCCTCGGCGCCCTCCACGGACGCGGACTCCGGCAGCGACGGCCCGCCCGCCGCGGGCGGGGAGGCTCCGGTGGACGGCACGGTCACGACCTCGACGGACGCCGACGCCGACAGCGTGCCCGCCGTGGGCGAACAGGACGACAGGGACGACGCGGCTTCCGACGGTGACGGCTCGGCCGAGCAGTCCGCCGTGGCGGACGCCTCCGCCACGGATTCCCCGGTTCGGCCTTCGGCGACCGACGGTGAAGGGAACGACTCGGCCGAGACCGGAGCCGTGGCCGAGGGTGACTCCGCCGACGCGGAGACCGCCCCCGGCACGTCGGGCGAGGCGCCCGAGGACGCCGCCCCCTCCCCCGCACCCCAGGACGCTCCGCCGGCCGCGCCGGCGCAGGCCCTGCCGCCCGCCTCCCCGCCGTGGGCCCCCGCCGCCCCGCAGGGCGGTGCCGGGCTTCCCCCTCTCCCGCCGTCCTTCCAGCCGGCGGCACCCGCCGCGGCGCCGCAGTGGCCCGCCCCGGCGCCGACGGGGGGTCAGCCGCTCCCCGCCGCCGCCTCCTGGCCGGCCCAGGCGGCCCCAGACGCCCAGGCGCCCGTACCTCCGCAGCCCGCCCCTGCTCCCGGCGGTCACGGTTTCCCCCAGCCGGGACAGCCGATGCCCGCCCCTCTCCCCCCGCAGGCCCAGGGCGGGTACGGCTTCCCGCACCCCGGCACGCCGCAGGCCCCGGCGCCCGCACCACAGGCACCGCAGACACCGCAGACACCGCAGACGGCCGACGCCAACTCCCCCGCCGCACAGGGCGGGTACGGCTTCCCTCACCCCGGCATCCCGCAGGCACCCCAGGTGCCCGACGCCCAGGGCGGGTACGGCTTCCCGCAGCCGCCGGCCCAGAACGCGCCGCAGGGCGGGTACGGCTTCCCGCACCCCGGGACGCCGCAGGCTCAGGTGCCCGCGCAGGCGTCGCACCCCGATCACCAGGCACAGCCGCCGCTGGCACCGCTGCCGCCGCAGGGCGGGTACGGCTTCCCGCACCCCGGGACGCCGCAGGCTCAGGTGCCCGCGCAGGCGTCGCACCCCGATCACCAGGCACAGCCGCCGCGGGCACCGCTGCCGCCGCAGGGCGGGCAGCCGCAGCATCCGGTCGATCCGCGCACCGGGGCCGCCTGGCCCACCGCGGTCACGCACGACCAGCGCGAGCGCTCCGTGCCGGGCGCCCCGCTCGGCTACACCGCCGCCGTGGAGCTCTCCTCGGACCGGCTGCTGCGCAACAACAAGCAGAAGGCCAAGTCCAGCCGGAACCCGGGCGCGTCCGCCCGCTTCAAGCTCGGCGGCAAGAAGGAGGAGGCCGAGCGGCAGCGCAAGCTCGAACTGATCCGCACGCCGGTCCTGTCCTGCTACCGGATCGCGGTCATCTCCCTCAAGGGGGGTGTCGGCAAGACCACGACGACCACCGCGCTCGGCTCGACACTGGCCACCGAGCGTCAGGACAAGATCCTGGCGATCGACGCCAACCCGGATGCCGGCACGCTCGGCCGCCGGGTGCGGCGGGAGACCGGGGCCACCATCCGTGACCTCGTCCAGGCGATCCCGTACCTCAACTCGTACATGGACATCCGCCGCTTCACCTCGCAGGCGCCCTCCGGTCTGGAGATCATCGCCAACGACGTGGACCCGGCCGTCTCGACGACGTTCAACGACGAGGACTACCGCCGGGCGATCGACGTCCTGGGCAAGCAGTACCCGATCATCCTCACCGACTCCGGCACCGGTCTGCTCTACAGTGCGATGCGCGGAGTGCTCGATCTAGCCGATCAGCTGATCATCATCTCCACCCCGTCCGTGGACGGCGCCTCCAGCGCGTCGACGACGCTCGACTGGCTTTCCGCCCACGGGTACGCCGAGTTGGTGCAGCGTTCGATCACCGTCATCTCGGGTGTCCGCGAGACCGGCAAGATGATCAAGGTCGACGACATCGTGCAGCACTTCCAGACCCGCTGCCGCGGTGTCGTGGTGGTGCCGTTCGACGAGCACCTGGCGGCGGGCGCCGAGGTCGACCTCGACATGATGCGGCCGAAGACGCGCGAGGCCTACTTCAACCTGTCGGCGATGGTCGCCGAGGACTTCGTCCGGGCCCAGCAGGCGCAGGGCCTGTGGACGGGTGACGGCCAGGGCGGCGTCCCGCCGCACCTGGCCCCGCCGATGCCCGGTCAGGCGTCGCCCGGTCAGCCCATGCCCGGACAACCGTACGCACCGCAGCCCGGTCAGCCGTACGCACCGCAGCAGGGGCAGCCCTACGCGCCTCAGGCTCCGCAGCCGGGCCAGCCGTACGCACCGCAGCCCGGTCAGCCGTACGGTGCCCAGCCGGGGCAGCCGGGGCAGCAGCCGTACCCGCAGGCTCAGGCGCAGCCGTATCCCCCGCAGCAGGGGTACGCGCAGCAGCCGGGGCAGCAGCCCGGCATGCCGCAGGGCTGGCAGCAGCCGGCCGCCCAGCCCGCCCAGCCCGGTCAGCCTGTTCCGCCGCAAGCGGATCCGCAGGCTCCCGCGCCTCAGGCCGGATGGCCGCAGCAGCCTCCGCAGGCCGCCCCGCAGGCTCCGCCAGCCCCTCAGCAGTAAGGCGTCAGAGGATGAGACCAATGAGGCTCCGCATCGGCTTTCCGATGCGGAGCCTCATGGCATTCCCGCAGCCCACAAGGGGTTTGTGACATCGTTGACGCCGCTCGGCCACCGCTGATAGACCTTCGCTTCACCAGTTGGCGCCCCAAGATCCACGACGCGAGGTCACGTCCCATGGTCATGGTCACGAAGGTTCCACCCCGCCCGGTCGCCCCCCGCAGGCTCCTCAGACTCCTCCTCGCCGCCGGCGTCACCGCCACCACCATGGTGGCCGTCCCGCAGGCCGCCCAGGCGGTCCCGTCCGCCGAGGGCGACGCCAAGGCCGGCAGCGGCACCACCCTCACCGTCGCCGTCTCGCAGAGCGTCGACTCACTGAGCCCCTTCCTCGCCCAGAAGCTCGTCTCCACCAGCATCCACCGGTTGGCCTACGAGTACCTGACGAACTACGACGCGAAGGACGCCAAGCCCATCCCGGGCCTCGCGACCGAGTGGAAGTCCTCGCCCGACAAGCTGACCTGGACGTACACCATCCGTACGGACTCGAAGTGGTCCGACGGGAAACAGGCGACCGCCGAGGACGCCGCCTGGACCTTCAACAAGATGATGACGGACGAGAACGCCGCCACCGCCAACGGCAGCTTCACCTCCAACTTCAAGAAGGTCACCGCGCCCGACCCACGGACCCTGGTCATCCAGCTGAAGAAGCCTCAGGCGACGATGACGGCGCTCGACGTGCCGATCGTGCCCAAGCACGTCTGGGAGAAGGTCGGCGACTTCTCGAAGTTCAACAACGACAAGCAGTTCCCGATCGTCGGGAACGGCCCGTTCGTCATCACGGACTTCAAGGTCGACCAGTACATCAAGCTGAAGCCGAACAAAAACTTCTGGCGCGGTGCGCCCAAGTTCGACGAACTGGTCTTCAAGTACTACAAGGACGGCGACGCCGCCGTCGCCGCGCTGCAGAAGGGCGAGGTGTCCTTCGTACCGAACCTGACGCCCGCTCAGGCGGCGGCCCTGAAGACCGCCGAGAACATCAAGGTCAACGACGCTCCCGGCCGCCGCTTCTTCGCCCTCGCCACCAACCCGGGCGCCCGGGCCAAGGACGGCAAGGCCTTCGGCAACGGCCACAAGGCCCTGCTCGACCCAGCCGTCCGCAAGGCGCTCTTCCTGGCCGTGGACCGTACGACGATCGTCGACAAGGTCTTCCAGGGGCACGCCGTCGAGGGCGAGGGGTACATCCCGCCGCGCTTCGGTGCGTACTTCTGGAAGCCGGGCGCCGGGCAGAAGCTCGGCTACGACCCGGTGAAGGCGGAGCAGCTCCTGGACCAGGCGGGATACAGAAAGAACGGCGACGGCAAGCGGGTCGGCAAGGATGGCAGGCCGCTGGACTTCCGGATCCTGTGCCACGCCACCGACCCGAACGACAAGGCCGTCGGCAAGTACCTCCAGGAGTGGTGGGGCAAGCTCGGCATCGGGCTGAAGGTCGAGTGCCTCGACAACGTCGGCGACCCGTGGACGAAGGGCGACTACGACCTCGCCTTCGACGGCTGGTCGGTCAACCCCGACCCCGACTACGTCCTGTCGATCCACACCTGCGGCACCCTGCCGGCCACCCCGAAGGACACCGGGGCCACGGACAACTTCATCTGCGACCGGCAGTTCGACGCGCTCTACGCGCGGCAGTCGGTGGAGTACGACGCCGCCAAGCGGGCGGATCTGGTCAAGCAGATGCAGTCCCGGCTGTACGACACCGGGTACATGAACATCATGGCCTACCCGAACGCCCTGGAGGCGTACCGCACGGACCAGATCAGGTCCATCACCACGATGCCGGAGGCGGCCGGCAACCTCTACGGCCAGGACGGCTACTGGAGCTGGTGGTCGGCCGTGCCCGCCGCCTCCGCGTCCGACGGCTCGGACGGCGGATCGTCCACCGGGGTGATCGTGGGCATCGGAGCGGCCGTGGTGGTCGTGGCCGGGCTCGGGATCTTCCTCGGTATGCGCCGCCGTTCCACCGCCGACGACCGCGAGTAGTGACGTGACGACGGCAAGCACGCCCGCCGACGTGGCGCGGACCGCACCGGTCCGCGCCACGGACGGCGCCTCCCGCACCGGTACCACCGTCGCCTACCTCCGCTATGTCGCGGGCAAGCTGGGCGGCGCGGCCGTCTCGCTCCTCGCCGTGCTCGTGACCAGCTTCTTCCTCTTCCGGATCATCCCCGGCGACCCCGTCAAGGCGATGACGCACGGCGTCCCGACCTCGGCCGAGCAACTGGCCACGCTCCGCAGGCAGTTCGGACTCGATCTGCCGATGTGGCAGCAGTTCACCGACTACTGCGGCAAGGCGCTGAGCGGTGATCTCGGCATGTCGTACCAGTTCCGCGCCCCGGTCGGTGAGCTCATCGCGACGAAGCTGCCCGCGACCCTGCTGCTGACCGGCGTCGCGGTGCTGCTCTACTCGGCGCTCGGGCTGTGGCTCGGCACCCGCTCCGCCTGGAACCACGGCGGTCTCGGTGACAAGCTGAACACCGGCGTCGCGCTGACGCTGTGGTCCGTGCCCTCGTTCTGGCTCGGCCTGCTCCTGATCATCGTCTTCTCGGTCGGGATCGGACCGATCCCCGGGCTCTTCCCGACCGGCGGCATGGAGTCGGGCACGGGCGAGACCGGCTTCGCGTACGTCCTCGACGTCGCCCACCACATGGTGCTGCCGGTCCTCACCCTGGTCGCCGTCGGGTACGCGCAGACCCTGCTCGTGATGCGCTCCTCGCTCCTCGACGAGATGGGCGGCGACTATCTGACGACGGCGCGCGCCAAGGGACTGCGCGACGACGTCGTACGGCGCCGGCACGCCGTACCGAACGCGCTCCTGCCGACCGTGACCATGGTCTTCATCAATCTCGGCCATGTGGCGGCCGGTTCGATCCTGGTGGAGACGGTGTTCTCCTGGCCGGGGCTGGGCGGGCTGTTCTACCAGGCGCTCAGCGTGCCCGACCTGCCGCTCGTCCAGGGCCTGTTCGTGGTCTTCGCCGGCGCGATGATCCTGATGAACCTGATCGCCGACCTTCTCTATCCGCTGCTCGATCCCCGGGTGGGCCGATGACGACCTCTCTGGCCTGGCAACGCCGCCGCGGTACGGTGGCCCGCTTCTGGCGCCAGTACCGCACCCACCGTGCCGGTCTCCACGGCCTGGCGGGCCTCGCCCTGATCGCGCTGCTCGCGCTCGCCGCCCCGCTGCTCGTCGGCGCCGACGTGCAGTCGGTGACGAACGCGCCCGGCAGGGCCCTGGAGTCGCCGAGCGCCACGTTCCCGCTCGGTACCGACCAGTTCGGGCGGTCGCTGCTCGGCCTCCTCGTCTGGGGCGCCCGGATCTCGCTGCTCGTCGGGCTGCTCGCGGCGGCGCTCTCGGTCGCCATCGGCACGCTCGTCGGCATCGTCGCAGGCCACTACGGCGGCTGGTTCTCGACCGTCGTCATGCGCGTCACGGACTGGTTCCTGGTGATGCCGGCGCTGGTCCTCGCGATCGTGCTGGCCACCGTCATGTCCCGCTCGATGTGGACGGTGATCCTGGCCATCGGCGTCACCAGCTGGCCCACCACGGCCCGGCTCGTGCGCGCCCAGACGATCGCGGTGGAGTCCCGCCCGTACATCGAACGCGCCACCGCGCTGGGGGGCGGGCACGGGCACATCATGAGCTGGCACGTGCTGCCGAACGTGATGCCGCTGGTGCTCGCGCAGACCACGCTCGGCATCTCCACCGCCATCCTGACCGAGGCGACGCTGGCCTTCCTCGGCCTCGGCGATCCGACGGTGGTGTCCTGGGGCGGCATGCTCCAGGACGCCCGGGAGGCGGGTGCGGTCTCCTCCGGCCACTGGTGGTACCTGGCGCCGCCCGGGATCGCGATCGCGCTCGTCGCACTCGCCTTCACGCTGTGCGGCCGGGCGATCGAGTCCGTGCTCAACCCGAAGCTGGGGGTGGGGCGGTGAGCCTCCTCGAGATCCGCGATCTGACGGTGACCTACGGGTCGGGGGCGTCCGCCGTCCCCGCCGTACGCGGCGTCGACCTGACCCTGCGCGCCGGGCAGAAGCTCGGGGTGGCGGGCGAGTCTGGCTGTGGGAAGTCGACGATGGCGCTGGCGCTGCTGCGGCTCCTCCCGGCGTCCGCCCGCCTGACCGGCGAGATCCTGCTCGACGGGGAGGACGTCCTCACCATGAAGTGGGGCCGGCTGCGGGCCGTCCGGTGGGCGGGGGCGTCGATCGTCTTCCAGGGCGCGATGCACTCGCTCAACGCGGTGCACAGGATCGGCGACCAGATCGCGGAGCCGCTGCTCGTGCACGGGAAGGTGACCCCGACGGCCGCGCGCGGACGGGTCGGGGAGCTCCTGGAACAGGTCGGCCTTCCGGCGGCGCGGGCGGCCGCGTATCCGCACGAACTGTCCGGCGGGCAGCGCCAGCGGGTGATGATCGCGATGGCGCTCGCCTGCGATCCGCGGCTGATCGTGGCCGACGAGCCGACCACCGCGCTCGACGTGATGATCCAGGCGCAGATCCTCCGGCTGATCGAGCGGCTGGTGGCCGACGACGACATCAGCCTGCTGATGATCAGCCACGACCTGGCCGTGCTCGCCGACACCTGTGACCGGCTCGCGGTGATGTACGCGGGACGGGTGGTGGAGGAGGGGCCGGCGCGGGAGGTGTACGACGCGGCCGAGCATCCGTACGGGCGGGCGCTGTCCTCGGCCTTCCCGCGGATCGGCGATCCGGCGTCGCGCCGGGCGCCGCGCGGGCTGCCGGGTGATCCGCCGGATCCGGCGGATCTGCCGGGCGGATGCGCCTTCCACCCGCGCTGCCCGGTGGCGGTGGAGGTCTGCGGCGAGCAGGACCAGGAACTGCGGGAGGCGGGCGCGGGGCGCCACGCGGCCTGCGTACACGTCGGGAGTGGCTCATGAACCCGTTGAAGCCGGACCCGTCCGCGCCGGCCGCGTCTGCGTCGGGGGCGTCTGCGTCGGGCGCGGCTGCGTCGGGCGCCGCCGGTGGAGAGACGCCGGACACGTCCCCCCAGGAGGCTGCTGTCGAGTCGGCTTCCGCCCAGTCGTCTCCGGTCGCGTCGGCTTCGGTCGGCGTGCCGTCCGGGCCGCTGCTGTCGGCGGCCGGTCTGCACGTCACCTTCCCCGGGCGCCGGGGCGCGCCGGCCGCGCGGGCGGTGGACGGGGTGGACCTGGAGATCGGCGCGGGCGAGATCGTGGCACTGGTCGGCGAGTCGGGATGCGGCAAGACGACGCTGGCCCGTTCACTGCTCGGCCTGGTGCCGCCCACGTCCGGCAGGATCACCTTCGCCGGTGAGCCGCTCTCGTACAGCTCCCGTGCCCTGAAGGCGTACCGGAAGCGCGCCCAGCTGGTCCTCCAGGACCCGAGCGGCTCCCTGAACCCGCGTCATACGGTCTACGACGCGGTGGCGGAGGGGCTGCGGATCCACGGGTACGACGGGGACGAGCGGGCGGCGGTCGCCGAGGCCCTGTCCCGCGCCGGTCTGCGCCCGCCGGAGCGATTCTTCCTCCGCTACCCGCACGAGCTGTCCGGCGGTCAGCGTCAGCGGGTCGTGATCGCGGGCGCCCTGGTCCTCCAGCCCGAACTGATCGTGGCGGACGAGCCGGTGGCCTCACTGGACGCGTCGGTACGAGGGGAGATCCTCGCGCTGCTGCTGCGCCTGCGGGAGGAACTGGGGCTCTCGGCGCTGGTCGTGACGCACGACCTGGGTCTGGCCTGGAACATCGCGGACCGGGTGGCGGTGATGTACCTGGGGCGGATCGTGGAGACCGGGACGGTGGAGTCGGTACTGACGTCTCCTCAGCACCCTTACACGCGTGCGCTGCTGTCGGTTCTTCCGGAGTCCGGGGGCGAGCCGGTGGTGCTGACCGGCGAGCCCCCGGACCCGTCCCGCGTCCCGTCCGGCTGCCGCTTCCACGCCCGCTGCCAGATCCTCGCCTCGGGCGAGGCGGCGGCGGTCGCGGACCGCTGCCGGGGCGAGGACCTGCCGATCCTCGCCGGCGGCAGCGGCGCACGGGGCGCGGCCTGCCACTGGGTGGCGGGCCACGGGGTGGACGGGGCTTAGACCGTGTCCTCGAAGTCTTGCCTGGCCCGTGACGCCCCGCACGCGCGCTCGCACGCACCGGACGCTGCGGGCCCCGCCCTCCGGGCGGACGGCAGACTGCGCGGACACTCCCTCGTGCTGGACCTCAGTGCTTGCGCTTCGCCGCCGTGACCTTGGATCCTGCGGCCTTCGCGGCCTTGGCGGGCTTGGCGGGCTTGGCGGGCTTGGCGGGCTTGGTCGCCTTGTCCGGCTGCGCGGGCTTGCCGGGCTTGGTCGCCTTGTCCGGCTGCGCGGGCTTGCCGGGCTTCGCTCCGGGGCCTCCGGGGTCCGCCGCGGGGAGGATCTCGCAGGAGCTGATGGACGTCCGCGTCGAGACCGACTTCACCTTGCAGTCGTCCCGGCCGACACCGGCGTCCACGCTCCCCCAGTGCTCGCCGACGATCAGGATCGCTCCGCCGTGTCCGCTGATCTTGTCGTCGCCGGGCCCGGCCTGGATCAGACCGCCGGACTCGGGGCCGAGCGCTGCGGCCTCGATGGTGTCGCTCTCGCTGCCGCCGAGGACCCGGCCGGAGAAGTCGATGACACCGGTCTTGATGGTGTCGGCGCCGTCGTTGCCGGTGACGATCCCGCCGCCCCGGTTGAACTGCCCGGGTGCCCCGGACACCGAGCCCGTGGTGATCTTGTCGTTGCCGTCGTCGCCGTGGACGACGGCACCCAGCTTCGCCCCGTCGCCGCGCACGGTGGCCACCTTGATGACGTCGTTGCCGCGGTTGCCCCGGACCATGCTGAAGGTGGTCTGCGGCACCAGGTGCTTGGTGCGGATGACGTCGTCGCCCTCGCCGCCCATCACGGCGGAGTCGATGACCAGACCCCTGATCTCGATCATGTCATTGCCGTTGCCTCCCGAGACGGTGACCCCTTCCAGGTCGCTGTCGCAGAAGATGTGGTCGTCGTGCTCCGTGCCGTTGACCTGGTTGCCGGGGGGCGCGGGGACGTCGTTCACCCAGCACTGGTGCATGGGGACGCGGGCCTTGTGCGGGGCCACCGCCTGGGCGGGTGCGCCGGCCACGGTGACGGCGGCGACACCGGCGAGCAGCGCGGTGAGGGCGGCCGGGCCACGCGCGGATCTGCGGAGGGACGGCGGGGTGACGGACATGCGGGTCTCCTTTGCGAAATGGCGAGAGATGCCAGGGGGACGAGTGGTCAGTGAGCGGCGCGCGCGGGGTGCGCCGCGGGCGAGTAGCCGACGATCCGACGGCTGTTCAGGTCCGGTTCCAGGGAGGGGACGGGCGCCGCGGTCCATCTGCCCAGGCACATCTCCGCGGTGATGCCGGGGCCGAAGCCGGCGATGATGCCGCGGGCTCCCTCGGACAGTCCGCCCGCGTCGAAGAGTCTGCGCACCGCGTCCAGGACGACGGCGCTGGCGATGTTCCCGTACTCCGTCAGGGTGGCGCGGCTGAACCGGAAGGCCTCCGGCTCCACCTCCAGGAAGCGGCTGAGGTCGTCCAGGATGCGGGGCCCGCCGGCGTGGATGATGTAGAAGTCGAGGTCGCCGGCGTCCCAGCCGTGTGACCCCGCGATCTCGCGGAGCGCCGGGGCCAGCGGCTCCATGGTGGTCGGCACCCGCTTGTCGAGCAGGAAGTGGAAGCCGGTGGCCCGGACGCTGTAGGCGATCCAGTCCTCGGTGTCGGGGACCAGATGGGAGTTGTTGCGCTCCAGGGCGATGCCGGTGCCGCCCCTGCCCCGGACGACCGCGGAGGCCACCGCGTCACCGAAGAGGCCGTTGGAGAGCAGGGAGCCGACGCCGAGGTCGGTGGGCTGGTAGCAGAGGGAGCAGAACTCGCAGGCCACGATGAGGACGTTGGCGTCCGGGTACGCGACGCAGAAGTCGTGCGCCCGGTTGATGGCGGCCCCGCCGGCAGCGCAGCCCAGCTGGGCGATCGGCAGCTGCCGGGTGTGGCTCGGGAAGCCCATCGTGTTGATGAGCCAGGCGGTGAGCGACGGCATCATGAAGCCGGTGCACGACACGTAGACGATCATGTCGATGTCCGCGGGGCGCAGCCCGGCGTTGCCCAGGGCCTCCTCGACGACCTTCGGCACCCTGGCCTTCGCCTCGGTCTCGTAGAGCGCGTTGCGTTCTTCGAAGCCGGGGTGTCTCAACGTCTCCTCGATGGGCTGGACGATGTGCCGCTGGGTGACCCCGGTGTTCTCGATCAGCCGCAACGCCAAGGGCAGTTGGGGGTGATCGGCATGAAGGGAGCGGGCGAGGGCAAGCGTCTCCTCCCTCGTGATCACGTACTCGGGTACGGACACCGCGGGTTTGCACAGAGTGACCACGACATGCGCTCCTTCGTTCTCGTTCACCGTGAACTGCCGCCCACACTCACCCGGTGAACCGGAGCCCGCAACCGCGAGGGTCACGAAGGGCCTACGGAACGTCATGCCGACCGGGCCGCGGCCGTCCTCCGTTCAGGGGGCTGTGGGCGCTCGGCGTATCGGGGCCGCTCGCGTCCGGGAACAGCCCTCTCATGACCTCCGAGACCACCTCCGCCCCAGACGTCCCGGCCGCCCCGGCGGCCCCGGACGCCCCACGGCCCGTGCGCACCTGGGCCGTCGACGACCTGCCCGCGCTGGAATTCGACCCTCTGCTGACCGAACTGCTCGCCGAAGAGCCGGTGGCCAGGATCCGGCTGCCCTTCGCCGCCGAGAACGAGGCCTGGCTGGTGACGCGGTACGAGGACGTCCGCGCCGTCACCTCCGATCCGCGATTCAGCCGAACGGCCCTGCTCGATCGCATGGTCACCAAGATGACCGGCCACATGGTCGCCTCGAAGGCGGCCCTGAACTACGCCGATCCGCCGTACCACACGCAGCTGCGCAAGGCGGTGACCAAGACGTTCACGGGCCAGAACACCAAACGGCTGCGTCCGTTGGCGCAGGCGACCACGGACCGGCTGCTCGACGCGATGGAGGAGGCCGGCCGCCCCGCTGATCTGATGAGGCATCTGCACGGGCCGCTGCCGATGGCGGTCGTATGCGACCTGCTCGGCATCCCCGAGGAGGACCGCGCCGAGCTGGCCTCCTGGCCCGATCTCATCCTGTCCTCGGGCCCCGGACCGGAGAGCAGCAAGGCGGCCAAGGCCCAGATCCACGGCTACATCACCCGGTTGCTCGACCAGCGGCGCGCGGAGCCGCGCGACGACCTGGCCGGGGAGCTCGCCGAGTCCCTGGCCGGGGGCAGGATCAGCACCGACGAGGCCGTCTCGCTGGCCATGGCGATCCTGATCAGCGGTGCGCACGCGGTCCGCAACAACAGCGCCAACATGGTGTACCTGCTGCTCACCCGCCCGGATCTGACGGCTCGGCTGCGGGCCGAGCCGGAGCTCCTGCCGCAGGCGGTGGACGAGCTGCTGCGCTGGATCCCGCACCGCAACGGCGTGGGGCTGCCGCGGATCGCCACCGAGGACGTCGAGATCGGCGGCGTGCTGATCCGAGCGGGTGAGGCGGTGTACGCGTCCTACCTCGCGGCCAACCGTGACCCGTCGGTCTTCGAGGACCCGCACGAGGTCGACTTCGACCGTACGGGCACGGGGCACGTCTCCTTCGGCCACGGGCCGCACCACTGCATGGGGGCGATGCTCACCCGGATGGAGTCCGAGGTGATGATCTCGACGCTGCTGCGGCGGTATCCGGAGCTGCGTCTGGCGGGCCGGCCCGAGGACGTGGTCTTCCAGTCGAAGGGCCTCATCCGCGGCCCGAGGGAGCTGGTCGTCACCTGGTGACGCCAGGACGCGGACGGGAGCCCGCCGCGCGGACCGGGTCGAACACGGTCCACGCGGCGGGCTCCGCCGTTCGGGGGCCGGGCGGCCGGTTCCCCTACTCCTGGGCCGTGTCCGGAACGTAGCGCCGTCTGCCCGCAGGGCAGGGCCCGCGGCGTCCGGTGCGTGCGATCGCGAGGCGGAGGATCACCCTCGTACCGGGCGTACTCGGGTGATCCCGACAACGCGGCGAGCGTGCGTGCCAGGCGTCGCGGGCCAGGCGGGACGTTACGGAACCCGGCCTAGTGCGTCCGGTCGTACGCCTCGGTCAGCTCGCGGCAGCGCTTGACGTCTCCGGCCATCGCCTCGAGAAGGTCGTCCAGGGTGGCGAACTTCAGCATCCCGCGGACGTAAGCCAGGAAGTCGACGGCGACGTGCAGGCCATACAGGTCGAGCCCCTCGCGGTCGATCGCGTACGCCTCGACCGTCCGCTCCGTGCCGTCGAACTGCGGGTTCGTGCCGACCGAGATCGCGGCGGGCATCCGCTCGCCCGCGGCGGTCAGCCACCCCGCGTACACGCCGTCGGCCGGGACGGCGGTGTGCGGCAGCGTCTCGACGTTGGCCGTCGGGAAGCCGAGCTCACGACCGCGCTGGGCCCCGCGGACCACGATCCCCTCGACGCGGTGCGGCCGGCCGAGGATCTCGGCGGCGCCCTCCATGTCGCCCTCGGCGACCAGTCGGCGGGTGAGCGTGGAGGAGAAGGGCTCGCCGCCGCCGGCCGTACCGCTCACGTAGAGGTCGACGACCTCGACCTCGTAGTCGTAGGTGGCGCCGAGCTCCGCCAGGAAGTCGACATTGCCGGCAGCCCGGTGTCCGAAGCGGAAGTTGGGGCCCTCGATGACGACCTTGGCGTGCAGCTTGTCGACGAGCACCTTCACGATGAAGTCCGCCGGGGAGAGCTGCGAGAACTCGGCCGTGAACGGCAGCACGAGCACCGCGTCCACGCCCAGCTCCGCCATCAGCTCCGCGCGGCGGTGGTGCGGGGCGAGCAGCGGCGGGTGGCTGCCGGGGCGCACGACCTCGGAGGGGTGCGGGTCGAAGGTGACCACGACCGTGGGAACGCCCAGCTCGCGGGCGCGCTCCACCGCCCGTCCGATGATCAGTTGGTGCCCGCGGTGCACACCGTCGTAGGAGCCGATGGTGACAACACTGCGCCCCCAGTCCTGGGGGATGTCCTCCAAGCCACGCCAGCGCTGCACTGTGACCGCTCCTCGTCCGCCTGTACGTCCGTCGCCTGATTACGCAGGTCTAAGACTGCCATGCTCACGCCGCTCGGTTCGCATCGGCATGGAACTCACGAGAGCCCGGAGGGTACGGAGCGTGCTCGGACCGACGACGACGGCCCATTCGTCCGGATCGGCATCGAGCCAGCCGGTCAGCTGCGCGGCGAATGCGGGGAGTTCGCGTGCGAGGTCGACGAGCCGCCGGTCGAGGCAGGTCGCGCCCTCCGGGGTGCGGACGAGGAGGAGTCCGGCGCGCAGGACGATCTCCCGGGTGCGCACCTCGGGGCGCCGCTCGCAGTCGCGGGCGGCGGCCCGCAGCAGGGCGTCGGGGACGGACAGGTCACGCCGTTCATCGCTTCCGTCCCGCCCGCCGTCCTGTCCGTCCTGTCCGTCTCGCTCGTACGTGAGGAGTACGTCGAGCAGTTCGCCGCGCAGGTACCGGGAGGCGCCCGTGCCGGGCGCCGCGAGGACGGGGGCGAGCGAGCCGCGGACCTGTGCGGGGCCGCCGTGGATGAGGGCGGTGACCAGGGGGAAGAGAACGGCCCGTGCGGCCGGGCCCTCCTCGAGACGGCGGTCGACGTAGGCGGCGGCGTGTCCCGCGCCCTCGGGGTGGCGGTCGACGTACGCGCGGACGAGGGCGGCGGCCCGGCGGGCGAGGGCGGGGGTGGTGACCTCGGCGACTGCCCGCAGGATGTCGCCCGCCTCCTCCCCCGGCCGGCCGAGCAGGCGGGTCCGGAAGGCGGCCAGCACCGGTTCGGGGTGGTCGGCGAGGGCGGCGGCGAGGGCGCTCACGGGCACTCGGGGATCGGCGAGATGCTCGGGGCGGGTGAGGGGGTCGCCCAGGAGGAGGGCGAGGGCGGGGCCGTGCAGCGCGGTGTCGTCGGGGCGGGCGAGCAGGGCGAGGGCGGCGTAGCGCAGGAGGGCGCGGTCGGAGCCGGTCGTCGCGTGCCGGGCGACCATGCCTCCGTAGGTGGCCGCGGCGGCCCGGCGCTCGGGCCGGCCGTCGTCGTGCGCCCAGCGGTCCACGGCCCGGCACATGGCGGACGGCTCGTCCTCGGCGAGGGCGCCGAGCAGTCCGTCGGCGAGCGGATGGGTGGTGGCGACGAGCGCTTCGCACAGGTCGTCGACGGCCAGATTCCGATGTGTGTGCAGCAGCGCCTGCGCGGCGGTGGCGACGGTCGCGTGGGGCGCGGCGGCGAGAGGCCGGTCGTCGGCGAACCAGCGGCAGAGCAGCGGCTGTACGCCTCGGGGCTCGGCGACGAGTCGGGCGGCGACGGCGTCGAGGAAACGGGGTGTGGCGTGTGCGGGGACCAGCCGCCGCAGCAGGTCGAACCGCTCGTCCTCGCCGATTCGGAGGGCCTCCCAGAACGGGGGCCCGAAGGGCGCGAACGCGTCCCCGTCCCCCGTGGGGGGCACGGCGGCGACGCGGTCGGCGAGGCGACGCAGAACGGGAAGGTGGGCCCGCGGCTCGGAAACCCGCAGCAGCGTCTCGGCGAGCAGGTGCCCACCCCACCATGCCCCGTCCGTGTCACCGAGCCCGCTTTCGGCAAGCCGCCCGAGCGCGTCGACCATCCCCTCGAGCCGTGGCGCGAGAGCCGCGGGCCCCCGCTCCCGCCCCAGAAGCAGCAGCGCTTGGAGCACCGGCCCCATCCGATGCCGCGGCACCGGCAGGGCCGGCGGGGCCTCGGCATCGGAGCCGCCCGCCGCAGGGCGTGGGTTCCCGTCGCCGGACCGGCCCGGGGCGGCCCGCCGGGACTCCTGCCCGTAGCGGGGCGGTGCGGAGTCGAGACCGCCGGGCACGGGATCGCGGACCGAGCCCAGCCCGCCAGGGGCGGCGCCTCTCGGCTCCGGCAGCGGGCGGGGTGCGGTCCCATGGGGGATCAAGGTGCGCAGGGCCTCGTCGACGTCCAGGTGGGCGGCCTGGAGCCAGTCGGACAGTTCCTCGTGGGCGAAGCGGTAACCGGAGCCGGCGGGGACGAGGAGGCCCTCGGTCAGGGCGGCGGAGGCCCAGCCCGTCCTCCAGGGGAAGATCTCCTCGAAGGACTCGCGGTCCAGTTCGCCCTGGCCGGGGCCGAGGCAGCGGCGGGCGGCCTCGTGGACCTGGCCCGCGACGCGGGCCGCGAGTCGGCGGACGGCGGTGCCCCGGGCAAGGGGGCGGGAGCCGGCGGCGATCCGTACCGCGACCCGCAGGCACATCAGATCGACGTAGGCCTGGAAGATCTCCTCCCGGCAGGGGCGGCCGGGCACCTGTCCGGGCAGCGCCTCCCGGACCTCCGCCAGCAGCCGCAGCGCGAGCGGGTGCCGGGCGTCGGCGTCCGCCAGATCGGCGGCGGTGAGGCCGTACCGCTCGCGCGCCACCCGCGCCTCGTGCTCGGAGAGTTCCCCGAGCACGACCTCCGCACCGCGGTGCAGCGCGGCCCGGCTGTACAGCGGGGCCGCCTGCTCCCAGTGCTCCGGACGGCAGCCCAGCACGAGGCGGACGCCGTGGGTCCCCAGCCAGCGCTCGGTCCCCTGCGTCCATGCGGCGAGCCGGTGGGCGAGCCGCGGAGGCATCTCCTCCGGGCCGTCCAGGATCACGAGCAGCGGGCGGCCCGCCGCACGGGCGAGCGCCGCGGCCCGTTCCGGCGTGGCGGCAGTGACGTCACCGCAGGCTCCTGAGGCGGCGACGATCCGGCCGGCCTGGCCGAGGGCGCGGCCCACGGCGTCGGCGACCGAGGCATCCTCCGCCCGGAGATCGGCGCCGCGCAGCCAGACCGTGGGAGCCGGGGCGGAGCCGAGGGCGCGGCGGGCGCAGTGCGCGGCAAGCGCGGTGGTACGGCCGGTGCCGGGCGCGCCGACGAGCGCCAGGACCCTGGCCTCACCGGCGGCGAACGCGGAGAACTCCCGTACGACCGCGTTCCGTTCGACGGGGTCGGCCCACGCGCGCGGAGCGCCGGCCGACCCGGTGGACGTGGCCGTCAGCTCCAGCACGCCCGCCAGGTTGAGATCGGGCCCGTAGCAGGGAACGGTGGCGGCGCTGCGTCGCAGCAGAGCTTCCAGCGCGCCGACCGACGCCAGGGGCACCGCGTATCCGGCGGCGTGGCGCGCGCCTCGCAGCGCGGTGCCGAGAACGGCGACCACGGCTCCGGTGGCGGGGTCCACGACGGGCCCGCCCGCCGCCTGCCCGCCGAGCCGCAGCGCCTCGGCCCCTTCGGTGCCGATGGCCAGCTCCAGGGCGTCGCCGATCGGGTGGAGACCGTCGACGGCGATGTACGTGACGGCCGCGGGGCCCAGGACCCGCGCCTCCCGCCAGCCGTGCGCGGCGATCCGTACGTATGTGCCCGGCTCGATCTCCGTCCGGGCCGTGATCGGCAGCGGACGCGCGCCGAGCCCCTCGGTCCGTACGAGGGCGAGACCGGCCTCGGGCAGGGCGGTGACGGCGTCGGCCCCCGTGCGACAGCAGGCTCCGCCGGAGGCGGAGCCGGGGCCGTACGGGTCGGCCAAGGCGTGCAGGACGAGGCTCGCGAGCCCGTCGACGGCCTCGTGGCTGGTGACGACCGTCCCCCGGTCGTCGGCGACGAACCCCGTTCCGCGCGGTCGGCCCGCCGGATCGCAGATCCGTACCAGCGTTCCCAGGTCACCGCATGCCATGGTGTCGACGTTAGGTCGGCGGTGATCACCCCGAGAACCACACCTGGCCAACGCGCCCCCGCGCGCTCCCCGTTTCACTCCGAGCGCCGGCCCGAAGGAGTGATGGAACGGAGCTGGGCGGACAGACAGTGCCCGGAGGGGGACCGTGGAGCGGGCACGCGCGCGTGCCCGCTCCACCACACCATCCCCGAGAACCGGCCTCAGCCGAAGACGGCCAGGCTCTTGGCCTTGCCCCTCTGGTCCTCCACGAGCGCGAGAAGGCGCCCCTCCGGTCCGAAGACGGCCACCGGCCCGGCCGGGTACGACGGCATCTCCAGGCGGACGCCGTTGAGGAGCAGCTTGGCCCGCTTCTCGTCGACGTCCCAGCGGGGGAACGCCGCCGCGGCCGCGTCGGCGACCGGCATGACCGTGAGCTCCTCCTGGAGCTGGTCCAGGGTCCGGGCGGAGTCCAGCTTGTAGGGGCCGACCCGGGTGCGGCGCAGCGCGGTCAGATGACCGCCCACGCCGAGTCCGGCGCCGAGGTCCCGGGCGAGCGCCCGGATGTACGTACCGGAGGAGCAGACGACCGAGACGACGAGGTCGACGACCGCCGTGCCGTCCTCGGCGACCGCTTCCCGCACGTCGTACACCTGGAAGGACGAGACCGTCACCGGACGGGCCGGGATCTCGAACTCCTCGCCGCCGCGCACCCGTGCGTACGAACGCTTGCCGTCGATCTTGATGGCGGAGACCTTCGACGGCACCTGCATGATGGCGCCGGTCAGCTCCGCCACGCCCGCGTCGATACCCTCGCGGGTCACCTTGGAGGCGTCCACGGAGGCGGTGATCTCACCCTCGGCGTCGTCGGTGATCGTCGTCTGCCCGAGCCGGATCGTGCCGAGGTACTCCTTCTCGGTCAGCGCGAGGTGACCGAGCAGCTTGGTCGCCCGCTCCACGCCGAGGACGAGGACGCCGGTGGCCATGGGGTCGAGCGTGCCGGCGTGGCCGACGCGCCGGGTCCTGGCGATCCCGCGCATCTTGGCCACGACGTCGTGCGAAGTGAAGCCCGACGGCTTGTCGACGACGACAAGCCCGTCGGGCGTCTTTCCTGCGTTGCTCATTCGGCGGTGGTGCCCTCTTCGTCCTCGTCACCGGGCTTGCGGTACGGGTCGGCCTCGCCGGCGTACTTCGCGCCCGAGGACACCTCGCGCACCTGCGCGTCGGAGGCCCGCGCCTTGTCGAGAAGGTCCTCGATGGTCTTGGCGGTCTCGGGGAGGGCGTCCGCGACGAAGGTCAGGGTCGGCGTGAACTTGGTCCCCGCCGCCCGGCCCACCGCGGAGCGCAGTACGCCCTTGGCGCTCTCCAGGCCCGCCGCGGCGCTGGCCCGCTCCTCGTCGTCTCCGTAGACCGTGTAGAAGACCGTGGCCTCCCGCAGGTCGCCGGTGACGCGGGTGTCCGTGATGGTCACGTGCGTACCCAGGCGCGGGTCCTTGATGCCGCGCTGCAGCTTCTCGGCGACCACCTCCCGGATGAGGTCCGCCAGCTTCTTCGCCCGCGCGTTGTCGGCCACTGGTCCTTCTCCTTCTTTGCCTTGCTCAATCAGTCTTCATCAGTGTGGAGCCTGCGTCGCACCGACAGCAGCTCCACCTCGGGCCGTGCCGCGACCAGCCGCTCACAGCGGTCGAGCACGTCCGATACGAACCCCGGGTCCCCGGCCACCAGCGCGACGCCCAGCCGGGCCCTGCGGTGGAGGTCCTGGTCGCCCACCTCGGCCGCGCTCACGGAGAACTTGCGCTGGAGCTCGGCGACGATGGGCCGGACGACGGAGCGTTTTTCCTTCAACGAATGGACGTCGCCGAGGAGCAGATCGAAGGACAGAGTCCCCACATACATGTGTGCCCGGATGTCCCGCCGGTTCGGGTTCAGGTGGCCCCGCCATCGACTTGGCAGGGACACAAGAACCGTACACGCAACGGCCGGGGCCGATCGACGGAATAAGTTCCGCCGACCGGCCCCTGCTCACTGCGGTGATCGGACGCGATCAGGCGCGCGGCTTCTCGCGCATCTCGTACGTCGCGATGACGTCGTCGATCTTGATGTCGTTGAAGTTTCCGAGGTTGATACCACCCTCGAAGCCTTCGCGGATCTCGGTGACGTCGTCCTTGAAGCGGCGCAGACCCTCGATGTTGAGGTTCTCCGCGATGACCTTGCCGTCGCGGATGAGTCGCGCCTTGGTGTTGCGCTTGACCTCTCCGGAGCGGATGAGGACACCGGCGATGTTGCCCAGCTTGGACGAGCGGAAGACCTCGCGGATCTCCGCCGTACCGAGCTCGACCTCTTCGTACTCCGGCTTGAGGAGGCCCTTGAGCGCCGCCTCGATCTCCTCGATGGCCTGGTAGATCACCGAGTAGTACCGGACGTCGACGCCCTCGCGCTCCGCCATCTGCGCGGCACGGCCGGCCGCACGGACGTTGTAGCCGATGACGATGGCGTCGGAGCCCATCGCCAGGTCGATGTCGGACTCGGTGACCGCACCCACACCGCGGTGCAGGACCCGGATGTCGACCTCTTCACCGACGTCGAGCTGGAGCAGCGAGGACTCGAGAGCCTCGACCGCACCGGACGCGTCGCCCTTGATGATGAGGTTGAGTTCCTGGACCAGACCGGCCTTGAGCACCTTGTCGAGGTCCTCGAGGGACACCCGGCGGACGCGCTTGGCGAAGGCGGCGTTGCGCTCACGCGCAGCGCGCTTCTCGGCGATCTGACGGGCCGTACGGTCCTCGTCGACCACCAGGAAGTTGTCGCCGGCGCCCGGCACGTTGGTGAGACCAAGGACCAGGACGGGAGTCGACGGGGTCGCCTCCTCGACGTTGTTGCCCTTGTCGTCGAGCATCGCCCGGACACGGCCGTACGCGTCGCCGACGACCATCGTGTCGCCGATGCGCAGCGTTCCGCGCTGGACCAGGACGGTCGAGACGGCACCGCGACCGCGGTCGAGGTGGGACTCGATCGCAATACCCTGCGCGTCCTGGTTCGGGTTGGCCCGCAGGTCGAGCGAGGCGTCCGCGGTGAGGACCACGGCCTCGAGCAGGGAGTCGATGTGCAGACCCTGCTTGGCGGAGATGTCGACGAACATCGTGTCGCCGCCGTACTCCTCGGCCACCAGACCGAACTCGGTCAGCTGACCGCGGACCTTGGTCGGGTCCGCGCCCTCGACGTCGATCTTGTTGACCGCGACCACGATCGGCACACCGGCCGCCTTGGCGTGGTTCAGCGCCTCGATCGTCTGCGGCATCACACCGTCGTTGGCCGCCACCACGAGGATCGCGATGTCGGTCGACTTCGCACCACGGGCACGCATGGCGGTGAACGCCTCGTGACCCGGGGTGTCGATGAAGGTGATACGACGCTCTTCGCCGTTGACCTCGGTACCGACCTGGTACGCACCGATGTGCTGCGTGATGCCGCCGGCCTCGCCCGCGATGACGTTCGTCTTGCGGATGGCGTCGAGCAGTCGGGTCTTACCGTGGTCGACGTGACCCATGACGGTCACGACCGGCGGACGCGAGACCAGGGCCTCTTCGCCGCCCTCGTCCTCGCCGAACTCGATGTCGAAGGACTCGAGAAGCTCGCGGTCCTCCTCCTCCGGGCTGACGATCTGGACGGTGTAGTTCATCTCGTCGCCGAGCAGCTGCAGCGTCTCGTCGGAGACGGACTGCGTGGCCGTCACCATCTCGCCGAGGTTCATCATCACCGCGACGAGCGACGCCGGGTTGGCGTTGATCTTCTCGGCGAAGTCGGTGAGGGACGCACCGCGCGACAGGCGAATGGTCTCGCCGTTGCCGCGAGGCAGCATCACGCCGCCGACCGACGGGGCCTGCATGGCCTCGTACTCCTGGCGCCTCTGCCGCTTCGACTTGCGACCGCGACGCGCGGGACCGCCGGGACGACCGAAGGCGCCCTGCGTGCCACCACGGCCACCCGGACCGCCGGGACGGCCACCGAAGCCGCCGGGACGACCGCCGAAGCCGCCGCCACCGCCGCCGGGACCACCCGGACGACCGCCGCCGCCACCGCCGGGACCACCGGGACGACCGGCGAAGCCGCCGCCGCCACCGCCGGGACCGGCCGGACGGCCGGCGAAGCCGCCGCCGCCGGGACGACCGCCGCCGCCTGCCGGACGACCACCGGGGCCACCGGGGCCACGGCCGCCGGGGCCACCACCGGGACGCGGGCCGGCAGCGGGACGCTGCGGCATCATGCCCGGGTTGGGACGGTTACCGCCGGGCGCGCCGCCCGGACGGGGAGCCTGCGGACGAGGCATGCCACCGGGGGTGGGACGGGCACCGCCCTGACCCTGCGGACGCGGGGCGCCGCCGGGGCCACCCTGCGGGCGCGGGGCGCCCGGAACGGCACCGGGGCCGCCGGGACGGGGAGCGCCGCCACCCGGACGGGGCGCCTGCGGGCGCGCCATTCCGGTGGAGCCACCCGAGGTGAAGGGGTTGTTGCCCGGACGGGGACCGGCCGGACGTGCGCCACCGGGACGCGGAGCGCCCTGGCCCTGGGGACGCGGGGCACCCTGGCCCTGCGGACGCGGCGCGCCCTGACCCGGACGGGCGGGACGCTCGCCGGCGGGACGCGGGCCCGGGGTACCGCCACCGGCACGCGGACCGGCGGCCGGGGCCGACGGGGGCGCGGTGAACTCGGGGGCGGCCGGAGCCGGCGTGACCGGCTTGGGCGCGGGCTTCGGGCCCGGGCGGGGGCCCGAGGCGGCCGGAGCCGGAGAGGGGGTGCTGCTCGTGGGCGCGGCCGGAGTGACCGGCGCCGCGGGCGCGGCGGGGGCCGGCTTGGGAGCCGGTGCGCCGGGCTTGGGGGCAGCGGGACGTGCCGCGGCGGCCGGGGAGGGCGCCGAGGGCTTCGAGGGGGCGGCCTTACGAGGCGCGCCCGGCTTGGCAGCGGACTTGCCGGCGTTGCCGCCGGGCCCCTGCAGTGCATCAGTCAACTTGCGCACGACCGGCGCCTCGATCGTCGAGGACGCCGAACGGACGAATTCACCGAGTTCTTGGAGCTTGGCCATGACGACCTTGCTCTCCACGCCGAACTCCTTGGCGAGTTCGTATACCCGGACCTTAGCCACTTCGCTCCTTTTAGGTCCGGTTACCGCCGGACCGTCGCTACTTCATGGGCGTACTCATCGCGTACTCATCGAGTGCTCATCGCAATCTCGACCTACTTCCAACTCGCGAGGTACCTGACCGCACGGTCTGGTAATCCGTGCCGTACTTCTTCTTACGGTGCCGCCTGCTCGACGAACTGTCGTACCGACGCCGTTTCGAGCGGTCCCTGGGCCTTGAAGGCCCGGGGGAACGCCCGGCGGCGGACCGCCAGGTCGAGACAGACCGAGGCGGGGTGCAGATACGCACCCCGGCCGGGCAGCGTACCGCGATGATCGGGGACGCATGCACCCTCGACCGCCACGATGCGCAGCAGATCGCTCTTGGCCGCTCGCTCCCGGCATCCCACACAGGTTCGTTCAGGGCACGCTCGGGCATGCGTCCGGCCAGACACGCTTAAGTCTACCTCCCCGTAACGACCTGACCCGTGCGGGGCAGGAATCGAACGGTCGTTTGTCGTGATCTCGCTGTAGCACAACGTCACCACAGCGCGATCCATTCCTCGGGTCCGCTCAGCGGTGGTCGCGCTCGTCGTCGCCGGACGGCAGCTCGGTGTCCGGACGGATGTCGATGCGCCAGCCGGTGAGACGGGCGGCCAGACGGGCGTTCTGCCCCTCCTTGCCGATCGCCAGCGAGAGCTGGTAGTCCGGCACGGTCACCCGGGCCGAGCGGGCGGCCAGGTCGACGATCTCGACCTTGGAGACCCGGGCCGGGGACAGCGCGTTGGCCACCATCTCGGCCGGGTCGTCGGACCAGTCGACGATGTCGATCTTCTCGCCGAGCAGCTCCGCCATGACATTGCGCACGCGGCTGCCCATCGGGCCGATGCAGGCGCCCTTGGCGTTCAGGCCCGAACGGGTGGACCGGACGGCGATCTTGGTGCGGTGACCGGCCTCACGGGCGATCGCCGAGATCTCCACGGAACCGTCCGCGATCTCGGGGACCTCCAGCGCGAAAAGCTTCTTCACCAGATTGGGGTGGGTGCGCGACAGAGTGACGGACGGACCGCGGACACCCTTGGCCACCCGGACGACGTACGTACGCAGCCGAAGGCCGTGCGTGTAGTCCTCGCCCGGCACCTGCTCCTGGACCGGAAGGATGGCTTCCAGCTTGTCGTCCAGCCTGACGAGGACGTTCTTCGGGTCCTTGCCCTGCTGCACCTGACCGGCGACGATGTCGCCCTCGCGGCGCGCGTACTCGCCGAACGTGACGTCGTTCTCGGCGTCCCGCAGTCGCTGCTGGATGACCTGGCGGGCGGTGCTCGCCGCGATCCGGCCGAAGTCCGACGGGGTGTCGTCGAACTCCTTGGGCTCCTGGCCCTCCTCCAGCTCGGAGGGGTCTTCCTTCGCCCACACCGTCACATGACCGGTGTTCTTGTCCAGCTGCGCGCGCGCGTGGCGGCGGGCGTCGGGGGTGCGGTGGTAGGCGATGAGGAGGGCCGACTCGATCGCCTCGACCAACAGGTCGAAGGAGATCTCCTTCTCTTGTGCCAAGCCCTTCAGGAGCTTCACGTCGATGTCCACGGCTACGCCTCCTCTTCCTTCTTGTCCTTGCGGTTGAACTCGATCTCGACACGCGCCTTGGCGATGTCGGCGAACGCGACCCGGCGGGCGGTGGGCTTGCGCCCCTTCACGCCCGGCACTTCGAGGTCGAGGCCTTCGTCGTCCACGGTCAGGATCCGGGCGATCACCTCGTCGCCGCCCGCGGCCTCGGCCAGCTGGAGCTTGACCAGCCGGCCGGTGGCCCGCACGTAGTGGCGGTGCTGGGTGAGCGGACGGTCGGCGCCGGGGGAGCTGACTTCGAGGACGTACTCGCCCTCGCCCATCGCGTCCGTCTCGTCGAGCTTCTCGGAGATGGCGCGGCTCAGCTCGGCGCAGGCGTCGAGTTCGACGCCCTCGTCCGAGTCGACGATGACCCTCAGCAGTCCGCGGCGGCCGGCCCGGGACACTTCGATCTCCTCGAGATCGAGGTCCTTCGCGTGGACGAGCGGCTCCAGGAGTCCGCGCAGCCTGTCGCTCTGGGTCGTGCTCATCCGGGTGACTCCTCGGCCGCGTGTGCTGTTGTGGGTTCGTCGCGTGTCAGACCAAAGGGTATCCGGTCCCGGGGGGTGTTGCCGTCCACCGGCCCGAGGGGCGCGGGTACGCTCGCTCGCGGGTGATCTTCGACCGAGGCCGAGGGAGTGGACGTGGGGCGCACGGGGACAGTAGGCAGACGCGCGCTCCTGACGGCCGGCGCGGTGGCGCTGGCCGGCTGCACCTCCGACGCCGGCGGTGAGCGGCCGAAGGCGCCGAGCGCCGCCGAACGGGCGGCCCGCGCCGAGGCGCGGCGGCGCCTCAGGTCGGTGGCCACGGCCGAGGCCCTGCGGGAACGTTACGACGCGGTGCTCGCCGCGCACCCTGCGCTGTCGGCCCGGCTGGGCCCGCTGAGGGCCGCGGCCGCGGCGCACGCGACGGCCCTGGGCGAAGGGGGTACGGGCGCGCCCGTGACGCCTGTCGACGGAAGGACCGGACAGACCGCGCAGACCGGAAAGACCGGAAAGAACGTTCCGGCGCCGACGCCCACGGTCTCCGGTCCTTCCGCGCCCCCGGTCGCCGCCGATCCCGCCGTCGCCCTGAAGGAGCTGGCCGCGGCGGCCAGGAAGACCGCCGACACCCACACGGACGCGCTGCTCGACGCGCCGCCCGAGTACGCCCGGCTGCTCGCCTCGGTGGCGGCCGCCGCGGCGGTCCACGCCTATCTGCTGACCGAAGGGGGCCGGGGATGAGCGCCCTCGAAGCGGCCCAGGCGGCCCTCGCCGCCGAACACGCGGCGGTGTACGGGTACGGGGTCGTCGGCGGCCGGATCGGCGAGGAGCGGCGCGCGGAGGCCACGGCGGCGTACGAGGGCCACCGGGCCCGGCGGGACGCGCTGCGCAGGACCGTACGGGACCTGGGCGGCGAACCGGCGGCGTCGGCGGCCGGCTACGAGCTGCCGTTCGCGGTGCCGGACACGGCCGCGGCCGCGCGCCTCGCGGCGGTCCTGGAGGACCGGCTCGCCGGGGTGTACTCCGATCTCGTACGGGCCGCGGAGGGGCCGCTGCGGCGGGAGGCGGCCGCCGCGTTGCGCGAGGCGGCGGTACGGGCCGTCCGCTGGCGTGGCACCGGCGTAACCTTTCCTGGGCTCGCCGAGCGGGTCCGAGTCCGGCCCTGACCGGGCACCGGTACCGCGGAAGGAACAACGCACGCATGGGTTTCGAACCGCCGCAGCGACTGGTGCGGGCGCTCGGCGAGACGTACGGGGACGCGATCGCGGCCGAGTGGCTGGGGAAGCTCCCCGAGCTGACCCAGGACGCGCTGGGCCAGGCCTTCCTGACGACCGAACGGGTGGTGGCCCCCGGCGGCCGGAGCAGCCTGGTGCTGCTCGTACGGCGCTCCGACGACTCCCCGGCCGCGCTGAAGATCGCCCCCGCGTTCGCCCGGCCGGATCTGGAACGGGCCGCGCTGGTGCACTGGAACGGCTGGGGAGCGGTGCGGCTGCTGGAGGCGGGCGAGGGCGGTCCGCTGGTGCTCGAACGGCTGCAGCCGGATGTGTCGCTGCGGTCCCTGCCGGAGGCGAAGGCACTTCTGGAGGCGGCCGGGACGGTACGGAAGCTGTGGGTCGAGCCCCCGGTGGACCACGGCTTCGAGTCGGTCGCCGCGCGCACGGCCCGCCAGGCGATCGCGATGGCGGAGTACGGCGCCGACGCCGACGCCGGCGCGCTGACCGCCGCCGCCCTCGCGGCGCGCGAGGAGCTGGTCGCCCACTCCCCCGAGGCACTGCTGCTGCACGGCTGCTTCCGGCAGGGCAAGGTCCTGTCCGGCGAACGGGGACCGTGGCTCGCCGTGGGGCCGGAGCCGCTGGTCGGTGAGCGGGCCTACGACCTGGCCCGCCTGGTGCGGGACCGGGTCGAGGACCTGGTGGCCGCCTCGGCGGGGGCCTCGGCGGCCCGCAGGCGGATCAACAAGCTGGCGGACTCCCTGGAGGTGGACCGGGAGCGGCTGCGCGGCTGGACGCTGTTCCGCGCGGTCGAGTCCGCGACGCGGGCCCTGGCGGCGGGGCGGCGCCAGGACGCGGAGCTGTTGCTGGAGTTCGCGGGCTGGCTGTAGGGGCATACCCTTGCTGTAACACTCGGCTCGGACCTCTGGGGGCCGTGATGCTCGAGGAGCTGTTGACTGCCGCGGCGGGCGTGGGAACGGCCGCCGTGGTGTACGCGGGGGCGGCCGCGCGCGTGGTGAAGCAGTACGAACGGGGCGTGGTCTTCCGCTTCGGCCGGCTGCTGCCGGAGGTGCGCAGGCCCGGCTTCACGATGATCGTTCCCGTCATCGACCGGCTGCACAAGGTGAACCTGCAGATCGTGACGCTGCCCGTGCCCGCGCAGGAGGGCATCACCCGGGACAACGTGACGGTGCGGGTGGACGCGGTCGTGTACTTCAAGGTGGTCGACGCGGCGGACGCGCTGGTGCGGGTGGAGGACTACCGGTTCGCGGTCTCGCAGATGGCGCAGACGTCGCTGCGGTCGATCATCGGCAAGAGCGACCTGGACGACCTGCTCTCCAACCGGGAGAAGCTCAACCAGGGTCTGGAACTGATGCTCGACAGTCCGGCGATGGGCTGGGGGGTCGCGATCGACCGGGTCGAGATCAAGGACGTCTCGCTGCCGGAGACGATGAAGCGCTCGATGGCGCGGCAGGCGGAGGCGGACCGTGAGCGGCGGGCACGGGTGATCAACGCGGACGCGGAGCTGCAGGCGTCCAAGAAGCTCGCGGAGGCGGCGGCGGTGATGTCGGAGCAGCCGGCGGCGCTGCAGCTGCGGCTGCTGCAGACGGTCGTGGCGGTGGCGGCGGAGAAGAACTCGACGCTGGTGCTGCCGTTCCCCGTGGAGCTGTTGCGGTTTCTGGAGCGCGCGGCGCAGGCACAGGGCGGCGGGGAGCGGAGTCAGGCGGCCGGAGCGAGCGCGCCCGGGACTCCCAAGGCTCCGGCGACTCCCTCGGCTCCTCCGGCGCCGCCGGTCGCCCTGCCCGAGACCTTCACGGACCTCTCCCCCGACCTCCCCGGTGAACCGGGCGCACCGGGCGCCTACGACCCCCCGCTTCCCGACCTGGGGGACTACGAGGAACCGGAGGACGAGACCGACGACACCGTCATCGGCCCTCCGGTCGACCCGGCCCCGCGTTCGTCCCGGTCCACCCGGGACGAACCCTGATCCGAGAAACGGAAGGAGCGGGTGGCGGCCCCCGTCGTGGGGCCCGCCACCCGCTCCCTTACCGCGTTGCTACGCGCTGAGGCGGGCGACCGCCTCGGCCACCGTCAGCTCCTCGCGCTCACCCGTGCGGCGGTCCTTCAGCTCCAGGACGCCCTCGGCCGAGCGGCGGCCGGCGACCAGGATCTTCGGGACGCCGATGAGCTCGGCGTCGGTGAACTTCACACCCGGGGACACTCCCGCGCGGTCGTCGACCAGGACCCGCAGGCCGGCCGCCTTGAGCTGCTCGGAGACGTCGAGCGCCAGCTCCGTCTGGAGGGCCTTGCCGGCGGCGACGACATGGACGTCGGCCGGGGCGACCTCGGCGGGCCAGCACAAACCCTTGTCGTCGGCGTGCTGCTCGGCCAGGGCCGCGACCGCGCGCGAGACGCCGATGCCGTACGAGCCCATGGTCACCCGGACGGGCTTGCCGTTCTGGCCGAGGACGTCGAGCTGGAAGGCGTCGGCGTACTTGCGGCCGAGCTGGAAGATGTGGCCGATCTCGATCGCGCGGTCCATCTTCAGGCCGGTGCCGCACGTGGGGCAGGGGTCGCCCTCCTCGACGACGACGACGTCGAGGTAGTCGTCGACCTCGAAGTCGCGGCCGGCGACGACGTTCTTCGCGTGCTTGCCGTCCTTGTTGGCGCCGGTGATCCAGGAGGTGCCGGCCGCGACGCGCGGGTCGGCGATGTAGCGGACCTTGTCGAGGCCCTGCGGGCCGACGTAGCCGCGTACCAGGTCGGACCGGCCCTCGAAGTCCTCGCCGGTGACCATCTCGACGACGGCCGGAGCCAGGTGGTCCTCCAGCTTGCCGAGGTCCACCTCGCGGTCGCCGGGCACACCGACGGCGACGATCTCGCCGTCGACCTTGACCAGCAGGTTCTTCAGCGTGGCGGAGGCCGGGACGCCGAGGTGCTGGGCGAGGGTCTCGATGGTCGGGGTGTCGGGGGTGTCCAGCTCCTCGACCGGGCCGACCGCGGACGCGTCCGCGGCCTCGGCCTTGAAGGTGACGGCCTCGGTGTTGGCGGCGTACTCGCAGTTGGGGCAGTACACGAAGGTGTCCTCGCCGGCCGCCGCCGGGGCGAGGAACTCCTCGGACGCCGAGCCGCCCATGGCGCCGGAGATCGCCGAGACGATCTTGTGCTCGAGCCCGAGCCGGTTGAAGATCTTGATGTACGCCTCGCGGTGCAGCGCGTACGACTCGGCCAGGCCCTCGTCCGTGGTGTCGAAGGAGTACGAGTCCTTCATCTGGAACTCGCGGCCGCGCAGGATGCCCGAGCGCGGACGCGCCTCGTCGCGGTACTTCGTCTGGATCTGGTACAGGATCACCGGCAGGTCCTTGTAGGACGTGCACTGGTCCTTGACCAGCTGGGTGAAGATCTCCTCGTGCGTCGGGCCGAGGAGGTAGTCGCCGCCCTTGCGGTCCTGGAGGCGGAACAGCTCGGGGCCGTACTCCTCCCAGCGGCCGGAGGCCTCGTAGGGCTCCTTGGGCAGCAGCGCGGGCAGCAGGACCTCCTGCGCGCCCATCTCGTCCATCTCCTCGCGCACCACGCGGGCTACGTTCTCCAGCACCTTCATGCCGAGCGGCAGCCAGGACCAGATGCCCGCGGCGTTGCGGCGGACGTATCCGGCGCGGACGAGCAGCTTGTGGCTGAGCGTCTCGGCGTCCGCCGGGTCGTCGCGCAGTGTCTTGACCATCAACCGGGACATGCGCTGGACCTGGGCCATGGGGAACTCTCCTGCGGTGAAAAGTGTGAGGGTCCCGAGGTTAGCCGGGGGGCCCGCGCGGGCGGAAATCAGTTCCGCGCCGAGGGTCCCGTCGAGGGCCGCGCCGCGGGCTTCCTCCGCAGCGGGAGCGGGGCGCCCATCACGGCGTACGGGCGGGGGGCGCTGGGGAAGTGGACCATGCGCGCCAGGTCGGTGTAGCCGAGGGCGCGGTAGAGGGCGCGGGCCGGGCTCTCGGTGTCGATGGCGGAGAGGATCGAGCGGGGCTGTTCGGCCCGGTCGGTGATGGTGGTGATCAGTCCCCGGCCCAGGCCGCGGCCCTGGTGGGCGGGGTGGACGTGGAGTTCGGTGATCACGAAGGAGTCGTCGAGCCACTCCACGGTGTGCGCGGCGCGCAGGTACGGCTCGACGACGCCGGACCACCAGTGGGAGCGGTCGTTGGGCATCCCGTACACGAAGCCGACGAGCCGGCCGCCGGCGGTGGTGGCGCCGTACGCGCAGGCGCCGGGATTGAGCAGATGGCGGAGCACGATGTGCCGTCGTACGACGATCTCGTCCTCGCTCAGTCCGAAGGCGAGCGCCTGCACGGCGAGGGCTTCGTCCACCCGCGCGGCGAGGTTGACCGGTCCGATCGTGACGTCAGCGTCGTCCATGGCCGCACCTTACAAGTCGGTCCGTCGCCTCAGAACAGCACGCTCATGAAGGCGCCGACCTCGCGGAAGCCGACGCGGCGGTACGCGGCCCGGGCGGGGGCGTTGTAGTCGTTGACGTACAGGCTGACGACGGGGGCGACGTCGCGGAGGGCGTAGCGCAGTACGGCGGCCATGCCGGTCTCGGAGAGGCCCTTGCCCCGGTGTTCGGGGGCGACCCAGACGCCTTGGATCTGGCAGGCCTGGCGGGTCGCGGCGCCGATCTCCGCCTTGAAGACGACCTTGCCGTCCTCGATCCGGGCGAAGGAGCGTCCGGTACCGACCAGCTCGGCGACGCGGGCCTGGTAGAGCAGTCCGCCGTCGCCGGCCATCGGCGAGATGCCGACCTCCTCGGTGAACATGGCCACGCAGGCGGGCATGATCACCTCGATCTCGTCCTTGCGGATGCGGCGGACGAGGGGGTCGGGCTCGACAGTGGCGGAGGGTTCCTCGGTGACCATCAGCGGCTGGTGGGCGCGGACGTCGCGGGCGGGGCCCCAGCTGGGCTCCAGGAGCCGCCAGAGCAGGGCCGTGGGCTCGGCGGGGCCGACGATGGAGGAGCAGCGGCGGCCGGCCCTGCGGGCCCGGTCGGCGAAGGCGCGGACGGCCTCGGGGGTGGCACAGAGGGGGACGAGATTGGCGCCGGAGTAGCACAGGGAGCGCAGGTGTCCGTCGGTGTACCAGCCCCACATCTCGCCGCCGAGGCGCCAGGGATCGAGTCCGGCCGCCTGGACGCGGGCGGCGACGAAGGCGTTCTCGACGGGGGCGCTTTCCAGGACGGCGAGCGCGGCGCCGAGGTCGGCGGGTTCGAGGACCCGGGTGGTGGTCTGCGTCAACACGGGGGCGCCTCACGGTGCGGTCTGCTGATCTCCGCACTTTACCTGGCCCACCCCCGGGGTGTCGGGTGGTGCGCCGGAACCCCGGGACGCCCGCCTGCCTCGCCGGGGCGTCTCGGGCCCGCCGCCCGCGCGGGGCGACCGTGCGAACCTGCGCGGGGACGGCGCGAGGCCCCGGCGCGCGGGGCGCCGGGGCCTCGTGACGTACGTCCGTACGCGGTCAGACGCCGATGGCGACCGTCGGCTCGCCCGACATCACGCCGTCCTTCTCCATCTGCTCGGCGATCTTCATCGCCTCTTCGATGAGGGTCTCGACGATCTTCGACTCGGGGACGGTCTTGATGACCTCGCCCTTGACGAAGATCTGGCCCTTGCCGTTGCCGGAGGCGACGCCGAGGTCGGCCTCGCGGGCCTCACCGGGGCCGTTGACGACGCAGCCCATGACGGCGACGCGCAGCGGCACCTCCATGCCCTCGAGGCCCGCGGTGACCTCTTCGGCGAGCTTGTAGACGTCGACCTGGGCGCGGCCGCAGGACGGGCAGGAGACGATCTCCAGGCGGCGCTGGCGGAGGTTGAGCGACTCCAGGATCTGGATGCCGACCTTGATCTCCTCGGCCGGCGGGGCCGAGAGGGAGACGCGGATGGTGTCGCCGATGCCCTCGGAGAGCAGGGCGCCGAAGGCGACGGCGGACTTGATGGTGCCCTGGAAGGCGGGGCCGGCCTCGGTGACGCCGAGGTGCAGCGGGTAGTCGCACTGGGCGGCGAGCTGGCGGTAGGCGTTGACCATCACGACCGGGTCGTTGTGCTTGACCGAGATCTTGATGTCCTGGAAGCCGTGCTCCTCGAAGAGGGAGGCCTCCCAGAGGGCGGACTCGACGAGCGCCTCGGGGGTCGCCTTGCCGTACTTCTTCAGCAGGCGGGCGTCGAGCGATCCCGCGTTGACGCCGATCCGGATCGGGGTGCCGGCCGCGGAGGCCGCCTTGGCGATCTCCTTGACCTTGTCGTCGAACTGCTTGATGTTGCCGGGGTTGACGCGGACCGCGGCGCAGCCGGCGTCGATGGCGGCGAAGACGTACTTCGGCTGGAAGTGGATGTCGGCGATGACCGGGATCTGCGACTTCTTCGCGATGATCGCGAGCGCGTCGGCGTCGTCCTGCGTCGGACAGGCCACCCGCACGATCTGACAGCCGGCGGCCGTCAGCTCGGCGATCTGCTGGAGCGTGGCGCCGATGTCGGAGGTGCGGGTCGTCGTCATCGACTGCACCGACACGGGGGCGTCGCCGCCGACGGCCACCGATCCGACCTGGATCTGGCGGCTCTTGCGCCGATCGGCGAGCTTGGTCGGAACGGACGGGATTCCGAGTGAAATCGCGGTCATCAGCTGTACAACCCCAAGGTGTGGTTCATCGGGCTCAGGTCTTCGAGATTACCGCCCCGGCGGGGGGCGGCCGGACACCACGGGGGTCCGGCCGCCCAGCCGTCACGTCAGCTTCACCGGGTTGACGATGTCGGCGGCGAGGACGAGCAGGGTGAAGCAGACGAAGACGCCCGCCACCACATAGGCCACCGGCATCAGCTTGGCCACGTCGAACGGGCCCGGGTCGGGGCGCTTGAAGATCCGCGCGGTGTGGCGGCGTACGGACTCCCACAGGGCGCCCGCGATGTGCCCGCCGTCGAGCGGGAGCAGCGGCAGCATGTTGAACAGGAACAGCGAGACGTTGAACATCACGACCAGCTGCAGGAAGAAGACCAGGATGGTCTGCGGCGGGGCGTCGATGTTCATCAGCTCGCCGCTGATCCGGGCGGCGCCGACGACGCCGACCGGGGAGTCCTGCTTGCGCTCGCCGTCGCCGAAGGTGGCGTCCCAGAGGTCCGGGATCTTGCCGGGGAGGGCGAGGACGGCCTCCGCGCCGGCCTGGAGCTGGTCGGTCATGCGGGAGGCCGACTCGCCGAAGGTGAGCGGGACGACCTCACGGCCGGACTCGAAGCCCAGGTAGCCGGCGGTGACGTACTGGACGGGCTGGACGACGTTGCCGTCGGCGTCCTTCTTGGGGACCCTGTTCTCCAGGAGCGTGGCGCGCAGCTCCCTCTCCTCGCCGCCGCGCTGGACGGTGACGGTGGCCGGGCCGGTGGTGGCGCGGATGCGCTCGGAGAGGGTGTTCCAGTCGGAGACCCGTTCGCCGTTGAAGGCGACGATCCGGTCGCCCTTGAGGAGCCCCGCGGCCTTCGCGGGCGAGGGGCGGTCGCCGGGCTTGCAGGTGTCGCGCTTCTCGCTCTGGTCGATGACGCAGTTGGTGACGCCGGCGACCTTGGTGGTCTGGGTCTCGAACCCGACGGCCATGGCGCTGCCGAAGAAGAGCAGGACGGCGAGGATCAGGTTCATGAACGGGCCGGCGAACATCACGATGACGCGCTTCCACGGCTTGCGCGTGTAGAAGAGCCGCTTCTCGTCACCGGGCTGGAGCTCCTCGAAGGAGGCCTCGCGGGCGTCCTCGATCATCGAGCGCCAGGGCGAGGTGGAGCGGGCCTCGATGCGGCCGTCCTTTCCGGGCGGGAACATGCCGATCATGCGGATGTAGCCGCCGGCCGGGATGGCCTTGATGCCGTACTCGGTCTCGCCCTTCCGCTTCGACCAGAGGGTCGGGCCGAAACCGACCATGTACTGCGGCACCCGGATGCCGAAGAGCTTGGCCGTGGAGAGGTGGCCGAGTTCGTGCCAGGCGATGGAGACGAGCAGCCCCACCGCGAACAGCACGATGCCGAGGAGCGTGAGAAGTACGGTCATGCGCGCGCCTCCGCGGTCGCCTTCGCTGCGAGTTCTGCCAGTTCACGGGCCCGGGCGCGGGCCCAGGTCTCCGCTTCCAGGACGTCCGACACCGTGAGCGAGGTTCCCGCGGCGGACGTTCCGCTGTGGGTTCCGTGCTCGGTGACGACTGCCGTGACCGTATCCATGATTCCGTTGAACGGCAGCCGTCCGGCGAGAAACGCCTCGACACACTCCTCGTTCGCCGCGTTGAAGACGGCGGGCGCGGTGCCGCCCCGCTCGCCGACGTGGCGGGCGAGGGCGACGGACGGGAAGGCCTCGGTGTCGAGCGGGAAGAACTCCCACGTGGAGGCCTTCGACCAGTCGAACGCGGGGGCGGCGTCCGGGACCCGCTCGGGCCAGCCGATGCCGATGGCGATCGGACCGCGCATGTCCGGCGGGGTGGCCTGGGCGAGGGTCGATCCGTCGGTGAACTCCACCATCGAGTGCACGTAGGACTGGGGGTGGACGACGACCTCGATGCGGTCGAAGGGGATGTCGTAGAGCAGGTGCGCCTCGATGACCTCCAGGCCCTTGTTCACGAGGGTGGCGCTGTTGACGGTGATGACCGGTCCCATGGCCCAGGTGGGGTGGGCGAGCGCGTCCTCGCGGGTGACGTGGGCCAGCTCCTCGCGCGTACGGCCGCGGAAGGGCCCGCCGGAGGCGGTGACGACCAGCTTGCGGACGTCGGCGCGGGTGCCGGCGGCGAGCGCCTGGAAGAGGGCGGCGTGCTCGGAGTCGACCGGGATGATCTGGCCGGGCTTGGCCACCGCCTTGACCAGCGGGCCGCCGACGATCAGCGACTCCTTGTTGGCGAGGGCGAGGGTGCGGCCTGCTTCGAGTGCGGCGAGCGTGGGCGCCAGGCCGATGGAACCGGTGATGCCGTTGAGCACCGTGTGGCACGGGGAGGCGGCCAGCTCGGTGGCGGCGTCGGGACCCGCGAGGATCTCGGGCAGCGGCTCAGAGCCGTACCACCGCGTCAGCGCGTCCCGGAGCTCCGGGACGGCGTCCTCGCGGGCCACGGCGACCGTGGTGACCCGCAGTCGGTGCGCCTGCTCGGCGAGCAGCCCGATCCGGCCGCCGGAGGCGGCGAGGCCGGTGACCCGGAAGCGGTCGGGGTTGCGCAGGACCAGGTCGATGGCCTGGGTGCCGATGGACCCGGTGGAGCCGAGGACGACGATGTCCCGGCGGCCTTCGGCTGGATCGAAGGCGATGTGCGGGTCGGCGAGAGGAGAGGGGCGGTCGCTCATGCCCCCCATTCTTGCCGCAAAGACCGGGCGGGCTTCACGGGGTGCGGGTGAACGCCTCGAAGACGCGGTGGAAGTCGGGGAAGGTCTTCCGTACGCAGCCGGGGTCGTCGAAGGTGATGCCGGGGGCGCGCAGGCCGGTGACGGCGAAGGACATGACGATCCGGTGGTCGCCGTGGGTGGCGATCTCGACGCCGGTCCCGGAGGGGGTGCCGGGCCGGATCTCGATCCAGTCGGGGCCGGTGGTGACGGCGATGCCGAGGCGGCGGAGGTTCTCGGCGCACGCGTCGAGGCGGTCGCACTCCTTGACCCGGGTGTTGGCGACGTCCTCGATCCTGACCGGTCCGTCGGCGAAGGGGGCGAGGGCGGCGAGCGTCGGCATGGTGTCGGAGATGTCCCGCATGTTGACGGTGAGGCCGCGCAGGGTGCCGGTGCCGCGGACGGTGGTGGCCGTCTCGGTGATCTCCACCTCCGCGCCCATGCGGCGCAGGACGTCGACGAAGCGGAGGTCTCCCTGGAGGGCGCCGGTGCCGAGGCCGGGGACGGTGACGGTGCGGCCGGGGTCGAGGGCGGCGGCGGCGAAGAAGTAGCTGGAGGTGGAGGCGTCGGGCTCGATGGCGTAGGTGGTCGCCCGGTAGCCGGTGGGGGCGACGGTGTACGTGCGGCCGTCCTGGGTGATCTGCGCGCCGAAGGCCCGCATCATCGCCAGGGTGATCTCGACGTACGGCTCCGAGACGAGGTCGGTGACGGTGATGGCGAGGCCCTCGGCGGTGAGCGGGCCGAGCATGAGCAGCGCGGTCAGGTACTGGGAGGACTGGCCGGCGTCGAGGGTGAGCGTCCCGCCCTTGATTCCCTGCGCGGTGACCGTGAGGGGGTGGTGGCCCTCGGCTCCGTGGTGGTGGAGGTCGACGCCGAGCCGGCGCAGGGCGGCGGTGAGGGGGCCGAGGGGGCGGCGGCGCATCTGGGGGGAGGCGTCGAAGCGGAAGGTGCCGTGGCCTGCGGCGGCGAGGGCGGGGAGGAAGCGGGCGGTGGTGGCGCCGTCGCGGCAGTACACGTCGGCGTCGTCGAGGGCCGGCCCGGCGGGCCGCCCCTCGACGTGCCAGGCCTGCGGCTCCTGCCTGACCTCGTACCCGAGGGACTTCAGCCCTTCGGCGAAGCCCTCGGTGTCGTCGGAGAGGAGCGGCCGGAGGAGGGTGGTGGTCCCGTCGGCCGCGGCGGCGAGGAAGAGCGCGCGGGCGGTGACGGACTTGGAACCGGGAATCTCGATGACGGTCACGGCCACCATGGTGCCGTGGGCCGCGGCGCCCGGCCCCGCGCGTCCGCACCGTGGACGGCCGCGGCTCGCCCCCCGCTGTGCCCGGGCGTCCCGGCGGGGCGCCTGGGCACAAACGACGGCGCCGCACCGTGGGAACCGTACGGACCGGGAGCCTGGCCCCGGCAAGGGCGCCGTCCCGTGTGCCCACCGTCCCGCCCCCGCCGGACAGTTGCCCACGACGGGGGGGTGGGGCGAGGCAGGGCGGGCGCCGCCCCGGCGGGGCGAATGGCCTCGACCGGGGAGATCGGTGGCCCGTCAGGGGATCTTGCGGTGGACGTTCTCCGTGGTCGAAGGACCGGGGGCCGCCTCCGCGATCCAGGGGCCGTCGTCGCTCGCGTCCACCACGCCCGCCTCCAGCCATGCGAAGCGGCCCGCGAGGACGGCGTCCACCACGCGCCGGTCCACGTCGTCCGTGTTGGACCAGAGGCGCCCGAAGAGCTCCTCCACCCGCAGCCGTGACTGCCGGCAGAACGCGTCCGCCAGCGCGTAAGCCTCCTTGCCGTGCTCGCCCGTCGACCGCAGGAGCTCCGCCCGTACGCACGCCGCGCTCATCGCGAACAGCTCCGCGCCGATGTCCACGATCCGGCCGAGGAACGCCTGCTTCAGCTCCATCCGGCCCTGCCATCGCGACATCGCGTAGAAGGTCGAACGGGCGAGCTTGCGCGAGGTCCGCTCGACGTACCGCAGGTGCGGGGCGAGGGCGCCGAACTCCCGGTAGGCGCCCGGCACCTGGCCCTGTCCGGCGACGAGCTTGGGCAGCCAGCGGGCGTAGAAGCCGCCGGCCCGCGCCCCCGCCCTCGCCTTGTCGCCCAGCGACTTGTCGGGGTCGATGATGTCGCCGGCCACGGCGAGGTGGGCGTCCACCGCCTCGCGGGCGATGAGCAGGTGCATGATCTCCGTGGAACCCTCGAAGATCCGGTTGATCCGCAGGTCGCGCAGGAGCTGTTCGGCCGGTACGGCCCGTTCGCCGCGGGCCGCCAGCGAGTCCGCCGTCTCGTAGCCGCGGCCGCCCCGGATCTGAACCAGTTCGTCGGCGATGAGGCAGCCCATCTCGGAGCCGTAGAGCTTGGCGAGTGCGGCCTCGATGCGGATGTCGTTGCGGTCCTCGTCGGCCATCTGCGAGGAGAGGTCGACGACCGCCTCCAGGGCGAAGGTGGTCGCCGCGATGAAGGAGATCTTCGTTCCGACGGCCTCGTGGCGGGCGACCGGCTTGCCCCACTGCTCCCGTACCGCCGCCCACTCGCGGGCGATCTTGAGGGACCACTTGCCGGCGCCGACGCACATCGCGGGGAGCGAGAGCCGGCCGGTGTTGAGGGTGGTGAGGGCGATCTTGAGGCCGGCGCCTTCGGAACCGATGCGGTTCGCCGCCGGGACCCGCACGCCGTGGAAGCGGGTGACGCCGTTCTCCAGGCCGCGCAGCCCCATGAAGGCGTTGCGGTGCTCGACGGTGATGCCGGGCGAGTCGGCCTCGACGACGAAGGCGGTGATGCCGCCCTTGTGCCCCTCGGACCTCGGCACCCGCGCCATGACCACCAGCAGGTCGGCGACGACGCCGTTCGTCGTCCACAGCTTCACCCCGTCGACGACGTAGTCGTCCCCGTCCGGCACCGCCGTCGTGGCGAGCCGGGCCGGGTCGGAGCCCACGTCCGGCTCGGTGAGCAGGAAGGCCGAGATGTCCGTGCGGGCGAGACGCGGCAGGAAGGCGTCCTTCTGCTCCTGCGTGCCGAAGATTTTCAGCGGCTGCGGTACGCCGATCGACTGATGGGCGGAGAGCAGGGCGCCGATCGCGGGGCTCGCCGATCCGACGAGGGCCAGGGCGCGGTTGTAGTACACCTGGGTGAGGCCGAGGCCGCCGTACTTGGGGTCGATCTTCATACCGAGCGCGCCCAGCTCCTTGAGGCCGGTGACGACCTCGTCGGGGATGCGGGCCTCGCGTTCGATGCGCCGGCCGTCGATCTCCGTCTCGCAGAAGGCCCGCAGCTTGGCAAGGAAGGCCTCTCCGCGCCGCACCTCCTCCTCGGAGGGGAGCGGGTGGGGGTGGATGAGGTCGAGGCGGAAGCGGCCGAGGAACAGTTCCTTGGCGAAGCTGGGTTTGCGCCAGGTCTGTTCGCGCGCGGCCTCGGCGACCTGACGCGCTTCTCGTTCCGTGACCTTGGGCCGCTGGGTGGGTGCGGACATGTGGAGCTCACCTCGCCACTCGTCGGGGGCTCTCGTAAGGCTGGGGCTACCCGTCCGTAGTACCCGATTTCGCGAGGTTCGGATAGACGAGGAGACGGGCGGAGCCCCCGCACAGTGGGCTCCG
>NZ_BMTO01000016.1:62418-179411 GCF_014649715.1 Streptomyces lateritius
AGTCGTCCATCGCGTACTTGACGCCCTCGCGGCCGACGCCGGACTTCTTGGCGCCGCCGTACGGCATCTGGTCGGCGCGGTAGGACGGGACGTCGCCGATGATCACGCCGCCGACCTCCAGCGCGCGGTGGGCGCGGAAGGCGGTCTGCAGGTCGTGGGTGAAGACGCCGGCCTGGAGGCCGAAGTCCGAGTCGTTGACGGCGGCGAAGGCCTCGGCCTCGCCGTCGACCTTGGCGATGGTGAGGACCGGTCCGAAGACCTCGGCACGGGCCAGCGTGACGTCGGCCGGGAGGTCGGTGAGGACGGTCGGGGCGTAGGTGGCGCCCTCGCGCTTGCCGCCGGTGAGCAGCTTCGCACCGGCCTGGACGGCTTCGTCGACCCAGGACTCGACGCGCTGGGCGGCGTTCTCGTCGACCAGCGGGCCGACGTCGGTGGCGGAGTCGTTCGGGTCGCCGGTGACCTGGGCCTCGACGGCGGTGACGATCTTCGGCACGAGCCGGTCGTAGACCGAGGCGTCGGCGATCACGCGCTGCACGGAGATGCAGGACTGGCCGCCCTGGTAGTTGGAGAAGGTGGCGATGCGGGTCGCCGCCCAGTCCAGGTCCTGCTCGGACGCCCAGTCGCCGAGGACGACGGCGGCGGCGTTGCCGCCGAGCTCCAGGGTGCAGTGCTTGTGCGGCACGGACTGCTGGATGGCGAAGCCGACCTTGTCGGATCCGGTGAAGGAGATGACCGGGAGGCGCTCGTCCTGCACGAGGGCGGGCATGCGGTCGTTCGGCACGGTCAGGACGGACCAGGAACCGGCCGGCAGGTCGGTCTCGGCCAGCAGCTCGCCCAGGATCAGGGACGAGATGGGAGTGGCCGGGGCCGGCTTGAGGATGATCGGGGCGCCGACGGCGATGGCCGGGGCGACCTTGTGGGCGCTGAGGTTGAGCGGGAAGTTGAACGGCGCGATGCCGAGGACGACGCCCTTGGGGATACGGCGGGTGAGCGCGAGGCGGCCGACGCCACCGGCCTCGGTGTCGAGGCGCTGGGCCTCGCCGCCGTTGAAGCGCCGGGCCTCCTCGGCGGCGAAGCGGAAGACGGAGACGGCGCGGCCGACCTCGCCGCGGGCCCACTTGATGGGCTTGCCGTTCTCGGCGGAGATCAGCTGGGCGATCTCCTCGGTGCGTTCGGCGAGACGCTTCGACACGTGGTCGAGGGCGGCGGCGCGGACGTGCGCCGGGGTCGCGGCGAACTCGTCGACGACGGCGTGGGCGGCCGCGACGGCCTCCTCGACCTGGGCCTCGGTGGGCACGCTGACCTTGCCGACGAGACGACCGTCCCACGGGGAGGTGACGTCGAAGGTGGCCTCGCCGGTGGCCTCGCGGCCGGCGAGCCAGAAGGCGTGGGTGTCAGACATGTGCGGCCCGGCCCTTTCCGTATCGGTTGGTGTAGCGGTGGCTGACTGACTCGGCGGGTGTCGCCGAGGCGTCCGACTGCCACGGTAGGGCCGAGGGAGCGAAGCGTCGTTTGTCCGGTGTGGAGTGGTCGGGGGTGGCCGGCTCGCCGGTTTGGCCGAAGCGAAGCGCTCAGCTCCTTCGCTCCGTCGAGACGATGAGCCAGACGCCGGCGACGACGATCGCGCCGCCGAGGGCGATCGGCCAGGTGAGGGCCTCGTCGAGGACGAGGGCGCCGAGGAGTACGGCGACGACCGGGTTGACGTAGGCGTAGGTGGCGACGAGCGACAGCGGGGCGGTCTGGAGAAGCCAGGCGTACGCGGTGAAGGCGATCAGCGACCCGAAGACGACGAGGGAGGCCAGCGCGATCCAGGAGCGGGCGGAGATCGCGGTGGGGTCGAGGCCGTACTGCTCGCCGCGGATCAGGCCGATCGCGGCGCAGCCGAGGCCGCCGGCGACCATCTCGTACGCGCTGGCGGTGAAGGGATTGGCGGGCATCGGGATCCGGGAGGACGAGAACGAGCCCACGGACCAGAGGAGGGTGGCCACGACGACGAGAAGGACGCCGCTGATCCGGACGTCGCCGCTGAGGCCGGGGAGGGTGAGGACGGCGAGTCCGGCGAGTCCGAGCAGGACGCCGGCGACGCCGCCGCCGGTGGGGCGCTGCCCGAAGACGGCCTTGAGGAGGACGACCCAGGCGGGGACGACGGCGACGAGCAGGGCGGCGAGTCCGGAGGGGACGGAGGTCTCGGCGAGGACGATGAGGCCGTTGCCGCCGAGGAGCAGCAGCAAGCCGACGAGGGCGGCGGAGCCGAGCTGGGTGCGGGTGACGCGGAGGGCGGAGAGCCCCTGCCGCCAGGCGATCAGCGCGGTGAGGAGCAGTCCGGCGACGACGAAGCGGAGGCCGGCGGAGAGGAAGGGCGGCATCGTCTCGACGACGATCCGGATCCCGAGGTAGGTGGACCCCCAGACGACGTAGACGATGCCGAGCGCGGCCCACACGGCGCCGGAGATACGGCGGGGGGTGGGCGCGGGGGCGGGCGTCCGAAGCGCGGAGGAGGCCGGATCGACGGCGGGGCTTGTCATGTCCTGGAGATTATGGAACCCCGGTTGGCAAGGCCAGGTATTTTGCCCGCGATCGGGCAGTGTGAGGCTTTTTCGGGCCTGGCGAGCGAGGGCTGAGGGTGGGTGGCCGTAGGCGGCCGGGGAGGCCGAGGCCCCGCGTCCGGCATCTGGGCCGGTACCGGCAAACCCCGCGTCCGGCATCCGGGCCAGTACCCGGGACCCTGGCCGGCGGCCGGGGCCGGCTCGCCGCCGGGCCCGGCTCGTACCCCTGGTCAGGTGATCGACCCGGGGCCGGCGGGCCGAAGGCCCGGCGTTACTGCTCGGGCGAGGACTCCGTAGCCGTTGCCTTGAGGGCGAGCCAGAGTTCCATGCGGACGTCCGCGTCGTCCAGGGAGCGGCCCAGGATCTCCTCGACGCGGCGCATGCGGTAGCGCAGGGTGTGGCGGTGGACGCCCAGGTCGGCCGCCGCCGCGTCCCACTGGCCGTGACGGGAGAGCCAGGCCCGCAGGGAGGCGACGAGGTCGCCGCGGCCCGTGGCGTCGTGCTCGTTCAAGGGCCGCAGCATCCCGTCCGCGAAGGCGCGGACCGCGTCGTCCGCGAGCAGCGGCAGGACCGAGCCGGCCGCCAGCTCCTCGTGCTCGACGAGTGCCCGACCCCGGCGCCGCGCCACCGACAACGCCTGCTCGGCCTGCTTGTACGCGGCCGCCGCCGCGATCGGGCCCGCCGGGGCCGAGAGGCCGACCACGACACCGGCCTCCTCCGCGTCCCGTGCCGCGTACGCCTCGCAGGCCGTGACGACGGCGCCGCCGTCCCCGGCCAGGACCAGGAGCCGGTCCTCGCCCTCCGGGACCGCCAGGACCGTCTCACCGGCGTGGGCCGCGGCCGACTCGAGCGCGTCGGCGAACGCCGGGAGCGGCGGCTCGCCCTCCCGCTCCCCCGGCGCCGTCTCGGCGATCAGGAGGCGGAAGGGGGCGTCGAGCAGCCCGCCGTACAGGTCCCCCGCCACCGCCCGCGCGTGGTCGGGCTGCCCGGACAGCATCATCCGCAGGACCGCCGCGCCGAGCCGGCTCTCGGCCGCCTGCAGTGAGCGCGAGCGCTCCGTGGTCAGCGTCAGGAGCGCGATCGCGGAGTGCACGGCGTACCGTTCCGCCGTCCCGAGCGGCGCCCCCGTCCCGACCGCGAGCGCGCCCCGCACCCGCCGCCCCGTGCCCAGCGACTGCAGCTCCACCCGGTCCTCGGTGCCGCCGACCACCGCGCTCGCCGGGGCGGGCCGTTCCCGGAGCCGTTCGACGTCGGGCGTCAGCCGGGCGGCCCGGCGCGCCGCCCACTCGGGGGACACGGCGAGGACGGCACCGGAGGTGTCGTAGAGCGCCGCCCAGCCGTCCACGTGGGCCGCGAGCCGGGCGACCACCGCGTCCGGGCCCTCCGCGAGCGCCGCTCGGGTCATCTCGCGCTGGGCCTCGAACCCGGCCGTGACCGCCCGGTACTGGTCGGCCGCGATCGCCGCCGACACCGCCTTGCTGATGGCGAGGAACGGGGTGCGCCGCGGCACTTCGAGGAGCGGCAGGCCCTCCGCGCGCGCCGCGTCGACCAAGGGCTCGGGGATGTGCTCGTAGTTGACGCCGATGGCGAAGCCGAGACCGACCACCCCGGCGGCGAGCAGCCGCCGCACGTAGCGGCGCATCGCCTCGGGGTCCTCGGCGTCCAGCGTCAGCGCGGTGGTGAGCAGCAGCTCGCCGCCCTCCATGTAAGGGACGGGGTCGGCGAGCTCGCTGACATGGGCCCAGCGCACGGCGGTGCCGAGACGGTCCTCACCTGCGCGGACCGTGAGCTTGAGCGCCGAGTGCTGGACGAGGGAGGCGAGGGTGGGCGGCATGGACCGTCGTACCTTTGAGCGGAGGGAGGCCGATCCGACGAACGGCGCACCCGATTGTGCCAGGGCCCGGGGGCGCCCGCGTCAGCTCCGCAGGTCGACCAGGAGCGGTGGCGTGTGTTCGCCCCGCACATGGGTGAGGGAGAGCACGGCGTGCCCGGCGGGGACGGCGTGCGCGAGGTCGGAGGCCGACCAGCGCTCCCGCTCCACCTCCCTCACGGTCACGGCCTCCGCGGTCGCCGCCTTGCCGGTCACCACCCGCCGCACGAAGTGCAGAGCCTTGGTGAGGGGCTCGTCGGAGATGATCTGCCGGTTGGTGACGTCGCGGGTCTGGACCCATTCGGTGCCCCAGGTCTCGGCGAACCGTCCGCCGTCCCAGGGCGCGATCCCCGCGAACGCCATCCGGCAGCCGACGGCCCCGAGCAGCGGCCCGCGCAGCGCCTCCGGTACGTCCTCCAGACCGCGCAGGGCGAGGACGACGCCGGCGTTGACGGAGCGCAGCCGCCGCACGGCCCGTACCGATTCGCCGGTGACGGTGTACGTGGCGTCGTCGAGGACCAGGCAGGCGAACAGGGACCGGTCGCGACGGCCGAGCGCGGCCTCGGCGAACTGGGCGAGCAGCAGCCGGGAGACGATCCGGGAGGCCTCGGCGTGGCCCCGTTCGGGCAGGTCGACGCGGACGCGCAGGGGGTGCTCGACGGCTCGGAGCGAGAACTGCGGGCGCTCGCCCTCGGTCCGGACGGTGTGGAAGAAGGAGGCGAAGGCGGGCCGGTCGAGGAAGGCGATCCGTTCGGCCAGCAGGACGGCGGTGTCGTCCCCGCGCCGGTCCTGCCGCTGCCGGGCGTCGAGCTCGCGCAGCTGGGCGGGGTCGCCGGCGACGGCGGCCCGCAGCGCGTCCAGCGCCTCGGGCGTCCCGGCGAGCAGCTCGCGCAGCTCGGGGACGGCGGGGAACCGCCGGTACGCGGCGCGGAAGGGTCCGATCAGCTGGGCGAGCGCGGTGGCGGCCCGGCGGCTGTCGGCGACGAGGTCGCCGACGAGCGCCTCGGCGAGGATCCGGGCGGCCTCGTCGGGGTCGTCCGTTCCGCCGTACAGGTCGAGGTCGTGGGTGGATTCGGGCCGCCCGACGGAGACGACCACGTCGAAGGCCTCGTCGGGGCCGAGGGCCGTGCCGTGGGAGGCGACGGCGACGACGGCCGCCCGGTTCGCCAGCGCCTGGAGACAGAGCGACTCGACGACCGGCCGGACGAGACGCGTGGTCTTCCCGGACCCGGCCGGGCCGACGGCGAGCAGCGAGGTTCCGAGCAGCGCCGGCTCCAGGGCGACGCCGGTGGTGCGGCGGGCGTACGGGTTGCGCGGGTGGTCGGCCACGGCGCCGATGAGGACCTGGGCGGTGGCCAGGTCGTGGGTGGCGGTACGGACGGGCAGGTCGCGCAGTCCGGAGGGGTGGGCGCAGGCGGCGGCGCCGCGGGCCCGCACGGCCTCGGTGAAGGCGGCGAGCCGCTCGGGCCGGGTGCGTACGCCCTGCCATGCGCGCCGGATCCGGGCGTAGTCGACGTCGCCGAGCAGGCCCCGGCGGGTGGCGTCGGCGAGCGTGCCCGCGGCCTCGGTGAGCCCGGCGTCGCGCAGCTCGGGCCATTCGACGGGGTCGGCGGCCGTCGGCTCCGTGACCGGCTCGGCTGGGTCGGCCGTCCCCAGGCGCCTGCGCACGGCCGGCCAGGTGCCGACGCGCGCCACGGCCGCGAGCACCGCGAGGCCGAACAGCAGGTAGTAGACGTTCGAGACCCAGGCGAGCCAGGTGACGGTGCGGGGCATGTCGCGCCAGACGCCCGGCACGAGGACGAACAGCGGCCACAGCGGGACGCCGTAGCGCAGCCAGACGTCCCGCCAGTTGCCGACCCGTCCGAAGCCAACCGCGAAGAGGGTGAGGACGACGGCGTACCAGAGGTACGTCGCGGCGACGTACAGGTCGAACCGGGGGCTGGCGGGCGCCTGCCAGGAGTCGGGGACGAGCCAGAGCATCGGCAGCAGCCACCAGTCGGTGACGAAGATCCACCATCCCTGGAGATACCCGTTCCAGAGCAGCGACCAGAGCAGCCAGCCGCAGAGGTAGGCGATGAACGCGCCGGTGAACAGCTGGCGCCCTGGCACCCGGTCCGGCTCCTCCGGCGGCCTCTCGCGGTGCCCCAGCCGCCACACGCCGGGGTCGGCCGCCGGGCGGGGGGTGCGGAGCCATTCGGCGACGCCGATGCGGGTGGGGGCGTGCCCCGGCACGGGCGGGACGCCGGGCGGCGCCATGGCTCCCGAGGAGGCCGGCGCGGGGGGAGGCCCGAGGGGCGCGGGGGGCGGCGCGAGGGGTCCGGGTGGCGTGGCGGGCCGCGGGACGGCGTTCCCCGTCCCGCGGCCGGTGCCCCGCGTGTCGCGTGACTCGTACGTGCCTTCGGTCTCCATGAACCCCTGCCCCCTGACCAGCCGGGTCGCCGCATCCGTGCAACCGTCAATCTAGTGGGCGACGGCGGCCCCCGAGCCGTTTCGCCCACCCGTGGGAACGTGCGCCTTTCCGGCGGCCCCGGAGCGACGCCATGTCCACCACGGACAACGACACACCCCCCACCACTCCCGATCGGCGCATGCCCGGACCCCTCCCCCGCACCTAGCCTGCGGAAGAAAGCCACACGTGCGTCCAGAACACCCCCAGGAGCCCCGCATGAACGCTGTCCCGCAGGAGCGGCGCGTCGTCACCGCCATCCCCGGTCCGAAGTCGCAGGAGCTTCAGGCCCGCCGCCTCGACGCCGTGGCCGGCGGCGTGGGCTCCGTGCTGCCCGTCTTCACGGCCAAGGCCGGCGGCGGCATCATCGAGGACGTCGACGGCAACCGTCTGATCGACTTCGGCTCCGGCATCGCCGTGACCTCGGTCGGCGCCTCCGCCGAGGCCGTGGTCCGCCGCGCCGCCGCGCAGCTCGCCGACTTCACGCACACCTGTTTCATGGTGACGCCGTACGAGGGGTACGTCGAGGTCTGTGAGGCGCTCTCCGAGCTGACCCCGGGCGACCACGCCAAGAAGTCCGCGCTGTTCAACTCGGGCGCCGAGGCGGTCGAGAACGCGGTCAAGATCGCCCGTTCGTACACCAAGCGCCAGGCCGTCGTCGTCTTCGACCACGGCTACCACGGCCGTACCAACCTCACCATGGCGCTGACGGCGAAGAACATGCCGTACAAGCAGGGCTTCGGTCCGTTCGCGCCCGAGGTCTACCGCGTGCCGGTCGCCTACGGCTACCGCTGGCCCACCGGCCCGGAGAACTGCGGCCCCGAGGCCGCCGCCCAGGCGATCGACAACATCACCAAGCAGATCGGCGCCGAGAACGTCGCCGCGATCATCATCGAGCCGGTACTCGGCGAGGGCGGTTTCATCGAGCCGGCCAAGGGCTTCCTGCCGGCGATCGTGAAGTTCGCCAACGACAACGGCATCGTCTTCGTCGCCGACGAGATCCAGTCCGGCTTCTGCCGCACCGGCCAGTGGTTCGCCTGTGAGGACGAGGGCATCGTCCCCGACCTGATCACGACCGCCAAGGGCATCGCGGGCGGTCTGCCGCTCGCCGCCGTCACCGGCCGCGCCGAGATCATGGACTCCGTGCACGGCGGCGGCCTGGGCGGCACCTACGGCGGCAACCCGGTGGCCTGCGCCGGCGCGCTGGGCTCCATCGAGACGATGAAGGAGCTCGACCTCAACGCCAAGGCGAAGAAGATCGAGTCGCTCATGAAGGCCCGCCTGTCGGCGATGGCCGAGAAGTTCGACGCCATCGGCGACATCCGCGGCCGCGGCGCCATGATCGCCATCGAGCTGGTCAAGGACCGCGCCACCAAGGAGCCGAACCCGGAGGCCGCCGGCGCGCTGGCGAAGGCCTGCCACGCCGAGGGCCTGCTGGTCCTGACCTGTGGCACCTACGGCAACGTGCTGCGCTTCCTGCCGCCGCTGGTCATCGGCGAGGACCTGCTGAACGAGGGCCTCGACATCATCGAGAACGCGTTCGCCGGAGTCTGAGGCGTGCGACACCCGGTGTGAAGAAGGTGTGGGGGGCCGATGGCGGGATGGAGATCCGGCTGTCGGCCCTCCTTTCCGTGGCGTACGGTTTCTGCAGATGAGAGAAACACCCCGCTCGCAGGGGACTGCGGGCGACACCAGGGCGGAGCCTCCCCAGCCCCGCCTTGGCCGTGCCCTCGCGCACACCACTGGAGCCTCCGGCTCCGGAACTCCTCACCGATCGGATGGCCGCCCGCCCCACACCCCCCGGGGCGCGCGGCAGCCCGGTCAAAGCGGCCTTCCCGGAACCACCCCCCCTGTTCCGGGGAGGCCGGCTGTCTTCTCGGCGGTCGTCGTTCTCGCCGTCGTCACCTGGCAGGTCCTGGTCGGCGGCCCACTGGCCCGTCTAGACGAGCGAGCCTCCCGCGCACTGGTGGACACGGTCCCGCGCGGCCTCTCCGAACTCGGCGCCGACCTCGGCAACATGACGGTCGCCCTCCCCGTCCTCGGCTGCGCGATGGCGTACGCGGTGTGGCACGGCCGGCGCGCTGCGGCCCTCTACGCGGGTCTCGCGATGGCGCTCGTCCCGCTCGTGGTCGTCCCCCTGAAGGAGTGGACCGCCCGCCCGGGCCCGCTGGAGCCGTGGGCCGCGGGCTACTACCCGTCGGGCCACACGGCCACGGCGATGGTCGCCTACTTCGGCGCGGCCCTCCTGGTCTCGCGCCGGCTGCTCCCCGTCGCCGCCGTCCTGACGGCGGCGACGGGGGCCGGCCTGGTCCTGCGCGGCTTCCACTGGCCCCTGGACGTGCTGGCCAGCCTCTGCCTGGGCCTGCTGATCCTGACGCTCAGCTCCGTCGGGCGGCGCTCGTCCGGAAATACGTGTCGAAGTTCCGGCTGAACTCCCAGCCGCCCAACCGGTCCCAGTTGATGGACCAGGTCATCAGGCCGCGCAGGCCCGGCCAGGTGCCGTGGGTCCGGTAGGTGCCGCAGTCGGTCTTCTTCGTGAGGCAGTTCAGGGCCTTGTTCACCTCGGCCGGGGAGGTGTGGCCGTTGCCCGCGTGGGTGGAGGCGGGGAGGCCGATGGCGACCTGGTCGGGGCGGAGGGCCGGGAAGACACGGGTCGTGTCGCCGGCGACCGGGAAGCCAGTGAGGAGCATGTCGGTCATGGCTATGTGGAAGTCCGCGCCGCCCATGGAGTGGTACTGGCCGTCGAGGCCCATGACCGGGCCCGAGTTGTAGTCCTGGACGTGGAGCAGGGTGAGGTCGTCGCGCAGGGCGTGGATGACCGGCAGGTACGCGCCGGCGCGCGGGTCCTGGCCGCCCCAGGGCCCGGAGCCGTAGTACTGGTAGCCGAGCTGGACGAAGAAGGTCTCCGGGGCCATCGTCAGGACGAAGCCGGAGCCGTACTTCGCCTTGAGGGTCTTCAGCGCGGAGATCAGGTGGACGATCACGGGGCTGGTCGGCTCGCGGAAGTCCGTGTCGCCGGTCTGGAGCGAGAGGGAATGGCCCTCGAAATCGATGTCCAGGCCGTCGAGACCGTACTCGTCGATGATCTTGGAGACGGAGGAGACGAAGGTGTCGCGAGCGGCCGGGGTGACGAGCCGCACCTGGCCGTTCTGGCCGCCGATGGAGATCAGCACCTTCTTGCCCGCGGCCTGCTTGGCCTTGATGGCGGCCTTGAAGTCGGCGACGGATTCGACGTTCGGGCACTCGGCCGCCGGGCACGGCGCGAAGCGGATGTCGCCCGAGGTCACCGAAGTCGGCTCGCCGAAAGCGAGGTTGACGACGTCCCAGGAGTCGGGGACGTCGGCCATCCGGGTGTAGCCGGAGCCGTTGGCGAAGCTCGCGTGGAGGTAGCCGACGAGGGCGCGGGCCGGCAGGGCGTCACCCGGGTTCCCGCCTCCGCCGGAGGTGGTCGTCGCCGTCACCGTCGCGGACTTCGGGGACTCGCCCGCGCTGTTCACGGCCGAGACCTGGAAGCCGTACGAGGTGGCGGGCGCGAGGCCGGTCGCGGTGTACGAGGTCCCGCTGACGGACGCCACCAGGGCGCCGCCACGGTGGACCCGGTACGAGGTGGCGCCGGGGACCGCCGACCAGCTCAGCGGGACGCTCGACGAAGTCGGGGAGCCGGCCGCCAGACCCGCGGGCGCGGCCGGGAGCTGGACCGGGTCGCCGCCGGGGCCGACCAGGGAGAGGTCGTCGGCGTGGTAGGCGGGGGTGCCGTACCAGCCGTGGGTGTAGAGGGTGACCGAGGTCGTCGACGCGCCGGTACGGAAGGTGGTCGTCAGCTGCTGCCAGTCGGTCGCCGCGGGGGTCCAGGTGGAGACGTCTGTGGTGCCGGTGCCGGACGCGCCGAGGTACACATGGCCGCCTCGGACCCAGCCGCTCAGCGTGTACGCGGAGTTCGGCCTGACGGTCACGGTCTGGGAGCACTTGGCGTTGTCGCTGCCCGCCGGGGTCGCGAGGAGTGCCTTCGTCCCGCTGCGCACGGGTGACGAGACGACGGCGCCGCTGCCCGCCGTGCAACTCCAGCCGTCCAGGCCGGATTCGAAGCCGCCGTTGCGTGCGAGGTCGGGGTCGGCGGCCTGGGCCGCGGGGGTGAGGGCGACGAGTCCGCCGGCGGCGAGCACGCCCGCCAGCGCGAGGACGAGGGGTCTGGTGCGTGAGGGGGTGCGGTCCACAACTGCCTCCGGGGTGGGGGGAATCGAGGTGGAGCGCGCCACAGCATGGTCCAGACCAATCAAGTGGTCAAGACCTCTGCCACGGTCGGCGTACGGCCCCGGTCCGGCCCCGCCGGGGTCGGCTACCGCGCCCCGCCTCTCCTTTCCTCCCGGGCCAGGCGGCCCGCCGCCTCGTGCATCGCCAGCTCCAGGAGCGAGGCGTCGTTGAGGGTTCCGCTGCCGTCCGGCGGCACCAGCCAGCGCACTCCGCCGGTCGCACAGCCCGGAAAGGGGACGACGATCCAGGTGCCGTGGCCGGCGCCGCGCACCCCCGTGCCGAGCCAGCGCGCCGCCGTGCCCGGTGGCACGAAGAAGCCCGTCCGGGACTCGCCGAAGTCGGCCAGGACCGGCCCCGGCCGGTCCACCAGCCGGACCAGCACGTCGAGCGTGGGGCAGCCGAGCTCCCCGGGCAGGATCAGCACGTCCCAACGCCTGCCGGCGGGCAGCAGCGCGACCCCGAGGGGGTTGCGCTGCCATTCCCACCGGCAGGCGTCGGGATCCGGTGCCACCGATGCCAGCCATTCCACTGCGGTCCTGGCCCCCGAACCACTCATCGCCAACGGCCTCCATTCCGTGTGCGGACACGCGACGCGGTGTCCGCACGCACAGAGCGGGGTGGGCGACGATCATTACGCGGGTCCGGGCGGTTCGTCGGGAGTGAACGGGGTCACACCATGATCGAATGGTGTGCGCCGGGGGCGTGCACCCGGCGCACAGCGGGCGGGAAGCGGTCAGCTGTCGAAGCCGAGGCCCAGCCGGTCCATCGCCTTCAGCCACAGGTTGCGGCGCCCGCCGTTCTCGTCGGCCCGGGCCAGCGACCACTTGGTGATGCCGATGCCGGCCCAGGCGATCGGCTCCGGCGGGAACGGCAGCGGCTTGGAACGGACCATCTTCAGCTCGGTGCGCTCCGTGTGCTCACCGGCCAGCAGGTCGAGCATCACGTCCGCGCCGAAGCGGGTGGCGCCGACCCCGAGGCCGGTGAACCCGGCCGCGTACGCCACCTTCCCCTGGTGGGCCGTGCCGAAGAAGGCGGAGAAGCGCGAGCAGGTGTCGATCGCGCCGCCCCAGGCGTGGCTGAACCGCAGCCCCTCCAGTTGCGGGAAGCAGCGGAAGAAGTGCTCGGCGAGCCTGAGGTACGTCTCCGGGCGGTGGTCACGCTCGGCGCTGACGCGGCCTCCGAAGGGGTAGATCGCGTCGTAACCGCCCCACAGGATCCGGTTGTCGGCGGTGATGCGGAAATAGTGGAACTGGTTGGCGCTGTCGCCCAGACCCTGGCGGTTCTTCCAGCCGACCGAGGCGAGCTGCGCGTCGGTCAGCGGCTCGGTCGTCAGGACGTAGTCGTAGACCGGGACGGTGTAGTACCGCACCCGCTTGACCAGGGAGGGGAAGACGTTGGTGCCGAGCGCGACCCGGCGGGCGACCACCCGGCCGTAGGGGGTGCGCACGCCCATCCCGGCGCCGAGGGAGACCAGTTCGAGGCCGGGGGTGTTCTCGAAGATCCGTACGCCGAGGTCCAGACAGGCCCGCTTCAGGCCCCAGGCCAGCTTGGCGGGGTGGAGCATGGCGACGCCACGGCGGTCGTGGAGGCCCCCGAGAAAGGTCGGCGAGTCGACCTGCGCGCGGACCGCGTCCCGGTCGAGGAGTTCGAGGCCGTCCGCGAGGCCGAGCCGGCGGGCCGCCTCGTACATCTCGTGCAACTCCTCGAGCTGGTGCGGCTCGGTGGCGACGTCGATCTCGCCGGTGCGCTCGAAGTCGCAGTCGAGGGAGTAGCGGGCGACCGCCGCCTCGATGGCGTCGAGGTTGCGCTCGCCGAGCCGCTCCAGCGTGGTCAGTTCGTCCGGCCAGCGAGCGAGCCCGTTGCCGAACCCGTGCGTGAGGGAGGCGGCGCAGAAGCCGCCGTTGCGGCCCGAGGCGGCCCAGCCCACCTCGCGCCCCTCGATCAGTACGACATCCCGGTCCGGCTCCCGCTCCTTGGCGAGGAGCGCGGTCCACAGTCCGCTGTAGCCGCCGCCGACCACGAGAAGGTCGCACTTCTCGGTGCCGGTGAGGGCGGGCACGGCGCCGGGCTTGCCGGGATCTTCCAGCCAGAAGGGGACGGGCTGGGCGTCGGAGAGAGATCGTGCGGCACTACGCATGGCAACTGGGGCCATGGTTTCCAACTCCTTCAGGGCTTAGCTCAAGGTCGTACTCAGCTTGTCGCTGCCTTCTTGCGCCGGCTCGTGACGATCTGACCGGCGACCACCACCAGGACGGCGATGACGAACATCGCCGTGCCGATGACGTTGATCTGCACGGGCGTGCCGCGCTGCGCCGAACCCCAGACGAACATGGGGAAGGTGACGGTCGAGCCCGCGTTGAAGTTGGTGATGATGAAGTCGTCGAACGAGAGCGCGAAGGCGAGCAGAGCTCCGGCGGCGATACCGGGTGCGGCGATCGGCAGCGTGACCCGTACGAAGGTCTGCGCCGGGCCCGCGTAGAGATCGCGCGCCGCCTCCTCCAGGCGCGGGTCCATCGACATCACGCGCGCCTTGACCGCTGTCACCACGAACGACAGGCAGAACATGATGTGGGCGATCAGGACCGTCCAGAAGCCCAGCTCGGCACCCATGTTGAGGAAGAGCGTGAGCAGGGAGGCGGCCATGACGACCTCGGGCATCGCCATCGGCAGGAAGATCAGCGAGTTGATCGCCCCGCGCGCCCGGAAGCGGTAGCGGACCAGCGCGAAGGCGATCATCGTGCCGAGGACCGTGGCGCCGAGCGTGGCCCAGGCGGCGATCTGGAGCGACAGGGTCAGCGAGCCGCACAGGTCGGCGACGCCGCACGGGTCCTTCCAGGCGTCCAGCGAGAACCGCTGCCAGGCGTAGTTGAAGCGCCCGTTCGGCTTGTTGAACGAGAACACCATCACGACGATGTTCGGCACGATCATGTACGCGAGCGTCAGCAGACCCGCGATGACGACGAGGTTGCGTCGTATCCAGCGCATCAGACCAGGTCCTCCGTTCCGGCACGGCGGATGTAGACGGTGACCATGATCAGCACGATCGCCATGAGGATGAAGGACAGCGCGGCCGCCGTCGGGTAGTCGAGCACCCGCAGGAACTGCGACTGGATGACATTGCCGACCATCTTGGTGTCGGTGGAGCCGAGCAGCTCCGCGTTGACGTAGTCACCGCTCGCCGGGATGAACGTGAGCAGCGTGCCCGAGACCACGCCCGGCATGGAGAGCGGGAACGTCACCTTCCGGAAGGTGGTGGTCGGCGACGCATACAGGTCCCGCGCCGCCTCGTGCAGCCGGCCGTCGATCCGCTCCAGGGAGGTGTAGAGCGGAAGGATCATGAACGGCAGGAAGTTGTACGTCAGACCGCAGACCACGGCCATCGGGGTGGCGAGCACGCGGTCGCCCTCGGTCCAGCCGATCCAGCTGGTCACGTCCAGGACGTGCAGGGTGTTGAGGACGTCGACGACCGGCCCGCCGTCGGCGAGGATCGTCTTCCACGCCAGCGTCCGGATGAGGAAGCTGGTGAAGAACGGCGCTATGACCAGGACCAGGAGCAGATTGCGCCAGCGGCCGGCCTTGAAGGCGATCACGTACGCCAGCGGGTAGCCGAGGAGCAGACAGAGCAGCGTGGCGGTACCGGCGTACAGCAGGGACCGGACGAACTGCGGCCAGTACTCCCGGAAGGCGTCCCAGTACGTCTGGAAGTGCCAGGTGACCTCGAAGCCCTGCTCCAGGGAGCCGGTCTGCACGGAGGTCGAGGCCTGGTAGACCATCGGCAGCGCGAAGAAGACGACCAGCCAGATGATGCCGGGCAGGAGCAGCCAGTACGGCACGAGCCGCTTGCGGGTGGACCCCTTGCGGACCGGCAGGTCCGCTGCGGGTGGAGCTTCCGTGATGGTCACGAGGCGTCCTCCACCGTCTCCACGCCCGCGTCGATGTCCTGGGTCGCGTCCAGGCCGAAGGTGTGGGCCGGGTTCCAGTGCAGGACGACCTCGGCGCCGGGGGCCAGGCGCGTGTCCCGCTCTATGTTCTGCTCGTAGACCTGCAGCTCCGCGCCCGCCGGCGAGTTCACGACGTACTGGGTGGAGACGCCGATGAAGGAGGAGTCGACGATCCGGCCGGTGACCCTGTTGCGGCCCTCGGCGATCTTCCCCGCGTCGTCGGCGTGCGCGAGCGAGATCTTCTCGGGCCGGACACCGACGAGGACCTTGCCGCCGGTGCGTACGGCCGCGGAACATCGGTCGGCGGGCAGGCTGAGCTTGCCCCCGCCGGCCGTGACGACCAGGTCCGTGCCGCCGGTCTCGACGACCTCCGCCTCGATGAGGTTGGAGGTGCCGAGGAAGTTCGCGACGAACGTGGTCCGGGGGTTCTCGTAGAGGTCGGCGGGCGCGCCCAGCTGCTCGACCCGGCCGCCGTTCATCACCGCGACCTGGTCGGCCATCGTCATGGCCTCCTCCTGGTCGTGCGTGACGTGGACGAAGGTGATGCCGACCTCGGTCTGGATCCGCTTGAGCTCCAACTGCATCTGGCGGCGCAGCTTGAGGTCGAGGGCGCCGAGCGGCTCGTCGAGGAGGAGCACCTGCGGGTGGTTGATGAGCGCGCGGGCGACGGCGACGCGCTGCTGCTGGCCGCCGGAGAGCTGGTGCGGCTTGTGCTTGGCCTTGTCGCCGAGCTGGACGAGGTCGAGCATGTCGCCGACCTGCTTCTTCACCGACTTGACGCCCCGCCGGCGCAGACCGAAGGCGATGTTCTCGTAGATGTCCAGGTGCGGGAAGAGCGCGTAGGACTGGAAGACGGTGTTGACCGGCCGCTTGTACGGAGGGAGGTCGGTGACGTCCTTGTCGCCGAGGAAGACGGTGCCGGTGGTGGGCTCCTCCAGGCCGGCGATCATCCGCAGCGTGGTGGTCTTGCCGCAGCCGGAGGCGCCGAGGAGGGCGAAGAACGAGCCCTGCGGGACGGTCAGGTCGAGCGGGTGCACGGCGGTGAAGGAGCCGTACGTCTTGCTGATGCCGGTGAGACGGACGTCGCCGCCGGTGTTCGTGTCAGTCATGGGTTGCGATCCCGGTTCGTAAGGGGTGGGCGACGGCTGCTCAGGCACCGATGAGCTTGGCGAACTTCTCCTCGTACGCCGTCTCTTCCCGGCTCGTCAGGGAGCGGAAGGCGTGCGACTTCGCGGCCATGGCCTTGTCGGGCAGGATCAGCGTGTTGCTCGCGAGCTCCGGGTCGATCCTGGCGAGCTCGTCCTTCACTCCGTCGACCGGACAGACGTAGTTGATGTACGCGGCGAGCTGGGCGGCGACCGGAAGCTCGTAGTAATAGTCGATGAGCTTCTCGGCGTTCGTCTTGTGCCGGGCCTTGGTGGGGACGAGGAGGTTGTCGCTGGAGGTGATGTAGCCGGCCGAGGGGATCGCGAACCTGATGTCCGGGTTGTCGGCCTGCAGCTGGATGACGTCGCCGGCCCAGGCGAGACAGGCCGCGAGGTCGCCCTTGTCCAGGTCGGAGGTGTAGTCGTTGCCGGTGAAGCGGCGGATCTGCTTCTTGTCGACGCCCTTCTGCAGCCGGCCGATCGCCTGGTCGTAGTCGGCGTCGGTGAACTTCCCGGGGTCCTTGCCCAGGTCGAGCAGGGTCATGCCGACCGAGTCGCGCATCTCGGTGAGGAAGCCGACCCGGCCCTTGAGGGAGGGGTCGTCCAGGAGCTGGGTGACCGAGTCGACCTTCTTGCCGCCGGTCGCCTTCACGTTGTACGCGATGACGGTGGAGATACCGGTCCAGGGGTACGAGTAGGCGCGGCCCGGGTCCCAGTCGGGGCGCCGGAACTGGGCGGAGAGGTTGGCGTACGCGTTCGGGAGGTTGGCCGGGTCGAGCTTCTGCGCCCAGCCGAGCCGGATGATGCGGGCGGCGAGCCAGTCGGTCACACAGATCAGGTCGCGGCCGGTGTCCTGGCCGGCGGCGAGCTGCGGCTTGATCTTTCCGAAGAACTCGACGTTGTCGTTGATGTCCTCGGTGTACTTGACCTTGATCCCGGTGCGTTTCGTGAACGCCTCCAGGGTGGGACGGGTCTTCTCGTCCTCGCTGACGTCCATGTACTCGGTCCAGTTGGAGAAGCTCAGCTGCTTCTCCTTGGCCGAGAAGTCCGTGGACGCGGGGCCCTGGCCCTCACGCTTGGCCGGGGGGATGCCGCAGGCGCTCAGACCGGCGAGGCCGCCGACCGTGAGCGCTCCGACGCCTCCGGCACGCAGCATCGAACGGCGGGTGAGGGCGCCCCGGCCGCTCGTCAGGCTGCGCCGCATCGCGGCCAGTTGTGCCGCGGACAGGCTGTCGGGCTCGTACTGCTCCATGCGCTGTGCCCTTTCGGGATGGTTTCGCCGCCGGTCGGGCGACGTGCTGGCTATCGGTCCCCGAAGATCGTGCGGTGCCAGTCCTTCGCGGCGACCGCCGTGTTGTCGTACATCACGTGCTTGACCTGCGTGTACTCCTCGAAGGAATACGCCGACATGTCCTTGCCGAAGCCGGATGCCTTGTAGCCGCCGTGCGGCATCTCGCTGATGATCGGGATGTGGTCGTTGACCCAGACGCACCCCGCCTTGATCTCGCGGGTGGCACGGTTCGCGCGGAAGACGTCACGGGTCCACGCGGAGGCGGCGAGGCCGTAGGGGGTGTCGTTGGCCAGTCGGACACCCTCGTCGTCGCTGTCGAAGGGCAGGGCCACGAGGACCGGTCCGAAGATCTCCGACTGCACGACCTCGCTGTCCTGCGCGGCGCCGGTGATCAGGGTCGGACGGTAGTACGCACCGTTCTTCAGCCCTCCTCCCGGGGCTTCGCCGCCGGTGACGACGGTGGCGTAGCCCCGGGCGCGCTCGACGAAGGCGGCGACCCGGTCCCGCTGGACGTGGCTGATCAGCGGGCCGAGATCGGTGGCGGGGTCGAAGGGGTCGCCGAGGCGGACGGTCTCCATCAGCTCGGCGACCCGCGCGACGAAGGCGTCGAAGAGCGGGCGCTGGACGTAGGCGCGGGTGGCGGCGGTGCAGTCCTGGCCGGTGTTGATGAGGGAGGCGGCGACGGCGCCGTGGGCGGCGGCCTCCAGGTCGGCGTCGTCGAAGACGACGAAGGGCGCCTTGCCGCCCAGTTCGAGGTGGAGCCGCTTCACGGTGGAGGTGGCGATCTCGGCGACCCGCTTGCCGACGGGGGTGGAGCCGGTGAAGGACGTCATCGCCACGTCGGGGTGGCCGACGAGGTGCTCGCCTGCGGTCCGGCCGGCACCGGTCACGATGTTGACGACGCCGTCGGGGATCCCGGCCTCCGTGGCCGCCTGCGCGAACATCAGCGAGGTCAGCGGGGTGAGTTCGGCCGGCTTGAGGACGATCGTGTTGCCGGCGGCGACGGCCGGGAGGATCTTCCAGGCGGCCATCTGGAGGGGATAGTTCCAGGGGGCGATGGAGCCGACGACCCCGATGGGTTCGCGGCGGACGTACGAGGTGTGGTCGCCGCTGTACTCGCCGGCGGACTGGCCCTGGAGGTGGCGGGCGGCCCCGGCGAAGAAGGCGGTGTTGTCGACCGTGCCGGGGACGTCGAACTCCGTCGACAGCTTGATGGGCTTGCCGCACTGGAGGGACTCGACACGGGCGAACTCCTCGGCCTGCTCGGCGAGGACGCCGGCGAACCGGTGCAGGGCGTCGGAGCGCTCGCCGGGGGTGGCGCCGGCCCACGCGGGGAAGGCGTCCTTGGCGGCGGCGACGGCCGCGTCGACGTCCGCCGTGGAGGCCAGTTCGTAGGTGTGGACCCTCTCGCCGGTGGCCGGGTCGACGACGTTGTGCTCCCGACCCGACGTCCCGGGGCGCAGCCGCCCGCCGATGTACTGCGCGCCGTCCGCGAAGCGGTCGGTCACCTGGAAGCGGTTGCCCATGACGCTCTCCGTTGTTCCAGCTCGAATTGAGTGCCGATCCTGACAGAGTGATGCCGGTCCAACAAGTGATTCCGTTGTTGCCTTTTGGTTACGCGACGGAATCGGTCGACCATGTGTCGAGGGTCCCGGGAAATCCCCGTACGAAGTGTCCGTGGCGGCTGCCAGACTCGCATGCATGGGGAATCTCGAGGAGCTGACACAGCAGGTCAGCAGGGGTCAGCGGGTGAAATGGCTGCACTTCTGGGGGCACCGTCCGAGGCCGGACGGGGAGCTCTCGGCGAGCTGCCTGAGCCAGTGGTGGCCGTCACCCTTCGAGGTGGACGGCGTGCGTTACGCGACGGCGGAGCACTGGATGATGACGTCGAAGGCGAGACTCTTCGGAGACCCGGAGGCCGAGCGGGCGGCGCTCACGGCTCGCTCGCCGGCCGAGGCGAAGAGGGCCGGGCGGCTGGTGCGGGGCTTCGACCAGACGGTGTGGGAGCGGGAGCGCTTCGGGATCGTGGTCGAGGGCAGCGTCCACAAGTTCGCCTCGGACGAGGCGCTGCGGGGGTTCCTGCTCGGCACGGGCGGACGGGTGCTGGTGGAGGCGAGCCCGGTGGACCGGGTGTGGGGCATCGGCCTGACCGCCGACGACCCCCGGGCGAAGGACCCCTCCCGCTGGCGGGGCCTGAACCTGCTGGGCTTCGCCCTGATGGAGGCGAGGTTCCGCCTGCGGACCGGGTGAACGGCGAAGGCCCCCGCACCGGGGTGCGGGGCCCTTCGTGTTCGTCGCCGTCGGCGTCGTCGGCCGGGTGGCTCAGCGGTTTTCGACGACCAGGCTGGTCGCGAACGGGTCGTTCAGGTCGCCGTCGTTCTCGAACTCCTCGGCGTTCATGAAGATCCAGACGAAGAAGGCGATGACCGCCACTCCGAGCGCGATGCCGATCGATCCCAGGACGACACCGGCCGTGGCCTGGCCGCCGTTGTTCGCCTCGCCGCGCTGGACGCGCTTGCGGCCCATGATCCCGAAGATCAGGGCCAGTACGCCCAGGATCAGGCTGAGCACGCCGTACAGGCAGAAGAGGCAGACGGCCAGGATGCCGAGCACCATGCCCGCCGTACCCATGCCGTTGGACTGACCACCGCCCTGCCAGCCCTGCTGGCCGTAGCCGCTGTACCCCGGGTAGCCGGGATAGCCGTACGTCGACGCCGCGGCCGCCGGCGGCGTCGGCGGGTAGCCGTACGCGCCGGGCGTCGCCGCCGGTCCGCCCGGGGCCACGGGCGGCGGCGGAAGCTCTCCTGTGCCGTCCCCCGCCGCCGGCATCGACGTCATCGTCGGCTGGTCGTGCACCGGCGACACCGGGGGCCGGTCCCGCGGCTCCGGTGCCGCCGACGGACGGTCCTGGGCGTCCGGGGCCGTCGGCTTGCTCAGTTCCACCCCGTCGCGGTTCGGCGGAGCCCACGGATCCGCCGGGTCGTACCCGCCCCGCTGCTGCTCGCTGTTGTCAGACATGGGCCTCCCCCATCGTGGTCCCGCCATGCTACGACCTCCCTCCGAGCGGGGACCGGCCCGGCCTACGATGATCCGATGACCGATCTCCACCCCTTCATCGCGGGGCTCCCCAAGGCCGAGCTGCACGTCCACCACGTGGGCTCCGCCTCCCCCCGGATCGTCTCCGAGCTGGCCGCACGCCACCCGGACTCCAAGGTCCCCACGGACCCGGAGGCGCTCGTCGACTACTTCACGTTCACCGACTTCGCGCACTTCGTCGAGGTCTACCTCTCCGTCGTGGACCTCGTCCGCACCCCGGAGGACGTCCGGCTGCTGACCTTCGAGATCGCCCGCGACATGGCCCGCCAGAACATCCGGTACGCCGAGCTGACGATCACCCCGTACAGCTCGACCCGTCGCGGGATCGACGAGCGGGCCTTCATGGAGGCGATCGAGGACGCCCGCAAGGCCGCCGAGGCGGAGCTGGGCGTCGTCCTGCGCTGGTGCTTCGACATTCCCGGCGAGGCCGGTCTGGTGGCCGCCGAGGAGACCGCCCGGCTCGCCGTCGACCTGCGCCCGGAGGGCCTGGTCTCCTTCGGTCTCGGCGGCCCGGAGATCGGGGTGCCCCGCCCCCAGTTCAAGCCGTACTTCGACCGCGCCGTCGCCGCCGGCCTGCGCTCGGTGCCGCACGCGGGCGAGACGACGGGCCCGCAGACGATCTGGGACGCGCTGAACGACCTGCGTGCCGAGCGCATCGGTCACGGCACCAGCGCCGTGCGGGACCCCGCGCTCCTCGCTCACCTCGCCGAGCACCGGATCGCCCTGGAGGTCTGCCCGACCTCCAACATCGCGACCCGGGCGGTCGCCCGCCTGGACGAGCACCCGATCAAGGAGATGGTGGCCGCCGGGGTGCTCGTGACGATCAACAGCGACGACCCGCCGATGTTCGGCACGGACCTGAACAACGAGTACGCGGTCGCCGCCCGGCTCCTGGAGCTCGACGAGCGCGGCCTCGCCTCCCTGGCCAAGAACGCCGTCGAGGCCTCCTTCCTCGACCCGGCCGGCAAGGCCCGGATCGCCGCCGAGATCGACACGTACACCGACGCGTGGCTCGCGCGCTGACCGGCGTCCCCTCACTGACGACGTGAGAATGTGCCCATGGACCACGTGACTGTCGTAGGCCACCGCGGCGACCCGTACCGCGTCCGTGAGAACACGGTCCCCTCGATCGTCTCGGCGATCGAGGCGGGCGCCGACGCCGTCGAGATCGACGTACGGCTCACCCGCGACGGCGTTCCCGTCCTCCTCCACGACGACACGCTGAAACGGCTGTGGGGTCACGACCGGCCGCTGTCCTCGCTCTCCCTGGAGCAGCTGAAGGAGCTGACGTACGGCGGGATCCCCACCCTGCGCGAGGCGCTGATCGCGGCCGGGCCGCACCGGCTGATGCTCGACCTGCCCGGCGGCGACGAGTCGTCGGTCCGTCGCATCGTCGGCACGGTCCGCGAGTGCGGCGCGGCCGAGCGGGTCCTCTACTGCGCGGGTTCGGTCGCCATGCTCCAGGTCCGGGCCGCCGACCCGTCCGCCGAGATCGCCCTGACCTGGACGACCCTCGCCCCGCCGCGCCCCGTGCTGCTCGACGCGATCCGGCCGCGCTGGCTCAACTACCGCTTCGGGCTGGTCAGCCGGGAGCTGGCGGACCGGGTGCACCGGGACGGCCACCTCGTCTCGGCCTGGACCCCGGACACCCGGCGCGCGATGCGTAAGCTCCTGAACCACGGGGTGGATTCGATCACCACCAACCGCGTGGACGCGCTCACCGCCGAACTGCGAAGGAGTACGCCGAGGTGACCGGGACCGAGAGGATCCGTACCGACATCGCGCACAACGCGCGGGTGTGGAACTACTGGCTGGGCGGCAAGGACAACTATCCGGTGGACCGCGCGGCCGGCGACCAGGTCACCCGCTTCTACCCGGGCATCGGCGAGGTGGCCCGCGCGGACCGGGCGTTCCTGGGCCGGGCGGTGACGTATCTGGCCGCCGAGGCGGGGGTGCGCCAGTTCCTGGACATCGGTACGGGCCTGCCCACCGCCGACAACACCCACGAGGTCGCCCAGCGCATCGCCCCGGACGCCCGCATCGTCTACGTCGACAACGACCCGATCGTGCTGACGCACGCCCGCGCGCTGCTGACCGGCGCCCCGGAGGGCGTCACCGAGTACGTCGACGCGGACGTCCGGGAGCCGTTGCGGATCCTGGAGGCGGCGGCGAGGACGCTGGACCTGACGCGCCCGGTCGCGGTGATGATGCTCGGCATCCTCAACTTCGTCCTCGACACCGACGAGGCCCGCTCCATCGTGCGCACCCTGATGGACGCGGTGCCCTCCGGCAGCCATCTCGTCCTCACCCACCCCACGCTCGAACCGGAGCTGGGTGGCGAGGCGAACGTGGCGGCGATGGCGTTCTGGAACGAGAACGCGACCCCGCCGATCACCGCACGCGGGCGCGCCGAGTTCACCTCCTTCCTCGACGGGCTCGACGTCCTGGAGCCGGGGATCGTGTCCTGCGCGAGCTGGCGTTTCGCCCCGGCGTCCGAGGTGGCGCAGTTCGGCGCCGTGGGCCGCAAACCGTGAGGGACGCGGGGAGCGGCATACGGGCGGAGGTGCAGGGCTGGTGGGACCGGGCGAGGTCGCTGGGCGACGCCAACCCCTGGGCGGTCGACATCGGCGTCGCGCTGCTCGTGCAGGCGGCGATGACCATGCCGTTCGTCGTGCCGCGAGGGCCGGAGCTGGAGCCGGCGACCTGGCCGGCGTACGGGCTGACCACCCTCACCGTCGTCCCGCTGGTCTGGCGGCGGCGCGCGCCGATGGCCGTCCTGCTCGCGATCCTGGCGACGAGCGCGCTGTACAAGATCGCCTTGGAGGGTCCGGGCCAGCCTTTGCCGTACACCGGTCTGGTCATCGTCTACACGATCGCCGCGCTCTCGCCGGCCCGCGACCGGCTCGTCACGGTCGTCCTGCTCGTGCTCGCCGTGCCGGTCTCCGTCTGGCTCAACACCCGGTCGGCGCGTGAACTGACCTTCTCTCTCTTCGTGTTCGCGGCGGCGTACGTCTTCGGCCGGCTGACCGACACCCGGCAGCGGGCCAACCGGGTGGAGGCCGAGCAGGCCGCCGCGCGCGAACGGGCCCGGATCGCGCGGGAGATGCACGACGTCCTCTCCCACGCGGTGAGCCTGATGATCGTGCAGGCGGAGGCGGGTCCGGTCGCGGTGCGTACGGCTCCGGAGCGTGCGGAGGCCGCGTTCGACGCGATCTCCGAGACGGGCCGGGACGCGATGGCGCAGCTGCGCCGGATGCTGGGCGTCCTGCGGGACGAGGACGGGCCGGCGGGCGGCGCGCAGACGCCGAGGGAGTGTCCGGAAAGTAGCGCCGTCTGCCCGCAGGGCAGGGCCTGCGGCGTCCGGTGCGTGCGATCGCGAGGCGGAGGATCGCCCTCGTACGGGGCGTACTCGGGTGATCCCGGCAACGCGGCGAGCGTGCGTGCCGGGCGTCGCGGGCCAGGCGGGACGTTACGGGCACGACCCAGGGAGCCCCAGCCGGACCTGGCCGGCCTGCCCGACCTGGTGGAGCGGGTACGGGCGAGTGGTCTCGACGTCACGTACGGGACGGCGGGCGGGGTGCGCGCCCTGCCGGCGGCCACCGGGGCGACGGTCTACCGGATCGTCCAGGAGGCGCTGACGAACGTGGTCAGGCACGCGAACGCGCGCAGCGCCCGCGTACAGCTCACGCGCAGGGACGACGTGCTGGAGATCCTGGTGACGGACGACGGCCGAGGCCCGCAGCCGGGCTCCGGCGGGCACGGACTGCTCGGCCTGCGCGAGCGGGCGGCCGCGCACGGTGGTACTGCGAGCACCGGGCCGGGCCCGGACGGCCGGGGCTTCCGGGTCAGGGCCACGATTCCTCTGGAGATGGGACATTGACGATCCGTGTGGTGGTGGCCGACGACCAGGAGCTGGTCCGCAGCGGCTTCGCGATGATCCTGGACGCCCAGCCGGACATCGAGGTGGTCGCGGAGGCGGGCGACGGGGCCGAGGCGGTCGAGGCCGTGCGCCGGCACGCGCCCGAGGTGGCGCTGCTCGACATCCGGATGCCGCGCATGGACGGCATCGAGGCGTGCCGCGCGATCGGCGCGGAGTCGGCCTGCCGGACGGTGATGCTGACGACCTTCGACTCCGACGAGTACGTGTACGAGGCGCTGCACGCGGGCGCGAGCGGCTTTCTCCTGAAGGACGTCCGCCGGGAGGATCTGGTGCACGGGGTACGGGTGGTGGCGCGGGGCGACTCGCTGCTCGCGCCGTCCGTCGCCCGCCGGCTGGTGGAGCAGTACACGCGCCCGGCGGCCCGCCGGCACGCGCCCGACCCGCGTCTGGACGCGCTGACCGGCCGGGAGCGGGAGACGCTGCTGCTGCTCGCGCGGGGTCTGTCGAACGCCGAGATCGCGGCGGAGCTGGTCGTCAGCGACCACACGGTGAAGACGCACGTCGGCAACGTGCTCGCCAAGCTGGGGTTGCGCGACCGGATCCAGGCGGTGATCTGCGCGTACGAGACAGGTCTGGTCGAGGCGGGTGGGGCTCCCGCCTCCCCCGGGCGGGCGAGGAACTGACCGGCGAAGACCGCCGGTGCGGGGGATCCGCGCGATCCCCCTGGTCAGCAGGATGTGAGTCGTCGAGAACAACGGCTCACCTCACGGGAGTTGACCACCATGAAGAGCACCACCCGCGCGTTGATCGCCACCGCGCTCGTCCTGGGCGTCGCAGGCACGGCGGCCCTGCCGGCCTCCGCCGCCCCGCCGGCCCCGGTGTCCGCCCCGGCCTCGGTGTCCGCCTCCGTCCAGGCGCCGAACCCCGCCCTGGAGGCGGCGATCGCCGGGCTGCCGAACGACCGGGCGACCGCCGCCCTGGTACGGGTCGGCGGCACCGAGAGCGTCTGGCGGGGCGCCTCCGGCGTGCACGACCTGGAGTCGGACCGCCCGGCGGATCCGGACGGCCGCTTCCGGGCCGGCTCGGTGACCAAGGTCTTCACGGCGGCGGTCGCGCTCCAGCTGGCCGCCGAGGGCCGGCTGGACCTGGACCGCCCGGCCCGCTCGTACCTGCCGGAGCTGATCCCCGGCCGGTACGGGAAGGTCACCGTCCGCCAGCTCCTCGACCACACCCACGGCATCCCGGCCGCCGACTTCGCCGGGGACACGGTCGAGGAGTGGTACACGAACCGCTTCCAGATCCACGACCCCCGGAAGACCGTCCGCTCGGCGACGGCGAAGAAGCCCGAGTTCGCGCCGGGCACCAAGCAGCACTACCTCAACATCGGCTACACGATCACGGGCCTGCTGATCGAGCGCGTGACGGGCGACTCCTACGAGCACCAGGTCGCCGCGCGCGTCCTGCGGCCGCTCGGTCTGCGCGGCACGTACTTCCCCGGGACCGACCCGCGCATCAGGAGCCCGCACAACCACGGCTACCAGAGGATGACGCTGGACGACGGCACGACCGGGCTGCGCGACGTGTCGGTGTGGGGCACGACGGACGGCTGGGCGGCGGGCGACATCATCTCGACCACCGCCGACCTGGAGCGTTTCACGCAGGCCCTCTTCCAGGGACGGGTGGTGCGCGGCCCGCTCCTGGAGGAGATGTTCACGCTGCCGAAGGTCGCGGACTTCAGGAGCGGCGACCCGGCGGCGTTCTCGATCGGCCTGTCGATGAAGAGGCTGGGCGGGCGCGAGGTGTGGGGCAAGACGGGCGGCAGGTGGGGCTACAACGCGGCGATCGCCTCGACCCGCGACGGCGCGCGCACCCTGGTCTACAGCGTCAACTCCACGGACGCGAAGGGCCAGGACATGAACGAGGTCGCGCTCAAGCTCATGCTGGCGACGTACGGCATGCCGTCGGCGTGAGCGCCTCCAGGCGCTTGATCATCCGGTGGACGACGAGCAGCGGGATCACGCCGAAGACGCCGAACGACATGTCGATGACCGACCACCAGAAGGGGATGCCCCGGATCGGGCCGCAGACGAGGGCGAGCGGGATGATGCCGGCGCAGGCGATCACGCCGAACTCGATCACCCAGATGTTGCGGACCGGGTCGCGGTAGGGCCCGTAGAAGGCGACGGCGATGACGAGGTGGGCGAAGGCCAGCCAGTCGGTGCCGTAGAGGAGGAAGGGGTACTGCGCGTCGGCGGCGTCGAGGCCGTCCCGGACCCGCCGGACCCACTCCAGGAGACCGGGGAAGAGGTCGGCGACCGGGGATGCCCAGGACGTCAACGCGGCTTCGGCCAGGCGGAGTTCGGTGACCAGCGGGAAGGCGGTGAGCCCGCTGAGCACCAGGCAGACGATGAACAGGACCAGCCAGGCACGGATGCGCTTCAGGAGGGCTCTGGGCCCGTCGGCATCGCTCATGCCCCCACCGTACGCCCTCATGAACGCGTTCAAAAATTGGGAGTCGCCCCCATGACGACGCGGCCCCGGCACCCTTTCGAACAGGGTGCCGGGGCCGCGTCGTCGGGGCTGCCTCGGGGTTACTGGCCCAGGGAGGTCATCACGTGCTTGATGCGCGTGTAGTCCTCGAAGCCGTACGCCGAGAGGTCCTTGCCGTAGCCGGACTTCTTGTAGCCGCCGTGCGGCATCTCGGCCACCAGCGGGATGTGGGTGTTGATCCACACGCAGCCGAAGTCGAGCGCCTTGGACATCCGCATCGCGCGGCCGTGGTCCTTCGTCCAGACCGAGGACGCGAGCGCGAACTCGACGCCGTTGGCGAACTCCAGGGCCTGCTCCTCGTCACGGAAGGACTGCACCGTGATGACCGGGCCGAAGACCTCGTTCTGGATGATCTCGTCGTCCTGCTCCAGGCCGGAGACGACGGTCGGGGCGTAGAAGTAGCCCTTGTCGCCGACCTGGTGGCCGCCCGCCTCGACCTTCGCGTGGGCCGGGAGGCGCTCGATGAAGCCGCTGACCTGCTTCAGCTGGTTGGCGTTGTTCAGCGGGCCGTACAGCACGTCCTCGTCGTCCGGCTGACCGGTCTTGGTCTCGGCGGCGGCCTTGGCGAGCGCGGAGACGAACCGGTCGTGGATCGACTCGTGGACGAGGACCCGGGTCGCGGCCGTACAGTCCTGGCCCGCGTTGAAGAAGCCGGCCACCGAGATGTCCTCGACGGCCTTGTCGATGTCGGTGTCCTCGAAGACGACGACCGGGGCCTTGCCGCCCAGCTCCAGGTGGACGCGCTTGACGTCCTTGGCCGCCGACTCGGCGACCTGCATGCCGGCGCGTACCGAACCGGTGATGGAGGCCATCGCCGGGATCGGGTGCTCGACCATCGCGCGGCCCGTCTCGCGGTCGCCGCAGATCACGTTGAAGACGCCCTTGGGGACGATGGAGCCGATGATCTCGGCCATCAGGACGGTCGACGCGGGGGTCGTGTCCGAGGGCTTGAGGACGACCGTGTTGCCCGCGGCGAGCGCCGGGGCGAACTTCCACACGGCCATCATCATCGGGTAGTTCCACGGCGCGACCTGGGCGCAGACACCCACCGGCTCACGGCGGACGATCGAGGTCATGCCCTCCATGTACTCGCCGGCCGAGCGGCCCTCGAGCAGCCGGGCGGCACCCGCGAAGAAGCGGATCTGGTCCACCATGGGGGGGATCTCCTCGCTCGCGGTGAGAGCGACCGGCTTGCCGGTGTTCTCGACCTCGGCGGCGATCAGGTCCTCCGCGCGCTCCTCGAAGGCGTCCGCGATCTTCAGCAGGACCTTCTGGCGCTCGGCCGGCGTGGTGTCGCGCCAGGCCGGGAAGGCGGCCGCGGCGGCCGACATCGCGGCGTCGACGTCCGCCTGGCCGGAGAGCGGAGACGTGGCGAAGACCTCGCCCGTGGCCGGGTTGACCACCTCGATGGTCCGCCCGTCGGCGGCGTCCCGGAACTCCCCGTTGATGTAGTTACGCAGCCGGCGCAGCTCGGTGGTCACTTGCCACCCCTCCTGTCGTTCAGAGTTCATTCTGTCCCGATGGGTGAGACATCCCCACAGTAGTCGCTCGGCGGACGCTTTCGACAGGGCTGACATCCCTCAACTTCGGATTCAGTGTGATCACGGAGCTGAAACAACGAATTTCATCGCTCTGGGGTTGCAAGACAGACGAGTCTCGGTGCACAGTGAGGTTGTGGCCAGTCAAAGCACGAACTCCAGGACCGGAACCGGTTCGTCCCCGACGATCGATGCCGTCTCGCTGGCGATCATCGAGCAGCTCCAGCAGGACGGACGCCGTCCGTACGCCTCCATCGGCAAGGCCGTCGGCCTCTCCGAGGCGGCCGTGCGCCAGCGCGTCCAGAAGCTGCTCGACCAGGGCGTCATGCAGATCGTCGCCGTCACCGACCCGCTCACCGTGGGATTCCGGCGGCAGGCGATGGTCGGCATCAACGTCGAGGGTGACCTCGATCCGGTCGCCGACGCGCTGACTGCCATGGCCGAGTGCGAGTACGTGGTGATGACCGCGGGCTCGTTCGACCTGATGGTGGAGATCGTCTGCGAGGACGACGACCACCTGCTGGATGTGATCAACAAGCGCATCCGCACCCTCCCCGGCGTGCGCTCCACCGAGAGCTTCGTCTACCTCAAGCTCAAGAAGCAGACCTATATGTGGGGAACCCGATAGCCGTGAGCAAGGACCTCTCCAAGACCGCCTACGACCACCTGTGGATGCACTTCACCCGCATGTCGTCGTACGAGAACTCGCCCGTTCCCACCATCGTGCGTGGTGAGGGCACCTACATCTTCGACGACAAGGGAAAGCGCTACCTCGACGGTCTCGCGGGTCTCTTCGTGGTCAACGCCGGACACGGCCGCCAGGAGCTGGCCGAGGTCGCGTACAAGCAGGCCCAGGAGCTCGCGTTCTTCCCCGTGTGGTCGTACGCGCACCCCAAGGCCGTCGAGCTCGCCGAGCGTCTGGCGCACTACGCCCCGGGCGACCTGAACAAGGTCTTCTTCACCACCGGTGGCGGCGAGGCCGTCGAGACCGCCTGGAAGCTCGCCAAGCAGTACTTCAAGCTGCAGGGCAAGCACACCAAGTACAAGGTCATCTCCCGCGCGGTCGCCTACCACGGCACCCCGCAGGGCGCCCTGTCGATCACCGGCCTGCCTGCCCTGAAGGCCCCCTTCGAGCCGCTGGTCCCCGGCGCGCACAAGGTGCCGAACACCAACATCTACCGCGCCCCGATCCACGGCGACGACCCCGAGGCCTTCGGCCGCTGGGCCGCGGACCAGATCGAGCAGCAGATCCTCTTCGAGGGCCCCGAGACCGTCGCGGCCGTCTTCCTGGAGCCGGTGCAGAACGCCGGTGGCTGTTTCCCGCCGCCGCCCGGGTACTTCCAGCGGGTCCGCGAGATCTGTGACCAGTACGACGTGCTCCTCGTCTCCGACGAGACGATCTGCGCCTTCGGCCGCCTCGGCACGATGTTCGCCTGTGACAAGTTCGGCTACGTGCCGGACATGATCACCTGCGCCAAGGGCATGACCTCGGGCTACTCCCCGATCGGTGCCTGCATCGTCTCGGACCGCCTCGCGGAGCCGTTCTACAAGGGCGACAACACCTTCCTGCACGGCTACACCTTCGGTGGCCACCCGGTGTCGTCGGCGGTCGCGATCGCCAACCTCGACATCTTCGACAAGGAAGGCCTGAACCAGCACGTGCTGGACGAGGAGGGCAGCTTCTTCGACACCCTGAAGAAGCTGCACGACCTGCCGATCGTCGGCGACGTCCGCGGCAACGGCTTCTTCTACGGCATCGAGCTGGTCAAGGACAAGGTCACCAAGGAGTCCTTCACGGACGAGGAGACCGAGCGCGTGCTCTACGGCTTCCTCTCCAAGGCGCTGTACGAGAACGGTCTGTACTGCCGCGCCGACGACCGTGGCGACCCGGTCATCCAGCTGGCTCCGCCGCTGATCGCGGACCAGTCCACCTTCGACGAGATCGAGCAGATCCTCCGCGCCACCCTCACCGAGGCATGGACGAAGCTGTAACGATCTCCTCGCACCACGCCGCCCTCACGGCGTGAACGGCCCGGGCATGCCCCCATCCGAGTGGATGGCGGCAGCCCGGGCCGCGTGCTGTCCCTACAAGCGGATCTGAATCCTTACGGTGCCCAGTGACCGAAAGGCGCGTCTCTTCGTTCCCCCGTACGGGGGTACACGGGGAACCACACAGCAGATCCGACTTCGAGGTGTACGCGATGGCCCCACCGGACAACGACGTGCTCTGGGCGCGTTCCCTGCACTACTCCCTCGGGAAATCGACCGTGCTCAGCGGCGTCTCCCTCGGTGTCCGCGAGGCGGAGATCCTCGCCCTGGTCGGGCCGCGCGGCAGCGGCAAGACCGCCCTCATGCACTGTCTCTCGGGCCAGGCCGTCGCCCAGCAGGGCGAGGTCTGGTTCAACAGCGGCCCCGTCCACACCATGACCGCGGCCCAGCGGGAACGGCTGCGCCGTGAGCGGTTCGGCTGGATCGACCCCGAGCCCGGGCTCGTACCGGAGCTGACCGCCTGGGAGAACGCGGCCCTGCCGCTGCTGCTGCGCGGGGTGTCCCACCGGGCCGCGCGGACCTCCGCCATGGAGTGGCTGGAGCGGCTGGACATCGGCGGGTCCGCGCGCAAGCGCCCGCACGCCCTCACCCAGTCGCAGCGGCAGCGGATCGCCATCGCCCGGAGCCTGGTCACCACTCCTTCGGTGCTCTTCGCGGACGAGCCGACCGCCTCCCTGCACCGCGCCGACGGCGCCCAGGTGCTGCGGACGCTGATGGCCGCGGTCCGCTCCCACGGGATCACCGTGCTGCTCGCCACCCACGACACCGAGGTCGCCGCCCTCGCCGACCGCACGGTCGCCCTGCTCGACGGGCGGCGGGTCGAGACGGCGGCGCCGACGACCGGGGCGGAGGGCGTCGCCGAGTGCTCGCTCTCCGTCTAGTCCGCGGAACCCACCACCTCGTCCTGCTGCGGCGACTCCTGGTCGCCGCGGCGGCCGCGGGCGTCGGATTCCTGCTGCTGTGCACGCTCGGGTACGCCGTCGGGCACCCCGCCCACGCGGCCGCCGCGTCCCTGCGCCTGCTGTGGTGCGCGATCCCGCTCGCGGCGACCGTGTACTTCGCGGTGGCCGTCGCCCGTACGGACCCCAGCATCCGCCCCCGGCCCGGACTGTCCGCGATCGGCCTCGGCCCGGCCCGGCTCACGGCGCTCGCCGCGGCCTCCACGGCGGTCTCCTGCACGCTCGGCTCGATGCTCGCGCTGCTGTTCTACCTGCACCTGCGCGGAGACATCACCGGGCTGCCCTTCGACGGGGCGGCCGCCGAGCTGCTCGCCGCGGACCAGCCGATCCCGCTCGCCGCGGCGCTCACCCTGCTCGCGATCCTGCCGGTGGTCGCCTCCACGGCGGCCGGTCTCGCGCTGCGGCCGAGGAAGACCGTCACCGCCGAGCGCGCCGAAGGCGCCGAGCGGCCGGCGCCGTCCGGCCTGCCGTGGGGCGTGGCGCTCCTCGCGATCGGCCTCGCGGTGGAGACGTACGCGGGGCAGGGCGGCCAGGGCGGGGCGTTCCCGCTGCCCGGGCGGTTCGAGGGCAGCCCCGGCGGCGTGCTCGCCGGCTGGATCCTCACGGCCGTCGGCCTCGCCATGGCGGGCCCCGGCATCACCCACTGGTGCGGCCGGCTGCTCCAGACGGCCCGCCCGGGCGCGGTCCGGCTGCTGGCCGGCCGGGTCCTCATGAGCGAATCCCGCCGTATCGGCCGCCCGCTGGGCGTGGTGTGCGCGGTGGTCTCGGGCGCGCTGGCGGCCGGAACCGTGTACGGGTCCGGCTCGGGGTCCGGGTCCCCGGCCGGTGACTTCGGTCCGCTGTCGGGTCTGGCGGCGGGCCTGGTGGTGGCCTGCACGACGGCGACGCTGCTGACGGCGGCGCTCGAGGCGAAGCAGTGCCGGGCCCGCACCACCGAGGCCCTCCTCCGTCTCGGCGCCCCTGCGACGGTCCTGCGCACGGCGGCGCTGATGCGCGCGGGCGTCCTGCTGGCGGTGTTCCTGCCCCTGACGTGGCTGGTGGCGGAGCTGGCGGCGGTCCCCCTCCGGGGCTGACACCACCGCCGCCCCTCGACCCTCCCCCGGCCGACACCGTCCGCCGAACCGCTCCGATCGGTGAGAGCCCCTACAGCCGGCGCACGGCCTGCGCCTCCGCCCGCTCCACCGAGGACCGGCCGTGCACATGCACGAGCGCCAGATGGAACAGCGCGGGGGCGAGCGGCGCCCAGAGGCGGATCCGGTCGGGTCGCAGCAGGTAACGGGCGACGTCGGCGGAGCGGAAAGGGACGTACTCGATGGTCTGGTGCTCCCAGCGGTCGGCGACTCCCCTGCTCAGCCGTGCCCGGAGCTGCTCCCCCGTCATGTCGCCGAGGCGGGCGTAGAAGTGGGCGCTCCAGCCACGCTGGTCGACATCGAGGACGAAGGCGAGCAGGGAGAGCGTGTACTCGTGCGGCTCCAACGACAGCTCCTCACGCATTCCGCGGCGCGCCACGGCGTGCAGGTCGGGCGCGTTGCGGCCGGCGGAGTCGATGTGCCGGGAGAGTCCCTCGTTGACGGAGGAGTTCCACACACCCGGTGCCATACGGACCCGGTTGCTGCGGCGGCTGACGACGAGCAGGTGGTCGGAGGTGACCACGGCGATGTTGACGGCGAAGCTGCACTGGAGGAACGCCGGCGCGGCCAGCGGGTCCTCCGGGTCGAGGTAGCGGGACCGGGGCGTGCTCCCGTCGGGCAGCCGGCGGTCCAGCTGCTGGGCGGCGAGGAAGGTGTAGTAGTCCGTCGGCCGCAGCCGCAGATGGACCTCGGACCGCTCGTCGAGAGCGGACCTGGAGATCTCCAGGCCCTCCACGGCGTACCGCGGCCCGTTCCACACCGGGGCACGGTCGCCCGCCGCCTCCGCCCGGCTCTCCTCCGCCTCGATCTCGTCGCGCCAGGCCGCCATCTCCTCGGGCAGCGCGATCTCCCCGTCCAGGACCTGGACATGGATCGATTCGGCGGCGATCGCGCGGTCCCCGTCGCCCTCGACGACGAGGGCGGAGGTGTGCAGCGGGCCGAGCGAGAAGGTCGACCAGGCCAGGGCCTGCCGCTCACGGAAGGTGATGCTCCGGACCACCCCGGCCGAGCGGCGCCGGATCCTGAACCACACGTCCTGCGTCCACTGCTGGAACAGGGTGGCGAACACGACCCCCAGGATGGCGCCGACCACTCCGTTGCCCACGTCTATTCCGCTCACCGCAGCAGCGTAGCCACATGATCACTTGCCCGTGGCCGGTTCTCGTGACCGCCGGAGGCAACTTCGGGGGCCGATCCCACGTCTGGCATGCGGAACGACCATCGCGTACCCGAAACGGAGCCCTCTCGTGCTCATTGGACTGCTGACCGCCGTCGCCGCCTCGATCTGTTACGGCACGGGGTCCGTCCTGCAGGCGGTCGGGTCCCGCAAGTCGGCCCGCCGCGAGGCCGCCGCGGCCGGGCAGCGCACCGAACGGGGCGGGCCGAGTCTGTCCTCGACCGCGAAGGCGGCGATGACCTGGGAGTTCGTCGTCGGCACGATCCTGGACTTCGTCGGCTTCGGCCTGGGCGCGTTGGCCGCCCGGATGCTTCCGCTCTTCCTCTCGCAGACCGTGATCAGCGCCAACCTCGTCATCACGGCGGTCCTGAGCGTCAGACTGCTCGGGATCCGGCTCACCCGCGCGGAGTGGACCTCGATCGGCGTGGTCTGCTCGGCGCTGGTGCTGCTGGCGAGCGCGGCCGGACCGGAGGGCAGCGGGCACACCCCGATCGCCACGCACTGGTGGCTGCTCGCGATCTCGCTGCTGCTGATGGTGGGCGGCACCGTCCTCGTACGGTTCCTCGGGGCGAAGGCGGCGATCCTGGCGGGTCTGCTGTCGGGGCTCGGCTTCGGCGCGCTCGGCGTCGGCGTCCGGGTGCTGAACGGCATCGACCCCTTCGACCTGGGCGCGCTGCTCGCGGACCCGGCGCTGTACGCGATCCTGGTGGCCGGGACCGGCGGGATGTATCTGCACACGGTCGCGCTCCAGATCGGCTCGGTGAACGGGGCGACGGCTGCGCTCGTCGTCGGCGAGACCGTGCTGCCGGGCATGATCGGCGTGTGGTGGCTGGGCGACGCGTCCCGTCCGGGGTTCGCCTGGCTCGCGGTGACCGGCTTCGTCCTGGCGGTCGCGGGAGCGGTGGCGGTGGCGTGGTTCGGCGCGCCGGAGGGCGAGCCGGTCACGGAGACACCGGCGACGGCCGAGCCGGAGCCCGTACGTGTTCCTTAGGGCTCGCGGGCCCTGGTCGTCGCCGGGGGTCAGCGCCGTTCGTCCGGCAGAACCACGACTTCGGTGGCGGCGAACGTCACGCCGACCTCGTCGCCCTCGTCCGGTGCGTCCCTGAGCGCGCACTCGGCCTCCAGGAGCGGGCCTTCGGCGGGCCGGAGCAGCACGGCGACGTGGCTGCCCCGGAACGTGCGGGCCTCGACGGTGCAGACCAGTCCGTCCTCCGGGGCCCCCAGGAGCACCCCGGCCGGGCGGACGAGGATCTGCCCCTCGCCGCGAGCCGACCCCTCGGGGACCGGGATCTTTCCCCAGACGGTGTCGGCGGCCGCGCCGCCGACCGTCGCCGGTACGACGTTGTCGAAGCCGAGGAAGCGCGCGACGAACTCCGACGCCGGCCGCTGCCAGACCTCCAGCGGGGTCCCCGCCTGGGCGATCCGGCCGTCCCGCATGACCACCACCCGGTCGGCGAGCGCGAACGCCTCGCCCTGGTCGTGGGTGACGGCCAGCACGGTCGTGCCCAGCCGCCCGAACAGCTGCCGCAGTTCGACCACGAGCCGTTCCCGCAGTCCCCGGTCGAGCTGCCCGAGCGGCTCGTCCAGCATCAGCAGCCGGGGCCGCGGGGCCAGCGCCCGCGCGAGCGCGACCCGCTGCTGCTCGCCGCCGGAGAGGGAGGCGACGGCCCGTCGGCCGGCCCCGGGCAGCCCGACGAGGTCGAGCAGCTCCGCGACCCGCGCGCCCTGTTCGGCCCGGCCGACCCCGTGCATCCGCAGCCCGAAGGCGACGTTGCCGCCCACGTCCCGCTGCGGGAAGAGCTGATGGTCCTGGAACATCAGCCCGACCTCCCGCCGGTGCACGGGCACGCCGGCCTGGTCGGCGCCGCCGAGCAGCACCCGGCCGCCGTCCAGCGCCTGCAGCCCGGCGACGGCCCGCAGGAGCGTGGACTTCCCGCTACCGCTCGGCCCGAGCACACACACGGTCTCGTGCTCGGCGACCTCCAGGTCCACCGCGTCCAGGGCGGCGCGATCCCCGAACCGTACAGTCGCGTCCTTGAGCGTCAGCATCAGAACTCCCCCGAGGTCCGGTCGGTGCGGAGCCGTTCGAGGAGCAGCAGGGACACCGCGCACACCACCATCAGAATCGTCGAGAGGGCCATGGCCTGGCCGTAGTTGAGCTCGCCGGGCCGGCCGAGGAGGCGCGCCACGGCGACCGGCAGCGTCGGGTTGTCGGGCCGGGCGATGAAGACGGTGGCGCCGAACTCGCCCAGCGAGACGGCGAACGCGAACCCGGCCGCGATGAGCAGGGCCCGTCGTACGAGCGGCAGGTCGACCTCCCGCCAGGCCCGCAGCGGCGAGGCGCCGAGGACGGCCGCCGCCTCCCGCAGCCGCTCGTCCACCGCCCGCAGCACGGGCAGCATCGTCCGTACGACGAAGGGGACGCCGACCAGCGCCTGGGCGAGCGGGACGAGGATCCAGCTTGCCCGCAGGTCGAGCGGCGGCTCGTCGAGCGTGATGAGGAAACCGAAGCCGACGGTGACGGCGGAGACCCCGAGCGGCAGCATGAGGAGCGAGTCGAAGCCGCGTACCAGCCGCCCGGCCCGCCGGGTGAGGGCCGCGGCGGCGAGTCCGCCGATGCCGAGGGCGAGGGCGGTGGCGACGAGGGCGTACCGGAGCGAGTTGCCGATCGTGTCGGCGAGGGGCACGAGGAAGGTGCCGGAGGGGTCCACGGACCGCAGGGCCCGGTAGTAGGCGAGCCCGTATCCGTCGGAGGTGGCGAAGGACCGCTCGACGAGGACGCCGAGGGGCAGCAGGATCAGCAGCGCGACGGAGAGCAGGACGGCTCCGAACAGCGTCCACTGGCCCGCACCTCGGGGGCGGTGCGCCGTCTGTTCGGGCGCGATGAGCTTCAGGGCGCTCTCGCGCCGGCGCACCGTCCGCGCGTGCACGGCGAGGACCGCGCCGACGGCGACGAACTGCACGAGGGTGAGCACGGCGGCCGTCGTCAGGTCGAAGCGGTCGACCGTCTGCCGGTAGATCTCCGTCTCCAGGGTGGAGTACGCCGGCCCGCCGAGGATCTGGACGACGGCGAAGGAGCCGGCGGTGAAGAGGAAGACCATCAGCGCGGCCGCTGCGACGGCGGGCGTGAGCGCGGGCAGGGTGACGGTCCGCCAGGCGGTCCAGCGGGAGGCGCCGAGGACGCGGGCCGCCTCCTCCTGGCGGGGGTCGAGCTGGGCCCACAGTCCCCCGACGGTACGGACGACGACGGCGTAGTTGAAGAAGACGTGGGCGAGGAGGATCGCCCAGACGGTCGTGTCGAGGCGGACGGCCCACAGCTCGTCGAGGAGCCCGCCGCGGCCGACGAGCGCGAGGAAGGCCGTGCCCACCATGACGGTCGGCATGACGAACGGGACGGTGACGACCGCGCGCAGCAGCCCCTTGCCGGGAAAGTCGAGGCGCGCGAAGACGTACGCGCCGGGCAGCGCGATCAGCAGCGTCAGCGCGGTCGAGGCGAGTGCCTGCCAGAGCGTGAACCAGAGGACGTCGAGGATCTCCGGCCGGCTCAGCGTCTCGCCGAACCGGCCGAACCGCCAGGCGCCGTCGTCCGTCCTCAGCCCGCGTTCGACGATCGAGACGACGGGCCAGGCGAAGAAGACGGCGAAGAACGCGACGGGCACGGCCATCAGGCCGAGCCGCGCCGCGCTTCCCTTGACGTCGCGCCCTACTTCAGGACGAGGGACGACCACTGCTGGATCCACTGCTCACGCTTCTCGGCGATCTTCGCGGGCGCCATGGTCTGCGGCTTCTCGACGACGACACCATGCTTGACGAACAGCTCGGGCAGGGTGGCGTCCTTGACGACCGGGTTGACGAACATCTGCAGCGGCATGTCGTCCTGGAACTTCTTGGAGATCAGGAAGTCGATCAGCTTCTTGCCGCCCTCGGGGTTCTTCGCCCCGTTCAGCAGGCCCGCGAACTCGGTCTGCCGGAAGCAGGTGCCGGTGGAGACGCCGGTGGGGGCCTCCTTGGGCTGCGGCTCGGAGTAGAGGACCTCGACCGGCGGGCTGGAGGCGTACGACACGACGAGCGGCCGGTCCCCCTTGGCCTTCTTGCCGCCGGCGGAGCCGGAGAACTCCTGGTTGTAGGCGAGCTCCCAGCTGTCGACGGTCTTCACGCCGTTGGCCTTGAGCTTCTTCCAGTAGTCCGCCCAGCCGTCGTCGCCGTACCGGGCGGCGGTGCCGAGGAGGAAGCCGAGGCCCGGGGAGGACCGCTCCGGGTTCTCCACCACGAGCAGGTTCTTGTACTCCGGCTTCGCCAGGTCGTCGAACGTCTGCGGAGGCGCGAGCTCCCTGTCCGCGAAGTGCTTCTTGTCGTAATTGACGCAGATGTCACCGGCGTCGATGGGGGTGACCCGGTGCTCCTTGTCGAGCCGAAGCTCGGCGGGGATCCGGTCCAGGCCCTTCGCCTCGTACGGGACGAAGATCCCGTTGTCGAGGGCGCGGGAGAGCAGGGTGTTGTCGACGCCGAAGAAGACGTCGCCCTGCGGGGAGCCCTTGGTGAGGATCTCCTTGTTGACGGCCTCGCCGGCGTCGCCGCTCTTCAGCACCTTCACGGTGAGACCGGTCTGCTTCGTGAACTCCGCGAGCACCTCCTCGGAGGCGTTGAAGGAGTCGTGGCTCACCAGCGTCACGGTCTTCGGCGCGGGCGCACCGCTCTTGCCGGCGGCGTCCCTGACGCCCTCCGTGCCGCACGCGCCGAGCGTGGTGACGCCGAGCGCGGCGACGAGCGCGCACGCCGCCGTCTTCTTGATGCTCACTGCAATTCCTCCTGGGTGTGACCAGGAAGAGACGCGGCCCTGCCCACCCGGAGGTGGGCAGGGCGCAACAGCTCGAGTAGCGACCGAACTTCCTACCCAGAATGACCTGGGCGAGGTTCAGAGGGTCTGCGGTCCGGTGACCGCACTCTCAGCGCTGTGGCGCTCCCCTGTCGGAATATGGAGATGTGTTCGAGCTCAGACTACAAGGTCAGCGTTCGGAGGCCGCGAGCTGTCCACAGGCACCGTCGATCTCCTGGCCACGGGTGTCGCGGACGGTGACCGGCACGCCGTGGGAGGCGATGGCCTCGACGAAGGCCTTCTCGTCCTCGGGACGGGACGCCGTCCACTTCGAGCCCGGGGTCGGGTTCAGCGGGATCAGGTTCACATGCACCCGCTTGCCCTTGAGCAGCCGCCCGAGGAGGTCGCCCCGCCAGGCCTGGTCGTTGATGTCCCGGATGAGGGCGTACTCGATGGAGATCCGGCGGCCGGACTTCTCCGCGTACTCCCATGCGGCGTCCAGGACCTCGCGGACCTTCCAGCGGGTGTTGACCGGCACGAGGGTGTCGCGCAGCTCGTCGTCGGGCGCGTGCAGCGAGACGGCGAGACGGCACTTGAAGCCCTCATCGGCGAAGCGGAGCATCGCGGGCACGAGGCCGACGGTGGAGACGGTGATGCCGCGCTGGGAGAGCCCGAGCCCGTCGGGCTCGGGGTCGGTGAGCCGTCGGATGGCCCCGACCACGCGCTTGTAGTTCGCGAGCGGCTCCCCCATGCCCATGAAGACGATGTTGGACAGCCGCGCCGGGCCACCGGGCACCTCGCCGTCGCGCAGCGCGCGCATGCCGTCGACGATCTGGTGCACGATCTCGGCGGTCGACAGGTTCCGGTCGAGCCCGGCCTGGCCGGTGGCGCAGAACGGGCAGTTCATCCCGCAGCCGGCCTGCGAGGAGATGCACATCGTGACCCGGTCGGGGTAGCGCATGAGCACCGACTCGACGAGCGTGCCGTCGTGCAGCCGCCACAGGGTCTTACGGGTGGTGTCGTCGTCGCACGAGATGTGCCGGACCACGGACATCAGGTCGGGCAGCAGCTCGGTCTGCAGCTTCTCGCGGGAGGCCGAGGGGATGTCGGTCCACTCGGCGGGGTCGTGGGCGTACCGCGCGAAGTAGTGCGTGGACAGCTGCTTGGCGCGGAACGGCTTCTCGCCGATCGCGGCGACGGCCTCCTTGCGCTCGGCGGGCGTGAGGTCGGCGAGGTGCCGCGGCGGCTTCTTGGCTCCGCGGGGCGCGACGAAAGTGAGTTCTCCGGGCTTGGGCATGGTGCTACCAGTGTCGCAGACGGAGCCGGCTGACCTGGGTCCGTCGCGGTGCCGGGTGGTGACTGGCGGTAGTCATTGGTGACCATTGGCGGCCCCCGTACGGCCCACAGACGGCCCGGGGGCCGCTCCCACCACTCCCGCTACCGAGCAGGCAGGAGCAGCTTTTCCGATGATTGAATCACTCGTCCCCGTCCGACGGACGCCGATACGCTGGCCAGCACAAGCCTCCAGGCGTGGAGCGTTTCGAGCATCACGTTGTCCGGCTGTTCCGGGTGGCCGTGGCCGCCGTGATCGACGAGCAGGACCGCGTGCTCATGCTGTGCCGGTACTGCTTCGTGCCTCAGCAGTGGGGCTGGGAGCTGCCCGGAGGGATCGTGGATCCTGGGGAGGAGGCCGCCGCCACAGCCGCGCGGGAGACCGAGGAAGAGACGGGGTGGCGCCCCGGCCCTGTAGAGCACGTCGTGAGCTACCAGCCGATGATCGGCATGGTCGACTCCCCGCACGAGATCTTCGTGGCCCGGGGAGCAAAAAGGTCGGCGATCCCACTGACGCGGAAGAGGCGGGCGAAGTCGCCTGGATCCCCCTGGACGACATCCCGCGGCTGATGTCTGAGGGGAAGCTCATGGGGTCGGGCACTCTCGTGGCGCTGCTCCACATCCTGGCGTCCCGTACCAGGGGGACCGCGCATCCTACTCGCCGAGGCACCGCAGCTCACGGAGTCGTGGAGTGTCGATCAGCTGACCGCCGATCGGATCCGCAGGGCGCTTCGCACCTCGCCGGAGAAGGGGCGTGGCTGCGGGAGACGCTGCGCGCTGAGCGAAGCGGGGCGGCGGCGTGAGCACGCTCCCCGTCTACCGCTGGCGCCTCGCCCCCGAGGGTCTGGCCACGTTTCGGCAGGTCCGTGCCATGGGGCTCCGTCCGGGCGGTCAGCCCGTCGCGGCACAGCTCGAACGCCCCCGCCGGCGGCGGGGGCCACTGGTCGCCTACCTGTACCGGATCGACCGGGCCAAGCCCGTCCGTCCCATGACGGCGGCCAAGCGCGCGGCGCTCGACAGGGCGAACGCTGCCCGCCGGATCTGCCCTGAGTGCCGCCGCGACGTCGGATACCGCATCCCGCTCTCACTCGGCATGTGCTCCCCCTGCGGTTATCCGGCCACGTCCGCCGTGTGAGTGTCGAGGGGGGAGAGAGGCGACTCGGAGTCGAACTCGAAGGTCTCTATGGCGGCGTCGGCCGGGAAATCGGGATGGTCTCGCCAGACGTCCGCGAAAGCGACCAGAAGGTTCCACGAGGCAGCGGCGTGAAGGTCAGTCTCCGCCACCTGTGCGCCCGAAGAAGCGCGGTGGTAGCGCACCGCCGCGATCTGCTTATAGGCGGCGATGCGCAGAGCCACCGCCGCACGGCGGGCTTCACCTTTCAGTGGGACCGCGTCAGGGATGCGCGCCACCACGAACCGGGCCAGCTGTGAGATCTGTTCGTCGGTGATCCGTTCCACTCTTCCCCCTCCTCTACTGCGTGCTGTGAGCCGTCGAGCTGTCAGCTCAGAACGGCGTCGAAGATCTCCTCCACCCAGTACCTCAGGCGGTGCCGGCGGCTACAGAACCGCTTCGGGCGCCGCCACCGGCTGCGCTCATCAAGCGGCCGACGACACTGCTTGCAGTGCTTCACACGTATCCGTTCCCCCATGGCCCGTGACTCTAGCGGCCACCTCTGACCTGGGAGAACCCATGTCGAACCTTCCCGAGCCCGCCCGGGTCGTCCAGCTCCCGGACGGTACCTACGTCTACGCCGACCACCTGCCCGCCATCCACCAGCCGACCGCCGCCCCACAGATGGTCCACCAGCACATCCGCCAGGCCGCGCCGGACCGGACGGTGCAGCGCCTCGCGCTCGGCTCCGGCATTGACGCCGGCGCGGTCGCCGCCGGGGTCTACTTCGGCCCCCTCTTGGTCGGCGCGCTGACCGCCATCGCTGCCAACCTGGCCATCCTCGCGTTCCTCGCCGTACATCGACCCGAAGGCGAGCCGGGTCACCTTCCAGAGCTACGCCACGAAGTGGTTGCGGGGGCAGGCGTCGGCGCTGTCCAGCCAGATCGAGATTGAGCGCAGGCTGCGGCTGCACGCCTTTCCCCTGATCGGCTCACGCCCGCTCGACTCGTTCCGGCCGCAGCACATCCGGGAACTGCTCGGCGCCTTGGAGGCCAGTTCCATCAGCAGCTCGTACGCGCGGAGCATCTACAGCGACGTACGGGCGGTGCTCTCCGCCGCCGTGGACGATGAACTGCTCCCCAGGAACCCTTGCGCGGTGAAGCGCCCGGATCCGAAGAGATCGCGGGCCTTCGGGCCCCGGTGCGAGGCTCCGGGCCGGTGCCCGCGTGATCCCCCGCGCCGCCCGGACCGAGGAGGCCAGGGCTTGCGAGGCCGCCCCCGGCGGGCGAAAGCCGGGGCCCCTGCTCCTCACACCGCGGGCGGCTCCCGCGACGACGGCCGTTCGGCCGCGCGGTGGTGAAGCTCCGGTCATGGGTCCACGGTAGGCAGGGGAGGGATGGACGGCGCGGGACCGGGAACCCGCACGCCCGACGACCAGCCACACGACCGCACGCCGGAGGACCCCATGGCCGTACGACACCAGCTGATCCGCCGCGCCCCCGAGGCCGTCTGGGCCGTCCTCGCGGCTCCCTCGCGCTACAGCGACTGGGTGGTGGGCACCAGCGACTCGAAGCCTCTGGACGGCGACTGGCCCGAGGTCGGGTCCCGGCTGCTGTACACGGTCCGGATCGGCCCGTGGTCGGGCGACGGGGAGACCGTCGTACGCCGCTGCGTGCCGGGGGCCGAACTGGAGCTGGAGGCCTTCGCCAAGGGCATCGGGAGCGCCCGGATCGCTCTCGACGTCCGCCCGTGGGGCGAGGAGACGCTGATCATCTGCGACGAGCATCCGCTCCGCGGCCTCGGCGGCCGGTGGCACAACACCCTCTCGGACGCGGTGATCCAGCTCCGCCACCGGGACATGCTGGGCCGCCTGGCCCGGACCGTGGAGAACGGGACGGGCGAGGACCGGCCGAACGCGGACCGCACGGACGAGGCGTCGGCCCGGGCGGTGTGACCCAAAGCTTCCCGGATACGACGAAGGGCTCGCCGTCCCCTGCGGACAGCGAGCCCCACCGTACGAAAGACCTGGTCAGGCCGTCCCGACGAAGATCACGAGCAGCAGCCAGACCACTGGCGCCGTCGGCAGCAGCGAGTCCAGCCGGTCCATGATGCCGCCATGCCCGGGCAGCAGTGTGCCCATGTCCTTGATGCCGAGGTCACGCTTGATCATCGACTCACCGAGGTCGCCGAGCGTCGCGCTCGCCGCCACCGCGAAGCCAAGGACGAGACCCTGCCACCACGAGCCGTCCTCGATCAGGAACTGCATGCACAGCGCGCCCGCCGCCATCGCGAACGTCACCGCTCCGAGCAGGCCCTCGCGGGTCTTCCCGGGGCTGATCCGCGGCGCCAGCTTGTGCCTGCCGAACCGCCAGCCGATCGCGTACGCCCCGGTGTCGCTGACGACCGTGAGCACCAGGAACATCAGCACCCGCTGCGGTCCGTCGTCCGCGGTCAGCATCAGCGCCACGAACGTCGCCAGGAACGGCACGTAGAACGCGGCGAAGATTCCGGCCGTGACGTCCTTCAGATAGCCCTCGGGCGGCTCGGTCATGCGCCACACGAGGACGGCGAGGGCGGTCAGGGCCATGGCGACCCAGGCCCCCTCCGCGCCGCGGACGTATCCGGCCACGACCATCGCCGCGCCGCCGACTGCCAGCGGCACGAGCGGTGCCCTGACGCCCTTGCGTTCCTGGAGGCGGGAGGTGAGCTCCCACAGTCCGACCACGACGGCGACCGCTATGACGCCGACGAACGCGGCCTTCCAGATGAACAGCGACGCGATGATGACGGCGCCGAGCCCGACCCCGACCCCTATGGCCGCGCCCAGGTCACGGCCCGCGCTCTTCTTCTGCGGGGGCTGGGGAGCCTCGGCAGGACGGGACGGGGTGGACATGGGCTCCTGCGGGTGCTCGTTCGGCGTCTCGTCACGGAACAGGGGACCGCTCTGTGAAGCGGCCCCCCGATCGTGATCGTCCTGGTGGTCGCCGGCGGGGTCGTCGGGAACGATGGGCATGGGCCGAGTCTGCGCCGCCGTCAGCCCATCGTATGCGGGACCCGCCGGGGCAGGCCCCTGGTCGGGCCCCCAGTAGCCGGAACCGGCCGGGGCCCCCCAGGAAGAGTCGTTCATCAGACCTCGAGCAGCTCGGCTTCCTTGTGCTTGAGCAGCTCGTCCACCTGCGCGACGTACTTCGCGGTGGTGTCGTCGAGCTCCTTCTCGCCGCGACGGCCCTCGTCCTCGCCGACCTCGCCGTCCTTGACCAGCTTGTCGATGGTCTCCTTGGCCTTGCGGCGGACGGAGCGGATCGAGATCTTCGAGTCCTCGGCCTTGCCCTTCGCGACCTTGATGTACTCGCGGCGGCGCTCCTCGGTGAGCTCCGGGAACACCACACGGATGATGTTGCCGTCGTTGCTCGGGTTGACGCCGAGGTCCGAGTCACGGATCGCCTGCTCGATGTTGCGCAGCGCGCTCTTGTCGAACGGGGTCACCACCGCCATGCGCGGCTCGGGCACCGAGAAGGACGCCAGCTGATTGATCGGCGTGATGGCACCGTAGTAGTCGGCCACGATCTTGTTGAACATCGCCGGGTGCGCACGGCCGGTGCGGATCGCGGCGAAGTCCTCCTTGGCGACCACGACGGCCTTCTCCATCTTCTCCTCGGCCTCGAGGAGGGTCTCTTCGATCACCACTTGCTCCTGCGTGTCGTCGCGTCTTGTCCTGCACGGTGTACGACCGGCAGGGCTCTGTCCATCCCCTCGCGGGGCGGTACCCGGTGTCAGGCTTCAGGCCCGGGTGCCCTGGTCGCTCACGAGAGTGCCGATCTTCTCACCCTTCACCGCGCGAGCGATATTGCCCTCGGCGAGCAGTTCGAAGACGAGGATCGGCAGGTTGTTGTCCCGGCACAGCGTGATGGCGGTGGCGTCGGCGACCTTCAGGTCGCGGGAGAGCACCTCGCCGTACTCCAGTGCGTCGAACTTGACCGCGTCGGGGTTGGTCTTCGGATCGGAGTCGTAGACCCCGTCCACGCCGTTCTTGCCCATGAGCAGGGCCTCGGCGTCGATCTCCAGGGCGCGCTGGGCGGCCGTGGTGTCGGTGGAGAAGTAGGGCATGCCCATACCGGCACCGAAGATGACCACGCGGCCCTTCTCCAGGTGGCGCACGGCACGCAGCGGGATGTACGGCTCCGCGACCTGACCCATGGTGATGGCGGTCTGGACGCGGGAGTCGATGCCTTCCTTCTCCAGGAAGTCCTGGAGGGCGAGGCAGTTCATCACGGTGCCGAGCATGCCCATGTAGTCGGAGCGCGCCCGGTCCATGCCGCGCACCTGCAGTTCGGCGCCGCGGAAGAAGTTGCCGCCGCCGATCACGACCGCGATCTCCGCACCGTCGCGGACGACCGCGGCGATCTCGCGCGCGATCTTGTGCACGACGTCGGGGTCGACGCCGAGCGCGCCGCCGCCGGCGAATGCCTCGCCGGACAGCTTCAGCATGAAGCGGCCGGCCTTTTTGCCGTGGATGTCGTCGCCCTGTGCGGCGGTCTGGTTCATGGAGCTCTCCTCGTGCACATACGACGAAGGCCATTGCCGATGGGTCCTTGCGGTTTCCCCTACGGCAATGGCCTCCTCGTCAGATCTGCGGTCGTCCTGCGCCGAGCGCGGACAACTGCTTCAGACCCTACCGGGGTCCGGTGTCCGTCGCGTACGGACTCAGATGCCGACCTTGATGCGCGTGAAGCGCTTCAGGGTGACACCGGCCTCGTCCAGGATCTGCTGGACGGACTTCTTGTTGTCCAGCGCGTACGGCTGGCCGAGCAGCGTGGCGTCCTTGAAGAAGCCGTTGACGCGACCCTCGACGATCTTCGGGAGCGCGGCCTCGGGCTTGCCCTCGGCGCGGGTGGTCTCCTCGGCGACGCGACGCTCGGTCTCGACGACCTCGGCCGGGACGTCCTCACGGGTGAGGTACTTCGGCGCGAAGGCGGCGATGTGCTGCGCGACGCCCTTGGCGATCTCGGCGTTCTCCTTGTCGAACTCGACGAGAACACCGATCTGCGGGGGCAGGTCGGGCATGGTGCGGTGCATGTAGGCCGCGACGTAGCCGTCGGCGTACTGCGCGAAGCGGTCGAGGACGATCTTCTCGCCCAGGTTGGCGTTGGCCTCGTCGACGAACGCCTGGACCGTCTTGCCGGGCTCGATCTCGGAGGCGAGCAGCGCCTCCAGGTCGGCCGGGGAGGTCGCGGCGACGTGCTCGGCGAGCTTGTTGGCGACGGCCTGGAACTTGTCGCCCTTGGCGACGAAGTCCGTCTCGCACTTCAGCTCGACGAGGACACCGGAGGTGTTGTCGTCGGCGATGAGGGAGACCACGGCGCCGTTCTCGGCGGAGCGGCCCTCGCGCTTGGCGACGCCCTTCTGGCCCTTGATGCGCAGTGCCTCGACGGCCTTGTCGACGTTGCCGTCGGCCTCGTCGAGCGCCTTCTTGCAGTCCATCATGCCGGCGCCGGTGAGCTCACGGAGCTTCTTGACGTCAGCGGCGGTGTAGTTCGCCATGAGTCTGAGTTTCTCTCTCGAAGTCTGAAAGATCTACGGGTGGACGGCGGGGGCTTCGTGGGCCCCCGCCGTCGACGTCCGATCCATCCGAAACAACCGGACCCGTGAAGGTCAGGCCGTGGATCAGGCCTGCTCGGCCTCGGCGGCCGGAGCCTCGGCCTCGGCCGCGGGGGCCTCGGCGGGGGTCTCGGCAGCGGCCTCGGCCGGCTTCTCGCCCTCGGCGGCCTCGACGGTCTCGTCGGCCTTCTTCTCGCCCTCGAGCAGGTCGCGCTCCCACTCGGCGAGCGGCTCGCCCGCGGCCTTCTCGCCCGGCTTCGAGTCGCCGGTCGCGGCGCCGGAGCGGGCGATGAGGCCCTCGGCGACGGCGTCGGCGATCACGCGGGTGAGCAGGGTGACGGAGCGGATCGCGTCGTCGTTGCCCGGGATCTTGTAGTCGACCTCGTCGGGGTCACAGTTGGTGTCGAGGATCGCGACGACCGGGATGTGGAGCTTGCGCGCCTCACCGACGGCGATGTGCTCCTTCTTGGTGTCGACGATCCAGACGGCGCTCGGCACCTTCTGCATCTCGCGGATACCACCGAGGGTCTTCTCCAGCTTGGCCTTCTCGCGGGAGAGGACCAGGAGCTCCTTCTTGGTGAGACCCGAGGCGGCGACGTCCTCGAAGTCGATCTGCTCGAGCTCCTTGAGGCGCTGCAGACGCTTGTAGACGGTGGAGAAGTTGGTGAGCATGCCACCGAGCCAACGCTGGTTGACGTACGGCATGCCGACACGCGTCGCCTGCTCGGCGATGGCCTCCTGGGCCTGCTTCTTCGTACCGACGAACATGATGGAGCCGCCGTGCGCGACGGTCTCCTTGACGAACTCGTAGGCGCGGTCGATGTACGACAGCGACTGGAGCAGGTCGATGATGTAGATGCCGTTGCGCTCGGTGAAGATGAAGCGCTTCATCTTCGGGTTCCAGCGACGGGTCTGGTGACCGAAGTGGACGCCGCTCTCCAGCAGCTCCCGCATCGTGACGACGGCCATGGCCGTATCTCCTTGGTGTTCTCGGTTATGTCCTGACGCCCCGACGCGCCGTGCCACGAGGGACCGAAAAGGCGCTGCCACGACCGGTGAGGATGGTGGCGGGGCGTGCGAAGTCGACCCGGTGACCCGGATCGCCATAGGAAGTGTACGGGACCCGGGGAGCACCGGGTGACGGCGCTGTCCACAACCGCCCGGTTGTCCACAGATCGGGACCAGGCCCCCCACCGGCCCGGCGGCCTGCGGGAACGTGACGTCCATGCACCTGACGACGAACCTGGCGCCCCTGCTCCTCGCCCTCACCCTGGTGTGGCCCGTGGGGCCGCCCCCTCCGGACGTCCTCCGCGGCTGGGACCCACCGGCCGGGCCGTACGCACCGGGCCACCGGGGCGTCGACCTCGCGGCGGCACCCGGCACCACGGTCCACGCGACGGCATCCGGCGTGGTCACCTTCGCCGGCCCGGTCGGAGGCCGCGGAGTCCTCACCATCACCCTGCCGGGTACCGGCACCCCACCGCTGCGCACCACCTACGAACCGGTGACACCCCTGGTCGCCGTCGGCGACCACGTCACCCGCGGCCGCCCCGTGGCAACCCTCGCCGCCCCGGCCGGCGCGAACCCCCACTGCCCGGAGTCCTGCCTCCACTGGGGTCTGCTGCGCGGCGACACCTACCTGAACCCCCTGCGCCTGCTGCGCCCCGCCCCGTCCCGCCTCCTCCCGGTGACGGGAGTGCCGTGACGAGCCACGCCGAAACGGAGGCAGGGGGTGGGGGGAGGGGGGTGGGGGGAGGGAGAGGGGTGGGGTGGGGCGGGGGATCAGCCCCGGACGCCCCGCAGGGCCATGGCGACCGCGGCCTCGGCGATCCTGTCCGGCTCCTCTGCCGCTCCCAGCTCGATACGGCGCACCGCCGCGTCCACGACGCCCTGGAGGAGCATCGCGCCGAGCCGGGGCTCGGCCTGGCCGAGTTCGGCGAGGGCTTCGACGATCATGGCGACGAGGCCGCCGTGGGCGGCGCGGATCTTCTCGCGGGCGCCGTCGTCCAGCTCGCTCGCGGAGATCGCGACGACGGCACGGTGCCGCCGGTCGCCCACGAGCTCCAGCTGCTTGCGGACGTACGCCTCGACCTTGCCCTCGGCGTCGTCGGCCCGGGCCATCGCCGACTCGACCTCCGCCGCCCAGACGGGGAAGTCGACGGCGCACAGCTCCTCGACCACGGCCGCACGGGAGCGGAAGTACTCGTACACCGAGGAGCGGGCCAGGCCCGTGCGCTCGGCGAGGGCGGGGAAGGTCAGCGCCTCCGTACCGCCTTCGGACAGCAGGGACCGCGCGGCGTCCAGCAGGGCGCCGCGCTGCATCGTCCGGTGCTCGGCCACGGAGGCCGCTCGAATCCTGGGCACGGCTCCACTGTACGACCGGCCTCGCGGCGTCAGCGTCCTACATCGGCCAGCTTGGCCCGCAGCTGCAGGACCGATTTGGTGTGGATCTGGCTGACCCGGCTCTCGGTGACGCCGAGGACGTGCCCGATCTCGGCGAGGGTGAGGCCTTCGTAGTAGTAGAGGGTGACGACGGTCTTCTCGCGTTCGGGGAGCGTGTTGATGGCCCGGGCGAGAAGCCGCCGCAGCTCGCGGTCCTCGGCCACCGCGACCGGGTTGTCGGCGGCGGTGTCCTCCAGGGTGTCCATCAGCGAGAGCCGGTCGCCGCCCTCGCCTCCGACGTGCAGCAACTCTTCCAGGGCCACCACGTTAGCCAGGGACAACTGACTGAAAACGGCGTGCAGTTCCTCCAGCGCGATGCCCATTTCGGCGGCGACCTCGCTCTCGGTGGGAGTCCGCCGCAACTGGGCTTCGAGGGTGGCGTAGGCCCGCTCGACGTTGCGCGCCTTCTGGCGGACGGAGCGGGGAATCCAGTCCAGGGCGCGGAGTTCGTCGATCATCGCGCCGCGGATGCGGGTGATGGCGTAGGTCTCGAACTTGATCGACCGTTCGACGTCGAACTTCTCGATGGCGTCGATCAGCCCGAAGACGCCGGAGGAGACGAAGTCGGCCTGTTCCACATTGGACGGCAGCCCCACGCTGACCCGGCCGGCGACGTACTTGACGAGCGGCGAGTAGTGCAGGATCAGCTGTTCCCGCAGCCGCTCGTCGCCCGTCGTCTTGTACGACCGCCACAGCTCGTCGAGCGATGTCGGTGCGGGCGGTCGCACGGTGCCCCGGGCTGCTGGGGGCACCGCAGCGCGGTCAGACCCGGAGGTGTGCTGGGGCATGCGTTGCCTTGAGCCGTTCTGCTGTGGAGTGGGTCGGGACAGGTGTCCTGTGGGGAATCCTGGTGAGCGTAGCGTGACTGGACGGTCGCGGTGCGCGAACCTCTGCGGATCGCGCCGGTCCGGGTGGACACCCTCGGGCACATCTTCGAACCCGGGCCGTGGCGCGTGTCGGCCCCCCGGGCGTGGCCGAGAGAACTCTGTTCATCCGCATCACCTTTTCACCCGAATGCTCCAGGTCAAGTACCGCCTCGCCGCGCGTTCGACCCTTCGGTGAGGGTGTTCGTCAACCGCCAGCCGTCGCCTTGCCGTTCGACGAACCCGAGGGAGTGGAGTTCGTACAGCCGGGCGAGGGTGTCGTCGGGTGCGGCTCCGGCGCGCTGTGCGACGGCCCGTACGGGGGTGAGGCCACCGGCGGGCAGGGCTTCGAGGATGTGGGCGGCGGCCGGGTCGAGGAGGTCTCGGGGCAGGACGGGTCCTCGGCGGGGCGGGGCGAGCTGGCCCATGTCTCCGACGAGTTCGACCACTTCGGCGGCGTCGGTGACGAGGGTGGCCTCACCGCGCAGGAGTTCGTGGACGCCCGCGGAGAGGCCGCTGGTGACGGCGCCCGGTACGCCCATCGTGTGACGGCCGAGACGCTGGGCGGAGCGGGCGGTGACGAGGGAGCCGCTGCGGTATTCGGCTTCGATGACGACGGTGCCTCGGGTGAGGGCGGCGATGACGCGGTTGCGGAGGATGAACCGGTTGGGAGTGGGGTGGGTACCGGGTGGTAGTTCTCCGACGACGAGGCCCTGTGCCGCGATGCGTCCGATGAGTTCGGTGTGGCCGCGGGGGTAGGGGGTGTCGACTCCGCAGGCGAGGACGGCGACCGTGGCGCCCTGGGCGGCGAGTGCGCCGCGGTGGGCGGCGCCGTCGATGCCGAAGGCGGCGCCGGAGACGACGACCCAGCCGCGTTCGGCGAGCCCGGAGGCGAGGGTGGTGGCCATGTGGGCGCCGTAGGGGGTGCAGGCGCGGGCGCCGACGACGGCGACGGAGCGCAGGGCCCAGGTGCGGAGGTCGGCGGGGCCGCGGATCCAGAGCCCGATGGGCCGGGCGTCGCCGAGGTCGTCGAGTTGCCGGGGCCATTCGGTGTCGCCGGGGACGACGAACCGGCCGCCGAGTCGGTCGACGGTGTCGAGGTCGCGCCGGGGGTCGGCGTCCGCGGCCCGGCGCCGCCATCCGTCGACCCTTTTCCGGCCGGTGCCCGCGAACGGCTCGGTGCCCGAGGGGCCCGGGCCCGGGCGCGGGTCCCCGGCAGGGTCCGGGCCCGCGCCAGGATCCGGGTCCGGATCACGGAGGCGCTGGAGGAAGCCGACGGCGCCGTACCGGCGCAGCCACCGGCCGGCGTGTTCGTCGCCGGGTTCGACCGCGCGGGTCAGGGCGGCGCGGGCGAGACGTTCCTCGGATGCGGTCATGTCCGCTCCCCCGTTCCGACGGGCACGCCGCGAGTGATGCCGGTGCGCAGTTCGAGGGCGAGGTCGACGTCGTGGGCGTCGGGCCGGTCGTGTCCGGCGAGGTCGGCGACGGTCCAGGCGACGCGGAGGACCCGGTCGAGGCCGCGCGCGGTGAGCAGGCCGCGTTCGATGTCCCGTTCGGCGGCGGCGAGGACTCCGGGTCCCACGGTGTAGCGGGTGCGCAGTTCGTGTCCGGGGACTTCGCTGTTGACGGTCCAGGGTGTGCCGGTGAGGCGGGCCTCGGTGCGGGCTCGCGCTTCGCGGACGCGGTCGGCGACGGTGGCGGTGGAGTCACCGCGGCCGCCCTGGCCGAGCAGGTCGGAGCGGGTGACGGGTTCGGCTTCGACGCGCAGGTCGATGCGGTCGAGGAGGGGGCCGGAGAGGCGGGCCTGGTAGCGGCGGATGAGGGAGGCGGGGCATTCGCAGCCGGCGCCGTGGAGGGTGTGTCGTCCGCAGGGGCAGGGGTTGGCGGCGAGGGCGAGCAGGAAGCGGGCGGGGAGGCGGACGACTCCGGCGGCGCGTGCGACGACGACGTGTCCTGATTCGAGGGGTTGACGCAGGGCGTCCAGGGCTTTGCCGGCGAATTCGGGGGCTTCGTCGAGGAAGAGGACGCCGCGGTGGGCGAGGGAGACGGCGCCGGGGCGTGGGAGTCCGTTTCCGCCCCCGATGAGGGACTGCATGGTGGCGGAGTGGTGGGGGGCGCAGTAGGGGGCGCGGCGGACGAGGGGTTCGCCGGGCGGGAGGATGCCGGCGACGGAGTGGACGGCGGTGACTTCGAGGGACTCCTGGCGGGTGAGGGGCGGCAGGATGCCGGGGAGTCGTTCGGCGAGCATGGTCTTTCCGGCTCCGGGTGGTCCGGAGAGCAGGAGGTGGTGGCTGCCGGCGGCGGCGACTTCCAGGGCTCGGCGGGCGCCGTGCTGTCCGGCGACGTCGGCGAGGTCGGGTCCGTCGAGGGGGTCGGCGGCGAGTCCGGTGCCGACGCCGGCTCCGGGGACGAGGAGTCCGGCGAGCATGGCGTCGGGCCGGCCTTCTTCGGCGGGATCCTCCTCGGGGACGGGTTCGTCGGAGAGGACGGCGATGAGCTGGCGCAGGCTGCGGACGCCGAGGACGGAGATTCCGGGGACGAGGGCGGCCTCGCCCGCGGTCCGTTCGGGGACGACGACCTGTTGGTAGCCGGCTTCGGCGGCGGCGAGGACGGCGGGCAGGACTCCGCGTACGGGTCGTACGCGGCCGTCGAGTCCCAGTTCTCCGATGAGGACGAGGTCGGCGATGACCCGGGGGTCGATCCGTTCGGCGGCGCCGAGCACGGCGGCGGCCACGGCCAGGTCGAATCCGGAGCCGCCCTTGGGGACGGAGGCGGGGCTGAGTCCGACGGTGAGTTTCTTCTGGGGCCATTCGGCGTCGGAGTTGACGATGGCGGCCCTGACGCGGTCGCGGCTCTCGGTGAGGCTCTTGTCGGGGAGGCCGACGAGGGTGAAGGCGGCGACTCCGGCTTCGAGGTCGGCCTGGACCTCGACGACGACTCCCTCGACTCCGACGAGGGCGACGGAGCAGGTGCGGGCGAATCCCATCAGGCCACCCCCTGGGCGTGGGTGACCACGGGTGCGCCGCGGCGGGGCAGGACGATCCCGATGAGGTCGATACGGACGCCGGTGCGGGGTGGTGGTCCGCCGTGGCGGTCGAGCCAGCAGGCCGCGAGCCGTTTGAGCCGGTCGGCCTTGGTGGGGGTGACGGCGGCCATCGGGTGCTGGAAGGCGCCTTCGCGGCGGGTCTTCACTTCGCAGATGACGAGGGTGTCGCCGTCGCGGGCGACGATGTCGATCTCTCCCACGCGTCCGCAGCGCCAGTTCCGCGCGAGGACGGTCATCCCGGTCTCGGCGAGCCGGCGGACGGCCAGCCCTTCTCCGTACGCGCCGAGGGCGTTCCTCGCGAGGGCGGGCTGCCGTGCCGCGTTCTTCCGCCGTGCGGTCCGACCTGCGGTCCGCCGGGGCGCGTCCGTCCGGGACGCCTTCGTCCCGGCCGCGTCAGTCTCGCGCATGTTCGTCGTGGTCATCGGTACCACCTCCGGCACCGACTGTGACGTCTCGCGACGCTCCGCGCTCGGCGCTGTGGACGGGCGAGCGGTTGTGGAAAACCGGCTCACCCGTCCGGGTGGTGTCAGCTGCCGGGAAGCTCCAGGTCGCTCTTGTTGAGCTCCTCGATGTTCACGTCCTTGAAGGTGAGCACCCGGACCTGCTTGACGAACCTCGCCGGCCGGTACATGTCCCAGACCCAGGCGTCGGCCATGGAGACCTCGAAGAAGACCTCGCCCTGGACCGAGTGCACCTGCATCTCGTAGTCGTTGGTGAGGTAGAAGCGCCGCTCGGTCTCGATCACGTATTTGAACAGCCCGACGACGTCGCGGTACTCCCGGTAGAGCTTCAGCTCCATCTCGGTCTCGTACTTCTCGAGGTCCTCGGCGCTCATGGCATGTTCCCCTTCAGCCGTGCGTCCCCCCATTGTGCGCCAGCCGCTCGCACCCCTAGACGATTTCCGGGGCGAGAACCACCGGGGCACTCGGAGGTCCCTCGTCGAGCAGCCTGTGCAGCAGTTCGGCGAGTCTGGTCGGGTACACCGTCTCACGCGCCGCCGACAGTTCGGCGGAGGTCCACCACCTCAGCCCCGCGACGCTGCGAGCCTCCAGCTCGGTGAGGCCGGCGGGGGCGGTCGCGGTCTGGGTGGTTCGTGCCAGGTAGTACCACTCGTCCTGGTCCCAGCGCCGTCCGTCGAAGGGAAAGGAGCAGATCCGCCGCCAGAGGACCGGTCCGAGTTCGACGTCGGTGATCCCGGTCTCCTCCGCCAGTTCGCGCAGCGCGGCCTGCTCTCGGGTCTCGTCGCCCTCCAGGCCTCCGCCGGGGGTGAACCACCAGGTCCGCGCCGGATCTTCGGGTTCGTACCCGTTCAGGAGGAGGATCCGGTCGTCGGGGTCGAGGAGGACGACCCGGGCCACGCGCCGCAGCACGACCCCGGCCCCATGCCCCGTCACGTCCCCGGCCACGCGACCGGCCACGTCTCCCGTCTCCCACTCCGTCACGCGTTCACCGACCTCCTGCCGGTCGTGCCCGAAGTCCCGGTCCGTCCGCCCACCGTCCGCGCCACGGGCCCGTACGCCGCTCCCGCCAGGATCAGTACACACCCGGCCACGATCGCGTAGAAGAGCTGCTCCACGGGCCCCGGCCGCGAGGTGCCGCCCGGCAGTGCCGCGAAGCCCGCCGGCCGCTCCACGACTCGGTTGTCGGGCCAGGCGACGGCGTCGACCCTCGCGGTGACCGCGGAGCGCGGCACGGAGCCCTGGCCGGCCTCCTGGAGGTGGACGCGGGAGTCCAAGGAGTTGTGGCGCTCGTCGCCGAGCAGGAAGAGGTTTCCTTCCGGCACGGTGGCGGAGAACTTCTGTCCGGAGGCCGGGGCACCGGGCCGCAGATACGGTTCCTCGACCGGCTTGCCGTTCACGGTGAGCCGCCCCTCCGCGTCGCAGCAGGCGACCGTGTCGCCGCCGACGCCGACGACCCGCTTGACCGTCGGTACGCCGCCCCACAGCGGGTCCTTGAAGACGACGATGTCGCCGCGGCGCACCTCGTCGCCGTCGATCCGCTGGGCGAGGACCTTGGATCCGACGTCGAGGGTCGGGGTCATCGAGTCGGTGGGCACGCTGTACGGCTGGTAGAGCACGGCTCCCCAGGCGAATCCGCCGAGGAAGAGCACACAGCCGACGGCCACGACCAGCCCCGACAGCACGCTGCCGAGGCGGCCCCGGCCGCCTTCCGTTCGTATGGTTCCGCTCATCCCAGCGCTCCCCACCTCATAGGCCGGTTCGACGATCTGGGACGGCACCCTACCCGCGCGTTGCTACCGGGCGGTATGCCGAGACGTGTGCCTCTTCCTGCGCCACAGGACGAGCGGCAGTGCGCCGGCCAGTCCGGCCGCGCCCGGGGCCACGGTCAGCGCCTGGCTCAGCCCGGGCTGGTCGAAGACGTCCGGAACGGGGAGCGTCGCCCAGCGGGTCACCGGCCAGGCCACCACGATCGCGCGTCCGACGACCTTCTCGTTGGAGACGGTGCCGCCGCCGGAGAGGTTCTGGTGGTAGCGGGAGTCCAGCGAGTTCTGCCGGTTGTCGCCCATCACCCAGATGCTGCCTTCGGGGACGGTGATCGGCCCGAAGGGCTTGTCCCCGCAGGGCGTGGAGCCGGGGTAGATGTACGCGGTCTCGTCGAGCGGCTTGCCGTTGAGCACGACCTTGCCACCCTCCTTGCAGGAGACGGTGTCGCCGCCGACCGCGATGACCCGCTTGATCAGGTCCTTGTCCTCGGCGGACGGCATGAGGCCGATGAAGCTCAGGAACTCCTGCACCAGGTTCTGCTCGGGGACGGGCTCGCCCTCGAGCCAGCCGCCCGGGTCGTGGAAGACGACGACCTCGCCGCGCTCGGGCTCGGAGCCGAACCAGGGGGTCAGCTTGTCCACCAGTACCCGGTCGCCCCGCTGCAGCGTGTTCATCATCGAGTCCGAGGGGATCGAGAACGCCTGCACCAGGAAGGTCTTGATCAGCAGCGCGAGCAGCAGCGCGATACCGATCAGGAGCGGCAGTTCCTTCCAGAAGGAACGGGGCTTCTTCGCGCCCTGGTCGCTCTGCCCGGGCTCGCCCTCGGCGTCCGCGGCGTCGGCGTCCTGCCGGCCGGCGGAGTCATCCCTCATGGCCACCGACGACTCGGCGAGCTGTTCGGGCCTCTCCTCGGGCTCGTCGTGTCCGGATCGTGCGCCGACGGCCACATCCCCCACATCCACTCCTCAGTCCGTGCATATGCCTGCCCCAGCACAGGGACAGGCCCATCACTCCCATAACGAGCGGGAGTTCCGCAGGGGTCGGGAGCCAGGGGAATCCGTTCAGATTCCGCGAGGACACACTATGCGACGCGCCGAGCGCCGACGCGGGGCCCGAAGGCCCGTCCGGTACGGCCGCGTACGTCTGCCGCTCCTCCAGGCGTCGCCAGTGGCTCACGGGCCAGGCGATGAGGACGGCCCGGCCCACGACCTCCTCCTCGGAGACCGTGCCCCGGTCCTTCTCGTCGAGGTGGAAGCGGGAGTCCGCGGAGTCCGAGCGGTGGTCGCCCATCACGAAGATCCTGCCCGGTGGCACCTTCGCCTCGAACTTGATCTTCGAGGGTTCATTCCCCGGGTGCAGATACGGTTCGTCCAGCGGCACGCCGTTGACGGTGATCCGGCCGTCCTTGTCGCAGCACCTGACCGTGTCGCCGCCGACCGCGACGACCCGCTTGATCAGGTCCTGCTCGTCGGCCGAGGGCAGCAGTCCGATGAAGGTCAGGGCCTGCTTGACCTGCTTGACGCCGATCGGGTCGTCGGCGGGGGGCGCGGTGTCGTCCTGGAGCCAGTTCCCGGGGTCCCTGAACACGACGACGTCGCCGCGCTGCGGCTTGGAGCCGAACCAGGGCGTCAGTTTGTCGACCAGGACCCGGTCGTCGATCCGGATCGTCTGCTCCATCGAGCCGGACGGGATGACGAACGCCTGGACGAGGAAGGTCTTCAGGACGAGGGCGATCAGCACGGCGACGCCGATGAGGAGGGGTATCTCCTTGACGGCCGAGCGCCGACGGCGCCGCTTGACCTTGCGGGCGAGCCTGCGCCGTTCCGCCCGGCCGGGCAGCGGCCGGGCGCCGTCCGTGGGCCGGGTTCCGGTGGGCAGTCGCGTGTCGCCGCCGCGGTGTCCGGCCGGTCTGCCGCGGTTACCCATGGCCACCCGCCGCGGGAGCGGGTACGGCGTCGAAGGCACCGGTCGGCGCCACCTCGGACCAGCGGCCGAAGGGCCAGGCGATCCAGTCGGCTCGTCCGACGACCTGCTCGACGGGCACCATGCCGCCTCCCGGCTGCCCCAGGTGGTCGCGGGAGTCGCTGGACTGGCTGCGATGGTCGCCCATGACCCACAGGGCGCCCTGCGGTACGACGATGTCGAAGGGCACCTTCGAGGGCGCGTCGCCGAGCAGCACGTACCGCTCCTCGACGGGGACGCCGTTGACGGTGAGCCAGCCGTCCTTGCCGCAGCAGACGACCCGGTCGCCTCCGACGCCCACCACGCGCTTCACGAAGTCGGTCTCTGCGGGCTCGGCGAGGCCGAGGGCCGCGGCGGCGCCGTGCAACAGGCCGGTGACCGGGTTCTGCCCGGCGGGCTCCTGGAGGAACGATCCGGTGCCGTCGAAGACGACGACGTCGCCACGGCGCGGTCGGTCGCCGAAGCGGTACGCCAGCTTGTCGACGAGGATCCGGTCGCCGACGTGGAGCGTCGGTTCCATCGAGCCGCTGGGGATCAGGAAGGGCTGCGTCACGAAGTGGCTCAGGAGCAGCAGGAAGACCACGCAGGCGCCGCCGACGAAGCCGGTCCGGCGCCAGGTCCATCCGCCGGCGGCGGCGCGCCGCTCCTCGGGCTCCGTCCGCGGCCCGCCCTCGGGCTCCGTCCTCGGGAGCGCGTCGTTCCCTGGCCTCGGCTCGGGGCCGGAAACGCGCGCGGAGCGCGACCGCTCCTCCGTCGTGGAGGAGCGGTCGCGCTCCGTGTGCTGTGCTTCGGTGTCCATCGGGGGCTGAGCCTATCCGGCCGCCCTGTGACTCATGGAGCGGAAGCGCCGCGCGAACGGTGAGCCGGAGCTCAGTTGTCGCGCTTCTCCTTGATCTTGGCAGCCTTGCCGCGCAGCTCACGCAGGTAGTAGAGCTTGGCGCGACGGACGTCACCGCGGCTGACGAGCTCGATCTTCTCGAAGATCGGGCTGTTCACCGGGAAGGTGCGCTCGACGCCGACGGAGAACGAGACCTTGCGGACCGTGAAGGTCTCGCTGACGCCCGAGCCCTGGCGGCGGATGACGACGCCCTTGAACTGCTGGATACGGGAGCGGTTGCCCTCGATGACGCGCACGTGGACGTTCACGGTGTCGCCGGGACGGAAGGCGGGGAGGTCGGTGCGGAGCGAAGCCGCGGTGACCGTGTCGAGCAGGGAGGCCATGGTGGTCTCTTTCCTCGCTGATGCCACAGGTCATCAGCGGAACGTTCGAAAGGAGAAGGAGCGCCGCCCGTACCGGGCGTGCGTCGTCCCCCTGTGGCAGGGGCGCACGCCGTACAGACAGCAGCGGCCTATTCTTCCACGGCGTCGGGCCTGCGCCAAAATCGGCCGCCGGGCTCCGGGGCCCAGCCCAGGATGGAAAGGGTCTCCCGGTCCTTCTTGTCGAAGACGGAGGGGTCGCAGCGTTCGATCAGGTCCGGCCGGTTCTCCGCCGTACGGCGGAGGGCCTCGTCGCGCCGCCAGCGGGCGATCTTGCCGTGGTGCCCGCTGACGAGCACGTCGGGGATGGCGCGGCCGCGCCACTCGGGGGGCTTGGTGTAGACGGGCCCTTCGAGGAGGTTGGCCATGGCTCCCGGGGCGAAGGAGTCGTCGCGGTGGGACTCGGCGTTGCCGAGGACGCCGGGCAGCAGCCGGGCCACCGCCTCGGTGATCACGAGCACCGCGGCTTCACCGCCGGCCAGGACGTAGTCGCCGATGGAGACTTCGTACACCGGCATCCGGGTCGCGTACTCGTCCATGACCCGGCGGTCGATGCCCTCGTAGCGGGCGGGGGTGAAGATCAGCCAGGGCCGCTCGGAGAGTTCGACGGCCAGTTCCTGGGTGAAGGGACGCCCGCTGGGCGTGGGGACGACGAGGACGGGACCGTGTGCGCCCGCCTCGAAGCCGTCGGCGAGGGTCTGGTCGAGGGCGTCTCCCCAGGGATCCGTCTTCATGACCATGCCGGGGCCGCCACCGTAGGGCGTGTCGTCGACCGTGTTGTGCCGGTCGTACGTCCACTCCCGCAGGTCGTGGACGTGGACGTCGAGCTGCCCACGCGCGCGTGCCTTGCCGACCAGGGAGACGTTCAGCGGTTCCAGGTACTCGGGGAAGATCGTGACGACGTCGAGCCGCATCAGGACGCGTCCCCGGTCTTCCGGGCGCCCCCGGCGTCCCCGGTATCTCCGTCACCCTCCGCGTCCCGTGCGGAGGCGATCTCGGCGCGGTCGTCGATGAGCCCGGGCGGCGGGTCGATGACGACCCGCTGCTGCTCCAGGTCGATGTCGGTGACGATCTCCTCGACGAAGGGGATCATCAGCTCGGTGCCGTCGGGCCGCTCGACGATGAAGAGGTCCTGCGAGGGCAGGTGGGAGATCTCGGTGATGCGACCGACCTCGGTGCCGTCGGTGAGCACGACGTCGAGGTCCATGAGCTGGTGGTCGTAGTACTCGTCGTCCTCCTCCGGCGTCTCGTCGGGGTCGACGTCGGCGATCAGGAGGGTGTTGCGCAGGGCCTCGGCGGCGTTGCGGTCCCGTACGCCCTCGAAGCGGAGCAGCAGCCTGCCGCTGTGCACGCGTCCGGTCTCGATGGTCAGGGGGCCGATGGAGGCCGGGTCGGTGGTCAGGACGGCTCCGGGCGCGAGCCTCAGCTCGGGCTCGTCCGTACGCACCTCGACGGTGACTTCGCCCTTGATGCCGTGGGCGCGGCCGATCCGCGCGACTACCAGCTGCACGACTTACACACTCTCCTGTCGGACGACGACGGGCCGGGGCGGGCGCTATGCCCTCCCCGGCCCGTTGCCGGCGCATCTAAGGTGAAACAGTCAACTTCTTCAGCGGACCTGGTCCACGTCGACGAGGTCGACGCGGATGCCACGGCCGCCGATGGCGCCCACGACGGTACGCAGCGCACGCGCGGTGCGGCCGTTGCGGCCGATCACCTTGCCGAGGTCGTCGGGGTGGACCCGGACCTCCAGCACGCGGCCACGGCGCAGGTTGCGCGAGGCGACCTGCACGTCATCGGGGTTGTCGACGATGCCCTTCACGAGGTGCTCGAGAGCCTCCTCGAGCATGCTCAGGCCTCGGTCGACTCGGTGGACGCGGCCTCGGCCTCGTCCGCCTTCTTGTCGGCCTTCTTCGCCTTCGGGGTGATGGCCTCACCCTTGGCGTCGTCGCCCTCGAGCGTCTTGGCGAACGCGTCGAACGAAGCGCGCTTGTCTTCCTTCGTCTCCGGCTGAAGCAGCGGCGCGGGGGCCGGCAGGCCCTTGTGCTTCTGCCAGTCGCCGGTGAGCTTCAGGATGGCGAGGACGGGCTCGGTCGGCTGGGCGCCGACGGACAGCCAGTACTGCGCACGCTCCGAGTCGACCTCGATCTTCGACGGGTTGTACGTCGGGTGGTACAGACCGATCTCCTCGATCGCACGACCGTCCCGGCGGGTGCGGGAGTCGGCGACGACGATGCGGTAGTGCGGCTGGCGAATCTTGCCGAGGCGCTTGAGCTTGATCTTGACTGCCACTGGAGTGGTGTCTCCTGGTCTTGACGTGGTTGGGCACATGAGATGCCACGTGGGGTTGCGGTACTCGGGTGCCCGATGGACGCGTCAGCCGGAGGAGAGAGGGGTCCTGTGCGGCTGTCGAGTACAGCTAGCCATTGTGCCACACGCCCGTGGCGCCCCGGACCCGGCGGGGTCCGGGGCGGTCAGCTCGCCGCGCCCACCGTCTCCGGGATACGGAAGGGCTTGCCGCAGCCGCCGCAGACGATGGGAGCCTGGGCGAGGACCGAGGGGACCACGCGGACGTTTCGGCCGCAGTCGCAGACGGCTTTCACGCGCACGCCGCCGCCGGAGGAGCCGTGGCGGGCGGCCGGCCCCCGGAACGAGCGCTTGGTGTCCGCGGCCGTCGCGACGGTGTGCGCCTTGAGGGCGCGCTGGAGCCGCTCGATCGTGGGCCGGTAGCGCCGCTTCGCCTCGGGGTTGAGCGTGACCAGGGAGAAGCCGCTGCTGGCGTGCGGCTCCTCGGGGTGGTCGAGTCCCATCTCCTCGGCGATCGCGAGGAATCTGCGGTTGTGGTAGCGGCCGGCGCGCGAGGTGTCACGGACTCCTCGGGCGGCTGCGATGCCGTGGACTGCCTCGTGGAGCAGTCGCTCGAAGGAGAGCTCGGCGCCGCAGGCGGACGAGGACTCTCCGATCAGGGATTCGGGCGCGGCGAGATCCGGCAGTTCGGGGTGGTGCCGCTGAATGTCGGCCCACGCCTGTGCCAGCTCTGCGGCGAGAACAGGTGGTGTCGTGCTCACGTCGCGTACAACGAGCCGGAACGCTCCCGGGTTCCATTACGGGGCATCCCAAATATTTTGCACGTACCCGTCAGTTGCCGTTGATGCGTCCTGACGAGGGCCAGTGCGCCGATGTGCGGAGAAGGCTCGCAGCTCACGGCAAGGTGGTGCGTAGCAGCGCATACGCCCCGGCGCGTAGAGGGGCCGTACGCCCCGAGGGGGCGTCGCAGGGACAGTACCGGGTCCGGGCGCAAGGCGGCGCACCGGCCCTTCCCGCACCTGTGGCCCGAACCGGCAAGTGGTCCGGCGCGAGCACTGGACGCGGGCACGGATGCGCAGTTCCCTGACATACAGGGGGATGCGGGCGCACAGACACGGGGGCCGTCGACCAGGCACTGATTGGGGCGCATTCCATGACATCCACGCTCGTCCGGCACGACCCCGCACGGCTCGTCCGGCGCGACCCCGCGCGCGACTGGGCGGAGATCCAGGAGCGGATGCTCGTGCCGCTCTACGAGGCGGTGTATGACCGTCTCGACGTGGGACCCGGCTCCCGGGTCCTCGGGCTCGGCTGCGGGTCGGGCCTGGCGCTGCTGATGGCGGCCTCGCGGGGCGCCCGGGTCACCGGGGTGGACCGGGACCACGCGCGCGTGGAGCTGGCCAGGGAGCGGCTGCCGGAGGGCGGGGGCCACACGGTCGTGGAAGGCGGGCCCGCGGAGGTCGAGGGCGGGCCCGGTGGCCCCTCCGGCGGCCTCCGGTACGACGTGGTGACGGCGTTCCACACCACTGCGGGTTCGGCGGCGGAACTGGCGGCGGTCACTCCTCTGGCCGAATCGGGCGCAGCGATCGTGCTCGCGGGCTGGGGGCCGCCGGAGCGGTGCGCGACGGGATCGGTGCTGCGGGTCGCGGCCCGGCTGACGGACTGGCGGCCGGCGCCCCGGGACGAGCTGGAGGACGTGGTGGCGCGGGCGGGTCTGCGGCCGGACGGCTCGGGCCGGGTGTCGTGCCCGTTCGGGTACGCGGATCCGGACAGCGCGGTGCGGGGGCTGCTCTCGACGGGTGACTTCGACGCGGCGGTCCGGGCGACGGAGGCGTCGCAGGTGGAGAAGGAGATCCTGGAAGCCCTGGATCCGTACGTCCGCGGGGACGGGACGGTGTGGATGCCGAACGTCTTCCGGTACCTGATCGCCCGGATGCCGTGACCCCCGCGGGCTGCGGGCCGTGGCTAGGCGTCCTTCGCCAGGCGGGTGATGCCGGCGGCGCGGTAGGCCGCCTCTTCCTCCAGGGTCTCGTTCGCGAGCAGGGCGGCGGCCAGGGCGTCGAGCTTCTCGCGGTTCTCGCGGAGTTGCCGGACGGCGCTCTCGTAGCACTCGTCGACGATCCGGCGCATCTCCTCGGCGACCGCGTCGAGGGTCGCGGGGGCCGCGGAGAGGCCGTACGCCTGCTGGGCGTCGCTCGGGATGGCGGTGAGCCGGCCGACGCGTTCGCTCATGCCCCAGCGTCCGGCCATGCCGCGGGCGATGTGGGTGACCTGTTCCAGGTCGCTCTCGGAGCCGGTGGTGACGACGCCGAAGACGACCTGTTCGGCGGCCATGCCGCCGAGCGCGCCGCTGATGCGGCCGCGCAGGTACTCCTCCGTGTACGCGTACTTGTCGGCGTCCGGTGTCGACAGCGTGACGCCCAGCGCGCGGCCGCGCGGCACGATGGTGATCTTGCGGACCGGGTCGGCGCCGGGCTGGAGCATGCCGAGCAGGGCGTGTCCGCTCTCGTGGTACGCGGTGCGGCGGCGTTCCTCGGCCGGCATGACGAGCGGCCGTTCCGCGCCGAGCTGGACCTTCTCCAGGGCGTCGGAGAGGTCGGACCGGGTGACCGTCTTCTGCTGCCGTTTGACGGCGAGGAGGGCGGCCTCGTTGGCGAGGTTGGCGAGTTCGGCGCCCGTCATGCCGGGGGTCGTGCGCGCCACCTGGACGAGGTCGACGTCGGGGGCGAGCGGGATGTCCCGGGTGTGGATCCTGAGGATCGCCTCGCGTCCCTGGCGGTCGGGCGGGTTCACGTGCACGATCCGGTCGAAGCGGCCGGGGCGGGTGAGGGCGGGGTCGAGGACGTCGGCGCGGTTGGTGGCGGCGAGGACGATGACGCCCTCGGAGCCGGTGAAGCCGTCCATCTCCGTGAGGATCTGGTTGAGCGTCTGCTCGCGTTCGTCGTGTCCGCCCATGCCTGAGCCGCCGCCGCGGGCCCGTCCGATGGTGTCGATCTCGTCGATGAAGATGATGGCGGGGGCGACCTTCCGGGCCTCGGCGAAGAGTTCCCGTACCCGCGAGGCGCCGACGCCGACGATCATCTCGATGAACTCCGAGGCGGAGGCGGAGAAGAACGGAACGCCCGCCTCCCCCGCCACGGCACGCGCGAGGAGGGTCTTGCCGGTGCCGGGCGGGCCGGCGAGCAGGACGCCGCGGGGGATCTTGGCGCCCATGGCGCGGTAGGCGTCGGGGTTCTTGAGGAAGTCGACGACGTCGTTGAGTTCGCCCTCGACCTCGTCGATGCCCGCGACGTCCTCGAAGGTGGTCCGTTTGGCCCCTTCGATCTCGACGGGTTTCGGCGGGGCCTTGCGGCCGAGCATGCCGCCGGCGCCGCCGAGTCCGGCGCGCATCCGGCGGGCGATGAACACCCACAGCAGGACGAGCAGCAGCATGGGCGCGAGGGAGATCAGCAGGTTGGAGAGGAAGCTGCGTTCCCGGACGACGGGCTCGGCGGTGACGGTGACCTTCTGCCGGGTCAGTTCGTCCCAGAGCTTGTCGTCGGCGAAGGCGGGCCGCTGGGTGGTGAACTTGGTGTAGTCGCCCTTGCCGTCGGGCAGGGGCTGCTCGTTCTTCAGCTGCCCCTGGATGGCGTCGCCCTTGGAGTAGATCGTGGTGACGTTGCCCGCCACCACCTGCCTGCTGAACTCGGTGTACGAGATCGTCGGTTCGTCGCCCCGGTTGAAGAAGGACAGCACGAGGTTGGCAAGGAGGAAGACGACGAGCGCGGTGAGGACGAGGCCGCCCCACCCGCCCGGCATCTTCCTCTTCGACGGCGGAGGCGGCGGGGCCCCTTCCGAGCGCCACGGCTGGTCGGTCCGGTCGCGCGGGGGTACGGGGTTGGCCACGCTGCTCTCCTCAAGCCGACGTCAGCCCCATGATGCGAGAAGGGGAGGAAAGCGGCATCGCGGGCGTGGCACAGGCATGAAAAGCGGACGTGGCGCAGGCATGAAAAGGGGCCCGGAGCGGTTTCGTACCGCCGGGCCCCTTCTCGTCACACAACAGGGTGTCAGCCCATGAACTTCTTGAACTCGTCGGGCAGCTCGAAATCCTGCGGAGTCTGATCCGCCGGAAGCCCGAACGCGCCGCCCGCCTGGGCCTGCTCGCGCCGCGCCGCGGCCGCCTGCTCCTCGGCCTTGCGCTTCATCGGGTTGCCGCTCTTGCGCTTGCCCTTGGCCTGCTTGATCTGCTTCTTCTGCCGGCCGGCGCCGCCGCCCATGCCCGGCATCCCCGGCATGCCCGGCATGCCGCCGCCCTGGGCCATGCGGGACATCATCTTGCGCGCCTCGAAGAACCGCTCGACCAGGCCCTTGACCGCGCTGACCTCGACGCCGGAGCCCTTGGCGATACGGGCGCGACGCGAGCCGTTGATGATGGTCGGGTCCTGGCGCTCGCCCGGGGTCATCGACTTGATGATCGCGGCCGTGCGGTCGACGTCCCGCTCGTCGATGTTGTTGATCTGCTCCTTCATCTGCGCCATGCCGGGGAGCATGCCGAGGAGCTTGGAGATGGAGCCCATCTTGCGGACCTGCTCCATCTGGGCGAGGAAGTCGTCGAGCGTGAACTCCTGGCCCTTCTTGGACGCCAGCTTGGAGGCCATCTTGGCGGCCTCTTCCTGGCTGAAGGTCTGCTCGGCCTTCTCGATGAGCGAGAGCATGTCGCCCATGCCGAGGATGCGGGACGCCATGCGGTCCGGGTGGAACGCGTCGAAGTCGTCCAGCTTCTCGCCGTTGGAGGCGAACATGATCTGGCGGCCGGTGACGTGCGCGATCGAGAGCGCGGCACCACCGCGGGCGTCGCCGTCGAGCTTGGAGAGCACGACGCCGTCGAAGCCGACGCCGTCGCGGAAGGCCTCGGCGGTGTTGACCGCGTCCTGACCGATCATGGCGTCGACGACGAACAGGACCTCGTCGGGGCTGACGGCGTCGCGGATGTCCGCGGCCTGCTGCATCAGCTCCTGGTCGATGCCGAGGCGGCCGGCGGTGTCGACGATGACGACGTCGTACTGCTTGGTCCGCGCGTACTCGACGGAGTCCTTGGCGACCTGGACGGGGTCGCCGACGCCGTTGCCCGGCTGCGGGCCGTAGAAGGCCACGCCGGCGCGCTCGGCGACGACGCCGAGCTGGGTGACGGCGTTGGGGCGCTGGAGGTCGCAGGCGACGAGCAGCGGGGAGTGGCCCTGGCTCTTGAGCCAGAGACCGAGCTTTCCGGCGAGGGTGGTCTTACCGGCACCCTGGAGACCGGCGAGCATGATCACGGTGGGGGCGGTCTTGGCGAACCGCAGGCGCCGGGTCTCGCCGCCGAGGATGCCGACGAGCTCCTCGTTGACGATCTTGATGACCTGCTGGGCGGGGTTCAGCGCCTGGGAGACCTCGGCGCCGGTGGCCCGCTCCTTGACCTGCTTGATGAACGCCCGGACGACGGGGAGGGCGACGTCCGCCTCGAGGAGGGCGATACGGATCTCGCGCGCGGTGGCGTCGATGTCCGCCTCGGACAGGCGGCCCTTGCCCCGGAGATTCTTGAATGTCGCTGCAAGGCGGTCGGAGAGGGTATCGAACACGGTGGTCGCGGATCCTCGGTGTCGGGGGCGGGCGGACGATTGCCCTCCAGGGTATCTGGCCGCTCGAAGTGTGTGTCCCCGCCCGCCGGAACCGGCGGACGGGGGCTGCCTCACCGCAGCGCCTTCTCCAGGGCCCGCGCCAGGTCCGCGGCCTCCTCGTCGGCGAGGAGGGAGCCGTCCGGGCGGGTCACGTAGAGGGTGTCCACGGCGTTCGCGCCGAGGGTGGAGACATGGGCGCTTCTGACCCGGACCTCGGCGCCCTCCAGGGCGCGGCCGATGCGGTGCAGGAGGCCGGGGGCGTCCTGGGCGCGGACCTCGATGAGGGTGGCGAGGCGCGAGTCGGCGGCGGCGACGGTGACCCGGGGTGGCGGGGCGGTGACGCCCCGGCGCCGGGGGTAGGCGGCCTCGCGTTCGGCCAGGCGCGCGGGGATGTCCAGGGTGCCGTCCAGGGCCCGGACGAGGTCGGCGCGCAGCCGGGCGGCCTGCGGCAGCGAGCCGTACTCGGCCGCGACGCGCCAGTTCAGGACGAGGACCGCGCCCGGGCCGAGCTCGGTGGGGAGTTCGACCGCGCGCAGATCGGCGGCCCGTACGGTCAGACGGTGCAGGGCGAGGACGCCGGCGGCGGCCGGCAGGACGCCCGGCTGGTCGGGCAGGGCGAGGAGCAGTTCGACGCCGACCGGTTCCGGTTGTGGTTCCGCTTCCCGGTCCGGCCCGCGTTCCCCGGAATCGCCCGAGGACTGCCCCGTCGACTCTGCCGAGGTATCCGGCTGTGTGTGCAGGGCGAGGACGGGCTCGCCCGTCCTCAGCGCCTCGATCGCCAGGCGTTCCTGTTCCGCGCTGGGCGCGGCGGGTTCCGGTTCGGCCGCCGGTTCGCCGGCGAGGACGGCTCCGACCCGCTTCACCAGGTCGGCCACCAGCGAGGCGCGCCAGGAGGACCAGGCGGCGGGCCCGGTGGCGAGCGCGTCGGCCTCGGTGAGGGCGTGCAGCAGTTCCAGGGCGCCCGGTGTCCCGACGGCCGCCGCCACCGCCTGGACGGTGGCGGGGTCGTCGAGGTCCCGCCGGGTGGCGGTCTCGACGAGCAGCAGGTGGTGGCGTACGACGGTGGAGACGACGCCCACGTCGGCGCGGTCGAATCCGATCCGGGTCGCGATGTCGCGGGCGATGGTCTGCCCGGCGACCGAGTGGTCGCCGGGCCAGCCCTTGCCGATGTCATGGAGGAGGGCGGCGACGAGCAGCAGGTCGGGACGGCCGACGCGGCGGGTCAGCGAGGAGGCGCGGACGGCGGTCTCGACGAGGTGCCGGTCGACGGTCCAGGTGTGGACGGGGTTGCGCTGGGGCCGGCAGCGCACCCGTTCCCAGTCGGGCAGGAGCCGGGTGATGAGCCCTTCGGCCTCCAGTGCCTCCCACACCGGGACGGTGGACTCCCCCGCGCCGAGCAGGGTGACCAGTTCTTCGCGGGCTTCGGCCGGCCAGGGCACGGGCAGCGGTTTGGCGGCGGCCGCGAGCCGGCGTACGGCGTGCAGGGAGATCGGCAGTCCGGACTGGGCGGCGGCCGCGGCGGCCCGCAGGGGCAGCACGGGGTCGCGTTCCGGTTTGGCGCTGAGGGCGAGGACGACCTCGCCGTCCATCTCGACGACGCCCTCGGCGAGCGGGGTGCGCTCGATGGGCGGTTTCGCGCCGCCGGGGCGACCGCCGAGGAGGGCGCGGAGCCTGGGCCGGGCGGAGCGTGCCTTGAGGACCCGGTTGACCTCGCGCCAGGTGACATCGGTGGCGTACGAGATCACCCGCGCGGCCTCGTACACCTCGCGCAGCAGGGTGTCGGCGTCGAGGAGGCCGAGTTCCCGGGCGACCGCGTCCTGTTCCTGGAGGGCGAGGCGGTCGGTGGCCCGTCCGGTCGCCAGGTGCAGGGCGTCGCGGGCGTCGAGGAGGCTGCGGCGGGCGGCGTCGAGGCCTTCCCGGGGGGCGTCGGCGAGCCATGAGGCGGCGACCGCGCGCAGGACCTGGGCGTCGCGCAGTCCTCCGCGGGCCTCCTTCAGGTCGGGTTCGAGGAGGAACCGCAGCTCCCCCATGCGTTCGGCCCGCTCGCGGCAGAGCGCGTCGAGTTCGGGGAGCCGCCGGGGCGCCTGGTTGCGCCAGTCGGCGAGGACGGCGGTGCGCAGACCGGCGACGAGTCCGTGGTCGCCGGCGACGGGCCGGGCGTCGAGGAGTCCGAGCTGGACCTTCAGGTCCTCACCGGCCGTCCTGCGGGCCTCGGCGGGGGTGCGGACGGAGTGGTCCAGGGCGAGGCCCAGGTCCCAGACGGGGTACCAGATGCGGTCGGCGAGGGTGGCGATCTCGCGCGCGTCGGCGGTGCCGTCGTGCAGGAGCAGCAGGTCGAGATCGCTGCGGGGGGAGAGTTCGCCGCGCCCGTAGCCGCCGACGGCGACGAGTGCCACCCCTCGGGGCGGCCGGGCGGCGGCGAACAGGCCGGTCAGCCAGTCGTCGGTGAGCCGGGCCAGTGCGGTACGGCGCGGCGGCCCGGACCGCTCCTTCTCACCGAGAAGGCGCAGCCGGGCCGCCGCGTAGCCGCCGGGTCCCGAGTCTTCCGCTTGCGTGCTCACATCGACGCTCGTCACCCAGCAGCTCCCTATCCGTGCCTACAGTGCGTCCGGACCGCGTTCGCCGGTGCGGACGCGGACGGCGGTCTCGACCGGCACGCTCCACACCTTGCCGTCACCGATCTTGCCGGTCCGGGCGGCCTTGACCACGACCTCGATGAGCTGTTCGGCGTCCTCGTCCTCGACCAGGACCTCGATGCGGATCTTGGGGACGAGGTCGACGGTGTACTCGGCACCGCGGTAGACCTCGGTGTGGCCGCGCTGGCGGCCGTATCCGCTGGCCTCGGTGACCGTGAGCCCCTGGACTCCGAAAGCCTGGAGGGCTTCCTTGATCTCGTCCAGCCGGTGCGGCTTCACGACTGCGGTGATGAGCTTCATGCGTCCACCTTCTTGGTCTCCGTAACTGCGGGGGCGGGCGCGGCGGTGGAGCGCGAGGAGGCGCCGCCGCCGGCTCCGCTGAAGTCGTACGCGGTCTCGGCGTGCTCGACCTGGTCGATGCCGGAGACCTCGTCGTCCTCGCTGACCCGCATGCCCATCGTCTTGTCGATGATCAGCGCGAGGATCGCGGAGGCGACAAGAGAGTAGGCGAGGACGGCGAAGACGCCGATGGCCTGCTTGCCGAGCTGCTCGAGGCCACCGCCGTAGAAGAGGCCCTTGGCGTCGGACTGGACTCCGCCGGTGGCGAAGAAGCCGACGAGGAGGGATCCGATGACACCACCGACGAGGTGGACGCCGATGACGTCGAGGGAGTCGTCGTAGCCGAACTTGTACTTCAGTCCGACGGCCATGGCGCAGACGAGGCCGGCGATGGCGCCGACGGCGATGGCGCCGAGCGGGCTGACGGAGCCGCCGGCCGGGGTGATGGCGACGAGGCCGGCGACCGCGCCGGAGGCGGCGCCGAGGGTGGTGAAGGAGCCGTGGCGGATCTTCTCGTAGGCGAGCCAGGCGAGCATGGCGGCGGCGGTGGCGACCTGGGTGTTGACGAACATCACCGCGCCGACGCCGTCGTCGTTGCCGAGCCAGGAGCCGGCGTTGAAGCCGAACCAGCCGAACCAGAGCAGACCGGCGCCGAGCATGACCAGCGGGAGGCTGTGCGGGCGCATCGGGTCCTTCTTGAAGCCGACGCGCTTGCCGATGACGAGGATCACGCCGAGGGCCGCGGCACCGGCGTTGATGTGGACCGCCGTGCCGCCGGCGAAGTCGATGACGCCCATCTCGAAGAGCCAGCCGCCGGAGCCCCAGACCCAGTGGGCGACGGGGAAGTAGACGACGGTGACCCACAGGGCGATGAACAGGGCCCAGGCGGTGAACTTGACGCGGTCCGCGAGGGCGCCGCTGATCAGGGCCGGGGTGAGGATCGCGAACATCAGCTGGAAGACGGCGAAGACGTACACCGGGATGGTGTAGCCGTCCCACAGCTCGGTGACGCCGATGCCACTCAGGCCGACGTAGTCGGAGGACCAGCCGATGATCGAGCCGGAGTCGGCGCCGAAGGCGAGGCTGAAGCCGTAGAGCACCCAGAGGATCGTGACGATCCCGAGGCTGATGAAGCTCATCATCAGCATGTTGAGGGTGGACTTGACGCGGACCATGCCTCCGTAGAAGAAGGCGAGTGCCGGGGTCATCAGCATGACCAGGGCGGAGCAGATGAGCATGAACCCGGTGTTGGCAGCGGAGAGCTCGGGGGCTGCTGCCAGGGTCGTGATGGCTGGTGCCATCGGCGTCTCCTCGTCGTCGGTACGGCCTGTGCGGGGGCGGGGCCGGAGAGCGGCTTGGCCGTGAGGGGTGGCCGGTTATGCGCCAAAGTTGGCGCAGCGCCGTTTCCGTCGATGCCGCACGATGTTTCGCCGCAGTGACGAAGGGGTGGGGCGTGTTACGCGACTGTGAACGGCCGAGTCACGAACGTGTAACGCGCGGGTCGGGTCCCGGACGCGGGCGTGCGGGTCCGTGGGCATGGGCCGGCCGCGGCAGCCATCCCTGTGGCCTGGCGGCGGGGGAGCCGAGTCGGGCGGTACGGGATGTCTGTCGCGGCCGGGGTTCGGGGGCGCGGCCCGCGCTCAGACCGCTTCGGCGGTCTCGGGCAGCAGGGCGGTGAGCCGGTCGGTGAGCTGGACGACCTCGGCGACGTCGTGGAAGTCGCGGGCCGCCGTGTCGACGGTCTTGCGGAGCCGGTTGTTGACCCGCTCGGAGCGGACGCGCTTGGCGACGACGAGCGCCTTCTCGACGAGGGCGGCGGACTGCTCGGGTTCGCGCTTGAGGAGGTGCACGGTGGCCATGCCGACGAGGTTGAGTGCGTACGAACGCTGGTGCTCGGTGTCCTTCTCGAACAGCTGGACGGCCCGCTGCATGACGGGCTCGGCGAGGGAGGCGTAGGTCGGGGAGCGGCCGGCGACGTAGGCCAGGTCACGGTAGGAGTGGGAGTTCTCACCGTTGAGCTCGGCCTCGGAGAAGAAGCGGATCCAGTCGGGCTCCGGCTCGCCGTCGAGGCCGACGTCGGCGAAGGTGTCCTCGGCCATCCGGACGGCCCGCTTGCACTTGCTGGGCTGTCCCATGTTGGCGTAGGCGCGTGCCTCCATCGCATACAGCATGGCCTGGGTGCGCGCGGTGGCGCAGTCGCGGCTGCCGTACTGCGCGAGGTGGATGAGTTCGAGGGCGTCGTCGGGCCGGCCGAGGTGGATCATCTGGCGGCTCATGGAGGAGAGGATGTACGAGCCGAGCGGCTTGTCGCCCGCCTCCTTGGCGGCGTGCAGGGCGAGGACGAAATACTTCTGGGCGGTGGGCTGCAGGCCCACGTCGTAGCTCATCCACCCGGCGAGTTCGGCCAGTTCGGCGGCGCAGGTGAAGAGGCGCTGGGCGGTGGCGGCGGGCTGTGGCTCCTGGAGCAGGTCGGTGACCTCGTGGAGCTGGCCGACGACCGCCTTGCGGCGCAGTCCGCCGCCGCACTGGGCGTCCCACTGCCGGAACATCGCGGTGGTGGATTCGAGGAGGTCCAGTTCGCCCGGGGAGAGGCGGCCGGGGCGCCGGGTGTCGAGAGCCGGTTCGGGGCGGCCGGGTTCGCCGGCCGGGGCGGGCACGAGCCAGCGCTGCATGGGCTCGATGAGGGCGGGGCCGGCGGCGAGCGACAGGGCGGAGCCGAGGAAGCCGCGGCGGGCGAGCATGAGGTCGCTGCGGGAGAACTCGCTGAGCAGGGCGACGGTCTGGGGGCCGGCCCAGGGCAGGTCGACTCCCGAGACGGAGGGCGCCTGGTGGGCGGCGCGCAGGCCGAGGTCCTCGATGGCGACGACCGATCCGAACCGTTCGGAGAACAGTTCGGAGAGGATTCTGGGGATGGGCTCGCGGGGCTGTTCGCCGTCCAGCCAGCGCCGGACGCGGGAGGTGTCGGTGCTGATGTGGTGCGCGCCCATCTGGCGGGCCCTGCGGTTCACCTGGCGCGCCAGCTCGCCCTTCGACCAGCCGCTGCGCACGAACCACGAGCTCAGCTGCTCGTTGGGGCGCTTGCCGGCAGTCGTACCGTCCGCGCCGCCGTTGCCGCCCACTGGAACGCCCCCATCCACATCAATGCCTTCGCCGCGTGAACCTCTAACAGAATGCCGTGTCTCGCGGCCTCCGTCCGGAGGTTGCACTCCCTCGAACTGGAAAGCGGGTTGCCTCCGGCATACCCACGCGCGCAATGCGGTCCCCGGTTCGTGCACCGAAAGTAATCCTACGATCACTGGTCCCGCGAGGCTGTTTCAAGAATCGCCACCATTCGCCACCCCTTCGAATGAACTCGCCTGCCGCCGAACACGATTCACTTGACATGCGACGAACCAGGGTCGGCGGAGTGTTGCGCGCCGAGGCGCGCGCGACGGGCCGCACCACCGTGCCCACCACCGCACACCGCCCTGGGCCACGGAGTGTGACGATCGAGCTCCGATTCGTAACCACCGGCGCGTTCGACCCGTTGGAGGGGGCATGGGCTTCACGATCGGCGGCATTCGTGAGATGCGGTCCGGCTCGCGCCGCCGCGTCCGCACCACGGAGTGCACAGCGGTGGCCGAGTACACAGGGCTGTGGGGCTGGGACGTGGTCCCGGGAGCGCGGGCCGCCTCCGGCCAGTGCTCCTGCGGCGATCGCGGCTGTACTGCTCCGGGTGCGCATCCGCTCTCGTTCGCCGAGGCGGTCCCGGCGGGCGCGGGCCTGGACGACGCGACGAAGACGTGGTCGCGGTATCCGGGGGCGGCTTTGATGCTCCCGGTCGGCCGCGCCTTCGACGTGATCGAGGTCGCCGAGCCGGTGGGGCGCCTGGCGCTGGTCCGCTTGGAGCGGATGGGGCTTCCGCTGGGTCCGGTCTGTGTGACGCCGACGGAGCGGGCGCGGTTCTTCGTGGCGCCGGGCGCGGCGGCGGAGCTGCCCCAGCTGTTGTACCGGATGGGCTGGGACGACGCCGACCTGGATCTGCGGGCGCTGGGCGCCGGCACGTACGTCACGGCCCCGCCGTCGGACCTGGGCGGTCTCGGCCCCGTGCGCTGGCTGCGCCCTCCGACCCTGGACACGGCGGGCTCCCCGCCCCAGGCCCGCCTGCTGCTCGGCACCCTGGCCTACATCTGCCACCGCAGCCACACCTGTCGCCGGTCTTCCTGAGCAACGCTTCGGGCCCCGCGCGCTGTCGCGTGCGGGGCCCGAAGGAGTCCGGGGCAAGGGGCCGTGGCCCCCGGCCGGGGTCAGTCGCCGATCAGGGCGTCGACGAAGGCGGCCGGCTCGAAAGGCGCCAGGTCGTCCGGGCCCTCCCCCAGGCCGATCAGCTTGACCGGAACGCCCAGCTCGCGCTGGACCGCGATCACGATGCCGCCCTTGGCCGTGCCGTCGAGCTTGGTCAGGACGATGCCGGTGATGTCGACGACCTCGGCGAAGACGCGGGCCTGGACCAGGCCGTTCTGACCGGTGGTGGCGTCGAGGACGAGCAGGACCTCGTCCAGCGGGCCGTGCTTCTCGACGACGCGCTTGACCTTGCCGAGCTCGTCCATGAGGCCGGTCTTGGTGTGCAGGCGGCCCGCGGTGTCGATGAGGACGACGTCGGCGCCCTCCGCGATGCCCTCCTTGACGGCGTCGAAGGCGATCGACGCCGGGTCGCCGCCCTCGGGGCCTCGGACGGTCCGGGCACCGACCCGCTCGCCCCAGGTCTGGAGCTGGTCGGCGGCGGCGGCGCGGAAGGTGTCGGCGGCGCCGAGGACGACCGAGCGGCCGTCGGCGACCAGGACCCGGGCCAGCTTGCCGGTGGTGGTGGTCTTGCCGGTGCCGTTGACGCCGACGACCATGACGACGCCGGGGGTGCCCGGGTCGCTCTCGGTCTTCACCGAGCGGTCGAAGTCGGTGCCGAGGAGCGCGATGAGCTCCTCGCGGAGCAGGCTCTTCAGCTCCTCGGGGGTGCGGGTGCCGAGCACGCGTACCCGCTCGCGCAGCCGGTCGACGAGCTCCTGCGTGGGGGCGACGCCGACGTCGGCGGTGAGGAGCGTCTCCTCGATCTCCTCCCAGGTGTCCTCGTCGAGGTGCTCGCGGGACAGCAGGGTCAGCAGACCCTTGCCCAGCGAGTTCTGGGAGCGGGCGAGCCGGGCCCGGAGCCGTACGAGACGGCCCGCTGTCGGCTCGGGAATCTCGATCTCGGGCGCGGGGGGCGCGGCGACGACGGGGTCCTCGACCGCGACCGGCGTCTCGACGGCCTCTTCGGCCGTCGGGAGGTCGACCTCTTCGATGGTCCGGCGTGGTTCGTCCCGCGGTGTCTCCGCCTCGTCGCCGACGTGCGGTTCGGCGGGCGGAGCGGTGATGGTCGGCGGGGTGGACGGTGCCTCGGCCGGCGGCAGCCGCTTCTTCTTGCGGCCGCTGACGACGAGGCCGGTGACAACGCCGACCGCGAGCAGAGCGATGACTACGGCAAGGATGAGGAATTCCATGGTCCACCCAGTATGCGCGACGTCGTACGCGCCGATCGGGCGCTCCGGGCGTCTTCCGGGGGTGTGTCCGTCCCGGGCGCGGACCGCAGCCCGACTCGCCTTCGGGCCGAAATGTACGATGTGGGCATTCCCCACACCTCTGCCCGGAGCTCACCCATGTCTCATGCCTCCGACCCCGAGGGCGCGATGTCCGAAAGCGCCGTCGAGACCCGTGGCCTCGAACCCGTCCCCGACGCCGAGCGCACCGGGCACGTACGCGAGCTGTTCCCGACCTGGGTCGCGGCCAACATCAGTGTGCTCCTTCTCACGATGGGCGCCGGACTGATCGTCTTCAACGGCCTGAACTTCTGGCAGGTCCTGGTGGTCGCGACGGCCGCGCCGGTCCTGTCGTACGGGATCGTCGGCCTGATATCCATCGCCGGGAAGCGCGGCGGTTCGCCGGGCATGGCGCTGTCGCGGGCCGTGTTCGGACAGCGCGGAAACCTTTTGCCCGGCTCGCTGATCTGGGTGGCGCGCTGGGGGTGGGAGACCATCAACGCGGTCACCGGCGCCTATGCCGTGCTGACCGTCCTCGACCTGCTCTTCGGCGTCGAGTCGAACACCGCGCTGATCGTCGTCACGCTGCTGCTCTTCGTCGCCTGCACCTTCCTCGTCTCCGGGCTCGGCATCAACGCGCTACGGGTCTGCAGCAAGTGGTCGACGTACCTCTTCGGCGCCTTCTCCGTCCTCGTGCTGGTCCACCTGATCGCGAACACGGACTGGTCGGCGGTCTTCGACAAGCCGGCCGGTTCGACGGCGATGATGATCGCGGGCATCGGCACCATCGCGGCGGGCGGCATCAGCTGGGTCCCCTCGGGCCCCGACTTCACCCGCTACCTCCCCCGTACCGCCTCCTCCACGGCGATGGTCGGCTCCACGATCGGCGGCGCGGGGATCGTCGTGCTGCCGATGGTGCTGATGGGCGCGGTCATGGCGGTGGCGACGCCCGGTCTGGCCTCGGCGCAGGACCCGGTGTCCTTCATCGGTGAGCTGCTGCCGGCCTGGATCTCCGTCCCGTACCTGCTCATCGCGCTGATCGGCATGCTGCTGATCAACTCGATGTCGATGTACTCGGCCGGGTTCACCGCGCAGACGCTCGGCATCAAGGTGTCGCGGGCGGCGGCGGTGAGCGTGAACGCCGCGATCAGCCTGGTCTTCGGCTTCCTGCTGATGGTGGTGGCGACCAGCTTCATCGGCTCGTTCATCTCCTTCCTGACGCTGCTCGCGGTGGCCTTCTCGGCGTGGATCGGCGTCTTCGGCGTCGACATGCTGCGCCGCCGGTCGTACGACGGGGTGGCGCTGATGGACACCACGCGGACGAGCGCCTACTGGTACCGGGGCGGTTTCGCCTGGCAGGCGATGACGGCCTGGGCCGTGGCGCTGGTCGGGGGTCTGCTGTTCACCAAGGTCGACTGGTTCTCCGGTCCGCTGGCCTCCTCCTGGATCGGTGAGAACGGACTCGGCTGGGCGGCGACGATCGTGGTGGCGGCGGTGCTGTACGCCGTGCTGCCGCGGAACGCGGCGCGGGCGCCGGCCCGGTCCGTCGAGGACCGCGAGACCGTCTCGGCCGTTTCCATCTGACGCAACGTCAGATAACGTCCCCCTTCGTCGGTCTCAGGCCCGCCCGCCCGCGGAGGGGGACTTCCCATGCCCTTCACAGTCGTACGGTTCAATCTCATCGATCCCCGCGCCACCCCCGATTCCCTGTCGGAGCGCTACCGCGCCGCCCTCGCCATGGCCGCCTACGCCGACGAGCACGGGATCGACACGGTCCAGACCGAGGAGCACCACGGGGCCGTGAACAACTGGCTCCCCTCCCCCTTCGCCTTCGCGGGCGCGGTCTTCGGCGCGACGAAGAGGATCGCCGTGACCGTCTCCGCGATCATCGGACCGCTGCACGACCCGCTGCGGCTCGCCGAGGAGATCGCGGTCCTCGACCTGCTGAGCGGGGGCCGTCTGGTGACGGTGGCGGGGATCGGCTACCGGCCGGAGGAGTACGAGGAGCGCGGGGTCGACTGGGGCCGGCGCGGCCGGCTGCAGGACGTCCTCCTGGAGACGCTGCTGACGGCTTGGTCCGGCGAGCCCTTCACGTATCAGGGCCGTACGGTACGGGTCACTCCGCGGCCCTTCACACAGCCGCATCCGCTCCTGCTCGTGGGCGGGTCCTCGAAGGCGGCGGCGCGGCGGGCGGCCCGGCTGGGTCTGCCGTTCTTCCCGAGCGCGCACCTGCCGGAGCTGGAGACGTACTACCGGGAGCGGTGCGCGCAGTACGGCACCGAGGGCTGGACGATGATGCCGGCGAAGGAGACACCGCTGCTGCACCTCTCGGAGGATCCGGACCGGTCCTGGGAGCTGTACGGGGAGCACTTCCTGCACGAGGCGCGGACGTACGCCTCCTGGCAGTCGAAGGACATCCGCTCGGCGGTGCGCTCGACCGCGACGACGGTGGCGGAACTGCGCGCCGAGGGGGTGTACCGGATCGTCACGCCGCGGGAGTGTCTCGCGCTCGGCCTGGAGAGTCTGGTGCTGCATCCGCTCTGCGGCGGGATGCCGGTGGAGGAGGCCTGGCGCGGTCTGCGGCTGTTCGGGGAAGACGTACTGCCCCGGCTCGGGGCGTAGGTGCCTGAGCCGGGGCAGTTCTCGTGGTCGAGGAGAGGGGCAGCGGGGATTAGCCCATCTCCTCCAACGCCTTGCCCTTGGTCTCCTTGACGTACTTGAGCACGAAGGGGACGGAGAGCACGGCGAAGATCGTGTAGATCACGTAGGTGCCGGAGAGGTTCCAGTCCGCGAGGGACGGGAAGCTCGCGGTGATGGCCCAGTTGGCGATCCACTGGGCGGAGGCGGCGACACCGAGGGCGGCGGCGCGGATCCGGTTGGGGAACATCTCACCGAGGAAGACCCAGACCACCACGCCCCAGGAGAGGGCGAAGAAGAGCACGAAGACGTGGGCGGCGACGAGCGCCACGACGCCCTGGGTCTCGGGCAGCTTGCCGTCGACGAGGTCGGCGGAGAACGCCCAGGCCTCGAAGGCGAGGGCGACGGCCATGCCGACGGAGCCGACGAGCGCGAGCGGCTTGCGGCCGACCCGGTCGACCAGGACCATCGCGATCACGGTGCCGACGATGTTGATGATCGACGTGGTGAACGAGTAGAAGAACGAGCTGGACGGGTCGATGCCGACCGACTGCCAGAGCGTCGCGGAGTAGTAGAAGGCGACGTTGATGCCGACGAGCTGCTGGAAGACCGAGAGTCCGATGCCGACCCAGACGATGGGGAGCAGCTTGAAGCGTCCCCCGGCGACGAGCAGGTCCCGGAAGGTGGACTTGTGCTCGCGCCGCATGGCCTGCTCGATCTCGGCGACGCGGTGGTCGAGGTCGACGCTGTGGCCCTCGACCTCGGCGAGGACCTCCTTGGCCTTGTCGACCTTGCCGACTGAGATCAAAAAGCGCGGGGACTCGGGGATCGCGAAGGAGAGCAGACCGTAGAGCAGGGCGGGGACCACCATCACGCCGAGCATCCACTGCCAGGCTTCGAGGCCGCCGATCTCACCGCGCTGGTCGCCGTCGGCGAGCTGCAGGATGCCGTAGTTGACCAGCTGGGAGATGGCGATGCCGATGACGATGGCGGCCTGCTGGAAGGAGCCGAGGCGGCCCCGGTAGGCGGCGGGGGCGACCTCCGCGATGTACGCGGGGCCGATGACCGACGCCATGCCGATGGCGAAGCCGCCGACGATCCGCCAGAGGGCGAGGTCCCAGAGCGCGAAGGGCAGGGCCGAGCCGACGGCGCTGATGGAGAACAGCACGGCGGCGATCTGCATGCAGCGGATGCGACCGATCTTGTCGGCCATCCGGCCGGCGGTCGCGGCACCGATGGCGCAGCCGATCAGGGCGATGGCGATGACCTGGGCCAGCGTGCCCGAGCCGATGTCGTAGCGGTCCCGGATAGCCTCGACGGCGCCGTTGATGACGGAGCTGTCGTAGCCGAAGAGGAAACCGCCCATCGCGGCGGACGCCGTGATGAAGATGACGTGGCCGAGGTGGTCCGGGTGGGCGGCTCGGCCTTCGGAAGGCGGCGGCGTGGGCGCCTGCGCGGTGCTGGTCACATGGACTCCTGGAGGCTCCGGCAGCGTCGCCGGTGCGTGGGGGGCGAGCCCTTCCAGTGGCGCACAACTTCACGCCGCCCACCACTTGAAGGTAAAAGCAACGTTGCAGAGACTATTCGTTCAAGTTTCGAAGTCAAGAGGCGGGCTCCCGTGAATCTCAGGAGACGGCAAAGGACCTTGCGTTCAAGCTTTGAACATCGTCGGCAAGAGCCGCCTACCGCAGGCGTTGGCCGATGACCTTGGATACCCCGTCGCCCTGCATGGAAACGCCGTAGAGCGCGTCCGCGACCTCCATCGTCCGCTTCTGGTGCGTGATGACGATGAGCTGCGAGGATTCCTGCAGCTCCTGCATGATCCGGATCAGCCGCTGGAGGTTGGTGTCGTCGAGGGCCGCCTCCACCTCGTCCATCACGTAGAACGGGCTGGGGCGGGCCTTGAAGATGGAGACGAGGAGCGCGACGGCGGTCAGCGAACGCTCGCCGCCGGAGAGCAGCGAGAGCCGCTTGACCTTCTTGCCCGGCGGGCGGGCCTCCACGTCGACGCCGGTGGTGAGCATGTTGTCGGGGTCGGTCAGGATGAGCCGCCCCTCGCCGCCGGGGAAGAGGCGCGAGAAGACGCCCTGGAACTCACGGGCGGTGTCCCGGTACGCCTCCGTGAAGACCTGCTCGACGCGTACGTCGACCTCCTTCACCACCTGGAGGAGGTCGGCCCTCGTCTTCTTCAGGTCCTCAAGCTGCTCGGACAGGAACTGATGGCGCTCCTCCAGCGCCGCGAACTCCTCGAGGGCGAGCGGATTCACCTTTCCGAGCTGCTGATATGCCCGTTCGGCGGTTTTGAGCCGTTTCTCCTGCTCCGCCCGTACGAAGGGCCGGGGCTGGTTGCGCGGGTGCTCCGGATCCTCCGGGAGCTCCTCTCCCTCGGCGGGCGGTGACGGCGGTACGAGCTGATGGGGGCCGTACTCGGAGACGAGACCGGCCGGCTCGACCCCCAGCTCCTCCAGGGCCCTGGTCTCCAGCTGCTCGATCCGCAGGCGCTTCTCCGCGCCGAGGACCTCGCCCCGGTGGACGGAGTCGGTGAGTTTGTCGAGCTCGGCCTTCAGTTCGCGGCCCCGGCCGCGCGCGGCGGCCAGCCCCTGCTCGCGGGCGTTCTTGGCGGCTTCCGCGAGCGCGCGCTCCCGTTCGGCCCGGACCAGGGACACCTCGATGTGGGCCAGGAGCCCGCGCGCTCCGGCGGCGACGGCGGTGGCGACCTCGGCCTCGTGGCGCATCCGGGCGCGGCGCTGCTCGGCACGCGCGCGTGCCTCGCGTTCGGCGCGGGCGGCCCGGTCGAGGGAGTCGGCGCGGCCGGCGAGGCCCTTGACGCGTTCCTCGTGGGTACGGAGCTGGAGCCGGGCCTCCATCTCGGTCTGGCGGGCGTTGGCGCCGTCGGCGGCGAGCCGGTCACGGACGGAGGTGTCCGGCTCCTCCTCCGCCGGGGTCTCCTCGGCCACGAGCAGTCGCTCGGTCAGCTCCTCGGCCTCGTACAGCGCCTTCTCCAGCGCCTCCTCGGCGCGGGCGACGGCCGCGGCGGTCCGCTCGGCCTCGCCGGCGGCTCCCCGCGCCTGCCCCGCGAGCCGGCCGAACTCCTTGGCGACGGCCGACTTCTCCCGGTCCGCGGCCCGGCGGCGCTCGGCCAGCTCCTCGACGAGCGCGGCGGCGGCGCGACGGCGTTCGGTGGCCTCCCGCTGGGCGGCGGCCAGCTCCTCGCACCGTACGGCCAGCTCCTCCAGCTCGGCCGCGGCTTCGTCGACGGAGGCCTGCACCTCCAGGAGGCTGGGCGCCCCGGCGGAGCCTCCGTGGGCGAAGTGCGCTCCGAGCAGGTCGCCTTCGGCGGTCACGGCGGTGAGGTGCGGGTGCGCGCGGACCAGTTCCTCGGCCTCCTCCAGCGTCCCGACGACGACGATCCCGTCGAGCAGCCGGCGTACGGCGCCCATGAGTGCGTCGGGTCCGCGGACCAGGGAGACGGCGTGCGGGTACGGGTGCGCCGCAGGACTCGGGGAGGGCGCGGGCCCGTGGGCGGGCAGGGTGGCTCGGCCCGCGGCCGACGCGGCGTCCGGCGCGGGCCCGTCCGTGCGGGAGGCGGGTGTCCGGGGCTCGGCGGCCGCGGTCGCCTGCGGCGACGGAGAGGGCCCCGCCTCCGGGCCCATCGTGGCGGCGGGCCCGTACGCCTCCGCTCCCGTCAGGAGCAGCGCCGCGCGGCCCGCGTCCTGCTTGCGCAGCAGGCGCAGGGCCTCGACCGCCGAGGCGGGGCCGGAGACGGCGAGGGCGTCCGCCGCCGCGCCGAGGGCGGCGGCGAGGGGGATCTCGCACCCGGGGGTGACCGTGAGCAGCTCCGCGGCAGGACCGAGCAGTCCGCCCAGGCTGTCGCGCGCACCGAGCAGCGCGCCCGTACCGTCCTTGCGGCGCAGGCCCAGGGAGAGCGCCTCGTGCCGGGCCCGGGTCGCGGCCCGGCGGCGGTCGGCCTCGGTGGCGGACTCGCGGGCGGCCGTGAACGCGGCCTCCGCCTGGGCGAGGTCCCGGCGGGCGGCTTCGTACCGCTCCCCCAGCTCCGTGTCGTCCGCTTCGAGCCCGTCGACCTCGGCCTTGAGCTGTTCGTACTCCTCCTGCGCGGCGACCGCCCGTTCCCGGGCCTCGTCCCTGGCGGCGGCGAGGCGGTCGATCTCGGCCTGGGCGGACGCTGCGCGCGAACGGGCCGCGTTGACCTGGCCGTGGAGCCGGGCGAGCCCCTCGCGCCGGTCGGCGATGGCGCGGGCCACGTCCTTGAGCCTGCGTTCCTCGGCCGCCAGCTCGCGTTCCAGGTCGGCGCGGTGGGCGACCGTGTCCTCCAGGGCCCGCTCGGCGGCCTCCAGCGCGGCCGCGAGCTCCGCCTCCTGCTCGCGGATACGGGCGGCCTCGCGTTCCATGTCCTCCGGATCGCGTCCGCGACGCTCCTCGGGTGGCTGGGCGGTCGCGCTCTTCACGCGCGCGTCGGCCAGCGAGACGGTGCCCCGCACGCGCTCGGCGAGCTGGGAGAGTTCGTACCAGGTCTGCTGTCCGAGCTGGAGTCGCGGGGCGAGGCGGCGCACCTCGTCCTCCAGGTCCGCCTCCGTCGCCAGCGCCGCCTTCAGCTCGCGCTCGGTGCTCTCCTTGCGCTCCTTGAGGGCGGCCTCGTCGGCGACCTCGGCCTCCAGCGCCTCCTGGAGTCTTACGAGATCGTCGGAGAGGAGCCGCAGACGGGCGTCGCGCAGGTCGGCCTGGATGACGGCGGCCCGGCGGGCGACCGCGGCCTGCCGGCCGAGCGGTTTGAGCTGCCGCCGCAGTTCGTCGGTGAGGTCCTGCACGCGCGCGAGGTTGGCCTGCATCGCGTCCAGCTTCCGCAGCGCCTTCTCCTTGCGCTTGCGGTGCTTGAGGACGCCGGCCGCCTCCTCGATGAAGGCGCGGCGGCCCATCGGGTCGGCGTGCAAGACGGAGTCGAGCTGACCCTGGCCGACGATGACGTGCATCTCGCGGCCGATGCCGGAGTCGGAGAGCAGGTCCTGGATGTCCAGGAGCCGGCAGGTGTCGCCGTTGATCTGGTACTCGCTGCTGCCGCCCCGGAACATGATCCGGGTGATCGTGACCTCGGCGTAGTCGATGGGCAGCGCGCCGTCGGAGTTGTCGATGGTGAGCGAGACCTCGGCGCGGCCGAGCGGCGGCCGGCCGGTCGTGCCGGCGAAGATGACGTCCTCCATCTTGCCGCCGCGCAGCGACTTGGCACCCTGCTCCCCCATGACCCAGGAGAGCGCGTCCACGACGTTCGACTTGCCCGATCCGTTGGGGCCCACGACGCAGGTGATTCCGGGTTCGAACCGCAGCGTGGTGGCGGAGGCGAACGATTTGAAACCGCGGAGGGTCAGGGCCTTGAGATGCACGCATCCTGACTCTACCGGGGCGCGTGCGTTTCACCCATGAAGGCGCAGGGCAGACCCTCCAGCAAGGCTGGACGGACGGGGGGCACAGGGCGAGGCGCCCGGGAGCTCGACGGGGCTCAAGAGAGAAGGGACGCCGAAGCGTCCCTTGCAATGTCCCGCTGTGCTGGCGAGAGTGTTTCTCACCTGGCCCTGTGGGCTGAGGCGTCAGGTGAGCGCAGGCTCCGCCTGGGGAACGTCGAGGTCAATGCTGTTCAGCAGCGACTCTCCGTGCTGAGCGGCGGCGGCGTTGAGCGCGTCGTTCTCGGACTGAATCCGTACAAGCTCGGACTCGAGGTCCTGGACGCGCTGCTGAAGCCGTCGCATCTCGGCGAGGAGTCGCGGGTCGGAGCCGCCGACGTAACCGAGAAGCGCCTTTGCCATGATGGATGGTCCTCCACACTGAGTGACCGACCGAAGCGGTGTGGGTCGTGAGGGATTTCGCACCCGCGGTGCTCGGCAGTACATCTTGTCGTGCCGGATTTACTGCCAAACAGCTAAGGTGCGCGGGGCTTCCAGAGTCTCACCAAAAAGTTTGACGGTCAACACGATCACGCCCCGTATCCAGGGGCGACCGGGGGGCTGCGGTCGGCGGAACGGCCGACGGCGCCTCTCGACACGGTGCCTCGGGGGCTATGGAGATCATCCTTGCGCGCCACGCCTCGCAAGGCAAGACCTTCTCGGTAACCACCAGGTCGTTCCCACTTCAGCTGGGCTTCTTCGAACGTCCGCCCGGAGGGCTCCGGGGACCAGTGGGCGGAGCCCTGTCGGCAAGATCGTCAGCGGATCGCGAAGCCGTCGTACCCGCCGCGCGGGGTGTCCCAGATCTCAGTGACGCCGTCTACGCGCCCGGGAGTGTCGTCGGACCGGAGCCAGTCGAGGAGACGGTGGCAATTCTCACTCGGCCCCTCGGCCACGACCTGGACCCGTCCGTCGTCGAGGTTGAGGGCGAAGCCGACGAGGCCTCCGATCTCCAGCGCGTTTGCCCTGGTGAACCAGCGGAAGCCCACTCCCTGTACTCGGCCGCGCACCCAGGCGGTCAGCCGTACGTCTTCGTTCATGGCTGCACGCTAACGGTCCGATTGCCCGAGGAGCACACCAGCCCCGCGCGTCATGGCGTACAGTCCCGACCGGACGAGCCTCACCCGTTCGGACGCGCCCCGGGAGACGGACCGCGTCACGGAGGTGACACGGGCCCGTCGCAGTCTCCACAGAAGCAAAGATCAGCAAACAGGTCGTCAGGAAGGCAGAGCAATGGGACGCCATCGTCGCTCCGGCGCCGCGCCCGCCGCAGAAGAGTACGCGGCCGGTTCGGACCGCCGGCACCCGGGTGCCCGCAGCAAGAAGCGGGGCATGCCGGTGCGCACCGGTCTGCTCGGCGCCTCGGCCGCCGTGGCGGTCGGCGCGGTCGCCGTCGCCGCGGGCCTGCTTCCCGGCGGGGACACCTCCACGGTCGGCAGCGCAGGCTCGGAGAAGCAGCGGCAGACCCAGTCCCGGCAGGCCCCGGAGCTGACGACACAGGGTGGATCCTCGGCGACCCCGACGAACGGGTCCTCGAACCCGGCGCCGGGGTCCTCGACCCCGGCCGAGGGCTCCGCCAGGACGTCCTCGCCCTCCGCCACCCCCTCCCCTTCCGCGACCCCGTCGAAGGCCCCGGCCAAGACCCCGGCGAAGACCCCCGCGCCGAAGCCGTCGAAGACGGCCGCGACGGTCACACCGAAGAAGCCGGCGGCCCCGAAGCCCACGCCGGCACGCACCCGCACGGCCACCCCTGAGCCGACGCCGCCCAAGCCGGCCCCGCCCAAGCCGACGCCGCCGAAGCCCAAGCCGCCGAAGCCCAAGCCGGCCCCGACGACCGAGAAGCCCGTCGTGCGACCCCCGTCCACACCGACGGTCTCCCGCGACGCGGCCGCCGAGGCGGAGGTCGTCCGCCTGGTCAACGTGGAGCGGGCCAAGGTCGGCTGCACCCCGGTCAACTCCGACGCCCGGCTCGCGGCCCTCGCCGACGCCTTCAGCGAGGACATGGCCCGGCGCGGTTTCTTCGACCACACGGACCCCGACGGGGCCACCCCGTGGGAGCGCGCCGCCCGGGCGGGCATATCGGGCATGGCCGGCGAGAACATCGCCCGCGGCCAAGTGGACGCCGCGGCCGTGATGGCCTCGTGGATGAACAGCGACGGCCACCGCGCGAACATCCTGAACTGCGACTACCGGACCATGGGCGTCGGCGTCCACTTCGCCGCCGGCGGCCCGTGGTGGACCCAGGACTTCGGCTTCTGAGCCGTACGGACCGAGCCGCGAGGACACAGCGAAGGGCCCCGTCACCGGTCGGTGACGGGGCCCTTCGCTGTGAGTCGCCGTGTCGGCGGGATCAGGCGGCGGACCTGCCGGTCACGAAGGTGCGGGCCGTCTCGGCGACGCGGCGGCCGAGGTGTTCGGCGGTTGCGAGGTCGGCCTTGTGGACGCCCTCCGGGCCCAGGTCGTTGTGGGTCTGGGCGGCGGCACCGGAGAAGAAGCCGAGGCGGTTGATGTCGTTCTCGGAGGCCTCGGTGGTGTTCCAGCCCGGCTTCAGGCCGAGGTTCACCCACGTCATGCCGTGCTGGGCGGCGAGGGTCTGGAAGAACTGCAGCGTGTGCAGCTTGTCGCCGCTCTTGGATGCGGAGTTGGTGAATCCGGCGGCCAGCTTGTCGATCCAGGCGTCGGTGAACCAGCGCTTCGAGGTCTCCTCGGCGAACGTGTGGAACGCGCCGGAGGCGGTGCCCATGTAGGTGGGCGAACCGAAGACGATCGCGTCGGAGGCGTCGAGCAGCTCCCACTGGGCGTCGGTGATCTCGTCGACCTTGATCAGGTGCACGGTGGCGCCGGCCTCGGCCGCACCGGCGCGGACGGCGTCGGCGACGACGGCGGTGTGGCCGAAGCCCGAGTGGTAGGCGATGGAGACGACGGGCGTGGTCATGGTGGGGCTCCTCATCGGCAAGCGGAACGACAAGAAGTAGAGCACTAACTTCTGGTTAGCGCAACCTGCGATATTGCGCACCCTGACAGTCAGCGCTGCGTACGCGTATGGTAGAGGTCATGAATGACGACCTCGTGTTCGACGTGTTCGCCCGTGCCTGCGCTTCGCGCGAGACGCTGGAGCATGTGACGGGCCGCTGGGGCTCGCTCACCCTGGGGGCGCTGTACGAGGGCTCGTTCCGCTTCAACGAGCTGCGCCGCAGGGTCGACGGCGTCAGCGAGAAGATGCTGTCGCAGACGCTGCACGCGCTGGAGCGCGACGGGCTCGTCCACCGCGAGGCGCAGCCGACCAATCCGCCGCGCGTCGACTACCGGCTGACACCCCTGGGACGCGAGATCGCGGAGCAGCTGCGTGGCCTGATCGACCTGGTCGAGGGCCGGATGCCGCAGGTGCTGGCGGCGCGCGGGAACTACGACGCCGAGCGCACCCCCGCCGCACCCTGACGGGCGGACGCCGTCAGACCCGGACGCCGACCGGGGCCGCGGCGCGCGGCGGTCGCTGGCAGCGCGGGCAGAAGTAGCTGGACCTGTTCATCCAGGGGCGGCGGCGCATCGGCGTACCGCAGCGGCGGCACGGCTCGTCCTCGCGCCCGTAGGCGTCCAGGGAACGGTCGAAATAGCCGGACTCGCCGTTCACGTTGACGTAGAGGCTGTCGAAGCTGGTCCCGCCGGCGGCGAGGGCCGCGTTCATGACGTCCCGTACATGGCCGAGGAGTTCGGCGGAGCGCGGCCGGGTGAGGCTCGCGGTGGGGCGGTCGTAGTGCAGTCGGGCGCGCCACAGCGCCTCGTCGGCGTAGATGTTGCCGACCCCGCTGATGAGCGACTGGTCGAGCAGGGCCCGCTTGACGGTCGTACGGCGCAGGCGCAGGGCCGCCTGGAAGGCGGCGTCGTCGAACTCCGGGTCCAGCGGGTCGCGCGCGATGTGCGCGATGACGTCGGGCAGACCGTCGGGGGTGTTGTCGTGCAACGAGAGCCCGCCGAAGGTGCGCTGGTCGACGAAGCGCAGCTCCGTGCCGAGGGCGTCGTCGAACCGGACGCGGATGCGCAGATGCTTCTCGTCCGGGGCGTTCTCGGGCTGGACGAGCAGCTGGCCGCTCATGCCGAGGTGCCCGAGGACGGAGAAGCCGGAGTCCGCGAGCGGGATCCAGAGGTACTTGCCGCGCCGCCGGGCGGTTCCCAGACGGTGCCCCGTGAGCCGGGCGGCGAAGTCCGCGCCGCCGGCCGGATGCCTGCGGACGGCGCGCGGGTGGAGCACCTCGACCTCGCCCACGGTCCGCCCGTCGACCCAGCGCTCAAGACCGCGCCGTACGACCTCGACCTCGGGCAACTCGGGCACGGGACGCCTCCGCGGGGGTAGGGGAACGACCTTCGAACGACCTTCGAAGCCTATCGCCCGGTCGGGGAAGCCCGGGAAGCCCCGGGGAAAGGCGACGACCCCGCCCCCGGCCCTGGCGGGCCGGCGGGGCGGGGTCGTCGGGAAACGGTGGGCGTCAGGCCGAAGCCTGGTCCGCGGGATGGTCCGTGGGCCGGTCCGTCGACCGGTCGACGGAGGAGTCCGGGGACTCGTCCGTGGTGGAAGAGATGTCGGCGACCTCTTCCGTTCCCGCTGCCGCGGCGGCCTCCGCCGCCGCCAGGCGCTCGTCCGCCGCCGCGCGGATCGCACGCCACGCGGACTCGGCGGCCTGCTGCTCCGCTTCCTTCTTGCTGCGGCCGGTGCCGGTGCCGTACGAGACACCACCGACGCGGGCGGCAGCGGTGAAGGTCTTCTCGTGGTCCGGTCCCGTCTCGGAGACGAGGTACTCCGGGACGCCCAGACCCTCGGCCGCGGTGAGCTCCTGGAGGCTGGTCTTCCAGTCCAGTCCTGCACCGAGGTTCGAGGACTTCTCGATCAGCGGGTCGAAGAGCCGGTGCACCAGCTCCGATGCCGCGTCGAGGCCCTGGTCGAGATAGACCGCACCGATCACCGCTTCCAGGGTGTCGGCGAGGATGGAAGCCTTGTCCCGGCCGCCCGTGCCCTCTTCGCCCCGGCCGAGCCGGATGAAGGAGCCGAGTTCGAGGCCGCGGCCGACCTCCGCCAGCGCACGCGAGTTGACCACCGCGGCCCGCAGTTTGGCCAGCTGGCCTTCCGGCAGGTCGGGGTGGGTGCGGTACAGCGTGTCCGTGACCACCAGGCCGAGCACGGAGTCCCCGAGGAACTCCAGCCGCTCGTTGGTGGGCAGGCCGCCGTTCTCGTACGCGTACGAGCGATGCGTCAGCGCACGCACCAGAAGGGCGGACTCGAGCTGATACCCGAGCCGCCCTTCCAGAAGCGTGTGGGACGAGGCATTGTCCGTCTTGTTGTCCGTCTTGGGGGACTCAGACATTGCGCCTCTCACCAGCCACTCAGACCGAGAGGACCTGGCGCTTGTTGTAGGTGCCGCAGCTCGGGCACGCGATGTGCTGCTGCTTCGGCTCCTGGCAACGCTCACACGAAACCAGGGTGGGGACCGCAGCCTTCCACTGCGACCGGCGGTGGCGCGTGTTGCTGCGCGACATCTTCCGCTTCGGAACAGCCACGGCTACTTCTCCTGCTTCTCGTCGACGCCCGCTTCGGCGCCGCTCATGTTGTCCTTCTCATCGGTTCCCAGCGAACCGGCGAGTCCCTGCAGTGCCGCCCAACGCATGTCGACGGCGTCATGGTGGTGGTCCGGGTGGTCGTTCAGGTTGGTTCCGCATTCGGAACACAGACCCGCACAGTCCTCCCGGCACACCGGCTGCATCGGCAGTGCGAGCACCACCGCATCACGCAGCACGGGTTCGAGGTCGAACATGCCGTCCTCGAGGGGGATCATGTCCTCGTCGTCCTCGGCTTCGTCGTCCGCGACCGCCTTGGAGCGGCCCCGGTCGTCGGAGTCGGGGTACGAGAACATCTCCTGGAAATCCACGTCGAGCTCGAGCTCGACGGGCTCCAGACACCTTACGCACTCCCCCTCGGCCGATGCACGGGCGGTGCCTGTGACAAGCACCCCTTCCATGACCGACTCGAGACGGAGATCAATCTCCACGGGCGCGCCTTCCGGCACACCGACGACCCCTACGACACCGAGGTCCGCGGGGGCCGATACCGAGCGGGAGAGCCGCTGCAGGGCACCAGGACGCCGCCCCAGCTCGTGTGTGTCGAACACGAGGGGGTTGCGGTGGTCGAGGCGCGTGCTCAGGGTTCTTCCTGCTTTCGGATCGAGAGAGGGGCTGCCGTGTTCGAATCGAGAGACGAAGCGGGCAGCGTGGATCGCGGACATACGCGCGACCGAAGAGCCAGGATACTGGACGCTTCGCTCAGGGCCCAATCCGGCCTTGGCCGAGGCCGGCTCAGTGCGCCTGACCGTGCCCCTGCTCGTACCGCCGCAGCTGCTCCAGGTCGATCATGCTCGTGTCGAAGAAGCTGGTCTCGTCCAGGGCGGCGACCTGCGGCTGCTGAACGTGGGGCTGCGGGGCCTGCGGCTGCTGCTCGTAACCGTACTGCTGCGCGTCGTAGGGAGCGGCGTACGCCGCTCCCGTGGAGCCGGTGCCTGCGACGGAGTACGGGTCGGCCGCCTGGGGCTGCTGGTACGCGTACGGGTCCTGGTGCTGGTAGCCGTACGCGTCCTGGGTCTGGGGCTGTTGGTAGGCGGCGTACGGGTCCGGCTGCTGCGCCGGGATCTGCGGGGCGTGCTGCGGGGCCTGGCGCACCGGCTCAGGGTCGGCCAGCTCCGCGAGCCCGGCCAGGTAGTCCGCGTCGCTGGTGTGCACCGCGCCGCCGCCGGCCGCGCCCTGGGCCGCCATGTGCTCGCCGAGGGCGTCGCTGGTGGTGCGCCCGTGCAGCTTCTGCCGGCCGCGGCCGACCGCCTCCAGGGTCTTGGAGAGGACGGCCTCGAACGCGCCCAGCTTGGCGTCGACGTACTCGTCGGCCCGCTGGATGAGGGTCTGCGGGTCCGCGCTGTACTCGGGGGCGTCCTCGTCCGCGAACCCGTTCTGGTCGAGCCCCGGGCCGCGGCCGAGGAGCTTCTCGCGACCGCGGTCGACGGAGCCGATGGTCTTGTTGAGGACGACCTCGAAGTTGGCGAGCTTGGAGTCGACGTAGTCGTCGGCCTCGGCGCGGATCTCCTCGGCCTCGCGGCGGGCCTCGGCGAGGATCCGGTCCGCCTCGTCCTGGGACCGGCGGGCGACCTGGGTGTCGGAGATCAGCGAGCCGCGCTCCGCGTGGGCGGCCTCGATGATCCGCTCGGCCTCCTGCCGTGCCTGCTCGACCATCTGCTCCCGGCCACCGAGGAGCTCCTGGGCCTGGGCGAGGGAGCCCGGCAGGGCCTCCCGTACCTCTTCGAGCATGGCGAGCAGCTCGGCGCGGTTGACCACGCAGGACGCCGACATGGGCATGGAGCGGGCGTTTGTGACCGTCGAAACGATCTCGTCGAGCTTCTTCTGCACGTCCACCGGGTGCTCGCCACTCTCTACAGCTGGATGGAGACGGACGGGACGACTGTAAGGGCAGTCGGCACCGTCCGGCACCGGGTGACGGTCTGTCAGGACAGGTGGCCGACGGTCACTGTTGGGCGCGCTGCTGGGCGAGGCGCTCGGTGAGCTGTCCCAGGACCGCCGGAGGGACCAGGTGCGAGACGTCGCCGCCCCAGGCGGCGACCTCCTTGACCAGGGAGGACGACAGGAAGCTGTAGGTGGGGTTGGTGGGGACGAACAGGGTCTCGACGCCGGAGAGCCCGTTGTTCATCTGTGCCATCTGCAGCTCGTAGTCGAAGTCGCTGACCGCGCGCAGGCCCTTCACGATGGCGGGGATGTCGCGCTGCTTGCAGAAGTCGACGAGGAGGCCGTGGAAGGACTCGACCTCCACGTTGCCGAAGTCGGCCGTCACCTCGCGGATCAGCTCGATCCGCTCGTCGACGGTGAACAGGCCCTTCTTGGACTGGTTGATCATCACCGCGACGTGCACGACGTCGTACAGCTTGGAGGCGCGGGCGATGATGTCGAGATGTCCGTTGGTGATGGGGTCGAATGACCCCGGACAGACGGCGCGGCGCAACTTGGGTCCCTCGCTCTCCGGTCCGGTCATCGTGCGTCTTCGCACGTAGAGGCGGCGCGACCGTACCAAAACGTTCCCTCGCCGTAGCGACGGGCCCGCAGTGGCTCGAAACCGGCCGGCCAGCCGAATTCCCCGCCTCGGGTGCTGCGCTCCACGGTGACGAGGGCGTCGTCGGTGAGCCAGCCCCCGGAGCGGAGTGTGAGGAGGATCTCGCGAAGATCGTCGTCCGGGACGGCGTACGGCGGGTCGAGGAAGACGACGTCGTAGGGGGCGGCGGGGGCCGGACCCGTCACGATCTGTTCCGCTTTGCCGGTACGGAGTTCGGCGCCCGGCAGCCCGAGCACGCGGATGTTCTCGCGGACGGTCCTCGCGGCACGGGCGTCGGCCTCGACCAGGAGGGCGTGGGAGGCGCCCCGGGAGAGCGCCTCCAGGCCGACGGCGCCCGAACCCGCGTAGAGGTCGGCGACCCGGGCTCCGTCGAGGGTGCCGAGGAGCGACTCCCAGGTCGAGAAGAGGCCCTCGCGCGCCCGGTCGGAGGTGGGGCGGGTGCCGTCGCCGGGGGGCACGGCCAGTCGGCGTCCGCCGGCCGTACCGGCGATCACGCGGGTCATCTGAGGTCCTCGTCCTTCGCTGAGATCGGTGTCTCCACGATATGGCCGGTGAGCGGGGTGTGACGCACGCGGCCTCACCCCTTCTCCAGGAACTCCTCCCGCTCCTTGTCCAGGAGCGCGTCGAGGGCGGTGCGCAGCTCGGGGTGGTCGGCGAGGTCGGGGTCGGCGAGGACGACGGCGGTGGCCTCCTCGCGGGCGGCGGCGATGACCTCCTCGTCGTCGATGACGGTGAGCATCCGAAGGGAGGAGCGGACACCGGACTGGGCCTGGCCGAGGACGTCGCCCTCCCTGCGCTGTTCGAGGTCGATCCGGGAGAGCTCGAAGCCGTCGAGGGTCGAGGCGACGGCGCCGAGGCGACGGCGGGCCGGGCTCGCCTCGGGCATCTCGGTGACCAGGAGGCAGAGGCCGGGCGCGGAGCCACGGCCGACGCGGCCGCGCAGCTGGTGGAGCTGGGAGACGCCGAAGCGGTCGGCGTCCATGATCACCATGGCGGTGGCGTTGGGGACGTTCACGCCGACCTCGATGACGGTGGTGGCGACGAGGACGTCGACCTCACCGGCGGTGAAGCGGCGCATGGCGTCGTCCTTGTCGTCCGGGTGCATCCGGCCGTGCAGGACCTCGATGCGCAGCCCGGCGAGCGGGCCGGCCCGCAGCTTCTCGGCGACCTCCAGGACGGCGAGCGGCGGGCGCTTCTCGGCCTCGTCCTCGGCGGAGGGCTTCTTCTTCGCCTTGGGATCGTCCTCGCCGTCGCCGATGCGCGGGCAGACGACGTACGCCTGGTGCCCCTTCTCCACTTCTTCGCGCACGCGCTCCCACGCGCGCGTGAGGAAGTGCGGCTTGTCGGCGGCCGGGACGACGTGGCTGGCGATCGGCGAGCGGCCGGCCGGCAGCTGGTCGAGGACGGAGGTCTCCAGGTCGCCGAAGACGGTCATGGCGACCGTGCGCGGAATGGGCGTCGCCGTCATGACGAGCAGGTGAGGGGGCTGTTTCCCCTTGCCGCGCAGGGCGTCGCGCTGCTCCACGCCGAAGCGGTGCTGTTCGTCGACGACGACCAGGCCCAGGTCGTGGAACTTGACCTTGTCCTCGATCAGCGCGTGCGTGCCGATGACGATCCCGGCCTCGCCGGTGACGAGGTCGAGCAGTGCCTGGCGACGGCCGGCGGCGCTCGTCGAACCGGTGAGCAGGACGACCTTGGTGGCATGGTCGGCCCCGCCGAGCATCCCTCCCTGGGCCAGCTCGCCCATCATCTCGGTGACCGAGCGGTGGTGCTGCTGGGCGAGGACCTCGGTGGGCGCGAGCATCGCGGCCTGGCCGCCCGCGTCGACGACGGCGAGCATGGCCCGCAGGGCCACCATCGTCTTGCCCGATCCGACCTCGCCCTGGAGGAGGCGGTGCATGGGGTGTTCGGTGGCGAGGTCGTCGAAGATCTCCTGGGAGACCTTCTTCTGGCCGTCGGTGAGGGTGAAGGGGAGCTTGGCGTCGAAGGCGTCGAGCAGTCCGCCGGGTGCGGGTCTGCGGGCGACGGCGGGCAGTTGGGTGTCCGCGTACCGGCGGCGGGCGAGGGCGACCTGGAGGACGAACGCCTCGTCCCACTTCAGCCGCTGCCGGGCGTCCTCGATGTCCGCCCTGGTACGGGGGCGGTGGACCTTCATGAGCGCCTCGGGCAGGTCGGCGAGGCCGCGTCCCTCGCGCAGGGCGGGCGGCAGCGGGTCGGCGAGTCCGGTCCAGCCGGTGGCCTCCAGGGAGTCCAGGGCGATGGAGACGGACTGCTCGACGGTCCAGGACTCCAGCTGCTTGCAGGCGGGGTAGATCGGCAGCAGTTCGCTCGCGAAGGCCTTGACCGTCTCGTCGCCGCTGTCGGCGTCCAGGAGTTTGTACTCGGGGTGGGAGAGCTGCAGCTTGCGGTTGAAGACGCCGACCTTGCCGGCGAACATGCCGCGGCGGCCCGGCAGCAGCTCCTTCTGGTGGAAGAAGACCGACCGGCCGAAGAAGACCAGCTGCATCCGGCCGCTGCCGTCGGTGATGGTGACCTCGAGCCGCTGCCCCTTGCCCCGGCCGCCCTTGTTGAAGGTCAGCACGCGCGCGTCCGCCACCTGCGCCACGACCGTGACGTGCTCGTCGAGGGGCAGCTCGGCGAGGGCGGTGAGCTCGCCGCGCTCGGCGTACCGTCGTGGGTAGTGGTGGAGCAGATCACCGACCGTGTGCAGGTCGAGGTGGTCGGCCATCACCTTCGCGGTGGCGGCGCCGAGCAGGTTCTTCAGCGGGTCACCGAGCAGCACGGCCGCTCCCCTCGGGCAGTTCCGTCGTTTTCTTCAGTGGTTCGTTCTTCGGTGGTTCGTCGAGCGCGGGCACACGGTCCATTGCACACCACGGCACCGACAACCGTCCCGCTACTCCACGCCGATCAGCAGCGGCGGCGCCCCCACGCCCGCGTGGTACGTCGCCGTGTCCACCGCCAGGTACGTCTCGCGCACATGGCGTTCGAGCTCGGCCGCCAGTGCCGCCGGGGTCTCGTCGGCGACGATCAGGGTCACCAACTCGCCGCCCGCCGACAGCATCCGGTCCAGGACCGTGCGGGCCGTCGTCGTCAGGTCCTGGCCGATGACCGCCACGTCGCCCTCGATCAGGCCGAGGACGTCACCGGCCTGGCAGACGCCGGCGGAGGTGAAGGACTGGCGTTCGGCGACGGCGAGTTCGGCGTAGCGCGTCGCGCCCGCCGCCGCCGTCATCGCCACCACGTCCTCGTCGAAGCGCCGCTCCGGTTCGTGCACGGCGAGGGCCGCGATGCCCTGGACGGCCGCCCTGGTCGGGATCAGGGCGACGCGGATCCCCTCGGCGCGGGCCTGTTCGGCCGCCGCGCCCGCCGTGTGCCGCAGATCGGTGTCGTTGGGCAGGAGCACGACCTCGCGCGCGTGCGCCCGCCGGATCGCGTCGACGAGTTCGCCGCTGGCCGGCGGCTCGCCGGGCCTGGCCAGGAGCGTCGTCGCGCCGGCTTCCCGGCACAGCCCTGCGAGCCCCTCACCGGGGACCACCGCCACGACGGCGCGCTGGGCCTGCTCCCGTACCTCGGAGACGCCCGAGAAGTGGGTGATGCGGATCCGGTGCGGCCGTCCCGCTTCCATGCCCGCCTCGACCGCCGCGCCGGCGTCGTCGACATGGACGTGGACGTTCCACAGTCCGTCGCCGCCGACGACGACCAGGGAGTCGCCGAGCGCGTCGAGCCGGGCCCGTAGCCGCTCGACGGCCGCGTCCTCGGCCTCAAGGAGGTAGATCACCTCGAAGGCGGGTCCGGCCGGGCCGGCCTCCGCCTCGCACGCCTCGGCGGCCACGGCGGACCGGTGCGCTCCGGCGGGCCGCAGCTGCGCCTCGCCGGAGACGACCTCGACCAGCGCGCCGAGGACGGCGACCAGACCGCGTCCTCCGGCGTCCACGACGCCTGCGCGTCGGAGCACGGCGAGTTGTCCGGGGGTCGCCTCCAGCGCGCTCCTGGCCCCTTCGTACGCCCCCTTGGCCACCGTCACGAGGTCCCCGCCCCCGCCGCACGCCTCGGCGGCGGCGCTCGCCACCGTGAGGATCGTTCCTTCGACGGGGTGGGCCACGGCCTCGCGGGCCGCGCGGGCCGCCGCCGCCAGCGACCGGGCGAGGTGATCCCCGTCACGGCCGTCGGCGAGCACGGACGCCATGCCCCGCAGCAGCTGCGACAGGATCGTCCCTGAGTTGCCGCGGGCGCCGATCAGGGCGCCGTGGGCCATGGCCCGTATGGCATCGGTGGCGTCGGGCTCGTCGGCCGCGAAGACCGCCTCGACCGCCTGGGCGGCGGATTCCACGGTCAGGTAGAGGTTGGTGCCGGTGTCCCCGTCGGCGACCGGATAGACGTTGATCGCGTCGATCTCCTCGCGCTCCCGGCCGAGCGCGTCCAGGGCCCGTACGCACCAGGATCGGACCGCCGCGGCGTCCAGGGTCTGCGCGGTCTGCGGCAACGGGGGATCCTCCTGTAGATGGCGGTCGCACCGCAGGTTAGCCCCGCTCGTGACCTGGGCCGGGGCGGGGGCGGCGCTCGCCATGGTAGTTTCGTTCCACGGGAGCAGCCGTTGTATGCTGCTTCGGTTGCCCGGCGAGAGTCGGGCCATTCCCCCGGCAAGCCACTTCAGATCTCTGATTCCGGTGCGCCGGATTTCACTGTAAATCTGAAGTCTTTGGAGTGACCCGTGGCTGCCAACTGCGACGTCTGCGGCAAGGGGCCGGGCTTCGGCAACAACATTTCGCACTCGCACCGCCGTACGTCTCGTCGCTGGAACCCGAACATCCAGCGTGTGCGTGCCGTGGTCGGTCGGACGCCGAAGCGGCTCAACGTCTGCACCTCGTGCATCAAGGCCGGCAAGGTCTCGCGCTAACGCCGACGTTTCGTCGTAGCGCAGCCCCTGCGGTTGCCTTGAAAGGCCGGTTCACCTCGGTGAACCGGCCTTTCGCCATGCCCGGAGACAGGCAAGGAGGCAGGCCGCCCGGGCCGGGGCCCGGGAGCGGGAGCGGGAGCGGGCCAGGGTCTGGGAACGGGCCGGGGCCTGGGAGCGGGCCGCCGGGCTAACGCGTCCGCCAGCCGTGGTCCACCGGGCCGATCCCCGCCCCCAGGGCGAACCCGGCGGCGATCGCCCCCGTGACGTACTCCTTCGCCTCCCGCACCGCCCGCTCCACCGGCAGCCCCTTGGCGAGTCCCGCCGCCACGGCGGAGGCGAGCGTGCAGCCCGTCCCGTGCGTGTGCCGGTTGTCGTGCCGCGGCGCCCGCAGCCAGTGCTCCTCGGCGCCGTCGGTGAGCAGGTCCACCGCGCCGTCGCCGGTCGGCAGGTGTCCGCCCTTGATCAGCGCCCAGCGCGGTCCGTACGAAAGGATCGCCTCGGCGGCCACCCGCATGTCGCTCTCGTGCACGACGTGGACGCCGGTGAGCTGCGCCACCTCGTCCAGGTTGGGTGTGGCCACGGTGGCGGCCGGGAGCAGCTTCGTCCGTACGGAGTCCAGCGCGGAGGCCGCGAGCAGCGGGTCACCGTGCTTGGAGACCCCCACCGGGTCCACGACCACCGGCGCGTCCGTCCCCGCGAGGAGCTCAGCCACCGTCTCCACGAGCGCGGCCGAGGACAGCATCCCGGTCTTCACCGCCTGGACGCCGATGTCGTCGACGACAGCGCGGTACTGCGCCCGTATCGCCTCCTCGGGAAGCTCCCAGACGCCGTGGACGCCCCGTGAGTTCTGGGCGGTGACGGCGGTGACCACACTCATTCCGTGGGTCCCGAGGGCGAGCATCGTCTTCAGGTCGGCCTGGATGCCGGCGCCGCCGCCGGAGTCGGAGCCGGCGACTGTGAGGACGAGGGGCGGCGGGAGGCTCACTCGGACTCCCCGAAGTGGTCCCAGCCGCCCGTGCTGTGCCAGGGCGCCCCGTCCACGGTCACCTGGGGCAGGGCGGAGGGGTTGAGGACCTCACCGATGACCTTCCAGCGGGCCGGCAGCTTCACGTCCGGCGGGAAGGTGGCCACGATGGCGTGGTCCTCTCCGCCGGTGAGCACCCACTGCATGGGGTCGACGCCGACGGCCTGGCCGATGTCGTTCATCTGGGTCGGGATGTCGATGAGGCCGGAGCGCAGGTCGATGCGGACCTTGCTGGCCTCGGCGATGTGGCCGAGGTCGGCGATGAGTCCGTCGCTGACGTCGCACATGGCGGTGGCGCCCAGGCCGGCGGCCGCGGGGCCCGCGTGGTAGGGCGGTTCGGGCCGTCGGTGGGCCTCGACGAAGGCGCGCGGGGAGCGGAAGCCGCGGGACAGGACGGCGTAGCCGGCGGCGGACCAGCCGAGCCAGCCGGTGTAGGCGACGACGTCGCCGGGCTGGGCGCCGCCCCGGGTCACGGGGTCGTGGTTGCGCAGATCGCCGAGGGCGGTGATGGCGACGGTGATGGTGTCACCGCGGACGACGTCGCCGCCGACGACGGCCGCGCCGGCGACCTGGCACTCGTCACGCAGCCCGTCCATGAGTTCGGTGGGCCAGGTGACCGGGAGCTCGGCCGGGACGACGAGGCCGAGCAGGAGCGCGGTGGGGACGGCGCCCATGGCGGCGATGTCGGCGAGGTTCTGCGCCGCCGCCTTGCGGCCCACGTCGTACGCCGTCGACCAGTCGCGGCGGAAGTGACGTCCTTCGAGCAGGATGTCCGTGCTGGCCACCACGCGCCGGTCCGGTGCGGAGACGACCGCGGCGTCGTCGCCCGGCCCGATCCGTACCGCCGGGGTGGAGGTGAGCCGGGAGGTGAGCTCCCTGATGAGCCCGAACTCCCCCAACTCGCCGACTGTGCCCTTCACCGCGTCTCACCTCGTGTTGTCATGCCGGCGCGCGGGTCGCTCTGCGGGTCGCGAGCCGTCATTGCGCTGGGTACCGTCAAGTAGACCGTCAACTTCTGTCGTGCGTACGCCACACCGTGGACGCCTCCGGGCGTGCGGGTCTCCCCGTGGCCCACGGCGACGCGGTACCGTGACGAACCTTTCATCGGGTTCTTTCTCCCAATGATCCTCGTGGCCGCCCTGGAGGTTCCGTGGTACAGGCGTACATCCTTATTCAGACCGAGGTGGGAAAGGCGTCGACCGTCGCCGAGACCATCGCCAAGATCCCGGGCGTGATCCAGGCCGAGGACGTGACCGGACCGTACGACGTGATCGTCCGCGCCCAGGCGGACACGGTCGACGATCTCGGCCGCATGGTGGTCGCCAAGGTCCAGCAAGTGGACGGCATCACGCGCACCCTCACCTGCCCGGTCGTCCATCTGTAGCCCCCGTCTACCCTTGGCCGGTGATGTCTTCCCACCGGCCTTTCGGCCTGCCCGTCGCCGCCGCAGCGCTGGCGCTGCTGACCGCCGCGGGCTGCTCCTCCACGAACGCGAAGGCGTCGGTCCCGGTTCCCAGCCCGCCGGCGGAGGAAGCCGCCTTCTGCCAGGCACTGGCGAAGGAGCTTCCCGGCACCGTGGCGGGGCTGGAACGGAACGATCCGGAGCCTGACTCCGAGCTGACCGCCGGGTGGGGGGACGCGGCGATCGTACTGCGCTGCGGCGTCCCCCGGCCCGAAAAGATGACCGATCCGCAGGCACAGGGCGTCTCGGTCGACGGCGTGCGCTGGATGGTGGAGCGGCGGGAGGGCGACGGACCCCGCTTCACCTCGGTGTACCGCGAGGCGTACATCGAGGTGACGCTGGACGAGCGGTACGCGCACGACGCCGCCCCGCTCGTGGATCTCGCCGCCCCCGTGAAGCAGACGGTTCCCTGCGCCCTGGAACCGGAGTGCGAGTGAACCGGAGTGCGACCGGGCCGGCGCGTACCTAGCGCAGGCCCGTCGAGCGGTTCAGCGCGGCCTGGATCAGCCGGTCGACGAGCTCGGGGTAGCTCACGCCGCTCTCCTGCCACATCCGCGGGTACATGGAGATGGGAGTGAAGCCGGGCATCGTGTTGATCTCGTTGATGACGAAGTCGCCGTCCTCGGTGAGGAAGAAGTCGGCGCGCACCAGGCCCTCGCAGGAGACGGCCTCGTAGGCGGCGACCGCCAGGCGCTGGACCTCGGCGGTGGCCTCGTCGCCGATCGGCGCGGGCACGATCCCGGAGGCCGAGTCGATGTACTTGGCCTCGAAGTCGTAGAAGTCGTGGTCGGTGACGGGCGGGATCTCGGCCGGCACGCTGGCGCGCGGGCCGTCCTCGAACTCCAGGACGCCGCACTCGATCTCGCGGCCGCGCAGCAGCGACTCGACGAGGATCTTGGGGTCGTGGCGCCGGGCCTCCTCGATGGCCTCGTCCAGGCCGGAGAGGTCGTCGACCTTGGTGATGCCCATGGAGGAACCGCCGCGGGCGGGCTTCACGAAGAGCGGCCAGCCGTGCTCAGCGGCGAACTCGACGATCTTCTTGCGGGCGGCCGCGGGATTCTGCTCCCACTCGCGGGGCCGGATGACCTCGTAGGGGCCGACGGGCAGCCCGAAGGAGGTGAACACCCGCTTCATGTACTCCTTGTCCTGGCCGACGGCGGAGGCGAGGACGCCCGCGCCGACATAGGGGACGCCGGAGAGCTCCAGGAGGCCCTGGAGGGTGCCGTCCTCGCCGTACGGACCGTGCAGCATCGGGAAGACGACGTCGACCTCGCCGAGCGCCTTCGGCACGGTGCCCGGCTCGGTGTACACGACCTCGCGGTTGGCCGGGTCGACGGAGAGGACGACGCCGCCCTCCTGGGACTCGGTGAGGTCGGAGACGTTCGGCAGGGAGCGGTCGGCGATGGCCATCCGCTCGGGGGCGTCGGCCGTCAGCGCCCAGCGCCCGTCGGTGGTGATGCCGATCGGCAGCACGTCGTACTTGGTCCGGTCGATGGCGCTCAGGACGGCGCCGGCCGTGACGACGGAGATGGCGTGCTCGGAGCTGCGTCCGCCGAAGACGACGGCCACGCGCGGCTTGCGGGGGCTCTGGGTGTTCTCGCTCATATCGCGTTGAGCGTACCTTGCGTCTCCGGCGTGCTTAAGAGCCGCGGTGCGCCGCGCGCGTCCGGCCCAACGGGCCCCCGGTGGCGGGCCCGGCGGTGAGGGGCGGCGCTCAGCCCCGCTCGGGCTTCGCGCTGCGCGACATCAGCTCCTTGAGGGCGACGATCGGCGGCTTGCCCTCGTGGACGATGGAGACGACCGTCTCGGTGATCGGCATGTCGACGCCGTGGCGGCGGGCCAGATCGAGCACGGACTCGCAGGACTTGACGCCCTCCGCGGTCTGCTTGGTGGCCGCGATGGTCTCCTGGAGCGTCATCCCGCGGCCCAGGTTGGTGCCGAAGGTGTGGTTCCGGGAGAGCGGCGAGGAGCAGGTGGCGACGAGGTCGCCGAGGCCGGCGAGACCGGAGAAGGTGAGCGGGTCGGCGCCCATGGCAAGGCCGAGCCGGGTGGTCTCGGCCAGTCCCCGGGTGATGAGCGTGGCCTTGGAGTTGTCGCCGAGCCCCATGCCGTCGGCGATGCCGACGGCGAGACCGATGACGTTCTTGACCGCTCCGCCGAGCTCACAGCCCACGACGTCGGTGTTGGTGTACGGGCGGAAGTACGGGGTCATGCAGGCGGCCTGGAGGCGCTGGGCGACCGATTCGTCGGCGCAGGCGACGACGGCGGCGGCGGGCTGCCGGGCGGCGATCTCCTTGGCCAGGTTGGGTCCGGTGAGGACGGCGACGCGCTCGGCCGGGACCTTGGCGACCTCCTCGATGACCTCGCTCATGCGCTTGGCGGTGCCGAGTTCGACGCCCTTCATGAGGGAGACGAGGACGGTGTCCGGGGCGAGCGCGGGGGCCCACGCGGCGAGGTTGCCCCGCAGGGTCTGCGAGGGGACGGCGAGCACGGTGAACTCGGCGTCGCGGGCGGCCTCGGCGGGGTCGGTGGTGGCCCGGACGGCCGCCGGGAGTTCGACGCCCGGGAGGTAGTCGGGGTTGGTACGGGTGGTGTTGACGGCGTCGACGAGTTCGGCGCGGCGGCCCCAGAGGGTCACCTCGCATCCCGCGTCGGCGAGCACCATTCCGAAGGCGGTGCCCCACGATCCCGTACCGAAGACGGCTGCCTTGGTCACTTCTTGCCCTCCCCGGCGGCCTTGCGCCGCTGTTCCAGCCGTGCCCTGCGGTGGTCGTACGGCTCGGGCGGAGCCTTCTCGCCTCGGACGTCCTCCAGGAGCGCGGTGATCGCGGCCATGATGACCTCGGTCGCCTCGCGCAGCACGTCGGGCGTGGGTTCCCGGCCGTAGAAGCCGGAGAGGTCGACGGGCGGGCCGGCCTGCACGATCAGCGTCTTGCGCGGGAACAGCCGGAGCTTGTTCTCCTTGGCGTACGGCGGCATCGCGAGGTTGGCTCCCCACTGGGCGACCGGGATGACGGGAGCCTTGGTGAGCAGCGCGACGCGCGCGGCACCGGTCTTGCCGGCCATGGGCCACATGTCGGGGTCGCGGGTGAGGGTGCCCTCGGGGTAGAAGGCGACGCATTCGCCGCGCTCGATGGCCTCGACGGCGGCGCGGAAGGCGTCGAGCGCGTTGGTCGTCTCGCGGTAGACGGGGATCTGTCCGGTGCCGCGGAGCATCGTTCCGACGAACGAGCCCTTGAAGAGGCCAGCCTTGGCGAGAAAACGCGGGACCCGCCCGGTGTTGTACTGGAAGTGCGCGTAGGACAACGGGTCCAGATACGAGTTGTGATTCACGGCGGTGATGAATCCGCCGTCGGCCGGAATGTGTTCCGCTCCGCGCCAGTCCCGCTTGAACAGAACCACCAGCGGCGGTTTAGCGATGACCGCCGCCAGGCGGTACCAGAAGCCGATTCTGCGGCGGGACACTCGGACACCTTCCTCTGGGACTGGCGTGCAGGGGGTCAAGTGTCGCCCCATGCTCCTGGTCTGTCGAGAACACGGTACGCCCCGGGATCCCGGCGTCGCCGGGCACCGCTCCCCCGGCCCGTCGGACACCGGCGGGGGGTGTCGGGTCACAATGGGCCCCGATGAACACCGATGCGGACGACGGCTGGTCCCTGGTGGTGCCGCTGAAGCCCCTTGCGCGGGCGAAGAGCAGGCTCGCCGCGGCGACCGGGGCGCTGTTGCGCCCCCGGCTCGCCCTGGCGTTCGCGCAGGACACGGTGGTCGCGGCGCTGGAGTGCCCGCGGGTGCGGGATGTGGCGGTCGTCACGGACGATCCGGCGGCGGGGCGGGCGCTTTCGGCCTTGGGGGCGCGGATCGTGGCCGACTCCCCGCGGGCGGGGCTCAACGCGGCGCTGGCGCACGGGGCGCGTTCGGTACGGGACGCGCGCCCCGCGGCGCGGGTGGCGGCGCTGAACGCGGACCTGCCGGCGCTGCGCTCCGCGGAGCTGGCCCGGGTCCTGGAGGCGGCGGCGGAATTCCCCCGGGCATTTCTCGCGGATGCCGCGGAAATCGGCACGACATTCCTCTCGGCCGGTCCGGGAGTGGAATTGGCGCCTGCTTTCGGGGGTGCTTCCCGCCGTCGGCATTTGTCTTCCGGGGCGGTGGAAATCCGGCTGACGGGGGTGGATTCCGTGCGCCGGGACGTGGACACCGGGGAGGATCTGGCGGCGGCGCTCGCCCTGGGTGTCGGTTCACGGACGGCCGCCCACTGGGATCGTGCGGCCGGATAGGCTGCGGTCCATGCAGGCGACCGCGTACACGTACGACCCCGAGACCCGCAGCGGCAGTGTGCTGCTCGACGACGGCACCCCGGTGGAGTTCGGGGCCGAGGCGTTCGACGCGGGCGGGCTGCGGTTGCTGCGGCCGGGGCAGCGGGTGCGGATCGAGACGGAGCCGGGCACCGCCGGCGCGGGCCCGCGGATCACCCTGGTGACGCTGCAGACCCTCTGACCGGCTCGGCAGGGACCTGCGACCAGACCTCTGGGCGGCGCTCGCCCGTGCCGGCTGGGCCGAACAGGGCGCGGACAGGGCGCCGGACGCGCCGCGGGCCGGCCTCCCCGAGGGGGAGCCCGGCCCGGCGTGTGAGTGGCCCGTGGCCGCGGAGCGCCTTACCCGCTTACTTCTTGGCGGTCGCCTTCTTCGCGGTGGTCTTGCGCGCCGTCGTCTTCTTGGCGGGCGCCTTCGTCGCCGTGGCCTTCTTCGCCGGGGCGGTCTTCTTGGCGGCGGCCTTCTTGGTCGTGGCCGTCGCCTTCTTCGCCGGGGTCGCCTTCTTGGCCGCGGCCGACGTCTTCTTCGCCGCCGGGGTGGCCTTCTTCGCGGTGGCGGTGGTCCTCTTCGCCGCCGGAGTGGTCTTCTTCGCCGCCGCGGTGGTCTTCTTCGCCGCCGGGGTCGCCTTCTTGGCGGCGGCCTTCTTGGCGGTGGTGGCCTTCTTCGCCGCGGCCTTCTTCACGGTCGCGGAAGCGCCGCCGGTCAGGCTGCCCTTGGGCGCCTTCTTGACGGAGACCTCGCCGCCCTTGGGGAGCTTCTTCGACCCGCTGACCAGGTCCTTGAAGCCCTGACCAGCACGGAAGCGGGGCACGGAGGTCTTCTTGACCCGGACGCGCTCACCCGTCTGCGGGTTGCGGGCGTACCGGGCCGGGCGGTCGACCTTCTCGAACGAGCCGAAGCCGGTGACCGAAACCCGGTCCCCGCCGACCACGGCACGCACGATCGCGTCCAGCACCGCGTCGACAGCGTCCGCGGCCTGCTGACGGCCGCCGAGCTTGTCGGCAATCGCTTCTACGAGCTGCGCCTTGTTCACGTCTTCCCCTTCGGAGACATTGCCAGAACGAAAGTGTTCAAGCTTTTTCGCACGTTAGGCATGTATATACCGCAAATCAAACACGAAACGGGCTAATCACCCTAGTGCCGCAACGCGGAAGTCCCGTTGCGGAGTTCCTGGTGTCAGTCGTCTTCAGGGAATCGGCCCTCGTCGAGGTCCTTCATCAACCGGTCCAGACGCGCTGCCGCGTCCGTGAGATCGTGCTTCGCCGCGGCCGTCACGACCAGCAGCTTCCGGGACAGCGCCATCCTTACGCCCTCCGGGACTTGCAGTTCGCGCACCCTTGTGTGCGCTTCCTTCAATCGGGCGGCGACGGCCTTGTAGAGCTCGAGTTGGCTGTCGCGTTCCATGCACCGATTGTGCCATCTGGGGCGAGTTGTCGCCCGACAGGGTCTCAACAAGCGACTGCGCCCCCCACCGGGAGGTGGGGGGCGCAGTCATGGAAAGGCGCTGCTCAGACAGTAATTGTACGGGGTTTGAAGGCCGGCCTCGCCGCCTCGTAGGCCGCGATGTCGGCTTCGTTCTGAAGGGTGAGGCTGATGTCGTCGAGGCCGTTGAGCAGACGCCAGCGGGCGTTCTCGTCGAGCTCGAAGTCGGCGTCGATCCCGGCGGCGAGGACCTTCCTCCGCTCCAAGTCAACAGTGATTTCGGCCGTTGGGTCGGCCTCGGTCAGCTCCCAGAGGGCGTCCACCGTCTTCTGGTCCAGGACCACGGTCAGCAGACCGTTCTTCAGCGAGTTTCCGCGGAAGATGTCGGCGAACCGGGAGGAGATGACGGTCTTGAAGCCGTAGTTCTGCAGCGCCCAGACGGCGTGCTCGCGGGAGGAGCCGGTGCCGAAGTCGGGGCCCGCGACCAGGACCGTGGCGCCCTTGCGCTCGGGGCGGTTGAGGACGAACTGCTCGTCCTTGCGCCAGGCCTCGAAGAGACCGTCCTCGAAGCCGTCGCGGGTGACCTTCTTGAGCCAGTGCGCGGGGATGATCTGGTCGGTGTCGACGTTGCTGCGGCGCAGCGGGACGGCCCGGCCGGTGTGCGTGTTGAAAGCTTCCATGGTTCCTCAGACCCCCGCGGGCGTAGCGACGTCGGACAGATCGGCCGGGGAGGCCAGATGGCCCAGTACGGCGGTGGCGGCGGCGACCTGGGGCGAGACCAGGTGGGTCCGGCCGCCCTTGCCCTGCCGGCCTTCGAAGTTGCGGTTGGAGGTGGACGCGGAGCGCTCACCGGGAGCCAGTTGGTCGGGGTTCATGCCCAGGCACATCGAGCAGCCGGCGTGCCGCCATTCGGCGCCCGCCTCCTTGAAGACCTTGTCCAAGCCCTCCTCGACGGCCTGCAGGGCGACCCGGACGGAGCCGGGGACGACCAGCATGCGGACGCCGTCGGCGACCTTGCGGCCCTCGACGATGCCGGCCACCGCACGCAGGTCCTCGATGCGACCGTTGGTGCAGGAGCCTACGAAGACGGTGTCCACCTTGATGTCCCGCAGCGGCTGCCCGGCGGTCAACCCCATGTATTCCAGGGCCTTTTCGGCGGCGTTGCGCTCCGAAGCGTCTTCGTACGAAGCCGGGTCGGGGACGTGCGCCGAAAGCGGAGCGCCCTGGCCGGGGTTGGTGCCCCAGGTGACGAACGGCGCCAGCTCGGCGGCGTCGATGACGACCTCGGCGTCGAAGACCGCGTCGTCGTCCGTCCGCAGCGTCTTCCAGTACGCGACGGCGTCGTCCCAGTCCTCGCCCTCGGGGGCGTGGGCGCGGCCCTTGAGGTACGCGAAGGTGGTCTCGTCGGGGGCGATCATGCCCGCGCGGGCGCCGGCCTCGATCGACATGTTGCAGACGGTCATCCGGGCCTCCATCGAGAGCTTCTCGATGGCGGAGCCGCGGTACTCCAGGATGTAGCCCTGGCCGCCGCCGGTACCGATCTTGGCGATGATCGCCAGGATCAGGTCCTTGGCGGTGACGTCGTCCGGCAGCTCGCCGTCGACGGTGATCGCCATGGTCTTGGGGCGGGCCAGCGGCAGCGTCTGGGTGGCCAGGACGTGCTCGACCTGGCTGGTGCCGATGCCGAACGCCAGCGCGCCGAAAGCGCCGTGCGTGGAGGTGTGCGAGTCGCCGCAGACCACGGTGGTACCGGGCTGGGTCAGGCCCAGCTGGGGGCCCACGACGTGGACGACGCCCTGCTCGACGTCGCCCAGCGGGTGCAGCCGTACGCCGAACTCGGCGCAGTTCTTGCGCAGCGTCTCCAACTGCGCGCGCGAGACGGGGTCCGCGATCGGCTTGTCGATGTCGAGGGTCGGGGTGTTGTGGTCCTCGGTGGCGATGGTGAGGTCGAGGCGCCGAACCGGCCGGCCGTTCTGGCGCAGACCGTCGAACGCCTGGGGGCTGGTCACCTCGTGCAGCAGGTGCAGATCGATGAAGAGGAGGTCGGGCTCGCCCTCGGCGCGCCGGACGACGTGGTCGTCCCAGACCTTCTCCGCGAGTGTCCTACCCATCGCTTTCCCTCCGGCCGACGTCTACGCCGGCACAACTAGAGACCCGTTTCGCGGGCCGTTGTGCGGCCGCCTCACCAGGGTCACAGGTTCCCGGGAAAATTGAACTTGCGTTTCACAGAGTGAGACGTGAATATCGTTGCATGGACAACTCTAGCGGCGTAGGCGTTCTCGACAAGGCAGCCCTTGTCCTGAGCGCCCTGGAGTCCGGTCCGGCCACCCTCGCAGGTCTGGTCGCGGCGACGGGACTCGCACGGCCCACGGCACATCGACTCGCCGTGGCACTGGAACACCACCGGATGGTGGCCCGCGACATGCAGGGCCGGTTCATCCTCGGACCGCGGCTGGCGGAGCTCGCCGCCGCGGCCGGAGAGGACCGCCTGCTCGCGACCGCGGGCCCGGTACTGACGCATCTGCGCGACGTCACCGGCGAGAGCGCCCAGCTCTACCGCCGGCAGGGCGACATGCGCATCTGCGTGGCGGCGGCCGAGCGGCTGTCGGGCCTGCGGGACACCGTCCCGGTCGGCTCGACGCTGACGATGAAGGCCGGCTCCTCGGCGCAGATCCTGATGGCCTGGGAGGAGCCGGAGCGGCTGCACCGCGGCCTGCAGGGCGCCCGCTTCACGGCGACGGCCCTGTCGGGCGTACGGCGCCGAGGCTGGGCCCAGTCGATCGGCGAGCGGGAGCCGGGCGTGGCGTCCGTCTCCGCGCCCGTGCGCGGCCCCTCGAACCGCGTGGTGGCGGCGGTCTCGGTCTCCGGCCCGATCGAGCGCCTGACCCGGCACCCGGGGCGCATGCACGCCCAGGCGGTCATCGACGCGGCCGCCCGCCTCTCCGAGGCGCTGCGCCGCAACGGCTGAACCGCCGCACCCTCCCCCGCCCGTCCCCCGGCCCACCGCTTCAACGCCGCAGCGGTGGGCCGGAGTTGCGTCCCGGCCCCTCCTGGCGATCTTCAGTTGTCCGGCAACACGAAGAAGCCCTCCCCCGAAGGGAAGGGCTTCCTCCATGCGTACCCCCGACCGGATTCGAACCGGCGCTACCGCCTTGAGAGGGCGGCGTGCTAGGCCGCTACACAACGGGGGCCTTGCGGATCAGATCCGCGTGGTGCAGATGAGCTCTGCGAGCTGGCCTACCAGGACTCGAACCTAGAATGACGGTACCAGAAACCGTAGTGTTGCCAATTACACCATAGGCCATGGTGGTTTAGACCAGTACCCCCGACCGGATTCGAACCGGCGCTACCGCCTTGAGAGGGCGGCGTGCTAGGCCGCTACACAACGGGGGCCCTAGCGATCCCGACCGGCACCGGAGTGCCGAGCGATGTCACCGCGTCTTCACCGGGAGCGACCCTGGTGATCCGCAGGATGGATCTGTACCCCCGACCGGATTCGAACCGGCGCTACTGCCTTGAGAGGGCAGCGTGCTAGGCCGCTACACAACGGGGGCTTTGCGGATCAGATCCGCGTGGTGCAGATGAGCTCTGCGAGCTGGCCTACCAGGACTCGAACCTAGACTAACTGAACCAGAATCAGTCGTGCTGCCAATTACACCATAGGCCACCAAAACGCAACCCCCGCTGTGGGGATCTTGCTCGGGTTGTGCTCCGTGGGTTTCGGCCTTTCGGCTTGCTCCCCTCGGCGCAGGAAGAACATTACCCGAAGGTGTCCGACGCTCCAAAACGGGTATCGCCGCGCAGCAGCCCCGGGAGCTGGTGGAGGTCGGTGATCCGGGTCAGCTCGGGCCGTCCGCCCCGACCGCCGCGGTCCAGCCAGATACCCGTGAGCCCGGCCAGGACCGCCCCACGGGCGTCGATGTCCGGTTGATCGCCGACGTAGGCCACCTCCCCGGGCCGGAGCCCCAGCGCCGCGCAGGCGGCGTGGAAGGCCTCGGCGGCCGGCTTGGCGAACCCGAGCTCGGCGGCGCAGACGACGGCCTCGAACCGGTCCCGCACACCGAGCATCCGCAGCTTGCGGTCCTGGTTGTGGATGCTGGAGTTCGACAGGACGGCGTGGCGGTAGCCGGCCGCCAGCGCGTCGAGAACGGGGACGGCGTCGGGGAAGAGCTCCCAGGCGGCCTCGTAGTGCGTGAGGTACCGCTCGAACCAGCCGTCGGCCTCGGCGGCGGTGAGCGCGGGCGCGTCCAGGAAGTCGCGTACCCGCTCGCGCCGCTGCTCCAGGAAGTCCACCCCGCCGGCCTCGAAGCGCCGCCAGTGGACGACGGTGAGCTCCTGCCAACGACGAAGGGCCTGGTCGACGGAGTCGAATCCGTCCACCAGGCCCTCGGCCGTGAGGTGCTCGCGCATGCCGGTCACGTCGGCGCGGGCGTAGTCGAAGATCGTGTCGTCGATGTCCCACAGGACGGCGCGGATCGGCATACGGCCGAGATTACGCCGCCAGCTTCGCCAGCGCGGCGTCGATCCGGGCCAAAGTCCTCTCCTTGCCGAGGATCTCCAGGGACTCGAAGAGCGGCAGGCCGACCGTACGTCCGGTGACCGCGACGCGGACCGGGGCCTGGGCCTTGCCGAGCTTCAGGCCGTGCTCCTCGCCGGCGGCCAGGACCGCGCTCTTGAGGGACTCGGGATCGCTCCAGTCCGCGGCCTCGAGCTTCGCGCGGGCGGTGGTGAGCAGCGCGGCAGGCTCGCCCTTCATGGCCTTGTCCCACGAGGGCTGGTCGAAGACCGGCTCGGGCAGGAACAGGAAGTCCACGTTCTGCGTGATGTCGGAGAGGACCGTGACGCGCGTCTGGGCGTGCGGGGCGATGGCCTCCCAGGCCGCGCGGTCGAAGTCCTCCGGCGCCCAGTTGGCGTGCGGGGCGCGCAGCCAGGGCTCGCATGCCTCGGCGAACGCCTTCACGTCCAGCATGCGGATGTGGTCGGCGTTGATCGCCTCGGCCTTCTTGAGGTCGAAGCGGGCCGGGTTGGCGTTGACGTCGGCGATGTCGAACTTCTCGACCATCTGCTCGATGGTGAAGAGGTCCTGGTCGGCCGAGAAGGACCAGCCGAGCAGCGACAGGTAGTTGAGCAGGCCCTCGGGGAGGAAGCCGCGCTCGCGGTAGAGGTTGAGCGAGGCCTGCGGGTCGCGCTTGGAGAGCTTCTTGTTGCCCTCGCCCATCACGTACGGCAGGTGGCCGAAGGCGGGGATCTCCTTGGCGATGCCCAGCTCGATCAGCGCCTTGTAGAGCGCGATCTGGCGCGGGGTGGAGGAGAGCAGGTCCTCGCCGCGCAGGACGTGGGTGATCTCCATGAGCGCGTCGTCGACCGGGTTGACCAGGGTGTACAGCGGGGCGCCGTTGGCGCGCACGATGCCGTAGTCCGGGACGTTGTCCGGGGTGAAGGTGAGCTCGCCGCGGACCAGGTCGGTGAAGGTGATCGGCTCGTCGGGCATCTTGAAGCGGACGATCGACTCGCGGCCCTCGGCGCGGTAGCGCTCGATGCGCTCGGCGCTCAGGTTGCGGCAGGTGCCGTCGTAACCGGAGGGCTTGCCGGCCAGGCGGGCGGCGTCGCGGCGGGCCTCGAGCTCCACGGCGGTGCAGAAGCAGTGGTAGGCGTAGCCGCCCGCGAGCAGCTTCTCGGCGACGTCCTTGTAGATGTCCATCCGCTGGGACTGGCGGTACGGGGCGTGCGGGCCGCCGACCTCGTCGGGACCCTCGTCCCAGGTGAACCCGAGCCAGCGCAGCGAGTCGAGCAGCTGCTGGTACGACTCCTCGGAGTCGCGCGCCGCGTCGGTGTCCTCGATGCGGAAGACGAACGTACCGCCGTGGTGCCGGGCGAAGGCCCAGTTGAACAGAGCGGTGCGGACCAGGCCCACGTGGGGGTTGCCGGTCGGGGAGGGACAGAAACGTACGCGGACGTTCGCGTTAGCCACGCTTGATCACCTTGTTGGTGAGAGTGCCGATGCCTTCGATGGTGACGGCGACCTCGTCGCCGACGTTGAGCGGTCCGACCCCGGCGGGGGTGCCGGTGAGGATGACGTCGCCCGGGAGCAGCGTCATGGCCTCGGTGATGTGGACGACCAGGTCCTCGATCGAGCGGATCATGTCGCTCGTACGGCCGAGCTGACGCTGTTCGCCGTTGACGGTGGCCTGGATGGTGAGGTCGCTCGGGTCGAGCTCCGTCTCCACCCAGGGACCCAGCGGGCAGCTGGTGTCGAAGCCCTTGGCACGGGCCCACTGCTTCTCGCGCTGCTGGGCGTCGCGGGCGGTGACGTCATTGGCGCAGGTGTAGCCGAAGACGACGTCCTTGACGCGCTCGCGCGGGACCTCACGGCACATGCGGCCGATGACCACGGCCAGTTCGGCCTCGTGGTGCAGCTCGTTGGAGAAGGAGGGGTACTCGATGGCGTCGCCGGAGCCGATCACGGAGGTGGTCGGCTTGAAGAAGGCGACGGGCACCTCGGGGACCTCGTTGCCGAGTTCGGCGGCGTGCTCCGCGTAGTTGCGGCCGATGGCCACGACCTTGTTGGGGAGCACGGGCGGCAGGAGCCGTACCTTGCTGAGCGGGACCTTGGTGCCGCTCAGCTCGAAGTCGGTGTACGGGATGCCCTTGATGATGTCGAGGACCAGGCCGCCGGACTCGACGGTTCCCTCGCCCTCGACGGCGCCGAAGGCGACATTGCCGTCGATGGAGAATCTGGCGATGCGCACGAGTGCTGTCGCCCCTCACTTGGTACTGGCTGGAGTCTGACGCCCCAGGCTAACGCGGTGAGGGGAGGCGAACCGAGCCTGAAAAGCGGCTCCCGCCGTATTACTGTGCGGGCTGCGGGGCCTCGGGGGCGGTCATGAGGACCGTGCGGCGGGGGTTGGCCGTCTGCGTGGGGAGGTCCAGCCCGTGCTCCGGCTGCGCGCCGCGGCCGAGCTGCTCGGCGTCCTCGAGGTGGGCGAGCGTGGTGCGGCGGGGGTTGGCCGTGGAGCGGAGCAGCATCGTCGTCTTCATCACGGGTGTCAGGCCTTTGCAGAGCGGGGTCTCTTGTAAAGCGTCAGGCTAAACGTGCAATTCCCTTCGAATGCATGGAGTAGACAACGATCTAGGTGTGAGTTTGCTCACCACCAGCCCGACAATCCTGACATTACGGACGGCGATCGAGGGTCACCGAAACGGACATTGCACCACTGAATGCTCCATTCCGCTCCTGATCATCGCGACTGGGACACTCGGCCCACGTGACTCTTTGGGATTAATAAGTCCGATTCATCCATGATCATGTTCTACGTCGGGTGACACGATGTTCACGGGTTGTTATAGGAGTCGACGCCCCGGGCACGGCCCTTGTTGGAGATCCGGCACTGTGCTGGAATTCCACGCACCGCCGCGGGTTTCAAGCCGGCGCGCAGGGGGCGCAACGCAGCGCCGGGTGAGCGGCGGGGAAGGGGGAACTGCGCCGGTCATCGACGACCACCATGGGGCGCACTCGCGTCCCACGACGCCGACACCGTCCACTCCGCTCACGCGGAAGGACGCCTGGTCCAGAGGTTGCGACGCTAGTGCAGGGACGATTCAAGAGGGACATGGGGTCTCCCCAGGGCCGCCAGGGCCGAGGGGAAGCCGCGGCGGAGCAGGAGCACGCGGCCGGGACCGACCGCGGTGCCTCGGCCCAGCACGCCCGGAACACGGGCCAGGGCCCGCACGGCGACGGCGGTGACAGCGCCGCGCGTGGCGGTGCCACCTCCGCTTCCGCCGAGCCCAAGGCCGCCAAGAAGCCCAAGGCCGAGAACGAGGTCGGCTCTCGAATAGCCCTGCGCAACTGGCGTATCTCGACGCGTCTGGTCGCCCTGCTGACCCTGCCCGTGGTCGCCGCCACCAGCCTCGGCGGCATCCGTATCAGCGAGTCGCTCCAGGACATGGAGCAGCTGGACCACATGCAGCTGCTGACCAAGCTGACCGAAGAGGCGACGGACCTCGCCAAGGCCCTCCAGGTCGAGCGTGACCTCTCCGCCGGCCCCCTGGCCAACGGCAAGCCGGCCAGCGACTACCAGGTCTCCAACCCCCGCAAGGCGACGGACCGGGCCCAGAAGGCGTTCATGGACGCCACCGCGGACATCCCCGCCACCGAGGGCGACGAGGCGCTGCAGAGCATCCGGCAGAACGTCAGCCAGATCGCGTCCCAGGTCGTCCAGATCGGCGGCATCCGCCAGGAGGCGTACAAGAAGGGCGTCTCCAACTCGGTGACGGTCGAGGCGTACAGCCGTCTGATCCGCTCGCTGCTCAGCCTGTCCCAGGACATGGCGCAGGCGACCAGCAACCCCGAGATGATCAAGCGGACCCGGGCGCTCGCCGCGTTCTCCTCCGCCAAGGAGTACGCCTCCGTCCAGCAGGCGATCATCGCCGCGGCGCTGCCGTCGAACGACAGCCGGCAAGGCAAGCTGCAGCAGGGCGACCGTCTCTACGGCTACGCCGCCCAGCAGGGCGAGAAGGTCGAGCTCAAGGCCTTCCAGACCATCTTCGAGTCCGCCGGCGGCGACGCCGACCAGCTGACCGCCTCGCTGACCACCGGCAACCCGTCCATCGACGCGGCCGACAAGTACGCGGACCGGGTGCTGAGCAACGACTCCGGCATGGAGGGCCGCGCCCCGCGCGGTCACCTCAACTTCACGGACGAGTACGGCACCAAGATCCAGGCCATGAACCGCATCGAGGCCGACCTGCTCGGCAAGATGGACACCAAGGCCCGTGAGCTGCGGGCCGAGTCGCAGCGAGACGCCATCATCAACGGTGCGCTGATCCTGCTCGTCCTCGGTGTCTCCCTCATCGGCGCCTTCGTCGTGGCCCGGTCCATGATCCGGTCGCTGCGCCGGCTGCAGGACACCGCGACCAAGGTCGCCCAGGAACGCCTGCCCGAGCTGGTCAAGCAGCTCTCCGAGGCAGACCCGCAGGACGTCGACACCTCCGTCGAGTCCGTCGGTGTGCACTCCCGGGACGAGATCGGCAAGGTGGCCGCGGCCTTCGACGACGTGCACCGCGAGGCGGTCCGTCTCGCCGCCGAGCAGGCCCTGCTGCGGGGCAACGTCAACGCGATGTTCACCAACCTCTCGCGCCGCTCGCAGGGTCTCATCCAGCGTCAGCTCTCGCTCATCTCCGAGCTGGAGTCGCGCGAGGCCGACCCGGACCAGCTCTCCTCGCTCTTCAAGCTCGACCACCTCGCCACCCGCATGCGGCGTAACGGTGAGAACCTCCTCGTCCTCGCCGGTGAGGAGCCGGGCCGTCGCTGGACGCGTCCGGTGCCGCTGGTCGACGTGCTCCGTGCCGCCGCCTCCGAGGTGGAGCAGTACGAGCGCATCGAACTGGCCGCCGTCCCGGCGACGGAGGTCGCCGGCCGGGTCGTCAACGACCTCGTGCACCTCCTCGCCGAGCTGCTCGAGAACGCCACCTCGTTCTCCTCGCCGCAGACGAAGGTCCGGGTCACCGGTCACGCGCTGCCCGACGGCCGCGTCCTCGTCGAGATCCACGACACCGGCATCGGTCTCTCCCCCGAGGACCTCGCCGCGATCAACGAGCGGCTCGCCTCGCCGCCCACCGTGGACGTCTCCGTCTCCCGCCGCATGGGTCTGTTCGTGGTCGGCCGCCTCTCCCTGCGGCACGGCATCCGGATCCAGCTGCGTCCCTCGGACTCCGGCGGCACCACCGCGCTCGTCATGCTCCCCGTCGACGTCGCCCAGGGCGGCAAGAAGCCCGTGCCCAAGCAGGGTGCCGGCGGTCAGGGTGCGATGCCGCAGGGTCCGTCCGCCAACGCGGGCCGTCTGCCGGGCGGTCCCGGCGCGGCCGGTGGCCCCGGCGCCGCCGGCGGCGGCCGTCCGGGTCTGGGCGGTGCGCCGTCGGCGACGGCCGGCCGGATCGGTGCCGGTGCGAGTGCCCCCCGTGGGCAGGTCGGCGCGGGCAACGGCCCGCGGGCCGCGCTCCCCGGCAACGGCGCCTCCCGCCCGAACGGTCCGCAGGGCGCACCGCAGGGTCAGGGCCAGCACCGGGGCGGCCAGGCACCGCAGCCGCAGCACGCCCAGCAGCAGTCCCCGCAGGGTCAGCCGTCTCCGCAGCAGTCCCCGCAGGGCGACCAGACCGCGCAGATGCCGCAGGTCTCCCAGGAGCCGCAGCGTCCAGGTCTCGGTGCCGGCGGGTTCGGCGGCGCGCAGAGCGCCATCCCGTCCCGTACGGACGTCTGGGGCGGACAGGGCAACCAGGGCGGCCAGAACCAGCGCAACCAGAACCTGGGCGCGCAGGGTCAGGCCCCGCAGGGCGGCCGCCCCGGCCAGAACGGCGTCCCCCGCGCCGAGCTGCCCGGCGGCAACCCGCAGCAGCAGCGTCCGCAGGCGGCGAGCTGGGGCAACGAGCAGGCGCAGCCGGTCCGCCGCCCGCAGCAGGAGATGACGCCGCTGGATGCCCCGCGCGGTCACGAGGAGCCGGAGACGACGGGCCAGTACGCCCGGCCGACGGCTCCTCAGGGCCCCGGTTCCACGGGTCAGTTCCCCCGGCCGGACTTCGGCCGTCCGGAGCAGGGCCGCCAGGCCCAGCAGGCGCCGCAGGGTTACCAGCCGACGCCGCAGGACCCGGCGTCCACCGCCCAGTTCGCCCGCCCCGACTTCGGTCAGCCCCAGCAGGCGCCCCAGGGCTACCAGCAGCAGGCCCCTCAGCAGGGCCAGGCGCCGAGCCCGCGCGGCGGCGGGGACTACGGTGCGCCCCGGCCGGCCGGCGGCCTCCCGCAGCAGCCGCCGGCGCAGTCCCGGCCCCAGCAGCCCCGTCAGCCCGAGGCCCTGCCTCCGGCGAGCGGTTCCGGTGACGGCCGCACCCCGCTGTACGACACGCTGGAGACCAACTGGTTCCACGGTCAGGCGCAGGCCCAGGGCCAGCCGCAGGACCAGAACCAGGGGCGCCAGGACAACGGCCGGGTCGCGGACGTCGAGCAGACGATGCAGACCCCCGCCCTTCCGCTGCCGCCCGGTCCCGCCGCTCCGCGGCGCCCCGCGGGGCAGGCGGGCGGCGACGCCGGTCAGCAGCAGGCCGGGCCCGCCTCCTGGCGGACCTCCCCCAACGACGAGCTGGTGCGCCAGGCCGAGCGGGTCCGCAAGCCCGCGGCCGGCGGCGTCACCACCTCGGGGCTGCCGCGGCGGGTGCCGCGCGCCAACCTCGTACCCGGGACCGCGCAGGAGCAGGCCCACACGGCCGGCCCCCAGGTCTCGCGTGCACCCGACGACGTCCGCGGCCGGCTCACCAATCTGCGCCGCGGTATCCAACAGGGCCGCCAGGCGGGCAACTCGACCACGGGTAACCACCACCTCGGCCCGACCCACCAGCAGGAGCGTTAGTTGAGCGCGATGAGCCAGGCGGCGCAGAATCTGAACTGGTTGATCACCAACTTCGTGGACAACACCCCCGGGGTGTCCCACACGGTGGTGGTCTCCGCCGACGGCCTGCTGCTGGCCATGTCGGAAGGATTCCCCCGGGACCGCGCCGACCAGCTGGCGGCGGTCGCATCCGGACTGACCTCGCTGACCGCGGGAGCGTCCCGGATCTTCGAGGGAGGACCCGTCGCACAGACCGTCGTGGAGATGGAGCGCGGCTTCCTCTTCCTGATGTCCGTCTCCGACGGTTCCTCGCTGGCCGTGCTCGCGCACCCGGAGTGCGACATCGGCCTCGTGGGCTACGAGATGACGCTGCTGGTCGACCGGGCCGGCAGTGTCCTCACCCCGGACCTCCGTGCCGAGCTCCAGGGAAGCCTGCTGCACTAGACCCGCACCGACAGGGTGGTACGCCCCTCCGTGCCACCCTGGCATCACAACCGTTCGGCCGCCCCATCCGGCCCCCCACCGGCCCCATCAGACGGCAGATGACCTTTCGCCGTCACGCCCGGAGGATTCATGACCCCGCCCCCCGCCTCTCACGATCCGTACGGCGCCTCACTCGACGAGTCGTACGGATATGAGGGCGACCAGCCGCTGGTACGTCCCTACGCGATGACCGGCGGCCGGACCAGGCCGCGGTACCAGCTCGCCATCGAGGCGCTGGTGAGCACCACGGCCGACCCGGCGCACCTCGCCAGTCTGCTTCCCGAGCACCAGCGGATCTGCCACCTGTGCCGTGAGGTCAAGTCGGTGGCGGAGGTGTCGGCCCTGCTGTCGATGCCGCTCGGTGTCGCCCGCATCCTGGTCGCCGACCTGGCGGAGGCGGGCATGGTGGCGATCCACCAGCCGGGCAACGGAGAGGCCGGCGGCACGCCGGACGTGACACTGCTCGAAAGGGTGCTCAGTGGACTTCGCAAGCTCTAGCGGCGGCGCGGCCCGTTCAACCACCAGCGCGAAGATCGTGGTGGCGGGTGGCTTCGGCGTGGGCAAGACCACGTTCGTCGGCGCCGTCTCGGAGATCGACCCGCTGCGTACCGAGGCCGTGATGACCTCGGCCTCGGCCGGTATCGACGATCTGACGCACACCGGGGACAAGACCACCACGACGGTGGCGATGGACTTCGGCCGTATCACCCTGGACCAGGACCTGATCCTGTACCTCTTCGGTACGCCCGGTCAGGACCGCTTCTGGTTCATGTGGGACGACCTGGTCCG
>NZ_BMTO01000016.1:179540-209037 GCF_014649715.1 Streptomyces lateritius
GAACGGCTTCGAAGGTCATCAGCCGTACACGCCGGACGAGGTGCGCGAGGCGCTGCAGATCGGTCCGGGCACCCCGATCATCACCACCGACGCCCGCCACCGCGCGGACGCCAAGAGCGCGCTCATCACCCTGGTCGAGCATGCGCTGATGGCACGACTCAAGTAGGCGGAGACCTACGGAAGTTGTCGTACGCCCCCGCGGGGGCGGTCTGTGTCGTGCGACACGGTCCGCCCCCGTGTTCATAACGTTTCGAATGAGAATTGCGCCGTGACGGACACCCGACGCATCCAACCGGTACCACTGTGCTCACATGAGCCCCGCCTTTTGACGGGGCTCGTTCTTTATGCCCGATTTATCTCCGGCCTGGACCACTGAAAGCGAGCGCTTACCGCTGTTTGGATGGGACCCCCTTCACGTGCTGCAATTCATGAACTCCCGAGTAGTACGGCCCTGAACGAAACACCGGCACAACGTAGGTGCCGACGCCGAGAGGTTGTTGGTCGAGTGAGGCGAAGCAAGGAAGGCTCCGCGGAGCAGCAGGCGCGAGGCAACTTCACGCCGCCGGCACGTACCGTGGCATCGCCCGTCGAGGCGCCCGCGCCCCAGACCGGCAGCGGCAAGGGCAGTCAGAGCAAGATGTCCCCGCGCAACTGGCGGGTGCCCACGCGGCTGAACGCGATCCTCCTCATACCCGTGCTGGTCGGCCTCGTCATGGGCGGCTTCCAGGTGAAGGGGTCGATCGACACCTGGCAGGAGGCGCAGAACGCCGAGAAGACGGCGCTGATCATCCGCGCCGCCTCGGAGTACAGCCAGGCGCTGCTCAACGAGCGTGACCTCACCGCGGTCCCCCTGCTGACGGCACGGTCCGCCGCGGACCGCAAGAGCGACGAGGTGACGCGGGCGTACGCCGCCACCGACGCCGCCGCCGCCAAGTTCGACGAGGCCGTCAAGGACATGCCGGAGGGCGAGGGCCTGGAGCGCCGCCTGCGGCTGTTCCAGGACGAGGAGCCCAAGCTCCAGAAGCTGCGCCAGGCCGCGTACACCCAGGCCCTGGACCCGGTGAACACCCAGCTCGGGTACGTCGGCGTCCAGCACTACCTGATGGAGTTCTCCAACGAGCTCGGACTCGGCACGGGCAACATCACCGCCTACGGCCGTACGGTCTACGCGATTCAGCTCGCCAAGGCGGCCGCGTCGCTGCAGCGCTCGATCGGCACCCAGCTGCTGGTCCGGCCCAGCCAGAAGGACGCGGTCTTCGCCCAGCAGTCGGTGGCCTTCAACTCGTACAACTACCTGGAGCAGATCGCCCTCGGCGAGTTCAACTCCGGTGGCACCCAGGAGGACGTCGACCGGCTGAAGCAGGTCATGACGGAGAAGGCCGCCGAGGGCGCCAGGAGGATGCAGGCGGCCGGCATCGAGCTGCCCAAGGGCCCCGACGGCTCCGTCTTCACCGGCATGGCCAAGGAGATCGGCTCGGCCGAGGACGCCGACGGGCTCGCCGCCCTCAAGCAGAAGGGCATCACCGCCGAGACGTGGATGGCCGTGGCCACCGGCAAGTTCGACGGCTACACCGAGGTCGAGAAGGAGCTCGTCGACAAGGCCGTGAACGAGGCCGCCTCGATCTCCGACGACGCCAAGACGGACGCCTTCCTCAACGGTGGCATCGTCGTGATCGCGCTGCTGACGGCGTTCATCCTGGCCGGGATGATGGCCCGGCAGATGAGCCGCTCGATGCGTGAGCTGCGTACCGCCGCCTTCGCCGTCGCCGAGCAGCGTCTGCCGATGCTGGTCGACCAGCTCTCCCGCACCGAGCCCGGCCGGGTCGACACCCGCGTGCAGCCCATCCCGATCGACTCCCAGGACGAGATCGGCGAGGTCGCCCGCGCCTTCGACCAGGTGCACCGCGAGGCCGTCCGGCTCGCCGCCGAGCAGGCCATGCTCCGGGGCAACGTCAACGCGATCTTCACCAACCTCTCGCGCCGCAACCAGTCGCTGATCGAGGGCCAGCTGACCCTCATCACGGACCTGGAGAACAACGAGGCCGACCCGGACCAGCTGGAGAACCTCTTCAAGCTGGACCACCTGGCCACCCGCATGCGCCGCAACGGCGAGAACCTCCTCGTCCTCGCCGGCGAGGAGCCGGGCCGCCGCTGGGACCAGCCGGTCCCGCTCGTGGACGTGATGCGCGCCGCCTCCTCCGAGGTGGAGCAGTACGAGCGCATCGAGCTGGCCGGTGTCCCGGAGGCCGAGATCCACGGCCAGGCCGTGACCGACCTCGTGCACCTGCTCGCCGAGCTCCTCGAGAACGCCACCACGTTCTCCTCCCCGCAGACCAAGGTCCGCGTCACCGCGACCCGGCTGCCCGACGGCCGCGTGATGGTCGAGATCCACGACAAGGGCATCGGCCTGACCGCCGAGGACTTCGCGGACATCAACCACAAGCTCGCCAACCCGCCGACGGTGGACGCCGCCGTCTCGCAGCGCATGGGCCTGTTCGTGGTCGGCCGGCTCGCCGACCGCCACGGCATCCGGGTCCAGCTGCGCCCCTCGGGCGAGCAGGCGGGCACGACCTCGCTGGTCATGCTCCCGGACGCGATCACCCACGGTGGTGGCGGCGAATCGCTGCCCGAGGACGACTTCACCGTCTCGCAGATCATTCCGCAGCAGCAGGGGCACTCCTTCGAGCCCGTGCAGCAGCCGATGCGCACGGCGGCGGAGCTCGGCTTCGACGACTCCCGCTACGAGCAGCCCGGCGAGGACCGCCAGCTCGACCCGGTGAACCGCTCGCTGATGCGGGAGGAGCGCCGTGCCGCCCTGGAGGCCCAGGCACAGGGCGAGGAACGTCCGCTCTTCCGGGACGAAGTCGACCCCTCGCAGCAGCAGTACGTACCGCAGGAGCAGCAGCAGGAGTACGCACAGGAGTACGCGCCCGACTTCGGCGGGCAGGCTCCGCAGCACGACGGTTACGCGTACCCGCAGCAGGGCTACGACGCCTACGGCCAGCCCGTCGGCGGCTACTCCGAGCCGGGCTATGCGGAAGCTGGCTACCAGGGCCAGGACAACGGCCAGGCGCAGTACGACAACGCGTACGAGCACCAGGGACAGCAGGGCGAGTGGGCTGACCAGGGCGCATACCAGGGCGGTTTCGAGCAGCAGTACGGAGCCGAAGCGGAATCTGCTCAGGCGGCTCCCGAAGCGGCTCCGGAGCGCGTAGGCTTCGACCGTCCGGGTCCCACGCCGAGCCCCACCCCGGACGCCGGCCACGCACTGACGGACGCCGGTCTGCCGCGCCGTGGCGGCTCCTCCTCGCAGGCCCCGCGGTCCGCACAGCAGGCCGCGCCGCAGTCGGTGCAGCAGCCCGTGCAGCAGCCGGTGCCGGTGCAGAACGAAGCCGACGGTTCCGAGGACTGGCGCTCGACGAACGACGAGCGCTGGCAGCGGGCCGAGAAGCTCCGCGAGCCGAAGGCGGGCGGGGTCACCCCCTCCGGTCTTCCGCGGCGGGTCCCGAAGGCCAATCTGGTCGAGGGAACGGCGGAGCAGACCCCGCAGGGCGGCCCCCAGGTCTCCCGCGCGCCCGAGGACGTGCGGGGCAGGTTGAGCAACCTGCGCCGCGGTGTCCAGCAGGGACGTACCGCGGGAACGGACACGAACGGATCGGGCCTCGGCCCGGGCAGTACCTACAACCAGGAGCGTTAGTGTGAGCATGAGCCAGGCGGCGCAGAATCTGAACTGGTTGATCACCAACTTCGTGGACAACACCCCCGGGGTGTCCCACACGGTGGTGGTCTCCGCCGACGGACTCCTGCTGGCGATGTCCGAGGGTTTCCCCCGGGACCGAGCCGACCAGCTGGCGGCCGTCGCCTCCGGACTGACCTCGCTGACCGCGGGAGCGTCCCGGATCTTCGAGGGCGGTGCGGTCAACCAGACCGTCGTGGAGATGGAGCGCGGCTTCCTCTTCATCATGTCGATCTCGGACGGCTCCTCGCTGGCCGTGCTCGCGCACCCGGAGGCCGACATCGGCCTGGTGGGTTACGAGATGGCACTCCTCGTCGACCGGGCGGGAAGCGTCCTGACCCCCGACCTGCGGGCGGAACTTCAGGGAAGTCTTCTCAACTAACAGACAGACAGTGCGTTACACGCCACCGCACCGTAAGGTGCGGTGGCGCGGTTCCACAGGGACATGGACCGCGAGGCAGTCGGAGGAGGAGACGTGGGAACACCACCGGGCGGACGCCCCTACAACGGTTTTGACGGACAGCAGCCGCACGGCGACACCGCGCAGAACCGGTTCAACTTTCCCTCCGCGCCGAGCAGGCAGGGCGCACAGCAGCCCTATCAGCAGCCCCAGGCACCGCAGCCGGCACCCGCGGCGGCGCCGCAGCGCGCTTCGCGTGGCGCGGGCGGTTCCGGGGGTGCTTCCGGGAGTTCCGGCGCGCACCACAACCCGCTGGTGCGTCCGTACGCGATGACCGGCGGCCGTACCCGGCCGCGTTACCAGCTCGCCATCGAGGCGCTGGTCAGTACGACGGCCGATCCGTCCCGGCTGCAGGGGCAGTTGCCCGAGCACCAGCGGATCTGCCGACTGTGCTTCGAGATCAAGTCGGTGGCCGAGATCTCGGCACTTCTCTCCATTCCCCTCGGCGTTGCCCGGATTCTCGTCGCCGACCTGGCCGAGGCCGGACTTGTCGCCATCCACCAGCCCGGCGGCGACGAAGCCGCCGGCGGTCAGCCAGACGTGACACTGCTCGAAAGGGTGCTCAGTGGACTTCGCAAGCTCTAGCGGCGGCGCGGCCCGTTCAACCACCAGCGCGAAGATCGTGGTGGCGGGTGGCTTCGGCGTGGGCAAGACCACGTTCGTCGGCGCCGTCTCGGAGATCAACCCGCTGCGTACCGAGGCCGTCATGACGTCTGCGTCCGCGGGCATCGACGACCTCACGCACACCGGCGACAAGACGACGACGACTGTCGCGATGGACTTCGGCCGTATCACCCTGGACCAGGACCTGATCCTGTACCTCTTCGGTACGCCCGGTCAGGACCGCTTCTGGTTCATGTGGGACGACCTGGTCCGCGGCGCCATCGGCGCCGTGGTGCTCGTGGACACCCGCCGTCTCGCCGACTGCTTCCCGGCGGTCGACTACTTCGAGAACAGCGGCCTGCCCTTCGTCATCGCGCTCAACGGGTTCGACGGTCACCAGCCGTACAACCCCGAGGAGGTCCGCGAGGCGCTGCAGATCGGTCCCGACACCCCGATCATCACCACCGACGCCCGCCACCGCGCGGACGCCAAGAGCGCGCTCATCACCCTGGTCGAGCACGCCCTGATGGCACGACTCCGCTAGCCGTCCTCCCGCACTGCCAAAAGGCCCCGCTCACCGGTTCCGGTGCGCGGGGCCTTTGGCGTACCGCCGGGGGCGGGGGCCAGGACGCCGAAGGCCCCCGGCTCGGGAGGAGCCGGGGGCCTTCGGGGGGTGCGGGGTCAGCCCTGCCAGGAGTGGGAGGGGCGGAAGCCCGACTGGCGTTCCAGGCGGCGCCAGGCGGCCGTGGAGCGGGGGCGGTGGGACTTCTCGGTGGGCTGGGCGGCCGCGCGGGCGAGGAGGACCGCGGTGATCGCGGCCAGTTCCTCGGGGTCGGCGTGGCCCTTCTCGACACGGAGCAGGTTGTCTGTGGCAGGCGTGGTCACTTCGGTGGGCTCCTCTTACTGAGGCGGGTTGCCGTGCTTGCGGGACGGCAGGTCGGCGTGCTTGGTGCGGAGCATGGCGAGGGACCGGACGAGGACCTCCCGCGTCTGCGCGGGGTCGATCACGTCGTCGACGAGGCCGCGCTCCGCCGCGTAGTAGGGGTGCATCAGCTCGGCCTTGTACTCCTTGACCATGCGGGCTCGCATGGCCTCGGAGTCCTCCGCCTCGGCGATCTGCTTGCGGAAGATGACGTTGGCGGCACCTTCGGCGCCCATCACCGCGATTTCGTTGGTGGGCCAGGCGTACGTCAGGTCGGCGCCGATGGACTGGGAGTCCATGACGATGTACGCGCCGCCGTACGCCTTGCGCAGGATCAGTGAGATCCGGGGCACGGTCGCGTTGCAGTACGCGTACAGCAGCTTCGCGCCGTGCCGGATGATTCCACCGTGCTCCTGGTCGACTCCCGGCAGGAAGCCGGGGACGTCCAGAAGAGTGACGATCGGAATATTGAAAGCATCGCACATCTGAACGAAACGGGCGGCCTTCTCCGAGGCCTCGATGTCCAGGACGCCGGCCAGGGACTGCGGCTGGTTGGCGACGATGCCGACGACCTGACCGTCCAGGCGGGCCAGCGCGCAGATGATGTTGCGGGCCCAGCGCTCGTGGATCTCCAGGTAGTCGCCGTCGTCGACGAGCTCCTCGATCACCTTGTGCATGTCGTACGGACGGTTGCCGTCGGCCGGCACCAGGTCGAGCAGGACGTCCGAGCGGCGGTCCGCCGGGTCCTCGGAGGCGACGGTCGGCGGGTTCTCGCGGTTGTTCTGCGGCAGCATCGACAGGAGGTAGCGCACCTCGGCGATGCAGGTCTCCTCGTCGTCGTACGCGAAGTGCGCGACGCCCGACGTCTCGGCGTGCACGTCCGCGCCGCCCAGGCCGTTCTGGCTGATCTCCTCACCGGTGACCGCCTTGACGACGTCCGGGCCGGTGATGAACATCTGCGAGGTCTCGCGGACCATGAAGACGAAGTCGGTGAGGGCAGGGCTGTAGGCCGCGCCGCCGGCGCAGGGGCCGAGCATGACGGAGATCTGCGGGATCACGCCCGAGGCCCGGGTGTTGCGCTGGAAGATGCCGCCGTACCCGGCGAGGGCGGAGACGCCCTCCTGGATCCGCGCGCCCGCGCCGTCGTTGAGGGACACCAGGGGAGCACCCGCCGCGATGGCCATGTCCATGATCTTGTGGATCTTGGTCGCGTGGGCCTCGCCCAGCGCGCCGCCGAAGATCCGGAAGTCGTGCGCGTAGACGAAGACCGTGCGGCCCTCGACCGTGCCCCAGCCGGTGACGACACCGTCGGTGTACGGCTTCTTCGCCTCCAGGCCGAAGCCCTGGGCGCGGTGCCGGCGCAACTGCTCGACCTCGTTGAAGGAACCGGGGTCGAGCAGCAGCTCGATCCGCTCACGAGCGGTCAGCTTGCCCTTGGCGTGCTGGGCTTCGGTCGCCCGCTCGCTGGGGCCGCGCCGCGCCTCCTCGCGCAGGGCGTGCAGCTCGGCCACTCGGCCACGTGCGTCAGTCGGCTCGCTCGGGATCTGGTCCACAACGGTCATGTACCGACCCTACGAACTCGACCAAGCAAATCCCGCCGTTGACTCCGTACAGTCTCCCGCGTCGATTCCTGGTGGAGTAAGACAGAACCGCCACTCGGGGGTATCGAGTCAACAGCAGGACACCCCTCGCCTTTGTGGGATTCTCACATAGCCACCTGGCAGCGGTGTGTGGCCCCCGCCGTTCCGGGGCTGACCCGCAGCCGCAGCGAGCGGCCTGTCGCCAGCACCTCCACCGAGGGGTCGCGGGAGATCACCCGGCGGACCGGCCGGTCCCAGACGAGCTCCAGCGGCTGTCCGGTGCGCGGCGACGGCGAGCCCGGCCACGGCGAGGACGGAACGCCGGCGCCGCACGAGCACGCTCGCCGGGGCCGTGACCGTCAGGTCCCCCACCGTACCGGCCCGCCAGCGGTTGGCGGCCGTGAGCCCCAGGGACGGGACGGCGACGGCCTGCCGGTCGGCGGTGTTGTCGAGGACGTGCAGCCAGCCCTCGTCGGCGGCGCGGGCGGCCAGGGTACGGCGGGAGGCGCCCGGCATGCGGAGGTAGGCGTACGAGGCTCCGACCGGGTCCGTGCCGTGGTCGAACCAGAGCGTCTGGTACGTGCGGGTGCGGCGCTCGGTGGAGCTGGTGGTGTTGATGTCGCTCCAGGCGCCGGTCCGGTGGACGGCCCGGTCCATGGGGGCGAACAGCCGGTGTCCGGTCGGCTCGGGCCGCGGCCGCGAGGGCGTGCAGCCGGGCGAGGTCGGCCACGCCGAACTGGCGGGCGGAGGGGATCGGGCTGACCGTGTCCCGCTCGATCCACCCCTTCACGCGCGCGTGCCACCGCTCGCGTTCGGCCGCGCTCGCGCCGCCCGCCAGGAGCGCGACGGCGGCGATGACCCCTTGGCCGTGGAGGTGGTCCGAACGCATCACCCGCCGCTCGTCGTTCTTGAGGTAACCGCGGCTGACGGCACGGCCGTTGACGCTGTCCATCATCAATCCGTCGTAGATCAGGGGCGCGTAGGCCTTCTCGACGCTGTCCAGGACGATCTGCCGGCTGGGTCGGTCACGGCCCAGGTCGAGCCGGCGAGCAGGGTGAAGAGGCGGCCGAGGCCGTCGAGCATGACCTGTCCGTACGTGCCCGAGTAGGCGACCCACGTGTGCTGGACGAACGAGCCGTCGGCGTAGAGGCCGTCGCCCTTGGTCACGTACGGGAAGACCGGCGAGAGGGCGTCGCGGGCGAGGGCGATCTTGGCGGGGTCGGCGCCGAGGATGCCGCGCAGGGCGACGGAGCGGCAGAGGTCGACACGGTTGGCACCGGTGGAGGTGCCGCTGTGGTTCGTGAGCATGGAGTCGGGGACGAAGTGGTCGACGGCGGCGCAGGCGGCGGCGACCCGTTCGGCGCCGAGGTGCGGGTGGAGCGCGGCGACGATGTCCATGAGGAGGCGGGGGCTGCCGATCTGCCACTCCCACCAGTTGCCGTAGCGGGTGGTGCCGGGGTGGTAGATCCGCACGGAGAGGTGGTCGAGGCCGCGCAGGATGTCGGCGAGGAGGCCGGCGTCAGCGGTGAGTCCGGTGCCGGGCTGGGCGTAGGCCTGGGTCATCGTCCACAGCCGGCTGTAGCTCTGGGTGAGGCCGGCGGGCGGGTCGAAGGAGTGTCCGGGCCACAGGGAGGTGGCGGCGGGGGCCATCGACTCCCGGAAGCCGCGGGCGAGGGCTCCGGTCTCGGCGAGCCGGGAGGCGTACGGCTCGGCACCGGCGTCGAAGCCGGTGCCGAGCTGGATGTCGAGCCAGCGCAGCCGCAGCGCCTCGAACTCGCCCTTCACGGCATGTGCCTGGGGGGCCGGTCCGAGGGCCGCGGCCACGGACGTGGCTGCGACGGCGGCTGCGGCGGCGGTGGCTGCGACGGCGGCTGTGGCGGTGACGAGGAACGTACGTCGGGTCCAGACGGGCACGGGGGCCTCCCGGGGAGTGGCGTAGACCGGTTGGCGCCCGGTGTAGCACGCGCTTTCCGACGCAATCGATGAGCACCACAGGTGCTGTGCCGGCGTTGTGCGCAAGCGTTTGCCCTGTCCGGCCTGCTCAGGTTCCGCAGTGGAACCGGGCATTCCCCCAGTCGGCGTGGTCGTTGCCGTTCCCGTCGTCGCCGTCACCGGCAACCAGGTCGACGTAGGTGGCCCCGCTGAGGTCGGCGGTCAGTGACCAGGGCGCGTCCGTCGCCTTGAGGACCGGCGACCTCACCTTCTCCGTACCGTCGGCCAGGACGCTGAACCGGACGGTGCCGCGGGTGGCCTGGACGTCGTCCACACCGACCTCGGCGGTGAGGGAGGTGCACCTCCCGCCCAGGTAGTAGCGGACCTTGGCCGGGGCGTGGGTGCCCAGGCCCTTCGCGTAGGTCACTCCCCCGATCCTCAAGGGGCTGCCGTCGCCGGTGCCCGTCTCGCCGTTGGAGAGGTCGCGCTCGACCGGTCCCCAGCCGTTGGCAGCCGACGCCCAGTCGAGGTCGCTCGCCCAGCTGTCCGTGACGGGCGGCGGGGGCAGTGTCCGCACGGAGGTGGCGGCGCTCAGCCTCCGGGCCTCTCCCCCGATGTCGTACGTGACCGTGGAGCTCAGCGGGTACGCCCGGTAGGCCGCGTCCGCGGGTGGTGTCACCTTCCAGGTGGCGGCAGCCTCGGCCCCCGCGGCGACCGGCTCGAGGGCGATGGGGGCGGCCGGCTCCGCGGACCAGCCCTCGGGGAGCGTGAGGGCCGCGCGCACGCCGCCGACCGCGCTCGCCTCGTCGTTGGTGAACGTCGCCGTGACCTCGTTCGGGCGGCCGGGCTCCAGGGTGTCGGGGGCGGTGACGGAGAGGGTGCCGCAGGCGGCCTTCTCGGCGGCCGGGCCCAGGTCGGTGACGGTGAAGGAGTCGAGGACGAAGTCGGCGCCGTCGGGGGCGTCGCCGCGCTTGCGCAGCCCGGTCCATGTGTCGCCGCAGCCGGCGGTCACCGTCTCGGAGAAGTGCCCGGTGGTGCGCTGCTGACCGATCGGGGTACGTCGGGTCTCGACGGAGCCGCCGCCCGCCCCCCTGCGGTCGTAGCCGGTGATCCACTCGTAGGCGCCGGAGTGGCTCGACTGGTAGTCGTACGTGACGCGGTAGCTGTGCCCGTCCTTCATGGGGACGGTCCAGGGGGCGGTCCGGTAGACCAGGCCGCTGTTCTCGTCGTGGGACTTCAGCGACTCGGCGCCGCCGATGACGTCGTCGACGAGCTTTCCGTTCCAGCCCGCCTGGGTGTAGGGGGCGTGCAGTTGGGCGATGTGGGTGCGCGGGTCGGTCGTACCGCCGGAGTCACCCTTGAGGAAGGGACCCCAGCCCTGGTCCACGGCCTCGAAGTCCTCGTACACCGCCGCGCCGGCCTGGGTGGCGGGGGCGTTGGCGACGATCCGGACGTCGTCGGTCCGGACGCCGGCGGTGCTGCCCGCGGTCGCCTGGATCTTCAAGGCGACGGCGCCGCTGCCGGGTGCGGTGAAGTTCACCTTGGCGCGCTGGAAGCGCGTGCCGTTCCAGTCGGAGGCGGCGACCCGGTCCTCCAGGGTGGAGCGTTCGACGGTGACGGACCTGCCGCCGACGGAGAGGGTGGTCGGGCGGGTCTTCCCCGGCTCGACCTCGATCAGGGCGGAGGCGGTGTACCGCGTGCCGGGGGTGAGGCCGGTGATCTGCTGGGTGAGGGAGGCGGTGGCGGAGCCGGTGAGCTTCGCGCTGTTGCGGCCCTGCGCGTCGGTGTCGCGGACGACGGTTCCGGCCTTGGTCCAGGCGGCGAGCCGGGCGTCGTTGAAGCCGGGGTCCTTGACCGGGGTGCCCTCGCCCCAGCGCGGGTCACGCGGCGCGGGGGCCGGTTCCGGGTGGAGGACGTAGGGCTGGCCGGCGGCGGCGTCGAGGGTGATCCTGCCGCCGGCGGGCCGCACGGTCCCGGTCTTCACCCGGCCGTTGTCGGTGAGCTTGTGGACGGAGTACGAGCCGGTGCCCGCGACCGCCCACGTGGTCTTCCCGCCCGCCTTGTTGTAGTGGTAGAGCTTCTTCCCGCCGTCCCAGGGGAGCAGGTACTTCTCCCCGTCGAGAACCTTGCGGCCGTTCTCGTAGAAGGTGCGGCGGCCGTTCTCGACGGTGCCGCGGACCCCGCCGGTGAAGGTGAGGTCGTTGCCGTTCCAGCGGGTGATCCTCTGCTGCTGGAGATACTTGGCGGGCAGGTTCTTCTGCCAGATGTTCGCGTAGAAGTGGTTCCAGTCGGTCTCGCCGGTCCAGCCCTCGAAATCCTCCAGGGCGGTCTGGCCGAGGACCGGATGGTTGTTCCAGATGTCCTTCTCCCCGTTGCGGATAAAGCGGATGATCTGGGAGTTGAGGCCCTTGTTGGTGGCGCCGCCGTAGTCGAGGTCGTTGGCCCAGTGGGACCAGAGCGAGGCGCGCTCGAACTTCTCGGACCACTCGGTGGCGATGTTCCAGCCCTGCGCCTGCACGGCCTGCGTCGTCTTGTCGGCGATCCAGCCGTGCGTGTAGTAGACGTCGATGTAGAGCATCGAGAGGTTCGGGTCGGTCTCGTCGCGCAGCTGTTTGAAGCGGCGGGCGAGGTCGCCGCTGTTGATGTCCCGGCGCTGGTCGATGTAGTAGCTCTGGTTGAGCCAGTTCCACCCGGGTCTGGTCTTGTCGACGAGGGTCTCGCTGAAGTTCTTCGCTTCGGGGTACGACTCGGTGGCGTTGACGTGGACGCCGAAGCCGGCGCCCCACTTCTTGCCCTCCCTGAGCAGGGTGTTGAGGTCCTGGAGCCCGCCGGCGCGCTTGTTGTGGTTGCCGCCGTAGTCGGGGTGGGCGGAGTCGTGGCCCTCGGAGCCGTACCCCTTGAGCAGGGCGAACTGGCCGAGTCCGTCGGTGGCGAGCGAGATCCGTTTGACGTCGTCGAGGGTGCGCAGGAAAGGGTGGGTGGCGTTGCTGGCGAAGTTGAACGGGATGTGGGCGATCACCCGGCCGGGGGTCTGCTCGGAGCCCGGGGCCTTGATCCCGATGGCACGGAAGGCGAGGGCGCCGTCCTGCCAGTCGGTCTTCCCGTCGGCGTTGGTGTCGGGGGTGACGACGACCTTGGCCCAGGGGAGGTTCTCGCCGCTCTCGGGGGCGGGGGCGCCGGCCCCGCGGTAGGTCCACTGCCCGGACCAGACGCCGACCCGGGTCTCGGTGCCGCTCTTGCGGGCCTGGTGCCAGAAGCGGGCGCCGTCGCGCGCCGAGGCGCCGGAGGGCTTGTCGTAGCTGGAGTTGGACTCCACGGCGGCGGCGAGGGAGCCGGTGTTGACGATCGCGTAGCTCGCGCCGACCGGGGCGCTCTCGGCCGGGGTGGCGTCGGTGATCCGGGCGAAGACGTCGGCGGTCCGGGTGGAGTCGGGGTCGAGCCGGGTGAAGGCGGTCTCGGCGCCGCTGTCGGCGGATCCGACGGAGACGAGGTCGTGGCCGGGTATGTCGAGCGTCCCGACCCGGAAGGCCTCCGTGTCACGGACGGCGGTGACCTTGAAGGTCACGGCCCGGCCGCTGACGCTCAGGGCCGCGTCGATCTCGACCCCGGGCAGAGCGGGGAAGGCCAGGGTGTACGCGGCGCGGGCCGCGGTCAGGACGGGGGCGCCTTTGGCCTGGACGGCGTACGCGGTGCCGTTGAGGACCACCTGCGTGACCGGGGCCGTACTGCCGAGGAGGCGGGCACCGCCGGCCCGGTCCGTGTACGACAGGACGCGCGGGAAGTCCTCGGCGACGGCGACGGAGAGCTGGTCGGAGCCGATGACGGCGCCGGTCTCCTGGGGCACGGAGGCTTCCGGGGCCTCGGCGACGGGGGCAGCTGCCACGCCAGAGGCGGTGGGGGCCGGTCCGGCGAGGGCGAACAGGGTGGCTGAGGCGGCCGCGAGCGCACCGGCCGCACGGAGTCTGCGTGAGCTGGGGAGGGACATGCGCACTAGTGGGCCCCCGCCCGCGGGGCACCGTCAACGAGATCGCGCGACGGCGGCCCCTCCAGTCCAAGAACCCCCTTCGGTTAGTCCAAGTGACCGCCGAAGGGGGCTTCTTGGTGCGGGTACGACCGGTCAGCAGCCGCCGCAGTTGTAGTACGTCACGTCCCAGTGATTGCCCTCGTCGGCGTAGATGTTGCCGGAGCCGGACTTCCACTGCGGGGCGCCGTCACCGCGCACGCCGATGTAGGTGAAGGTGTTCTTGATGTAGTTCCCGATGCACGTGTACTTGCTGTAGTCGAGCTTGTAGCCGTTCCAGTGCGAGTACGTGCCGCCGGCGTGGCCGGTCTCGGTGCCGCCCGTGATGTTGAGGGCGCAGCCGCTGGCGCTCTTGAGGGTCTGGGCGCCCTTCGCCGAGGCGAGGTTGAGCTGCTCGAAGGAGGTACAGGTCGGGTTGTTGCGGTCGGAGCAGCCGCCGGACGAGGACCAGGTGATCCCGGAGCTGCGGAACATCGAGGTCGCGGTGGCGTGGCTGATCTTGGTGACGGCGTGGGCGTCGGTGGCGCCGGTGAGGACACCGACGCCGGGCGCGAAGAGGGCGCCGAGGACCAGGGCGAGGGCGGTGAGGACCGAGCGGAGCTTCATCGGGGATTGCCTCCTGCTGATGACCGTGACGGGTGGGACGGCGGTGCAGGTGGAGCAGACCGTGCTGGGTGAGCAAGGAGATGGTGCCGTAGTTCTACGCGCGTCCGCCAGAGGGCTGCGAGGCCTTACAGGTGAACATCTCGGCGAGATGTTGAATGTTGAACTGAATCGGGCTATCGTCGGTCTCGTTGAAGGTTCAATAAACCCGGTGAACCTCCGCTTCGCCCCCCAAGGAGCACGTCATGGGCATCTTCGGCCGCAAGAACGAGAGCACCACTGCCACCGCCGTCGCCACCCTCCCCGTCGACCCGGCCCTGGCCGCGCTGACCGGCGACTACACCATCGACCCGGCCCACAGCAGCATCGGCTTCACCGTCCGTCACGCCATGGTCACCAACGTCCGCGGCACGTTCGCCGAGCACGAGGGCACGCTGACCCTGGACGGCGCGAACCCGGGTGCCTCCACCGCGTCGATCGACGTCAAGATCGCCTCCATCGACACCGGCATCGCGGACCGCGACGGCCACCTGCGCAGCGGCGACTTCTTCGACGCCGAGCAGTTCCCGCTGATGACCTTCCGCTCCACGGAGGCCGCGCAGCTCGGCGGGGACACCTACCGGATCACCGGCGACCTCACCATCAAGGACGTCACCCGCCCGCTCTCCATCGACCTGGAGTTCAACGGCGCGGCCACCGACGTCTACGGCAACGAGCGCGTCGGCTTCGAGGGCTCGGCCGAGATCCTGCGGTCCGACTGGGGCCTGAAGTGGAACGCGGCGCTGGAGACCGGCGGTGTCATGGTCAGCGACAAGGTGAAGCTGAACTTCGACATCTCCGCCATCAAGAACGCCGTCTGATCGTCCCTGCCCCCCCGGGGATCCGCGAAAACGAGCGCGCCCGCCCTCCGCGACAGCGGAAGGGCGGGCGCTCGGCGTTGCACGGAGCCCGGCGGGCGGAGTCAGAGGGCTCGGGCCGCCGCGACCACCGCCGGGATCAGACGGTCGTTCTCGGCGGCGCCCGGCCCGCCCATGAACGCGAAACGGCGGCGGGCGTAGCTGTAGGAGAGGGCGAGCCCGGGGTCCGCGAAGGACTGGGAACCGGGGGCGCCGCTGTGGCCGACGGCCGTGGGGGTGAGGGCGGGGTGGCGAGTGGCCAGGGGGACGAAGCCGAGACCGAAGGCGTTCTCCGCTCCCGTGACCAGGTCCGTGCCCGAGGAGTGGATCCGCGCCACCTCGGCCAGGACGTCGGGCTCCAGGAGCGGGGCCCGGCCGTCGAGCTCGCCGGCGATCGCCGCGTACATCCGTGCCAGGCCGCGCGCGGTGCCGATGCCGCCGCCCGAGACCGGTCCCTTGGCCCTTACGGTACGGGAGTTGGCGTAGCCGACGATGTCGAGCGGCGGGTCGGCGTGGAAGTCGAAGGCGATGGCCAGGTTGCTGTCGGGAGCGATGGGGGCGGCGTCCAGCAGGGCCTGCTCGGCGTCGGTGGGCCGCATCGGCAGCGCGGGGCGGAAACGGGGCTCCAGCTCCTCCGGCAGGCCCAGGTAGTAGTCCAGTCCGTACGGGGCGCGGACCCGCTCCTCGAAGTGCTCCTGGATCGTGCGGCCGGTCGCCCGGCGGACCACCTCTCCGACCAGCGCGCCGATGACGAGGGCGTGGTAGCCGTGGCCGGTGTCCGGCTCCCAGAAGGGGCGCTGCCCCGCGAGCCGGGCGGCGATCACCCGGTCGTCGGCGAGTTCGTCGAGCGTGAAGCCGCCGTCGGCACCGATCACTCCGGAGCGGTGGGCGAGGAGCTGGCGCAGCGTGATCCGCCCTTTGCCCTCGGCCGCGAACTCCGGCCACCAGAAGGCGACTTCACGGTCGAGCTGGAGCACGCCGTCCTGCACGAGGAGCGCGGCGATCAGCGCCATCGCCCCCTTGGAGGAGGAGTAGAGCCCGAGGAGGGAGTCGCCGTCGACTCCGTCACCGCCCCAGAGGTCCACGACCTGCCGGCCGCGGTGACAGACGGCGAGCTGGGCGCCGCCGTCGCTCGCCTCCTTCGCGACGACGGTCGCGAACTCCTCGCGCACCGATTCGAATCCGGGCGCCACCGTGCCGTGGACGTCACTCATCACGCTCTCCCCCTCGTCGGCCGGCCGTACCGTACCCGGCCCGTCCGAGAGGGAACGATCAGGGCCTCGGACTTCTTCCCGGGGCGCTGTCAGTGGCGGCCGCTAGCGTCGGGCCCATGGAATTCCGTATCGACAGCAGTGTGTTGACCGACGCGGTGGCCTGGGCGGCCCGCGTGCTGCCCGCCAGGTCGCCGGTGCCGGTGCTCGGCGGGCTGCTCCTGGAGGCGAGGGACGGCCGGCTGCGCGTCTCCGGCCTCGACTACGAAGCCTCGGCTCGCATCGAGGTCGAGGCGGAGACCGCGCGGGAGGGCGGAGCGCTCGTCCTGGGGCGGCGGCTGCTCGACATCTGCAAGGTGCTGCCCGGCGGTCCGGTGGCGTGCGCGGTGGAGGGGGCGCGTCTCTCGGTGACGGGGGGTGACGCCCGGTTCGGGCTCTCCCTGCTGCCGCTGGACGACTATCCGGCGCAGCCGGAGCTGCCCGCCTTCCGGGGTGTGGTGGACGCTGCGGCGTTCGCGGCGGCGGTCGGGCAGGTGGCGGTGGCGGCCGGCCGGGACGACTCGCTCCCGGTCCTGACGGGGATACGGCTGGCACTGGACGGCACGACGATGACGCTGGCCGCGACCGACCGCTACCGGTACGCGGTCCGCACGCTGGAGTGGAAGCCGGAGGCGGAGGACGGCGGAGAGGCGGCCGAGGGCACCGACGTCGTGGTGCCGGCCCGCCGGCTGACCGAGATCGCCCGCTCCCTCGCCGGTGCCGGGCCGGTCCGTCTGGCGCTGGACGGTGGCTCGATCGGCTTCGAGAGCGACGGGGTGCGCACCACCACCCGGCTCCTCGACGGGCGGCTGCCCCGTCACGACAAGCTCTTCGCCCTGGGCGAGCACGCGGTCGCCGTGACGGAGCGGGCACCGCTGGTCGAGGCCGTGAAGCGGGTCGCGGTGGTCGCGGAGGGCGACAGCCCGGTGCAGCTGGCCTTCACCGGCGACGCCGTCCATCTCCAGGCGGGCTATGAGGACGACGTCGCCTCCCAGCGGCTGGCGGCGTCCCTGACGGGGGCGGAGTCGATGACGGTCGCCTTCAACCCCGGGTATCTCCTGGACGCGCTCGGCTCCTTCTCCACCGGCGCCGTCGCCTTCCATCTCCTCGGGCCGGGGCAGCGGGCCCTGCTCACGGACGGGGAGGGGGAGACGTACCGGCACCTGCTGATGTCGGTGAAGCCGCTGGTGTGAGCGCGCACGACGGGTTCAGGTCTAGAATCCGCCGCCGCCGAAGTCGCCGCCGCCTCCGCCGAAGTCACCGAATCCGCCGCCCCCGCCGCCGAAGTCGCCCGACCCGAAGTCACCGGAGCTGAACTCGCCTCCGGAGAAGTCGCCGCCCTCGAACTGCCCGCCGCCGTACTCGGAGGCGTAGGCCGGGGTGGCGAGCATCGAGCCGAGCATGGTGCCGACGAGCAGCCCGGGGAGCATGCCGCCGCCGAAGTAGCCGCCGGCCCAGGGGCCGTATGCGGGTCCCGCCTCCCAGTACGGGCGGCGGCCGTCGACCGTTTCGACCGTGCGGGCCATCGGATCCCGGCCCTCGTCGAGGCGGGTGGCGTCGGCGGCGCAGACGGGGACCTCGCGGGTGGCGCCGCCCGCCGGGGTCCAGCTGCGGTCCGTGGTCGCGGGGCCGTGGCGCGGGTCGAAGAAGCACGGCGGGCGGCGGTCCGGCAGGGGCCGGGACTGGCGGCGGGCGGCCAGCACGGCGAGGGACCAGCGGCCGTCCTCCAGCGCCTGGGTCACCGGCTTGACGTCGTGCGGGTGGGTCGCCGAGCCCATCAGGGACTTGGCCTTGTCATAGGAGTCCAGCGCGCGTTCGTAGTCGGCGCGCATGGCGTCGTCGGCGCCGGGTTCGGCCGGGTGGAAGTCGAGGCGTTCGAGCTCCTCGCCGAAGGCGGTGATGTCCTCGTCGACGACGACCCGCAGCTTCTCGAGGGCCTCGCGCTCCTCGGCCTCCTTGCGGAGCCGGTTGCGGCGGACGACCGCGTACGCGCCGACGCCGCCGGCGGCCGCGACCGCGCCGAGCGTGATCAGCCCGCCGACCGGGACACCGCTGTCACCGCCCACGGTTCCCCAGGAGGCGGGGGCGGAGCCGCGCAGGGTGGGCAGAGCCTGGTCGACGAAGTTGTTCAGTTCGGTCCTCGCGTCGACGCCCGGCTGACGCACCGAGGTCACCAGGTTGTCCACGGCGGTCGCGGAGATCACCGAGCGGTCGGCGGCGGCGTCGAAGCCGTCACCGAGCCGGACCGCGTAGAGCCCGGTCACGCCGGTCTGGGTCCGCAGATTGCGCAGCAGGTTCTCGGGCGGATACTCGGCGGTCGCGGGCAGGACGGCGACGAAGAGCGGCTTGTCCGCGTCCTTGATCTTCTGGGCGAGGGCGTCCGCGTCGGCCTTCGACAGCTGGTCGGCGGCGCCCGGATCGACGTACACCGGCCCCTGTTTCAGGGCCGCGGCGACGTCCGGGACCCCGGCCCTGGCGCCCGCGGACGGGGCCAGGGCCAGGAGCAGCATCAGTATCAGCCCCGCGAGAGCCGACAGGAGGTGGAGCGGCCGGGTCCTCATATCTCGAAACTACCCGAAAATGCCGTAAAACCACCTGACCGGAGCAGAGCGCTTGTTCGGTCTACTCGGCGGGGTCGATGCCCACCCGCAGCAGCCCGAAGGTGTAGGCGTCCTCCAGTGCCTGCCAGGATGCGGCGATCACGTTCTCGCCGACCCCGACCGTCGACCACTCGGCGTTGCCGTCACTGGTGGTGATCAGGACGCGGGTCGTGGACTCCGTGCCGTGGCGGCCTTCCAGGATGCGGACCTTGTAGTCCACCAGCTCGAACTTGGCGAGCTGCGGGTAGATCCGCTCCAGGCCCACCCGCATCGCCCGGTCCAGGGCGTTGACGGGGCCGTTGCCCTCGGCGGTCGCGACGATCCGCTCGCCCTTGGCCCAGAGCTTCACGGTCGCCTCGTTGGCATGGGTGCCGTCGGGCCGGTCCTCGACGATCGCGCGCCAGGACTCCGTACGGAAGTAGCGGCGCGGGCGGCCCTCGGCCTCCTCGCGCAGCAGCAGCTCGAAGGAGGCGTCGGCGGCCTCGTAGGTGTAGCCCTTGAGCTCGCGCTCCTTGACCCGCTCGACGACCCGCGCGATCAGGGCGCGGTCGCCGCCGAGGTCGACGCCGAGCTCCTTGCCCTTGAGCTCGATGGAGGCGCGCCCGGCCATGTCGGAGACGAGCATCCGCATGGTGTTGCCGACCAGTTCGGGGTCGATGTGCTGGTAGAGGTCGGGGTCGACCTTGATCGCGGAGGCGTGCAGTCCGGCCTTGTGGGCGAAGGCGGAGACGCCGACGTACGGCTGGTGGGTGGAGGGCGTCAGGTTGACGACCTCTGCGATGGCGTGCGAGATGCGGGTCATCTCGGCGAGGGCGCCCTCGGGCAGCACCTTCTTGCCGTACTTGAGCTCGAGCGCGGCGACGACCGGGAAGAGGTTGGCGTTGCCGACCCGCTCGCCATAGCCGTTGGCGGTGCACTGGACGTGGGTGGCGCCCGCGTCGACGGCGGCCAGGGTGTTGGCGACGGCGCAGCCGGTGTCGTCCTGGGCGTGGATGCCGAGCCGGGCGCCGGTGTCGGCGATGACGGTGGCGACGACAGCCTGGATCTGGGCGGGGAGCATGCCGCCGTTGGTGTCGCAGAGGATCACGACGTCGGCGCCGGCCTCGGCGGCGGCGCGGACGACGTCCTTGGCGTACTGCGGGTTGGCCTTGTAACCGTCGAAGAAGTGCTCGCAGTCGACGAAGACCCGGCGGCCCTGGGAACGCAGGTGGGCGACGGTGTCGCGGACCATCTCCAGGTTCTCGTCCAGGGTGGTGCGCAGGGCGAGTTCGACGTGCCGGTCGTGGGACTTGGCCACCAGTGTGATCACCGGCGCGCCGGAGTCGAGGAGCGCCTTGACCTGCGGGTCGCCGGCCGCGCTGCCGCCCGCCCTGCGTGTCGCGCCGAACGCGACGAGCTGCGCGTTCTTGAAGGAGATCTCCTGCCGGGCGCGCGCGAAGAACTCCGTGTCACGCGGGTTGGCACCGGGCCAGCCGCCCTCGATGAAGCCCACTCCGAACTCGTCGAGATGCCGCGCGATCGTCAGCTTGTCGGCGACGGTGAGGTTGATGCCTTCACGCTGCGCCCCGTCGCGCAGTGTGGTGTCGAAGACATGGAAGCTGTCGTCGAGGCGCGGGCGCGGGCTCTCGTCGGTCTCCGTGGTCATGGCTGTGATGGCTCCTGTCGGACGTGGCTCCGGAAGGTCTGGATCCACTTGCCCCCATTCTCACGCGCCGTCCGTTTCCGGCGGTGGTGGGGCCGGAAAACGAAAAAACCTCTCGCGGGTGCGAGAGGTCTGCGCGCGGGTCTGGGGCACGGTGTCCGCTGCCGCGGGGGTGGAGTCGCGGTTCAGCGGTCACTGCGGACCGGCGCGCTGCTGCCGATAATCATCGTGGTAGCAAGCACGCCGGAAGTCTGCCACATCTGTACGGGTGACGGGACCGCGGTCTCAGGATGCGGGCGGCGGTCCGGTGGTAGGCGTCCCTGTCATGAGCACTCGCCCCCCTTCCGGCCCGCCGACGGGACCACCCCGCGGGCCGCTCGAGCCACCGCCCGACGAAGAGCCGGGCCCGGAGCCGGGCGGCGGCTCCGGGCGCGACTCCGGCTCGGGGTACGGCTCCGGCTCCGGGTACGGCTCCGGTCGTGACTCCGGCTCCGGGTACGGATCGGGGTCGGATTCGGGTGGCGGCGGCGTGCCCGGTGCGTCTGAGCCTCCTCCGCCGGGCGGCCGGCGCCGCCGCACGCTCGCGGTCGCGGGGGCCGGCGTGGTCGTCGCCCTGGGCCTGGCGGTGGCGCTGGTCGCGCTGCTGCGCGGCGGTGACGACGACGGGGGCACAGCGGCGAGCGCGTCCCCGGCCGTCTCGGTGTCGGCGAACGACGAGGCCGCCCGCACCGAGGCCCGCGCGCTCGCGGCCGCGGTGGCCATGGACGCTCCCGACTGGGGGCCCGGCTACAAGCGCGCGGAGCCGTACGAGATCGACCCCGCGCCCGAGCTGGACGTGAGGAACACCTGCGAGCTGTTCGACCAGGGCGGCCGGGCCGGCACCCTGGCCGCGCTCAGGCGCTCGGTCACGCACCCGACGACCGGCCTGAGCAGTTACACGGAGGTGCGGGTGTTCACGGACGTGGCGACGGCGGAGTCCTATGTGAACGACGTCGAGAGCGGCACCCGGCGCTGCCCGGAGCAACACAGCGGCAAGGTCCGGTTCGCCGGGGTGCGGCAGGCGACGGCCCCCTCGGTGGCGGGGTTCGACAAGATCGTCGCCGAGGACGGCCGGCAGGTCGCCGACAACGACGGGGCGCAGACGGACTACCCGTACGTCGTGTACACGGGCCGCTCGGGCAGGACCACGCTCTCCGTCCTCGACTACGACGACGGCGGCACCGTCCAGGCCCGACTCGCCGAGCGCGCGACGGGCGTCCTGAAGAAGCTCCAGCAGCGACTGGAGAGCGGCTCGCCGTGAGAGGGGCCCGGGCGTCCGGACCCGGGGCCGCCGGGCCCGGACGCGGTCTTCCGGGTCAGACCCGGCTCGCGCCCTCCTTGACGCGGGGCTCCTTCTCCGCCGCCGGCCGGCCCACCCTGCCCAGGTCGATGTCGCGGGTCTCGCGCATCGAGAGGTAGACGATCAGGGAGACGGCCGCGCAGCCCGCCACGTACCAGTAGTAGCCGGACTCGATCCCGGAATCCTTGAACCACAGCGCCACGTACTCCGCCGTGCCGCCGAAGATCGCGTTGGCGATGGCGTACGGCAGGGCGACGCCGAGCGCGCGGATGCCGGTCGGGAAGAGCTCCGCCTTCACGCAGGCGTTGATCGACGTGTAACCGGTGATGACGACCAGCGCGAGCAGCGAGAGGCCCAGCGCCGGCCAGAAGGAACCGGCGTGCCGGAGCATCGTCATGATCGGCACGGTGAGGAAGGTGGAGCCGACCGCGAAGGTGATCAGGAGCGGGCGGCGGCCGATCCGGTCGGAGAGCCTGCCCGCGAGCGGCTGCAGGCAGGCGAAGACGATCAGCGCGCAGAAGGAGACCAGGGTCGCGGTCTGCTTGGGCAGCCCGGCGGAGTTGGAGAGGTACTTCGTCAGATAGGTGGTGTACGTGTAGTACGCCACGGTCCCGCCCATGGTGAGGGCGATGACGAGGAAGGCCTCGCGCCGGTGTGCCCACAGCGCCTTCATCGTGCCCTTCTCGCCGCTGCCCACCCCGTCGTCGGCGGTCTCCTCGTACACCTCCGTCTCCAGCATGTTGCGCCGCAGGTAGAAGACGACCGCCGCGCCGAGCGCGCCGATGATGAACGGGATGCGCCAGCCCCAGCTGTGCAGCGCCTCCGACGACATCGTGCGCTGGAGCACGATCTGCAGGCCGAGGCCGAGGATCTGTCCGGCGGTCATCGACACGTACTGGAAGCTGGAGGCGAAGCCGCGGTGCTGCGGGGCGGAGGCCTCGGTGAGGTAGGTGGCGCTGGCCGCGTACTCGCCGCCGACCGAGAGGCCCTGGAGCAGCCGCGCGATCAGCAGGACGGCGGCGCCGCCGTAGCCGGCGACGGAGTACGTCGGGGCGACGGCGATCAGTACGGCGGACGCGGACATCAGCGTCACGGTGAGCGTCAGCGCCGCCTTGCGGCCCTTGCGGTCACCGACCCGGCCGAGCAGCCAGCCGCCGACGGGGCGCATGAAGAAGCCGACGGCGAAGATGCCGGCGGTGTTCATGAGCTTGGCCGTGTCATTGCCCTCGGGGAAGAACGCCCCCGCGAAGTAGGTCGCGAAACTCGCGTACACGAACCAGTCGAACCACTCGACCATGTTGCCGGCCGAGCCGACCCAGATCTTCTTCCAGTGCTCTCGTCCCATGCACCCGAACCGTGCCCGAGGCGGCGGGGGCGTAACAAGGCTGGAGCGAGCAACGATCAGGAGTACTTGCGTGCGTTACGGTCGCAGGAGCAGCGTGTCCGCGACGAACTCCCTTACGTGCGCGAGGACTTGATCCCGCCCGGTGCCGGGGATGCCGACCGCGACATGGACGCTGAATCCGTCGAGCAGGGCGCGCATCCGGGCGGCGTACCGGTCCGGGTCGACCGTCCGGAACTCCCCGCGCGAGACGCCTTCGGCGATCAGCGCGACCAGGTCCCGGTGCCAGGCGCCCTCGATGGCGGCCTGCCGGGCGCGGGCGTCGTCGTCGGCGTTCTGCGACCGGTTCCAGACCTCCAGCCAGAGGGTCCAGTGGGGGTCGCGGGGGCCGTCGGGGACGTAGACGTCGACGTAGCCGTCGAGCCGCTCGCGGGCGGTCCCGGGCCGCGAGAGCAGCGCACTGCGCTCGGCGCCGAGGCGGCCCTCGCTCCACTCCAGGGTCTGCAGGAGGAGCTCGTCCTTGGTGCGGAAGTAGTAGAGCAGGTGCCCGCTGCTCATCCCGACCTCACGCCCGAGCCCGGCCATGGTCAGCCCGTCGAGCCCGCGCTCGGCGATGGTGTCCATGGCGGCGGCGAGGAGTTCCTCGCGGGGCGGGGCGGCGTTGTTGCGGCGTCGGGGGCCGGCGGGGTTGATGCGGGTCACTCGTATGTTCTACCTCACGCTTCCGTCCGGGTTCCGCCCGAAGGCGGCGTCCAGGACGGCCGCCAGATCGCGCTCGTCGGGAAGCCCGGCGCGCAGCTCGGTCAGGACGGCCGGGAACCGGTCGTCGTCGATGAGGCCGAGGTACTCCTCCCGCAGCTCACGGATGATCTCCACGAGCTCGGGCCGCAGCTCCATCCAGTCGCGGGAGGTACGGATCTCCGCCGCCACGTGCTCCATGAACCAGCGCATGACGCCGTACGGGACCTCCCGGTGGCCGGCTCCGGGATCGAAGCAGACCGTCGGCTCCCGTGCCGGGTCCTCGTCGGGGACGATCGCCGTCACGAGCGTCCGGTTGTCGGCGACGTCGTCCAGCTCCACGTACCAGGCGTCGTCCGGGAGGGAGTACAGGATCCGGAGCGCGTAGGCCCGGTCCTCGTGCGTGATCAGCGGCATGGCCGCAGGCTGTCACACAGCCCGCGGCCCGCCCACCGGATTTCTCAGACCTTCGGCTGCTGCTGGGTGATGCAGTGGATACCGCCCCCACCTGCGAAGATCGCCCGCGCGTCCACGAGCGTCACGATCCGCTCCGGGAACAGCCGGCGGAAGATGCCCGCCGCGATCTCGTCGTTCGGGTCGTCGAAGCCGCAGAGCACCACACCGCCGTTGCAGAGGTAGTGGTTGATGTACGAGTAGTCGACCCAGTCGCCCTCCTCGTCCTTCAGGACGGTCGGAGCCGGTATCTCCACGACCTCCAGGGTGCGGCCCTTCGCGTCGGTCCGGCCGCGCAGGAGGTCGACGTACAGGCGGGAACGCTCGTGGTCGGGGTGGGCGGGGTCCTGCTGGCTGTGGACCACCACGACGCCCGGCCTCGCGAAGGCGGCGACGATGTCCACGTGGCCCTGGGTGCCGTACAGGCCGTAGTCGCCCGCCAGGCCGTGCGGGAGCCAGATCGCCTTCGTCGTGCCGAGCTTGGCGTGGATCTCGGCCTCGACCTTCTCGCGCGTCCACTCCGGGTTGCGGCCGGCGCCGAGCTGGACGGTGTCGGTCAGCAGGACCGTGCCCTCGCCGTCGACGTGGATCGCGCCGCCCTCGTTCACGAGCGGGGAGGGCAGCACCGGGACCCCGGCCAGATCCGCGACATGGCGGGCGATCTTGGAGTCGTGCTCCCAGCGGGCCCAGTCCTGGGCCCCCCAGCCGTTGAAGACCCAGTCCACGGCGGCGAGTTCGGAGCCGTTCGTGACGAAGGTGGGGCCGATGTCCCGCATCCACGCGTCGTCCAGCTCACGCTCCACCAGTTCGACGTCCGGCCCGAGGAGGGCGCGGGCCGAGTCGATCTGGCCGGGACCGACCACCATCGTCACCGGCTCGAAGCGGCGTACGGCACGGGCCACGGAGGCCCACGCGGCGCGGGCCTCGGCCAGCTCCTCCTCATCGGTGAAGGTGGGGTTGGGGCCGGGCCAGGCCATCCACGTGCGCTCGTGCGGGGCCCACTCGGCCGGCATACGGAAGGTCATGTCGGGTGTCCTCAGAGGAAGTAGAGACGGTTCAGGGAGATCGATTCGGCCGGTTCGGAGCGGATCGGATCGCCGTCCAGCGACACGAGGCCCGTCCGGCCGTCGACCGAGACGTCTCCGATACGGGAGTTCAGGAGCAGGTCCCCGGGACCGATGCCCCGCGTCCCGCGGACCGCGACGCGCCGGCGCCGGGTCGGCATCCTGTCGGAGCCCAGATCGACGGCGGCCTGGGCGACGAAGGCGACCGAGATGTCGGCCGGGGTCGCTCCGTGGGCTCCGAACAGCGGTCCGAGGACGAGCGGTTCGCAGGTGTCGGTGGCGGCGTTCGGATCGCCCACGACCCCCCACGCGGGGAAGCCGGACTTCAGCACCATCTGGGGCTTGGCGCCGAAAAACTCGGGCCGCCACAGCACGATGTCGGCCATCTTGCCGACCTCGATCGAGCCGATCTCGTGGGCGAGGCCGTGGGCGATCGCCGGATTGATGGTCAGCTTGGCCATGTAGCGCAGCACGCGCGCGTTGTCGTCGTGCGCGCCGTCGCCGCCCAGCGGGCCAAGCTCGGCCTTCATCTTCCCGGCCATGGCGAAGGTCCGGCGTACGGTCTCGCCGGCCCTTCCCATCCCCTGTGCGTCGGAGGAGGTGATCCCGATCGCGCCGAGGTCGTGCAGGACGTCCTCCGCGCCCATCGTCCCGGCCCTGATCCGGTCCCGTGCCATGGCGGCGTCGCCGGGCAGGTCGGTCTTCAGGTCGTGGACGGAGACGATCATCCCGTAGTGCTCGGCGACCGCGTCGCGGCCGAAGGGCAGTGTGGGGTTGGTGGACGAGCCGATGACGTTCGGCACGCCCGCCATCTTCAGGACGTTGGGGACGTGCCCGCCGCCGCAGCCCTCGATGTGGAAGGCGTGGATCGTCCGGCCGTCCAGGACGCGCAGGGTGTCCTCGACGGAGAGGCACTCGTTCAGGCCGTCGCTGTGCAGGGCGACCTGGACGTCGTGCTCCTCGGCGACCCGCAGGGCGGTGTCGAGGGCGCGGGTGTGGGCGCCCATGTCCTCGTGGACCTTGAAACCGGACGCACCGCCCTCGGCGAGCGCCTCGACCAGCGGGGCCGCGCCCGAGGACGAGCCGCGGCCGAGGAAGCCGATGTTGACGGGCCAGGCGTCGAAGGCGTTGAAGGCGTGCCTGAGGGCCCAGGGCGAGTTGACGCCGACCCCCCAGACGGGGCCGAACTCCTGGCCGATGACCGTGGTGACGCCGGAGGCCAGCGAGGCCTCCATGATCCGCGGCGAGAGGAGGTGGACATGGGTGTCGACGGCGCCGGCGGTGGCGATGAGCCCCTCGCCGGACACGATCGACGTGCCGGTGCCGACGACGACGTCGACGCCGTCGAGGGTGTCGGGGTTGCCCGCCCGGCCGATGGCGTGGATGCGGCCCTCGCGGATGCCGATGGACACCTTGCGGATGCCCTGGACGGCGTCGATCACCAGTACGTTGCTCACCACGACGTCGCAGGTCTCCCGGACGGCGGCGGCCTTGAGGTGCAGTCCGTCGCGGGCGGTCTTGCCGAAGCCGGCGAGGAACTCGTCCCCGGGCTTCTGGGAGTCCGACTCGACCCGGACGACGAGTCCGGAGTCGCCGAGGACGACCCGGTCGCCCGCGCGGGGGCCGTGCACCGACGCGTACTCGTACGGGTCCATCAGTTGCCCTCCTTCGGGCGTGCGGCCGGGTGGGCGTCCGGGTTGGCGTCCCGGGACGCGGCGGGGGACGACGACAGGTCGCCGGGGGTGGCACCCGCCCCCAGATAGCCGCAGGCCGCCGCCCTGCTCAGGGCTTCCTCCTTGGCGCCGGGCGCGTCCAGCGGGCCGTCGACCAGGCCGGCGAAGCCGATGGCGACGCGGGCGCCGCCGATGGGGACGAGCCCGACCTCGGCCTCGCCGCCCGGGTCGAAGCGGAACGAGGACCCGGCCGGGACGGCGAGACGCATGCCGTAGGAGGCGGCCCGGTCGAAGTCGAGGCGCGGATTGGCCTCGAAGAAGTGGAAGTGGGAGGTGACGCTCACCGGGACGGTCGCGGTGTTGCGCACCCTGAGGCGCAGCGCGGGCTCCTGCTCGGCCCCGGCGGGGGCCGGGAGCAGGGCGCCGGGGGCGCCGTCGCCGAGGTTTCCTCCCCCGATCGGGTCGGAGACGACCGCGAGCCGCGAGCCGTCGTCGAAGACGGCCTCGACATGTACTTCGGTGACGACGTCGGCCACACCCGGCAGCACGTCGTCCGGGCCGAGGACGGAACGGGCCGCGGCGATGGCCTCGGTGAGTCGCCTGCCGTCGCGAGCCGCCTCGCAGACGGTGTCCGCGATGAGGGCGGTCGCCTCGGGCACGTTGAGCCGCAGACCTCGTGCCCGGCGGGCCCGGGCGAGCTCCGCGGCACCGAAGAGCAGCAGCCGGTCCCGCTCCGTGGGGGTCAGTCGCACCTGGAAAACACCTCCTGTTTGAGCAACACTCTAAACGGTGAAGCCGCTGTAACCAAGCATTGACGTAGGCAGGAGCAGTGGGCCACATTGAGCGCCACTCAAAACTCTGTCCACCCGCTTGCCCCGCAGGAGGTTCCATGCCGATCGAACAGCGCGGAGTCGACACCGTCCCCGACGCGGAACGCACCAGCGGTCCGCGTGATCTCCTCTCGATCCTCCTCGGCTCGAACCTCTGCCTGGGCGTGATCGTCTTCGGCTGGCTGCCTGTCTCCTTCGGCCTCGGGCTGTGGGCCTCGGTGACCTCCGTCGTCGCCGGCACCCTCGTCGGCGTCGCCGTGACCGCCCCGCTCGCGCTCGTCTCGCTGCGTACCGCGACCAACCTCTCCACCTCCAGCGGCGCGTTCTTCGGCGTCCGCGGACGGCTCGTCGGCTCGGTCGTCGGGCTGCTGCTCTCCCTCGGCTACACCGCGCTGACGCTGTGGATCGGCGGGGACGTGATGGTGGGCACGCTCGCCCGGCTGACCGGCCTGCCGACCGGCGACGCCACCCACACCGTGGTGTACGCGGTGCTCGCCGCCTGCACGGTCGTCGCCGCCGTCCACGGCTACCGCCTGCTGCTCCGGATCAGCAAGGCGCTCGCGATCGGCATGACCCTGCTGCTCACCCTGGGGCTCGTCGCGTACGCGGGCGACTTCACCACGGCGGCGGTGCCCGACACCCCGTACCTGCTCGGCTCGTTCTGGCCGACGTGGGTGCTGTCCGCGGTGGCGGCTGGGCTCAGCGGACCGGTCGCCTTCATCACGCTGCTCGGTGACTACACCCGCTACATCTCGCCCGAGCGGCACAGCGCGATGACGGTGTGGCGGACCACCTGTCTGGGCCTGCTCGCCGGTCTGCTGATCCCTCAGCTCTTCGGCACGTTCACGGCGTTGGCGGCGCGCGGCGGCCTCGACTACGCGGGCCCGCTCGTCGAGGCCTCCCCCGTCTGGTACCTGGTGCCGCTGCTCCTGGCGGCGACGGCCGGCTCGGTCGGCAACGCGGGGCTGATGCTGTACTCGATGGGGCTGGACCTCGACGCGATCCTGCCGCGCGCGACCCGGGCCCGGGCGACGCTGGTGGTCGCCGTGGTGGCGACGGCGTTCGTCTTCCTCGGCCATTTCGCCTCGGACGCCCAGTCCGCGATGACGTCGTTCGTCCTGCTGCTGACGGCGATCGGTACGCCGTGGGCGGTGATCACCCTGATCGGGCACGCGCGCTGCGGAGGGACGTACGACCCCGAGGCGCTGCAGGTCTACAACCGGCGGGCGAAGGGCGGGGCGTACTGGTACCGGGCGGGCTGGCACCCCCGGGCCGTCGCCTCCTGGACGCTGGGCGCCGGTGTGGGTCTCGCGGCGGTGTCGACCCCGCTGTACGAGGGTCCGCTGCTGGCCCTGACGGGCGGGATCGACTGCAGCTTCATCCTGTCGGGTGTGGTGGGCGGCACGCTGTACGCGGCGCTGACACCGAAGCCGGCGCGGGCGCCGGAGGGCGAACCGGCCGCCGGAATCGCCGTCTCCTGAGCGACGACGGGTGCCCTGAGGCATGGCCGACCGTGACCCGAGCACGAAGGCGGGGCGCCCCCGGGGGGGCGCCCCACCTGTCGACCAGCCGGGGGGCGGCTTCCAGGCCGTGTCCGTGAAGTCCCGCCCGGCCCGCGACGAGTACGAGAGCGACCCTCCGCCTTGCGATCGCACGCCCCAGAGGCCGCAGGCCCTGCCCTGCGGGCAGACGGCGCTACTTGCCGGACACGACCTAGTGACCTGAGTCGGAGATTCGTCGTTGGTTCGGTATGAGTCGTCCGGGTCCGAAGATTCCGCCGTTGTCGGTGACCGGTGCCCAGCGGGCTGTGCTT
>NZ_BMTO01000017.1:0-181333 GCF_014649715.1 Streptomyces lateritius
GGTGGTCATAGCGTTAGGGAAACGCCCGGTTACATTCCGAACCCGGAAGCTAAGCCTTTCAGCGCCGATGGTACTGCAGGGGGGACCCTGTGGGAGAGTAGGACACCGCCGAACAACCCGCCCTTTTAGCTCAGTCGGTAGAGCGTCTCCATGGTAAGGAGAAGGTCAACGGTTCGATTCCGTTAAAGGGCTCAGAAGAAAAGAGAAAGACCCCCACCACCCGGTGGGGGTCTTTTTTGTTTCCAGGGCGGAAAGCCGTGGAACCTTCCGCCGGGGAGGCGGGCGGTTCCACGGCTGGTCTCAGTCGCCGTGGTGGGGCTCGGGGAGGCGCATGGCCAGGATGGCCATGTCGTCGGAGGCCGGCTCCTGGGCGAAGCGTTCGACCGCGCGGAGGATGCGGGCGGCCACCGCTCCGGCCGTGAGGCCCGTACACGTCTTGAGCACTTCGGCGAGGCCGTCGTCGCCGAGCATGCGAGTGCCCTCACGGCGCTCCGTGACGCCGTCCGTGACGCACAGCAGGACGTCGCCCGGGTCGAGCGTGACCGTCTGCTCGTACAGCTCCAGATCCTCCAGGACGCCGAGCAGCGGCTGCGGGTCGGCGGCCGGGACGACCGTGCCGTCCTGCCGCAGGCGGAGCGGCAGCGGATGGCCGGCGCAGACGACCTTCAGGACGGCCGAGCCGTCCTCCTGCGGCCACAGCTCGCCGTACAGCAGGGTGAGGAAGCGGCTGCGGGCGCCCTCGTCGAGGATCGCGGCGTTGAGGCGTTCCAGGACCGCCGGGCCGCCGAAGCCCTCGCGGGCCAGGAGGCGCAGGGCGTGCCGGGCCAGGCCCGTGACGGCCGCGGCCTCCGGTCCCGTACCGCAGACGTCGCCGATGGCGAAGCCGTAGGCGTTGTCGCGGATCGGGAAGAGGTCGTAGAAGTCGCCGCCCACTTCGTTGCCCTCGCCGGCCGCGCGGTAGATGACGTCGACCTCGACGCCGGGAATGTCGGGCAGGCCGGGGGGCAGCAGGCTGCGCTGGAGGGACTGGCTGATCGCCACACGCTCGGAGTAGAGGCGGGAGTTGTCCAGGGCGAGGGCCGCCCGGCGGGAGAGGTCCTCGGCGAGCTCCAGGATCTCCTGGCGGAAGTGGTCGTCCGAGGGTTTGCCGAGCGTCAGCATGCCGATGACCCGGTTGCGGGCGACGAGTGGCAGGACCACCGTCTCGCCGCCGACCGCGGCCGCCGTGGCGAGCGTCGAGTCGATACCGGAGGACAACGGGCCGCTGCCGTGGCCCAGTTCGCGCATCGAGATGGAGAGCGCCGCCCGGTGTGCGGCGTCTCCGGGCGCCGCCCAGACACGGGCGCCCGGAGTGGGCACCGGGTCGGGCGGGGCGATGGAGGACAGCAGGGCCTTCAGGCCGTCGATGCGGTCCTCGTCCTCGTGCAGGACGTAGGAGAGGTACGGGTCCGAGGCCTGGTCGGCGATCGTGTAGACCGCGCACCAGGTGGCCAGGGTGGGAACCGTCATCTGGGCCATGAGGGCCAGGGTCTGGTCCCGGTCCAGGGTGCCGGCCAGCAGGTCCGAGGCCTCGACCAGGAAGCTGAGGGAGCCGCGGCGCAGGCGCTCGAGCTCGCCCAGACGCGCGGACTCGACGGCGAGCGCGATGCGGTCGGCGGCGAACTGGAGGCGGAGCGCCTCCTCGTTGGAGTAGCGGTTCGGGCTCTCGGCGGCGACGCCGAGCGAGCCGGTGAGCCGGCCCTCGACCTTGAGGGGGACCGTGACGACCGAGCGCATGCCGGTGCCTTCGAGGAGCGGGGCCGCTCCCGGGACGGCCGCCAGGTCCTCGTGGACGGCCGGCATCCGGGCGGAGCCGTAGCGGCTGGCGCCCGTCTCGACCGGGACGCGGGCGAAGCGCTGACGGGCGGAGGGGAGGCCCGTGGTGGCCCGTACCTCCAGTTCGGTCTCGTCGTCCGTGGCGAGCAGGAGGAAGGCGGAGTCGCCGTCGAGCATGTCCCGGGCGCGCTCCACCGTGCGCTGGAGGAGGCCGTCCAGGTCGTCAGGGGCGGGGGAGCCGATGAAGAGCTCGAAGGGGTCCGCTGAGCGGCTCTCGGAAGCCGAGTCGGAGACCGGTTGCCGCTGCGGGGTCTGGAGGACCGCGCGCTCGTACTCCCGTACCAGGAGACAGACCGTGGAGGGCTCGCCCTCGGCGTCGCGGATGCGCAGGTGGGAGGCGTAGACGGGGATGACCCGGCCGTCGGCGCAGCGGATGCCGTAACTGCCCTCCCAGCGGGAGAGCTGGAGAGCCTCGACGAGACCGGTGCCAATGCCGGGGGTGTGCGGCCAGGCGGCGAGGTCGCCGAGGGGCTTGCCCGTGACCTGTTCCGCGCCGTACCCGAAGAGCTCCTCGGCGTCCTCGTTCCACGCGGTGATGGTGCCGCCGCGGTCGATCTGGGCGACGGCGACGCGGACGCGGCCGTCGCTCACGGGCAGGAGGGCGTCGGGGAGGACCGGACCGGCCGCACGGGTGCCGATCGGTCGCTCGGGCAGGTCGAGCTGGAACCAGACGTGCTTCTGCGTCGGTGTGTAGTCGACGCCCCAGCGGGTGGCGAGGGCGGCGCACAGCAGCAGGCCCCGGCCGTTCTCCCGGTCGGGGTGGGCGAGCGTGCGGCCGCCCTGGACGGGGATCTCGCGCTCGGGGTAGCGGTCGGCCACCTCGATGCGGATCCCGTCGTCGCTGCGCAGGCAGAGGACCTCGGCGGCGGTGCCGGCGTGGATCACGGCGTTGGTGACGAGTTCGCTGGTGAGGACGACGGCGTCGTCGACGACCTCGGCGTAGCCCCAGCCCTGGAGGGTGTCCCGGACGAAGGCGCGGGCGGTCGCGACGGACCGTCCGACAGGGTCGAAAGTGGCAGCCGCCCGCGCGGTGATCACAGAACTCCTCGTACGCGTTTCGACGCCCGGCTCTGCCATGGTCGGTCTGCCCCTCCCGCTGCCCGGTGCTCGTCCTCGGTCCGCCCCGCCCCCGCCGGGCGGACCGGGGCGGTTGGACAGCCGGATGCCAGGTTACTTACCTTCACTGTCCGGGCGGATGCCGGTCACCGCAGTTTCCGTCCCCCGAGGGTGGGGACGTTATGCGAAGCTGCCGAACTGTTATGGCCTGGTTCGGCTGCGGTGAAACACTGGGCAGGCTTGTGGTGACGGCCCGAGCAGGACGCTCAACCCCTTCGGGAGGGACACGGTGGAGTCTGGCACGACGGCGCGGCGCGGCAGCGGCAGCGGCACGCGGGCGAAGGGCGGACGGTCCCGGAGTGGTGGGACGGTGCAAATGGACGAGGCGGCGATGGAGCGGTTGCTCGCCGCCCTGGTCTCGATGCGGGACGGGAACTTCCGTAAACGACTGACGGTGTCGGGCGACGGGGTGATGGCGGAGATCTCGGCCGTCTTCAACGAGGTCGCGGCCCGGCAGATGCATCTGACCGGCGAACTGTCGCGGGTCCGCCGGGTGGTGGGGCGCGAGGGCAAGCTGTCGGAGCGCCTGGAGGCCGGCGCGGGTGAGGGTGCCTGGGCGGCGGCGATCGAGGCCGCGAACGCGCTCGTGGACGACATGACGCGGCCGGTCTCCGAAGTGGGGCGGGTCCTCTCGGCGGTCGCCGAGGGCGATCTGGACCAGCGGATGGACCTGCGGTCGGACGGTCCCGACGGGACCGCGAGGCCGCTGCGCGGGGAGTTCCTGAAGGTCGCGCGGACCGTGAACAATCTCGTCGACCAGCTGTCGGCGTTCACGGACGAGGTGACCCGGGTCGCCCTCGAGGTCGGTACGGAAGGAAAGCTGGGCGGTCAGGCGCAGGTGCGCGGTATGTCCGGTTCGTGGAAGGACCTCACTGATTCGGTCAACACCATGGCGTACCGGCTGACGGCGCAGGTACGTGACATTGCTCTCGTCACGACGGCGGTCGCCAACGGTGATCTGTCGCAGAAGGTCACGGCGCATGTCGACGGCGAGATGCTGGAGCTGAAGAACACCGTCAACACGATGGTGGACCAGCTCTCCTCGTTCTCCTCCGAGGTGACCCGGGTCGCGCGCGAGGTGGGCACCGAGGGTGAGCTGGGCGGTCAGGCCGAGGTGGCCGGCGTCGCGGGCGTGTGGAAGGACCTCACCGACTCCGTCAACACGATGGCGGGGAACCTGACCAATCAGGTGAGGGGTATCGCCGAGGTCACCACGGCGGTCGCCAACGGTGATCTGTCGCAGAAGGTCAGAGTGAGCGCGCGTGGTGAGGTCGCGCAGCTCGCGGACACCATCAACCAGATGACCGAGACGCTGCGGACGTTCGCCGACGAGGTGACCCGGGTCTCCGGCGAGGTCGGTGCGCAGGGTCTGCTCGGCGGTCAGGCGCAGGTGCCGGGCGCGGCCGGAACGTGGAAGGACCTGACCGACTCGGTCAACACCGTCTTCCGGAACATCACCACGCAGGTGCGGGACATCGCGCAGGTGACGACGGCGGTCGCCAACGGTGATCTGTCGCAGAAGGTCACCGTCGACGTGGCCGGCGAGATGCTGGAGCTGAAGAACACCGTCAACACGATGGTGGACCAGCTGTCCGCCTTCGGTTCGGAGGTGACCCGGGTCGCGCGCGAGGTCGGTGTCGAGGGTCTGCTTGGCGGCCAGGCCGAGGTGCCGGGCGCGGCCGGGAAGTGGAAGGACCTGACCGACTCGGTGAACACGGCGTTCCGCAACCTGACCGGTCAGGTGCGGGACATCGCGCAGGTGACGACGGCGGTCGCCAACGGTGATCTGTCGCAGAAGGTCACCGTCGACGTGGCCGGCGAGATGCTGGAGCTGAAGAACACCGTCAACACGATGGTGTCGCAGCTGTCGTCCTTCGCCGACCAGGTGACGCGGATGGCGCGGGACGTGGGCACGGAGGGCCGCCTCGGCGGTCAGGCCCGCGTCGACGGTGTCTCCGGTACGTGGAAGGAGCTCACCGACTCCGTCAACTTCATGGCCGGCAACCTGACGTCGCAGGTGCGTCAGATCGCGCAGGTGACGACGGCCGTGGCGCGCGGTGATCTGTCGCAGAAGATCGACGTGGACGCGCGCGGCGAGATCCTGGAGCTGAAGAACACCATCAACACCATGGTCGACCAGCTGTCCGCCTTCGCGGAGCAGGTGACCCGGGTGGCCCGTGAGGTGGGTACGGACGGCCGACTCGGCGGTCAGGCGCAGGTGCCGGGTGTCGCCGGTGTGTGGCGCGATCTGACCGACTCGGTGAACGGCATGGCCGGGAACCTCACCGCCCAGGTCCGTAACATCGCGCAGGTCGCCACGGCCGTGGCGCGCGGTGACCTGTCGCAGAAGATCGACGTGGACGCGCGCGGCGAGATCCTGGAGCTGAAGAACACCCTCAACACGATGGTGGACCAGCTCTCCAGCTTCGCGGAGCAGGTGACCCGGGTGGCCCGTGAGGTGGGTACGGAGGGAATCCTGGGCGGTCAGGCCGAGGTGCAGGGGGTCTCCGGCACCTGGAAGGACCTCACCCAGTCCGTGAACTTCATGGCGAACAACCTGACCTCCCAGGTGCGCAACATCGCCGAGGTCACCACGGCGGTCGCCAAGGGCGACCTGTCGAAGAAGATCACCGTCGACGCCAAGGGCGAGATCCTGGAGCTGGTGACGACCGTCAACACGATGGTCGACCAGCTGTCCAACTTCGCCGACGAGGTGACGCGAGTCGCCCGTGAGGTGGGCACGGAGGGCATCCTCGGCGGTCAGGCGCGGGTGCGCGGGGTCACGGGCATCTGGAAGGACCTGAGCGACAACGTCAACCTGATGGCCAACAACCTGACCAGTCAGGTGCGGAACATCTCACGGGTCTCCTCGGCGGTCGCCAACGGCGACCTGACGAAGAAGGTGACGGTCGAGGCGCGCGGCGAGGTGGCCGAGCTCGCCGACACCGTCAACACGATGGTGACGACCCTGTCGTCGTTCGCCGACGAGGTGACGCGAGTCGCCCGTGAGGTGGGCACGGAAGGGGAGCTGGGCGGTCAGGCGCGGGTGCCGGGTGTCTCGGGCACCTGGAAGGACCTGACCGAGTCGGTGAACTCGATGGCGTCCAACCTGACGGGTCAGGTGCGGCAGATCGCGGCGGTGACGACCGCCATCGCCAAGGGCGATCTCACCAAGAAGATCGACATCGACGCGCGCGGTGAGATCCAGGAGCTGAAGAACACCATCAACACGATGGTCGACCAGCTGTCCTCGTTCGCCGAGGAGGTCACCCGCGTGGCCCGTGAGGTGGGTACGGAGGGCATCCTCGGAGGCCAGGCGCGGGTCCGGGACGTCGACGGCACCTGGCGGGACCTGACCGAGTCCGTGAACGAGATGGCCGGGAACCTGACGCGGCAGGTGCGCGCGATCGCGGCCGTGGCCACGGCGGTGACCCGCGGCGACCTGAACCTGAAGATCGACGGGGTGGACGCGGCCGGCGAGATCCAGGCGCTCCAGGACAACATCAACACCATGATCGCCAACCTGCGCGACACCACCCTCGCCAACGAGGAGCAGGACTGGCTCAAGGGCAACCTGGCCCGGATCTCCGGCCTGATGCAGGGCCGACGGGATCTGGACGACGTCGCCTCGCTCATCATGAGCGAGCTGACGCCGGTCGTCTCGGCCCAGCACGGCGCCTTCTTCGTGGCGATGCCCACCGGCTCCGCGGGGGGCAGTGCCGAACTCGGCGGGCAGCGGGAGGGCTCGTACGAGCTGCGGATGCGCGGCAGTTACGGTTACTCCGCCGGATCCATGCCGACCTCGTTCCGGCCCGGCGAGACGCTCATCGGGACCGCGGCCGAGGAGAAGCGGACGATCCAGGTCAACGTGCCGCCGGGTTATCTGAAGATCTCCTCGGGGCTCGGCGAGGCCGCGCCGGCGCATGTGATCGTGCTTCCGGTCCTCTTCGAGGGCAAGGTCCTCGGCGTGATCGAGCTGGCCTCCTTCCAGCCGTTCACCCAGATCCAGCGGGACTTCCTCAACCAGCTCGCCGAGCTGATCGCGACCACCGTCAACACCATCAGCGTCAACACCAAGACCGAGGTGCTGCTGAAGCAGTCGCAGGAGCTGACCGAGCAGCTGCGGGAGCGCTCGGCGGAGCTGGAGCACCGGCAGAAGGAGCTCCAGGGCTCGAACGCGGAGCTGGAGGAGAAGGCGGAGCTCCTCGCCCGCCAGAACCGGGACATCGAGGTGAAGAACACCGAGATCGAGGAGGCCCGGCAGGTCCTGGAGGAGCGTGCCGAACAGCTCGCGGTCTCCATGCGGTACAAGTCGGAGTTCCTGGCCAACATGTCGCACGAGCTGCGCACGCCGCTCAACTCGCTGCTGATCCTGGCCAAGCTGCTCGCCGACAACGCGGACGCCAACCTCTCGCCGAAGCAGGTCGAGTTCGCCGAGACCATCCACGGGGCCGGTTCGGACCTGCTCCAGCTGATCAACGACATCCTCGACCTGTCGAAGGTCGAGGCGGGGAAGATGGACGTCTCCCCGACCCGTATCGCGCTGGTGCAGCTCGTCGACTACGTCGAGGCGACGTTCCGGCCGCTGACCGCGGAGAAGGGGCTCGACTTCTCGGTCCGCGTCTCGCCCGAACTGCCCGCCACGCTCCACACCGACGAGCAGCGGCTGCTGCAGGTGCTGCGCAACCTGCTGTCCAACGCGGTCAAGTTCACCGACACGGGCGCGGTGGAGCTGGTCATCCGGCCGGCCGGGACGGACGTACCGCAGTCGATCCGGGAGCAGCTCCTGGAGGCCGGTTCGCTGCGCGACCCGGCGGCCGATCTGATCGCGTTCTCGGTGACGGACACCGGCATCGGCATCGCGGCGGGCAAGATGCGGGTGATCTTCGAGGCGTTCAAGCAGGCGGACGGGACGACAAGCCGGAAGTACGGCGGTACGGGCCTGGGTCTCTCGATCAGCCGGGAGATCGCGCGGCTCCTCGGCGGCGAGATCTACGCGGCGAGCGAGCCGGGCCGCGGCTCGACGTTCACGCTGTACCTGCCGCTGAGCCCCAGCGAACTGCCGCCGCAGGGGTACGGGCAGGGCGGACCCGGGTCGATGGACCCGCAGTCGGGCGCGTCGGGTGCGGAGGACGTCACGCTCGACGGGGTCGCGCACTTCGCGCCCGCGCCCATGACGGCCGACATGCGCTCCGGGGCGGGTGCCCTCTTCCGGCACCGGAGGAAGGCGGCCCAGTCCGGCCTGGACGGGCGGCCGGCGCTGCCGGGACAGCCCGGGCGGCAGGGGCAGACCGATCAGCAGGCGGCCGAGGAGCGGATGGAGCCGCGTCGCACGTACTCCTTCGCCGGTGAGAAGGTGCTGATCGTCGACGACGACATTCGCAACGTCTTCGCGCTGACGAGCGTCCTGGAGCAGCACGGGCTCGCGGTGCTCTACGCGGAGAACGGCCGTGAGGGCATCGAAGTGCTGGAGCAGCACGACGATGTGACGGTCGTTCTGATGGACATCATGATGCCGGAGATGGACGGGTACGCGACGACGACCGCGATCCGGCGGATGCCGCAGTTCGCCGGGCTGCCGATCATCGCGCTGACGGCGAAGGCGATGAAGGGGGACCGGGAGAAGGCGATCGAGTCCGGCGCCTCGGACTACGTCACCAAGCCGGTGGATCCCGATCACCTGCTGTCGGTGATGGAGCAGTGGATGCGCGGAGACGGAAGCTGAGCTTGTCGACCGACTGTCGCCACAGGCGTGTGAGAGGCCGGTATGCGGGGAACCTTCTGGTCTCTCACCACGTTTCCGCTACGTGCACAGTGACATCGTGGTGACAGGGTGTGGCGACAGGCGGGGTGCGGCTACCATGACCGGCACAAGGACGGACGGCGCATGGGAGTCGTCTTCTGGGGCGGCGCCCGGTGCTTCCCCCGGCTCGGAGAGTCGGGGAGAGCCCATGCCGGGGCGAGGAGGACGGGGCATGGTGCAGAAGGCCAAGATCCTCCTGGTCGATGACCGGCCGGAGAATCTGCTGGCGCTGGAGGCCATTCTCTCCGCGCTCGATCAGACACTGGTGCGGGCATCGTCAGGGGAGGAAGCGCTCAAGGCGCTGTTGACCGACGACTTCGCGGTCATTCTTCTCGACGTCCAGATGCCTGGAATGGACGGGTTCGAGACGGCCGCGCACATCAAGCGGCGGGAGCGGACCCGGGACATCCCGATCATCTTCCTCACCGCCATCAACCACGGTCCCCACCACACCTTCCGGGGCTACGCGGCGGGCGCGGTCGACTACATCTCCAAGCCGTTCGACCCGTGGGTGCTGCGCGCCAAGGTCTCGGTCTTCGTCGAGCTGTACATGAAGAACTGCCAGCTGCGCGAGCAGGCCGCGCTGCTCCGGCTCCAGCTGGAGGGCGGCGGGCACGGCGGCCACGCCAAGGAGTCGGCGGGGCTGCTGGCCGAGCTGTCCGCGCGCCTCGCCGCCGTCGAGGAGCAGGCGGAGGCGCTCTCCAAGCAGCTCGACGACGACTCGGCCGACGCCGCGGCGGTGGCCACCGCCGCGCATCTGGAGCGCAAGCTCACCGGGTTGCGGCGGGCCCTCGACGCACTGGAGCCCGGGGCCGGCGGTCCGACCGCGCTCCCCTCGCAGAGCTGACGTACCGTCACTGCTGGCGCCCGTCATGAACGGGCGTCAGTTTCGTGCCCCGGCAGGGACGACACGAACGGGTGAGGCGGGACGCGCACGTGTTCACCGCCGCTCACACCGGTAACCTCAGCATCATGGCCTCACGTACGTCCGGCAAGGGTTCCCAGGGCACCGCGAAGCCGCGCGCCGGCCGTACGACCGGCGTCGCGAAGAAAGCGGTGCCCGTCAAGTCCGCCGCGAAGTCGCCCGCCAAGCCTCCCGCGAAGAGGACGGCCAAGAAGGCGGCGCCCGCCAAGCGCGTGCCCGCGAAGAGGACCGCGGGGAAGAAGGCCGCGCCCAGGCCCGCCCCGTCGCCGACGGGGGGCGTGTACCGGCTCGCCCGGGGGCTCTGGCTCGGCCTCGCGCACGGCGTGGGCGCGATGTTCCGCGGGATAGGGCGGGGAGCCAAGGGACTCGACCCCGCCCACCGCAAGGACGGCATGGCCCTGCTGCTGCTCGGCGTCGCGCTGATCGTCGCCGCCGGGACCTGGTCCAATCTGCGCGGCCCGGTCGGCGACCTCGTCGAGATGCTGGTCACCGGCGCCTTCGGGCGCCTCGACCTGCTGGTGCCGCTGCTGGTGGGCTCGATCGGGTTCCGGTTGATCCTCTATCCGGAGAAGCCCGAGGCCAACGGCCGGATCGTCATCGGGCTGTCCGCCCTCGTCATCGGGGTGCTGGGGCAGGTCCACATCGCCTGCGGCTCGCCCGGTCGGGACGAGGGCACCAAGGCGATGCAGGACGCCGGCGGGCTCATCGGCTGGGCGGCGTCCAAGCCGCTGATCTTCATGATGGGCGAGGTGCTCGCCGTACCGCTGCTCGTCCTGCTCACCGTCTTCGGCCTGCTCGTCGTCACCGCAACCCCTGTCAACGCCATCCCGCAGCGGCTGCGCGCGCTCGGGGTCAAGCTCGGACTCGTCGAGCCCGCGTACGACCCGGAGAGCGTGTACGAGGACGTGGAGGAGTACGACGAAGGATGGCGGGCGGCCGCGCCGCCCGCCCGCGGCCGGCGCGGTGCGACCGCCCCCTCGCAGGTGTACGACGTGGACCGGGTCGAGGAGGAGGCGCTCACCCGGCGAGGACGCACGCGCCGGTCTTCCGCCCAGCCCGCCCTCGACCGGCCCATGGACGCCGTGGACGTCGCGGCGGCGGCCGCCGCCGCGCTCGACGGGGCTGTGCTCAACGGTATGCCGCCCTCCCCGCTGGTCGCCGATCTGACCCGGGACGTCACCACCGAGCGGGCCGCCGCGCGAGCCGCGGCCGCGCCGGAGACCGCCGGGGGCGCGCGGGGCGGGGAGGTTCCCGCGGCTGCCCCGGTGCCGCCGGCCCGGGGCGCGGACGCCGGGCGCGTTCCCGGAGCCGTACCGGATCTGACCAAGCCCGCGCCCGAGACCACCGAGCTGCCGCCCCGCGCGGAGCAGCTGCACCTCTCCGGCGACATCACCTACGCGCTGCCCTCGCTGGACCTGCTGGAGCGTGGCGGTCCGGGCAAGACCCGCAGCGCGGCCAACGACGCCGTGGTGGAGTCGCTCACCACCGTCTTCAGCGAGTTCAAGGTGGACGCGGCTGTCACCGGCTTCACCCGCGGGCCGACGGTCACGCGGTACGAGGTCGAGCTCGGCCCCGCCGTGAAGGTCGAGAAGATCACGGCCCTGACCAAGAACATCGCGTACGCCGTGGCCTCCCCGGACGTCCGGATCATCTCGCCGATCCCGGGCAAGTCCGCCGTCGGCATCGAGATCCCGAACAGCGACCGGGAGATGGTCAACCTAGGCGACGTGCTGCGGCTCGCCGCCGCGGCCGAGGACGACCACCCGATGCTCGTCGCGCTCGGTAAGAACGTCGAGGGTGGTTACGAGATGGCCAACCTGGCGAAGATGCCGCACATCCTGGTCGCCGGAGCCACCGGATCCGGAAAGTCCTCGTGCATCAACTGCCTCATCACCTCGGTGATGATAAGAGCGACCCCCGAGGACGTCCGGATGGTCCTGGTCGACCCCAAGCGGGTCGAGCTCACCGCGTACGAGGGCATCCCGCACCTGATCACGCCGATCATCACCAACCCCAAGCGGGCCGCCGAGGCCCTGCAGTGGGTGGTGCGCGAGATGGACCTGCGCTACGACGACCTGGCCGCCTTCGGCTTCCGGCACATCGACGACTTCAACGCGGCCATCCGCCAGGGCAAGGTCAAACTCCCCGAGGGCAGCGAGCGCGAGCTGCAGCCCTACCCGTACCTGCTGGTCATCGTGGACGAGCTGGCCGACCTGATGATGGTCGCGCCCCGGGACGTCGAGGACGCCATCGTCCGGATCACCCAGCTGGCGCGCGCCGCCGGCATCCACCTGGTGCTCGCCACCCAGCGGCCCTCCGTGGACGTCGTCACCGGCCTGATCAAGGCGAACGTGCCCTCTCGGCTCGCCTTCGCCACCTCCTCGCTCGCCGACAGCCGCGTCATCCTGGACCAGCCCGGCGCGGAGAAGCTCATCGGCAAGGGTGACGGCCTGTTCCTGCCGATGGGCGCGAACAAGCCGGTCCGTATGCAGGGCGCCTTCGTCACCGAGGCAGAGGTCGCGGCCGTCGTCCAGCACTGCAAGGACCAGATGGCGCCGGTCTTCCGGGACGACGTCACCGTCGGCACCAAGCAGAAGAAGGAGATCGACGAGGACATCGGCGACGACCTCGACCTGCTGTGCCAGGCCGCCGAGCTGGTCGTCTCCACGCAGTTCGGCTCCACGTCCATGCTCCAGCGCAAGCTGCGCGTCGGCTTCGCCAAGGCCGGACGGCTGATGGACCTGATGGAATCACGGAACATCGTCGGCCCGAGCGAGGGGTCCAAGGCGCGCGACGTGCTCGTCAAGCCGGACGAGCTGGACGGAGTACTGGCCGTCATCCGTGGGGAGTCGGGAGAGTAGCTCGGGGAAGTAGACCGGGAGGAGTAACCGGGCGGTCGAAAACGAGACCTGGCCGAGACTCACTCGTAAGGGAACCCAGGGCAACCGTTTCCCTTGGCCATACGTCAAGTTGGAGGGAGGGACATAACGATGTCCCAGCCTCATGGCGTACAAACCGCGTCCGCCCGGTTGCCCCACCCTTTCGTACCACCCATAGACTGAACCTCCAGCAGGTGGTTACACGCTCGAAAGGCGCTCTCGTGTCCATCGGCAACTCCCCCGAAGACGACCGTGACTTCCCGCCGGAAGACCGGGATTCGATCGGCCGTACCCTCCAGCAGGGGCGGATCGCCTCCGGTCTCACCGTCGAAGAGGTCAGCGCGTCCACCCGAGTCCGGATCCCCATCGTGCACGCGATCGAGGAGGACGACTTCTCGCGCTGCGGCGGCGACGTCTACGCGCGCGGTCACATCCGTACGCTCGCGCGCGCCGTCGGCCTCGACCCCGCTCCGCTCGTCGAGCAGTACGACGCCGAGCACGGCGGCCGGCCCGCACCCACCCCCGCCGCGCCGCTCTTCGAGGCGGAACGTATCCGCCCCGAGCCGCGCCGCCCCAACTGGACCGCCGCCATGGTCGCCGCCATCGTCGCCGTCATCGGCTTCGTCGGTTTCTCGATGTTCAACGGGAACGACGTGCGGGGCGGGACCGGAACCGTGGCGGAGGGACCCGCCCCGGAGAAGAAGACCACCACCCCGAAGCCGAAGCCGACCAAGACGCCCGGCACCAAGCCGGCGCCTTCCGAGAGTGCCATCGCCGCGGTCCCGAAGGACAAGGTCACCGTCAAGATGACCGCGGTCGACGACAAGAGCTGGATCTCGGCCAAGGCGCACGACGGCAAGCTGCTCTTCGACGGCCTGCTCCTCAAGGGCGAGTCCAAGACCTTCCAGGACGACGAGCGCATCGACCTGATTCTCGGCAACGCCGGAGCCATCGAGCTCTACGTGAACGGCAAGAAGATCGAGGACTCCTTCGAGGCCGGCCAGGTCGAGCGGCTCTCGTACACCAAGGGCGACCCCGAGGCCGGATGATCCGCGCGGGCCGGCGGCCCACCGATCCGGCGGCCCACTGCCCGCCGTCGCGCAGGTGAACCCTGCGCGGCGGGGGTACGGCCAGGACAAAGTAGTCTTGAGTCCATGCCCGAACGCCGTACCGTCGCCCTTGTCACTCTTGGCTGCGCCCGTAACGAGGTGGACTCGGAGGAGCTCGCAGGCCGCTTGGCAGCGGACGGCTGGGAGCTCGTCGAGAACGCCCAGGACGCCGATGTCGCCGTCGTCAACACCTGTGGATTCGTCGAGGCCGCCAAGAAGGACTCCGTCGACGCCCTCCTCGAAGCGAACGATCTGAAGGACCACGGCAAGACCCAGGCCGTCGTCGCGGTCGGCTGCATGGCCGAGCGGTACGGCAAGGAGCTCGCCGAGGCCCTTCCCGAAGCCGACGGCGTGCTCGGCTTCGACGACTACGCCGACATCTCCGACCGCCTGCAGACGATCCTCAGCGGCGGCAGTGTCGAGGCCCACACCCCCCGTGACCGGCGCAAGCTGCTGCCGCTGTCGCCCGTGGAGCGGCAGCAGGCCGCCGCCGGAGTGGCTCTGCCAGGACACGGCGCCCCGGAGGCCACGCAGGGCACCCAGGCTCCGCAGGCTCCCGAGAACGTGCCGAGCGACCTTCCGGAGGGCCTCGCCCCGGCGTCCGGGCCGCGCGCCCCCTTGCGCCGCCGGCTCGACACCAGCCCCGTCGCCTCCGTGAAGCTGGCCTCCGGCTGCGACCGGCGCTGCTCCTTCTGCGCCATCCCGTCCTTCCGCGGCTCCTTCGTCTCGCGGCGTCCCTCCGACGTCCTCAATGAGACTCGGTGGCTCGCCGAGCAGGGCGTGAAGGAGATCATGCTGGTCTCCGAGAACAACACCTCCTACGGCAAGGACCTGGGCGACATCCGCCTCCTGGAGAGCCTGCTGCCCGACCTCGCGGCAGTCGACGGCATCGAGCGGGTCCGGGTCAGCTACCTCCAGCCCGCCGAGATGCGGCCCGGGCTGATCGACGTGCTGACCTCCACCGAGAAGGTCGCCCCCTACTTCGACCTGTCCTTCCAGCACAGCGCTCCCGACGTCCTGCGGGCCATGCGTCGCTTCGGGGACACCGACCGCTTCCTGGAGCTCCTGGAGACGATCCGGGGGAAGGCCCCGACGGCCGGTGCCCGGTCCAACTTCATCGTGGGCTTCCCCGGCGAGACCGACGCGGACTTCGCCGAGCTGGAACGCTTCATCACCCACGCGCGGCTCGACGCCATCGGCGTCTTCGGCTACTCCGACGAGGACGGCACCGAAGCCGCCACGTACGAGCACAAGCTCGACCAGGAGGTCGTGGACGAGCGGCTCGCCCACCTCTCGCGGCTCGCGGAGGAGCTCACCGCCCAGCGCGCGGAGGAGCGGATCGGAGAGACCCTGGAAGTACTCGTCGAATCGGTCGGATCCACCGGCTCCGGCGACGAGGAGGACGGCGTGATCGGTCGTGCGGCCCACCAGGCTCCGGAGACGGACGGCCAGGTGGTCATCACCACCGAATCCGCGGCGGGCCTGGACCTGATGCCCGGCCGTATGGTCATGGCGAAGGTCGTGGGAACGGAAGGCGTCGACCTGGTGGCCGAGTGTCTTTTTGAGGAGGCGGGCAGATGACCGGAGTCCCGGCATCCGCTACGGGCGGGAGCGGTAGGCCTGCGCCCGGCGGAAAGCTGGGGGTCCCCCCGCGCCCCCCGGGCGTCGGGGGAGCCAAGCCTGTCGGCCAGGCCGGCCTGTGGAACATCGCCAACATCCTCACCATGATCCGGCTGGTGCTCGTGCCCGGCTTCGTGGTGCTGCTCCTCCAGGACGGCGGGCACGACCCGGTCTGGCGGGCCTGGGCGTGGGCGGCGTTCGCCGTCGCCATGATCACGGACGTCTTCGACGGGCATCTGGCCCGGACGTACAACCTGGTCACCGACTTCGGGAAGATCGCCGACCCGATCGCCGACAAGGCGATCATGGCGGCCGGCCTGATCTGTCTCTCCTTGCTGGGCGACCTGCTCTGGTGGGTGACGATCGTGATCCTCGCCCGGGAGCTCGGGATCACGCTGATGCGGTTCTGGGTGATCAGGCACGGGGTGATTCCGGCCAGTCGCGGCGGCAAGATGAAGACATTGGCTCAAGGCGCGGCGGTCGGCATGTATGTCCTCGTGCTCACCGGTCCACTCGCCACCCTGCGCTTCTGGGTGATGCTGGTGGCCGTCGTGCTGACGGTGGTCACCGGCCTGGACTACGTACGCCAGGCGATCGTGCTGCGGCGCAGGGGCCTGGCGAAGGAGCGGGCCGTGGCGGCCGCCGAGCGGCCCGCGGCGGGGTCGGGGCGATGAGCACCGCCGCCCGGGTGCTGGGACTGCTTGCGGAGCGTGATCAGACGCTGGCCGCCGCGGAGTCCCTCACGGGCGGCCTGGTGGCCGGAGAGCTGACGGAGGTTGCTGGAGCCTCGAAAAGCTTCCGCGGGTCCGTCACGGCATACGCAACGGCCCTGAAGCGCGAACTTCTAGGGGTCGACGGGACCCTTCTGGAGGAGCGCGGCGCGGTGGATCCGGAGGTCGCGCTGCAGATGGCGGCCGGTGTGCGGCTTCGGCTCGGTGCCGACTGGGGTATCGCGACGACCGGGGTCGCCGGCCCCGAACCCCAGGACGGGCAGCCGGTCGGCACGGTGTACGTGGCCGTGGCGGGCCCCGTCGGAGCGGGGAAAGTGGCCGCATTGCGGTTGAACGGCGGCCGTGCGGAAATCCGTAGAGAGAGTGTACGGAGCGTGCTGGAACTGCTCGGCGACGAACTCTCGGGAAATGCGCGGGCACAGGATACGGAACAGAACGGGGGGAATTGATGTTTGCAGCCCTGAGTGAACACGACATCGCTCCCCGCACGGCCGCAGCGCGAGGCGGTACGGTGGGGCGTGAAGGATGCGGCTACGCGGTCCGAGGAGGGAGCCACCGATGATTCTGCTCCGTCGCCTGTTGGGTGACGTGCTGCGTCGGCAGCGCCAGCGCCAGGGCCGTACTCTGCGCGAAGTCTCCTCGTCCGCCCGAGTTTCGCTCGGCTATCTTTCCGAGGTGGAGCGGGGGCAGAAGGAGGCTTCCTCCGAACTGCTCTCCGCGATCTGCGACGCGCTTGACGTACGGATGTCCGAGCTCATGCGTGAAGTGAGCGACGAGCTGTCATTGGCCGAACTGGCCGAGTCGGCAGCGGCGAGCGAACCGGTGCCGACGCCGGTACGCCCGATGCTCAATTCGGTGTCGGTGACGTCGGTGGCCGGTGTGCCCACCGAGCGGGTGACCATCAAGGCGCCCGCGGAAGCGGTGGACGTCGTCGCTGCCTGACCTGACATGACGTGGGTGAAAGCCCCGGTCGATGCCCCGAGTGGGCGCCGACCGGGGCTTTCGCGTTGTCAGGGGGCTTGCGGGCGCGGGCGGGAGACGTTGCGCCGACGGCGGCGCGGAGTGCGGGGGGCTTCGGGCTGGTGGAGCCGGGCCTTTGGAGGCGGGCTGCTCGAGCTGGGCTGCTCGAGCCGGGGTGTTCGAGCCGGGGTGTTCGAGTGGCTGCGTTTGAGATGCCCGATTCAGGTGATGCGTGCCATGGTGAGGAGAAACGTACGACTGGTTGGAGAACACGCATGTCCGTCGTGAAGAGCTCGCTGTCCGACACCGACCTGAAGACGGTCGGCAACGCTTTGCAGGGCGCGCTGGTTGATCTGGTCGACCTCGGCCTGGTCGCCAAGCAGGTCCACTGGAACGTGGTCGGACCCCGGTTCCGCTCGGTCCACCTCCAGCTCGACGAGGTCGTGGCCACCGCGCGGCAGCACTCCGACGTGGTGGCCGAGCGTGCCTCGGCGGTGGGTGTCAATCCGGACGGCCGGGCCGCGTCGGTGGCCTCGGGCAGCGCCATCGGTGAGGTGCCCACGGGCTGGATCAAGGACACGGACGCCGTGAAGATCCTGGTCGACGCTCTCGTCGCGGTGATCGCGCGGATGCGGGAGCGGATCGAGGTCACGGACGAGCCGGACCCGGTCACCCAGGACATCCTGATCGGGCTCACGGCCGACCTCGAGAAGCATGCCTGGATGTTCCAGGCGGAGAGCGCCTAGCTCATGCGCCCCGCTGTGGCGATGCGCGGCGCCGGCTCGGCCGGTGCGGGCTCGGCCGGTGTTCGCCTCCGGCGGGATCGGCGGCTTTCGAGCGCTCCGTGCCTTTCGCGCGCCGGGTCTGCCTCCGGTGCGCCCTCCCGCCGGGTGATACGGCCGGTCTAGCGTCGACCGCAGGAGGCGGCCATGGCACGGCGACGGGTTCCGCTGGTGACGCTCGCACTGATGGCGAGCGCGCTGGTGGTCGGCGGGCTGTGGTGGTGGGCGGTGCTGCGACTGGTGCTGGTCCCGGAGCGGTCCGGGCTGGTCGAGGGGGCGGTCGCGGCCGGCGGCTGGGGGCTGAGCCTGCTGCCGGTGCACGTGACGGCGTCCGCCGCCACGGGCGGCCGGACGCGTCTCGGCCGGATCGTCGAGGGCATGGGGGGGAGGCGGTTCACCACGGCATCGCGACGCCGCCGTTCGGACGGAGAATCTGACCCGTCGTGAACGAGGAGGCGTCGCAGGCGAGGTGGAGGACCGCGTGCGCGATGTCCGTCGGCTCGCCGACGCGGCCCAGGGGGGAGTGCCGGGCCATGGCCGTCTCCGCCTGCTCCTGTGCGGCCGGTTCATGGCGGTCGGTCATGGGGGTGCGGATCCAGCCGGGCGCGATCGCGTTGACGCGGATGCCGTACCGGCCGACCTCGGTGGCCAGGGTTTTGGTCAGCTGGACGACTGCCGCCTTGGAGACGCTGTAACAGAGCAGACCCGGGCTCGCGGTGTCCATCGCTCCGGACGCCATCGTGACGATGGAGCCGGGGATTCCTGCGGCGATCATTGAACGCACCGCCTCCTGGCAGGCGTGGAGAACGCCCTTGAAGTTGACCGCGAGGACCCGGTCGAGGTCGTTTTCGCGGGTCTCCAGGACCGTGCTCGTGTGCATGATTCCGGCGATCGCGGCCATGACGTGGAGCGGGCCCGCGGCGGCGACCGCCGCGGCGAGGGCGGGCCGGTCGGTCACGTCCAGCGGGTGGATACACGCGGCCCCGCCCTGCTGGGCGACGAGAGCCGCTGTCTCCCGGAGGCCCGGTTCGTCGCGGTCCGCGCAGTGGACGATGGCACCCGCCGCCGCGAGGAGGACGGCGGTGGCCCGGCCGATGCCGCCGCCGGCGCCCGTGACGAAGGCCGTGCGGCCGGCGAGGTCGTACGCGCTCAAGGGCATGAGCGGACCGTACGACCAGTTCTGACGGGTCGTCAATCAGTGGGCGTGGGCGCGTCCGACGGGCCCTTCTGGCAGCCGGCGCACCAGTAGGTGACGCGGTCGCCGAGTTCCGCCTTGCGGATGGGTGCGCCACAGCGCGGACATGGACGCCTCTCGCGCCCGTATACATAGAGACGTTCCCGGCTCCGGGGATACGTGGTGGTGCGGCGGTCGGGGCGGTCCTTGTTGGCGTCGAGGAGACGGCGGGCGGTGGCGACGAGCCGCTCGGGGACGCCGGGGGCCAGCTCACCGACCGGGAGCCAGGGGGTCACCGCCGCCAGGAACGCCAGCTCCGACTTGTAGACGTTCCCGATGCCCGCCAGGTTGCGCTGGTCGAGGAGAGCCTCGCCGAGCGTGCGGGAGGGGTCGGCGGTGAGTCTCCGGACAGCCTCCTCCGGGTCCCAGTCCGGCCCGAGGAGGTCCGGGCCCAGGTGGCCCACGACGTTCCGCTCCTCGGCGGTGCGGATCAGTTCGAGGACGGGAAGGCGGTAGCCGACTGCTGTGTGGTCGGCGGTGCCGAGGATCGCCCGGATCTGGTGGTCGGGACCGCCGCGCCAGCGTTCGCCGGTGGCGTACACCTGCCACGACCCGTCCATCCGCAGATGCGAGTGGAGGGTGAGGCCGCCCTCGAACCGGGTGAGGAGGTGCTTTCCGCGCGGGGTCACGTCGAGGACCGCGCGTCCCGTGAGATCGGCGGTGGCGAACCGGGGCACCCGCAGATCGGACCGGGTCAGGACGTGTCCGGCCAGCGCGGTGTGCAGTCGGTGGGCGGTCCGCCAGACGGTGTCTCCTTCGGGCATGGATCCATGATGCGGGACGGGCGACGGGTGGGGCGCGCACCGGGAGAACTGGTGGGGCGCACCGGGCCCTGGTTCGCCCCTAGCCCGGGTCCGTAAAGTCCCGCCAGGCCCGCGTCGCCTGGCCCGCTCGCTCGCTGCGTTGTCGGGGTCACCCGAGTACGCCCGGTACGAGGGCGACCCTCCGCCTTGCGATCGCACGCACCGGACGCCGCGGGCCCTGCCCTGCGGGCAGACGGCGCTACCTTCCGGACCTAGGGGCGCAGACGGAGTCCTCGCGGGGTGGCGTGGAAGCCGGCCGTCTCCAGGGCCCGGGCGAGCGGGGAGGTCAGGGCGGCCGCTCCGTTGACCCGCTCCACCGTGACCGTGCCGAGAGAGCCCGCCAGGGCGGACGCGGCCAGGGACTCGGCCGCTGCCCTGAGCGCCGGGTCGTCCGGGTCGGTGGGCCAGCACAGCAGGGTCTTGCCGCCGCGCTCCATGTAGAGCGTGAGCTCGCCGTCGACCAGCACGACCATCGAGCCGGCCTTGCGGCCCGGCTTGTGACCGGCGCCGGTGGGCGGCTCGGGCCAGGGCAGCGCCGCCCCGTACGCGTTCGCCGGATCGGCGGCGGCGAGGACCACCGCCCGGGGGCCGGCGCCCGCCTCCGCCCCCCGGTCACGGGCGGTGGCTGCCGCGCGCAGCCGGTCGACGGCGCCGTCCATGGCGAACTGGGCCGCGCCGAGCCCCTCGACGACATAACCGCGGCGCGCCTGGCCGCTGTCCTCGAAGGCGGACAGGATGCGGTACGTCGCCGAGAAGCCGCCCTCGACGCCCTCGGCGGCCACCGCTCCCCGGGTGACCACGCCGTGCCGGTCCAGGAGGGTGCGGGCGAGCGCGTGGGCGCGGTGGGTCGGCTCCGGTTCGGCCGGGGGGAGCAGGGACCACCGGCCGCTGACGGTGGGCGGGCCGGTTCGCGAGGCCGGACGGGCCGCGGCGGTGAGAGTGCCGTAACGGCCACGCGGGATCGTGCGCTTGGCGCGGTGGGCCGTGGATCCTGCCGTACGCCCCGAGCCGAGCAGGGAGCGCAGCGGGGCGAGGGTGTCGTTGGTGAGCCGGCCCGACCATGCCAGGTCCCAGACGGCGTCGGCGAGTTGGGGATCGGTGGCGTCCGGGTGGGTGGTGGCCCTGACCTGGTCGGCGATCTGACGGAAGAACAGGCCGTAACCGCCGGACAGGAGGGTGAGCACCGACTCGTGGAGCGCGGTGGTCTCCAGCGGGTGCGGGGGCGGGAGCAGCAGGGGAGCCGCGTCCGCGAGATAGAGGGAGACCCAGCCGTCCTTGCCGGGCAGGGCTCCGGCGCCGGCCCAGACGACCTCGCCGGTGGTGGTCAGCTCGTCGAGCAGGGCGGGGGAGTAGTCCCTGACCCGGGAGGGCAGGATCAGCTTCTCCAGGGCGGAGGCGGGCACGGGGGCGCCCTGCAACTGCTCGACGGCGCGGGCCAGTCCGTCGATCCCGCGCAGGCTGTTGCCGCCCAGATGCTGCCACTGGGGCAGGAAGGTGGCGAGGGCGGCCGGGGGGACGGGCTCCAGTTCGTGGCGGAGCGCGGCGAGGGAACGGCGGCGCAGACGGCGCAGCACGGCGGCGTCGCACCACTCCTGGCCGATCCCGGAAGGGTGGAACTCGCCCTGGACGACACGCCCGGCCGCGGCGAGGCGCTGGAGGGCGCCGTCGGTGACCGCCGCGCCGAGGCCGAAGCGGGCGGCTGCCGCGGAGGAGGTGAACGGGCCGTGCGTGCGGGCGAACCGGGCCAGGAGGTCGCCCAGCGGGTCCTTGACCGGCTCGGTGAACGCCTCGGGGACGCCCACCGGCAGCGCCGTGCCGAGCGCGTCCCGCAAGCGGCCCGCGTCCTCGATCGCGGCCCAGTGGTCGGCGCCGGCGATCCGGACCCGGATGGCCCGGCGGGCCGCTCCGAGTGCGGGGGCCCACTCCGGATCGGCGCCGCGCTCCGCCAGTTCGGCGTCGCTGAGCGGGCCGAGGACGCGCAGGAGGTCGGCGACCCCCTCCACGTCCTTGATGCGGCGGTCCTCCGTGAGCCACTGCAGCTCCTTTTCCAGCTCGGTCAGCACGTCCGCGTCGAGCAGCTCGCGCAGTTCGGCCTGGCCGAGCAGCTCGGCGAGGAGGCGGGAGTCGAGCGAGAGCGCGGCGGCCCGCCGCTCGGCGAGCGGGGAGTCGCCCTCGTACAGGAACTGGGCGACGTAGCCGAAGAGGAGGGAGCGGGCGAAGGGGGACGGCTCGGGGGTGGTCACCTCGACCAGGCGGACCCGGCGGGACTCGATGTCCCCCATCAGCTCGGTGAGCCCGGGGACGTCGAAGACGTCCTGGAGACACTCCCGTACCGCTTCGAGGACGATCGGGAAGGAGCCGAACTCGCTCGCCACCTGGAGCAGCTGGGCGGCTCGCTGGCGCTGCTGCCAGAGCGGGGTGCGCTTGCCCGGATTGCGCTTGGGCAGCAGGAGGGCCCGCGCCGCGCACTCGCGGAAGCGGGACGCGAACAGGGCCGAACCGCCGACCTGGTCCGTGACGATCTGGCCGATCTCGCCCTTGTCGAAGAGGGCGTCGGCCGCCCCGATCGGCGCCTGGTCGGAGTCGTACGTCGTGTCGAGGCGGGCCGGGTCCTGGTCCAGGAGATCCAGGCTCATCAGATCGGCGTCGGGCAGCCGCAGCACGATCCCGTCGTCGGCGTGCATGACCTGGGCGTCCATGCCGTACCGCTCGGCGAGCCGGGCGCCGAGGGCCAGCGCCCACGGCGCGTGCACCTGGGCCCCGAAGGGGGAGTGGATGACGACCCGCCAGTCGCCGAGCTCGTCCCGGAAGCGCTCGACCAGGATCGTGCGGTCGTCCGGCACATGGCCGCATGCCTGGCGCTGCTCGTCCAGATACGCCAGGACGTTGTCGGCGGCCCAGGCGTCCAGGCCCGCGGCGACCAGCCGCAGTCGGGCGTCCTCCGTGGCCAGCGAACCGACCTCGCGCAGGAACGCGCCCACGGCGCGGCCCAGTTCGAGCGGGCGGCCCAGCTGGTCGCCCTTCCAGAAGGGAAGCCGGCCGGGAACTCCGGGGGCGGGGGAGACCAGCACCCGGTCTCGCGTGATGTCCTCGATCCGCCAGGAGGTCGTGCCGAGGGTGAAGACGTCGCCGACCCTGGACTCGTACACCATCTCCTCGTCCAGCTCGCCGACCCGGCCTCCGCCCTTCTTCGGGTCGGCGCCTGCCAGGAAGACTCCGAACAGGCCCCGGTCGGGGATCGTGCCGCCCGAGGTGACGGCGAGTCGCTGCGCGCCCGGGCGGCCGGTGACCGTCCCGGCGACCCGGTCCCAGACCACGCGCGGGCGCAGCTCGGCGAACGCGTCCGAGGGGTAGCGGCCCGCCAGCATGTCCAGGACGGCCGTGAAGGCGGAATCGGGCAGGGAGGAGAAGGGCGCGGCCCGGCGGACTACGGTCAGCAGGTCGTCCATCTGCCAGGTGTCCAGGGCGACCATCGCGACCAGCTGCTGGGCGAGGACGTCCAAGGGGTTCGCGGGGATCCGCATCGACTCGATCGAACCGCTGCGCATCCGCTCGGTGACCACGGCCGCCTGGACCAGGTCGCCGCGGTACTTGGGGAAGACCACGCCCGTGGAGACGGCGCCTACCTGGTGGCCGGCGCGGCCCACGCGCTGGAGGCCGGAGGCGACCGAGGGCGGCGACTCGACCTGCACGACCAGGTCCACCGCGCCCATGTCGATGCCCAGCTCCAGGCTGGACGTGGCCACCACGGCGGGTAGCCGGCCGGCCTTGAGGTCCTCCTCGACCTGGGCGCGCTGCTCCTTGGACACAGAGCCGTGGTGGGCACGGGCGAGCAGTGCGGGAGCCCCTTGCGCCGCCCCCGACTGGGCCATGATTTCGGCCGGCGGGCGTCCCTCGGGGAGCGGCTCCCCCATGGCACGCTCGTACGCGATCTCGTTCAGGCGGTTGCACAGCCGCTCGGCGAGCCGGCGCGAGTTGGCGAAGACGATCGTGGAGCGGTGAGCCTGGACGAGGTCGGCGATGCGCTCCTCGACATGCGGCCAGATCGACGGCTTGTCACCGCCCTCCGAGGCCTCCGAGGCGGGCGAACCGCCCAGCTCGCCCATGTCCTCGACCGGGACGACCACCGACAGGTCGAACTCCTTGCCGGAAGGCGGCTGGACGATCTCCACCTTGCGCTGCGGGGAGAGATAGCGGGCCACTTCGTCCACCGGACGAACCGTCGCCGACAGGCCGATCCGGCGGGCCGGGCGGGGCAGCAGCTCGTCGAGCCGCTCCAGGGAAAGCGCGAGATGGGCGCCGCGCTTGGTCGCGGCGACCGCGTGCACCTCGTCCAGGATCACCGTCTCGACACCGGACAGCGCATCCCGAGTGGCGGAGGTCAGCATCAGGAACAGCGACTCGGGCGTGGTGATCAGGATGTCCGGCGGCTTGGTCGCCAGCGCCCGGCGCTCGGCGGGCGGGGTGTCCCCGGACCGGATCCCCACCCGCACCTCCGGCTCCGGAAGCCCGAGGCGGACCGCCTCCTGGCGGATACCGGTCAGCGGGGAGCGCAGATTGCGCTCGACGTCGACGGCCAGCGCCTTGAGCGGCGACACATACAGCACCCGGCAGCGCTTCTTCGGGTCCGCCGGCGGGGGAGTGGAGGCGAGCTGGTCCAGGGAGGCCAGGAAGGCGGCCAGGGTCTTGCCCGAACCGGTCGGGGCCACGACGAGCACGTCCGAGCCCGCGCCGATGGCCTGCCAGGCACCCTCCTGCGCCGCCGTGGGCGCGCGGAAGGCCCCGGTGAACCAGCCGCGGGTCGCGGGGGAGAACGAGTCGAGCGCAGACCTGACCATGGCATCCATCGTGCACCCCACCACTGACAACCGCCCGGACCTGGGGAAACCCGCCTCGTGGCGAGGTGCGGCGGAGGCGCAGAATGGGGGGTATGGCGAGCGGGGAGCGGGCACGGTACTGGCGGTATCCCGAGCTGCCCGGCGTCGATCTGCTGCATGCCCACTACGTCCGCAAGGCCTTCGCCCGCCACACCCACGAGACCTTCGTCTTCGCCGCGATCACCGACGGCGTGGAGGCCTTCCACTACCGCGACGCACTCGTGCACGCGGGACCCGGGCAGATCGCCCTGGTCAACCCCGACACCCCGCACACCGGGCACGCCGGAGTGCCCGAGGGCTGGACGTACCGCACGATCTACCCGGACGCGGAGCTGATCCGGTCCATCGCCGCCGACACCCTCGCCCTGCGGGGTGACGTCGGCTTCACGGAGCCCGTCGTGGACGACCCGTACGCCGCGCAGCTCGTCATCGGTGTCCACCGGGCGGCCGAGGAGGGCAACGCGCTGGCCGCCGACAGCCTGCTGCGACTGGTCACGGCGAGGATGCTGCGCAGCCACGGCGGCCGGACGACGCCGCTGGCGCCGCGTTCGGCCGGGGCCCGCGACGCTGCACGCGCGCGTGCCGTGCTGGAGGAGCGGATGGTCGACCCGCCGACGCTGGAGCGGCTCGCCGCCGACCTCGGCACGAGCCCGTTCGCCCTGCTGCGGGCCTTCCGGGAGGCCTACGGCATGCCGCCGCACACCTGGCTGACCGACGCGCGCGTGCGGCGGGCCCGGCGCCTGCTGGACGCCGGTACGGCCCCGGCGGAGGCGGCCGTCGCGGTCGGGTTCACCGACCAGCCGCACCTGAACCGGCACTTCGTACGGAGCGTCGGGGTCCCGCCGGGCGCCTACCAGCGCTCCCGCGGCGTGGGGTCGCGTAGGCGGGACGCGCGAACGTAGGGCAAGGACGTGGGCGGCGCACTGGCGTAGGGGACCGAGAACGCAGCGCGCGAGAACGCGGGGGCGCAAGAATGTACAAGACCGGTGGCGGGCGCCCTCCGTAACGTCCCCGACGTGGCAGAACAGACAGCAACCCCAGTCATACGCGACGGGACCAAGGCGGACTCGGCGGTCGTGCGCGACGCGCTCGGCGTCGGGATCGCCGTGGGCCTCTCCGGCTTCGCCTTCGGCGTGACCTCCGCCGGATCCGGGCTCAGCCTGCTCCAGACCTGCGCCCTCAGCCTGCTCGTCTTCACCGGTGCCTCGCAGTTCGCGCTGGTGGGAGCGCTCGCGGCGGGCGGGAACCCGCTCACGGCCGCGGCCGGCGCCTTCTTCCTGGGCACCCGTAACGCCTTCTACGGGCTGCGCCTGTCCCAGCTGCTCGCGCTGCCCCGTACGGTCAGACCCTTCGCCGCGCACTGGGTGATCGACGAGACGACGGCTGTGGCACTCGCGCAGCCCACCCGGCGGGCCGTACGGATCGGGTTCACCGTCACCGGGCTCACGCTCTACGTGCTGTGGAACCTGACCACCCTGCTGGGGGCGCTCGGGGCCGAGGCACTCGGCGACACCGCCGCCTGGGGGCTCGACGCCGCCGGGCCCGCCACCTTCCTCGCGCTGCTCGCGCCGATGCTCAGGACCGCCACCGAAGGGGCCACCGCCGGGATCGCCGTCCTGCTCGGCCTCGGGCTGCTGCCCGTCCTGCCGGCCGGCGTCCCCGTCCTGGCGGCGGCGCTCGCGGCACCCCTCGTGCTGTGGGCCCGGGGCCGTCGCATGACCGGGCCGACCGGGCAGGCCGGGCAGGCCGGGCCGACCGGGACGACCGGGCCGACCGGAAGGAAGGACGCCCGATGAGTGTCTGGATCGCGATCGGCCTCACGGCCGTCGGGTGTTACCTCGTCAAGCTGCTCGGACTCCTGGTGCCCGCCGGCGCTCTGGAACGACCGCTCGTCCAGCGTCTGGCGGCCCTGCTGCCCGTGGCCCTCCTGGCGGCGCTCACCGCCCAGCAGACCTTCAGTGCCCAGGGTGCCCTCGTTCTGGACGCCCGCGCCGCCGGCCTCGCCGCCGCCGCGGTCGCCCTGCTCCTGCGAGCGCCGTTCCTGGTGGTCGTGGGAGTGGCCGTGGTGGTCACGGCGGGAGTCAGAGCGCTGGCCGGCGGCTGACCCTCGGCCCTGTCACCGGTTCCGGAGCCGGGCGCGCCCAGCCCCGCGCGACGGCATGCGGCTGTCCCGCGCGACGGGGCACAGGGAACCCCACCGAGTCAGCCGATCGTGCGCCCGTGCGCGCGCAGGGTCCGCAGGGCCTCGATCGTGACGATCGGACGCGCCTCCAGTGCCGTGCCCGGTGCCCACCGGCGCCAGTTGACCGGCCAGCCGCCGTCCTCCTGCTGACCGGAGGCGAGGTGGTCGAGCGAGCGATCCAGCTCCTCGTCCGTGAACCAGCGGCGGGCCAGCGAGTCCGGCACGCGCGCGTAGTCGTACGGAAAGTGGTGCTCGCCGGGCGCGTACCCCGGAGCCACCGGGAACGCGTCGACGCGGTCGGGGTCGAGCACCGCGAGGCGCTGCTCCCGCACCAGACGCCCCAGCCGGTCGGCCACGGCCTGCGCCCTCGCCCGGTCGGGGACCCCGTCGAGGAAGGCGACGGCGGCCTGGATCTCGTACGGGTGCGACTTCTCCAGGGTCTCGACCGCCTCCCAGCAGAACTCCGTGGCGCGGAACAGCCAGGCGTGCCAGACCTGGTTGCGGTGGAGCAGGCCGACCACCGGGCCGGTGGACAGCAGCGAGCTGGGCGGGTCGTCGACGATCGGTACGAAGGGCGCGGCCGGATAGCCGCGCTGGGAGGGGTGGACGGCGGGCAGTGCCCCGTCGTGCGTGGACACCTCGGTGAGGTAGCGGCAGATCCGCTCGACCCGCAGCCCGCCGCACCGGCCGATGGAGTCGAGGACCCTCAGCGCGTGCCCGGTGTGCAGCGGCTGGCTGACCGGGCCGCGCAGGTCCGGTTCGAGGGCGTGGCCGTAGCCCCCGTCCTCGTTGAGGTACGCGGAGAGGGCGACCTCGACGGGGTCCGCGCCACCGCGCAGGAAGTGGTAGGCGAACCGCCGCTGTTCGAGCACACGGGCCGTCAGCCAGATGAAGTGCTCGGCGCGCTCGAGGGGGGTCGCGTGCGGAGCCGCGAGAGGAGTTCCAGCCATGGTCCGACCGTAGGGCGGAAAGGACGGGTGACAAGGGCTACCGACGGGGCTGCACTCTTGGGGGCGGGATACTGGGGTCATGCGGTTGACGATTTTCTGGGAGCGGATGGCGGATCACTTCGGTGCGTCCTACGCCGAGTCTTTCGCACGGGACCATGTGATGTCCGAACTGGGCGGCCGTACGGTGCACCAGGCACTGGACGCCGGCTGGGAGGCGAAGGACGTGTGGCGGGCGGTCTGCGCGGCGATGGACGTGCCCGCCGAGAAGCGCTGACGAGAGGCGCTGAGGTGCCCTCCGGGGAGGAATGTCCGCGCGGTGCGCGAGACTGGCGGGGTGGCTCCGACTGACGAATCCGGCGAGACTGACAAGACGACCTCCGACGGGACCGCCGAAAGAACTTCCGAAGGACCTTCAGAACGGCCCTTCGGCGGGACCGCCGATGGGACCGCCGACCAGGGCGTCGGCGAGAGCTCTGGTCGCGGCGTGAAGGGGGGCGGCCGTGCGGACGCGCGGAGCGCCTCAGCGCCGGCTCCCGGCGCCGCGCTCGGCGCGTCCGCGAGCGCGGCGGCCGGAGCCGGCTCCGCCGAACCCCCCGCCTCCGGCGGACCGGGGGTCGGGGGCGCCGCGCGGATGCCCCGTTGGCTGCCCCGCGCCCTGGTGCTCGCCCTCGCGCTCTACGCGTGCTTCCAGCTCGGCAGCTGGGCCTTCCACCAGCTCATCGGGCTGCTCGTCAACATCCTCGTCGCCTTCTTCCTCGCCCTCGCCATCGAACCCGCCGTCGGTCGCATGGCGGCCCGCGGCATGCGTCGTGGCCTCGCCACCTTCCTCGTCTTCCTCGCCGTCATGGTCGTCGGGGTCGGCTTCGTCGTGCTCCTCGGTTCGATGCTGGCCGGCCAGATCATCGACATGTTCGAGAACTTCCCCAAGTACCTCGACTCGTTGATCAACTGGATCAACCAGACGTTCCGCACCGAGCTCTCCCGGGTCGAGGTCCAGGACAGCCTGTTGCGCTCCGACTGGCTGCGGAAGTACGTGCAGAACAGCGCCAGCGGCGTGCTCGACGTCTCCGCAACCGTCCTCGGCGGCCTGTTCAAGCTGCTGACGATCTTCCTGTTCTCGTTCTACTTCGCGGCCGACGGGCCCCGGCTGCGCCGCGCCCTGTGCTCCGTCCTGCCGCCGGCCCGCCAGAGCGAGGTGCTGCGGGCCTGGGAGATCGCCGTCGACAAGACCGGTGGTTACATCTACTCCCGCGGTCTGATGGCGCTGATCTCCGGCGCCGCGCACTTCGTCCTGCTGGAGGTCCTCAACGTCCCGTACGCCCCCGCCCTCGCGGTCTGGGTCGGCCTCGTCTCCCAGTTCATCCCCACCATCGGTACGTATCTGGCCGGCGCGCTGCCGATGCTGATCGCGTTCACCGAGAACCCCTGGTACGCACTGTGGGTGCTGGTCTTCGTCGTGATCTACCAGCAGTTCGAGAACTACGTCCTCCAGCCGAAGCTGACGTCCAAGACCGTCGACATCCATCCCGCGGTCGCCTTCGGTTCCGTGATCGCCGGCACCGCGCTGCTCGGCGCGGTCGGCGCGCTGATCGCGATCCCGGCCGTCGCCACGCTCCAGGCGTTCCTCGGCGCCTATGTGAAGCGGTACGACGTCACCGACGATCCTCGCGTCCACGGCCACCGGCGCTACGGAGAGGCCGTCGTCGCCCGGCTGCAGAAGGCTCTGCACCACAAGAAGGAGAAGGAGCGGGAGGAGGGCAAGGTGCCGTCCGGGGAGGACGGCGCCTGACCCGGGGGTCCTGTCGCGCCTCGGTCGGCCGCGCCTCGGTCGCCTTCGAAGGCGTCTCAGGGGCGCTCCAGCTCGGCCTTCGGCAGCACGCGCCGCAGCGGGGCCGGCAGCCACCACGCCCGGGGGCCCAGCAGCCGCATCACCGCCGGCACGATCAGACAGCGGATGACCACGGCGTCCAGCAGGATCGCCACCGCGAGGCCGAGGCCGAACTGCCGCAGCATCCGGTCGGGGCTGAGCACGAAGCGGCGAAGACCACGATCATGATCGCCGCGGCGGCCGTGATCACCTTTCCGGTCGCCGCCAGGCCCTCCCGTACCGCCCCCAGCGGGTCCTCGGTCTCCGCGGCCGTCGTGTAGAGCGCGAGCGCGAAGGCGATCATCAGCGGCCCGTCCTGGGCGGACAGCGGGTAATAGACCACACAGGCCGGCAGCGTGACGACGGCGACCGTGACCGGCAGCCGACGCCGGAAGCAGAGCGCCCCGCAGCCGGCCGCGATCAGCAGCCAGCCGATGACGGTACGGGAGGTGGGCTCGCTCCCGTACCGCGCCGACACCAGCGTCCAGACGATCATGACGAGGGCGACGACCAGGGCCACGACGGCGCCGACGGCCGCGTGGTGCGCTTGACACCGAAATCGAACATCCATTCTCATGAAGGTCCGGCCCTTGGAATCACGGGCTTCTCGGCGAGGATGCCGCCGAGTTTTCCACAGGTCGGAGGGACGCCGGGGCCCATTGTCAGTGGCAGGGGTTAGCGTCTTTCACATGAAGCGATCGACTCAAGCAAACCGGGTGGAACCCATGGCAGGAACCGACCGCGAGAAGGCACTCGAAGCCGCGCTCGCACAGATTGAACGGCAATTCGGCAAGGGTGCCGTGATGCGCATGGGGGACCGTACGCAGGAGCCGATCGAGGTGATCTCCACCGGTTCGACCGCCCTCGACATCGCTCTCGGCGTCGGCGGCCTGCCCCGCGGCCGTGTCGTGGAGATCTACGGCCCCGAGTCCTCGGGTAAGACGACCCTGACCCTGCACGCCGTCGCGAACGCCCAGAAGGCCGGCGGCCAGGTCGCGTTCGTCGACGCCGAGCACGCCCTCGACCCCGAATACGCCAAGAAGCTCGGCGTCGACATCGACAATCTCATCCTGTCCCAGCCGGACAACGGCGAGCAGGCGCTCGAGATCGTCGACATGCTCGTCCGCTCCGGCGCCCTCGACCTGATCGTCATCGACTCCGTCGCCGCGCTCGTCCCGCGTGCGGAGATCGAGGGCGAGATGGGCGACTCGCACGTCGGTCTGCAGGCCCGTCTGATGAGCCAGGCCCTCCGTAAGATCACCAGTGCGCTCAACCAGTCCAAGACCACCGCGATCTTCATCAACCAGCTCCGCGAGAAGATCGGCGTGATGTTCGGCTCGCCGGAGACCACCACCGGTGGCCGCGCCCTGAAGTTCTACGCCTCCGTGCGTCTCGACATCCGCCGCATCGAGACCCTGAAGGACGGCACGGACGCGGTCGGCAACCGCACCCGCGTCAAGGTCGTCAAGAACAAGGTCGCGCCGCCCTTCAAGCAGGCCGAGTTCGACATCCTCTACGGCCAGGGCATCAGCCGTGAGGGCGGCCTGATCGACATGGGCGTGGAGCACGGCTTCGTCCGCAAGGCCGGCGCCTGGTACACGTACGAGGGCGACCAGCTCGGCCAGGGCAAGGAGAACGCCCGCAACTTCCTGAAGGACAACCCCGACCTCGCCGACGAGATCGAGAAGAAGATCAAGGAGAAGCTCGGCGTCGGTGTCCGCCCGGAGACCGCGTCGGCCGAGCCGGTCACGGACGCCGCGGGCACGGAGGCGGCGGCCGCGGACGAGGTGGCCAAGTCCGCTCCCGCGGCCAAGGCCAGCAAGACGACCAAGGCCCCGGCGGCCAAGAGCTGACCCCGTGACCGGTCGTACCGAATGGCCGGGCGACAGCCCCGACTCGTCGAGGGCCGAGAAGGAGCTGTCGCCCCAGGAACCGGCTGAGCGGGCGCGGGCGATCTGCCTGCGCCTGCTCACCGGGACCCCCCGCACCCGCAAGCAGCTCGCCGACGCCCTGCGTAAGCGGGAGATCCCCGACGAAGTCGCCGAAGAGGTCCTCTCCCGCTTCGAGGACGTCGGGCTGATCGACGACGCCGCTTTCGCGGACGCATGGGTGGAATCGCGGCACCATGGGCGGGGCCTCGCCCGCCGGGCCCTCGCCCGGGAACTCCGCACCAAGGGCGTCGACCCCTCCCTGATCCAGGAGGCGGTGGGACAACTCGACTCCGAGCAGGAGGAGATCACCGCGCGCGAGCTCGTCGACCGCAAGCTCCGCGCCACCCGCGGCCTCGACCGCGACCGCAGACTGCGCCGACTCGCCGGCATGCTCGCCCGCAAGGGGTACGCGGAGGGCATGGCCCTGCGGGTCGTCAGACAGGCCTTGGAGGAAGAGGGCGAGGACACCGAGGGGCTGGAATAGCCCTTCTAGACGGGGAGTCGGGGGGCGTAGTACCCGGGCACGGACCAGACCCCGCCCCTGTGCGGTCAGCGACACCGCCGTTGTGGCCCCGCCGACCGGTGGACCCGCCGACCGGCGTGCCCGTGAACCGGCCGGCCCACCGACCGGCCCGTCGCAGGGGGCGGACTACGGCCGAGCCGTCGGCGGCAGCACCGGGAGTCCCGCCGCCTTCCATGCCTGGAAGCCGCCGATCACATCGGTCGCGCGGTACAGCCCCAACTGTCGCAGCGAGGCCGCTGCCAGCGAGGACGCGTAGCCCTCGTCGCAGAGCACGACCACCCGCAGGTCGTGACCGACCGCCTGCGGCGCCCGATGGCTGCCCAGCGGATCGAGCCGCCACTCCAGCTCATTGCGTTCCACGACCAGCGCGCCTGGGATGAGCCCGTCCCGCTCCCTCAGCGCCGCGTACCGGGTGTCGACGAGGAGGGCGTCACCCGCCTCGTACGCCTCGTGGGCGGCACGGGCCTCGATCCGGTCCAGGCCGGACCTGACCCGCTCGAGATGTTCGTCGATTCCCACGCGCTCGCTGCTCACTGCCAGTCCTCCGGACGCTCGACCTGCTCAAGACGGAGCACCGCGCCCGACCGGCTGAAGCGCCGGAGCAGCGGGAGCGGCGGGTAGTACGCGTGCACCGACACGGCGTGCGTCTCCCGGGACTCGTTGAGCACCTCGTGCACATGGTGCTGCCCGAACGCGCGCCCCCTGCCCGCGGTCAACCGCCGTTCCCTGTCGACCCCGTCGGCGAGTTCCAGAGTCTTCCAGCCGCCCGCCGGAAGACGTACCGCGAGGGAGTTCTCCTTCAGGGTGCCGCGCGCGGTGGTGAAGGCACCGTACGACTCGGCGTGGTCGTGCCAGCCGGTTCCGGTGCCGGGCGGCCAGCCGATGAGCCAGGCCTCGCTGCCGCCGGGCCCGTCGAGCCGCACCCAGGTACGACCCTCGGGGTCGAGCGGCAGGGAGTCGATGAGTTCGGTGTCCGCGGCGGTACGGCGGACGAAGTCCAGCAGGTCGGCCGCGGTCGGGGCCGAAGAGCCTCCAGAGCGACCGGCGACGGCGGGGAGGGGAAGAGAGGGAGGGACCGAGGCAGAGGAAGGGGCGGGCGTGGAGACGCGCTGGGGCACGGAAGACCGTCCTGAGAGGTCGCGGGGAACGCGCGCGTGGATACGCCGACGTCAGCGGCGAAGGGCGCGCGAGGGGAGAGGCGAGTTCAGCAGGACGGGCGACACACGCAGCCCGCATAGCGGACGAGGTCCATATGGACCCTCCGCCACAGGCGCACATCGGTGTCGGTCACGTTCCGGAGTACACCATGTGCGCCCGCGAGGGTCAATTGATGTCCGCGGTGCGGTCGCTCTTCTTGGACACCTTCTTCGACGACTTCTTGGGCACCGCTTGCGGCGGCGCGGTGGAGGGTGCCTCGGGTGCCGCCTGGGACGGCGTTCGGGGGACGGCGGACCGCTTCGCGGCGCCGGAGGCCGTCCTCGCCGCCGCCTTCGAACCATCCTCGGCGGCCTTCGCGGCCTTCACCACCGCGACCGCCTTCGCGCGCTTGGCGCCGTTCCCGCCCTTCCCGCCCTTCCCGTCCTCCGGGCTCTTCGCAGCCGCAGGCTCCGCGAGCGGCTTCACGGCCCCGCCCCGCGTCGCGTCCGCCGCGGCGTACAGCTCCGCCGGCCGGACGCCGGAGAACGCGGCGACCAGATGTCCGTCCGGGCGCACCAGCAGGACGGTGTGCGCCACCGCGCCCGGGTACGCCTCGGTCACCAGCAGCTCAGCCTTCGCCGGCAGCGCCCTCACCGCCTCGACGAGCCGGGGCATCACGCCCGCGCTCATCCAGTGCCGCCGGTCCCACACTCCCGTGCCGGGTGCGACCAGGACGACCAGGAACCGCCCCTGACCCAGCCGGTCCCGGAGCCGTACGGTCGTACCGTCCGGAGCGGTCACCCGCACGTCCTCCACCGGCGAGCCCTCCGCCGTACCCACAGGGACGCGGGAAGTTCCGGCGTCCGGGGGCGCGAGGGGGGAGTGCGGGTACGAAGGGGGCGCGCCGAGCGGACCGCGCCCCAGGTGCCCGTCGGCCAGCAGGCTGTCGTGGCCGCGTGTGCCACCGGGGATGTACGTCCGCAGGCCGCCACCCCCGCGCAGCACGGGCAGGGACTGGTCGGCGGCCCGGAGCCGGGAGGCGACGGCGGCACGGCGCTCGCTCTGATAGCTGTCGAGCAGGGTGTCGGACGCCCCGTGGTGCCAGGCCTGGGCCAGCTTCCACGCCAGGTTGTCGGCGTCCCGCAGCCCCTCGTCGACGCCCTGGGTGCCGACCGCGCCGAGCAGATGCGCCGCGTCGCCCGCGAGGAAGACCCGGTCCACCCGCCAGCGCCGGGCGAGCCGGTGGTGCAGCGTGTGGACACCGGTGTCGATCAGTTCGTACGGCGGAGTCTCGCCGCCGCACCAGCCCGCCAGCGTGTCGCGGATCTTGGTGACCAGGGCCTCGGGCGTGACGAGCTCTCCGCGCGGCGGCAGCAGCCAGTCGATCCGCCAGACCCCGTCGGGCAGCGGGCGGGCCGTGATCTCCTCGCCGCCGCCCCGCCACGGCGGCTGACGGTGCAACAGGGCCTCGCCGGCCCAGGGAAGTTCGGTCCGCAGCGCGGCGACCGCGTGCCGTTCCACCGCCGTGCGGCCGGGGAAGCGGACGGAGAGCAGCTTGCGCACGGTGGAGCGGGCGCCGTCGCAGCCGACCAGGTGGCTGCCGCGCCACCAGGTCCCGCCGGGGCCTCGGGTGTGGGCCGTGATCCCGTCGCCGTCCTGTTCGATCGCGTCGAGCCGGGCCTCGGTGACGAGGTGGACGAGCTCCTGCCCGGCGATCGCGTCGAGCAGACCCCGTGAGAGGGCGTGCTGCGGGATGTGCAGCGGAGCCGCCGGGCCGCCGCCGTCACTCTCCGTACCGCCGAGGCCGAGATCCAGCTCGATGTGCCTCATCTGTTGCTTGCGTCGCATGGAACGCCAGCCGACCCACCGGACCCCTTCATCACGCAGGGTGGTGCAGCCGAGCCGCTCCATCATCGCGGCCATGTCGGCGCGCAGCACCACCGTGCGGGCGGGGCGTGGCTCCTCCTTGCCGGGCCCCTCGTCGAGGACGACGCTGGGTACCCCCTGCGAGGCCAGGGCAAGGGAGAGCGCGAGGCCCACGGGCCCCGCGCCGACGATGATCACCGGGTCCACGGCGCGGCTCCTGAAGGCCGTTCGGTCATGCGGGTAGCACAGCGAAGTGTGGCGCGAGCCCGGTGCGTGATCACAGAACGTATGCAACCCATTGCGGGTGCTTGCGTCAAGCGACGGGGGCAGCGGCGCGACCGCCACTGCCCCCGGATGATGTCACATGCTGTCAGTTCTTCGTGATGCCAGGTCCGTCGGGACCGCCGGTGTTGTTCCCGAGGGCCTGGCCGGCGTCGGCGATGAGCACGATCTCCTTCGCGGCGGCGTCCGGGACGGCGATCCCCGTCTTCGCCCGGCGGCCCCTCTTCTCGATCCAGGTGGCGAGCGCGGAGAGCGCCAGGCACAGCGCGATGTAGATGGCGCCGAAGACCACGATGGTGGAGACGTACGGGTACTGGCCGTTGACCTGTGTGTTGGAGGCGATCAGCCGGGCCGAGTAGAGCAGCTCGGGATAGAGGATGACGAAGCCGAGCGAGGTGTCCTTCAGGGTGACCACCAGCTGGCTGATGATCGTCGGCAGCATCGCCCTGACCGCCTGCGGCATCAGGACGGTCGTCATCACCTGCGTCTTGGTCATGCCCAGTGCGTAGGCGGCCTCGCGCTGACCCTTGGGGACCGCGTTCACACCGGCGCGCAGCACCTCCGCCTGCACACAGCCGTTGTAGATCGACAGGCCGATCGCCAGGGCCCACAGCGAATAGTCGGTGAGGAAGGCGACCCAGACGGCGTAGATCGTGATCAACAGCGGGATGGAGCGGAAGAGCTCGATGAAGCCGGTGGCCAGTACGCGGACCGGCGCCTTGTCGGAGAGCCGGGCGACGGCGAGCGCCACACCGAGGACGAGCGAGCCGACGGCCGCGAGACCGAACGCCTTCAGCGTGGCGAGGAGGGCGTCGGCGATGTTCTGCCGGATGCCCGCGTAGTTGAAGATGTCCCACATCGCGGGGTCGAGGTGACCCTTGTCGCTCAGCCGGAGCACGCTCACGGCCAGCAGGGCGACGATGGCGACCGTGCCCGCGACGGCGTAGATCCGGTTGCGGACGCGCGCCTTGGGGCCCGGGGCGTCGTAGAGAACACTGGCACTCATCGGGCGACCTCCATGCGGCGCTCAAGGACACGGAAGATCCCGCTGATGCTGAAGGTGACGACCAGGTACGCGGCGGCCACCCAGACGAAGATCGGGCCGATCGCGTAGCCCTGCTCGCTCATCAGCGTCGTCCAGCCGAAGAGCTCGGTGACGCTGAAGGCGCCGGCGATGGCCGAGTTCTTGGTGAGCGCGATGAAGATCGAGCTCAGCGGGGGCAGCACGGTGCGGGTCGCCTGCGGGAGCACGATCATCCGCAGTGTCTGCGAGAAGGTCATGCCGAGTGAACGGGCGGCCTCGGCCTGGCCGAGCGGCACGGTGCTGATGCCGGAGCGGACGGCCTCGGCGACGAAGGCCGAGGTGTAGAAGCCCAGCGCGAGCGCCCCGAGCACGAACGGGCTCATGCCCGGGAAGAAGATCTCCGGGACCACGAAGAACGAGACGAGGAAGAGCAGCGTCAGCGGGGTGTTGCGCAACAGGTTGACCCAGAGGGTGCCGAAGAAGCGCAGGGGTGGGACGGGCGAGACCCGGAAGCCGGCGACGAGGACGCCGAGGACCAGCGCGATGACCGAGCTGACGGCGGTGATCGACACGGTTCCTATGAAGCCGTCGCGGAACTCCGGGAAATGGTCGAGCAGTACGTTCATGAGGTCTCCGCGTCGGCGGTCAGCGGCGGTCTTGCAGGCGGCGCCTGCGGGCAGACTTACGGGTGCGTCAAGGGCTTACGGGCAGGGGGAGCGGCGCCCCGTACGTCCGTACGGGGCGCCCGCGTCCAGGCGAAGATCAGTAGCGGTTGACCGCGGGCGGCGCGACGTACGCCGAGCCCGACAGACCCAGGGTGGCCTCGTAGATCTTCTTGTACGTGCCGTCCTTGACGTACTTCTCCAGCGTGTCGTTGATCTTGGTACGCAGGACCTTGTCGTCCTTGTTCATGCCGATGCCGTAGGGCTCCTCGGTGAACGGCTTGCCCACGACCTTGAGCTTGCCGGCGTTGGCCGCGGCGTAGCCCTTCAGGATCGAGTCGTCCGTGGTGACCGCGTCGACCTGCTTGGTGAGGAGCTGCTGGACGCAGTCCGAGTACTTGGCGAGCTCGGTGGTCTGGGCGCCGTACTCGGGCTTCTTGATCTCCTGCAGCGGGGTCGAGCCCGTGATGGAGCAGACCTTCTTGCCCTTGAGGGTCTCCGGACCGGTGATCGCGGTCTCGTCCTTGCGGACCAGGAGGTCGGCGCCGGCCTTGTAGTACGGGCCCGCGAAGCCGACCTGCGCCTTGCGCTTGTCGTTGATCGTGTAGGTACCGACGTAGTAGTCGACCTGGCCCGTGGAGATCGCCGTCTCACGGAGCTTGGAGTCGACCGTCTTCCACTCGATCTTGTCCTCGGTGAAGCCCAGCTCCGCCGCGATCATCTTGGCGATCTCGACGTCGAAGCCGGACCGCTCCTTGGTCGCCTGGTCCTCGAAGCCGAGGTACGGCTGGTCGGCCTTGGAGCCGATGATGAGCTTGCCGCGCTCCTTCGCCTTCTTGAAGGTCGGCGAGTCCAGGCTCACATCGGTGGCGACGATGTACTTGGGAAGCTGAGGAGCGCTCGAGTCGCCGGGCTTCACGGCGGGCTTGTCGCCGGCGGAGCCCTCCTTGCCACCACAGGCGGTCGCGGTCAGGGCGAGCACGGCGACGGCCACGGCCGCGGTCTTGCGGAGCTTCATGGTGAACATCCCTTTGTTCGTGGGTTGTTGATCGGCAGGTGAAGCATGGGGGATGACCGTCGTCAGTGGTGCAGGATTTTCGAAAGGAAGTCCTTCGCCCGGTCGCTTCGCGGGTTGCTGAAGAACTCCTCGGGCGTGGCCTGTTCGACGATCTTGCCGTCGGCCATGAACACGACGCGGTTGGCGGCGGAGCGCGCGAAGCCCATCTCGTGGGTGACGACGACCATCGTCATGCCGTCGCGCGCCAGTTGCTGCATGACCTCGAGGACCTCGTTGATCATCTCGGGGTCGAGCGCCGAGGTCGGCTCGTCGAACAGCATGACCTTGGGGTCCATGGCCAACGCGCGTGCGATCGCCACGCGCTGCTGCTGTCCGCCGGAGAGCTGCGCCGGGTACTTGTCCGCCTGGGTGCCGACACCCACCCGGTCGAGCAGCGCGCGAGCCTTGGTCTCGGCGGCCTTCTTCTCCGTCCTGCGGACCTTGACCTGGCCCAGCATCACGTTCTCGAGCACGGTCTTGTGCGCGAAGAGATTGAAGGACTGGAAGACCATGCCGACGTCGGCGCGCAGCCGGGCCAGCTCCTTGCCCTCCTGGGGCAGCGGCCGGTCGTCGATGGTGATGGTGCCGGAGTCGATCGTCTCCAGGCGGTTGATGGTGCGGCACAGTGTGGACTTGCCGGACCCGGAAGGCCCGATGACGACCACGACTTCGCCACGGGCGATCGTCAGGTCGATGTCCTGGAGCACATGCAGCGCGCCGAAGTGCTTGTTCACGTTGGACAGCACGACCAGGTCGCCCGCCGCCGGTACGGCGTCCTTCGAGCCCTTGGTCACTGACACTCCGCTCATCGGCTTCTTGCTCCGTCCTCCTCGGTTGGGGAGGACACTAGGCACGCGGCATGACGAGCGTCATTACATCTGAGCGGAAATTGAGGATAACGATCCGGCCGCAACCGGACACACTGCGTGAACGGGGCGGCTCGCGGCGTACCGGGTCCATAACGGAAACGCTCGGGTAACGGGGGGACACTTGACGGTGACGCCGACGATCAGCGTTCATGCCCTGGTGTTCAGCTGGTACACAAGGGGTCATCATCAGCACATGCGACAGTGTCCGGCCTGACCGCCCGGCTCTGTCACCCGGCCGGCGTCACGGCCGGTCCGTCCGGCTGGAAACACCCCGCCGGAAAGTCCGGCCGGAACATCCGGCCGCATCGCACCGTACGCAGGAGGAGGGTCATGAGACTGCTGCTCGTCGAGGACGACGACCACGTCGCCGCGGCCCTGTCCGCCGTACTCGCGAAGCACGGGTTCACGGTCACGCACGCCCGCAACGGCGAGGAGGCGCTCCAGGCGGTGCTCCCGGCCGCGCACGGCGAGCGCCCTTCGTACGGAGTGATCCTGCTCGACCTCGGTCTCCCCGACCAGGACGGCTACCAGGTCTGCGGCCGCATCCGTAAGCTCACCACCACCCCGGTGATCATGGTGACCGCGCGGGCCGACGTGCGTTCGCGCATACACGGACTCAACCTGGGGGCCGACGACTACGTCGTCAAGCCGTACGACACCGGGGAGCTCCTCGCCCGGATCCACGCGGTCAGCCGGCGCACCGCCGGAAGTGAGGAGTCCGGATCGTCCGGTGACGACGCGGCGCTGCGGCTCGGCTCGGTCGTCATCGAGCTGCCCACCCGCCGGGTCAGCGTCGACGGCGCCCCGGTCCAGCTCACGCGCAAGGAGTTCGACCTGCTGGCCCTGCTCGCCCAGCGCCCCGGCGTGGTCTTCCGGCGCGAGCAGATCATCAGCGAGGTCTGGCGCACCAGCTGGGAGGGGACCGGCCGCACGCTCGAGGTGCACGTCGCCTCGCTGCGCTCCAAGCTGCGGATGCCCGCCCTGATCGAGACCGTGCGCGGCGTCGGCTACCGCCTGGTCGCTCCGGCCGCGTAACCGCCGGGACGACGGACCTCACGTGCGTACGCGCCTGCTCCCGCTTCTCATCGTCCTGATGGCCGGTGTGCTGTTGGCCCTCGGCTTCCCCCTCGCCGCCAGCCTCGCCGCCTCCGAGCAGCAGCGGGTGGTCGTCGACCGGCTCGACGACGGGGCGCGGTTCGCCGCGCTCGCCCAGTTCGTCAGCGAGACCGACACCGGCCCGGACGAGCGACGCACGACGCTCCGGGGCGAACTCGCCAGTTACCACGACGTCTACGGCATTCGTACCGGAATCTTCTACCGTGACAACCGTGCGATGGCCGCCGCACCCGAGGACTGGGTGGTCCCCTCGGAGGGGGAGGGTCGCCGGGCGTTCAACGAGGCGCTGCTCGGACGCCGCAGCCATGATCCGCCGCAGGTCTGGCCGTGGCAGCCGAACGCCCGCCTCACCATCGCCTCGCCGGTCGTACGCGACGGTGACGTCGTGGCCGTCGTGGTCACGGACTCGCCGACCGGGCAGCTGCGGTCGCGCATCCTGGCCGGCTGGCTGATCATCGCGGCGGGTGAGTCCGCCGCGATGCTGCTCGCAGTGGGGGCCGCCTTCCGGCTCACCGGGTGGGTGCTGCGACCGGTCCGTGTGCTCGACGCCGTCACGCACGACATCGCCACCGGCCGGATGAAGTCCCGGGTCGCCGCGGCCGGCGGGCCGCCCGAACTGCGGCGCCTGGCCCGTTCGTTCAACGAGATGGCCGACAACGTCGAAGACGTCCTCGAACAGCAGCGGGCCTTCGTCGCCGACGCCTCCCACCAGTTGCGCAACCCGCTCTCCGCGCTGCTGCTGCGCATCGAACTGCTCGCCCTCGAACTTCCCGAGGGCAACGAGGAGATCGCCTCCGTACGCACCGAGGGCAAGCGGCTCGCGCAGGTCCTCGACGACCTGCTCGACCTCGCGCTCGCCGAGCACACCGCCGCGGACCTGCGCCTCACCGACATCGGCGCCCTGTCGGCCGAGCGGATCGCCGCCTGGCGCCCCCTCGCCGAGGAGAAGGGCGTCCGGCTGAGCGGCGACTGCCGGGCGGTGACGGCGTGGGCCGACCCGGTGGCGCTCTCCAGCGCCCTGGACGCGGTGATCGACAACGCCCTGAAGTTCACGCCGGCCGGCGAGGAGGTCACCCTGACGGTCGCGTCCGGGGGGGACACCTGCACGATCGTGGTCGCGGACCGCGGGCCTGGGCTCACGACTGAGGAGCTGGAACGGGTCGGCGACCGCTTCTGGCGCAGCAACCGCCACCAGAACGTCAAGGGGTCCGGCCTCGGTCTGTCCATCTCCCGGGTGCTGCTCGCGGCGGGGGGCGCCTCGATCGACTACGCGCCGAACGAACCGCACGGGCTGCGGGTGACGGTCACGGTGCCGCGGACGATGCCGCAGGGGCGCTGAGGGCGCCCCGCGGGCGGCTGGAGGTGTGGGGGCAGCCGCGCCCCGCGGTCTCCCTACGGCTCCCCGCTCCAGGGCTTCACGGGTCTCCGGCTTCCCACAGGTCTACGGCTTCCCACGGATCTACGGCTTCACCGAGCGGTAGTAGCGCCGCGCGCCCTCGTGGAGCGTCAGCGGTTCGGTGTAGATGGCGGTCCGCAGGTCCACGAGTTGCGCGGGATGGACCTGGCTGCCGATCCGGTCCCGGCTTCTGATCACGGTACGGGTGAAACCCTCCACCAGCGCCGGATCTGCGGCGTCCGTCGTGACCAGGAGGTTCGCCACGGCCAGGGTCTCCACCGGCTGCCCGTCCTGAGCCCTGGCGTAGGCGTCCGCCGGGATGACCGCCGAACGGTAGTGGCGGGTGGATTCGCCGACGTCGTGGAGGTTGTCCACCAGGGTCGCGTCCAGCGGAACGAGCCGTACCGGAAGGCGCTCGGACAGGGACTGCACGGCATGCGTGGGCAGACCGCCGGACCAGAAGAACGCGTCCAGCTGCTCTTGCTCAAGAAGGGACGGCATCGTGTCGATGCCGGCCGATACCGGCCGGATGTCGACGTCAGGGGTGAGGCCGCCCGCCGCGAGGACCCGGTCCGCGATGAGCCGGACCCCGGAGCCCTCCTGGCCGACGCCGACCCGCAGCCCGCGCAGGTCGGCCACGGAGCGCACGGCGGATCCCTTACGGACCACCAGCTGCACGTAGTCGTCGTAGAGGCGGGCGCAGCCGCGCAGTCGCTCGAAGCCGGGCTTCCGGTCCCTCTGGTACTGGGCCACGGCATCGGCGGTGGCGATCGTGAAGTCCGCCTCGCCGGAGGTCAGCCGCGCGAGGTTCTGCTGGGAGCCCTCGCTGTTCTTGAGCGTTATCGAGACATCCGGGAGGTCGCGTGCGAGCGCCTGCTGCAACAGCTCCCCGTAGCGCTGGTAGACGCCGGTGGGCACGCCCGTACTGAAGGTGACGTGGCCGCTCGGCGTCTGCTTGCCGAAAGGAACAAGCCACCAGATCAGCAGCCCGCACACCACGAGCAGCGCCGCCGACACCTGGACGAGGCGGCGACGGGCGGCACGGGAGAGGGAGGCGAGCATGGCGCGATCCTGCCAGCTCGTGCCCCGCGCTGGCCAGGCCGTACCGGCCGCCCCGCTTTCCGGTGCGGATGGTGCCGGCGCGACGGAGTCGGGGGCTCGTGCCGGCCCGTGGCGTCACAACTCGCCGGCCTGGCTGCGTAGCCAGCCGAGGAGCAGGGCGATCCGGCTGTCCTGCTCGGGCGGCCTCGGGCTGAGCAGGTGGTAGCCGGTGCCGTCGGCGACGAGACCGAAGGGCGCCACCAGCTGCCCGCTGAGCAGATCGTCGTGCACGAGCGCGTGCGGGCCGATGGCGACGCCGACCCCCGCGACGGCGGCCTGCAGCGCCAGGTAGAAGTGCTCGAAGGTCTGCTCCCCGGCACCTTCGGCGCGCGTGCGGGTGATCCGCTGCCAGTCGTCCCAGGCGCTGGGCCGGGTGCTGGTGTGGAGGATCGTCAGGCCGGCGAAGCACTCCGCCCGGGAGCGGGACGCTCGCGCGGTGATACGCGCCGCCAGTTCGGGGCTGCAGACGGGACCGATCCGCTCGGTGAAGAGGGGCGCGCGGCTCACCGTCTCGGGCACCGGAAAGTCGTCGCGGCGCAGGGCCACGTCGATCGGGTCCCGTTCGAAGGAGACGGGGCCGCCGCCCGCCGACAGGTGCACGGTCAGGCCGGGCGCCTGGGTTGCCAGGTCCGGTAGGCGGGGGATGAGCCAGCGCATCAGCAGGGTCGGCTCGCAGGACAGCGCGAGCGGCCCTCCGCGCTCCCGGCGCGACACCTCCCGGGCGGCCGCGTCGACCTGGTCGAGCGCGTCCCGGACGGCCGCGGCGAGGCGGCCGGCCTGCGCGGTCGGCCGCAGCGACCGGGTTCCGCGCTCGAAGAGCGTGGTGCCCAGGGCCTTCTCCAGGGACTGGATCTGGCGGCTGACCGCGCCGTGGGTGACATGGAGCTCCTGGGCGGCCCGGGTCATGCTCGCGTGCCGCACGGTCGCCTCGAAGGGGAGCAGGGAGTTCAGCGGAGGGAGGTCGGGCCAGCGCATGTGTGAAATCTACTCACAGGTGACGTGAGAAGGAATCGCTTGTCCAGCGGCTTTCCGAACGCCAGTGTTGATGTCGTCACGGCAGGCGACCAGGAGGCGACGACGCATGAGGCTGGATTCCCGAAGGGACGCGGCTGCGGACCGGGCCGCTTCGCAGGCCGATTGCGTTGGGAGCGTCGCCGTCCTCGCCGACGACCTCACCAGCGCGGGCGACGGCGCCGCGCCGTTCCGCAGAGCGGGCCACCGGGCCCGCGCCTTCCTCCACACCCCTGAGACGGCTGGGACCGCCCGGGCTCCAGACATCGCCGAGGGCGTCATCGCCGTCGATCTCGGCAGCCGGCTGCTGGAGGAGGCGGAGGGCGTGCGCCGGACGGAGCGGGCCGCCCGGTCCTTCGCCGGCGCCGAGCTGCTGCTGAAGACGGTCGACTCCACGTTGCGGGGCCACTTCGCGGCCGAGATCCGCGCCGCCCGCGCCGGCTCGCGGCGGCGGGCCGTCGTGATCGCGCCCGCCTTCCCCGCGGAGGGGCGGACCACGGTGCGTGGGGTCCAGCACCTCCGTGGTGTGCCGGTGCACGACACCGACTTCGCGCGCGATCCGGCGCACCCGGTGCGCACCTCGGATCTGAGAAACCTCCTGCCGGAGGCCGACGTCGTCGAACCTGACAAGCTGGGGCGGCTGCCCGAGCTGATCGGCAAGGGCGGCCTCTTCGTCTGCTCCGCCGCCACGGACGCCGATCTCGACCGCCTGGTCTCCTCGGCTCCCCGGCCCAGGGACGTGCTCTGGGTCGGCTCCCCGGGGCTCGCGGCGGCCCTGGCCCGTCGCCATCCCCGTACCCCTGCCACCGCGCCACCCCGTCTGCCCGCCGTCCACCGTCCGCTGATCGCCGTCGGCAGCGCGCATCCGGCGTCCCGCCGCCAGTTGGAGTCGCTGCGTGCGCGACAGGACGTGGCCTGCGCGGACAGCGACGATCCCACCGCGGCCATCGACGTCCTGCGGCGAACCTCCGCGCCGATCCTGGTCGTCCACACCCCGGACGGGCGTCGTGCTCCGGCCCCCTCCGACACGCTCACCCGTGACCTTGCCCGGGTGGTGTGGGGATTGGCGGCGGACGGCGCGGTCGACGGGCTCGTGCTGACCGGTGGCGAGACCGCCGTCACGGTCCTCGAAGCGCTCGGCGCGGCCGGCATCGAGCTGTACGACGAGCCCGAGCCCGGTGTCGCCCGCGGTCTGCTGATCGGCCCTCCGGGCATCCCCGTCCTGATCAAGGCGGGCGGATTCGGTGACCGGGCCACACTCGACCGACTGGGCCGGCTCCTCACCGAAGGCGGCACGGAACACACCGATGAACAAGCGGGAGGAGACGCGTGAACCCCATCGCCGTCACCATGGGCGACCCGAACGGCATCGGGCCCGAGATCACCGTCAAAGCGTACGCGGACCCCCGGCGTCGGGCGGCCGTCGTCGTCATCGGCGACCCGGACACCCTCGCCCGGGCCTGCCGCACCACCGGCACGGAGCTGACCGTGCGGCCCGTCGATTCCATCGCCGACGCCGCTCACGCACTCGGCGTGATGGACGTCCTCACCGAGATCGAGGGCGCGCTGCCAGCAGACCTGAGGCCAGGCACGGTGGACGCCCGCGCCGGCGCCGCCTCCTTCCGGTACGTACGCCGGGGCATCGAGCTCGCGCTCCGCGGCGAGATCCGCGCCCTCACCACCGCACCGGTCAGCAAGGAGGCGCTGCGACTGGCCGGCCTGCCCTACCCGGGGCACACCGAGATCCTGGCCGACCTCTCGGGCACGCGTGACTACGCGATGATGATGGCCAACGACGACCTCCGGGTGGTCCTCGTCACCGTCCACCAGTCGCTGCGTACGGCACTGGACTCCCTCACCACCGCCCGCGAGCTGGAGATCATCCGGCTGACCCACCGGACCCTCACGGGCGGGGGAGGGGCCGGTGCCCGTCCGCGCATCGCCGTCGCCGCCCTCAACCCCCACGCGGGGGAGAACGGTCTCTTCGGACGCGAGGATCTCGACATCGTCGAACCGGCGGTCCGAGCCGCCCGGCGTGAAGGCATCGACGCCAGCGGGCCCTGGCCCGCCGACACGGTCTTCATGCGGGCCCGAGCCGGTGAGTTCGACGCCGTTGTCGCCCAGTACCACGACCAAGGGCTGATACCCGTCAAGTACCTGGGTCTGGAGCACGGCGTCAACATCACCATCGGGCTGCCGTTCGTGCGGACCAGTGTCGACCACGGCACCGCCTTCGACATCGCGGGCCGGGGCACCGCCGACCACACCAGCCTCCTCACCGCCCTGCGCCAGGCCGACGAACTGGCCGCCGGCCCCTCGGCCCCCGCCCCGTCAACGGCTCACGACCCGGAGGACCCCCGTGGACTTCGTCTTTATGCTCACCCGTGACGACAAGACCGTCACGGACTGCCTCGACGTCCTCGACGTCCTCGACGAGTCCGGCACCGACCCCACCGGCACCATCGGGCCCATCAGTCACATCGGCTTCAAGGACATAGGCGTCGACCGCGGAACACTCGCCCGGCTCCACCGACGGATCAAGGACATGGGTGCCACCAGCTACCTCGAAGTGGTCAGCACCACGCGCGACGAAGCACTCGCCTCGGTGAGATCCGCCGTCGACCTCGGCGTCGACCGGCTCATGGGCGGCACCTGGATCGAGGAGACGCTGACCCTGCTCGCCGGCACGGGCATCGAGTACCTCCCCTTCGCCGGCGATCCGCACGGCCACCCCACCCGCCTGGCCGGAGACCCGGCGCGCATCGCCGCCGACTGCCGCCGGGCCGAGGCCGCCGGCTGCGCCGGAGTCGACCTCCTCGCCCACCGGGCCGCCGACGCCGACCCGCTCGCCCTCGTCCGCGCCGCTCGCGCCGCCACCACCGGCCGGCTGGTGGTGGCCGGAAGCATCACCACCCCCGCACAGATAGCCGCCCTCGCGGCCGCAGGTGTGGACGCCTTCACCATCGGCTCCGCGGCCTTCAGCGGCGCCCTCCGGCCGGACGCGGGGACCCTCCGGTCCCAGCTCGCCACCGCCGTCCGGGCGGCGGCCGCCGCCACCCCATGACGGGCGCAGAGGGCAGGGGACGGCTCGGAGCGGGGCAACGCCGGGCACCGCATACCCTTGTCCCATGACCAGCAGCGACCGGAGTCAGGCAGTGGACGTCCAGCGAACCTACGAAGTGCGCACCTACGGGTGCCAGATGAACGTCCACGACTCCGAGCGGCTCTCCGGTCTGCTGGAGGACGCCGGCTACGTCCGCGCCCCCCAGGGCTCCGACGGTGACGCCGACGTGGTCGTCTTCAACACCTGCGCCGTCCGCGAGAACGCCGACAACAAGCTGTACGGCAACCTCGGCCGACTCGCCCCCATGAAGACCACGCGCCCTGGCATGCAGATCGCCGTCGGCGGCTGTCTCGCGCAGAAGGACCGCGAGACCATCGTCAAGAAGGCCCCCTGGGTCGACGTCGTCTTCGGTACGCACAACATCGGCAAGCTGCCGGTTCTCCTGGAGCGCGCCCGCATCCAGGAAGAGGCGCAGATCGAGATCGCCGAGTCGCTGGAGGCCTTCCCCTCCACGCTCCCGACCCGCCGCGAGTCCGCGTACGCCGCCTGGGTCTCGATCTCCGTCGGCTGCAACAACACCTGCACCTTCTGCATCGTCCCGGCCCTGCGCGGCAAGGAGAAGGACCGCCGGCCCGGCGACATCCTCGCCGAGATCGAGGCCCTCGTCGCCGAGGGCGTCTCCGAGATCACCCTGCTCGGCCAGAACGTCAACGCGTACGGCTCCGACATCGGTGACCGCGAGGCCTTCTCCAAGCTGCTGCGGGCCTGCGGGAACGTCGAGGGCCTGGAGCGCGTCCGCTTCACCTCTCCGCACCCCCGCGACTTCACGGACGACGTCATCGCGGCGATGGCCGAGACCCCGAACGTCATGCCGCAGCTGCACATGCCGCTGCAGTCCGGTTCGGACACCGTCCTGAAGGCGATGCGCCGCTCGTACCGGCAGGAGCGTTTCCTCGGCATCATCGCGAAGGTGCGGGCGGCCATCCCGCACGCCGCCATCTCCACCGACATCATCGTGGGCTTCCCCGGCGAGACCGAGGAGGACTTCGAGCAGACGATGCACACGGTCCGCGAGGCCCGGTTCGCCAACGCCTTCACCTTCCAGTACTCCAAGCGCCCCGGCACCCCCGCGGCCGAGATGGACGGGCAGATCCCCAAGGAGGTCGTGCAGGCGCGCTACGAACGTCTCGTCGCTCTCCAGGAGGAGATCTCCTGGGAGGAGAACAAGAAGCAGGTCGGCCGGACGCTGGAGGTCATGGTCGCCGAGGGCGAGGGCCGCAAGGACGGCGCCACGCACCGGCTCTCCGGCCGGGCCCCCGACAACCGGCTCGTCCACTTCACCAAGCCGGACCAGGAGGTCCGCCCGGGCGACGTGGTGACCGTCGAGATCACCTACGCCGCCCCGCACCACCTGCTCGCCGAGGGCCCGACGCCGTCGGTACGCCGCACCCGCGCCGGCGACGCCTGGGAGAAGCGCACCACCGCGGCCGCCGCCAAGCCGGCGGGCGTTCTGCTGGGGCTGCCGAAGATCGGCGTCCCGGAGCCGCTCCCCGCGGCCGCGGCGCCCGCCTGCGGGAGCCACTGACCTCCTGACATCGCAGTAGGCTGCGGATCATGCTTGTCGCCGCAGCCGTCTGTCCCTGTCCGCCCCTGCTCGTACCCGAAGTTGCTGCGGGCGCGGCCGATGAGCTCGACGGAGCCCGGACGGCGTGCTCCGACGCCCTCGGGGTGCTGGCCGCGTCCCGGCCCGACCGGCTTTACGTGATCGGCCCGGCCGACAGGGGAGACGCCGTCGAGACCTTCCCCGCCGGTTCGGCCGGAGGCTTCGCCGGTTTCGGCGTCGAACGTTCCGTGCGGCTCGGGGCGGGGCCGGCGGGAGAGCGTCCGCTGCCCGCCTCCCTCGCGGTGGGCGCATGGCTCCTGGAGCGCGCCCGCTGGTCCGACGCTCCGATCGAGGGAATCGGTGTCCCGTTGCGGCTGGCGGAGGGCCCGTGCACCGCCACGGGCCGTGAGCTCGCCGCGTCCGCCGACCGCGTGGCGCTGCTCGTGATGGGGGACGGATCGGCCTGCCGGACGCTGAAGGCGCCCGGCTATCTGGACGAGCGCGCCGCCCCCTTCGACGCCGAGGCCGCCCGGGCGCTCGGCGCGGCGGACCTGGACGCCCTGCGGGCGATCGACGCGGACCTCGCGTACGAGCTGAAGGCGGCCGGCCGGGCGCCCTGGCAGGTCCTCGCGGGCGCCGGCGAAGGCGCGGGCCTCGAAGGCAGGCTCCTCCACGAGGACGCCCCCTACGGCGTGGGCTACATCGTCGCCGCGTGGTCGTAGCCGCTGGGTCGTAGACGAACGGCGGACGGCCGCGGAGCAAAGCGCTCTGCGGCCGTCCGCCGTGCGGAGGGTCGTTCAGGTGAGGCCGGGCCTCAGACGGCCGGTGGCGGGGTGAGGCCTTCGCCCTTGGCGTCGCCGTCCTTGTGCGCGATCCGGTCCAGCGCGTTCTTGGCCTTGCCGGTACCCGACTCGATCTTGTCGCTGTACTTGCCCTTGGTCTTCTCGTCGACCATCCTCGCGGCCTTCTCCAAGCCGTGGTCGATCTTGTCCCCGTGCTGCTGGGCGAGATCGGAGACCTTCTCCTTGGCCGGGGCGAGCTTGGCCTTCAGTGAATCCAGGAGACCCATGGGTCACCTTCCCTCCGGTGAGTCCGTATGCCGTCCGCCCTGTCTCCAGGACCTACTTCCGGGCGCTTTCGCCGGCCTCGTTGTCCGCGGCCTCCTCGGCCGACTGCTGCTTCGGGATCTCCACGGCCTCCACGGCCTCGACCGCCTCCACCGCGTCGGCCGCCGTGGCGGTCTCCCCGTCCTCGGCACCCTCCGCCGCTTCGGCGTCGGGAACCTCGGTGGCAACCTCCGCGCCTTCCGCATCACCCGTCAGGGTGACTGCCTGGGCCTCCTCCGTTGACGCCTCGGCAGCTTCCTTGCCCTTGCGGCGAAACATTGCAAAAACGCCCATTTCCACTCCATAGCGTACTCGTGTGGGAGAAGCCCCGCGGTGCCCGGTGCGCCCCATTGCGCCACCCGGTGCAGCCGGTACGTAAACCGGCGGTCGGAACCTCGCAACTGGCAACGAACCCGGATGCGGGCCGTCACGTCGCTCATTCGGGGACCCGCCGAGAGGTTTGCGAGACTGGGGCGGTGAGAAGTGCAGCTCCCGCCCCGCGGGTCATCGCCGTCGTCGGTCCCACAGCGGCCGGAAAGTCCGATCTGGGTGTTTTCCTCGCCCAGCAGCTCGGCGGCGAGGTCGTCAACGCCGACTCGATGCAGCTCTACCGAGGGATGGACATCGGTACCGCCAAGTTGACGCTCGAGGAGCGCGGCGGCGTCCCGCACCACCTCCTCGACATCTGGGACGTGACGGAGGCCGCCAGCGTCGCCGAGTACCAGCGCCTCGCCCGGGCGGAGATCGACCGGTTGCTCGCCGCCGGCCGCACCCCGGTCCTGGTCGGCGGCTCCGGCCTGTACGTACGCGGTGCCATCGACGCCCTGGAGTTCCCCGGTACCGACCCGGCCGTACGGGCCCGCCTGGAGGCGGAGCTGGAGGAGCGGGGCTCCGGAGTGCTGCACGCCCGCCTCGCCGCGGCCGACCCCGAGGCCGCCCGCGCGATCCTGTCGAGCAACGGCCGCCGCATCGTCCGCGCCCTGGAGGTCATCGAGATCACCGGCAAGCCCTTCACGGCCAACCTGCCCGGACCGGACTCGGTCTACGACACGGTGCAGATCGGCGTGGACGTGGAGCGGCCCGAACTCGACGAGCGGATCACCGCGCGCGTGGACCGGATGTGGGAGGCCGGACTCGTCGAGGAGGTGCGCACGCTGGAGGCGCTCGGACTGCGGGAGGGGCGTACGGCGGCGCGCGCGCTCGGCTATCAGCAGGTCCTCGCGGCGCTCGCGGGGGAGTGCACCGAGGACGAGGCGCGCGCCGAGACCGTGCGAGCCACCAAGCGCTTCGCGCGTCGTCAGGACTCGTGGTTCCGGCGCGACCCGCGGGTCCACTGGCTGAGTGGCGCCGCCGACCACCGGGGGGAACTCCCCCGAGAGGCGCTGACGTTGGTCGAACGAGCGGTTACAGCCTGATCACGTGATGGCATCGGGACGCCACGCCCGTCATTCCAGCGGTCATCGGCGTGCCATCATCGAGCATCGATCGACCAAGTGGAGTCCGAGTTGGGAGGGCGCGTGGCGATGGAGGCCGGCCCTCGCGACAGAGAACAGCACGACGCCGTCCGGGGCGAAGACCGAGGTGACGCGCCCGGTTTGACGCCGGACGGTCCCGACGACGCCGAAGGCACGTCCGTCCAGGTCGACGCCGACGAGGTCGAGGTCGAACTGCGGCCGCAGCGCCGCCTGCGGATCTGGCAGCTCGCGCCCATCGTGGGCCTCGCCGCCGTCGGCTCGCTGATGTTCGCTTTCCCCCTCGCCTTCGGTTCCGGCGAGGGCGGCGCGGTCGTCGCCATGCTCGGGCTGCTGATCAGCTCCTGCGCGGCCGGCTGGGGCATGATGGCCGCCCGCAAGGTCGGCCACACATGGCCCGGCCTGCCGGCCCGCGGCTCCGGTGAACGCCCGAACTGGCGGGTGATCGCCCTGTACGTCTCCGTCAGCGCACTCCTGGTGGCGCTGGCCGTCTGGCGCGTGGCCCGCCTCCGCTGACGGCCACACCATGTGCCCGCCTCCGGGGACGCCTGATGCCTGAGGCACACCCCGTGGACCGTCGAGGCCGCTGTCCGACCCGCCCCGTACAGTTGGTCCCGTGACCAGCACGCAGACCTCGCCGCTCGCCTTCCTCAAGGGCCACGGGACCGAGAACGACTTCGTGATCGTTCCCGACGCCGACAACGCCGTCGACCTGCCCGCCGCGGCCGTCGCGCGGCTGTGCGACCGGCGCGCCGGGATCGGCGGCGACGGGCTGTTGCACGTAGTCCGCAGCGCCGCTCACCCCGAGGCCCGCGGCATGGCCGACGAGGCCGAGTGGTTCATGGACTACCGGAACGCGGACGGATCGGTAGCAGAGATGTGCGGCAACGGCGTCCGCGTCTTCGCCCGCTATCTGCAGTACGCCGGGCACGTCACCGCCGGCGAGGTCGCCGTCGCCACCCGCGGCGGGGTCAAGCGGGTCCACCTCGACAAGGACGGTTCCGTCACCGTCTCCATGGGCCGCGCCCTGCTCCCCGAGGACGGCGTCACCGTCACCGTGGACGGCCGCAGCTGGCCCGCCCGCAACGTGAACATGGGCAATCCGCACGCCGTCGCCTTCGTCGAGAGCCTCGACCACGCCGGAAACCTCTTCACCGAGCCGCACTACAGCCCCGCCGAGGTCTACCCGGACGGCGTCAACATCGAGTTCGTCGCAGACCGCGGCCCTCGCCACGTCGCCATGCGCGTGCACGAGCGCGGCGCCGCCGAGACCCGCTCCTGCGGCACGGGCGCCTGCGCCGTCGCCGTGGCCACCGCACGCCGGGACGGCGCCGACCCCGCCCTGACCGGCACCCCCGTCACGTACACCGTCGACGTCCTCGGCGGCACGCTGATCATCACCGAGCACCCCGACGGCGAGATCGAGATGACCGGCCCGGCCGTGATCGTCGCCGAGGGCACGATCGATCCCTCCTGGCTCGCCGACGGAGAAATCGAAACAGTCAACGACTGATCGTTCGCTCGAATGGGTGGTCCGTTTCACGCTCGGCGAGAGCACGACTGCGCCGCGTGGTGGGGTCGGTAGCATCAAGCACCGGCGCGGCGGGCACGCCTTGCCCGCCCACCGCCGGTCGACGCCGCCGGAGGTGCCCATGAGTGCAGAGGCCACCAATCCTGTGAGCGCAGCGGAGGCCGCCGGCCCCGACGCTCCCAGCCGCAGGCGCGCCCGTCCGAGGATCGACCTCCGCAGGCTGGGCCGTGCCGCTCTGCTCGGTCCCACCACGAGGGACCGGCTGCCCGACGCCATCGGGCACGTCGCCGAGGCCCACCGCGCCCATCACCCCGACGCCGACCTGACCGTGCTGCGCAGGGCGTACGTCCTCGCCGAGTCCTCGCACCGCGGACAGTTCCGCAAGAGCGGCGAGCCGTACATCACCCATCCGCTCGCGGTCACCCTGATCCTGGCCGAACTCGGCGCCGAGACGACGACGTTGACCGCCTCCCTCCTCCACGACACCGTCGAGGACACCGAGGTGACCCTGGGCCAGGTCCGCGAGCAGTTCGGCGACGAGGTCGCCTATCTCGTCGACGGCGTGACCAAGCTGGAGAAGGTCGACTACGGCGCGGCCGCCGAACCCGAGACCTTCCGCAAGATGCTCGTCGCCACCGGCAACGACGTCCGGGTGATGTCGATCAAACTCGCCGACCGGCTCCACAACATGCGCACCCTCGGGGTGATGCGACCCGAGAAACAGGCCAGGATCGCCAAGGTCACCCGCGACGTCCTCATCCCGCTCGCCGAGCGGCTGGGGGTCCAGGCGCTCAAGACCGAGCTGGAGGACCTCGTCTTCGCGATCCTCCATCCCGAGGAGTACGAGAACACCCGCGCCCTCATCGCCGAGAACACCGGCGCGGGCGACGCGCTCGCCACCATCGCCGAACACGTCTCCGCCGTGCTGCGCGAGGCGGACATCGCCGCCGAAGTCCTCGTCAGACCCCGGCACTTCGTCTCCGTCCACCGGGTCCGGCTCAAGCGCGGAGATTTGCGCGGCAGCGACTTCGGCCGACTCCTCGTCCTCGTGGGCGAGGACGCCGACTGTTACGCGGTCCTCGGCGAGCTCCACACCTGCTTCACTCCGGTGATCTCCGAGTTCAAGGACTTCATCGCGGCGCCCAAGTTCAACCTGTACCAGTCGCTGCACACCGCCGTCGCCGCCCCCGACGGGGCCGTGGCCGAAGTCCTCATCCGTACGCACCAGATGCACAAGGTCGCCGAGGCCGGAGTCGTCGCCCTCGGCAACCCGTACGTCCCCGCGGCGACGGGGGAGGGCGCCGCCGAACCGGCCGAGGACGGAGAGCGCGCCGACCCCACCCGCCCCGGCTGGCTCTCCCGGCTGCTCGACTGGCAGCAGGCCACCCCCGATCCCGACACCTTCTGGACCTCGCTGCGCGCGGACCTCGCCGAGGACCAGGAGATCACCGTCTTCCACGCCGACGGCGGGACGCTCGGCCTGCCCGCCGGAGCGAGCTGTGTCGACGCCGCGTACGCGCGGCACGGCGAGGCCGCCCACGCCTGCCTTGGCGCACGCGTCAACGGGCGCCTGGCGACGCTCAGCACGGTCCTGAACGACGGTGACACCGTGCAGCTGCTCCTCGCCCAGGACACTGCCTCGGGGCCGTCCCCCGAGTGGCTGGAGCACGCCCGCACACCCGCCGCGCGCATCGCGATCACCGCATGGCTCCAGACGCACCCGGAGACCGCCAAGGCCCCCGCCGTCGCCCCGCGCCCGCCCGCACCCGTCACCGCCGACCGTCGCTCCGGCGCCAGGCTCCTCGCCGACCTGCCGGGCATCGCGGCCACCGCCGTACGGCCGGCGGGGTGCTGCACCCCCGTACCCCCGGACGAGATCACCGGCTTCCAGGTGCGTGGCGGGTCCGTCACCGTCCACCGCACCGGCTGCACCGCCGTCGGGACCATGAAGCGGCTCGGGCGCGAACCCGTCACCGTCCACTGGGGCGACACAGCCGAATGCCGCGTCACGCTCGTCGCCGAGTCCTTCGGCCGGCCCCGGCTCCTCGCGGACCTCACCGAGGTCATCGCCGCGGCGGGCGTCGCCGTCGTCTCCGCGACCGTCGAACCGCCCACCGAGCAGCGGGTCCGGCACACCTACACCCTCCAACTCCCGGACGCGGCAGGGCTGCCGGCCCTGATGCGGGCCATGCGGGACGTGGCGGGTGTCTACGACGTGAGCCGTGCCCGGCGTCCCGCGTCCCAGGAGGACTGAGCCCGGCGGACCCACGGCGCCGGCCGGCCGTGACTCCTTCGAGTGGCCGACGAGCGCGCCGCCGGGGGGAGCGGAGGGCGCACTGGTAGCCGTAGCTCATGCCGCTCACACCCCGTCACCCCTCCCCACGCGCGCGGTGGCTGCGCTCCGCCGTCCTCGTCGCCGCCTCGGCCGGGCTCGTCGCCGCCGCCCTCCCCGCGCCGGCGCCGCTCGGCATCGGGGACCCCCTCTTCCCCCATCTCGGCAACCCGGGATACGACGTTCTCTCGTACGACATCGCCCTCACCTATCAGGGTGAGAACACCCGCCCGCTCGCGGCCGTGACGCGCATCGAGGCGCTCACCACCGCTGACCTGGAGCGGATCAACCTGGACTTCACGCACGGCACGGTCCGCTCCGTCGCCGTCGACGGCGAACCGGCCGAGTTCGTGACCAGCGGGGAGGACCTGGTGATCACGCCCGCCCGGGAGACCGAGGAGGGAGAGGCCCTGACCATCGAGGTCGCCCACACCAGCGACCCCGGCGGATCCGCCGACTCCGGCGGCTGGGTCCGCACCGGCGACGGCCTCGCCATGGCGAACCAGGCCGACGCCGCCCACCGGGTCTTCCCGTCCAACGACCACCCGGCCGACAAGGCGTACTTCACCTTCCGGATCACCGCACCCAGCGGCCTGACAGCCGTCGCCAACGGTCTGCCGGCGGGCCGTACCACGGCCGGCGCCGCCACCACCTGGACCTACCGCACGGCCCACCCCATGGCCACCGAGCTCGCCCAGGTCTCCATCGGACGCACCACCGTGGTCCACCGGACGGGACCGCACGGCCTTCCCGTACGGGACGTGGTGCCCACCGCCGACCGGGAGCTGCTGGAACCCTGGCTGAAGCGCACTCCGGGGCACCTGGAGTGGATGGAGCGCCAGGTCGGCCGGTACCCCTTCGAGACCTACGGTGTCCTCGTCGCCGACGCGGACACCGGCTACGAGCTGGAGACCCAGACCCTCTCTCTCTTCGAGCGAAGACTGTTCACTGAACCCGCGTTCCCCGAGTGGTACGTCGACTCGATCATGGTCCACGAGCTGGCCCATCACTGGTTCGGCAACAGCGTCTCACCCCGCACCTGGTCCGACCTGTGGCTCAACGAGGGGCACGCGAGCTGGTACGAGGCGCTGTACGCGGAGGAGACCGCCAAGCAGTCCCTGGAGCGGCGCATGAAGGCCGCGTACGCCGCTTCCGACCGGTGGAGGGCCGCCGGCGGCCCACCGGCGGCCCCCGAGCCCCCCAAGCCCGGCCACAAGATCAGCCTCTTCCGGCCGGTGGTGTACGACGGGAGCGCCCTGGTCCTGTACGCGCTGCGTCAGGAGATCGGCAAGGACGCCTTCCAGCGTCTGGAGCGCCGCTGGGTGAGCGAGCACCGGGACGGGACCGCCTCCACCGCCGACTTCACGGCCCTGGCCTCCGAGGTGGCGGGGCGCGACCTCAGCTCCTTCCTCGCCGGCTGGCTGTACGCCGAGAAGACCCCGGCCATGCCCGGCCACCCGGAATGGCGCAGCCAGGCGGCCGAGGCCGCGCCCGCCGCGAGCGCCCCGAAACCGGGGTGACGGGCGCGGGCAGGCCGTGTCACCATCATCAGGTCGACGCCGGGGTCGGCCCGGGAATCTTTCGGTGCCGTCACACGTTGTGATCGACGTAACGACTTTCCTATCGACGTAAGGATCAAATGACCTCCTCTTCATCCCCTTCCCAGGACGAGCAGAGCTTCGCCGAGACGAGCCGCACCGAGAGCCTTCGGGCCGATGCCCTGATGGAAGAGGACGTCGCCTGGAGCCACGAGATCGACGGAGAGCGGGACGGCGATCAGTTCGACCGCTCCGAGCGCGCGGCCCTGCGGCGCGTGGCGGGCCTCTCCACCGAACTCGAGGACGTCACCGAGGTCGAGTACCGGCAGCTGCGCCTGGAGCGCGTGGTGCTGGTGGGCGTATGGACCTCGGGGACCGTTCAGGACGCGGAGAACTCCCTCGCGGAGCTGGCGGCACTCGCCGAGACGGCGGGCGCCCTGGTGCTCGACGGCGTGATCCAGCGCCGTGACAAGCCGGACCCGGCCACCTTCATCGGTTCGGGCAAGGCGCGCGAGCTGCGGGACATCGTGGTCGAGACCGGCGCGGACACGGTCGTCTGCGACGGCGAACTCAGCCCCGGCCAGCTCATCGCACTCGAAGACGTCGTCAAGGTCAAGGTGGTCGACCGGACCGCCCTGATCCTCGACATCTTCGCCCAGCACGCCAAGTCCCGAGAGGGCAAGGCACAGGTCGCGCTCGCGCAGATGCAGTACATGCTGCCGCGACTGCGAGGCTGGGGTCAGTCGCTCTCCCGTCAGATGGGTGGCGGCGGCGGTGGCGGCATGGCCACGCGTGGTCCCGGTGAGACCAAGATCGAGACCGACCGGCGTCGGATCCGCGAGAAGATGGCGAAGATGCGCCGGGAGATCGCGGACATGAAGACCGGCCGCGACATCAAGCGGCAGGAGCGGCGCCGTCACAAGGTGCCCTCGGTCGCCATCGCCGGATACACCAACGCGGGCAAGTCGTCCCTGCTCAACCGGCTGACCGGCGCGGGCGTGCTGGTGGAGAACGCGCTGTTCGCCACCCTCGACCCGACCGTGCGCCGGGCCGAGACACCCAGCGGCCGGCTGTACACGCTGGCCGACACCGTCGGGTTCGTACGGCATCTGCCGCACCACCTGGTCGAGGCGTTCCGCTCCACCATGGAAGAGGTCGGGGACGCCGATCTCATCCTGCACGTGGTGGACGGCTCGCACCCGGCTCCGGAGGAGCAGCTGGCGGCCGTGCGCGAGGTGTTCCGCGACGTCGGCGCGGTGAACGTGCCGGAGGTCGTGGTCATCAACAAGGCGGACGCGGCCGACCCGCTCGTGCTGCAGCGGCTGATGCGGGCGGAGCGCCACGCCATCGCCGTCTCGGCGCGTACCGGCGAGGGCATCGAGGAGCTGCTCGCGCTCATCGACGCCGAGCTGCCCCGGCCGCAGGTCGAGATCGAGGCGCTCGTGCCGTACACCCAGGGCGGTCTCGTCTCGCGGGTGCACGCCGAGGGCGAGGTGCTCTCGGAGGAGCACACGCCGGAGGGCACGCTGCTCAAGGCGCGCGTGCACGAGGAGCTGGCGGCGTTCCTGATGCCGTTCGTCCCGGCCGCGCACTGACGGTCTCCGCTTGCACAACCGCTTCATGCGGAAGGCCCCGCCCCTCGACGAGGGGCGGGGCCTTCCGCATGCGGTGACTGAGGCCCGGCGGCCTGGGGTCAGCGGGCGAACTTCTTGCTCACCATCTCGTGCGCGTCCTTCGCACCCCTGCCCAGCTGCGGGCCGGCCAGCCAGCCGTTGCCGCCGGCCGGGCCGATCGAGGTGTTCGACACCAGCACGGTCTTGCCGTTCGGCAGCGCGCGGAACCAGCCGCCGCCGGACGAGCCGGCGGTCATGGTGCAGCCGATGCGGTACATGGTGGGCGTGGCGGGCGCCGTGGTCATGCGGCTCGCGCGGTCGAGGCACTTGTGCATGATCAGACCGTTGTACGGAGGTGCCGACGGGTAACCCCAGGCGCCGATCGTCCCCGCCTGCGCGGCCGTCGGGGCCGAGAAGTCGACCGCCAGAGCGGCGCCGACCGTCTCCTCCAGCGACTTCTTGCCACGTTCCGGCTGCACGTGCAGCACGGCGTAGTCGTACGGCCAGGCGGCGTTCGAGCCGCCGCGGTTGATCCACTCGCCCGAGGTGACGGCCCAGTCGGCCCAGTACTGGCCGTAGGGCGCCTCCTCGTGCGGCTGCGCGTTGCGCAGTGCGGACGGCGACTTGCCGAGGTCGTTGTAGGCGGGGACGAAGGTGATGTTGCGGTACCAGCCGCCGCGCTGACCGGCGTGGACGCAGTGGCCGGCCGTCCAGACCATGTTGGACTTTCCGGGCCGGCGCGGATCCTTCACGATCGTGCCCGAGCAGACCATGTGGCCCTGCGGCGAGTCGAAGAAGATCTTGCCGACCGGGGCCGCGTTGCGGTGGTACGGCGTCTTCTCGCGCTGGGCCTGGACGGGACGCGGAACGGGGTCGCTGCCGCCGGCACCGGCCGTGGTGGCGATCGTCTGGTCCGGGCTCTTGGCCGTCTGCATGCGCCGGGAGTCCCAGAGCCCCTCGATCACGGGGTTGACGAAGTCCTCGGCCTCACGGAGCCAGGTGTCCTTGTCCCAGTTCTTCCACTCGCCGTTCTTCCACTTGTCGGGATCGACGCCGTGCTTCTTCAGCTTGTCGGCGAGGTCCTTCGGAAGGGCGGCTCCGCCGCCGCCGGTGGCACTGGCCTCCGCCGCGGGCTTGTCGGCCGCCGGTGTCTCGGTCGGGCCGCAGGCGGTGGCCGTCAGGGCCAGCGTCGCGCCCAAGGCGGCGAAGGCTGGAAGGAGTCGTACGGAACGCATGTGTGAGATCCCCCTGGGATGTTCCCGCGTCCGGGCACTGCAACGGAGTGGTTGCCATGGACGCGTCAGTAGCGGTGCACAGTATGCCCGTGGGAAGGAGGCGGGACCCCCCGGGGTCCCGCCTCCCCCTCGCACGTACCGGGCCTGTCCGGCCGTCACCGGCCGGACAGGCCCGGTACGTGTCCTCTATCGGCCGGCGAACTTCTTGCTGACCTCGTCGTAGATGCCCTTGGCCTCGTCGCCCAGGCGCGGACCGGCCAGCCAGCCGGCCGTCACCGGGCCGATCGAGGTGTTGGAGACCAGCGCGGGCTTCCCGTCCCGGCCGGCGGCGACCCAGCCGCCGCCGGACGAACCACCGGTCATGGTGCAGCCGATGCGGTACATCGTCGGCTGCGCCGCCTTCACGGACAGCCGGCCCGGCTTGTCCTGGCACTGGAACATCTTCTGGCCGTCGAACGGCGGCCCCGCCGGGTACCCGGTCGCCGTCATGTTCGCGATCTTCGACACCGCCGGCGCGGCGAACTCCACCGGGAGCGCCGAACCGACCGTCTCCTCCAGTGACTTGCCCGTGCTGCCCTTCTCCGGCGTCACGTGGATGACCGCGAAGTCGTACGGAGCGCCCTGACCGCCGGTCGCCGCACCCTGCGCGATCCACTGCTCGGACGTCTGCGCCCAGTCACCCCACCACACGCCGTACGGAGCGACCTGCTCGCGCGTCGCGTTCTCCAGCTGCGCGGTCGGCAGACCGCGGTCGTTGTACGAGGGGACGAAGGCGATGTTGCGGTACCAGCCGCCCTTCTTACCGGCGTGCACGCAGTGACCGGCCGTCCAGACCATGTTGGACTTGCCCGGGTTGGCCGGGTCCTTCACGACCGTGGCCGAGCAGACCATCGAACCCTCGGGGCCGTCGAAGAACACCTTGCCCGCCTCGGGGGCGTTGGAGTGGTACGGCGCCGGCACACCCTTCGCCTTCACCGGCGCGGGGGTCGGGTCGGTGACACCCTCGTCGCCCGAGATGTCCTCCTCCTCGACCGGCTTGTCGGGGCGCTGGGCGTCCCGCATACGGTCCGGGTCCCAGAGGTCCTCGATGATGGGGTTGACGTAGTCCTTGGCCTCACGCAGCCACTTGTCGCGGTCCCAGTTCTTCCACTCGCCGTCGCGCCACTTGTCCAGATCGATCCCGTGCTCCTTGAGCCGGTCCTTCAGATCGTCCGGAATAGTGATCTTGCCGCCGGCGGACGGGCTCGCGGGCGCGCTGGGCTTGTCTCCCGCGTTCTCCTCGGTCGGGCCGCAGGCCGTCGCCGTCAGCGTCAACGCCGCGACGGCGGCTGCCGCGGCCAGCAGCGGACGAATAGATCGCATCTCGTGATCCCCCTGGGACTACATCAACTTGTGCATGGGTGAGCGGTGGTGGCGTCGTGACCGGCGCCGAAGTGCGGCCCCCACTATGCCGGTGCCGGAGGGGACGGTACGCGGCAGGTCCGCGGTTCCGGCTCCCGCGCAGCCGTTGCCCGGCCGTGACCCCCGCCATCCAAGGATCTTGGGATTCTCCCGTGATCCTTGGCAGCCCTCGTCGTTGGTACGTACGGGGGACACCAAGGCAGCGTTCAGAGGCGCCGTTCACACGGCCGAGCAACGTACCGATGTGCAACGCAACTGTTACAGCGGGAGGACACCGAGCCGTGGCCGTGACCGAACCAGCTCCGGCCGCTCCGTCGGCCGCACCGGGCCGCCCAGGAGGGCGGACGGCAGCCGGGGGCGGTGCCCTCGAAGGCATCCTGCGCCGTCAGTCGCTGCGCGAATCGGCGGCGCGCACCTACGCGCGGTCGTTGCCGATCGTCCCCGTACGCGCCCGGGGGCTGACCATCGAGGGCGCGGACGGCCGCCGTTACCTGGACTGCCTCTCCGGCGCCGGGACGCTGGCCCTCGGCCACAACCACCCGGTGGTCCTCGAAGCCATCAAGAAGGTCCTCGACTCCGGCGCCCCCCTCCACGTCCTCGACCTCGCCACCCCGGTCAAGGACGCCTTCACCACCGAACTGTTCGCCACCCTGCCGCCGGCACTCGCCGCCGACGCCCGCATCCAGTTCTGCGGACCCGCCGGGACGGACGCGGTCGAGGCCGCCCTCAAACTCGTCCGCACGGCCACCGGCCGTAGCGGGCTGCTCAGTTTCACCGGCGCCTACCACGGCATGACGGCCGGGGCCCTCGACGCCTCGGGAGGCGCGACGGACGTACGTGTCACCCGGCTGCCCTACCCCCAGAACTACCGCTGCCCGTTCGGTGTCGGCGGCGAGCGCGGCGCCGAACTGGCGGCGCGCTGGACCGAGAACCTCCTCGACGACCCCAAGAGCGGCGTCACCACTCCCGCCGGCATGATTCTCGAACCCGTCCAGGGCGAGGGCGGAGTCATCCCCGCCCCCGACGCCTGGATGCGCCGGATGCGGACGGTCACCGCCGCCCGCTCCATCCCGCTCATCGCCGACGAGGTCCAGACCGGCGTCGGCCGCACCGGCGCCTTCTGGGCCGTCGAGCACAGCGGCGTGGTCCCCGACGTCATGGTCCTCTCCAAAGCCATCGGCGGTTCCCTCCCGCTCGCGGTCATCGTCTACCGGTCGGAGCTCGACGCCTGGGAGCCCGGCGCCCACGCCGGCACCTTCCGGGGGAACCAGCTCGCGATGGCCGCCGGAGCCGCCACTCTCGCGTACGTACGGGAGAACCGGCTCGCCGACCGCGCGGCCACCCTCGGAGCCCGGATGCTCGGCCGACTCCAGGGCCTCGCCGCCGCCCACCCCTGCATCGGCGACGTGCGCGGCCGAGGGCTGATGATCGGCGTCGAACTGGTGGCCCCTGACACCGACGATCCCGACGCCCTCGCCCCACCGGTCGACCCGGCCCTCGCCGTGACCGTCCAGCGTGAGTGCCTCGACCGCGGCCTCATCGTCGAACTCGGCGGCCGCCACTCGGGAGTCGTCCGGCTCCTGCCGCCGCTCACCCTCAGCGACGAGCAGGCCGAGGCCGTCCTCGACCGGTTCGCCGACGCCCTGGCCGCCGCCGAGCGCGCCCACCGCCCGGGTCCGCCCGCGTACGACGCGCGACTCCGGAACGACACCGGACCGTCCCACTGATTCCGGACCGCACCCGGACACCCCCACAAGGAAGCCCCGTGAACGCCAGCCCCGCCTCCGAAGCGTCCGACACCGGCAGCGCCGCCAGCGGCCCGCTCAGCGTCGAACAGGCCACCGTCCCCCGTCAGCACTCCGGACCGTACGACCGCCGGCCCACGCCGGGGCCCGTGACCGCCCCCCTCACCGCTCCCTCGCCGCCCGCCCGGCCGGCCGCGACCGCCGCGTCGGCCGCGCCCGAGGCGGCCGGGGAGGACCACCTCGACGACCCGGACCCCAGGCGCGCCGCCGACACGGCGACCATCGAGAACCTGCTGCGCTGCTGGGTGCGGGAGAAGAACCTGCCCGCCCCCGAGTCCACCACCCTCCGGATCCCCCTCGAAGCCAGTGGCACCGCCCTCCTCGTTCCGGTCCGTTACTGGTCGCCCACCGGATGGCATCGCTTCGGCGCCCCGGCCCTCGAAGGGCTGCGTGCCTCCGCCCCCACGGTCGACGCCGTCACCGTCGCCGCCCTGCTCAGCCGCGAGACCGGCCGCCCCGAGGGCACCGAACTCGTCGGCCGCGTCGCCGACTCGGCCCGCCGCACCGCCGACTTCATCGCCGACCGGCGCCGCCGCCCCGGCCCCGACCCCGACGCGGACCTCTTCCTCACCGCCGAACAGTCCCTCCTGCTCGGCCACCCGCTCCACCCCACTCCCAAGAGCCGCGAAGGACTCTCCGACTCCGAGGCCCGGCTCTTCTCACCCGAGCTGTACGGCTCCTTCCCCCTGCACTGGGTGGCCGTCGACCACACCGTCCTCGCCTCCGACTCCGCCTGGACCGAACAGGGCCGCCCGGTCACCGCCGCGCAGCTCGCCACCGGACTCGCCCTCGCCGAAGGGCTCGAAGTCCCCGGGGGAACCGTGCCGGTGCCACTCCACCCCTGGCAGGCCCGCGAACTCCCGCACCGTCCGGGCGTCGCCGCCCTCCTCGACTCCGGTCTCCTCCACGACCTCGGTCCCCACGGCGCCCCCTGGCACCCCACCTCCTCCGTGCGCACCGTCCACCGGCCCGGCGCCCGGACGATGCTCAAGCTCTCCCTCGGCGTCCGCATCACCAACTCGCGCCGCGAGAACCTCCGCAAGGAACTCCACCGCGGCGTCGAGGTCCACCGGCTCCTGCGCACCGGGCTCGTCGACCAGTGGCAGGCCGCCCACCCCGGCTTCGACATCGTCCGCGACCCCGCCTGGCTCGCGGTCGACACCCCCGACGGCGCGCCCGTACCCGGCCTGGACGTGATGATCCGGCACAACCCCTTCGCCGCCGGGGACGACGCGGTCTGCATCGCCGCCCTCACCGCTCCGCGCCCCTGGCCCGGCACGACCCGGATGAGCTCCCGCCTCGCCGACATCGTCACCCGGCTCGCCGCCCGCACCGGCCGCTCCACCACCGCCGTCGCCGCCGAGTGGTTCCTGCGCTACCTCGACCAGGTCGTCCGGCCCGTGCTCTGGCTCGACGGCACCGCCGGCGTCGCCCTCGAGGCCCACCAGCAGAACACCCTCGTGCTCCTCGACCCCGACGGCTGGCCGGTCGGCGGCCGCTACCGCGACAACCAGGGCTACTACTTCCGCGAGTCCCGCCGCGACGAGCTGGAGAGTCGCCTCCCTCGCATCGGCACCGCCAGCGACACCTTCGTCTCCGACCAGGTGACCGACGAACGCTTCGCCTACTACCTCGGCATCAACAACGTCCTCGGCCTGATCGGCGCCTTCGGCGCCCAACGCCTCGCCGACGAACGCGTCCTGCTCGCCGGCTTCCGCCAGTTCCTCACCTCCGCCACCGGCCTCGGCTCCCCCCTGCCCCACCGTCTCCTGGAAGCCGCGACCCTGCGCTGCAAGGCCAACCTCCTCACCCGTCTGCACGGCCTGGACGAACTCGTCGGACCCGTCGACACCCAGTCCGTCTACGTCACCATCACCAACCCCCTCCGTGCCTGAAAGACCACGCCGACCGCACCGCCGAGAGGAGAATGTCTCCGTGCCTCCCACCGACGCGAGCGCCGACACCGACGACCTCGCCGACGCCGGAAGCAGCCCCCCGCCCCCGGCCGACACCGGTGGTGAGGACACCCTCGACCTGCACCTCTCGGAGGAACTCATCGCCCTGTTCGCGGCGGGCGAGAACACGGCGACCACCGACGGCGACCTCCTCGATGCCGTCGCCGCCTGGAGCCCGGCCCCGACCCCGGTCGGATCGTTCCGACTCGTACCCGTGCGGCTCGAACGGGACCTGACGCTCATCAACCGCTGGATGAACGACCCGGCCGTGGCCGCCTTCTGGGAACTGGCCGGCCCGGAGACCGTGACCGCCTCCCACATCCGGGCCCAACTCGACGGCGACGGCCGCAGCGTGCCCTGTCTCGGTGTCCTGGACTCCACCCCCATGAGCTACTTCGAGATCTACCGGGCCGACCTCGACCCGCTCGCCCGCCACTACCCGGCGCGTCCCCACGACACAGGGATCCATCTGCTCCTGGGCAGCGTCGCCGACCGCGGCCGCGGAATCGGAACCACCCTCCTGCGAGCCGTCGCCGACCTCGTCCTCGACCACCGCCCCCGGTGCACCCGCGTCGTCGCCGAACCAGACCTGCGCAACACCCCCTCCGTCTCCGCCTTCCTGAGCGCCGGCTTCCGCTTCTCCGCGGAAGTCGACCTCCCCGACAAGCGAGCCGCCCTCATGGTCCGTGACCGCACCCTTCGGCACGTCCTGTGAACGCCCCTTCGACTTACATACACCGCCCGACCCACAGCGGTTCCCACCCCGAGGAGTCCCCGTGCCGTCGTCCCCTGCCACCCACGACTCCGCACTGTTCTCACCTCCCGAGCTGAACCCGGCCGCCTGGACCCGCGCGTCCGCCCGCCTGCTCGCCAAAACCGTCGGCGAGTTCGCGTACGAGGAGATCGTCGAGCCCGTCCCCGCCGACGACCGTGACCACGCCGGCCGCCCCGACCGCTACGAGCTGCGCCTCGACGACGGCTCGGTGCTGCACTTCGCCGCCCGGCGCGGTGCCTACGGAAGCTGGCGCGTCGCCGCTGACTCGATCACTCTCGACGGGCAGCCGCTGACCGACCCTCTCGACTTCCTCGTCCGGGCCCGGCGTCTCCTCGGCCTCGACGGCGCCACCCTCGGCCATCTGATCCGCGAGCTCACCACCACCCTCGCCGCGGACGCACGGCTCGATCAGACGGCCCTGACCGCCGACCGCCTCGCCGATCTCGGATACGCCGAGCTGGAAGGCCACCAGACCGGCCACCCGTGGCTCGTCCTCAACAAGGGCCGGATCGGCTTCTCCGCCGGCGACGCCGCACGGTGGGCCCCCGAGGCCCGCAGCGCCTCCCGCCTGCCCTGGATCGCGGTCAGCACCGACCTCGCCTCCTATCGAGGAGTCCCCGGTCTCGACACCCCCGACCGGCTCTACGCACGCGAGCTGGACGCCGAGGCCCTGGACGCCTTCCACGCCGTGCTCCGAGCCCGAGGCCTTGACCCCGCGACGTACCTCCTCCTGCCCGTCCACCCCTGGCAGTGGGACGAGATCCTCCTCCCGCTCTACGCTCCGGCGATCGCCGCCGGGGCCGTCGTGCCGCTCCCCGCCGACGGTGACCTCCGGCTGCCGCAGCAGTCCATCCGCACGTTCCTCAACACGAGCAGGCCCGACCGGCACACGGTCAAGCTGCCGCTCTCCGTCCTCAACACCCTCGTCTGGCGGGGCCTCCCCACCGAACGGACCCTTGCCGCCCCCGCCGTCACCTCCTGGGTCCACGGGCTGTGCGACGCCGATCCGTTCCTGCGCGACGAGTGCGGGGTGATCCTGCTCGGCGAGGTCGCCTCCGTCACCGTCGAGCATCCTCTCTACGACCGGTTGCCCGAGGTTCCCTACCAGTACAAGGAGCTTCTCGGCGCGATCTGGCGGGAACCGCTCAGGCTGCCGCCGGGCGAGCGGGCCCGCACCCTCGCCTCCCTGCTCCACACCGATCCGGACGGCCGGGCCTTCGTCGCCGAGCTGGTCGAGCGCTCCGGCCTCGCCCCCGCTGTCTGGCTCCAGCGCCTCTTCGCCGCGCTCCTGCCCCCGCTGCTGCACTTCCTCTACCAGTACGGCACCGTGTTCTCCCCGCACGGCGAGAACGCCATCGTCGTCTACGACGAGCAGGACGTCCCGGTACGCCTGGCGATCAAGGACTTCGTCGACGACGTGAACATCAGCGCGCGCCCGCTGCCCGAGCACGACGCGATGCCGGACGACGTGCGGGCCGTCCTTCTGACGGAGGAACCCGACTTCCTGACCCAGTTCATCCATTCAGGGCTCTTCGTCGGCGTCTTCCGCTATCTGGCACCGCTCTGCGAGGAACAACTGGCGGTGCCGGAGGCCGACTTCTGGCGGCTCGTGCGCGCCGAGATCCTGGGCCACCAGGCGCGCTTCCCCGAGCTGAAGGAACGGTTCGAGCTCTTCGATCTGCTCACCCCGCGTATCGAGCGGCTCTGCCTCAACCGCAACCGTCTGCACCTGGACGGCTACCGTGACCGCCCCGAGCGGCCGCACGCCGCCGTCCACGGGACGGTCCCGAATCCGCTCGCGTGATCCGACTGTCGGTGCCGCGCCGTAGGCTGGACGCGCTATGACGAAGCCATCCCTCCCCGACCTCCTCCACGCCGCCGTCTCCGCCGTCGGCGGTGTGGAGCGGCCCGGCCAGGTCACCATGGCCGAGGCAGTTGCCGAGGCCATCGACGACAGCTCCCACCTCCTCGTCCAGGCCGGCACCGGTACCGGAAAGTCCCTCGGCTACCTGGTGCCGGCGCTGGCGCACGGCGAGCGCGTGGTGGTGGCCACGGCCACCCTGGCACTCCAGCGCCAGCTGGTCGAGCGCGACCTTCCGCGCACGGTCGAGGCACTTCACCCGCAGCTGCGGCGCCGCCCGGAGTTCGCCATGCTCAAGGGGCGGTCGAACTACCTCTGCCTCCACCGCCTCCACGAAGGCGTTCCCCAGGACGAGGAGGACGGCCTCTTCGACCCCTTCGAGGCCGCGGCTCCCACGAGCAAGCTGGGCCAGGACCTGCTCCGGCTGCGGGACTGGTCCGACGAGACGGAGACCGGTGACCGGGACAACCTGACGCCGGGCGTCTCCGACCGGGCCTGGGCGCAGGTGTCGGTCTCCTCCCGCGAGTGCCTGGGAGCGAGCAAATGCGCGTACGGGGCGGAGTGTTTCGCCGAGGCGGCCCGGGAGCGGGCGAAGCTCGCCGATGTCGTCGTCACCAACCACGCGCTGCTCGCCATCGACGCGATCGAGGGCGCCCCCGTCCTCCCGCAGCATGAGGTGCTGATCGTCGACGAGGCCCACGAGCTGGTCTCCCGCGTGACCGGCGTGGCCACCGGTGAGCTCACCCCCGGCCAGGTCAACCGGGCGGTCCGCCGGGCCGCGAAGCTGGTCGACGAGAAGACCGCCGACCAGCTCCAGACCGCCGCCGAGGGCTTCGAGCGGGTGATGGAGCTGGCTCTGCCGGGCCGCCTGGAGGAGATCCCGGAGGACCTGGGCTACGCCCTGACGGCGCTGCGCGACGCCGCCCGCGCGGTGATCACGGCGCTCGGCTCCACCCGGGACAAGTCCGTCCAGGACGAGGACGCGGTCCGCAAGCAGGCCATGGCGTCGGTCGAGACCGTTCACGGCGTCGCGGAGCGGATCACCCAGGGCTCCGAGTACGACGTCGTCTGGTACGAACGTCACGACCGGTTCGGCGCCTCCCTGCGGGTGGCACCGCTGTCGGTCTCCGGGCTGCTGCGGGAGAAGCTCTTCGCGGACCGGTCCGTGGTCCTCACCTCTGCGACCCTGAAGCTCGGCGGCGACTTCAACGGGGTCGGCGCGTCGCTCGGGCTCGCCCCGGAGGGGACACAGGGCGACGACGTCCCGGTGTGGAAGGGCATCGACGTCGGCTCGCCGTTCGACTACCCCAAGCAGGGCATTCTCTATGTCGCCAAGCACCTGGCCAGGCCCGCACGCGACGGCGACCGCGCCGACATGCTCGACGAGCTGACCGAGCTGATGCAGGCGGCGGGCGGCCGCACCCTCGGTCTGTTCTCCTCGATGCGCGCCGCCCAGCTCGCGGCGGAGGAGCTGCGCTCCCGCATCCCCGAGTTCCCGATCCTGCTCCAGGGCGAGGACACACTCGGCGAGCTGATCAAGACGTTCTCGGCCGAGCCGCAGACCTGCCTGTTCGGGACGCTCTCGTTGTGGCAGGGGGTGGATGTCCCGGGCGCCAGCTGTCAGCTGGTGGTGATGGACAAGATCCCCTTCCCGCGCCCGGACGACCCGCTGATGAGCGCGCGCCAGAAGGCGGTCGAGGAGGCCGGCGGCAACGGCTTCATGGCGGTGGCGGCGACGCACGCGGCCCTGCTGATGGCCCAGGGGGCGGGACGACTCGTCCGTGCCTCCGGAGACCGTGGGGTCGTCGCCGTACTCGACCCGCGGCTCGCCACAGCCCGGTACGGCGGCTACTTGAAGTCGTCACTCCCCGACTTCTGGTACACCACGGACCGTAACCAGGTGCGCAAGTCACTGGCGGCGATCGATGCCGCCTCGAAGGCCGCAGGGGTCTGAGGAGGGGGCTTCCGCTCCCAGAAGGCTCTGGGAGAGGGCCCCTCGAAGGGGGCCGGAAACGCCTCAGGGCCCCTGCCGTACGGGCAGGGGCCCTGAGGGGCCACGGGAGGACGGAGCAGGGCCCCGGGACCGGCGCAGTGGATCCCGAGGCCCGGTCAGAACGGGCGAGATGGTGTCACACTCGCCGCAGTACGGCGACCACCTTGCCGAGGATGGTGGCCTCGTCGCCGGGGATCGGCTGGTACGCCGCGTTGTGCGGCAGCAGCCAGACGTGACCGTCCTCGCGCTTGAAGCGCTTGACCGTGGCCTCGCCGTCGAGCATGGCCGCCACGATGTCGCCGTTCTCCGCGACCGGCTGGCGGCGCACGGTCACCCAGTCGCCGTCACAGATGGCGGCCTCGATCATCGAGTCTCCGACGACCTTGAGCACGAACAGCTCGCCGTCGCCGACCAGCTGCCGAGGCAGCGGGAAGACGTCCTCGACCGACTCCTCGGCGAGGATCGGGCCACCGGCGGCGATCCGGCCGACCAGCGGAACGTATGAGGCGGCGGGCTTGCCGGAGGTGTCCGTCGGCTGGGTGCTGGGCTGGTCCGAGCCGCGCACCTCGTATGCACGCGGCCGGTGCGGGTCGCGGCGGAGGAAGCCCTTGCGCTCCAGGGCCATCAGCTGGTGAGCGACCGAGGAGGTGCTGGACAGGCCCACCGCCTGACCGATCTCACGCATCGACGGCGGGTAGCCGCGGCGCTGGACCGAGTCGCGGATGACCTCGATGACCCTCCGCTGGCGATCCGTGAGGCCGGAGCTGTCGGCCCTGATGCCTGGAGGTCGTCCGGGCAAGGAGCGCGCGGGCCGGCCTGGCTCGCCGTCCCCGTTCATGACTGCGTCGTTCATGGCATGCACCGGCTCGAGTCGGCCCTGGGAGCGGTCCTGGGCAGTGATGGTGGCACTGTCTGCGGTGGTGGTCACGTCGGCGGCCCCTCTCGAATGGTCTCCCTGGCTGGCACAACGGTAGTGGCTTTCGAAAGGTTGCGCCAAACACACGTTCGAGTGAAAAATCGCAGATTGCCTTACGTGGTTCCGCAGGTAGGTGTATGCGTACGCCCGGCCACGGTGGCGAATTCGGTCATTACGGTAGCGTTCGCCGTCGACGCGGACGGCACCGGGGTCGCCCCACCAGTGTGGCATCCGAGGGGCCCGAATCGGCGGCGCCGCGCGCTTCCCGTACCCTCGTCGCCGACCGTCGGCATCCCGGGCCCACGACACGCGCGAAGTGCCGTAAAAGCCGTCCAACCCCAGATCTAGTGGTTGGATTGCATCAGCCACCTAGAGGTTGTGGTCCCCGGTCTGTCGGGGGTGCGAGCATCGCCTATGCTGGTGGTCGCTTCGAGGGGCCTTGACGGGCCCCGGTGAGGCTATTCAGTCGTGCCATGAGGGAGGGTCGGAGCCATGCATTGCCCCTTCTGCAGGCACCCCGACAGCCGTGTCGTCGACAGTCGCACCACCGACGACGGGACGTCGATCCGACGCCGCCGCCAGTGCCCCGACTGCTCCCGTCGCTTCACGACGGTGGAGACCGCGTCGCTGATGGTGATCAAGCGGTCCGGAGTGACCGAACCCTTCAGTCGCACCAAGGTCATCTCCGGCGTGCGCAAGGCGTGCCAGGGGCGGCCCGTGACCGAGGACGCCCTCGCCAAGCTCGGCCAGCGGGTCGAGGAGGCGGTGCGCGCCACCGGGAGCGCCGAGCTGACCACCCACGACGTGGGGCTGGCCATCCTCGGCCCGTTGCAGGAGCTCGATCTCGTGGCGTACCTGCGCTTCGCATCCGTTTACAAGGCTTTCGACAGCCTCGACGACTTCGAGGCCGCCGTCGCGGAACTCCGTGAGCAGCGGCCTCTCGCAGAGGAACGCGGGACCGGAGCGACCCCAGAGGTCCCCGTTCCCGCCACCGCCGCCGACTGACCGGCGGACCGGGCCAGGGCGAGAGCCCGGCCGGGACCGGTCGTGAGCGGCCGAAAAGACGTGTCGCGAGTGCCATCGACGGTGCTCGCGGCAGCAGACAAGAAGACGGTGCCCCGGGATTTTCTGGGCACTTCAGGGTGTTTTGCCCGTATATGGGAGGCGGCATGACAGAGACGGCGAGCGGTCCGGCACGAGGTTCCCGCGCCAAGGGGACCAAGGCGAGCAAGGGCCTGCGCATCGAGCGCATCCACACCACTCCTGGCGTGCATCCGTACGACGAGGTGGTCTGGGAGCGTCGTGACGTCGTCATGACCAACTGGCGCGACGGCTCGATCAACTTCGAGCAGCGTGGCGTCGAGTTCCCCGACTTCTGGTCGGTGAACGCGGTCAACATCATCACCAGCAAGTACTTCCGGGGAGCCGTCGGCACCCCGCAGCGCGAGACCGGTCTCAAGCAGCTCATCGACCGGATCGTGAAGACGTACACGAAGGCCGGCGAGGAGCACGGCTACTTCGCCTCGCCCGCCGACGCCGAGATCTTCGAGCACGAGCTGGCGTACGCCCTCCTGCACCAGATCTTCAGCTTCAACTCGCCGGTCTGGTTCAACGTCGGCACGCCGCAGCCCCAGCAGGTCTCCGCCTGCTTCATCCTGTCCGTCGACGACTCCATGGAGTCGATCCTCGACTGGTACAAGGAAGAGGGCATGATCTTCAAGGGCGGCTCCGGAGCCGGCCTGAACCTCTCCCGCATCCGCTCCTCCAAGGAGCTCCTCTCCTCCGGCGGCAACGCCTCCGGCCCGGTCTCCTTCATGCGCGGCGCCGACGCCTCCGCAGGAACGATCAAGTCCGGTGGCGCCACCCGCCGCGCGGCCAAGATGGTCATCCTCGACGTCGACCACCCCGACATCGAGGACTTCATCGAGACCAAGGTCAAGGAGGAGGAGAAGATCCGCGCCCTGCGTGACGCGGGCTTCGACATGGACCTGGGCGGCGACGACATCACGTCCGTCCAGTACCAGAACGCCAACAACTCGGTCCGCGTGAACGACGAGTTCATGAAGGCCGTCGAGTCCGGCGGCAAGTTCGGCCTGCGTGCCCGCATGACCGGTGAGGTCATCGAGGAGGTCGAGGCCAAGGGGCTGTTCCGCAAGATGGCCGAGGCCGCCTGGGCCTGCGCCGACCCCGGCATCCAGTACGACGACACGATCAACCGCTGGCACACCTGCCCCGAGTCGGGCCGGATCAACGGCTCGAACCCGTGCAGCGAGTACATGCACCTGGACAACACGTCCTGCAACCTCGCCTCGCTGAACCTGATGAAGTTCCTCAAGGACGACGGCAAGGGCAACCAGTCGTTCGACTCCGAGCGCTTCGCCAAGGTCGTCGAGCTCGTCATCACCGCGATGGACATCTCCATCTGCTTCGCCGACTTCCCCACCCAGAAGATCGGTGAGAACACCCGCGCCTTCCGCCAGCTCGGCATCGGCTACGCCAACCTCGGCGCCCTGCTGATGGCGACCGGCCACGCGTACGACTCCGACGGTGGCCGCGCCCTGGCCGGTGCCATCACCTCGTTGATGACCGGAACCTCGTACAAGCGCTCCGCGGAGCTCGCCGCGGTCGTCGGCCCGTACGACGGCTACGCCCGCAACGCCGAGCCGCACCAGCGGGTCATGAAGCAGCACGCCGACGCCAACACCGTGGCCGTGCGCATGGACGACCTCGACTCGCCGATCTGGGCCGCCGCCACCGAGGCCTGGCAGGACGTGATCCGCCTCGGAGCCAAGAACGGCTTCCGCAACGCCCAGGCGTCGGTCATCGCCCCCACCGGCACCATCGGTCTCGCGATGTCCTGCGACACCACCGGTCTCGAGCCCGACCTGGCCCTGGTCAAGTTCAAGAAGCTGGTCGGCGGCGGCTCGATGCAGATCGTCAACGGCACCGTCCCGCAGGCCCTGCGCCGCCTGGGTTACCAGGAGGAGCAGATCGAGGCGATCGTCGCCCACATCGCCGAGCACGGCAACGTGATCGACGCCCCCGGTCTGAAGACCGAGCACTACGAGGTCTTCGACTGCGCCATGGGCGAGCGCTCCATCTCCGCGATGGGCCACGTCCGCATGATGGCCGCCATCCAGCCGTGGATCTCCGGCGCCCTCTCCAAGACCGTGAACCTGCCGGAGACGGCCACGGTCGAGGACGTCGAGGAGGTCTACTTCGAGGCGTGGAAGATGGGCGTCAAGGCGCTCGCGATCTACCGCGACAACTGCAAGGTCGGCCAGCCCCTCTCCGCGAAGAAGAAGGATCAGGAGAAGGCCGAGATCACCGAGAAGGCCGAGGAAACGATCCGCACCGCGGTCGAGAAGGTGGTCGAGTACCGCCCCGTCCGCAAGCGTCTTCCCAAGGGCCGTCCGGGGATCACCACCTCCTTCACGGTCGGTGGCGCCGAGGGCTACATGACCGCCAACTCCTACCCGGACGACGGTCTCGGTGAGGTCTTCCTGAAGATGTCCAAGCAGGGTTCGACCCTCGCGGGAATGATGGACGCCTTCTCCATCGCCGTCTCCGTCGGTCTGCAGTACGGCGTTCCGCTGGAGACCTACGTCTCCAAGTTCACCAACATGCGCTTCGAGCCGGCCGGCATGACGGACGACCCGGACGTGCGGATGGCGCAGTCGATCGTCGACTACATTTTCCGCCGCCTGGCGCTGGACTTCCTGCCCTTCGAGACCCGCTCCGCGCTCGGCATCCACTCCGCCGAGGAGCGTCAGCGCCACCTGGAGACGGGCTCCTACGAGCCCGCCGAGGACGAGGTGGACGTCGAGGGCCTGGCGCAGTCCGCACCGCGCCAGACGGAGACCCTGAAGGCCGTCGACCCGGTCGTCAAGGCCGAGGTCCCGGCTCCCAAGCAGGCGCACACCTCGGCGGAGCTCGTCGAGATGCAGCTCGGCATCAGTGCGGACGCTCCGCTCTGTTTCTCCTGCGGTACGAAGATGCAGCGCGCCGGCTCCTGCTACATCTGCGAGGGCTGCGGCTCGACCAGCGGTTGCAGCTGAACCGTCCGCGGCTGAGCGCCGTATGACGGTGGACACCGCGTGAAAGAAGGGGACCGGCCCGGGGCCGGTCCCCTTCCTCGTGCGTTCGCCCGCTCCGAGGGGCAGCCGGGGATCAGGCCGGTGGGGCGCCCATCACCGTCGTGAAGGTCTGCGGGTCGGCGTCGAATCCGCGGCGCAGCGGGCGGTACGACCAGGCGTTCGAGCCGTCCCGGGTGAACTCCGCGATCGTCGCGGCCGTGCAGTCGGCGGCATCGGCGAAGTCGTGGGAGGCCAGCTCCGTATAGCCCTCGCGGATCCGTACGCCGGTGTTGGCGACGGCGCCGAAGGTGAGCCGGCCACCTCCCTGCTGTATGGCCACGCCCACCACCACGCGCGCGTAGCGGGGTGCGAGCCGGTCCAGTTCCAGGGTCAGCGCCTCGTCGTAGCCGAAGCCCTGTCCCGTACGGCTCTCCCGGTTGAGCGTGATCGTCCCGTCGGGGGAGCGACTGTCGAAGTGCACGAGATAGGCCGCCGAGCCGTATGGGTCGTCGGCCGTGTAGACGCCGGCCACCAGGTCCAGGTCATGCGGCGGAGCGCCGACCGGGCTGGGGTCCCACTTGAGCGTCACCTCGACCTTGCCGACCCCCTTGTTGAGTCCGCTCACCGTGATTCCCCTCTCCGCGTACGAAGCGCACCGCTGGTCCGGTCAACTGCCCGTGGTCCCGAGCAGGTTGTTCATGGTGTCATGTCGCACGGCCGGAACGAGGGGGAGAACATGTGGAGCGGTGACGAGCTTGATCTGGACGCCTACCTGGAGCGCGTCGGGTACGAAGGGGAACTCGCGCCGACGGTCCGTACGTTGAGTGCGTTGCACCGGGCGCATGTGCGGGCGATTCCCTTCGAGAACCTGGATGTCGCGCTTGGCCGGGTGGTGTCGCTCGAGGTCAAGAGCCTCCAGTCGAAGCTGGTGCGGAGCCGGCGGGGTGGCTACTGCTACGAGCAGAACTCGCTCTTCGCCGCGGTCCTCGAACGGCTCGGCTTTCATGTGGCGGGTCGGGGCGCGAGGAACCGTACGCGCGGGGACGTGCTGCTGCCCGTGACGCACGCGCTGCTGGTCGTCACGGTGGACGGCCGGCCGTGGCTCGCCGACACCGGGTTCGGTCAGCAGGGCCCGCTGGAGCCGGTGCCGCTGCGCGAAGGGGCCCGGGTCGAACAGGGGGGCTGGACCTTCGGGATAGACGTCGAGGACGAGGGCATCCACGTCCTGCGCTCACTGCGACCCGAAGGGTGGAAGGACCTGTACGCCTTCTCTCCGCAGACCCTCTGTCCCGGTGACTTCACCGTCATGAACCACTACAGCTCCAGCCATCCGCGGTCGAGCTTCGTCGGCAAGGTGGTGGCGCAGCAGCCCGGAGCCGGAGTCCGTCGGGCGCTGATCCGCGACCTGCTGACGACCGTCCGGGCGGACGGGACGGTGGAGGAACGCACGGTGGGCCCGGGGGAGTTGATCCAGACCCTGTCCGAGGTGTTCGGTATCGAACTGGATGCCGAGGAGTCGGCCGCTCTCGTGAGAGTGCACTCTGCCGTGGTCTGACGGGCGCCGTGTCCGGCCCCCTAGGATGGCGCGGTGCTGGTCAAGTGGATTCGCTGCACCGTGGTGGACCGTCGGGGGTTCGAGCGGGGACAGCGGAAATGGGCGGGGCTGCTGGGTGAGCCGGGATTCCGGGGACAGGGCGGGGGGTGGAGCCGGGCGCGACCCGGCGTCGCCCACATCTTCGGCTTCTGGGAGAGCCGTGCCTTCTACGACTCGTTCATGGCGCGGTCGCACAACCGGCTCGCGGCCGCGCAGACGGGCACGTACAAGGACATCCAGGTCAAGCTCTTCGACCACCGCTTCGACGTGAAGACGGGCTTCGAGCCGAGGTTCACGGACGCCGACGTGGCCAGGGTGGCGCACTGCCGTGTGCACGAGGACCGCGTCGAGCACTTCGCGCTGATGCAGGAGAAGGTGTGGAACCCGGCGATGGCCGGGTCGCCCGGAATGCTGCGCGGGCTGTTCGGAGAGGCGCCCGGGAACGAGTTCATCGTGCTGTCGATGTGGCGGTCCGCCGCCGAGCACGGCAAGTACCGGACGGAGCGCGTCGAACGGCTCGGGCTGCGCGCCCAGACGGAGGCCGACGTGGCGGCGCTGACCGGGGACGTGGTGCAGCTCGAGCCGTCCTGGACGGTCTGACGCACTCCCGTCACGTCCCGTCGGCATGCTCCTGACCGGGCGTGGGCGGGGCGACGAACGCACCCGCCCGCACCGCCGCCAGCGCCGCTCGCGCCGACTGGTCCGCCGTCGCGCCGTCGAGCGGTTCGCGGGTGACGAACAGGCGCAGGAACAAGGGCGCCGAGACGGCGCGCACGACAGCGCCGGGGTCCGTGCCCTCGGGGGCCTCGCCGCGAGCGAGCGCTCGCTCGACGACGGCTTCGCAGCGGGTGAAGCGCTCGGCGTAGAAGGCGCGCAGGGCGCCGGCCGCCCGCTCGGACTGGAAGGCGGCGCCGACGAACGCGGTGGGGCCTGCCGCGGCCGCCGGGTCGGCGAAGGAGTCGACCACCTCGTGGGCCAGCGCCCGCAGATCGCCGTCCAGGCTGCCGGTGTCCGGCGGGGTCCAGGTGTCCTCGCCCGCCAGGTCGAGAGCGTCGGCGACAAGTCCCTCGAGGCTGCCCCAGCGGCGGTAGAGCGTGGTCTTGTGCACGCCGGAATGCTCCGCCACGTACTCGACGGTGAGGGCCGGGTAGCCGTGCTCGGCCAGGCCGGTCAGGACGGCGTCGCGGACGGCCGCCCGGGTGCGTGCCGTACGGCCGCCGGGGCGACGGCTGCCTGGCGCCGGGGTCTGGTCGCGTTCGATCGGCACGTTCAATTGCTACTCCCGTTGCGTTAGTGGGATCGAGTGTGCCACACTTCTCGTAACGCGACACCCGTTGCATTTAGCGTTCGGTGTCGGTGTCGCGGCCTGTCCTTTTCGACCGAAGCCCCGGAGGCGCCCTTGCCCACTCAGATCTCGCTGCGGGACGTCACCGTCTCCCGCGGTGAACGGATGCTGCTCGACCAGGTCTCGCTCACCGTGCGCCCCGGCGAGCGGATCGGGATCGTGGGGGAGAACGGCGCCGGCAAGTCCACGCTGCTCCGCCTCTTCGCCGGACTCGACGCGCCGGACGAGGGTGAGGTCGTCACCCTGGCCGACGGCGGTGCGGGACTGCTGGCACAGACTCCCCGTCTCTCCGCCGACCACACCGTCGCCGACGCCGTCGACGACTCCCTGGCAGAGCTCCGCGCCATGGAGCAGCGGCTCCGAGCGCTCGAAGCACGGCTCGGTGCCGAGGGCGATGACGTACGCGCCCAGGGCCTACTCGACGAGTACGGCGACCTGCTGACCGCCTTCGAGCTGCGCGGGGGCTACGAGGCGGACGCCCGGACCGACAAGGCCATGCACGGGCTGGGCCTCGGCCACGTGGACAGGCGCCGCCCGCTCGGCAGCCTGTCGGGCGGTGAACAGGCCCGGCTCGGCATCGCCTGCGCCGTCGCGGCGGCTCCCGAGGTGCTGCTGCTGGACGAGCCGACCAACCACCTCGACGAGCAGGCCCTCGACTGGCTCGAGGGCACACTGCTCGCGCACCGGGGAACGGTCGTCGCCGTCTCTCACGACCGGGCATTCCTCGAACGGATCGCCACCTCGGTGCTGGAGGTCGACGCCGACCGGCGCACGGTCGTCCGGTACGGCGACGGATACGCCGGCTTCCGGGCCGAACGGGCGGCCGCCCGGCGGCGTTGGGAGCAGGAGTACGAGGAGTGGTGCGCGGAGACCGCACGGCTGGCGGCCTACGCCGTCACCACCGCCCACGGGGTGGCCGACGGCCGCTCCATCAAGGACAACAACAAGATGGCCTACGACCGGGCGGGCGGCCGGGTCCAGGCCGCCGTCTCCGGGAGGGTGCGCAACGCCCAGGAACGGCTGCGGCGGCTTCGCGCGGACCCGGTGCCCAAGCCCCCGCAGCCGCTCGCCTTCACGGCCCGGCCGGTCGACGGAGGAGCCGAGGGGGAGCTGGTGAGCCTGGCCGGCGTGCGGGTCGGGGACCGGCTGAGCGTCGACCGCCTGACGGTCCGGGCGGGGGAGAAGCTGCTGATCCACGGCGGCAACGGTGCGGGCAAGTCGACCCTGCTGCGGGTCATGGCGGGGCTGTCCCAGCCGGACTCGGGGGAGGTCCGGCGCGCGGGCCGGACCGGATTCCTGGCCCAGGAGATACCGTCCCACCGGCCGGCGGAGCGGGTCCTCGCCGCCTTCGGGCGGGGACTGGCGATCACCGAGGACGAGCAGGCGGAACTGCTCTTGTCGTACGGGCTGTTCCGCTCGGCGGACCTTCACGTTCCCGTCGGCAGCCTCTCCGCCGGGCAGCGCCGCAGGCTCGCGCTGGCCCGCCTTCTGGCCCGCCCCGCAGACCTGCTGCTCCTCGACGAGCCGGCCAATCACCTGGCGCTCGGCCTGGTCGAGGAGCTCGAGGACGCGCTCGAGCACTGGGCCGGCGCCCTGGTGGTCGTCTCTCACGACCGGCGGCTGCGTCGCCGGTTCACCGGCCGGATACGCCGGATGGAGTGCGGGCGCCTACTCGACTGAGCCCGGCGAAGGCGTGCGATCTAGGGTCGTGGCATGGCACGACCACGGCGCATCGTTCTCGTACGGCACGGAGAGTCCGAGGGCAATGCCGATGACACCGTGTACGAACGGGAGCCCGACCACGCGCTCCGGCTCACCCCGACCGGGCTGCGGCAGGCGGAGGAGACGGGGGCACGGCTTCGGGAACTGTTCGGGAAGGAACGGGTCAGCGTCTACGTGTCGCCGTACCGCCGCACGCACGAGACGTTCCGGGCCTTCCGGCTCGACCCGGCGCGCGTCCGGGTCAGGGAGGAGCCGCGGCTGCGGGAGCAGGACTGGGGAAACTGGCAGGACAGGGAGGACATCCGGCTGCAGAGGGCGTACCGCGACGCGTACGGACACTTCTTCTACCGCTTCGCGCAGGGCGAGTCGGGGGCCGATGTGTACGACCGGGTCGGGGCGTTCCTGGAGAGCCTGTACCGCAGTTTCGAGGCGCCCGACCATCCGCCGAACGTGCTGCTGGTGACCCACGGGCTGACCATGCGCCTGTTCTGCATGCGCTGGTTCCACTGGACGGTCGCCGAATTCGAGTCGCTGTCGAATCCGGACAACGGCGAGACGAGGATCCTGCTCCTCGGCGAGTCCGGCAAGTACACCCTGGACCGGCCGTTCGAACGCTGGCACACCCCGGAGCCGTACGGGTACACCGGATAGAGTGGCAGAGCGATGACCGCTGACTCCTCTCTCGACCGGCGCTTCGACCGCGCCCTGGCCAGCCTCCGAGGGCTGGCCGTGGGAGACGCCCTGGGCTCCCAGTTCTTCGTCCCCGCCAACTATCCGCTGCTGAAACGACGCGATCTCCCCGCCGGCCCCTGGCAGTGGACCGACGACACCGAGATGGCCTGCTCGGTCCTGGCCGTGCTCGCCCGGCACGAGCGGATCGATCAGGACGCGCTCGCCCACTCGTTCGCCGAGCACCACGACTTCGACCGGGGGTACGGCCCCGCCGTCAACCGCATGCTCCGGCTCATCAGGGAGGGCGGCGACTGGCGGGAGCTGGCCGCCGCGCTCTTCAAGGGGCAGGGTTCGTGGGGCAACGGTGCCGCGATGCGGGTCGCCCCGCTCGGCGCCTGGTACGCCGACGACCCCGAGCAGGCGACGCACCAGGCCGAGATCTCCGCCTACACCACGCACCAGCACCGCGAAGCCGTGGTCGGCGCGATGGCCGTCGCGGCCGCTGCCGCGCTGGCCGCGAATCCGGCGGGACCGCCCACCCCCACGGACCTCCTCGACGGCGTCGTCGCGCTCGTGCCGCGCAGCGCCGTCGGCGCGGGGCTGCGCAGAGCCCGCGACATGCTCGACTACGGCGACGCCGCGACCGTGGCCGCGGTGCTCGGAAGCGGGCGCCGTACCAGTGCCCACGACACCGTGCCCTTCGCCCTGTGGTCCGCGGCCCGCGCCCTCGGTGACTTCGAGCAGGTGTTCTGGACGACCGCCCAGGTCGGCGGCGATGTCGACACGACCTGCGCCATCGCGGGCGGAGTGGTCGCCGCCCACGCCGCGGGCGCGCCGCCCGCCGCCTGGCTGGAGCAGACGGAGGAGCTGCCGGACTGGGTGCCGACCGCCGTGCGTTCCTGAAGCGGCCCGACCGAGGGCCGGCCGGGCCGACAGCCGGCCGGCTGTCGGCCCGGCTATCAGCCCGCCCGGTACCGGTGGAATGTCCGGCGGTGAGTGTCACGGTCCTGCCACAGCGCCGCTCGACATCGGGCGAACGTCGGGACCGGGGTTAGAGTCGGCCACTCCGAAGCGCTGATCATGACAAAAGCGCGCCGACGAGACACCCGGACCGCAGGACTCCGCCGTCATGGCCACGTACGCGGCCCGGGTCGGGAGGGGGTCCCGTGCCCGATACACCGTCCGTACCGACACCGCACGACAGCACACCGGGGGAACCGGAGCCCCGGCCCGGCGACACGCCCGCGCCGCCCGGAGCCGTACCGGCCGCGCCCGCCGGAGCCGTACCGGCCGCCGTACCGATGTCGAAGCACGGCGGGGCCGCGTCGCCGGCTCCACCGCAGGCCCGGGCGGCGGCCTACGCGGGGCGGCCCGGCGGGCCCGGACCGCGCAACCCCTGGGGGCCGCCACCTCGGGCGGAGACCTGGCTCACCCGGCTGCGCCCAGGCCCGCCGGCCCGGGTGACCGGACCGACCCTCTGGGCCGTCCTGGCCACCGCCCTCCTCAGCGCGCTGCTGCTCGGCGACGGCCTCGGTCTCAACCTGGTCATCGTGGCCGTCCCCGCCATCCTCGCCGCCACCTTCGCCGCCCGCGCCGCAGGCCGTCGCCCCCGCCCCTGGACGCTGGTGTGGGCGGCCGGCGGCCTCGCCCTTCTCGCCGTGCCGGCCCTGCGGGACGCGGGCTGGCCGACGTTCCTCGCGATCGTCTCAGCCCTGGTGCTGACCGCCTTCGCCCTGCACGGCGGCGGAGGCTGGCCCAGCATCCTGTTCGGACCCATCGGCCTGATCGACTCCCTGGGCTCCGGTACGACCTGGGCCTGGCGAGGGCTCCGCGACCGGGCGGACGGTTCGCGAGGCCGCTGGGGCCCGGCCGTGCGTACGACCGGGGTGGCCGTCGTCCTGCTCGTCGTCTTCGGTGCCCTGTTCGCGGGCGCGGACGCGGCCTTCGCCGATCTGCTCGGCGCGCTGATCCCCGACCTCTCCCTGGACCAGACGCCCTGGCGGCTCTCGTTCTTCCTGCTCGGCCTCTTCGGCGCGATCGCCGTCGCCCGTACCGCGGCGGCGCCCCTGCGCTGGGACCGGATGGTCATCCCCCCAGGCCGGGCACGCGCCCGATGGGAGTGGGCCCTGCCGCTCATCGTCCTGAACCTGCTCTTCGCCGCCTTCAACGCCGTCCAACTCGGCGTTCTCTTCGGCGGCTACGACAAGGTCCTCGCGGAGACCGGTCTGACGTACTCCGAGTACGCGCGCCAGGGCTTCTGGCAGCTCCTGACAGCCACTCTGCTCACTCTCGTGGTGATCGGCCTCGCCCTGCGCTGGGCGCCCCGGGCCGACGCCCGGGACCGGACACTCGTCCGTGCCGTGCTCGGCACCCTGTGCGTGCTCACGCTCGTCGTGGTCGCCTCCGCCCTGCGCAGGATGGACCTGTATGTGGACGCGTACGGTCTCACCCGGCTGCGCGTCTCCGTGGCCGCGATGGAGATCTGGCTCGGAGTGGTCATCCTGCTGATCATGGCCGCGGGGATCCTCGGCGCGCGCCTCCTGCCGCGTGCGCTGGCGGTGAGCGCGGCCGTGGCCGTGGTGGCCTTCGGGGTCGTCTCGCCCGACGCGCTCGTCGCCGAGCGCAATGTCGAGAGGTACGACCGCCTCGGCAAGATCGACCTTCCCTATCTCGAGGGGCTCTCGGCCGACGCCGTCCCCGCGCTCGACCGGCTGCCCGAGCCGCAGCGCTCCTGTGCGCTGCTGGACATCGAGGCTCGGCTGCGGGGGGACGACGGCGGGTGGTACGCCACCAGTTGGTCGGAGGCGAGAGCGCGGGCGATCCTGGCCGATCGCGGGATCGACCGGTCGGGGACGAATTGCGGCAGGCCGAGCAGGGAGGACGATTACGACCCGTACGCGGACGGCGCCTTCTACGGCACTCCCTGAACGCACGGTGAAGGGAGCCCAGCTCGGAGCCCTTCGCTCCGGACGGCCCGGTCGGACCCGCTCGGGTTCCTTCGCTCCGGTCGGCCCGGTCGCCCCGGTCGGCTCAGGCGTGTCCTTTGCCTCGGCCGGGCCCGGAGGCGGGTCCCCGCCCTGCCTCGAGGCCCGGCCTCCCCAGGGAGGCCGGCCCGTCTAGGTGGCAGGGCCCGCGGCCTCGGCCTTGCCGCTGAGTGCCTCCAGATCGCTCTTGCGTACCCGGATCACCGCGACCGCCGTGATCAGCGCGAGCGCGACCATGCCGACGGCTGCCATGAAGGCCGTCGACATGCCCGTCGTCAGCACGGCGTGGCCCCAGGGCGCCGGCATCTCCCCGGTGGCCGCGAACTCCGCCTTCTGCGCCGGGGTGGCGGTCGCGAGGAAGGCCGGCACCTGCTTCTCCGCCTCCTCGCGGCCGGCCGTGCCGAAGACCGTGACCAGGATGGACAGACCCAGCGAACCACCCACCTGCTGCGTGGCGTTGAGCAGCCCGGAAGCGGCACCCGCCTCGTGCTGCGCCACGCCCGAGACAGCCGTCAGGGTGAGCGTCACGAAGTTCAGGCCCATGCCGAAGCCGAACAGCACCATCGGGCCGAGGACGCCGCCGACGTACGTACTCTCGGGGGTGATGAACGTCTGCCAGAACAGACCGGCACCGGTGATCGCCGAGCCGGTCACCATGAACGGCTTCGGGCCGAGGGCCGGCAGCAGCCGCTGCGAGAGCCCGGCACCGGTGACGATCGCGACCGTCACCGGCAGGAACGCGAGTCCGGCGCGGATCGGGCTGTAGCCGAGCACGTTCTGCACGAACAGAACGATGAAGAAGAACATGCCGAACATGGCCGCCGCCAGGCTCAGCATGATGATGTACGTGCCCGACCGATTGCGGTCGGCGAACATCCTGAGCGGGGTGATGGGCTCCCGAGCCCGTGATTCGACGACCGCGAAGGCCCCGAGCAGGATCACGGCCGCGACGAAGGAACCGATCGTGAGCGGGTCGCGCCAGCCCTCCTCGGACGCCCGTATGAACCCGTAGACCAGCGAAGCCATGCCGAGGGTCGAGGTCAGGGCGCCCGCGACGTCGAAACGGCCGGGGTGGCGCTCCGACTCGTTGATGTAACGAGGAGTCAGGAAGGCGATCAACAGGCCGATCGGTACGTTGACGAACAGCACCCAGCGCCAGTCGAGCCACTCGGTGAGCATGCCCCCGGCCAGCAGGCCGATCGCGCCACCACCGGCGGAGACGGCGGCGAAGACACCGAACGCCCGGTTCCGCTCGGGGCCCTCGGGGAAGGTCGTCGTGATCAGCGCGAGCGACGTCGGTGAGGCGATCGCGCCGCCCACGCCCTGGAGAGCGCGTGCGGCCAGGAGGTGCCAGGGCTCCTGGGCGAAGCCGCCGAGCAGTGAGGCGAAGGTGAAGAGCAGGATGCCGGTCAGGAAGACGCGGCGGCGCCCCAGGATGTCGCCGGCCCTGCCGCCGAGCAGCAGAAGTCCGCCGAAGGTGAGGGTGTAGGCACTGAGCACCCACGACAGGTCGGTGGTGGAGAAGGAGAGCGCGTCCTGGATGTGCGGGAGCGCGATGTTCACGATGGTGGCGTCCAGCACGACCATCAGCTGGCAGGCGGCGATCACGGTGAGGGCGATTCCCGGTCGCCCTTCGCGCCGTGCGGCGCCCGGCGTGGTCTGTGTGTCCACTGGAGATGTTGTCACTATGGATCCCCCACGGAAGATGTAGTGAACGCACCCGTTCACTGTCATCAACGGTAGTGAGTCCCCGTCAGTGAACACAACCGTTCACTGGGCACTGCTGGTTGCCCTCGACCGTCTCAATGGAGAGCCCCTGATGGTTACTTCGCGCTCCGCGGCCGCCGCTCGGCCGCAAGGGGTTTCGTCGCCCCGACGCCGCGGCCCGGTACTGGAACGAGCCATTCTGGAGGCCGCGCTCGAGCAGTTGAGCACGGTCGGCTGGAACGGTCTGACCATGGAGGGGGTCGCGGTCGGGGCGCAGACCGGCAAAGCCGCCGTGTACCGGCGTTGGCCGTCGAAGGAGGACCTGGTCGCGGACGCCCTCCAGGCCGGGCTGCCGACGCTCGACGAGGCGCCCGACCACGGGAGCGTCCGTGAGGATCTCTATGAGCTGTGCGTGCGGGTGCGGGGGGCGATGTACTCGAAGGTGGGATTCGCCCTGCGGTCGGTGATTCACGAATGCGACAGCGAGGCCGCCGAGCGGTTCCATGGGCTGATCGTGAGGGGAGTGATCGAGCCCTCCACCTGCCTCTTCCGTGAGGTGGTGCGGCGCGGGATCAGGCGGGGTGACATTCGGGCGGACGCCACCGATGATCTGCTCTTCGACGTCATCCCGGCGATGATGATGTACCGCTCGAAGATGTGCGCCAGCGAATGGACGGACTCCGAGATCGCCGCCTTGGTCGATCAGGTCATGATGCCGCTCCTCCGCGCCCGGAGCACCTGAGGCGGTCGGCGAAGAGGCTTCGTACCCGACCGACGGGGATCGGGTTCGGGCCGTGCGGGCGAACAGGTTCGGACATCCGACGGGAATCCGGGTATCGCGGGCGGCGCCGAGCGGCGTAACCTGTCTGGCGCCATGCCGTACGAACCACCCACCCACAGCGTCGAGCGATCGCTCCGAGCCACCACCGGCGCCAAGATCATTGCCGGGGTCGACGAGGTCGGACGCGGAGCGTGGGCCGGTCCCGTCACCGTGTGCGCGGCCGTCACCGGTCTGCGACGGGCCCCCGAGGGACTCACCGACTCCAAACTGATCACCCCCAAGCGCCGCACCGCCCTGGCCGCGGAGCTGGAGAAGTGGGTCACCGCCCACGCACTTGGGCACGCCTCCCCGGAGGAGATCGACGAACTCGGCATGACCGCGGCGCTCAGACTGGCCGCGGTGCGCGCGCTGGACGCCCTGCCGCTGCGTCCCGACGCGGTGATACTCGACGGCAAGCACGACTACCTGGGCGGGCCCTGGCAGGTCCGTACTGTGATCAAGGGCGACCAGTCCTGCATCGCCGTGGCGGCGGCCTCGGTGATCGCCAAGGTCCGGCGCGACGAGATGATGGCGAGGCTGGAGACCGAGGCGGAGGAATGCCTGGCCTACGGCTTCGCGGCCAACGCAGGCTACCCGTCGCCCGTCCACAAGGCCGCCCTCGCGGAGCTGGGCCCCACCGCGTACCACCGGCTCTCCTGGGCCTACCTCGACGCGCTGCCCCGGTGGCGGCACCTCAAGAAGGTCCGCATCTCCGCCGAGGCGGCCGCACTGGAAAGCGGGGGCCAACTCGGCTTCGACTTCTGAACTCCCCGGCAGAGCCTGTCTCAGCAGCCGGGTCGCACGATTGTGCCCACCCGCCGGAGCCCCGCGCACCGGCGTTTGATAGACATCCACCCATGCCTCTCATCCCCGAGGAGCCTCAGATTCACGAGAGTGCCCAGGGTCCCCGCGCCACGGCCGCCGGCCACCCCGCGCCGACCCCTCGTCCCGTCCCCGGTCCGCGTTCCGCGGCGTCGCCGCGTCCAGGGCGTCCCGTCCCCGGACCGGCCAGGCCCGCCCCGCCCGCGCAGCGCCCGCACCCCGGTGCCCGGCAGTCCGCGTCCTCCGGCCCGGAGAATCGTTCCGAGCAGCGATCCGGTCCGCAGCTCCAGCTGATCCCCGCCCCCGCCGACGGCGCGCTCGACGCCGCCGAGGAAGCGGTGGATCTCCTCCTGGAGACCGGGCGCGCCCCCGGTGACATCCTCGTTCTCACCACCGGCGAACAGCATCCGTGGGCGACGCACGAGCTGTCCTTCGGAGACGCCGCCTACTGGGCGCAGCAGGACGCCCGCGACGACGTTTTCTTCGCGGACGCGGCCGCCGTGGAGCGCGCCGCCGCGCGTCCGGTCGTGGTCGTGGCGGTCAACGGCGGAGCCGATGACGCCACTGCCCGGTCCCTTCCCCTGGCGAGGGCGCGTGCGACCGCGCTGCTCATCGTCTGTGGCGACCCCCAGCGCGTCAACGCCGTGCTCAGCGCGGGCGTCTGACGCCGCAGCACATGTCGCGGCCCAGACCCGGCCGCCCCATGTGGGCGGCCGGGTCTGGGCGCATCCGGTTCCGCGGTTGCCCAGGAGCCCTCAGCGGGCCGCCGTCCGGCGCAGTGGCTCGGCGGCCCCGGACGCCGTACGGGGAGTGAGGGCGCCGAGCTCGGAGCCGACGTCTCCCAGAGCCGTCGGACGCGAGTCCGAGCTGGGCTGCCGGCCGCCACGACCCTCGCCCAGCACCTGCCATCCGCCACGCGTCAGGGTGATGTACGCCCCGCAGCGCAGTCCGTGGAGCGTGCATGCGTCTCGCAGCCCCCACATCCAGGCGCCGTCCTCCTCCGTCCACCGCTCGTCGCCTTCACGGCAGTAGAGGAGCACCGCCGTCCGCACCGGGGCGCGGCGCCGCAGATCGTGCGGGAGGACGCGGCGCAGATGCGCGAGGAGCGCGTTGCGGAACTCCCAGCCGTCCGCGGGGACGGAGCGGCGGACGAACGACGCGCTGGCGGCGAGTCGTTCCTCATGGTCGAGAACGGCGACGACCGCGGTCGCGGGCGTCGGCCGATGACGGCTGTGCAGACCGCTGACGACCTCGCGAGGGTTGCGCAGCAGCGGGATCCCGGCTGCCGCCCACTCGGACGGTTCGAGCATCCGAGCGAGGCGACTGGCGGACCCGGACGACGAGCTGATCGAGGTGGCTGCGGACGGAGCGAATCCGAAGGTCACGGTCCTCCCTTCGGATACGCGCCCGCTGGGCGGGCAGGGTCGAGTGAGGGCGCGCCACGGCACAGTCCTTCAGGACCGCATACGGGCCGTGCGGGGCGGATTCCCAATTCTTCCTGGCCCGTGCGCGGGCGGCAACGAGCAATTGAGGCCGCTGACTGGAATGAGCCGGTATGACACTCATATCCTTGCCCAGCCACCCCTTGTTCACTCCCCGTTTCACCCCTGGACAGCGAGCACCAGCGGGAACACTCCGTCCGCTCCCGCCCGGCGCAGCAGTCGCGACGCCACGGCGAGCGTCCAGCCGCTGTCCGACAGGTCGTCAACAAGCAGAACGGGCCCGCCCGCCGAGGCCAGCCGCTCGGCCAGCGCCGGCGGGACCGTGAGCGCCTGATGGAGCCCGATCACCCGCTGAGCGCTGTTCGTTCGTGAAATCCGCACGTCCTCCGACTCCGGGGTGTACTCCACGGCGCCCAGCAGCGGCATCCGCCCGATCTCGGCGATCCGCTGCCCGAGCGAGCCCACGAGCTGCGGCCTGCCGCGCGAGGCGACGGTGACCACACCGGCCGGACGCGCGGGAGCCTCCGGCGCACCGGAGGCCCAACCCCCCGGTCCCTTGGCCCAGTCGGCGAGCACGCGGACCACCGCCTGCACGACATCGTCGGGGACCGGGCCGTCCGGAGCACGCTCCGAGAGCATCGGACGCAACCGGTTGCCCCAGCCGATGTCCGAGAGACGGCCCAGCGCCCGCCCGCCGAACGACTGCTCCGTGGCAGGGATCCGGCCCTTCAGATCGACGCCGACCGCCGTGAGCCCGGTCGGCCACATCTTGCGCGGCTCCACGTCCACACCCGGTCGTCCCAACTCCCCCTTCGCGGCGTCGAGGGCGGCACCGGTCACCTTCGGGTCGAACCGGGACCCCGAGCAGTTGTCGCAGCGCCCGCACGGAGCGGCCTCCTCATCGTCCAGCTGGCGCCGCAGGAACTCCATCCGGCAGCCCGTCCCCGAGGCGTAGTCGCGCATCGCCTGCTGCTCGGCCGCCCGCTGCCGCGCCACCCACGCGTACCGCTCGGAGTCGTACGTCCAGGGCCTGCCCGTGCTGGTCCAGCCGCCCTTCACCCGGTGCACCGCGCCGTCGACGTCCAGCACCTTCAGCATCGTCTCCAACCTGGTCCGCCGCAGCTCGACCAGCGGCTCGAGGGCCGGCAGCGACAAGGGGCGGTCGGCACTCGCCAGGACGTCCAGCGTGCGGCGCACCTGCTCCTCCGGAGGGAAGGCGACCGACGCGAAGTACTGCCAGATCGCCTCGTCCTCCTTGCCCGGCAGCAGGAGGACCTCCGCGTGGTCCACCCCACGTCCGGCACGGCCCACCTGCTGGTAGTACGCGATGGGGGAGGAGGGCGAGCCCAGGTGCACGACGAAGCCGAGGTCGGGCTTGTCGAACCCCATGCCCAGTGCCGACGTCGCGACCAGCGCCTTGACGCGGTTGGCCAGCAGGTCCTCCTCCGCCTGCTGGCGGTCGGCGTTCTCCGTGCGGCCCGTGTACGAGGACACCGTGTGCCCGCACTGGCGCAGGTAGGCGGTCACCTCCTCCGCGGCCGCCACCGTGAGCGTGTAGATGATGCCGGAGCCGGGGAGTTCGTGGAGATGATCGGCCAGCCAGGCCAGCCGGTGCGCCGCGTCGGGGAGTCGGACCACACCGAGGCTCAGACTCTCCCGGTCCAGGGGACCGCGCAGCACCAGGGCGTCCGTCCCGGCACCCGTCCCGAGCTGCTCCGCCACGTCCGCCGTCACCCGGGCGTTGGCCGTCGCCGTGGTGGCGAGCACCGGGACGCCGGCCGGAAGATCGGCCAGCATCGTGCGCAGACGCCGGTAGTCCGGCCGGAAGTCGTGGCCCCAGTCGGAGATGCAGTGTGCCTCGTCCACCACGAGCAGACCTGTGGCTGCCGCGAGCCGCGGCAGAACCTGGTCGCGGAAGTCGGGGTTGTTGAGCCGCTCCGGGCTGACCAGCAGCACGTCGACCGCGCCGTCCGCCACCTCCTGCTGGACGGTCTCCCATTCCTCCGTGTTCGACGAGTTGATCGTGCGGGCGGTGATACCGGCCCGGGCCGCCGCCTCCACCTGGTTGCGCATCAGAGCGAGCAGCGGGGAGACGATCACGGTGGGGCCGCTGCCGAGCTCACGCAGCAGCGAGGTCGCCACGAAATACACGGCTGACTTGCCCCACCCGGTCCGCTGCACGACCAGCGCGCGCCGCTTGTCCGCGACGAGTGCCTCGATGGCTCGCCACTGATCCTCACGGAGTCTCGCCGTGCCGGTGGTGTCGCCGACGAGGCGGGCGAGTACGGCATCGGCGTCGGCTCTGAGGGCCACGCGGTCTTCGAGGCGGTCTGCGTTGGTCATGCCCCCATGCAACCCGATGGCTCGGACAAAGCGCGAACGAGCCGAGCATCCTGTGGACAACCGTGGGGCGGGCGAACCTCGATCCGGGTGGTCCGCGAGAGTTATCCACAGGGGTTTCGCGGCCGGTGCCGATCGCGAGACCGTCGTGACCATGAACACGAACCCCCACGAATCACGTGGACCGTCCGAAACGCAGCACATCACCCTGCGCGGCCCCGCCGAGCTGGCCGACGCCCTTCCGTTCATGCTGGGCTTCCACCCCAACGACTCGGTCGTCCTCGTCGCGCTCCACGGCGAGCACGGACGGTTCGGCGGCCGGGTCAGGCTCGGCATCCCGCGCTCGCCCCAGGAATGGCCTTCGACGGCGGAGCACCTCGCGGAGTGCCTCGTCGACGGCTGCGCCCGGCGCGGCACCCGCCCGGACGGCATCGTCGTCTTCCTCTGCCAGGACCCGGAGCCCGGCGAGACCGGCCGGCGGACGATGGAACGCCTGCGCCCCTTCGCCCAGCGGCTGCGCACCGCCTGTGGCGAGCTCGACATCCCGGTGTACGAAGTCCTCTGCATCTCCGACGGTCTCTACTTCTCCTACTGCTGTCCCGACACCCGCTGCTGCCCGCCGGACGGCACACCTCTCGCCCTGACCGGGACGTCCGTCATGGCGGCGTCGGCGGCCTACGCCGGAATCCAGGTGAGGGGATCCCTGCGGGAGATGCAGGCGAGGCTCAAGCCGCGCGAGACGCCGGGTGACGACCGGCAGCGGACCGCGCTGAACGCGGCCGCCGCCGTCATCGTCCCCAAGATCCTCGACGGCCCGCCGGGGCAGGGCCGGGAGGAGATCCGGGAGACGACGCTGAAACTCGCCCGCGAGATGCTCCGGCGGTTCGGACGGCCGTCCGCGGAGGGCGAGGGCCTCGAAAGGACACCTGTGGCCGGTCTGCCGCGCCGCACGGGGACGGCGGAGAGCGACGCGGCCGACGACGCGCTCATCACGCCCGACGAGGCCGCCGCTCTGATTCTCGGACTCCAGGACCGTGAAACCCGGGACCGGGCGGCCGAATGGATGGAGGGCCGGGACGCCAGGGCCGCCCTGCGGTTGTGGGGCGCGCTGGCCCGGCGCTGCGTCGCTCCCTACGGAGAGCACGCCGCGGCGCCGCTCACCCTCGCGGGCTGGGTGGCCTGGTCCACCGGGGACGAGCCGGCCGCCCGCGTCGCCCTGGGCCTCGCCCTGGAGGCAGACCCCCAGTACGTCTTCGCCCGTCTGCTGCATCAGGCCTGCAACGAGGGGCTCGACCCCGAATCACTGCGCAGCTGCCTGCGAGCGGAACGCGAGGGCCGGGAGGCCGCGGCCGCGGAAGCACGCCGCGGAGCGCGGCGGGTGCGTCCCGGCGCTCGTGCACGGGCACCGCAGCCCCTGAAGAGGAGCGCGCCCACCGGGAAGAGGAGCGCGCCCACCGGGAAGAGGAGCGGGCCGGCGGGGAGAAAGAGCGGTCAGGCTGAGAACGGGATCGGAGCGGCCGACAGCGCCCGGCCCGGCGGGGCGTCGTCCCGGGTGCTTCGAGACGCCGGCGCCCGGCGCAGCGGGCAGCGCGGGACGAGGAGCGGGCGATGACGCCCGTGACCAGGCCCCCCGAAGCGGCGTTCAGCTCTGTGGCGGAAACCGACGACCCGTGCCGCCGACATCCGACCGGCTGTCCGGACCGCACAGAGAGCACAGCACACCACCCATGGCCTCCAGTCCCGCCCCGGCCTCCGGACTCCCGGCCGGACACACGCCCTCCGCCGGCCACGCACCCCTCGGTACCCCGCGGCCGGGTGCGCTTCCGTCGGTCCACACCGCCCTCATCTCCGTCGCCCTGCCCGCCCTGGCCGTCAGCGCCGAGCACGGACAGCTCACCGGGCACGGCCTCGAAGGCGTCTACCTGGCCGGACGGCGGCTCCTCTCCCGCTGCGTGCTGCGGGTGGCCGGCCGTGAGCCGCTCGCCGTCCAGGGCAGATCGGCCGGAGCCGACCGCGCCGTCTTCCTCGGCGTCCTGCGGACCGCCGGAGACACCGGCCCGGACCCAGGACTCGTCGTCGAGCGGTCGCGCGGCGCCGACGGGACCGAGCGGATCACCCTGCGCAGCGCCGCCGGCAGACCGATCCGGCTCCCGGTCGAGATCGCTCTGGGGACGGATCTCGCCTATCTGGGCGCGGTGGCGGCCGGGCGGGCCGGGCCCGAGCTCTCCGCCAGCGTCCACGGCACGGGCTTGCGGTGGACCGCTGACGACGGGCGGCACGTGGCCGTCGCCGCCGACCCGCCGCCGACGGACGCCATGGCCGCGGCCGGACTCCTGCGCTGGGAGATCGAGTTGGAGCCCGGAGCGGCCCGTACCATCGAACTCAGGGTGCGCGGGGACCGCACACCCCGTCCCGCCGGACCCCAGGGGTCCGGCAGCGGGCGACCCGGTGGCCAGGTCCTCGCCGAAGCCCGCGCCGAGGGGGACGATCCGCGCGTGGAAGAGTTCCTGCGCACGTCTGTCGACGACCTGCGAGCGCTGCTCCAGCGCGACCCCTCGCATCCCGCCGACATCCATCTCGCGGCCGGAGTGCCCTGGCGCTGCGGACCAGCCACCGCCGAGGCGCTCTGGGCCGCGCGCATGGTCCTGCCGCTCGGCACCCGGCTCGCCGTCACGACCCTCCGTGCGCTGGCCCGCGTCCAGCTCGGAGGGCAGGGCCCCGAATCGGGCCGCATCCCCGGTCCGCTCAGGGATGCCGGACCGTACCTCCCGCCCCGGTGCACCGGAATCGAGGCCACCCTCGCGTTCCCGGTCGTCCTGGCCGAGGCCAGACGCTGGGGGCTGCCCGAGCGCGACCTCGCCGAGCTGCTTCCCGCGGCGGAGCGGTGCCTCGGGTGGCTGCGCGCGGCCACCGGCACGAACGGGTTCGTGCCGGACCCGGGGCCCGCCGGCCCCTGGCGGGCGGAGACGCAGGCCCACGCCCATCGCGCGGCCGTTCTCGGAGCCGACCTGCTCGACGCGTGCGGTCGGCCCGGTGGAGACGCCTGGAGGGAGTGGGCGGGGGTTCTGCGCGAGCGGTTCCGAGCGGAGTTCTGGCTCGAGGACCGGTCCGGTGGCAGGCCGGCGGCGGCCCGCGTGCGGGGCGGGCGGCCGTGGACACAGCTGGGTGGCTGGGCGGCCCACCTCCTGGACACCGGCCTGTCAGGCGGCGGCCGGCACGCACCCGGGCTGCTGGACAAGGCGGGCACCGAACAGCTCGCCAGGCTGCTCGGCACCCCGGTGCTGGACTCCGGCTGGGGGCTGCGCAGCCTCGCGACCAAGGAACCCGGGCACAACCCCTTCGGCCATCGGGCCGGCGCGGTGCGGGTGCACGAGACCGCGGTGGCCGTCGGCGGTCTCGCCGCGGCGGGATACGAGCGAGAGGCGGCGTCCTTGCTGCGCGGCGTCCTCGACGCGGCCGAGGCGTTCGGACACCGACTGCCCGAGATGTACGCCGGGGAGCAGCGCACCGCCGGATCTCTCCCGGTTCCGCACCCCGCCGCCTGTCGCCCCGCCGCCGTGGCCGCGGCCGCCGGTGTCCATCTGCTGACCGCGCTCGCCGGGATCCGCCCGGACGCGCCTGACCGGACCGTCGCCCTCCACCCCGTCCGGTCCGCCCCGCTCGGGGCGGTACGGCTCTCGGGGCTCCGGGTGGCGGAGGAGCCCTTCGCGGTCCGCGTCAGCAGACTCGGCCTCGGCATGGTCGAGGAAGCCGCCGACGGCCTCCAGCTGGGGGGCTGAACCGATGCCGACGCACGGCGCGGCGGAAGCTTCGCGAAGGGGAGAACAAGTCGTCGCCGATGCACCGGAGGGGCGTGTTTATCGTCAGGAAGACGACTATGATCGCGGCATGTCTCCCTACGACCCGTCGGCCTTCCCGCCCTTCGCCGTCACCGTCGATCTGGTCGTGCTCACCGTCCGGCGCGATGCCCTGTGCGCCTTGGTCGTACGGCGGGGAGAACCTCCGTTCCAGGGCCGGTGGGCGCTGCCCGGCGGCTTCGTCCGGGGAGACGAGGATCTCGGTGCGGCCGCGGCGCGTGAACTGGTCGAGGAGACCGGGCTCTGCGTCCACGACCCCGCCGCCCCGCCGCCGGCCCTCGGCAACGGCGCCCACCTGGAACAGCTGGCGACCTATGGAGACCCGGACCGCGACCCTCGGATGCGAGTGGTCAGCGTCGCGCATCTGGCCCTGGCGCCGGATCTTCCGGCGCCACGGGCCGGCGGCGACGCGAACAGCGCCCGGTGGGCACCGGTCGAGGACCTGCTCGGCCAGGACGGTGGTGCGGAGGGCGAGGGCGACCAGTCCGGGCCGCTCGCCTTCGATCACGCCCGGATCCTCGCCGACGGAGTGGAGCGGGCGCGCTCGAAGATCGAGTACTCCTCGCTCGCCACGGCCTTCTGCCCGCCGGAGTTCACGGTCGGTGAGCTCAGGAGGGTGTACGAGGCGGTGTGGGGAGTGGCGCTCGACCCGCGCAACTTCCACCGGAAGGTGACGGGTACGCCCGGCTTCCTGGTCCCGGCGGGCGGGACGACCACACGTCAGGGCGGCCGTCCCGCGCAGTTGTTCAGGGCGGGCGGGGCGACCCTGCTCAACCCGCCGATGCTGCGACCCGAGATCTGACTAGGGGTTTCCGGGGCGACCCGAGACCCCGACCCTGCGCCAAAAGTCCGAAATATAGCGTTATCTTGCTTTGGTGGCCGCCCTGCCGCGGAGCGGTCTCACCTACCGCGAGAGAAGCGATGCTCCAGGCCATCGGACTCACCAGCAGCCCCCGGCGCGACCTCCCGCCCGCCGTGGAAGATCTCACCTTCGAGGCCCGGCCGGGTCAGGTCACGGCCCTTCTGGGCCCTGCCGGTTCCGGCAAGACCACCACCCTTCGGCTGATGCTCGAACTCGAGCCGGGCCGCGGCGTCACCTACTTCCGCGGTCGCCCCCTCCGCCGCGTCGCGCACCCCGCCGCGGAGGTCGGCGTCCTGCTCGGGGATGTACCGGGACACCCCTCGCGGACTCTGCGCAGCCAGTTGCGGATGCTGAGTGCCGCCGCCGGGGTTCCCGCGTCGAGGGCCGACGAGATGCTCAGGGCGGTGGGGCTCACCGGTCTCCACGACCAGCGCATCGGCACCCTGTCTCGGGGGATGGACCGCCGACTCGGCCTGGCGTCGGCACTGTTGGGTGAACCGCACACGCTGCTGCTCGATGAGCCGGGGGCCGGTCTGTCCGCCCGGGAGAACGCCTGGCTGCAAGAACTCCTGCGTGCCCACGCCACCGACGGCGGCACCGTCCTCTACACGACCAAGGACCCCAAGGACGCGGCTCGCCACGCGGACCGGGTGATCACGCTCCACGAGGGCCGGCTCGCCGGCGACCAGGACGTCGCCGACTTCGCCCGCACCCGGCTGCGGCCGCGAGTGGTCGTCCGCACGCCGCATGCCGCGCGGCTCGCCGCCGCCGTCACGCAAGCGGCGCGCGCCGCGCGCCGCCCCGTCGAGGTCGTCGCCGAGAACGGCAACCGCCTGTCCGTCTACGGAAGCGACTGCGCCGCGATCGGTGAGACGGCCTTCCGGCACGGGGTGCTGATCCACCAACTCGCCGACGAGGTGGGTGACGCGCGCTCCCAGACCCCCTCGAAGGCCACCCGGGCCCACCCTGAGACCGCCGCCGGCACCCGGAACGCCGGCGCCACCGCGAGCCCCGCCGGCGCCACCACCGGCCCCGCCCGCGCGGGCCGCGACCAGGTGACGCCGCCGGGACGACGACGGCCCTCGCGGTCGCCTCTGCGTCCGCTCCGGTACGAGATCCACCGGCTCCTCGGAGTCCCGGCAACCCCGCTGGTCGTCGCCTCGGTCGTGGTCGCCTCCGTCCTGAGCGCCCTGCTGCTCGCGGGCGGCGGCCGGACGCCCCTTCCCGCCGTCCTCGCCGGCTGGCCAGCTCTCTCCCCGCTGCCGCCCGCCGCGCTCGGGGCGGGGCTGCTCGGCGCCTTCTCCTTCGGGGACGAGTACCGCTACCCGGCGCTCACCACCGGCCGCGGAGCCGTCCCGCGCCGTCTGGGTCTGCTGCTCGCCAAGCTCGCGGTCGCGGCGGCGGTCGGCCTGTTCCTCGCCGTGCTCGTCGTGGTGGCCGACCTGGAGGCCGTCCGGCTGGTCTACGGCGGCGACTTGATCCCCGCAACGGAAAACTGGCCGACCCTCTGCGCGAGTTGGCTCGGACTGGTCATCGGCTGCGCCTGGGCCGGCGTACTCGGCGCGGGGGTCTTCCGGGCCGCCGCGGCTGGGGTGGCCGCGGTGCTCTCGGTACCGGTGCTCCTCGTTCCGGTCCTGAGGAACGTCCCCTCCGGCCCCTCGGGCCGCACGATCGCCGGACTCCCCGCCCGGCTGCGGGAACTCGTCAACATGCGGTGGCCGTCCGCCGTCGACCAGTGGCTGACGGGCGCCGTGCGCGTGGTCGCCCAGCCTGTGGGGGTGGCGCTCGCACTGGCGTTGACCGCTCTGCTCTGCGCCTATCTGTTCACCGGCCTTCGCCGTGAAGCGCGTTGGTGATCGCTTCTGGCTCGAAATCTTCCGTTCGGCAGGCAACTCGCTTGAAATTGGCCCTATATGTCCGACTAATCGTCAATTGTGTAGCGGGTGCTGATCACCCTTTCGTGTGCTTTTCACCAAAGACCTCAAGGGTCGCGGAAGCAACGCCGACAAAGGATGCGTGAGTACCCTTGCGCACACCATGATGACCGCCGCCCGCCCCGTCGACTCCGGCCTCGGCGCCCCGGGCGATCTCGATCGATACCCGTACGCGGAGGCGCCCGTCGCCGACCGCGTGGGCCCGCCCTCCTGGGAAGGAGTGGAGACGGACCTCGGCCGGGTCGGTCGCCGCAGCACCGGCAACCGCGGTCGCGGACTGCACGGCCAGCTCGTCCAGCAGCTGGGTCAGATGATCGTCTCCGGCGACCTCGGCGCAGACCGCCCGCTGGTCCCGGAAGAGATCGGTCAGCGCTTCGAGGTCTCCCGCACCGTCGTGCGCGAGTCGCTGCGCGTCCTGGAGGCCAAGGGGCTTGTCAGCGCCCGGCCCAACGTCGGCACCCGGGTCCGGCCCGTCAGCGACTGGAATCTGCTGGACCCCGACATCATCGAGTGGCGGGCGTTCGGCCCGCAGCGTGACGACCAGCGCCGGGAGCTGAACGAGCTCCGCTGGATGATCGAGCCGCTGGCCGCCCGGCTCGCCGCCGGCCACGGCCGTGAGGATGTCCAGCAGCGCCTCGCCGACATGGTCGAGATCATGGGGCACGCCTACGCCCAGGGTGACGGCATCACGTTCTCCCGCGCCGACACCGAGTTCCACTCCCTGCTCATCCAGCTCGCCGGTAACCGCATGCTGGAACACCTCTCCGGAATCGTCTCCGCCGCGCTCCAGGTCTCCGGCGGCCCGGTCACCGGCTGCGACCGCCCGGGCGAGTCCTGCCTGGCGCACCACGCGCGCATCGCCGACTGCCTCGCCGCGGGAGACGCCAACGGCGCCGAGACGGCCATGCGGCAGCTGCTCACCGTCCACCCGGAGGTGGAGCGGGTCGTACCGGCTCCCCGTGAGCACTGACCCACGAGCCATGGCCAGGAGCGCGGAGTCGTACGCATCGCGTGTCGCCGGACCCGCGCGGAACCCGGGGATCATGACGCATCCCCGGGGGCCGCGCGGGTTCCGGCGGCTCTGATGTACGTAAAACTCCCGTTCTGGCCGTTTCGTCGCAAATGAGGTGTGACTCGGGCCACGCGGATTGGGCGTAACACTCCTCGAAGCCGTGCGATGACCTAAGAGGTGACAGCCGAGGAGGGAATACAGCAGCCGCGTGAGGCGCTGTGCACTTCCCCGGTCCAGCCCGCGCCGTCGGCACATTCCCCGTCGACGGTCGTCGGCTCCGGCCCGATCATGGGCGGGGCCGGAAGCCGTTTCCATCGTTCCGAGAGGTTGTTCGTGTCGGCCAGCACATCCCGTACGCTCCCGCCGGAGATCGCCGAGTCCGAGTCTGTGATGGCGCTCATCGAGCGGGGAAAGGCTGATGGGCAGATCGCCGGCGATGACGTGCGTCGGGCCTTCGAGGCTGACCAGATTCCGCCAACCCAGTGGAAGAATGTTCTGCGCAGCCTCAACCAGATCCTCGAGGAAGAGGGTGTGACGCTGATGGTCAGTGCAGCGGAGTCGCCGAAGCGCGCCCGCAAGAGCGTCGCTGCGAAGAGCCCGGCCAAGCGCACCGCCACCAAGACCGTCACCGCCAAGACGACCGTGACGAAGACCGTCTCGGCCGCCACGGCGGCCCCGGCGGCAGAGAGCGCGGACCCCGCCGACGAGGCCGGAGCACCGGCCAAGAAGGCGGCCGCGAAGAAGGTCGCGGCCAAGAAGACGGTGGCGAAGAAGGCCGCCGCCAAGAAGACGACGGCCAAGAAGACCGCCTCCAAGAAGGACGCCGACGAGGTCCTCGAGGGCGAGGAGCTCCTCGATGACGTCGCGCCCGGCAAGGGCGAGGACGAAGAGGCCGAGGGCGAGAACAAGGGCTTCGTCCTGTCCGACGAGGACGAGGACGACGCTCCGGCGCAGCAGGTCGCCGTCGCCGGTGCCACCGCCGACCCGGTGAAGGACTACCTGAAGCAGATCGGCAAGGTCCCGCTGCTCAACGCCGAGCAGGAGGTCGAGCTCGCCAAGCGCATCGAGGCCGGTCTGTTCGCCGAGGACAAGCTGGCCAACTCCGACAAGCTGGCGCCCAAGCTCAAGCGCGAGCTGGAGATCATCGCCGAGGACGGCCGCCGCGCCAAGAACCACCTCCTGGAGGCCAACCTCCGACTGGTCGTTTCGCTGGCCAAGCGCTACACCGGCCGCGGCATGCTCTTCCTGGACCTGATCCAGGAGGGCAACCTCGGTCTGATCCGCGCCGTCGAGAAGTTCGACTACACCAAGGGCTACAAGTTCTCCACGTACGCCACCTGGTGGATCCGTCAGGCGATCACCCGCGCCATGGCCGACCAGGCCCGCACCATCCGTATCCCGGTGCACATGGTCGAGGTCATCAACAAGCTCGCGCGCGTCCAGCGTCAGATGCTCCAGGACCTGGGCCGCGAGCCCACGCCGGAGGAGCTGGCCAAGGAACTCGACATGACCCCGGAGAAGGTCATCGAGGTCCAGAAGTACGGGCGTGAGCCGATCTCCCTCCACACCCCGCTGGGTGAGGACGGCGACAGCGAGTTCGGCGACCTGATCGAGGACTCCGAGGCGGTCGTCCCGGCCGACGCGGTCAGCTTCACGCTCCTCCAGGAGCAGCTGCACTCCGTCCTCGACACGCTCTCCGAGCGTGAGGCCGGCGTGGTCTCGATGCGCTTCGGCCTCACCGACGGTCAGCCGAAGACGCTCGACGAGATCGGCAAGGTCTACGGCGTGACCCGTGAGCGGATCCGTCAGATCGAGTCCAAGACGATGTCGAAGCTGCGTCACCCGTCCCGTTCGCAGGTGCTGCGGGACTACCTCGACTGATTCTCCGCGCAGGCGGTCACCGGCGACTCGCCGACGACTCACCGGCATCCGAAGGGCCCGGTCCCCCGAAAGGGGAGCCGGGCCCTTCGGCCGTGCGAGGGTGCGCGAAAGCGGCGCGTGGACGACGCTGGGTGAACGGACGTCACCGGAGAGTCAGGAGGCTCCATGCGTCACCCCATCGCCCGAGCGGTGACCACTGCCCTGGGCCTGTTCGCGGCGGCGGCCGGGCCGCTCGCCACCGCCGCGCCCGCAGCCGCCGACAGCGTCGTGGTCGGCGGGCAGCCCGCCAGGATCGCCGGCGCGCCGTGGGTCGTGGCGCTCTCCAGCCGTGACCGATTCGGGGGTACGCGCGGGGGCCAGTTCTGCGGTGGTGTCGTCGTGGCTCCCACCCGGGTGGTCACCGCCGCCCACTGCCTCGGTCGGGAGATCCTCGGCGGCGAGCCCTGGGAGGTCCCCGACTTCAAGGTCATCGCGGGCCGGAGCGCCTTGCGCGGTGAAGGCGGAAAGGAGATCCGGGTCGCCGGCACCTGGGTCAACCCGTCCTACGACGCGACGACCAACGACGGCGATCTCGCCGTACTCACGCTGGCGAGCGCGCTCCCGCACTCCTACGTGATCGCGACCGCCGCCACCGGCGACGACGCCGAGACCCCGGGAACGCCCGCGACGGTGTACGGGTGGGGCGACACGACCGGCAACGGCACCTATGCCTCGTCCCTGCGGTCGGCCCCCGTCCAGGTGCTGTCCGACGCCGCGTGCGAGCGGGCCTACCCGGGCGTCTTCGGGACGGCGTATCGCGCCGGGACGATGCTGTGTGCCGGAGACCCGCAGGGCGGCAAGGACGCGTGTCAGGGGGACAGTGGAGGGCCGCTGGTGGCCGGTGGGCGCCTCATCGGGCTCGTGTCCTGGGGCAGCGGCTGCGGACAGGCCGAGAATCCGGGTGTGTACACACGGGTGTCGGCGCTCCTGCCGTCGACACTCCGACCCGTGACGCCGGTGAGCCCGAGCCCCCGGGGCTCGTGAGGACCCGGGTCCGGGTACGAGAACGGGCGGCCGCCCCCCTGTGACTGCGGGGATGGCCGCCCGTCGTCCGGTCGGCGACCGGCCCTGGGCTCGTCGTTGATGCGAGGTGTCAGCGGTCCTCGTCTACTGCCTTGGCCGGCACGTCGGTGAGCCGGTCCGTCTCATCCTGTATTTCCGCGGCGATCTTCTTGAGTTCCGGCTCGAACTTGCGCCCGTGGTGGGCGCAGAAGAGCAAGTCACCACCGCTGGTCAGGACGACGCGCAGGTACGCCTGGGCGCCACAGCGGTCGCAGCGGTCAGCGGCCGTCAGGGGGCTCGCGGGGGTCAGAACAGTAGTCACGTCGCCTCTTCTCTAGCTCGACGAGCTGTCGTACCAGGGTCAACATCCAACCAGGCCGAAAACGTTCCCGCTCGTGGCTTTTCCTCGAAACTTCTTCCAGGTGGCTGTCTGCTGCCGGTTGGCGGCGAATGAGCCGTATTGCGTCGCACTACGGATTTCGCATTGCTTGTCTCGGTCCGTCCTCCCGGCTGGGTTGCCGGTTGTTCATGAGGACGTGCCCGGAGCCTAAATGGTTCATGCCAGGAAGGGAACGTGATGTTCACGTCACCCCATCGAGGGATCGAACACCTATGCGACTCTGTACTAGCATGAGAAATCAGGGAGGGTGGCGTGACAACGGCTCTACCAGGCATCGGTACCCTCTGACCGGTGACCGACGCCGGGCTTTACCCCATCGAGCCAGTTTTCAAATTCAGCGAGGAGCGAACCGCGTGACCGCCGATACGTCCGTGCCGTCCAGTGCGCTGCTGACCGCAGACCGTGACGGTTCCAACTACACCGCGCGGCACCTGCTCGTACTCGAAGGGCTCGAAGCGGTCCGCAAGCGCCCTGGCATGTACATCGGGTCCACCGACAGCCGCGGCCTCATGCACTGCCTCTGGGAGATCATCGACAACTCCGTCGACGAAGCCCTCGGTGGCTACTGCGACCACATCGACGTGATCCTCCACGAGGACGGCTCCGTCGAGGTGTGCGACAACGGCCGGGGCATCCCGGTCGACGTCGAGCCCAAGACCGGGCTCTCGGGTGTCGAGGTCGTCATGACCAAGCTTCACGCCGGCGGCAAGTTCGGCGGAGGCTCGTACGCGGCCTCCGGCGGTCTGCACGGCGTGGGCGCCTCCGTGGTGAACGCGCTGTCGGCCCGGCTCGACGTCGAGGTCGACCGGAACAGTTCCACGCACGCGATCAGCTTCCGCCGCGGAGTCCCCGGCATCTTCACCGAGCAGGGCCCCGACAGCCCCTTCGACCCCGGCAACGGCCTGCGCAAGATCAAGCGCGTGCCCAAGACCCGCACCGGCACCCGGGTGCGGTACTGGGCCGACCGGCAGATCTTCCTCAAGGACGCCAAGCTCTCGCTCGAGCACCTGCACCAGCGCGCCCGCCAGACAGCCTTCCTGGTGCCCGGCCTGACCATCGTCGTCCGCGACGAGCGTGATCTGGACGGTGTGGGCAAGAGCGAGGAGACCTTCCGCTTCGACGGCGGCATCAGCGAGTTCTGCGAGTTCCTCGCCCAGGACAAGGCCGTCTGCGACGTGCTGCGGCTGACCGGCCAGGGCACCTTCAAGGAGACCGTCCCGGTGCTCGACGACCGCGGGCACATGACGCCCACCGAGGTCACCCGTGAGCTGGGCGTCGACGTCGCACTGCGCTGGGGCACCGGCTACGACACCACGGTCAAGTCCTTCGTCAACATCATCGCCACCCCCAAGGGCGGCACCCACGTCTCCGGCTTCGAGCAGGCCATCGCCAAGACGGTGAACGAGGTGCTGCGCTCCGCCAAGATGCTGCGCGTCGCCGAGGACGACATCGTCAAGGACGACGCCCTCGAAGGGCTCACGGCGGTGGTGACCGTCCGTCTCGCGGAGCCGCAGTTCGAGGGCCAGACCAAAGAGGTGCTCGGCACCTCGGCGGCCCGCAGGATCGTCGCCAACGTGGTCGCCAAGGAACTGAAGGCCTTCCTGACCTCGACGAAGCGGGACGCCAAGGCGCAGGCCAGGGCCGTCCTGGAGAAGGCCGTGGCGGCTGCCAGAACGCGCATCGCGGCCCGTCAGCACAAGGAGGCGCAGCGCAGGAAGACCGCGCTCGAGACCTCCTCGCTGCCGGCCAAGCTCGCCGACTGCCGCAGCGACGACGTGGAGCGCAGCGAGCTCTTCATCGTCGAGGGCGACTCCGCGCTCGGCACCGCCAAGCTCGCCCGCAACAGCGAGTTCCAGGCGCTGCTGCCGATCCGGGGCAAGATCCTCAACGTCCAGAAGTCCTCCGTCTCGGACATGCTCAAGAACGCCGAGTGCGGAGCGATCATCCAGGTCATAGGGGCGGGCTCCGGCCGCACCTTCGACATCGACGCGGCCCGCTACGGCAAGATCGTGCTTCTCGTCGACGCCGACGTCGACGGCGCGCACATCCGCTGCCTCCTGCTGACCCTCTTCCAGCGCTACATGCGCCCCATGGTCGAGGCCGGCCGGGTCTTCGCCGCCGTGCCGCCCCTGCACCGGATCGAACTCGTCCAGCCCAAGAAGGGCCAGGACAAGTACGTCTACACGTACTCGGACAACGAGCTGCGCCAGACCCTGCTCGAGTACCAGCGCAAGGGCATCCGCTACAAGGACGCCATCCAGCGCTACAAGGGCCTCGGCGAGATGGACGCCGACCAGCTGGCGGAGACCACGATGGACCCGCGCCACCGCACCCTGCGCCGGATCAACATTGGCGACCTGGACTCCGCCGAGCAGATCTTCGACCTGCTCATGGGTAACGACGTCGCGCCCCGCAAGGAGTTCATCACCAGCTCGGCGGCGACCCTCGACCGCTCGCGGATCGACGCCTGAGCCACCTCTCCCACCCAGGGGTGGAGCCGCCGGCTCCACCCCTGCGGCGATCACGTTTGTCACATCGCGAGGGGAATCCGTCACCTGATGGGGTGAAGTGAGAGGGGAGAAGAGTCCGGGATCTTCCCGCTCTGTCCATCCTTGGGCACGCGGCCGAAACGGTTCGCTGACAAGGAGGGTTCACCGGTGGAGAAGCACGAAGGGCCGGGCGCCCCCGCGGTGTGGATCGACGACCCCTGGTCCGACGCCCTGGCCGCCGGCTGGGGCGAGTCCGCCGACGCCGAGGCACCCGGCGGCGCCGGAGCGCACGCCACGGCGACACCCGGCGCCGTGCCGCGGCAGCAGGGTGGCCGCAGCGCGTCCGACATCTACCTGGAAGTCCAGCGCAGCCCCGCGTTCCAGGAAGTACGCAGCCGCTACCGGCGGTTCGTGATCCCCGCGGCGATCGCCTTCCTGCTCTGGTATCTCGCCTACGTCGTGGCGGCGACGGCGGCACCCGGGCTGATGGCCCGGCCGGTCAGTGGCGCGATCAACGTGGCCATGCTCGCCGGACTGGGCCAGTTCCTCTCCACCTTCCTCCTGACCTGGGCCTACGCCCGTCACGCCCGCCTGCGACGGGACCGGGCGGCGCTGGAACTGCGCTGGGACACCCAGGAGATGACGCGCGGGATGCAGCGGTGACCGGCGACCACCAGACTCTGGCGCTGCTGCTGTTCAGCGCGTTCATCGCGGTCACGCTGGGGATCACCACCTGGGTGAGCCGCAACCGGCACGGTTCGGCGGAGGAGTTCTACGCCGGCGGCCGACTGTTCTCGCCCATGGAGAACGGTTTCGCCATCGCGGGCGACTACATGTCCGCCGCCTCCTTCCTCGGCATCTCCGGACTGATCGCGCTCTTCGGCTACGACGGCATGCTGTACTCCGTCGGCTTCCTGGTCGCCTGGCTGGTCGTCCTGCTCCTGGTCGCCGAGCTGGTGCGCAACTGCGGCCGGTTCACCCTGGCCGACGTCGTCGCCGCCCGGATGGCCGAGCGGCCGGTCAGGATCGCCGCCGGGACCTCCTCCGTCACCGTCTCCGTGCTCTACCTGGTGGCTCAGATGGTCGGCGCCGGCAGCCTGGTCGCCCTGCTCCTCGGTGGCACCAGCGAGGCCGCCCGCTCCTGGACCGTGATCGGCGTCGGCGCGCTGATGGTGATCTACGTGTCGCTGGGCGGGATGCGGGCCACCACGTGGATCCAGATCGTCAAGGCCGTACTCCTCATGGCCGGCACGATCGCGCTGACCGTGCTCGTCCTGGTCCGCTTCCACGGCGACTTCGACCAGTTGCTCGCCACCGCCGCCGAACGCAGCGGACACGGCAGGGACTTCCTCGCGCCGGGGCTGCGCTACGGGGGCGACTGGACCGCGCGGCTCGACTTCATCAGCCTCGGGATCGCGCTCGTCCTGGGCACCGCGGGACTGCCCCACATCCTGTCCCGCTTCTACACCGTGCCGACGGCCCGGGCCGCCCGCCGTTCGGTCGTCTGGTCCATCGGCCTGATCGGCAGCTTCTACCTGATGACGATCGTCCTCGGCTTCGGCGCGGCCGCGATCATCGGCCCCGACGCCGTCCGCGCCTCCAACGCCGCGGGCAACACCGCCGTACCGCTCCTCGCCCTCGACCTCGGCGGGGGCGCGGGCTCGACCGGCGGCACCGTGCTCTTCGCGATCGTCGCCGCCGTCGCCTTCGCGACCATCCTGGCCGTGGTCGCCGGCATCACCCTCGCCTCCTCGGCCTCCGTCGCCCACGATCTCTACGCCTCGCTGCGCCGCCGCGACGCCCACGCCAAGCAGTACAGCGAGGTGACCGTGGCGCGGCTCGCCGCCGCGGGCATCGGAGCGGCCGCGATCGGCCTCGGTCTGCTCGCACGCGACCTCAACGTGGCGTTCCTCGTCGGACTCGCCTTCGCGGTGGCAGCCTCCGCCAACCTTCCGGTGCTGCTCTATTCGCTGTTCTGGCGGAACTTCACCACCAGGGGCGCCGTGTGGTCGGTGTACGGAGGGCTCGTCCCGGCCGTCCTTCTGGTCGTTCTCTCGCCGGTCGTGTCCGGCGGCCCCGACGCGCTCTTCCCGGGCGTCGACTTCCATGTCTTCCCGCTCCAGAACCCCGGGGTGGTCTCGATCCCGCTGGGCTTCCTGGCCGGCTGGGTCGGAACGGTCACCTCCGCCGAGCCGCCGGACGCGGCCAAGCACGCGGAGACGGAGGTCCGGGCTCTCACGGGAGCGGGCGCCGTCTGACCGCCGTACGAGCGGGACCGGCAGCCCCGGACGCCGTCCGACCGCCGTAGGCGCCAGGTCAGCCGGCGGCGGTCGACGTGGCCCAGACGTACCGGTGCTCGGGCCGGCCCGTCTCGCCGTACTTCAGCGACAGGCGGACCCGCCCGGTGCGTTCGAGCAGCTTGAGGTAGCGCTGGGCGGTCTGCCGGCTCACTCCCGCCCGCTCGGCGATCTCCTGGGTCGACAGCGGCCCGTCGGCGGTGAGCAGGACCTGTCGTACCAGCTCCGCCATGGTGGGGGAGTGGCCCTTGGGCAGGTCGTGTTCCGCCCCGCCCGCGGAGAGGGCGCCGAAGATCCGGTCCACCTCGGCCTGTTCCGCCTCGCCGCCGCCGTCGAGGGTGTGGCGCAGCGCCGCGTACGCCTCCAGCTTGGTGCGCAGCCCGGCGAACGTGAACGGCTTGACCAGGTACTGCAGCGCACCGTGCCGCATCGCCGCCTGGACGGTCGCCACGTCCCGTGCGGCCGTCACCATGATCACGTCGGTCTGGTGACCGAGCCGGCGGAGTTCCCGTACGACGGCGAGCCCGTTCTCGTCCGGCAGGTAGTGATCGAGGAGGATCAGGTCGACCGGGACCTCGGCGAGACGAGCGAGCGCTCCGCCGGTCGAATGGGCGGTGGCGACGACACGGAAGCCGGGCACCTTGGCGACGTAGGCCGCGTTGATCCGCGCGACCCGTACGTCGTCGTCCACGACCAGCACGTCGATCATCGCGCCTCCCCGACCGACTCGCGGGCGGGACCCGTGAGTGTCCGCGTGACCGGTTCCGCGGTGGGCTCCGGTTCGGTCAGCGCCTCGGGGAGGACGACGGTGAACTCGGCGCCTCCGTCCACGCCCTCGCCGACCCGGGCGCTGCCGCCCCGCCGTTCGGCGAGCCGGCGCACCAGGGCGAGACCGAGGCCGCGCTTGCCGTGGGAGGGCAGCACCTTGGTGGTCCAGCCCTCGGTGAAGATGAGTTCACGCCGGTCCTCGGGGACGCCCGGGCCGCTGTCGCAGACCCGCAGGACGGCTGTACGGCCCTCGGCCCGCAGGGCGATCTCCACACGCGGTTCGGCGGTTCCGGCGGCGGCGTCCAAGGCGTTGTCGACCAGGTTGCCGACGACGGTGACCAGCTCGCGCGGATCCACCAGACGATCCGGAAGCAGCGAGTCGGGCGCGATCCGCAGCGAGACGCCGCGCTCGGCGGCGACCGTCGCCTTGCCGACGAGCAGCGCGGCGACGAGGGGATCGTGGACCCTCTCGGTGACCTGCTCGGCGGTGGCGCGGTGCACACCCACGACCTCGGTCACGAACTCGACCGCCTCGTCGTGCATCTCCAGCTCCAGAAGGCCGAGGAGGGTGTGAAGACGGTTGGCGTGCTCATGGTCCTGGGCCCGCAGGGCGTCGATCAGGCCGCGGGTGGAGTCCAGCTCGCGCCCGAGCCGCTCCAGCTCGGTGCGGTCTCGGAGGGTGGCGACGGCGCCTCCGTCGTCGGTCGGCATGCGGTTGGCGATGAGCACCCGGTGGCCGCGCACGGTCACCAGATCCTCGCCCGTGACCCGGCCGGCCAGCACGTCGGCCGTACGACCCGGGCCGAGCGCCCCCTCCAGGGGCTGTCCGACGGCCTCGGGGCCGATCCCGAGGAGACGCTGCGCCTCGTCGTTCAACAGCCGTACGCGACCGGTCCGGTCGAGGGCGACGACGCCCTCGCGGATGCCGTGGAGCATGGCCTCGCGCTCGGCGAGCAGCGCGGAGATGTCCGAGAAGGCGAGGTCGTGGGTCTGCCGCTGGAGCCGGCGGGAGATCAGATAGGCGGCCAGCGCGCCTGCGGCCAGGGCGCCGCCCGCGTAGGCGAGGAGCCCCGGGATCGCTCCCAGCAGACGGTCCTGGACGCTGTCGTACTCGATCCCGACCGACACCGCGCCGACGATGGCTCCGTCCGCGCCCCGCAGCGGCGTCTTGCCGCGCGCTGAGCGGCCGAGCGTGCCGCTGTCGATCTCCATGACCTCCTGACCCGCGAGAGCCGCGCTGGGGTCCGTGGAGACGACCTTGCCGATCTGCGTGGGGTCGGTGTGCGACCAGCGCACGCCGCGGGTGTCCATGACGACGACGTACTCGGCACCGGTGGTGCGCCGGATCCGCTCGGCCTCCGCCTGCACGGCGCCGCGCGGGGAAGGGGAGGAACCGCGCAGGGCGGCGGCGACCTGGGGGGATGCGGCGGTGTCGGCGATCGCGAGGGCGCGCCGCATGGCCTGGTCGTCGAGCTGGGCGCTGAGCGGTGCGAGGAAGAGGCCGGTGGCCAGCACGGTGACGCCGGTGGCGACGGCCAGCTGCATGAGGAGGACCTGGGAGAACACCCGCCGCGGCCAGCCGAACCGCCGGCGGCGCGACGCCGGCCGCGCGGGGGTGGTCGGTGCGGGGCTCATGGCAGGAACGGTACGGGGCGGGGGAGACCGACCGGAAATCTCCGGGACGGCCGGCGGCGGACGCGACGCCGCACGACACGGTGTGTGCCGGTCCGGGGGCGGAGCGTGCCGGACCCCGTGCCTATTCTGGGAGCTTCGGCCGACGCCAGGACGGCCGGACACGGGCGGTCGGAGACAGGCGGCCGGAGACATCGGAAAGGGTTTTCCTTGAGCACGCAGCAGGCGCAGCAGATCCCCGTCGTCGTCCTCTCCGGGTTTCTGGGGTCGGGCAAGACGACGCTGCTCAACCATCTGCTCCGCAGCGCCCGGGGCACCCGGATCGGGGTCATGGTCAACGACTTCGGGGACATCGGGATCGACGCCATGACCGTCGCGGGACAGGTCGGGTCGACCGTCTCGCTCGGCAACGGATGTCTGTGCTGCGCCGTCGACGCGAGTGAGCTGGACGAGTATCTGGAGGTGCTCACCCGGCCCTCCGCCCGTCTCGACGTGATCGTCATCGAGGCGAGCGGACTCGCGGAGCCCGAGGAGCTGGTGCGGATGGTGCTCGCCAGCGAGAACGAGCGGATCGTGTACGGCGGGCTCGTGCAGGTCGTCGACGCCGCGGAGTTCCCCGCCACGCGGGAGCGGCACCCCGAGACCGACCGGCATCTCGCCCTCGCCGACCTCGTCGTCGTCAACAAGGCGGACCGGGTGGGTGAGCGGGAGCTGGACGCCGTCCACGGGGCGGTCGCGGCGGTCGCCGGGCGCGCCGCCGTGATCCGTGCCGCGCACGGACGGATCGACCCCGAGGTCCTCTTCGACAGGGTCGTGCCCGAGGGCGAGATCGACGGGCAGATGTCGATCGAGGACCTGCTGTACGGGGACCCCGAGGACGACGGCGCGGACGGCGCGGGGGGCCATCCGCACGCGCAGTACGAGACGCTCTCGGTCGCGACCCGGACCGCCCTGCACCCCCGGCGTCTGATGGAGTTCCTCGACTCCCGGCCACAGGGCCTCTACCGCATCAAGGGCTTCGTCGACTTCGGCGACGCCGACCCCGTCAACCGGTACGCGGTCCACGCCGTCGGCCGGTTCCTGCGCTTCTACCCCGAGCCATGGCCGGCCGGCGAGGAGCGACAGACCCAGCTCGTCCTGATCGGCGCGGGCATCGACGCCGACTCCCTCCGCAAGGAGCTCGCCGGATGCGAGCTCGGCGGCCCTCAGGACGCCCCCGACGAGCACGCGATGTGGGGCGTCCTGCGGTACGTACGGCAACCGGACGAGGAGTCGGCGGAACCTTCCGAGGCCTAGATACCGGGCGGCCCGGCCCGGCCCTGGTCCGGCCGGGCCCTGGTTCGCCGGCCCGCGCCTAGCTCGGGGGGCCTGCCAAGACCCCGACCGGCTTGGCGAGGGGCGTGCCCGAGCCGTCGCGGCGCGGGTCGATCTCCGGAAGCTCCACCGGGGTGCCGTTCTTCTGCGCCGCCCGTGCCGGCGTCGCGCCCGCCCAGGCCAGCACCAGCACGTCCTCGCCCTTGAGGAACCGCTGGCAGCGCACTCCGCCGGTCGCACGCCCCTTGCGGGGGTACTGGTCGAACGGCGTCAGCTTGGCCGACGTACCGACTCCGTCGTCCAGCGTGCCCGTGGAGCCCGCGACGGTGAACACCACCGCGTCCGCCGCCGGGTCCACGGCCGTGAACGAGAGCACCTCGGCACCGGCGGTCAGCTTGACGCCGGCCATGCCGCCCGCCGGACGTCCCTGGGGCCGTACCTGCGCGGCCTGGAAGCGCAGCAGCTGGGCGTCGGAGGTGATGAAGACCAGGTCCTCCTCGCCCGTCCGCAGCTCGGTCCCGCCGACGATCCGGTCACCCTCCTTGAGGGTGATGACCTCCAGCTCCTCCTTGTTCGCCGGATAGTCCGGCACCACACGCTTCACCACGCCCTGCAGCGTGCCGAGAGCCAGGCCCGGCGAGGACTCGTCGAGGGTGGTCAGGCAGACCACCCGCTCGCCCTCCGCCAGGGTGAGGAACTCCGCCAGCGGCGCCCCGCCCGCCAGGTTCGGCGCGGCGGCGGTGTCCGGCAGCTGGGGCAGGTCGATCACGGCGAGCCGCAACAGACGGCCGGACGAGGTCACCACGCCGACGTCCCCGCGCTGGGTCGCCGGGACCGCCGAGACGATCACGTCGTGCTTGGTGCGCCTGCCGTCCTCGGCGGACGGGAGCTCCGCCGTCGCCGTACGGGCCAGCAGACCGGTCGAGGAGAGCAGCACCCGGCACGGGTCGTCCGCGACCTCCAGGGACGTGGCGGTGATCGGCGCGCCGGCCGACTCCAGCAGGACCGTACGACGGTCGGTGCCGAACTTCTTGGCCACCGCCGCCAGTTCCGAGGAGACCAGCTTGCGCAGCTCGGAGTCGGACTCCAGGATCCCGGTCAGCTCGTCGATCTCGCCGTTGAGCCGGTCGCGCTCGCTCTCCAGCTCGATCCGGTCGAACTTCGTGAGCCGGCGCAGCGGCGTGTCCAGGATGTACTGCGTCTGGACCTCGCTCAGCGAGAAGTGCTCGATCAGGCGCTCCTTGGCCTGCGCCGAGTTCTCGCTGGAGCGGATGAGACGGATGACCTCGTCGATGTCGAGCAGGGCGACGAGCAGACCCTCGACCAGGTGCAGCCGGTCCCGCTTCTTGCTCCGGCGGAACTCCGAACGGCGGCGCACCACGGTGAAGCGGTGGTCGAGATAGACCTCCAGGAGCTCCTTGAGGCCCAGCGTGAGCGGCTGGCCGTCGACCAGCGCCACGTTGTTGATGCCGAAGGACTCCTCCATCGGCGTCAGCTTGTAGAGCTGCTCCAGGACCGCCTCGGGCACGAAGCCGTTCTTGACCTCGATCACCAGGCGCAGGCCGTGGTTGCGGTCGGTGAGGTCCTTGACGTCCGCGATGCCCTGGAGCTTCTTGGAGCCGACCAGATCCTTGATCTTGGAGATGACCTTCTCCGGGCCGACCGAGAAGGGCAGTTCGGTGACGACGATGCCCTTGCGGCGCGCCGTCACGTTCTCCACCGTCGCGGTGGCGCGGATCTTGAACGTGCCGCGGCCCGATTCGTACGCGTCCTTGATCCCGGACAGGCCGACGATCCGGCCGCCGGTCGGCAGGTCGGGGCCGGGCACGAAGCGCATCAGCGCGTCGAGGTCCGCGTTCGGGTGCCGGATCAGGTGCCGGGCCGCCGCGATGACCTCGCCCAGGTTGTGCGGCGGCATGTTGGTCGCCATGCCGACCGCGATCCCGGACGCTCCGTTGACGAGCAGGTTCGGGTACGCGGCGGGCAGCGCCACCGGCTCCCGCTCCTGGCCGTCGTAGTTGGGCGAGAAGTCGACGGTGTCCTCGTCGATCGACTCCGTCATCATCAGCGCCGCGGCGGCCATCCGGGACTCGGTGTACCGCATCGCGGCCGGCGGGTCGTCATTGCCCAGCGAACCGAAGTTGCCGTGGCCGTCGACGAGGGGCAGCCGCATGGAGAAGGGCTGCGCCATGCGCACCATCGCGTCGTAGATCGACGCGTCGCCGTGCGGGTGCAGCTTTCCCATGACCTCGCCGACGACGCGGGCGCACTTCACGTAGCCGCGGTCGGGCCGAAGGCCCATTTCGTTCATCTGGTAGACGATGCGGCGCTGCACCGGCTTCATGCCGTCGCGGGCGTCCGGCAGCGCGCGGGAGTAGATCACCGAGTACGCGTACTCGAGGAAGGAGCCCTGCATCTCGTCGACGACGTCGATGTCGAGGATTCGCTCCTCGAACGCGTCGTCCGGCGGCGGTGTCTTCGTGCTGCGGCGGGCCATCGCGGCTGCGGCTCCTTCACCAACATGGTTGATCTGACGCGGACCATTGTGGACCGTCCCACCGACAACGCCGACCGCGACCCGGGAATGGCCCCGCCGCGGGGCCGTCGTCGGCCGTCCGCGACACCGCGCGACCCGGAAGAGGGACCCTGCGAACCTGCGGGAACTTCGCGAGGTGTCGGTGCGCTTGCATACAGTGGCAGGACTTTTCCATATCGCGATCGAAGGGACGTACATGCCCATGGGTCACACGGCCACGGCCGAGGCCGGCTCCGGCGGCCTGACAGCGACCGAGCACCGGCTGGCCAACGGCCTGCGGGTGGTGCTCTCCGAGGACCACCTGACCCCGGTCGCCGCGGTCTGTCTCTGGTACGACGTCGGCTCGCGCCACGAGGTGGAGGGCCGCACCGGTCTCGCCCACCTCTTCGAGCACCTGATGTTCCAGGGTTCGAAGCAGGTCCACGGCAACGGTCACTTCGAGTTGGTCCAGGGTGCCGGCGGCTCGCTCAACGGCACGACGAGCTTCGAGCGCACCAACTACTTCGAGACCATGCCGACCCACCAGCTGGAGCTCGCCCTCTGGCTGGAGGCGGACCGCATGGGCTCGCTGCTGGCCGCCCTGGACGACGAGTCCATGGAGAACCAGCGGGACGTCGTCAAGAACGAGCGCCGCCAGCGGTACGACAACGTGCCGTACGGCACGGCCTTCGAGAGGCTCACCGCCCTCGCCTACCCGGAGGGCCACCCGTACCACCACACGCCGATCGGCTCCATGGCCGACCTGGACGCGGCGACCCTCGAGGACGCGCGGAGCTTCTTCCGCACGTACTACGCGCCGAACAACGCGGTGCTGTCGGTCGTCGGCGACATCGACCCGCAGCAGACCCTCGCCTGGATCGAGAAGTACTTCGGCTCCATCCCGTCCCACGACGGCAAGCTGCCGCCGCGCGACGGCGCGCTGCCCGAGATCATCGGTGACCAGCTGCGCGAAGTGGTCGAGGAGGAGGTGCCGGCCCGCGCCCTGATGGCCGCCTACCGGCTCCCGCACGACGGCACGCGCGAGTGCGACGCCGCCGACATCGCCCTGACCGTGCTGGGCGGCGGCGAGTCCTCCCGGCTCCATAACCGGCTGGTCCGCCGCGACCGCACCGCCGTAGCCGCCGGCTTCGGCCTGCTGCGGCTCGCCGGCGCGCCCTCGCTGGGCTGGCTGGACGTCAAGACCTCCGGCGGTGTCGAGGTCCCCGAGATCGAGGCGGCCGTCGACGAGGAGCTGGCCCGCTTCGCCGCCGAGGGCCCCACGCCCGAGGAGATGGAGCGCGCCCAGGCCCAGCTGGAACGCGAATGGCTCGACCGGCTCGGGACGGTCGCGGGACGCGCCGACGAACTGTGCCGCTACGCGGTGCTGTTCGGCGACCCGCAGCTCGCCCTCACCGCGGTGAACCGTGTCCTGGACGTCACCGCCGAGGAGGTGCAGGCGGTCGCCAAGGCCCGCCTGCGCCCGGACAACCGCGCGGTGCTGGTCTACGAGCCGGTCACCACCGAACAGAGCGACAGCGACGAGGAAGAGGGAGCGGACCAGTGAGCGACGCTGCCGCGTCTTTGACGAGCATGGAGTTCCACCCGCAGCCGCAGCCGGGCGCCGCCCGCCCCTGGGCCTTCCCGGCCCCGGAGCGCGGTGCGCTGGACAACGACCTGACCGTGCTGCGCTGCCACCGCCCCGGGCAGAAGGTGGTGGCCGTCGAGATCATCCTCGACGCCCCGCTGGACGCCGAGCCCACAGGTCTGGACGGCGTGGCCACGATCATGGCCCGCGCCCTCTCCGAGGGGACGGACAAGCACACGGCGGAGGAGTTCGCCGCCGAGCTGGAGCGCTGCGGCGCCACGCTCGACGCGCACGCCGACCATCCGGGCGTACGGGTCTCCCTGGAGGTCCCCGTCTCCCGCCTGCCCAAGGCACTCGGCCTGGTCTCCGAGGCGCTGATCGCGCCGGCCTTCGTGGAGACCGAGATCGAGCGTCTGGTGCGCAACCGGCTCGACGAGATCCCGCACGAGACGGCCAACCCGGCACGCCGGGCGGCGAAGCAGCTCTCCAAGGAGCTCTTCCCGGCCGACTCCCGCATGTCCCGGCCGCGCCAGGGCACCGAGGAGACGGTCGCCGCGATCGACGCGGCGGCGGTCCGCGCCTTCTACGAGGGGTATGTCCGGCCCGCCACCGCCACCGCCGTGATCGTCGGCGACCTGACCGACGTGGACGTGGACAAGGTCCTCGCCGAGACGCTGGGCGCCTGGACGGGCGACACGGCGGAGCCGCGTCCCGTCCCCCCGGTCACGGCCGACGACACCGGCCGTGTGGTCGTCGTGGACCGCCCGGGCGCCGTCCAGACGCAGCTGCTGATCGGCCGGGTCGGCGCTGACCGGCACGACCGCGTCTGGCCGGCCCAGGTCCTCGGCACGTACTGCCTCGGCGGCACCCTCACCTCCCGTCTGGACCGCGTGCTGCGGGAGGAGAAGGGCTACACCTACGGTGTGCGGGCGTTCGGGCAGGTGCTCCGCTCCGACGGCAAGGGCAACGGCGCCTCGATGCTCGCCATCAGCGGTTCCGTCGACACTCCCAACACCGGGCCGGCCCTCGACGACCTGTGGAAGGTGCTGCGCACCCTCGCCGCGGAGGGTCTGACGGACGCCGAGCGCGATGTGGCCGTGCAGAACCTGGTGGGCGTGGCCCCGCTGAAGTACGAGACCGCGGCCTCCGTCGCCGGGACGCTGGCCGACCAGGTCGAGCAGCACCTTCCGGACGATTTCCAGGCGCAGTTGTACGCGCGCCTTGCCGAGACCGGCACGGTGGAGGCGACGGCGGCGGTCGTCAACGCCTTCCCGGTGGACCGTCTTGTCACCGTGCTCGTCGGTGACGCGGCGCAGATCGAGGAGCCGGTGCGTGCCCTCGGCATCGGCGAAGTGACGGTTGTCACCGGCTGATCGAGGCTGCCCGAACCTCACCTGGAGGACCCCGTCGTCAGGGTACGTCGGGGTCCTCGCCCTTTGTCCGGATTGCGGCAGAGGATGACTGTCTGCCCTGTGGCATGTCTTACAAATCCCCGTGTCTGTTTGGTGATTGAAAGACGGTCCGTTTAGCGTCAGTCCGGCTGTTCGCCAGTTGCACCCGCCGCATCCGCGGCATCGGACAGTCATCGCCGAGTCCCCGTCAGGCGCGAGCCTGGGGAGCCGGGGACCCACACGAAGTCCCTGGGGTGAATCGGACGCCTTCGCACCCGCGGAGGGGCCCGTAGGAGACCTTCCTGCTCCGAACCCGTCAGCTAACCCGGTAGGCGAGAAGGAAGGAAAGGATCAGCCACTTCATGGCGTTCACCCGTGCCACCGGGAAGCACCGTGGTCCGAGCCGTCTGTCGCGCCGAGGCGCGGGCATCGCCGGAGTCGCGACTCTCGCCACCACCGGCGTCATCGGAACCCTCGCCTCCCCGGCGCTCGCCGCCGACGCGGACACCCGCTCCGTCGAGGACACCGGCCTGACCCAGGTGGTCGCCGCCGACGCCCTCGCCGACACGATCGACGCCCAGGCCGCCGCTCAGGAGCGCGAGGCCGCCGAGGCCGAGGCCCGGGCGAAGGCGGAGGCCAAGCGGAAGGCCGAGGCGAAGCGCAAGGCCGAGGCCCGCGCCAAGGAGATCCGCGAGGCCAAGGAGCGCGCCGCCCGCGAGGCCGAGCGCAAGCGCCTGAACTCCTTCCAGCTTCCCGTGGCCGGCTCGTACGTCAGCACCGGCTACCAGACCGGCGGCTCGCTCTGGTCCTCCGGCAGCCACTCCGGCGTCGACTTCCACGCCGCCTACGGCAGCACGGTCGTCTCCGTGGGCACCGGCACCGTGGTCGAGGCCGGCTGGGGCGGCGCGTACGGCAACAACGTCGTCATCCGGATGCACGACGGCACCTACACCCAGTACGGCCACCTGTCGTCCATCAGCGTCTCGGTCGGCCAGTCCGTCACGCCGGGCCAGCAGATCGGCATCTCCGGCTCCACCGGCAACTCGACCGGCCCGCACCTCCACTTCGAGGCCCGCACGAGCGCCGAGTACGGCTCCGACATCAACCCGGTCGCGTACCTGCGCGCCCGCGGCGTGAACGTCTGACCGACGCCCCGCATACGTTCAGAAAAGCCCCGGCTCGTACAGAGCCGGGGCTTTTCGCTGGCCAAAAGATATCCATGGATCGCCGGTAGCCATCGGAAATTCCGCCCTGCTGCAATAGAGTCACCGAAGAGTCGACGAGCAGACGTCAATCGGATGGGTTTTCGCGCGGATCAAGGCGGAGGTCGAACATGCGCATTCCCGCGCACTCGGTATGCACGGCGATCCGGGACGACATCGTCTCCGGCGTCTTCGAGCGCGGCAGCCGGCTGACGGAGGAGCAGCTGGCACGCCGTTACGGAGTCTCCCGCGTCCCCGTCCGCGAGGCGCTGCGCACCCTGGAGTCCGAGGGCTTCGTGACCACCCGCCGGCACGCGGGTGCCCAGGTCGCCGAGCCCACCGAGCAGGAGGCGGCGGACCTGCTGGACGTACGGGCGCTCCTTGAGCCGCTCGGCGCCGCCCGCGCCGCCCAGCGGCGTACCGAGGCCCATCTCAAGGTGCTGCGTGGCCTGGTCAGGCTGGGACAGGAGCGGGCACGGCGTGGGCAGGGCGAGGATCTGCGCTCGCTGGGCGGCTGGTTCCACGAGACGCTGGCCCAGGCCTCCGGCAGCCCGGCGCTCACCGCGCTGCTCACCCAGCTGCGGCACAAGATCGCCTGGATGTACGCGGTCGAGCCCGCCGCCCAGCCCGTGGAGACGTGGGCTGAGCACGGAGCGATCGTGGACGCCGTGGCGCGCGGCGACGCCGAGAGGGCGCGCGCGCTGACGGCGCTGCACGCCGAGCGTTCCCTGGTCCTCCATCGGCTGAAGCGGCCTGAGGGGGGACGTGTGAGGGTTTCGCAACATGTCGTAAACACCGCGGGCGCCCGGAATTAACGGCAGGGCCGTATACAAAGAGAAGTGAATTCGGTGGGTGCATTCGTGCTGCCCGGAATCTGTTCTGCCCGAATTCGGTGCGGGGGAATCATTCCGAAAAGGAAGACGCCGCAGCCGCCGTGATTCTTCGGCGGGTGCGGCGTCTTCGGAATTCTCGGTCGGACGGTCTCGCGGGGATCAGACGGTCTCGGGAAGCTCGTCGAGCCCCTCGGCAACCAGCTTCGCCAGGCGGTCCAGGGCGGCCTCGGCGCCCTCCGCTTCCGAAGCGAGCACGATCTCCTCGCCGCCCTGCGCGCCCAGGCCGAGCACCGCGAGCATCGACGCGGCGTTCACCGGGTTGCCATCGGCCTTCGCGATCGTCATGGGGACGCCGGAAGCCGTGGCCGCACGGACGAAGATGGAGGCGGGGCGGGCGTGCAGGCCCTCGGCCCAGCCGACGTTGACGCGGCGCTCAGCCATGGTGTTGCCCTTCAAGTCTTAGCGGGTTGTCTAGACCAGTCTCTCACGGGTTGAAGAGGTGCTCGTACCCACCTTCGGTCCCGGCGGGACGGCGTGCGGCCTTCCTACCTTGCCCGTACCGTGCGTGGCGCGCACGCCACGCACGACCGGTGCCACTGTCGTACCCCGGCCGTAGGCTTGCCCCATGCAGAGCGCGTCGGAACAGACGGCACAGCCGGAACACGCATACCCCGACCACTGGGAAGCGGACGTGGTCCTCCGTGACGGCGGTACCGCGCGCATCAGGCCCATCACCGCCGATGACGCCGACCGACTGGTCAGCTTCTACGAGCAGGTCTCGGACGAGTCGAAGTACTACCGTTTCTTCGCCCCCTACCCGCGTCTCTCCGCCAAGGACGTCCACCGCTTCACCCATCACGACTTCGTGGACAGGGTGGGGCTCGCGGCGACCATCGGCGGGGAGTTCATCGCGACCGTGCGGTACGACCGCATCAACGCCCAGGGCCTGCCCGCCTCGGCGCCGGCCGACGAGGCCGAGGTGGCCTTCCTGGTCCAGGACGCCCACCAGGGGCGGGGGGTGGCCTCCGCGCTCCTCGAACACATCGCGGCGGTGGCGCGGGAGCGGGACATCAGACGGTTCGCGGCGGAGGTGCTGCCCGCCAACACGAAAATGATCAAGGTATTCACGGACGCCGGGTACACCCAGAAGCGCAGCTTCGAGGACGGCTCCGTACGGCTCCACCTCGACCTGGAGCCGACGGACCGCTCACTCGCCGTCCAGCGGGCGCGGGAACAGCGGGCCGAGGCGCGCTCCGTGCAGCGGCTCCTCGCGCCGCGCTCGGTCGCCGTGATCGGAGCCGGGCGGACCCCCGGCGGCGTCGGCAGGACGGTCCTGCGCAACCTCCTCGACGCCGGATACACCGGACGGACGTACGCGGTGAACCGCGCCTTGGCGGAGGGGACGGCCTCGCTCGACGGGGTGCCCGCCTTCCGCTCGGTGGGGGCCATCGGCGAACCGGTGGACCTGGCGGTCGTGGCCGTGCCCGCCGAACGGGTGCCGGAGGCGGTCGCCGACTGCGGTGAACACGGGGTGCGGGGCCTGGTCGTCCTCTCCGCCGGCTACGCGGAGAGCGGGGCGGAGGGCAGGGAACGGCAGCGCGAACTGGTGCGGCAGGCCCGTTCGTACGGGATGCGGATCATCGGCCCGAACGCCTTCGGGATCATCAACACCACGTCCGGCGTCCGGCTGAACGCCTCGCTCGCCCCGCAGATGCCGACGGCCGGACGGATCGGGCTCTTCACCCAGTCCGGCGCGATCGGCATCGCGCTCCTCGCCGGGCTGCACCGCAGGGGCGCCGGTCTCTCCTCCTTCATCTCGGCCGGCAACCGGGCGGACGTCTCCGGGAACGACCTGCTGCAGCACTGGTACGACGACCCCGAGACGGACGTCGTACTGCTGTACCTGGAGTCGATAGGCAACCCCCGCAAGTTCACCCGGCTGGCCCGGCGCACGGCCGCGGTCAAGCCGGTCGTGGTCGTCAAGGGGGCGCGGCACAGCGGGAGCGCGCCACCCGGACACCGGGTCCCGGTCACCCGGATCCCGCACGCCACCGTCTCCGCGCTGCTCCGGCAGGCCGGGGTCATCCGCGTCGACACGGTCACCGAACTGGTCGACGCGGGCCTGCTCCTCGCCGGCCAGCCGCTGCCGGCCGGGCCGAGGATCGCGATCCTCGGCAACTCCGAGTCGCTCGGGCTGCTGACGTACGACGCCTGTCTCACGGAGGGGCTGCGGCCGCTCCGGCCGCTCGACCTGACGACGGGGGCGAGCCCGGCGGACTTCCGGGCCGCGCTGGCGGCGGCGCTCGTGGACGACGCCTGCGACGCGGTCGTCGTGACGGCGATCCCCTGGGTGGGGGAGAACGGCGCCGTCGAATCCGGCGACGGCGAGGCCCTCGCGGCCTTCCTCCGCGAAGCGGTCGCCTCCACCCCGCCCCCGGCGAAGCCGGTGGTCGTGGTCCACGTCGAGATGGGTGGCCTCGCGGAGGCCCTCTCCGCGGCCACCAGCACCCGCCCGACGCCGCCGCCGGCGCCGCCCGCCCCCGCCCGGCCGGGCCTCGGCGCGCCCGGGCCGACGAGCGGGCCCGCTCCGGCCAGTACTCCCGCGGAGCCCTCCGACCAGGCCGGGGCCCCCGGGGGCGCCCGCGGCGAGTCGGAGCTCGGGCGCTCCGAGGCGGCGCCGGGCGCCGGCGGGGGCAACATTCCGGCCTATCCCGCCGCCGAGCGGGCCGTGCGGGCGCTTGCCGAGGCCGTGCGGTACGGGCAGTGGCGGCGGCAGGCGGCGGAGCCCGGGCGGGTGCCGGAGTACGACGACATCGACGAGGGCGGGGCCGCCGACCAGATCGAGCGGTCGCTCGGCGAGGACGTGGACGCCCGGGGCGTCACCCTCGGCGCCGACGCGGCCGGCGAACTCCTCGCCCGGTACGGGATCACCGTGCTGCCCACCCTCCCCGCCCCGTCACCCGACAGCGCCGTCACGGCCGCCGCCCGCCTCGGCTACCCCGTCGCCCTGAAGACGACCGCGCCCCACCTGCGCCACCGGCCCGACCTCGGAGGAGTACGGCTCGACCTGGCCACGGAGGAACAACTCCGCACCGCCTACGCCGAACTGACCGACACGCTCGGCAAGCCCGAGGAGCTCCAGCCGGTCGTCCAGGCCATGGTGCCGCGCGGCGTCGACACCGTCGTCCGCTCGGCCATCGATCCGGCCGTCGGGGCCGTGCTCTCCTTCGGCCTCGCCGGAGCCGCCTCCGAACTGCTCGGCGACATGTCCCACCGGCTGGTCCCGGCCACCGACCGGGACGCCGCCGAGCTCGTACGGTCCATCCGCACCGCCCCCCTCCTCTTCGGCTGGCGCGGCTCGGCGCCCGTCGACACACCGGCCCTGGAGGAACTGCTGCTGCGGGTCTCCCGGCTCGTCGACGACCATCCGGAGGTCGTCGCCATCACCCTGGAACCCGTCGTCGTCGCGCCCCAGGGCCTCTCCGTCCTCGGCGCCACCGTCCGTCTCGCGCCGCCGCCGCCCCGCACGGACCTCGGCCCACGCCGGCTGCCGAGCTACTGACGCCCCCCGACCAAGCGGCCAGGAGCGCCCCCTCCGACGGATTAGGATGGAGTCCATGGCGAAGACCGGTACGACGACCCAGGGGCTGCGCGCGGCGATCGAGCGCAGCGGCTACTACCCGGCCCTCGTGGCCGAGGCGGTGGAGGCCGCCGTCGGTGGCGAGGCGATCGCGTCGTACCTCGTGCACCAGGAGACCACGTTCGACTCCAACGAGGTCCGCCGTCACGTCACGGTCCTGGTCCTGACGGCCAACCGCTTCATCGTCAGCCACACCGACGAGCAGGCCGCCGACACCAGCTCCCCGACGCCCTACGCCACGACCTCCACGGAGTCGGTCAAGCTCGACCGGATCTCCTCGGTCGTCGTCAGCCGCGTCGTCGCCAACCCGGAGTCCTACACGCCCGGCACCCTGCCCCGCGAGGTCGTCCTCACCATCGGCTGGGGCGCCGTCTCGCGCATCGACCTGGAGCCCGCCGCCTGCGGCGACCCGAACTGCGACGCCGACCACGGCTACACCGGCAACGCCACCGCCGACGACCTCAGCCTGCGCGTCAGCGACGCCGGCGACGGCCCGGACACGGTCCGGCAGACCCTGGCGTTCGCGCAGTCGCTCTCCGAAGCCACCGCGGCGACCCGCTGATGGTCCAGCCCACCACCGTCACCGGCTGGCCCGACGAACCGCTTCCGCTCGCCCTCGACACCGCGCCCGTCCCCGAGTACGGCTCCGGCTCCCTGGCCGACCTCCTGCCGACGCTCGTCGCCGGCCAGGGCGCGGCCGGATGCGACGCCCGGATCGCCGAGCTCACCCCCGCCGACCGGAACTGCGTCTTCCTGATCGACGGCCTGGGCTGGGAGCAGATCAAGGCCCACCCGGACGAGGCGCCGTACCTCACCTCGCTCCTCGCCTCCTCGCGGGGCGGCACGGGCCGGCCGATCACCGCCGGATTCCCCGCCACCACCGCGACCTCGCTCGCCTCGGTCGGCACGGGCCGGGTCCCCGGCGCGCACGGCCTGCCCGGCTACACCGTCCGCAACCCGGAGACCGGCGAGCTGATGAACCAGCTCCGCTGGAAGCCGTGGACGCCGCCCCAGGTCTGGCAGCCGTACCCCACCGTCTTCCAGCTCGCGCACGAGGCCGGGATTCATACCTCCCAGGTGTCCTCGCCGATCTTCCAGGACACCCCGCTCACCAAGATCGCCCTGAGCGGCGGAACGTTTCACGGCCGGCTCTCCGGCGAGGAACGCATGGACTTCTCCGCCGAGCAGCTCGCCGCCGGCGACCGGTCGCTGGTCTACACGTACTACAGCGAGCTCGACGGCGCGGGCCACCGCTTCGGCATCGACTCCGACGCCTGGCGCGGCCAGCTGATGTTCGTCGACCGGCTCGTCCAGCGCCTCGCCGAGCAACTGCCGCCCCGCTCCGCCCTGTACGTCACCGCCGACCACGGCATGGTGGACATCCCCTTCGACGAGCAGTCCCGGATCGACTTCGACGAGGACTGGGAGCTCCGCGCCGGGGTCGCGCTCCTCGGCGGCGAGGGCCGCGCCCGTCATGTCTACGCCGTGCCGGGCGCCGAGACCGACGTCCTGACGTGCTGGCGCGAGGTGCTCGGCGAGCAGTTCTGGGTGGCCAGCCGCGACGAGGCGCTCGCCCTCGGCTGGTTCGGTGACGAGGTCGACGAGCGGGTGTACGGCAGGATCGGTGACGTCGTCGCGGCGGCCCACGACGACGTCGTCATCACCGCGTCGGTCAACGAGCCGCACGAGTCGGCGATGGTCGGCATGCACGGCTCGATGACCCCCGCGGAGCAGTTTGTCCCGCTCCTCGAAGTCCGTTCCTGACCGTCCGACCGTCCGCTCGTCCTGGCCGATCGCTCGTTCTGATCTTCCGCGCGCTCCTCGACCTCTGCCTTCCGACCTGAAAGGTCCGCGACCTCCCATGCCCGAGCTGGTGTTCTTCTCCGGAACGATGGACTGCGGAAAGAGCACCCTCGCTCTTCAGATCGAGCACAACCGGTCCGCCCGCGGGCTGCAGGGCATGATCTTCACGCGGGACGACCGTGCGGGGGTGGGCAAGCTGTCCTCCCGCCTCGGCCTGGTCACGGACGCCGTGGAGGCGGCGGAGGGCTTCGACTTCTACGCGTACCTCGTCGGGCACCTGTCGAAGGGCGGCCGCTGCGACTACGTCATCGCGGACGAGGCACAGTTCCTCTCGCCCGAGCAGATCGACCAGCTCGCCCGGGTCGTCGACGACCTCGAGCTCGACGTCTTCGCCTTCGGGATCACGACGGACTTCCGCTCCAAGCTCTTCCCCGGCTCCCAGCGGCTCGTGGAACTCGCCGACCGAGTCGAGGTCCTCCAGGTCGAGGCGCTGTGCTGGTGCGGAGCCCGTGCGACCCACAACGCGCGCACCGTCGGCGGAGAGATGGTCGTCGAGGGCGCGCAGGTCGTGGTCGGCGACGTGGACGCGGGCGACGAGATCGGCTACGAAGTGCTCTGCCGCCGCCACCACCGACGCCGTATGACGGCCGCCACCGCCCGCGCGGCGGCTCTCTCTCCCGACGTACTCCCGGTCACCCCGATGTGACCTGGTGTTCAGGCGCCTCGTGTTCACCTCGGCGGAACCCGGGGACCTCCTGCTGATCGGATGCGAGTCGCCCGGCTGGGCTGTCATTGCCGTCGGCCCGTGACGTGACCACCGGGCCTCCGCGCATCCGCGCGCCGCGCGACACCCCGGAGGACGTGTGCCCCCTGCTGCCGAGACCGTGCCCGACCGGGGCGAAGGCGCGCGGACCGCGAAGCCCGACGAACACGACGACCCGAAGCCCGACGAACACGACGACGCGAACCCCGAAGGCGCAGGAGCGGACCGGCCGGACCGGGCGGGCCGGGAGCTCGCGCGGCTCCGGCACAGCGCGCGACTGCGCGCCGCCTCCGGGGCAGCCTTCCTGAGCTGCCTCGTGCTCTGCCTCGGCGGGGCGCTGGCCGGCAGTCATCCCTTCGGGCCCACCACCCGCAACATCGTCGACCTCGGCCAGCAGTACCTCCCCTTCCACGCCTACTGGCGCAGCCTGCTGCTCGGCGACGCCGACGGCGATCTGTTCCTCAACTGGAGCTCGGGCTTCGGCTCGAACTTCCTGGGCGACTACGGCACGTACCTGAGCAGCCCGTTCGACCTGATGGTCGTGCTCTTCCCGGCCGACCGGATCGAACTCGCCCTCTACGTCATCACCGCCGCCAAGATCACCGCCGCGGGCGGCGCGATGGCCGCCCTGCTCCTGACCCTGCGCCGCGGCCCCTGGCCGGTGGCCGCCGTCCTGGGAGCGGCGTACGCGCTGTGCGGCTGGACCCTTAACTACGGCGCCACCGTGCCGATGTGGCTCGACGGTCTGCTGGCCTTCCCGCTGCTGTGTCTGGTCGGCGAGTGGGCCAGGGCCGGGCGCCGCCCGGTGCTCGGCCCGCTGGTCGTGGCGGTGGCCTGGTACGCCAACTTCTACACGGCCTACATGGCGACCGTCGGCGCGGCCGTCGTCCTCGTGGTCCGGCTGCTGACGGCCGACGACGCCGGGCGCCGGCGCCTGGCCGGACTGCTGCGCGCCGCCCGGGCGGTCCTCGTGGGCATCGGTCTCGCGGCGCCGCTCGTCGTGGTGATCTTCCTGGCCACCCGGGTCGCGGACCCCACCCCCGAGGTGGCGTTCACCGCCGTCGCCTGGACGGAGGTCTTCGCCCGGCTGCTTCCGGCCACGGCGAGCGTGGCCAGCCCCGCCCTCTTCATCGGCACCCCCGCCCTCGCGCTCGCACTGACCCTGCCCTTCAACGGCGCGGTGGCCCCGCGCGTCCGCGCCGCCTGGACCGCCGCCGTCTGCCTGGTCGCGCTCTCGATGCAGTGGGAGCCCACCCATCTGCTCTGGCACGCCGGGGCCTCGCCCAACGGCATTCCGTACCGTCAGACCTTCGTGCTCTGCGGCCTGTTGCTGATGGCGGCCTGGCTGTCCACCGCCCAGGGGCTGCCCCGGGCACCCGCTCTGCTCGCCGCCGGGGCCCTCCTCGCCGCGATGACGTACGCGGCCCGGGGCAGTGCCGTCGTCGACCGCTGGACCTACCCCGCCTTCGCGGCCGCGCTGACCCTCGCCGTGCTCGCCGCGGCGGCCGTGCTCCTCGCCCGCCGCTGCACCGGGCGTCTCGCGGTCGGCGCGCGGGCCCTGCCCGCCGCGGCCGTGACCCTCCTCGTCGTCGCCCAGGCCGGCGAGACCGCTGTCACGGCGGGCAGGATCGAGGAACAGCAGCTCGGCAAGGTCGCCTGGGCCCCGCGACTCGGACCCTGGCACGAGGACATGGCGAGAGCCACCGCGCGCGAGGACGCCTGGCCGCGCCACCGGACGGACCCCGGCGAGGTGTCGGGCGGCAACGACGTCCTGCTGGTCGGCGGGCAGGGCGCCGACTACTACTCCAGCCTGACCTCGGACACGTACTCCCGTACGCTCTCCGCCCTCGGCTTCGGCTTCTACGCCAAGGGCCGCCACCCCGTCGGCCTCGACCACCCCGTCACCGACGCGCTCTTCTCGATCGGGACCCGGATGCGGTCCCGGCCCTCCGCGCCCGTACGGACCGACGAGCCGCCCGAGGCCACGATCACCACCACCCGGTCCGCCGTGCCGCCGCTCGTCACCGTCCGCCCGGACCTACGGCTGCCCGCGAGCGGCGTCCGCTTCGGCGACTCCGCCTTCGCCAACCAGGAACTTCTGCTCGGCACCCAGGTGTACGCGACACCGGCCGGACTCCGCCGCACGGACGGCCCCGGGAGCGCCACCACGCTGACGGCCTCCTGCCCCGCCGACGCCGGACTCTGGCTCTGGGCCCCGGGATTCAAGGGGACGGCGGCCCTGGCGGGCCGCCCGACCGTGGACTTCGCGGGCGGCCTGCCGTCGGTCCAGGGCCCCATGCGGTCGCTCGGCACCGTCCCGGCGTCCGGCTCCGTACGGATCGAGGTACGCGCCGCCGAGGGCACCCCGGCCCTTCCCAGGCAGCCGGTCGGCTGCCTGGTCCAGGAGAAGCTGGACACGGCGGTACGACGGCTGACGGCGACCGGCGCCACCGCCGTACGGACCACCGGCCACACCCTCACCGCCGAACTCCCGGCCGGAAGCACCGGAACCGCCGTCATCGCCGTCCCCCGGATCTCCGGCTGGAGCTGCGCCGCCGGTGACGCGCCGCACGCTCCCGCCCAGCGGCACCTCGGCCTCCTGGCCGTCCCCCTCGACGGCGAGACGACCACGGTCAGCTGCGCCTTCCGGCCCCCGGGACTGCGGCTCGGCGGCGCCGTCGGCGCCCTCGCGCTGCTCTGTCTGGCGGCGATCGGATTCCGGCACCGGTTTCTCCGCAGGACGACAAGAATTCATCCGCAGTGCACATCGGGCTCGTCCGACGGGAATTGACGATCGATACGCTGCCCCCCTGACCGGCTTTCGTCCGTGTGAACGCTCGGGCGCCACGATCGCTCATAGGCCCGAGCGATCGATTGATCGACTGTGTGAGTGTTGGGATTCCGTGTGCCGAAACTGTCCGTCATCGTGCCTCTCCACAATGTCGGGATCTATGCCCCCGACACCATGCGCAGCCTCGCGAACAACGCGGACCCGGACTTCGAGTTCCTGCTGATCGACGACTGCTCCACGGACGACACACCCTATGTCCTCGACCGCTGGCAGAGCCGGATCCCGAACGCCGCCGTGATCCGCCACGAGACGAACCTCGGGGTGGCCCAGGCGCGCAACACCGGTCTGGACGCCGCGACCGGGGACTACGTCACCTTCCTCGACGGCGACGACTGGTACGCCCCCGGCCACCTGCGGGCCATGGTCGACTCCATCGAGACACTCGGCTGCGACTTCGCCCGTACCGACCATGTGCAGTCGACCGGCAGGTCGCGCAGTATTCGCTACGCGCCCGCCAAAAAGCGCGACGCCGTGATGGATCCGCGGGACGGAATCGCCCCCGCGAGCATGGTGACGATGGTGGACTATCCCTTCGTCCCCTTCGGGATCTACAGCGGCCGCCTTTTCGAGAACGGCGCCTCCCGATTCGAGACGAGATTGCGCACCGCCGAGGACCGGCTCTGGATCTGGCGGCTCCATCTGAAAGCCACCACATTCGCGGCTCTCAGCCTTCACGGCGTCTTCTACCGGCGGGGTGTCACCACGTCTCTCACCCAGATCACCGACCATCGCCAGCTCGACTTCATTCCGTCCTACGACCTTCTCCTCGAAGAGGTGGCGAAAGACGCCGAGGCCGACCGCTTCCTGCCGAAGGCGGTCCGCACCTACTGCGCCATGATCGCCTTTCACATGGGGAAGGCCGACCAGTACGAGCCGGCCGTGACGAAGCGGCTCAGGCAGAACGTGACCGACGCCCTGCGCCGCATGCCGCAGCAGGTGCTCGACGAGACCCTGGCGACGATGGACAGCGCCCGCGCCACGCTGCTCCGGAGCCTGCGCGCCACCGGAAGGACCGCCTGACCATGAACCCGCATCCGCGTATCCCGACGCAGATCTTCCAGGTGTCGACGCTGTACGGAGCGGCCACCCTGGCGGCGGCGCTCGACGCCGGCCGGTTCGGCGCCCCCGAGGACGCCCGACGCATCCTGCTGGTGGCGAACAACGCCGAGATCCCGGAGACGGCGCTGCGGCTCGACGAGATGACCGGATACGGCCGGATCGCCGCCCGCTTCGACGAGGCGATCGACTGGAACGAGGCCATCCACCCCCACCACCCGAGCTCCTGGGCGCCCCGCCCCGAGGAGGCGCCGCTGTGGCAGCGGGTGTTCCGCACGGCGTGGGGCCTGGGCGGCGCACCGGTGGAGCTGATCGTCGAATCCATCCAGGTCAACCCCGCCAAGGCGCTCGCCGCCGTCTTCGCCGAGAGTTCCGTCCAGCTGTATGCCGACGGGCTCATGAGCTACGGGCCGACGCGCGCCGAGCTGCCGCAGTCGATCGCCTGCCGCATCCATCGGCTGCTCCATCTCGACCTGGTGCCGGGGCTGCGTCCGCTGCTCCTGTCCGAGTACGGCGTCGAACCCGAACTCGTACCCGACGCCGCCTTCCGGACCGTGCTCGCGGAGATCGCGGAGGACGCCGAAGGCGACCACGGACTGGCGGACGCGGTCGCGGCCGCCCCGACCGCCCTCCTCCTCGGCCAGTACCTCGCCGCCCTCGGCATCCTCACCGCCGACGAGGAGGAGGAACTGCACGTCCGCATGGTGCGGGGCGCCGCGGCCGCCGGCCACGAGTCGGTGATCTTCAAGCCGCATCCGACCGCGCCCGCCCGCTACTCGCTCGCCCTGAACGAGGCGGCCGATGAGATCGGTGTACGGCTGACCGTCCTGGACGGCCCGTTGCTCGCCGAGACCTTCTACGAGCGCTGCCGGCCGCGGCTCGTCGTGGGCTGCTTCTCGACCGCGATGCTCACGGCGTCCGTGTACTACGACGTCCCGATCGCCCGGGTGGGCACCGAGACGGTCCTGGAGCGGTTGCGGCCCTACGAGAACAGCAACCGCGTGCCGCTGACCGTCGTGGATCACATCGTGCCGGACCTGGAGTCCGGGACGGGTGCCGCCGTGCCCGGAAGCGCTCCGCCGACGCTGACGCCGCTCGTCCGCGCCGTGGGGTACTGCATGCAGCCGAAGCTCCACCCCCTGCTGCGGGACGAGACCGCCCGGTTCCTCGACGCCCGTCAGGGCGACGAGGCCACCGCGCGGTACTTCCCGGCGGAACGCCTGACCGAGCTCGGACTGCCCGGCGGCTCCCCCCGCTCCGCGTCCCGGCTCCGCCGGAGCCTCGCCCGGAGCGGCAAGAGCTGACCGACGTCGGGGGCGGAGGTCTCAGGCGTCCGCCGAACGGACGATCGTGAAGACCGCGCCTTCCGGGTCCGCCACCAGGGCATGGCGGCCCGTCGCGTCCTCGGCGGGCGGCCGCAGCACATGGCCGCCCAGCTCGGTGACGAGGTCGGCGGCCGCGTCCGTGTCGGCGACCTCGAAGTACGTCATCCAGTGAGGCCCCCGGTCACGCGGCAGCGCGGAGCCGACGCCGTGCAGCGACGCCACCGGTTTCCCGTCGACGCGCAGGGTGAGGTAGTCGAAGTCGGCGGAGACGGTCGGCTCCGCCTCGTACCCGAACACCGTCCGGTAGAACTTGCCGACCGCCGACGTCTCGTACGTCAGCAGCTCGTTCCAGACCGGCGTCCCGGGTGCTCCCATCGCCGCGGCGCCCTGGTGCAGCCGGGCCTGCCAGACACCGAAGACGGCCCCGGTGGGGTCCGAACAGATCACCATCCGTCCGGCTTCGCCCGCGTCCAGGGGGCCCACCGCGACCGTGCCGCCGCAAGAGCGGATGGACTCCGCCGTCTCGCCGGCGTCGTCCGAGGCCAGATACGTCGTCCAGGCGACCGGCAGGTGCCGGTCGGGCGGCAGCTGGCCGATGCCCGCCACCTCCCTGCCGTCGAGCAGTGCACGGACGTACGGGCCGAGTTGCTGAGGGCCGGGCAGGAACTCCCAGCCGAAGAGCGCTCCGTAGAACTCCTGCGTCGCGTCAATCCCATGCACCATCAAACTGACCCAACAGGGTGTACCCGGTGTGCGCCGAGTCGCCGCGGTCATCGTCACTCTCTCCTCGGACCATCGTCGTGGCCGTGCGGGGGGACAGGGCATGCGCGCGAGCTCGTGCGAGGCGAGGGAGGCGGGAACACCAGGTCCCCGGGGGGTCCGTGGCGCATCCGTACCCGCCGTCCGGCCGTCGTACGCACACCTCGGTTCGCGTGCCCGGGTCGATGCTCGCACCACCGGGCGCGTCGCGCGCCACGGCCGCGCCGCTTTTTGGCGCGATCCCGCAGGAGGATGCCTGGATCTGTCGGCGGCTTCCCGCCGGTTTCGCGGAGGGATTCCCGTCGGTTCTTCGTCGGCTGTTCGGGCCACCGTCGGCGCGTGCTGCGCGAGGATGGCACTCATGAAGCCCATCATCACCGCAAGCGAACTCGTGAGCGAGCTGGCGGGGGCCAGGCCCCCCGTCCTGCTGGACGTCCGCTGGGAGCTCGGCGGCCCGCCCGGACGGCCCGCGTACGAGGCCGGCCATCTCCCCGGCGCGGTCTACGTCGACCTGGACGCGGAACTGGCCGGTCCGCCCGGCGCCGGTGGGCGGCACCCGCTGCCCGACGTGGCAGCCTTCGGGGCGACCATGCGCCGGGCGGGCGTCTCGGCGGACACACCGGTCGTCGTCTACGACGGCGGGCTCGGCTGGAGCGCGGCCCGCGCCTGGTGGCTGCTGCGCTGGACGGGCCATCAGGACGTACGCGTCCTGGACGGAGGGCTCGCGGTCTGGCCGGGGGAGTTGTCGCAGGAGGTCCCGCGGCCGGAGCCGGGCGACTTCGTCCCCGTACCGGGCGCGCTCGGCCTGCTCGACGCGGACGGGGCGGGGGCGCTGGCCGGCGCGGGGTTGCTGCTGGACGCGCGGGCCGCGGAGCGGTACCGGGGTGACGTGGAGCCGATCGACCTGGTCGGCGGGCACATCCCCGGTGCGGTGTCGGCCCCGACGACGGAGAACGTGGACGGGGAGGGCCGCTTCCTGCCGGCGGAGGCCCTGGCGGCCCGATTCTCCGCGCTCGGCGCCATCGCGGACAAGGAGGTAGCCGTCTACTGCGGCTCGGGCGTCTCCGGCGCCCACGAGGTTCTCGCCCTGGAGCTCGCGGGCATCCCCGCCGCCCTGTACGCGGGCTCCTGGTCGGAGTGGTCCCGCGACCCGGCCCGCCCGGTGGCCAAGGGCCCCGACCCTGAGTAGGCCCCGAACCCGGCGCGACCCGGAGCCCCGCGGAGAGGGGGCCGCACCTTTTTCCGGCGCGGCCCCCTCTCCCGTACGGCCCTACGTACAGCGTCAGTCCTGCTTCTTCCGCCGGGTGCCGAAGACGATCTCGTCCCAGCTCGGGACCGCCGCGCGGCGGCCCGGGCGGACGCCGTCCGCCTCGGCCTGGCGGTCCGTCGTGCCCGTCAGGCGGTCACGGTGGCCGGACACCGCGCGCGGCATCAGGACGTCGGCGTAGGCCGAGCCGGCGCCGGCCGAGGCCGCCGGAGCCGGGGGCTCCTCCGCCTCGGGTTCGTCGCAGGGCTCGGCCGAGACCGGTTCGGTGTTCCGGTCGGGGACGACCATGTCACCGCGGAAGCTCGGTACCGCCTCCAGCAGGCTGGTCAGCGAGTCCCGTTCCTCCTCCGGCTCCGGGGCGGGCGCGGGCGCACGCTCCAGCTGGCGGTCCAGGGCGCGGTCCAGCGGCCGGTCGCGCGGCAGCCGGGCGATCCGCGGCACGAACGGGAAGCTCGGCTCGGGCGCGGCGGCGATGGTGTCGTCGGTCTCGCCGATCAGCGCGCGCGCCTCGTCGTCCACGGCCTGGACGAGCCGCCTGGGCGGGTCGTACGTCCAGCTCGCCGTGTGGACCTCGCCGGCCACGCGGTAGACGAGCAGCACCTCCCAGGTGCCGTCGTCACGGCGCCAGGAGTCCCACTGCACGGTGTCCTTCTCGGCCCCGCGCAGCAGCAGTCGCTCCTGCACGGCCTCGCCGAGCTGTGGTCCGGTGTTCTCTCCGGGCCGGCGTACGGGCGTCTTGCGGGCCCGCTCCGCCATGAACGCCCGCTCCGCGAGCACGGGGCCCTCGAAGCGCCGCACGCGGTCGACGGGGATCCCGGCGAGCTGGGCGACCTCCTCCGCGGAGGCTCCGGCACGTATCCGCGCCTGGATGTCCCGGGGACGGAGGTGGCTCTCCACCTCGATCTCGATCTGACCGAGCCGCGCTCGGTCGTTGCGCACGGCGGCGCGCAGCCGCTCGTCGATCGGAAGGGTGTACTCCGTGCTGTCAGCAGCCTTCAGCACCAGTCGTGTGCCGTCGTTGGAGACGGCCACGACACGCAGTTCGGGCATGGGGACCTCCCGGGTGGTGCCTGCCGACGTCACGTGCGTCGCTGCTTCCGCTAGTCGAGTGTGGCCTGCCCGGGTGCAGCCTGCCACAACCTTGCCGAGTTGCCCGGCGTGTCGGGCATGGACCCTGGTACGCCGTTATGGCACGGTTACCTGTTTCGCAACGCAGCGTGACCGGTGGTCACGCTGTGCAGCAGGCGTCCGTGCGGTGCCGCGGCGCCGCCGGTTCGAGTGCCGCCTTCGGCCCCCTCCCGTAGCCCCGAGCACCCTTGCGGGAGCGCGGACCCAGGGCTCGACACAGTACTCCATTCGGACCACCTGGGTGGACCGGCGCGCCGCCCAACTTCTCCGGAGGCGCGGGAGTTGACTCACCGACGCCCTCACTCTCGCGTGTCACTCTTCACAGAAAAACCAGAAACGGAACTATTCGCTTCGCCCATTTGTCCTTTCTGGGTGCATGGTTGCCCGGAACCGCCCGGTCGCCGATCCCGACCGTACTCAGGTCCTCGCGATCGTGGACGAGTTCGGAGCGGCGTCCACCCACGGGACCCGCGTCCGCGGCTGGAGGCGCTCCGCCGTCGCAGCCGCGCTCGTCTTCCTGGTGTCGATGGGCGGCGTGACCGCGTATGAACTGATCTCCGACCAGGACTTCAGCGGTACGAAGGGGGCCACGACCGTCGGATCGGCCGTCCGGGGCGGCGGCGACGGCACCAGGAACGAACCGTCGACCGACGAGCCGGCGAACGGCGGGACGCCGACGCCGACGCCGGCACCGACGCCGGAGAGCGGGCGACAGGGCGGAGGGCGACGGCCGGTCGGCGCACACCGGGCAGGACACCCAGGACCCCGATCCGGCCCCCTCCCGGCCCACCGGAGGCGACACGGGAACCGAGGACGGAGCCGACCCGACGCGGACGTCGGCGCCCGCCCCCACACCCACCCCGCCCACGCAGACCCCGGTCTCCACGTCGACCTCGACGGGGACCCCTTCCTCCGGCCCCGGTGGACAGGAGAGCCCGCCGGCCGAGTGACCGTCAGTCGCCCAGGACCCGGCGCAGGTAGTCGTTGGCGAACAGCCGGTCCGGATCCAGCCGGTCCCGCACCGTCGTGAACTCGGCGAAGCGCGGATAGGCCTCGGAGAAGTACGCGGCGTCCCGGGTGTGCAGCTTCCCCCAGTGCGGCCGGCCCCCGTGCGCCGTCATGATGCGCTCCACCGCGGTGAAGTACGCGCGGTGGGGCGTTCCCTTGTAGAGGTGCACGGCGATGTACGCGGTCTCCCGGCCCGAGGCCGTGGAGAGCGCGATGTCGTCCGCCGGGGCGGTGCGCACCTCCACCGGGAAGCTCACCTTCAGCGGCGAGCGTTCGATCATCGCCTTCAGCTCGCGCAGCGCCGCGACGGCCGCCTCGCGCGGAAGGGCGTACTCCATCTCCAGGAAGCGCACCCGGCGCGGGGAGGTGAAGACCTTGTACGGGATGTCGGTGTACGTACGGGCGGACAGCGCGCGACTGGAGATCCGGGCGATCGACGGAATGACCGGGGGCACCGCGCGGCCCAGGGAACAGGCGACCTGGAAGAGGCCGTTGGAGAGCAGTTCGTCCTCGATCCAGCCGCTGACCGTGCCGGGCGGGGCGGCGGGGCCAGCGCTGCGGTTGTTGCGCTTGGTGTTGCAGTTGTCCGTGTGGGGGAACCAGTAGAACTCGAAGTGCTCGTTCTCGGCGTGCATCGCGTCGAACTCCGAGGTGACCCGGTCGAAGGTCATCGGCTCCTCGCGCGCGGTGAGCAGGAAGACCGGCTCCACGGCGAAGGTGATCGCGGTGACGACGCCGAGCGCGCCGAGCCCGATCCGGGCGGCGGCGAAGACCTCCGGATGCTCCTTCTCGGAACAGGTCATCAGCCGTCCGTCGGCCGTGACCAGTTCCAGCTCGCGGATCTGGGCGGCGATCGAGGCGGAGTCGCGGCCCGTGCCGTGCGTGCCGGTCGAGGTGGCTCCGGCGACCGTCTGCTCCATGATGTCGCCCATGTTCGTGAGCGACAGGCCCTCCCGGGCCAGCGCCACGTTGAGCCGCTTCAGCGGAGTGCCCGCCTCCACGGTGACGGTCATGGCCTCGCGGTCGACCCGCCGGATCCCCGTCAGCAGGTCCGGTCGGATCAACACGCCGTCCGTGGCGGCGATCGAGGTGAAGGAGTGGCCGGTCCCGACCGTCTTCACCCGCAGCCCGTCCTCCGCGGCCTTCCGCACGGCCTCGGCGAGCTCCTCCGCCGAGGCCGGGCTCACCTCCCGTGCGGGACGGGAAGTGACATTGCCCGCCCAGTTACGCCACGGGCTGCTCGCCGTCCTGGCGTTCGTCGTTGTGGTCCCGCTCACGCTGCCCCTCCCCAGTCGGCACCGGCCTGCGCAGCCGGCGGTACCCCAGGAGCCCCACCGCGACCGCGAGCGCGCCCGAGACGACGGGCACCACGTACCCCGCCTCCGCCCCCGACGCGTCGACGACCCAGCCGGCGGCCGAGGAGCCGAGCGCCACCCCGATGGCGAGCCCGGTCCCTGTCCAGGTCATGCCCTCGGTCAGCTTGGTGCGAGGTACGTGCGCTTCGACGAGGGCCATGGTGGTCACCATCGTCGGTGCGATGGACAGGCCCGCGACAAAGAGCGCCACGGCCAGCAACGGCAGGTTCCCGGCCAGTAGGAGGGGGATCATACTCACGGCCATCGCGCAGACACCCAGGAGCCACCTGCGGGACGGTTCGCCCTTCAGGTGGAGCAGTCCGAAGACGGCGCCGGCCAGGCAGGAGCCCAGCGCATAGACCGCGAGCACCAGGCTCGCGGCGGCCTTGTGGCCCTCCTCCTCGGCGAAGGCCACCGTCACCACGTCCACCGAGCCGAAGATCGCGCCGGTGGCGACGAAGGCGAGCGCGAGCACCCGCAGGCCGGGGGAGCGCAGGGCGGAACCGCCGGTGTGGTCCTCCTTGGGGTGCGGCCGGGGCTCGGTGGCGCGCTGCGAGGTCAGCCAGAAGACGCCGATGGCGAGGAAGACGCCCGCGAACAGCGGGCCGGCCTCGGGGAACCAGACGGTCGACAGGCCGATGGAGATGATCGGGCCGAAGATGAAGCACACCTCGTCGACGATCGACTCCCAGGAGTACGCGGTGTGCAGCTCGCGCGCCGAGCCCCGGTAGATCTCCGCCCAGCGGGCCCGGGTCATGGCGCCGACGCTCGGCACGCAGCCGACGAGAGCCGTGAACACGAAGAGGGTCCAGTCAGGGGCCTCCTGCTGGACGCAGATCAGCAGCCCCGCGCCCGCCGCCAGCGAGACGAGGGTCGCCGGACGCAGCACCCGCCGCTGCCCGTAGCGGTCGACCATCCGGGAGACCTGCGGGCCCATCACGGCCGCCGACATCGCCAGCGCCGCGGACAGGGCGCCCGCCAGGCCGTACCGCCCGGTGACCTGGGAGATCATGGTCACGATGCCGATGCCCATCATGGAGAGCGGCATACGGCCGAAGAAGCCGGCCACCGAGAACGATCGGGTGCCGGGCGCCGCGAAGATCGCGCGATAGGGACTGGGCAAGAGGATCTCCGGGCATCTGCTCACCACGCGTCGGCTCAACACGTGTAATTAATTACTAAAGCCTACGGTGTTGAACTGGATGTGGGCAGCTTCATTTTCGGACGGGCCGCGCCACCGGCTGTCAGCGCCGGGTGGGAGGATCGGTGCCATGTCCGATCAGCACGATCCCGCCCCGTACGACGCCCTCCTGCTGCTCTCCTTCGGCGGCCCGGAGGGGCCGGACGACGTGGTCCCCTTCCTGGAGAACGTCACGCGCGGCCGAGGCATCCCCAAGGAGCGGCTCAAGGAAGTGGGGCAGCACTACTTCCTCTTCGGCGGCGTCAGCCCGATCAACGACCAGAACCGCGCGCTGCTCGACGCGCTGCGCACGGACTTCGAGCGGGCCGGCCTCGATCTGCCGGTCTACTGGGGAAACCGGAACTGGGCGCCGTACCTCACCGACACCCTCCGCGAGATGGTCACCGACGGCAGGCGCCACATCGCCGTCCTCACCACCAGCGCGTACGCCTCCTACTCCGGCTGCCGCCAGTACCGCGAGAACCTCGCCGACGCGCTCGCCGAGCTGGAGGCCGAGGGTCTGCCGCTGCCCCGGGTCGACAAGCTCCGGCACTACTTCAACCACCCCGGCTTCGTCCGGCCCATGGTCGAAGGTGTCCTCGCCTCGCTGGCCGAGCTCGACGAGCCGGTCCGCGCCGGCGCGCACCTCGCCTTCACCACCCACTCCATCCCCGACTCGGCGGCCGACACCTCCGGTCCCGTCGGTGAGCACGGCGACGGCGGCGCCTATGTGAAGCAGCACCTGGACGTGGCCCGCTTGATCGTCGACGCGGTCCGTGAGGAGACCGGCGCCGACCACCCCTGGAAGCTCGTCTACCAGTCCCGCAGCGGCGCCCCCCACATCCCGTGGCTGGAGCCGGACATCTGCGACCACCTGGAGGAGCTGCACGCGGCCGGGGCCCCGGCCGCCGTCATGGTCCCGATCGGCTTCGTCTCCGACCACATGGAGGTCCTCTACGACCTCGACACGGAAGCCACCGCCAAGGCCGCCGAGCTGAAACTTCCGGTGCGTCGCTCGGCGACCGTCGGCGCCGACCCCCGCTTCGCGGCGGCCGTGCGCGACCTCGTCCTGGAGCGCGCCGCCCGCGAGCGCGGAACCAAGGTCGAGCGGTGCGCGCTGGGCGCCCTTGGGGCCTCCCACGACCTCTGCCCGATCGGCTGCTGCCCCGCCAGGGTGGAGCGCCCGGCGGCGGCCGGTGCCGACAGTCCGTACGCCTAAGGAGCGCCTGTGACCGAGCCCGTGAACCCCCTGTCGGCCGATTCCCCGCCGACCCTCCCTCGGTCGGCCGACCCGCTGGGGGCCGAGCTGCTCGCCCTCGCCCTGGAAGCCGGGCGCAGGGCCGGCGCGCTGCTGCGCGACGGGCGGCCGGACGACCTGGCCGTGGCCAGGACCAAGTCCAGCCCGATCGACGTCGTCACGGAGATGGACATCGCCGCCGAGAAGCTGATCACCGGCTTCCTCGCCGAGCACCGTCCCGACGACGGCTTCCTCGGCGAGGAGGGCGCATCCAGCCCCGGTTCCAGCGGCGTCCGCTGGGTGATCGACCCGCTCGACGGCACCGTGAACTATCTCTACGGCCTGCCGACCTGGGCCGTCTCCATCGCCGCCGAGCGCGACGGCGAGACGCTCGTCGGGGTGGTCGAGGCGCCGATGCGCCGCGAGACGTACCACGCGGTGCTCGGCGGCGGCGCGTACGCCGGCGAGCGCCGGCTCACCGTGCGTGCGCCGGCCCCGCTGGACCAGGCCCTGATCTCCACCGGGTTCGCCTACGTCCAGACCCGCCGGGCCCGTCAGGCCGAGGTCGCCCGGCACCTTGTGCCCCGAGTGCGCGACATCCGCCGCGGCGGCTCCGCCGCCATCGACCTGTGCGACGTCGCCGCGGGCCGCCTCGACGGCTACTACGAACGCGGACTCAACCCGTGGGACCTGGCGGCGGGCGACCTGATCGCCCGGGAGGCGGGCGCCCTGACGGGTGGGCGGCCCGGTGAGCGCCCCTCGGGCGAGCTGGTGGTCGCGGCCCCGCCCGGCGTCTTCGAGCCGCTCCAGGAGCTTCTGGAGGAGTCGGGCGCCTGGCACGACTGACGGCCGCGCGCGGGGCGGCGGACGTCTCGCCGCCTTCGCCGGGACGGAGCGGCCCGGACACCGAAGGGGCCCCGACGCCGACGGCATCGGGGCCCCTCACGTCAGGGGTCAGGCGCTGGCGGCGCCGACCTCCACGCCGTGCTCGGCGGCCAGGCGGTGCAGGTCGTCGAGCTCGGCCTGCTCGACGTCCGCGAGGAAGTCGTCGCCCGTCTCGCGCGCCCGTGTGAGGTCGGTCTGCGCCGTCCTGATGCGCTGCAGGAGTCCTGCGGTGAAAGCGTCCATCGTGCGCCCCCTCGTCATGGGTCGGTGGCACGGGGGTGTGCCGAGGGTGGATCGATCACTCACTGCAACCTCTGGGGGGACAGAGCGGCTCGTGGCGTGCACGAAACAGAGCGTGATCGCGGGGTGTGCAGACGTCCTCCCCGGGAGGTTCCTCACAGAAACCTCAACTGGCCCGTGATCCAGGTGAATTCTTCCCACGCCCCGACCCTCCCCTACCCGCGTGCCGTCGGCCGCACGCCGCCTTACAGCCGGTTTACGCGCGTACGGGGCAGGATGGACGCGCACAGTCCGTGCTCAGGAACCGCCCTCGTCCACGCCGAGAACAGGCGAGGACGAGGGCTCGCAGGAAGGAATTACGACGTGCGCGTACTCGTCGTCGAGGACGAGCAGCTGCTCGCCGATGCGGTGGCCACCGGACTGCGCCGGGAGGCCATGGCCGTCGACGTCGTGTACGACGGCGCCGCCGCCCTGGAACGCGTCGGGGTGAACGACTACGACGTGGTCGTCCTCGACCGGGACCTCCCCCTGGTCCACGGCGACGACGTCTGCCGCAAGATCGTCGAACTCGGCATGCCCACCCGCGTCCTGATGCTCACCGCCTCCGGCGACGTCAGCGACCGCGTCGAGGGCCTGGAGCTCGGAGCCGACGACTACCTCCCCAAGCCCTTCGCCTTCACCGAGCTCACCGCGCGCGTGCGGGCCCTCGGCCGGCGCACCACCGTGCCGCTGCCGCCCGTCCTGGAGCGCGCCGGCATCAAGCTCGACCCCAACCGCCGCGAGGTCTTCCGCGACGGCAAGGAGGTCCAGCTCGCGCCGAAGGAGTTCGCGGTCCTGGAGGTGCTGATGCGCAGCGAGGGCGCGGTCGTCTCGGCCGAGCAGCTCCTGGAGAAGGCCTGGGACGAGAACACCGACCCGTTCACCAACGTCGTACGGGTCACGGTGATGACCCTGCGCCGCAAGCTGGGCGAGCCGCCCGTCATCGTCACCGTCCCCGGCTCCGGCTACCGGATCTGATCCCCCGGTGGCCGCGACTCCCGCGCCCCCTCAGGCGCCTCCGAAGCCCACCTGGGACCCCAGGGACCCCGTCAGGCCCCTGCTGCGCCCGACGATCCGCATACGGCTCACGCTGCTGTACGGCGGGATGTTCCTGATCGCCGGCATCCTGCTGCTGTCGATCATCTACCTCTTCACCGCGCAGGCGCTGGGCGACAGCGCCTCGGAACTGCCCTTCAAGGTGGTCAGCGGCACGGTCCAGCCCACCACGTCCTGGTGCAGGCTGCCCGCCTCGGGCACCGGCGACCAGCTCCACCAGGCCGTCTCGGCCTGTCTCCAGTACCAGCGTGACCTGGCGCTCGACGACCTGCTGCGCCGCTCGCTCTTCGCCCTCCTCGGACTGAGCATCATCGCCTTCGCCTTCGGGTACGCCATGGCGGGCCGCGTCCTGTCGCCGCTGGGCCGGATCACCCGTACCGCCCGCCAGGTGGCCGGGTCGGACCTCGCCCGGCGCATCGAGCTGGACGGCCCCGACGACGAGCTGAAGGAGCTGGCCGACACCTTCGACGAGATGCTCGACCGGCTGGAGCGGGCCTTCACCGCCCAGCAGCGGTTCGTGGCGAACGCCTCGCACGAGCTGCGCACCCCGCTGGCGATCAACCGCACCCTCCTGGAGGTCCACCTCTCGGACCCCGGGGCGCCCGTGGAGCTGCAGCAGCTCGGCAAGACGCTGCTCGCCACCAACGAGCGCAGTGAGCAGCTCGTGGAAGGCCTGCTGCTGCTCGCCCGGAGCGACAACCAGATCGTCGAGCGGAAGCCCGTCGACCTCGCCGAGGTCGCCTCGCGCGCCATCGACCAGCTGCACGGTGAGGCCGAGGCCAAGGGCGTGGAGATCCGCGGTGAGCGGGCGCCCGCGGTCGTCCAGGGCAACGGCGTCCTCCTGGAGCGGATCGCGCTGAACCTGGTCCAGAACGCCGTCCGGTACAACGTCCCGGAGGACGGCTGGGTGGAGGTCACCACCGAGACCGAGCACGGCCAGGCGGTCCTGGTGGTCTCGAACACGGGTCCCGTGGTTCCCGCGTACGAGATCGACAACCTCTTCGAGCCGTTCAGAAGGCTGCGGCAGGAGCGGACCGGCAGCGACAGGGGCGTGGGTCTCGGCCTGTCGATCGCCCGCTCCGTCGCGCGGGCCCACGGCGGCCGTATCATCGCGGAGCCTCGCGAAGGCGGTGGTCTCGTGATGCGTGTCACTCTCCCGATCTGACACACTTCGGGTACCAGCCGGTTCCGTTCGCTTTGCGCGGAATCTTCGGGCCCGTTCCTGAGACGGCCATGTGTGATCGATCACAGGAACGTGCATCCGTCTCTCTACTCTCCGTGATCGAGAATTCCATCGGAAAACCAGGAAAAGTCCGGGTTTCCGGGGGTCCGGATGGCGGGAAGTACACGGGGTGGCGCCCGTGAAGGACGGTAGAGGGACCGTGTACGGTCCCGTTCGCCACCCAAAGCCGGTCACTCATGAGAGAGCGGATTGGGTGTCGATTGAGTAACAGACCTTGATGTGAGGCAAAATCTCCGCCTCGGGTCGGGCACAAGTCCGGCCTCTCACGCGTTACGTGCGCTGGAGACACCGCAACCACCCAGAGGGGGAGAGCGACATGGCAACGGATTACGACACCCCACGCAAGACCGATGACGACGTCGATTCCGACAGCCTTGAGGAACTGAAGGCCCGCCGGAACGACAAGTCGACCTCGACGGTCGACGTCGACGAGTTCGAGGCCGCCGAAGGTCTTGAGCTGCCGGGCGCCGATCTGTCGAACGAGGAGCTCGCCGTACGGGTCCTGCCCAAGCAGGCCGACGAGTTCACCTGCATGAGCTGCTTCCTCGTGCACCACCGCAGCCAGCTGGCTCGGGAGAAGAACGGTCAGCCGATCTGCCGCGACTGCGACTGAGATCGGTCGGCCGTGGCAGGCGACACACCGTCTCGGAAGCGGCGCTTCCGGCTCGCAGGTGAGCCGGAGGCGCATCAGGGCGGTCCAGGCCCGACCGAGGGTGCCCACGAGGCTCCCGGAGCCGAGCACACCGCCCCCCTGCCCTCCCTCGGCGCACGTGACGACGAGCGAGGCCCCTCGGCCTCGCTCGAGGCGGCCACGGCGTCGGATCAGGCGGAACGGGAGGCCCCGCACGGCGGGCGCCGTCGCGGCGCCGTCCAGCGCGCCGTCGGCCCGGCGCGCGCACAGTTCGACCGCATGAAACTCGACCGCGCGCGGATCGACGCCGTCAAACGCGGCGTGAAGCGTGGCGGCGAGAGCGCCAAAGCCGGGCTCGGTCATCTCGCCGACCGACTCATCGAGATCGCCCCCCGGGTACCGGTCCGGGATCTGGCGACCCTGCGCAGGCAGTTCCCGGGGCTCGGCCCCGAGCAGATCGCCGACAAACTCGTCGCCGGCGCCGCCAACGCCAGCTCGACCGTCGGCGCGGGCGTCGGAGCCGCCGCGATGCTCCCCGTGCCACCCGCGATGCCGGCCGAGCTCGCGGCGGAGATCACCGGAGTCGCGGCGATCGAGCTCAAGCTCGTCGCCGAACTGCACGAGGTGTACGGAGTGCGGCCGCCCGGCACGCTCGCCCAGCGCTCCACGGCCTATCTCACCGCCTGGACCGAGGAACGGGGCATCGACCCCACCCGCCCCACCACCGTCAACGCGGCGCTCGGCGGTCAGCTCAAGCGTGAACTGCGCCAGCAGATCATGAAGCGCATGGTGCGCAATCTGCCCAGCCTGATGCCGTTCATGGTCGGGGCCGCGGTCGGAGCGCTGATGAACCGTCGCGACACCAAGAAGCTCGCCGACCTCGTCCGCAAGGATCTGCGCCGTCGCCAGGTCCCCTGGGACGCTTTGGAGGGGCTGCCCCCGCTGGAGCAGCCCGAGAACCCCAAGGAGATCGGCTTCTAGGCCGTCGGCTTCCGGGCCTGCGTAACCACGCCCCGCGCGTCCGCGCTTTCCGCGCCCGGGCTCTGCGCGTCCGCCCGGGCCGCCTCCAGGGCGGCCACCAGGCCCTCCGGGTCACGGCTGGACAGATAGACGTACGGCGTCGGATCAGCCGGGTCCGTCACCTCGACGCGGACGGCGCCGGGGACGTAGCTGCGCAGCAGCATGAACGCGCGCGGGTCGGCCTTGAACGTGCGCCAGGCGCGCGCCTCCTCCGCGTCCAGCGCCTCGGGCGCCCCCAGCGCCGACACCGGGATCCGCGCGTCGCCCGCGACCAGCGAACCCGCCACGACCCGGATGCGCGCGGAACCGTACGAAGAGACGACCACGGCCGCCAGCGCGCCGGCCGCGATCACACCGCCGAACATCGGAACCGTCCCCAGCGGGAACATCACCAGACCGCCGGACAGCCCCAGCAGAGCCGTGATGACCCACCAGGAGCGGGGAGCGGTCAGACGTTCGTCGAAGCGCGGCGCGGAGGACGGTACGGAAGGCTGCATGCGTCCAAGCTTGGCACGGCGCGACCTGCCCCTACCCGCGCGGGTAAGGTCTGCGGCTGTGACTGCAACATCTGCCGCCCTCACCCCGCCGGCCGACGCCATACCGCCGGTACGTCACCCCGACGCGCCCGCCCCCGGCGAGCTGCTCGGCGCGCACTATGAGCACTGCTTCGGGTGCGGCGGCGGACAGCCCCACGGGCTCCATCTGGAGGCCCGGGCCGGCGAGGGCGTGACGGTCACCGCCGAGTTCACCGTGACCCCCGACCATCAGGGCGCCCCCGGCCTCGCGCATGGCGGCGTCCTCGCCACCGCGCTCGACGAGACCCTCGGCTCCCTGAACTGGCTGCTGCGGGTCATCGCCGTCACCGGCCGGCTCGAGACCGACTTCGCGCGGCCCGTCCCGGTCGGCACCGTCCTGCACCTGGAGGCCGAGGTCACCGCCGTGCACGGGCGCAAGATCTACTCGACCGTCACCGGCCGGATCGGCGGGCCCGACGGCCCCGTCGCCGTCCGCGCCGACGCCCTCTTCATCGAGGTCAAGGTCGACCACTTCATCGACAACGGACGTCCGGAGGAGATCCAGGCGGCCATGTCCGACCCCGACCAGGTCCGGCGCGCCCGCGCCTTCGAGGTGAACCCCTGATGCGCAACCCTGTCGACGTACTCATCCGCCGCGTGGACCCGGACGTACCGATCCCGGCCTACGGCCATCCCGGCGACGCCGGTGCGGATCTGGTGACCACCGAGGCGACGGTCCTGGCCCCCGGTGAGCGGGCCGTGCTGCCCACCGGGGTCTCCATCGCGCTCCCCGACGGCTACGCGGCCTTCGTGCACCCGCGCTCGGGGCTGGCCGCTCGCTGCGGAGTCGCGCTCGTGAATGCCCCGGGGACGGTGGATGCCGGGTACCGTGGAGAGATCAAGGTGATCGTGGTCAATCTGGACCCGCGCGAGAGCGTGCGGTTCGAACGGTTCGACCGGATTGCCCAACTTGTCGTCCAGCAGGTCGAGAAGGTCCGCTTCCACGAGGTGGCGGAGCTTCCCGGCTCGGCGCGGGCCGAGGGGGGCTTCGGTTCCACCGGCGGTCATGCCGCCGTGGACGGCACAGACGGCACAACGGGTGGGAATCGATACGCTTCGGTCGTATCCGACCGGGAAGGACAGTGACGTGTTCGGACGTCGCAAGAAGAGCGGTGCCGCTGAGGACGCAGCGGGCGAGGCCGAGCAGGTCGTCGACGCGGTCGACACTGACGACACGGCCGGTGCGCCGCGTCGGGTGAACCTTCCGCCGGCGCCGCGGCCCGACGGACCGTGGGACATCTCCGAGGTCTCCAGGCCGGAGGACGGCCGGGTCGACCTGGGCGGCATGTTCGTGCCCGGAGTCGAGGGCATGGAACTGCGGGTCGAGGTGGCGGGCGACGCGATCGTCGCGGCCACCGTCGTCCTGCGCGACAGCGCCGTGCAGCTGCAGGCGTTCGCCGCACCGAAGAAGGAAGGCATCTGGGGAGAGGTCCGCGAGGAGATCGCCAGCGGCATCACCCAGCAGGGTGGTGTCATCGACGAGGTCGAGGGCCCGCTGGGCTGGGAGCTGCGGGCCCAGGTCCCGGTGCAGCTGCCCGACGGCACCGGCGGCGTACAGCTGGTGCGTTTCGTGGGCGTCGACGGGCCCCGCTGGTTCCTGCGCGGAGTGATCTCCGGCCAGGGCGCGGTACAGCCGGAGGCGGCCGGTCTTCTGGAGCAGATCGTCCGGGACACCGTCGTGGTCCGTGGCGAGGGCCCCATGGCCCCGCGCGACCCGATCGTCCTCAAGCTCCCGAACGATGCCCAGATGGTGCCCGACGGCGTCCAGCAGGAGGAGCAGGAAGGCTCGCGCTTCTCCGGAGGCATGGGCCAGCTCCAGCGCGGACCGGAGATCACCGAGGTCCGCTGACACAGGTTTTCCGACCATGACCGGTGGGCCGCCACCCCGTGCCTCAGGCACGGGAGGCGGCCCACCGGCCGTTTGCGAAACGGGATCTTCCGGCGGCACGATCTTCTTGGCGGCCCGATCTCACGCGCCTGCTTTCACGCGCCTGCTTTCACGCGCCTGCTTTCAAGCGCCCGATCTCGCGCGGCCGATCTTCCGGCGTTCCCTGGCACCACCGCCCCCGGGCGGCACATACTGACGGGCGCACAGGTTCGACGGCGGGGGAGACCAGGGTGAGTGAGAGCAGCGCGCGTTCCGGCACGGTGGTGGTCGAGGACCCGTCCGGCGGGCCCATGGTCCGCGTCGAGAACCTGCACCGCTCGTACGGTACGGGCGCGGCGGCCGTCCACGCCCTGCGCGGGGTCTCCTTCGACATCCCCCGTGGTGAGCTCGTCGCGCTCAAGGGCCGCTCGGGCTCCGGCAAGACCACCCTGCTCAACCTCGTCGGCGGCCTCGACAGCCCCGACGACGGCCGGATCACCATCGACGGCACGGATCTCGCGGAGCTCGGCGAGAACAGGCTCCTGGAGCTGCGACGGGACCGCATCGGCTTCATCTTCCAGTCCTTCGGACTCATCCCGATCCTGACCGCGGCGGAGAACGTCGGCGTACCCATGCGGCTGCGCAAGGCGGACCCCGAGGAGCGGGAGGAGCGCGTCGCCCTGCTCCTCGCCCTGGTCGGCCTCGCCGACCACGCGGCCCAGCGCCCCGGCGAGCTCTCGGGCGGTCAGCAGCAGCGCGTCGCCATCGCCCGCGCCCTCGCCAACAAGCCCGCCCTGCTGATCGCCGACGAGCCGACGGGCCAGCTCGACGCGGAGACCGGGCTCGCCGTGATGGAACTCCTGCGCGCGGTGGTCCGCAGCGAGGGCGTCACGGCCCTCGTCGCCACCCACGACGCGCAGCTCCTCGGCCTCGCGGACCGGGTGCTGGAGCTGAGCGACGGCGAGATCATCGAACACTGACCGGCGGCGCCCGCCGTCGTGCTCCTCGTGTCCCGGAGACGAGCCGGCATCAGGATCCTGTCAAGACGCTCCACGGCCCTCACCCCACGCACGGGATGTCCGATTCGCTGGACGTAAAGTCATGCCATGGGACGCGGCAAGCTACGGATCTACCTCGGCGCGGCGCCGGGCGTCGGCAAGACGTACGCGATGCTCTCCGAGGGCCACCGGCGTGTCGAGCGCGGTACGGACTGTGTCGTCGCCTTCGTCGAGCACCACGACCGTCCCCGCACGGAGGTCATGCTGCACGGCCTGGAGCAGGTCCCGCGACGCACCCTCGCCCACCGGGGCGCCACCTTCACCGAGATGGACGTGGACGCGGTCCTGGCCCGCCGCCCGGCCGTCGCGCTCGTCGACGAACTCGCCCACACCAACGTGCCCGGCTCCCGCAACGGCAAGCGCTGGCAGGACATCGAGGAACTGCTCGCCGCCGGCATGGACGTCATATCCACCGTCAACATCCAGCATCTCGAATCGCTCGGCGACGTCGTCGAGTCGATCACGGGCGTGCGGCAGAAGGAGACCGTCCCCGACGAGGTCGTCCGCCGCGCCGACCAGATCGAGCTGGTCGACATGTCGCCCGAGGCGCTGCGCCGCCGGATGGCGCACGGCAACATCTACAAACCCGACCGGATCGACGCCTCCCTCTCCCACTACTTCCGGCCGGGGAACCTCACCGCGCTGCGCGAGCTCGCCCTGCTGTGGACGGCCGACCGGGTCGACGAGTACCTCCGGCAGTACCGCGGCGAGCACAACATCCGCTCCACCTGGCAGGCCCGGGAACGGATCGTCGTCGGGCTCACCGGCGGACCGGAGGGCCGTACCCTCATCCGGCGCGCCACCCGGCTCGCCGAGAAGGGCGCGGGCGGCGAGGTGCTCGCCGTCTACATCGCCCGCAGCGACGGCCTCACCGCGGCCTCCCCCAAGGAGCTCGCCCTCCAGCGGACGCTCGTCGAAGATCTCGGCGGAACGTTCCACCACGTCATAGGCGACGACATCCCCTCCGGCCTGCTGGAATTCGCCCGGGGCGTCAACGCGACCCAGGTCGTCCTCGGCTCCAGCCGGCGCAAGACCTGGCAGTACATCCTCGGCCCCGGCGTCGGCCAGACCGTCGCCCGCGAGTCGGGCCCGGACCTCGACGTCCACATCGTCACCCACGAGGAAGTGGCCAAGGGGCGCGGACTGCCCGTCTCCCGAGGCGCCCGGCTCGGCCGCTCCCGGATCATCTGGGGCTGGCTCGCCGGAGTCGTCGGACCCGGACTGCTCACCCTGCTCCTCACCCATGTCGGCGCCGACCTCGGTCTCGCCAACGACATGCTGCTCTTCCTGGCGCTCACCGTCGCCTCCGCCCTGCTCGGCGGACTCCTCCCCGCGCTGGCCTCGGCCGCGTTCGGCTCCTTCCTGCTGAACTGGTTCTTCACCCCGCCCCTGCACCGGCTGTCCATCGCCGACCCCAAGAACATCGTCGCCATCGCCGTGTTCTTCGGCGTCGCCGCGGCGGTGGCCTCCGTGGTCGACCTCGCGGCCCGGCGCACCCACCAAGCGGCCCGGCTGCGCGCCGAGTCCGAGGTGCTGTCCTATCTCGCCGGAGGCGTGCTGCGCGGGGAGTCGAGCCTGGACGCCCTCCTGGAGCGGGTCCGGGAGACCTTCTCCATGGAGTCGGTGGCCCTGCTGGAGCGCGCGAGCGACGTGGAGCCGTGGACCTGCGCGGCGAGCGTCGGCACGCGCCCCGTCGCCAGGCCCGAGGACGCGGACGTGGACATGCCCGTCGGCGAGGACCTGGCGCTCGCGCTGACGGGCCGGGTGCTGCCGGCCGAGGACCGGCGAGTGCTGGGCGCCTTCGCCGCCCAGGCGGCGGTGGCACTGGACCGGCAGCGGCTCGTCGGCGAGGCGGAGGAGGCCCGCAAACTGGCCGAGGGCAACAAGATCCGTACGTCTCTGCTGGCCGCGGTCAGCCATGACCTGCGTACCCCGCTCGCCGGGATCAAGGCGGCCGTCTCCTCCCTGCGCTCGGACGACGTCGACTGGTCCGAGGAGGACCGGGCCGAACTCCTCGCCGGGATCGAGGAGGGCTCCGACCGGCTCGACCAGCTCGTGGGGAACCTGCTGGACATGTCCCGGCTCCAGACCGGCACCGTCACCCCGCTGATCCGCGCCATCGACCTGGACGAGGTCGTGCCCATGGCGCTCGGCGGCGTCCCCGACGGCAGTGCCGAGCTGGACGTCCCCGAGCGCCTGCCGATGGTCGAGGTCGACAAGGGCCTCCTGGAACGGGCCGTCGCCAACATCGTCGAGAACGCGGTGAAGTACAGCCCGCCCGGCGTGCCCGTGGTCGTCGCCGCGAGCGCCCTCGGCGACCGGGTCGAGGTGCGGGTCGTCGATCGCGGCCCGGGAGTGCCCGAGGAGAGCAAGGACGGCATCTTCGAACCGTTCCAGCGCTTCGGGGACGCGCCGCGCGGCTCCGGCGTCGGACTCGGCCTCGCGGTCGCCCGCGGCTTCGTGGAGGCCATGGGCGGCACCATCACCGCGGAGGACACCCCCGGCGGCGGGCTGACCATGACCCTCACCCTCAAGGCCGTGACCAGGCAGCTGCCACCGGCCCCCGCACTGCCCGCCCATGCCGCCACCCGACTTTGATGACCCCGACAACCGCGATGACCCCGACGCCGGACCGCCGGAAGGTCTGTCGGGAGACAGACGAAGACAGACAGAGAGAAGGACGCCTTCGATGACCCGGGTCCTCGTCGTCGACGACGAACCGCAGATCGTCCGCGCGCTGGTGATCAACCTCAAGGCGCGGAAGTACGAGGTGGACTCCGCGCCCGACGGCGCCACCGCCCTTCGGCTGGCCGCCGAGCGCCATCCCGACGTGATCGTCCTCGACCTCGGACTGCCCGACGTCGACGGCGTCGAGGTCATCAAGGGGCTGCGCGGTTGGACCCGGGTGCCGATCCTGGTGCTCTCGGCCCGGCAGACCTCCGACGAGAAGGTCGAGGCGCTCGACGCGGGCGCCGACGACTACGTCACCAAGCCCTTCGGGATGGACGAGCTCCTGGCCCGGCTGCGCGCCGCGGTCCGCAGGGCCGAGCCGGTCGGCGGCGGCGAGGACGGCGCGGTGATGGTGGAGACCGAGGGCTTCACGGTCGACCTCGCCGCGAAGAAGGTCCACCGCGACGGGCGCGACGTCCGCCTCACCCCCACCGAATGGCACCTCCTCGAAGTGCTGGTCCGCAACAGCGGGCGCCTCGTCAGCCAGAAGCAGCTCCTCCAGGAGGTCTGGGGCCCTTCGTACGGCACCGAGACGAACTATCTGCGGGTGTACATGGCGCAGCTGCGGCGCAAGCTGGAGGCCGACCCCTCGCACCCGCGGCACTTCGTCACCGAGCCGGGCATGGGCTACCGCTTCGAGCACTGATCGGACTGCCCGGGACTGCCTCGGCAGCGGCCTCGTCGGCGTCGCCCGGAGGGACCCCGTCGGGGTTGTCCGGAGCGCCCGTTTCCCTTTCGGCGGTGGCCGGTACGCTTTCTGTATGAGTGCTGCACCGCGTACAGAGAAGCCGGCCGGACGGTTCCGCCGGATGCTCGACCGGCTGTCCACCTCTCAGGAGGAACTGGAGTCCGTAGAGCTCCAGGAGGACACCGAGGCGTCCGGGTGCACGCGCATCTGCGACTGCTCCGACCGCCAGATAGTCAAGGTGACTGGTACCTTGCGCACGGTCACTCTGCGTCCGCGGGCCGGTGTTCCGGCCCTCGAGGCCGAGCTGTTCGACGGCACGGCCCCGCTGGACGTGGTGTGGCTGGGCCGGCGTTCCATCGTGGGCATCGAGCCCGGCCGCAAAATGATCGCCTCCGGCCGGATCTCCATGAGCCACGGCCGGCGGGTCCTCTTCAACCCCAAATACGAGCTCCGACCGCTCGGACAGGAGTAGCCGGTGACGTCTCTCGACAAGCCGACGACGACGGATCAGGACGCCCAGGCCTCGAAGGAGGTCACCGAGGCCGCGCTCTTCGAAGCCTTCGGCGGCGTACGAGGCATGGTCGAGACGGTCCTGCCCGGCCTGCTGTTCGTCACGATCTTCACGATCAACAAGGACCTGCACCTCTCGGCGATCGCCGCGCTGGCCGTCTCGCTGGTCCTCGTCGCCGTCCGGCTGGTCCGCCGGGACACCGTCAAGCACGCGTTCAGCGGGGTCTTCGGCGTGGCGTTCGGTGTCGTCTTCGCGATGATGACCGGCAACGCCAAGGACTTCTACCTGCCGGGCATGCTCTACACCCTCGGGCTCGCCCTCGCGTACATCATCACCACGCTCGCGGGCGTCCCGCTGATCGGGCTGATGCTGGGCCCGGTCTTCAAGGAGAACCTCTCCTGGCGGACCCGCAACCCCGGCCGTAAGAAGGCGTACGCGAAGGCGAGCTGGGCGTGGGGCCTGATCCTGCTCGGCAAGTGCGCGATCCTCTTCCCGATGTACTGGTGGGCCGACACGACCAAGTTCGGCTGGGTCCTGGTCGCGCTCAAGATCCCACCCTTCCTGCTCGCGGTGTACCTGACCTGGGTCTTCCTGGCGAAGGCCCCGCCGCCGATCGACGTCTTCGCCGAGATGGAGGCGGAGGAGGAGGCCGAGAAGGCCCGCAAGGCGGCCGCGGCCCAGCAGCCGGAGGCGTAGCTCCAGGACGTACGTACGGCCGGTACTACGGTACGGATACGGGAAGGGCCCGGGACCTCGCGAGGTCCCGGGCCCTTCCCGTATCCGCTGAACCTGTCAGCTCGCGGACGAGCCCTCCGGCCGGCGGACCGACAGCAGGTCCTCCAGCTGCTCCTCGCGCGCCTGGGCGGCCACGAAGAGGAGCTCGTCGCCCGCCTCCAAGGTCTCCTCCGGGCTCGGGGTCAGGACCCGCGAGCCGCGGATGATCGTCACCAGCGAGGTGTCCTGCGGCCAGGCCACGTCGCCCACCTGCGTCCCCGCGATCGCCGACTCCGGCGGAAGCGTCAGCTCCACGAGGTTCGCGTCACCGTGGCTGAAGCGCAGCAGCCGGACCAGGTCGCCGACGCTCACCGCCTCCTCCACCAGCGCGGACATCAGGCGCGGCGTCGACACGGCGACGTCCACGCCCCACGACTCGTTGAAGAGCCACTCGTTCTTGGGGTTGTTCACGCGGGCGACCACGCGCGGCACGCCGTACTCCGTCTTCGCCAGCAGCGAGACGACCAGGTTCACCTTGTCGTCGCCGGTGGCCGCGATCACCACGTTGCAGCGCTGCAGCGCCGCCTCGTCCAGCGACGTGATCTCACAGGCGTCGGCCAGCAGCCACTCCGCCTGCGGCACCCGCTCCACCGAGATGGCGGTCGGCGCCTTGTCGATCAGGAGGATCTCGTGCCCGTTCTCCAGGAGCTCGCCGGCGATGGAACGGCCCACCGCACCCGCGCCCGCAATAGCGACACGCATCAGTGACCGCCCTCCTCAGGCCCCTCGGCGAAGGCCGCCTCGACCTTCGCGATCTCGTCCGTACGCATCATCACGTGCACGAGGTCGCCCTCCTGCAGCACCGTCTGCGAGGACGGGATGATCGCCTCGCCCAGCCGGGTGAGGAACGCCACGCGCACGCCCGTCTCGTCCTGCAGCCTGCTGACCTTGTGCCCGATCCACGCCGAGGACGTGTGCACCTCGGCGAGCTGCACACCGCCGCTCGGGTCGGTCCACAGGGGCTCCGCGCCGGAGGGCAGCAGCCGCCGGAGCATCTGGTCGGCGGTCCAGCGGACCGTGGCGACGGTCGGGATGCCGAGCCGCTGGTAGACCTCGGCGCGCCGGGGGTCGTAGATCCGCGCGGCCACGTTCTCGATGCCGAACATCTCGCGCGCGACCCGCGCCGCGATGATGTTGGAGTTGTCGCCGCTGCTGACGGCGGCGAAGGCACCCGCCTCCTCGATCCCGGCCTCACGCAGCGTGTCCTGGTCGAAGCCGACGCCGGTCACGCGGCGACCGCCGAAGCCGGAGCCCAGACGGCGGAAAGCCGTCGGGTCCTGGTCCACGACGGCCACGGTGTGCCCCTGCTGCTCCAGGGTCTGCGCGAGAGCGGCTCCCACTCGCCCGCAGCCCATGATGACGATGTGCACGTCCCCTTACCCCGCACTCCTGATCGTCTTGCTGACCTGCGAAAACACCCTGCTCACAACTTTCCTCACCCGATTTGGCCCGGGCCGTGGCGGGCAGCGCCCTGCCGGGCTGCCCGATCCGAGCTTATGCGGCAACCCCGGGCGGGACCTCATCCGAGGTGACGGTCAGGGAGATTCCGTGCCGATAGGGGGTGGTGGTGAGCATGGCTCTTTTCGAACGCTTACGATCCTCTGTTGTGTCCAAACTGACCGACCTGCCCAAACGGATCCTCATCGGACGGGCTCTGCGGAGTGACAAGCTCGGGGAAACCCTCCTCCCGAAGCGGATCGCTCTCCCCGTCTTCGCCTCCGACCCGCTGTCCTCGGTGGCGTACGCACCCGGTGAGGTGCTGCTCGTCCTCTCCATCGCGGGTCTGTCGGCCTACCACTTCAGCCCGTGGATCGCGCTGGCCGTCGTGGTCCTGATGTTCACCGTCGTGGCCTCGTACCGGCAGAACGTCCACGCCTATCCGAGCGGCGGCGGCGACTACGAGGTCGCCAACACCAACCTCGGGCCCAAGGCCGGACTCACCGTCGCCAGCGCCCTGCTCGTCGACTACGTCCTGACCGTCGCCGTCTCCATCTCCTCCGGGATCGAGAACCTCGGCTCGGCCATCCCGTTCGTCGTCGAGCACAAGGTCTTCTGCGCGGTCGGCGTCATCGTGCTGCTGACGCTGATGAACCTGCGCGGGGTGAAGGAGTCGGGCAGCCTCTTCGCCATCCCGACGTACGTCTTCGTCGCCGGCGTCTTCATCATGATCGCCTGGGGCGCGTACCAGGGCATCGTCCTCGACGAGACCATGAAGGCCCCCACCGCCGACTTCGAGATCAAGGCCGAACAGGAGGGCCTGGCGGGCTTCGCGCTGCTCTTCCTCCTGCTGCGCGCCTTCTCCTCCGGCTGCGCCGCCCTCACCGGCGTCGAGGCGATCTCCAACGGCGTGCCCGCCTTCCGCAAGCCGAAGTCGAAGAACGCGGCGACCACCCTCGCCCTCATGGGCGGCCTGGCCGTCACCATGTTCTGCGGCATCATCTTCCTGGCGATGGCCACCGACGTCCGGATGGCCGAGCACCCCGCCGTCGACCTGCTGCGCGACGGCGTCCCCGTCGGCGAGAGCTATGTCCAGGACCCGGTCATCTCGCAGGTCGCGGCCGCCGTCTTCGGCGACGGCACCTTCCTCTTCGTCGTCCTCGCCGCGGCCACGGCGCTCGTCCTCTTCCTGGCCGCCAACACGGCGTACAACGGCTTCCCGCTCCTCGGCTCGATCCTCGCCCAGGACCGCTACCTGCCCCGCCAGCTGCACACCCGCGGCGACCGGCTCGCCTTCTCCAACGGCATCGTGCTCCTCGCCGGCGCCGCCGTGCTCCTGGTCTGGGTCTACGGGGCCGACTCGACGAAGCTCATCCAGCTGTACATCGTCGGCGTCTTCGTCTCCTTCACCCTCAGCCAGACCGGCATGGTCCGGCACTGGAACCGGCACCTGAAGACGGAGAAGGACCCGGCGCAGCGCCGCCGCATGATCCGCTCCCGCGCGATCAACACCTTCGGTGCCTTCTTCACCGGCCTCGTCCTCGTCGTCGTCCTCGCCACCAAGTTCACCCACGGCGCCTGGGTCGCCCTGCTCGGCATGGTGATCTTCTACGGGACGATGACCGCGATCCGCCGGCACTACGACTCGGTGTCGGCGGAGATCGCGGCCGCCGAGGAGCGTCCCGACGAGTACGTACGCCCCTCGCGCGTCCGCTCCGTCGTCCTCGTCTCCAAGCTCCACAAGCCGACGCTGCGCGCGCTCGCCTACGCCAAGCTGCTGCACGCCAACGAGCTGGAGGCGCTGAGCGTCAACGTCGACCCGGCCGAGACCAAGGCGCTCAAGGCCGAGTGGGAGCGGCGGGGCATCAACGTTCCGCTCAAGATCCTCGACTCGCCGTACCGGGAGATCACCCGGCCGGTCATCGAGTACGTCAAGAACATCCGCCGCGAGAGCCCGCGCGACGCGGTCTCCGTCTACATCCCCGAGTACGTCGTCGGCCACTGGTACGAGCATCTGCTCCACAACCAGAGCGCGCTGCGGCTCAAGGGGCGGCTGCTGTTCACCCCGGGCGTGATGGTCACCTCCGTGCCGTACCAGCTGCGGTCCTCCGAGGCCGCCAAGAAGCGGGAGCGGAAGCGTCAGGAGTGGAACGCGCCGGGCTCGGTGCGCCGCGGTCCGGTCGAGAAGCGCCCGAAGGAAGCGGCCGGCAAGGACACGTAGACTGGTGGGCTGCCGCTACGGCAGCCCACCTCTCTCTTTCTCTGGAGTCACCCCGTCATGCAGAACGCACCTGTTTCTTCGTTGGTCGGGGCAGAGTACGAGGTCGAGGTCGGCCCCGTGGCCCACGGCGGCCATTGCATCGCGCGTACGGAGGCGGGCCGGGTTCTCTTCGTCCGCCACGCGCTGCCGGGCGAGCGGGTCGTCGCCCGGGTCACCGAGGGCGAGGAGACCTCCCGCTTCCTGCGCGCGGACGCCGTCACCGTGCTCGAAGCCTCCAAGGACCGGGTGGAGGCCCCCTGCCCCTTCGCGGGCCCCGGGAAGTGCGGCGGCTGCGACTGGCAGCACGCCAAGCCGGGCGCGCAGCGCCGTCTCAAGGGCGAGGTCATCGCCGAGCAGCTCCAGCGGCTGGCCGGTCTGACCCCCGAGGAGGCGGGCTGGGACGGCACCGTCATGCCGGCCGAGGGCGACAAGCTCCCGGCGGGCGAGGTCCCGCAGTGGCGCACCCGCGTCCAGTACGCCGTCGACGCCGAGGGCCACGCGGGTCTGCGCAAGCACCGGTCGCACGACGTCGAGGTCATCGACCACTGCATGATCGCGGCCGAGGGCGTCAGCGAGCTGGGCATCGAGAAGCGCACCTGGGAGGGCATGGCCTCGGTCGAGGCCATCGCCGCCTCGGGTTCGGGCGACCGCCAAGTCATTCTGGCGCCCAAGCCGGGCGCCCGCCTCCCTCTGGTCGAGCTGGACAAGCCGGTCTCCGTCCTCCGCGTCGACGAGCACGACGGCGGGGTGCACCGCGTCCACGGCCGTCCCTTCGTCCGCGAGCGCGCCGACGACCGCACGTACCGCGTCGGCAACGGCGGCTTCTGGCAGGTCCACCCGAAGGCGGCGCAGACGCTCGTCCTCGCCGTCATGCAGGGCCTGCTGCCCCGCAAGGGCGACACCGCCCTCGACCTCTACTGCGGTGTCGGCCTCTTCGCCGGCGCGATCGCCGACCGCGTCGGCGACGAGGGCGCGGTCCTCGGCATCGAGTCCGGCAAGCGCGCGGTGGAGGACGCCCGCCACAACCTCCAGGACTACGACCGCGTCCGCATCGAACAGGGCAAGGTCGAGACGGTCCTCCCGCGCACCCGCATCACCGAGGTCGACCTGATCGTCCTCGACCCCCCGCGCGCGGGCGCCGGCAAGCAGACGGTCAAGCACCTCGCGGGCCTGGGAGCGCGCCGCATCGCCTACGTCGCCTGCGACCCGGCGGCCCTGGCCCGCGACATCGCCTACTTCAAGGAGGGCGGCTACCGGGTCCGGACGCTGCGGGCGTTCGACCTGTTCCCGATGACCCAGCATGTCGAGTGCGTCGCGATCCTTGAGCCTGCTGAAAAGGGCCGCTGACCTGCCGTTTCTCCGAGTGTGCGTTATGGGCGTTACATGCGTTAGGTGCGATATCTTGACGCATATTCGACGCACGTGACGCACGTTTGACGCACGAACGGCACGGTTCCTGATGGGTCGTCATGCGGGCCTGGTGGCCACCGAGTGGAGCCCTCAGCTGTCTGGTCTTAGGCACCTTGAGGTGGCTGGGGCACTGGCTGCTGAGCTGTCGGGTGCCCCAGCCCCACCCGTCTCTCGGTAGTGACGGTCCGTGAGGCTAGGTGGGGGTCCGGTCCGTGTTGACTCAGGGGCCGTATGGGCTCCAGTGCCCGAGAAAGGGCCTGAGATCGTCGGCTCGTGGTTCGGGGATGTCGGGCAGCTGGGGCGGTGTGTTCAGCGGGTCGAGGCGTTCCACACGTGCTGTCGCCCAGCCGATCCATGCTTCGGCTTGGGTCCTGGCCTGGCCTGGGGGCATGGTCTCGACCCGGGTGCGTACGGCGATCACGTACTCCGTCAGTCGGATGGCTTGGCGCCATGCCGTTTCCTGTGCTTCGAAGTGCCTGAAGCGGTACGCCTCGGCGTACTGGACACGTGCTTCCTCCATTGCGGCTTCCCAGCGGACGCGCTTCTGACGGGCCGCCTCGATCTCGTCGAGACGTTTGCGTTCGGAGGCTTCGCCGCGAAGCGTGACCTCCTGCGTGATTTCGGCGAGCTGATCTTCGAGGGAGCGTGCGGGGGTGTCGGACCATTCGCTCGCCCGGTGCGGCTGGCCGCCCCTGAGGACGAAGCGGAGGCGTTCGGACGGGGTGTAGTCGAAGCGGGGGATCCTGATCCAGGAGTTCTTCTTGGCCTCGGCGAGTTCCTTCTCGGTGGCGACGTGCTCAGTCCGGTCCTGCTCCTGGAGGACGAGGAACTCCACGGTCTGGCCCTGCGCGGTGATGGTGAAGTGGGGAGACGCCCTGCGGCGGCGATGGGGCGGCGGCGCGCAGCCGGTCTGCCCTGCCGCACTGGAGTGTCCTGCGTTCCCGGTGGCAGTGATCAGCGCCTGGATAAGTCTGAGGGCGCGACCTTGGACCGGCTTGGCCAGGCCCAGCGGCTGGGGTTCGTTCTGCATGGCCCGTACCACGCTGTGCGGCCGCGTGAGCCGCGAGGGGACAGGGACGGGTACGAGGGCCACGAGGCGCCAGGCGGGGACGTCGACGAGCTTGATCTCGTACCCACCACGGCACCAGCCCCCGTACAGCTCCTTTGTCTCCGGGATCCTTCGGATCTGCGCGCTGCGGCGACGCGGGCGTGCCACTTCTCCAACTCTGGACCGGTGCCGCTCTTGACGATCCGGCCGCCCGCTCCTACGAGCTCTTGCAGCAGCTGCTCCGAGAACGTCATGCGAGGCTGTGTGGAAGGACGTGGCAATCGAGCGGGGGTAGGAATTTCCTGCGCTTGGATTGGCGGGGGTTGCGGAGGGGCTGCCTGGGTCTTCCGCAGGCGAGATTCGTGGGGAGGGGTATGTGCCGTGCGCTAGGTAATGCAGGCCGGCACTCGTCAGGGTGACGCTCCACTGCCCGCCCTTCCGGGAGACCGTGACCAACCCCCGGTTCTGCAGTGCCTGGCACGTGGTCTTGTAGGCGCTGGTTTCCCACACGCCGGCAGGGCACCCGGCTCCCACCCACTGCAGTACCGAGAGCTGCCGCTCATTGACCTGCCGTTCCAATGGCCCGCCTTCCAATTGAGGTCGACATTCGACGGACGGATGTAGTCAGTTTTGGCTGTCAGCGACTGGTGCTTCGCGTGGCGTCTTCTCCTTTCTGACGTCAGCAGAAGACGCCACCCCCCGGGTCTAGTTGATCGTGTCCGGAGGGCGGGCCGGGTGTGAATGGACGGCGGCATGGGCGGTAGGCCATTCCATCGCCCATTCCGGCTATGAGTTCTTCTGGTCCTTCCGCATCGTGACGACCGTTCTACGGGACCGGGCGGGATGTTCCACGGGTGGGGGAGAACTGGTAGCGCAGCCCCCGTCCTACTACCAGGAACCGGTCACGTCCCGCCAACGCGAAGGGGTTCGGCAGCTCGAACACCTGTCGCCGGTCTGGATCAAGGGCAGAGGTGATCAGCAAGATCCGATAGCGAGTTCCGCGCGCGTGCTCCCGTGCTGCCCTCTCCTCGGAGATACCCAGCTCGAACTCCATCCGCTCGGTGTGGGACTCGCTGGTCGCCTTCACCTCGTATAGGCGCGTGGTGCCGCGGTAAGCGACCTCGAAGTCGTAGCCGTGGCCGTCGGACGCTGCCGCGTCCTCATTGAGGACCGCGGCGTAGCCCGAGACCCAGTGGACCTCGGCGTACCGGCGCTCCAGCCAAGCGCGTGCGGAGACCTCGCCCACCAAGCCGATGGCCGCCTTCTGCTCCTCGCCGAGCTGCGCCCTGTGCGCGACGACGATCCTGGGTGTCCGAGATTCTGGTGTGCGGCGGGGTTGCGGAACAGCTGCCATCGTGCCGAGCCGCACCTTCCCGGACTGCGCGAGGAAGGTCTCGTCGACCGTCCGGGCCGCCAGGTCGGCGATGGCTGTGAAGTGGTCGCGCCCCACGACGATCTCCTCCTCACCGATCTTGATCGTGGGCTGGACGGATCTGCCGGATCCGATGAAGCCTGACGAGGGTGTGGACGGTTGTGCGACGTCGCGAGCGGTGAGACCTAGAGCAGCGAGGTCGGCGCTGTGCGGCATGCCCACAGGCCAGCCCACTCCGCGGGCCACCTCACTCAGGAGCCGCTCGTTGCTCAGGAGGAAAAGGTCGGCCAGTCCGGAACCTTGCAGCGCGGTCCGCGCCGCCATTAGCGGGGTGCTGTTCCAGCCGGCTGGCACGGGAGCGTGGTGACTTCGGCACCAGGCGGGCACCAGTTTCGTCAGCACGGAGACCAAGCGGTCGAGCGCTGCCGTGTTGAGACGGCGTAGCTCGTCGACGGGCTCGAGATTGCCCGCGCGCTCCAGGTCGTCGTCGGCGCCGTGCGACCGCAGCCAGTGGGCGACGCGTTCTCGCATCTGCTCCTCGGGTGGGGAGGCGAAGCGGGGTAGCCAGTCCGGGTCGGGAGCCAGGTCCTCTAGATGGCGGGCGGCAGCGTACGCGGCCACGTCGGCTCCTCCCGCGGCCTGAGGTGCGTACCGCTCGCGCAGCCGGTCCAGAACGGCATCGGCGTGGACGCGGACGAACTCGCTGAACGTCCGCTCGTGGAGGTCCGGGTCGCAGACGGGCTTATAGGGGGCTCCGAGCGCGGCGAGTGCCTCGTTGAACGCCTTGTAGTCCAGCGCCAGGGCCTCCCGAAGTTCGGCAGGCGTCGTGGAGGTGCGGGCCACGGCGAGCAGTTCGGTGGCGGGGAGCGGCAGGGCGCAGGGGAATCGGCCGAGGACGGCGATCAGTTCCTCCTCGTTCGTGGCTTCGTCCAGGGCCTCGGAAACCGTGTCGGCGCGGTCGGTGCCGGCCAGGCAGACCAGGACGGGGCGCAGTTGTCGGACCATGTGGGGCAGGTCGTTCGTGAGGCTGCGCCGTATTTCCGAGATTCTGGACTCGTTGGTGTCGAGTGCCAGCGCGAGTGTGTGGTCGTCGATGTAGTCCGGCATCGCGCCGCCGGAGTGCCGCTGCAGCTTGACGAGAACGAGCTCCAGGGCGTCCTGCAGCGACGGCTGGTGGAGGAGTTGAGTGACCGCCGACGTGGACGCCTGCAGTTCTTCCCAACCACCGTCGCCATCGCGGTCGACGTCCCAGACAACGACGGTTGGGTGGTCGGGATCGGGCAGCGGCAGGCTACGGGTCGTCGGCGGAGGCTCCACACGCTCACCGGCGATCAGGATCTCGATCTCCTCGGCGCGGATGATGCGGATCGCACGCAACTGATCGAGGAGGAAGTGCACGGTGCGTTCGCTACGGCGCACGAACGCACCGGACTTGAGCTCCACCACCAGAGCTACCACCAGGACCAGCCACTCCCGGGCTTCAGTGAGCAGGGGATGGTCGTCCGATGGGCTGATCGGCTCCTTGGCGCGGTCGTTCACCTGAACCCGTGTGTCGGACAGCCGGACCACGGGCGTCCCGCTCGACTCGAGCCTCTTCGCGATCCTCGCGCCGTCATCGGATCCGGCGATCAGGACAGGATGACCCGCGAGTTCGACGAGACTCTCCTTCAGCGGGTCGGCTTCGTCGCAGACGTAGACCGGATTTTCCCGAGAGGAAGGCGTGAGGCTGGTCAGAGCGTGCTTCTGGACCACTGCCAGCTGCGCCGGCTTTCCGGCGGGCCAAGGCCAGCGCTCGCTATCCGCTACGTGGGACCACGCCCTCCCGTAGTGCTTCTTGAACGAGACGTTGAGGTGGTCGGGTACTCCACCCGTGGCGACGATCGCGCCGAGGTCTCGAACGGCAGCTCCTGCGTGCTCGGATTCGTCCCAGAACCGCAGACCGCATCGGCGTAGACGTTCGAGCACCGGCTTGTCGGCCAGAGCCCGACGGATCGAGAGGGGGAGTGAGGGAACGAATGCCGGAAGTTCGCCCTCGGTGCTGAACCACGCACGGTTCGGCGGGACGAAGGTCGGACCGTCGGCGTCTCTGGCCTCTACCGGGAGCCAGGGCATGGAACGCAGGAAGGATGCGAGTGGGCTCGGCCATGTATGGGGGTCCCGATTCCGGTCGTGGTGCGGCCGGTGAAGGGGGACGGTGAAGGCTGTGTCCGCCCAGGTGCGAAGACCGATGAGCAACAACTCCGCGAACTCTCGGCGGGCGGCCGTGCCCAGCTCCGTGACCTCGACGGCGCCTGGCACATGGGCCAGCTGGCGGCGGAACTCGTATGGTGTCCATGGGTGGGCGAAGTCGCTCCAGGTACGGTGGACGTCCTTCGACCAGGCCCGTCCGAGCTCGTCGCCGAGCGACAGCCTCCGGGCTACGACTCCCGGTGCCATGTCCCGGCCGTTGGTCGGCCTCAGTCTGCCGCCGACCAAGGAGAGAGGCAGGCCGTCGCCCACCCCGACCGCCTTCAGGAATTCCACGTAGGCCGTGAGGTCGTTGACGGGAACGGGCCAGACGTCCGGGTTGCTGAGCCAGCGTTGACGCAGGGTCGCCAGTGACGGAATCGAATCGCCGCCCGCCTCCAAGAACTTCGCCAGTCGTCGCCCGCCCTCGGTGCGCCAAGCGGGGGAGAAGAGGCAACTGGTCGCCTTGATCCAGCCGCCTTCACCAGCGGGCAAACGGAGGCCTGTCCGGGGCAGCCGTCCGCGCTCGGCCTCGGTGAGGGAGGGGAAGATCCGGAAGGCGAAAACCAGGGCGTCTCGGCACAGGGCGTCCGAGGGGCTCTTGGCGAGGAGATCCCTCAGAGCTTCGAAGACCCGGTCGGTCCGGTACGGGCGTACCAGCCGATGGGCTTCCAGGAAGGTGCGTCCGGGGCGTCCCCAGGCGATGGCGGGGTGCGTGAAGGCCATGCGGCGGCGTAGGGCTTTCAGCGCCTTCGGCACCTTGGTGGCGCCGTTACCGCCTTCGTCCTCAGGAAGGAAGAAGACGGACTGCTCGTTCTTGCCGGCCGTTTCCGTGCCACCGAGCGCAGGCCAGAGCCGGCCGTCCTGATCGAGGATGATCCGCCGGCCGTGAAGGTGTTCGGGATGGTCGGCGAACGCTTGTGCAAGGTCGTCGTAGAAGTCTGCCCACAGGGGGACCGGTTGTTCTCCTCCAGCGGGCTGCAACCGTTCGGCGAGGCGTTCCACCCACGCTGCGCTCGTCTGCGGCATCGGGTGCATGAGCGTTCCGAGAAGGTCCCGGTGGAGTTTGATGAGACGGCCCCGTCGGAGTGGCCCGACGGAAGAATCGAGGAGGCGCCCGCCGGCCTGGCTCAGCGCCTCGGCGGTGAGGACCGTCCAGGGACGCCTTCCGTCAGGCCACGCATAGGAACTCCGAAGCGTGCCCCACGAGTCTGCCCCGACGAGGGGAACGATCGGCTCGTCTGCCAGCTTTCCGGCAAGGGCCTTGTCGATCCGGGCCGGGTCGTCCCAGCACACGAGGTCCAGGACGAGGTCCCGGACCGCGGAATACGGTCCCTGGGAACGTAGTGCCGACATCAGCTGGAGGCATAGTTGCGCCATTTGGTCCAGCAGGAACGCGTTCAGGGCCACGGTCTCGCTGATATGAAGTCGGGCCAACTTGGTGAAGAACGGGGCGTGAGCATGGCCGCGGAAGGGGGCACGGGCCGCATCCGACATCGGGAGGAAGGTGTACAACAGACCCTGTTCCAGGTCTTTGTCCAGCCGGAGCGCGACTCCGACCCAGGCTTCGCCGTCCCACTTCAGCCACTTGGCGTCGATCTCGCGTGCCTCGACGCTCCCTTCGATCACCCGTCGCAGCTCCTCAGGGGCAAGCGTGCGGCGGGCCAGCAGATAGCGTCCGCCTTCAGCGAGGTCAACCTCCTCGACCCACCGTGACTCCTCTCGGGCAACCAGCTTGGACGGGGCTACGGAGCGGGCCAGCACACGGCGACCGTCCCGATCCCCATCGCCCTGGACGTCCAGGATCAGCTCACCGACCCGGTCCAGGAAGAGCAGGAGCGGCGCTTCACCGCTGATTGCTTCCGTGGCCTGCGTGATCGCGGCTTCCGCCGCGTGCTTGTTGCGCAGTGGCAGGCGTACGACGGTGGAGAATCCCTCTGCGGCCAGGGACGTGAGTGTGGCATCGGTGACATCGGCCGGAACCGGAAGAGCCAGCGGCGAGATGTCGTCGATTACCCGGTCGGCCAGCTCTGGGTCGTCCACCAGCTCGCGCACGTCCTCAGGACGCGCGAACCGGAAGCAGAAGCCGTCGAACTCCACGGATGACGGGGAGGCCTTGGAGTAGACCTCGGGCCAGTCCGTCAGCTGGAGCACACTGCGGAACCCGAGCCCCTTGTTGCCGATGCCTTCTCCGGCGCCCTTGTCCGACAGGGCGAGTTCTGTGATCGCGCGGAAGTTGCTGTCGGTGAACCCTGCGCCCTCGTTGGCGACATACAGGACACCGTTCTCGCCCGCTTGCAGGCATACCAGGACTGCGATCCTTCCAGCGCTGCACTCGGCCAGCGCATCGTGCCCGTTCTGGATGAGCTCCAATACGGCGCGGCCCTCGTACTCCTGGGCCGTGTCCTCGCTGACCGACTTCAGGCTCTCGGCGAATCGCCAGTCGTCGCCTGCCTGGTCGTAGATCTCGATGCGCCGCCGGGTCAGCGTCGTGATGATCTCCTGGAAGGCCGTGCTGGCCTCCCCGTCTCTCATGGTTGAGATGGCTTATCCCCCCTCTGTGTCACGCACACAACCGGTGCGTGACAGGAACCATGGCGTTCTCCCGAATCCTCTTGCAGCAAGGCTCACTCTTTCCGGCCAACTTGGCGGTGACTCATAGGTTGGTCGAAGGCAGCCGTGTGGCGGCTCCTGATCAGAAACCATCCGGTGAGAGGCGGCGCGAGAAGGCTCAAAGAGACGCTTCAAGCGACCTGGCTGTCAGTGGCGGATGCTAATGCGGTAGGCGCTCTGCGACCTACTGGACGAGGACTGCGCTCGGGTCTCGAACCCTGAGTACGTCCTCTCCCTCTCTGGCTCACCTCCGGGCCCGTGGGCCGGAGAGCGCTCTTGGACGGCATGGTCGAAGAGTTGCTCCTCAGCCACCGCTGGCTTCGACCACCCGGACAACGTGTCCTTCGGCGTAGGACGAGTCTCCACCGCCTACGTCGGCTGTTCCGGCGTCGCCTACGCCTCCCATTCCCGCGAGCACAGCCTCGCCAGCGACGAGCTGGTCACCTGCGAACTGACCGTCCAGGCTCTGTGGTGCTTCAGCCGCCAGACCCACCAGATGATTGAGGACGGACAGGACCCGTCCATGCCTGAGCAGTACGGTTGGCGCTTCCTGTGCGCCGCCTACTCCTGGCTCACCACCGCCCGAGCCGAGGCGGCGTTATCTTTCGCCGCGCGCATTGGAAGGAAGCCTGGCTGTATCCACCAGTCGGAGGGCTGAGCCGTATCCATTGAGCGGTGTGCGCCAACGCGCATCACCTACCGCCTCCCGCAGTCTTGGTCCCACCTCCGTGCATCGTCACCCGGGGGCGGCACCGGATGCGCAAGGCACCGCTGGTGAATGCAGGGTCGGTCGCCTTGCTCGACCACACGTACGCCTCGCCAGGTTGGAGCTGAGCCATCTGCTCTGAGCGCAGCCCAGCGAAGGCGGTGTTGGCCTTCTGGAGGTGCTTCAACCAGGCCGGCGAGGTGAATTTGTGCAGAATGACATGGTCGGAGAGTTCGATCAGGGAGATCGGCACGGAAGGAGGATCCTGGCTGGCGACCAGGATGCTCATTCCCTTGTGTCGCATCTCGCGGACCGTCTCGACTAGACCGGCGACGAGGTCGGGGCTGTCGATGTATTTGTGGGCCTCGTCGAATACGACCAACTTGTTGAAGTGCTCCTCTTCGCCTTGGGCCTCGGCGAAGAGTTGCATGAGGACGACGAAGAGGCCGAGGGCCTCGTCCTTCTCGATGTACTCGTCGCGAAGGTCCACGATGATCAGGCGGCCGGGGCGGATCAGCTTGGTGAGGTGGGCGCTGTCGTCGATGTAATCCTCGGCGAGGTTCAGTCGCTCCTGGGCGAGCTGCTTGACGTGGTCCGGCATACCGGAGTTGGCAACTCCTTGCCGAATAACGTCGAGACTCAGGTTGTTGCGGTTCGCCCGCATGATGCGGGTGAGCTGCCGGATGTACGTCGACTGGTTACCGACAGCGCCCATGAGGAAGCGCCAGTGGGATACCTGGAGTTCGCTAGAGGAGAAGGCCAGTGGCTGAACCTCGATACCAGGGAACTCCTGCCGCCGGACGGCCACTTGATCGGCGGGGGCGAGCAGCAGGACGTCCGTCAGGGCCTGGGGTTCGGCCCCGTAGCGCTCCTTGAGTACGTCGAGCTGTGCGCTGTCGTCGTTCGGCCGAGCCATGGAGGTGAATTCCGGGGCGTAATCCATGGTCCGGCTGTAATGGAACACCACGGTCGCCAGGGGGTGGGGGAGTGCATTGATAGGCGGGGTGGGCAATGTGGCCATCTCGATGATGCTGCCCAGGGTGTAGCTCTTGCCGCCTCCCTGCACGCCGAAGAGGCTGATGGTGTGGGTCTCATAAAGGTCGACAGCGACTTTCCGGCCAGCCACTTCGCCGAGCACGCCGTGCTGCGAGGACGGACGAGTGACGCCGAGGAAGATTTTGGGGAGTGTTCCTTGCAAAGTCTTGGCCGGAGTAACGGGGGTGGGCTGGGCGTCGATGGTCGGAGCATTGTGGAAGCCGCGCTGGTCGAGGACGGCGTCCAGGGGGGCCTGGTCACGGAGGGCGGGTACGGGAGCAGCTGCTTCGATACCAGGTGTGGACTCTTCCGAATCCGGGTTGTTGGTATGACCCCGCCGTTCAGCGGGGGTGGGTGCGGAAGCATCGTCTGCCTCGGGTGACGCGCCAACCTCGTCGACGACGGGCACCGCCTCCCCTTCGCTTGCCGGACCGTCCTTCGACTCCGGAATGCTTGCCATGTCAGGTGCACGGAATGCCGCGTCGGGGAGGCGCGGAACCGAGAGCTGTAGCAGCGCCAATGTGGGAGCGGTGGCCGCAGCATCCGCCTCCGGAGCGTCCCCGTTCGGCTCCTCGACCAGCGCGTCCGCAGGGACATTCGACCGCACGGTGGGGATCGCGTTGATCAGTTCCGTGATCAGGTCGTTGCCGATCCGGTGGTACCCCACCCCGTCCTCGTGTTCGCGATCGGTGCCGCTTCGTGCGAGATCGAAGATCAGCCCACTGCGGGTGAACTCGAGGCGATAGCCGTCATCGAGACTGTCGAGGAGGGAGTGTGCGGCAGTCCGGGGCATGTGGCCCACGGTGCCGTGGCGTACCGCCCGCTCCAGATAGAAGCGGAGCATTGAGGCTAGGACAAGGTTCTTAACCGGGCGGTCCACCCGGTCTGGAGTGGAGCGAGCCGGGTCGAAGGATTCGGCGAGGATGGTCTCGCTCTGTCGTAGTTGCTGGGCGACCTTCGTCTTCAGGCGCTGGTAGGCGCCAATGTCGTCGAGCGCCGTATAGCACTTGACCTCGACGAGTCGGCAGGTGATCGTCCGCCGTTGTGCGTCGAGGTGGAACAGGGCGAGGTCGCTGCGCTGGAAGGAGAGGGCTTCGCCGAGTTCGCGGGACTGGCGGCGGGCTTCGGTGTAGAGCTCAGGATGGGCGTCGAGCGGGACGACGACCTGGTTATGAAGCGCGCCCTGGTAGTCCAGGTAGAGGCGGGCCAGGGAGAGGCCGAGGACCTCGGTGCGCTGGTTGGGGGCGGTTGAGGCCAGCTTGAAGGCGAGGTTCCCGGAGAGCAGCCGTAGTTGCTCGAAGAAGCTATTGAGGTGCCGCTGCTCTACGTCGAGGCCGTGCTGCTCGGCGGTGGGGCCGAGCAGGTTGCGGAGTTCGTCGACCGAGTTCGAACTGACCATGATCTGGTGACCGAGGCTGCTGTCGAGCGACGGTGCATAGTCGATGACGTATTCAGGCCGGTCATGTCGGCCGGCGTGATCGAAGTACTCCAGACCGAGGGTGCGGTCGATGGTCACGACCCAGTCGCCGATCCTGTGGGCCTGGTAGAGGAGGGCTCGGTCTTCGTTATCGAGGGAGAGGACGGTGCAGGGCACGTTGCGCGGCGCCTGTCCTGCGGTGGCGACGTTGGCGGCGGCGCCGGCGAGCAGGCCGGGCAGGCGGCTGAGCAGGGTGGCGAGGTCCTCGGCGTCCTGCGTTGGCAGAGCGGTCCCGTGACGTGGCACAGTCCGCCAGACGATCTGCTGGTCGGTGTCCTCGTAGGTGGCGGACGTCGCCTGGACGAGTCCGTGGACCGGAGCGTGCGCGATGTCATGACGCCCGACGGAGCTGTGCTGTTCGCCGCCGAAGGCGTCGATGAGGATGGTCAGATGGGCGTCGAACTCGCTGGACAGTTCGTTGAACTCCTTCACGGAGCGCACGGAGTAGACGAGTTTCGCGTTCCGGGTGCCGCCCGTGGTGTGTAGGAAGGCCTCTGCTTCGGCAGAGGAGATCTGGGTCTGGGCGCTGAGCAGCTCGCCCAGGGCGGCCCCGGTCTCCGGGGCTTCCGGGTCGGTGACGCACAGCCGGATGTCGTACGTGAGATCGCGGGTGGTGGGACGTCGCTGGAGTTCGAGGAGTGCGTCGGCGACGATCTCGGCTCGGCCAGCATTGACGACGTTCATGACGAGGGTGCGGACGTACGGGTGGAGGCGGATGTACCGTTCCATGCGGTCGGCCAGTGCCGTCCCAGACAGCGCACCGGCTCCGCTGGCGACGCGGGAAGCTGCGGTCGGCAGGTGTAGTGCGGCGGCGAGCTGGCCCAGCAGGCCTCGGGGATCGGCGGTCTCACTGGGGAGGTAGGCCCCCCAATACGGGGTGAGGTTGTCCACAGCGGCCATGAGGCGTCCGTCCTGGCGGGGGACGGCGAAGGGGAACCCCAGCGGCGAAAGCGCCTCGAGCAGGGAGTCGCGTGCGGCGATAACGTGCCGCTTGTCCGAGCCGTCGAGCCGCTCAGTCCACTCCAGGCCCATGGCTGACCAGCTGGCCAGCCAGAGCGCACGCAGCGGGTGAGTGGGGGAGACGAGTAGAACGGTGTCGCGACGGCCGAGGCCGTCGGTGAGTGTGGCGGCCACGCAGTCGATCTGTTGGAGCCGGGCCAGCGCCACGAGCGCGGCCCCCCGCGCATCGTCGCCGGCCCGTTCTGTTTGAAGCGACTGGGCTTCCACCAGTTCGGCGTACGCCTCGGCGTAGGTCACGAGTTCATCGCGTACGCGCTCGAAGTCGACAGCCTCGCTGACCAGGAGCTCGGCCTGCCCCTCCGCGTCGTCACGCCGACCGCTCATGGCGGCGAAGTAGGCGCTGCGAGCGAGGAGGAAGGCGTCGTACGTCTCGGCCGCACGTCCGCTGAGCGCCTCAGCCAGGTCGCCGTCGTTGCTTCCGGACATCTCGGTCGTGCCGTTGGGGCGGAGTACGAGGCGGCGCAGCGAAGTGTCCTCGGGGCGCGCGAGCAGATCCTGCTGGACCTGTACGAGCAGTGGGGAGAGCCGGATTTCAGCGCTTCCCGCTGGACGGATTCTGGCGTTCAGGGCACGCTGCGGGCTGCGAGGTGACGACGGCTTCCACCTGATGTCGGTCAGCGTGACACGGGACGGGTCTTCCCCGCCGACGAGAGCGTCGAATTGCAGGGACCGGAGTGCCTGCGCGACTCCGTCGTAGCGGCCGGCGCTGCGCTCGGGTGGCTCCTCGGTCTCGGCGTCGGGGATGACGTAGAAGCGCTCGCTCTCACCACCGGGCAAGCCATGGGCGCCGGGGGCGACGTCGAGCGGGTCGCCCGAGCCGTCAAGCGGGGTGACGCGGATGTAGTGCCACCCCTCCTCCCAGTCGATCTTGTTCAGTTTGCGCAGTGGTGCCTTGTACTCGGGCTTGGCCCGCGTTCCCCTTGCGACGTGGGCGATCCGCCCGATCGGGCCGCCACCCTCCGAGACGATTTCCACTCGGAAGCGTTCGAGCCCGTCCACCTTGAGCGGAGAGGGCTGGACCGTGAAACGGGCCGTCAGCTCGCGAACGCCCTTTTCGCCGGCGAGGAGGTACGGCTGGCCCACCATTGCCTGGAGCGCCGGATAGGTGTGCTGTTCCTCGACGTTGTCGCCAGCGGCAGGCAGGTCGAGCTCGCGGACGTCGACGGAAATGGTGGCCCGTCGCCGCTCGTCGATGCGCCAGTTCCCGAAGGAGAGCCCCCAGTTCTCCCGGTCAACGACGATGCGGCGCGTCCATGCCACCGGGTCCTCAAGGCCGCAACGGGTGGCGAACCCGGCGAGCTTGATGGCGAAGTCCGCGTCGTTAAGACCGAGATCGAGAACCCGCTGGCGTTCCGAGCGATTCGACGAGGTCAGCTTGTCGACCAGCCCCCGGTTACGCTCCGCCCGGTCCTTGACCAGAGTGGGGTCGGTGTAGAGCTCGAAGTCGGGGATGAGTCCGAAGTGGTAGACCGCTGCGCCGGCGACCTGCTCACGGAAGCCGTTGATCTGTAGCGTCAGCAGGTAGGTTGCGATCGCGCGATCGCTCAGCCGGCGGTCGGTGTTGCGGCGGAGAGCGGCGAGCAGCTCGTCCACTCCCAGACGCAGGCGGTTCGGTACCTGCTGCAGTAGGTGGTCGGCAAGCTGGCCGTATGCGTCGCCGAGCGGAACTTCCTCGAAGGTCGCGATACCGAAGGAGTCCTCGGCGCTTACCCGGGTGCCTGGCGGAACGAAGACGAGGAGCGGCCCGGGCAGTACGCCTTCGCCTTCGGTGCGGTTACGGAGCTCGACCAGTTTGGTGCTGGTGACGGTCACATCGTGGAACGGGCGGTCAGGGTTCAGGTCCTCCGCGGTTCCGAGGAGGCACACGGTGGCAGCCGGACCGAGCGCCCCGCGCAGTCGGCGCACCAAGGGCGCCGCAAGATGGGCCTCGACCTCGGTGACGCGCATGCAGTGGCCGGCGCTTCGCTCCCCCACCAGTGTGGCGAGCCGCGGCACGAGGACGCTTTCCAGAGCGTCGCGGAGGTCCTTGGCTGTGATCTCCGTCAGTCCGGTGGCGCTCATCAGGCCCCTGCTCCCGTCGTTGCTTCGGTCCCGATGGTGTACCGGGGGGTGATGGTCTGCGTCAGATAGGCGTCGGACATGTCCTGGTAGTAGCCGATCTCCCGGAGTCGGTCCAGGAACGCCTTCGCGTTCGAGCGCAGCGCCGCCTGGTCGTCCAGGTGCGCGCCGGAGAAGCCATCGGTGTCCGGCAGCTGGTCGATATAGAGCCCGTACCGGTCGCGCAACAGGCCAAGGAACTCGTCCACTCGCATCGGCGCGGTCCTGAGGTTCCCTGTCCCGTCGTCGCCCTCCCGGAGCAGCGACACCTGGAGGAGCACTTCGAGGAGGCGGGCGTCGAGAACGAACCGGCGCGCAGTGCCGCTGCCGGCGGAACGTCCGCCACGGGGCTGCGCGAGCAAAGCGCCGGGCCGGTGCTTGAGGAGCATCGAATCGAGGCAGTCGATGAAGTAGCTGCGGTAGTAGCGCCCTCGGTAGTGCATCAGCATCTCGATGTACTCGTCGAACGGAGAGAGCTCGAGCTGCGTTATCTGCTTCAGCTCGGCGGGCAGGTCTTCCTCCTCGTCCCGTACGCGGTTGACCCGCTGCAGAAAGAAGGCATCGCGGTCCTTGGTGTACGACTTGCCGAGCCGTTGCAAGGCTTCTTCCGGGGTGAAGTAGTTCCGGCCGGCCGGATAGCTGAGATGGGTGGTCTTGAGCGCCAGGTGTTCGGAGAACTCGTCGAGCTTCTTCACCCGGTAGGTGGCCTGGATGAAACGCGAGATCTGCCGGTACCAGATTTCCGCGCTGTGCTCTGCGAGCGCTGCGGCCGGGGTGCCGGGAACCCCTTCGACATCGAGGAAGAGCCGCACCCGGTACGGGCAGCGGTCCGCGGTCTCTTCGCCCTGGTGTCCTGCGCGGCAGGCGGCGGATCCCGCGCCGGCCTCGACCACCGTCGGCAGCAGCTTCAACATCCGCAGGTGGTACAGGGACAGGTGAAAGGCGAAGAGGATCTTCAGGTAGTCCACGAGGACGGTGCGGGGCATGTGGTCCTGGTGGTACAGCAGCCGCATGACGTCCTGACACAGCTGCTGTGCCGGTTCGGTGCACAGCGGAGGATAGGGCTTGCGTGGCTTGCTGGTGTCGGGGCGGTCCTGCATCTGCTTGCCGGCTTGCTGGACGAGGTGCAGCAGGGCCTGTGTCTCCACGTCGGTGCCCGGGCCTGGAGTGATCTCGCCGGTGGAACGGTCCACGTCCGAGAAGAAGAACTCACGGAGCTGCTTCAGCGCCCCCTCGTTCTCCGCGAGCATCTCGTACAGCTGCTCGTCGGCTCCGTACGGGCGGGACTTGCGGCTGTTGCGGAAGCGGTAGGTGAAGCCGTGCAGCGGCCGTGGGCTGGCCACGGCCTCGGTCGCCTTTCCCCGGTTCACCAGGTCCAGCAGGTGGGTGGACGTCCAGCGCGTGGTGGTCTCCCGGTCAAAACTTTCGAAGACCTCTGGGTGCTGCAGGAACAGCTTGACGAACACGTTCACGTCGAGAGTGTTCGCCCGGCTGATCTTGCTGGGCATTCCGCCGTGCCACAGGCGGGCCAGGAGCGCGGTGAGGACGCGGTCCATGTCCAGCGCCTTGTAGTCGATCCGGCTGATGCCCGGGTGATGGAACGTGCCCAGGGATGCGGTCAGCGCCATGTCGTCTCCTCCACCCCGGCGGCGCGCGGACTGGCCACGTCACCGTGGTCGGCCGATGCCGTCAGTTCTTCCATGTGCAATACGGAGTCCTTGGTGCGGTGGATCCGCCGTAGGTCATGGCCGTGCGTGGTGAGAATGACTTCCTGGTACGGGACGGCTGCGAGCCGGTTCTTGAAGACGGCAAGAGCGAGCTGCTGCCCCTGCAGATCGGCGACCGAGGGCCGGTAACCGCGCTCGAAGCGCCGCAGTAGCTCGAACAGGTCGAGTCTGATGTCCAGTTCGGCCGTGCCGCCCTCGTTGTTGTTGGCCGGATCCTGGTAGCTGAGACGCAGCGAGGTGCGTCCGGACTCGATGTACGGGGAGGCCGGTGCGGCTCCGGGTTCCAGGCGGAAGCCCTCGGCAGGGAACCGGCGGAAGCTGCGGATGGTGCCGCCGGGCACGTCCCGAACTTTCAGCGCGAGGGCGTCCCCGATGCGTTCCGGGGCGACGAGCCCTTCACCACGGTTAAGCGCCCGCAGGATGGCGTCCCGTTCCTCGGTGCCCGCGTCCGTGGCCTGGGACAGCAGCTCCATGAACTGCAGCACCGAGGGATAGGGGAGCATTCGCTCGGCCCGCTCCTCGTCGTGGAGCTCGAAATAGAGCAGCCGACGGACCGTGTCCACGTACCGGCGGTGGGCGGCGGCCTGAGAAGCGCGTTCGTTGGCCGATCGGCCCAGCAGCGCGAACTCCTGGCGGAGCAGGACGCGGTCGCGGTCTCCACGCCCGTCGACGGTGACCAACGCCCGGTCCTCAAGGAGTCCGACGTAATCGAGCCGTCGGTCCAGTTGCGGCAGGGGCACTGCCGCAACGTCGGCCTCGCGCAGCAGAGAGAGCAACCGATCCCGTTCCCGTGGCGATCCGTCTGGGGCAGGCGGGGATCCGAGGTGGGCGGAGAAGTAGAAGCTGTCCAGGACCTGCTGGGCCTCTCCGGCCGCGTACAGCTGGTGGATCTCGGCGCAGTCGCGGCCAGAGGTGAGGGTGTAGGCGAGGGCGGAGCGCAGGTCGCGCAGGGTGATGTGGAGCTTCCCGCGCAGCTGGGTCAGCTCGTAGACGCGCCGTAGGCGCCGCTTGGCTTGGGGTCCGGCGGCGGGGTGCTGGAAGGTCTGGGCGTTATGCCGGGCGTAGCAGACGGCGGCGAGGTCGCAGCTCTCGCAGTCCTCCCAGAAGCGGTCGTTCGTCATGCGGTCGAGCATCCGCTCCAGGAGCGACTCCCCGTCCTGGGGCTCCCCGTCAGCATCGAGTGGACGAGCAGTGACATCACGCGCGTTGAGGTTGACGACGGCGACCGACTGCCCGATGGCGTTTCCTGCGAGACCGAGGTTCGCCAGCTTGGCCAAGTGCGGGAAGCGACTGTGGTGGTGGCTGAGGAAGTCGATTAGCCGTCCCTCGTTGATGGCGATCAGCCGGGTCTCGCCCTGGACCTGCCAGGACGACTCGTCGGTTCCGGCGAACGGCGCGAAGAACTCTTCCAGGACGTCGTCGCCGCTGGTCTCGCCCTCGTCCTGGCTCCCGTCGTGATTGGTACGGAAGCGGTGCCCGGCCAGCGTGAAATCGGTGCCGTTGGGGCGAGCAGACTCGAACTCGGCTCCCAGGTCACGGGCGTGCCTCTCGAAGCTTTCCAGGAAGGCGGTCTTGCCGTCGCCCGCATTGCCAGTAACCACGACCAGCGCGTGCCGTCCCTCACGAAGGGCGGGGACGAGTTCTCGGTCCAGCGCTGTCTCGACGTACACGGACATGGTGTGCGGGTCGAGGCCACGGGTGCCCCGGTTACTGCGCCGACTCTGGCTGTAGAGCGTCTGGAGGTGCGCGACGAACGAGTTGCTGTTCGGCTCGGGCGGGCCGCCCTGGACGTCGCCTCCTGCGGCCGGGGGCTCGGGCTGCTGCTGACCGAGCGTCGGTTGCGGTGCCGGCGCGGGGGCGACGCGCACAGACTCCAACGTCTCCAGCGCGTTGAGGAGCTCCTCTGCGGTGTTGAACCGCGCACCTCGATAGGGAGAGACCGTACGCAGCAGGATTTCGGCGAAACCGGGCGACAAGTCACCGAACCCGCTGAACTCGGTGCGCGGGTCCAGCGGACGTACGCCCGGTGACGGCTGACCGACGCCCTCCCAGGGATACTGCCCGCCGGTCAGTGCCTCGTACAGGGTGACGCCGAGACCGAACAAGTCACGATCGGTGTACCCCGGACCGTCGGCGGGGACCTGGTCTAGGTCGGGCGGGGTGTAACGCGGGCTGGTGTAGGTGTGCCCCTCGGAAGAGTCCGCAGTCTTCGCAATCCCGAAATCGATCAGCTTGACGCCGTCGTCAGTCCACAGCAGATTGCTCGGCTTGATGTCGCAGTGCCACACCCCTCGCTCATGGATGTGACGCAACCCGCGAGCTGTGTCGATCGCGAGCCGCAGGACGTCGGCCGCGCCCATCCGCCCGCCCCGGATTACCTCGGCGACGTCCTTGCCATCGACGAACTCGAAGACCAGGTACGGATACTCGTCCGGTGGCATGAGCCGGTCCGCGTCGACCATCGCCACCACGTTGGGGTGCCGCGCATCCTGCAGTCGCTGCAACACGTCCGCCTCGCGGCGCAGGCGCTCCAGGACGGAGTCCCGGTCCCGCAGGACCAGCTTCACCGCCCGGTCGACACTTCTTATCGTGTCGTACACCCGGTAGGCCACACCGAACGAACCGGGACGGCCGAGCCGGTTGCGCACCAAGTACTTCGTGCCGAGCTGGAAATCGGCCGGAAGCTCGCGATAGAACTCCGGGCCTCGCGGAATATCCGATGTCTGTTGCGCAGTGGCAGCGGCCGAAGCCCCAGGGCTGGAGGACGAGCCGATGCGTTTGGCCGGGGCGTTCCGTGCGCCCATGACGAGGTCGAGTCGCCGCAGTGCCTCGACGGCTGTGGGTCGGTCCGCCGGATCCGTCGTGCACAGCTTCTGCAGCCAGTGGGCCAGTTCCACGCGTACGTGAGCTGCTTCGAGCGCGCTGGCCGGCAGCCGTCCGGCAGCGCCAGCCTGCTCGGTGGCAGAGGAGAAGGGCAGCTCGCCGGTGAGAAGCTGGTAGCCGATGACGCCGACGGCGTAGATGTCGGCCTCCATGCCCATCGCCGACGGGTCGGTGTGGCACTCGGGCGCCAGATACGCGCGGTCGGCGATCTGGTGAGCTTCCAGTCCCACGGTGTGAGCGCGCCGCTGCGCGGTCTTCGCGTACTCGAAGCCGGTGAGCATCGCCCGGCCGTCTTGGGTGATCAGGACCGTTGACGGGTTCAGCTCGCGGTGCGCGATGCGTCGGTGGTGCGTGTGCGCGAGACCCATCAGGATGTGTCGCATCGTGCGCAGCTTCGCGTCGGCAGTCAATGGGTCGGCAGCCCCGGTCAGGTGCAGCGCCAGCGCGTGTCCTGGCACGTCGTCGTAGACCGTGACGAAGACGCCCTCGTCGTCATCGGGGAAGAAGTCCCGGACACCGACAACGTTCGGGTGCGAGGGCAGCTTGCCGAGCGCCTCGTATGCGATGCCGATCCGCTTCTGCTGCAGCAGCCGCTCGGCCTCAGGGGCGTACGGGTCAGCCTTGCGGACCGACAGTCGGACCGTGCCAGAGCCGTGCGGAGCGATGGCGTTCTTGGCACGGTACTCGCGGTGGATGCCGTCGCCGCTCTCCTCGGGCGCGGTCTCTCCGAGCCGTTCGATCACTTCCCAGCTGCCGAACTGCAGCGGACCGGACGGCGGACGGGATGCCCCCTGGACCGTACGCACGATCAACTCGTGGTGAGTGGAGATGTCCGTGTCGAATCGGTTGGTGGAGGTGGGGACACGGCTCACGTCCGCGAGCTGCCCGATCAGGTCTGGCAGCTTCACGGTGTCGCGAGCGTCCAGCTGGCGGGGGGTCCGGTCGACGAGCAGGGCGTCGGGAAAAGGCAGCACCACGAGCGCGTCTGTGTAGAGCCGGGATAGTGGCCGGTGGGCCGTCTCCAGGATCGTCTTCAGCTGCTTGGCGTGATTGCGCAGCTTGGGTAGCGGGGAGCGGAACGGTGCCCGCCGGGACGGATGCCACTTCCGGCCGTCGACCTCGATACGGCCCCGAGTGCCCTTGACGTCGATGACGTATACGGCGTGCCCGGTGACCACGACGACGTCGACCTCGAACAGCTCGTTCCGTTGGTGCGGAATCTCGATGGAGTGCAGGACCGTCCAGTCGTCAGGGGCGTGATCACGCAGGTGCGCGATCACCCTCCGCTCGGCATCGTTGACGGCCTCCCCAACTGCAACGATCCTGGCACCCATCAGCCGGCGGCCTCCTCGATGGCGGTGGTGAGCAGCGCGAGGGCCTTGTCTTCGAGGACGTCGGCACGGTCGCGGCATTCGTAGGCGTGGCGGACGGTGGCGGCGATGCGCTCTCGGTCGGCGGGGGGCGCGAGAGGGACCGGGATTTGGGCGCGCAGGCCCTCGTGGATGTCTTGCTGTTTGCCACCTACGCTCAGTGAGCGGAGGAGCCGGAACGCGGCCTCGGAGCGGAAGAAAGCGAAGAGGTAAGCACCAGGGACTTCGGGGTCGCCGCTCACAACACGGAGGAAGTGCTGCGTGTAGACGTACTTGAGCCAGCTTCCAGTGATGAGGAGAGGGCGGCAGAAGACCTCGTTCTCACCGAGAGTTCCTTGCGCCGCAATCATGATTGTTTCATCGCACGCGAAGATCCCCGACGGTGCTTGCTCTGCGCTGATCCAACGTCCCTCCGGCTTGAGCCAGAAGCCTTGTCGTTGCCCGATGAGTTGAACGCCGTGCTCAGGGTTACTGTCCACCCTCTTGAACCGTACGCCAGATCCCAACTGGCCGCCGGAGCAGATCTCACCGAGGGACTTTCCAGGCACGGATCCCAGCTTCTCGGCCAACTGCCGTGCCCTCGGGGCGAAGTTCAGTGCCCGCAGCGAAGTGGGCCCCAAGGTTGATACGTCGAACCCTAGGTCCCGTTCTTGCTGGTGCCAGCGAACGTCAATCAGCTCGGGCAGGCCAACGCTCTTGAAGAGGTCTTCCGTCGCGCTTACCAAGGACGACTGGAACTCGGCACGCAGCCGTGCGCACTCCTCCACCAGGTCATGGATCTGATCCTCGAGTTCCGCCTCGAACCGTGGGACGGGAAGCCCCGCGATGTGGTGCGGCTCGATGTGCTTCACCGCCGACCCGTACACGGATCCGCGCACGAGCGACTCGCCGAACCGGCTGAGTAGGAAGGCGTACAAATACCCGGACTTGATCTTCTCCGGATTTGGCTGGACCTTGAGGATGTGCTCTGACGCCCAGCAGTCGCCCATATCGGGACGCACGTATGCTCGCCTGCCAGCGTAAAACCCAGAGCGGGAGATAAGAGTCATGCCAGGCTTGAGCTGCTGGTCTGCGAGGGCCGGGGATTCGGCATCCGATTTCTTCAACCGAGGCAGGCCAGTCAGGTCGGCCGCCATCATGTCTCTACTTCCGAGCCAGGGCACACTGTACTCGGGGTCGGTGAGGTATACCCGGCGAAACATGGGTCCATAGAAGAGCCCGCCCTTGGGCCCGGTGGTCACCGCTTCCAGCGGCTCCGTCTTCGGCAGCCGCTCCAGGAGCTTCTTCGTCTTCAACGCACCCGAGACGTATGGTGCGGCATCCAGCCGGTGCCCTTGCTCCGCAAACCAGCTGGACATCACCGGACTGGAAATACTCGCGATCTTCACGCGCCCGCCCCCGCGACCTGGCGCGTTTCCACGCCCGGCACCGGATGCTTAGCCCGGAACTCCCGGTACTTCTCAGCGATCACCGGCAGATCGTTGTCGATGACCGGCTTGCTGCGCCTCAGCGGCCGAGTGACCTCCTTGCCCCGGATACGGAGCCGCTCCATCACGACCTCGGTCTCCAAGATGATGTCCCCGTTGGGCTCACGCTTGTACAGGTCGTTGCCTCGCCGGTCGAAGCCGACCTTCTCGGCGACCGCCATGAAGACTGGGTACGGCTTCTCCGTCCCCATCCGGTAGTTGCGTACCTCCTGCTCGGTCTTCCGCTTCAGGAAGAGGAGCGTGGTGAGGATGTTGACGTTGGCGTCGACGACGAACGTCTCCACCGGGAGCTCGACGCTCGCGAGTACCCAGCAGTGCTCCAGGATGTACCGGCGGATCGCCTCGTCGGTCGGCCCCGGGTTCGACAGGATGCCGTTGGGCAGGACGATGCCGATCCGGCCGCCGGGCTTGACCCATTCGATGGCCCGCTGGATGAACAGCTGCTCCGGCGCCATGCTCGTCGGCGTACTGGTGCTGCTCGCCTCGACCTCGCCGGTCTCCTTGTTCCGTCCCCACGACTTGGCGATGCCATCGCGGAACGAACCGAGGACCGACTCGTCGCTGACCGGGATGTCCGCCCCGAACGGTGGGTTGGTCAGCAGTACGTCGACGGTCTTGCCGAGCGGGATCTTCTTCTTCGCCAGCTCCACGCCGGCGAGGTGCCCGCGTGGGAAGGCGAGGGAGTCCATGTGGAAGACGTTGCCCGTGGTCTGAGCGAGCGTCATGATCGCCATGGTCGTCGCTCGTACCAGGAACGGGTCGAAGTCCGAGCCGACCAGGTGCTTCTCCGCGTACGCCTTGAGCCGGTCGCCGTAGCGCTCGCGCTCCTCGTCGGTGTCGGGGAAGCCGAAGGTGCCGGCTTCCTTCTTCCAGCTGTCGCGCAGGTGCTTGAGTGTGGCCTGGAGGAAGCCGCCGGTGCCGCAGGTCGGGTCGAGAACCGTCTCGTCCTCCTGGGGATCGAGCATCTCCACCATCAGGTTCACCGCGCCGCGCGGGGTAAAGTACTGGCCCCGGTCGCCGCGCAGGTTGGTGCCGACGAGCTCCTGGTAGGCGATGCCCTTGGCGTCGACATCGGTGCCGGTCAGGTCGTACGGGGCGAGCTCACTGACGATGAAGGCGAGCGCCCGGTCGGACAGGGTGATCTCGTCGCTGGGCTTGAAGACGTCCTTGTACTCGGTCTTGACGTCCTCGAAGAGCTCCTTGACGCGGGTGCTGATGGCGGCCCGCCCGTCCTCGTCGAACATCTCCTTCAGTCCGGTACGAAACCGGCCTCGCCCGGTGCCCCGGCTGACCCGCTCGTCGTACATCTTGGAGAAGAGTAGATAGAGGAACTGCCAGAACGCGGCGTCCTTCGGCATGCCCTCGTTGCCGTGGATGTAGTTGTGGCAGCGCCGGAAGGCGATCTTGAGCATTTCCGGGTCGGCCTGACGCAGCCGCTGGTGTGAGGCGACGGTCCGGCTGCCGATGGTGCCGTCGACGACCTCCCAGTCGCTGCGGTCCTCGAAGGTGACGCCGAAGTCGCCGACCACCTTCTTGAGGAAGAAGAAGTCGACGCCGTCCGTCCACATGCCGTCCACGCACTTGGGTCGGTCCTCGTTGCCCATCAGCTCTTGGAGCTCGGCGAGGTCCTTCTCCGCCTGCTCGGGCTCGCGGATCTTCACGACGTTCTTGCCGCGCTTGGGCTCCTGCTTGCAGACGACGACCTGGCGCAGGTTTGCCGTGGTGTGCGGCATCCCGGACTCGAAGATCGCGATGTCGGCCTTCTTCGTCCGCTTACGGGCACCTTCCTCACTCACCGTGACGGAGAAGTCGCGGGCCATGTCGTGCGGGTCGATGCCGTGCTCGTGGACGAGCGCCCGTGCGATGCGCTGTCGGACCTTCTCCTTCGGCGTCTCCTTGATCGCCTTGCCAGCGATGTAGTCGACGACCTGGCCCTCTTCCAGAGCCGTGACCTGGGGCTGGGTTTCGTCCGCCGCAGGCTCCGCACCGTCCTCGGGCTGCTGCGGGATGTCCAGGTCCAAGGTCAGTTCCTCCATCAGCGTGCTGCTCTTCTTCCTCGTGCTCAGTGGTGCGGGCGGCGTCTCTATCGGGCAGGTCCGCGCGTGCCCGATCACAACCGCCACCTGCGATCCTACGGCCGCCGGAGCACCCTCGACGGCGGTTCCCGTCAGGTGATGCGGCCGTCTACCGACGGCGCTGCGCGAGCGTATAGCGGGGCACTGACAATTCCGGGGGGCGCGTCGTCCGGCACCGGCGCGCCCCCCCCACCTTCGCCTCACGGCCCGAGGGTCAGTCCGCTGCCGGCTCGTCCTCCACGTTCAGCCCTTGGTCCAGCCGCACAGCCAGCGCCAGGTCGTCCAGGGACCCCTCACCCGGAACGAACCAGCGGAGGGTGCCCTGTACGGACGACGTCACTCCGGACGCCTGCTGACGCATCTCCTTCGCAAGACCACTGGGCGAGTACCACTCGCCGTCCGCGTGCCACTGCAGCGGGTAGCGGCCGTTGTCATTGCTCCAGGACGCCAGAGACCGCTTAGCGTCCTCGGCCAGCCATTCGGACATGTCGCGGCGCTCGGGCTTGCTGTAGGGCCGGTACTCCAGTACCGCGCCGTTCGCGATGCGGCCGTTCGCGATCAGCGTCGTGACCGCGTTCACCTGCCGTCCGTGCGTCTCGACTTCGGTGACCTGGTAGTCGTCGCCCAAGGGCGGCGCGTCCTTGCCAGAGTCCAGACCTCGCAGCGCGGCGCGGACGACGCGCTCGATCCGTTCCGTGTTCCGCACCGCGGCGATGATGTGGCTGGACTTCCCGTACTCCTGGTCGATGGCGGAGAGTGACCAGGCGAGGGCGTCCCGTACCAGCTCGGGGACCTTCTTCAGTTCGTTCGGCCAGTAGAAGTCGGGGTCCTCAATGGACCGGGTGTTCAGGCTGCGGTAGACGATGTGGGTGACCAGCAGGTCGCCGTGGAACGCCGCAGCGTCCGCCCGCCACAGTAGTCCGTCGCGAAGCTCTTTGAGCCGGGCTCGCACCGCACGGAGGAGCTGGACCGAGCGCCAGACCCGGTAGGCGTTGGGTGACGAGCCGAAGATCTCCTGATAGGTGTCGTCCTCCCAGAGGCCGGCGAGATTCTGGTCACGTTTCGCCGCCGCCGCGAGCTCGGCGTTCGGGCTCGTGGCAGCCAGGGCTTCGGCCGCCTCCATCATTGAGCAGCCGTGATCGGGCTCCGGCAACGCCTCCCCCCGCTTGATCACGTAGCTGAGATGCAGCATGAGGGCGAAATCATCCCGGAGCTGGACCTGGGCTTGATCAAGCGACTTGAAGTCGCGCTCCTCGATCGGGTTCTGCGTGTTTGTGGTCGTGGTGACCTGGTCGCCGAAGCCCGGCGGGCAGTCCTCCAGTGAGATCAACCGGACCATGACCCTGCCGAACTGGGCGGAATCGGGGTTTGCGGTATACGCCCGGTGGATGGCGCTCACCGTCTGTGCGCCGTTGACCACGCTGACCCCGGTGAGCTGGAAGTCGCCGACCTTGCCCGGGACTGACTTGCCGATGGGTCTGATCGTTTCGCAGAGCATGGTGATGCCGTTGCTGAAGTACCAGAAGTGCTCTGGCTGCTCCAGCAAGGTGTTCCTGATCTTGATGTTGACATCGGTCAGGTCGAGGTTGTCGCGGATGTTCCGGGCGAAGAGGCCACGTCGGTGCTCGTTGTAGAGGTCTGCCAGATCTGGTGCGGTCATCGTCCCGTACAGGGCCTTGTACGGGGTCGACTCCTGGATGAAGCCGTCCAGGCGGACCTTGGTGTCGATCTTCGGAGCGGCTGCGTCGCCGAGGATGGCACGGTGGAAGTCACGTAGGTCGAGAACCTTGTAATCGACCATTTCTTCGACCTGGTTGAACTCCGCGCACTTCTCCTCGATGAGATCGCGGATACCAGGGTCGAGCGGCGCGGTCCGAACAAGGGCGAGGACAAGAGTGATCTTCGGGGTGCCGGACTCGTAGGCTCGCTCGATGTCGGGGACGAATGCTTGGAAGCGGCTGTTGAACTTCGAGTACTGGCGGTCGAGCATCATGCTCAGTCCCCGGAACATCCGGTCGACCTCGCTCTCGCCGAAGCCGCCCTTACCCTGTTCGCTCCACTTGGCCTGCACCAGGCAGATCCTCGGCTGAGGCGACCTCACCTCCACGGCGATGGAGTCAAGACCGCGGTCGTCCTCGCCGTCGAAGACGCTGAGCGCCGCGACGCGGTCGGGACAGGGGTGCTCGATCTGCACGGCGAGGGCTGCAAGCCCTCGGCTGAGGAAAGCCTCTCGCTGCTTTGGTTCCTGAGCCCGGGCCTTGTCTGTCATGTCGATGAGGCCGGTGAACCGCTCCTCGATCGCCTTGCGGACGTACCCCACGTGCAGCCTGCTCATGCCCACCCCTGTCGATGCGTCAGATCGTAAACACCCTATCCGGGGGACAGCTTGATGCTCATGGCAAGTGACCTGTGAGTGCGATGGGTTGGCGACTTCGCTTCATAATCATGATGGTGGGCTATGGCGGCCCGGTGGGCCTGCAGTGGGAGGAGCACGTCATGAGCGAGCTGGTCAACCAGATCACGGCACTTGAACGGAAGGTACGAGAGTCGGACGAGGCACGTCAGGTGGCCGACCGTCTCTGGGACGCTACGGAGGACGTACTCGACGAGCTCCGCTCGCTGGAGTCGTCGTTCTACACCTTCAGCTCCGACATCGACGGATTCATCGGCGACAACGACTACCCGGCGGTTGAGCGTGCTGCGTACGAGATTCAGGGCTCTGTTGCTGCCCAGCGCCTCCTTCCGCTTGTCCGCCGCGCCATGCTGCTTCTGGCGCTCCGCGAGGGTTCCTCGCTTCCGGACCTCGGCGTAATGGAATCCGTCCCAGAGCTTGCACCCGTCGATGCGGCTCATCCGTCCCTCACTTGGGAAGAGCTGATGCGGGATTCGGAGCGGGATCTAGCATCCAGTGAAGAGTCGCTGCGCAAGATCTGGTGCGATGAAGGCGACGAGGCCGAACTCGATGAGCATCTGCACGATGCGAGGTTCGAAGCAATCCGTGATCGGGCGACCCGTGCAGGCTGGCAGGTGATCGCTCTCTGTGACTACATTGCCGAGGAACTGGTTCCAGACCTCGTGCGCTGCACGGAACACCTTCTGATCGATGACGCGCTTCGCGCTGTCGCGGTCATCGACATCGCGGGCGACGAAGCGCCCAAGGCCTACAAGGTCTATGAGGCGGCGCTCTCCGAACAGTACGAGCAGAGCCCCGGCTCACTGGGAGCGATGGGCGAGCACCTCGTGCAGTTCGAATCATGGATGCACTCTCAGTTGTAGGTCATCACGGAAGGGGCGGCGACTCCAACGGCGGCGGCGGTCAAATGCGGTGGTCGATGGTGAGCGAGATGGTGCCACCGGAAGCTCGGATTCGTAGGCGTTGTTGAGCCACTCGTAGGCCTCGCGTTCGCGCTGTACGGCCTTGTTCAGGCCCTCGCTCACCCGCGCTCAAGTGTTTGCCCAAGCGTGACCGTTCGCTGGCGGCAGCCACAGTGGCTCCGTGTGACCGCCGGGGTGTGCGTCGAGAGTCCGCACGTGGTGCCCATAGTGCACGTAACGCACATTGATCTAGTGCCCGAATTGCGTCACGTGCGCCGCTGACCTGCGGTTTTCGTTAACATGTTTTCCGTTGACGTGTTTCCGATGACGCACCATGTGGAGTGCGTGGCAATTCTTGAGCCCGCAGCAAAAGGCTCCTGACCTGCTGATTGTCTGATTCCCCAGGTTGCGGGCGGGTTGTGCCGACATGTTTCCGTAGGCCCATCATGTCGAGTGCGTCGCGATCCTTGAACCGAACGCAAAGGGCGTCTGACCTGCGCTTTAGGGCAGTGTGCATGATGTGCGTTGTGCGCGTTAAGGGCGATATCTTGACGCTCGTGACGCATGCTTGACGCACGCCCGGCACACGTCCTGATGGGTCGTCAGCACGAAAAGGCCGCCTCCCACACCAGGGCCACAGCCCGGTGTGGGAGGCGGCCTT
>NZ_BMTO01000017.1:181382-201335 GCF_014649715.1 Streptomyces lateritius
TGCCCTGTCCTCCATCTCGGATTTCCTGCCTGAACACGCTCCGTGACGAACGGAGGAGGAAGGCAGGGCTGTTCGGCAAGCCGAAGCTATCTTGGACAGCTGTGTGTTGGGCAAGGGCCGGTCTGGACGGGGAGGTGTCGAGCCTGAAGCTGTTCAACACGAAGGGTGGCGTGACCGAGGTCGTGCCGCGTTTGGCGGCCGCCTGACACGGACCCTGCGCTCGTCGGCGAGGTCTTCGAGGGCCTACCGCTGGGCGGCGTCGTTGGTGTCGATACCGCTATCGACCCAGACGCGGAGGAGGGCCTCGGCCTCTGCGGGCTGGGTCCGACCGCGGAGATCGGGGCGGGGTCCTTCCTTCCGGTGAGGGCGTCGTGGTCGGCGCCGGCCGGTCGGCGACAGTCGGGCCCGGCGCGGACTGCACGGCCGCGGCACCCAACGGCAGTTCTCCCGAGCACTACTCGCGGGTGAACGTATCCGCGGCGGGCGACCAGCGCGATGGCGTCGAGCGGTTCAGGAACGACGCCTACACGGCTGTCGTGTACGAGAGCGGCGACCGGCACGCTCGGCGGACACCGAGCTCGGCACTGACGTGTACATCCGCATGTACAAGGACGGCGTCCCTCTGTGGGACGAGAAGAAGCTGAGCACCAGCGGGACCAATACCACCTGGTCCAGCCAGAAGCCCGACGTGGGCATCGGCGACAACGGAAACGCGGTCGTTGTGTGCGCGGCGTACCCGGACGGGAAACAAATACGGCGACATCGCCGTGCGGAAGGCGAGCCCGAGCGGTACGGTCACCAGCCCCCGTCCGCACGCCTCCGGCGACGGTGATCAGCTCCGCCCGACCGTGGCCTGGCCAAGGTGAACACGACGGGCGGGTTCGCGGTGGCCCGCAAGGTCGCCAACTCCCTCACCGACGGACAGCAGTCCAAGCCCGCGGTGGCGCAGACCGCCGACGGCCGGATCATCATCACCTGGGGCGACGAGTACACCACCGGGACCGGACGCTCGTGCGCCCCGAGCGGATCTATCGCCGCATCTTCTCGGCCACTGGTGTGGGAGTCGTACGTCGACGGGTTCCACGACGTGTGAGCCACCGGCTTCAACGCCGACGGCACCACCGCCGGGCGGCTGCCCGTCACCTGGCTCGCCGACCGAGGTTGCACCATCGACCGTTGCCTACAGGCCGACCTCGACGACTGGCAGAAGCCGGCCACCCGCCGCCCGGCCCAGACGTTCATGCGATGGTGCATGAAGACCGGCCGGATGCCTCGCCGCACCCTGTCGCCCCAGGTCGCCACCAGGACCAGGCACCACTGCACCAGCACCGTCGGCTCGCCCTGCTCCGGCGAACCCCCAACGACGACTCCTTGCCCCTGCGAACCCGCGTCGCCGCCGCGCTCGTCCTCCTCTACGCACAACCCGTCACCCGCATCGTCCGCCTCGACGTCGACGACGTCACCGACGACGGGACAGCCGTCACGGTCCGACTGGGAGACCCACCGTCTTCGTTTCCCGAGCCCGTCGCCGCCGGGGCCTACCAGTCCCAAGGCCTAGCTAGGACTCCAGGGCCGTGACAGCACGGCCCGGCCCACGCCGATCACCCGTGCCGGGGGCGTGAGAGCGATGGGATACAAGACGAAGATCCGGGCATTGGAGGTCAGTTCAGGCCCAGGCTGCGCGACCCGCCGGTAGCTGGACCCGTCGCGCATTAAGGCCTTCGCATCGCCGAGTCCGTCACCCCTCAGACGGAGCGAGGGATTCCATACGGATCGTAACAGGGGGAATTCGTCCGGTAGTAATTGGATGAATTACTGACTGAATTTCCGTCAGTAAGCCTCACTCGATTATCTCGATTCCATAACGACATCATCGAAATGGCCTGGACCTTTACATGTCTACACGCATAACTAGCTTAATTTTAAAGGAACTTGATAGATCATCAGATTCAGCCGCCAAGGTAACGGTCAGGTATCTCGAAGTCCATTCCCGTTTGTCCGAATTCTCCACCGTGCCCGTCTGGCAGGCTTCCGTGCACCCACTCCTCCGACCAAGGATTTGAGGTGCGCATGACAGGTCGCCGTCGAAAGAGACGTGAACACCGGCGCAAGCCCCGCCGGTTGATACTCCTCACCGCCGCCATGGCGTCGGCCGCGGTGATGGCGGGGGGCATCACCTACTTCGGGCTCGGCGACAACGCCCAGGCGGGGACCGCCGCTCAGGCCGACGCAGCCGCGGACGCGCTCACGCCGGCCGCCGCGCCGGCCCGTGACGCGGAGCCTGCGCCCATCGCGGACGCGCCCGCCAACGACACGAGGCGCGGCATGGTCTACGACGGCCTCAAGGCCGCGCCGAAGGGCGACAAGTGCGTCGGCGTCTACCGCACGGAGGCCGGGCTGTGCAGCCACGGTCCCGACGCCCCGCCGAAGGGCGTCGACATCAAGGCCGACGTCGCCCCCGTCGTCAAGACGAAGGCCGTGGCTTCCGATCCGGCCCGCCCGGAGTCCGGCGAAGTGGCTGCCGCCGAAGTCAGCGGGCGTCCCCAGGGCGCGCCCGCCGCCGACGCAGCATCCGCCAAGGCCCCGGCGTCGAAGGCCCCGGCCCCGGCCCCCGCCGGCGGCAGCGGCAAGGCCGCGGCCGCCGGGCCCGCCGGGCAGACCGTCCAGTGCGACGGTGACGGAAGCACCGGCAACCGCGTCCAGGTCGTATACGTGCACGGCCCCGGCCGCGACCGCTACTCGGAGTACTTCGCGTCGTTCCGCAAGTGGGCGGCCGACGCCGACCTCATCTACTCGGCGAGCGCCCAGGAGACCGCGGGCGTCCGGCACATCCGCTACGTGACGGCCGCCGACTGCACGCCGACCGTGCTCAACATCGAGCTCCCGGCCTCCGCCCTCGCCGAGTTCAGCGCCACCAACAACGCGCTGGCCGCCAAGGGCCTCGACCGCCGCGACCGCAAGTACATGATCTTCGCGGACAGCCAGGTCTACTGCGGCATAGGCACGTTCGCCGGCGACGAGCGCCCCGGCCAGAACAACCTGAGCAACTTCGGCCCCTCCTACGGCCGTACGGACTCCGGCTGCTGGGGCGGCCACACCGCCGCGCACGAACTGGGCCACAACCTCGGCGCGGTCAACAACAGCGCCCCCAACACCAGCCGCGGCGCCCACTGCACGGACGAGTGGGACGTGATGTGCTACTCGGACACGCCGTACTACCCGCAGATGCGCAACATCTGCACCAACAAGGCGTCCGAGAACATCCTGGACTGCAACCACGACGACTACTTCCACACCAGCCCCAAGCCGGGCAGCTACCTGGCCACACACTGGAACATCGCCGACAACCAGTTCCTGATGAAGGGCAAGGGCGGCAACCCGAACCCCGACCCCAACCCGCAGCCCACCCCCACACCCACCCCGACCAAGAAGCCCGGTGGCGGGCCGGCCGTAACCGTCGGCCAGATCCGGTCCAACTCCGCGGTGGCAAGCTGGCCCAAGGTCGAGGGCGCCGCCTGGTACCAGGTGCTCCTCAACGGCAAACACCTCACCTGGGTCCAGTCGCAGACGCTGAACATCCACAACCTCCAGCCCGGCACGGAGTACAAGGTCGCCGTCTCGGTGCGCGACGCCGCCGGCCGTGACAGCGGCCCCGGCAACGTCACCACCTTCCGCACCACCGGCGCCGGCGGCGGCACCGTCACCCCCGGCACCCGCTACACCCTCGGCAACGGCAGCACCGGCATGGCCGCCGAACTGTGGGGCGGCCGCAGCGCCGACGGCACCCTCCTCGTGGGAGCCCGCGCCAACGGCTACGCCCAGCAGCAGTGGCTGTTCGAGGACGCCGGCAGGGGGCTGTTCCGCATCAAGTCCGCGGTGTCCGGCAAGTGCCTGCAAACGGGCGGGGCCCCGGCCCCGGGCATGTGGATCGCGCAGCAGCCCTGCGGCAGCGCCGCCACCCAGCAGTGGAAGCTGAACTCCCGCTCAGGCACCACCACCACCATCACCGACGCGAGCGGTGGATACGCCCTCAGCGTGAGCAACCGCCCGTACTACGGCGAATTGCTGCTCGACCTCCAGCGCGCCGACGGGCGCGCAACGCAGGTCTGGACGGTCCAGAAGGCCGGCTGACCTTCGACCGTCTGATCAACCGCCGGCGGGCGGCCACCTTCCCCCTGCAGCCGTCCGCCGGCTCCCTCACAGCACCACACCTCCACCGCACCGCAGCGGTGGCAGCCCCTCGCATCCCCACCGCACCAGGAAGCACCACAACGATGCGTACACGCCAGAGACCCCCGGCACGTACCGGACTCGGGGTCCTGTTCCTCCTCCTCGCCCAGGCCCTGGCCCTGGCGACCCCGGCCCAGGCCCACGGCGACACCGTCAAAGTCGTAATCACAGGGCAGCGGGAAGGCCACCTCACCACCGACATCACCTGGGAGAACGACGGGGACGCCATCGAGGAGGCGGTCGCCGCCACGGTGAACGCGACCAGCGTGGACGGCACCCGCACCGTGGGTCCCTGGAAGCTGGTCCGGGATTCCGGCACGCGCACCGGCTGGAGCACGGCAGAGGTCCTGCCACCCGGCGCCTGGAAGGTGCACGTCCATATCGGGTTCCCCGCCCTCGGACACGCCGAACGCGAGGTCTCCGTACCAGTCGTCGACCCGGCACCGCCCAGCATTTCCGCCGCGCCCACCGCTCCCGTTCCTGCGCCTGCTCCTGCGAGCCCTTCGGCCACAGCCGTGCCCTCGGCCACCGCATCCGCACAGCCCGCCCCGGCCAGCGACGGGAGCACCTTCTCCTGGACCACGACGGGCTTGGCCCTGGCCGCCCTCGCCGGGGCCGCTTTCGGGGTGCTGCTGGTCCGCCGGGCCCGAGCCCGCAGGCAGCCGCGGGGCGACGGGTGAAGCGGTCCGTAACCAGCGCGTCGTGTGAGCCCAAGCATCGTGGCGGCCGTGATGTTCCCGCGCCGTTCCGCTCAGCGCCAGCTGGCTGACTGCCCGTCATCTAACGTGCGCCGCCCGCCGGGCCAGGCGCCCTTCGACATCTGTCGCGCAGACCGGACGACCGGGCTGCCGGGCAGGCAAGTTCCGTATTTCTCAGATCAAGGAGCATGATGCACAAACGTCGCGCGTCCCGCCGCAAGAAAGCGCTGATAGTCGCGATCACCGCCGCAGTCTCCGGCGGTCTGCTGTTCGGCTTCGGTGCGCTCGCCCAGGCCGATGTGGTCAGCGGCACGGTCATCGGCGGGCAGGGCAACTACAAGACCATCAACCACCGGGCCAAGCCGTCCCTCTCGGCCCAGGTGAAGGGGTCCTCGAAGGTAGGCGACAGGATCCAGATGTCCTGCCGGACCACCGGCGACACCGTGGAGAACAACCCGCGGTGGATCTACACCGGCTCGTACTACATCGCTGACGCCTTCATCTACGAGAACACCACGGCCCTGCCGGTCTGCGGTTCGAACCCGAACCCGAAACCCGCGACCTCGAAGACGCTCAACATCGACATGCAGAAGCAGGTCAGGACCCAGTGGTGCTGGGACGCCTCCGGCGTGACCATCGCCAAACACTGGGGCCGCTCCGTCAGCCAGGAGCGGTTCTGCCAACTCGCCGCGCAGGGCACCTGGGTGGACTGCAACAACCAGCCCGCGACGCTGGAGGACATGGCCAACGGCCTGGCCAAGCTGGGGCTGAGGAACAGCGGCCGCAGCCTGTACCGCAACGCCTCGTTCGGCGAGTCCGCCGCCGAGATCGACGCAAACCGGCCGTTCGCCGTCCGGTTCGGCTGGCGCACCGGCGGCGGTCACATGAATGTCATCTACGGCTACGACAAGGCCACCAACATGATCGCGGTCGGCGACCCGTGGCAGACCACCCAGACCTACACCTGGTGGAACCACTCCACATACACGAACAACAACTCGTTCCAGTGGACCCACTCCCGCATCGGCATCCAGGGCTGAGGAGCAGACCGACCATGCAGACCACGCGACACGCCAGGCACGCGACACTCCGGGCCGCCGTCCTCGCCACGACCGGACTCGCCGCCGTCCTGTGCGGAATCGTTCCCGCACAGGCCGCGGAGGGCGACGGCATCGCGGGCTACCAGTCCGCCCAGCAGGCCATCCGCAGCGACCAACTCCGCGACACTGTCTCCCGCTTCCTGGTCTCGGCCCGACAGCCCCGCAGTGCCCCCGCCGCGGACGGCGGCGCCGTCGGCACCCCCGGGAACGCACCCGCCGCGGACGCCGCGCCGCCCGGGTTCGATCTCAAGGACCCGGTGCCGATGTTCGAGCTCAGCCCAGAGTTCGTGACCGGCAAGACCCAGGCGACCCCGCAGACTGCGCTCCGGCTCTCCTACCTGGCCTCCCGGGTGACCGCATCCGACGGCAAGAACGCCGCCGTACTGCTCGCGCCCAAGGGGAACGCCGCCACGACGGGAAGCGGCCCGCGGAACGTCGGTGCCGAGGGCTGGCAGCTGGCCGGCATCCGAGACGGGGACGCCGAGGTCGGCTTCGCCGAGCGCGGCACCGCAAAGGCCCGTACCTTCACCGAGCCGCAGATCAACGCCTGGTACCGGCTCACCGCCGACGGCAGGGTCGAGCCGCTCAACAAGGAGGCGACCAGCGGCCTCGGCGGAAAGCGCGGCGTTACCCTCGCCGCCTACCAGAAGCTGGTCACCGCCCGCTACGGCGACAAGATGCCCGGCTCGGCGTACGACCGTAAGGGCCTGGCCGGCGGATACGGCGGCCTCGTGGAAGAACAGCCGGAACAGGTCCCCGCCGCGTCCGCGACACCGGCGGCCGAGGGGTCCTGGCAGCCGATCTCCGTCAGCGCGGCCGCAGCCCTGGCGGCGATCGGCGGTGCGGGGGTGTACGTGCGCCGCCGGCAGACGGCCGGCGTCCGCTGACCCGACCCCATGAGGGCCGGGCCCCTCCGTGCGCAGCCTGACGACTTCCATCGTCGGACATGCATGAGCTCGGGAAGGAGGCCCGGCCGTGCGGTCCACGTCGGCATCGACGTGGACCGCCGCCGGCGCTACCGGGCCCGAGCAGCAGTGAGCCTTTTCAGCTAGCTCATTGATCGGGTGACGCTCCTGCCTGGTGTACGCAGGTCAGCGCGCACTGCGCCGCAGGACCGAAGCCCAATTCTGAAAAGGCTCAGTGTGTAACGGCTCCGATCGAGTCCGCGACGCTCGATCCGCACCCACGTATTGCGGTCCGTACGCGCGCCCAGAGACCGGCGCTTACGCACTGCTGTCTCCCGGCGTCATGCAGGTGCTCCTGGACATTAACGAAGAGTTGTACGAACTGGCCCGTGCTCATCCCGCACATACGGGAGCGGGCACGACCGCAGTCGGCCTCTTGGTGACACCGCATGAGATCACCTGGTTCAACGTGGGGGACTCCCGGCTGTACCGCGAGGACGGAGGCTACCTGGGCCAGGTCTCCGTGGACGACTCACCCAGTACGCCCTGGGAGGACTGCGGCGAGCCAGTCACGGCCACAAACATCGTCCTCCAGACCCTGGGCGGAGCGGACCGCTTCGAACCCGTCCATCCACATTCCGGAACCGATGTCTATCTTCCGGGAACCCGCTGGCTCTTGTGCAGTGACGGCCTTCCGACCTGGTGCACGCAGCCGAGATGGAGTCGCTCCTCGCGGACAACGCCGACGACGACGTCCGGGCCGTGAAGGCACTCTGGGCAGCCGCGATGAACGCCGGTGGCGGGGACAACATCACCGTTGTATCTGTACGCTGCTGACGCCGAAGGCGCCTCGCAAACCACGAACGCAGAAACGAACACCACCGAACACCGAGAAGGAGACAGAGGAGCGTGCCTGGCCCTGACGCTCGTTTGACGCTCCGGCCGCCTCGCAGGCCGTTCCTGCGGCAGGAAAACCCTCTCTGACCTGTGCTTTGGCGCCTCTTCATTGCCAGTGACATCTTTCCGATGACGTCGCACGTGGAGTGTGTAGCGATTCTTGAGCCTGTGGCGAAGGGCGCCTGACCTGCTGTTTCTTCCGTCCCTGTCGATTCTGGCCCCTCGGGCCGACCTGTTTTCGTGGGCGCACCACGTGAACCGGAGAGGGTTCGGGTGGTGCCGCTGACCTGCGGTTTCCCGGGGCTATGGGGGCGTCGCGAGCAGGTTGCCCCGGGTTCGGAGGGGTGAGGGCGACATTATCTCGACGCTCATTTGACGCTCGCCCTGATGGGGCGTCAGGACGTCGGGTTGCTCGTCTGCTGAATGCCGGAAGCCCACCCCAGCTCATGCTGGGCCTGACATGGGGCTGGCTCCCGACGCTTGCGCATGCGGTACGCGTGTGGCGTGCGACCACAGAGCGATCGTGCATGCGATAGGGGGCTGGCCGGTGTCCATCTCCCGGACCGCGGTTGGCTCGGGTCAGAGGAGGAGGCCCCCGTGAGTGGCACCCTCGACGGCCAACTCGCGTTCCATGAGATGGTCCTCGACTTGGGCCTGACAGGCATCGACAGCGTGAGGGGGGTCGTCACTCGGGACGCTCGTGGCCAGGGGCCGATGCCGGCCTGGTGCTGTTGCCGGGAAGCGCCAGGCGGCCCAGCCGGCGCCAGTCGAGTCGGGGCCTGGGGCGGGGAACGCCCGGCCTGTCCTGGGGTACGCGGACTCGCAACGCTGTGGGTCGGATCGAGCAGTGCACCGGGGCCGGCAGGGTGAGGGCTTCTCCGTCGACACCGACTTGGATCTCGTTGGTGTCAGCGCCTACGAGAACTTCCTCGGTGGTGAGTACGGTGAGGCCGGGTGCCCGGTCGCCGCGCAGCAGTTCGGCCGCGCTCGCGGCGCTGTCGACGGTGATGCCCACCAGGCCGAGTTCGCCTGAATCGAGTCGGTCGCGTCTGCCGAGCCCGGCCCGGTCACCGACGCGGTAGTGAACTGGATGTCAGCGTGGGCGGCGTTCTTTGCTGTCACCGTTGGTTCGCCTCCGTGAGCTGCGGGCGAGAAGGCCAGTGGCTTGGGTCCGGCCTTCAGTCACTGAGCTTCGCGCGCAAGCGTGGCTCGGCCGTCCGTCGGAGCTGCCGGCGCAGGCTCCTGGAAGCGGCAGCAGGACGCCGCGTGATCCTGCACGCGATGCGCAGTGTCTCGGACCAGCTCGCCTTCGCGGTCTGGGAAGCCGGCCGTCTGATCCGCTCGCTGAGTCTCTCCCCGGACGGCGGCACCGTGAATAACATCAGCGCCCCGTTCCAACTGGGTGGGGGACCATCCCGTGGAGTTCGACTCGAAGTGGGACGAGGAGCCATACGCGCTGCCCTTCCACTCCTCGGACCTGGGCAACGAAGCCCTGCGAGCCTTCTTCAGCTTCCTTCTGGAAGGCCGGCCCACCCCGACGACGTCGACCCTGACGGGGTGCCACTGTTCGGATTCCGCCTGAGCGCCAATAGCAATCAGCCGAGCGGATGGCATGGCCCGGACAGCGGCGATCCGCCTGAGATAGGTTGATGATTCACGTCTGCAAGGGGGTGCGACGGTGGTCGGTCTTGCTCCGGACGTCAAGTTCATCGCGGAGGGAATGATCCGCGGCTCCATGGGGCTTCTCGACACGATGCGGGGAGCGCGTGACACGGCTATCGCCGTCGGCCACGAACTGGCGCGGCAACACGGGATGGCAGGGGACGACGAAGCCGGACGAGCCTTCGCCAAGGTGTACGTCTCGGCAGCCTCCGCAACACTCGACAAGATGGGCTTCAGCTCCTACGTCCTTGGCGAGACGAGCAAGGGGCTGATTCGTAACGCCCGCGAGCTTCCGCACACTGGACCGGGTCGAGGAGACACTGGCGAAGCCGGTCAAGATCAACAATCAGGGGAAGATCTCATGGGACCCGGTCGTCGACTCCATGTACGCGGGTGACGAGAGGGAACTCGTCCGGTACAAGCAGGCCATGGCCAACCCCGCCAACAGTGAGATCAGGGGCATGGAGATCGTGACGAACGGCAGGGACAACGCCGTCCACTGGCAGTCCATGATGGCGATGACGGGCACGCCCGGCTCGACGCGGTACGTCCCCTGAGAACAAGGAAGACCATGGCCACGGAACGAAACATCCGGACGAACTTCGCCTTCTATCCCCCCGAGGGGGACAGCGGAGCCTGGCACGCCACGCTGGACTCCCTGGAGCGGGCGCTGCGCGAGGCGTTCCCCGACCCCACCATCGGGCACCGGCGGTCCGGCGTCCACGAGATGACCGTGCTGGACTTCGAGATCGAGCTGTCGCCGGACGTGTGGCTGGACGGCACCGCGGCCATCATCGAGCCCGACTACGCCTACATCACCCTCACCGATGTGACGGCGGACGAAGCCGGAGCCTTCGCTGTCTGGCTGCGCGACTCCTTCGCTCCGGCGCCCAACCTCGTGCGCTTCGCCAGCAGCCTTGCCATGGCGAACGGCGAGGACACCCCCTCGCCGCTGCCAGTCGAAGGGGGCCGCGAAGACATCGGTGACCTGCTGCGCCGGCACCTCGACGCATTCGACTACTGACCGGCGGCCAATCAGGGGGACTGTCGCCTGTGTGACGTGGAGGCGGCCGGCGGATGCAATGCAGGCCGCTCTGCCTTTGCCGGAGGCGACTTGTGCTGACACTGTCGGCGGGTGACCGCACCAGGGAGAGGTGGTGGCGGAGTTCGTCGGCCACTTGTGCCGCGTCGTCGTTGACGGGGAGGCGCCAGTCCGTCTCGATGCCCCGTTCCACGGCCGGCTCGCTGCTGAAGCGGACGAGGTCGGGGGCGGGCAGGTAGGTTCGCGCAGCCAGGAAGGAAGAGGGCCGCCTCGCCCGCTGTGGTGTCAGCCAGCATCACGCAGTCCCGCCCGTGGACGGTGGCGGTGCCGTCGTACTCGGTGCCGTCGTACTCGGTGCCGTCGCCGGTGCCCACAAGAACGTGGTCCGGTCGTCGTCATCGTGTGTCATGGGATGCGTCCTTCCTGGGCGGGTCACTGCACGTACCGGGCGGTACCGGGAAGCTGCTGGAGGGCCATGAGCGTCTGCCAGTACGCCGCGCTTCCTTGTCGTTGGTGACGATCTCCAAACCCCGGATACGATGTTGCTCCGGCCGGGGCAACATCGTTCTGGTCCCGAGACGACATCACCACCGGGCCTCCATCGCCCTTCGCAGGTCACTGCGGATCGGCACCGACCACTGCGAGCCCATCGCGCAGGCGAGGGGCCTGCTGGCTCAGTTCGAGCTCGGAAGGTCGCCCTGTGGACGCCGTCCCGCCGCAGGTGTGTGACAGCCGGACGGCAGACGCCGAGACGCCGCCCAGGCGGGCGTCGGCTCTGAGGGCTACCGGCAGTCGCCGGGTTCCGGCTCGCGGAGGGTGATCGCCCCGGCGGGGCAGAGGCCGGCGGCCATGTGTGCGGCTGGGCGTTGGGCGGGGGACGGGTCGGCGTCGAGCAGGAGTACGAGGCCGTCGTCGGGGTCCTGGTCGAAGACGTCGGGGGCGGTCATGGCGCACATCCCGGCGCCGATGCAGCGCTCGCGGTCGACGCTCAGGTGCGGCGCGCTCATTTCGTGTCCCAGGTGACCGGGAGGCTCTTCACCCCGAAGATGTCCGCGGTCTCCGGGCGCAGGCCGACCTCATCGGCCGGTACGGCCAGGCGCAGCGTGGGGAAGCGGTCGACCAACGCGCGGAACGCGACCCGCATTTCGACGCGGGCCAGCTGCTGCCCCAGGCACTGGTGGATGCCGTGGCTAAAGGCCAGGTGCCCGGCGGCCTGCCTGCGAAGGTCCAGCGTATGGGGGTCGGAGAAGCGATCGGGGTCGCGGTTGGCGGTGTTGTACGAGAGGACCACGGTCGTGCCGGCCTTGATGGTCTGGCCGCCCAGCTCGACGTCTTCCAGCGCCGTCCTGTGAAACGTCTTGGCGACGCTCAGGTATCGCAGCAGTTCCTCCACGGCCCCGTCGGTGAGTGCGGGGTCGGCGCGCAGCGCGGCGAGCTGTTCCGGGTGCCGCAGCAGGGCGAAGGTGCCGAGGGACAGCATGTTCGCGGTGGTGTCGAAGCCGGCCGCGAGGAGGATGAGGCTGATTCCCTTCAGTTCCTCGTCGGTCAGGTCGCTGTCGGTGAGTTCGCTGAGGATGTCGTCGGTGGGGGCGGCGCGCTTGGCGGCCACGAGCTGCGCGAGGTATTCCTGGGTCGCGGTGTAGGCCGCGATCAGCTCCTCGTCGCTGACCTCACCGCCCATGAACGCGTCGATCTGCTCCTGGAAGGACGCCCGGTCCTCGTAGGGCACGCCCAGGATCTCGCAGATCACGATGGTGGGGATGGGCTTGGCGAACGCGGTCACCAGGTCGGTCGGCGGACCGGCCTTCTCCATGGCGTCCAGGCGTTCGGCGGTGATCTGCTCGATCCGCTCGGTGAGCAGGCGCATCCGCCGCACGGTGAACTTGCCCACCAGGGGCTTCCGGTAGCGGCTGTGCTCCGGCTCGTCCATGAGGAGGAACTCGCCGGGTGGCGCCGGCGGAAGCTCGAAGTCGACGACGTTCATGAGCTCCTTGCGCGAGCTGAACCGGGGGTCGGCCAGGACCGATCGCACCATGTCGTATCCGGTGATCAGCCAGCCGGGTTTCCCGCCGGGATGGGTGTAGCGGCTGATGGGGCCGTGTCGGCGGGCGTCGAGCAGTTCTGCCGGGGGGTCGAAGGGGCAGCCGCTCGGACGCTCTGTCGGCAGCGTCGTGACGGTGTGGACGGACTCGCTCATCGCCATTCCTCATCTCGCGACATGACGTGTTTGCTCTTGCTTGAACGCTACGTTGCGTTCATAAGGGTCGTCAATCGACGAGTGGTGTAAATGCAGGTCAGTGGCGGGAAATTGATGCAATGGCGTGTCGCCGAATGCAACGATACGTTGCAATGGCTGATGGCGAAGGCAATACTGGCGGCATGCCAGGAGGACGGTTGACCCAGCAGGAGCGCCAGCGCATCGCGGCCGGACTCGCCGACGGCCTCTCGTACGCCGAGATCGCCAGGCGGCTCGAACGTCCGACCTCGACGATCAGCCGGGAGGTCTCACGCAACGGCGGCCCCGGCGACTACCGGCCCCAGCAGGCGCACCAGGCGACGGTCGAGCGGGCGCGGCGCGGCACACCGGTGCGCCCCCACGCGGACCGGCCGTCGCGCGGCACGGCGGAGGGCGAAATCATCGAGCTGGCGGTCAGGTCGGGGATGCCGAGGACGATGGCGCGGGTGCACGTCGACCTGTTGCTGTCCGAAGACGGCAGGCGCACCGCGGCCGAGCTGGTCCGCAGGCTGAAGGTCAGCCCGGCCTCCGTCTCCGTGGCGGTGAACTCCCTGGTCCGGCACGGATATGTCCGGCGCGAGCGCGATCCGCATCGGCGGCGCGACATCTACGTCGTCGACGACGAAGCCTGGTACCACTCGATCGCGATCAGCGCGCGGCAGACACTGGAATCGGCGCAGGCCGCGATGGCGACGGCCGAGACGCTCGGCCCCGACTCGCCGGTGGGGCAGCGGCTTCTCAGGGCAGGTACGTTCCTGGAGCGGGTCGTCGAGGACATGAAGGAATCGGCCGACCGCTGGCGCAGCCTCCTGACGTGAGGGGCTGTTCGAGCACCCTCCCCTGCTCTCGCCGACGCGTTGCCCGGTGCCGATCGGGTGCTTCTGCGCCGCCGGCCTGCGTCAGGGACGTGTGGAGAGAGGGCACCCGGGCGCAAAGAAGCCGCCAGGAACGGCGGAAGCCGTCCCGAACGGGGCGCACGCTGAGTGGACACGAGCCTGAAGAGGTTCGCCCGCATGACCACCCTGACCACGGAGAGGGACGCCGTACCCGGTGCCGAGGAGCCTCCTGACACCGGGATCGGGTTCACGCTGCCGGCCCCCCTGGCCACCGCGGGGCTGTGGCCGTGCTGGTGGCCTTGTCCGTACGGTCCAGGACGAAGGGAAGCACGATCTGAGCCGTCGGTCCTGTCCGAGTTGCGGCCCATCGGGTGCTCCTGGCAGGAAGGGTGTGGACGTGGCGGTGCGGGGTTCGTGGGTCAGGCCGGCTTGAGCTGCCACTGCTGGCAGCCATTGCCGAGCCAGGACCACTGGCGTACGTGGGCTCCGTCCGCTGCCGAGCAGTCGGTGACGTCGGCGACTTTGCCGGTGGCCTGATTGGTCAGGCGGACCCAGCCTGCGTCAGTGGTGACGAGGCGGAACTTCTGGCAGGTGTTGTTGAGCCACGACCACTGACGCAGAGCCGCGCCGTCGGCCGCGGAGCAGTCGGCGGTGTCGAGGACCTTGCCGCTCGCCACGTTCACCAGGCGGCTGGTGTCGTCGGCCCGGTCCTCGATCCGCCACTTCTGGTTGCCGCCGCCGTCGCAGCTCCATTGCTGGACTCTGGCGCCGTCGACGGTCGAACCGTCCGCCACTTCAAGGCATTTGCCGCTGCTGCGGTTGGTGAGGGTGTACGCCGTCGGGGTGGCCGCGCTCTCGCCCGAGGGGCCGGGCAGGGTGGTGCCGAGAGCGACCGGCTTCCCGAATCTCGGGGTGCCGTCGGCGTTCCAGGTGAACTTCTGCGCCCGCGTCGTACGGCCGTTGTCGCAGCCGTCGGACGCGGCGTCGTTGGCGTGGTAGACGATCCAGTCCTCGGTGCCGTCCGGTGACTTGAAGAAGCCGTTGTGGCCGGGGCCGTACACTCCGGCCGCATCGTCGCGCTGGAAGACGGGCGTGGACTTCTTGGTCCAGGAGGACGCGGCGAGCGGGTTCGGGCCGGTGAGTTCGAGCTGGCCCAGCTTGTAGTCGGGGGTCATGCAGCCGCTCGCCGAGAAGATCACGAAGGTTCTGCCGCCACGCTGGAGCACCTCCGGGCCTTCGTTGACGTTCGAGCCCACCTTCTCCCAGGCGTGGGTGGGGGAGGAGATGGTGGTGAACGCGCCGCTGACCGTGTACGGGTTGGACATGGGGGCGATCAGCACGTTCTGGTTGGTGCCCTGCCAGGCGCTGGCCAGGAGGTACAGCTTGCCGCCGACGGTCATGACGCTGCCGTCGATGAGCCAGCCGCTCTGCGAGGAGTGCTGCAGGCGGTTCTTGTGGTGGTAGGGGCCCTGCGGGTCGGACCCGCTGCTCTCCAGCACGTGCAGGCGCTGCGAGCCGAACTCGGTGCTGTCCTCTCCCGCCGTGTAGTAGAGGTACCAGCGGCCGCCGGAGAAGTACAGTTCCGGGGCCCAGATGTTGCAACAGCGCGAGGCATTGTCCGCCTTGCCGTCCCACACCTGCACGCTTGGCGCGGTGGCGAGCCCGGCCAGGGTGGGTGACTTGCGCATGGTGATGACGTGGGTCCAACTCGTCGTCACCAGGTAGTAGTTGCCCTGGTGGTAGGAGATCCAGGGGTCGGCGCCCTTCTGGGTCTTGACCGGGTTCGTGTACGGGCGGCCCTCGGCGGCGGGCGCGGACTGTGCCACGCCGATGCCCAGGAGGAGGGCCGCGAGCAGGGTCAGTAGGCGACGGGCCATCCGGATCTCCAGTTCAAGAGGTTGACGCCAAGTTCGGGGGTGCCGTTGTCCTGGGCGTCGTAGTAGGGGTGGACGAGCGACGCCGTTCTTGTCGACGTACGGGCCGGTGACCTTGGAGGAGCGGCCCTCCTTGACCTGTAGGTGGAGCTGGTGCCCCGCGCGGCAAGTGTCGTACGAGACGCAGGGGTTCGGGCTGATGGCGTTGTCGTCGCCGGACGTGGTCGAGCTGTAGACGGACCCGCGGCCGGCCCAGGAGCCCGGCTCACCCGTGGTGGAGGTCGCCAGGCCGATAACCCGACCTGTTCCCGGAACGCGGGCGAGCAGGGCAGCGGCGGGCAGTGCGACGAGGGCTCTGCGCCGGAAGCCGGTGAGGGCGCGTCCGGAGGTGAGACTGAGGACGCTGCTGGGGTGCGGCTCACTGCGGTCTCCTTCGATGGTGGAGGACTGTCTCCGAAGTGGTCCGATATATCGAACGGTGATCGTGTCATCGGACGAGACCGTAGAAGCGGAGCGCTCGCACGTCAACGGTTCACACAGGCCTGGCTGCCGACTGAATCTTCCGCGCGCTGCGGCATCCGCCCGCCCGGAGGCCGAGTGGGCGGATGCCGGATGGGTCAGCGCTGGAAGGGGAGCGCCCAGCAGTTGGACGTGGTTGCTTTGCCCTCCAGGCGGTCGGTGAGCCAGGAGATTGCCTCTCCTTGGTCGGTGATGAGGGGAGCGAGGTGGTTGGTGAGGATCCTGTCACCGAGGTTGGGCAGGTTGATGGCCTCGTAGGTGACGTTGCCGCCGTTGCGGCACCAGTCCACGGCCAGTTGGCGGGCCTGGCCGTGCGGAACGACGTCGTCGTGGATGCCGGTGGCCACGCGGACCGGACCGGCCGGCTTGAGCGTTCCGATGCGCTGGTCGTCGAGGACGGCCTGGGCGCGGGGCTCGGCGGCGATGACGTCGGCGATGGACTTTCCGCTGGCCGTCCATGCCGTGCTCCGGGTGAAGCCGTAGCTGAGGATCGCGTCCCCGACGCACATGGTCGACGTGTCGGCGAGGGCCTCGCGCCCAGCGTCGTTGAGGTTCGCCTCGAGGACGCTGCGCAGCTCGGGGTAGGCCTGGGTGAAGCCGTTGATCGACCAGCCCAGGGCACTGACCAGAGCACTCCCGTCGATCCCCTTCATGACGGAGGTCAGGTTGGCGGGCGGGGCGCCGGCGTAGGTGCCGGCCAGTTGGACGTCGGGCGCGTAGGCGGGCTGGAGTTCGGCCGCCGACGCGGTGGCGCCGCCGCCCTCGCTGTAGCCGTACAGGCCGACGCGCGAGCCGGGGGTGATGGATGTGCCGGGGAGAGCGCGCGCCGCACGGACGGCGTCCAGCACCGCGTGCGCCTCGTCCAGGCGGTTGACGTAGGTGTGCAGCCGGTCCGTGGCGCCCAGACCGACGTAGTCGGTGACGACGACGGCCGCTCCGGTGGCGAGGAGGCGGTAGATCGCCAGGTTGTCGTAGCCGATGGACAGGGTTTCTCCGCTGACGGTGAGCGGGTGTTGCAGGGCGAACGAGGGCGCGCACTGGTCACCCTGGCCCATGGTCCCTGAGGCCACCGCCACCAGGGGGCGGGGTCCGTCGCCCTTCCACTCCGCCGACGGCTCGATGTAGGCGCCGGTCACCGCGACGGCCCGGCCGTTGGAGTCGGTGGACTTGTACATCAGGCGGGTGGCTTTGCCCGGCAGACGGCGGCCGTCGAGGCCGGGCAGCGAGATTCCCAGGGGGAGGGGTTCTTGCCTGATCACGACGCCGTTGGCGGTGGGCAGTTGGGCGGGCGGGGTGTAGAAGGCCGGGATGGTGACTCCCCGGGACACGACAGGTGGGGTGTCGGCCGCGGTGACGGCGTCGGCCGACGGCGCACCGAACCAGACGCAGGCCGCAGTGGCGATCGCGGTGGCGGTCAGGCGGTTGAACGTGGAATGCGGACGAATTCCGTAGCGGCTCACAGTTCGCTCCCTCGGACTGCTTCGTTGCGGGGTGCGCGAAAACTAGCACCGCTAGTTGAAGTCGGTGGCACCCGAGGAAGTTACGCTTCGGTAACTGTTGCGGGGCGAGCGTGGGCGGGGGGAGTGCGACGGGTTCAACCAGCGAGGCGTCCCGCCCGGTGCCGGCCTCCTGGCCTCCGTACACGCCGACCGGCCGCATTTTGTGCGAGGTGCCGCCCTTCCACGTCCCGCCCTTCAAGGTCACGTGGTTTCACCCCGTGGTACGCCTCCGGCAGCCACCGCTGATGCGGCTTCGACGCTGCCCGCACCGAGGGGGAGTTCGAGTCGAGGAACTTCGTGTCCCACCAGGTCAGCCTCATCGCCGTGCGGGCCGGAGCGCTACAGGTCGCCGCCAAGGATTCCGATGCCCGCGAGGCCGCTCGCACCATCCGCTTCCTGAGCGTGAACACCCTCGACGAACTCCGCCACATGGTCACCCTGGTGCGGCGAAGGCGATCAGCTCGTCAGGTCCGGTGCCGGTCGCGCCGGGCCTGGAGGATGACGTAGGCGACGGGGACCTCGCCGGAGTGCGGGTCGGGGCCTCCGGCGGCGCTTGCGCCGGTGACGGCCGGGTGGGCGAGGAGGACGTCCTCGATGACGGCCGGGTCTATGTTGTGGCCGCCGCAGATGATCAGGTCCTTCGCGCGGCCGAGCAGGTGGATGAATCCGTCGGGATCCACGCGTGCGAGGTCGCCGGTGTTGAGCCAGCCGTCGCGCACGCTGCCGAGGGTGTCCATACGCGGTCCGGTGTCGTCGTGACCGACGACGTAGCCGGGGAAGACGGTGGGGCCGCTGATGGCGAGAATGCCGGGTTCCCCCGGCGGGAGGTCGTGCCAGTGGCCGTCGCTGTCGATCCGTACCGTCTTCACCTGCTGGTAGGGCATGCGCTGGCCCGCGGCCTCCGGGCGCTGGTGTTCGTGCAGGAAGCTCTGAGCGCTGCCGCTAGGTGGCCTCGGTGAGTCCGCACCCCTGGCAGAGGGGGACGCCGGTGTGGTGCTCGAACGCCGCACGTACCGCCGGCGGCAGAGGGGACGCGCCGACGATCGCGAAGCGCAGCGAGGTGATGTCCGCATCGAGCGGCATTTGGGCGAGGCGGGCGTAGACGGCCAGGACCGCGGACATGGTGGCGATGCGGAAATGCCCGAGTGTCTTGACGCTGGTGTCGGCGGCGCTGAGCCGACTGGCGTGAGCCGGCCCGGCCACGCCGGCGTCTCGGTGTCAGGTGGTGGGCGTACGGATGCGTCCGCGGGGGAGCGGAGGTACTACGGGATCCTGGCCCACGACGCCGTCATGAGCCGCTGGACAGCTCCTGTTCCCTGAAAACGCTGCACTCCGAGTGAATCAATATCTCTGCCCGCGAGATGAGGATTTGGCGAACCGTGCAGCAAGGGTTTTTGTCGGGATGAGCGGAGTGGAATCCTTCAACGCGCGCAGGCCGTTCCAGCGTGCTACTGTCGATCTCAGTTGCAGTTGTGGTTCCCAAAAACTTCAAGTGCCCTCACTCGGCTCCTGCCGGTGGGAGCACTTCTGTATTTCCGGTCATTTTCCGGGCGGGGTAATCATCGCGGCGACACGGCATCCGCGCAGTGCGGATGCCGATGTACTGCCCCAAAGGAGATATGACATGGCTGCTGGTACCGTGAAGTGGTTCAACGCGGAAAAGGGCTTCGGCTTCATCGAGCAGGACGGTGGCGGCGCTGACGTGTTCGCCCACTACTCGAACATCGCCGCCCAGGGCTTCCGTGAGCTGCTCGAAGGCCAGAAGGTGAACTTCGACATCGCGCAGGGCCAGAAGGGCCCGACGGCCGAGAACATCGTTCCGGCCTGACGCTGACGCACACTTGTAGCTGGGGCCCGCATCCTTCGGGGTGCGGGCCCCAGCTGCACGCGTTTCCCGCAGCGGTTCACCATGCGGGGCGACGCGGAGGAATCCGCGGTCTCATCACACGCGGCTCCCCTTTCAGGGATGCCGGCGATCCTGATGAGCTACGCCGCAGTCGACGCCCGGATTCCATTTCCCAGCGCGTCACCATTTCAGCACCTGCGCCCGCGTGGATTTCCGCCGGCCAGATGTGCTTTCTATTGCCATCGGTCCATACTTGTAATTCTCCATGCCGTTCATCGCTGCGGGAATTCCTTGATATGAGCCGCATCGAGGAAGGTTCCGCATGAACCGCACACGCACGAACGACCGCTCCGCCCGCACCCGCACGGGCAGTGCCGCCGCCGGCAAGGGCGGTGGCCGCTTCGGCTCGCCGGCACCGCGCCGTTCCGGCGGACCGGCCCGTTCCGGCGGACCGGCCCGTTCCGGCGGCCACGACCGCTCCGGCGGTTACGGTCGCAGGCCTGCTGCCGTGCAGGGTGAGTTCGCGCTCCCCAGGACGATCACCCCCGCGTTGCCCGCCGTCGAGGCGTTCGCCGATCTCGACATGCCCGCGCCGCTGCTCGCCGCGCT
>NZ_BMTO01000018.1:0-83009 GCF_014649715.1 Streptomyces lateritius
TCAAGCACAGCCCGCTGGGCACCGGTCACCGACAACGGCGGAATCTTCGGACCCGGACGACTCATACCGAACCAACGACGAATCTCCGACTCAGGTCACTAGGCCATCACCCTGATCGGCGCCGCCCGCGCCGGAGCCGTCCACCACCTCCAGCCGGCCTGCGTCGCCCTGCTCTCCTTCGCCCTCCTCGGCGGGCGGCCCGGACTCCTCGGCGGCGCCTGCATGGTCCTCGTCCTCGGCGGGGTGGCCCTCGCCTCGGCGCGCGGCAGGTGACCGCCCCGGTAGGTTGCGCCCCATGACCGAGTGGGACATCAAGAAGCTCCAGATCCTCCGCACCCTCCGTGACCGCGGCACCGTCACCGCGACCGCGGAGGCCCTGCTCATGACCCCCTCGGCCGTCTCCCAGCAGCTCACCAACCTCGCCAAACAGCTCGGCGTCCAGCTCCTGGAGGCGCAGGGCCGCAGGGTCCGGCTCACCGACGCCGCACACCTCGTGCTGCGCCACGCCGAGGTGGTGTTCGCCCAGTTGGAACGCGCCGACGCCGAACTCGACGGATACCTCCGGGGCGAGGCGGGCCAGGTGCGCGTGGCGGCCTTCTCGACCGCCGTACCCGCCCTCGTCGTCCCCGCCGTGCATCAGCTGCGCACCGCCCACCCCGGGCTCGACGTCCGCGTCCGCGAGGCCGAGGCCGCCAAGGCGTACGAACTGCTCGCCGCCGGCGAGGTCGACCTGGCGCTCTCGCTCGCCGCCCACGCCCCTTCCGTACGCGACCCCAAGTTCAGCCGCGTCCCCCTGCTCGCCGACCCGCTCGACGTGGCCCTGCCCACCGGGCACCCGCTCGCCGAAGCGCCCGGACTGCGGCTCGCCGACCTCTCCGCCGAGCCCTGGATCTTCGGCGGCTCCGGCCCCTGGTCCGAGATCACCACCGCCGCCTGCGAGGCCGCCGGCTTCGTGCCCGAGCAGGCCCACAGCGCCTCCGGCTGGACCGCGATCCTCGCCATGGTCGAGGCCGGGATGGGCGTCGCCCTGGTGCCCAGGATGGCCTCAGCCGAACGCCGCACGGGCGTCGTCATGCGGGTCCTCTCCGCCGACCAGCCCCGCCGCCACGTCGTCGCGGCGGTCCGGCGCGGCGCGGAGGAGGGGCCCGCCGTGGCCCGCGTGCTCGGGGCGCTCCGTCAGGCCGCCGCAGGGCGTGAGACCGTTCGGTAGCGCACTAGACCATTCAGTAGAACTGAAGGGATACATCGAAAACATTCGATGGACCGCAGGGCTGGCAGCGGGCAAGGTCGGGGCATGAGCAGCTTCCAGGAGAACCAGGACCCGCACGCCAACGACGCCGCCCCGTACGGCGGTGGCGACCCGTACGCCGACTACCGCACCGGTGACTTCCCCTTCACCGAGCTGGTCGACCTCGCCGACCGCCGCCTCGGCGCCGGCGTCGTCGCCGCCAACGACGAGTTCTTCGCCGAGCGCGAGAACCTCCTCGTCCGCGAGCGTGCCGTCTTCGACCCGGAGCACTTCGGTCACAAGGGCAAGATCATGGACGGCTGGGAGACCCGCCGTCGCCGCGGCGCCGACGCCGAGAACGTCTTCCCCGCCGCCGAGGACCACGACTGGGCGATCGTCCGCCTCGGCGCCCCCGGCGTCATCCGCGGGATCGTCGTGGACACCGCCCACTTCCGCGGCAACTACCCGCAGCGGGTCTCCGTCCAGGCCGCCGCCTTCGAGGGATCGCCCAGCCCCGAGCAGCTGCTCGCCGACGACGTGAAGTGGGAGGAGCTCGTCCCGCCCACGCCCGTCCGCGGCCATGCCGCCAACGGCTTCGGGACAACCTCCGAGCGCCGCTGGACCCACATCCGGCTCTGCCAGCACCCCGACGGCGGGATCGCCCGCCTCCGCGTCCACGGCGAGGTCGTGCCCGACCCCGAGTGGCTGGAGCTGCTCGGCACCCTCGACCTGATCTCCGTACTCAACGGAGGGGTGTACGAGGACGCGTCGGACAAGTTCTACTCCTCGCCGACCCAGATCATCCTGCCCGGCACCTCCCGCAAGATGGACGACGGCTGGGAGAACCGCCGCCGACGGGTCCGCGGCACCAACGACTGGGTCCGCTTCCGGCTCGCCGCCCAGGGCGCCGTACGCGCCGTCGAGATCGACACCGCCTACCTCAAGGGCAACTCGGCCGGCTGGATCGCCCTCCAGGGCCGCAACGGCGAGGCGGGCGAATGGTTCGAGATCATCCCGCGGACCAGGCTCCAGCCCGACACCCTGCACCGCTTCAAGCTCCCCGCCCAGGCCGTCGTCACCCATGTCCGCCTCGACGCCTTCCCCGACGGCGGCGTCGCCCGGATGCGGCTGCACGGCACGCTGACGGAGCAGGGCGCTGCCGACCTGCGCGCCCGCTACCAGGCGCTCGGCGGCTGACCCGCCCGACGCACAGCTTCCGCCCGGCGGAGCGGTCGCGCACCGACGACCGTCCGCCGGGCGGACCTCGAGCACGACGAAGGGGCACTCCCACGGGGGAGGGTGCCCCTTCGTCGTTCAGGCGTTCAAACGCCGATGCGTGTGCCGGTCAGACGGCCGCGTCCGCCGCCCGGGCCTTCCGGGCGCGCTCCACGCCCGCGCGGCACTCGGTCACCATCCGCCGCAGCGCCGGCGCCGGGTCGTGCTGAGCGATCCAGGCGTCCGTGGCGTCCAGGGTCTCCTGCGAGACCTGGATCGTCGGGTAGAGCCCGACCACGATCTGCTGGAGGATCTCGTGGCTGCGGGTCTCCGCGATGCCCTTGATCGACGCGAAGTACTTCTCCGTGTACGGAGCCAGCAGCTCACGCTGATCGGTCTGGACGAAGCCGCCGATCACCGCCGCCTGCACGGCGTTCGTCAGCTTGTCGGACTCCACGACCGACGCCCACGCCTCCGCCTTCGCGGCCTCCGTCGGACGCGCGGCCCGCGCCGTGGCGGCATGACGCTCGCCCGCCGCCGTACGGTCCCGCTCCAGCTCGCCCGCGATCTCCGGCTCGTCGTAGACACCGGTCGCCGCGAGGCGCTGCACGAACGCCCAGCGCAGCTCGGTGTCGACGGCCAGGCCCTCGATCGACTCGCGGCCCTCCAGGAGCGCCGCCAGCAGGTCCAGCTGCTGCGGCGTCCGCGCGGTCGCGGCGAACGCCCGCGCCCACGCCAGCTGGTGGTCGCTGCCCGGCTCGGCCGCCCGCAGGTGCGCCAGCGTCGCGTCCGTCCATCGGGTCAGGCCCGTCTCCCGCCAGCCCGGCGCCGCGTACAGGTCGAGCGCGGCCTTCACCTGGCCCTGCAGCGACTGCACCACGCCGATGTCGGACTCCTTGCCGATGCCGGAGAGCACCAGCTCCAGGTAGTCCCGGGTGGCCAGCTCGCCGTCGCGGGTCATGTCCCAGGCGGCGGACCAGCACAGCGCGCGCGGCAGCGACTCGGTGAAGTCACCGAGGTGCTCGGTGACGTTCTTCAGCGACACCTCGTCCAGACGGACCTTGGCGTACGACAGGTCGTCGTCGTTGAGCAGCACGACCGCCGGGCGGGCCTTGCCCACCAGCTGCGGTACCGAGGTCAGTCCGGTGGCGGTGACGTCCAGCTCGACCCGCTCCGTACGGACCAGCTTGCCGGCCTCGTCCAGGTCGTAGAAGCCGACAGCGATCCGGTGCGGACGCAGGATCGACTCGCCCTTGGCACCGGCGGGCAGCGCGGGCGCCTCCTGCTTGACGGCGAACGACGTGATCGCGCCGGAGTCGTCCGTCTCGATCTCCGGGCGCAGGAGGTTGATGCCGGCCGTCTCCAGCCACGCCTTCGACCAGGCCTTCAGGTCACGGCCGGAGGTCTTCTCCAGCGCGCCGAGCAGGTCCGACAGGCGGGTGTTGCCGAAGGCGTGCGCCTTGAAGTACGCCTGCACGCCCTTGAAGAACTGCTCCTGACCGACGTACGCGACCAGCTGCTTCAGGACACTGGCGCCCTTGGCGTAGGTGATGCCGTCGAAGTTGACCAGCACGTCCTCGAGATCGTTGATCTCGGCCATGATCGGGTGCGTGGACGGCAGCTGGTCCTGACGGTAGGCCCAGGTCTTCTCCGCGTTGGCGAAGGTGGTCCAGGCGTGCGGCCAGCGGGTGCCCTCCACGGAGGCCTGGCAGGCGACCGAGGTGAACGTCGCGAACGACTCGTTCAGCCACAGGTCGTTCCACCACTCCATGGTGACCAGGTCGCCGAACCACATGTGCGCCAGCTCGTGCAGGATCGTCTCGGCCCGGCGCTCGTACGCCGCGTCCGTCACCTTCGAGCGGAAGACGTACTGGTCGCGGATGGTGACCGCGCCCGCGTTCTCCATCGCGCCGGCGTTGAACTCCGGCACGAACAGCTGGTCGTACTTGGCGAAGGGGTAGTCGTACGCGAACTTCTCCTGGAACCAGTCGAAGCCCTGGCGCGTGACGTCGAAGATGTGGTCCGCGTCGAGGAACTCGGCCAGCGAGGGACGGCAGTAGATGCCGAGCGGGACGGACTGCCCGTCCCTCTCGTAGGAGGAGTGCACCGAGTGGTACGGGCCCACGATCAGCGCGGTGATGTACGTCGAGATGCGCGGGGTCGGCTCGAAGACCCACACGTCGTCCTTGGGCTCCGGCGTCGGCGAGTTGGAGATCACCGTCCAGCCGCTCGGCGCCTTCACGGTGAACTGGAAGGTCGCCTTCAGGTCCGGCTGCTCGAAGGAGGCGAAGACGCGGCGGGCGTCCGGCACCTCGAACTGCGTGTACAGGTACGCCTGGTCGTCGACCGGGTCGACGAACCGGTGCAGGCCCTCACCGGTGTTGGTGTACGCGCAGTCGGCGACGACCCTCAGCTCGTTCGGGCCCTGCTGCAGATGCTTGAGCGCGATCCGTGAGTCCCGGAAGACGGCGGCCACGTCCAGCGCGTGCCCGTTGAGCACGACCTCGTGCACGGCGGGGGCGACGAGATCGATGAAGGTCTCCGCACCGGCCTCGGCGGAATCGAAGCGGACGGTGGTGACGGACCGGTAGGTGCCGCCCTCCTGCGCACCGGAGAGGTCCAGTTCGACCTCGTACGCGTCCACGGTCAGCAGCTTCGCCCGCTGCCGCGCCTCTTCACGGGTCAGGTTTGTGCCAGGCACCCGGTCAACTCCTCGGTTTCGTGACGTTTGGCTCATCCTTCCACGGCGCGGCTCAGCGGCGCACGACGCATTTCCACGGCCCGTCGCCACTGATCCGCAGCAGTCCCGGCCCGGACACGGGAGCGCTCACCCGCACCTCGCCGATCTCGTTGACCAGCAGGTCCTGGTCCTCGTCGTCGTAAGCCGGCTCGGCGGGCGGGGTGTGCTGGTGGACGGTGAAGTTGGACTCGCCGTGGTGGGAGAAGTCGAGGATCCCGGGCGGCCCGTCGTAGACGACGAGATCGTGCGCCACGCCCTCGATGTGGCTGTCGAAACGGCGCGCGTGGGTCAGCGGCAGGACCCGCAGCGTCCAGGGGGTGTCCGCCTCGACCCGCAGCGTCAGCGGCCTGCCCCGGGGCACGAGGGCGACGGTACGGGCCCGGACGTCGTCCTCGTACGCCATCAGCAGGTAGTCCTCGGCGCGGCCGTAGGCGTCGCAGGACTCGATGGTGGTCGAGATCGAGTGGTACGACTCGATCTCCAGGAGGGCCCAGCCCGGCGGGATGGCCGGGTCGCAGTGCACGGTCTCCTTGCCACGGCCCTGATGGACGGAGGGCCGGAAGGTGGTGGAGATGGGGTCGACGGCGGTGTACGTGGGGGTCGCGGCCCGGGGCGCGGGGGACGGCGGGGCATACGCGGGTGCGGCATACGCGGGTGGGGCGTACGCGGGCGGCGCGGGCGGGACGTAACCCGGACCCGGGATCGGGGCGGGCGGGGCCTCGACCTCGATGCCGAAGTCCGTCGCCAGCCCCGACAGGCCGGAGGCGTACCCCTGCCCCACCGCCCGGAACCGCCAGCCGCCGTCCCTCCGGTAGAACTCCCCGAAGACGAACGCCGTCTCCGTCGTCGTGTCCTCGATCGGGAAGTACGCCACCGGGGCGCCGGTCAGGTCCATGACCCGGATGTCCAGCGCCGGTATCCGGCCGAAGGGCACGCCGTCCGCGGAGGCGGCGACCACGACCCGCTCGACGCCGGGCTCGAGCCGGGCGAGGTCCATCCACAGCCAGTCCGCGGCCTGGTCGCCCGGGGCCCCGGGCGCCGATCTGCCCAGGTGCCGTAAAGCCCCCGAAGGATGCTCCTGATGGTTGTAGAAGACGAGGTCCGCGTCCCCGCGCACCCGGCCCCGCGCGTCGAGGAGCAGGGCGGAGACGTCCACGTCGGGCACGCCGGGACCGGTCCGCCAGGCGACGGCGACCTGAAGGGCCTGGGCGGGCACCGGCAGATGGGCGCCCTTCGGTATCTGGGTCATGGACAGCACTGTGCCACTGCCGCACACGCCGAGGGGCGGCCACCTCCCGGTGACCGCCCCTCGGACGCGAACGGCGCGTGCTCCGGCGTCAGCCCTTGAGTTCCGCCGCCACCAGCTCGGCGATCTGCACCGCGTTCAGCGCCGCGCCCTTGCGCAGGTTGTCGTTGGAGAGGAACAGCGCGAGACCGTTCTCCACCGTCTCGTCGACGCGGATGCGGCCCACGTACGACGCGTCCTTGCCGGCCGCCTGGAGCGGCGTCGGGATCTCGGAGAGCTCGACGCCCTCGGCGTCCTTCAGCAGCTCGTAGGCGCGCTCCACGCTGATCGGACGGTCGAAGCGGGCGTTCACCTGGAGCGAGTGGCCGGAGAAGACCGGGACGCGCACGCAGGTGCCGGAGACCTTGAGCTCGGGGATCTCCAGGATCTTGCGGGACTCGTTGCGGAGCTTCTGCTCCTCGTCGGTCTCGAAGGAGCCGTCGTCGACGATCGAGCCGGCCAGCGGGACGACGTTGAAGGCGATCGGACGCTTGTACACGGCCGGCTCGGGGAACTCGACGGCCTCGCCGTCGAACGCCAGCTGGTCCGCCTTCTCGGCCACGGCGCACGCCTGGGTGCGCAGCTCGGCGACGCCCGACACGCCGGAGCCGGACACGGCCTGGTAGGTGGTGGCGACGAGCGCGGTCAGACCGGCCTCCTGGTGGAGCGGCTTGAGGACCGGCATCGCGGCCATCGTGGTGCAGTTCGGGTTGGCGATGATCCCCTTGGGACGGTCCTTGACCGCGTGCGGGTTGACCTCGGAGACCACCAGCGGCACGTCGGGGTCGCGGCGCCACGCGGAGGAGTTGTCGATCACGACGGCACCCTGGGAGGCGACCTTCTCGGCGAGCGCCTTGGAGGTGGCGCCACCGGCCGAGAAGAGCACGATGTCCAGGCCGGTGTAGTCGGCGGTGGAGGCGTCCTCGACCGTGATCCCGTCGACGACCGTGCCGGCGGAACGGGCGGAGGCGAAGAGCCGCAGCTCGTCGACCGGGAAATCGCGCTCGGCCAGAATGCTGCGCATGACTGTGCCGACCTGACCGGTGGCTCCGACGATTCCGACCTTCACGGGGACTCCTCCGTACGTATGTGCAGGGTGCTGCCAGACCATGATGCGTATGTCACGGGGCGCCTTGTCCAATCCATTGTCCAAGGGACGGGACGTATGGCGGACGGTTGCCGGACGTGTGTCACGACACACGAAGGGCGGGCGCCGGTTCCGGCGCCCGCCCTCCTACCCGCTCAGCGGGGTTTCACCGTGCTTACGGTGTGACCTTGCCGATCACGACACTGCCCGAGCCCGCGACCGTGCCGCGCGCGTTCAGCAGCTGGACCTCGCCGAAGAACTGCCGGCCCTCCGGCGCGGCACCGGCGACCAGGACCTCGGCGCCGACCTTCGCGGACGCGCCGTTGGCCAGCGGCACCGTCTTCGCGGCGTCGACCTGCACGCTGCCGAGCGCGGACGAGAAGTACACGTCCTTGTAGTCGTAGGTCGTGCCGCCCGCGGCCTGCACCGAGTAGCCGTCGATCACGATCGTGTAGGTGCCGGCGGCCGGCTTGACGAGCGAGACGGCCTCCTCCGAGTCGCCGTCCGCCGCCTGGCCGACCTGCTTGCCGTTCAGGAGAACGGTCAGGTCGAGGTCGGCGGCCTTGTCGGAGGTGTTGCCGATGGCCACGTCCAGCCGCTCCACACCCTCACCGATGGTGACGGTCTTCGTCTGCTGCTCGTGGTGCTGGATGGTCGGCGTCTCGACCTTGGCCGAGCCGAGCGAGCCACCCTTCAGCCTGCCGTCGATGCCGGCGAACTTGTTGGTGACGGTCCACTCGACGGCGGCCGGGGTGCCGACCTTCGCCTCGGCGACGGTCTGCACGGCCGGGTCGAAGTCGGCGCCGAGCACCGAGACGTCCAGCTTGTACGGGTTGTCCAGGTCGGGCGAGGTGCGGCGCGCCTCGACCTCGATCTCCCAGACGCCCGGCGTCGGGTTGGCGTACGAACGCAGGTCCGCACGGCAGCCGTTGCCCGGGTTGTAGTGCGGGTAGCACACGTTGGACGCGGTGGGCTCGACGGCCACGCCGTACGGGTGGATGGAGATGAACCGGGTCTGGCTCTTCTCCTTCAGCCCGCCGAGGGCGACCTCGAGGGTCTTGGCGCCCTCCGGCACGGTGACGAAGTACGACTTGTGGCTGTTGCGCTGCACCGAGCCGGCGGCCGAGAGGCCGTAGCCGGGCGCGACCAGGTCGTTCGCGACGACGACGGTCGACAGGATCTGCTTGTCGACGCCCTCGGTGCGCTCGTCGTCGGCCTCCAGGATGACGCTGTGCACACCGGCCGAGGTGGGCCGGGCCTGGATCTTCACGGTGACCGGCTTGTTCAGCGGCAGGTCGATCTCGTCGTCGCCGAGGATCCGGAAGGTGCCGTCGTTGTACTTCAGGTCCAGCTCGTGCTCGATGGTCCGGTTCGGACCGCTCGTGCGTGTGACGGTGACGTCGTAGACCTTCTTCTGGCCGACCTTGAGGCCGCCCTCACGGTCGTACACACCGGTGCCGGTGTGCGGGGCCGGGAAGATCGCGGTGTCGACCGGGGCCTCGACCTTGTAGTCGTGCGCCGTGGCGCCGTCCTTGATCGAGTCCCAGGCGTCGTTGATGTCGATCAGACCGGAGCCCTGCTCGTGCGCCGCGACACCGGAGATCCGGTTCGCGGTCGAGGTGAGCGCGGTGCGCAGGGTGAGCGGGGAGAGCTCCACGCCCTTCTGCTTCGCGGCGGAGAGCAGCAGCGCGCTCGCGCCCGCGACCTGCGGGGAGGACATCGACGTGCCGTTGAGCATGCCGTAACCGGCCGGCAGCGCGTAGCCGGCCTCGGGCACGCCCGAGCCCGCCTGCCAGGTCGGGATGGTGTTCACGGCCGAGCCCGGACCGGTGATGGTCGGGGTGAAGCCGCCGTCCTCACGCGGGCCGCGCGAGGAGAAGGGGAACATGGCGTACCGCTTCTCGACGGCCGAGCCGTAGTTGGCGGCCCAGGTCGACTTGGAGATGGCCGCGCCGACCGAGACGACCTTGTCGGCCAGGCCGGGGTCGCCGATCGTGTTGATGCCCGGTCCGGAGTTGCCGGCCGAGATGACCAGCTGGACGCCGTACTGGTCGATCAGGCGGGTGTAGAGGCGGGCGCGCACGTTGTCGCCGTCGTTCTGCGCGGGCAGGCCGCCGATCGACATGTTGACGATGTCGACGCCGCGGTTGACGACGAGGTCCGTCATGCCCTCGGTCAGGGCGGTGTTGGTGCAGCCGCCGGTCCAGGTGCAGGCGCGCGAGGAGACGATCTTCGCGCCGGGGGCGGCGCCGTTCATCTTGCCGCCGAAGAGGCTGTGGGCGGCGGTGATGCCGGCGACGTGCGTGCCGTGCGAGGACTCGACGATGCCGACGTTGACGAAGTCGCGCTTCTGGCCCACCCAGCTGCCGCCGAGCGGGTCCATCGCGACGTCCTTGCGGATCTCGACGACGAACGGGGTCTTCTCGACGACCTCGGTGGCCGGGTTGTCGGTACCGAACCAGCCGATCTGGTACCCGTCCTTGTACGGCTTCATCGGCGTGTTGTCCGTGAAGTCGTTGTTCTGGTCGGTGTCCACGCGGACGGTGCCGGCGGCCGGGTCGTACAGCATCCCGAAGACGTCGGTGGTGTCGCCGTCGCGGTTGATGTCACCGGCCGGGTCACCGCCCGCGGTGATCGACTCGGTGAAGCGGCTGAACTGGTAGGAGCCCGCGGGCGCCTTCCAGGACTGCGACGAGGCGGTGAAGACCGGGCCGTTGACCGGGGCGTTCTGGGCACGCCAGGTGGCGTCGCCCTCGGTCAGCGGGTCGGTGGCGGTGACCCAGTCGACGATCTTGCGCTCGCCGGTGGTGGTCTTCTGCAGGGCCGGGTGGCCGAGGTCGACACCGGAGTCGAGGACGCCGATGGTCACGCCGCGGCCGTCGGCCTTGGGGTGGTCCTGGACGAACTCGACCGCGCCCGTCTCGTGCGACGGGTTGTACGGGTTCTTCGCCGGGGTGTTCTTGCCGGGGGCCGGGTACGTCGTGGTGACGGTCGTGCCCTCGACGGCGCCGGCGGCGCCCGCGTCCGGGGTCGGGTCGTCCAGCTTGATCTCGGCCTGGAGGTCGATCGACTGGACGGAGGAGAGCTTGGTCGCCGCCTTGATGGCGGCGTCCGCCTTGCCGGTCGGGATCGTGGCGCGGACGTAGCCGAGCTTGTCGTCCCGCTTGCCGACCGAGGCGCCCTGGACGGCGTCGAGCTGGCCGGCGACCTGCTCGGTGGAGCCGGGGGCGGTGGCGACGAGGATGGTGACGTTCTTCTCGCCGGTGGCCTCGGCCTCGGACAGACGCTGGGCGTCGGTCGCGCCGAGCTTGTCGGCGGGGTCGGCGGACTTCACCGGGGGAGTGGTGGTCGCCGGATCGTCGGCGGCCAGGACCGGAGCAGCACCGGCCGCGATGAGCGCGGTCACAAGCCCGGCGGCGGCGGCGATACGTGCCGCGCGTCTGTGCCCGGGGGTCGAGCGTCCGGGTATGGAGCTCTGAGATTCGGGGGTGGTCATTTACATCCCTGTTTGTGAAAAGAGAGGGTCCGGATTTCGGTACCGGATGACCGCTCAGCCTTTCGCAAGAGACAGGGGTTTGTGGAGAGTTGCCAGGGGACGGGTTACGGCCGTGGCATACATCCGCCACCGCGCGCGATGCGCCATCGGGAACGTAACGGGGCGGACCGGGGCGAGTCGACTCCCTTCCGCCGCTGGTTAGTTGTCCTTTGTACGGGCGTAGTGCCGCGAGGCCTTGGCCCGGTTGCCGCAGGTCGTCATCGAACACCACCGTCGCGTGCCGTTCCGCGAGGTGTCGAAGAAGTGCAGGATGCACGCGTCGTGGGCGCAGGCCCGGATCCGGTCGGGGGCGGCCCGCAGAAGGGTGAGGTAGTCGCGGGCGGCGGTCCAGGCGGGTCCCCAGGCGAGATCTTCGAACTCCGGCTCCTCGCCGGGGCCCTCGACGGTGAGGGTGGCCCGGATGCGGCCGTGGCCGAGGACGGCGTCGACGCGGGCGACGGCGTCGGGATCGCCAGGGCGGTCGGCGAGCGCGAGCAGCGCGCCCCGGGCGGCGAGGGTGTGGCGCAGAGTGGTCGCGTCCGCGACGAAACGGTCCTCGAGCCGGTTGGCGGCGAGCCAGACACCCAGGCCCTCGGTCCCGGTGAGCAGGTCCTGACGGACGCCGTCCTTCATCCACCGGGTGTTGAGCAGGTCCAGGGAGACGGGCTCGCCGGTGAGCGGACGCGGGTCGGTGACGGTCATCGCGGGGGCCCCTTTGCCGTGGTCTAACCACTCAAGAGTACGTGGCGGGTTGACGCTGGCGATCTCTAACCTCTAAAGTCCGATTAAGAGGTTAGCCCCGCTCGGGGTGGACCGCCGCGAGAGGGGAACCGCCATGTCGGCGATCGGCACGCTGCGAACCGGCCACATCGGACTCAACGTCACGGATCTGGAGCGCTCGCTCGCCTTCTACGGCGACGTTCTCGGCTTCGGCCTGATCGGCGAGGGCAAGGAGGAGGGCAGGCGCTACGCCTTCCTGGGCCAGGGCGGGCGGCTCCTCCTCACCCTCTGGCAGCAGGCGGAGGGCGGATACGACGCGGGGCGCGCCGGCCTCCACCACCTGGCCTTCGAGGCCGAGTCGATCGAGCGGGTCAGGGCCGCCGAGGTCGCTCTCAAGGCCCGGGACGTCTCCTTCGCCTACGAGGGCGTGGTCGCCCACCGCGAGGGCTCCGCCTCCGCCGGCATCTTCTTCCACGACCCTGACGGCACCCGCCTGGAGATCTACGCCCCCGAGGGCGCGGATGCCGCCGAGGCGCCCTTGGGGTCGGCCCCCACCTGCGGCTTCTTCTAGGCCGGGTTCGTAAAGTCCCGTCTGGTCCGCGACGCCTGGCACGCACGCTCGCCGCGTTGTCGGGATCACCCGAGTACGCCCGGTACGGGCGCGGCCCTCCGCCTCGTGATCGCACGCACCGGACGCCGCGGGCCCTGCCCCGCGGGCAGAGGGCGCAGGACACGACCTGGAGGAGCCCGCCACGTCGGGGGCAATCGTTCCGCACGGGGGTTGCCCCGAGGGCGAAGCCCCCGGGGGGCGCAACGGTGGGCACACCCCCGAACGCGCCGCCCGCGCCCCCGACCCCAGGACCCCACCCGGAAGGACGCTCAAGATGGACCCGTACAACCCCGGCTCCCTCACCGTCCAGGAAAGAGCCGGCGTCCGCCACCTCGCCGCCCGCATCGCCCCCTCCATCACCCCCGGCATCCGCCCCGTCGCCGCCGCCTTCCTCGGACTCCAGCCCATGCTGGTGCTCGGGGCGGCCGACGCCGACGGCCACGTCTGGAGCACCCTCCTGACCGGCGCGCCCGGCTTCGTCCGGGTGACCGGCCCGCACACGATCTCCGTGGCGGCGCCCCTCCCCGCTCCCGCAGCCGGCACCGCGGGCACTCCCGTCGGAACGATCGCCCTCGACCCCCGCACCCGCCGCCGCATGCGACTCAACGGCATCGCCCGCCCCAGCGCCCGTGGCTTCACCATCGAGGCGGAGCAGGTCTTCTCCAACTGCCCGAAGTACCTGCGGAAGCGCGAGCTTCACGCGCCCGACACGGCCACCCCGCCCGGTGCCCCGCACCACGGCACGGCGCTCACCCCCGACCAGGAGCGCTTCGTCCGCGCCGCCGACACGTTCTTCGTCGCCACCGTCGCCCCCGACGGCGCGGACGCGAGCCACCGGGGCGGCAACCCCGGCTTCGTCCGGGTCGACTCGCCGACGCAGCTGAGCTGGCGGGACTACCCCGGCAACGCGATGTTCCTGACCCTCGGCAACCTGGAGTCCGACGGCCGCGCCGGCCTCCTCTTCCTGGACTGGGGCACCGGTACGACGCTCCAGCTCAGCGGCCGCGCCCACACCGTGTACGGCCCCGACGGGAGCGACCGCACCACCCGCTTCCGTATCGAGCGGACCGTCGAGACGCCCCACGCCGGCCCCCTGCGCTGGTCGGGCCCGGCGTACTCCCCTGCCGATCCACCCCTCTCCCAGGACGCCGTATGACGACCGCCCCCGCCCGCCCCCACCCCCGTGCCGTCGCCCTGGCCACCGCCGTCAGCGTCGCCGCGCTCCTCACCCTCGTCGCCGTCGGCACCGTGGTCCACCAGCCCCTGCTCATCCCGCCCCTCGCGGCCAGCATGGCGCTCGTCGCCGGGGCGCCCGGCCTGCCGCTCTCCCAGCCCCGCTCCGTGGTCGGCGGCCAACTGCTCTCCGCGCTCACCGGTTTCGCCGTGCTGCTGTTCACGGGGCCCGGCCTCTGGGCCGCCGCCCTCGCCGGCGGTCTCGCGCTCGGGGTGATGATGCTCGCGCGTGCCCCGCACTCGCCCGCCGCCGCGACCGCCGTGATCGTCACCCTCCAGAATCCGCCGTTCTGGTCCTTCCTGGCGTTGCTCGCCCTCGCCTCGGTCCTGCTCGTCGCCGCCGGCCTCGCGGGCGCCCGGGCCACCGGTCGGACGTATCCCGCGTACTGGCTCTGACCTCGCCGCTAACCTCGTTGCATGAAGCAGGAGTTGAGGGTGGCGGCCTACGCCGTGTGTGTACGGGACGAAGAGATACTGCTCGCCCGCTGGGTCGACAGCTCCGGAGCCAAACGGTGGACCCTGCCCGGCGGCGGCATGGACCACGGCGAGGAGCCGGTCGACACCGTCGTCCGGGAGGTCGAGGAGGAGACCGGGTACGCCTGCGAGCCCACGGCGCTGCTCGGCATCGACTCCATCCGCCGGGGCTGGCTGCGCCGGCTGGCGGGACCCGGCGACTTCCAGGGCCTGCGGATCATCTTCGAGGCCCGGATCACCGGAGGCTCCCTGCGCAACGAGATCGGCGGCTCCACCGACCTCGCCACCTGGCATCCGCTCGCCTCCGTCCCCGGCCTGGAGCGCGTCGCACTCGTCGACATCGGCCTCGACCTGTGGCGTGAACGGCCCCCGGTCGGACGCTCCCGCCTCGCCGATCCGACGAACGGCTGAAAACCGCTCAACCGCCGGCCCGGCCCTCAACCCTCCCGCCGGCCCCAGGGTCCCCACCCGTGACCGCAGTACGCACACCAGGGGAGCCCGCACATGTCAGCCATACGCTCTGCCCGTACCGCCCGTACCGTTCTCGCCGCCACCGTCGTGGCCGGTCTGGCCGCCACGGCCTTCGCGAGCCCGGCCCTCGCGGCGCCCGCCAAGTCCGACCACCGCGCCACCCAGCAGGCCCTCGACGCCGCGGTGGCGGGCGGCGTGCCCGGGGCCGTCGCCCAGGCCCGCTCCGGCCGGTCAGGCTGGACCGGGACGGCCGGTGAGCGAGGGGGCCAGGACCGCTACCGGGTCGGCTCCATCACCAAGACCTTCGTCGCCACCGTCCTCCTCCAGCTTCAGGCCGAGGGCCGCCTCGACCTCGACGACTCCGTCGAGAAGTGGCTGCCGGGCGTGGTCCGCGGCAACGGCCACGACGGCCGCGAGATCACCGTCCGTCAGCTCCTCAATCACACGAGCGGTGTCTACAGCGTCACCTCGGACCCGGGATTCCAGGAGAAGGTCTTCGGTCCGGAGTTCCTGGAGCGCCGCTACGACACCTGGACCCCGCAGCAGCTTGTCGCGATCGCGATGACCCACAAGCCGGACTTCGCGCCCGGTACCTCCTGGAACTACTCCAACACCAATTACGTCCTGGCGGGCATGGTGATCGAGAAGGCGACCGGCCGGCCGTACGGCAAGGAGGTCCAGCGCCGGATCATCAAGCCGCTCAAGCTGCGCGCCACGACCGTGCCCGGTACCACCGTGACGATGCCCAAGCCCAGTTCACCCGCCTACTCGAAGCTCTCGATCGACCCGAACGCGACGACGATCCACGACGTCAGCGAGCTGAACCCGAGTCTCGCGTACGCGGCGGGCGAGATGATCTCCGACTCCAACGACCTGCAGACCTTCTATCGCGCGCTGCTCAAGGGCAGGCTGCTCCCCAAGGCCGAGCTGCGGGAGATGACGGACACCGTGGCCGCCGGCCCCGAGCTGCCGGGCGTGGGTTACGGCCTCGGGCTGATGCGGCAGAAGCTGAGCTGCGGCAAGGAGGTCTGGGGCCACGGCGGCGGCATCCACGGCTCCGCCTCGGAAGCCGTCGCCACTCGGAACGGCGAGCACTCGCTCGCCATGAACTTCAACTCCGACTGGACAGGTGACAGCCAGGCTGTCCTGGAGGCCGAGTTCTGCGGCACGGCACCGAAGCCGGCGAAGCAGCCGCTGTCGGCGCCGCTGCCGTAGCCACTACCGGGGCAGGACGACGACATAGGCGGCCGGCTGCCGGTCCGTCGCGGCCATCAGCGCCGTGCGGACCACGGTGGCCTGCTGCTCCATCGCCTCGCGCAGCTTGCGCGGGGTGATGTGGACGACCGTGATGCCGAGCCGCTCCAGGTGCTCACGCTTACGGGTGTACTCCGACCACAGCGCGTCGTCGTCCTGCCTCGGCGCCCGGGTGTCCAGCTCCACCGCCACCGCCTGGTCCGGCCAGTAGGCGTCCAGTCCGCCGAGGTGCGGACCGCCCGGCAGCCGCAGGTCCACGTTCCACATAGGGTCCGGGAGCGCGAACTCCCGCACCATCTCGTAGAGCCGCTCCTCGGCGATCGACCGCCCCTCGGCGAGCAGCGCGTCGACCGCGTCCACCACGTGGGGCTGGTTCAGGAGCCGTGCCCGGTTCAACTCCCGTACCACGGTGCTGGGTTCACAGTGGCCCGCGCGGACGGCCTCGGTGAGCAGGCGGCGTACCACCTCCGCGTCGTCCAGGCCGGAGAGTGCGTCGGCGAGCGCCCGCGTGACCGGGGCGACCGGCACGCCGGCGATCTCCAGCGGCTCGGGCAGGTCCTGGGCGCGCACCACCCGGACCCCGCCGGTGGAGCGCAACCGGCGGGTGCGGGGCACCAGTACGTCGATCCGGTCCAGGGAGAGCAGCGGGGGAGCCGAGGAGAAGCGGTGCAGGGCGAGCGCGGCGAGACCGGTGATCATCGCCTCGGACCCCAGGGCGGGGACGGCGCCCCGGCGCCGGACGTGGTGGAGCACCTCGTGCAGCCGGTCTTCGGCGGAACGGGGGAGGGGGCGGGGGGAGATGGGGGTGTTGTGGTTCATGCCGGGGGTCTTCCGCCGCCCGGGCCTCCGCTAACCGCTGTTACAAGACCGTCGACATTTAGGGACAAGCTCGTCCTAAAGTACGCGCGTTCGAGTGCCGATCATGCCCCTCGTCCAGCCGTCGAGTCCCCCCGCACACGCGGTCGGCCCCGGTGGCGAGACTCCTCACCACCGGGGCCGACAGAGCGACGGATGGTTCGCTACCCCGCGAGGCGGTCGCACGCCTGCGCGCGCAGAGCCCTCGCCAGGTCGTCCCGCGACTCCAGCACGAGACGGCGCAGCGCCGGCGCCGCGTCCTCGTGTGCCGAGAGCCACGCGTCCGTCGCCGCCAGGGTCCGCTCGCCGTCCTGCAGCCCCGGGAACAGCCCGCGTACGACGTCCATCCCGATCTGGATCGAGCGCTCGGCCCAGACCCGCTCGATCGCCGCGAAGTACTTCTCCGTGTACGGCGCGGTCAGCTCGCGCTGTGAGGGCTGGGCGAAGCCTGCGATCACCGCCTCCACCAGCGCGTTCGAGAGCGCGTCCGACTCCACGACCTGGGCCCACGCCTGCGCCTTGACGGCGGCCGAGGGCCGGGCCGCCAGGCAGCGGACCTGGTGGCGCTTGCCGGTCGCCGTGTCGTCGCGGGCCAGCTCCTCGTCGATCCGGGCCTCGTCCGCGCGGCCGTGCGCGGCCAGCGGCTCCAGGAACGACCAGCGCAGCTCCTGGTCGACATCGAGACCGTCGATCGAGGCCGTGCCCGCCAGCAGCCCCTCCAGAAGCTGGAAGTCGGCGTCGGAGGAGGCCGTGGCGGCGACGAAGCGCGCCCAGGTCAGCTGGTGCTCGCTGCCCGGCTCGGCGAGGCGCAGCTCGCGCAGCCCGCCCTCGGCGAGCAGCCGGCCGCCCTCCTCGCGCCACTCGGCCGCCGCGTAGTGCGTGACCGCCGACCGCGCCCAGGTGTGCACCATCTGCAGCACACCGATCTCCGTCTCGCGGCCGGCGAACTCCAGCGCGACCGCGACGAAGTCCCGGGCCGGCATCAGACCGTCCCGCGTGAGGTTCCACAGCGCCGACCAGCACAGCGCGCGGGCCAGCGGGTCGGTGATGTCGCCGAGGTGCGCCCGCAGCGTGGCGAGCGATCCCTCGTCGAAGCGGATCTTGCAGTAGGTCAGGTCGTCGTCGTTGACCAGGACCAGCGCCGGGCGCTCCTGGCCCGTCAGCTCGGACACGACCGTCCGCGCGCCCGTGATGTCGGCCTCGGCGCGCGCGTAGCGCACCAGCTCGCCCGCCGGCGACAGCCGGTACAGGCCCACCGCCGCACGGTGCGGGCGCAGCTCCTCGCCGTCCTGGACGACGGCCAGTTCGGTGATCCGGCCCTCGGCGTCGTACATCACCACCGGCGTCAGCGTGTTCACGCCGGAGGTCTGCAGCCAGGACCGCGACCAGGTCTTCATGTCGCGCCCGGAGGTCTCCTCCAGGACGGACAGCAGATCGCCGAGGCGGGTGTTGCCGTACGCGTGCCGCTTGAAGTAGCGGCGCGCGCCCTCCAGGAACGCGTCCCGTCCCGCGTACGCCACCAGCTGCTTCAGCACCGAGGCGCCCTTGGCGTACGTGATGCCGTCGAAGTTCAGCTTGGCGTCCTCCAGGTCACGGATGTCGGCCGTGATCGGATGCGTGGACGGCAGCTGGTCGGCCCGGTAGGCCCACGACTTGCGGTTGTTGGCGAAGGTCACCCAGCTGTTGGTGAAGCGCGTCGCCTCCGCGAGCGAGAACGAGCCCATGAAGTCGGCGAAGGACTCCTTCAGCCACAGGTCGTCCCACCACACCATCGTGACCAGGTCGCCGAACCACATGTGCGCCATCTCGTGCAGGATGACGTTGGCCCGGCGCTCGTACGCGGCCTGGGTGACCTTGCCCCGGTAGATGTACTCCTCGCGGAAGGTCACCATGCCAGGGTTCTCCATCGCGCCGAGGTTGTACTCGGGGACGAAGGCCTGGTCGTACTTCCCGAAGGGGTACGGGTGGTCGAAGTGGTCGTGGAAGAAGTCGAAGCCCTGCTTCGTGACGAGGAAGACGTCGTCCGCGTCGAAGTGCTTCGCGAGCCCCTTGCGGCACATCGCGCCGAGCGGGATCTCCAGCTGGGTCCCGTCCTCGAAGGTCCGCTTGTAGGTGTCCGTGACGTAGTGGTACGGCCCCGCCACGACACAGGTGATGTAGGTGGAGATGGGCGCCGTCTCCGCGAAGCGCCACACCCCGTCCTCGCCCCGCTCGCCCACGCCGTTCGACCAGACCGTCCAGCCCTCCGGCGCCGTCACCTCGAAGCGGTAGGGCGCCTTGAGGTCGGGCTGCTCGAAGTTCGCGTACACCCGGCGGGCGTCGGCCGGCTCGTACTGCGTGTAGAGGTAGACCTCGCCGTCCTCCGGGTCGACGAAGCGGTGCATGCCCTCACCGGTCCGGCTGTAGGCGCACTGCGCGTCCACCACCAGCACGTTCTCGTCGGCGAGACCGTCGAGCGCGATCCGCGAGCCGTCGAAGACGACGGCCGGGTCCAGCGCCCGCCCGTTCAGCTCCACCGAGGTCACGGCGGGGGCCACGAGGTCCACGAAGGTCGCCGACCCCGTCCCGGTGCGCCGGAAGCGGATCGTCGTCACCGAGCGGAAGGTCCGCGCCCCTTCGCCGGACTCGCCGACCGCCGACCGCAGATCGAGGGCCACCTCGTATCCGTCGACGGACAGCAGCTCGGCCCGCTCGCGGGCCTCGTCGCGGGACAGGTTCTCACCGGGCACGGTCACTCCTTCGTGGCTCGTCAGAAACAGCACCGATCCTCCCATGTGGGCCTGACACGTGGCACTCGGGGAATGCCTTCGCCGACCGGTGGTGTTGGTTCCTTCGGTGCGTAGAGATCCGTCCCTGAGGAGTGACATGTCCGAGAGCAGGACCACCGCCGACTTCTGGTTCGACCCGCTGTGCCCCTGGGCCTGGATGACCTCCCGCTGGATGGTCGAGGTGGAGAAGGTGCGTCCGGTCGACGTGCGCTGGAAGGTGATGAGCCTGGCGGTCCTGAACGAGGACAAGCTGGACGAGGTCCCGGCCGAGTACCGCGAGATGCTGGAGACGAAGGCCTGGGGCCCGGTCCGTGTGGTGGTCGCGGCCCAGCAGCTGCACGGTGACGAGGTCGTCGGCAAGCTCTACACCGCGCTCGGCACCCGCTTCCACAACAACGGCGAGGGCCCGACGCGCGAGGCGATCTCCGCCGCCCTGGCGGAGGTCGGCCTGCCGGCCGAACTGGCCGACTACGCCGAGAAGGACACGTACGACACCGAGCTGCGCGCCTCTCACGAGGAGGGCATCGGGAAGGTCGGCCAGGACGTCGGCACGCCGGTCATCTCCGTCCCGGGCGCGGACGGGGACCACGTCGCCTTCTTCGGCCCGGTGGTCACCCCGACCCCGCGCGGCGAGGCGGCGGCCCGGCTCTGGGACGGCACGCTGCTGGTGGCGTCGACGCCCGGCTTCTACGAGATCAAGCGCACGCGGACGGCGGCGCCGAGCTTCGAGTAGCCCGCCCCGGCACCATGGAAGAACCCCCGTGATTCACGTCATCACGGGGGTTCTTCGTTCTTCCGCCCGCCCGGTGAAGGTTGAGAAGACGATCACGAGCAGGACGACCGAGGGGTACCGACGGAAAGGGATCAGAGGGAGATCAGGGGGACGGACGCCTTGGCGGCCTGGTAGCGCTTGTTCACGTCCTGCCAGTTGACGACCTGCCACATGGCGTCGATGAAGTCCACCTTCTGGTTCTTGTACTGCAGGTAGAAGGCGTGCTCCCAGGCGTCGAAGACCAGGACGGGGATCGACCCCTGGCCGACGTTGCCCTGGTGGTCGTAGACCTGCTCGACGATCAGCCGGCCGCTGATCGGCTCGTACGCGAGGACGCCCCAGCCGGAACCCTGGGTGGTCGCCGCGGCCTTCGTCAGCTGGGCCTTGAACTTGGCGAACGAGCCGAAGGACTCGGTGATCGCGTCGGCGAGGTCACCGACGCCGTCGGCCGCCAGCGGCTCGCCGCCGCCGCCGTCCTTCGGGCTGTCCATGTTGTTCCAGTAGATGGAGTGCAGGATGTGGCCGGAGAGGTGGAAGGCCAGGTTCTTCTCCAGGCCGTTGATCGAGCCCCACTGCTCCTTGTCGCGCGCCTCTTCCAGCTGCTCCAGGGTGTCGTTCGCGCCCTTGACGTAGGCGGCGTGGTGCTTGTCGTGGTGCAGCTCGATGATCTGCGGATTGATCACCGGCTCCAGCGCCGCGTAGTCGTACGGCAGTTCCGGAAGGGTGTAGATCGCCATGTGCCGAGCCTCTCGCTGCTGGTACTTATTGCAACCTATATGCAAGTGCAGGCTAACAGCAGTAGTGCTTCGAAGTTGATCAGCCCTTGGGCCTAGGTCTCGCGTCGGAGAACGCGAGAACCCCCGGACCGACAGGTCCGGGGGTTCTCGCGCGCGGAGGCGGGGGCGGGGTGGGAGCGGGGTCAGGCGTCCTGCGACGTCCGCCCGCGCACCTTCTGGAGGATGAAGCCGGTCACGGCCAGGACGACCGTGAGGCCGCCCGTCCAGTACAGCTGCACCCGGGTGCCCTCCTCGCGCGCCATCAGGAAGAAGATCGCCGTCATCCCGGCCAGCGCCACCCAGGTCAGGACCGGGTAGGCCCACATCTTCACGACCAGCTTCTCCGGCGCCTCGCGCTCCGTCCTGCGGCGCAGCAGCAGCTGGGAGACGGCGATGAAGAACCAGACGACGAGGATGATCGCGCCGATGGTGTTCAGGAGCCAGATGAAGATGTCCTCGGGGCGCCAGTAGCTGAGCAGCACACAGGCGAAGCCGAAGACCGAGGAGACCAGCACCGCCGGGCGCGGCACGCCGCCGAACGTCCGGCCCAGCGCCTTCGGGCCCTGGTCACGGGCGACCAGCGAGCAGGCCATCCGGGAGGCGCCGTAGATGTTGGCGTTCATGGCCGAGAGCAGGGCGACCAGCACGACCACGTTCATGATCTGGCCGGCGGCGGGGATGCCCAGGTGGTCCAGGGTGGCGACGTACGGGCCCTTCTCGACGACCGTCTTGTCGTCCCACGGGACGAGCGTGACGATGACCGCCATCGAGCCGACGTAGAAGAGCGCGATGCGCCACATCGCCGTACGGACCGCCTTGGCGACGCCCTGCACGGGGTGCTCGGACTCGGCCGCGGCGATCGTGACCGTCTCCAGCCCGCCGTACGCGAAGACGGAGGCGAGCAACCCCACGATCAGCCCCTCGGAGCCGTTGGGGAAGAACCCGCCGTCACCGGTGAGGTTGGCGGTGCCGGGGGAGTCGGTGCCGGGCAGGACACCCACGATGGCGAGCACGCCGATGCCGAGGAAGAGGACGATCGCGCCCACCTTGAGCGCGGCGAACCAGAACTCGAACTCGCCGAAGTTCTTCACCGCGGCCAGGTTGGTCCCGCAGAACACCACCATGAACAGGGCCACCCAGGCCCACTCCGGGGTGCCGGGGAACCAGCCGGTCATGATCTTGGCCGCGCCGATGCCCTCCAGGCCGACGGCCACGCAGAGCAGGAACCAGAAGGACCAGCCCGCCGTGAAGCCGGCCCACGGGCCGATGGCCCGCTCGGCGTGGACGGAGAAGGAGCCGGAGGCCGGGTTCGCCGCCGACATCTCGCCGAGCATGCGCATCACCAGCATGACGAGCAGCCCGGAGATCGCGTACGCGACGACGATCGAGGGACCGGCGGCGGCGATGCCGGCTCCGGAGCCGACGAAGAGGCCGGCACCGATGACGCCACCGAGGGCGATCATGGAGAGATGGCGCTGCTTGAGGCCGTGCGAGAGGCCGTGCGAGGGATTCGCCCCGTCGTCCTTGCGGTCGACGGGCGTGGGCGCGGTGGTCCGGGACATGGGCCGCCCTGTTCATTGGCTCAGACGGGGGAACGCGCCACAGTCTGGGCGGGAGCACCGCTTACAGGGAACAGATGTCCGCTATACGGGCACCAGGTTCACACAAGGTGAAGAACTACCTCCGCTTCGTACGCGATTCTCGCACCCACGCCACGAGGAGGACCGCCCCCGTGGCCGCGCTCGACCACAACACCTGCGGCCGCGCCCCGTCGTCGGTCAGCATGAGGACCAGCACCGCTCCCATGGCCGCCAGCGCCGCCCACGTCAGCCAGGGGAAACCCCACATCCGGAGTGTCAGCGTCTCGGGCGCCTCCCGCTCGATCCGGCGGCGCAGCTTCAGCTGGGAGACCGCGATCAGTCCCCAGACGAAGAGCAGGACGGCGCCGACCGCGTTGAGCATGTAGAGGAAGACCGACTCCGGCCACTTCAGATTGAGCAGCACCGACACGAAGCCGAAGGCCACCGAGGCGAGAACGGCCCGGCGCGGCACTCCGCCGGCCGAGACCCGTAGCAGTCCCTTCGGCGCCTCCCCGCGCTCGGCGAGCGAGAAGACCATCCGCGAGGAGCCGTACAGGTTCGCGTTGAGGGCCGACAGCAGCGCCACGAAGACGACGACGTTCATGATCTGACCGGCCGACGGCACCCCGAGGGAGTCCAGGACGGCCACGTACGGGGACTGACCCGGCACCATCGAGGTCCAGGGCAGCAGGGTCACGATGACCAGCATCGAACCGACGTAGAAGAAGAGGATCCGCCAGACCGCGCTGCGCACCGCGCGAGCCACGTTGCGCGCCGGGTCGTCGGACTCGGCCGCCGCGATCGTCACGACCTCCAGTCCGCCGAAGGCGAACACGACGGCGAGGACCCCGGAGATCACGCCCTCCCAGCCGGCCGGCAGGAAACCGCCCTGCCCGGTCAGGTTCGTCATCCCCACCGGGTCCGTGTCGGGGAGCCGGCCCACGATCGCCAGCGTCCCCAGGATCAGGAACAGCACGATCGCGCCGACCTTGAGCGCGGCGAACCAGAACTCGAACTCGCCGAAGTTCTTCACCGCCGCCAGGTTGGTGGCGGTGAACACGATCATGAAGATCAGGACCCATCCCCACTGCGGCACCCCCGGGACCCAGCCGTGCGCGATCCGCGCCGCGCCCGTCGCCTCCACCGCGAGAACGACGACCAGCAGGAACCAGTACAGCCAGCCCACCGAGAAGCCCGCCCAGCGGCCGAGCGCGCGCTCCGCGTGGACCGAGAACGCACCCGAGGCCGGCATCGCCGCCGACATCTCGCCGAGCATCCGCATGACCAGCATCGCGAGCGTGCCCGCGATCAGGTACGACAGGACGATGCCGGGGCCGGCGACCGCGATGCCCGCGCCCGAGCCGACGAAGAGTCCGGCGCCGATCACCCCGCCCAGGCCCAGCATCGTCAGATGACGCTGCTTCAGGCCATGGGAGAGCGGCTCCGGTTCGGGAGCGAGGGGAGCCGAGGGGGCGGGCGGCGCGTCGTGCATGGGAAGGGCTCGTGCTCTCGCTGGATTCGCAAAGGGATTTATGGAGACCCCACAGTCTCTCCGGTGACCACCTCCTGACGCAAAAGGGACCTCCTGGCGACAGTGCCCAGTGACGAGTGTCACGTGCTGAGAGGATTGGCGCCGGTTCTTTGTCCGATTCCGACGAAGTGTTCAACCCCCGCTTTGTGGGCGGCTGATGGTGATCGAGCGTTCACTCCTGGACTACGGTCAACCTGTCCCTCGCCCGTCACCCCCGCGGAGTACCGATGAGCATCGCTGCCGCCCCCGTCCGTTCCCTCCGCCCGGGAACGGTCCTCGCCGACCTGGTGCCCGCGAGCCGCGCCCGCGAGATCGCGCTCGTCGTCGGCGGCGCCGCGCTCACCGGTCTCGCCGCGCAGATCGCCGTCCCGGTCCCCGGCTCCCCGGTCCCCGTCTCCGGCCAGACCTTCGCGGCCCTGCTCGTCGGCACGGCGCTCGGCGCCCGCCGCGGCTTCCTCGCCCTCGCCCTCTACACCCTCGCCGGCGTGGCGGGCGTGCCCTGGTTCGCCCAGGCCACCTCGGGCTACGCGATGCCCTCCTTCGGCTACATCCTCGGCATGCTGCTCGCCGCCACCGTCGTCGGCGCCCTCGCGCGCCGCGGAGCCGACCGCACCCTGCTCCGCACCGCGGGCTCGATGGCGCTCGGCTCCCTGATCATCTACGCGGTGGGCGTGCCGTACCTCGCCCTCGCCACCGGCATGTCGCTGCCCCAGGCCGTCGCGGCCGGCCTGACCCCGTTCCTGATCGGCGACGCGCTCAAGGCCGCGCTCGCGATGGGCGTGCTGCCGACCGCGTGGAAGCTCCTCGGCCGGAAGGGCTGAGCCGGGTCGTTCGACAGCGATGTCGTAGTTCCTGCGAAAGAGGTTCGCCGGGTCGTAAGCCGCCTTGACCCGGGCGAGCCTCTTTCCGTGTCTCGGGGGTGTCCAGCCCTTCCGTACGCCCGCCGTCGCCGAACGGGAAGTTCACACCCGGCCCGTCACCCAGGGCCGTGGAGCCGCGCGACCGGCACGAGTTCGACCTCTCGCTTGGCGATTCCTCGCCGTACCCGCAGTCGCCGGGGCGGAAGACGTGCTGAGCGGCGACAGACATGGAGACGGACACGGAGAAGCTCTCCGTTCCCGAGGTGGTCGGTGTACGGAGAGCTTCCCGCCCGTACCCGACAGGTTCCGTCAGGTACGGATCAGACGCGGATCACTGGTCGATCAGTGGTTGATCACTGCGTGATCTCGTCGCGCGTGGCCTTCGCGAACCGCTCCTTGACCAGGGCGATCACCAGCACCAGCGCCGCCACGAGCAGGGACAGCACGACCTGCTCCCGGGCGCTGCCGCCGTCGTAGATCATGTAGCCGAGGACGAAGACGATCATCGCGATGGTCGCCCAGGTCAGGTAGGGGAAGAGCCACATCCGCACGATCAGCTTCTCGGGCGTCTCGCGGAGGATGATGCCGCGCATCCGCAGCTGGGTCACACAGATGACCAGCCAGACGAAGAGCGCGACCGCGCCCGAGGAGTTGAGCAGGAAGGCGAAGACGGTGTCGGGCCACTTGTAGTTGAAGAAGACCGCGACGAAGCCGAAGACGACCGAGCCGAGGATCGCGGCCGTCGGCACACCGCGCGCGTTCGTGCGGGCGAACGCCTTGGGGGCGTCACCGCGCCGGCCGAGCGAGAAGGCCATGCGGGAGGCGGTGTAGAGGCCCGAGTTCAGGCAGGAGAGCACCGCGGTCAGCACGATGACGTTCATGACCTGGCCGGCGTGCGGGATGCCGATCGAGTCGAGCGCGGCGACGTACGAGCCCTTCTCGACGATCGACTTGTCGTTCCACGGCAGCAGCGTGAGGACGACGAAGATCGAGCCGAGGTAGAAGACGCCGATCCGCCAGATCACGCTGTTGGTGGCCTTGGTGACGGCCTTCTGCGGGTCCTCCGACTCGCCGGCGGCGAGGGTGACGATCTCGCTGCCCATGAAGGAGAAGACGACCATCAGCACGCCCGTGAGGATCGCGCCGGCGCCCATCGGGAGGAAGCCCCCGGCGTCGGTGAGGTGCGCGAAGCCCGCGCCCGGGTTGTCCGAGCCCGGCAGCACGCCGAAGACGGCGAGGAGGCCGACGACGACGAAGGCGGCGATGGCGACGACCTTGATCCCGGCGAACCAGAACTCGAACTCTCCGTACGAGGAGACGGAGGCGAGGTTGGTCGCGGTCAGCACCACCATCACGATGAGCGCCCAGGCCCACTGCGGCACGGCCGGTATCCAGGACTCCAGGATCACCGCGCCGGCGGTCGCCTCGACGGCGAGCACGACGACCCAGAAGAACCAGTACAGCCACCCGATGGTGAAACCGGCCCAGCGGCCCAGGGCCTGGTCCGCGTAGGCGGAGAAGGAGCCGGACGACGGCCGGGCGGCCGCCATCTCGCCGAGCATCCGCATCACGAACACGACCATCGTGCCGACGAGCGCGTACGAGAGAAGGATGGCGGGGCCGGCGGCGGCGATGCCGGAGCCGGAGCCGACGAACAGGCCGGCGCCGATGACACCACCGATGGCGATCATCGAGAGGTGGCGGTTCTTGAGACCGGCCTTGAGTCCGTCGGAGGGCTGGGATTCACCGGGGTTTCCGGTGGCACCGCCTTCCTTCGCAAGGGTCGGCTGCGTGGTCATGAACGCTTCCTTACGTCTGGGGGGCGCTCGGGTCGCGAGCCCGAGCATTCAACACCGGGTGCCCGGTTGATCGGAAGACCTGATTCCGGATCGTTGCGTATGGGCGAAAGGCCCCCACTGATACGGACGAAGGTCCCGACCCCGCTGACCGATACCCCGCGCCGGTCGTGCCACACTCGGAACCATGCGCGTGTACCTCGGCTCCGACCATGCCGGCTTCGAACTCAAGAACCACCTCGTCGAGTGGCTGAAGGCCCATGGCCACGAGCCCGTCGACTGCGGTCCCCACATCTACGACGCCCTGGACGACTACCCGCCGTTCTGCCTGCGCGCCGCGGAGAAGACGGCCGCGGACCCCGACAGCCTGGGCATCGTCATCGGCGGCTCCGGCAACGGCGAGCAGATCGCCGCGAACAAGGTGAAGGGGGTGCGCGCGGCCCTCGCCTGGAGCGAGCAGACCGCCGCCCTCGGCCGCGAGCACAACAACGCCAACGTCGTCTCCATCGGCGGCCGGATGCACACGCGGGAGGAGGCGACGAAGTTCGTCGAGATCTTCCTCAGCACCCCGTACTCCGGTGACGAGCGTCACACCCGCCGGATCGACATGCTCTCGGCGTACGAGACGACCGGCGAGCTCCCCGCGGTCCCGGCCCACCACCCGCAGGAGCCGACCGCCTGATGCCCGAGGGGCACACGATCCACCGACTGGCCGCCGACCACCGGGAACGGTTCGGCGGCCGGCCTGTGCGTGCCTCCAGCCCGCAGGGCAAGTTCGCGGACTCGGCGGCCCTGCTCGACGGCACGGTCCTGGAGACCACCGAGGCCCACGGCAAGCACCTCTTCCTCGGCTTCGGCGGCCTCGGAGGGGAGTGGGTCCACATCCACCTGGGCCTCTTCGGCAAGGTGGACTTCGGCGACGCCCCGGCGCCCCCGCCCACCGACACCGTGCGGCTGCGGCTCGCCAACGCGGAGTCGTACGTCGACCTGCGCGGCCCCACCACGTGCGCCCTCGTCACGGACGCCGAGAAGCGCGCGATCCACGACCGCCTCGGCCCCGACCCGCTCCGGGACGGCGACGACCCGGACAAGGCGTGGCGCCGGATATCGAAGTCCCGCACGACGATCGCGGCCCTGCTCATGGATCAGAAGATCGTCGCGGGCGTCGGCAACGTCTACCGCGCCGAGGTCCTCTTCCGGCACGGCATCGACCCGTACCGCCCGGGCAGGGACCTGACGTTGGGGGAGTGGCGGGCGATCTGGACGGACCTGGCCGCCCTGATGCGGGAGGGTGTCCGCCTCAACCGCATCGACACGGTCCGCCCCGAGCACACCCCCGAGGCGATGGGCCGCCCCCCGCGCGTGGACGACCACGGCGGCGAGGTCTACGTCTACCGCCGGGCCCACCAGCCCTGCCACATCTGTGCCACCGAGATCCGCACCGCCCCACTCTCCGCCCGCAACCTCTTCTGGTGCCCGGGCTGCCAACAGGCGTAGAGCCTCCGGCTAGAAGCCGTGGGGCAGCCACGGGGCGACCGGCGACCCGAACGCCACGGACGCCTCCAGCAGGGCCCCGGCCCTCAACTCCCGCACACGACCCGCCGCGGCCAGCGAGGTCAGGCCCACACCGCCCAGGTACGCCGCCCCCAACTCCCGTACCGACAGAGCCAGCTCCGCCGCCTCCTCCGTACGGGTGCACGTCGCGCCCTCCCTGCCGCCCGTCAGCCGCCAACGCCCCTCGTTCCACGGACAGAACGCGTCAGCGACCTCGAACACCATGTCCACCGGCGCCTGATAGCTCCGCGCCTCCAGCGCCGCGCCCACGTCCACCAGACGCACGTGCAACCCGTCCCGCTGGGTCGGCGCGCAGCGCCGGATGTCGCTCACCAGGTGCTGCCATCCGTCGTCCACCGGCCTGCTGTGGATCCGGACGGACGAGGTCAGGTCGATCGAGCAGAGGAACCGCCACAGCGCCGCCTCCGCCACCGGGTCCAGCGCCTCCAGGTCCTTCAGCAGCACACTGCCCTCGGCCCCGGTGTAGGACCACTCCGGCTTGACCGCGTACAGCGCGTACCCGACGACCTCCCCGTCCCGCTCCGCCAGCACGCACTGCCGCGGCGACGCGCCGCCCCGCTCCCCCTCCGGATCGAGGAGCGGCAAGCGCTCCCACCCCGGCTGCCGGGCCGGCATTCCCGGCCGCGCCGGGACCCGGCGCGCGTACACCGCCTCGCGCTCCGCCGTGGACTTCGCCGGATCGGCCTGCCGCAGCACCACTTCGTCCGTGCCGTCCGGCACCGAAAGCCGCACCCGGGTCGTGTCGATCACCGCCCGGGTCGCGTACGCACCGATGCCGTAACCGAACCGTCCGTAGATCTCCGGCTCCGAGGCCGTCAGAACGGCCAGCGGCTCGCCCCCCGCCCGTACGTCGTCCAGCTGACGCCGCATCATCGAGGTGAGGATCCCGCGCCGCCGGTGCGTCGCGGCCACACCCACCATCGTGACGCCGGCCGTCGGCACGATCGCCCCGCCCGGTACGGACAGCCGGAACGTGAACGCCCCCGCCGTACCGACACAGCGCTCGCCGTCCCATACACCGATCGAACGGTCGTGCTCGGTCAGTTCCCGCCAGAGGTTCCGCTCCTCGGGGGCGTCCGGGACACCGCCGAACGCGAGCTCCAGAGTCCCGTACCAGTCGTCCCACTCGCCGGGGTCGAGCACCCGAAGTTCCGTCGTCATATGCCATCGATATCAGCGCGGACCGGACCGACGCGACCCGATTTCCCGCGCAATGTCTCAGGGGGCCCCTGCGCGAGGTCCGACCGGATCGATAGGGTCCAGGCCAATGGGAAATCGCGCGGGCGTCGCCTCGTACACGGCCCGGATGCGCAAGAGCGCACAGCGGGCGCGCATCGCGCTGCGCAGATCCGGTGTCGACTACTTCCGCGGTGAGGGCTCCGACTGGGTCGCCTTCGCCGGTCTGCTGCTCACCATCCCCGCGATCACCTGGGGAACGCTCACCAATCCGGTGTGGTGCTCGCCCGCCGCGCTCGTCCTGCCGATCGTGGCCGGCGGGCTGCTGCTCCGCCCCGCGAGCCTGCTCGGTCTGTACGCGACGGCCGCCGGCGCCCTGATCGTCGAGTCGGTCGTCCTCGGCCCGTACACGCAGGGCCCGGCCCGGGTCACGCCCGGAACGGTCCTGGTGGTCGCGGCCTGCGGACTCTTCGGACTGCTCATCGCCCAGTTCCGGGCCCGGGTCGGCGTGCCCTGGCGGCGCGGCGGAACCATGCTCTTCGACCTGCGCGAACGCATCCGGGTCCAGAGCGCCCTGCCCCGGCTTCCGCAGGGCTGGCACCGCGAGATGGCGCTGCGCCCGGCCGGCGGCCAGTCCTTCTCCGGCGACTTCGTCGTCGCGGCCCGTACGAACGGCGGCCGGACGCTGGAGGTCCTCCTCACGGACGTCTCCGGCAAGGGCATGGACGCGGGCTCCCGCGCCCTGCTGCTCTCCGGCGCCTTCGGCGGCCTGCTCGGCTCGCTGCCGCCGCACGCCTTCCTCCCGGCCGCCAACGGCTATCTGCTCCGCCAGGACTGGGACGAGGGCTTCGCCACCTCGATCCACCTCGTCCTCGACCTGGAGTCGGGGGACTACGAACTGCTCTCCGCCGGCCACCTGCCCGCACTCCAGCTCCACGCGGGCAGCGGACGCTGGGAGGAGAAGAGCGGCGAGGGCCCGCTCCTCGGCGTCTACGACGGCGCGGAATTCCACCCCGTCAAGGGCTCGCTCCTCCCCGGTGACGTGCTGATGCTCTTCACCGACGGGCTCGTGGAGTCCGCGGACCGGGACATCGCCGAGGGCATCGACCGCCTGACCGGCGAGGCCGACCGCTACGTCGCCTCCGGCTTCGAGGGCGCGGCCTGGCACCTGATCGAAGCCTGTGCGAAGGACGTCAACGACGACCGCGCCCTGCTCCTGATCAGCCGCCGCTGAGGTGCCCGGCCGCGCCGGATCGGCGTGATCTTGGGCACGACGGTTCGTCACAACCCAGCATGGGCAAGGGGGTTGATGGCACGATGGATGCAGCGGGGGGTGCGGTGCGACGTGCACCCCGGTGGGCAAGGCGGGACCGACCGAGGGTGTGATCAGTTGTGGCCATTTCACTGTCTGTGGTGTTGCTGTTGGCAATCATCCTGGTGGTGCTGATCCGCGGTGGAAACCTCAAGGGCGGCCCGGCCGTCGTCGCGGTGCTCTTCGGCTTCTTCCTCGCCTCCACGGGCATGGCCGACGACATCCAGCGCTTCCTCGACTCGATAACGCAGACCGTCGGCTCCATCAAGTTCTGAGCCCGGCGAACCGACGACGGGCCCCCGCCGACACCGGCGGAGGCCCGTGAACGCGCCGGAGCGCGTCGGAAGAAGGAGACGCCCACTCAGCGGCGGGGGCCTCTGACCAGGGGGACGGACACGGGCGCGTGAAAAAACCTCCGGCCCGGTCCCTCGGAAGGGGCCGGGCCGGAGGCCGTGGAGCGGGCGACGGGAATCGAACCCGCGTAGCTAGTTTGGAAGACTAGGGCTCTACCATTGAGCTACGCCCGCACAGGTCGCGCCGCAGGTCACGTGGGCCGCGGCACGGACAGCATCGTAGCGGGTCATGGGCGGTTCCCGCACGCCCCTCGGAAACGGGGGCGTCGCACTGTCTCCGTGCATGTACCCTACGTGTCGCACCGACGGGGTGTGGCGCAGCTTGGTAGCGCGTCCGCTTTGGGAGCGGAAGGCCGTGGGTTCAAATCCCGCCACCCCGACCACTTCGTCGACGGACGCGGAATACAAGATCGCGTTGTAGGCCGCGTCCCGCATGCGGTTACTATGCAAGCTGCGTGCCCGTGTGTCTCTCTGACCGGGGCCGATCGGCCGGAACCGCCGACAAGCGGCCTCGGCAGAATCCAAGAATCAGCCACCAAGGAGACCGAACCGTGAAGAGCGCCGTGGAGACCCTGAACCCGACCCGGGTTCGGCTCACTGTCGAGGTGCCCTTCGAGGAGCTCAAGGACAGCCTCGACGCGGCGTACAAGAAGATCAACCAGCAGGTCACGGTCAAGGGCTTCCGCAAGGGCAAGATCCCGGCTCGTGTGATCGACCAGCGGTTCGGCCGTGGTGCGGTGCTGGAGGAGGCCGTCAACGACGCGCTCCCGAAGTTCTACACCGAGGCCGTGAACGAGGCCGAGGTCAACCCGCTGGGCCAGCCCGAGGTCGACATCACCGAGCTGAAGGACGGCGAGCTGCTGGCCTTCACCGCCGAGGTCGACATCCGCCCGACGATCGAGATCCCGGACTACTCCGGCATCGAGGTCACCGTCGACGCGGTCGAGGTCACCGACGAGGACGTCGAGAAGTCCGTCGAGCAGCTGCGCGAGCGCTTCGCCTCCACCAACCCGGTCGAGCGCCCCGCCGCCGACGGTGACGTCGTCACCATCGACCTCGAGGCCAAGGTCGACGGCGAGGTCCTGCCCGACGGTGTCGCCCAGGGCGTCTCGTACACCATCGGTTCCGGCGAGCTCCTCGACGGCATCGACGAGGCCGTGACCGGCCTGGAGGCCGGCGGCGAGGCCACCTTCACCTCGCAGCTGAAGGGCGGCTCCGCCGAGGGCAAGGACGCCGAGGTCACCGTCAAGGTCACCGCCGTCGCCGCCCGTGAGCTCCCCGAGCTGGACGACGACTTCGCGCAGCTCGCGTCGGAGTTCGACACCCTCGACGAGCTCAAGGCCGACAGCCGCAAGCGCCTCGAGAACATGAAGCAGTTCGACCAGGCCACCCAGGCCCAGGAGCGCGTCCTCGACGAGCTGCTGAAGCTGGCGGAGGTCCCGATCCCCGAGAAGCTCCTCGAGGACGAGATCAACACCCGCAAGCACAACCTGGAGCACCACCAGCTCGGCCAGATGGGCCTGACCCTCGAGAAGTACCTGGAGATCCAGGGCAAGACCGAGGAAGAGTTCCTGGCGGAGACCAAGGAGCAGGCCGAGAAGGGCATCAAGACGCAGTTCGTCCTCGATGAGCTCGTCAACAAGGAGAAGCTCAACGTCAGCCAGGAGGAGCTCACCGAGCACCTCATGCGCCGCGCCGCCTCCTCCGGCATGAGCCCCGACCAGTTCGCCCAGGCCGTCGTCGAGGGTGGCCAGGTGCCGATGCTCGTCGGCGAGGTCGCCCGCGGCAAGGCCCTCGCGGTCGTCGTCGAGGCCGCCAAGGTCGTCGACACCAACGGTGAGACCGTCGACCTCGAGGACGACGAGGACGAGGTCGAGGCCGCCGCCGAGGCGGTCGAGGCCGTCACCGGCGACGCCGAGGAGAAGAACGAGGCCTGAGCCTCGCGCTGAACCCGGTCCACGGGCCCGGTCGCACTGCGGTGCGCCCGGGCCCGTGGACGTATGCGCGCGGACCCGGCCCCGCCCTCAACTACCTTGCGCTCCCAGCGAACAGTTCGGGAAGCGGGATGGTGTTGTCCTACCTGCGCGTTAGGGTCCATGAATACGAGGGCAGGGTCGTACCCCGTCCCCAGTACGAGAGACGCTGAGACGGCCGGAGCCGTCAGAGACGAGCAGGTGGATACGTGACGAATCTGATGCCTTACGCCGCGGGTGAGCCGTCCATCGGTGGCGGCCTCGGCGACCATGTCTACAACCGGCTGCTCGGCGAGCGCATCATCTTCCTCGGCCAGCAGGTCGACGACGAGATCGCCAACAAGATCACCGCGCAGATGCTGCTCCTTGCCGCCGATCCGGACAAGGACATCTACCTGTACATCAACAGCCCCGGTGGCTCGGTGACGGCCGGCATGGCCATCTACGACACCATGCAGTACATCCCCAACGACGTCGTCACCATCGGTATGGGCATGGCGGCCTCCATGGGCCAGTTCCTGCTGACCGGCGGCGCCGACGGCAAGCGCTTCGCGCTGCCGAACACCGACATCCTGATGCACCAGGGCTCCGCCGGCATCGGTGGTACGGCCTCGGACATCAAGATCCAGGCCGAGTACCTCCTTCGTACCAAGAGGCGCATGGCCGAGATCACCGCGCTGCATTCCGGTCAGACCGTCGAGGCGATCATCCGCGACGGCGACCGCGACCGCTGGTTCACCGCGGAGGAGGCCAAGGAGTACGGCCTCATCGACGAGATCATCTCTGCCGCTTCGGGCGTTCCGGGCGGCGGCGGCACGGGCGCCTGAGCGCCCGAGGCCCTACCGCACCGAAGCCAAAGCCCCGCTGAACGCCACCAGGATGGTGAACAACCCCATGAACGCGATGCCCCCGACCTTCTCCGCGAGCGGCCTCTACACCGGCCCCCAGGTGGACAACCGGTACGTCGTCCCGCGCTTCGTCGAGCGCACCTCGCAGGGCGTGCGCGAGTACGACCCGTACGCCAAGCTCTTCGAGGAGCGCGTGATCTTCCTCGGCGTGCAGATCGACGACGCCTCCGCCAACGACGTCATGGCCCAGCTGCTGTGCCTGGAGTCGATGGACCCCGACCGCGACATCTCGATCTACATCAACAGCCCCGGTGGCTCCTTCACCGCGCTGACCGCCATCTACGACACCATGCAGTTCGTGAAGCCGGACATCCAGACGGTCTGCATGGGCCAGGCGGCCTCCGCCGCGGCCGTGCTGCTCGCCGCGGGTACGCCCGGCAAGCGGATGGCCCTGCCGAACGCCCGCGTGCTGATCCACCAGCCCTCGGGCGGCACCGGCCGTGAGCAGCTCTCCGACCTGGAGATCGCGGCCAACGAGATCCTGCGGATGCGCACCCAGCTGGAAGAGATGCTGGCCAAGCACTCCTCGACGCCGATCGAGAAGATCCGCGACGACATCGAGCGCGACAAGATCCTGACCGCCGAGGACGCCCTGGCGTACGGTCTCGTCGACCAGATCGTCTCGACCCGCAAGAGCACGGCCGCCGCGGCAGCCTGACGCTCGACCTTCCCCTGGCACGGGGAACAGGGTGGGAATCATGGCGCCATGGCGCATTCCCGTTCATGTGAACCGTGCCAAGGGGGGCCCGAACGGGGGGCCCGGCAAGGTACCGTCGAATATGAGGCACCAGGAGTCGCTGAACCAAGCACTCCCAGGCGAAGGGGAAGCACCTCGTGGCACGCATCGGTGATGGCGGCGACCTGCTCAAGTGCTCGTTCTGCGGAAAGAGCCAGAAGCAGGTGAAGAAGCTCATCGCAGGACCCGGTGTGTACATCTGCGATGAGTGCATCGACCTCTGCAACGAGATCATCGAGGAGGAACTCGCCGAGACGAGCGAGGTGCGGTGGGAGGAGCTCCCGAAGCCCCGCGAGATCTACGAGTTCCTCGAGGGGTACGTCGTCGGGCAGGAGCCCGCGAAGAAGGCCCTCTCGGTCGCGGTGTACAACCACTACAAGCGCGTCCAGGCCGGCGAGAACGGCGGCGGCGCGGGACGGGACGACGCCATCGAACTGGCGAAGTCCAACATCCTGCTGCTCGGCCCCACCGGGTCCGGCAAGACGCTGCTCGCGCAGACCCTGGCCCGGATGCTCAACGTCCCGTTCGCCATCGCGGACGCGACGGCGCTGACGGAGGCCGGCTATGTCGGCGAGGACGTCGAGAACATCCTGCTCAAGCTGATCCAGGCGGCCGACTACGACGTCAAGAAGGCCGAGACCGGGATCATCTACATCGACGAGATCGACAAGGTCGCCCGTAAGAGCGAAAACCCGTCGATCACCCGCGATGTCTCCGGCGAGGGCGTGCAGCAGGCCCTGCTGAAGATCCTGGAGGGCACCACGGCCTCCGTGCCGCCGCAGGGCGGACGGAAGCACCCGCACCAGGAGTTCATCCAGATCGACACGACGAACGTGCTCTTCATCGTGGGCGGCGCCTTCGCCGGCCTGGAGAAGATCATCGAGTCGCGGGCGGGTGCGAAGGGCATCGGCTTCGGGGCGACGATCCGCTCCAAGCGCGAGATCGAGGCGAGCGACCAGTTCCAGGAGGTCATGCCGGAGGACCTGGTGAAGTTCGGGATGATCCCGGAGTTCATCGGCCGTCTGCCGGTCATCACCTCGGTCCACAACCTCGACCGCGAGGCCCTGCTCAAGATCCTCGTCGAGCCGCGCAACGCACTGGTCAAGCAGTACCAGCGCCTCTTCGAACTCGACGGCGTGGAGCTGGACTTCGACCGCCCGGCCCTGGAGGCCATCGCCGACCAGGCGATCCTGCGCGGCACGGGAGCGCGTGGCCTGCGGGCCATCATGGAAGAGGTCCTGATGTCGGTGATGTACGAGGTCCCGTCCCGCAAGGACGTGGCTCGCGTGGTCATCACGGCGGACGTGGTGCGCAACAACGTCAACCCGACGCTGGTGCCGCGGATCGTGAAGAACGACGGACGGCACGAGAAGTCGGCCTGAGCCGAGAACGGCGCACGGAACGGCAGACGAACAGGAGGGGGTCCCGCCCGAAGGCGGGACCCCCTCCGTCATGTCCGTTCCGGCGCTCAGACCTTGACGCGGACCTCCTTGCGGAACTTCGCGGTGATGGCGGCGGCGTCCTCCATGCTGCCTGCCTTGCCCGCGGCCATCGAGGCCATGTCCATCGGCGTCACGAAGCCCACGGTGCTGTGGTCGGCCCACACGCAGACCGTCATGGTGAACGCCGGTGTCGAGCTGGCGGCGTCGGCCTTGGTCTTCGCCTGCTGGCACTTGAGGACCGCGCCCTCGAGCTCGGCCGGCTTGTACTCCTGCGGGCTGCCGACCAGTTGCGGCTCGTCCGCCTTGTCCTTGTCCTTGTCGGCCTCCGCCTTGATGCTGGCGAAGACGTTGTCGACCACCTTCTCCGGGTCGTCGATCTCGCCGTAGAGGCCGCTGAAGGAGATCAGCTTGTTGCCGAGCGGGTTCGCCTTGTCCGTCACCTGGTAAGCGGCGCTGACGTTCGTGGCGTTCTTGACGCCGTTCTGCTTGGCCTCCTTGAGGGAGTCCTTGTCGCCCGCGCCGTCGGTGCCGGGCTTCTTCTGGTACTCGCCGAGCACCGTCTCCGGGGTGATCAGCTTGTGCGGGCCGTCGTCCGCGACCGAGGAACCGCCGCCACCGGCGGTGAAGTACCAGGCGCCGCCGGCGATCAGCGCGAGCGCCACGACCGCACCGCCGATGATCAGGCCGGTCTTCGACTTCTTCGGGGCCGGCGGGGGCGGCGGGTAGCCGCCGGGGCCCTGGGGAGCGCCGTACGGGGGCTGCTGGCCGTACGGGCCCGGCTGCTGGGGCTGCTGGGGGTAGCCGTAGGGCGGCTGCTGCGGCGGCACACCCTGGGGCGCCTGCTGGGGGTAGCCGTAACCGGGCTGGGGCGCCTGCGGCTGCTGGCCGTAAGGACCGGGCTGCTGCCCGTACGGACCAGGCTGGCCCGGCTGACCGTACGGCCCGGGCTGCTGGGGCTGACCGCCGTACGGACCCGGCTGGTTGTAGCTCATGGACAGGTTCCCCTCACAGGATGTTTATGCGTAGCGGACATCCTGTCGGAACCGCCGTCGTGCCGGGGCGGCGGGGGGCACACCGTTACCGAACAATCGAGTTTCAGGACCACCCCGCCGCACCCCTAAACTGACCCCGTGACCGAGAACACTCAGCAGCAGCCAGCAGCCAACCCCGAACTGCCGACCCAGTACGCGCCGGCCGAAGTAGAGGGGAAGCTGTACGAGCGCTGGGTAGAGCGCGGTTACTTCGAGGCGGACGAGAAGAGTGACAAGCCGCCGTACACCATCGTCATCCCGCCGCCGAACGTCACCGGTTCGCTCCACCTGGGCCACGCCTTCGAGCACACGCTGATCGACGCCCTCACCCGCCGCAAGCGCATGCAGGGCTACGAGACGCTGTGGCAGCCGGGCATGGACCACGCCGGTATCGCGACCCAGAACGTCGTCGAGCGTGAGCTCGCCAAGGAGGGCAAGTCCCGCCACGACCTGGGCCGCGAGGCCTTCGTCGAGCGGGTCTGGCAGTGGAAGGCCGAGTCCGGGGGCCAGATCTCCGGCCAGATGAAGCGCCTGGGCGACGGTGTCGCCTGGTCCCGTGAGCGCTTCACCATGGACGAGGGCCTGTCCCAGGCCGTCCAGACCATCTTCAAGAAGCTCTACGACGACGAGCTGATCTACCGGGCCGAGCGCATCATCAACTGGTGCCCCCGCTGTCTGACGGCGATCTCGGACATCGAGGTCGAGTACCAGGACGACGACGGCGAGCTCGTCTCGATCCGGTACGGCTCCGGGGACACGGAGATCGTCGTCGCCACGACCCGTGCTGAGACGATGCTCGGTGACACCGCCGTCGCCGTCCACCCGGACGACGAGCGGTACCGCCACCTCGTCGGCACCGAGATCGAGCTGCCGCTGACCGGCCGCCGGATCCCGGTCGTCGCCGACGAGCACGTCGACCCCGAGTTCGGCACCGGCGCCGTCAAGGTGACCCCGGCGCACGACCCGAACGACTTCGAGATCGGTCAGCGCCACAACCTGCCGAACCTCGCGGTCATGGACGAGCGCGCGGTCATCACCGCCCACGGCCCCTTCCAGGGCCTGGACCGCCTGGAGGCCCGCTCCGCCATCGTCGCCGCGCTGCGCGCCGAGGGCCGGATCGTCGCCGAGAAGCGTCCGTACGTCCACTCCGTCGGCCACTGCTCGCGCTGCAAGACCACCATCGAGCCGCGCCTGTCGATGCAGTGGTGGGTCAAGGTCGGTCCGCTCGCCCAGGCCGCGGGTGACGCGGTCCGCGACGGCCGGGTCAAGATCCACCCCCAGGAGATGGAGAAGCGGTACTTCGACTGGGTCGACAACCTGCACGACTGGTGCATCTCGCGCCAGCTGTGGTGGGGCCACCGCATCCCGGTCTGGTACGGCCCGAACGGCGAGATCGTCTGCGTCGGACCGGACGAGCAGCCGCCGACGGGCGAGGGCTGGCACCAGGACACGGACGTCCTGGACACCTGGTTCTCCTCCGGCCTGTGGCCGTTCTCCACGCTCGGCTGGCCGGAGCGGACCGACAGCCTCGCGAAGTTCTACCCGAACTCCGTCCTGGTCACCGGCTACGACATCCTCTTCTTCTGGGTCGCCCGGATGATGATGTTCGGCCTGTACGCGATGGACGGCACCCCGCCGTTCCACACCATCGCCCTGCACGGCATGGTCCGCGACCAGTTCGGCAAGAAGATGTCGAAGTCCTTCGGCAACGCGGTCAACCCGCTGGACTGGATGGACGAGTACGGCTCCGACGCCGTCCGCTTCACCCTGGCCAACGGCGCCAACCCGGGTGTCGACGTCCCGATCGGCGAGGACTGGGTCAAGGCGTCCCGGAACTTCGCCAACAAGATCTGGAACGCGACCCGCTTCGCGCTGATGAACGGCGCGACGGTCGAGGGTCCGCTGCCCGACGCGTCGGAGATGTCCGCGACGGACCGCTGGATCCTCTCCCGTCTCAACAAGACGGTCGCCGAGGTCGACGGGTACTACGACGACTACCAGTTCGCGAAGCTCGCCGACGCCCTCTACCACTTCGCGTGGGACGAGGTCTTCGACTGGTACGTCGAGCTGTCGAAGACGACGTTCTTCGCGGGCGGCGAGCAGGCCAAGGTCTCCGGCCGGGTCCTCGGCGAGGTCCTGGACGTCATGCTGCGCCTGCTGCACCCGATCGTCCCGTTCGTCACCGAGACGCTCTGGACCACGCTCACCGGCAAGGAGTCCGTCGTCATCGCGGACTGGCCGACCGACTCGGGCTTCCGTGACGAGGCCGCCGAGCGCGAGATCGAACTGGTCCAGCAGGTCGTCACCGAGGTCCGCCGGTTCCGCTCGGACCAGGGTCTGCAGCCCGGCCAGAAGGTCCCGGCCCGCCTGGACCTGACCGGCACGCAGCTCGCCCCGCACGAGGCGGCCATCCGTCAGCTGCTGCGTCTGCAGCCGGAGGGCGAGGGCTTCTCGGCCACCGCCTCCCTGCCGGTCGCCGGGGCCACGGTCGCGCTCGACCTGTCCGGCACGATCGACGTGGCGGCGGAGCGCAAGCGGCTGGCCAAGGACCTGGCGGCCGCGGAGAAGGAGAAGGCGCAGGCGAACGGGAAGCTCGGCAACGAAGCGTTCCTGGCCAAGGCGCCGGACAACGTGGTCGAGAAGATCCGTACCCGGCTCGCCAAGGCGGACGAGGACATCGCCCGCATCCAGGCGCAGCTGGAGCGACTGCCGCAGGCGTGAGTACGGGTGTGGGGCCCGGGACCTGTCGGTCCCGGGCCCCACACGTATTTCCGGAGCGCTGTCCGGAAGGACCCACCGGTGTCGGCGCCGGCCGGCCCCGCGACAGTGGGGGTGAAAGTCCCGAAAGGGGTGGGTCGCCGGTGCTGTCGGTACGCCTCCGTAGACTGGGACCGTGAGTGAGCCCCGCGACGAGTTCGACCCGTTCGACGACATCGTCGATGCCGAGACCGACCGTGACCCCGACCTGGCGGTGATCGAGGCCGGCAGCCGCACGCTGCGCGCGCAGGCCGGTCCGCCCCAGGGTGACCCCGTGCCCGCCCGGCCCTCCGACCCGGAGGTGGACAAGGCGCTGCGCGAGGTCGAGACCGAGCTGTCGACCCGCTGGGGCGAGACCAAGCTGGAGCCGTCGGTCCGGCGGATCGCCGCGCTGATGGACGTCCTCGGTGAGCCGCAGCGCGCGTACCCCTCGATCCACATCACGGGCACGAACGGCAAGACGTCCACGGCCCGGATGATCGAGGCGCTGCTCTCGGCGTTCGACCTGCGCACCGGCCGTTACACCTCGCCGCACGTGCAGACGATCACCGAGCGCATCAGCCTGGACGGCGCCCCGATCTCCGCCGAGCGGTTCATCGAGACGTACCAGGACATCAAGCCGTACATCGAGCTGGTCGACGCGCGTGAGGAGTTCCGGCTCTCCTTCTTCGAGGCCATGACCGCGATGGCGTACGCGGCCTTCGCCGACGCGCCGGTGGACGTGGCGGTCGTCGAGGTCGGCATGGGCGGCACCTGGGACGCCACCAACGTCATCGACGGCTCGGTCGCGGTCGTCACCCCGATCGACCTCGACCACACCGACCGGCTCGGCGACACGCCCGGTGCGATCGCCGGCGAGAAGGCCGGGGTCATCAAGCAGGGCGCGACGGTGGTCCTGGCCCAGCAGCCGGTGGACGCGGCGCAGGTCATGCTGAAGAAGGCCGTCGAGGTCGACGCGACGGTGGCCCGCGAGGGCATGGAGTTCGGCATCGTCAGCCGAGAGATCGCGGTCGGCGGCCAGCTGCTGACCCTGCGCGGGCTCGGCGGCGAGTACGACAGCGTCTTCCTGCCGCTCTACGGCGCCCACCAGGCGCACAACGCGGCGGTCGCGCTCGCGGCGGTCGAGGCCTTCTTCGGGATCGGCGCCGAGCACGCCCGCACCCTGGACATCGACACGGTCCGCCGTGCCTTCGCCTCGGTGTCCTCGCCGGGCCGCCTGGAGGTCGTGCGCAGCTCCCCGACGGTGATCCTGGACGCGGCGCACAACCCGGCGGGTGCGCGGGCCACGGCCGAGGGCATCAGCGAGGCCTTCGGGTTCTCGCGGCTGATCGGCGTGGTGAGCACCAGCGCCGACAAGGACGCCAAGGGCCTGCTGGAAGCCTTCGAGCCGATCTTCGCGGAGGTCGTCGTCACGGCGAACTCCAGCCCCCGCGCGACCGACGTGGACGCGCTCGCGGCGATCGCCGTGGAGGTCTTCGGCGAGGACCGGGTGGTCGTCGAGCCGCGCCTGGACGACGCCATCGAGGCGGCGATCACGCTCGCGGAGGAAGAGGACGAGTACGCCGGCGCGGGTGTGCTGGTGACCGGTTCGATCTTCACGGTCGGGGACGCCCGGCTGCTGCTCGGAAGGCGCTGAATCCGATGCGTACGCTCTGTGCCTCCACCCTCATCGGCGAGTTCTTCGTGATCGGCTTCGCCGGTCTCGTCGCCATGAAGGACGACACGCTGTCGACCACCACGGTCTGGACCGTCTGTGGCGTCGCGATGTTGCTGTCGGTGCTGCTCTGCGGGATGCTGACCCGCCCGGGCGGCGTCCAGCTCGGCTGGGTGCTGCAGGTCGCCCTCATCCTGAGCGGCTTCGTGGTGCCGATGATGTTCTTCCTGGGCGCGCTCTTCGCGGCGCTGTGGTGGGCCTCGGTGCACTACGGGCGGATCATCGACGAGGCGAAGGCCCGGTGGGCCGCGCAGGCGGAGAGTCAGGCGGCGGCGGACGCGTCGTAACGCGTTCGGCCCCCGCCGGTCCCTCCGTCCGCCGGTTTCCTCCGCCCCGGCCTTCCGTCCGCCGGGTCCTCTGCCCTCCGCCCGTCCCGGCTGCCCACCCGGGTCTCCGTACGGCCTGACGCTGCGTAATCGGCGGCCGTGTGAGACCTGTAGCCTCTGAGTCCCGCACACCGCATTCGTAAGGAGTCTCCACCGTGAGCCAGCGCACGCTCGTCCTGCTCAAGCCCGACGCCGTCCGCCGTGGCCTGATCGGCGAGATCATCGGCCGTATCGAGCGCAAGGCCGGTTGGACCATCTCCGCGCTCGAAATGCGCGAGCTGAGCCAGGAGACGCTGGAGCAGCACTACGGCGAGCACAAGGGCAAGCCCTTCTACGAGCCGCTGATGGGCTTCATGCAGTCCGGCCCGGTCGTTGCCCTGGTCGTCGAGGGCGAGCGTGTGATCGAGGGCCTGCGCACCCTCGCGGGCCCGACCGACCCGATCGCCGCCGCCCCCGGCTCCATCCGCGGGGACTACGGGACCATCGTCCGGGAGAACCTCATCCACGCCTCGGACTCCGAGGAGTCCGCCATTCGGGAAATGAAGATTTTCTTCCCCGGTCTGGCGTGACCGAGGCTGACCCGCTGTCAGCCATCCACCGCAACAACGTGGGGCGACCGATGGAATTTCGGTCGCCCCCGGGCATATGAACGAGGCAACCGGGAACGCATCGCAGCGTCCTACCGTCACCTATACAGAGGTGGACCACCGCGCGGTATCCGTGCGGGCGGCACTACGATGGAAAACTCCACGCCGCAGCACCCGCCGCACCACCACCTCGCCTACCTGAGAAGCCGTCAAGCTCCAATTGGGAAGGCACCGACGCATCCTCATGGGAAACAAGGGGAACTCAATGTCGTTCATCGGCCGTGACATGGCTGTCGACCTCGGGACCGCCAACACGCTGGTGTACGTCAGGGGTCGAGGCATCGTTCTGAACGAGCCGTCCGTCGTCGCGATCAACACCAACACCGGCGGCATCCTCGCGGTCGGCTCCGAGGCGAAGAAGATGATCGGCCGGACACCCGGCAACATCGTCGCCGTCCGGCCTCTGAAGGACGGTGTGATCGCCGACTTCGAGATCACCGAGCGTATGCTCCGCTACTTCATCCTGAAGATCCACAAGCGCCGCTACCTGGCCCGCCCCCGGGTCGTCGTCTGTGTGCCCTCCGGCATCACCGGTGTCGAGCGCCGCGCCGTCATCGAGGCCTCCACGCAGGCCGGTGCCCGGCAGGTGCACATCATCGAGGAGCCCATGGCCGCGGCCATCGGCTCGGGCCTGCCGGTCCACGAGGCGACCGGCAACATGGTCGTCGACATCGGTGGCGGCACCACCGAGGTTGCCGTGATCTCGCTCGGCGGAATCGTCACGGCACAGTCGATCCGGGTGGCCGGCGACGAGCTGGACAACGCGATCATCCAGCACATCAAGAAGGAGTACTCGCTCCTCCTCGGTGAGCGCACCGCCGAACAGATCAAGATCACGATCGGCTCGGCGTACGACCTCGACAATGACGAGCACACCGAGATCCGCGGTCGTGACCTGGTCTCCGGTCTGCCCAAGACCGTGGTCATCTCCGCCGCCGAGGTCCGCAAGGCCATCGAGGAGCCGGTCAACGCGATCGTCGACGCCGTGAAGACGACGCTCGACAAGTGCCCGCCGGAGCTCTCCGGTGACGTGATGGACCGCGGCATCGTTCTCACGGGTGGGGGCGCCCTGCTGCGCGGCCTGGACGAGCGGCTGCGCCGCGAGACCGGGATGCCGATCCACATCGCCGAGGACCCGCTGGACTCGGTGGCGCTCGGCTCAGGCAAGTGCGTGGAGGAGTTCGAGGCGCTCCAGCAGGTGCTCGACGCTCAGCCCCGCCGGTAGGAATCGTCCCGTTCCCCGGGCCCACGGGTCCGGGGAACGGCGCCGACCGGACAGCACCGACAACGGCAGAGAACAACCGATCCAAGAGGAAAGGCACGGCCGCCGCACGTGAGGGACACACGAGAGAGCCGGCTGCTCCTGGTGCTGCTGATCGCCATCGCGTTCGCGCTGATCACGGTGGACATCCGCGGTGGCGAGGAGTCACCGGTCGACGGCGCCCGGCAGGCCGCCGCGGCTGTCTTCGGACCGGTGGAGAACGGCGTCGCGGCAGCGGTCGACCCCGTCGGCAACGCCATAGGAGCGGTACGCGACTCCGGCGAGCGCCACACCCGTATCGCCGCACTGGAACGTGAGAACGCCGCCCTCAAGGCCAAGCTGGGCAGCGACGACCGCAACCGCAGCCGCCTCCACGAGCTCGACACCATGCTCAAGACGGCCGGTGCCGGGCAGTACGGCATCAAGGCCGCCGAGGTCATCGCCATAGGGGCGGCCCAGGGCTTCTCCTGGACCGTCACCATCGACGCCGGCGCCAACGACGGCATCAGGCGGGACATGACCGTGCTCAACGGCTCCGGTCTGGTCGGCCGGGTCACCACCGTCGGCCCCTCCACGGCGACCGTCCTGCTCGCCAGCGACCCCGACTTCACCGTCGGCACCCGCATGGAGAAGACCAACGAACTCGGCTTCGCCACCGGCCAGGGCAACGGACCGCTCCTCGTCCAGCTCCTCAACGGCAAGGCGAAGGTGAATGCCGGCGACCGGCTCGTCACCTTCGGCTCGCAGGCCGCCAAGCCGTTCGTGCCCGGGGTGCCGGTCGGCGAGGTCATCCGCGTGGACCCGTCGGGCGGCGGCCTGACCCGCAACATCTACGTCCGCCCGTACGTCGCCTTCACCAAGCTCGACATCGTCGGCATCGTCGTCCAGGCCCCGCGCACGGACCCCCGTGACATGGTCCTGCCGCCCAAGTCCAAGCCCGCGCCGACCGTCACCGTCACGGTCACCCCGCCCCCACCGGAGGGGCAGCAGCAGGCCGGCGAGCAGCCGGGACAGCAGCCGGGACGGCAACAGCAGCCCGGACAGCAGCCGGAGCAGGGGCAGAAGCCCGAGAACGAGCAGGGGGACTGAGGCATGAAGTTCAACCGGATCCTCCTGTCGGTCACCCTCGTCGTGGTCGCCCTCGTCATCCAGGTCTCCGTCCTCGCCCGCCTCCAGCTCCCCGGAGCCGTACCGGACCTCGTCCTGCTGACCGTCCTCGGCCTCGCCCTCGTGTACGGCCCCGTCAGCGGCTCCCTCATCGGTTTCGGGGCCGGACTCCTCGCCGACCTCGCCCCGCCCGCCGACCACGCCGCCGGCCGCTACGCCCTGGTGCTGTGCCTCATCGGCTACCTCGCCGGCCTCGCCCGCCCCGAGAACGGCCGGCTCAAGTCCGCCAGCGGCCCGATGGCCGTGGTCGTGGCCGCCGCGATCGGCACCACCCTGCTGTACGCGGGAGTGGGCGCCCTGGTCGGAGACACCGCCGCCCGCCACGTCGGCCTCGGCTTCCTGCTGTTCACCGCGGCCGTCTACGACCTGCTCCTCGCGCCCTTCACCGTGCCGCTGATCATGGCCCTGGCCCGGCGCGCGGAGAACGACCCGCTCGTCGACACCTCCGGAAGCACCGACGTCGCCACCGGCTGGCTCGCCTCCGGCACGGGCCTGCGGATCGGCACCCAGCGCGGTGGCCTGCTCGTCAAGGCCGCCCGCACCAGAGCCTCACGCGCCGGACGTATCAAGGGAGTCAAGCGACTGTGACCGAGGGGGCACCGGCAGTATGAGCAACATCCCGGAGACCGGACGGACTCCCAGGGTCCAGGTCCGGCTCGTCGTCATCCAGGTTCTCGTCTTCTCCCTCCTCCTCACCCTCGGCGGACGCCTCTGGTACCTCCAGATCCGCAACGGCAAGGAGTACACCGACGAGGCGAGGAGCAACCACGTCCAGCGGGTCGTCCAGCCCGCCGTACGCGGCTCCATCCTCGACGCCCGCGGCGTCCCCCTCGCCGACAACGAGACCCGCCTCGTGGTCTCCGCGTCCCGCACCGACCTGATGAAGATGAAGGACGACGGCAAGGCCGTCCTCACCCGTCTCGCGGGCGTCCTGGGCATGAAGCCCAAGGACGTCATGGACAAGGTCCGGCTCTGCGACTCCCAGACCCCCCAGCCCTGTTGGAACGGCTCGCCCTACCAGCCGATCCCCGTCACCAACAAGGCCACCACGCAGCAGGCGCTGCGGATCCGCGAGAGCTCCGAGGACTTCCCCGGCATCACCGCCGAACCCACCGCCGTCCGCCGCTACCCCGCGCCCGGCAAGGCCCGCACCTCGCAGGTCCTCGGCTACCTCTCGCCGGTCACCGACGAGGAGATCCAGAAGGCCAAGGACACCGACTCGCCGCACCTGCGCTCCGACCAGGTCGGCCGCTCGGGCCTGGAGCGCACCTACGACAAGCAGTTGCGCGGCAAGGCCGGCGTCACCTCGTACGAGGTCGACAAGCTGGGCCGGGTCATGGACCAGACCGAGTCCGACCCTGGCGTGCCGGGCTCCCACGTCGTCACCAGCATCGACGCCAGGGCCCAGGCCGTCGCCGAGTTCGAACTCCACGCGGCGATGGAGACCGTGCGGAAGGAGACCGACAAGATCACCGGTCGTCCGTACGAGGCCGACGCGGGCGCCGTCGTCGTCATGGAGTCCAAGACCGGCCGGGTCGTCGCGATGGCCTCCCAGCCGGACTACGACCCGAACGCCTGGATCGGCGGCATCTCCGCCAAGGACTACACCAGGCTCACCGACAAGAACTCCAACTACCCGCTGCTCAACCGCGCCATCCAGGGCCAGGCCCCCGCCGGCTCCGTCTTCAAGGTGGTCTCGGCGAGCGCCGCCGTGCGAGCCGGCTACCCCTTCAACGACCGCTACAACTGCAGCAGCTCCTACAGCATGGGAAACCGCAGCTTCGCGAACTTCGAGTCCAAGGGCCACGGCCCCATCACCCTCGGAGACGCCCTCAAGTTCTCCTGCAACACCGTCTTCTACCGTCTCGGCCACCAGGAGTGGCAGCGCGACGGCGGCATGAAGCCGAAGAAGGACGCCCACGACTGGTTCTACCGGACCGCCCGCGACTTCGGTTTCGGCTCCGAGACCGGCGTCGACCTGCCGAACGAGGTCACCGGCCGCATCCCGGACCGCCAGTGGAAGCAGAGCTTCTGGGAGGCCAACAAGGACTCCTGGTGCAAGCAGGGCAAGAAGGGCGGCACGTACGTCGAGCAGATCGCGTACGAGAGCTGCCTCGAAGGCAACCAGCTGAAGGCCTTCGACAGCATCAACTTCGCCATCGGGCAGGGCGACGTGCTCATCACCCCGGTCCAGCTGGCCACCGCCTACGCCGCCATCAGCAACGGCGGCACCCTCTACAACCCCACCATCGGCAAGGCCGTCATCAGCCCCGACGGCAAGAGGATCCAGGAGATCAAGCCCAAGGCCCACGGCAGGCTGCCGGTCGACGCGCAGACCATCCGCGACCTCGACAAGGGCCTGCGCTCCGTCGTCGAGCCCGGCGGCACCGCCGCCTGGCGGTTCGGCGGCTGGCCGCAGGACAAGATCCCGATGCGGGCCAAGACCGGTACCGCCCAGGTCTACGGCAAGCAGACCACCTCGTGGTTCGCGACCTACACCGACGACTACACGATCGTCATGACGATCTCGCAGGGTGGTACGGGCTCCGGCGCCTCCGGCCCCGCCGTCCGCAACATCTACGACGCGCTCTACGGCCTCGACGACGAGGGCAACCAGGACCTCAAGCGGGCCCTGCTGCCCAAGCCGCAGCAGGCGCTGCCGAAGATCCAGGCCGACGGGACCATCGAGGCGCCCGAGATCAAGCCGTACGACCCCGCGTCACAGCTGGTCGACCCGAACAAGAAGAGGGAAGGCGGGCAGGAGCCACTCGCGGGACCGCCTCCCGTCTGGAGGGACTGACCTGATGACCGCACCCCACGGCTTCTCCGTCTCCCGGTACGCCCCCGAGCGCGGGCCGCTCGCGAAGCTCACCGCCCGCGACTCGGTGCTGCGCCGGCTCGACTGGCCGATCCTGCTCTCCAGCATCGCCCTGTCCCTCCTCGGCGCCCTGCTCGTCTGGTCCGCCACCCGCGGCCGGACCGAGCTCAACCAGGGCGACCCGTACTACTTCCTGCTCCGTCACCTCCTGAACACCGGCATCGGGCTCGTCCTGATGATGGGCACCGTCTGGCTCGGCCACCGCACCCTGCGCGGCGCGGTGCCGGTCCTCTACGGCATCTCGATCGTGCTGATCCTCGCCGTCCTCACCCCGCTCGGCGCGACCATCAACGGCGCGCACGCGTGGATCGTCATCGGCGGCGGTTTCTCGCTCCAGCCCAGTGAGTTCGTCAAGATCACGATCATCCTGATCATGGCGGTGCTCCTGGCCGCCCGGGTCGACGCCGGCGACCAGATCCACCCCGACCACGGCACCGTCGCCAAGGCGCTCCTCCTCGCCGCGCTGCCCATGGGCATCGTCATGCTGATGCCGGACCTCGGCTCGGTGATGGTCATGGCGGTGATCGTGCTCGGGGTGCTCCTGGCCTCCGGCGCCTCCAACCGCTGGGTGATCGGCCTCATCGCCGCGGGGATCACCGGCGCCGTCCTCGTCGCCGCGCTCGGAGTCCTCGACGAGTACCAGATCAACCGCTTCGCCGCCTTCGCCAACCCCGAACTCGACCCGGCCGGCGTCGGCTACAACACCAACCAGGCGCGCATCGCGATCGGATCCGGCGGCCTGTACGGGGCGGGACTCTTCAACGGCCACCAGACCAGCGGCCAGTTCGTTCCCGAACAGCAGACCGACTTCATCTTCAGCGTCGCGGGCGAGGAACTCGGCTTCCTCGGCGGCGGACTGATCATCGTGCTGCTCGGCGTGATCCTGTGGCGCGCCTGCCGGATCGCCCGCGAGACGACGGAGCTCTACGGCACGATCGTCGCGGCCGGCATCATCGCCTGGTTCGCCTTCCAGTCCTTCGAGAACATCGGCATGGCACTCGGCATCATGCCCGTCGCGGGCCTTCCCCTGCCGTTCGTCTCCTACGGAGGCTCGTCGATGTTCGCCGTGTGGGTGGCGATCGGACTCCTCCAGTCCATTCGCGTGCAGCGGCCGATGACGGCGTGACGGCATGGACCGGCCTCCCGGGGGCAACTAGATTCGAATGATGGCGGAGACGAAGCGCGAGATCGAGCGGAAGTACGAAGCCGACGACGAGACGGAGCTCCCGGACCTCACCCGGGCCCGCGGGGTCTCGGCGGTCCTGGACCGGGGCGTCGCCGAACTCGACGCCGTCTACTACGACACGCCCGGTCTGCGGCTTGCCGCCGACTCCCTCACGCTGCGCCGCCGCACCGGAGGTGAGGACGCCGGCTGGCACCTCAAGTTCCCCGTCGCCACCGGAATCCGCGACGAGATCAGGGCCCCGCTCTCGGACACGCTCCCGCGTTCCCTGGCGGGGCTCCTGCGTTCCCGCGTGCACGACGAGCCGGTCGTCCCCGTCGTCCGGCTCCGCTCCTCCCGGGACGTCCGCCACCTCGTCGACGGCGACGGCACGCTGCTCGCCGAGGTGTCGGTGGACACGGTCCGCGCCGAACGCCTGGGGGAGGGCGGCGGCGCCACGGCCTCCTGGAAGGAGATCGAGGTCGAACTGGCGGACGGCGCCGACCCCGCGCTCCTCGACACCGTCGAGAAGCGCCTGCGGAAGGCCGGCATCCACCCCTCGGCCTCGCCCTCCAAGCTGGCCAGGGCGCTGGAGGAGACGACGCCCGGGGACGCCGTGCCCGCGCGGCCGGAGCAGCCCGCCGAGGACACCGCGGGCGCCCGCGTCCTGGCGTACGTACGCGAGCAGATCGACGCCATCGTCACGCTCGACCCCGCCGTCCGGCGCGACCTGCCCGACTCCGTCCACAAGATGCGCGTCGCCACGCGCAGGCTCCGCAGCGCCTTCAAGACGTACCGCAAGGTCCTCGACCGGACCGTCACCGACCCCGTCGGCGAGGAGCTGAAGTGGCTCGCCGGCGAGCTCGGCGTCGCCCGTGACCAAGAGGTCCTCCACGCCCGCCTGCGCGGCCGCCTCGACGAGCTTCCCCCGACCCTCCTCCTCGGCCCCGTTCACGCGCGGCTGCGGATCTGGGACGTCTCGCGGGGCGTCGACGCCCGCCGCACCGCGCTCGCCGCCCTTGACTCCGGCCGCTATCTCGCCCTGCTGAAGATTCTCGACGCCCTCCTGGCCGACCCGCCCCTGCGCAAGGACGCCCGCAAGGCCCCGGCACCCGTCCTCGCCCGGGCCGTGCTCAAGGACTACGACCGCCTCGCCGACCGCGTCGAGCAGGCCCTCGCCCTGCCCGCCGGCCACGACCGCGACATCGCGATGCACCAGGCCCGCAAGGCCGCCAAACAAGTCCGCTACGCCGCCGACGCCGCCACCCCCACGCTCGGCAAGCCCGCCAAGCGCTTCGCCAAGAGGATCAAGACCGTCCAGACCCTCCTCGGCGACCACCAGGACAGCGTCGTCGCCCGCGAGGCCCTGCGGACCCTCGCGATACAGGCACACGCGGCGGGGGAGACGGCGTTCACCTGGGGGCTTCTCCACGGTCGGGAGGAGGCGGCCGGAGCGGCCGGGGAGCGCGCCTTCCCGGACGCCTGGAAGTGGGCCTCGGCCCCGAAACCTCGGGCGGCACTGGCCCGCTGAGCACCGGGGTACGCTTGAGAGTCGCCCCCCTGCCAGCTCACGAAGGTTCGAGATGTCTGCTGCCGAGTCTGTCTTCCCGCAGCTCGAAGCTCTGCTCCCGCACGTGCAGAAGCCGATTCAGTATGTCGGCGGAGAGCTGAACTCCACGGTCAAGCCGTGGGAGTCCGCCGACGTCCGCTGGGCGCTCATGTACCCGGACGCGTACGAGGTCGGCCTGCCCAACCAGGGCGTCATGATCCTGTACGAGGTGCTCAACGAGCGCGAGGGCGTGCTCGCCGAGCGGACGTACAGCGTGTGGCCGGACCTCGAAGAGCTGATGCGCGAGCACGGCGTCCCGCAGTTCACCGTGGACAGCCACCGCCCCGTCGGCGCATTCGACGTCTTCGGGCTGAGCTTCTCCACCGAGCTGGGCTACACCAACATGCTCACCGCCCTCGACCTGGCGGGCATCCCGCTGGAGTCGAAGGACCGGACCGTCGACCACCCGATCGTGCTCGCCGGCGGCCACGCCGCGTTCAACCCCGAGCCGATCGCGGACTTCATCGACGCGGCGATCATCGGCGACGGCGAGCAGGCCGTCCTCGACATGACCGAGATCATCAGGACCTGGAAGGCCGAGGGCCGCCCCGGCGGCCGCGAGGAGGTCCTCCTCCGGCTGGCGAAGACCGGCTCGGTCTACATTCCCGGCTTCTACGACGTCGAGTACCTGCCCGACGGCCGTATCGCCCGGGTCGTACCCAACCGCTCCGGCGTGCCGTGGCGCGTCTCCAAGCACACCGTCATGGACCTCGACGAGTGGCCCTACCCCAAGCAGCCGCTGGTCCCGCTCGCCGAGACCGTCCACGAGCGGATGTCCGTCGAGATCTTCCGCGGCTGCACCCGCGGCTGCCGTTTCTGCCAGGCCGGCATGATCACGCGTCCCGTGCGGGAGCGAAGCATCACCGGCATCGGCGAGATGGTCGAGAAGGGTCTCAAGGCGACGGGCTTCGAGGAGGTCGGCCTCCTCTCGCTCTCCTCCGCCGACCACACCGAGATCGGTGACATCGCGAAGGGCCTCGCCGACCGGTACGAGGAGGACAAGATCGGTCTGTCCCTCCCCTCGACCCGCGTCGACGCCTTCAACGTGGACCTCGCCAACGAACTGACGAGGAACGGCCGTCGATCCGGCCTCACCTTCGCCCCCGAGGGCGGCTCCGAGCGCATGCGCAAGGTCATCAACAAGATGGTCTCGGAGGAGGACCTCATCCGGACCGTCTCCACCGCGTACGGCAACGGCTGGCGCCAGGTGAAGCTGTACTTCATGTGCGGCCTGCCGACCGAGACGGACGAGGACGTCCTCCAGATCGGCGACATGGCGGTCAAGGTCATCGCCGAGGGCCGCAAGGTCTCCGGCCAGAACGACATCCGCTGCACGGTGTCGATCGGCGGCTTCGTGCCCAAGCCGCACACCCCCTTCCAGTGGGCCCCGCAGCTCTCCGCCGAGGAGACCGACGCCCGCCTGGGGAAGCTCCGGGACAAGATCCGCGGCGACAAGAAGTACGGCCGCTCGATCGGCTTCCGATACCACGACGGCAAGCCCGGCATCGTCGAGGGCCTGCTCTCGCGTGGCGACCGGCGCGTCGGCGCGGTCATCCGCGCGGTGTACGAGGACGGCGGCCGCTTCGACGGCTGGCGCGAGTACTTCTCGTACGACCGCTGGATGAGCTGCGCGGAGAAGACCCTCCCGGAGATGGGCGTCGACGTCGACTGGTACACGACGCGCGAGCGTACGTACGAGGAGGTCCTGCCCTGGGACCACCTGGACTCCGGTCTCGACAAGGACTGGCTCTGGGAGGACTGGCAGGACGCGCTCGACGAGACCGAGGTCGAGGACTGCCGCTGGACGCCGTGCTTCGACTGCGGTGTCTGCCCCGCGATGCAGACCGAGATCCAGGTCGGCCCCACGGGCAAGAAGCTGCTGCCGCTGACGGTCGTGAAGTAGGCCGTTCGGGTAGGCCGTTCGGGTTCGATCGCGTCACACTTCGACGACGGCCCGGCTGAGGGGAAACCCTCCGCCGGGCCGTCGCGTCATTCCGGGCATGAGCATGGAGAAGTCGCAGCCCCGTCCCGAGCCCGAGGGCTGCCTCACGGCGTTCATCAGGATGCCCGTCCGGATCGTGGTCCTGGTGATCGTCGTGCCCGTCCGCATGGTCTGGGACGTCCTCGTCGTCTGCGCGCGGGCCGTCGACCGGGCGGTCCTGCGCCCCGTCGGCCGCTCGCTGGCCTGGTTGTTCCGGCACGTGGTGGCCGTCCCGCTCACCTGGCTCGGCACGCACGTCCTCGCCCCGCTGTTCCGTGGCGTCTTCACCGCCGTCACCTGGCTGGCCAAGGCCCTGTGCGTGTGGCCCTGGGTCGCCCTGTGGCGGTACGTGGTGGTGCCGCTGGTCCGGTACGGCATCGCGATCCCGGCCGCGTGGCTGTACCGGACGGTGTTCACCCCGTTGGGCCAGGGTCTCGCGTGGATCTTCACGCGCACGGGCCACGGCCTCGGCCGGCTCCTCACCGGGCTGTGGCGGTACCTGCTTGTGCCGCTTGCCCACTACGGCTTCGCCGTCCCCGCCGGCTGGCTCCACGCCCGGGTCCTCACCCCGCTCGGACGCGCCCTGACCTGGCTCTTCACCGGACTGGGCCGCGTACTCGGATGGCTGGCCAAGGCTCTGTTCGTATGGCCGTGGGTCGCGCTCTGGCGCTATCTGCTCGTGCCGCTCGTCCGCTGCGGAATCGTCGTCCCGCTCGCCTGGCTCTGGCGGCGGGTCCTCGCGCCGGTCGGCCGTGAGATCGTCGACGCCCTTCAGGTCTGCTGGCGGATCGCCGGCCACATCTCCCGCGCCGTCGGCCGGGCCGTCAAATGGCTCGCCTGGAACCTGATCGGGCGCCCGCTGGCCTGGTTCTACAAGTGCGTCGCCCGGCCCGTCGGGCACTGGGTACGGGACAGCCTCTGGGCCCCGGCCCGCAGCGCGGCCGTCCAGGCCGGGCGTGTCGCTCGTGCCGCCCTGGCCTCCGCCCGCGCGACCGTGCGCCAGGCCCGGCGAGACGCGTGGTACGCCCTGGTCGGCGGAGCCCGGCCGACCGAGCCTGGGGAACCGGTGGTGGCCTCTGCGCGTACTCTGGGTAGTACAACAAGTGCCTCCGGCGCGGCGCCCGCACCCGAGATCTCCCCGCGAAGGCGGGGGTGAGCCGGTCGGGACCCCCAGAGGCCACCCGTATTTCGAGGGCGGCGCGCCACCCGCGTCCGCCCCGCACCGAGGAGAAGAACCACTGGGCAAGCGACAGCCCGAAGGCCCGCCGCCCGCACCGGCGGTGCAGCGCATCCGACTGCGCTACACCAAGCGCGGCCGCCTCCGGTTCACCAGCCATCGTGACTTCCAGCGCGCGTTCGAGCGCGCGCTGCGCCGCGCCGAGGTGCCCATGGCGTACTCGGCCGGCTTCACCCCGCACCCCAAGGTGTCGTACGCCAACGCCGCCCCCACGGGTACGGGCTCCGAGGCCGAGTTCCTGGAGATCGCCCTCACCGAGGCGCGGGACCCGGAGACCCTGCGGGTGCTGCTCGACGAGTCGCTCCCCGCCGGCCTCGACATCACCGACGCCGTCGAGGCCCGGACCTCCGGACTCGCCGACCGGCTCACCGCCTCCGTGTGGGAGCTGCGGCTCGACGGCGTCACCTTCGAGGACACGGAGAAGGCCGTCGAGGCGTTCCTCGCGGCCGAGACCGTGGAAGTGCAACGCAAGACCAAGAACGGCATCCGCACCTTCGACGCCCGCTCCGCCGTCGCCGGCCTCGTCGCCGAGCGTCCACAGGCCGACCCTCCGGGCCATCCCCAGGTTGATAGGCCGCTGGACAATGCCTGTGCGATACTGCGGCTGGTTGTTCGGCACGTGACACCTGCCGTGCGACCCGACGACGTCCTGTCCGGTCTCCGAGCTGTGGCCGACCTGGCGCCGCCGGTCCCCGCAGCGGTGACCAGGCTGGCGCAGGGGCTCTTCGACGAGGAGTCCGGCACGGTGACCGACCCGCTCGCGCCCGACCGCGAGGCAGTCAAGGCCGCTTCACCCACGGCCGCCGCGACCGCCTCAGCGACGGCGCCGGGTACCGGTACCGCGTAGGGAGCGGTCGTCGTAGCGCAGCCCTGGTACTCGGGAGCCACCTGGGTCGGGCAGCGCACTGACCAGGAGACTTTCGCCAGGCCGTACGCACAACGCATACGGAACCGGCGAGCCAGACATCAGCTCCCGTGCGGCGCCCGCGCCCCGGACGGCGGCACCGCGCATCTCGCGCGATCGTGCCGCCGGACCGGAACAAGGCGCGGCGCCCGGGGGCGTGACGGGAGAACCGCCCGCATGCTCGAGCCGAACGAAGAGAACACCACCGCACCTGGTGACAAGCTGCCGCCGCGCCGCAGGCGCCGCGCCGCGTCCCGACCGGCCGGTCCGCCGGTGACGGAGGGCACCACCTCGGCCGCGGCCGAGGTGGTCGTGGAGACGCCGGTGGCCGAGGCCCCGGCCGTCGAGGCGGAGGCCGCCCCGGCGCCCCGCACCCGCCGTCGTGCCACCCGTAAGGCCACCTCTCCGGAGCCGGTCGCCGAGACCGTCGAGGCCCCGGCCGCCGTGGAGGCGCCCGTCGAGGCCGCCCCGGCCGTCGAGGTCCCGGCCGAGGAGCCGGCGCCCGCGCGCACCCGCCGTCGTGCCACCCGTAAGGCCACGTCTGCGGAGCCGGTCGCCGAGACCGTCGAGGCCCCGGCCGCCGTGGAGGCGCCCGTCGAGGCCGCCCCGGCCGTCGAGGCGGAGGCCGCCCCGGCGCCCCGCACCCGCCGTCGTGCCACCCGTAAGGCCACCTCTCCGGAGCCGGTCGCCGAGACCGTCGAGGCCCCGGCCGCCGTGGAGGCGCCCGTCGAGGCCGCCCCGGCCGTCGAGGTCCCGGCCGAGGAGCCGGCGCCCGCGCGCACCCGCCGTCGTGCCACCCGCAAGGCCACCTCCCCGGAGCCTGTCGCCCCTTCGGCCGGCGAGAGCCTGCCGCAGGAGACCGTCGCCCAGATGACCACCGAGCAGGCCGAGCCCGAGGTCGCCGCCGCGGAGAAGGCCGCCACCCGGGGCCGTACCCGTCGCCGCGCCACCTCGCCGCAGTTCACCTCCGAGCCGGTCGTCGCCCCGAAGGCCGAGGAGACGCCTCGCGGCCGCCGTGCCGCGCGTCCCGCCGTCGCCGTCTTCCAGGCCCCGGTCTTCACCGAGCCGATGTTCCAGACCCCGGAGACGGCGGCCGCCGCGGCCGCCGCCGAGGCCGCGGAGCTGGACGAGGAAGAGACCGTCGAGACCGCGGAGCCGGTCGTCGAGACCGTCGAGACCGTCGAGCGTCCCGAGCCCGCCGGCCGTCGCCGCCGTCGCCGTCGTGGCGAGCCCGCCGAGCCCGCGGCCGCCGAGCCCGTCGTCGTCGAGCCCCTGCCCACCACCGTGGCCGACGAGCCCGAGGTCGAGGCCGAGGAACCCGAGTCCGAGGCCGTGGAGGCCGAGGAGTCCGACGAGTACGAGGACCGTCCGTCCCGGCGCCGTCGCCGCGGTGGCCGTCGCCGTCGCCGTGGCGAGCTCGCCGAGGCGGAGGACGCCGAGGAGTCCGAGGAGGCGGAGGAGACCCGCGCCGAGGACGAGGAGGCCGAGGAAGAGGCCGACGAGTCCGACGAGTACGAGGGCGGCGGCCCGTCCTCCGCCGGCACCAGCAGCTCGCGCCGCCGCCGCCGTCGTCGCCGCCGCAGCGGTGACACCGGTGTCGACGCCGAGGGTGGCGAGGACGACGGCGTCCGTACGGTCGTCAAGGTCCGCGAGCCCCGCCCGGCCCGCGAGAAGGCCGAGCCCGGCACGGGAGCAGACGAGGTCCAGTCCATCAAGGGCTCGACCCGCCTGGAGGCGAAGAAGCAGCGGCGCCGCGAGGGCCGCGAGCAGGGCCGCCGCCGCGTCCCGATCATCACCGAGGCCGAGTTCCTGGCCCGCCGCGAGGCCGTCGAGCGCGTCATGGTCGTCCGCCAGAACGGCGAGCGCACCCAGATCGGCGTGCTCGAGGACAACGTGCTCGTCGAGCACTACGTCAACAAGGAGCAGGCCACCTCGTACGTCGGCAACGTCTACCTGGGCAAGGTCCAGAACGTCCTGCCGTCGATGGAGGCCGCCTTCGTCGACATCGGCAAGGGCCGCAACGCCGTCCTGTACGCCGGTGAGGTCAACTTCGAGGCGCTCGGCATGGCCAACGGGCCGCGCCGCATCGAGACCGCGCTCAAGTCCGGCCAGTCGGTCCTCGTCCAGGTGACGAAGGACCCGATCGGCCACAAGGGCGCGCGCCTCACCAGCCAGGTCTCCCTCCCGGGCCGTTACCTCGTGTACGTCCCCGAGGGCTCGATGACCGGCATCAGCCGCAAGCTCCCGGACACCGAGCGCGCGCGTCTGAAGACCATCCTCAAGAAGATCGTTCCCGAGGACGCGGGCGTCATCGTGCGCACCGCCGCCGAGGGCGCGAGCGAGGACGAGCTGCGCCGCGACGTCGAGCGTCTGCAGGCGCAGTGGGAGGACATCCAGAAGAAGGCGAAGAACGGCGGCGGCTCCAACGCGCCCGCCCTTCTCTACGGTGAGCCGGACATGACCGTCCGGGTCGTCCGCGACATTTTCAACGAGGACTTCTCCAAGGTCATCGTCAGCGGCGACGACGCGTGGGAGACCATCCACGGGTACGTGAACCACGTCGCCCCGGACCTGACCGACCGCCTGTCCAAGTGGACGAGCGAGGTCGACGTCTTCGCGACGTACCGGATCGACGAGCAGCTCATGAAGGCGCTGGACCGCAAGGTCTGGCTGCCGAGCGGTGGCTCGCTGGTGATCGACAAGACCGAGGCGATGATCGTCGTCGACGTCAACACCGGCAAGTTCACCGGCCAGGGCGGCAACCTCGAGGAGACCGTGACGAGGAACAACCTCGAAGCGGCCGAGGAGATCGTGCGCCAGCTGCGCCTGCGCGACCTGGGCGGCATCGTGGTCATCGACTTCATCGACATGGTCCTGGAGTCCAACCGCGACCTGGTGCTGCGCCGCCTCCTGGAGTGCCTGGGCCGCGACCGGACCAAGCACCAGGTGGCCGAGGTCACCTCGCTGGGTCTGGTTCAGATGACCCGCAAGCGGGTCGGTCAGGGCCTCCTCGAGTCCTTCTCCGAGACCTGCGTCCACTGCAACGGGCGTGGCGTGATCGTGCACATGGAGCAGCCGACCGCCCCCGGTGGCGGCGGTGGCGGCAAGCGCTCGAAGAAGCGCGGTCGCGGCGGTGCCGAGCACGAGCACGAGCACGTCGAGGTGGTGGAGACCGAGGCCGAGGGCGTCGAGACCGAGGCCGAGCTGGCCGCGGAGGTCGCCGCCCCGGTCGCCGTGGAGGAGCCCTTCCGCCCGGACGAGGAGCTGTACAGCAGCGCCGCCGAGGCCGAGGCCGCCGCCACGCGTGGCCGTGGCCGTCGTCGCGCCACCCGCAAGGTGTCCGCGCCGGCCGGCCCGCCGGCCGTCGCCGCGCCCGAGCCGGAGCCGGTCGCAGTGCCGGAGCCCGAGCCGGTCGTCGAGGCCGCCCCCGAGCCGGTTGTCGCGGCCGAGCCCGTGGCCGAGGCCCCGGCCTCCGTCGAGGAGGCCGCCCCGGCTCCTCGTACCCGCCGCCGTGCCACCCGTAAGGCCACGGCCCCGGCTGGCGCCCCCGCCCCTGCCCCCGAGCCGGTCGTCGAGGCCGCCCCGGAGCCGGAGCCGGTCGTCGTGCCCGAGCCCGAGCCCGTCGTCGAGACGCCGGTCGTCGAGGAGGCCCCCGTGGCCGCCCCGCCGAAGGCCCGTCGCCGTGTGGTCCGTAAGGTCACCGCTCCCGCCGGGTCCCCGGCCGGTGCCGAGGAGGCCGCCGTCGTGGTGGTCGACACCCCGGTCGCCGCCGAGAGCCCCGCCCCGGAGGCGGAGGCCGGTGCCGAGGCCGAGGCCGCCGCCCCGGCCAAGAAGGCGGTCCGCAAGACCGCCAAGAAGGCCACCGCGAAGAAGGCCGCCACCAAGAAGACGGCGGCCGTGAAGAAGACCGCGGCGAAGAAGACGACCACGAAGAAGGCCGCCGCCAAGAAGACGGCCGCACCCGCGCAGGACTGACGCGGCCACGGTGGGACGTCCTCCTCCGAGGACGTCCCACCTGGCTTCGCGGGGTCGAAGTCACCGAATTTGACCCCTTGAGGCACCGGCCCGTAACCTTGACCGTCGGCGTGTCGTATGACGCGCCGCTCCCCTGAGCACCCTCCTCCCGGTCTGCCGGGAGAGGCCGCTCGTCCATTTCCGGATCATCGCGGGCCCCGGCCCGTGTGAGCGGCTGGCATCAGGGGTCCGTTCCCGAGTGAGAGAGAGATCCGCGTGTACGCCATCGTGCGCAGCGGTGGTCGCCAGCACAAGGTTGCTGTCGGCGACATCGTTGAGGTTGACAAGATTTCCACTGCCAAGGTTGGCGACACGGTCGAGCTCTCGACCCTGCTCGTTGTCGACGGCGACGCCGTGACCAGCGACCCGTGGGTCCTGGCCGGTATCAAGGTCACGGCCGAGGTCGTGGACCACCACAAGGGCGCGAAGATCGACATCCTTCGCTACAAGAACAAGACCGGCTACCGCCGTCGCCAGGGCCACCGCCAGCAGTACACGGCGATCAAGGTCACCGGCATCCCCACGGCTGCGAAGTAAGGGACTGAGGAGAGATGGCACACAAGAAGGGCGCATCGTCCACTCGGAACGGTCGCGACTCCAATGCTCAGCGGCTCGGCGTGAAGCGCTTCGGCGGTCAGGTCGTCAACGCCGGTGAGATCCTGGTCCGCCAGCGTGGCACCCACTTCCACCCGGGCGCGGGCGTCGGCCGCGGCGGCGACGACACGCTGTTCGCCCTCAACGCCGGTGCGGTGCAGTTCGGCACCCACCGTGGCCGCAAGGTCGTGAACATCGTTCCGGTCGCCTGATCGGTTCTTTTGCGGAGGCGGACCTCACTTCCCGTAACGGGAAGCGGGTCCGCCTTTCGCGTGTTACTAGATAGACATTCCGCACGTAAGTAACTCTGGAGGCACAGAACCATGACCACCTTCGTGGACCGCGTCGAGCTGCACGTCGCCGCGGGTAACGGAGGCCACGGCTGCGCCTCCGTTCACCGGGAGAAGTTCAAGCCGCTCGGCGGCCCGGACGGCGGCAACGGCGGCCGTGGCGGCGATGTGATCCTGGTCGTCGACCAGTCCGTCACCACGCTCCTCGAGTACCACCACTCCCCGCACCGCAAGGCGACCAACGGCAAGCCCGGCGAGGGCGGCAACCGCTCCGGCAAGGACGGCCAGGACCTCGTCCTGACCGTGCCCGACGGCACCGTCGTCCTCGACAAGCAGGGGAACGTCCTCGCGGACCTCGTCGGCGAGGGCACCACGTACGTCGCCGCCCAGGGCGGCCGCGGCGGCCTCGGCAACGCCGCACTGGCCTCGGCCCGCCGCAAGGCGCCCGGCTTCGCGCTCCTCGGCGAGCCCGGCGACATGGGCGACATCGTCCTGGAGCTGAAGACCGTCGCCGACGTGGCGCTCGTCGGCTACCCCAGCGCCGGCAAATCCTCGCTCATCTCCGTCCTGTCGGCCGCCAAGCCGAAGATCGCGGACTACCCGTTCACCACGCTCGTCCCGAACCTGGGCGTCGTCACGGCCGGCTCGACGGTCTACACGATCGCCGACGTCCCGGGGCTCATCCCGGGCGCCAGCCAGGGCCGCGGCCTGGGCCTGGAGTTCCTGCGCCACGTCGAGCGCTGCACGGTCCTCGTGCACGTCCTCGACACGGCGACCCTGGAGTCCGACCGTGACCCGGTCTCCGACCTCGACGTGATCGAGGAGGAGCTGAAGCAGTACGGCGGCCTCGACGACCGTCCCCGCATCGTCGTCCTCAACAAGATCGACATCCCGGACGGCCAGGACCTCGCGGACATGATCCGCCCGGACCTGGAGGCCCGCGGCTACCAGGTCTACGAAGCGTCGGCCGTGGCCCGTACGGGTCTGAAGGAGCTGTCCTTCGCCCTTGCCGAGATCGTGTCGAAGGCGCGCGCGGCCAAGCCGAAGGAGGAGGCGACCCGAATCGTCATCCGCCCGAAGGCGGTCGACGACGCGGGCTTCTCGGTCACCTACGAGGAGTCCGAGGACCTGTACCGCGTGCGCGGCGAGAAGCCGGAGCGCTGGGTCCGCCAGACCGACTTCAACAACGACGAGGCCGTCGGCTACCTGGCCGACCGTCTCAACCGTCTCGGTGTCGAGGACGCGCTGATGAAGGCGGGCGCCCGCGCGGGCGACGGCGTCGCGATCGGCTCCGAGGAGAACGCGGTCGTCTTCGACTGGGAGCCCACGATGATGGCCGGTGCCGAGATGCTCGGCCGCCGAGGCGAGGACCACCGTCTCGAAGCCCCGCGTCCGGCCGCGCAGCGCCGCCGGGACCGGGACGCGGAGCGGGACGACGCCCAGCGCGAGTTCGACGACTTCAACCCGTTCTAAGGGACGTCGACCCGCTCGGGCCGACGCCGGGAGCCGGAGGGGGGTCACGCATCCTCCCGTAGGATTCACGGGTGAGCGAGACCCCCCGCATGCCCCCCGCTTCGGCCCGAGTCAGCGTCGTCGTCATCGCGTACAACGACGCCGAGCACGTCGGTGACGCCGTCCGTTCCGCCCTGGCCCAGGGTGACGTCGTCGGCGAGGTGATCGTGGTCGACGACGCGTCGAGCGACACGACCCGTGACGTGCTGGCGGCCTTCGACGGCGACCCGCGCGTGCGCGTGCTCGCCCGGGAGGACAACAGCGGAGGCTGCGGCACCCCGCGCAACGACGGCATCGCCGCCGCCGTCCACCCCTACGTCATGTTCCTCGACAGCGACGACCTGCTGCTGCCGGGGGCGGCCGACGGGCTTCTCGCCGCCGCCACCCGGCACGACGCGGACGTGGTCGCCGGCGTGTGCGTCCGCCGTGAGCTCCCCGAGGGCAGGGAGACGACCTGGGCCGCGCGGTTGTACGACACCGCCGAGGGCGCCGCTCTGCCCGGCACCGTGCTCGACGGTGTCGAGGACCACCCCGAGTTGCTCCTCGACACGCTCTCCGTCAACAAGCTGTACCGGCGCGCGTTCCTGAACGAGCACGGCATCCGCTTCCCCGACGGGGCCTTCCACTACGAGGACTTCGTCTTCGTCGCCCGCGTCCACGCCGCCGCGCCCCGGCTCGCCGTCACCGACGTACCCGTGTACGTCTGGCACGTCCGGCGGCAGGCCGCCACCCTCTCGATCTCGCTGCGGCGGGCTTCCCTGGCGAACTGGGAACACCGGCTCGCCGCCCACCAGGCCGTCGTGGAGGTGTTCCGCGCCGCCGGAAAGCCCGCGCTCGCCACCGCGGCGCAGACCAAGTTCCTCGACTACGACCTGCCGATGTACCTGCGCGAGCTGAACCAGCGGTCGGAGGAGTACCGGGCCGGGTGGTGGGACTCCGCCCGCGCGTACGTGTCGGCCTTCGAGACCGAGGCGGTGGCCTCCGCGACCGCGCCCTCGCGCTGGATCCACGGCGCGCTGGCGGCCTGCGCCGAGCCGTACGCCCTCGGTCGGCTGGTCGAGCTGGCCGCGCCCCTTCCCCGTCTGATCCCCCCGTATCACCGCTCCGCCGCGGGCCGGCCGGTGCTGGCCGACGCTCCCTGCGACGTACCGCTCGACGGTCTGGCCGAGCTGTCGGCCCGGGAGCTGCCGATCGCCGTGGACGGAACGGTGTCCGTCGGCGTCACCACGCGGCTGACCCTGACCGTGCACGATCTCTACGGCAAGGCCGACGCCCTGCGCCCCGCCTCTGTGCGGGTCGAGTTCGCGGAGCGGGTGGCCGCCGACCGGAAGGTCGCCGTCGAGGCACCGGTGACCCCCGTCGAGGGTGGCTGGACCGCTTCCGTACGGGTTCCCACCAGCGAACTTGTCTGCGCCGGGCGGCTCGCCGCGTGGTCCGTCCTCGCCGAGGTGCGCTTCGCGGACGGAGTGGCCGGCGGTGTCACGGAGGTCAGGGCCCCGCAGGGCTACGCGGGCCGGCGGGGTGTGGTGATGAGCCGCACGGCCCGCATCCTGCTCGTCCAGTCCCATGTCTCCGCCCGGCGCGGGCTGATCCTGCGTCTCGCCGACGGCACGCTCGGTGCCCGTCGGGTGCTCTCCGGACGACTGCGGCGACTCCTCGCACGCCGCTGAGTGTTCACCCGGGAGCCGTAGCGGCGGGGCTCGAAGGCGATTATGGAACAATTGCGCTCGCGAGGTAGCCTTTCCGGTCGCTGGGTGACTGCGGCGCGGTCCGCCGCGTCGCCCCCGCACCACCGGAAGCCCGATGTGCGCCACGCCATGGCGCCGGCAGCGCTATCGCCGGCCGGCTGACACTCGTGCCCGATGTGTTGCGCCCGAACTGTGAGAGGACTTGGATGCCGACTAGCGACGTCCCGGATGTGAGCGTCGTCGTCATCGTCTACAACGATGAGGAACGGCTCCCGCGAGCAGTTCGGTCTGTGCTCGACCAGACCCTGAACAATCTTGAAGTGATCATCGCCGACGACTGTTCGACCGATGGCACCGAGCAGGTCGCACGGTCGCTGGAGGCCGCGGACCCGCGCGTGCGGTACGTGCGGCTCGAGCAGAACAGCGGCGGCTGCAGCGCGCCGCGCAACCGCGGCATCGAGGTCGCGCGCGCGCCGCACATCATGTTCCTCGACAGCGACGACGAGCTGCCTCGCCATGCCTGCAAGAGCATGCTGCTGGTCGCCGAGGAGACGAGGGTCGACTTCGTCACCGGCGAGGTCACCCGTTACTACGAGGAGAACGACTCCACCGGCCTGTGGTATCCGCATCTCTTCACCGAGCAGCGCGTGGTCCAGGGCATCGCGGAGCAGCCCGAGTACTTCTTCGACCACCTGTCGACGAACAAGCTGTACCGGACCGCGTTCATCCGCGACAACCGGCTGACCTTCCCCGAGGGCATCCACTACGAGGACCAGCTGTTCTCCGCGCAGGCCTACACCCTCGCGGAGACCTTCGCCGTCGTTCCCTGGTCGGTCTACACCTGGCGACTGGCCCCCGAGAGCGTGTCGATCTCGTCCAGCCGGCACAAGATCCAGAACGTGGCCGACCGTATCGGGGTCGCGCGGCTGATCGACGCCTACTTCGACGAGCACGGACATTCCGGGCTCCGCCCGGACAAGGACTACAAGTTCCTCCGCCACGACTTCCGTCTCTACCTGGGTGACCTGCCGTTCCGCGACGCCGACTGGGTCGCCGAGTTCGCGGACGTGGTCAACCCGTACCTGAACGAGATCGCGGACGAGACCTACGCCAGGCTCTCCCGCGAGGAGCGCATCTGCATCCACCTGCTGCGCACCGGCCGCCTTGAGGAACTCCAGGTCGCCGCACGCCAGTTGGGCCGACCGCAGGTCGCGCCGCGCTTCGTGACCGAGGACGGCGACGCGATGTACTGGGGCGCGGTCGCCCCCGCCGACGACGCGGCCCGCAGCGAACTCGACATCAGCGAGTGGCACCTGAAGCGCCAGGTCCTCAGCAGCGGACGCGTACGGCACGAGCTGCGCTCCGTCGAGATGCGGGGCTCCGTGCTGCGCCTCGACATCCGCACCTACGATCCGGCCGGCCTGATCACCGACGACGTCAAGGCATCGGTCAAGCTCGCCGCCCACAACAAGCCGCTGTCGGTCCCGCTCGTCCTGCGCCCCGAGGGCGAGGGCCAGTACGCCTCCACCGTCGACCTCGACCTGAGCAGGGTCCCCGTCGGCCGCGTCGGCGTGGCCACGCGCCGCCACCCGGTGGTCTCGCTGGAGAGCGAGGGAGCCCGCCGCGCCGATGTGCTGCTCACCTCCCACGACCTGCCCGAGCGCCGGACCACCGTGACCTACCACAAGGTCGGCCTCCACCACGTCAAAATCGCCGCCGAGCAGCGCGGGACCGGACGTCTGGAAGTGACCTGGGAGCGGTCCGGTGTGCTGCGCGCCCTGGAGCCGCTCGGCCCGTACGCCCGCAAGGCGAAGAAGAAGGCCGGCCGGGTCAAGAAGATCCTCGTCGGCAACGAGGGCCGGGCGACCGTCTACGACGCCATCTCCAAGCTGCCGCGCAAGCGCTCGCTCGCGGTCTTCGAGGCCTCCGAGGGCCGTGGCTACTGCGACAGCCCCCGGTACATCTACGAGGAGCTGCGGCGGCGCAACCTGCCGATCGACGTCGTCTGGGCGTACTCCGGCGACACGTCCTCGTTCCCGGACGACGTCACGCTGGTCAAGCGGGGCAGTTGGGCCTACGGGCGCGCCCTGGCCCAGGCCGCGTACTGGGTCGACTCGCACAACCTTCCCTACCTCTACCGGAAGCCGCAGGGCACGCGATACCTCCAGACCTGGCACGGCCAGACCTTCAAGGCGATGGGCTTCGACGTGCCCTCGCTGCGCCAGGCGCCGGCCGCCCAGCAGGACCAGTTCCGTGACGGCGTGGCCCGCTGGGACGCGCTGGTGTGTCCCAGCGCCGAGTTCGAGCGCACCTTCGTCCCCGCCTTCGAGGTCTCGGCCCAGCTGATCCGCTCCGGTTACCCGCGCAACGACGTCCTCGTGCGCTGGTCGGAGCCGGAGCAGCAGGCCCGGGCGGCCGCCGCACGCGAGACCCTGGGCATCCCGGCCGACCGGAAGGTGCTGCTCTACGCGCCCACCTTCCGCGACGACGCCCGCAAGTCGGGTCAGTCGATCCGGGTGGACTTCGCCGAGCTCGCCCCCCTCATCGCCGACGAGTGGATCGTGGTCGTGCGCGCGCACCCCTACGACCGCTTCAAGGTGGACCCCGAGCTGGGTCACTTCCTGCGGGACGGCTCCGGGTTCCCCGACATCAACGACCTCCTGCTCGCGTCCGACGCGGTGCTCACGGACTACTCGTCGCTGATGTTCGACTACGCGAACACCGGGCGCCCGATCCTCCTCTACACCGACGACTACGAGGCCTACCGCGGCGGTGACCGAGGAACGTACTACGACCTCGAGGACATCGCGCCGGGCCCCATGCTGACGACGACCGAGGAACTCGCCGACGCCGTCAAGGACATCGAGGGCGTCAAGGAGCGGCACACGCAGCGCTACCAGCGCTTCCAGGAAATGTTCTGCTCGTACGAGACCGGCCACGCGAGCAAGATGGTGGTCGATGCTTTTTTCGAAGGCGGCACCGATGACTGAGGCCACCCCTGTCCGCAATGTGTTCTTCGTCGGTATCGACGTCGACTCGATGGGCGGATCCCAGCGGGTGCTGCACACCCTTGCCCAGGGCATGGGGGAGCGCGGACACCGGGTGGAGCTGATCGGCATCCGCCCCAGTCCCGAGCCCTTCCCGTACAACGAGAAGCGGGCCTACACGCACTCCACGCTGTACGCCGAGCCTGCGCGCCCCCGGACGCCGCCGCGCACGGTCGGACAGCGGCTCAGCCTGGCCCGACGTGCCGAGACGCGGCGTGCGAGGGCCGAGCGCGACCGTGCCCGGCGCGAATTGGAGCAGAAGCTGACGGCCGTCCGCGACGGCTACATCGTCTTCGGTTCCCCCTGGGCGGTGGACTGGGTGATGCCCCTGAAGTGGGATCACCTCAAGGGGATCGGCCAGTACCACGAGTCGTTCGCCCAGGCGAAGCGCGGCCCCAACCTCGGTCTGATCAGGCGCCTCTACCCCCGCCTCGAGAAGACGCTGGTGCTCAGCGACGGCGACGCCGAGGAGTTCCGCAACCAGCGGGTGCCCAACGTCAAGGTCATGCCCAACCCGCTGCCGTTCTACCCCGACGCCCTCGCCCCGCTGGACACTCGCAAGATCGGCGCCGTGGGCCGTCTCGACCCGATCAAGCGGTACGACCGGATGATCGAGGCCTTCGCCGCCGCGCGCGGGGGCCGGGACGGCTGGGAGCTCCACATCTTCGGTGAGGGGCCGCTGGAGAGTGACCTGAAGCGCACGGCCGCCGACCTCGGCGTGGGTGACCAGGTCGTCTTCCGGGGTACGGCCCGCGACATGGAGTCCGTCTACCGGGAGCTGTCGATCGTCGCGATCAGCAGTGAGCGTGAAGGACGCCCCATGGCGCTCGCCGAGGCCGCCGCGTGTGGTGTGCCGTGTGTGAGCTTCGACCTGTCCGGCGGTGTCCGCGAACTCGTCGCGCACGGCCGTACGGGCACCCTCGTGACACCGGCCGACGTACCGGGCCTCGCCGAGGCTCTGGGCGAGCTGATGGACGACGGTGAGATGCGGACCAGGTACGGCGCCGCGGGCCGCGAGCACGTCCGTCAGCTGGCGCTGTCCAACGTGCTCGACCAGTGGGAGCAGGCCTTCGCCGAGATCGATCGCTGATCCGCGGACCGTTCCGCCTCGCCGGACGACGTCCGGCGAGGCGGAGTCCCGTGCCGGCGGCGGTGTGTCCGGCGCCCGTACCGCGCGACGGGACTCACTCGAGCCTGTTGTTAAACTGCCTGGATGACCTGGCTTATCACCGGCGGCGCCGGATACATCGGTTCCCACGTCGTCAAAGCAATGACCGAGGCCGGCGAGCGTGTTGTCGTCGTGGACGACCTCAGCACCGGTGACGTCGCGCGGCTGCCCGAAGGGGTCGCGCTCGAGCGCGGCACGGTCCTGGACGGCGACTTCCTCGACCGGGTGATGCGCGAGCACGAGGTGCGCGGCATCGTGCACCTCGCCGCGAAGAAGCAGGTCGGCGAGTCGGTCGAACGCCCGCTGTTCTACTACCGCGAGAACGTCACGGGCCTGCAGACCATCCTGGACGCGGCCGTTCGCGCCGGTGTCCAGCGCTTCCTGTTCTCCTCCTCGGCCTCCGTCTACGGCATGCCCGATGTCGACCTCGTCACCGAGGAGACCGAGTGCCTGCCGCTCAGCCCGTACGGCGAGACCAAGCTGGTCGGAGAGTGGATGGTCCGGGCCGTCGGCCAGGCCCACGGCATCTCCACCGCCTGCCTGCGGTACTTCAACGTGGCCGGTGCCGCCACCCCCCGGCTCGCCGACACCGGCGTCTTCAACCTTGTGCCGATGGTCTTCGAGCGCCTCGACGCCGGTCTGCCGCCGAAGATCTTCGGTGACGACTACGCGACGCCCGACGGCACCTGCATCCGTGACTACATCCACGTCGCCGACATCGCCGACGCGCACCTGGCCGCGGCCCGCGCGCTCGCCGCGTCGGGCGAGACCGGCGAGCCCACCGCCCTCACCCTGAACATCGGGCGTGGCGAGGGTGTGTCGGTGGCGGAGATGGTCGACCTCATCAACGAGATCACCGGCCACGCGATCGCGCCCGTCGTGACACCGCGCCGGCCGGGCGACCCCGCCCGGGTGGTCGCGTCCGCGGACCGTATCGAGTCGGAGCTGGACTGGAAGGCCCGTCACGACGTCCGTTCCATGATCAGTTCGGCCTGGGAGGGCTGGGTCGCCCGTCGCGCGGTCCCGGCCTCGAGCTGACACAGCCGGTTCCAGGGCTTCTGGGGGCTCGCCGGAGAGGCGGACGCCGTCCGTACGGAGGTACGGACGGCGTCCGCCTCCCGCGTACGGAAGGCGCGGCTTTCCGGACATCTCCGCGACGGGCGCCGGTCATCGAGGCGCCGTACCGTGGCCGGTCTGCCCACCGACCAGGAGTGACCTTCATGACCGGGCTTTCCGCCATCGGCCCTCGCCACGGGCGATTCGGCCAGATTCTCCGCTTCGGCCTGGTGGGCGGGGTCAACACAGGTACGTTCTACGGCTGTTACCTGCTGCTGCACCCCTGGATGCCGTACTTCGCGGCGTACTCCCTCGCCTTTCTGCTCAGCATGGTCGGCTCGTTCTTCCTGAACACCTACTTCACCTACCGCACACGGCCGACCTGGAAGAAGTTCGCCCTCTTCCCGCTCACCAACGTCACCAACTACCTGGTGCAGAGCGTCGGCCTGTACGTCCTGGTGGCCTGGGCCGGGATGGACGACCGGGTCGCGCCTCTGGTCGCGGCCGTCGTCGCCATCCCGTTCACCTATCTGCTGTCGCAGCGCATCCTGACGTCGGGCGGGGCCGGGGCGAAGGCGTCGGCGGGCGCGTCGGCGGACGGTTCGTCCACGGAACGGAATGATCAAGCGAGGGCAGGGGCGGCTCGCGTAGATTGCGAGGTCGAGGAACCTTCGGAAGGTGTACGGGGGTAGCCGGACAGCAAGCAGAGGCGAGTGGGGACGACGCAGGTGACCGAGGCAAGGCAGTTCGTGACCGAAGCGCGCAGGGTCGTCGTCAAAGTCGGCTCCTCCTCCCTGACCACCGCGTCCGGCGGCCTGGACGCCGACCGGGTCGACGCGCTGGTCGACGTCCTCGCCAAGGTCCGCAGCGGTGGCGAGAAGGAGATCGTCCTGGTCTCCTCGGGTGCCATCGCCGCCGGGCTCGCCCCGCTCGGCCTCACCCGCCGGCCCAAGGACCTGGCTCGGCAGCAGGCCGCCGCCAGCGTCGGCCAGGGGCTCCTCGTCGCCCGCTACACCGCCTCCTTCGCCCGGTACGGCGTCCGCGTCGGGCAGGTGCTGCTGACGACCGACGACACCAGCCGCCGGGCCCACTACCGCAACGCCTACCGGACCCTCGACCAGCTCCTCGCCATGGGCGCCCTGCCGGTCGTCAACGAGAACGACACCGTCGCCACGGACGAGATCCGCTTCGGCGACAACGACCGGCTCGCCGCTCTCGTCGCCCATCTCGTCCGCGCCGATCTGCTGGTGCTGCTCTCGGACGTCGACGGGCTCTACGACGGGGACCCGTCCAAGCCGGGCACCTCACGGATCGCCGAGGTCACCGGCCCGGAGGACATCGCGCACGTCGAGATCGGCTCCGCCGGCAAGGCGGGCGTGGGCACCGGTGGCATGGTCACCAAGGTCGAGGCCGCCCGCATCGCGGCGGCCGCGGGCATCCCCGTGGTCCTCACCTCGGCCAGCCGCGCCGCCGACGCCCTGGCCGGCCGCGACACCGGCACGTACTTCCACCGCACCGGCCGCCGCTCCGCCGACCGGTTGCTCTGGCTCGCTCACGCGTCCACCCCGCAGGGCTCCCTGACCTTGGACGAGGGGGCCGTACGGGCCGTCGTCGAGGGCAAGAAGTCGCTGCTCGCGGCCGGGATCGCGGCCGTGGAGGGGGAGTTCGTGGCCGGCGACCCGGTCGAGCTGCGGGACACCGAGGGCCGGGCGGTCGCCCGAGGTCTGGTCAACTTCGACGCCAAGGAGATCCCCCGGATGCTCGGCCGCTCCACGCGGGAGCTGGCCAAGGAGCTCGGCCCGGAGTACGAGCGGGAGGTCGTCCACCGGGACGACCTGGTCGTCGTCCGCCCCTGACCCCGGCCCGCGATCCCGTCGCGCTTGCGATTCCGTGGTGATCCCGCGAGGAAACGGCTGAAAGTCCGGCCATCCGGTAGAGACCTTCACCAAAACCGCCCCACGTACCGCCTCGGACTGGTCAACTTTGTCTCGGGGGCAAGACAAGGCGGGGTACAGCACCACACGCATCAAAACAGGAGGCCGCCGGTGAGACGAGCGCGCCCAGGGGCACTGCCCCGCGGGACTGCCGAACGCGCCCTGACCAGTGTCGAGGCCGGAGCCGACTTCGACGAGGTTCAGGACACCGAGACACGTGAGGCACGTGGCGAGGAGCGGGTGGTGTCCAAGCTCTGGCACATCACCCTGAGCGTCTCGGGGGCCGAGGCCCCGTTGAAGGAGGTCAGGCGAGGGCTCGAGCAGCTGGCCCACGACCATCCCTTCCTGCTGACCAGTCGCTACGCCAATGATCACGCCGAGATCCGCTACTGGGAAGAGGCCCGCGACCTGCACGACGCCGCGGCGGTCGCGCTGCGGCTGTGGGGCGAGCACCGGCAGAGCGCCAGGCTGCCCCCCTGGGAGATCGTCGGCCTGGAGGTCATCGACCGCGAGACCTACCACCTGCGCATCGCCGAGGGATACGGCCCGCCGCCGGCCGCCCCGGTGGGGGTCCACCCCTACTGAGCCGGCTGCCGACGGGCTCAGGGATGGGGGTTCCGGGTCTGCGGTGCGGCTGTCGTGGGGCCGACGCGCGGGGCTGGCGTGGGCCTGAGGGCCGCGGGGCTCCTCGCGCGCGGGCCGGACACCGGGGCTGTCTCGGACTGCGGGACGCGCGGGGCGGAGGTGTCTCGGATTGCGGGATGCGCGGGGGATACGTGAGGGATGTCCGCAGCGGTGCCAGTACCCTGCGGACATGACCTCGCTCACGCCCCTCGACAACCTCTCCCCGGTCGCGCAGGCCGCCTACCGGGCCCGCTCCGCCGCCGCCCAGATCGCGCCACTTCCGCGGGCGGCGAAGGACGACGCTCTGCTGGCCATCGCGGACGCGCTCGAGGTACGGACCGCCGAGATCGTCGAGGCGAACGCCGAGGACGTCGCTCGCGCCCGCGAAGCCGGGACCAGCGAGTCCATCGTCGACCGGCTGACCCTCACCCCGGAGCGCGTTCGGGCCATCGCCGCCGACGTCCGTGACGTGGCCGCGCTGCCCGACCCGGTCGGCGAGGTGGTCCGCGGCTCGACCCTGCCCAACGGCATCGACCTCCGCCAGGTCCGCGTCCCGCTCGGCGTCGTCGGCATCATCTACGAGGCCCGGCCCAACGTCACCGTCGACGCGGCCGCCCTCTGCCTGAAGTCCGGCAACGCCGTCCTGCTGCGCGGCTCGTCCTCCGCGTACGCCTCCAACACCGCCCTGGTGAAGGTCCTGCGCGACGCCGTCGGCGGGGCCGGCCTGCCCGCCGACGCGATCCAGCTGGTCCCGGGTGAGTCCCGTGACTCGGTACGGGAGCTGATGCGCGCCCGTGGCCTGGTGGACGTCCTGATCCCGCGTGGCGGCGCCTCCCTGATCCGTACCGTCGTCGAGGAGTCGACCGTCCCCGTCATCGAGACCGGCACCGGCAACTGCCACGTCTACGTGGACGCCCAGGCCGACCTCGACATGGCCGTCGACGTCCTGATCAACTCCAAGGCCCAGCGGCCCAGCGTCTGCAACGCCGCCGAGACCCTGCTGGTCCACCAGGACATCGCGGACGCCTTCCTGCCCCGCGCCCTGGCCGCCCTCGCCGACGCCGGTGTGACGGTCCACGCCGACGAGCGGGTCCTCGCCCAGGCCGAGGGCTCCAAAGCCACCGTCGTCCCCGCGACCACGGAGGACTGGGAGACCGAGTACCTCTCCTACGACATCGCCGCCGCCGTCGTCGACTCGCTCGACGCGGCCGTCGCCCACATCCGGCTCTGGTCCTCCGGCCACACCGAGGCGATCGTCACCACCTCGCAGGCCGCCGCCCGCCGCTTCACCCAGCTGGTCGACTCCACGACGGTCGCCGTCAACGCCTCCACCCGGTTCACCGACGGCGGTCAGTTCGGCTTCGGCGCCGAGATCGGCATCTCGACGCAGAAGCTGCACGCCCGCGGGCCGATGGGCCTGCCGGAGCTGACCTCCACGAAGTACATCGTCACCGGCGACGGCCACATCCGATAGCCCCCGCTTCCCCCGTCCGGCGCCGCTCCGCGACGCCGGACGGGGGCCGCACGGGCGACCGGACGGGCCGGGATGGTCCGCACTCTCCCTGCCCAAATCCCCCTCTCCGGTCTACTCTGAAAAGCGTGCCGGACGACGTGGGGGGCAAGCCGTTTCCGGACGGCGGAGACCCCGAGAACTGGGACGACCGCGGGGGCGCGGACGAGGACTTCGCCACCGTGGTCTTCGACGAGGACTTCGTACGCGCTGCCCGGGTTCATGAGCCGACCGCCGTGGAGCGCCTGCTCGCGGCGGCGCAGGCGCGTGCCGAGGCGGAGGCCGCCCGGGCCCGCGCCGGTGGCGGACCGGGCGAGGACGAGCTCCACGAGGACGGCTACGACCCCTCGAACCCCTTCGGCGGCTCCTACGGCGACGGCTACGACCCGGACGACCCCGACGACGACTCCGGCCCCTACGGCCCCCACGGAGGGGCTCTGCGCCCTTACCGCGGCAGTGCCCGCTGGCACCGGCCGGTCGCCTGGGTGCTCGCCCTCGTGATGGGCGTCGGGATGGTCGCCCTCGCCTTCACCGCGGTCTACCGGGGCGCCTCCGCCAACCGCCAGGACAAGGTGCCCGCGCCCGCCACGACGGGAATCGACAAGCCCCGGGCCGTTCCTCCGGCGGCCGTCGCGCCCTCCGCCTCCGCCCCCTACTCCGCGCCACCGGTCTCCGCCGTTCCGCCCACGCCGTGACCCGAGGGCGCAGGAGGGTGACAGGTCGGAAATCTTCGGAACTTGTCGTGTACCTGGGCGTTTACCAGGGCTTCGTCCGACCTACTCTGAAGGTATGGCAGGGCGTGGCGACCCGCCTGAGGGGACGGCACCCGACCCCGGCGGCGGTGACGACGAGTACCGATCCGTCGTCTTCGACGAGTCGTTCGTCCGCGCTGCCCGGCTTCAGGAGTTCTCCGCCGAGGAGCGGATGGGCGAGCCCTCCCAGGCCGTGCGCTCCCGCGCCGTGCGTGAGCGCAGAAGCGGCTCCGGCCAGGCCGTTCTGCTCGTGCTGCTGATCCTCCTCGCCTTCGGAACGGCCATCTATCTCGGTGTCCGCAACCCCTATCAGCCCCCCATCGACCAGCGGGCCGAACCCCTGCGCATCACGATGGTCCCGCTGGCCCCCACGGGGCCCGTGCCGGGCGGCGAGCCCGCCCAGCTTTTCGCCCGCAGCCCCGCCGCCGAGTACCGCGAGGGCGCCTCCGGCATCAACCTCCCGCACACCGGACGCACCAGCCACTTCTCGGAGAGCCAGGTCCTCACCGCCCTGAGCATCGCCAAGGACTACCTGGTGGCCACGTCCCTGGAGCCCGACGTCCTGACCGGAGAGACGGTCCGCCCCGCCAGGCTGCTGATCGACCCCGACCAGCTGGAGCAGTTCGACCGGAGCGTCGAGTCGCCGCTCGACGACGGACTGCACGCGGTCTCGGGCTGGCTCGTGCGGTTCGACCCGGCCGAGGTGACCCTCGCCGATCCCGCGCCCCGCGTCCAGGGCACGCTCCGCTTCGCGGAGACGACCACCGACATGCTGGAGGTGACCGCGGACCACACGTTCACGTACGCCCTGCGTCCCGCCACGTCGGGCGCCGGCCCGGTGGGCCAGGCCTCGCTCTTCACCGTCCACCGCGAGATCCACTTCCGCTTCGACCGCGAGGATCTGCGGATGCACCGCGCCGAACTGCTGACCAGCGCCGTCCAGGCCGGCCCCCAGTCCTGCGGCGACGACACCAGCGGCTCCCTGCGCCCTCTCCGGGCGGGTGAGCGGGCCTCCGGCTCCGACGGCGGGGAACCCGCCGTCACCGACCCGTACGCCACGGGCCGGCCCGCCGCCTCCCCGCTCTGCGGAACCCTCGATCCGAGCGCTCAGCCCTCGCTCTGACCGCCCCGGCCGTCGCTCCCGCTCCCGCCCTCACCGCCTGCCGTACCGCCGTCGCCCGGCGTACCGTCGGCGGCCCCACCCGTAGCGCCGGTGGTCCCGTCGCCCCGCGAGGCAGCGCCGCCGAACCGGCTGCGCAGCTTCCCGCCCAGGTCACCCGCCAGGTCGCCCGCGCCACCGGCTATGTCGCCGACCAGCTTCATCAGCGGATCCCTGCTGGTGCGCACCGAATCGGCGTAGTGCCCCGCCGACTCACGGAAGGAGTCGGTCACCGAGGCGTCCTTGTCCTCCGAGCGCCGCGGGTAGTGGCCGTCCATGATCCGCTGGTAGTCGCGGGTCTCGGACCACTTCTTCAGCTCGGCCGCCCGGACGGTGGTGAACGGGTGCGAGCGCGGCAGCACATTGAGGATCTTGAGGACGGAGTCCCGCAGGTCGCCGCCCTTCTCGTACTCGTCGGCCTGGGCGAGGAACGCGTCCACGTTCATCTCGTGCAGGTGGTTGCCACCGGCGATCTTCATCAGGCCGCGCATCGAGGCCTGGAGGTCCTGCCCCACCAGAAGCCCCGCGCGGTCGGCGGAGAGCTCCGACTTGCGGAACCACTCGCGCAGCGCCGTCACGATAGCCATGATCGCCACATTGCCCAGGGGAATCCAGGCGACCTTCAGCGCCAGGCCCGTGAGGAACAGCAGGACCGTGCGGTACACGGAGTGACCGGAGAGGGCGTGGCCCACCTCGTGGCCGACGACCGCCCGCATCTCCTCCTCGTCGAGCAGCTCCACGAGGCCGGTGGTGACCACGATGATCGGCTCGTCCAGACCGATGCACATCGCGTTCGGCTTCGGGTCCTGCGTGACGTACATCGGCGGGACCTTCTCCAGGTCAAGGATGTAACACGCGTCCCGCAGCATGTCGTTGAGGTGCGCGAACTGGGCGTCGCTCACCCGGACGGAGTCGGAGAGGAAGAGCAGTCGGAGACTGCGCTCGGGCAGCAGCCCGCTGAGCGCCTTGAAGACCGTGTCGAAACCGGTCAGCTTGCGCAGCGCGACGAGGGCGGAGCGGTCGGCCGGGTGTTCGTAGGCCCGCGAGGAGATGTCCGGGAAGCGCTTGCGCTGCCTGCTCGGCACGTTCCCGTTTCCGTTGGCGGTCTGCTCGGTCATGGATGCCCCCTGTTCGTACGAGACCTTGCTCGTCCCCCTGACCCGTCCCAGCCTAGGTGCTGGGGCCCGCGTGTGCCGGAGCCTGTGGACAACCGACCTGTGGACAACTCGGGCAGCGTGGAACATCAACGCCAACGACTGAGTCGGCGTGAGCGTGCCCGGAGGCCCCGCATACGATGTGGGCGAAGTCTCCGCTCCCACCCCCGATCGATAAGGTCCTGCCGAAGATGAGCCTCCACAGCACCGCATCCAACCTGGTCTCGCTCGCCCAGGGCGAGCACGGCGGCAACCACGAAAGCCTCAGCCCTTACCTCACCGGTTTCGGCGCGCTCGGTGCGCTGCTCCTGCTGCTGTGGATCACCACCCGCTTCAACCGCGACCGCTGAGCCGGCGACCGCCGCTCAGGCGTTCGCCGCCGTGCCAGTAGGCTCTGCACGCATGGGAGAGCAGGAAGTGCCTACTGGCAGTCGCGGCAAGCGCCGACTCGGCGTGATGGGCGGGACGTTCGACCCGATCCACCACGGACACCTGGTGGCCGCCAGTGAGGTGGCCGCCCTGTTCCACCTCGACGAGGTGGTGTTCGTGCCGACCGGGCAGCCCTGGCAGAAGAGTCACAAGGCCGTCTCCGCGGCCGAGGACCGCTATCTGATGACGGTCATCGCCACCGCGTCGAACCCGCAGTTCTCGGTCAGCCGTATCGAGATCGACCGCGGCGGACCCACGTACACCATCGACACCCTGCGGGACCTGCGCTCCCTCAACAGCGACTCGGACCTCTTCTTCATCACCGGGGCCGACGCGCTGTCGCAGATCCTCACGTGGCGCGACGCCGACGAGCTCTTCTCGCTCGCCCATTTCATCGGCGTCACCCGGCCGGGCCACGACCTCACGGACGACGGTCTGCCCAAGGGCGGGGTCTCGCTGGTCGAGGTCCCCGCGCTCGCGATCTCCTCCACCGACTGCCGGATGAGGGTCGCGCAGGGCGACCCGGTCTGGTATTTGGTGCCGGACGGCGTGGTGCGCTACATCGACAAGCGCCAGTTGTACCGCGGCGAGTGAGCCTCGGAGAGGGGCACCGGTGAACGATCAGCAGAACCCGTACGACCCGTACTACGCGCAGCCGCAGATCGTCGGCTACGACGAGTACGGGCAGCCGGTGTACCAGCAGGCCCCGCCTCAGGCACAGCAGCCGTACGACCCGTACGCCCAGCAGCAGGCCCCGCAGCAGCATGTCCAGCAGCAGGGCTACGGTTACGACGCCTACGGGCAACCGATCCAGCACCAGCAGCCCCAGCAGTACCCCCAGCAACAGCCGTACGACCCGTACCAGCAGCAGCCCCAGCAGCAGCAGGACTACGGCTACGGGTCCTACGACAACGGGCAGCAGCACACCGGCCAGGCGCACACCGGGCAGCAGTGGTCCGCGCGCGGCGAAACCGCCGCCCCCGCCCCGGTGGCGGCCCCGCCCGGGGTTCCGGGCCAGCGCCCGTCCCCGGAGACCCGAGGCGACGAAGACGGTGACGGCGAGGGCGGCGCTCGGGACTATCGCACCGAGCAGTTCGCGTTCATCGAGGAGCCCGACGAGGACTCCGAAGACGTCATCGACTGGCTGAAGTTCACCGAGAGCCGCTCCGAGCGGCGCGAGGAGGCCAGGCGCCGCGGCCGCAACCGGGTCGTCGCCCTGATCGTCGTCCTCGCCCTCGCCGCGGTGGGCGGCGTCGGCTATCTCTGGTCCGCCGGCAAGCTCCCGGGCGCAGCCGGAGACGAGCAGCAGCGGAACACCGCTACCGGTCCCCAGAAGCGCGACACGATCGTCGTCCATCTCCACGACACCAAGGGCGGCGGAACCTCCACCGCCCTGCTGGTCGACAACACCACGACCAAGCAGGGCACCACCGTCCTGCTCCCCGACGCGCTCGCGGTCGCCAACGACGAGGGCTCCGCGACCACGCTCGCCAAGTCCGTCGAGGACGACGGCTCCAGCGGCACGCGCGAGGGCATCGGCAACCTCCTGGGCACGAAGATCACCGGTACCTGGCGGCTGGACACGCCCTACCTGGAGAACCTGGTCGAGCTCGTCAGCAACATCGACATCACCACCGACACCGACGTGCCCGCCGCGAAGAAGGGCGAGGCGCCGCTCGTCACCAAGGGCGAGAACCAGACACTCAACGGCCGCGCCGCCGTCGCCTACGCCACCTACCGCGCGCCCGGCGAGGCCGAGGCCAAGCAGCTCCAGCGCTTCGGCCAGGTCCTCTACGGCGTGCTGCGGAAGATGCCGGACGACCCCGAGGCCGCCACGGAGACGATCGCGACGCTCGTCCAGATCATGGACCCCTCCCTGCCCGAAAAGGACCTCGGCGCCTCGCTCGCCAGGCTCGCCGAGCACGCCAAGGGCGGCGACTACAAGACGGCGATGCTCCCCGTGGAGCCCGACGGCTCGCTGAGCGAGAGCGCCGCCGACAGTGTGGTCAAGGACATCCTCGGCGGAAAGGTCAGCGCGCCCGAGCAGGGCGAGGCGGTCCGCGTCTCGGTCCGGGACGCCACCGGCGAGGACGCGACCGAGGCGGCCCGGATCGTCCTGGTCAACGGCGGCTACGCCTTCGTGGGCGGCGCGAAGGCGGACACCGAGGAGACCTCGCGGGTCCTCTACGGCGAGGACGCCCAGAAGGCGACCGCGGCCGAGGTGGCCAAGACCCTGGGTCTGCCCGAGAGCGCGGTCAAGAAGGGCAAGGCCGCCGGAAACGCCGATGTCACGGTGGTCCTGGGGCAGGATTACAAGATCCCCGGTGCCAGGGAATGACCTCGTCGTAAAGGTTTGCGGGAGCGTCGGCGGTACGTGAGACCCTTGATGTGTCTCTGACCGCCGACGAAAGCCTGCTTGTGACCGCCACGGATCGCTCCATCGAGCTCGTCAACGCCGCCGCCCAGGCGGCGGCCGACCGGCTCGCGCACGACATCATCGCGTACGACGTCAGTGATGTGCTGTCGATCACCGACGCCTTCCTGCTCGCCTCCGCACCCAACGACCGCCAGGTCAAGTCGATCGTCGACGAGATCGAGGAGCGGCTCAACAAGGAGCTCGGCGCCAAGCCGGTGCGCCGCGAGGGCGACCGGGACGCCCGCTGGATCCTCCTGGACTACGTCGACATCGTCGTCCACGTCCAGCACAGCGAGGAGCGGGTCTTCTACGCCCTGGAGCGGCTCTGGAAGGACTGCCCCGAGCTGCCGCTCCCCGAGGACGCCCTGAAGACCCGCGGCAAGGCTGCCGAGCACGCCGCGCTGACCGGCGCCGACGGGACGGACGGTGAGCTGAGCTGAGCGCCACCACGGGCGGCAGCGGCCGCCGTATCGTTCTGTGGCGCCACGGCCAGACGTCCTGGAACCTGGAGCGCCGCTTCCAGGGGTCCACGGACATCGAGCTGACCGAGACCGGCCTCGCCCAGGCGCGCCGGTCCGCCCGGCTGCTCGCCTCGCTCAGGCCGGACGCGATCATCGCCTCCGACCTGAAGCGGGCGGCGGCCACTGCCGGTGAGCTCGCCGCCCTGACCGGCCACACCGTCGCGTACGACTCCGCACTGCGCGAGACGTACGCGGGGGAGTGGCAGGGACTGACCCACGACGAGATCGTCGGGCGGTACGGCGAGCAGTACGCCGCGTGGAAGCGCGGCGAGCCCGTGCGCAGGGGCGGTGGCGAGCTGGAGACCGAGGTCGCCGACCGGGCCGCCCCGGTGGTCCTGGCGCACGCCGAGAAGCTGCCCACCGACGGCACGCTCGTCGTGGTGAGCCACGGCGGCACGATCCGGACCACCATCGGCCGGCTGCTCGGCCTGGAGGCGCGTCACTGGGAGGGCCTGGGCGGGCTCTCCAACTGCTGCTGGTCCGTCCTCGGCGAGGGCGCCCGCGGCTGGCGGCTGCTCGAGCACAACGCCGGCACCCTGCCCGAACCGGTGCTCGGCGACGACGACTGAGCCGCCCGACGGCCCGGATTTCACTTTCCGGCAGCTCACAGGCTAAAGTTCTTCTTGTTCGCAGCGCGGAGCGCGAAGAACACGAGGGGCTATAGCTCAGTTGGTAGAGCGCCTGCATGGCATGCAGGAGGTCAGGAGTTCAATTCTCCTTAGCTCCACAGTCACCGAATCCCGTCCCCGTCAGGGGGCGGGATTCGTCGTTGTGCCGCCCCTCCTCTCGCAGTGCGTCCCGACCGCACGGCGGCTCTCCTCGTTGTCGGGCGCGTACGTCACGATCCGGCACGCGGGGCTCACCCACGTGCCGCCGTACGCACCCCGCAGTCGGCCGGAGTTCGCCGGCACGCGCGCGGTCCTTTCGCCGGCGTTCAGTCCGGCGCCGGCCGGCGGGCCGGCCGCCGTACCGCCCGCGAACGCCGCCGGCACCGGTCATCTGCGCGCCACCGTCACCCAGCCCGGGCGGCTGATCGGTGCCGCGTCCTTCGGCACACTCTTCCTCGGAGGACCGCATGCGCCGGGGGCCCATGCCTCCGGCAAAGCGCTGTGGACCTGCGCTCTCGCGCCGACCGCGGCTTCGATCTTGGGCGCCGCGCCCGGCCTGGGACGCCGAGCCCGCTGACCCCCTTGCGGGGCCATGGCAGAATCGGACGGCCGGAGGGGGACGAGGGTCCGGACGGGAGGGAGTGTGCGATGGCCGTGAGCCGTGCCGAGGGTGCCGATACCGATACCGATACCGATACCGAGGCCGATGCCGTTGCCGAGCCCGCCGGCCGCCTCACCCCGGTCGAGGGGACGGGAGCCCGGCTCGACTGTCCCTCCTGCGGTTCCGCCCATGTCGCCCAAGTGCTCGGCGACAACGGCGGGGTGTCCTATGTGTGCACGTCCTGCGGCCACAGCTGGAGCTGAGTGATGGGTGCACACAGGCGGAAGTGCGACTGGTGCGGCAGCGGTACGCCCATTGTCCGGGACATGGACCCGGTCAACACCGACTACCAGTACTGGTGCGAGGAGTGCGCCCGGGCGCTGATCATAAAAGGCGACCCCATCGAGACGTACCGAGAGCTCGAAGGGGAGCCGATCTACGGCCGGCTCCTCGACGAGCACTGCACCCTCAAGCGGTTCTACTCCTTCGCCACGGCCTGACGCCCTCGCGTCAGGGCGCGACCGGCGTATCCGAGGAACAGCGCCGTCACCGTCAGCGGATAGACCGCCGACAGCAGCATCTGACCGGCGTTCTGGTCGAGTTCGGGCCGTCCCGGGTCGTGCGGGACCCACCACAGCGCGAACGAGACGAAGGCCAGTGCCACGGCGGCCACCGCCCAGCCGGGCCGCACGCGGTCCCGGCGGTCCACGAGCAGGACGAGCAGCGGCACGCACCACACCCAGTGGTGCGACCAGGAGATCGGACTGATCATCAGGGCCGTGACGGCGCAGACGATCACGGACAGCGCCTTGTCCCCGCGCAGCGCGGCCCGCACCGCGAGCACCATCGCCGCGCCACCCAGGACGGCCGCCGTCACCGCCCACCACATGCCCGGGTCATCGGTGTGCATCAGCCGGGCCAGCACGCCGCGCAGCGACTGGTTGGCGGTCTCCTCGGCGAAGCCGACCCGGCCCGTCTCGAAGAGCGTCCCGGTCCAGAAGCGCCTGGAGTCGTGCGGAAGGATCAGCGCACTGACCGCCGTCGCGCCCAGGAACACCGCGGTCGCCGTGGCGGCCATGCGGAGCCACTGGTTCCAGCCCTTCTCCCGGCGCCACAGGAGCAGACCGGCGGCGAGCAGGAGGACGACGAAAAGTCCCGGTGTGAGCTTCACCGCAGTGGCGAGCCCGATCCCGACGCCCGCCCAGCGGTTCCCCTCGCGACGGGTGAAGTCCCACAGCACCGCCACCGCGATGAGCAGATTGATCTGCCCGTACCGCAGCGTCGTCCACACCGGCTCGCACCAGACGACGATCGCCGCCACCCAGAGGGTGGTGCGCCACAGCTGTGTACGGGAAAGGGAGGGACGGACCAGCTGCACGGAGAGCTGGACCAGCGCGACCACGAGGAGCAGGTTCCCGGCGGTCGCCAGCGTCCGCATCAACGGGACGCCGACGAACGTCAGCGGGACGAACAGCAGCCCCGCGAAAGGCGGGTACGTCATGGCGAGGTTCGCCGAGGTGGCGCGCATCGCGTAGAGATCGCCGCCCGCGCGGACCGTCTCCCCCTCGGCCCGGTAGACCATCACGTCGAGCATGTTCACGTGGGCGAGGCGTTGCGCCACCCAGAAGGCCATGAACGACAGGAGACAGGTCGCCGCGGCGGTGGCGAGGGGCCACTGGCGGGCGCGGGTTCGGGCGAGCACGGACACGGTCACAGAGGGGGACCTTACCCGGCGGCCTCCGAGCGCCGGGGAAACGATTTGGTGATCCCCCGAGGAGCCGGTTAATGTTCTGTCTGTCGCCGCGGGGGAAACCCGGAACGGGGCGGACAGCAAGGGGCTATAGCTCAGTTGGTAGAGCGCCTGCATGGCATGCAGGAGGTCAGGAGTTCAATTCTCCTTAGCTCCACAGAACGAAGAAGCGGACCATCCGGATCGGATGGTCCGCTTCTTCCTTTCGGTCGAGAGGCGGGGGAGGGATCAACCCCTGCCGGAGTCCAGCGCCTTACGGCCCGTGCCAGGCGGAAGCGCCGGACGCTCCACGGGCGCCTGCTCGATCCGGAGCGCCAGCGCGGGACAGCGGCGTACGGCCCGCTGCGCCCGCCCCCGCAGATGCATCGGCACGGAGGCGTCGGCGAGCGCCGGGTAGCCGTCCGGGCCCAGTCTGATCAGCTCCGGCACGATGTCCGCGCACAGCCCGTGTCCCTGGCACAGCGTCCAGTCGACGGCCAGCTTCTCGCCGCTGGGGATCGACTCCTCCGCGTCCTGGTAGCCGGCCGCGGGCAGCGGCAGGACCCCTCTGGTCGGCCGCCCGCACCCACCGTCGAGGACATGAGCGGCCAAGTCGTCCGTGAAGGCCGACAGGGTCGAGGCGAAGAAGCGCGCCGAACCGTCCGGATGCTTGCAGGCGCCCCGGCCCTTCACCGCCTGCGTCACCTCCCGCAGCGCCTCCAGGGCTGCCGGACCGCCGCCGTTCAGCACGTCCGACAGGCCACCGGCCGCCGCCGGGAGACCCAGCCGGCACGGGCCGCACTGGCCCGCCGTCTCCGCCGCCAGCCAGCTCGCCACCCGCAGGGACTCGCCGAGCGGGCATGTCTCGGGACCGATCGGCAGGATCGCCCCCGCCCCGAGCGCCCCGCCGACGGCCGCAAGGGACGCGCGCGAGACGACGGCGTCGTGGACGGCCGCCGCGTCGATCCAGTTGCCGTGGTAGCCGCCCGTGAGCACGCCTTGGGGCACCGGGGGGGCGCCGGCGAGCTGGAGCACGTACCGCAGCGGGACACCCGTCGGGACCTCGACCACCATGGGGCGGGCGACGGCCCCCGAGAGCGTCAGCAGGACCGTGCCGGGCTCGGAGTCCAGCCCCGAGTGGCCGTAGCGGCGCGGCCCGATCCGGGCGGCCACGGCGAGCTGCGCGAACGTCTCCGCGTTGGACAGCAGCGTCGGCGCGCCCCCCACCCCCGACTCCGCCGCGCGTTCGCGGCGGGCGGCCGGC
>NZ_BMTO01000018.1:83159-106176 GCF_014649715.1 Streptomyces lateritius
GCGCCTGTCCACGCCGGTCGGACAGGCCGCGCTCGGCGAGCGCCGACCGGATGGAGATCTCCGTGGAGTTACGGGTCACGGCCACGATCAACGTCCGGGCGCCGAGCGCCTCCGCCGCCAGCAGGGCCCCGTCCAGAATCAGGTGCGGAGCGCGGTTGAGCAGGACGGTGTCCTTGCGGCAGGCGGGCTCGCCTTCGCTGCCGTTGACCACCACGACGGGGCGTATCCCCCGGCGGATCGCCGCCTGGCCGACGGCTCTGAGCTTGCGGCCGAAGGGAAAACCGGCGCCACCGCGCCCGTGCAGGGATATCTCCTCGGCGAGCTGGGCGAGCCGCTCGCCGCTCATCGGTTCCAGGGGCCCGTGCACCTTCAGGTGCATGGCGAGGCCGAGGCGCTCGACCAGGTCGAAGCCCTGGGTGAGCTGCGGCAGACCGACCACGCGGACTTCCGGGACGTCCGGGAGCGGCGCGTTCACGGGCGGTCTCCTGCGGGAGTGGTCCAGGGCTCACCCGCGGGGGGCGGGCTGGAGTACGTCGGCATGGTGGGTGAGGGAGTGGGCCAGTAGCCGGGACGGGGAGAGGGGTCGGGGACGACGGGGAGCTCCTCGGTCAGGGGGACGCGTTCGGCGAGCGGGATGTCGCCGTCGGGACGGTAGGGGGTGGTGGTGCCGGAAGCCGTGGCGGCGCGGGACACGGCGCGGTAGGCGGCGGAGAAGCCGGGCCTGGTGGAGAAGGTCGGCGCGGCGGAGGGGGCGGGAGGGAAGGGAGGGGGAGGAGGCGCTGCGTAGAGACGCTGCTGGGGCAACGGGGGAGCGGCGGGCATGGGGGGCGGGGTGGTCAGTGAGGGACGGACGGTCGGGCGGTCCAGCCACTCGGCGGAGACCGTCGGGGCGTCGAGGCCGGTGTCCTCGTCCTCCGCGAGACCCGCCCGCTCGGGTCGGGCGGGCCGGTCGACGGGCTCCTCACCCCTGCCCGGCGCCGGGACGCGCGTCCGGCCCTCCAGCGACGCGAGGAGGCCGGCGAACCGGTCGGCCAGCGCGCGCTGGGTCGGGGCGGGGAGCAGGCGGAGCGAGACCGCGGCGGCGACCGCCGCCAGCGCCAGGCAGTACAGAACGACGACCCAGGTGGCGGCGGGCCTGCCCGCGTACAGGCCGTGCATCAGGGCGAAGCACCAGGCCGGGTACGCCAGCATGTGCAGCGGCCGCCAGCGAGCGGCGAACCGGCTTCGGCCGGCCAGCGTGCTGCGCAGCGCGCCGGTCGCCGCCGCGACGACCATCAGGAGACCGGCGAGCGAGCCGAAGCCGATGAGGGCCGCGGTGCCCGTGAAGCCGAGGCCGAAGGGGATCAGCGCCCCGATCGGCTCGACACGGCCGAGGGAGACCTTGACGGTGCCGTGCAGCAGCAGGAAACCGAGCGACGCGACGGCGGTGGCCCGGTGGATGCCCTGGGCGAGCAGCCGGTGACGCGGGGAGAGAAGGAGGCGATCGGTGGCTGTCAGACCCCAGGCGACCGAGGCGGTCAGGGAGACCAGGGAAAGGACACCCGTGGTGAAGTCGAGCGCGGCGCGGAAGCTGTCGCCGCCGCCGAGGGCGAGCAGCGGAATGACCACCACTGCCGCGACCGAAAGCCCGCCTCGAACCGGCCGGCTCATGCCGGTTCGCAGGAGGGGAGAAGAGCGGACCTTGCGATGAGGGTTCATGGGGGCGACTCCGAATGGTGCGGATAAGCGGTCCCGTTGCCGCATGCTAAGTCGCTCCATACCAGGCGGTAGGTGGTTTGCTCGTTTACGAGGGGCGGGAAGCGGAACTGACTTTGGGGTTGCCCTGGATAGGGGCGATACGCGGAGTAACCCGGGCGCCTCGGGCGCCGTGGCCGCCGGCCGGTGGAACGCCGGTGCGTCCCGCTCGAGCCCTGCGGTACCCTGACGCCATGCGTGCCGTACGCCTTCTGCTTAGCGAGCCGCGCTGATCAGTCCCGTCGGACGAAAGATCCGGACGGAATCGGCGCGGCGTCCCCTCCTGTGCGAGGGGATTTTTCATTTCGTGGCATTCCGTGGCAGTGGGCAGAGACGATCGATGGAGCTTCAAGGATCATGAGCGAGATGAATTCGGCTGCCGAGACGGCGGCCCCGCATCGTTATACGGCGGCCATGGCCGCCGACATCGAGGCACGCTGGCAGGATTTCTGGGACGCCGAGGGAACCTACGAGGCGCCGAACCCCACCGGTGACCTGGCGGGCGACCCGGAGATCGTCGCCCGTCCCAAGAAGTTCATCATGGACATGTTCCCTTACCCCTCGGGTGCGGGCCTGCACGTCGGCCACCCGCTGGGCTACATCGCCACCGACGTCTTCGCCCGCCACCAGCGCATGACCGGCCACAACGTGCTGCACACCCTGGGCTTCGACGCCTTCGGCCTGCCGGCCGAGCAGTACGCCGTGCAGACGGGCACGCACCCGCGCGTGTCCACCGAGGCCAACATGGAGAACATGAAGGTCCAGCTGCGCCGGCTGGGCCTGGGCCACGACAAGCGCCGGTCGTTCGCGACGATCGACCCGGAGTACTACAAGTGGACGCAGTGGATCTTCCTGCAGATCTTCAACTCCTGGTACGACGACGAGGCCAAGAAGGCCCGCCCGATCGCCGAGCTGGTCGAGCAGTTCGAGAACGGCACCCGTGAGATCCCCGGCACGCGCGCGTGGAGCGAGCTGAACGCCGCCGAGCGCTCCGACGTCCTGGGCGAGTACCGCCTGGCCTACGCCTCCGACGCGCCCGTCAACTGGTGCCCCGGCCTGGGCACCGTCCTGGCCAACGAGGAGGTCACCGCCGACGGCCGTTCCGAGCGCGGCAACTTCCCGGTCTTCAAGGCCAAGCTGCGCCAGTGGAACATGCGCATCACCGCCTACGCGGACCGCCTGCTGGACGACCTGGACGCGCTGGACTGGCCCGAGGCCATCAAGCTGCAGCAGCGCAACTGGATCGGCCGCTCCGAGGGCGCCCGTGTCGACTTCCAGGTCGGCGACGCCGGTGCGATCACCGTCTTCACCACCCGCCAGGACACCCTCTTCGGCGCCACCTACATGGTCCTGGCACCCGAGCACGATCTGGTTGAGAAGATCGTTCCGGCTGCCTGGCCCGAGGGCACCCACGACGTCTGGACCGGCGGGCACGCCACCCCGGCCGAGGCCGTCGACGCGTACCGCAAGCAGGCCGCCTCCAAGTCCGACGTCGAGCGGCAGGCCGAGGCCAAGGACAAGACCGGTGTCTTCACCGGCGCGTACGCGACCAACCCGGTCAGCGGCGAGCGGGTCCCGGTCTTCATCGCCGACTACGTCCTGATGGGCTACGGCACCGGCGCCATCATGGCCGTTCCGGCGCACGACACCCGTGACTTCGCCTTCGCGCGCGCCTTCGAGCTGCCGATGCGCTGCGTCGTGGAGCCCTCGGACGACCGCGGCACCGACCCGTCGACGTGGGACGACGCCTTCTCCTCGTACGAGGCGAAGCTGGTCAACTCCTCGAACGCGGACGTGAGCCTGGACGGCCTGGGCGTCGTCGAGGCCAAGGAGAGGATCACCGCCTGGCTGGCCGAGCGCGGCATCGGCGAGGGCACCGTCAACTTCCGGCTGCGTGACTGGCTGTTCAGCCGTCAGCGCTACTGGGGCGAACCCTTCCCGATCGTGTACGACGAGGACGGCGTCGCGCACTCGCTGCCCGAGTCCATGCTGCCGCTGGAGCTGCCCGAGGTCGACGACTACTCGCCGCGGACCTTCGACCCGGACGACGCCGACACCCAGCCCGAGACGCCGCTGTCCCGCAACGAGGACTGGGTCAACGTCACCCTGGACCTGGGCGACGGACCGAAGAAGTACCGCCGCGAGACCAACACCATGCCCAACTGGGCCGGTTCCTGCTGGTACGAGCTGCGCTACCTGGACCCGCACAACGACCAGAAGCTGGTCGACCCGGCCGTCGAGCAGTACTGGATGGGTCCGCGTGAGGGCATGCCGACCGGCGGCGTCGACCTGTACGTCGGCGGCGCCGAGCACGCCGTGCTGCACCTGCTGTACGCGCGGTTCTGGTCCAAGGTCCTGTTCGACCTGGGTCACGTCTCGTCGGCCGAGCCGTTCCACAAGCTGTACAACCAGGGCATGATCCAGGCCTTCGTCTACCGGGACGCGCGCGGGATCGCCGTACCGGCCGCCGAGGTCGAGGAGCGCGACGGCGGCTTCTGGTACCAGGGCGAGAAGGTCAGCCGCGTCCTGGGCAAGATGGGCAAGTCCCTGAAGAACGCGGTCACCCCCGACGAGATCTGCGGCGAGTACGGTGCCGACACCCTGCGCCTCTACGAGATGGCCATGGGCCCGCTGGACGTCTCCCGCCCCTGGGACACGCGCGCGGTGGTCGGCCAGTACCGGCTGCTGCAGCGGCTGTGGCGCAACATCGTCGACGAGTCGACCGGTGAGGTCATCGTCGTCGACGACGCGCCCGACGAGGACACCCTGCGCGCCCTGCACAAGGCGATCGACGGTGTCTCGCAGGACATGGCCGCGATGCGCTTCAACACCGCCATCGCCAAGGTCACGGAGCTGAACAACCACCTGACGAAGTCGGGCGGTGCGGTCTCGCGGTCCGTCGCCGAGCAGCTGGTGCTGCTGATGGCCCCGCTGGCCCCGCACATCGCCGAGGAGCTGTGGCGCAAGCTGGGCCACACCGACTCGGTCGTCCACCAGGACTTCCCCGTCGCCGACCCGGCGTACGTCGTGGACGAGACCGTGACCTGTGTCGTGCAGATCAAGGGCAAGGTCAAGGCGCGTCTGGAGGTCTCGCCGTCCATCACGGACGCCGAGCTGGAGGCGCTGGCCCTGGCCGACGCGAATGTCGTCGCCGCGCTGGGCGGCGCGACGATCCGCAAGGTGATCGTGCGTGCGCCGAAACTGGTCAACATCGTCGCCTAGCGAGACATGAGGGGTTTCCCCTACGGGCAGGTTGGGGGTTCCGATGGAACCCTCGGCCTGCCCGTTCCGTTTACCGTGGAGGAACGACAACCGAGGGACTCGAAAGCCGAGGACTCGACCCACGCCGGAGGGGCACTCATGGGAGAAGCCGCGATTCTGATCATGGCGCTGCTCTTCGTCGCCTTCGTGGCGTTGGGGGTGTACGCGGCCGTGAAGGTGGTCAAGGCCACCAAGCGCGGGGTCGACCGCACGATCACCCAGGCCCGGCGCACGGTCGAGGACACCACGCTGCGGGCGAAGAGCTACGGACAGGGCGGGGTCTCCGGCGAGCTGGCCCAGCTGCGACTCTCCCTGCGCACCTCGATGCGCGCGACGCAGGACGCCCTGCAGGCGGGCGCCGCCGAGGACGCCTCGCTGAAGGAGACGCTCGATCTGTTCCGCCGGCTGAGCGCCCACGGGCAGGAGCTGGACGAGGACCTCAAGCGCATGGAGCGGGACCCGGACCGGTCGAGGGTGGCCTCACACCTCCCCGAGCTGCGGGAGCGCACGGAGCGGATCACGCACTCGGCCGACTCGCTGCGGTGGGCGGCCAGGGACCGGGCGCGTAAGTTCGCGGAGGACGACCTTTCGTCGCTGAGCGCGCAGATCGACCTGGAGGCGGGCGCGCTGCGTCACTGGTCGGCAGGGCCGGAGCGGACCTCCGAATCGGGTGACTTCACGTGGCCCGAGGCGGGCGGGGCGGCGTCCGGGCCGGGGCGGAAGCAGGCGCCGGCCGAGGAGCAGCAGCCGCCTGCGATCACGGCGCGCGATCCGCGCGGGACGGCCTACCCGTGGGAGAAGGCGGCGCGGCCGGAGACCACCAACTGAGGTTGCCCCAAGGACTGATGGCACGGGGACCGCAACTGCGGCGCGGTGCCGGGCGGCGTGGGACGCGACGAGGGCGCGGGCCGGCTCTCGACGCGTTGAGCCTGCGGGCGGCGGTCGCCGTGGTGGCGTGCGGGTGACGCGGTCGCTCGGGAGGGGGCCGGGCTGCCGAGGGGCGGCTCCGGCGGGTAACCTCCCGCTCATGTCCCGGCATGTCGCGATCGTCACCGATTCCACGGCCTACCTGCCACCCCAGACGATGGAGAGGCACGGCATCACCGCGGTCCCGCTGACCGTCGTCATCGGGGACAGAGCCCTTGAGGAGGGCACCGAGGTCTCCGCCCGTACGCTCGCCCAGGCGCTCCAGAAGCGGCGGCCCGTGACCACCTCGCGCCCGAGCCCCGAGCTCTTCGCGGCGACATACCGGGCGGCCGCCGAGGCCGGGGCCCGGGGCGTCATCTCCCTCCATCTCTCAGCCGAGTTCTCCGGTACGTACGACGCCGCCGCCCTGGCGGCCAAGGACGCCCCCGTGCCTGTCCGGGTGGTCGACACCCGGATGGTGGGGATGGCGCTGGGCTTCTGCGCACTGACGGCGGCCGAGGTCGTGGACGCGGGCGGCTCGATCGACGAGGCGGTCGCCGCGGCCGAGAAGCGGGCCGCCGGCACCTCCGCCTTCTTCTACGTCGACACGCTGGACTATCTCCGCAGGGGAGGACGCATCGGTGCCGCGCAGGCGCTGCTCGGCTCCGCGCTCGCGGTGAAGCCGCTCCTCGAACTGGACGGAGGGCGGATCGAGCTGCGCGAGAAGGTGCGGACGGCGTCGAAGGCGATCGCCCGACTCGAGGAGATCGCGGTGGAGCGGGCCGGTTCCGGCACGGTGGACGTGGCTGTGCACCACCTTTCCGCGCCCGAGCGGGCGGCCGTGCTGGCAGACCGGCTCCGAAAGCGCCTCCCAGGCGTCGGGGAGCTGCGGGTCAGCGAGGTCGGAGCGGTGATCGGGGCGCACACGGGCCCGGGCCTCCTGGCCGTGGTGGTCTCGCCCCGCTGAGGACCGGACTGCGCAGGACCGGGCTCTGGAAGATCGGCCTCTGCTGTTCCATCCCCCTCAAGAGTGACGTGGTTTTCCACAACTTGCCGGTATTCCACAGAATTTGACGCGCTTCAGCACGTTCAGCCGGATGTGCCTACCGTCCTGTCCATGACTCTTCGCACACACGTAGCAGGACGTAGCGCGACGACGGCCGCCCCGGCGACCAGCGGCCCCGGCAGGGCTTCCGGATCGGACGGCCGCACCCGCTCGGGCGGGCGCGGGTCGCCTCCGGCGCGGGCCCGGCGGAGGGCGCGGGTGCGGCACGCGTCCATGACGGCCGGTGCCTCGGCGCGCCGCCGGGGGGACGCCCTGTTTCCGCCACCCGATGACCCGAGGGCACCCGGCCCACCGGTGGGATGGGGGGAACCGGATGTCGCGGCATCGGATGGGCACCGGGGACAGGGCACCACCCCCGGGCGGTGGGAGCGGCTGAGGCTCGCGGTGCGCGATCGGCTCCCGGTATGGGCGCAGTCGAGGTGCGGTCTCGAACCGAGGACGCTGGCCGCGCTGGCCGTCGTCCTGGTCGTGGCCGCCGGCTTCGCCGGTCGGTATTTCTGGACGGGGCGGCCGGAAGTCGTGAGAGCGCCGGAGATCGTGCGCGCGGCGCCGCTGCCGGAGATCGGCCCCACGCCCGCGTCCCCGGTGTCCTCCGCGCCGCCCGGGGTCTCAGGGGTCACGACGGAGCCGACGGCGGGGGCGTCCGCGGAGGTCGTGGTGGATGTGAGCGGGAAGGTGCGGCGGCCGGGGGTACTGACGTTGCCGGCCGGATCGAGGGTCGCGGACGCCCTGCGGGCCGCGGGCGGGATCCGCCCGGGCACGGACGTCACCGGCCTCAACCGGGCCCGCGTCCTCATGGACGGGGAACAGGTGGTGGTCGGACTGCCGCTGTCGACCGCGCCGGGTCCGGGAGCGAGTGCGGGGGGAGGTGGGGGCGCGGGGTCGGTGGCCGGTGGGAGGGCGGCTCCGCTGAGCCTGAACGCGGCGACCGTCGAGCAGCTCGACACCCTCCCCGGCGTCGGACCGGTTCTCGCCCAGCACATCGTCGACCACCGCACGGAGCACGGCGGGTTTCGGACGGTCGCCGAGCTGCGTGAGGTCAACGGCATCGGGGAACGACGGTTCGCGGACCTGGCGCCCCTGGTGCGGCCGTGAACCGCGACGACGCTCCCCTCGACCGGTACGAGGAAGGACCGACCGATCTCCGGCTGGTGCCACCGGCGTTGGCGGCCTGGGGAGCGGCAGCCCTCGCCGTGGGAGCCACCGGGTGGTGGACGGTCGCCGGAGTGCTCGCCTGCTCGGCCGGGGCGGCCGCGCTGCTGGCCCTGCCCGCGATGCGCCGGTCACGAGCGAGCAGGCCCACGGGGGCGGGGGCTTCGGAGGGAGCGGGACGGCCTGCCGGTGACCGGCGGCCTGGCCGGGGGCTCGGGGCCACCGCGGGAGCGGCGGTGCTGCTCTGCGCCGCGGCTGGCGCCGCCTCGGCGGGACTGCACGCGGCGGACCTCAGCCGCGGGCCGGTGCCGGGCCTTGCGACGCAGTACGCCCGGGTGGGTGCGGAGGTGACGGTCACCTCGGATCCCCGGCTCACCCGACCCCGGGTCCAGGGCAACAGGTCCGCCCCGGTCTCCGTGGTCCTGGACGGCGAGACGACCAGGGTCGAAGCGTCCGACGGATCGGTGCACAGGACGAGAACACCGGTCCTGCTCATCGTTCCGGCCGGAGAAAGCCGGCAGGAGTGGCTGAGGTTGCTGCCGTCGACCCGACTACGGGTGGAGGCACGGGTGTCGCCCCCGCTGCGTCCGGGAGACCCGTTCGCGGCGGTGCTCCGAGTCGACGGGGCCGGGCCGCCACGGATCACCGGGCCGCCGAGCGCGGTCCAGCGTACGGCGGGGGACCTCCGGACCGGGCTGCGGCGGGCGACCGAGGGGCTCGACCCGGACGCCCGGGCGCTGCTGCCCGGACTGGTCGTGGGGGACACCTCCCGGATCGAACCGGAGCTGAGCGACGCCTTCGAGGCCACGGACCTCACGCACCTCCTTGCGGTGTCGGGTTCCAACCTCACCGTCGTCCTGCTGCTCCTCGTCGGCCGGCCGGGCACCGCCATGCGGGCGGAACGCGGAGGGCTCGCCCCCCGGCTCGGGATTCCGTTGCGGTCCACCGCTCTAGTCGGGGGTGGGCTCACGCTCGCCTTCGTCATCGTCTGCCGGCCGGATCCGAGTGTGCTGCGGGCGGCGGCCTGCGGCCTGGTGGCCCTGCTCGCCATCGGCACCGGCCGGCGCCGCTCGCTGATCCCCGCGCTGGCCGCGGCGGTGCTGACGCTGGTGCTCTACGACCCGTGGCTGGCGCGGAGTTACGGCTTTCTTCTCTCGGTCCTGGCCACCGGGGCGCTGCTCACGATCGCGCCGCGCTGGAGCGAGGCGCTGCGGCGGAGACGGATGCCGGACAGGATCGCCGAGGCACTGGCCGCGGCTCTCGCGGCGCAGGTGGTGTGCGCGCCTGTGGTGGCGGTCTTCGCCGCCCGGGTGAGCCTGGTCGCGATCCCCAGCAACCTCCTCGCCGAGGCGGCCGTCGCCCCGGCGACGATTCTCGGGTTCGCCGCGCTCGCCCTGGCGCCGGTCTGGCTGCCCGCCGCCGAGGCGGTCGCGGAGGTCGCGGGGTGGCCCGCCGGCTGGATCGCCGGCGTGGCGCGCGCCGGTGCGGCACTGCCGGGCGCGGAGGTGGCCTGGCCGGGCGGTTGGTGGGGAGGACTGCTGCTGGCCTGTCTCTTCGGGCTCGGGGCCCTGGCGGCCTGGAAGCTGCCGTACCGGCGCAGGGCCGCCCTCGGTTGCGTCGTCCTGCTGCTGCTCGCCGTGGTGCGGCCACCACCACTGACCCGGTGGGTCACCGGGTGGCCGCCGCCGGGGTGGACGTACGCGATGTGCCAGGTGGGGCAGGGGGACGCGACCGTGCTCGCGGCGGGCGGGGACACCGCCGTGGTCGTGGACGCCGGGCCGGATCCTTCGCTGGTGGACCGGTGCCTGCGCGATCTCGGGATCCGCCGGGTTCCGCTGCTGGTGCTCACCCACTTCCACGCGGACCACGTCGCCGGACTGCCGGGGGTCCTGCGCGGGCGGGCGGTCGGGGCCATCCAGACGACGGGACTCGAAGAGCCGCCGGGACAAGCGGCGTTCGTACGGCGGACGGCCGCGGCGGCCGACGTCCCCGTCGTACGGGCCGGACCTGGGGAACGGCGGCGCCTCGGCCCGCTGGAGTGGCGGGTGCTCTGGCCACGGGCGGCTGCGGGGGTGGTGGCGTCCGAGGAATCGGAGCCGAACGACGCGAGCGTCACCTTGCTGGTACGGACGAGGGGAGGGGTGAGCCTGCTCCTGCTCGGTGACCTGGAACCGCCGGCCCAGCAAGGGCTGCTGCGGGCGTACCCGGCGCTGGCGCCGGTGGATGTGCTCAAGGTGGCCCACCACGGCTCGGCGCACCAGGACCCAGAGCTCATACGGGCGGTCCGGCCGCGGCTGGCGCTTGTGTCCACGGGGCGGGACAACCCGTACGGCCATCCGTCGCCCCGGACCGTGGAGGCGCTGCGGGTCGGGGGAGCGCGAGTGCTCCGGACGGACCGGGACGGAGCGATCGCGGTGACGGGGTCGGGCCGGGATCTGCTGGCCGTACCGAGAGGAGGGGACTCGTCGTGAGGAGCCCGGACGAGGCACTCGATTCTTGCGGCAGGCAGACTGCCCGCATGAGCGACTCACCCGTGCCCGCGACCACCACCTCCCGGCCCGCCACGTCCGCCTCCGTAGAGCTGTCGACCTCCGACGTCGACGCGTATCTGAGCCGTATCGGGGCCACGCGGCCGGTTCGCGCCGACGCGGACGCCCTGCGCGAGCTGCATCTGCTGCACTTGCGGACCGTGCCCTTCGAGAACCTGTCGATCCACCTCGGCGAGGACATCGTCCTGGAGGAGAAGGCATTGCTCGACAAGGTGGTCGGCGCCCGTCGCGGCGGGTTCTGCTACGAGATCAACACCAGCTTCGCCGCCCTGCTGCGCGCCCTCGGCTTCCCCGTCACGCTCCTGCAGGCGCGCTGCTTCGGCGACGGCGGCCGGCTGGGCATCCCCTACGACCACATGGCGCTGCTGGTGGAGACCGCGGACGGGCGGTGGCTGGCGGACGTCGGCTTCGGCGACCACAGCCACTTCCCGACGGCGCTGGACGAGCGTGGGGATCAGTCGGACCCGGGCGGGACGTTCCGGATCAGGGAGACGGCCGACGGAGACCTGGAGGTGCTGCGGGACGGCAGCCGGCAGTACCGGCTGGAGCTACGGCCGCGCGTGCCGGCCGACTTCACGGCGGGCGCCTGGTACCACCGCACCTCGCCGGACTCCCACTTCACGCGATCCCTCATCTGCTCCCGGCTCACCGAGGAGGGCCGGATCACGCTCAGCGGCCGCAAGCTCGTCACCCGCGCGAACGGCGAGCGCACGGAGCGGCTGCTCGACGGAGACGCCGAGGTGAGGGCGGCGTACCGCGACCTGTTCGGCATCGAGCTCACCGAGCTGCCGGTCGTACGGGAGGGTCGGCGGAAGCCGTGACGTGAGTGCCACGGGCTCTTACGGTGCTTCCAGCCAGCCCTCGTACTCCGCGGCGAGCGCGTCCAGCGCCGCGGAGTCCAGCCGGCCGTCCGGGTCCTCCACGACGACCAGCCACTGGGCGTCCTCCGCGTCGTCCTCACCCGCCAGGGCGTCCCTGACGAGCTGCGGCTCCTCGCTGACGCCGAAGCGGTCGGGCAGCTCCTCGGCGACCTCCTCGGCGGCGTCGCGGTCCGGCAGTACGAGTACGTGTCGTTCGCTCACCAGGTCATTCTCCGGTACGGGCGGAAGTGTCGGTGGCCCGTGGGATGCTGGGACGCGATGGCCACCAGAAAGACTTCGCCCGACGACCTCCTCGCCCCCGTCACGCTCGCCGTGGGCCAGGAGGACCTGCTCCTCGACCGCGCCGTCCAGGAGGTGGTGGCGGCCGCCCGGGCCGCCGACGCCGACACGGACGTACGCGACCTCAACGCCGAGCAGCTCCAGCCCGGGACGCTCGCCGAGCTGACGAGTCCGTCGCTCTTCGCCGAGCGCAAGGTCCTGGTCGTACGGAACGCGCAGGACCTGTCCGCGGACACGATCAAGGACATCAAGGCGTACCTCGCCGCGCCGATCGAGGAGATCACGCTCGTACTCCTTCACGCGGGCGGCGCCAAGGGCAAGGGCCTGCTCGACGCGGCACGCAAGGCGGGCGCGCGGGAGGTGGCCTGCCCGAAGACGACGAAGCCGGCGGAGCGCCTGACGTTCGTACGGCAGGAGTTCCGCGCCCTCGGCCGGTCGGCCACGCCCGAGGCGTGCCAGGCGCTCGTCGACTCGATCGGCAGCGACCTGCGGGAGCTGGCCTCTGCGGTCTCTCAGCTGACGGCCGACGTGGAGGGGACGATCGACGAGGCGATCGTCGGGCGGTACTACACGGGCCGCGCGGAGGCGTCGTCCTTCAACGTCGCGGACCGCGCGGTGGAGGGGCGGGCGGCGGAGGCGCTGGAGGCGTTGCGCTGGTCGCTGTCGACGGGAGTCCCGCCGGTCCTCATCACCAGCGCGCTGGCACAGGGCGTCCGCGCGATCGGCAAGCTGTCGTCGGCGCGGGGCGGCAGGCCCGCGGACCTGGCGCGAGAGCTGGGAATGCCGCCGTGGAAGATCGACCGGGTGCGGCAGCAGATGCGCGGCTGGACGCCGGACGGCGTCTCGCTGGCGCTGCGCGCGGTGGCCGAGGCCGACGCGGGGGTCAAGGGCGGCGGCGACGATCCCGAGTACGCCCTGGAGAAGGCGGTCGTCGCGGTGGCGCGAGCGGCCCGCCTGCGCCGGTAGCCCCGGCCGCCGAAGCGTTCCGTGCCGCGCGACGGCGCAAGGGCCGGCCGTACCGCCCGGTGGCCCGCTGGTGTCAGGGCCGTACCGCCCCGCGTTCCGGTGGCGTCAGAGCCGTACCGCCCGGTCCCGGTGGTGTCAGGGCCGTACCCGCCCGGCTCGCGCGCATCCCGGCCGCCGGTGCGCCCGCCTCCTGCGGCGCAGGAGGCGGGTCCGACCATGCGCGAAGGCCCCGCTCTCTCCTGGGGAAGGAGGGAGCGGGGCCTTCGGCGTGAAGCTGGTGGGCCCGCACACGCGTGGCGAACGCGTATCGCGTGCGAGTCCGGGGGTGCCGGTTGGGAGCGGGAGAGAGGGCCCGCTGGGTCCCGTCCGGCGTCACATCAGAGCTCAGCCCTGCAGGGCGGCAACCTTGGTGGCCAGCGCCGACTTCTTGTTGGCGGCGGCGTTCTTGTGGATGACACCCTTCGAGACAGCCTTGTCGAGCGCGCGGGAGGCGGCGCGAGAAGCCACGACGGCCTTCTCGACGTCACCCGCGGCGACGGCCTCGCGGGCCTTGCGGATCGCGGTCTTGAGCGAGGACTTGACGGCCTTGTTGCGCAGGCGCGCCTTCTCGTTCGTCTTGTTCCGCTTGATCTGGGACTTGATGTTCGCCACGAAAAAGAGCCCTTTTCTGGGGGTCCCACCACGCCCGCGGGGGCGTAGAGGGCAATCGGTGATCTTTCAGATGTGTCCCGAAGCTGAGAGGGCACACGAGACACAGCTGTCCACGGTATCAGGCAGTCTCCGGACCGCCCAAACCGAGCGCAGGACCGCAGTCGTGGGACCATGGAGCCTACGTATCGATCCGACATCGCCCCGAGACGAGACCCTGCGTGCCCGCGACTCCTACCCACGTGCCCGAGCCGAGCCGTACCGACCCGGCGCTGATCCGCAATTTCTGCATCATCGCGCACATCGACCACGGCAAGTCGACCCTTGCCGACCGGATGCTCCAGCTGACCGGTGTCGTCGACCAACGGCAGATGCGCGCCCAGTACCTCGACCGCATGGACATCGAGCGCGAGCGCGGCATCACCATCAAGTCCCAGGCGGTCCGTCTTCCCTGGGCGCCCACCGAGGGCGCGGGCCAGGGCAGGACCCACATCCTCAACATGATCGACACCCCCGGGCACGTCGACTTCACGTACGAGGTATCGCGCTCCCTGGCGGCCTGCGAGGGCACGATCCTCCTCGTCGACGCGGCCCAGGGCATCGAGGCGCAGACCCTCGCGAACCTGTACCTCGCGATGGAGAACGACCTCACGATCGTTCCCGTGCTGAACAAGATCGACCTGCCGGCCGCCCAGCCGGAGAAGTTCTCCGAGGAGCTCGCCAACCTCATCGGCTGCCAGCCCGAGGACGTGCTCAAGGTCTCCGCCAAGACGGGTCTCGGTGTCGAGGCGCTGCTCGACCGGGTCGTGGAGCGCGTGCCGGCCCCCGTCGGTGTCGCCGACGCCCCCGCCCGCGCGATGATCTTCGACTCGGTCTACGACTCCTACCGCGGCGTCGTCACGTACGTACGAGTCGTCGACGGGCAGCTCAACAAGCGCGAGCGCATCAAGATGATGTCGACCGGCGCCACCCACGAACTCCTCGAGATCGGCGTCTCGTCCCCCGAGATGACGCCGGCCGACGGCATCGGCGTCGGCGAGGTCGGCTACATCATCACCGGCGTGAAGGACGTCCGTCAGTCCAAGGTCGGTGACACGATCACCTCCCTGAACAAGGGCGCCACGGAGGCCCTCGGCGGGTACAAGGACCCCAAGCCGATGGTGTTCTCCGGCCTCTACCCGCTGGACGGCTCGGAGTACCCGGACCTCCGCGAGGCCCTCGACAAGCTGCAGCTCAACGACGCCGCGCTGGTCTACGAGCCGGAGACCTCCGCCGCCCTCGGCTTCGGCTTCCGCGTCGGCTTCCTCGGCCTGCTCCACCTGGACGTGATCCGGGAGCGCCTGGAGCGCGAGTTCGGTCTCGACCTGATCGCCACCGCCCCCAACGTGGTCTACCGCGTGGTCATGGAGGACGGCAGCGAGCACACGGTCACCAACCCGAGCGAGTTCCCCGAGGGCAAGATCAGCGACGTGTACGAGCCCGTCGTGCGCGCCACGATCCTCGCCCCGAGCGAGTTCATCGGGGCGATCATGGAGCTCTGCCAGACCCGTCGCGGCACCCTCCTCGGCATGGACTACCTCTCCGAGGACCGGGTCGAGATCCGCTACACCCTCCCGCTGGCCGAGATCGTCTTCGACTTCTTCGACCAGCTGAAGTCCAAGACGCGGGGTTACGCCTCCCTCGACTACGAGCCCACGGGCGAGCAGGCCTCCAGCCTGGTCAAGGTCGACATCCTGCTGCACGGCGACAAGGTGGACGCGTTCTCCGCCGTCACCCACAAGGACGCGGCCTACGCGTACGGCGTGCGGCTCGTCGCCAAGCTGCGCGAGCTGATCCCGCGGCAGGCCTTCGAGGTGCCGATCCAGGCCGCGATCGGCTCCCGGGTCATCGCCCGCGAGACCATCCGCGCCATCCGCAAGGACGTTCTCGCCAAGTGCTACGGCGGTGACATCTCCCGTAAGCGGAAGCTGCTGGAGAAGCAGAAGGAAGGCAAGAAGCGGATGAAGATGGTCGGCTCCGTGGAGGTCCCCCAGGAAGCCTTCATCGCCGTCCTGTCGAGCGACGACTCGGCCGGCGGCAAGAGCAAGAAGTAATCGGCCATTTAGCTGACAGATACACCGAACGGGCCCGCGCGCGGAGAGTGCGCGGGCCCGTTCGTTATGAACCGGGTATGAAGCGTCGCACCACAGGGCCTTACGCGTCGGTCTTCGGCCATCTACTCTGATCCCGGCTCGAAGGTTACTCGCCAGTTAGAAACGCACCGCCAGATCGCACCACCAGCAGGCATCGCCGCCGCCCGGAGGACGTCGTGAGCGACACACAGACCCTGATCGAGAACCGGCCGCCCTCCGTGGCGACCCTCTTCCTTGAGCGCGTGGCGCGGACTCCCGACGCGGAGGCCTATCGCTATCCGGTCCCGGCCGCTTCCGGCCAGGGCCCGGACGAGTGGAGGTCGCTCAGCTGGGGACAGGCCGCCGACCGGGTCTACGCCATCGCGGCCGGTCTGGTCGACCTCGGCGTCCAGCCCGAGGAGCGGGTTGCCCTGGCCTCCTCCACCCGCGTGGAGTGGATCCTCGCCGACCTCGGCGTCATGTGCGCGGGCGCCGCGACCACCACCGTCTACCCGCAGACCAACGCCGAGGAGTCGGCGTTCATCCTCTCCGACTCCGAGTCCAAGGTCCTGATCGCGGAGGACGCGGCCCAGGTCGCCAAGGCTCGTGAGCGCCGCGGCGACCTGCCGGGCCTCCACCACGTCGTCGTCATCGACCCCACGGGCGTGGAGACCGACGAGTGGGTGCTGAGCCTCGCCGACCTGGAGACGCGCGGAAAGGCGTACCTGGAGAAGCACCCCGAGGCCGTCAAGGAACGGGTCGCGGCGATCACGCCCACCCAGCTCGCCACCCTCATCTACACCTCCGGCACCACCGGCCGGCCCAAGGGCGTCCGCCTTCCGCACGACAACTGGTCGTACATGGCCAAGGCCATCGCCGCCACCGGCCTGGTCACCAAGGACGACGTGCAGTACCTGTGGCTGCCGCTCGCGCACGTCTTCGGCAAGGTGCTGACCTCCGGGCAGATCGAGGTCGGCCACGTCACCGCCGTGGACGGCCGCATCGACAAGATCATCGTGAACCTGCCGGTCGTCCAGCCCACCTACATGGCGGCCGTCCCGCGCATCTTCGAGAAGGTCTACAACGGAGTCGCCGCCAAGGCCCGCGAGGGTGGCCCCGCCAAGTACAAGATCTTCCAGTGGGCGGCCGACGTCGCCCGTGAGTACGCCAAGGTCACCCAGGACAACTTCCGTCGCACCGGCACCGCCTCCGCGCCCTTCGGCCTCACCGCCAAGCACAAGATCGCCGACGCGCTCGTCTACAAGAAGCTCCGTGAGGCGTTCGGCGGACGGCTGCGCGCCGCCGTCTCCGGCTCCGTCGCGCTGGCGCCCGAGATCGGCTTCTTCTTCTCCGGCGCGGGCATCCACATCCTGGAGGGCTACGGCCTGACGGAGACCAGCGCGGCCTCCTTCGTCAACCCGGGTGAGGCGTACCGCACCGGGACGGTCGGCAAGCCGCTGCCCGGCTGTGAGGTCCGGATCGCGGACGACGGCGAGATCCTGCTGCGCGGCCCCGGCGTCATGGAGGGCTACCACGGTCTGCCCGAGAAGACCGCCGAGGTCCTGGAGCCGGACGGCTGGTTCCACACCGGCGACATCGGTGAGCTGTCGGCCGACGGCTACCTGCGGATCACCGACCGCAAGAAGGACCTGTTCAAGACCTCGGGCGGCAAGTACATCGCGCCGACGGAGGTGGAGGGCCGGTTCAAGGCCGTCTGCCCCTTCGTCTCCAACATCGTGGTCCTCGGCGCCGACCGGAACTACTGCACCGCGCTCATCGCCCTCGACGAGCCCGCCATCCTCGGCTGGGCCGCCGAGCACGACCTCGCGGGCAAGTCGTACGCGGAGGTCGTCGCCGCCCCGCAGACCCAGGAGATGGTCCAGGGGTACGTCGACCGCCTCAACGAGGGCCTCCAGCGCTGGCAGACGATCAAGAAGTTCCGGCTGCTCCCGCGCGACCTCGACGTCGAGCACGGCGAGCTGACGCCGTCGCTGAAGATGAAGCGGCCGGTCGTGGAGCGGACGTACAAGCACCTGATCGAGGACATGTACGACGGGGCGCGGGAGGCGTAGCCGACGCCGGGCGGGCGCGGTGCCGGGTTTCCACAGGCATGGGTGCCGGGTCCGCCGGGTTGTCCACAGGCCGGCGGTTCACCTCGGGCAGTACGGGACAATGGGCTCATGCCTTCCGTACTGCCCGATGGTGAGCCCATGCCCGAGACCGGGGCGCTGCCCGCGCACGCCCTGGAAGGGGCGGCCGAGCGGCCCCTCGGGTTCTATCTGCACGTGCCGTACTGCGCGACGCGCTGCGGCTACTGCGACTTCAACACGTACACCGCGAGCGAGCTGCGCGGTGCCGGCGGCGTGCTCGCCTCCCGGGACAACTACGCGGGGCAGGTCACCGAGGAGATCCGGCTCGCCCGGAAGGTCCTCGGCGACGACCCGCGGCCGGTGCGGACCGTCTTCGTGGGCGGCGGCACACCGACGCTGCTCGCGGCAGGGGATCTCGTACGGATGCTGGGGGCGATCCGGGACGAGTTCGGGCTCGCGGACGACGCGGAGGTGACGACGGAGGCGAATCCGGAGTCGGTGGATCCGGCGTACCTGGCGGAGCTGCGGGAGGGCGGGTTCAACCGCATCTCCTTCGGGATGCAGAGCGCCCGGCAGCACGTCCTGAAGGTCCTGGACCGCACGCACACGCCCGGTCGGCCCGAGGCGTGCGTGGCGGAGGCGCGGGCGGCGGGATTCGACCATGTGAACCTGGATCTGATCTACGGCACGCCGGGGGAGTCCGACGACGACTGGCGGGCGTCGCTCGACGCGGCGATCGGCGCGGGCCCCGACCACGTCAGCGCGTACGCGCTGATCGTGGAGGAGGGGACGCAGCTGGCGCGGCGGATCCGCCGGGGTGAGGTCCCGATGACGGACGACGACGTCCACGCGGACCGGTACCTGATAGCGGACTCGGTCTTCGCGGAGGCCGGCTTCGAGTGGTACGAGGTGTCGAACTGGGCCACGTCGGAGGCCGGGCGCTGCCTGCACAACGAGCTGTACTGGCGCGGGGCCGACTGGTGGGGCGCGGGCCCGGGCGCGCACAGCCACGTGGGCGGCGTGCGGTGGTGGAACGTGAAGCACCCGGGGGCGTACGCGGCGGCGCTGGGTGAGGGGCGGTCGCCGGGGGCGGGCCGTGAGGTGCTGTCGGGGGAGGACCGGAGGGTGGAGCGGGTGCTGCTGGAGCTTCGGCTCCGGGAGGGCGTCGAGCTGGGGCTCCTGCGGCCGGCCGGGCTGGCGGCGGCCCGCAAGGCACTGGAGGGCGGGCTCCTCGACCCGTCCGCGTACGAGTCGGGGCGCGCGGTCCTGACCCTGCGGGGCCGCCTGCTTGCCGACGCGGTGGTCAGGGACCTGGTCGACTGAGAGCACCGCCCCCCCGTGCGAGGGCCTGAAAGGGCGCCCCTTCGGGAGGGGCGCCGGAGCTAGGGGTGTCTTGTGGATCTTGCCGGGCGTCGCGGGCCGGGCGGGACTTCACGGACACGGCCTAGCTAGGGGGCCGTCACGAAGTCGATCAGTTCTTCGACGCGGGAGAGGAGTTCGGGGCGGAGGTCCTTGTAGGAGTGGACCTTGGAGAGGATGTGCTGCCAGGCCGCGGGCGGGTCGGGGGGCCAGCCGAGGGCCTGGCAGACGCCTGTTTTCCAGTCCTGGCCGCGAGGGATCACCGGCCACTGCGGGATGCCGACCGACGACGGCTTCACCGCCTCCCAGACGTCGATGTACGGGTGGCCCACGATCAGGACGTCCGGGGTCGAGATCTGTGACGCGATCCGGGATTCCTTCGAGCCCTCCACCAGGTGGTCCACCAGGACACCCAGACGGGCGTCCGGCGTCGGCGCGAACTCGGCGACGATCGCCGGGAGGTCGTCGATGCCCCCCAGGTACTCCACCACGACCCCCTCGATCCGCAGGTCGTCGCCCCAGACCCGCTCGACGAGCTCCGCGTCGTGGCGGCCCTCCACGTAGATCCGGCCCGCCCGCGCCACCCGCGCCCGCGCCCCCGGGACCGCGATCGAACCGGAGGCCGTGTGGGTGGGACGCTTCGGCGCCCCCGCCGAAGGCCGGACCAGGGTCACGACGCGGCCCTCCAGGAGGAAGCCGCGCGGCTCCATCGGGAAGACCCGGTGCTTGCCGAAGCGGTCCTCCAGGGTCACTGTGCCCGCCTCGCAGCGGATCACCGCCCCGCAGAAGCCCGTCGAGACCTCCTCGACGACGAGGTCGGCCTCGGCCGGAACCTCCGGCACGGGCGCGGAGCGCTTCCAAGGGGGCGTCAGGTCCGGGTTGTAGCTACGCATTCGCGCGACGTTATGACACTCCGAAGCGCCGTGCCAGCTCATCCCGCTGTCGCCGCACGAACGTCGCGTCCACGACCGCCCCGTGCCCCGGCACGTACACCGCCTCCTCCCCGCCGAGAGCCAGTAGCCGGTCCACCGCCGCCGGCCAGCGCGAGGGGATCGCGTCCGAACCGGCCTGCGGCTCGCCCGACTCCTCGACCAGGTCGCCGCAGAAGACGACCTCAGGGGATCCGGGCGCCGAGCCCGGTACGCACACCACCAGATCGTGGGCCGTGTGTCCCGGGCCGACGTTGGCCAGGAGGACCATCCGCCCGCCCAGGTCCAGCGTCCACTCGCCCGACACCATGTGCCGCGGTGTCACCAGCGCGTCGACCGCCGCCTGCGCTTCCGCGGGGTCGACACCCTGACGCATCGCGGAGGAGCGCAGTGACTCCCCGCCCCGCTGCCGCATGGCGTCGTCCACGCCCACCGCCCCGTAGACCTCCGCCCCCGCGAAGGCCGCCGTGCCCAGCACATGATCGAAGTGCGGGTGACTCAGTGCGATGTGCGTCACTCTCCGGCCGCCCGTCAGTGCCTCGACCTCCGACCGCAGCTCCGCGCCCTCGCGGAGCGTGGACCCGGTGTCGTACAGCAGGACGCCCTTCTCGCCCAGCACCAGGCCCACCGTGGCGTCCCAACCGGGCAGCCGCCGCCGTCCCACGCCGTCCGCGAGCGGCTCCCACCCGAACTCTTCCCAAGAGACACTCATAGGGCGACGCTAGCCGCTCCGGCGCCGATGTGACGTGACTCCGATGTGGCCTCCTTGCCAGGAGAGATGTCCGCCGCCGTACACTGGCCGGGGGATTCCTGGCACTCGGACAGGGCGAGTGCCAAACCGGAGCAACCGGAACGACAGCTGGAGGTGTGCGCCATGCTCAGCGAACGCAGGCTCGAGGTGCTGCGCGCCATCGTCCAGGACTATGTCGGGACGGAGGAGCCGGTCGGCTCCAAGGCGCTCACCGAGCGCCACAGGCTCGGCGTCTCGCCCGCCACCGTGCGCAACGACATGGCCGTCCTGGAGGACGAGGGCTACATCGCCCAGCCCCACACCAGCGCCGGGCGCATCCCGACGGACAAGGGCTACCGCCTCTTCGTCGACAAGCTCGCCGGCGTCAAGCCGCTGTCGACGCCCGAGCGGCGCGCGATCCACAACTTCCTCGACGGCGCCGTCGACCTCGACGACGTCGTCGGCCGTACGGTCCGGCTGCTCGCTCAGCTGACCCGGCAGGTCGCCGTCGTCCAGTACCCGTCGCTGACCCGCTCGACGGTCCGGCACGTGGAGCTGCTGTCGCTGGCCCCGGCCCGGCTGATGCTCGTGCTGATCACGGACACCGGCCGCGTCGAGCAGCGGATGATCGACTGCCCGGCGCCGTTCGGCGAGGCTTCGCTGGCGGACCTGCGGGCCCGGCTCAACAGCCGGGTCGTCGGCCGCCGTTTCGCGGACGTGCCGCAGCTGGTGCAGGATCTGCCGGAGTCGTTCGAGGAGACGGAGGACCGCGGCACGGTGTCGACGGTGCTCGCGACCCTGCTCGAAACGCTGGTGGAGGAGCACGAGGAGCGGCTGATGATCGGTGGTACCGCCAATCTCACCCGCTTCGGCCACGACTTCCCCCTCACGATCAGGCCGGTGCTGGAAGCACTCGAGGAGCAGGTCGTGCTCCTCAAGCTGCTCGGCGAGGCCAAGGACTCGGGCATGACCGTACGGATCGGGCACGAGAACGCCCATGAAGGGCTCACCTCCACGTCCGTCGTCGCGGTCGGCTACGGTTCGGGCGACGAGGCAGTCGCCAAACTCGGCGTGGTCGGACCGACCCGCATGGACTACCCCGGAACGATGGGAGCGGTACGCGCAGTGGCACGTTACGTCGGACAGATCCTGGCGGAGTCGTAAGTGGCCACGGACTACTACGCCGTACTCGGCGTGCGCCGCGACGCGTCCCAGGACGAGATCAAGAAGGCATTCCGGCGGCTCGCCCGCGAGCTGCACCCGGATGTCAATCCCGATCCGAAGACGCAGGAGCGGTTCAAGGAGATCAACGCCGCCTACGAGGTCTTGTCGGACCCGCAGAAGAAGCAGGTCTACGACCTCGGCGGCGACCCGCTGTCCGCGTCCGGCGGTGGCGGCGGAGCCGGTGGCTTCGGCCAGGGCGGCTTCGGGAACTTCTCGGACATCATGGACGCCTTCTTCGGTACGGCGTCGCAGCGCGGGCCGCGCTCGCGCACCCGCCGGGGCCAGGACGCCATGATCCGGCTGGAGATCACCCTCGACGAGGCCGCCTTCGGCACGACGAAGGACATCCAGGTCGACACGGCGGTCGTCTGTACGACCTGTTCCGGCGAGGGCGCCGCACCCGGCACCTCCGCGCAGACCTGTGACATGTGCCGCGGCCGCGGTGAGGTCTCGCAGGTGACGCGGTCCTTCCTCGGCCAGGTCATGACCTCCCGCCCCTGCCCCCAGTGCCAGGGCTTCGGAACCGTCGTCCCGACGCCCTGCCCGGAGTGCGCGGGCGACGGCCGGGTCCGCTCGCGCCGCACGCTCACGGTCAAGATCCCGGCCGGCGTCGACAACGGCACCCGCATCCAGCTCGCCGGCGAGGGCGAGGTCGGTCCCGGTGGCGGCCCGGCGGGCGACCTGTACGTCGAGATCCACGAGGTGCCGCACGAGGTCTTCCAGCGGCGCGGCGACGACCTGCACTGCACGGTCACCATCCCGATGACGGCGGGCGCGCTCGGCACGAAGGTGCCGCTGCAGACGCTCGACGGCATGGAGGAGGTCGACATCCGTCCGGGCACGCAGTCCGGCCAGTCGATCCCGCTGCACGGGCGCGGCGTCACGCATCTGCGCGGCGGCGGGCGCGGCGACCTGATCGTGCACGTCGAGGTCACGACCCCGTCGAAGCTGGACCCGGAGCAGGAGCGGCTGCTGCGCGAGCTGGCGAAGCTGCGCGGCGAGGAGCGGCCGACCGGCCAGTTCCAGCCCGGCCAGCAGGGCCTGTTCTCGCGCCTGAAGGACGCGTTCAACGGCCGGTAGGCGTCACGGTTCCACCGAGGGGCCGCCGCCCGCGCAGACGCGCGGGCGGCGG
>NZ_BMTO01000018.1:106268-114759 GCF_014649715.1 Streptomyces lateritius
CGGTACCCGATCGTGCAGGCCCCCATGGCGGGTGGCGCCTCCTGTCCGCAGCTCGTCGGAGCGGTGTGCGAGGCCGGCGGGCTCGGGTTCCTGGCCGGCGGGTACAAGACCGCCGGAGGTCTGTACCAGGAGATCAAGCAGGTGCGCGGGCTCACCGCGCAGCCCTTCGGCGTCAACCTCTTCATGCCGCAGAGCGGACAGCCCACCGACCCCGCCGCCGTCGAGGTCTACCGGCACCAGCTCGCCGGTGAGGCCACCTGGTACGAGACGGCCCTCGGCGACCCGGACAGCGGACGCGACGACGCGTACGACGCCAAGCTGGCGATCCTCCTGGAGGATCCCGTGCCCGCCGTCTCCTTCACCTTCGGCTGCCCCGGCCGCGACACCTTCGAGGCGTTCGCCCGCGCGGGTACGTACACGATCGTCACCGTCACCTCCGCCGAGGAGGCCCAGGCCGCGCAGTGGGCCGGAGCCGACGCCGTCTGCGTGCAGGGCGTCGAGGCCGGCGGGCACCAGGGCACCCACCGCGACGACCCGGACGCCGCCCTCGCCGGAACCGGGCTCCTGACCCTCGTCACCCAGGTCCGCGAGGCCGTGCAGCTGCCGATCGTCGCCACCGGCGGGCTCATGCGCGGGGCGCAGATCGCCGCCGTCCTGGCCGCCGGGGCCGACGCCGCCCAGCTCGGCACCGCCTTCCTCGTCTGCCCCGAGTCGGGCGCGCACGCCCTGCACAAGCAGGCGATGACCAACCCGCTCTTCGTACGCACCGAACTCACCCGGGCCTTCTCCGGGCGCCCGGCCCGCGGTCTCGTCAACCGCTTCATGCGCGAGCACGGGCCGTACGCCCCCGCCGCCTACCCCGAGATCCACCACCTCACCACCCCGCTGCGCAAGGCGGCCGCCACCGCGGGCGACGCGCAGGGCATGGCCCTGTGGGCCGGGCAGGGCCACCGGCTGGCCCGCGAACTCCCGGCGGGGCAACTGGTCGAGGTGCTGGCCGCCGAACTCGGCACCGCCCTCTCCGCGCAGGCCCACAGGAGCACCTCATGACCGCACCCGTCTTCGTCGTCGACGCCGTCCCCGGCCCCGGAGGCTTCCTGCTCGACGGCCCCGAGGGCCGCCACGCCGTCTCCGTGAAGCGCCTGCGCGCCGGGGAGGAGCTCGTCCTGACCGACGGCCGCGGTGCGTGGGCGGAGTGCGTGGTGACCGCAGCCGAGGGCAAGGACCAGCTCACCGTGGACGTCACAGCGGTCCACGAGGACCCCGAGCCCACACCCCGTATCACCGTCGTCCAGGCGCTGCCCAAGGGCGACCGGGGCGAACTCGCCGTCGAGATCATGACCGAGACCGGCGTCGACGCGATCGTGCCGTGGGCCGCGTCCCGCTGCATCACCCAGTGGAAGGGCGACCGCGGTCTCAAGGCGCTCGGCAAGTGGCGGGCCACGGCGCGCGAGGCCGGCAAGCAGTCCCGCCGCACCCGTTTCCCCGAGGTCACCGACGCGATGACGACGAAGCAGGTGGCGGCGCTCCTCACGGGCGCCGACTTCGCGGCCGTCCTGCACGAGGACCGCGCCCACCCCAGCGGCGCGCTCGCGGACGCCGCCCTGCCGGGGGAGGGCGAGATCGTGCTGGTGGTGGGGCCCGAAGGGGGCGTCTCTCCCGAGGAGCTGGCGGCCTTCGAGGCCGCGGGCGCCAAACCGTACCGCCTGGGACACAGCGTCCTGCGCACCTCAACGGCGGGCACGGCGGCGACCGCACTCCTGCTCGGCCGCACGGGCCGCTGGTCCTAGGTCGTCTCCGCAGGTAGCGCCGTCTGCCCGCGGGCCAGATGGGACTTTACGGACACGGCCCAGGCCGGCCGTGGCTGGGATGTGATCAGGGCGTCTGTGTCCCCCGGTGCGGTTGGTGCGGCTGTGGTGGGCGCGGGCTGTCGGGGGCCTGGTGTACCACGCGGCGGCCCGGGACCGCCGCGCGGCGCCTAAGGCGCCTCGCCCGCGACTGCGTCGAACAGCGGCCAGCCGTCCACCTCCCTCACGACGTTCCCGGTGGGGACGAGGCCGCGCGCCACGGCCTCGTCGAGGAGGCGGCGCACCACCCCGGGCTCGTTCAGGTTGAGCCAATGGCCCCCGAGGCCGATGATCTCGCCCTCGCCCAGGGGCCAGCCCGCCACCGCGCGGCCCTCTCCTGAGCGGAAGACCAGGTGGAGTTGGGCGTGCGGGGTGTCGGCGCGGCGCAGTGACAGGGTCTCGCGGCAGTCCGGATGCCGGTGCCGGCGGCCCCAGAGCCAGACGGTGTCGTCCACCACCAGCTTGCGCAGTACGCCCTTTCGTCGCATCGGCCCACCGTAATCTTCGGGAACCCGGTGGACCAGCGCCCGGTGGCCCTCCCTAGGCTGCTGGCATGTCCGACGAGTCTCCCCTGATCCGTAGTCTGCGCGCCGCGGTCGCCGCCGCGCCCGAAGACGTTCCCCTGCGGCTGCACTTCGCCGAACTGCTCCTCGCCGAAGGCCTCGGCGACGAGGCCGTCACCGAGGCGGCCGTCGCGCTCCAGCACGCGCCGGGCGACGCCGCCGCCCGCGCCCTGATGGCCCGCGCGATGGGCGCACCCGCGGCACCGAAGGAGACCCCCGCCGCGCCCGCCCCGGAGGCCTCCGCGCCCGCCGCCCCCGCCCCGGAGGCCCCCGCGCCCGCTCCCGAGGCCCCCCGCTTCGACTGGGCCGCCGCCGAGCAGGAGGTCGGGGACCTCGTCGGGCCCCGGTTCGTCGAGAGCGGCACCGAGGAACCGCTCACCGCCGACGGGAGCGGCGACCCCGGGGACGCGTCCGCCTGGGACATCGACGCCCCCGGATCCGTACGCCTCGCCGACGTCGGCGGCATGCGGGAGGTCAAGGAGCGTCTGGAGGCCGCGTTCCTCGCACCCATGCGCAACCCCGAACTGCGCAAGCTGTACGGCAAGTCGCTGCGCGGCGGCCTTCTCCTCTACGGCCCGCCCGGCTGCGGCAAGACCTTCATCGCCCGCGCCGTCGCGGGCGAACTCGGCGCGAGCTTCATGTCGATCTCACTCTCCGACATCCTCGACATGTACATCGGAACCTCCGAGAAGAACGTCCACGACATCTTCGAGACCGCCCGCCGGCAGGCCCCCTGCGTCGTCTTCCTCGACGAACTGGACGCGCTCGGCGCCAAACGCTCCCGTACGCACCACAGCGGTCTGCGCAACGTCGTCAACCAGCTCCTCACCGAGCTCGACGGCATCAACGGCGCCGAGAACGAAGGCGTTTTCGTGCTCGCCGCCACCAACGTCCCCTGGGACGTCGACCTCGCGCTGCGCCGCCCCGGCCGGCTCGACCGCACGCTGCTCGTGCTGCCGCCCGACGGTCCGGCCCGCGAGGCGATCCTCCGCTACCACCTGCGCGAGCGCCCCATCGAATCCGTCGACCTGGGCAAGCTCGTGAAGGCAACCGAGGACTTCTCGGGCGCCGACCTCGCCCATCTCTGCGAGACCGCCGCAGAGTCGGCGCTCCTGGAGTCCGCCCGTACCGGCACCGTACGCATGATCAACATGAAGGACCTGCTGGGCGCGGCGAAGCAGATCAAGCCCTCCAGCGAGTCCTGGTTCGCCTCCGCCCGCAATGTGGCGATGTTCGCCAACGACGGCGGGATGTACGACGACCTGGTCGCCTATCTGAAGAAGAAGCGCAAGCTGTGAGCGGGGCAACCATGAACGTGCGGGTCGAACAGGCCCGCGAGCTCTACGGCATGGGGCGCTACGAGGAGGGCCTCGCCCTGCTCGGCCGCCGTCTCGCCGAGGCACCCGACGACCACGAGGCGTGGACCGTACGCGCCCGGTGCCTCTCCGGTCTCCGGCGGCTCGACGAGGCGCTCGACGCCGCCGACGAAGCGGTGAAACTGGCACCCGAGTTCGCCGACGGGCACTACATGCGGGGATTCGTCCTGCGCAGGATGAGCCGGCTGCCGGAGGCCGAGCAGGCGCAGCGCGAGGCGATTCGCCTCGCGCCCGACTCCTGGAGCCCGCGCACCCAGCGCGCCGAGATGCTGATCTTCGTGGGAACGAAGGAGGAGGCGTTCCGGGAGGCCCAGGAAGCCGTACGGCTCGGGCCCGACAATGTCGAGCCGTGGCACACCATGTACAAGGTCGCCGCGTTCAACGAGCGCTTCGACCTGGTACGGGAATCCGTTCAGCAGCTCCTGCGCATCGACCCGACCGACAACCTCGCCGTCACCGAGGTCACCGAGCGGGAGGCCCGCAAGCCCGGCACGTCCGCCGCCCGGGCCGCCGACCTGTACGCGGGCGGTCTCGCCGCCGCCCCCGACTCCCCCTCGCTGCGCAAGGACCTCGACAGGGCCGTCTACCGGATGCTGCGCGGCACCCGCTGGCTCGCCCTGCTCTGCCTCGCCATGGCCGCCGTCACCGCCGACATCTTCGTGACCGACGGCGAGGACCCGAAGGAGCTCCCGATCCACCTCGGCACCCGGCTCTGGGCCCTGTGCCTGATGGCGGCGGTGTGGGGCTTCGGCGCGTGGCGCCGCTATCTGCGGATGCGCACCGGCGCGCAGCTGACCGTACGCGCCCTCGTACGGAGGCTGTTCTGGCCCCGGGTGGTCCTCGGCCAGGCCACCCTCGCCACGCTCTGCGCGCTGCTGATCGTCGTCGTGCCGTGGACCGACCGGACCGTCCCCCAGGTCCTGTTCTGGCTGGGACTCGTCCCGAACCTGCTCAGCATCACGCACGACCGGGACAAGGTCTGATGAGCCACCCGGGAGACCCGACCCTGGACCGGGCCGACGCGCTCTTCGACGTCGGACGCTACGAACAGGCCGCGGCCCTCGCCGCCCAGCACCTGGCGACCGATCCGCTCGACGCCACCGCCCTGGTGCTCCTGGCCCGCTGCCAGCACCGCCTCGGCCGGGCAGAAGAGGCGTTCGACTCTATCGAGACCGCCCTGCTCGCCGAACCGGATGCGCTGCCGAGCTGGCTGATGCGCACCCACATCCTGCTCGCGCTGAAGAAGTACGAGGAGGCCGAGCGGTCCGCCCGCTACTCCGTCGAGCTCGCCCCGGACTACTGGGGCAGCCACTACGCCCTCGGTACCGTCCTCGACCGCTCCAGCCGCAAGGAGCGGCAGCGCGAGGCGTACGAGGCGGCCCGCCGCGCCGTCAGCCTCGCCCCCGGGGAGAGCGCCGCCCACTTCCTCGTGGGGCTCACCGCCCACCGCGTCGGCGACCACCGTGTCGCCGAGCAGGCTTACGAGACGGCGCTGCGTCTCGACCCGCAGAGCAGCGAGGCGCACAACAACCTCTCCCTGCTGCAACTGCGGCGCCGCTGGTTCCGGCGCGGCGCGTGGACGAAGGCCGCCGCAGGCTTCGTCGAGTCCGCCGCCCTCGACACGAACGACCGGCAGGCCCGCTACAACCTGGAGGCCATGGCCTGGGGGACCGTCGCGGGCGCCCGTTGGGTGGCCCTGCTCGGTTTCGTGGGTGCCGCTCTGGGCTCGGCGCCGCTGCGCACCGGAGCGAGCGGCGGCGACGCCCTCGTCCCGTACCTGATCGGCGTCGCGGTGGTCGTGGGCGGCTGGGGCGCCTGGGCGCTGTGGCTGACCCGGCGCGTGCCGGCGAGGCTGCGCCGCCCCCTGCTCCTGGTCGCGCGGGGCTGCCGGCCGGTGATCGCGATGGGCGTCGCGGTCGGGCTGCTCGGTCTGCACTCGGTGGTCGCGATGGCGCTGTGGACGGTGGACGCGTCCGTCGTCGGCGCGCTCGGCTATCCGCTGTTCTGGGGTGTGGTGATCACCTACTGGGTGAGCCGCGCGGCGCTGAGGCGCCGCGCCCCCGCTTCCGAGCGCGCCGGATAGCATGCGTCCGTACTGATCGACAGAGGCGAGGAGGCCCGGACCATGGCCGGAGAGCCGCAGAGCGACTGCCTGTTCTGCAAGATCGCGGACGGGGAGGTTCCGGCGACCATCGTGCGCGAGACGGAGACCACCGTCGCCTTCCGGGACATCAACCCGCAGGCGCCGACGCACGTCCTCGTCATCCCCCGCCTGCACTACCCGGACGCGGCCTCGCTCGCCGCCGCCGCGCCGACCGTGGCCGCCGACGTGCTGCGCGAGGCGGGCGAGATCGCCGCACAGGAGAAGGTCGTCGACAGCGGCTTCCGGATCGTCTTCAACACGGGGACCGGCGCCGGTCAGACCGTCTTCCACGCCCACGCCCACGTCCTCGGGGGCCGCGGCCTCAACTGGCCGCCCGGATAGCCCCGTCCCGGGACCCGTCGGCGTAGCCCCTCGGCGTACCCCGTCGACGAACCCTCTGAAGAGAAGGCCTGCCTTGTCCGTACGTGAACTGGTCGTCCTCGGCACCGCGAGCCAGGTTCCGACCCGGCACCGCAACCACAACGGTTATCTGCTGCGCTGGGACGGGCAGGGCATCCTCTTCGACCCCGGCGAGGGCACCCAGCGCCAGATGCTGCGGGCCGGGGTCGCCGCCCACGACCTCGACCGGATCTGCGTCACGCACTTCCACGGCGACCACTCCCTGGGCCTCGCGGGCGTGATCCAGCGGATCAACCTCGACCAGGTGCCGCACCCGGTCACCGCCCACTACCCGGCGAGCGGACAGCGCTTCTTCGAACGGTTGCGGTACGCGACCGCCTACCGCGAGACCGTGAAGCTGACCGAGACCCCGGTCGCCGCCGACGGCCCCCTCGCCGTCACCGACGCGTACACCCTCGACGCGTACCGGCTCTCCCACCCCGTCGAGTCGTACGGCTACCGGCTCACCGAGCCCGACGGGCGCCGCATACTTCCCCAGCGGCTCGCCGCGCACGGCATCAAGGGACCGGACGTGGGCCGCATCCAGCGCGAGGGCGTGCTGAACGGCGTGACCCTGGACGAGGTCAGCGAGGTGCGGCGCGGGCAGCGGTTCGCCTTCGTCATGGACACCCGGCTCTGCGACGGGGTGCGCGTGCTCGCCGAGGGCGCCGACATGCTCGTCATCGAGTCGACCTTCCTCGACGAGGACGTCCGGCTCGCCGCCGACCACGGCCATCTGACGGCCGGCCAGGCCGCCGCGGTCGCGCGCGACGCGGGGGTACGGCACCTCGTCCTGACCCACTTCTCGCAGCGGTACGGCGACCCGGCGGAGTTCGAACGGCAGGCACGTGCGGCCGGGTTCACCGGCGAGCTGAGCATCGCCCAGGACCTGATGAGGGTCCCCCTCCCCAAGAGGTAGCCCTCCCCGAGAGACAGAACTCCCCGAGAGACAGACGGACGAAAGACCCATGCCCCTTCCCCTCCCCAAAGCCGAACTCCACCTGCACATCGAGGGCACCCTCGAACCCGAGCTGGCGTTCGCGCTGGCCGCCCGCAACGGCGTCACCCTGCCCTACGCGGACACCGAGGAGCTGCGCGAGGCGTACCTCTTCAGCGATCTGCAGTCCTTCCTGGACCTCTACTACGAGCTGATGGCCGTCCTGCACACCGTGGACGACTTCACCGAGCTCGCCGACGCCTATCTGGCCCGGGCCGCGGCGCAGGGGGTACGGCACGCCGAGATCTTCTTCGACCCGCAGGCCCACACGGCGCGCGGGGTTCCGATCGGCACCGTGATCGAGGGCCTGGCCCGTGCGCTGGACCGGGCCGAGGAGCGGCACGGCGTCTCGACCCGGCTGATCATGTGCTTCCTGCGTGACGAGTCGGCCGAGTCGGCGATGGCGACCCTGGAGGCCGCGAAGCCGTATCTGCACCGGATCACGGGCGTCGGCCTGGACTCGGCGGAGGTGGGCCATCCGCCGTCGAAGTTCCGCGAGGTGTACGCGGCGGCGGAGGCGCTCGGCCTGCGCAAGGTCGCCCACGCGGGCGAGGAGGGCCCGCCGGACTACATCCGCGAGGCCCTCGACGTCCTCGGCGTGGAGCGGATCGACCACGGACTGCGCTGCGTGGAGGACCCGGAGCTGGTGGAGCGGCTGGTACGGGAGCGGGTGCCGCTGACGCTCTGTCCGCTGTCGAACGTACGGCTCCGGGCGATCGACGTCCTGGAGGACCACCCGCTGGCCTCGATGCTGGAGGCGGGCCTGATGGCGACGGTCAACTCCGACGACCCGGCGTACTTCGGCGGCTACGTGGGCGACACCTTCGACGCGGTACGCGGCGCGCTGGGCCTGGACCGCGAGCAGATGCGGACCCTGGCCCGCAACTCCTTCGAGGCGTCCTTCCTCGACGACGACGAGGATCGGCGGGCGCGGTACCTGGCCGAGGTCGAGGCGTACGACTTCGACGCGGAGTAGCGAAGGAACCGTTGCCCGACGCTCGGGGCCGGGCAGGGCTTTGCGGACACCACCTAGCCGCGGTCGCCGGGGCGGGCCAGGTGGAAGGAGCGTTGGGCCGCCGCGCGGCGGCGGGTGGGGACGCGGACGGGAGCGACCTGCTGTTCCGGGGCGCCCATCTGCGGGACCAGGCCGGTGGCGGGGGGCGGCG
>NZ_BMTO01000018.1:114898-176054 GCF_014649715.1 Streptomyces lateritius
GGACCGCCACCAGCAGGAGCAGGACGCACAGGATCACGCCCATGCCCGGGTAGCCGGCCTGCTCGGACAGCACACTGCCGGTGACCGGGCCGCAGGCCACGCCCAGCGAGGACGCCGAGCCGACCAGCACCGCCCAGCGGCCGCGCGGGTCCAGGGAGGCGGCCAGGCCCAGCAGGTAGGACAGGACGACCGGATAGAAGACGTTCCACAGGATCTCGCCGGTCGCGAAGGCCGCCAGGCTCTCGGCGCCCGAACTGACCAGTACACAGAGGGCGATGAAGGCCGTGCCCGCCCCGACCGGCACCGCGCGGCCCAGCCTCGAACCGAGCACCCCTGCGCCCAGGACGCCCGCGAGACCCGCGCCGAGCGCCACCGCGAAGACCGCTCCGACGGTGACCTCGCCGAGGCCCGCCTGGGTGACGCCGATCCGGCCGCTGACGCCCCACAGGGCGTTCTGCGCCAGGGACCAGAGCAGGATCGCGGCGGCGAGCACGGCACCCGAACGCCGGTGCGGGAGCGGACTGCGAGGCCCGCCTCGAGCCCCCGCGCGCAGAGGCGTGCGGGCACCGGCCGGCCCGGCGAGTCCGCCCGTCAGCGGCCAGACCAGGGCCGCCGTCAGCGCGATCGACGCGAAGGGCAGCGCGTGGCCGCCGCCGAAGTGGGGGAGGGTCAGGTAGAGGGCGCCGGCCGTCGCTGAGACGGAGAGGAGGCCGAGCGTCGAGGCCCGGTGCGGGTCGGGCTGCGCCGCGATTCCCGCCGCGGCCACCGCGAGCGCCGTACCGGAGCCGAGACCGCCGATGACCGCGCCGCCGACCACCAGCGGGACGCTCGCGGTGAGCGCCGCCGAGCCGTAGCCGACGCCCATCGCCAGCAGCCCGGTCCTCGCCGCCCGTCGCGGGCCGAACCGTTCCACGCGTGCGGCGAGCGCGAAGCCGGCCGAGGCGGAGGCGAGCAGGAGGACCGAGCCGACCAGGCCCGCCTGGGCGGGGGTGAGTCCGAGCCCGCCCGAGAGCCGGCCGACGACGGTCGGGAGCAGGTACGGGGCGAGATAACCGGCCGTGAAAAGGGCGACAAGGGGCCCCAGAGCACGCGGGCGCGACGACATGGGCGTTCCAGGAAAAGAGGAAGAGGGGGTGGAGCGCCCGGTGTTGCACGGGATCGCGAGACATGTGTATCAAGCGACCGGTGGCCCGGAGAAGTCCGGAGAGGGCGGAATCCCTCCATTGTGTTTGTGATCTGAGTCACAAAGGCGTTTGGGGTTGGTTAGGCGGGGTAATGGCCCTCGCTTTCCCCGCTGCGTCACCCCCGTCTCGCCGCCCTCATCGGGCACACTGGGCTGATCCGCACCACGACCGGGGAGCCTGCCGTGACCACAGCAAGGGGAGAGCAGCAACACGACGCCGGGCTCGACCCGTTGGTGCGCCTGCGCGAGCCCACCGACCCCGAGTGCGACGTCTTCCTCACCGGCACGGTCTTCCTCGACATCATCTTCACCGGCCTCGACAGCGCCCCTGTCCGGGGCACCGAGTCCTGGGCCAGGGGCATGGGCTCCAGCCCCGGCGGCGTCGCCAACATGGCCACCGCCCTCGCCCGCCTCGGCCTGCGCACCTCCCTCGCCGCCGCCTTCGGCGACGACCACTACGGCGAGTACTGCTGGGACGCTCTGGAGCAGGGCGAGGGCATCGACCTCTCGCTCTCCCGCACCGTCCCCGGCTGGCACTCCCCGGTCACCGTCTCCATGGCGTACGAGGGCGAGCGCACGATGGTCTCGCACGGCCACCAGGCCCCGCCCCTGGACGGCGCTCTGCCCGCCTACCCGCCGCACGCGCGCGCCGCCGTCGCCTCGCTGGTGCCCGGCCGCGCCGAGGACTGGGTCGCACAGGCCGCCCGGGGCGGCGCCAAGGTCTTCGCCGACGTCGGCTGGGACGAGACCGGCGGCTGGGACCTCGCCGGTCTGACCGACCTCGAGCACTGCGAGGCGTTCCTGCCCAACGCCCAGGAGGCCATGCGCTACACCCGCAGCGACAGCCCGAAGGCCGCCGCCCACGCGCTCGCCGACCGGGTCCGTTACGCAGTGGTCACCCTCGGTGCGGAAGGCGCCTACGCCGTCGACGGCGCCACCGGCGAGACCGCCGAGGTCCCGGCCATCCAGGTCTCCGCGCTCGACCCGACCGGCGCCGGTGACGTCTTCGTCGCGGGCTTCGTCACCGGAACGCTCGCCGACTGGCCGCTCGCCGACCGGCTCGCCTTCGCCGGCCTGACCGCCGCGCTGTCGGTGCAGGAGTTCGGCGGCTCGCTCTCCGCGCCCGGCTGGGGCGAGGTCGCCGCCTGGTGGCAGCACGTCCAGGGGCACGCCTGCCAGGACCCGGAGGCCCTGCGCGCCCGCTACGCCTTCCTGGAACGGCTGCTCCCGGCCCCCACGCGCCCGTGGCCCCTGCGCCGGGCCGTCCCCACGATCGGCTTCCGCCGCTCGGCCTGAGCCGCGGCGGCGCCAGACCGCCGGTCCGAGCCGCCGGGCCGCCACCCACTCTCGCCCGGTAAAAGGCTTCGGCCTTGTCAGTGACAAGTCGTAGGCTTGGTGTCCGAGAGGTTGTCGAGCAGCGAGAACCCTGCAACGGGAGGTATGTGCAGGCCACAGTGCCGGCCCATGACTCAGACACCCACAGCCCCCAATGGCGCACCGGGCGAGACCCGCGCCCACTTCACCGTCCCCGCGAAGCACCCGATGGTGACCGTTCTCGGTTCCGGTGACGCGCTCCTGCGTGTGATCGAGAACGCGTTCCCGAAGACCGACATCCATGTCCGGGGCAACCAGGTCAGCGCGGTGGGGGACGCCGCGGAAGTCGCGCTGATCCAGCGCCTGTTCGATGAGATGATGCTGGTGCTCCGCACCGGACAGCCGATGACGGAGGACGCAGTGGAACGCTCGATCGTCATGCTCAGAGCGAGCGAGACCGGCAGCGCGGAGGCAGGCCAGGAGACCCCGGCAGAGGTGCTCACCCAGAACATCCTCTCCAGCCGCGGCCGCACCATCCGCCCCAAAACCCTCAACCAGAAGCGCTACGTCGACGCGATCGACAAGCACACGGTCGTCTTCGGCATCGGCCCCGCCGGTACCGGCAAGACGTACCTGGCCATGGCCAAGGCTGTCCAGGCCCTGCAGTCCAAGCAGGTCACGCGGATCATCCTGACCCGGCCGGCCGTCGAGGCGGGCGAGCGGCTCGGCTTCCTGCCCGGCACGCTCTACGAGAAGATCGACCCGTACCTGCGGCCGCTCTACGACGCGCTGCACGACATGCTCGACCCGGACTCGATCCCGAAGCTGATGGCCTCGGGGACGATCGAGGTCGCGCCGCTGGCGTACATGCGAGGCCGGACGCTCAACGACGCGTTCATCATCCTCGACGAGGCGCAGAACACCAGCCCGGAGCAGATGAAGATGTTCCTGACGAGGCTCGGCTTCGACTCGAAGATCGTCATCACCGGCGACATCACCCAGGTCGACCTTCCCGGCGGCACGAAGAGCGGTCTGCGCCAGGTCCAGGACATCCTGGAAGGCGTCGACGACGTGCACTTCTCGCGCCTCACGTCCCACGACGTCGTACGGCACAAGCTCGTCGGCCGTATCGTCGACGCGTACGAGCAGTACGACAGCCGCAACGGGAAGTAGTAACAGAGCACCATGTCGATCGACGTCAACAACGAGTCCGGAACCGAGGTCGACGAGCAGGCGATCCTCGACATCGCCCGCTACGCCCTCGCGCGGATGCGCATCCACCCGCTCTCCGAGCTCTCCGTGATCGTCGTCGACGCGGAGGCGATGGAGCAGCTCCACATCCAGTGGATGGACCTCCCGGGCCCCACGGACGTCATGTCCTTCCCGATGGACGAGCTGCGTCCGCCGTCGAAGGACGACGAGGCCGCGGAGCCCCCGCAGGGGCTCCTCGGCGACATCGTGCTCTGCCCCGAGGTCGCCGCCCAGCAGGGCAAGGACGCGCCGACGCAGCACTCCATGGACGAGGAGCTCCAGCTCCTCACCGTCCACGGAGTGCTGCACCTGCTCGGCTACGACCACGAGGAGCCGGACGAGAAGGCGGAGATGTTCGGTCTCCAGGCCGCCATCGTCGACGGCTGGCGCGCGGAGAAGGGCCTGACCGGCCCGTCCCCGGCGCCCACCGTCTCCTGAGCCCCCGACGGACCCGACGAACCCGATGAACGCATCGCTGATCTTCGGCGCGGTCGCCCTGATCGTCGTCGCCTGGCTCGCCGCCTGCGCCGAGGCAGGCGTCGCCCGCGTCACCAGCTTCCGCGCCGCCGAGGCCCTGCGGGCGGGGCGGCGCGGCGCCGACAGACTCGCCCAGGTCGCCTCCGACCCCACGCGCTACCTCAACGTGGCGCTCCTCGTCCGCGTCGCCTGCGAGATGGCGGCCGGCGTCCTCGTCACCTACGTGTGCCTGGAGGAGTTCTCCGCGACCTGGGAGGCGCTGCTCGTCGCCATCGGGGTGATGGTGCTCGTCAGCTACGTCGCCGTGGGCGTCTCGCCGCGCACCATCGGCCGCCAGCACCCGCTCAACACGGCCACCGTCGCCGCGTACGTCCTGCTGCCGCTGGCCCGGATCATGGGCCCCGTACCGCAGCTGCTCATCCTCATCGGCAACGCGCTCACCCCCGGCAAAGGCTTCCGTAAGGGCCCCTTCGCCTCCGAGGCCGAACTGCGGGCGATGGTGGACCTCGCCGAGCAGGAGCAGCTGATCGAGGACGACGAGCGCCGGATGGTGCACTCCGTCTTCGAGCTCGGCGACACGCTCGTACGCGAGGTGATGGTGCCCCGCACCGACCTGATCTGCATCGAGCGGTACAAGACGATCCGGCAGGCGCTCACCCTGGCCCTGCGTTCCGGTTTCTCCCGGATCCCGGTCACCGGCGAGAACGAGGACGACATCGTCGGCATCGTCTATCTGAAGGACCTGGTCCGCAAGACGCACATCAACCGCGACGCGGAGGCGGACGTGGTGTCGACGGCGATGCGGCCGGCCGCCTTCGTACCGGACACCAAGAACGCGGGCGACCTGCTGCGGGAGATGCAGCAGGAGCGCAACCACGTCGCCGTCGTCATCGACGAGTACGGCGGCACGGCGGGGATCGTCACCATCGAGGACATCCTGGAGGAGATCGTCGGCGAGATCACCGACGAGTACGACCGCGAGATCCCCCCGGTCGAGGAGCTGGGCGACGGCCGCTACCGGGTCACCGCCCGCCTGGACATCGGGGACCTCGGCGAGCTGTACGGCTTCGGACCCGACGAGTACGACGACGAGGACGTGGAGACGGTCGGCGGGCTGCTCGCCAAGGCGCTCGGCCGGGTGCCGATCGCCGGCGCGAAGGCGGTCGTGGAGCTGCCGGACGGGCGTACGCTGCGGCTGACCGCCGAGTCCCCGGCGGGCCGCCGGAACAAGATCGTCACGGTGCTCGTGGAACCGGAGGCGAGGCCGGAGTGACCCCGGACCAGCTGCGGACGTTCTGCCTGGACTTCAACGACGCCACGGAGGAGTTCCCGTTCGGCCCGGAGGCCTCGGTCTTCAAGGTCGCCGGGAAGATGTTCGCGCTCTCGGCGCTGGACGCCGAGCCGCTGAGGATCAACCTCAAGTGCGAGCCCGAGGAGGCGGAACGGCTCCGCGAGGAGTACGCGGCCGTCGCCCCCGGCTACCACATGAACAAGCGCCACTGGAACACGGTGACGGTCGGCGGGCTCCCGGACCGGATGGTCCGGGAGCTCATCGAGGACTCCTACGACCTGGTGGTCGCCGGCCTCCCGAAGGCGGTACGGCTCCGCCTGGACCGTCCGTAGCCCGTCCCTCCCGGCTTGCTCGGCGCCCCCCCGGCCCGCCCGGATCAGGCCCGCTTCCGCAGGCCGAGCGCCACGAGCAGGCCCGTGGCCACCACGATGGCCGCGTTCACGGCGAGGACCGTGCGGACCCCGTCGTAGAGATCGCCGCCCGTCGTCGCCAGGACGCCGAGCAGCGGGATGCCGACGGTGATGCCGACCTGCTGCGTCGTCGTGACCAGACCCGTCGCCAGCCCCTGCTCCTCGTCCGGCACGCCGGAGGTGACGATCAGCCCGTACGAGATGATCGCGCCGAGGTGGCACATGCTGGCCAGCGAGACGCCGACGGTCGCGAGGAGCGCGCCCGAGTCCGTGCCGATGCCGAGCAGCAGCGCCACGAAGAGGCCCTGGCCGAGCAGCGAGAAGACCAGCGTGCGGCCTGCGCCGACGCGGCCGATGACCTTCGCCGCCATCGAGCCGATCAGGACCGAGAGCAGCCCCTGCACACCGAAGACGAGACCCGTCGCGAACGCCGAGAGCCCCAGCGTCTCCTGGAGGTAGAGCGTCAGGACGAAGACGACCGTCGACATCATCGAGAACGTCACCAGACCGCCGAGGTTGCCGAAGGCGACCGTCCGGCGACGCAGCATCGGCAGGCTGACCAGGGGGGCGTCGTGCCGGGACTCCACGACCACGAACGCCCCGAGGAGCAGGACGCCCACGACCAGGGTCACCCGTACCTCCGCGCCGCCGAAGCCGTGCTCGGCCGCGGTCGACAGGGAGTAGATGAGCGCGAGCAGGGCGCCGGTGACGGTGACCGCTCCGGGCAGGTCGAGGCGCGGCCGGTCGGGCGTGCGGGATTCCGGCAGCAGACCGGGTGCCAGGGGCAGCAAGACCAGCGTGAACAGGGCGAGCAGACCCATCGTCGAGCGCCAGCCCAGGGTGTCCGTCATGACGCCGCCGAGCACCATCCCGATCGTGAAGCCCAGGGAAAGCACGGTCCCGGAGACACCGAGCGCGCGGTCCCGCTGCGGGCCCTCGGGGAACGTCGTCGTCAGCAGCGACATGCCGGTCGGCACGATCGCCGCCGCGCCCAGGCCCTGGAGGGCCCGCGCGATCAGGAACGACGCCGGGTCCCAGGCGAAGGTGGCGAGGAGCGAGGCCGCGCCGAAGAGGGCGAGGCCGGCCAGGAAGAGCTTCTTACGTCCGTAGAGGTCGCCGGTCCGCCCGAAGAGCAGCAGGAACCCGCCCGAGGGCAGCGCGAAGGCCGTCACGGCCCACTGCAGCGCCGACTGCCCGAGACCGAGGTCGGCGCCTAGGACCGGCAGGGCGACGTTCAGGACGGAGAAGTCGAGCGCCACCATGAACTGGGCGGCGCACAGCACGAAGAGGATGAGCCGGGCGCGGGCGGTCAGGGACGGCTCGGAGGAGGGGAGCGTGTCCGCAGGGGTGGTGGTCGGAGTGTCGGTTGCCATGGCAACCACCCTCGGCTCGCGGGAACATCCGTGGGGAGCGGGAACTTATCCTGTTGGTCGCACCACCAGGCTGCACAGGGGGAGGACGCACGTGGCCACTGCGGTCGAGAGTGATGCCGCCAAGCGGCACCGACTCGCCGAACTGCGCGAGTTCCTGATGAGCCGTCGGGCCCGGGTCACCCCTGCCGAGGCCGGCCTTCCCGAGGGTGGCCGCCGCCGCACGCCCGGTCTGCGCCGCGAGGAGGTCGCCGTCCTCGCGGGCGTGGGCGTCTCCTGGTACCAGTGGCTGGAGCAGGGCCGCGACATCACCGTCTCCCCGCAGGTTCTCGACTCCGTCGCGCGGGTGCTGCGGCTGAGCGCGATCGAGCGCCGCCACCTGTACGTCCTGGCCGCGCTGAACCCGCCCGCCCCCGAAATCGATCCGGGCGCACGCGACATGTGCACCGGGCTCCGCCGGCTGATCGACGCGTGGATGCCGTTCCCTGCGGTCATCATGGACGCGTACTGGAACGCGGTCCTGTACAACGACTCGGCGTCGATCGTGCTCGGCGTGCGGCCGGAGATCTCCCAGAACTGCCTCATCGCCTTCTTCACCGACCCTCTCTACCGCTCGCGGATGGGCGGGTGGGAGCACCTCGCCCCGCGCGTGGTCGCCCAGTTCCGGGCGGCCTGTTCGGAGAACCCGGAGGACGACGGCTTCCGCGCGGTGGTCGAGGAGGCCAAGGCGGCGAGCGAGGAGTTCGTCGCACTGTGGGAGCGGCGGGACATCATGCCGGGCGGGCAGGTCCGCAAGGAGCTGGAGCACCCCCTGGTCGGCACGCTGGTCCTCGAATCGACCCAACTGCGGGTGCCGGCCCGCCCCGACCTCGTCATCGTGCTGCACACCCCGCTGCCGGAGGCGGACACGGCGGCGAAGCTGGAGTGGCTGGTCTCCCCGGAGGGGCGGCGCGGGGCGATGTTCCCCCTGGCGGGCTGAGCAAGGTCGTCCTGGCGCACAGGTCGGCTTCATGGCCGACACGATCGCCGGGGCGACGATGGGCCCGTCCGGTAGCTTCGAGCGCACCAGCGACACGACCGGGATCGACAGCCAGGTCTTCACCTTCCCGGCCGCCGGTGCCACGGACTTCTTCAAGGCGCTGAGCACCTCGCTGGACACGTGCAAGGGGTTCGCCGCCGAGCTCCAGGGCATGAAGATGACCGTCACGGCCGAGAAGCTCACCGGCCCGAAGGCCGGGGAGGAGTCGCAGGCGTTCCGGCTGAAGATGAAAGTGGCGGACATCGCCATGACCGTCGAGACGAACCTGCTCGTCGTGCGGCAGGGCACGGGCCTGGTCCGCGTCTCCCACGTGCCGCCGAACGCCTCCGGCCACAAGGACTTCGACGCCCTCGCCAAGCTCGCCGCCGACAAGTTCGTCAAGGGCGCGCAGAGCTGATCCGCCGCCCCGACCTATGCTCGGGGCATGACACTCAAGCCCGACCACGGCGACCTCGGCGCCGAGGACCTCAAGATCATCACGCTGGCGCGCAGCGCCCGCGCCCGCAACGGTGTGCCCGAGGGCGCGGCGGTACGTGACGAGACCGGCCGGACCTATGTGGCCGGGACCGTGGACCTGGAGTCGCTCAAGCTGAGCGCGCTCCAGACCGCGGTCGCGATGGCCGTGGCCAGTGGCGCCCAGTCGCTGGAGGCCGCGGCCGTCGTCTCGACCGCCGACGCCGCGTCGGACGCGGACCGTGCGGCGGTACGGGATCTCGGCGGGCCCGGGACCCCGGTTCTGCTCGCCGGTCCCGACGGTCGGCTCCGCGCCGCGGTCACCGCGGGCTAGGGGCTGATCGCGACCGATCGCGGGCCGATCGCAGGCCCACCGCACGCCCCGAAGAGGGCCCGGCATCCCGCCGGGCCCTCTTCGCACGCTTGTGAAGAATCACCGGATGTTCTCTTGTCTTCCCCGGTCCGTTGCGCGTCAATGAACAGCGGTCCGCCCGACGGGCCGTCAGATTGTTTGCTTCACGCAGCGTCCGCACCCCTGCGTGCATCACCGAAAGGGGTACGACGTCATGAGAGGCAGCAACTCAGGCATCTGCGCGGTCCTCGCGGGAGCGCTCGCCGTGACCGGGCTCGCATTCGCCCCGGCCGCCGCCGCCGTGTCACCGGGGAACGCGACGGCCACGTACGACTGCGGGATCTGGGGCGGCGGGATCGCCACCCTCAAGGCCACGCAGAGCGGAACGGCGGCGACGATCACGCTCACCGCCGCCGTCAAGACGCCGATCGCGGTCGGCGCCGACCAGATCAACGCCCGTCTGACGATGGCCAAGGCCGGCGGCGGCACCCGCGTGTTCAGCGGCAAGAAGAACCCGGCACTGGCGGCCGATCAGGCCGTCACCATCGGTCCGCTCAGCGGCACCGTCGCGGTCGGCGACAGCCTCAACTCCTACTTCGCCGGTACCGCGCTCACCATGACGATCTTCGGGGCGACCGTGAACTGCGACGCCCTCACCTCGCAGTCACCCGGCCCGTTCGTCTTCTAGCCCACCCGAGCGCCACCCGCGCACGACCCCGGCACCACCCCCGCACGACCTCTCACCGGCGTCGCCCCAGGCGGCGCCGGCACTTGCGCTGACCAGGCAAAACGCCGATCTTGACAGAACCTGATGGGTCATCAGTCGGCGTATTTCGATTCCATTGACTTCTCTTGGCGCGCGGTCGTCAATGGCGCCCTCATCCCTCAGGAGGGGGCACACATGGCACTGAGAACCCCGGCCCGAAGGCGGCGCTGGACCGCCGCCCTCGGGGCCACCGCTCTCGCGGTCGCCGCCGGCGGCGCACTGGCCGCCCCGGCCGGCGCCCTGGCGACCGCGTCCCGGGCGGTGGACTTCCCCACGCACTGCGTCCCGCCGCCGATCGCGGGCATCCCGCCCATCGACGGCACCACGACCGCCGAGATCACGGTGGACAAGCCCACGCCCGAGGTCGGCGACACCGTCACCGTCACCTACAAGGTCACCAAGCCGGCCGCGTCCAACCCCGTCGACCTGGCCCTGCCGGCCGACATCATGACCCCGAGCGGCAAGGTCGTCCTCGGCGGCGCCCAGGCCGGCGCGGTCACCGTCACCGGGCCGAAGAAGAACGACCCCGTCCCCGGCAAGGGCGCCTTCCCGCCGTTCTCGATGACCGGCACGTTCACGGTCACCGCGCCCGGCTCGATCACCCTCTCTCCCGGCGACTACAACATCCACACCAGCTACCTGATGGAGCTGGACACCCCCTGCACGGTCACCGACCCGCCCGCCCCCGTCTCCGAGACGATCACGGTGAGCGACCGGCCGGGCGCCAACGAGCGGAACCTCCAGCTCGGTACGGCCTCGGGCGCCCCGGGCGCCCGCGTCACCGTGACCGGCGCCAAGTTCACCCCCCTCACCGAGGTCACCGTCGCCGGACGTTCCGGAGCGGCGGAGACCGCCGACCGGATGACCGTCACCACCGACAGCGAGGGCGGGTTCGCCGCGCGCCTGAGGGTCGACGACAAGGCGACCACCGGGATCGTGGCGTACGAGGGGACGGCCTGGGACCCGGACAAGGGCGCGGGACCGGTCGCGTACACCGTCGTCGACGACACCCCGCAGGCGCCCAACAGCCAGAAGCTCCACGCGGCGGTCACCGCGGGCGAACTGTCGATGACCCAGGCCGGTGACGCGGTCCAGCTGTCGTCCGTCGACTTCGGTCAGGGCGGCGCGGCGACAGGCGACCTGAAGACGGTGACGGTCAAGGACTTCCGCGGCGGCCCCGCGGGCTGGTCCCTGACCGGCAAGGTCACCGACTTCACCGGCCCCGGCGGCTCCATCGGCGCAGGACAGCTCAGCTGGACCCCTGCCTGCACCACCAGGCCCGGCAGCCCCAGCACCTGCGCCCCCGGCTCGGCCGGCACGGTCGGCAGCGGCGGGGCGACCCTCGCCTCGACCCCGAACGGCACGCTGACCGGCGGTGAGTTCACGGTCGACGCCAAGGTCTCCCTGAACGTCCCGGCGTTCACCGCCCCGGGCGCCTACTCCGGCGTCCTGACGCTGACCCTGTCCTGATCCTGACCCCGGGCGAGTAAAAGGAGTTCCGCACCGTGCGCAAGCTGTACGTACTCCTCCTGGCCGCCGTGCTTCTGCTCCCGCTCGGCGGCCCTGCCCCCGCCCACGCCGCCGACAACGGCGAGTGGGCCGTCCACCCGGCCGCCTCTCGGCTCGGCGGCCGGCCGTACTTCTATCTCTCCGCCGATCCCGGCACGACGCTGGCCGACCGGGTCACCGTCACCAACAAGACCGGCGCCCCCCTCACCTTCCGCCTCTACGGCGCCGACGCCTACAACACCGAGCGCGACGGCGGCTTCGCCGTCCGCACCCGGCAGGAGAAGCAGACCGGCGCCGGAGCCTGGATCACTCCCGAGCGCGCGCGCGTCACCGTCCCCGCCCGCTCCTCGCTCACCGTCCCCTATACGCTCGCCGTGCCCGCCGACGCCGAGCCCGGCGACCACCCCGGCGCCGTCGTCGCCCTCGACGAGCGCGTCGAGGCGGCCGGTGCCGGCTCCGTCGCGGTCGGAGTCCAGCGCGCCGTCGGGGCCAGGGTCTACCTCCGCGTGAACGGCCCCACCGTCCCCGCCCTCGCCGTCGAGGACGTCACCCTCGACCAGGACCGGCCGCTCGTCCCTGGCGCGGGCGCGAGCACCGCCCTCATCTCGTACACCCTGCACAACCGCGGCAACGTCACCCTCAACCCCAAGGTCGCCCTCCGCGCCGAGGGCCTCTTCGGCCGCACCCTGCTCGCCCGCGACCTGGCGGGGGTCCCCTCCGAGCTGCTGCCCCGCCAGAGGATCCGGCTCACCGAGCGGTGGACGGGATCTCCGCAGTTCGACTGGGGTGACGTGACCCTCACGGCGACGGCGAAGGACGTACGGGAGTCGGGGCGGGTGTCCTTCCTCGCACTGCCCTGGCTCGCCGCCGCGGTGGTCCTGACCGGGGGAGTGGTGGCCCTCGTCGGCCTGCGCGTACGGCGTCGGCGGGCACTGGGTACGTGAGGCGGCCCGGCATCGGGGAGAATGGCCCCCATGAGCGCTCGTAACCAAGATTCCGAAGCCGTCCACCGGGCCGGCTTCGCCTGCTTCGTCGGCCGCCCCAACGCGGGCAAGTCCACCCTCACGAACGCTCTGGTCGGCCAGAAGGTGGCGATCACCTCCAACCGGCCCCAGACCACCCGGCACACCGTCCGCGGCATCGTGCACCGCCCGGACGCCCAGCTGATCCTCGTGGACACGCCGGGCCTCCACAAGCCGCGCACGCTCCTCGGCGAGCGTCTGAACGACGTCGTGCGCACGACGTGGGCCGAGGTCGACGTGATCGGCTTCTGCCTCCCCGCCGACCAGAAGCTCGGCCCCGGCGACCGCTTCATCGCTAAGGAGCTGGCCGGGATCAAGAAGACCCCGAAGGTCGCGATCGTCACCAAGACGGACCTGGTCGACTCGAAGACCCTCGCCGAGCAGCTCATCGCCATCGACCAGCTCGGCAAGGAGCTGGGCTTCGAGTGGCAGGAGATCGTCCCGGTCTCGGCCGTCGGCGGCCGGCAGGTCCAGCTCGTCGCCGACCTGCTGATCCCGCTCCTGCCGGAATCCCCGCCGCTCTACCCCGAGGGCGACCTCACCGACGAGCCGGAGATGGTCATGGTCGCGGAGCTGATCCGCGAGGCGGCGCTCGAAGGCGTACGGGACGAGCTGCCGCACTCGATCGCCGTGGTGGTCGAGGAGATGATCCCTCGCGAGAACCGTCCGGCGGACAAGCCGCTGCTCGACATCCACGCGAACGTCTACATCGAGCGCCCCTCGCAGAAGGGGATCATCATCGGCCCCAAGGGCAGCCGCCTGAAGGAGGTCGGGATGAAGTCCCGCAAGCACATCGAGGCGCTGCTCGGGACCCCGGTCTTCCTCGACCTGCACGTGAAGGTCGCGAAGGACTGGCAGCGGGATCCCAAGCAGCTGCGGAAGCTCGGCTTCTAGCCGGCCCGCTTCCAGCCGGTTCGGCTTCTCGTCACCGGCGGCGAAGCCGAGCCGGAGACGCTCGGCCGTGGGCGCCGTCTCCACGCTGCTGCCCGCGGCCACCGCCTCCTCGGGGGGCCAGGACTGTGGGGATCCGCTTACGCCCCCTCCTTGAGGACCTTACGGATCAGGGTCCGCTGGGCTTCGGTCAGGCGCGGATCGCCGCAGTGGACCGTCTCGTCATCGATCGTGATCTCGTACGAGAAGCCGTCCGGCACCCCCCGGCCGCCGCCACGGCCCTCGCCGTCACCGTCCTCGTCGTCACCGTCCTCGTCGCGGTCACCGTGGTCGTCGAGGACCGTGCCGGCCAGGGTGTGCCAGTCCTCGGCGTCCGGCACGCCCGAGGTGTCCACCTCGGCTGTCCGCTCGATGCCCGCGAAGCCGCCGGTGCGCCGCACTCGAATACGCATGCCCCAGGTCTATCAGTCCGTCGGTACGCCCACGGCCGTCCATGCCTTCAGTACGGCCTGGATCTCCGCCCCGTCCCCGTACCGCGCCTTCGCCGCCTTCGCCGTCGCCCGCGCGAACTCGGTGAACCGGGTCTCGGGCGTCAGCGTGCCGCCGGTCATCACGTCGTACCAGATCTGCCCGGCCCGCTCCCAGGCGTTGCCGCCCAGCTCGGTCGCCGCGATGTAGAAGGCGTGGTTGGGGATGCCGGAGTTGATGTGGACCCCGCCGTTGTCGCTGCTCGTACGGACGTAGTCGTCCATGTGCGCCGGCTGCGGGTCCTTGCCGAGGACGTCGTCGTCGTACGCCGTGCCCGGCGCCTTCATCGAGCGCAGCGCCACGCCCTGGACGCTCTCGTGGAGCAGGCCCTCCCCGATCAGCCAGTCGGCATCGGCGGCGTTCTGCCCGAGCGTGTACTGCTTCACCAGTGACCCGAAGACGTCCGAGACCGACTCGTTGAGCGCTCCGGACTGGCTGTAGTACTCCAGATCGGCGGTGTACTGCGTGAAGCCGTGGGTCAGTTCGTGGCCGATCACGTCCACCGGCACGGTGAAGTCGAGGAAGATCTCGTCGTCGCCGTCGCCGAACACCATCTGCTCGCCGTTCCAGAAGGCGTTCGCGTAGTTCCGGTCGTAGTGGACGGTCGCCAGCAGCTTCATCCCGGCCCCGTCCATCGAGTTCCGGCCGTAGGCCTTCAGGAAGAGGTCGAAGGTGGCGCCGAGTCCGGCGTACGCGCGGTTGACGGTCGCGTCCCCCGTCGCCTCCGCACCCTCTTCCCGTACCGGAACGCCCGGCAGGCCGGTGCCGTGCTCGGCGTCGTACACCGCGCGCCGGGGCTTGGCGGTCTCGTCCGGGGCGGCCGGCGTGGGGGCAGGCGCGGGCGGGGCGAGGCGGCGCGCGGTCCGCTGGGCGGCGTCGGCGACCAGGGTGCGGCGGGCGGTCTCGGCGATCGCCGGGTTCTCGGCCCGGGCCAGCCGCTCCAGCAGGTGCGGCGGCACGATCGTGCAGAAGACGGGGACGGAGGGGCGGCGGTCCGCGGGGGAGGTCATGCCAGCAATGTGGCACTGGGTCATGCCGCTGTCACTAGCAGCGACGATGATCCGCGAAATGGAGTGATTCGTCACCTTTTCTGATTGTCGGCTCGGCCGTCCCGCATACTGAAACAGGACGTCCGGCCCCCGCCGACCTGAGCTAGGCTGCGGCACATCATGCGTTTCGGGCTGCTTCTCCTTAGCTGCCGCGGCGAGGGCCTGTAGTCGTAGGCCGACCCCCTCCCCGCGGGACCTGGTGTTGCGTTCGACAGTCGGCCGTCCCTCCCGCTGGACCCGAGGAGCCCTACGCAATGTCTCAGCCCGTTGGCCGTCCGACGCCCATCACCAACGCCACCCAGATGCAGAAGCCGTCCGGGATGCCGATCCACAAGTACGGCCGGTACGAGGCCGTGCACATCCCCGATCGCACCTGGCCCGAGCGGCGCATCACCAAGGCTCCGCGCTGGCTGTCCACCGACCTGCGCGACGGCAACCAGGCCCTGATCGACCCGATGTCCCCCGCCCGCAAGCGCGAGATGTTCGACCTGCTGGTGCGCATGGGCTACAAGGAGATCGAGGTCGGCTTCCCGTCCTCCGGCGAGACCGACTTCGCCTTCGTGCGCTCCATCATCGAAGAGGGCGCGATCCCGGACGACGTCACCATCTCCGTACTGACCCAGGCCCGCGAGGACCTGATCGAGCGGACCGTGGAGTCCCTGGTCGGCGCCAGGCGCGCCACCGTCCACCTGTACAACGCCACCGCGCCCACCTTCCGCCGGGTCGTCTTCCGCGGCTCGAAGGAGCAGATCAAGCAGATCGCCGTCGACGGCACGCGCCTGGTCATGGAGTACGCGGACAAGCTGCTGGGCGACGAGACGATCTTCGGCTACCAGTACAGCCCGGAGATCTTCACCGACACCGAGCTGGACTTCGCCCTGGAGGTCTGCGAGGCGGTCTGTGACGTCTGGCAGCCCGAGGAGGGCCGTGAGATCATCCTCAACCTGCCGGCCACCGTGGAGCGTTCGACGCCGTCCACGCACGCGGACCGGTTCGAGTGGATGTCCCGGAACCTGACCCGCCGCGAGTACATCTGCCTGTCCGTCCACCCGCACAACGACCGTGGTACGGCGGTCGCGGCCGCCGAGCTGGCCGTCATGGCCGGCGCCGACCGCATCGAGGGCTGCCTGTTCGGCCAGGGCGAGCGCACCGGCAACGTCGACCTGGTGACGCTGGGCATGAACCTGTTCTCGCAGGGCGTGGACCCGCAGATCGACTTCTCGCAGATCGACGAGATCCGCCGCACGTCCGAGTACTGCAACCAGATGGAGGTCCACCCGCGCCACCCCTACGCGGGCGATCTGGTCTACACCGCCTTCTCCGGCTCCCACCAGGACGCCATCAAGAAGGGCTTCGACGCGATGGAGGCCGACGCGGCAGCCGCCGGCAGGACCGTCGACGAGATCGAGTGGGCCGTGCCGTACCTGCCCATCGACCCGAAGGACGTCGGCCGCTCCTACGAGGCCGTCATCCGGGTCAACTCGCAGTCCGGCAAGGGCGGTATCGCGTACGTCCTGAAGAACGACCACAAGCTGGACCTGCCGCGCCGGATGCAGATCGAGTTCTCGAGGATCATCCAGCAGAAGACGGACACCGAGGGCGGCGAGGTCACCCCGGCCGCGATCTGGTCGGTCTTCCAGGACGAGTACCTGCCGAACCCGGACAACGCCTGGGGCCGCATCCAGCTGCGTTCCGGCCAGACGACCTCCGACACGGACGGCACCGACACCCTGACCGTCGAGGCGGTCGTGGACGGCGTCGACACCGTGCTGACCGGAACCGGCAACGGTCCGATCTCGGCCTTCTTCGCGGCCCTGCAGGCGATCGGCGTGGACGCCCGCCTGCTGGACTACCAGGAGCACACGATGAGCGAAGGCGCCTCCGCGCAGGCCGCCTCGTACATCGAGTGCGCCATCGACGGCAAGGTCCTGTGGGGCGTCGGCATCGACGCCAACACGACCCGCGCCTCGCTGAAGGCGGTCATCTCGGCGGTCAACCGCGCCACGCGCTGACGTCGGCGGTGCGCATGGCGGTGCCCCGCGTCCATCCCGGACGCGGGGCACCGCCACCCCTGAGGGTGACCTCGCCGCCGCGGTGGTTCCGGTCGGAGGTGGAGGCGTACCGCACCCCGCTCGCCGCCGCCGGACCGGTCTGTCCCGGCGCGCTGACCGTGTCTTTCGGGGCCGGTGCGCCTCCCGGGGGCATGCCAAGCCTGTGGCGTGTCTCGGCCAAGTCGTCGTCGATCTGGCGACAAGGTGCTGACGCCACATCACGGATGTGGTTAACATCACGCCCACGTCGGCAACGTTGCCGGGTCGTCAAGGGAGGTGCGGCGTGCGGTCTGCCCGAGAGTCACGTAGTCGAAAAATGGGCGTCTGCGGCATTCGTACTTCTTGGAACACCGTCGGGGACGGCGAGTTCTTCTGCGAGGAGTGCGGCGGCGACCGCAACTACCGGCGCCGTACGGGCCGTCGGCGGTTCGCCGTCCTGGGCGTGCCGGTCCTTCCCCGTGGCCAGGCCGGGCCGATCGTCGAATGCGCCGCCTGTCACACGCGCTTCGGCACGGAGGTCCTCGACCACCCGACGACGAGCCGCTTCTCCGCGATGCTCCGCGACGCCGTGCACACCGTCGCCCTCGCCGTCCTCGCGGCCGGCGGCACCTCCTCCCGTACGGCGGTGGACACCGCGGTCTCGGCGGTTCGCGCCGCCGGCTTCGACGAGTGCACCGGCGTCCAGCTGACCGACCTCGTCGAGGCGCTCGCGGCCGACACCGGCCGTTTCCTGCCGGACGTGGGCAGCGGTGGCGCCGCCCTGGCCATCGAACTCCACGAGGCCCTGGAGCCGCTCACCCCGCACCTGTCCCCCTCCGGGCGGGAGTCGATCCTGCTCCAGGGCGCTCGGATCGCCCTCGCGGACGGGGCGTACAGCCCGGCGGAGCGGGACGTGCTGTGCACCGTGGGCAACGCGCTGGCGCTGTGCGCCGACGACACCGCCCGGCTGCTCGCCTCCGCGCGGACGCTGCTCTGAGGGGTAAGGCCGCCCCCAGCGACGTCCCCTACGGCGCGATGTTGTGGTTGAGGCGGAACAGGTTGCCGGGGTCGTAACGGCGCTTGACCGCCCGCAACCGGTCGTAGTTCTGACGGTAGTTGGCCCGCACCCGGTCCTGGTCGTCGGTGTCCATGAAGTTGATGTAGCCGGCCTCCTGGGTGTGCGGGCGCAGCGCCTTGTCGTACGCCCGGGTCCAGGCGATGTTCCGCTCCGTGTCGGCGGGATCGGTGTAGCTGGCGCCGAACGCGGTGGAGAAGGCGGCGTCGCGGTAGGCGAACGCGGTGTCCTCGGCCCCGACCCGATGGCAGGCTCCGTCGATCGGGAAGATCGCGGTGTCGGTCTGCATGGAAGGGATCGTCTGCCCGAAGGTCATGTGGACGTCGATGGCGCCGTCGGTCAGTTCACGGCTGAAGTTCCCCTTCCAGTAGTGGTACAGGCCCGGCGGCAGGTCCTCGTCGAAGAGGGTGTTGATCACCGGGTACGGCATCCGGTCGACGGCCTCGCCGATGACCGGCCCGAGCGCGGCGAGGCGGGCGCGGACCTTCTCGTCCTTCTCGGTGGGTCCGGTGAAGCAGACCGCGACACCGCAGACCGGGCGTCCTTGCCAGCGCTCAGGCAGGAACGGGAGCTGTGGCCCGAGCATCGTCACGAGGAGGGTGTTCAGCTCCTCCGGCGCCTCGGCGTTCAGGTCGCGCCAGCGGCGTGGCACCTCCCCGTCGAGCGGGAAGATCATGATTCCGCCGAGGATGTCCGAGACGGGGTGCAGCCGGAACTGGAACGAGGTGACGACACCGTAGTTGCCGCCGCCGCCGCGCAGCGCCCAGAAGAGGTCGGGGTGCCGCTCTGCGTCGCAGGCGACGAGGGTGCCCTCGGCGGTGACGACATCGGCCGAGAGGAGGTTGTCGCAGGTCAGGCCGTAGCGGCGGGAGAGGTGGCCCATGCCACCGCCGAGGGTCAAGCCGCCGATGCCGGTCGTGGAGATGACACCGCCGGTGGTGGCGAGGCCGAAGGCGTGGGTGGCGTGGTTGAAGTCGCCCCAGGTGCAGCCGCCCTCGGCACGGGCGGTACGGGCCAGGGGGTCCACGCGGACCCCGCGCATCCGGGACAGGTCGACGACGAGCCCGTGGTCGACGGTGCCGTGTCCGGCGACGGCGTGGCCGCCGCCGCGGACGGCGAGCGGCAGGTGGTTGTCCCGGGCGAAGAGGACGCCGGCGATTACGTCCCCGGCGTCCGCGGCCCGTACGACGACGGCGGGACGCCGGTCGTGGAGGGCGTTGTAGACCCGTCGGGCTTCCTCGTAGGCGGGGTCTCCGGGGACGACGACCTCACCGCGGACGGCGCCGCGCAGCAGGTCGAGGGAGAGTTCGGTAGGGAGAGGGGTGGTGTTCATGGACCCGTTGTAGGCGGGGAGCCGGGGCGCGGACATCGCCCGAACCACCCATGTCGCGGGCGAAGGGGAGATGGGCGAATCGGCCCATGCGGGGCCCGAAGGGGGGTGAGCCCGGCGCGACCACAAGACACCCCAAGGCCGTGTCCGTGAAGTCGCGCCGGGATCGCTTCGCCTGGCACGCGCGTTCGCCGCGTTGTCGGGGTCACCCGAGTACGCCCGGTAAGAGGGCGGCCCTCCGCCTTGCGATCGCACGCACCGGACGCGGCGGGCCCTGTGCTGTGGGCAGACGGCGCTACTTTCCGGACACGACCTCGGCCAGGTCGTGGGCGTAGGCGTAGGCCGTGGCGGCGGCGCGGGAGGTGACGTCCAGCTTGGCGAAGATGTTGTTCAGGTGCCGGGCGACCGTGTGCTCGCTGATCACCAGGGTCCGGGCGATGTCCTTGTTGGTGCGGCCCGCGGCGACCAGCCGCAGTACCTCGGCCTCCCGGCTCGTGAGACCACCGGGCAGGGTCCCGCGCGTCCCGGGCCGCCCCGCGAGCAGGGCCGCCGCGCGGCGCGCGTCCGGGGCGGCACCGAGGCGTTCGAACGTCGCCCGGGCGGCCGCGAGCTCCAGCCGGGCCGCCTCCTCGTCGCCCGCCGCCCGGTCGGCGGCGGCCAGCAGCATCCGTACCTGCGCGGCGTCGTACGGGATGCGCAGCTCCAGCCAGGCCGCCAGGGCCCGGCGCAGCGGGCGTTGCGCAGGCTCCTGCCGGGCGAGGGCGAGGGCGCCGCGGGCGGTGTCGGCCATCGCGCCCAGGAGCGTGGCGTCCGCGGCGAGCGCCTCCAGCTCGGCCACGGCGGTGGCCGCGCCGTCCACGTCGCCGACGGCGAGCGCCACCTCCGTCTGCGCGGCGAGGAGCCGGGCCCGGCAGATGAGGTCGTGGCGCGGCTCGCTCTGGCAGGCCAGCGCGAGTCTGAGGCCGGTTACGGCGGCGTCCGCCTTGCCCTGGGCGAGCCGGAGCAGCGCGAGCCCCGGCTGGGGGATCCGGCCCAGCTCGTGGGCGTGCGCGTACGAGAGGGCGGCCTCGTCCAGCCTGCCCTGCCGCCGCCGGATCTCCCCGGCCGCGTAGTGCGCCGCGGCGGCGGCCTCCAGGCTGTCCACGAGAACCTCCTGGCAGACCCGCCCGGCCTCGGCCTCGGCGAGCGTCCACGCCCCGAGCAGATCGAGCACCTCGACGTAGTGGATCCGGCACAGCCCCCGGAACGGATTGTCGGTCAGCGGCACGGCCCGCTGGCCCCCGGCCCCCTCCGCGACCGCGACCGCAGGCCCGCCGGGCCCGGCAGGAGTGAGGTCGAGCCCGGCGGGCCCGACGCGGCGGGCCTGGTCGCCGTCCATACGGCCGGCTCCGGTGGGGGCAGGGCGGGGGTTGTCGTGCCCGCCCAGGGCCGGTTCGGCCGCCAGGCCGGGATCGGCGGTGTCGGGGCCGTTCCGTACCGGAGTACGGCCGGGGCTGTCATGCCCGTCCGGGGGCCGGGCCGGCCGGCGGCGGCCGGGGTCCTCCACCGGCCCGGAGGGCTCGGGCGGGGGGTCGGGGTGCCGGCCGGCGAGTGCTCGGGAGGTCGGGGGCCAAGGAGCCTCGCACCAGGTCATCGCCGCGTGGGTCCATTCCACCGCGCGGCCGAAGTCCGCCGCCTCCATGCACTGGGTGAGGGCCAGGCAGTACAGCCAGCCGGTAAAGGTGCCGCTCAACTCGCCCGCCATGACCGAGCACATCGCGTCGTCGAGAAGCGAAAGCCCTTCCCTCCTCCGGCCGCTCGCCAGCAGGACGGCCGCGTGGGCCTGGCGGCTCAGGGCGATCAGGTCCGGGCTACCGGAGCGGCCCGCGAGATGGTTCATGCGCCGCGCCGCCGCGAGCGCCGCGCCCGGGTCGTGGTGCTCCTGGGCCTCCTCGGCGTCCGTCCAGGCGAGATAGCACTGCTCGGGGCAGTCCGGGTCCTGCTCCAGGTGGTGGCGGGCCCGCCGCAGCCAGCCCGCCGCGGCAGCCGGCCGGCCCAGGCAGCGGTACTCGAAGTACAGCCACCATGCCGTGTGGCCCGCCCCCCGGTGGTCGCCCGCCGCCACGTACCCGGCCTGTGCCCGCAGCCGCGCGGCCACCGATTCGTCCACGTGCCCCGCCCACCAGGCGGCGTCCGCGAGGAGGTCCAGGTCGTCGGGGCCCAGCGCGGCGGAAGGATGCAGGTCGGCCTCGTACAGGAGGGTGTACGCCTCGGCCCACGACTCCCTGGCCGCCGCGTCCCGCGCCCGCTCCACGGCGGGGGCGGTGGAGGCGGTGGAGACGGCACCGGCCGCCTGGTCGACGGGAACGGCCATCGCCGCTCACTTCCCTTCCCGTCCCTCCCGGCCCTTACAGGCTCTTCCAGAATAGGACCGGCCGCCCCACCGCGCCCGTACTCCCCGGGCGCACCGCCGCCTCCGTACCGCCCCCGGCAGTAGCCCCCGACGCCGCCGCCGGTGCGACGAAACAGCCTCTCCCGGCGGGAATCTGGGATCGACCCGGACGGCCACGCCGGAGGGACGACCGAGGTCGAGGCCCCGAACACGACCGTCAGCGAACGCCGGGGACGCGGAGCCGTCCCCGGGGGCCCGCTCTGTGGGTGATCGTCCTCGTCATCGCCGCGCCGTTCGTCGGGCCCTCACCGGCGGGCAGACCTCGGTCGCCGCGCACCTCCTGATCGCCGACCGCCAGATCACGGCGCCGGTGGCCAGGGGCCTGAACGATACGGAGACCGCTGAGGACCCGGGCCTCTCGCCGCTCACGGCGAAGACCGTGTCAGCCGGGACACGGGCAGGCCGGGACCGGGCCCGACTCGTCGCCGGGGCGTACGAGTCGGGCCTGGTCCGGCCGGGTACTACTTCGGGGTGACGGCGTTGCTCGCGCGGAGCATGTCCTCGCGCTCGACGATCTTCACGCGCGCGCGGCCCTGCGGCTCACCCAGCGCCTTCTCCGCCGCGTCCAGGGCGTACCAGCCCTCCCACGTCGTGTACGTGACGCCCTTCGCCTCCAGGAAGGAGACGACGGCCTCGGCCTCCGGGGTCTCCGGGGTGAGCAGCCGTCCGTTGGCGAAGTCGTCGAGGAGGTTGGCGACGGTCTCGTTGGCGTCACCCTTGGTGTGGCCGATGAGACCGACGGGGCCGCGCCGGATCCAGCCGGTGACGTACGTGGACGCCAGGTGCTCGCCGCCCTCTTCGATCACGCGGCCGCCGGCGTCCGGAACGGTGCCGGAGGCGGTGTCCCAGGGCAGCTTGGGCAGCTCGTCGGAGAGGTAGCCGACGGCTCGGTAGACGGCCTGGACGTCCCAGTCCGTGGTCCGGCCGGTGCCCTTGACGTTGCCGGTGCCGTCGAGCTCGGTGCGCTCGGTGCGCAGACCGACGACCTTGCCGTCCTCGCCGAGAATCTCGGCCGGAGACTCGAAGAAGTGCAGGAAGAGCTTGTGCGGGCGGTCGCCCACGTCGCGGATCGCCCAGTTCTCCAGGGTCTTGGCGACCATGTCGGTCTGCTTGTTCTTGCGCCGCTCGGCTATCGAACCGTCGTCGTAGTCGATGTCCTCGGGGTTGACGATGACCTCGATGTTCGGCGAGTGGTCCAGTTCGCGCAGCTCCATGGGGCTGAACTTCGCCTGAGCCGGGCCGCGGCGGCCGAACACGTGGATCTCCAGGGCCTTGTTCGCCTTGAGGCCGTCGTAGACGTTCGGCGGGATCTCGGTCGGCAGCAGCTCATCCGCCGTCTTGGCGAGGATGCGCGCGATGTCGAGGGCCACGTTGCCGACACCGAGCACGGCGACCTTCTCGGCGTGCAGCGGCCAGGTGCGCGGCACGTCCGGGTGACCGTCGTACCAGGAGGCGAAGTCGGCGGCGCCGTAGGAACCGTCGAGCTCGACGCCGGGGATGCGGAGCTCGCGGTCGGCCATGGCGCCCGTCGAGAAGACCACGGCGTCGTAGAAGGCGCGCAGGTCGTCCAGGTGGACGTCGGTGCCGTACTCGACGTTGCCGAAGAGGCGGACCTGCGGCTTGTCGAGCACCTGGTGGAGGGCGGTGATGATGCCCTTGATACGGGGGTGGTCGGGGGCCACGCCGTAACGGATGAGACCGAAGGGGGCCGGCATCCGCTCGAAGAGGTCGATGGACACACCCGGCTCGGCGGCGGCCTCGGACTTCAGCAGCGCGTCAGCGGCGTAGATTCCGGCGGGGCCGGCGCCGACGATCGCGACCCGGAGAGGGCGGGGCATGTCAGGTTCCCTTCGCAAGCGACGTGACGACGATGGCTGTCATCACTTAGGTCACCCTAAATAACCGCTGAGGCGGGCCGGTACCCGCCCCCCGTCTATGACCTCATAAGGCCCGCTTATGGGATCACAAAGGAAAAGTTGGGACCCGTCCCCGGAGAAGGCGCCGCCGGTCACGGCGTCCACCGTGGGGAAGGTCAGCATCGCCACGCCGTTGAGCGCGCAGAAGAGGATGACCGCCCCCTCGTGATGGTGAAGCGCCGCATGAAGGGCGTCTGCGGCACGAGCACGTCCGCCGGGTTCCGCGGGTCGTAACTCGCCCGGACGAACGGTGCGAAGCCCAGGTGGGGCAGGACGCGGGTGGTTCCGACGGTGTCCGTGTAGAGCTACGCCCCCGGAATGCCGGCCTGCGACGCGGTGACGGTGATGCCGTGCTTGAGCGGCCGCCGCTCGCGGTTCCACGTCCCCACGACGTACACGCCGACCCCGAAGCCCGCCGTCGTGATCAACCCGACCGGCGCGATGCCGATGGCGAGGGGTGCCTTCCCTGCGATCGCGGCGACCACGCGGAGAGCGACGACCACGCCGAGGCAGCCCAGCACGAACCACTTCAGCCGGCGCGGGAACCTCTCGCGCCAGAGCGCCTTGGACGGCGCCGCCGCTGCCCTGGGGGAGGGGTATGGACGCGATCCTCGACATGACCGAGATCGTAGAGCGGGCCCGCGGCCGGGACAGTCCCGGACCGGGTCGGGGGTGCGCCTGGAAGGACGGGCCGTCGAGGCCCCGCTCGTCCACCACCCCCGGCTCATGAGCCGCCTGCACAAAAGGATGAAGAAAAACCGTCCACGAAGGCAGCGCCTCAAGTCGCCTTCAAGTCCGCCACCGGCTCGAAATCAGCCGCGTGCGACGAGGCGTTGAGGAGGCGTCTTCACGTTCCGTTCGAAAAAGCCGCCAATTCGTACGACCTCGTGGATTCGTTGCGGTTTCAACTCCCGACCGAAGAACCGCCACGTGGTCGGCGCCTTGCTTTGGTCATGGACCAACTCGCCAACGGTACGGCGCAGTTGCGAGACCTGCGCGTCTGCCGATTCTACGGATCCCGTACCACCCTGGAGGCGGTAAACGGGAAATGGATTCGGGAAGGCATGTGTTGGTGAAGGAACAACAAGAGCGACAGATGACGGGGCCGCCGCCCCCGTGCCGGCCGCTCGTCGAATTGGGACGCTGCACCGTGGAAACGGCGTGCCTGCGGGCCGCCGTCGTATCGGGGGGAGGTGGCAGGGAATGACGAAGCTGCCCATCGGGTCGTACGTCGTGGAGATCCGTACCGGACGGGTCGGGACCGTCATGGGGCACGAGGGCCCGTACCTCCAGCTCAGGCCGCTCGGCGGCGGGCGGGAGTGGGACTGCGAGCCGGAGGGCGTCCGGGCGGCGACGGTCTCCGAGCGGCTGAGCGCGGCGACGGCCCACGCGAACGCCCGGAGCCGGGGCGAGGTGCCCTGAAGGGTGGCGGTCCGGGTCGGGCGGGGCTGTGGGTGGACGAAAGGGCGGGATGCCGGTCTCGGACCGGGGAGGCCCGGGCGTACGGGAGAATGGGCCCATGAGTCTGTTCCGCGACGACGGCATCGTGCTGCGCACCCAGAAGCTGGGTGAAGCGGACCGCATCATCACACTGCTCACGCGCGGTCACGGGCGCGTACGCGCCGTGGCGCGCGGCGTGCGGCGGACGAAGTCGAAGTTCGGGGCCAGGCTCGAACCCTTCTCCCACGTCGACGTGCAGTTCTTCGCCCGGGGCAGCGACCTCGTCGGACGCGGGCTGCCGCTCTGCACCCAGAGCGAGACCATCGCCGCGTACGGGAGCGGGATCGTCACCGACTACGCCCGGTACACCGCCGGGACGGCGATGCTGGAGACGGCGGAACGGTTCACGGACAACGAGGGGGAGCCGGCCGTGCAGCAGTATCTGCTGCTCGTCGGCGGTCTGCGCACCCTCGCCAACGCCGAACACGCCCCTCACCTCATCCTGGACGCCTTCCTCCTCCGCTCCCTCGCCGTCAACGGGTACGCGCCCAGCTTCGAGGACTGCGCGAAGTGCGGCATCCACGGGCCCAACCGGTTCTTCTCCGTCGCGGCCGGCGGAGTCATATGCGGCGACTGCCGGGTGCCGGGGAGCGTCGTACCCTCTCCGGAGGCCATCGGCCTGCTCAGCGCGCTGCTGACCGGCGACTGGGCGACGGCGGACGCGTGCGAGCCACGCCACGTCAGGGAGGGCGGCGGACTGGTGTCCGCCTATCTGCACTGGCACCTGGAGCGCGGCCTGCGTTCCCTGCGGTACGTAGAGAAGAGCTAGGAGATCCATCGCCATGGCCATCGCACGACGCGGAATCCTTGGGCGGCAGCGCCGGGAGTACAAGCTTCCCGAGCCGCACCCGTCCGGCGCCCGCCCGCCGAAACTCCCGGCCGAGCTGGTACCGAACCACGTGGCCTGCGTGATGGACGGCAACGGCCGCTGGGCCAAGGAGCGTGGCCTGCCCCGCACCGAGGGCCACAAGGTCGGCGAGGGCGTCGTCCTCGACGTGCTCAAGGGCTGCCTGGAGATGGGCGTCAAGAACCTCTCCCTCTACGCCTTCTCCACCGAGAACTGGAAGCGGTCGCCCGAAGAGGTCCGCTTCCTCATGAACTTCAACCGGGACGTGATCCGGCGCCGGCGCGACGAGATGAACGACCTGGGCATCCGCATCCGCTGGGTCGGCCGCATGCCGAAGATGTGGAAGTCGGTCGTCCAGGAACTCCAGGTCGCCCAGGAGCAGACCGTCGACAACGACGCCATGACGCTCTACTTCTGCGTGAACTACGGCGGCCGGGCGGAGGTCGCCGACGCCGCGAAGAAGATCGCGGAGGACGTGGCGGCGGGGAAGCTGGACCCGTCGAAGGTCAACGAGAAGACCTTCCAGAAGTACATGTACTACCCGGACATGCCGGACGTCGACCTGTTCCTGCGCCCCAGCGGCGAACAGCGCACCTCGAACTACCTGATCTGGCAGAGCAGCTACGCCGAGATGGTCTTCCAGGACGTGCTGTGGCCCGACTTCGACCGCCGCGACCTGTGGCGCGCCTGCGTCGAGTACGCCTCGCGCGACCGCCGCTTCGGGGGCGTGGACCCGGCCGACATGGCCGTCCTCGACAAGGGCTGACCGGGATAGGGGGGGATCGATGGAGACGCGCGAGCGGCTCGAGCTGGTCTATGCGCCGGCGTTCGACGACGTGCACGAGGCGGTACGGGTGCGGCTGCGAGCCACCCTCTGGTGGCGCCTCCTGCGGTGGACGGCGATCGGCGCCTGCCTCCTGTCCCTCGCCGTCGCCGGCCTGGCCCTGCTGCCTCCGACGCCGGAGCCGGGGACCGCGGTGGTGATGGCCTTCCTCGGCCTCGTGGCCGTGGCAGCCGCCGAGCTGACGCCCTGGGCGACCGCCCGCAGCGTCTTCCTGCTGGTCCGTTCCCAGGGAGAGGCCCGGGCCGTCGTCGACGCCGACGGGGGCCGCTGGACCTCCCGGGACACCGAGATGGTGATCCGGTGGCCGATGCTGCCCCGTTACGTGGAGACGCCCCGGCTCTTCGTGCTGCTGACGGCCACGAAGTCCGGCAGCACCGGCTTCGCCTACCTGCCGAAGCACGGCCTGGCCGCCCCGGCCGACGTCGACCGGCTGCGGGAGATCCTGGACCGGCACACCACGCGGCTCTGACGGTCACACGCGGGCAGGAAAGGGCCCGCACCGGAGGACGGTGCGGGCCCTTTCGTAACGCCTTGCCGTATCGCCTAGCGAGTGGCGCAGTCCGCGCAGGTGCCGAAGATCTCGACCGTGTGCGCGACGTTCACGAAGCCGTGCTCCGCCGCGATGGTCTCCGCCCACTGCTCCACCGCCGGGCCCTCCACCTCGACCGCCTTGCCGCAGACGCGGCAGACCAGGTGATGGTGGTGGTCACCCGTCGAGCAGCGGCGGTAGACGGTCTCGCCGTCGCTGGTGCGCAGCGCGTCGACCTCGCCCGCGTCCGCGAGGGACTGGAGCGTGCGGTAGACCGTGGTGAGGCCGACCGAGTCGCCGCGGTGCTTGAGCATGTCGTGCAGCTCCTGGGCGCTGCGGAACTCGTCCACCTCGTTCAGTGCGGCCGACACAGCGGCCCGCTGCTTGGTCGATCGGCCGCGTACGGGGGGTCCTGCCGTCGCCACAGGGGCCTCCTTGAGTCTCGTTGCCCCCGCCATTCTGCCAGGCTGCCTAGACCGTGATGTCGTCCGTCGGAGGGCGGGTGCCGGGAACGGCCATGTCGCACTCCGCCGACGCCGCCTCCGCGGCCCGGGCCCGCCGTCTCGCCAGGGGTGTGGCGAGGACGGTCAGGGCGATGAAGACGCCGATCGCCAGGAGCACGATCGTCGCGCCGGGCGGCACGTCCTGGTAGTACGTCGTGATCGTGCCGGACAGCGTCACGCCGACACCGATCACGACCGCGAGCACGAACGTCGTACGGAACGACTTGGACAGCTGCTGGGCGGCGGCCACCGGCACGACCATCAGCGCGCTGACGAGGAGCAGGCCGACGACCCGCATGGCGACCGTGACGGTCACGGCGGCCGTGACGGCGATGAGCAGGTTCAGGGCGCGGACCGGGAGGCCGGTGACGCGGGCGAACTCCTCGTCCTGGCTGACCGCGAACAGCTGGCGGCGCAGACCGACTGTGACGAGGACCACGAAGGCGGCGAGCAGGGCGATGGCGGTGACGTCCGCGTCGGAGACGGTCGACAGCGAACCGAAGAGGTACGACAGCAGGTTCGCGTTGGACCCGTCGGCGATGCTCATCAGCATGACGCCGCCCGCCATGCCTCCGTAGAAGAGCAGGGCGAGCGCGAGGTCACCGCGCGTCTTGCCGTAGGCCCGGATCAGCTCCATGAGGACGGCGCCGGCGACGGCGACCAGGGTGGCCATCCACACCGGGCTGGAGTTCAGCAGGAAGCCGAGGCCGACACCGGTCATGGCGACATGGCCGATGCCGTCGCCCATCAGCGCCTGACGGCGCTGGACGAGGTAGATGCCGACGGCGGGGGCGGTGATGCCGACGAGGACGGCCGCGAGGAGCGACCGCTGCATGAATGCGGGCTCGAGGAATTCCATGATCAGATCAGCTTCCTCAGGTCAGCAGTCCTGTGCGCAGCGGCTCGTCGGCCGCGTGCGGATGTACGTGGTCGTGGCCGGGCAGGGCGTGCTGGCCGACGGCCTTCGGCGGCGGGCCGTCGTGGACGACGCAGCCGTCGCGGAGCACCACGGCCCGGTCGATCAGCGGCTCCAGGGGGCCGAGCTCGTGCAGGACGAGCAAGACGCTCGTGCCGCCGGCGACCTGCTCACGCAGGGTGGCCGCGAGAATCTCCTGGCTGGCGAGGTCGACTCCGGCCATCGGCTCATCCATGATCAGCAGCTCGGGCTCGGCGGCCAGTGCGCGGGCGATCAGGACGCGCTGGTGCTGGCCGCCGGAGAGGGCGCTCACCGAGTCCTTGGCGCGGTCGGCGAGGCCGACCAGCTCGATGGCCCGCTCGACGGCGGCCCGGTCGGTCCTGGTGAGGAAGCCGAGCTTGCGGCGGGAGAGCCGGCCGGAGGCGACGACCTCGCGGATGGTGGCGGGGACGCCACTGGCGGCGGTGGTGCGCTGCGGTACGTAACCGACCCGGGCCCAGTCACGGAACCGCTTCTGCTCCGTGCCGAACAGCTCGATGGCGCCGCCGGTGAGCGGGACCTGGCCGATGACGGCGCGGACGGCGGTCGACTTGCCGGAGCCGTTGGCGCCGAGCAGGGCGACGACCTCACCGTGGTTCACGGTGAGGTCGACCCCGCGCAGGACGGGCCGCGAGCCCAGCGCCGCTGTGGCTCCGCGGACGGATATGACGGGCGCGCTCACGGTTGCCTCCTGCTGTGCTCGCTTCACTTCGCGCCGAGGGCCTTCTTCAGCGCGGCGAGGTTGGACTGCATGACCTCGATGTAGTCATCGCCCTTGCTCCGGTCCGTAATTCCCTCGAGCGGGTCCAGGACGTCGGTCTTGAGGCCGGTGTCCGTGGCGAGGGTCTTCGCGGTCTTGTCGCTGGCGAGGGTCTCGAAGAAGACGGTGGAGACCTTGTCCTTCTTGGCGACGTCCTGGAGTTCCTTGATCCGGGCGGGGCTCGGCTCGGACTCGGGGTCCACGCCGGAGATGCCCTCCTGGTCCAGGCCGTAGCGCTCGGCGAGGTAGCCGAAGGCGGCGTGGGTGGTGATGAAGGTCTTGGTGGTGGTGTTCTTCAGGCCGGTCTCGAAGGCGGTGTCCAGGTCGCCGAGCTTCTTCACCAGGGCGTCGGTGTTCTTCTTGTAGTCGGCGGCGTGGGCCGGGTCGGCCTTCTCCAGGGAGGCGCCGACACCCTTGGCGACCTCGGCGTACTTCACCGGGTCGAGCCAGAGGTGCGGGTCGGCACCGGCCTCGGACTCGTGGCCGTGCTCGTCGGCGGGGGCTTCGCCCTCGTGGGCGGCGTGCTCCTCGGCGGTCTCGCCCGCGTGGTCGTGGCCGGCCCCGGTGCCGTGGTCCTCGAGCTTCGTGAGAGTGGCGGCGTCGACGGTGTTCTTGACGCCCGCCTGCTTGATCGCCTCGTCGACGGCGGGCTGGATGCCCTTGAGGTAGAGGATGTAGTCGGCCTCGCCGAGCTCGCCGATCTGCTTCGGCTTCAGCTCCAGGTCGTGCGGCTCGACGCCCGGCTTGGTGAGCGTGTTGACGGCGACGTGCTCGCCGCCGATCTGCTCGGCCAGGTACTGCATGGGGTAGAACGACGCCACCACGGCCAGCTTGCCGTCGCTCTCCTTGTCCCCGGCGCCGGAGGAGCCGGAGCAGGCGGACAGGGTGACGAGCCCCAGGGAGACGGCTCCGGCGAGGGCGGCGGTGGGTATCAGGCGGCGTACGTTCATGACACTCATTTTCAACAAAACTGGAAACGATTGTCAATTGTCCTACTTGTGGCACCGACCACGTCCAGGCGACCCCGCGCGAGGCCGGACCGATTTGATACGGGGGGTGCGGGCGCCGGTAATCTGAAGCATTCGCACTTCGTCGTCGTAATGAAGAGAGCACCGTGGCCGCCGACAAGATCGACACCATCGTCAGCCTGAGCAAGCGCCGTGGCTTCGTCTACCCGTGCAGTGAGATCTACGGCGGCCAGAAGGCCGCCTGGGACTACGGACCGCTGGGTGTCGAACTCAAGGAGAACATCAAGCGTCAGTGGTGGCGTTACATGGTCACCTCGCGCGAGGACGTCGTCGGTATCGACTCGTCGGTGATCCTGGCCACCGAGGTCTGGGAGGCGTCCGGTCACGTCGCCACCTTCACCGACCCGCTGACCGAGTGCACCTCCTGCCACAAGCGCTACCGCGCGGACCACCTGGAGGAGGCGTACGAGGAGAAGCACGGCCGTCTCCCCGAGAACGGCCTCGCCGACCTCAACTGCCCCAACTGCGGCAACAAGGGCACCTTCACCGAGCCCAAGCAGTTCTCCGGTCTGCTCTCCACCCACCTCGGCCCGACCCAGGACTCCGGCTCCGTCGCCTACCTGCGTCCCGAGACCGCGCAGGGCATCTTCACCAACTTCGGCCAGGTGCAGCAGACCTCGCGCAAGAAGCCGCCGTTCGGCATCGCGCAGATGGGCAAGTCCTTCCGGAACGAGATCACTCCGGGCAACTTCATCTTCCGCACGCGCGAGTTCGAGCAGATGGAGATGGAGTTCTTCGTCAAGCCGGGCGAGGACGAGCAGTGGCACGAGTACTGGATGGAGCAGCGCTGGAACTGGTACACCGGCCTGGGCCTGCGTGAGGAGAACATGCGCTGGTTCGAGCACCCGCAGGAGAAGCTCTCCCACTACTCCAAGCGCACCGCCGACATCGAGTACCGCTTCCAGTTCGGCGGCAGCGAGTGGGGCGAGCTCGAGGGTGTCGCCAACCGCACCGACTACGACCTGAACGCGCACTCCAAGGCGTCTGGCAACGACCTGTCGTTCTTCGACCAGGAGGCCGGCGAGCGCTGGACCCCCTACGTCATCGAGCCGGCCGCCGGTGTGGGGCGCACGATGCTGGCGTTCATGCTCGACGCCTTCAACGAGGACGAGGCCCCGAACGCCAAGGGCGTCATGGAGAAGCGCACCGTGATGCGCTTCGACCCGCGCATCGCGCCGGTCAAGGTCGCCGTCCTGCCGCTGTCCCGCAACCCGCAGCTGTCGCCGAAGGCCAAGGGCCTCGCCGCCGACCTGCGGCAGAACTGGAACATCGAGTTCGACGACGCCGGTGCCATCGGCCGCCGCTACCGCCGCCAGGACGAGATCGGTACGCCGTTCTGCGTCACCGTCGACTTCGACACCCTGGACGACAACGCGGTGACCGTGCGCGAGCGCGACACCATGAAGCAGGAGCGCGTCTCCCTCGACCAGATCCAGGGCTACCTGGGCAGCCGCCTGCTCGGCTGCTGACGGTCCGACCCGTAGTACGCGAAAGCCCCCGGCTCCTTGGAGCAGCCGGGGGCTTTCCGTCGTCGGGGGGACTCGGGCCTACGCGCGCAGGCCGCGCAGCAGGAGGTCCATCACCGCGTCGAACTCCGCCTGGATCGTGGGCAGTCGCCACTCGGGGGCGTAGGCCGGGTCGTGGAAGCGGCAGGTCGCGTCGAAGAGGGCGCGGGCGGTGGCGCCGGGGTCGGCGGCGGTGAACTCGCCGCCGCGCACGCCCTCCTCGACGATCACGCGGACCTGACCGATCAGCACGTCGATGTGCTGCTCCACCACACCGCTGCTCTCGTCGATCAGCACGCCGTACGTGGCGAAGAGTTCGGGGTCGTCGCCCGCCTTGTGCCGCTTGGCCTCGAAGAGACCGGCGAACCAGGAGCGCAGCTTCTCCGCCGCCGGCCGGTCCGAGGTCTCGACCAGCTCGGCGAGGGCGACCTCGGCGCGGGTCAGCCAGCGGTGGGTGACCGCCTCGCGCAGCGCCGCCTTCGTGCGGAAGTGGCGGTAGACGCTGCCGTGGCTGACGCCGAGCACCCGGGCCACGTCCACGACTGTCGCCTTCGCCGGGCCGTAGCGCCGCAGCACCTCCTCGGTGGCCTCGAGGATGCGCTCTGCGGTCAGGGTCTCGGCGGGCATGGGATGACAGTACCTGTCAGCCGCACGGCGGGACGGTGGGCGGGTGCGTTCGACGGGGTCAGTGCTCGCTGTCCAGGTGGGCTATCTGCGCCGCCGGGTACCGCTCGCCGGCCGCCGCCCCCGCCGGAACGGCCCTCTCGATCGCGGCCAGGTCGGCCGCGTCCAGCGTCACGTCCAGGGCCCCGAGCGCTTCTGCGAGCCGGTCGCGGCGACGGGCGCCGATCAGCGGGACGATGTCCACGTCGTGCCGGGAGCCCTGGCCGAGCACCCAGGCGATGGCGATCTGCGCGACCGACGCGCCCTTGACGTCGGCGACGGCCCGCAGCCGGTCCACCAGGTCAAGGTTCCGGTGGAGGTTGTCGCCCTGGAAGCGCGGGCTCATCCCCCGGAAGTCGCCCGGGGCCAGCTCGCGGTCCCGGGTGAAGTGGCCGCTGATCAGGCCCCGGGACAGCACGCCGTACGCCGTGACGCCGATACCCAGCTCGCGGGCGGCGGGAAGGATCTTCTCCTCGATGCCCCGGGATATGAGGGAGTACTCGATCTGGAGGTCGGCGATCGGGGCGACCGCCGCCGCCCGGCGCAGGGTGTCCGCGCCCACCTCGGAGAGGCCGATGTGGCGGACGTGCCCGGCCTCGACCAGCTCGGCGATCGCGCCGACGGTCTCCTCGATCGGCACGTCGGGGTCGACGCGGGCGATCCGGTAGATGTCGATGTGGTCCGTGCCGAGGCGCTGGAGTGAGTACGCCGCGAAGTTCTTCACCGCGGCGGGCCGGCCGTCATAGCCGGTGAAGCCGCCCTCGACCGTGCGCAGGGCGCCGAACTTCACGCTGGTCAGGGCCTGCTCGCGGGCGGCGGCGGGGGCCGTGCGCAGCGCCTCGTTGATCAGCAGTTCGTTGTGCCCCATTCCGTAGAAGTCGCCGGTGTCGAGGAGCGTCACGCCGGCGTCGAGCGCCGCGTGGATCGTCGACACCGACTCGGCGCGGTCGCTCTCGCCGTACAGCGCGGACATGCCCATGCAGCCGAGGCCGAGGGCGGAGACCTGGGGGCCGGTGGTGCCGAGGGAGCGGGTGGGGACGGAGGTCATGGGTGTCTCCTCGGAAGGACGCGGAAGGACATGGAGGACTCGAAACGACTCGAAACAACGCGAAACGACTCCGAAGGGATCGGAGGCCCCGCCTGACAACCATGGCATGACGGCTGACAGATTTCAATCTTTGTCATTCAGTCGACCGTGTGCTCCCAAAATGGTGTGACCGAGGGCCGGGGGCGGGGTAGCGTCTGCCCCATGTCTTCGTTCTTCCAGATCTACGAGTGAGAGCGCCGCGGGTTCGACCCCCGCGCAGCGCCAGCCGACTGACCACCGCATTTCTCACTGATGGGAGAACCCCATGGCCAAGGGCCGCAACAACCTTCTCGGCGTCGGCGGACAGCGCAAGAAGCTGTCCCGCGCCGACCAGCAGGGTGCCGTGCAGAGCAGCAACGCCGACCGCAAGGCCGGCCTCGACCAGAAGCAGGAGCTGCTGAGGAAGATGCGCGAGCGCGCGGCCGGCACGGAGAGCGCCGAAGGCGCCGAGACCGGCGAGGCCGGCGGCGCCACGGAGGCCCCCGAGGCCGCCGCGGGCGGCCAGGAGTAGCCACCGGCATCACAGATGCGTCGGGCCCGGGTCACGTCCGTGACCCGGGCCCGACGCGTGCCCCTGGGAGTTCCTAACCGACCGTGCGCGGCAGCCGCAGGCTCAGGAAGATCGTCAGGAGCACCGCCGCCAGCTGCACCAGGAGCGTCGTGGTGAGGGCGGTGGCCATCGAGCCGGTCGCCGCCAGCGACAGGAAGAGGGAGCCGAGCGTCGCCACGCCCAGGGCGAGGGCCGACTGCTGGGCGGTCACCATGACGCCGCTGCCCACCCCGGCCCGGTCCGCGGGAATCTCCGAGAGCACGACGCGGAAGAGGATCGGAAGCTGGAGGCCCTGGCCGAGACCCGCGACGGCCATGCCGGGCAGCAGGCTCCAGGCCGTGAGGTCCGGCCAGGAGCGCCAGACCGTCAGTGCCAGCAGGACCAGGCCCACGGCCTGCAGGAGGCCCCCCGCCGTCACGACCCGGGTCCCCCAGCGTCGCACCAGGCGCGGGCCGGCCAGCGAGGCCCCGAAGAAGGCGACCGCCATCGGGACCAGCGCCAGGCCCGAGACCACAGCGGTCATCCCCAGGCCCTGCTGGAGCGCCACCGCGATCACGAACATGAAGCCGCCGAAACCGATCGAGAACGGCAGCACCAGGGCCAGCCCCCGGCGCAGCGAGACCAGGCCGAGCAGGCTCGGCGGCACCAGCGGTGTACGGCCCCGCCGGTCCGCGCGCAGCTCCACCCGCCAGAACGCTCCCGCGGCGAACGGAAAGGCCCCCAGCGCGAGCCAGGTCCACAGCGGCCAGCCCGTGGCCCGCCCCTCGGTCAGCGGCGCGAGGAGGGTGAGGAGCGTGAGGCCGAGGAGCAGTGTGCCCGGGACGTCCACCGGCGCCGGGCGCTCCGACCGAGTCTCCGGGACCGTGCGGACGGCGAGCAGCAGCCCGGCCATCGCCACGGGCACGTTGACCAGGAAGATCGCCCGCCAGCCGGTGCCGGCGAGATCGACCGCGACGAGCAATCCGCCCAGGATCTGCCCGGCGACCATGGAGAGGCCGGCGGTCGCTCCGTACAGGCTCAGTGCCTTCGCGCGGCGCGCGCCGGCCGTCGAGGAGTGAATGGTCGCGAGGACCTGGGGCAGCATCAGCGCGGCCGAGGCACCCTGTGCCACGCGGGCTCCGACCAGCGTCCAGGCGTCCGGCGCCAGGCCGCAGGCCAGCGACGTCAGGCCGAAGGCGGCCATGCCGACCAGGAAGAGCCGCCTGCGGCCGTACAGGTCGCCGAGCCGCCCGCCGAGGACGAGCAGGACGGCGTACGCGAGGCCGTACCCGGCGACGACCAGCTCCAGCATCGCCGGACCGGCGGCCAGGTCGTGGCCGATCGTCGGCAGGGCGACATTGACGATGAAGAAGTCGATCAGCGGCAGCGCGGCGCCGAGGAGCACGGTGAACAGGCCGAGGGAGCCGAGGCCGGGGGCCGGAGCGGAAGCCGGAGCCGGGGACGTGGCCGGGTGGTCGACGACGGCACCGGTCCCGCGGACGGAGGGGGAGGAGGCTGTAGTACTCACTCAGGCGACGATCGCCCTCTTCTCAGCCTGGTACCAGAGTGTCTTCATCCTGGTACCAGGAGTACCTGGAAACGGGCTGAGCGCCCGGGCACGCTGGGAGCATGACGACCATGGCGGTGAAGACAGGTACGGAGAGCCGTACGGAGACCGACTCGGAGAGCGACGTCCGGCGGCACGAGCTGGCGCAGTTCCTCCGTAGCCGCCGCGAGCGCATCACCCCCGAGCAGGTCGGCCTGCCCCGCGGCCGACGCCGCCGGACCCCGGGCCTGCGCCGCGAGGAGGTCGCCCACCTCTCCGCTGTCGGTGTCACCTGGTACACCTGGCTGGAGCAGGCACGGGACATCCAGGTCTCCCCGCAGGTCTTGGACGCCCTCGCCCGCGCCCTGCTGCTCGACGCGACCGAACGCACCCATCTGTTCGCCCTCGCCGGTGCCGTCGACCCGGCCCCCGGTACGCCCTGCCCGACCGTCACGCCCGCCCTGCGCCAGATGCTCGACCGGCTGGAACCGCTGCCCGCCTGCGTCCAGAACAGCCGGTACGACATCCTCGCGTACAACCGCACGTACGGGCGGCTGCTCTGCGACCTCGACGCGCTGCCCCGTGAGGAGCGCAACTGCATCTGGCTCGCCTTCACCCACCCCGAGTGGCGGGCGGCGGTCGCCGAGCTGCCGGACGTCACGCGCGCGATGGCCGGCAAGTTCCGCGCCTCGATGGCGGAGCACCTCGCGGAGCCGGCGTGGAAGGCGCTGTTGCACCGCCTGGAGGCGGCCTCGCCGGAGTTCCGGGAGATCTGGGCGCGGCACGAGGTGGTGGCGCAGGGCGGCCGGACGAAGATCATCCGTAACGCCCGTGTCGGCCCGCTCCACCTGGAGCACACCAACCTGTGGCTCGGGCCGTCCAGCGGCCCGCGCCTCGTCAATACGTACCGATGGACGAGGAGTCCCGCGCGGGCCTCGAACGCCTCCACGCGCTGGCCCTGGAGGAGCCGGTCCTCCAGGAACCGGCGCCCGCCCCCGCCTCTGCCCAGCCCTCGCCCAAGAGCCCGTAGCGTCTGGGAACCGCGCACTCCTGGGACCGACCCCTGGGCGACCTAGGAAGCCACGCTGCTCCCCGCCGGCCTGACCCCCTCCGCCTCCAGCCGTCGCGCCGTCCGCTCCGCCGTGGCGCGCGCCCACGCGCCGCTCGTCACGGCCCCGACCAGCAGGACGCAGAGTCCGCAGGCGGTGATGGTCCAGTACCCCGGCCTGCTCGCCTCGACGAAGCCGTCCGTGTGCGAGACCGAGCCCACCCCCGCCGCCAGGACGGCGCCCACCACCGCGACGCCGAGCGTCTGACCGATCTGCCGGCTGGTGGAGGCGACGGCCGCCGCCACCCCCGCCTGGGCGCGGGGCATACCGGCGACGGCGGTGTCGGTGATCGGCGCGTTCACCATGCCGAAGCCGAGGCCGAACACCACGTACCCGGTGAAGAGCAGCGGATCACTCGTCTCCGCCTCGAAGGCGGCGAAGAGCAGCGCGCCCGCCGCCATGGCCGTCCCCGCGATCAGCAGCGACGGGCGCGGCCCGCGTGCCCCCACGAGCCGCCCGGAGAGCGGGGCGAAGACGAGCGTCATCGCCGCCATCGGGAGCATGTGGAGCCCGGCCTGCAGGGCGGAGAGGCCGCGTACGTCCTGGAGGTACAGCGTGTTGAGGAAGAGGAAGCCGCCGAGCGCGGAGAACGCGCAGATCGCGATGATCGTGGCGCCGCTGAACGGAGCGCTCCGGAAGAAGCGCAGGTCGATCAGGGGATCGCGGCGCCTGGGTTCGTACAGGAGCAGCCCGGTGAGCGCCGCCGCCGCGAGCCCGGCGAAGAGCGGGCTGGATTCGATGATCGCGTACGTGAGCGAACCGAGGAGCGTCATGACCAGCAGCTGGCCGACCGGATCGAGGCGCCGGGCGCGGGGAGCGCGGGACTCGGGGACGTACCGGAGGGTCAGCAGAAGCGCGACGAGCGCCACCGGGAGGTTCACCCAGAAGATCGCCCGCCATCCGACCGTCTGCACCAGTACCCCGCCCACCACCGGACCCGCCGCCATGGAGACGCCGACGACGCCGCCCCAGACGCCGATCGCGCGGGCGCGGGCGGCCGGTGCGGTGAAGGTGTTGGTGATGATCGACATGGCGACCGGGTTCAGCATCGAGCCGCCCACCGCCTGGACCGCCCGGAAGGCGATCAGCGCCTCCTGGTTCGGCGCGAGGGAGCAGAGCAGCGAGCCGAGGGCGAAGACGACGAGGCCGGTCAGGAAGACCTTCCGGCGGCCGATCCGGTCCGCCGTGGAGCCCGCGAGCATCAGCAGCGAGGCGAGGACCAGGGTGTACGCGTCGATGGTCCACTGCATCCCGGTGACGCCCCCGCGCAGCTCCCGCTGCATCGACGGCAGCGCCACGTTGAGCGCCGTGTTGTCCAGGCTGACGATCAGCAGGCTCATGCAGCAGATCCCGAGGACCAGAAGCCGCCGCCGGTGTGTGAGCTCGGGCATACGCGGATAGTACGGCTAACTAATGACCTTCGTCGTGCGCGACAATGTAGGGATGACCGCGTTCTCCCCTCTCTCCATCGGGCCGCACATCGTGCAGCCGCCCGTGGTGCTCGCGCCGATGGCCGGCATCACCAACGCCCCCTTCCGCACCCTCTGCCGCGAGTACAGCGGCGGTAAGGGTCTGTTCGTGAGCGAGATGATCACGACGAGGGCGCTGGTCGAGCGCAACGAGAAGACCATGCAGCTCATCCGCTTCGACGAGAGCGAGCGGCCCCGGTCGATCCAGCTGTACGGGGTCGACCCGGTGACGGTCGGCAAGGCCGTGCGGATGATCGTCGACGAGGATCTCGCGGACCACATCGACCTGAACTTCGGCTGTCCGGTGCCCAAGGTGACGCGCAAGGGAGGCGGCTCGGCCCTCCCGTACAAGCGGCCGCTGCTGCGGGCGATCCTGCACGAGGCCGTGACGAACGCGGGCGACCTGCCGGTCACCATGAAGATGCGCAAGGGCATCGACGACGACCACATCACGTATCTGGACGCGGGGCGGATCGCGGTCGAGGAGGGCGTCACGGCCATCGCCCTGCACGGGCGGACGGCGGCGCAGCACTACGGCGGTACGGCCGACTGGGACGCCATCGCGCGCCTCAAGGAGCACGTGCCGGAGATCCCCGTGCTGGGCAACGGGGACATCTGGTCGGCGGACGACGCGCTGCGGATGATGCGGGAGACCGGCTGCGACGGTGTCGTCGTCGGGCGCGGCTGCCTCGGCCGGCCGTGGCTCTTCAGTGACCTGGTGGCGGGCTTCGAGGGTACGGGCGCCTATGCCCAGCCGCCGCTGCGCGAGGTCGCGGACGCGATGGTGCGGCATGCGCGGCTGCTCGGTGAGTGGCTCGGCGACGAGTCCCGCGGTGTCATCGACTTCCGCAAGCACGTCGCCTGGTACCTGAAGGGCTTCTCGGTCGGCTCCGAGATGCGCAAGAAGCTGGCGATCACCTCGTCCCTGGACGAATTGAGCGCTCAATTGAGCGAACTGGACCTGGACCAGCCGTGGCCGGTGGGCGCGGACGGCCCGCGGGGCCGCACATCGGGCAACAATCGGGTCGTCCTGCCGGACGGATGGCTCAAGGACCCGTACGACTGCGCGGGCGTCGGCGAGGACGCGGAGCTGGACACTTCCGGCGGCTGACCACGGCTGACACCTGGATGACCATGGACGATCTCGTCCGGATCGTGGGAATCCAGCCGTTTCGACGGCGTGATCCTCGCCACCCTTGATGAGGGTGCCGCTCAGATGAGCATATTTCGCGGTGTTGGACTACTGGAAGGGTGGCACGGGTGCCACCCTTCTTGCGTTCAAGTCTTGAACGCAGATGCCGCGACTGTCGCTCATCTGAGCGACAATTCCCAGCTTTCAGTCAAGCGGCCTTCGGAGCATGAAAACGGAAGCTACTAATCAGTTACTTTCGATCTGCTGGCGGACGGGTGGTTAAGCCCGGATGACGGGTAGGCGTACCTCCCCAGAAGCCTTCGATCTGGGTATGTTCCTCGCCGTCAGGGCAGCCACCGAGCCTCGAGGAGTCGAGACCCGTGTCGGAAAACAAAGATCAGAAGTTCGTGTACGACTTCACCGAGGGCAACAGGGACCTGAAGGACCTGCTCGGTGGCAAGGGCGCGAACCTGGCCGAGATGACCAACCTCGGCCTGCCGGTTCCTCCCGGGTTCACGATCACCACCGAGGCGTGCAAGGTCTACCTCGAGAGCGGCTCCGAGCCGGTCGAGCTCCGCGACGAGGTCACCGCGCACCTCGACGCGCTCGAGCAGAAGATGGGCAAGAAGCTCGGCCAGGCCGACAACCCGCTGCTCGTCTCGGTCCGCTCCGGTGCCAAGTTCTCCATGCCCGGCATGATGGACACGGTGCTGAACATCGGCCTCTCCGACGAGTCGGTCACCGGTCTCGCCGCCCAGGCCGGCGACGAGCGCTTCGCCTGGGACTCGTACCGCCGCCTCATCCAGATGTTCGGCAAGACCGTCCTCGGCGTCGACGGCGAGCTCTTCGAGGAGGCCCTCGAAGAGGCCAAGGCCGCCAAGAAGGTCACCGTCGACACCGACCTCGACGCCGCCGACCTCAAGAAGCTCGTCAAGCACTTCAAGAAGATCGTGAAGGCCCAGGCCGGCCGCGACTTCCCGCAGGACCCGCGCGAGCAGATGGACCTGGCCATCGAGGCGGTCTTCAACTCCTGGAACACCGACCGCGCCAAGCTCTACCGTCGCCAGGAGCGCATCCCGCACGACCTGGGCACCGCGGTCAACGTCTGCTCCATGGTCTTCGGCAACCTCGGCCCGGACTCCGGCACCGGCGTCGCCTTCACCCGCGACCCCGCCTCCGGCCACCAGGGCGTCTACGGCGACTACCTGCAGAACGCGCAGGGCGAGGACGTCGTCGCGGGTATCCGCAACACCGTGCCGCTCGCCGAGCTGGAGTCGATCGACAAGGCGTCGTACGACCAGCTGATGCAGATCATGGAGACGCTGGAGGTCCACTACAAGGACCTCTGCGACATCGAGTTCACGATCGAGCGCGGCCAGCTGTGGATGCTGCAGACCCGTGTCGGCAAGCGCACCGCCGGTGCCGCGTTCCGCATCGCCACGCAGCTCGTGGACCAGGGCCTGATCGACGAGGCCGAGGCGCTCCAGCGCGTCAACGGCGCCCAGCTCGCGCAGCTGATGTTCCCCAAGTTCGACGAGGACGCCAAGGTCGAGCAGATCGGGCGCGGCATCGCCGCCTCCCCGGGCGCCGCGGTCGGCAAGGCGGTCTTCGACTCGTACACGGCCGTCAAGTGGTCGCGCTCCGGCGAGAAGGTCATCCTGATCCGCCGTGAGACCAACCCGGACGACCTGGACGGCATGATCGCCGCCGAGGGCATCCTGACCTCGCGCGGCGGCAAGACCTCGCACGCCGCCGTCGTCGCCCGCGGCATGGGCAAGACCTGTGTCTGCGGCGCCGAGGAGCTCGAGGTCGACACCAAGCGCCGCCGGATGACCACCGCCTCCGGCGTGGTCGTCGAGGAGGGCGACGTCGTCTCCATCGACGGCTCCACCGGCAAGGTGTACCTCGGTGAGGTCCCCGTCGTGCCGTCCCCGGTCGTCGAGTACTTCGAGGGCCGGATGCACGCCGGCGCCGACGACGCCGACGAGCTGGTCGGCGCCGTCCACCGGATCATGGCCTACGCGGACCGCGTCCGCCGGCTGCGGGTCCGCGCCAACGCGGACAACGCCGAGGACGCGCTGCGCGCCCGCCGCTTCGGCGCCCAGGGCATCGGCCTGTGCCGCACCGAGCACATGTTCCTCGGCGAGCGCCGCGAGATGGTCGAGAAGCTGATCCTCGCCGACACCGACGAGGAGCGCGAGGAGGCCCTGGCGGCCCTGCTCCCGCTGCAGCAGAAGGACTTCGTCGAGCTGTTCGAGGCCATGGACGGCCTGCCCGTCACGGTCCGGCTCCTCGACCCGCCGCTGCACGAGTTCCTGCCCGACATCACCGAGCTGTCGGTACGCGTCGCTCTCGCCGAGGCCCGCAAGGAGCCGCACGAGAACGAGCTGCGGCTGCTCCAGGCCGTGCACCGGCTGCACGAGCAGAACCCGATGCTGGGTCTGCGCGGTGTCCGCCTGGGCCTGGTCATCCCCGGCCTGTTCACCATGCAGGTCCGCGCGATCGCCGAGGCCGCGGCCCAGCGCATCGAGGCGAAGGGCGACCCGCGCGCCGAGATCATGATCCCGCTCGTCGGCACCGTCCAGGAGCTGGAGCTCGTCCGCGACGAGGCCGAGCAGGTCATCGCCGAGGTCCAGGCGAAGACCGGCGTGGAGCTGAAGCTCGCGCTCGGCACCATGATCGAGCTGCCGCGTGCCGCCGTGACCGCCGGTCAGATCGCCGAGGCCGCCGAGTTCTTCTCCTTCGGCACCAACGACCTCACCCAGACGGTGTGGGGCTTCTCCCGCGACGACGTGGAGGCCTCGTTCTTCACCGCGTACCTGGAGAAGGGCATCTTCGGGGTCTCCCCGTTCGAGACCATCGACAAGGACGGCGTCGGCGCGCTGGTCCGCAGCGCCGTCGAGGCCGGCCGGGCCACCCGCCCGGACATCAAGCTCGGCGTCTGCGGCGAGCACGGCGGCGACCCCGAGTCGGTGCACTTCTTCCACGAGGTCGGCCTGGACTACGTCTCCTGCTCGCCGTTCCGGATCCCGGTGGCGCGTCTGGAGGCGGGCCGCGCGGCGGCCGAGTCGAGCGGCAGCGACAGCCGCTGAACCAGCGGTCGGGGCGGTGGTGACCGCCGCTGAACCAGCGTTCAGTAGCAAAGATCACCGGATCCGCCGTCGGTCAACCCAACCCTCACCGGCGGGCGGCGGATCCGGGCGCAAGAGAGACGGGGCGGACACCTTGTGCGGAGGTGTCCGCCCCGTCGTATTTCGTCCGCCCCGTGATGTTGCTCAAATGTGAGTTCATGTTCAATCACGGCCGCTCGAATTATTGGCCGTTGAACTTTCCGCGTTGAACTTTCCACGATTCATCTAGCAAAGAACGGGACGGGCGCGGCCCCCGGATCCCCACCCGGTGACCGCGCCCATTACCCATGCCGGGCAAGTGAGCCGCAACCCTCGCCGACCGCCGCCGGACGCGCAAAGCCCCCCACGGTCTTCGCCACGTCACCTCGGTCCTGAAGGTTTCCTGCCCGACACGCACAGCTTTTCGGTTCCGGCCGGTTCCCCGCGATGCTTTTCAAGTGTGGCTGAAACACCCTGGTAACGTCCTGTGATGGTGTGCATACTCGTTGACGGGGGTGGTTGCGAGTGCACAGGTGGGGGTTCAATGCTGCGGATTCATTTCACCGCAAACGACTTGGCCGGGGTCCGGATGGCCGCCCGGCCCGACGTTCTGTGGGAAACGATTCTCAGTTTTCATCGCTTAAGGGACCGGCGCGGGTCGGTCGTCTACGGAGAATGGCGCTCGGAGGCCCGCACACGGCTCAACGGTGAGACCCGGCTGCTTGCCGCCCTGGTCCCCAGCCGCGGCTATTTCCCGGACTTCCTGACCCCCGCGGAGGGGCTCCAAGGCCTCGACGAGGGACTGGAGGCGGTCCGCGCGACCCCGCAGGCCCGGCTCCGCAGGGAGCTGGCGCTGCTGGGCGCCCACCGGGCCGGCGGCCGCACGGTGCCCCACTCGCTGCGCGTGCTCGCCGAGGGCGGCGCGGAACCGTTCAGCCGGCTCCTCGGGGCCCTGCGCAGCTACCACCGGGCCGCCATCGAGCCGTACTGGCCCCACATCCGGGCCCGGGTCGAGGCCGAGCGGGCGCTGCGCGGCCGGGCACTGCTCGACGGTGGCGCGGACGAACTCCTCGCCTCCCTGCCGCCGATGCTGCGCTGGCGCGCCCCCGTCCTGGAGGCCGACTATCCCGTCGACCGCGACCTCCACCTCGACGGCAGGGGGCTGCTGCTCCAGCCCTCGTACTTCTGCCGCGGCGCCCCGGTCGTCCTGCGCGACCCCACGCTGCCGCCCGTCCTCGTCTACCCGACCACCCATTGCGAGGCGCCGACCGTCCACGAGCCGGGCGGGTCCTCCCTCGCCAAGCTCGTCGGCAACACGCGCTCGGCTGTCCTGCACGCCATCGGCGACGGCGGCACCACCAGCGAACTGGCCCGCAGGGCCGGGGTGTCGCTCGCCTCGGCCAGCCAGCACGCGGGAGTCCTGCGCGAGGCGGGACTCGTCGCCACGCTGCGGCACGGCAACGCGGTCCTGCACACACTGACGCCCTTGGGTGCCGCCCTGCTCGGCGGCGCCCAAGGGGTCGCGGGGCACTCACGGGCCCGGGTGGAGCGTCTCTACGCGCGGAACGGACCCGTCACCTCATAGGTGATGCCGCCCGAGGAGCTGCCGGTCGTGCCCCGCTGGCTGGAGAAGTACAGCCGGCGGCCGTCGGGAGAGAAGGCCGGTCCGCAGATCTCGGAACCGGACTGGCCGCTGATCCGGAGGAACGGCGCGACGACGTCGTCCGGCGTGATGACGCAGATCTCCATGTTGCCGCCGTCCTCGGCGACGAACAGGTCGCCCGAGGAGGAGCCGGTGACGTTGTCGACACCGGTCAGCGGCGCGCCGCCGCCGACCACGAGCGAGTCGTCGTAGGCCAGCTCGTAGGTGTTGTCGAGGAGGTTGAGCTGCCAGAGGCGGTTGTCGCCCTTGGTGGTGAACCAGACGGTGTCGTTGGCGTAGTGACAGCCCTCGCCGCCGCTGAACCGCTTGGCACCCGAGACCTGGTCGCGGGTGTACGTCGGGGAGCCGTCCGGGTCCGGCACGGTGGCCCAGGTGAAGGAGCCGGAGGTCGCGGTGCCGGCCCGCAGGACCTGGAGCGTGCCGGAGGAGAGGTTGCCCCAGGTGGTGGGGACGAACCGGTAGAGGCAGCCGTTGGTCTCGTCCTCGGTCAGGTAGATCACCTTGCGGACGGGGTCGGCGGCGGCGGCCTCGTGCTTGAACCTGCCCATGGCGTCACGGCGGACGGCCGCGTTCACGCCGTACGGGTCGGTCTCGTAGACGTAGCCGAGGCTGACCTCCTCGCAGGAGAGCCAGGTGTTCCACGGCGTCTTGCCGCCCGCGCAGTTGGTGCGGGTGTTGGAGAGGATGCGGTACGCGCCGGTGATGGCGCCGGTCGAGCTGAACTTCACCGCGCTCGCGCCGCCGCCGGGGTTGATCTCCGAGTTGGAGACGTAGATCCAACCGGTGCCGTCGGTGAAGCAGGCGCCGCCGTCGGGTGCGTTGTGCCAGGTGTACGAGGTGCTGCCGACCTTCTGGCCGGACCGGGCGATGACCCGGCTGCTGAATCCGCTCGGCAGCAGGATGCCGTTGGCGTCGGCGGTGCCGAGGGCCCCGTAGGGACCCGCGCCGGGCTGGGCGGGCGCCGCGTAGGCGGCCCCGCGCATCAGGGTGCCGCCGAAGGCGGCGGCCGACGTACCGATGACAGCTCCGCGCAGGAAACTGCGTCGCTCCACGTCTCACTCCAGAGGGGGTGGTGGTGACCGCCCCACCGCACCGGTCGGCGGCGGGGTCGCGCGCTTCCGGAACCTAGAAGTACGGAGTTGACTGTGCAGCAACATCCGATGAAGGGGAAGCGTCGGGTCGCGGTCGGGGCACGACCGCGGAGACACCCCCTGTCCTTCCTCCCGCCACGGCCTGGGGAGATGCGCTCGGGACGCCGCGCCTAGGCTGCTGCCATGACACAGACACGACACACAAGCTGGCGGGTTCGGATGGCCGTCCTCGGCTCCGCGCTCGCCACCCTCGCCGGCAGCCTCGCGGTCGTCGGGGCGGGAGCGGGCGAGGCGCAGGCGGCGATGCCCTTCGGGCAGCTAGACCCGGCCGCCGTATCGGAATTCAAGCTCTATGCCGGCACCACCTTCGCCGACAACGACAAGGCCATCACGGCCGTCGAGGCCCAGGGGGCCGTCACCGTCCAGAACTCCACCCAGGTCCTCACCTCCGGCGGCCGCACCGGCATCAACAACCTGTGCCACACGACCGGGCTGGCCACCGGTCTCAGCCCCGCCGGCTTCTGCTGGGACAAGGGCGACGACACCTCCAACTCGTGGACGGACACGGGCGGCTGGACTCCGCAGGGCATCACCGGCTCGTACGACGCCCAGCCCGACGGCAAGGTGGACGGGCGCACGGCCTTCCTCGCCTCCTGGCACTTCAGCCGGGGAATGCAGGGCCCCAGCCCCGTGCCCAACGAGTTCGCCCGGGTCAGCCTCGTCAACGCCGAGGGCGGGCAGATCCGCTACAACCACCTGCTGCTGGTCAAGCCGACCGTCGACGCGAACGGCAAGGGCAGTTTCACGCGCGTCAGCAGCCATGCGGACGGCGTGGTCTGGTACGGCAACCGGGTCTTCGTCGCCAACGGGCGCTGGCTCCAGGTCTACGACCTCCGGCACATCTGGAAGGTCAACTCCAGCACCGAGGCGGTCGGCATCTCCGGCACCACGTCCTCGGCCCGCTGGAGCAACTACGCCCTGCCGATGATCGGCGAGTACGTCACCACCAGCGACGGCGGCGCCTGCTCGACCACCACCGGCGACCGCCCCTGCCTCAACTCCCTCAGCCTCGACCGTTCCGGTCAGGACGGACTGGTCTCGGCCGAGTTCAAGCGGGGCGCGGCGGGCGGCCGGGTCATCCGCTGGGCGCTCGACGCCAACTCGGCCCTGCCCTACGGGCACGCGACCGTCGGATACTCCTCCCCGATCTGGGGCATGCAGGGCGCGGCGACCGACGGCACCGACTACTACCTCGCGGGCGACTGCCCCTCGGGGGTCGGCGGAGGCTCGGGAGACCCGGCCGGCGCACCCTTCTCCTGCATCCACAAGGCACGTCCCGACGCGGCGCCGCACGTCCTGACGACCTCTCCGGTCTACACGCAGAACCTCGGGTACGCGCCGTCCACCGGCCGGATCTGGGGACTCAACGAGAGGATCAACTCCACGAACGGCGTCAGGGTGGTGTTCTCCATCAACCGCTGAGCCGGCAGCGCGACCGGGTCGGCCGAGCCTTTGTGGTGAGCTCGTGAGCCCAGCCCCGAGCAGGACCCTCAGCCGGGGGACTCGCCCGACTCGAGCAGCGCCTTGAGGGCGGCGAGCCGCTCGCGCCAGAACTCCTTGTACGCCGCGACCGCGTCCGCGTCCGGGAGTCTGGTGTGGCCGAGGCCGACCTGGGTCCTGCCCGCTTCCTTCGGTGTCAGGTAGACCGCGATCCGGCTCGCCCCGCCGTCCCAGTCCGCCGTCAGAGACTTCCCCGGCCGGTGGGCGCGTACCTCCAGCTCTCCTTCCGGGAGCCAGCGGCGGCGCAGCTCCTCGTCGGCGAAGGCGGCCGTGCAGCGGGCGGCCGGGGCGTTCACCGTCTTGCTCGCGCTCAGCTGCCAGTCGCCGGCGGAGGACTGGCCGACCTCGCGCATGCCGCGCTCCTGCTCGTAGCCGACGGTGATCGACTGTGCGTGCCAGCCGCTCACGCTCTCGGCCTCGACCAGATGCCGGGCGATCTCGGTGTGGCCGCGGCCCGTCGCACCCCAGGCGTCGAGCAGGGCGAACCAGTCGGCCCAGCCCTTGCCGGTCGCGTCGGCGAGCGCCTCGTCCGAGAGCTTCTCGATGATCCTCTTGCCTGCGGGGCTCATGGTTCGACGCTAGCCGGATCCGGCCCACCCGGCCGCCCGGCGTCCGGGAGGTCCTTCGAAAAAAGACTCCGGCGCGGCGATGAGTTTCCGGACGGCGCCCCGTCTTAACTCTCGTAAGCGCCGATACGGCCGGTACGCACGAGACGGAAGAGAGAGACCCCGATGAACCAGATGATCTTCGTGAACCTGCCCGTGAAGGACCTCGAGACCTCGAAGACCTTCTGGGGCAAGCTCGGCTACTCCTTCAACCCGCAGTTCTCCGACGACGCCGGCGCGTGTCTGGTCATCAGCGACACGATCTTCGCGATGTTGCTGACCGAGGCGAAGTTCAAGGAGTTCACCAAGCCGGGCAAGGAGATCGCCGACGCGACGAAGACGACCGAGGTGCTGATCGCGCTGAGCGCCGAGAGCCGCGAGAAGGTCGACGAGCTGGCGGACGGGGCCCTCGCCGCCGGCGGATCGGCGGCGAAGGAGCCCCTGGACTACGGCACCATGTACGGCCGCTCCTTCACCGACCCGGACGGCCACCACTGGGAGGTCATGTGGATGGACCCCGCCGCCGTCCAGGGCTGAGCCCATCGACCGGTCACGGCTGACCGGTCACGCCGAGACGCCTCCGTCGATCACGAGGTCCGTACCGACGGCCGATCCGGCGTCGTCCGAGGCGAGGTAGAGCACGGCCGCCGCGATCTCGGAGGCCGTCGAGATCCGGCCGAGCGGTGACTGCTCCTTCATCCGCACCTCCCGCTCGGCCTCGGTCTCACCGGGCAGCAGCGACATCGTCGAATCCGACGCGCCGGGGCTGACCGCGTTGATCCGGACCCCGTCGGCGATGTGGTCCCGCGCGGCGGCCCGGGTGATCGCGGAGACGGCGGCCTTGGAGACCTGGTAGCCGAAGACGCCGGGGACGCGGACGTGCGGTCCCAGGTTGGACGAGATGTTGACGATCGCGCCGCCGCCGTGCGCCCGCATGTGGCCGATCTCGGCCTGCAGGGAGTGCAGGACGCCCGTGACGTTGATGTCCAGGAGCGTCTGCCAGTCCTCCAGCGGGAAGTCGGCGGCGGAGTGGCCGCCCCGGAAGACCCCCGCGTTGTTCACGGCGACGTCGAGGCCGCCGAAGAGTTCGACCGTGCGCCGGACGAGCCGCCGGGTGTCCTCCGCGCGGGACACGTCGGCGACCACGGCGGCGGCGGTGCCGCCGGCGGCCTCGATCAGGGACACCGTCTCGTCGAGGGCGGTGGCGCCCCGCCCCGAGACGACCACCTGCGCGCCCTCGGCGGCGAAGGCGAGCGCGACGGCCCGGCCGAGACCGCTTCCGGCGCCGGTGACGAGGACGGTCTTGTGCGTGAAGCGTGCGGACATGTGGTGCCGACTCCCTCTGCGATGAAGCGCGATCACTTCGTGTGGTTACTTGACCCGGGTGGTGAGCGCGGCCAGGGCGGCGAAGCCGACGGCCGTCGCGGCAGGCGACGAGGCGTCGCCGCCGAGCGTGAGGAGGGCGGCGAAGAGGACCGTGGGCCGCAGCTCCATCGCCGTGTCGAGGACGCCGCCCGCGAGCCCCGGCCGGTGCGGCGGTACGCCGTCGTTGGCCGGCGCCGCGGCCCCGGCGAAGGAGGCGGCGGCGGCCGGGAGCAGGAGCAGGCCGGGCAGCAGGCCGCACGAGAGCGGGTTTCCCGTCGTGGCGCCGAGGACGGAGAGCCCGCCCCGGGTCGCCATCGCCCCGCCGTACGCCGCCGGTTCGGGGAAGGGGCCGCGGAGCACCGCCCTGGCGGCGGGAGCGACGAGTGCCGCGCCGAACCCCTGGGCGGACCGGGCGGGCGTGAACGGTGACGGGGTGTCGCCCGCTCCCCGGCCCGCTCCCCGGCCCGCACTCCGGCCCGGTCTCGGTCCCGCCTCCGTGCGCGGCCTCCGGCCCCGCGTACGCGCCGCGTCCCCAGTTCGGCATCACCCACCCCCGATCTTGACCGTACGTTCCAATATCTGGGCCGAAAGAAAGGGCGCCACATGGCGCCCCTTTCGGCCGTGATCCCTCAGTCCAGCAGGGTCAGTGCCTGCTCCGCCGCGTCGCGGACCCTGGCCGGGTCGCTCGACGCCTTGCCGACCAGGCGGATGCCCTGCAGCAGCACGAGCAGCATCCGTGCCAGCGCCCGCGGGTCACGGTCCGCCGGCAGCTCCCCCTGGGCCCGCGCCCGGACGAGGGCCGAGTGGAGCAGGGTCTCGACCTGCTCCCAGCTCAGCTCGACCCGCTGGGCGACCGCGGTGTCGTGCGGCCCCAGCTCGGCCGCCGTGTTGGTGATGAAACACCCGGCCAGCCGGACCTCGTCCGACGCCGCCTCGGCGGCGAACCGGCGCACCACGGACCGTACGGCCGCCAAGGCGCTGTCCGGTTCGGAGAGTTCCGCGGTCAGGACGGGGTGGTTCGCCCCGCTGTAGCGTTCCATCGCCTTCATGTACAGCGCGTGCTTGTTGCCGAAGGTGGCGTAGATGCTGGCGCGGCCGATCCCGAGGTGCTCGACGAGGTCCGACATCGTCGTCGCCTCGTAGCCGCGCCTCCAGAACAGCTCGAGCGCTGCCTGGAGCGCGGCGTCCGGATCGAATTCCTTGGTCCTGGCCACGCTCTGACCCTATGGTCATCTGGAACGTACGGTCAAGAACGCTCGGTGGGGACGTACGGTCAGGAACCTCTGCTCACACGGTCCGCACCGGATACACCGTCACCGAGACCTCCTCGTCGTCCAGGCACTTGCCCGTCTCCAGGTCGAAGCGCTGCTTGAGCAGCGGCGAGGCCACGAACGGCCGCCCGCCCGCCGACCCCAGCAGCCCGCGGGACAGCACCTGGGCCCCGGTGAAGGGATCGCGGTTCTCGATCGCGTACGCGCGCCCCGACCGGTCCTTGAACAGTGCCGCCTGCCGGCCGTCCGGCAGCAGCGCCGCTACCCCCCGGCCCGGCGTCAGCCGGGAATCCTCGCAGATCGTCATCCAGGCGTCGGGCGACGGAGACAGTTCGAGCTTCATGGCTTCAGACCCTTTCCAGGCGGGTTCCGATGGTGAGGACCGTCAGGTCCGGCTTGATCTGGTCGCGCTCGGGCACGAACTTCACCGACGGGTCCGGCGCGTCCGGCGCGTTCACGAACGACACGAAACGGCGCAGCCGGTCGGGGTCGTCCAGGGTCTGCGCCCACTCGTCCTGGTAGTCGTCGACGTGCGCCGCCATCAGCGCCTCCAGCTCGTCGCAGAGTCCCAGCGAGTCGTGCACGACCACGTCCTTGAGGTGCTCGAGGCCGCCCTCCAGGCGCTCGAGCCAGGTCGAGGTGCGCTCGAGGCGGTCGGCGGTACGGATGTAGAACATCAGGAACCGGTCGATCAGCCGCACCAGTTCGGCGTCCGACAGGTCCTGGGCCAGCAGGTCGGCGTGGCGCGGGGTCGCGCCGCCGTTGCCGCCGACGTACAGGTTCCAGCCGCTCGCCGTCGCGATGACGCCGAAGTCCTTCGACTGGGCCTCCGCGCACTCCCGCGCGCAGCCGGAGACGGCCGACTTGAGCTTGTGCGGGGAGCGCAGGCCCCGGTAGCGCAGCTCCAGCTGGATCGCCATCTTCACCGAGTCCTGGACGCCGTAGCGGCACCAGGTCTGGCCCACACAGGACTTCACCGTGCGCAGCGACTTCCCGTACGCGTGCCCCGACTCGAAGCCCGCGTCGACGAGCCGCGTCCAGATCGCCGGAAGCTGGTCGACCCGGGCACCGAACAGGTCGATCCGCTGGCCGCCCGTGATCTTGGTGTAGAGCCCGAAGTCGCGGGCCACCTCCCCGATCACGATCAGCTTCTCCGGGGTGATCTCACCGCCCGGGATGCGGGGGACGACCGAGTACGAGCCGTTGCGCTGCAGATTCGCCAGGAAGTGGTCGTTGGTGTCCTGCAGCGAGGCCTGCTCGCCGTCCAGGATGTAGCCGCTCGCCTTGATGACGGGCGCGAGGCTCGCCAGGATCGATCCGACCGTCGGCTTGCACACCTCACAGCCGTCGCCGCCGCGCGCCTCCGGCCGCCCGTGCGAGTCGATCAGCTCGGCGAAGGAGGTCAGCCGCAGAGTGCGGGTGATCTCGTAGAGCTCGCTTCGGGTGTACGAGAAGCAGCCGCAGAGCCCTTTGTCGGTGGCCGCCGGCAGCAGCTGGCCGATCACCTTCAGGCAACTGCCGCAGCCGGTGCCCGCCTTGGTGCACTTCTTCACCTCGGGCAGCGACGTGCACTGGCTGATCGCGTGCTTGGTGACGTTGTGGCAGGAGCAGATCACCGCGTCGTCGGGCAACGAGGACGGGCCCAGCGCGACCGGCGCGCCCGCGCCTGCCGGCAGCACCAGCTGCTCGGGGGAGACCGGCGGCACGGAGCCGGTGAGCGGCCGCAGCATGCCGTACGAGTCGGCGTCGCCGACCAGCACACCGCCGAGCAGCACGCCGTCCCGGTCGACCACGAGCTTCTTGTAGACACCGGAGCGCGAGTCCGAGTAGACGACGTCGAGGCAGCCCTCGGCCGTGCCGTGCGCGTCGCCGAAGGAGGCCACGTCCACGCCGAGCAGCTTCAGCTTGGTCGACATGTCGGCACCCGTGAAGGAGTGCTCCTCGGCCGAGGCGATCGTCGCCGCCGCCGTCTGCGCCATCTCGTAACCGGGCGCCACCAGGCCGTACACCCGGCCGTCCGAGGCCAGGGCGCACTCACCGATCGCGAAGACGGCGGGGTCGGAGGTACGGCACTGCTCGTCGACCGCGATGCCGCCCCGCTCGCCGACGGCCAGACCGCAGTCGCGCGCGAGCTGGTCCCGGGGCCGTACGCCGGCCGAGAAGACCACCATGTCGACGGGGAGGTCGGAGCCGTCCGAAAGGCGCATGCCGGTCACCGCGCCGTCCGTGGTCAGGACCTCCTGCGTACCCGTACCGGTGTGGACGCTCAGCCCCATCTGCTCGATCGTGCGCAGCAGCGCCGCGCCACCGCCCTCGTCGACCTGCACGGGCATCAGCCGCGGCGCGAACTCCACGACGTGCGTCCGCAGGCCGAGGCCCTTGAGCGCGCCCGCCGCCTCCAGACCCAGCAGACCGCCGCCGACGACCGCGCCGGTCGTCGCGGTCTTCGCGTACTCCTCGATCGCCAGCAGGTCCTCGATGGTCCGGTAGACGAAACAGCCGCGCGCGTCCTTGCCGGGGACCGGCGGGACGAAGGGGTACGAGCCGGTGGCCAGGACCAGCGTGTCGTACGCGAAGACCTGCCCGGATCGGGCGGTGACCGTGCGGGCCTCGCGGTCGATCGTCTCGGCCGGGTCGCCGACGTACAGCTCGATGCCGTGCTTGGCCATGAAGCCGTCCTCGACCATCGACAGGTCGTCGGGGGTACGGCCGGAGAAGTAGGAGGTCAGCTGGACACGGTCGTAGGCGGGGCGGGGCTCCTCGCAGAGCACCACGACGCGCGCCCGCTCGGTGACGCCGCGGTCCGCGAGCGCCTCCAGGAAGCGCTGGCCGACCATTCCGTGGCCGACCAGGACGACGGTGGGGGTGTGCGTGGGCGTGGTCGACATCTCAGGAGCCTCCGTCATGGGTGAGCAGGTGAAGCAGGGGAGCGTGCGGGAGGGCCTCGTCGCCCTCCCAGGCCCGGGCGAGCGCCCCGACCGCGGCGAGATCACCGAGCAGCACGCCGCCGACCAGACGGTCGCCGCGGACGACGACCTTGCGGTAGGCGCGGCGGGTGGCGTCGGTCAGCTGGACGACGTCGTCGCCCGGCTGGGCGGTGGCCTCGCCGAAGGAGGCGAGGTCGAGGGAGACGGGCCCGCCGAGGGTGAGCCGGGTGAGTGCCCGGGTCCCGGTGTAGGCGGGGACGGGAGGGCGGGGCAGGTCGCCGCCGGGAGCACCGGGAGCGCCGTGAGTTCCAGGAGCCCCAGTGGTGCCGGAGGTGCTGGAGGCGCCGGGAGCGCCGAAGGCCCCGTTCGGCGTCCCGGGTCCGGCGCTCGTGGCACGGGCCGCGCCCGCCGGCTCGCCGGCTCCCGGGGTGTACGCCGAGGCGGCGCCCGTCAGGACGGTCGCCAGCGCGTCGGCCTGTTCCAGGGCCGGCCCTGCCAGTCCGTAGACCTGGCCGTCGTGCTCGGCGCAGTCGCCGATGGCGTGGATGTAAGGATCGGAGGTCCGCAGCTCGTCGTCGACGACGATCCCCCTGCGGACGTCGAGACCGGCGTCCCGGGCGAGGCCGACGCGCGGCCGGACCCCGCAGGCCAGGACCACGACCTGGGCGTCGAGTACGAAACCGTCCGCCAGCTCGACGGCCGTCACCGCCCCGTCCTCCTGACGCAGACCGCTGACCCGGCACTCGGTGTGCACCTCGACGCCGAGGGACTCCACATGCTCGCGGAGCAGCGCCGAGGCCTGTGTGTCGAGCTGCCGTTCCATCAGGCGCTCACCCTGCTGGGTCAGCACCACCTCGGCGCCGAGCGCGGCCAGCGCGCGGGCCGCGGAGACCCCGAGCAGCCCGCCGCCGATGACGACCGCGCGGATTCCGGGCCGGACGAGCGCCCGCAGCTCCATGCAGTCGTCGAGGGTACGGAACGGGTGGACGCCCGCCGGCAGCTGGGAACCGCGCAGCCCGCGCAGCGGCGGCAGCACCGGGTTGGAGCCGGTCGCCAGGACCAGACGGTCGTAGCCGACCGCCGTGCCGTCCTCGCACTCCACGATCCGGGCGGCGCGGTCGATGCGCACCGCCCGCACACCGCGCCGCACCGGCTCCTGGGGAGCCGGCAGCGCGATCACCTCGGGCGCGTACCGCCCGGCGAGGACGTCCGCGAGCAGCACCCTGTTGTACGGTGCGTGCGGCTCTTCGCCGAGGAGGGTGACGGGCAGGCGCTGGGCGAGCCGGACGCCCGCCGTTCCGCCTCCGACCACCACGATCCGTGTACTCATGTCTCGAAGAGTGCGGTGCGGGTGTTTCCCGACGGCATCCCGTCTGTTTCCCGTACGGAACGCTGACCTCAGATCCGGTTCGCACGCGCTGTGAGGCGCGCGGCTCCCGTGTACCGCCACCGCCACCGCCCCAAGCCGAGACGCAAAGCTCAGACGTAGCTCAAAGACCGCGGGGATCGATGGACCTCACACCCATCTCCTCCCTAGGCTCGCGATCATGCCCGACATCTCCCTGACCACGCTCGTCCTGCTCTGCGTCGCCGCGCTCGTCGCGGGCTGGATCGACGCCGTGGTCGGCGGTGGAGGACTGCTTCTGCTGCCCGCGCTGCTGCTCGGCCTTCCGCAGGTGCCGGCCGCCCAGATCCTCGGCACCAACAAGGCCGTCGCGATCGTCGGCACGTCCGGCGCCGCCGTCACCTATGTACGCAAGGCGCCCGTGCATGTGAAGACGGCGGTACGGATCGGGCTCGCGGCCCTCGCCGGTTCCATGGGCGGCGCCTTCTTCGCCGCCGGGATCAGCAGCGACGTCCTGCGGCCCGTGATCATGGTGGTGCTGCTCGGCGTGGCGGCGTTCGTCATGCTGCACCCGTCCTTCGGCACGCGGGCGGAGGCGGACCGGGTCCCGGCGACCCGGGCCCGGATCGTCGCCGCGATCGTGCTCGTCGGCGGGGGGATCGGCTTCTACGACGGCCTCTTCGGGCCGGGCACCGGAACGTTCCTGGTCCTCGCCCTCACCGCCGTACTCCACCTCGACCTGGTGACCGCCTCCGCCACCGCCAAGATCGTCAACGTGTGCACCAACGCGGGCGCGCTCGCGATGTTCGCCTACCAGGGCAGCGTGCTGTGGCAGCTGGCGGCGGTCATGGCTGTGTTCAACCTGGCCGGCGGGATGATCGGGGCGCGAATGGCGCTGAGCAGGGGCTCCGAGTTCGTGCGCGGGGTGCTGCTGTTCGTGGTCTTCTCACTGGTCGCGAAGCTCGCCTTCGACCAGTGGAGCTGACCGGTCGCCTTGGTCAGCGCACGCCGATGAGGTGGCCGAAGGCCACCACGTTGCCCCGGTAGCCGGTCTTCTCGGAGAACCCGCCACCGCAGGTGATCACCCGCAGCTCGGCCCGGTCCGCCTCGCCGTACACCTTCTCGTCCGGGAACCGCTCGTTGTCGTAGACCTCGACGGCGTCGACGGTGAAGACGGCGGTACGCCCGTCCTGGCGGTCCACCTCGATCCGGTTGCCCTTCTTGAGCGCGCCGAGCGCGTAGAAGACGGCGGGGCCCTGCGCGTTGTCGACATGGCCGGCGACGATGGCGGTGCCCTTGGCTCCGGGCGTCGTGCCGTCCTTGTACCAGCCCGCGATGTTGCGGTCCCCGGCCGGCGGCACGTCGAGCGTGTCGTTCCGGCCGAGGCCGAGCCGCATCATCGGCGTGTCGACGTCGATCTCGGGGATGCGCAGCCGGACCGGGGCGGAAGGCGGCAGCGGGTCGGCGGCGGCCTCTGTGTGCGCGTTCGGCCCGGCGGCGAACGCCTCCGCGGCGGACGGGACCGGCGGCGTCACGTTCTCCGAGCCGTTCTGGACGAGCCAGAGGCCGACGCACGCGGCGGCGACTGTGCCCCAGCCCTTTCCTCTGCTGCTCACGGTCCTCCTCCGCGACGTGCGTGCGCGAAACATGCATGGCCCTGCCCCCGCCGGGCCTCGTGCGGGCGCGCGACGGGGGCAGGACGTGCGGTACCCCTCAGCGGCCCTGCGCGCCGCTCGCCCGGCGACGCAGGAGCCAGGTACCGCCGACGGCAGCCGCGGCCAGCACCGCCGCGCCCGCCGTGACCTGGGCGGTGTCGGGGCCGACGCTGCCCCCCACACCGGTCTGGACATGGCCGCTCGGGCCCTTGTGCTTGACGACCAGGTCGCCACGAGCGGTCTTGCCGTTGTCGCAGGCGACGCTGATGCCGTAGGTGCCGGGCCTGGCGTGCTGGGGGACGGTGAACTGGCCGACCACGACCTGCTTGTGCGTGCTCGGCCTCAGCTGGAAGTCGCCCGCGCCGAGGGACTGGGCGTCGCCGATGCCGTGGCCCCGCGAACCGCAGGCCAGCGTGTTGACGGTGACGATGGTGCCCGGCGTCGCGGTGGACGGGTAGACCTCGAGGGCCTCGGAGTTCCCGGCGTGGGCCGCCGGTGCGGCGAGGGCGCCGATGGAGACGACCGCCAGCGCGGTTCCGGTGAGCAGGCGGGCAGTGGTGCGCATGAGGATCCTCCGAAGCGGCGCGCGAGCGGTCTTCCTAGGACCGAGGTAATGGCCGGAGCGCGCCCGGCGCCTGCTGATGGAGGGTCAGAATTACGCCGTACGGTGCGGTGTGTCGCCTTGCGTCCCCCCTGTTTGCACAGGTCAGGCAGGGTTGCGTGGCGTCAGCAGGCATTCCGTGCCGAACGGGTGAAGGCCGGCGTGCCGTGGGGCACGCCGGGAGCGCGAGGGGGAGCTCGACGCGAACCGACCGGAGCCCGGGCGGCCCGGGCCCTCGGCGCGGCCGTCACACGGCGCCGGTCAGACCCTCGATCGCCCGGAGGGCCCACTCCTGCGCCCCCACCGTCGTCCCGGCCACCACGCCCGTCGCGACCGGGGCCAGCGCGCCCCTGAGCGCGGCCAGCGCGCGGCGCAGCCGGCCCTCCTCGGGAGGCTCCGGCCGCGTGATCGTCGCCATGACCTCACCGGCCGCGACCTCGGCGTCCTCGCGCTGCTCGTCGGGCAGGCCCGCCTGGGGGAGCTGGCGGAGCAGGTCCGCGACCAGCGCGGCGAGCGCCTCGTAGCCCGGGGCGACAGGGCTGTTGTTCTGTTGGTTCTGGGTGACCGTCTCGTTGTTCCAGGCGAACTGGTTGCGGGAGGCCGGACCGTTGAACACCGGCCCGTCGTAGTTGTTCACGCTCTGCGGGTCACTCATGTGCCGGGACCGTCCTCTGTCGTCTGCTGCTGGATGACGTTGTCGCTGTTCCACGAGAACTGGCTGTTGATGACTGTGCCGTTGACGACCGCTCCGTTGTAGTTGTTGATGATCGTCGGCGTCTGCTCGACCGTGCGGACGGTCTTGCGGACGACCGGCAGCGACGTGCGCAGTGAGACGAGCTCGACGCGGCCGTTGTGCAGGACGGCCGGCCCCTGTGTCCCGTTCACGGCGCAGTCCACCAGGCGGCCGGCGCTCTCGTCGGCGAAGGCGGCGCCGGCGCTCGCGCAGTCGGTGAACTCGCTGTTCGCGACGTCGAAGTAGCCGGATTCGCTTCCGGCGAGTCCGGTTCCCTCGGACCCGTTCACGACGAGGTTCCTCGCGAAGAGCTTCGCCTTGCCGGCCGCGGCGACCCCGCCGACGCTCACCGCTGTGACAGCGCAGTCGTGCAGGAACACCTGGGCTTCCTCGCCGGCGAAGAAGCCCACCACTCCCCGCTCCGCCTTCACGTCCCTGAGGGTGACCCTGGACTGGCCGAGCGCGGTCACCGCGGTTTCGATGTCACGGAACACCACGTCGGCGAGGTCGGCCGTCGTGCCGCCGTCACCCTTGGTGTCCAGGCCCAGAGTGCAGCGGTCCACCCGGACGTGCTTGAACACGCCCCCCGATCCGTTCCAGACCCGCAGCGCGGAGTTCGTCAGATTCTCGATCCCGATGCGGGTGAAGCGGCCTCTGGCGCCCTCGGTGACGGCGATGCCGACGTTACCTCCCGAGATGCGGCAGTCGTGGACCTCCGGAGCGCCCCCCTTGGTCGAGAACACCGAGACGTTGCCCGCGCCGACGACCTGGCAGTCCTCGAACCTGCCCCGGGCCGAGGTCTGGACGTTGATGCCGGTGTCGCGGCAGTCGGTCATCGCGCAGCCCCGCACCACCGGGTCGGCGCCGGTCGCGGCGGCGATCCCGTGCTGCGCGTCGGTGACGCGCGTGCGGTCCACGGTGCCGCGTGACTGCTCGGCGAACATGACTCCCTCGGCGTGCACGGCGGTGATCGCGCAGTCCGTCACGGCCAGCTCCGCCCGGGCGTCCGCCATGACGGCCGCGCTTCCGGTGCCGGTCAGCTCGCATCCGGTGACCTCGGCGCGGGCGTCGCTGACACGCACACCGTGGATCCTGCTGCCCTCGATCCGGCTGCTCCGGACCGCGACGTGGGCGCCCTCGATCACGGCGATCGCGTTGTCGGCGGCGTCGGTGAACCGGCACCGTTCGACGACTCCGGCAGAGCCGGAGAAGAGCGTCCTGCCGTGCAGGACCACGCTGTCCCGCAGGGTGACGGAGGTGTTCGGCCGCGCGTGCACGGCGACCGTGCCCGGCGCCCGGATCTCCGTGTGCTCGAGCGTGAGCGTCCCGGCGTGGCAGCCGACCACGTCGGCGTCGCGGCCGGTCAGCACGAGGCCGTGGACGTGGACGGACCCGAAGGTGTCCAGTACGGCCCCGCGGGGCCGGCCCACCACCACGGAGCCGGGGCCTTGGGCCGCCACCAGCTGGACCTCCCCCCGGACGGTGAGCTCCTCCTCGTAGCGGCCGGGCGCGATCTCGATCAGAGCTGCCCGGCCCCGTGCGGCGGCGGCGCGGAGGGCGGACGAGATGTCGGGGTGGGCGCGACGGCCGCCGCGCGGAGAGACGACGTACTTCACGACCACTCCGGGCACCCCCATGCCGCTCGTCCGGAGCCGTCGATGCTACCCGAGCGGGCGAACGGCGGCTCCCGCGCGTTCAGTTGCCGGCCGTTCCTCGCCTGGAGCCCGTTCCCTGGAACTCGTGCCCGGCGCACGTTCCCGGTGGTCCCCAGGCCGTGTCCGTGAAGTCCCGCCTGCCCTGCGGGCAGACGGCGCTACTTTCCGGACCCGACCTAGAGCGCGTCCCAGGGCGCCGAGTCCCGCGCCGCGTACACCCGGTCCATCAGCTTCCCGTCCACCTCGAACGCCACCCCGTCGATCCCGGCCACCGGGGAGATCCCCCGGGAGTTCGCCACGAAGGCCGCCCGGAACCCCGGCAGGTCCGCCAGCGTGACCCGGCGGCGCGTCGACTCCAGGCGGGAGGCCAGCAGGGTCATCGTGACGCCGTGCAGGCAGGGAGCCGACGGCCAGATCAGGGAAGTGCCGTCCCAGAAGGCGATGTTGGTGACCGCGCCCTCCGCGATCTCGCCGTCGGAGGACGTCAGGAGGGCCTCGTCGAAGCCCTCGCGCCGGACCGCTTCCCCGAAGTAGGTCTGGCCGAAGCCGCCCAGGTGCTTGATGTGCGGCGCGGGACGCCAGTAGGGCACGGACTTCAGCCGCCATGGCGCCGGGACATGCGTGTACGGCTCCCGCAGGGTCACCGCGGTCCTGGTCGTCCGGGCGCCGCCGGCGACGTCCGGGTAGACGTACACCCGCGCCGCCGCGTCCCGCCGGCCCGCCGACTCCAGGGCGCCGCGCAGCAGGGAACGGACGCGCTCCCCGTCGAGGCCTTCGCCGAACAGCTCCCGGTTGGCGCGGTCGAGCCGGGCGAGATGCAGGTCAAGGCCCTGGACCCGGCCCTCGCGCACCTGCGCGGCGGTGAAGTGGCCGTAACCGGTCATGAGGCTCTCCAGCAGGGCCGGGTCGGCCGCGGGGGAGCCGTCGATCTCGATGTACGGGGGCGGTGTCGTCATGCCCTCACCGTAAGCCGGAAGACCGACGCTTGACCTCAACCATAGTTGAGGTAGAACGATCTCCGGCATGGACATCACGAACGCCACGAACGCCATGGATTCCGCGGACTCCGCGCAGCCGACGGCCGCCACGCCGCTCAGGCTCGCGGTCGTCGTCGCCAGCAACCGCGAGGGCCGCTTCGGCCCCGTCATCGCCGACTGGTTCCTCGGGCAGGCAGCCCAGCGCGACGACTTCACCGTCGACGTGGTCGACCTCGCCGAGATCGACCTGCCCACCTCCCTCTCGTACCAGCCCTCCGCCACCGTCCGCGCCGAACTCGCCAAGGTCACCCCGGTCCTGGCCGCCGCGGACGCCTTCGTCGTCCTCACCCCCGAGTACAACCACTCCTTCCCCGCCTCCCTCAAGTCCCTCATCGACTGGCATTACTCCGAATGGCAGGCCAAGCCCGTCGGCTTCGTCTCGTACGGGGGGATGGCCGGCGGACTGCGCGCGGTCGAGCAACTGCGCCAGGTCTACGCCGAGATGCACGCCGTCACCGTCCGCGACACCGTCTCCTTCCACAACGCGCACGGCCACTTCGACGAGAGCGGGCGGCACAAGGACCCCACGGGCCCCGACGCCGCCGCCAAGTCGATGCTCGACCAGGTCGCCTGGTGGGCACGCGCCCTCCGCGACGCCAAGTCCACCCGCCCGTACGCGGCTTGAGGGGCGCGGACCATGCTTCTCGGACTCGTCGCCGGACGGCTGCGGCCCTACCGGCGCACCCTGGCCCTCGTCGTCCTCCTCCAGCTCGTCCAGTCCCTCGCCTCGCTCGCCCTGCCCACCCTCAACGCCGACGTCATCGACAACGGCGTCCTGCGCGGCGACACCGCCCGGGTGCTGACCGGCGGCGGCCTGATGGCCGCGGTCACCCTCCTCCAGGCGG
>NZ_BMTO01000018.1:176183-178973 GCF_014649715.1 Streptomyces lateritius
TCTCCGCCCGCGAGCTGAGCGGCTTCGGCACCGCCTCCCTGATCACCCGCACCACCAACGACGTCCAGCAGGTCCAGACGTTCGCCGTCCTGGTCCTGACGATGCTCGTCGCCGCACCCCTGATGTGCGTGGGCGGCATCGTCATGGCCCTCGACCAGGACGTTCCGCTCGCCCTTCTCCTGCTGCTCTTCGTGCCGCTGATGGCCGGGGCCGTCGGTACGGTCGTGCTGCGCATGCGCCCGCTCTTCCGCGGCATGCAGGAGCGCGTCGACCGGGTCAACCGGGTGATGCGGGAGCAGATCACCGGCATCCGGGTCGTCCGCGCCTTCGTACGCGACCGCCACGAGCAGGGACGGTTCGCCGCCGCCAACGACGAGCTGCGCACGGTCGGCCTGCGGGTCGGCCGGCTCCAGGCCGTGATGTTCCCGATCGTGCTGGTCGTCTGGGAGCTGGCGACCGTCGGCATCATCTGGGTCGGCGCCCACCGGATCGAGTCCGGCGCCCTCCAGGCCGGTTCGCTGATCGCGTTCCTCGGCTACCTGCTGCAGATCATGATGTCGGTGATGATGGTCCTCTTCCTGATGATGCACATGCCGCGGGCCGAGGTCGGCGCCGAACGCATCAGGGAGATCCTCGACACCGAGCCCACCGTCGCCCCGCCCTCCGCCCCGGTCCGCCGGCTGCGCGAGGTGGGACGGCTCGACATCCTGGCCGCCGACTTCAGCTACCCCGGCGCCGAGGAGCCGGTCCTGCGGGCGGTGAGCCTCACCGCCCGCCCCGGCCGCACCACGGCCGTCATCGGCTCCACCGGCAGCGGCAAGACCACCCTCCTCGGTCTCGTCCCGCGGCTCTTCGACGCGACCGGCGGCGAGGTGCTGGTCGGCGGTGTCGACGTCCGCGCCATGGACCCGGCGCTGCTCGCGCGGACCGTCGGACTCGTGCCGCAGAAGCCGTACCTCTTCTCCGGCACGGTCGCCACCAACCTGCGGTACGGAAAGCCCGACGCGACCGACGACGAGCTGTGGCACGCCCTGGAGGTCGCCCAGGCCGCCGACTTCGTACGGAAGCTCCCGGAGGGTCTGGACGCGCCGGTCACGCAGGGCGGCGGCAACCTCTCCGGCGGACAGCGCCAGCGCCTCGCCATCGCGCGGGTCCTCGTCGCCCGCCCTCAGGTCTACCTCTTCGACGACTCCTTCTCCGCCCTGGACCCCCGGACGGACGCATCGCTGAGAGCAGCGCTGAGGGAGGAGACGGCCGACGCGGCCGTCGTGATCGTCGCCCAGCGCGTCTCCACCATCCGCGACGCCGATCGGATCGTCGTCCTCGACCGGGGCCGGGCCGTCGGCAGCGGAACCCACGAGGAACTCATGCGGGACAACGCCACCTACCGGGAGATCGTCCTCTCCCAGCTCACCGAGGAGGAAGCCGCATGAGCACGACCACGACGGTGAAGGCGCCCACGAGCCCCCCGCCCACCGGGACCCGCGCCGCGCCCGAGCGTCGCGGTCCCGCCACTCCCCAGCGCGGACCCGGCCTCGCCACACCCTCCCTCGAACGCTCCCTGGACTTCCGCTCCTCCGGCCTGCGCCTGCTGCGCACCCTGGCCCCCGAGCGCCCCCGGCTCCTCGGCGTCCTCGCCGCCGCGGCGGCCGGCGTCTCGCTCGCCGTCCTCAGCCCTCTGGTCCTCGGCCGCGCCACCGATCTCGTCATCACCGGCGCCGCGAGCCCGGCCGGTGTCGACTTCGGGGCGGTCGGCAGGACCCTGGCCCTCGCGCTCGCGCTGGTCGTCGGCTCCGCCGCCCTGAACTGGCTGCAACAGCGGCTCGCGACGACCGTCGTCCAGCGGACCGGCCACCGGCTGCGCCGCCAGGCCCAGCACAAGCTGGCGCGGCTGCCTCTGTCGTACACCGACAGGCAGCCGCGCGGCGAGATCCTCAGCCGCACCACCAACGACATCGACAACATCACCCAGACCCTCCAACAGGCCTTCAGCCAGATGGTCAGGGCCCTGCTCACCCTCGTGGGCGTGCTGGCGATGATGTTCTGGATCTCTCCACTGCTCGCCCTGGTCGCGCTCGCGACCGTGCCGGTGTCGGTGCTCGTGGCGGCCCGGATCGGCAAGCGCGCCCAGCCGCAGTTCGTGCGGCAGTGGGCCGTCACCGGCCGGCTGAACAGCCACGTCGAGGAGATGATCAGCGGTCACGCCGAGGTCGTCGCCTTCGGGCGCCGCGACGAGGCCGTGGCGCGCTTCGACGAGCTGGGCGAGGAACTGTACGCGGCGAGCTTCCGCGCCCAGTTCATGTCCGGTTTCATCCAGCCGGCCCTCACCTTCGTCGGCAACGTGAACTACGTCCTGATCGCGGTCGTCGGCGGGCTGCGGGTGGCGTCGGGCACGCTGTCGATCGGTGACGTGCAGGCGTTCATCCAGTACTCGTACGAGTTCAACGGCCCGATCACGCAGGTCGCGGCCATGGCCAACCTCCTGCAGTCCGGGGTCGCCTCCGCCGAGCGGGTCTTCGACCTCCTCGACGCCGAGGAGGAGTCACCGCCGCCGGCCGGCTCCCGGCCGGCGGCCGGGCACGGGACCGGGCGCGTGTCCTTCGAGCAGGTGGCGTTCCGTTACGAGGCGGACAAGCCGTTGATCGAGGATCTGTCGCTGACGGTGGAGCCCGGACAGACGGTCGCGATCGTCGGACCGACCGGCGCGGGCAAGACGACCCTGGTGAACCTCCTCATGCGGTTCTACGAGGTCACCGGCGGCCGGATCTCCCTCGACGGCGTCGACGTGGC
>NZ_BMTO01000019.1:0-23166 GCF_014649715.1 Streptomyces lateritius
AGCGCCGATGGTACTGCAGGGGGGACCCTGTGGGAGAGTAGGACGCCGCCGAACAATCATTGTGGGAAAGCCCCGCACCTTATGGTGCGGGGCTTTTCTGCGTTTAGGGTGATGTGTATGCGCTATGAACTGGTCGTCTTCGACAATGACGGCGTGCTCGTCGACAGCGAGCCGATCTCCAACACGATCCTCGCCGGCTATCTGACCGAGCTCGGCCACCCCACCTCCTACGAGGACTCGCTGCGCGACTACATGGGGGCCGCGCTCCACCGCGTACACGACCTGATCGGGGAGCGCACCGGGCAGCGGCTGCCCCTGGACTTCGACGAGACGCTGCACGCGCGCGTGTTCGCCGCCTTCGCGCGGGAGCTGGAGGCGGTCGCCGGGATCGCCGACGTACTGAAGCAGCTCGTCGAGGACAAGATTCCCTACTGTGTGGCGTCCTCCGGGAGCCACGAGCGGATTCGGGTCGGGCACCGTACGACCGGGCTCGACGCCTGGTTCCGCGACGAGAACATCTTCAGCGCCGAGGACGTGGGCCGGGGGAAGCCGGCGCCGGATCTCTTTCTGCACGCCGCCGCCCGGATGGGAGTCGCCCCCGAGCGGTGTGTGGTGGTCGAGGACAGCCGGCTCGGTGTCCAGGCCGCCATCGCCGCCGGGATGGACGTGTACGGGTTCACGGCGATGACGCCGAGGGAGAGGCTTGCGGGGGCCAGGGGCTACTTCGACGACATGGGCGAGCTGCTCCTGCTCCTTCGATGAATTGGTTCGGTGATCCACCTACCCATGGGTAGACCCGGGACCTACGCTGTGCCGCCATGACGGATGCGCGGTTGCGGCGTGGGCGGGGATCCCTGGCGATCAGCTTCTTCGTGCAAGGAGTGACGTTCGCGCTCCTTGTGACCCGAATACCGGCCATCCAGGACCGGTACGGGATCTCCGACGGACTGCTGCCGGTGTTCCTCGCCGCCGTGCCGATTCTGGCCGGTGTGGCCAGTGTGGCCACCGAGAGGGCGGTGGCCAGGGTGGGGCCGGGGGTTGTGCTGAGGTGGTCGCAGCCGCTCGTCCTCCTGGCGCTGCTCGGGGTCGGGGCCGGAAGCAGGATGTGGCAGGCCGCGCTCGCTCTGGGCGTGTTCGGGCTCGCGGTCGGCGCGCTGGACGCCTCCATGAACATGCTGGGGGTGAGCCTGCAGCGGGCGTACGGGCGGAGCATCATGCTCGGTTTCCACGCCGCGTACAGCCTGGGCGGGATCGCGGGGGCCTCGCTGGCCTGGATGGGGGCGCACTGGGATCTGCCGCTGTTCGTCTCGTATCTGCCGGTGGTGGCCGTCCTGTTGCCCGTCGCGCTCGTCGGCAGCCGCTGGTACGCGGCCGGGGAGCCGGGGCCCTTGGTGGAGGGGGACAGGGCGGGTGGCGGTGGGGTCGGCTTCAAGCTGCTGCTGCCGCTCTGTCTGGTCATGACCTTCGCGTACATCGGGGACTCGACGGTGTCGAACTGGTCCGCGAAGTATCTGCAGGACGTGCTCGGCAGCTCGGAGGAGCTGGCGACCGTGCCGTACAACGCGTACATGGTCACCACGCTGCTCGGTCGGTCCGTCGGGGACTTCGGGGTGCGGCGGCTGGGTGCCGCCATGGTCGTGCGAGGCGGGGCCGTGCTCGCGGCGCTCGGGTTCGCGACGGTGGCGCTGGCGCCGGGGGTGTGGGTGGGGATGGCGGGGTTCACGGTGCTCGGTCTCGGGCTGAGCGTGATCGTGCCGCAGACCTTCGCCGCTGCGGCGAGGCAGGCTTTCGAACGTCACGGTCCGGGAGCGAGCGACGCGGCCGTCGCCCGGCTGAACGTCTTCAACTACGTGGGGTTCCTGATCGGGTCTCCTCTCGTCGGGGCGCTGGGGGACGCGTGGAGCTATCGGGGGGCGATGCTGGTGCCGATGGTGTTGGTACTGGTGACGGTGGCGTACGCCACGTCGTTCGGTTCTCAACGAGCCCGATACGGTGGCGGGCATGAGCGGCCGCGCACTGTTGATGTGGGATGAAGCTGTCACGGGGTACGACTTCGGGTCGGAGCATCCGATGGATCCGGTGCGGCTCGCGCTGACCATGGGGTTGGTGCGGGCGTACGGGCTCGACCGCGCCGTGGACGTGGTGGCGGCGAAGCCGGCCGGGGATTCGACGCTCCGGCTCGTGCACCGCGAGGACTACGTGGCGGCGGTCCGGGCGGCCTCCGTACGGCCCAGGGCGGCCGATCAGGCGTACGGGCTGGGAACCGTGGACGATCCGGCCTTCGCGGGGATGCACGAGGTGTCCGCGCTGATCGCCGGGCAGTCGGTGGGGGCCGCTGAGGCGGTGTGGCGCGGGGAGGCCGCGCACGCCGTGAACTTCGCCGGCGGGCTGCACCACGCGATGCCGGGGAGCGCGTCCGGTTTCTGCATCTACAACGACGCGTCGCTGGCGATCGCCCGTCTTCTCGAGCTGGGCGCGGAGCGGGTCGCGTACGTGGATGTGGACGTGCACCACGGCGACGGGGTGCAGGCGGCGTTCTGGGAGGACCCGCGGGTTCTGACGATCTCGCTGCACGAGCATCCTCGGACGCTGTTCCCGCAGACGGGATGGCCGGAGGAGACCGGCGCCGCGGGGGCCGGTGAGGGTTCGGCGGTGAACGTGGCGCTGCCGGCCGGCACCGGGGACGCGGGGTGGCTGCGGGCGTTCCACGCGGTGGTGCCGGAGCTGATCGCGGACTTCCGCCCGCAGGTGCTGGTGACGCAGCACGGGGCGGACACGCACTTCGAGGATCCGCTGGCGCACCTGGCGGTGTCGCTGGACGCGCAGCGGGCGGTGCAGACGGCGTGCCACGAGCTCGCGCACGCGCACGTGGACGGCGGGAAGTGGGTCGCGCTCGGCGGTGGGGGGTACGCGGTGGTCGATGTCGTACCGCGGTCCTGGACGCATCTGGTGGGGATCGCGGCGCATGCCGAGATCGCGCCGGAGTCGGTGATCCCGTCGTCGTGGCGGGACGAGGTGTTCGCGCGGACGCGGCAGTTGGGGCCGGCGCGGATGACGGACGGGCGGTGGCCGGTCGGCTGGCGCGACTGGGAGGAGGGCTACGACCCGGCGGACCGGTTGGACCAGGCGGTGCTGGCGACGCGGAGGGCGGTGTTCCCGCTGCGGGGCCTGCTGGCGTGACGAGCGGCCCGAAGCACGGGTTCCGCTTCCGGTTACGCCAAGGGTGGCGCCTGCGACGGTTTCTGACGTGGAGTCGGGTCCGCTCGGGCAGCATCGAGAGGGTGCTGAGTACGAGGGCGTTGCGGGCGCATTTGTTGGCGGCGGGGTTGGCGGGGACGGTGGCGACCTCGCGGGAGGAGAGTCTGCGCAGTTACCGGCTCTTCGCCGCGCGGGACCCGCGGGTGATGCTGGGCCTCGATCCACAAGGGCACTGGGGCGAGGGCGACTTACTGCGCCTCATGGCCGAGAGGTGTGGGGTGTCCGGGGACCCGTCGTACCGTTCGGGGCCGGACGTCATCGATCCCGAGCGGACGTTGAGCGGGCTGGAGGCGTTCGCCGCGCGGTTGGGCGAGGTGGCGAGGAGGCGGGCTCCGGTGCTGTTCGGGACGGGGCATCCGCATCGTTTGCTGGGGTTCTACGCAGCGCTCGCAGACGCTTTGTCGGCGGTGGGATGTCTTGTCCTCACCCCGGCGCAGGGGAGATGTGTCGACATAACGACCCGGTTCGGTCTACGCACGCACATCCTCGACTACGTACGCGGTGTGGCGTTGGTGCGAGAACGGGGTCTGCCGGGAACGGGGCGCGAGACGGGGGCGCACAGCCACTCGCCGCTGCCGGTTAGGACCGTCCTGGAGGGCGCGGTGGAGGGTGGCTGGCCGCTGCCGGAACTCGTGGTCGGGGACCACGGTTGGGTCTGCGGGGCAGGTCAGCTGGGTATCGAGGCCATCGGCCTGGCCGATACGGATGACCCCGCGCTGTTCGTCGGGGAGGCCGAGGGGCAGGTGTCGGTCGCCGTTCCGCTTGATGACGCCGTCCGGTCGGACTACTACCGCCCGCTCACTCGCTATGTACTCAATCGAGCGAGTCTGTCACGGTAAACGGCCGATGGTTGCTCCTCTTCCCCACTCGTACCTCCCGCCCCTAGTCTGAAGCGTGAGCGCACAGCGACGCAGGGTCACCGGAGGGGAAGCCGGTGGGCGTCGTGTGCGGAAGGTACAGGTGGGTCATGGCTGCTGGCGATCGACCTCTGAACGAGGTCAAGTTTCTGACCGTGGCGGAAGTCGCCTCGGTGATGCGCGTGTCGAAGATGACTGTGTACCGGTTGGTGCACAGCGGTCATCTGCCGGCGATCCGGGTGGGCAGGTCCTTCCGGGTCCCGGAACAGGCGGTTCACGAGTACCTCAGGGAGTCCTTCGTGGGGGTGGAGACCGCGTAGCGGGCGCGCGGAGGAGGCGCACGCACCCCTCGGATTACAAGCGCGGTGCTCCGGGCGGTAGGCTTAGCCCTCGTAGGTCGTGTGGGCCCAGACGCCCCGCACCAGTGAAGAGAAGTGAGCGAGGGTAGTCGTGGGCTCTGTTATCAAGAAGCGGCGCAAGCGGATGGCCAAGAAGAAGCACCGCAAGCTGCTCAAGCGCACCCGCGTTCAGCGTCGCAACAAGAAGTAAGCGACGGCTGTAACGACGGCTGTTTGTGCGTCGGGCGTGGCCCTCCACCGTTTCGGTGGGGGGCCACGTCTTTTTGGTTTTCTTCTCCACGGCGGTCGTCGCAGCGCGACACCGAGGCGCTACGGTGGCGCACAGGCCCCGATGAGAATCGGGGACCAGACCGACGGAAACCCGACGGAAGGCGCGGATCTTGGGCAAGGTCGTGCTCGTCACCGGTGCGGCCCGGCATCTCGGAGGCCGTTTCGTACGGCGGGTCCAGCGGGACCCCGAGGTCGACCGGGTGGTCGCCGTGGACGCCGTGGCGCCGACGCACGACCTCGGCGGAGCCGAATTCGTCCGGGCGGACATCCGTCAGCCGGCCATCGCCAAGGTGCTCGCCGAACACGACGTGGACACGGTCGTCCACATGGACGTCACCGGTACGGCGCTCGGCGCCGGCGGCCGTACGTCGATCAAGGAAACCAACGTCATCGGCACCATGCAGCTCCTCGGGGCCTGCCAGAAGTCGCCGCGGATCCAGCGTCTCGTCGTCAAGTCCAGTACGAGCGTCTACGGCTCCGCGCCCCGCGACCCGGCCGTCTTCACCGAGACGACGCCGCCCAAGTCGCTGCCGAGCGGTGGATTCGCGAAGGACGCCGTCGAGGTCGAGGGGTACGTACGGGGCTTCGCGCGCCGGCGCCCGGACGTGGCCGTGTGCGTGCTGCGGTTCGCGAACATCCTCGGGCCGCGCGTGGACTCCCCGCTCGCGGAGTATCTGTCGCTGCCGGTCATGCCGACCGTCTTCGGGTACGACCCGAGGCTGCAGTTCGTCCACGAGGACGATGTGCTTGACGTGCTCGACCTGGCCTCGCGAGAGCCGCGGCGGGCGACGCTCAACAGCGGCACGTTCAATGTGGCCGGCGACGGCGTGCTGCTGCTGTCGCAGTGCGCGCGGCGGCTCGGACGGCCGACGGTGCCGGTGCTGCTGCCCGCGGTCACCTGGGTGGGATCGGCACTGCGGACGGTCGGCGTCACCGACTTCTCACCCGAGCAGATCCGGCTCCTCACGCATGGCCGGGTCGTCTCCACCGTCCAGATGCGCGAGACGCTGGGGTTCGCGCCTCGGTACAGCACGGCAGAGACCTTCGCGGACTTCGCCCGCAGCCGCGGCCCCGGACTGCTTCCGCCGGAGACGCTCGCGGGGGCCGTGGACCGGGTCGCGGCCCGGCTGGATCAGAAGGAGCCCACGTAACGATGGCGGACGCCAAGGTGATTCCGTTCGACGACGACCGTTCACGGGCTCGGCGGCGACCCGCCAGGCCGGGCCGGGACGCAGCCGTACGCGCCCTGCCGGGGCAGCACGGGCCCGAGGAGACCTCCAAGGGCCCGGAGCCCGTCGCGGAGCCCGCTCCGGGGCCGCAGGGCGTCGAGGCGGAGCCCGACGCGGCGGGCCGGCGCCAGGTCGGCGCCGGGTGGGAGCGGCGGCTCGCGGGCGGACTCGCCTTTCTGCGGCGGCGGGTGACGGGCGAGTACGACGTCGACGAGTTCGGTTACGACGAGGAGCTCACCGACCAGGTCCTGATGTCGTTGGTGCGGCCGCTGTACGAGAAGTACTTCCGGGTGGAAGTGAAGGGGATCGAGAACGTCCCCGCCGAGGGCGGAGCCCTGGTGGTCGCCAACCACTCCGGGACGCTGCCGCTGGACGGGGTGATGATGCAGGTCGCCGTCCACGACAACCACCCGGCCGGCCGTCATCTACGGCTGCTCGCCGCCGATCTGGTCTTCATGCTGCCGGTGGTGAACGAACTGGCCCGTAAGGCCGGGCACACGCTGGCCTGCGCGGAGGACGCCGAGCGGCTGCTGCGGGCGGGCGAGGTCGTGGGCGTGATGCCGGAGGGGTTCAAGGGGATCGGGAAGCCGTTCAGCGAGCGCTACAAGCTCCAGCGCTTCGGCCGGGGCGGGTTCGTCTCGACGGCGCTGCGGGCCGGGGTGCCGATCGTGCCGTGTTCGATCGTGGGCGCGGAGGAGATCTATCCGATGCTCGGCAACGCGAAGACACTGGCGCGGTTGCTGGGCTTCCCGTACTTCCCGCTCACGCCGACGTTCCCGTGGCTGGGGCCGCTGGGTGTGGTGCCGCTGCCGACGAAGTGGACGATCCAGTTCGGGGAGCCGATCGCGACGGACGGCTATTCGCCGGAGGCGGCGGAGGACCCGATGCTGATGTTCAACCTGACGGATCAGGTGCGGGAGCAGATCCAGCACACGCTTTACAAGCTGCTGGTGCAGCGGCGGTCCGTGTTCTTCTGACGGTACGACGGTGGGGTGCCCTCTCCTGGGAGAGGGCACCCCACCGTCGTCTCAGCGGGCGTCCTCGCTGTCGATGCCCAGGCCCGGGAGCAGACCCGGCAGCAGCGGGGGCAGGGTGACGTCCGGCGTCTGCGGGGCCGGCCGGCTGCTCGAGGGCGTCGGGGCGGTGCCCGTCGGCGGGGTGTCCAGCAGTCCGCCGGTGTTCCCGCCCAGCAGGCCGTCCTCCGGGGAGCCCGTGCCCGGACCGGAGCCCGAGGGCGCGGGTCGGGTGGAGCCTTCGCCGCCCGTGGTGGGGGCCGCGGGGGAGGACGGTGGGTGCTGGGTGTGCGTGCTCGGGGTGTCCTGCGGGGAGCCGGGGCCGCCGGTGCCGACCGCTCCCTTCTCCGGAGTGCGCGGGAGCATCCCTTGGAGCGGCTCGACCTCTTCGTCTATGGCGACGAAGACGTCGTTCACTTCGTTGCCCACGTCCGTGAGCTGGACGGGCAGGCGGTCGCGCAGGCCTTTCCAGGTCTCGCGGTGAGTCTGGGCGAAGGAGTTCAGGCGGGCCATCGGGGCGATGGCGCCGTCCTTCACGTACGCCTGGCGCAGCAGCCGGTGGCCCTCGGAGGCGTCGTGTCTCATGCCGCCGAGGACGCGGCGGATCTCGCCGAGCGACTCGTGGTCGAGGTCGCCGGCGCGGCCCCGCTCCATGAGCCGGCGGGCCTCGCTGAGCCGGGTCGATGCCTGGTCCAGATAGATCCCGCCCCGGTCGGCGTCGTCGTCCGCCATCCCGAGCTTGATGTCTTCCATGCCGCGCTTCAGCCCGTAAAGGGAGTCACCGGGCAGGGCGTCGGAACTGGCGGCGGCCACACCGCCGAACGCCCCCGCGGCCACACCGACCGTGAGGCCGCCCGCGGCGATGCCCTTCGACCAGCGGGAGCGGGGCCGCAATTTCCTGAGCGGGGAGGCCCGGTGGGTCCCCCGCCCGCTCGATGTCCGTTGCCCGGGCACCGTAGGGCCCGCGGCCGTGCTCCCCTCCGCGAGCATCGCTTCCATGGCGGCGACGAGCTGGGCCCGTTGCACCACCTTGACCTCGGGGTCCATTTCCGGCCTCGGCAGCTCGCCGAGACCGTTCGCCAGGGCCAACAGTCGCCCTCGTTCGGCCGGTTCGGCCGACACCTCGGGCGGCTCGGCCGCCGCGCCCTCGGACGCCCGATCCTCCAGGGCCTGGGCGAAGGCGTTCGCCCGCCGGTGCGCCGATACGTTCGCGATCACTGGCGGCACCTCCTCTCGTCATGACGGTCGACTCCCCGGGGTGTCCGGAAGGTTGCACACCTTGAACACATCCACACGAAAGAGTGAGTGGCTGTGGGCATGGCGTGACCGCAGGGAGCCTGCATTCCGCACAACGAGCGGCGCGGCACTTGGGTTACGCGCGAAAGATGATCGGACCAGTGCGTCATCGGAGCGTCACCGACTGTGAGGTGGACGGGGGGTCGGGGAACGTGGGGGGTGATGCGGCGGTGGGGCGCGACGCGGTGGGTGGTGGGGGCGCGTGTGGGGGGCGCGAAGCGGTCAGCGGGCGTCGTCAGGGAGGAGGCGGGCGAGGGTGCGCACGGCTCGGTACTGGAGGGTCTTGATCGCACCCTCGTTCTTGCCCATGACCCGGGCGGTCTCGGCGACCGAGAGGCCCTGCAGGAAGCGAAGGGTCACGCACTCCTGCTGCTGGGGGTTGAGCCGGCGGACGGCGTCGAGGAGGGCCGCGTTCGAGAGGGACTCCAGGACGGAGTCCTCGGGGCTGCGCTCGACCTCGTTGGCGTCCAGCATCTCGCCCGTGGTCACTTCCAGCCGGAAGCGGCTGGACTTGAAGTGGTCGGCGACCAGGTTGCGGGCGATGGTGACCAGCCAGGCGCCGAAGTCGCGGCCCTGCCAGGTGAAGGTGGAGATCCGGCGCAGGGCGCGCAGGAACGTCTCGCTGGTCAAATCCTCTGCCGTCGCCTTCCCGCCGACGCGGTAGTAGATGTAGCGGTAGACGGTGTCGCTGTACTGGTCGTACAGGCGGCCGAAGGCCTCGGCCTCACCGGCCTGGGCGCGCTCGACGAGGTCCATCATGCGCGCGCTGTCGCTGTCGGCGGTGGGGCGGCGGGCGGCGGTCGAGGTTCCGGTGCCGCCGCGGCTGCCCCTTCTGCCGACAGCGGCACCGCTCTCGGCAAGGGCATAGCAGGGACCGGCGGGTGCCGGTGCGGCGAGGGCAAAGGCGGGGACAGGGACGGCGTACGCGGTGGGGACGAAGCCGCGCAAGTGGTCGAGGACCGTTGCGCGCAGCGTAGCCAGGCCCGAGGCGTCAACCCCGACGTGTGGGTACACGGGACTCCCAGAGGCAGAGCTTCCATCACGTGCAGTGCGGGACCTTTCACTCGTCGTGGCGACGTGCGGGGTCCCTTGTGCGTCTGAGGAGAATAACGCTTCGTACAGGCGGCGCTACACCCAGTTGCTCAAATCATCGATTCCGTCGTATCCGTTACTGCTTGATGACGGATCGAGGCGCACTTTGGGACCTGTTGTTGATCGGATTACTTCCGAGTGTGACCACGTGCACGCTCTGTTGTGGTCGAGTGCAGGACGGCGGAATGATCTGGGCCGTTGCCGGGTAGGGAGCCGCGAATGCCCTCGAGTCGACCTGTGCGGTGCTGTTCGACCACGCACGGGTGAGGCGCGGCGGTCCGGGGTTGTCGCAGATGATCGCAGCCGGAACGTATCGCCAGGTCGGGGACGCTCCGCTCGTACGAGAAGTCGTACGAGAAGTCGTACGAGAAGCTCGTACGGAGCCGCAGGAGAGGTCGGGCCGGAAGCCCGGTGCCGTGCCGGGTCGGGTCAGCGGCGGCGGCGGTGGAGGGCGACCGCGGCGGCCGTGCCGCCGGCCAGCGCGCCGACGCCCGCGGCGGCGGGGATGCCGACCTTGGCCGCCTTGCGGCCCGTCCGGTAGTCGCGCAGGCGCCACTCGCGCGCCCTGGCGTGCTTGCGGAGCTTGGCGTCGGGGTTGATGGCGTACGGGTGTCCCACCAGCGAGAGCATCGGGATGTCGTTGTGGGAGTCGCTGTAGGCCGCGCAGCGGTTCAGGTCCAGCCCCTCGGCGGCGGCCAGGGCCCGTACGGCCTCGGCCTTGGCGGGACCGTGCAGCGGCTCGCCGACCAGCTTTCCCGTGTAGACGCCGTCGACGGACTCCGCGACCGTGCCGAGCGCGCCGGTCAGGCCGAGGCGGCGGGCGATGATGGTCGCCGTCTCGACGGGCGCGGCCGTGACGAGCCAGACCTTCTGGCCGGCGTCGAGGTGGGCCTGGGCGAGGGCGCGGGTACCGGGCCAGATCCGGTCCGCCATGTACTCGTCGTAGATCTCCTCGCCGATCGACATCAGCTCGGAGACGCGGTGCCCCTTGACGATGGACAGGGCGCTCTCGCGGGCGTCCTGCATGTGTTCGGGGTCCTCGACGCCGGCCAGGCGGAACCAGGCCTGCTGCCAGGCGAACCTGACGAGTTCCCGCCGCTGGAAGAACTTCCGTTTGTACAGGCCGCGGCCGAAGTGGAAGATCGCGGCGCCCTGCATCACGGTGTTGTCGAGGTCGAAGAAGGCCGCGGCGTGGACATCGCCGACGACCGGGAACTCCGGCTCGGCGGGACCCGGCCTCTCGGCGGCCGCGGCCGCTTCCCGCTCCTGTTCGAGCTGCTGCGAGGTCTTCCGGGCCGCCTCGGCGGCGGCCTCGCCTGCCAGGACGCTGCGCGCGGTGGCGGAGCGCCTACGGGGGGTGAGCCATCCCAGTGCGGCCATGCCGTGAGCATAGCCATTCTGTTCGGTGCTTCCCGACGCCGAGGGATGCGGGCGGGTGAACACTCCGGGACCCTCCTGTTAATCGGATGGTGGGGGAGCAAGCTGGATATAAGGGGTGCACCCGCGCTCCGGGCGCGGCGCAGAATGGACGGCATGTTGGGACGGATGAAGAAGAAGATCACCCCCGCCGCTCCCGTGGCGGCATCGCGGACCGTGACGCTGATCGGGAAGCCGGGCTGTCACCTCTGCGACGACGCGCGGGCCGTGATCGAGGCGGTCTGCGCCGAGACGGGGGCGAGCTGGGAGGAGAAGGACATCACCCAGGACGAGGCGCTCCACCGGGAGTACTGGGAGCAGATTCCCGTGGTCCTGATCGATGGTGAACAGCACACCTTCTGGCGTGTGGACGCCGGGCGGCTCCGGCGCGAACTGGGTGCCTGACCGGAAGGCGGTTACCATCGTGGACGTTTTGTTGGCTTCCGGGGGCGGGGTCGTGAGGAGAGTGTGCGGTTTTGCCCCCTTCGGGTTCTCAACGGGCTGACGCGCTCCACGGTTCCGTCATGACGCGATCGGGGCGCGTGACCCCGGTCACTTTGGCCGGACAAAACGGACACCATCTTTGTGCACGCGTTCACAAAGACATAGCCTGCATTCGACGGGGCGGTCCTGGGACATATGGCCGCCTTCAGCCCCGCTCATCCCGCAGGAGCACCGTGGCAACTGGCCGAACTCACCGACCGGCGACCCGCAGCCGAGGAATTCCCGAGGCCACCGTCGCCCGCCTTCCGCTGTATCTGCGTGCGCTCACCGCACTGTCGGAGCGCTCCGTACCCACGGTCTCCTCCGAGGAGCTCGCAGCCGCCGCGGGGGTCAACTCCGCGAAGCTGCGCAAGGACTTCAGCTACCTCGGCTCGTACGGCACGCGCGGCGTGGGCTACGACGTCGAGTACCTGGTCTACCAGATCTCCCGCGAACTCGGCCTGACCCAGGACTGGCCCGTCGTGATCGTCGGTATCGGTAACCTCGGCGCCGCGCTCGCCGGCTACGGCGGCTTCGCCTCCCGAGGCTTCCGCGTCGCCGCGCTGATCGACGCCGACCCCGCCATGACCGGCAGGCCGGTCGCCGGGATCCCCGTCCAGCACAGCGACGACCTCGAGAAGATCATCAGCGAGGACGGCGTCTCCATCGGTGTCATCGCGACCCCGGCCGGCGTCGCCCAGCAGGTCTGCGACCGGCTCGTGGCCGCCGGTGTCACCTCCATTCTGAACTTCGCCCCGACCGTGCTCTCCGTGCCCGACGGCGTGGACGTGCGCAAGGTCGACCTCTCCATCGAGCTGCAGATCCTCGCCTTCCACGAGCAGCGCAAGGCCGGCGAGGAGGCCGAGGCGGAGGCCGAGGCCGCAGCCGGAGCCGGAGTCGTGGCGGCGTCCGCGCCGGGTGCCGGCGCGGCGGTCACGCCCGGCCGTAAGGGCACCGACCGCAAGGGACCCGACGGGGACGTCCCCGCCGTGATGCCGGCATGAGCCTCCTCGTCGTCGGACTCAGCCACCGCAGCGCCCCGGTCAGCGTCCTGGAGCGGGCCTCGCTCGCCCCGGACACCCGGGCCAAGCTGCTGCAGGACACCCTCGCCGCCGAACCGGCCGTCGAGGGCGCCGTCCTGGCCACCTGCAACCGCATCGAGCTCTACGCCGACGTGGACAAGTTCCACGCCGGTGTCGCCGAGCTGTCCACGCTGCTCGCCCAGCACAGCGGCGTCGGACTCGAAGAGCTGACCCCTTATCTCTACGTGCACTACGAGGACCGGGCCGTCCACCACCTCTTCTCGGTGGCCTGCGGGCTCGACTCCATGGTCGTCGGAGAGGGTCAGATCCTCGGCCAGATCAAGGACGCCCTCGCGATCGGCCAGGAGCTGCACACCGCGGGCCGGCTCCTCAACGACCTGTTCCAGCAGGCGCTGCGGGTCGGCAAGCGTGCCCACAGCGAGACCGGGATCGACCGGGCCGGGCAGTCGCTCGTCACCTTCGGCCTGGAGCGGCTCGCCGAGGGTGCGGACGTGAACGCCTGGGCCGCGGGCAAGCGCGCCCTCGTCATCGGCGCGGGCTCCATGTCCTCGCTGGCCGCCGCCACCCTCGCGCGCGCCGGCGTCGCGGAGATCGTGATCGCCAACCGTACGACGGCCCGCGCCGAGCGACTCGTACAGATCCTCACCGAGCCCGGCGGCACGGGCGTGGCAGCACGCGCGGTCGAGATGGCCGCTGTCGGCGACGAACTGACACGTGCCGACGTCGTCGTCTCCTGCACCGGAGCCACCGGACTCGTCCTGACCGGCGAGGCCGTCGAGAAGGCGATGACGGACCGCACGGCCCCGCTCGCCCTGCTCGACCTCGCCATGCCCCGCGACATCGACGCCGCTGCGCACCGCATGCCGGGAGTCCGGCTCGTCGACATCGAGTCGCTGGCCGAGGCCTCGGCCGACGCCCCGATGGCCGCCGACGTCGACCAGGTGCGCGCCATCGTCTCCGACGAGGTGGCCGCCTTCGGTGCCGCCCAGCGCGCCGCGCACATCACCCCGACCGTGGTCGCGCTCAGGACCATGGCGGCCGATGTCGTGGCGGGCGAGGTCGCCCGTCTGGAAGGGCGACTGCCCGACCTCGACGAGAGGCAGCGCGCCGAGATCACCCAGACCGTGCGCCGGGTGGTCGACAAGCTCCTGCACGCGCCGACCGTGCGGGTGAAGCAGCTGGCCAGCGAGCCCGGCGGCGCCGGGTACGCCGACGCGCTGCGGACACTCTTCGACCTCGACCCGGAGACGGTCGCCTCCGTCTCCCGGGCCGACCTGAATGACGCCGACGTCAAGAACCGAGGGCGAGTATGACCGAGAGGGCACTGAGGCTCGGGACCAGGCGCAGCAAGCTCGCCATGGCCCAGTCCGGGCATGTGGCCGATGCCGTCCGGCGGCTGACCGGCCGGTCCGTCGAGCTCGTGGAGATCACGACGTACGGGGACGTCTCCCGTGAGCACCTCGCGCAGATCGGCGGTACGGGGGTGTTCGTCGCCGCCCTGCGTGACGCGCTCCTGGCCGGTGAGGTGGACTTCGCCGTCCACTCGCTGAAGGACCTGCCGACCGCCCAGCACCCCGAACTGGTGCTGGCGGCGATCCCCGAGCGGGAGGACCCGCGCGACGTGCTCGTCGCCCGCGACGGGCTGACCCTCGACCGGCTGCCGGACGGCGCCCGGGTCGGAACCGGTTCGCCGCGCAGGATGGCCCAGCTGAACGCGTACGCGCGCAGCCACGGCCTGACCATCGAGACCGTGCCGATCCGGGGGAACATCGACACCCGTGTCGGATACGTGCACAAGGGCGAGCTGGACGCGGTGGTTCTCGCCGCGGCCGGTCTCAACCGCATCGGCAGGAGCGACGAGGTGACCGACTTCCTGTCGGTCGACTCCGTCCTGCCGGCCCCCGGCCAGGGGGCCCTGGCGATCGAGTGCGCGGCGGCCGACGCCGACCTCGTCGCCGCGCTCGGCGAGCTCGACGATCCGCACACCCGGGCCGCCGTGACCGCCGAGCGATCCCTGCTCGCCGCCCTGGAGGCCGGCTGCTCCGCACCCGTGGGTGCGCTGGCCGACCTGCTGGCCGAGGATTCCGGCCGCGGGGAGATTGTCACTGAAATGCGCCTGCGTGGCGTCGTCGGTACCACCGACGGCTCGACGCTGGTGCAGCTGTCCACCACCGGTCCCGTACCCGTGTCGTACGACCAGGCGATGGCACTCGGACGCGAACTCGCGGACGAGATGCTCGCCAAGGGTGCGGCCGGTCTTATGGGGGAGCGAGCACATTGAGCCCCACCAGCCCCACCATCAGCCCCGCGTCCTCGGCCTTCTCCGGCCACGGGAACGTCACCTTCCTCGGCGCCGGACCAGGCGACCCGGGACTTCTGACCCTGCGGGCCGTCGAGGCCCTCGCCGGAGCGGACGTCCTGATCGCCGAACCGGAGGTGCTCGAGGTCGTCCGCTGCCATGCGCGAGCAGGCGTGAGCACGCCTGAGCTGACGATTGTTGACGAGGCGTCAACAACCGCCGGTGTCCCCGTGTTGAGGGATGCGACCAATCTTGTCATGGAGGCTGCGCGGGGCGGCAAGCGGGTCGTCCGGGCGGTGACCGGCGACCCCGGCCTCGACGGAAACGCGGGGGCCGAGATGCTCGCCTGCGCCGCCGAGGGCATCCCCTTCGAGGTCGTGCCCGGCGTCGCCACCGCCGTCGGCGTACCCGCCTACGCCGGTGTCCCGCTGCGCGACGCGCAGGGCACCGACGTGCGGTTCGTGGACGCCCGTACCGCCGACGACCGGTGCTGGACCGAGGTCGGCGCCTCGGACGGGACCGTCGTCGTGTCCACCACGCTGGACTCGGTGGCGGCCGCGGCCGGAGAGCTGGTGGCCGCAGGCCGTAAGCCGGACACCCCGCTCACCGTGACCATCGGCGGTACGACGACGAGGCAGCGGACCTGGACCGCGACGCTCGGCACGATCGCGCAGGTCTTCAAGCAGGGGAAGATCCTTCCCTCGCCCGAGGGCCACCGGCCCGTCATAGCCGTGGTCGGCGAGCGCAGCGCTCCGGCGCAGCGGGACCAGCTGGCGTGGTTCGAGTCGAAGCCGCTCTTCGGGTGGCGGGTCCTCGTGCCACGCACCAAGGAGCAGGCCGCGTCGCTCTCCGACCAGTTGCGCAGCTACGGCGCCGTGCCGCACGAGGTTCCGACGATCGCCGTCGAGCCGCCGCGCACGCCGCAGCAGATGGAACGTGCGGTCAAGGGTCTGGTGACCGGCCGCTACGAGTGGATCGCCTTCACGTCGGTCAACGCGGTGAAGGCGGTGCGGGAGAAGTTCGAGGAGTACGGGCTCGACGCCCGGGCCTTCGCCGGGATCAAGGTCGCGGCGGTCGGTGAGCAGACCGCGGCGGCGCTGGTCGACTTCGGTGTGAAGCCGGACCTCGTGCCGAGCGGTGAGCAGTCGGCGGCGGGGCTCCTGGAGGACTGGCCGCCGTACGACCCGGTCTTCGACCCGATCGACCGTGTCTTCCTGCCGCGGGCGGACATCGCGACGGAGACGCTGGTCGCGGGGCTGATCGAACTCGGCTGGGAGGTCGACGACGTCACCGCCTACCGGACGGTGCGGGCGTCGCCGCCGCCGGCGGACACGCGTGAGGCGATCAAGGGCGGCGGTTTCGACGCCGTGCTGTTCACGTCGTCCTCGACGGTGCGCAACCTGGTGGGGATCGCCGGGAAGCCGCACAACGTGACGGTCATCGCCTGTATCGGGCCGGCGACCGCGAAGACGGCGGAGGAGCACGGGCTGCGGGTGGACGTGCTGTCGCCGGAGCCGTCCGTGCACAAGCTCGCGGAGGCGCTGGCGGACTTCGGGCTGCGGCGGCGGGCGGCGGCGCTGGAGGCGGGGGATCCGGTGACGCGGCCGAGCGAGCGGAGGCCGGGGGCGCGGCGGCGTCGGACGACGTAGTTCTCTGTGGGGCATAGGGTGCGGGACCTTGTCGGGGTCCCGCACCTCTTGCGTTCGGGGGCGGCCCCCACCCCCTCGGGCCGTGTGGGTAGGGGCGGGGGACCGGCATGGTGTCGGTAAAGGGGGTGGGGGAGGCGGCGTAGCCTCGGGCGTATGAACTCGTACGGATCCTTTCCCGGGGCGCGACCGAGGCGGCTGCGGACGACGCCTGCCATGCGGCGGATGGTGGCCGAGACGCGGCTGAATCCGGCCGATCTGATCCTTCCCGCGTTCGTGCGGGAGGGGATCGGCGAGCCCGTGCCGATCGCCGCGATGCCCGGCGTGGTGCAGCACACGCGCGACACGCTGCGGAAGGCCGCCGTGGAGGCGCTGGAGGCCGGGGTCTCCGGGATCATGCTCTTCGGTGTGCCGCAGGACGAGAAGAAGGACGCGGCGGGTACGGCGGGCACGGATCCGGACGGGATCCTGCAGGTCGCGATCAGGGACGTGAAGGCCGAGGTCGGGGACGAGCTCGTGATCATGTCCGATCTCTGTCTCGACGAGTACACGGATCACGGGCACTGCGGAGTGCTGGACGCGAGCGGGCGGGTCGACAACGACGCCACGCTGGAACGTTACGCCGAGATGGCCCAGGTCCAGGCGGACGCCGGCGTCCATGTCGTGGGGCCGTCCGGGATGATGGACGGTCAGGTCGGGGTGGTCCGCGACGCGCTGGACACCATCGGCAAGGAGGACGTGTCGATCCTGGCGTACACGGCGAAGTACTCCTCCGCCTTCTACGGCCCCTTCCGTGAGGCCGTCGGTTCGTCGCTGACCGGGGACCGCAAGACCTACCAGCAGGACCCGGCGAATCTGAGGGAGTCCCTGCGCGAGCTGGCCCTGGACCTCGAAGAGGGCGCGGACATGGTCATGGTGAAGCCCGCGGGGCCGTACCTGGACGTGCTCGCGAAGGTGGCCGAGGCCGTGGACGTGCCCGTGGCGGCGTACCAGATCAGCGGTGAGTACGCGATGGTCGAGGCGGCGGCCGAGAAGGGCTGGATCGACCGTGACAAGGCGATCCTCGAGACGCTGACCGGCATCCGGCGCGCGGGCGCGCAGATGATCCTGACGTACTGGGCCACCGAGGTCGCCCAGAAGCTCAGCCGCGGGGTCTGACGACTCCTCGGTGGGGACGGAACCGCGGGGCGGTTCCGTCCCCGTCGTCGGCGTGGGCCGTGAGGACGTGGACGAAGGTGCCGTCCTCGCTGCGGTGGAAGTGCTGCGCGACGGCGCCGGGGACCGCGTCGGAGGCCGTACTGAGGGTTCGTACAGGTGCGTCCCGCAGAGCGACCGAGCGTTCGTGCCGGTAGCGGCCGGGCGGGCCGACGGTGATCAGGGCTCTGACGGAGTCGGCGATGGCCCGTCGGTTCACCGGGTCGGCGGCGAAGGCGTGGTGGGCGGCGGCATTCGTCCACTGGGCGACATTGAGGATCGTGCGGCCGTCGGAGCCCGCCAGGCAGTGGCGGGAGAGGAAGGCCTCGGGCAGCCGGGCCTTCGCCCATGTGTCGATGATCCCGTCCATCACGGCCAGCCGGTGCTCGGCGTCGTGGGTGTGCCACTCCGAGATGAGGACGAGGCCGGCGTCCGGGCGGCCGAACTCGGGGAACGCGAGGGACTCCACTAAAACGTTAGTCATGACTAACAGTTTGCGGGGGTGGAGCCGAGCGTGCAAGTGAATTAACGGACGGTGAGCATCTCGGCGAGGCGGGAGAGGCCGTCCGCCGCGTGGCCGGCCTCGACCGAGCGGTCCAGCAGGGCCTGGAAGGGCTCGAAGAGCTCGACGCTGACGCCCTGCTCCTTGAACGTGGTCAGGAAGTTGGGGAACGCGGCCTGGTTCACGGCAAGGCTGGAGACGTCCGTCAGGTGCTGCCCGGAGTCCAGGTCGCGCGCGATCTCCGGGACGAGGCCGAGCATGGCCGTGATCCAGGGGACCAGCAGCTCGGCGTACTCCTCCGCCTTGATGTTCTCGGTACGGACGAGCGCCAGCGCCTGGACGACGCCGATGAACATCCCGTACATGCCGGTCAGCAGGCCCAGGTCGTTCAGGGCCGCGAGCCCCGGGTCGGTGCCGGTCCACTTGGTGCCGCCGAGGGCCGCGAGCGTCGGGCGGTGCGTCTCGTACGCCTGCTCGTCACCGCTGTAGAAGACGTACGCCGCCGGGCCCCCGATCATCTGGGGGACCGCCATGATGCCGCCGTCGAGGTAGCGGGCGCCGAGCTTCTCCGCCCGGGCGGCGAGGGCGCGGGCCTGTGCGGGGGTGCCGTTGGTCAGGTTGACCAGCGTCCGGCCCGCCAGCTGCTCCTCGGAGAGGCCGGCGATCAGTTCGTTCACGTTGTCGTTCGTCAGCAGGCACAGGACGACGAGCGGGCTCGCCGCCACCGCCTCCGCCGCCGTCGCGGCGGGCAGCGCTCCCTGCGCCACCAGCGGGCCGGTCTTCGACGCGGACCGGTTCCAGACGGTGACCGGGTGGCCGGTGTTCAGGAACGCCGCCGCCAGGGCGCCGCCCATCATGCCGAGGCCGAGGACCGAGACGGGGGAGGAGGAGGGGGACGGGGCAGGCGCGTGGGGCGTTTCGGGCATGAGGGTGCTCCAGGCTTGGAATCGGGGGTTCGAGCCGTACTGCGGCTCGAGTTCGATCCTTCTCCTGGGCGGGTCGCCCCACAAGTACCGACTTTTTGGTCAGCTACTCACCGATTGGTAAGGAAGGGCGGGGCGGCGCACCCTGGAAGTACCTCAGGAGGTGGTCCCCGTGATGCACACACTCGTCGGATGGCACGTCGAGATGGAATTCCAGGAGGACGGCGACCGTACGAAGGCCGCCGCCATGGTGAGGCTCGGTGACGGCACCGAGTTCCGCGCCCGCGGCAACGCGCAGCGGCACCCGTCCGACCCGGAGCAGTTGCGGGTCGGCGAGGAGATCGCCGGCGCACGCGCGCTCATGGATCTCGCCTCGCAACTGCTCCAGAAGGCACACACCGAGATCGACGAGGCGTCGGGCCGGACGTCCCACCCGATCCGCTGACTTCCCCGGTGCCGGACATCAGAGAAGGCCCCGGCGGCCGTGGAGACCGGTGCCGGGGCCTTCGTACGCCGCGCGTAGGCGTCAGAGACGCTCGGGGGTACGGATGCCGAGCAGGGCCATGCCCTGGTGGAGCGTCCGGGCCGTCAGGTCACAGAGGAGCAGACGGTTCTCCGCGACCTCCTTGGCGGGGGCCGGCTTGATGACCGGGCACTGGTCGTAGAACGTCGTGTAGAGCGACGCGAGCTGGTACAGGTACGCGGTCAGCTTGTGCGGAGCGTACTCGGCGGCAGCCTCGTGCACGGTCTCGCCGAACTGGTCCAGGTGGAGGCCGAGCGCGCGCTCGGCCGGGGCCAGTTCCAGCTCGGGGTGCGCGACCGGGGTGCGGTCGCCCGCCTTGCCGAAGATCGACTTGATCCGCGCGTACGCGTACTGGAGGTACACCGACGTGTCGCCGTTCAGCGACACCATCTGGTCCAGGTCGAACTTGTAGTCGCGCGCGGCGGACGTCGACAGGTCGGCGTACTTGACCGCGCCGATGCCGACGTACTGGCCGTTCTCGACGATCTCGGTCTCGGTCAGGCCCACCTTCTCGGCCTTCTCGCCCACGACCGCCGTCGCCCGGTCCACGGCCTCGTCCAGCAGGTCGACCAGCCTGACCGTCTCGCCCTCGCGGGTCTTGAACGGCTTGCCGTCCTTGCCGAGCACCGTGCCGAAGGCCAGCTGGACGGCCTTGACCTCGTCGTTCAGCCAGCCGGCCCGGCGGGCGGTCTCGAAGACCATCTTGAAGTGCAGGGACTGGCGGGCGTCGACCACGTACAGCAGGGTCGTCGCCTTGAGGTTCCGCACGCGGTCGCGGATCGCCGACAGGTCGCTGGCCGCGTAGCCGAAGCCGCCGTCGGACTTCTGGACGATCAGCGGGGTCGGGTTGCCGTCCGGGCCCTTGATGTCGTCGAAGAAGACGCACAGCGCGCCGTTCGAGCGGACCGCGACACCCGACTCCTCGAGGATGCGGCAGGTCTCCACCAGCATGTCGTTGTAGCCGGACTCGCCGACCACGTCCGCGTCTTCGATGTCCATGTCGAGCTTGTCGAAGACCGAGTAGAAGTAGATCTTCGACTCGTCGACGAACCGCTGCCACAGGGCGCGGGTCTGCTCGTCACCGGCCTGGAGGTCGACGACACGCGCGCGTGCGCGGGTCTTGAACTCCTCGTCGGAGTCGAACAGCGCCCGCGAGGCCTTGTACAGCCGGTTCAGGTTGGACATGGCCTCCTCGCCGGAGACCTCGTCGTCCGACTTGTGGTCCAGCTCGTGCGGGTGCTCCATCAGGTACTGGATGAGCATGCCGAACTGAGTGCCCCAGTCGCCGATGTGATGGCGGCGGACCACCTTCTCGCCGGTGAACTCCAGGATCTGGACCATCGCGGCGCCGATCACGGCGGACCGCAGGTGGCCGACGTGCATCTCCTTGGCCACGTTCGGCTGCGCGTAGTCGATCACCGTCGTGCCGGCGTTCTCCGCGTACGGCACGCCGAGGCGGGCGTCGGCGGCGCGGGCGGCCAGGGTCCTGACGATCGCCTCGTCGGTGACCGTGATGTTCAGGAAGCCGGGGCCCGAGACCTCGATCTCCCGCAGCACGTCGTTCGCCGGGATGCCCTCGACGACCTTCGTCGCCAGCTCACGGGGGTTTCCCTTGAGCCGCTTGGCGAGCGCCAGGATGCCGTTGGCCTGGAAGTCGGCCCGGTCGCTTCGTCGCAGCAGCGGGTCGGCGGAACCGGCCTCCGGCAGGGCTGCCGAGAGACCTTCCGCGAGGCGCTGCTGCACGGTCGAAGCGAGGGAAGGGACCGAGGCCATGAGCTTCCGTTCCTGTCGGGGTGGGCTGGGGCTATTTCGCTTGTGCAAGTGTCCCATGGGGGAGCAACGTGTTTTCCCCGGCTGTGGACGACCTCGGAGCTGTGGACAACCCCGGAGCGGGTCGTTCCGTCTGGGACAATGGCTGACGTACAGCTGTAAGGCTTGAGGGAATCCAGGAAGAAGGACGTACCGACCGTGGCTCAGAGCAGCACCGAGACCGACTGGGTCTCCCGTTTCGCGGACGAGGTCATCGCCGAGTCGGAGCGACGTGCGCCTGGCAAACCGGTCGTCGTCGCCTCCGGACTCTCCCCCTCCGGCCCCATTCACCTGGGCAACCTCCGTGAGGTCATGACCCCGCACCTGGTCGCCGACGAGATCCGGCGCCGTGGGTACGAAGTCCGGCACCTGATCTCCTGGGACGACTACGACCGGTACCGCAAGGTGCCCAATGGGGTCGAGGGCGTCGACGCGTCCTGGGCCGAGCACATCGGCAAGCCGCTGACCTCCGTCCCGGCCCCGGCCGGCTCGCCGCACCCGAACTGGGCCGAGCACTTCAAGGCCGCCATGGTCGAGTCGCTCGCCGAGCTGGGCGTCGAGTACGACCCGATCAGCCAGACCGAGCAGTACACCTCGGGCGTCTACCGCGAGCAGATCCTGCACGCGATGAAGCACCGCGGCGACATCGACGCGATCCTCGACCAGTACCGGACCAAGAAGGCCCCGGCGAAGAAGTCGCAGAAGCCCGTCGACGAGGCGGAGCTGGAGGCCGAGGAGGGCTCGGGCGCGGCGAGCGAGGACGACGGCTCCGGCGGCGCCGGCGGGTACTTCCCGTACAAGCCGTACTGCGGGCAGTGCGACAAGGACCTGACCACCGTCACCTCGTACGACGACGAGACGACCGAGCTGGCGTACACCTGCACGGCCTGCGGCTTCGCGGAGACCGTCAAGCTCAGCGAGTTCAACCGCGGCAAGCTGGTCTGGAAGGTCGACTGGCCCATGCGCTGGGCCTACGAAGGCGTGATCTTCGAGCCGTCGGGTGTGGACCACTCGTCGCCCGGTTCGTCCTTCGTCGTCGGCGGGCAGATCGTCCGGCAGATCTTCGACGGCGTGCAGCCCATCGGCCCCATGTACGCCTTCGTCGGCATCAGCGGCATGGCCAAGATGTCCTCCTCGCGCGGCGGCGTGCCGACCCCGGCCGACGCCCTGAAGATCATGGAGGCGCCCCTGCTGCGTTGGCTGTACGCGCGCCGCAGGCCCAACCAGTCCTTCAAGATCGCCTTCGACCAGGAGATCCAGCGGCTCTACGACGAGTGGGACAAGCTGGAGGCCAAGGTCCAGGACGGGACCGCCCTCCCCGCGGACGCGGCGGCGTACGCCCGTGCGGCGCGCACCGCCGCCGGCGAGCTGCCCCGCACCCCGCGCCCGCTCCCGTACCGGACGCTGGCCTCGGTCATGGACATCACCGCCGGCCACGACGAGCAGACCCTGCGGATCCTGACCGAGCTCGACCCGGAGAACCCCGTCACGTCCCTGGACGAGGTCCGGCCGCGCCTGGACCGCGCCGAGAACTGGATCACCACCCAGGTCCCGGCCGACCAGCGCACCATCGTCCGCGACGAGCCGGACACCGAGCTCCTCGGCTCCCTGGACGAGCAGGGCCGCGAGTCGCTGCGCCTCCTCCTGGAGGGCCTGGACACGCACTGGTCCCTGGACGGCCTGACCACGCTCGTCTACGGCGTCCCGAAGGTCATGGCCGGTCTCGACCCCGAGGCCAAGCCGACGCCCGAGCTGAAGGTCGCCCAGCGCGCGTTCTTCGCCCTGCTCTACAAGCTGCTCGTCAGCCGCGAGACCGGCCCGCGTCTGCCGACGCTGCTGCTCGCGGTCGGCGCAGGGCGGGTGCGCAAGCTGCTCGGCGCGTAGCCGTACGAGAGATGCGAGGAAGGCCGCCGCCCGGTTCGGGCGGCGGCCTTCTGCATCCTTCGGAGGAGGC
>NZ_BMTO01000019.1:23258-61294 GCF_014649715.1 Streptomyces lateritius
ATGAAGAACGACACTGTCAGAAACGAAGTCATCGCCATCGTCGGGTGGGTCGCCCTCGTCCAGGGCGGACTCGGCGCCGGCGGACAGATCTTCGGGGACAAGGCCTGGGGCCTGCTCCAGAAGTGGTGGGACATCCCCACCGCCGGGTACGTCGTCCTGGCGCTCGCCGGGGCCGCGCTCGCGCTGTGGAGCGAGACGGCGAAGAAGCGGGCGAAGGCCTGAGCCGGGAGCGAGGTCCGAGCCCTCGCCCGTGGCTCTACGGGATGTGGTTCTCCACCAGATCCTGCTCGATCCGCTGACGCAGGCCCGGAGTCAGCTGACGCAACAGCGACGTGCTGCGCGGGTGTTGCGTGCCGTACCGGTCGCTGAGCAGTATGTCGAGCTCCTCGTTGCTCGGGAACTGCTGGTTCTCCTGCACGTAGTCCCACATCGCCTTGTACGCGACGTCCGCGAACTCGGCTGAGGACGGCTCGGGATCGACGTACTCCTCGTACGCCTCGAACTGCTGCTCCTGGCGCGTTCCCGGGATCGGGAGCTCCTCAGGGCCCTGCGGCACCGCCACGGGCGTGGGTTCCAAGCCCTCGACGTACTTCGGGGCGTAGGCGGTCTCGTGCGCCTCCGACGGCAGCTGCGGAGCCGCGAACCACGGGCTGTCGTGGTTCGGCGGAAGCTGCTGCTGCTCGTTCGGGTTCGGGTGGGGGTTCTGGTCCGGGGCCTGACCCTGGGGGTGGAGGGGAGCCTGGGGGTGGAGGGGAGCCTGGGGGAGCTGGGGCGTCTGGGGAGCCACCGGCATCTGTACCGGCTGCGCGCCCTGCGCCGGCTGCGGCGGGATCAGGGCCGGTTCCACGCCGGCCGCCGCGAGCCCGGCGGCCGCCGTCTCCGCCAGCGGCACGCCGTACTTCGCCAGCCGCAACGGCATCAGTGCCTCCACCGGCGCCTTCCGCCGCCACGCCCGCCCGAAGCGCGCCTGCAGCCGGGCCTGGTAGATCAGCCGGTCCTGCTCCAGCTTGATGACCTGCTCGTACGACCGCAGCTCCCACAGCTTCATCCGGCGCCACAGCCGGAACGTCGGTATCGGCGACAGAAGCCAACGGGTGAGCCGGACGCCCTCCATGTGCTTGTCGGCCGTGATGTCCGCGATCCGGCCCACCGCGTGGCGGGCCGCCTCCACCGCCACCACGAACAGCACCGGGATCACCGCGTGCATGCCCACACCCAGCGGATCGGGCCAGGCCGCCGCGCCGTTGAACGCGATCGTCGCCGCCGTCAGCACCCACGCCGTCTGGCGCAGCAACGGGAACGGGATCCGGATCCACGTCAGCAGCAGATCCAGTGCGAGCAGCACACAGATGCCGGCGTCGATGCCGATGGGGAAGAAGTAGGAGAAGTCGCCGAAGCCCTTCTCCACGGCGAGCTCGCGCACAGCGGCGTACGAGCCCGCGAAACCGATCCCGGCGATGATCACCGCACCGGCGACCACCACACCGATCAGTATCTTGTGCGTGCGTGTCAGCTGCACCGCGGCCACCCGCGACCCCTCCCGTCGTCGTCATCTCGCGGGCACAGCGTGGCACACGCGCGAGAAGCCCGGCCCTCGGGGGAGGGACGGGCTCCTCGGAAACACGCGCAAAAGCGGGTGTTCGCGACGCCGGCTCCTACGAATTGGCGCTCGCGACCGCCGCGACGGCCTCCTTGGCGGCCTTCACCGCACCATCCATGATCACCTTGTCGGTGGGGGCGGACGCCCCGGCGTACCCGGCACCGTTGTAGGTCAGCAGCACCAGCACATTGCCCGTGCGCGCCACGATCGAGGCGTACTTGAAGTCCTCGCCCGTCTTGCGCAGCTCGTACGCCACGGCCTTCGACTGCTCGCCGACACCAGGGGCCTCGGTGGTGCGCACCTTCTTCGCGCCCTCCGTGGCCTGGAGCTTGGCCAGCTCCTTGGTGAAGTTCTCCTGCGCGCGCTCCTGGCCGCTGCCGAGAGAGGCGTCCGAGTCGTAGCGGTAGAAGGAGACGTCGAGCCAGCGGTACTGCGAGCCCTTCAGGCCCTTGTCGTCGAGCCCGTTCCACGAGCAGCCGCCCCGGCTCGTGGTGTCGCTGGAGGGCGCCGTCGTCCCGTTCTTCGCCTTCGCCTTCGGCACCAGGCTCGCGGTCGTCTTCGCGGAGATCGACTTGCAGACGTCCGGCAGCTTCGCGAACTTCGCGGGCTCGACCGTCTTCGTCGACTGCTGGGCGCTCGGGGTGGCCGAGGAGGCCGGACCCTTGCCCTTGTCCGGGGCCGACCCGGAACCGTCGGAGTCCGAGGAGCAGCCGGCGACGACGAGCATCACCGGAACGGCTGCGCAGGCGAGTATGCGGGAGAGTCGCGGGGCTGATCGGTGCATGGTTCCTTCAGTCGCTTGTCGTACGGTCCGGCCGACGGCCACGGTACGCCGTCACGTTACGGGGTCGAGGCGCGCCCACGGAGCGGGTCCGGGCGGCTACTCCTCCAGCCGCTCGGCGAACAGACGGGCCAGATTCAGCGCCTTTTCCTGCAGTTCTCTGCTGTCGGGAGCCTCCGCGGAACCGTTCGTCTGTTCCGCGTACTCGACCGTCACGATCACGTTCGATGTGCGGAACACCACGCTCACCGTGCGGTGCCGGCCGCTCGTTCCGGGGCTGGCGAGCACGTCGTCGAGGAAGGCGACCTGGCCGAGGCCCTCCAGGACGCGCGGCTCCAGTCCGGTGGCAGCGGTGTCGGGGGTGCCGGCGGCGCCCGTGCCCGTGGCGGTGGCAGTGGCGGTGGCGGGGTTCGAGGGGGTGGCGGAGCCGGACGGCCGCGTGGGCGTGCCGGAGGTCGAGGGGGTGGCGGGGGTGGTGGGGGCGGCCGTCCGCGGGGGCGCGGGGAGCTCCGCCGCGACCTGCTTGCGGGCGAACACCTCCTGGGCGCGGTCGTCGTCGCTGACGGACCCGTCGAAGGACACCACCCGCTCGATGTCTACGAGGAGCCGGTGCGAGGCGTCCGGGCTGTCGGCCTTCCAGGAACAGCCGACCCGGCGGTCCGTGTCGTACGTGACCGCGGCGCTGCCGCGGTACGCCCGGTCACGCTCCTCGTCGGGCAGCTGGGCGGCGCCGGGCAGCAGGTCCCGGAGCGTCGGCTGCGGGACCGAGCGGCAGGGTTCGAAGAGGGTGCGGTAGCGGCCCGGGGCCGCCGCCGGGGCGGCGGGGCCGGCCTTGGAATCGATGGCGGCGGTGTCGGTTCCGGTACCGGCGGAGCAGCCGGTGAGGCCCAAGGCGAGCGCCGTGGCGAGCGCTGTCAGACCGGGTACGTACGCCTGTCGCTGCACGCTCCCAGGCTCCCTTCTCCCGAAGACTTCCCCGAAAAACTGTTTGCCGCCGGTGTCCGACCGATGGACACAATGTCTACCGCACGCGCTGCCGTCGATGCCGGTCCGTCGTCACTTGTACGGGCCTTGGTGCCGGTTTTTGCGTTTTCAGGCTTTTCGGGGGAATCGAGGAAGTATGTCGTATGTAGAGGTACCGGGTGCGAAGGTGCCCATCCGGATGTGGACCGATCCTTCCACGGTCGAGGGCGGCGCGATGCAGCAGCTCCAGAACGTGGCGACGCTCCCGTGGATCAAGGGCCTGGCCGTGATGCCGGACGTGCATTACGGCAAGGGCGCGACCGTCGGTTCGGTGATCGCGATGCGGGGGGCGGTGTGTCCGGCGGCGGTGGGTGTGGACATCGGCTGCGGCATGTCGGCGGTGAAGACGTCGCTGACGGCGAACGACCTGCCGGGGGATCTGTCGCGGCTGCGGTCGAAGATCGAGCAGGCGATTCCGGTGGGGCGGGGGATGCACCGGGACGAGGTGGATCCCAAGCGGCTGTACCAGTTCCCCACGGCGGGGTGGGAGGACTTCTGGTCGCGGTTCGACGGAATCGCGGACGCGGTGAAATTCCGTCGTGAACGGGCGGCCATGCAGATGGGAACGCTCGGAAGCGGCAACCACTTCATCGAATTCTGTCTGGACGAGACCGGTTCTGTCTGGCTCATGCTGCATTCGGGGTCGCGGAACATCGGCAAGGAGCTCGCCGAGCACCACATCGGCCAAGCGCAGAAGCTGCCGCACAACCAGGGACTCGTGGACCGGGACCTGGCGGTGTTCGTCGCGGACACCCCACAGATGGCCGCGTACCGGAACGATCTCTTCTGGGCGCAGGAGTACGCGAAGTACAACCGCGCGATCATGATGGCGCTCTTCCAGGAGGTCGTCCGGCGGGAGTTCCGGAAGGCGAAGGTGACTTTCGATCCGGTCATCTCCTGTCACCACAACTACGTGGCGGAGGAGCGGTACGAGGGCATGGATCTGCTGGTCACCCGTAAGGGGGCGATCCGGGCGGGCTCCGGTGAGTTCGGGATCATCCCCGGCTCGATGGGCACCGGCTCGTACATCGTGAAGGGCCTCGGGAACGAGGCGTCCTTCAACTCGGCCTCGCACGGCGCGGGCCGGAAGATGAGCCGGACCGCGGCGAAGCGGCGCTTCTCGACGCGGGACCTGGAGGAGCAGACGCGGGGCGTGGAGTGCCGCAAGGACTCCGGTGTCGTGGACGAGATCCCGGGCGCCTACAAGCCGATCGAGAAGGTCATCGATCAGCAGCGGGACCTGGTCGAGGTGGTCGCGAAGCTGAAGCAGGTCATCTGCGTGAAGGGCTGAAACGCGCGGAGACGCAGGAAGGGCCGACGCCTCGCGTCGGCCCTTTCCCCGTCGGCGACCGGTCGTCGTCAGAGCTCGCGGTGGACCTTGGTGTTGGAGGCCTGGGCGCGGGGGCGGACGACGAGAAGGTCGATGTTGACGTGCGGGGGGCGGGTGACGGCCCAGGTGATGGTGTCGGCGACATCGTCCGCGGTGAGGGGCTCGGCCACGCCGGCGTAGACCTTGGCGGCCTTCTCGGTGTCGCCGCGGAAGCGGGTGGTGGCGAACTCGTCGGTCTTGACCATCCCCGGAGCGATCTCGATGACGCGGACCGGGGTGCCGACGATCTCCAGGCGGAGGGTTTCGGCGAGGACGCGGGCGCCGTTCTTGGCGGCGACGTAGCCGGCGCCGCCTTCGTAGGTGGAGTGGCCGGCCGTGGAGGAGAGGACGACGACCGTGCCGTCGCCGCTCGCGGTGAGGGCCGGGAGCAGGGCCTGGGTGACGTTGAGGGTGCCGATGACGTTGACCTCGTACATCTGGCGCCAGTCCTCGGGGTCGCCGGTGGCGACGGTGTCCGCGCCGAGGGCGCCGCCCGCGTTGTTGACGAGGACCGCGATGGTGCGGAAGGCGGTCGCGAAGGTCCGGACGGCTTCGCGGTCGGTGACGTCGAGGGGGTACGCGGTGGCCTGGTGGCCGGCCTCGTTGATCTCGGCGGCGAGCTTCTCGATGCGGTCCTTGCGGCGGGCGGTGAGGACCACGCGGTAGCCGGCCGCGGCGAGTTGCCTGGCCGTGGCGGCGCCGATTCCGCTGCTCGCTCCGGTGACGACGGCGATGGGGGTGCCGGCGGCAGTCATGACGTGCTCCTCGCGCGTGTGGTCGAATGCGTCGATCGCGTGGCCAGGATAGGTGGCGGCCGGTGGTCAGCGGGCGCGCGGGGCGTACATGATCACGGCCATGCCTGCGAGGCAGATCAGCGCGCCGGTCACGTCCCAGCGGTCGGGTCGGTAGCCGTCGGCGACCATGCCCCACGCGATCGAGCCGGCGACGAAGATCCCGCCGTAGGCGGCGAGAATCCGGCCGAACTCGGCGTCGGGCTGGAGGGTGGCCACGAAGCCGTAGAGGCCGAGGGCGGCGATACCGGCGCCGATCCAGATCCAGCCGCGATGTTCGCGGACGCCTTGCCAGACGAGCCAGGCGCCGCCGATCTCGAAGAGGGCGGCGAGGGCGAAGAGGGCTGCGGAGCGGGCGATCACCATGGGAACAGGGTGGCAGGTGGGGCGGGACATGCTGGCTGACGGACTGTCAGAAGATATGCGGATTCATGGGTATCTTCTCGGCATGAGTGTGATGCGCAAGGTGCTGCTGGGTGTGGCCCTGACGGGGGCGGTCGTGGTCGGCGCGGGAGAGAGCGCCCGGGCTGCCGGGCCGCCGGTCGCGTCCGAGGCGGACCTGGCCCACCATGGCCATGTCTCCCTGTCGGAGGGGCGGCTGGGGGTCTGGTTGGTCAGCGAGAACCATGGTCCGTCCCATGTGCCGCAGGCGACGGTCCGGCTGGCCTTCTCCGAGCCGCTGGCCGGTGGGCAGGAGCTTCCCCCCGCGTGTCTGTGGGCGAGCGCACGGGTGGTGGCCTGCCGCACAGGTGAGCTGCGGGCCGCCGGGGTGGCCGGTGAGCTGGCCCTCGATCTTCGGACGGCCGGTTCTCCGGAGGAGGTGACCGTCGAAATCGGCACGGTGTGGAGCGACGGCTCGACCGACAACAACCCCCTGAACGACCGGCATCGGGTGCTCGTCCTGGCCACCGGTGACCCGTACGTCTTCTGAGGCCCGGCGCCCTCTCTAGCGGCCGGTCGGGAAGGCGTATCCGTCGGGGCGGACCAGGAGCGCGGTGCGGCGCGCGGGGTCGGTCCAGGTGGCCCGTACGAGGCGTGCGGGGGAGGTGGGGGCGGAGCCGGGCAGGCGCGGGGTCGTGCCCTCGGGGGCGATCAGGACGAACTGACCCGCGCGCAGCAGTTCGTAGAGTCTGCCTTCACGGAGGGGCAGGTCGGGTACGCGGCGGATCTCCGGGCCGTAGGCGATGCCGAGTCCGCTGATCATGCCCATGGCCTTGGCGGCGGCGGGGCGGACGGTGCTCAGGGTCCGGGCGGCGAGCGCGCGGGCGGTGCGCAGGAGGGGGCCGCGGGCCATCGCGAGGCGGACGATGGCTCCGCTGCTGCGCAGCACGGCCGCGCCGACCGGGTGGCGTTCGCCCTGGTAACTGTCGAGGAGGGCCTCGGGGTCGGGCGCGTCTGCGCGCAGAACCGCGGCGAGCTTCCAGGAGAGGTTGGCGGCGTCCTGGAGGCCGGTGTTCATGCCCTGTCCGCCGGCGGGGGAGTGGACGTGGGCGGCGTCCCCGGCGAGGAGGACGCGGCCGACGCGGTAGGAGGGGGCCTGGCGCTCGTCGCTGTGGAAGCGGGAGATCCAGCGGGCGTCGTGCATGCCGTAGTCGGTGCCGAGGGCGAGGCGGGTGATGGCGCGGAGCTCGTCGAGGTCGACGGGCTCGCTGTCGGGGACCTGGCGGGCGCGGTTCCACCCCATGACGCGGTACCAGCCGTCGCCGAAGGGGGCGATGAAGGCGAACGCGTCGCCGACGCCGTTGACCCTGAGGAGTTCTTCGGGTTCCTCGGTGAGCCGGACGTCGGCGAGGACGAGGGAGCGGATCACCGAGCGGCCGGGGAAGGGCAGGCCGAGGACGGTCCGGACGGCGCTGCGCACGCCGTCGGCGCCGACGAGGTAGCGGGCACGGAGGGTGGTGGGGGTGCCGTCGGGGCCGGTGATCTCGGCGGTGACCTGGTCGGTGTCCTGGCTCAGGCCGCGCAGTTCCGTCCCGTACCGGAAGTCCACGCCCGTGGACCGCGCGCGGCGTTCGAGGAGCCGCTCGACCTCGTACTGCGGGGTGACGAGGAGGTACGCGAAGCGGGAGGGCAGCCGGGAGAGGTCGAGGGAGAGGCGGCCGAAGAGTCGCATCCGGGTGATGGGTGTGCCGGAGGCGACCAGTTCGTCGGCGAGGCCGCGGGCGTCGAGCTGCTCCAGGGTGCGGGCGTGCACGGCGAAGGCCCGGGTGATGTTGCTGATGCCGGGCGGGCGGCGCTCGACGAGGGTGACCCGCACGCCGGCGGCGGCGGCGAGGTCGCCGGCGAGCAGCAATCCGGTGGGGCCGGCGCCCACGACGACGACGTCCGTGTCCAGGCGGTTCATGGCTGCCTCCTGAAGGGGAATTGCCCACGATTGTTGGCCAACAACCGTTGGTCAACGCTTGTTGGCAAATATAGGATCGCCGCATTGGCCTGTCAACACTCGTTGGCCTACATTTGTTGGCATGACGACCGCACGCCGCTCCGACGCCACCCGCGCCGCGATCCTCGAGGCCGCCCGGGAACGCTTCGCCTCCGACGGCTACGAGCGCGCCACCATCCGGGCCATCGCCCGCGACGCCGGGATCGATCCGTCGATGGTGATGCGCTACTACGGCAGCAAGGAGGGGCTGTTCGCCGCCGCCTCCGATTTCGAACTGCACCTTCCCGAACTCGGCGCCCTGCCCTCGCGGCACATCGGTGCGGTTCTGGTCACGCATTTCCTCGACCGCTGGGAACGCGACGACGTCCTGACCGGGCTGCTGCGGGTCGGTGTCACCAACGCCGCCGGCGTCGAGCGCATGCAGGCGGTCTTCGCGGAACAGCTCGGGCCGGTCACCCGTGGTGTCTGCCCGGACCCCGCCGAGGCGCCGCGCCGGGCCGCGCTCGTCGCCTCGCAGATTCTCGGCATGGCGCTCACCCGCTACGTGCTGCGGTTCCCGCCCACGGTCGAGATGTCCCGCGACGAGATCGTCGCCTGGCTCGGGCCCACCATCCAGCGCTACCTGACGGCGCCGGAGCCTTAGAACGCGAGATCGCTGTTTCGTACACTTTCTGCATGCCGCAGAAGAAGTCCGTCCGGCGGGACGGCCTGATGACCGAGCTGTACGACGAGTCCCGTCGCTACATGGCCTCGTACGCGCTGTTCAACCAGGCCGTCGCCGACCATCTGCGGCTGCACCCGACCGACGTGCAGTGCCTGAACCTGCTCTCGCTGGAGCCCGGCCCCGTCACCATCGGACGCGTCGCCGAGCTCACCGGGCTGACCACCGGCTCCGCGACCCGGCTCGTCGACCGGCTGGAGCGGGCCGGTTATGTCACGCGTGAGCGGGACGCCGAGGACCGGCGGCGGGTGCTCGTGGCCGCGGTGCCCGAGCGGATGGCCGAGCTGAGCGCCTTCTGGCGGCGGCTCAACGGCGCCTGGGGCACGATGTTCGACGCTTACAGCGACGCCGAGGTCGCGCTGCTCATCGCCCATATGCGCCGGACCGTCGAGCTCAGCGCCCAGCAGGTCGAACGGTTGCGGACGGGCGAAATCGGCTGAACCGGCAGGGCTGCCGCCCGGCCAGGTCCCCCGGACTCACCGGATCCACCGGGCGGGCCGACGGGAGTGGCCCGACGGGCCGCGGGTCACCGGGCCGCCGCGCCGCCGAACTCGCGCAGCGCGTCGGTGACGATCGCCTCCAGGCGGGCGTGGTGCGCGCCCCGCCAGTACACCCGCTCGCACTGGGTGCACCGCGCGAAGACGTCGTACGTCTTCTGCGTGCCGTGCTCCAGCCGCTCGCGCACCGACTCCTTGTCCGCGTCGGTGAGCCGCCCGTTGCAGGCGGTGCACCGGGTCCAGGGCGCGAGGGCGGGGGCGAACCGCTCCAGTACGTCCCGGAGCTGGTCCTCGGGGCGGTCGCTGTACACATAGGCGCCGGCCCACAGCTCCCGGCGGCGCAGCAGACCGCGGTCCCGGGAAAGCATCACGCGCCGCTCCTTCGCGGAGAGCGCTGCCAGCGCGGGATCCCCGATGTCCTCGCTTTCGTACGCCGCGTCCACACCGAGCAGGCGCAACCGGCGCGCCAGCGTCCCCAGATGGACGTCGAGGAGGAAGCGCAGCGGCGCCCCCGGCACCGGCTGGGGCCGCTCGACACCCTCGACCTCGACCGTCTCGCCCGCCGCGGGGATGTGGGAGGCGTCGACCGGACGTCCGTCCACCAGCAACCGCCCGGCCTCGGTGAGCGGGACGCCGAGCGACTCCACGACATGGCCGAGGGACGAGGCGCCGTCGGTGGTCACGGCGGTGCGCCCCGAGCGCCGTTCCGCCGAGACGAAGAGCCGCAGGTCGGGGGCGAAACTGATGAGGATCTCCGGTCCGTTCACGGGGACAGGATGTCACCGGGCCCGGCGGGCGGCCAGGGAATTCGGCCGCGACGCCCGCCAAGCCCGGCGCTCACGGGCGGAAGGCGTCCGCGTGGTCGGCGGCCCATGCGGCGAAGGTGCGGGCCGGGTGGCCGGTCACCTCCTCGACCGTCCGGGTCAGGGGCACCGGCCTGCCGTCGTGCGAGGCCCAGTAAGAGAGCAGGGCGTCGGCGAAGGTCTCCGGGACGAAGGGGGCGACCGACTCCTTCCACCGCGCGGGCGAGACGGCGGCGGCGGTCGCCCGGCGGCCGGTCACCTCGGTGACTATCGCCAGCTGTTCGGTGAAGTCGAGCGACTCCGGGCCGGTCAGCAGATGGGAGGAGCCGCGTAGCCGTGGCTCGGTCAGGGCCGCGAAGGCGACCTCGGCGATGTCCTTCTCGTGGATCGGATCGCCGTGCGACCCCGGGTACGGAAGCTCCACCGCGCGCGAGGACCTGATCGCCGGTGCCCACTGCAGGGCATTGGCCGCGAAGGCGCCCGGCTGGAGATGGGTCGCCTCGAAAGCGCCGTCGGCGGCCGCGGCGGCCAGTGCCCGCTCCACGGTCAGGTGGGAGGCGGCGATCGGGTTGTCGGCGGCACCCGGGGCGAGCACGGAGCTGGAGGAGAGGAGCACGACGTGTTCCACGCCGGCGGCTCGGGCGTCCGCGACGAAGGCGTCGATGTGCGAGGCCTCCGCGTACAGGAAGACGGAGTCGACGCCGTCGAGCGCGGTGGGGAAGTCCGCCGGATCGGCGAGATCGCAGCGGACGGTGCCGACGCCGTCGGGTGGGGAGAGATCCGCGGGGTTCTTGGAGGCGGCCCGGGTCTTGACGCCCGCGGCGTGCAGAAGCCCGAGGAGGGTCGAGGCGACACGGCCGCGGCTTCCGGTGACGAGAACGGTCATGAGAGAGGTCCTTCCGAGGAGGTCCCCGCGCCGCTGATCGAATCTTCGATTGCGCGGAGAAGAATCTGTGTCACGCAGATAAATATCCCGGGATGGCCCCGGGTCGTCAACCCTGACAAAACCCCGAGACCCGCAGGGCCTCGCGGCCCCTGGGGTACCGTCCCGCTATGAAGATCATCGACCTGGAGCCCGGCGACCGGCGCCTGGACACCGACCTGCTCCCCGTCCTGCGCGAGCTGCGCCCTCACCTCACGACGGGGCTCTTCCAGGAGGTCTACGCCAACGGCCACCCGCAAGGCCTGCGCTTCACCGCCGCCTACACGGACGACGGCGCCTGCGTGGGCGTCGCCGGCTGGCGGATCGTCGACAACACCAGCGCCATCCGCAAGCTCTACGTCGACGACCTGGTCACCGCCGCCACCGCCCGTTCCACCGGCGTCGGCCACCGGCTCCTGGCCCACCTCGAGGACCGCGCTCGCGCCGCCGGCTGCCGAGAACTGAACCTCGACTCCGGCACCCAGCGCACCGGCGCCCACCGCTTCTACCTGCGCGAACGCCTCGACATCGTCGCGTTCCACTTCACCAGGCCGCTGGAGCCGCTCGATCCCCAGGCCGGTTAGCCCCAGGCCGCTGGAGCCGCTGCACCCCCAGGCCGGTGAGCCAGGGCCGGTCAGCCAGGGCCGCTAAGCCAGGGACGGTCAGCCCAGGCCGGTTAGCCCCAGGCCGGTTAGCCCCAGGCCGGTCAGCCAGGGCCGGTCAGCCCAGCTTCTCCAGGTCCAGGCGCCAGTCGTTGCAACGCATCGGGCGGCCCGGCGGGTACTCGAGATCGCGCTCCCCGCGCAGCTCGAAACCGGCCTTGCGGCACACCGCGTTCGACGGACCGTTGTCCCTCGACGGGAACGCGTGCAGGAAGCGGTACGTGCGCTCGGCACGGGCCAGCGCCGCCACCGCGCGCGTGGCCGCCGTCGCGACGCCCCGCCCCTGGAACCCCGGCAGGACCGTCCAGCCCGTCTCGTACACCGGCTCCCCGTCCCAGGTCTGCTTCCAGAAGCCGATGGAGCCCGCCGGGATCTGCTCGGGGAGCGACGCGATCCGGAACATCCGCCCGGCGCCCGTGCGGTCGGCGCTGAGGTCCACATAGCGCCGGTGCCGCTTGGCCAGCGCCTCGTCGCTCTCCGGGCCGCCGAGGTGCTCCATGAGGTCCGGAGCGTTCATGGCCCGCAGGAGGTCGAAGTCCTCCTCGGACCAGGGCTCGAGCCGTACGGACGACGCGTTGGTATCCATCTCCGCACTGTAGGTCAGGGGCCCGGCACCCCGCGGGTGTACGCGGTCGGCGGGACCCCGACGGTCGCCGTGAAGTCCCGTACGAGATGGGCCTGATCGCTGTAGCCCAGCTCCCCGGCGAGCGCGGCCCAGTCGGGGGATCCGGGCGTCCGCGCGGACTCCGCGCGCTCCAGCGCCTCGTGGACGCGGTAGCGCAGGACGACCCATTTCGGCCCGACGCCGACGTGGGTCGAGAAGAGCCGCTGGAGCGACCGGGTCGACAGGCCCGCGATGCGGGCCAGTTCGGACACCCGGCGGATGGTGCGGTCGGCGCGGACCAGTTCCACCAGCTCCATCGCCTGCTCGGCGTGCGGATCGGGTGCCGGGCCGTGGGCCAGCAGGAAGGCGTCGAGTGCCGCAACGCGCGCGTGGTCCGCATCCGGGTCGAGCACGCCGGCCACCCCCACCCCGACGCCGCCGAAGTCGGCGAACACCTCGTCGAGCGGGGCCCGCCGGCCCGTCCACCGCGACACCGGCCACGCGGGGGCGAACGGCCGGAAGCCGCCCGGCCGGAACTGCACCCCGCAGACCCGTCCCACGCCCACGAGCTTCATCGTGAACAGGTCGAGCCCGACGCCGGCGACCTCCGCCGAGGCGAGCGCCCCGGCGGCGGCCCCGTACCGCTGGAAGACGAGGTTCACGGACGGGTGCGGGACGACATGGGTGGCGTAGGGCTCGGAGAGATCCCAGTCGACGAGCCAGTAGTGCTCCAGAAAGGGGCGCAGCTCCGGTGCCGGTGCGTGACGCCGGAACCGGACGCGCGAGAGCAGTCCGGCGGCGTCGACGATGCCCCGGGTGTCACGGCGCGGGCCGGAATCGGTCATGCCGCGCAGCCTAGGCGCGGGGTGCGGTGGTGGCGTGTTTTTTCAAGACGGGGCCGACGGCGCTCACTTAGCGTCACGTCATGACGAACCGTGTGCATTCCCTCAGTGAGCTGCTCGGCACCGCCGCCGCCGAGGCCGTTCCCGTGATGCGGGGCATCCCCGACGAGCACCTCGGCGCGCCCACGCCGTGCGCCGAGTACGACGTACGTGAGCTGCTCACCCACCTTTTCCAGGTCGTCGTGAACTTCCAGGCACTCGCCGCCAGGCAACCGGCCGACTTCTCCGAGGCCCCCGATCTCCTGCGGGACGGCGACTGGCGTACCCGTTTCGAGACGGAGACCGCGAAGCTCGTCGCGGCGTGGGCGGCGCCCGGCGCCGAGGAGGGCACCACCGGCGCGATGGGCCTGCCCGCCAGGACCGTCGGATCGATGGTGCTGCTCGACCTGACCGTGCACGTCTGGGACCTGGCCCGGGCCACCGGACAGCCCTTCGCACCGGACCCGGCCGTCGTGGAGGGGCTGGCGGAGGAGGTGGAACGGATGGCGCCGATGGCGCGGAAGACGAAGGTCTTCGGCGATGCGGTGGAGCTGCCGGAGACCGCGACCACCTTCGAGCGGCTGCTGGCGACGACGGGCCGGGACCCGCGCGCGTGGGACCGAGTGCCCGGGCCGGGCGCCCGGTCCGGAGACGCCCGCTAGCGCGGGTGGCCGACCGAGAGGCGTGAGACGACCTCGCCGAAGGCGTCCTCCTCGGCCGGGGTGAGCGGCACGGTCTCCTGCGGGTGCCAGACCCGGTCCAGGGGCGCGGCCGGCTGGGCGCGGCGGGCACGGGCGCGCAGGGCCAGCGTCGCCCCCGCCACCGACGCGGTGGCCAGCAGGCCGAAGAAGGTGATCACACGGGGGTCCGAGAACGGGCCGGGCAGGGACGGCAGGGACGGCATGACTGACTCCAGGGCGCGGGGGCGGTGCGGTGGCGCGCACGCGACGGGCGGGGCGGGTGGCGTGTACCACGCGGGCGTTCGGCGGGCGCGTACGGCGCTGACGATTGCTGCTGCTTTCTCCCGACCTGTTCAGTTAACACCCGGCCCGGGGCTTGCGGGAGGGGGAGGAGAGCGAGGCCCTCTTGTGCGGGCAAGTGCGGCGATTCAAGGTGGCGGGAAGGGAGATTTCCGGCCGGGGAGGGAGCAGCCGCATGTCGGACACAGGGGCGTGGGGGTTCACGGACGACAGAGGGGTGGCGGTGACCGCCGTACGCGCGCCCGAGCGGGTGGTGGCGTACGTACGGGCAGGGGCGGCCCTTCTCGACCTGGGGGTGACGCCGGTCGCGGTGTACGGCTCCGGGCACGACGGCGACGCGCTCGACCCGGTCAAGGCGGGAGGCCTGGAGGCGGCCGGCGTCCGGTACCTCGGGCCCGGGCGGAGGCTGGACGAGGAGGCTCTGCGGGGGTTGCGGCCCGATCTGGTCGTCGACGTGACGTACGACGGGAAGAGCCCGTACGCGCTGGAGGAGGCGGTCGCGGACCGGCTCGGGGTGCCGTCCGTCGCGCTCTGCGTCGGCAACGAGCTCACACTGCCGAGGATCATCGGGCGCTTCGGGGACCTGGCGGCGACGCTGAGGCCCGCGTCCGCGGAAGCCGTCGGCGGTTCCCTCGCCTCCGCGGAGGGCGTCCTGCGGGCCGCCGCCGGACGGGCGGAGGTCACCGTGCTCGCGCTCTCGGGCGCCGGGACCGACCAGGTCCATCTGGCCCGCCCGCACGCCTGGCCCGAACTGGCCCGGCTGCTCGAACTCGGCGTCCGCCTGCTCGACCCCGGCCCGGGCCCGGGCGCGAACTGGCTCACCGCCGACTGGGAACACGCCGCCCGGCTCGCCCCCGACCTCGTGCTCTTCGACAGCCGGGCCAATGCCGTGGGGCCCGACGCGTTCCCGCCCGTGGGCCACGCGCGCGTGGCCCCGTGGAACCCGGAGCTCCCGCCGAGCCCGGTGGCGTATGCCGGCTTCTTCCGCGCTGTCGCCGCCGCGCTCGCCGCGTAGGGGGAGGCCTGCGGGGACCTTGGCCCGGGCCATGCTTCCGGAGCGTCGCCGGCTCCGCTGACACGGCGCTCCGGCGCCTGGGGGCACGCCCCTCGGCCCTGCGGGCCCGGGTCGGCCCGACCCCTTGGCCCTGCGGGACCCAGGGGGCCTGATCCAGGGGGCCCTGTGGGCCCGGGGCCTGATCCAGCAGGCCCTGCGCGGGCTGGGGCGACCCGCTCCCCAGGCCCTTGCGGGCCTGGGGACCACCCCATGAGTCCTAGGTGTATCGCCCTGTGAGGTTGGGGGACGCGGCTGGCGGGTGGTGGGCCCTTCAGCGCGGGGGCGACCCTCCGCCTTGCCATCGCACGCACCAGACGTCGCGGGCCCTGCCCTGCGGGCAGACGGCGCTACTTTCGGACACGGCCTAGCAGGCCTGACGGAGCCGATGTCCTGGCCTCGGCGGGCCTGCGGAAGCCGATGCCCTCGGTCCTGGTGGGCCGCCGATCATGTGCCGGACGCCGCCCGTCTGCCCGGCCCTCATCCGGCGGCCCCCGCCCCCGGCCGCGCCCCCTCCTGCCCTCGTCCCGCCCCTCACACCGTCGCGTGTTCCCCCAGGCGGGAGCGCAAGGACGCCGCGAACTCCTCGGCGCGGGTGAGTTGGGTGCGGAGGGTGGTGATGCGGTCGGCGGTGGCGCGTTCGTAGGCGTGGACGCGGGCGAGGAGGGTGGAGCGGGTCTCGGGGGAAAGCTCCTCGGGCGTGCCGGGGCGGTCCGCTGTGAGGCGGTCCATGGCGGTGAGGAGGTCGCGGGTCTCGTCGAAGGTGAAGCCCAGGGGCCTCATCCGGCGGATCACCATCAGACGGTCCACGTCGGCGTCCGTGTAGAGCGGGAAGCCGCCCGGGGAGGACGCGGACGGGACGACCAGGCCGCAGTCCTCGTACTGGCGGATCGACCGCAGGGACAGTTCCGTCCGCGCGGCGACCTCGCCGATCTGCATGGGTTCGCCGGCCAGGCGCGCTCTGCTCACGATGTGCGTCCTTCCTCATCCGTCCACTTTGTGCTGTTTGTCCTAACTTCAGCACTTATGAGAGCGGGAAGGGTGGCGCAACGCAGGCTCAGGGCCAGACCAGGCAGTACGGCTGGTGACCCGCCTCGTGCAGCCGGTGGGAGAAGTCCTGCCACTCGTGCAGCAGCTGGTAGACGTTGAACGCGTCCCGTGGGCCGCCGCGGTCGGGGACCGTGGACCAGATGAAGGCGGCCGCGCCGACCGACTCCTCGCCGATGCCGCGCAGCGGATCGACCACCGTCATAGGCAGCTTCACCACGGCGTAGTCGGGGTGGAGGACGACCAGCTCCAGCGGGGGCACCTTGTGCAGGGGCATGCCCTGGATGCCCGTGAGGACCATCGCGGCTATCGTCTCGGGCTTGATCTTGGTGAACATGCCGCCCATGCCCAGCTCGTCGCCGCCCAGTTCCTCCGGACGCATCGAGATCGGTACGCGGGCCGCCGTGGCGCCGTCGGGGGCGCCGAAGTACTTGTACGTCACACCCAACCGGCCACTCCCGCCCCCTGTGATGGGTCCTGTGGGTTCAGACGTTCCCGGCGTCCCAGGCGTTCCTGACCCGCCCGGCGTTCCCGATGTCCCCGGCACGCCTGACATGCCCGGCGTTCCGGCCGCGCCCGTCGGGCCTTCCGTACGCCGTCGCCGGTGCTTCCCCCGCCGGGCAGGCTCCGGACCCAGGCCGTCCGTCCCCTCACCCAGTCCGCCACCGCGATGCATATCTCCACCCGACTGCTTTTTTGGGCAGCACGACCCCCGCCGCGCAAGCCGATCATCGTGACAGTGACCTCCCCCACGCTCTCGCGGTGAAACACCTGTCCGCAAGAACGTCCGGCCCTCTGACACCATGGATTCCGTGAGCCATCCCTATGACGCCCCAGTTTCGCAGACGCGGAGGACCGACGCCCCGGCGTAATTCACAGGGTGCCCACGCCGTCTCTCCGTACTCGCAGACTTACTCGCAGGTCAGGACCACAGTGCCGTATTCATACGAAGCCCCAGTCTCACAGACGCTTTTCGACCGCGCGTCCCTCGTGACGCCCGGCGGCGTGAACTCACCGGTGCGCGCCTTCCGGGCCGTGGGCGGTACGCCCCGGTTCATGGTGTCCGGTACCGGCCCGTACCTCACCGACGCGGACGGTCGCGAGTATGTCGACCTCGTCTGCTCGTGGGGGCCGATGATCCTCGGTCACTCCCACCCCGAGGTGATCGCCGCGGTGCAGGCCGCCGTCGCCCGCGGCACGTCCTTCGGTACGCCGGGCGAGGGCGAGGTCGCCCTCGCCGAGGAGATCGTCTCGCGGATCGCGCCGGTCGAGCAGGTCCGGCTGGTCTCCTCCGGTACGGAAGCCACCATGTCGGCGATCCGGCTCGCCCGCGGCTTCACCGGCCGGGCCAAGGTCGTGAAGTTCGCCGGCTGCTACCACGGGCACGTGGACGCGCTGCTCGCCGCGGCCGGCTCCGGCGTGGCCACCTTCGGTCTGCCCGACACGCCCGGCGTGACCGGTGCGCAGGCCGGCGACACGATCGTCCTGCCGTACAACGACCTGGAGGCGGTCCGGGCCGCGTTCGCCGCGCACCCGGGCGAGATCGCCTGCGTGATCACCGAGGCCTCGCCGGGCAACATGGGCGTCGTGCCGCCGCTGGAGGGGTTCAACGCCGGCCTGAAGGAGCTCTGCTCCGCGAACGGCGCGCTGTACATCTCCGACGAGGTGATGACCGGTTTCCGTACCTCCCGCGCCGGCTGGTACGGCATCGACGGCGTCGTGCCCGACCTGATGACCTTCGGAAAGGTCATGGGCGGCGGTTTCCCGGCCGCGGCCTTCGGCGGTCGCGCCGACGTCATGGGGCACCTTGCCCCGGCAGGACCGGTCTACCAGGCGGGCACCCTCTCCGGTAACCCGATCGCCACCGCCGCCGGTCTCGCGCAGCTGCGGCTGCTCGACGCGGCGGCGTACGAGAAGGTCGACACGGTCTCGCGGGAGATCCAGGGCCTGGTCACCGGCGCGCTCGCTAAGGAGGGCGTCGCCCACCGGCTGCAGACCGCGTCCAACATGTTCTCCGTGTTCTTCACGGCCGACGAGGTCCGCGACTACGACGACGCGAAGAAGCAGGAGGCCTTCCGCTTCAACGCCTTCTTCCACTCGATGCTGGCCGACGGGGTCTACCTCCCGCCCTCCGCCTTCGAGTCCTGGTTCGTCTCCACCGCCCACGACGAGCGCGCGATCGAGCGGATCGCCGCCGCGCTGCCCGCCGCCGCCCGCGCCGCAGCGGAGGCCGTGGCATGAGCGACAAGGAACGCGCCCACGGCGACGACATCACCGTCGTCCACCTGGTCCGGCACGGCGAGGTGCACAACCCCGACGGCATCCTCTACGGCCGCCGCAGCGGCTACCACCTCTCGGAGCTCGGCCGGCGGATGGCCGACCGGGTCGCCGAGCACCTGGCCGGCCGGGACATCACGTACGTCGTCTCCTCGCCGCTGGAGCGCGCCCAGGAGACGGCCCAGCCGGTGGCCAAGAGCCACGGCCTCGACCTGGCCACGGACGAGCGGCTCATCGAGGCCGCCAACGTCTTCGAGGGCAAGACCTTCGGCGTCGGCGACGGGGCGCTGCGCAAGCCGGGCAACTGGAAGCACCTCACCAACCCCTTCAAGCCGTCCTGGGGCGAGCCGTACATCGAGCAGGTCGTGCGGATGACAGCCGCGCTGGACGCGGCGAAGGACGCGGCGCGCGGGCACGAGGCCGTCTGCGTCAGCCACCAGCTGCCGATCTGGATCGTGCGCAGCTTCGTCGAGAAGCGGAAGCTGTGGCACGACCCGCGGCGCCGGCAGTGCACGCTCGCCTCGCTGACCTCGTTCACCTACCAGGGCGACAAGATCGTCTCGGTCGGGTACAGCGAGCCGGCCCGGGATCTCGTACCGCCGCATCTGCTCGCGGGCGCGAAGCCGGTCAAGGGTCAGTCGAAGGCCTTCGGGGCGTAGCGGGTCCGAACGGGCTCGAACGGGTCGCGGCCGCGGGATCGGCCCGGACGGGTCGCGGCCGCGGGATCGGCTCGAACGGGTCGCGGCCGCGGGATCGGCCCGGGCGAACGGGTCGCGCCTCGGGCATGTCCGGGGGGTACACCGTCAGGGCGATCGGATGGGATCATTCCCTCCGGTCGCCCTGAAATCTTTGTGCTAATTCCCGGAACCTCCGTGTTCCTCCCGGCATCTCACTCATTGTCGGTTTGGATGACCGTTCGGTCCGTTCGGTCAAACGTCAGCGCGAATGGGGACGTCATGCGCGGGAGCAGCGGGAGCAGCGGGAGCCACGGGATCAGCCGAAGGGGACTTCTGGAAGCGGGCGTCGGTGCCGCCGCGGCGATCGGGATCGCCGGGTGCGGCATCAACGAACCGGACAAAAAGGGAGGTTCCGGGTCGGGTAAGGGCGGTGACGCCTCGGGAGACCCGAGCACTCCCGCTCCGGCCCAGGACGACGCCAAGCCCATCGGCGACGGTTCCACCGCGGACACCGGCAAGCAGCCGCACCAGCCCGACGCCCCCGTCCCGCTCGAACCCGGCCAGGCCCCGCCGCAGTTCGTGATCTTCTCCTGGGACGGTGCCGGCGAGGTCGGCAACGGACTCTTCCCCCGCTTCCTCGAACTCGCCAAGAACCACGACGCGGCGATGACCTTCTTCCTCTCCGGGATCTATCTCCTCCCCGAGTCCAAGAAGAGCCTCTACCGCCCGCCGAACAACCGCGTCGGCGCCTCCGACATCGGCTACCTCACCGACGACCACATCAAGGACACCCTCAAGTACGTCCGCCAGGCATGGCTCGAGGGGCACGAGATCGGCACCCACTTCAACGGCCATTTCTGCGGGGGCTCCGGCTCCGTCGGCAACTGGACGCCCGCCCAGTGGCAGAGCGAGATCGACCAGGCCATGAAGTTCGTCACCGAGTGGAAGACGAACAGCGGCTGGACCGACCTCGATCCGCTGCCCTTCGACTACCGCAAGGAACTCATCGGGGGCCGCACCCCCTGCCTCCTCGGCCAGGACAACCTCCTGCCCACCGCGAAGCGGCTCGGCTGGCGCTACGACGCCAGCTCGCCCGGCGGCCGCCAGACATGGCCGGACAAGCGCCAGGGGATCTGGGACCTCCCGCTGCAGGCCGTGCCGTTCCCCGGCCACTCCTTCGAGGTCCTGTCCATGGACTACAACATCCTCGCCAACCAGTCGAAGAACACGACCAAGGGCGTGCCCTCGCGCTATCCCGGCTGGCGCAAGCAGGCCACCGAGGCGTATCTTGCCGGATTCAAGCGCGCCTACGAGTCCAACCGCGCGCCCTTCTACATCGGCAACCACTTCGAGCAGTGGAACGGCGGCATCTACATGGACGCCGTCGAAGAGGCGCTCAAGGGCATGGCGGGCAAGAAGGACGTCCGGCTGGTCTCCTTCAAGCAGTTCGTGGACTGGCTGGACGTCCAGGACCCCAAGATTCTCGCCAAACTCCGCACGCTCGAGGTCGGCCAGTCGCCCACCGGCGGCTGGAACAATTTCCTCCGGGCCGCTTGACCGCAGGCCGCTTAAGCGGTCTTCACATGGGGGTTTTACGGGCACATAGGGGGGTGCCCAAGATCCCCCAAACGCCCATGCGAAACTTTTCACATGAGCCTTAGCCGCGCCCCTCGACGCACCCTGCTCGCCGTCGGAACGCTGTCGGTCGCCCTCGCTCTGTCGGCCTGCGGCTCCGACACCAACGGCAAGTCCGGCGGTGGCGGGGACACCAACTTCGTCACCAACACGGGCGGTGTCTCCACCGTCGCCAAGGGCGAGCGCAAGGCGATCAAGGAGATCGCGGGCGAGACGATCGAGGGCGAGCGGCTCGACGTCGCCGACCTCAAGGGCAAGGTCGTCGTCCTCAACGTGTGGGGATCGTGGTGCGGCCCCTGCCGGGCCGAGGCACCGCACTTCGCCAAGGTCGCGGGCGACCTCGAGCCGAAGGGCGTGGAATTCGTCGGGCTGAACACCCGCGACTTCAACAAGCAGCAGGCGATCACCTTCGAGGACGACTACAAGGTGCCCTATCCGAGCCTGTACGACCCCTCCGGGAAGCTGATCCTCAACGGATTCCCCAAGGGCACGCTGAATCCGCAGGCCATTCCGTCCACCGTCGTGCTCGACAGGGAGGGGAAGATCGCCGCCCGTTCCCTCATGGCACTCGACGAGAAGAAGCTGCGCTCGATGATCGAGCCGCTTCTCGCGGAGAAGTGACGTGAACGAGACGGTCTTCAGCGGGGCCCTTCTGCTCGCCCTGCCCATCGCCGTGCTCGGCGGCCTGGTCTCCTTCTTCTCCCCGTGCGTCCTGCCGCTCGTGCCCGGCTACCTGTCGTACGTGACCGGCGTCACCGGCACCGACCTGGCCGAGGCCAAGCGCGGCCGGATGGCCGCCGGCGCCTCCCTCTTCGTCCTCGGCTTCTCCGCCGTCTTCGTCTCCGGCGGCGCCCTCTTCGGCTACTTCGGCTCGACCCTCCAGGAGTACCGGGACACCCTCACCACCGTCCTCGGCATCCTGATGATCGCGCTGGGCGTCTTCTTCATGGGCCTCATGCCCTGGTTCACCCAGCGCGAGTTCCGCTTCCACAAGAAGCCCGTCACCGGCCTCGTCGGCGCGCCGCTGCTCGGCGCGCTCTTCGGCATCGGCTGGACGCCCTGCATCGGTCCGACCCTCGCCTCCGTGAACGCGCTCGCCGCGCAGGAGGCCAGCGCCGGCCGCGGCGCCCTGCTGACCGTCGCGTACTGCCTCGGACTCGGCGTCCCCTTCATCCTCGCCGCGGTCGCCTTCCGCAAGGCCCTCGGCACGTTCGGGTGGATCAAGAAGCACTATGTGTGGGTGATGAGAATCGGCGGCGGCATGATGATCCTGACCGGTCTGCTGCTGCTCACAGGAGCGTGGGACAGCATGGTCTCCACGATGCAGGGCTGGTCCAGCGGCTTCACGGTGGGGATCTGAGAGTTCCGATGAGCAAGAGCACGACCACGACCACGACCACGACCGAGACCACGGCCGAGACCGAGGCGCACGATCTCGGCGAGGCCGGGTCCCAGCTCTCCACCGCCCCCAGGGAGGAGGCCGCCGTCGGTGGCCCCGCCCTCGGTGTCGTCGGCTGGATCCGCTGGTTCTGGCGGCAGCTGACCTCCATGCGGGTCGCGCTGATCCTGCTCTTCCTGCTCTCCCTCGGTGCGATCCCCGGCTCCCTCATCCCGCAGACCGGCGCGGACGAGCTGAAGGTGCAGAACTTCAAGAGGGCGCACGAGACGCTCACGCCGCTGTACGAGAGGCTCCAGCTCTTCGACGTCTACAGCTCGGTGTGGTTCTCCGCGATCTACATCCTGCTGTTCGTCTCCCTCATCGGCTGCATCGTCCCGCGCACCGGGCAGTTCGTCGGCCAGCTCCGCGGCCTGCCGCCCGGCGCCCCCGGCCGCCTGACCCGGCTGCCCGCCTACACGACCTGGCGTACCGAGGCCGAGCCGGAGCAGGTCCGCGACGCGGCGCTCGCCGTGCTCAAGGGGCGTCGTTTCCGCGCGCACACCGTCAAGGACGCGGTCGCCGCCGAGAAGGGCTATCTGCGCGAGGCCGGGAACCTGCTCTTCCACATCGCGCTGATCGTGATGCTGGTGGCGTTCGCCTGGGGCCAGCTCTTCAAGTCCGAGGGCGGCAAGCTGATCATCGAGGGCGACGGCTTCTCGAACACCCTCACGCAGTACGACGACTTCAAGTCCGGCTCGCTCTACAGCACGGACGACCTGGCGCCGTTCAGCTTCCAGCTGGACAGCTTCACCGGCACGTACGAGAAGACCGGCCCCCAGCGCGGTACCCCGCGCACCTTCGAGGCGGCCGTCACCTACTCCGAGGCGGGCGGGGCGGACAAGAAGGCGGTCATCCGTGTCAACGAGCCGCTGAAGGTCGGCGGCTCCAAGGTGTACCTGATCGCCCACGGGTACGCGCCCGTCGTCACCGTCAAGGACGGCCGCGGCAAGGTCGTCTTCCACGGGGCCGTCCCGCTGCTGCCCTTCGACAACAACATCACCTCGACCGGCGCGATCAAGGTGATGGACGGCTACCGCGACAAGAACGGCAAGAAGGAGCAGCTGGGCTTCCAGGCCTTCTTCGTGCCGACCTTCGCGGGCGCCGGCAAGGGCGACATGTTCTCGCAGTTCCCGGCGCTCGACTTCCCCGTCATGGCGCTCACCGGATTCCACGGCGACCTGCGCGTCGACTCCGGCCTGCCGCAGAACGTGTACCAGCTGGACAAGTCCAAGATGACGCAGTTCAAGGACAAGCACGGCAACAAGCTCGCGCAGCGCATGCTGCCGGGGGAGACCATGACCCTGCCCGACGGTGCCGGCTCGATCACCTTCGAGAAGGACATCAAGGAGTGGGCGAGTTTCCAGGTCTCCCAGCAGCCCGGAAACGGTCTCGCCCTCGCCGGCGCGATCGCCGCGATCGCCGGTCTGTCCGGCTCGCTGTTCATCCAGCGGCGCCGGGTGTGGGTCCGGGCCGTACGGGGCGAGGACGGGGTCACCGTCGTCGAGATGGCGGGCCTCGGCCGGAGCGAGTCCGCCAAGCTCCCCGAGGAGCTGGCCGACCTCGCGCTCACGCTCCACGCACAGGCGCCGACCGCGCCGGAACCCGCGCGAGACCCCGCAGCGGAACCCGCAGAAGAACCTGCCGAAGCCGACCCTGCCGAAGCCGAAGGGGCTGAGAAGTGAATCTCGCCGTGAGTCTCGCCGCCGAGACCAACGAGAGCCTGGCGCGGATGAGCGACATGCTCATCTACTCCTCGATGGCCGTGTACACGCTTGCCTTCTTCGCCCATATCGCCGAGTGGGTGTTCGGCAGCCGCAGCAAGGTCGGCCGGACGGCCGCCGAGCTGACGGCGACCGCGAGGGCCGCCGCTCCCGCCGTCACCGTGCGGGTGAACCAGGGCGGCTCCACCGCCGTGCTCGACAAGCCGAAGGTCGTCACCCGGTCCGGCGCCGGCACCCGCGACGTGCCGGACGGCCCCGGCGCGGCAGGCGGCACGGTCAAGGGCGACCTGTACGGCCGTATCGCCGTCTCGCTCACCACCCTCGCGTTCCTCATCGAGGCGGCCGGCGTGATCGCCCGCGCGTTCGCGGTGCAGCGGGCCCCCTGGGGCAACATGTACGAGTTCTCCACCACCTTCTCCACCGTGGCGGTCGGCGCGTACCTCGGCTTCCTTCTCGCCCGCAAGGACGTCCGCTGGCTCGGCCTGCCGCTGATGACGACCGTCCTGCTGGACCTGGGCATGGCCGTGACCTGGCTGAAGACCCCCAGCGACCAGCTGGTGCCGGCGCTCGACTCGTACTGGCTGTGGATCCACGTCTCCACCGCGATCTTCTGCGGTGCCGTGTTCTACCTGGGCGCGGTCGCCACCCTGCTCTACCTCTTCCGCGATTCCTACGAGAACAAGCTCGCGACCGGTGGCGAGCCCGGCTCCTTCGCCCGGTCCGTGATGGAGCGGCTGCCCTCGGCGGCCTCGCTCGACAAGTTCTCGTACCGGGTCAACGCGGCGATCTTCCCGCTGTGGACGTTCACGATCATCGCGGGCGCGATCTGGGCCGGCGACGCGTGGGGCCGGTACTGGGGCTGGGACGCCAAGGAGGTCTGGTCCTTCATCACCTGGGTCGGCTACGCCGCGTACCTGCACGCGCGCGCGACGGCCGGCTGGAAGGGCCGCAAGGCCGCGTACATCGCGCTCATCGCCTTCGCCTGCTTCCTCTTCAACTACTACGGCGTCAACATCTTCGTGACCAGCAAGCACTCCTACGCGGGCGTGTGAGCCGGCCCGCCGAGCTGGCGGAGGACGCGCGCCGGCGCCACGCTGGAGGTATGGACGCCGGAGCCATGAGCCGGATACCGCGGGGCAGGTGCGAGACCCACGACGGCGACCTGCACCACCTGCGGTACGTGATCGATCTTGGCCACCCGATGGCGCGGGCCTGGACGGCCGTCGCGACACCGGAGGGCCTGCGCGAGTGGCTCTGCGCGGCGGACCGGCTGGAGCCGAGGCTCGGCGGGGCGGTGACGCTGCGTTGGCTGAACGGAGACACGGTGGTCTCGGGGCGGGTGACCGCCTGGGACGCGGAGTACGTGGCCGAGTACACGGTCGGCCCGCCGCACGGCCGGATCCGGTTCCATCTGGAACCGGGCGGCGGTGATGGCGGGTCGACCGTGCTGCGTTTCACCAGCGAGTTCCGCGGGACGCCGGAGGACAAGCTGGACATGCTGGCGGGGTGGCACGACCACTTCGAGCGCCTGGCGGAGGCCCTGGAGGGCCGGCCCACGGACTGGCTGGAGTGGACCGCCGAGCGTTGGCAGCACCTGCGGGACCTGTACGCGCGGGACGAGGCGCCCTGGCCCAGGTGGGAGCCGTGAGCCCTGGGGCTTCCCAAAGCTCTGCCGTGGTCAGCCGCGCCTCGGCGGGAGGCAGTCCTTCGACGGGGGGTTCCCCTCCGGCCAGGCGATCTCGACGAAGCGCTGTGTGCCGTCCAGGGCCAGCTGCACGATCGGGACCGCCTTGTTGAACGGGTTGCCGAAATTGTCCAGACAGATCCAGCCGCTCGCGCCCTCCACCCGCAGCGACCCCTTCACCTGCGGCCACTGGGTGACCACGTCGGCCGGCTCCGGGTACCGGGCGCCCTGCGGCGTCGCCTGACGGATCGCGTGGACCGCCGTGGCCATCGCGTCGTACGCGACGATCGCCTGCCCGTCGGCGAGCGCGACCGGTTCCTCGGAGGCCTTGGCGATGTCCGCGAGGAACGTCTCGTAGGCCGCCGTCGAGCCGCCCGTGCCCGGCACCGGCCGGCCGGGGGCGGGCCGCCAGGCGTCGGGGTGCGCGAGGGAGGCGTAGCGGACGGTCAGCTTCGCCTTCAGGGCCGCCCGGTTCAGCTTCCGGTCCGCCCCCAGGTACGAGCCCTCGTCGCCGGTCAGGACCGTGAACGCCCGCTCGGCGCAGCCGCGGGCGCCGAGCGCGTTGATGAACTGCCGCAGCTGGGTGTGGCGGCCCGCGAAGAAGACGGTCTCCGCGCGGGTGTCGCAGATCAGGTGGGTGATCTGGCGGAAGGTGTTCGCGGTCGTGCCCTCCTCCGTCGGGTCGGCGGGCGAGGTGAACAGCTGCGGCTCGTACGGAGCGCCCTTCAGGGAGCCCGCGAACGCGGCCTTCAGTGTGTCCGTGTAGTGGTCGCCGGTCCGGGTGTCCTGGACGAGCAGCGCCTTCGACGCCTCCACCTTGCCGAAGTGGGCCAGCGCCTTGGCCTCGTCGCCGTTGGTGGGCGAGACGCGGGCGAGGCCGGGGTAGCGGTTGTTCCCCGCGCCGGGGCCGTTGGCGATGTCGTCGGCGGTGATCGTCGTGCCGACGACGGCGATGCCCGCGCCGGTCAGGGCCGTCACCGCCTGCCGTATCTCGGTCGAGGAGGTGGCGACGCCGGAGACCGCCCGCAGCCGGTCGGGGCCGTCCGTCATCGCCTTCAGCCGGTCGACCGTCGTACGCCAGTGGGCGTTGCCCTTGCCGGTGTTGGCGAGGACGAGCCGGATCTTCGGGGTCTCGCTGTTCGACTCGTGGTTGGCCCGGTACTGCCGGGCGAAGGCGCCCTGGACCTCGTGCAGGACCTTGACCCGCATGCCGCTGTCCGTGGAGGTCAGCGGCAGGAGCAGGGCGACGGTCGTGTACTCGCCCGGCTTCAGCGCGCGGTTCTCGTCGCGGATGCGGCCGGCCACCTCGGTCAGCGTCGGGACGCCGAAGTCGTGGCCGTCGCCGTTGACGCCGACGCACTCGGTGCTGCCCTGGGGCCGCTCGACGCCCGGGGCGCAGGAACGGTCCTCGGGGGTAGTGGCGCGGTTCACGGCGTACCCGGTCAGGGAGCCGAGGACGGCGAGGGTCACCACCGTGGTGAGGATCCGCTGACGGGTGGTGTGCCAGAGGTGGAAGCGCAGCCAGGCGAGCATGGTCCTCAGACTCCGTCCTCGCGCGACGGCGGCAGCGAGAGCTCCCGCCAGGCGCGGATGTCCGTCGGCCAGTGGGTGGCCGCGTCCCACAGGGGTCGGTTGCCCGTCAGGTGGCGGCCGGAGAGCTGGCGCAGCTCGTTCGCCAGCTTCTCCGTCACCTCCTCGTCGGGCAGGGCGAGCGGGTCGGTCAGCAGCCAGACGGCGTGCAGCAATCGGCGCAGACGCAGGTGGAGTTCGGCGGCCTCGCTGTCGAGGCCGGCGGGCAGCCGGTCCGGCGGCAGCTGCCCGAGCGCGACGGCCCGGCGGGGGTCGGGGGCGGTGCGATCACGGGAGCCGGACCGGTCGCGGGAGTCCGCGCGATCGATGAAGCCGGTCTGCTCGCCGCCGCCCATGCGGTCGCGGGTGCGCGGGTAGGGCGCCGAGGCGATGAAGCGGAGCCGTCCCAGCCAGCCCTCGACGTCCGGCCGGGGGAAGGTCACCCGCAGATGGGTCACCGCCTGCCCGGTCCGGCCGAGGGCCAGTTCGTGGTGCAGCCGGTGCGGGAGCCCGGACTCCTGGTCGTAGTGCTGGTGCAGGGTCTCGTGGACGGCCCGCCAGGTCGCGTAGGTCTCGCCGTCCTCGAAGCGCAGCCGGTGCAGCAGCAGAGCGCGCAGCAGCGGATCGGCGACGAAGTGCTCGGGGCTCGTGGGCCAGCCCTCGGCCCGCAGCCGGTCCCGTACCTCCAGCGCCATGTCCCCGTCCGGGGACTCCCCGGGCAGCCGCGTGTGGGCGAGGAGCCGGGCGGAGGTCTCGTCGTGGGCGGCGGCGAGCACGGCGAGCCGGCCGTGGGGCTCGCCGGGCAGCAGCTCCTCGAGCAGCGTGGGCGCGACCGGCACCGGCGGGGTGTCCTCGCGCAGCTCCACCGTCAGGTCGAGCAGGGCGCCCGGGGTGAGGGAGGACCGCAGCTCCGCCGGGGCCTCGCCGGCGGCCCGGCTCAGCAGGGTCACGCCCAGGGGGCGCCCGCCCGCGAGCCGGTGGACGCCCCGGGCCAGGTCGGCCGGGGTCCGTCCGGCCGGGTCGTGGCGGTCGAAGGCGGACTGGGCGTGGGCCGGGGAGAGCGGGGTCAGTTCGACGGCGAGGATGCCGGAGGTGATGTCCGTGCCGCGTGGGCAGGGGGCCAGGCGGGCGGTCTCGGGCAGCCGCAGCCGGGTCGCGCGGCGCATGCCCTCGTGTTCGCGGACCCGGGAGGTGGCGAAGACCACGACGCGGTCGCGGCGCCCGGAGGCGCGGTCCCGCAGAATCGGTTCGATCAGGCGGCGGCCGAGCGGCACATGGGCGTTGTCGAGGAGGAGGACGGGCCGGCCACGGCGGGCTCCGGCCCGCAGCAGACCGGTGTAGGCCCGGTACAGGTCCTCGACGAGCGCGCCGACGAGGAAGCTCTCGGCCTCCTGGCGGCGACGGCCGCCCTGCTCGAAGTCGTTGGCGAGGTACTGGAGGCCGATCTTGCCCCGGCCGCCGGCGTCGCGGTAGTTCCCGTACCAGCTCTCGGACCGGCGCTGGCTTCGGCCGAACACTTCCTCCAGGACGGTCTCCACCGTCGCCTCGGCCAGGAGGCCGGCCATGGGGGCGGTGGCCTCGGCGAAGTTGGCGGCCAGCTTGCTGAGGACCTTGGTGACCCAGGTGGCGCCGGCTCCCTTCGCCGCGTCGACGCTCGCGAGGACCGGTCCGAGCCGCTGCAGGTCGTGCCTGGCCCGCTCCTCGTCCTCCCGCGACCAGCTGGTGGAGGCGACGGCGACCAGGCCGAGCGAGAGCCGGGGAAACTCCACGGGCGCGGAGGCGAACCCCCGGGGGGCGAGCTGCCCGGCGAGCTCGGCGAGGGCGCCGGTGAGCGGGTTCCAGCCGGGGCCGTGGTCGGCGGGCGGCTCGATGTGCGCGCAGTCGAGCAGCGCGAGCGGTGTGGCGCCCTTGTAGGCGTTGCGCAGCTGCTTGAGCAGGACGGTCTTGCCCATGCCCCGCCCGCCGGTGAAGACGGTGACGGGCGGGTCGTCGCCATGTTCGTACGCGGTCCGCGCGAAGCCCTCAGGAGCGAGCCCGGTCAGCCGGGCCGCGAGCCCGGAATCCTGGAAGACCGCCTCACGGCCGTACAGCTCTCTGTCCACCCGCCACCCCCGTCGCAGTCAACTCAAGGGTATCGACAGGCTGTTGGGAAAGCGGCAGGCTTTTCGAGACCGTTGTGCGGGCGTTGCCGTCCTGTGGCGCCCGGGCCCGTCCGCCTCGGCTCATTCGTCACCGATGTCATCGCCGATGTCCTCGTTCCACAGAGCCGGGCGCACGGCGATGAACTCCCGCATCAAGGCGACGCATTCGGGGTCGTCGAGCACGACGACCTCCACCCCGTGCTCCGCCAGCCAGTCGTGCCCGCCGTGGAAGGTCCGCGCCTCCCCGACGACCACCCGCGAGATCCCGAACTGCCGCACCAGGCCGGAGCAGTACCAGCAGGGGGAGAGGGTCGTCACCATCGTCGTGCCCCGGTACGAGCGTTGCCGGCCCGCCGCTCGGAAGGCGGCGGTCTCCGCGTGCGTCGAGGGATCCCCGTCCTGCACGCGCCGGTTGCGCCCGCGCCCGAGGAGCGTGCCGTCCGCCCCGTACAGCGCGGCCCCGATGGGGATCCCGCCCTCGGCGAGCCCGGTGCGTGCCTCGGTGAGAGCGGTGGCGAGCCACCGGCGTGCTTGTTCCCGGTCCATGCCGGGACTCTTCCCCGGCGGGGCGCCGGCATCACGGGGTGGCTCGGTCCGCGTACCGGCCGCCGGGGGCCGGGGAGTCCGTCATCTCGTGTGCGGGGGCTCTCGCCACCCGGCGCCCCCTCCTCACGCGGCGGCGTCGGACCCCTTCTCGTAGGGGAACCGGGCGAGCGGTGTCCCGCCCTGGAAGAAGGCCTTGGCGCGGATCATCGCCTGTTCGTCGGCACGCACCCGGCCGGGTCGGGAGCCGGTCCCGGTCAGCACCCCGCCGAACCGCATCCGCAGGTAGGCCGCCGAATGGTTCAGGGTGGTCACCAGGCCGCCCGCGACGACGTGGTCGCCGTCGGCCATGGCCGTCACCCCCCACAGGGTCCGGCCCGCCATCCGCTGCTTGAAGTCCGAGCCGGGCTCGTTCAGCCAGCCCGACCAGTAGTCGAGGTAGCGCTTGGTCTGCGCGGAGAGGGTGTACCAGTACAGGGGCGAGGCTATGACGATGTCGGTGGCCTCCAGCGTGGCCTGTCGCAGCAGCTCCTCGTTCTCCCCGCCCGGCCGGCCGGCGGTCTCGTGCCGCCCGTCCTGGAAGTCGGGCAGGGGCAGCCGGTTCAGGTCCACCCAGCGCTGGGGGACATCGGCGGGCAGTTGCTCGGCGGCGGCGCGGGCGAGGATCTCGGTGTTGCCGTCGGAGCGCGAGCTGCCGAGGACGAAGAGGAACGAGCGGTCCGAACCGTGGGCGGTGTCGAAGGTCATGTCTGCTCCGGTGTCAGGGGTGTCCCGGTGCCAACTTCGCCTTCCGCGAAGGTATTCCGGCCGCTCATCGGCTCCGCCGATGGGCCCATCGGCAGGACGCCCCACTGGCTCGTGGACCGGGTGCGGGCCCCGTCCGTAGCGTCGTGGGCATGAGAAACGAGAGCGCAACGCAGACCAGGGGAACCGTCGAGCTGACCCTCGCCATGGTGCTCTCCGGCACCCTCGGCATCTTCGTCGTCGAGTCCGGGGCGTCGCCGTTCAACGTGGTGTTCTTCCGTTGCCTGTTCGGGGCGATCGCCCTCGGCGTGTACAGCCTGGCCCGCGGCTACTTCACCGGGCACGGCCTCACGCCGAAGAAGCTCGGACTCGCCGTCCTCGGCGGCGTGTTCATCGTCTTCAACTGGGTCCTGCTCTTCGAGGCGTACGAGGCCACCTCGATCTCCTTCGCCACCGTCGTCTACCACACCCAGCCGTTCTTCCTCGTGGTGTTCGGCGCGGTGCTCTTCCGGGAGCGGATCACCGCGGCGAAGTTCGGCTGGCTCGCCGTCGCCTTCGTGGGGCTCGTCCTCGTCTCCGGCATCCGGCCCGGCGACACCGCCTCCCTCAAGGGCCTCGGGCTCGCCCTCGCCGCCGCCGTTCTCTACGCCCTGTCGACGATCGTCACCAAGCGGATCACCGGCGTACGCCCCCACCTCGTCGCGCTCGTCCAGGTGCTGGCCGGCATCCCGCTGCTGCTGCCCTTCGCCGACTTCGGCGCGGCCTCCCGGCTCGGCGCCGGCTGGGGCTGGCTCGTCGGCCTCGGGCTCATCCACACCGGACTGATGTACGTCCTGATGTACGCGGCCTACCAGAAGCTGCCCACCGCCAAGATCGCCGTCCTCGCCTTCACCTACCCGGCCGTGGCGATGTTCGCCGACTGGGCTGTGTACGGGCACCACATCGGCCTCGTCCAGGCGCTCGGTGTCCCGCTGATCGTGCTGGCCAGCCTGAAGGTCACGCTGTCGGCGACGGCGAAGACGCCTCCGGCGACTCCTCCCGTACGAGCCGCCGCGCCTGCTCCACGAACAGCCGCACATGCGCCGGCAGCCGCTTCCCCCGCCGCCACGCGATCTGTGTGACCAGAGTGAACGGCGGCTCCCAGTCCAGCTCCACCAGCGCCCCGGACGCCAGCTCCTCGGAGACGGTGACCCGGGGCAGCAGGGCGATCCCGAGGCCGCCGGCCACGCCCCGCTTGGTCGCCTCGATCGTCCCGAACTCCATGAACGGCGGCGCCCACCGCCGTAGCTCCTCCTCGAAGAGGTCGCGGTAGGGACACCCCGGCTCCGTGCCGACCAGCCGGGCCGCCGCCAGATCGGCGCTGGTCAGGCCCGTACGCCCGGTCAGCGGATGGCCGGGACCGGCCACGAGGACCAGGGGCTCGGGCGCGAGGATCTCCGTCTCCAGGCCCTCGTGCTCCGTCTCGCGCTCCATCAGGAACCCGACGTCGTACGTGCCCTGGCGCAGCGCCTGGCGGGTCTCGTCTCCGAGGGTGGGGCGCAGGGTCAGCTGCACCTTGGGGTAGCGGTGGTGGAAGAGCTCCAGGAGCGGCGGCAGCCGGTAGGAGGTCAGCGACTCCATCGTGCCGACGGCGATCGACCCGGCCGGCTCCTCGGCCTCCGCGACCGCCGCCCGGGCCTCCTCGTTGAGCTCGATGATCCGGCGGGCGTACGGCAGGAGCCGCTCACCGGCCTCGGTGAGCCGGATGCGGCTGCCGAGCCGTTCGAAGAGCTCCACGCCGAGCGAGGACTCCAGGGAGCGGACCTGGCCGGTCACGCTGGACTGGGCGTACTTCAGCTCGGTGGCGGCCCGGGTGAAGGAGAGGACGGTCGCGACCTTCTCGAAGGTGACCAGGAGCCGGAATTCCACGTCAGGACTTCTGCTCGTCGTCGCCCTGCTCGCGCTGCTTCCTCAGCTCCTCCTCGCGGCGGCGCAGGTCCGCCTCCCAGTCCTTGAGGACGGCCTCGTCCTTCTCGTTCTCGTCCTTGAGGGACTTGAGGAAGTCGGGGTTGTCGTCGGGGGCGACCCACTCGGTGCGGTGGCTGCGGTGCCACTCGGAGGGCGTGCGGCCGCCGGCGGGGGACTTGCGCATCTTGCCCGCGGCGAACCAGACGATCGGGCCCACGATCCAGAACAGCAGGATGATGATGACCCAGACGACCTTGGGCAGGTGCTTGGCCTCGTCCTCGGGGGTGTTGAGGCAGTCGATGAACGCGTAGATCGTCAGCGCCAGCGGCAGGATGTACATCAGTGCCCTGAGCATGTGGGACAGCCCCCTGGAAGCGATGCTGGAAGCGGTGGGAGGGCCCGTTTCGACGGCCCCGGTGACAGGTCCAGCCTAGCCCGTGGCGGATACTGGCCCCTATGGCTTACGACGATCTCCGCTCGCTGCTGAGGGCCCTGGAACGCGATGGCGACCTCAAGCGCATCAAGGCCGAAGTCGACCCGTACCTGGAGGTCGGGGAGATCGTCGACCGGGTGAACAAGGCGGGAGGCCCGGCGCTCCTCTTCGAGAACGTCAAGGGCTCCGCCATGCCGCTCGCGATGAACGTCTTCGGGACGGACCGCCGGCTGCTCAAGGCGCTCGGCCTGAAGTCGTACGAGGAGATCAGCGAGAAGATCGGCGGACTGCTCAAGCCCGAGCTTCCGCACGGCTTCGTCGGGGTGCGCGAGGCCTTCGGCAAGCTGGGCTCGATGGTGCACGTGCCGCCGAAGAAGGTGAAGTCGGACAACGCTCCCGTCCAGGAGGTCGTCCTCACCGGCGACGACGTCGACCTGGACCGGCTTCCGGCGCTCTTCACCTGGCCGAAGGACGGCGGCTCCTTCTTCAACCTGGGTCTGACGCACACCAAGCACCCGGAGACGGGCGTACGGAACCTCGGGCTTTACCGGCTCCAGCGTCACGACAGGCGCACGATCGGCATGCACTGGCAGATCCACAAGGACAGCCGCAACCACTACGCGGTGGCGGCGGCGCGCGGCGAGCGGCTGCCGGTCGCCATCGCGTTCGGCTGCCCGCCGGCCGTGACGTACGCGTCGACGGCTCCGCTGCCGGGCGACATCGACGAGTACCTCTTCGCCGGCTTCGTGCAGGGCAAGCGGATCGAGATGGTCGACTGCAAGACCGTGCCGCTCCAGGTGCCGGCGAACGCGGAGGTCGTGATCGAGGGGTGGCTGGAGCCGGGCGAGATGCTGCCGGAGGGCCCCTTCGGCGACCACACCGGCTTCTACACGCCGCAGGAGCCGTTCCCGGCGCTGAAGATCGACTGCGTGACGATGCGGAAGCGTCCGCTGCTGCAGTCGATCGTGGTGGGCCGGCCGCCGACGGAGGACGGGCCGCTCGGCCGTGCGACGGAGCGTTTCTTCCTGCCCCTGCTGAAGATCATCGTGCCGGACATCGTGGACTACCACCTGCCGGAGTCGGGCGGCTTCCACAACTGCGCGATCGTCTCGATCGACAAGAAGTACCCGAAGCACGCGCAGAAGGTCATGCACGCCATCTGGGGCGCGCACATGATGTCGCTGACGAAGCTGATCATCGTGGTGGACAAGGACTGCGACGTGCACGACCTGCACGAGGTGTCCTGGCGGGCGCTCGGGAACACCGACTACGCCCGTGACCTGACCGTCGTCGAGGGCCCGGTCGACCACCTCGACCACGCTTCGTACCAGCAGTTCTGGGGCGGCAAGGCGGGCATCGACGCGACGAAGAAGCTTCCCGAGGAGGGCTACACCCGGGACGGCGGCTGGCCGGACATGGTGGAGTCCGATCCGGCCACGGCCGCGCTCGTGGACCGCAGGTGGAAGGAGTACGGCCTGTGACCAGCGCCGCCGCGGCCGCCCCGCTGCCCGGACGCACCAAGGCGTTCCTCCGCCTGGTGATGATCGAGCACTCGGTCTTCGCGCTGCCCTTCGCGTACATCGCCTCGCTGACCGCCATGTTCCGGCAGGACCGGAACATCGACTGGGTCACGCTGCTCCTCGTCACGGTCTGCATGGTCGGGCTGCGGACCTTCGCGATGGCCTGCAACCGGATCATCGACCGCGAGATCGACGCCCGTAACCCGCGGACGGCGGGCCGCGAGCTGGTCACGGGCGCCGTGTCCGTGCGATCGGCGTGGACCGGGGCCGCGATAGCGGTCGTCGTCTTCCTCGGCGCCGCGGCGCTGCTGAACCCCCTGTGCCTGGCACTCGCGCCGCTCGCGGTCGTGCCGATGGTGGTCTATCCGTACGGAAAGCGGTTCACGAACTTCCCGCACGCGATCCTGGGGCTGGCCCAGGCCATCGGGCCGATCGGGGCCTGGATCGCGGTGACCGGTGAGTGGTCCTGGGACGCGGTGATCCTCGGACTCGCCGTCGGCGTCTGGATCGGCGGCTTCGACCTGATCTTCGCCTGCCAGGACGTCCAGGCCGACCGCGCCCACGGTGTGAAGTCGGTCCCGGCCCGCTTCGGCATCCCGGCGGCGCTGTGGGGGGCCCGGGGCGCCCATGTGGTGACCGCCGCACTGCTGGTCTGGTACGCCGTGGCGACGGACGCCGGGCTCTTCTTCTGGGCGGGCCTGCTGATCGTCGCCGTCGCCTTCGTCTACGAGCACAGCATCGTGCGCCCGCACGACCTGTCCCGCCTGAACAGGGCGTTCTTCACCGTCAACGGCTTCATCGGGATGGCCCTGTTCGTGTGCGCGTTGCTGGATCTCCTGGTGCGTGGTCTCACCGTGTGAGGGGAGTCTCGCCCACCCGGTGGACCCGAACGCCTGACGCATCGCGCGCCGAGCCCGCCGGATAGGCTCATCGGCGTGGAAGCGGTAGAGGAACAGCAGCGTCGTCCCTGGGTGGTCGGGGTGTCGGGGGCGTCGGGGACCCCGTACGCGGCCGCCGTGCTGAGGGGGCTGCTCGCAGCGGGGGAGAGCGTCGACCTGGTCGTCTCGCGGGCGTCGCGGCTGACGCTGCTCGACGAGACGGGGATCGCCTTCCGGGACGCGCACTGGCGTGAGGACCTGACGGCGTGGCTGGCACGGGGTGCCGACGGGAAGCCGGACACGTTCGCCGTGGACGTCGAGGGCGTGCGGTACTGGTCGGCCGGGGACCTGGCGGCGGGGCCGTCCTCGGGTTCGTACCCGGTGAAGGGGATGCTGATCGTGCCCGCGTCGACCGCCTCGGTGGCGGGTGTGGCGCTGGGGCTTTCGAAGGACCTGCTGCAGCGTGCGGCGAGCGTGACGCTGAAGGAGCGGCGGCCGCTGGTGATCGCGGTGCGGGAGACCCCGCTGAACGGGCAGACGCTGAAGCATCTGGTGGCGCTGGACGAGGCGGGCGCCGTGGTGCTGCCCGCCTCTCCGGCGTTCTACGCGGGGGCGACGCACATCCAGGATCTGGTGGACTTCGTCGCCGGGCGGGTGCTCGACGCGGCGGGGGTGCCGCACCGGCTGTACCGCCGTTGGGAGGGAGAGCTCGGTGGTGGTGCGGGCTCTCGGGGTGATTAGCGCTTCTTGGCGGCGCGCTTCTTCTCGGCGCGCTCCGAAGCGGACGGCTGGTGGGCACGCGAGCGGTTGGCCAGGTCCTGCAGCTCGCGCATACGGGCGTAGGCCATCTCGATCGTGTACACGGTGAACACCACTCCTGAAAGATCGTCTTTGTTCTGCAGAAAGATTCACAGGGTGTCGACCCCTGTGTACCTTAGATTCTATACCTAAACTCGCGGTATCGCTGGACAATGGAAGGCTTCGTACCTATGGACGCCGTGGACAGGCAGCTCATCCAGGCTCTGCGCGAGAACGGCAGGGCTTCCTACGCCGAGCTCGGCCGGCTCGTCGGGCCCTCCGGCCCCTCCGTCACCGACCGCATCAACCGCCTCGAGGCGGCCGGCGTCATCACCGGCTACCGCGCCACCGTCGACGCCGCCTCGCTCGGACTCGGCGTCACCGCCCTCATCGGCATCTCGCTCTCCGACGCGGCCGACCACGAGGACGTGGCGCGCCGGCTGAAGGACCTCGCCGAGATCGAGGACTGCTGGTTCATCGCCGGCGACGACTCGTTCATGCTCAAGGTGCGGGCGAACGACGTGGACGGCCTGGAGAAGACGATCCGCCGGCTGTCCGGCACGAAGGGCGTCTCCCGGACCCGTACCACCATCGTCCTCTCCACGAAGTGGGAGAACCGGGTCGGAGATCTGCCCGAGGAGGGCTGAGGGTAGCGTGGGTGGAGCCTGATTTCGGAGAATATGGGAGGCGGCCGTAATGGACGCGGGACTCAAGCGCGAGCTGGAGCAGAAGGTCCGGGCCGGTGAGCGGCTGAGCCGTGAGGACGGCATCGCCCTCTACGAGTCCGACGACCTGGCCTGGCTCGGCGGCCTCGCCCACGAGGTCCGGACCCGTAAGAACGGTGACGTCGTCCACTTCAACGTCAACCGTCACCTCAACATGACGAACGTGTGCACCGCCTCCTGCGCGTACTGCTCCTTCCAGCGCAAGCCGGGCGAGAAGGACGCGTACACGATGCGCATCGAGGAGGCCGTCCGTCTCGCCAAGGCGATGGAGGGCGAGAACCTCACCGAGCTGCACATCGTCAACGGGCTCCACCCCAACCTGCCCTGGCGCTACTACCCGCGCTCGCTCTCCGAGCTGAAGAAGGCGCTGCCGAACGTCTCGCTGAAGGCGTTCACGGCCACCGAGATCCACCACTTCGAGACGATCTCCGGCATGTCGGCCTCCGACATCCTCGACGAGCTGATCGAGGCCGGTCTGGAGTCCCTGACCGGCGGCGGCGCCGAGATCTTCGACTGGGAGGTCCGCCAGCACATCGTGGACCACCGGACCCACTGGGAGGACTGGTCCCGGATCCACCGCCTCGCCCACGAGAAGGGGCTCAAGACCCCTTCGACGATGCTGTACGGGCACATCGAGGAGCCCCGGCACCGCGTCGACCACGTGCTGCGGCTGCGTGAGCTCCAGGACGAGACCGGCGGCTTCCAGGTCTTCATCCCGCTCCGCTACCAGCACGACTTCGTCGACATGCAGGACGGCAAGGTCCGCAACAAGCTCCAGGCGCGCACCACCATGGCGACCGGCGCCGAGGCCCTGAAGACCTTCGCGGTCTCCCGGCTCCTGTTCGACAACGTGCCGCACGTCAAGGTCTTCTGGGTGATGCACGGCGTCCAGACCGCGCAGCTGGCGCTCCAGCACGGCGCCGACGACATGGACGGCTCGGTCGTCGAGTACAAGATCACGCACGACGCCGACAACTACGGCACGCCCAACAAGCTCACCCGCGACGACCTGCTCGAACTGATCCGGGACGCCGGCTTCCGCCCGGTGGAGCGCAACACGCGGTACGAGATCATCCGCGAGTACCCGGGGCCGGACGCGGGCCGCCGGGAGTCGCCGCAGCCGATGCGCGTCTGACGCCCTTTCCCGCCGGTGCCGGGGCGGCCGTGGTGCGCAGGGACGCGCACCACGGC
>NZ_BMTO01000019.1:61407-143335 GCF_014649715.1 Streptomyces lateritius
TGAGCTGGATCCCCCGGTCACCCCGGCCCTGCGGGACGGCATCCTGCGCCTGTGGGCGGACGTCTCCAACGCGGGCGGCGCCGTCGGCTTCGTCCCGCCGGTGGCGGTCGACGAGGTACGGCCCGAGCTGGTCAAGCACCTCGTCGCCATGGCCGAGGGCCGGATGAGGCTGGTCGTCGGGTACGAGGAGGACGGCACCGTCGCCGCCACCGCCTTCGTCGCGTACAACGCCCACCGGCTGATGAGGCACTGGGTCTGGCTCTACACCGTCATGGTCCACCCCTCTCACCAGGGCAAGGGGTACGGGCGCGACCTGATGGCCGCCGCCGAGCGCGAGGTCCGCGGCCTGGGCGGGATCGAAGCCATCCGGCTCGCCTGCCGGGGCGGCACGGGCGTCGACCGCTTCTACGCCTCCTGCGGCTACAAGGAGGTCGGGCGCGTGCCGAACGCGATCCGGGTCGCCGACGGGGACGACCGCGACGACATCATCATGCTGCTCCCGCTGACTTGATCCCTTTCGTCCCATGCTTCACTGGATGCGACCAGTGAAGAAGAGAAAGGGGCCGTCGTGTCCGAGAACGGAACGGGTGCCGCCACCCTCCGGTACACCCTCATGCGCATCGGCATCTTCGCCGGCTGCTTCTTCGCGCTCTGGGGCCTGGTGTACATCGGCGCCCTGCCGCGCGGCCTCGGCGACTCCAACCTGCTCTGGGTCCTCGTCCTCTCCGTCGTGATCTCCGCGCCGCTCAGTTTCGTGCTGCTGCGCAAGCAGCGGGATGCGATGTCCGAGGGGATCGCGGCCAGGGTCGACCGGGCGAAGACGAAGCTGGAGTCGAACCGGTCCCGTGAGGACGCCCTCTAGAGGGTGTAAAGGGCGCGTAAGTTTCCTCACACGCACCTCACCCCGGTCGTGAGCTTCCAAGGCTCCTGACCGGGGTGTTCTGCGTTTCGGAGGCACGCGTCGGCGCGGGCCCCTCAAAGAAGGGCTTTGAGCATCTCAAAGTTCAAGTGTTAACGTGTTCGGCATGAAGACAGCTGTGCGCCTCCTCGATGCCGTGAGCCCCCCGCTCGTGGCGCGCCTGCATGTCGATCTGTGCCGCTGTATGTCCGCGGTCTGTTGCCGCGAGCTCTGACCCGGCATCATGCAGCGGCACCGCCTGAGCGCGTGTGTGCCGCACCCCCGTCCCCGTATTCCCCCGATACGCACCTGTGGAGTGTGTCTGTGTCCGCGTCCGCGTCCGCGCCCGTGACGAAGTCCCCGTCCCGCATACCGAAGATCCCCTTCTGGGCCCAGATCGTCGCCGGTCTCGTGCTCGGCGTCCTGCTCGGCTGGCTCGCCCGCAGCCAGGACATCAGCTGGCTCAAGGAGACCCTCGGCCAGGTCGGCGACATCTTCGTCCAGCTCCTGAAGCTCGCCGTCGCCCCGCTCGTCTTCTTCGCGATCCTGGTGTCCATCACCAACCTGCGCAAGGTCAACAACGCCGCCCGGCTGGCCGCCCAGACGCTCGTCTGGTTCATGATCACCTCGCTGATCGCGGTCGCCATCGGCCTCACGATCGGCCTGCTCACCAACCCCGGTGCCGGCACCGGCCTCACCCCGCAGGACGGCAAGCTGCCGAAGCGCGAAGGCACCTGGATCGACTTCCTGACCGGGATCATCCCGTCGGACGTCATCACGCCCTTCACCGAGCTGAACGTCCTGCAGATCGTCTTCATGGCCGCCGTCGCCGGTGTCGCCGCGCTGAAGCTCGGTGACCGCGCCAAGCCGATCCTCACGCTCTCCGAGTCGATCCTGGAGCTGCTCCAGAAGGCCCTGTGGTGGGTCATCCGCCTCGCCCCGATCGGCACCGTCGGCCTCATCGGCTTCGCCATCGCCGACTACGGGTGGGAGCTGATCGGCAAGTACGCGACCTTCACCGCCGACGTCTACATCGGCTGCGCGCTCGTCCTCTTCGGCGTCTACCCGCTGCTGCTCGCGACCGTCGCCAAGGTCAACCCGATCCAGTTCTTCAAGGGCGCCTGGCCGGCCATCCAGCTGGCCTTCGTCTCCCGCTCCTCGGTCGGCACCATGCCGGTCACGCAGAAGGTCACCGAGCGCCTCGGCGTCCCGAAGGAGTACGCCTCCTTCGCCGTCCCGTTCGGCGCCACGACCAAGATGGACGGCTGCGCCGCTATCTACCCGGCGCTCGCCGCGATCTTCATCGCGCAGATCTTCGACGTGCAGCTGGGCATCCAGGACTACCTGCTGATCGCCTTCGTCTCGGTCGTCGGCTCGGCGGCCACGGCCGGCCTCACCGGCGCGACGGTCATGCTGACGCTGACCCTCTCCACGCTGGGCCTCCCGCTGGAGGGCGTGGGCCTGTTGATGGCGATCGATCCGATCCTGGACATGATCCGCACCGCCACGAACGTCGCCGGCCAGGCGCTGGTCCCGGTCGTCGTCGCGGCCCGCGAGAAGATCCTGGACCACGACGTGTACAACGCGGCGTCGTCCTCGCCGGTCGACGAGTACGAAGCCCGCGAGGCCGAGCAGAAGGTCGCGGTCCCGGCCACGGCCTGATCGCGTCACAGCCTCTTGATGCCCATGTCCCCGGTGCGGGGGCATGGGCATCAGCGCGTTCCGGCGACCGTCCACAGCGCCGACGCCGGCCTGCGTGCCACGTCCGGGCGGCAGCGCCAGTGGTCAGCTCAGTGCCTGAAGGACTTCACCGCCCGCCCCCGATCCGCCGGTCTTCCCCCCCCCGGCCCGGCGCCCCTCGTCACCTGCGACGGCTGCGACCGGGCCATCCGCACCCACGATCCGGACACACGCTGCGTGGACTGCCGCACGGCCACCGAAGGGGCAGCGGCGTGACCGTCCCGTAGGCTCTCCACGGAGCAGCGAGCGGGGTGGGGAAGGATGTCCGACGTGGGCGGCACGAAGGCCAGGCGGATGCCTCGGGCGGTGCGTGAGCAGCAGATGATGGACGCCGCTGTGCAGACCTTCGGGCAGCGGGGGTACCAGGCCGCGTCCATGGACGACATCGCCGAACTCGCGGGCGTCTCCAAGCCGCTCGTCTATCTCTACCTGAACTCCAAGGAAGACCTCTTCACCGCCTGCATCCGGCGCGAGGCGAAGGCGTTGCTGACCGCGGTGGCCGCGGCCGTCGATGCGCGGCTGCCGGCCGACGAGCAGCTGTGGGCGGGGCTGCTCGCCTTCTTCACGCACACCGCCGAGCATCCGGACGGCTGGGCGGTGCTGAACCGGCAGGCGCGCACGCACGGGGAGCCGTTCGCCAGCGAGGCCGCGCAGATGCGGGACGAGATCGTGGCGTACGTGGGGACGCTGATCGGGGCCGCCGCGAAGGAGACCCACCGGGCGACGCACCGCGATCCGGAGCTGGCCGAGCGGGATGTCGCCGGGCTGTCCCAGGCGCTGGTCGGCGCGGCGGAGTCACTGGCCGGCTGGGCGAACGAGACGCCGGGGATGACGGCCTGGGAGTCCGCGGCGACGCTGATGAACTTCGCGTGGGCGGGTCTGGGCAACCTCATGAAGCACGAGCGCTGGTCGCCGAGATGACTCGGGCGCCCCGGGACGGCTCAGGGCGTCGACACGGTGCCACTGAGGTGCAGGCGGTCTCCGGAGCGTAGCTGGAAGCCGCCCCGCCCGTCGGACGCGTAGGCGACCGTGCGGGGGAGCAGGACCGGCGCCTTGAACTCCGCGCGTACGTGCGCGAGTTCGCCGTCCTCGTCGACTTCCGCCAAGCAGCGGGCCAGGGTCCACATGCCGTGCGCGACCGTCCCCGGGAAGCCGAAGACCCGTGCGGCGAGCGGGTGGAGGTGGATGGGGTTGCGGTCGCCGGACACGGCGGCGTAGCGGCGGCCGAGATCGGACGGGAGCCGCCACTCGGCGCGTTCGGGGAGCGGTGGCGGCGCCGGGCGCGGCCCGTCGGGGGCTCCCGCGCCCTCGGGTGGTGCGTGCCGTGCGTGCCGCGCGAGATAGCCGCTGCGCGACTCCCAGACCAGCCGCCCCGCGAGCCGGGCCTCGGTCACCATCGTGACCTCGGTGCCCCGGCGGTGCGGGGCGAGCGTCTCGGCGTACACGGTGATCTCCGGGCGGTCGTCCGAGGTCAGCGGGGCGTGCCGGGTGATCGTGATCCAGGTGTGGACCAGGCCGGGCACGGGCAGGGGGAAGTCCCGGCGGGACATCAGCCGCATAGCGGCGGGGAAGCCGAGGACATGGGGGTACGTCGCGGGCAGGAGCCCGGAGGGGTCGTACCGGAAGCCGCAGATCCGTGCGTACGCGGCGAGTTGGCCGGGGGTGATCCGCAGCGGGCCGCCGACGATCCGGGCCTCGGGCACGCGGGCGTCCGGGCCGACGGTCGTGAAGGAGGAGCGGACCACGGCCCCGGCCAGGGCGAGCAGGTCTCGCGTCGTCGCTCTCACGGCCATTGTCCTGACTCCCTGACCGGTCATAGATTTACTCCAGAGTAAGGTTACTTGTTGGTTGGGGAGTTGACCGTTCGTTCCGACGACCGAGGAGCCGCACGTGTCCGTCGCCACCCCCTCACACCCCGAAATGCCACCGCCGGTCGAGCCGCACAGAACCGTCGTCGACGGACGGGTGCGGGAGGTCTCCGTACCCCCGCTCGTCCCTCCCGTGCGGCGTGGATCGCTCGCCGACCTCCCCTACGACAACGCCCGCGACGCCCCCGGCGCCGTCGTCTTCGGCCGCAAGCGGCGCGACGGCGCCTGGGCCGACGTCACCGCCTCCGCCTTCGCGGCGGAGGTGCACTCGGTGGCCAAGGGCCTCATCGCCGAAGGGCTCCGCCCCGGGGACCGGCTCGCCCTCATGGCGCGCACCACCTACGAGTGGACCCTGCTGGACTTCGCCGCCTGGGCCGCCGGCCTGATCACCGTCCCCGTCTACCCCACCTCCTCGGCCTTCCAGACCCGGTGGATCCTCCAGGACTCCGGCGCCACCGCCTGCGTCGTCGAGGACACGGCCCAGGCGCGGACCGTCTCCACCGAGCGCCGGGGACTGCCCGGCCTCGCCCACCTCTGGGTCCTCGACAGCGGCGCCGTCGACCAGCTGCGCCGGGCCGGGGCGCACGTGCCGGACGAGGCCGTGACCACGCGCCGCGGCCTGCTCACCCCCGACACCCTCGCCACTCTGATCTACACCTCGGGCACCACGGGCCGCCCCAAGGGCTGCGCCCTGACCCACGCCAACTTCCTCGCCGAGGTCGACAACGCGGTCGCACTCCTGCACCCCGTCTTCCGCTCGGTCAGCGAGGAGCCCGCCTCGACCCTCCTCTTCCTGCCCCTCAGCCATGTCTTCGGGCGCATGGTGGCCATCGGCTGCGTACGGGCGCGGGTGCGGCTCGGGCACGCGCCGTCGATCGAGAACGACGACCTGCTGAGCGACCTGGCCGGCTTCCGGCCCACGTTCCTGCTCGCCATCCCGTACGTCCTGGAGAAGGTCTTCCACACCGCCCGCGCGACGGCGGAACGGATGGGCCGCGGGTCCTCCTTCGACCGCGCCGCACGGGTCGCCGAGCGGTACGGGCACGCCCCGGCTCCGTCCTTCGGGCTGCGCGCGGCCCGTGCGTTGTACGACCCGCTGGTCTACCGGCGGATCAGGGCGGCGCTCGGCGGCCGCGTCCGGTACGTGATCTGCGGCGGATCACCGCTGGGGGCGCGGCTCTCGGAGTTCTACGCGGGCGCGGGCGTGGAGGTCTTCGAGGGGTACGGACTGACGGAGACGACCGCCGCCTCGACCGTCACCCCGCCGCAGCGGCCGCGCACCGGGACCGTCGGGTGGCCGCTGCCGGGGACGGCGGTGCGGATCGCGGACGACGGCGAGGTCTGGCTGAAGGGCGGTCACGTCTTCGCCGGCTACTGGGACTCCCCCCGCGGTGTGGCCCTGCCCGCCACCACCGAGGGCTGGTTTCCGACCGGCGATCTGGGCGCGCTCGACGACGAGGGCTCCCTGCGGATAACCGGCCGCAAGAAGGACGTCCTCATCACCTCGGCCGGCAAGAACGTCGCTCCCGGCCCGCTGGAGGACTGGCTGCGCGCCCACCCGCTGGTGAGCCAGTGCGTGGTCGTCGGTGACAACCGTCCGTACGTCACGGCTCTGATCGCCCTCGACCGCGAGGGGCTGGTGCACTGGCGGCGGATGCGGAAGAAGAACCATGTCGCGCTCTGGGAGCTCACCGGGGACGAGGAGCTCCTGGCCGCCCTCCAGCGGGCGGTGGACGAGGCCAATCGGCTCGTCTCACGCGCCGAGTCGATCCGCGCCTTCCGCCTCCTGACGACCGAGTTCTCCGAGGCCGCCGGACACCTGACACCGTCCTTGAAGCTGAAACGGGCGGCCGTCGTACGGGACTTCGCGCGGGAGATCGACGCGATGTACGCGGGGGAGTGAGGGCGCGGGCCGACCGGAACAGCCGTGCGGTCCGACGACACGCGCCCCTCGCCACGAGCACGCGGGCGGGCGACCCGGCGCACACGCGGGCGGGCGAGGCGCACACGCGGGCGGGCGACCCGGCGCGCCCCACCACCGTGGGGCGCTCCCGGCGGACCGCTCGTCACACGCTGAGCGGCACCTCGTGGATCTCGTCCGCCGCGTGGCCCGTGCGCTCGTGGATGCGCTGGACCGCCTCGGCCGACGGACCCGTGGAGAGGCAGTACACCGTTCCGGACGCGGGGTCCGCCCAGGCCCTCTGGAAGTGCACACCCTCGTCCTTCTCGATGGCGAGGTCGGCCGCGTGGGCCTCCTTGAGCTGATCACCGGTGATGCCCACCATGTTGTGGTGGACGTCCATGTACGTTCCCATCTCGTCCCACCTCCTTCTCTCATGGTGCGCTCGCACGGCGATCACGGCCAGAGCAGCTCACGGACCCAGCCGGCGCCGTCCCGGCGGTAGCGCAGCCGTACGTGCCGGCGCTCTTCGTCCCCCTGGAAGAACTCGACCTCGGAAGGCTCCAGGATGTAGAGCGTCCAGGTCTTCGACGCGGTCTCCGGCTCGGCGTTCGCGCGCTCCCAGGCCGCCGCGCTGGCCTCGGCGAGCACCTCGACCGACTCCAGGACCTCGCTCTGGCGCTGGACGAGCGCCGAGGCCAGGGCGCCCGTCGAGCGCGCGTGGAGGTCGGCGTACGACTCCTCGGGGGTCCCGGTGGCCACCCGGCCGCGGACCCGCACCTGGCGGCCCTGGCCCGGCCAGTAGAAGCCGAGCGCGGCCTCGGGCCGGGCTGCGAGCTGGCGGCCCTTGGCGCTGGTGGCGTGCGAGGCGAAGTGCCAGCCGCGCGCGTCGGCGTCGTGCAGCATCAGGACGCGGACGTCGGGGCGGCCGTCCTCGTCGGCGGTCGCCAGCGACATGACGTGCGGCTCGGTCTCCCCGGCCTCGGCCGCGGCCGTGAACCACTCGTGGAAGAGGGTGAGCGGGTCGGCGGGCGCGGTGGACGGGTCGAAGGTGGGCAGCTCGGTGTCCCAGACCCCCAGCGAGTGGAGGGCGGTGCGAAAGTCGGTCATGCCGCCACCGTAGGGCCCGGCCGGCCGGCCGCGGTCCCGTACTCCCTCACCGGCACGGCGTGTGCCGCCTTCTGGATGTCGTCGCGGATCTTCTTCGCGATGAGGTTCTTCCACGGCGTGCGGGGGAGGGTGCGGACCATGAACATCCGCAGGGCGATCTTCCGGCGGGAGGAGAGCGTCATCTCCTTGGCGAAGCCCTTCGCGAACCTCTGGTTCAGCTCCACACCCGGCCGCATCTCCCGCTCGTACGCCTCGAACGCGACCCGGTGGTCGCCGTGCGCCGCCGCCAGTTCGCCCGCCAGGACGTACGCGCCGGACAGGGCGAGTCCCGTGCCCTGGCCGGAGGCGGGGGAGGCGCAGTGGGCGGCGTCGCCGAGGAGGACGACCCGGCCGCGGGACCACCGGTCCATCTCGATCACGCTGATCGCGTCGAAGTAGAAGTCGTCGGCGTCCGCCGCGTCGGCCAGCAGGCGGGGGATCTCCCAGCCGTCGCCCGCGAACGCCCCGGCGAGCAGGCGCTTCTGTGCGCCGGTGTCACGGTGGTCGTACGACAGCTCCTCGGCCGAGGCGAAGACGAAGCAGTTCTTCGCCGTCCCCGCGCCCTGTCCGGCCGTGCTGTAGACGGAGATCAGCTTGTTCGGACGGGCGTGGTACGTCTCCCAGCGGGTGAGGCCCAGCCGGTTCGGGGCGGTGAAGATCGAGACGTACGCGCCCAGGTACCGCTTGAAGCGCTCCTCGGCACCGAAGACGAGCCGGCGGGTGTTCGAGTGGAGGCCGTCCGCGCCGACCACGAGGTCGAAGCGGCGGCGCGTCCCGCTCTCGAAGGTGACGTCCACGCCGTCCCCGTCGTCGTCGAGGGCGGCGATCGAGTCGCCGAAGACGTACTCGACGTCGTCGCGGGTCCGCTCGTACAGGATCCGGGCGAGGTCGCCGCGCATGATCTCCTCGTCGCCCTCGACCCGGCCGCCGAAGATCTCGGCGGGCAGCTCCCCGACCGTTCGGCCCTGGTCGTCGACGTACGAACCGCCCGTCATGCCGGTGGAGTGGGCGCGGATCTCGTCGAGGATGCCCATGCGCCGGCAGACCTCGACGGCCGTGCCGCGGATGTCGACCTTGTAGCCGCCGGTACGGAGCGCGGCGGCGCGCTCGACGACGGTGGGGGTGAAGCCGTAGCGGTGGAGCAAGAGGGCGAGGGCCGGGCCGGCGACGGAGGCGCCGGAGATCAGGACGGTCTTGTTCACGGGCGTGCGCGTCATGGCAGGACTCCTCGTCGCGTGGCGTGCGGGCCTCTCCGGCCCCGCACCGACGACTATACGGACGTCCTACACGGATGTATATGACGCTTGTATAGATTTGACGGCGGCCTCAGTCCCGGCCGAGCACCACCGTTCCCGAGGAGCAGAACCAGCCCCCCGTCCCCGAGGCCACCGCGAGCTGCGGAAGGCTCCCGTCCGCCCGTCGCACCTGGAGCCCCGGCGCCTCCCCGCGCAGCTGCCGCACCGCCTCCACCAGCAGGAACAGGCCTCGCATCCCGGGGTGACAGGCCGAGAGCCCGCCACCGTCGGTGTTGACCGGCAGCCGGCCCTTCTCCTGCACGAACGGACCGCCCTCCCCCTTGGCGCAGAAGCCCAGGTCCTCCAGCGTCACCAGGGTCATGTAGGTGAAGGCGTCGTAGATCTCCGCGAGGTCGACGTCCTCCGGCCGGACCCCCGCCCGCTCGAAGGCGAGCCGCCCGCTGACCGCCGCCGGGGAGACCGTGAAGTCCTCCCACTCCGACATCGTGGTGTGCGAGACGTGCTCGCCCGTGCCGAGGACCCAGACGGGCGCCTTCGCCGTGTCCGGTACGTACTCCTCGGCCGCCAGCAGCACCGCGCAGCCGCCGTCGCTGCGGATGCAGCAGTGGAGCTTGGTGAAGGGGTCGGCGATCATCGGGCCGTCGAGCACCTCGTCGACCGTGATCGGCTCGCGGAACATCGCCTCGGGATTGTGCGCGGCGTTCGCCCGCGCCCGGACGGCGACCTCGGCGAGCTGCTCCAGGGTGGTCCCGTAGGTGTGCATGTGGCGGCGGGCGGCCATCGCGTACTTGGCGATCAGGGTGTGGCCGTAGGGGACCTCGAACTGCAGTGGCCCGCGCGCGCCGAAGGAGAGGTTCGAGGTGCGGCGACCGGCGCGGATGTCGGCGCGGGCGGTGGAGCCGTAGACGAGCAGCACGGCGTTGGTGTGCCCGGCGGCGATGGCGTCGGCGGCGTGTGCGGCCATCACCTCCCAGGTGGCGCCGCCGACGGTGGTCGAGTCCACCCAGCGGGGCCGCAGCCCCAGGTACTCGGCGACCTCGGCCGGGGCGAGGGTGCCGAGCCCCGCCGAGGCCAGACCGTCGATCACCGAGCGGTCGAGCCCGCTGTCCGCGAGGGCGCGGCGGGCGGCCTGGGCGTGCAGAGTGTAGGGAGTGGCCGCGTCGACGCGGCCGCAGTCGGAGAGGGCTATGCCGACGGCGGCGACGCGGCGCCCGGCGCGGTTCCGTGAGGTGGTGGGCATGAATCTGACGGTACATCAGATCAGATGGGCCGGATAAGGAGCCAGGGATGCCGAGAAGCGCGGCCGAGGATGTGGACGGCTACCTCGCCGAGATCGCGGAACCGGACCGGCTGACGGTCCTCGTCCGGCTGCGCGAGCTGTGCCGCACGGAGCTCCACGGCTTCGAGGAGGTCATGGCGTACGGCGTGCCTGCCTACCGGCGGCCGGGCGGCGAGCCGGAGATCGCCTTCGCCCTGCGGCAGCAGTACATCTCCTTCTGTCTGATGCGGCCGGACGTCCGGGAGGTCTTCGGGGAGCGGCTGGCCGGCCAGGACATGGGCGAGGGGTGCCTGCGGTTCCGGCGCACGGAGAACGTCGACTACGGGCTCGTACGGGACCTGCTGCGGGCGACGGCGCGCAGGCCGGGTGAGGCTTGCTGATCGTGGCGGCGCGCCGGCGCTTCTCCCGGGCGGCCTCCGCCCTCTGGGCTTCTGTCTCGCCCCGGCCTAACATGACGGGCCGTCAGATACGGAGGGGAGCTCCATGGACGCCGCCTCGACCGCCGAGCAGGACGAGATCCGCCGCACGCTGCGCGAACTGCTCGCCAAGCACTCCGGGCCCGCCGAGGTCCGCGCCGCCGTCGCGACCCCCGAGGGGTACGACACCGACCTGTGGCACCGGATGTCCGGCACGCTCGGACTCGCCGGGCTCGCCCTGCCGGAGGAGTACGGCGGTGTCGGCTGCGGCCCCGCCGAACTGGCCGTCGCCTTGGAGGAGACCGGCCGGGCCCTCGCCCCCTCGCCGCTCCTCGCCACCGCCGTCCTCACCGCCCCGCTGATCGCCGCCCTCGGCAGCGAGCGGCAGCGTGCCGCACTCCTGTCCCGCATCGCGATCGGCGGGCTGACCTGCGCACTCGCCGTCCCCGGCGGTTCCCTCGCCCTCGCCCTCGGCCTGACCGGGGACAACGCCGACGACTCCTGGGCCGGCGGCGGCCGGGCCGGCGGCGTCCAGGCACGGACCGTGGAGGGGCGCACGCTGCTGTACGGGGAGGCCGCGCAGGTCCTCGACGGCCACAGCGCCGGGCTGCTCCTGGTCGCCGCGCACGCGGGCGGCTTCGCGCGGAGCCGGACCCTGCTGTTCCTGGTGCGCGGGGACGCGGCCGGTCTGGCGCGCGTACGGCTGCCGACGCTCGACGCGACCCGCACACAGGCCGCCGTACAGCTGCGGGACGTCGAAGGCGAGCTGCTCGGCGAGGATCCGCCGAACGCACCGGCCGGCGTGCTCGGCGCACTCGCCGCGACGGGGCGGACGGCGGCCGTGATGCTCGCCGCCGAGGCGGTCGGCGCGGCCGGGGCGGCACTGGACCGCACGGTCGAGTACACCGCCACCCGCGAACAGTTCGGGCGGCCCGTCGGCTCCTTCCAGGCGGTCAAGCACCGGCTCGCCGACCTGTACGTCCAGGTGGAGGCGGCCCGCTCGCTGGTGTACTGCGCGGCGCGCGAGGCCGGACCGGGCGGGCTCGCGCTCGCGGCGGCCCTGGAGGCACTGCGGACGGTGGCCGGGGAGACGATCCAGCTCCACGGCGGGATCGGCTTCACCTGGGAGCACGAGGCCCACCTCTACTTCAAACGGGCGACGGCCGACGAGCTGCTCTTCGGGCCCGCGCGCAGGCTGCGGGCGCACGCGGCGGCCGGCCTGTTCGGAGAGGTGGCCGCATGATGGCCGCCGGCCGAGAGCGGGTGATCCGTCTGATCCAGAAGGTCTCGTCGACGCGGACGTTCGCGAAGGCCGCCCCGCACGTCATCCCGGCGATGGACCGGACGGTGCACCGGCTGACCCGGGGCAAGGTGCTGCTCAGCGCCCGGATGCTGCCGGGCGTGATCCTCACCGTACGGGGGGCGAGGTCGGGGCTGCCCCGGTCGACACCGCTGGCGTGCATGCCGGAGCGGGCCGGGACCTGGCTCCTGATCGGCTCCAACTTCGGGCGGGAGGGGCATCCGGCGTGGACCGCGAACCTGCTGAATAACCCGGACGCGGAGGTGAGTTGGCGCGGCGAGACGATCCCCGTACGGGCTGAGCTGCTCGCCGGGGATGAGCGGGCGGCGGCGTGGCGTGCGGCTCTGGCGTTCTGGCCGCCGTACGCGACGTACCAGGCGCGGGTGGAGCGGGAGATCCGGCTCTTCCGGCTGACGAGGCGGTGAACCGGGCCGGACGGCAGCCCCTGGCCGGGGGCCCGGACGTGACGGAGTCCGGACATGGGAACGCCGACGGCGGTCTCTCGAAGGGGGGCCGCCGTCGGCGCGACAGGACGGATGAAGGGCGCGTGCCGGTTACTTCGTCGGCTTCTTGCCCGTGATTCCCAGGTGCACCAACAGGGCCAGGTTGGGCTTGAGTTCGGCCTGCTTCACACCCCACGTCTGGAAGCCCTTCTGGTGGCCCGCCACCGAGGCGAGCATCGCCACGAGGGAGCCCGCCATGGCCGCCGGGCTGACGTCCTTGTCCACCTTGCCCTTGGTCTGGAGCTCCTTCACCGCCTCGGTAAGGGAGTTGGTGACGGAGTTCAGGATCTTCATGCGGATCTTGTAGAACCGTTTGTCCCCTTCGGCGGCCCCGAGGTCCACGACGCGGAGGATGGCGTCGTGCTTGCGCCAGAAGTCCAGGAAACCCTCGACCAGTTCCTCGGAGGTCTGCCAGCCGGCCTTGCCGACCCAGGAGCGGCCGGAGACCAGTTCGGTCAATCCTGCGCCTTCCTTGGCCATTTCCTCCGCGATCTCGAGAACGGCGCCCTCGACGTCGGGGAAGTACTGGTAGAACGTCGCGGGTGAAGTGCCCGCCTTGCGGGCCACGTCGATGACCTTGACGTCCCGGTACGGCGAGGAGCTGAGCATCTCGCTGAGGCAGTCGAGCAGCTTCTGCCGCGTCGCCTGGCCGCGTCGTCCGGCCACGCGGCCGTCGACCGTGCGTACTTGTCCTGTCATGCCGTCAGCTTACCGAGGGGTGATCGGGGCGCGATTCGGCCGACTGCAAATGGGGTGCGGGGGCACGTGCGCCCCCTCCCAGGGGCTCGGTGGCGGGTCGTCCTCAGGTCGGCCGTGGGTCCTCGGCGGCCCTCGGCGGGCCCGGCCGACAGGTCCGTACCCGAATAGGCTTATTAACAGCCTGTGGAAAACTTCGGTGGACAACCCATGGGAATCAAGGGCCGCCGGGGACTTTCCTCCCCATCTGTTCGGTTTTGGGGTGTGCGGGGGAAGTCCCTGCGCCCTAGCGTGGAGCCATGGCCGCATTCACAGAGGGCACCCCGTGCTGGGTGGAGGCGCAGCTCCCCGATCTCGAAGCGGGGAAGCGGTTCTACGGCGAGCTCTTCGGCTGGACCTTCGACGACGACCGGGACGAGGCGCTCAGCGACGGCAAGCGGGTCGCCGGACTCCTCCCCAAGCGGGACGGCCGGATGCCCACGACCTGGACCGTCTACCTCGCCACCGAGGACGCGGGCGTGCTCTCGGCGCGGATCAAGGCGGCCGGCGGGCAGATGATCATGGAGCCCTACCCCGTCGGCCGTTTCGGCGTCATGGCGCTCGCCGCAGACCCCGGCGGCGCCGTCTTCGGGCTGCGGCAGGCCGGCGACGACGACGGTTTCGAGAAGACGATGCTCCCCGGATCCTTCTGCTGGATGGAGGTCTACACGCGGGAACGGGACGCGGTCGACACCTTCTACGCCTCCGTCTTCGGCTACCTCGGCCGCCAGGTGGCGGCGGACGAGGAGGGCAGGGAGAGCGACTTCGACTACCGCGTCTGGTCCCCGCCCGGCTCCCGCCCCGGTGACGAGTCCGCCTTCGGCGGCCGGGCCGTCCTGACCGACGCCTTCCCGGCCGAGATGCCCGGGCACGTCCTCGTCTACTTCGCCGTCTCCGACTGCGACGAGACCTGCGCCACCGCCGTCCGCCTCGGCGGCCGCGTCACCAACCCGCCCTTCGACACCCCGCACGGCCGCATCGCCGTCCTCCACGACAACCAGGGCGCCCGTTTCGCGGTGCTCGCGGAGCCCGTGGACGCCGAGCGGACCGACGCCGAGCGGCCCACCGCCGAGGTGCCGGTCACGGACGGTGCGGCCCGGCCCGCCACTGAGCCCGCCCCTGCGCCCCCACGCCCGCCACGCGCCCTGTCCGCGGGTCCGGCCCCGAGCCGACCCCTGAGCCTGACGCTGGGCCCGGCGGGAAGCCGCCCGCCACGCCCGGCGATATGAGCTGACACACGCCGATCCGCCCCCGGGTTCGCAACCACCGCCTCGGACAGGAAGAATCAGGGCCACGGGGCCGTATTCTCATGGCCCGTACGGGGAGGTGGCAGGCAAGTGGAGCAGCTCACGCAGCACGACCCGAGACGGATCGGGCCCTTCGAGGTGCTGGGCCGGCTCGGTGCAGGCGGCATGGGGCTGGTCTATCTCGCGCGCTCGGCGTCCGGCCGGCGCGTGGCGATCAAGACCGTGCGGACCGAGCTCGCCGAGGACCAGCTGTTCCGTGTCCGTTTCACCCGTGAGGTCGAGGCCGCGCGGGCCGTCTCCGGTTTCTACACGGCCGCCGTCGTCGACGCCGACCCCCGTGCCGCCGTGCCGTGGCTGGCCACCGCCTACGTACCGGCGCCCTCCCTCGAAGAAATAGTGAACGAGTGCGGGCCGCTCCCGGCCCAGGCCGTGCGCTGGCTGGCCGCCGGTGTCGCCGAGGCCCTGCAGTCCATCCACGGCGCGGGCCTGGTCCACCGCGACCTGAAGCCCTCCAACGTCCTCGTCGTCGAGGACGGACCCCGGGTGATCGACTTCGGTATCGCCTCCGGCGTCTCCAACACCCGGCTGACCATGACCAACGTCGCCGTCGGCACGCCCGCGTACATGTCACCCGAGCAGGCCCGCGACTCGCGCAGCGTCACCGGCGCGTCCGACGTCTTCTCGCTCGGCTCGATGCTGGTCTTCGCCGCCACCGGCCATGCCCCCTTCCACGGTGCCAACCCCGTCGAGACCGTCTTCATGCTGCTCCGGGAAGGCCCGGACCTGGAGGGGCTGCCGGACGAGCTGCGTCCGCTGATCGAGTCCTGCATGCAGATGGACGTCTCGCGCCGCCCCACCCCGGCCGATCTGCAGGCCCAGCTCGCTCCCCATCTCTTCGGCTCGGGCAGCGACGACAGCGGTACGGCCTCGGCCTGGCTGCCGCACAGCGCCACCGCGATGATCGAGCACCGCCGGGGCGGCCGGCCCAGCCCCCCGCCTCCCGCGCCCGTCGCCGCGCCTCCCGCCCCGCCCGTACCGCCGCGTCCGCCCCGGCAGACGCCGGGGTGGGGCGGGGCCGGCGACCCGCGCACCGGCCAGGCGGTCGGCGGCGGGCGGCACGCCGCGCCCGCGGAGGCCGCCGGTCCGGTACGTCTCGCGGGGGCCGCCGTCCCGATCGGCCCCGGCCCCCGGGTGGCCGACACCCGCGCCGCCGTCCGCCCGGGCGCCGACGCGGGCCCGGCCACCGGCTGGATCCGCCCGCCCGGCGGCGGCCCGAACGGTGCAGAGCCCGGCCCGCCGCCCGGCTCCCGCCCGCTGCCCTCGCCCGCGCCGGCCCCGGAGGCGCAGGCCGCCCCCGAGCCCGGCCACTGGCGCCCCTGGCGCTTCCGGATGTCGAACGACGTCTGGGGCACCCCGGTCGTCGCCGGTGACCTGCTCTACGTCACCTCCTTCGAGGTGCACGCCCTCGACGTGGCCAGCGGCCGCCGCCAGTTCAAGACCCGGGACGTGGCCTGGTCCATGGCCGTCGCCCAGGGCCGTATCCACGCCTCCGACGGCCCCACGCTGTACGCGCTCGACGCCGCCGACGGCAGTGAGCGGTGGCGCCTCGCGGCCGATGCCTGGGTGTACTCCCTCAAGGTCGACCGGGGCACGGTCGTCACCGGCACCCGGGGCGGCGGTGTGCAGGGCTGGGAGGCGTCCAACGGCGCCAAGCTGTGGGAGATCACGGGCGCGCAGACCGACTTCGAGACCCCGGAGGCAGGGCCCGCCGTCCACGGCGACACGGTGTACGTGTGGCGGGACGCCAGGCTCCAGGCGCTGGACGCCCGTTCGGGTGTCGAGCGCTGGTCGTACCCGATCGGCGACGCCGCCTCCTGCGGCAACGTCCCGGTCCGGGTGGCCCCGGCGGAGGACGGCTGTGTGTACGTCTCGGCCGGCACCCGGGTGCTGTCGATCGACATCGCGGGCGGCCACGTCCGCTGGCACTTCGAGGCGCCCGCCGTCTTCCTCTCCCCGCCCGCCTTCGCCCCCGGCCCGGCGGTCACCGGCGGCGGCGTCTACCTCGCCGACTACCTCGGCACGGTGTACGCGCTGGACGCCACCACCGGCCAGGACCGCTGGCGGATCGCGACCGAGTCCCGTCAGTCGATCGAGCCGGTCCTGGTCGTCGACGGCAATGTGCACGTGGGCAGCGGCAGCGCGCTCTACACGCTGGACGCGGTCACCGGCACGCCGAAGTGGCGGTTCGCGGCGGGCGGCGAGCTGATCGGCAGCCCGGTCGTCGCCGACGGCCGGGTGCACTTCGGTTCGGCGGACCACGTCCTCTACACGCTGGACGCGACGGGTGGTCAGCTGCGCTGGAAGCTCGCCACCGGCGGCGAGATCACCGGCTCGCCGGTGGCGCGGGGCGGGGTCGTGTACGCGTGCAGCAAGGACCGGTGCGTGTACGCACTGGACGCGGTGAAGGGAACGGCGACGGGGCGGGGCGCGGCGCCGAGGGCGTGAGCCCCGTGTCAGGGGCGCTGCTGCGGCGGCTCGTCCGGGTACGGGCCGCGGCCGTCGTGGCCGTAGCCGTCTCGCCCGTAGCCGTCCCGCCCGTGGTCGTCGCGCCCGCGTCCGCCGTAGCCGTCCTGGCCGCCGTGGGACGGGTCCTGCTGGTTCCAGCGGGGCTGGTCCATCGTCCGGGTGGGTGAGTCGGCGTCATGCGGATAGCCGGGGACGCCGCGTTGGTCACCCTGATCGCCCCGGTACCCCTGATCGTGAGGGGACGGGTACGGGTGCGCCGGCCGCTGGTGGTCGTCGTCGAGCCGGGTCGTGCGCGCGCGGCGGCGGCCGGACATGAGCGCCGCGGCGAGGAGCAGCAGGACACCGCCTCCCAGCGCGAGCCCGGCCCCGTCGCCCAGACCCGTACCGTCCGAGCCGACCGTCAGACCGCCCTCGGCCTGCCCGACACGGACCATCCACAGGACGGCGAAGCCGATCACGACCACGCCGGCGACGGCCACCAGGATCCGGGAGCGGAGCACCAGGCCGACGAGGGCGACCAGGGCGGCGAGGGCGAACGGCAGCAGGATCGAGCCGAAGACCCCGGCCTTGGCGTCGGTGATGCCGCCGAACAGGTCCCCGATGCGGTAGTCGCTGCCGTGACGGCCGCCGTACCAGGCACGGAAGGGGCTCCAGACGGCGGCCGTCGCTCCGGCGATGGCCAGGACCGAGGCGATGACGTTACGAACCATCGTTCGAGCCTCCTTCGGTCCGGCTCACGCTCCCGACGCTACGCCGGGTGGGGGAGCCCCGCCACGCGGGCTAGGGTGGCGCGGACACGACAGGAAAGGTGTGCGATGGCAACGGGGACGGCGCGCCGCAGGAGCCTCAGGCTGGCGGCGACGCTCACGGTGGTGGTGCTCGCGCTGACGGGGTTCCAGACGGGCAAGGGCAAGGGCAGCTCGGGCGGGAGCGGCGGCAAGAGCCGCAGCAGTGGCGGGGGCGGTGACAGCGGTGGCGGCTGCTCCAGCTCCGAGAAGAAGAACGACGACTACGACTACGACGACAACGCGAACAGCGGCAGCTCGGGCGGCAGTAGCCACACCGCCTCGCCCACCCCTACCGTCTCCTCCACCTCGACGGTGGACGTGGTGGTCGTCGACTGCGTCAAGCCCGCGCAGAAGAAGCGCAAGGGCAAAGCCGCCCGTAAGGCGGACACCACCGCCACCCTGCGGATCACCTCACGGGAGACCTTCACCGAGACCTTCAAGATCACCCTGGAGTTCGAGGGCTCCGCGGGCTCCGAGGTCGACTCGGCGGAGAAGCTGGTCACCGTAGAGCCGGGGGAGACGAAGACCTTCGAGGTCGCGATGAAGACCCCGAAGGCCGTCGGCAAGGTGAAGAACTGCTCGGTCGACGACGTGCGCGTGCGGTAGCGCGCACGCGGGAGGTCGTCAGTTCCAGCGGACCAGGGACTCGCGGTGCTCGTCGGAGCCGTCGATCGGCGGGTCGACGTCGGTGATCTTCACCGGCTCGGCCCCGGAGAAGTCCCCCCGGAACAGACCCCACCGGTCGTTCTCGCCCTTGGAGAGGAACGCGAAGCTCTTGCCGTCGGGGGAGAGGACCGGGGGCAGGTTGGTCCGGTCGTTCTCCGGGATCAGGTCCTCGGTCTTCACGACCTTCGCGTAGTCGGCGGTGAAGGTGATCTGCTTGAACTCGCAGACCAGGGTGGTGGCGTCCCGCCAGAAGGACGGCCGGCAGTTCAGGCTGGTGCCGTCGAGGCCCTTGGTCTCGATGTCGGTGAGGAAGGAACCCGCCCCGACGTCGCCGTCGCGGTCGACACGGTTGAGGTGGACGCCCGCGCCCATGCTGTAGCCGGCCACGATGCCGCCGCGGGGGACGGCCGGGCCGTGGATGCCGTCGGTCGCGAGGATGGTGGTGGCCGTGGGACCGTCCGTCCCGAGGAGGTCCGGGAGCTTCTCGAAGGGGACGGTCTCCTCGGTCTTCGGGCCGCCCTTCGGGTCGCGCGAGGCCACCGGGTCGTCGGACTCGAAGTCGTGGTGCTGCATGTCGTACCAGAGGCGGCCCGTCACCGGGTGGAAGGCGGCTCCGTTGTTCTTCGGGCGCTTGGCGAAGGAGTCCGGGTCCGGCGGTGCGAGCTCCTTGCCGGTGGCCAGGTCGAAGGCGGCGGCCCGGTCCGTCGAGGCGCTCACGATGCCGGCCACCAGGGTGAGGTCCTTGTTGAAGGCGGTCCCGACCCCGTGGCCGGGCCCGTCCTCCTCGCACCCGGCCGTGGGCTCCACGTCGGCGGGCAGGACGGTGCTGCGCTCGCCGACGAAGGCGCCGTCCTTCGCGGAGAAGGAGCGCAGGGTGAGCCCGTAGACCTCCCCGCCGTCCCCGCTCGGGATGGTGTGGCAGAAGGACACCGTGAGGGTGTCGGGCTGGGCCAGCGACGCCGTCCTGGGGTCGCCGCCGCCCGCTGGGCCGGCCTCGCCGCCGCCGTTCTTCCCGCCGCCCGAGGCACCGCCGGAACCGGCCGCGTCCGCCGGGTCGGTGCCGCCTCCGCAGCCCGCCAGCAGCAGCGCGGCCCCCGCCGCGAGTCCGGCCCTGACGATGCGTCGTCCCATCACGATCTCCCCGCGCGCAGGTCACAACGGCCGAGCGCGCGGCCCGGACCAGATGGTGAACTCGGGGCGGTCTCACCGAAGTTGACGGTGTCTCTTCAATGTGAAGATCCATTAAAACAGACCGCGGGCGTCTCCCCGCCGGTACGTCATGCGGTCACCTCACCGCAGGCGGAAGCCGCGGGCTCCGTTCTCCCTTCGAGTGAAGAGTTCCGCCTGTCGCTCGGCCGGCAGGTTCCCGAGTGCGACGAGGTGCGGCGCGTGGGCGAGGGCCTGGGCGCGGGCGGCCTCCTTGACCGACCAGAGCGCCCGGACGGTGCCCTGCACCGCCTCCGTCGGGTACGCGGCGATGACGGACGCGGCCCGGCGCGCGGCGTCCAGCGCCCCGCCGGTCTCCGTCACCTCGGACACGAGCCCCGTCTCGTACGCCCGCCGGGCCGAGATCCGTTCGGCCGTCCCCATCAGAGCCATGCGCGCGACCTCCCCGAACGGCATCCGCTGCGCCATGTGGACGGTCTCGAAGGCGCTGACCATGCCGTAGGCGGTGTGCGGGTCGAAGAAGGTGGCGCCCTCGCCCGCGACGAGGAACTCCGCCTCCCCGAGCAGGTAGAACGCCCCGCCGCAGGCCATGCCCTCCACGGCGGCGACGACCGGTTTCCACAGGTCGTTCGCCTTGGGGCCGATGGAGATCAGCGGATCGTCGATCGTGTACGGGGAGGAGGGCTGGGGGACCTCGCCGGCGGCGGTGCGGTCGATGCCGGTGCAGAAGGCCGCGGTCCCCGCGCCGGTGACGACGACGGCCCGCACCTCGTCCTCGTAGCGCAACCCCCGCCATAGGGCGCCCAGCCGCTCGGCCATCTCCGGGGTGATCGCGTTGTGTTTCGCGGCCCGGTCGAGGGTGACGACCGCGACGCCGGACTCCTTGTCGGTCTCCACGCGGACGCTCATCCGCGCTCCAGCAGCCAGCGAGGCACGATGACGCCGGCGATCTCGGTGAACGCGACCCTCACCCCGGCGCCGATCCGCAGCCGTGCCGGGTCGACCGAGTCGAGCGGCGCGTCCGGGGCGGCGACCACGTTGCCGACGAGACGGATGCGGGGAGCGTCGGCGAGTTCGACGAGGACGGCGTTGTACGGCGCCTGGGCGGCGTAGTCGGGCAGGAGCGGCGGATGGGGCACGACGTACGACCAGATCCGGCCGCGGCCGGACATCCGCCGCCACTCGCTGTCGAAGGACCGGCAGTGCGGGCAGCAGGGGCGGGGCGGGAAGCGCGGCTCCCCGCAGGCGGCGCAGGCCTGGACGCGGAGTTCGCCCCGGGCGGCGTACTCCCAGAAGGGCGCGCCGTCCTCGTCGACCACGGGTGTCAGCATCTCAACTCCTCAGCAGGATCGCCGATGTGGGGACGCCCTCACCGGCCGTGACCAGGCAGGTGGCGGCGTCGGGCACCTGGGCGGTGGAGGTGCCGCGGAGTTGCTTCACACCCTCGTTGATGAGGTTGAAGCCGTGGACGTAGGCCTCGGAGAGTCCGCCGCCAGCGGTGTTGAGGGGCAGCCGTCCGCCGATCTCCAGGGCGCCGCCCTCGGTGAACGCGGCCCCCTCTCCCCGTCCGCAGAAGCCGTAACCCTCCAGGGAGAGCGGGATGAGCGGGGTGAACGCGTCGTAGATCTGGGCGACGTCGATGTCCTGCGGCCCGAAGTCGGCCTGCTTCCACAGCTGTCGGGCGGCGGTCCACGCGGGGCCGCTGAGCGGGTCCTCGTTCCAGTAGTTGACCATGCCGTGATGCTGGGAGGGCAGTCCCTGCGCGGTGGAGTGGACGTACACCGGCTTCTGCCGGCAGTCGCGCGCGCGCTCGGCGCCCACGACGACGCAGGCGAGCGCTCCGTCCGTCTCCAGGCAGTTGTCGAAGAGGCAGAGGGGTTCGCTGATCCAGCGGGCGGTCATGTACATCTCGCGGGTCAGCGGCCGCTCGTACATCATCGCCGCCGGGTTCTGGTTGGCGCGGTTGCGGCAGGCGAGGGCGACGTTGAAGAGGTGGTCGCGGGTGGCGCCGTACTCGTGCATGTAGCGGCGGGCGAGCATGCCGATCTCGTCGGCGGGGCGCAGGAGGCCGAAGGGGCGGGTCCACTGCCCGGGGGTCGGGAGCTGCGCCCGGGTGTTCTTCCAGGGGCGCGGCCCGGAGCCCCGCTTCCGTGACCTCCACGCCACTCCGACGCTCGCCTGCCCGGTGGTGACGGCGGCGGCGAGATGGCCGACGGTCGCGCACGAGCCGCCACCGCCGAAGCCGACCTTGCTGAAGAAGGTGACGTCGCCGGCGCCGATGGCCTTGGCTATCTCGACCTCGTCGGTCTCCTCCATCGTGTACGAGGCGAAGGCGTCCACCTCCTCGGGCGCGATGCCGGCGTCGTCGAGAGCGGCGAGGATCGCCCGGCAGGCGAGGGTCTTCTCGGACTCGGGGAGCTGTTTGGCGAACGACGTCTGCCCGATGCCGACGATGGCCGTGGCGTCCTTGAGCACTGGCAACCTCCCCGTTCGCGAGCTGCTGACAGCGCGTCAGGCTACAGCTAATCTGACGAACAGTCAGCTAAGGGGAGTGGTGGAGATGACGCGCGGCGACCTGGAGTGGGGCTCGGTCCCGGGGCTGGTGCGGGCGGCGGCCGAGCGGTACGGGAGCGCGGAGGCGGTCGTCGAGGGCCGTAGCCGCATCTCGTACGAGGAGCTGGGCGAGCGCGTCGAACGCGCGGCGGCGGCGTGCATGGCCTCCGGGGTCCGGGCCGGCGACCGGGTCGCGATCTGGGCGCCGAACACCGTGGACTGGATCGTCTCGGCGCTCGGAGCGGTGACGGCCGGGGCGGTGCTCGTCCCCCTGAACACCCGCTTCAAGGGCACGGAGGCCGCCCACGTCCTGCAGCGCTGCCGGGCGAAGCTGCTCTTCGTGACGGGTACGTTCCTGGGCACCTCGTACGTCGCCTCCCTGCGCCGGGCGGGAGCCGAACTCCCGGCACTGGAACGGGTGGTGGTGCTCGGCGACGCCGCGCCGGAGGACTGGACGACCTGGAAGTCCTTCCTGGCGGAGGGGGACGAGGTGACGTCGGCGGAGGTACGGCGGCGGGCCGACGCGATCGCCCCGGAGTCCCCCTCGGACATCATCTACACCTCGGGAACGACCGGCCGGCCCAAGGGGGCGGTGATCACCCACGCCCAGACCCTGCGCTGCTACGAGGTGTGGAGCGACCTCGCCGGCCTGCGGGAAGGCGACCGCTACCTCATCGTGAACCCGTTCTTCCACACCTTCGGCTACAAGGCCGGGATCATCGCCTGCCTGATGCGGGGCGCGGTGATGATCCCGCAGCCCGTCTTCAACGTGGACACCGTCCTCGCGAACATCGCCGCCGAACGCGTCTCGGTCCTCCCCGGCCCGCCGACCCTCCACCAGTCGCTCCTCGACCACCCCTCCCGCTCCTCGTACGACCTCTCGGCGCTTCGCCTCGTGGTGACCGGGGCGGCGGTCGTCCCGCTCCGGCTGGTCGAGCGCCTGCGCGGCGAACTGGGCGTCGGCACGGTCCTCACGGCGTACGGCCTCTCCGAGGCGAGCGGCATCGTCACCATGTGCCGCCGCGGCGACCCGCCGGAGGTCGTCGCCACCACCTCGGGCCGCCCGATCCCCGACACGGAGGTCCGCCTCTCGGACGCGGGCGAGGTGTTGGTCCGGGGGCACCACGTGATGCGCGGCTACTTCGAGGACGAGCCGGCCACCGCCGAGGCGATCGACCCGGACGGCTGGCTCCACACGGGCGACGTGGGCGTCCTGGACGCGTGGGGCAACCTGCGGATCACGGACCGGATCAAGGACATGTTCATCGTCGGCGGCTTCAACGCCTACCCCGCGGAGATCGAGCAACTCCTGGGCCTGCACCCCGGCATAGCCGACGTGGCGGTCATCGGCATCCCGGACGCGCGGCTGGGCGAGGTCGGCAAGGCCTTCGCGGTCCGGCGTGCGGGGGCGCGGGTGACGGGCGACGACCTGATCGCGTGGGCCCGCCGCGAGATGGCGAACTACAAGGTCCCGAGGGAGGTCGAGTTCGTGACGGAGCTGCCGCGGAACGCGAGCGGGAAGGTGATGAAGGGGGTGCTGCGGGGCGGGGTGGAGTGAGGGGTCCCCTGCCGGTGGGGCTTCGAAGGCCTCGGGGTGTCACCGACTCACCCGTCCGGCCGGCGGAGGACCACCACACCGTGGTCCTCGTGGATCCGGCGCCAGCCGAGAACCTCCGCCCGGTGCAGGACGGCTCCGACGGCACCGGCCGGGAAGAGGTCCCTCGTATCGGCCACGATCCAGTCCACCGGCGCCACCCGGTCGGGACGATCGGGCCGGTCGAGCACCCCTCGGGCCACGAGACGCACGCGCGCGCGGTCGGTGAGGTGCGGCGCGAGGCTGTTGCTCGCCGCGACGCGGGCACCGTCGGGTACCAGCCGGAGCGCGGCCCGGGCAGCGCCCTGACGGGGACTGTCCTCCCAGAAGCCGGGCGTGGCCAGATCGCGCAGGGGCTGGCCCGGCAGGAGCACCAGTGCGACGAGGAGCGGGGCGAAGTGGGGTATGCGCGCTCCCCGGCGGAGCGCGTCGATCAGGGCGGCGAAGGCTACCGGGACGAGGACGGCGGAGTAGTGCAGCTCCGGTCCCCAATAGGCCGGGTTGGGGGAGGTGAGCCGCCAGGCCAGGGTGGGCAGCAGAAGCCAGGCGAGCGGGCTGCGCAGCACAAGGCCGAGCGTGACGGCCAGGAGGGCGGCGAGGGTGAGCGATTTCACGGGCCAGCCCTCGAGCACCCCGTGCGCGTACGGCTGGTTCAGATAGCCGTACCGGCCGTCCGGTGCCCACGCGGGCAGCACGACGCACACGACGAGCACCGTGGAGGCGGCGCCGAACGCGCAGAGCGCGGCACCGCCGCGGCGATGGTGGCGCATCAAGAGCAGTCCGAACACGGCCGTGGTGACGCCCAGATCCTCCTTGACGAGAGGCAGGCAGGCGGCCCAGCAGGCGGCGGCGCGCCACCGGCCGTCGAGGTGGGCTCGGCAGGCCAGGGCCAGCAGCGGAACGGCGAAGGCGACTTCATGGAAGTCGAAGCCGGCCAGCTGCTGCAGTCCCCAGCACAGGCCGAAAGCCAGCCCGACGGACACGGCGGCGCCGGGATGGGGGAGATGACGCTGGGCCGCACGGGAGATCACGTACACGGACACGGCCACGAGCCCGGACTGGCCGAGGAGCAGCACCTCGACGTGGGGGAAGAGCCGGTACAGCGGCCCCAGAAGAGCCAGGACCGGGTGGAAGTGATCGGCGAGCAGCGGATACGCGTCGCCGTCGAAGCCCGGCGGGGCCGTCGCCGTACGGATCTCCGACGCGGGCGTCCGCAGCTCGGCGTACGAGCGGACGGCCTGCGCGAAGATCCCGAGGTCGTAGCCGCTGGTGCCGAAGCGTCGATGCTCGCGGAGGGAGTAGACGGCGTACAGGACGAGAACGACGGCGGAGGTGAGAGCGGGCGCGGCGCGGGTGCGACGCGGGCCGACGGCCCGGGGGAGCACAGGGCGACGGGCGGACAGAAGTGCCATGGAGCGACCGTCGGTGATACCCGCTGAGGCGCACCTGAAGAAGGCTGAGGATTTCTTCAGCCGGCCGTCTCCGGGGGAGGCGATACTGCGCCGTATGCGGTTGTTGGTGATCGAGGACGAGGAGCGGCTGGCCGCTTCCCTGCGCCGGGGCCTGACGGCCGTCGGCTACACCGTCGACGTCGCGCACGACGGTGTGACGGGCCTGCACCTGGCACGGGAGCATCGTTACGGCGCGATCCTGCTCGACCTGATGCTGCCGGGGCTCAACGGCTACCAGGTCTGCTCCCGCCTTCGTGCCGAGCGGATCGAGGTACCGGTGATGATGCTGACGGCGAAGAACGGGGAGTACGACGAGGCCGAGGGCCTCGACACCGGAGCCGACGACTATCTGGCCAAGCCCTTCTCGTACGTGGTCCTGGAAGCACGCTTGCGGGCGCTGCTGCGCCGTGGCGGATCCCGCGTTCCCACCCTGCTGGAGTGCGGGGACCTCTGGCTCGACCCCGCCCGCCGGGCGTGCGGGAGAGGAGAGAGCGTCATCGCGTTGACGCCGAAGGAGTTCGCCGTGCTGCAGACGCTGATGCGGCGGATGGACGAGGTGGTGCCCAAGCTCGACATCCTCGACGAGGTGTGGTCGGCGGATTTCACGGGCGACCCGAACATCGTGCAGGTCTACATCAGTGCCGTGCGCAGAAAGGTCGATCTTCCCTTCGGGAGGAAGACCGTCGAGACGGTGCGGGGCGGCGGGTACCGGGTGTCGGGGTTCGCCGGTGCGTGAGCCAGGTGCCCGTGCGGTGTGGGCCACGGGAGCGGCTGCCTGGCTGGTGGTCGTGGTGGCGGTGGGGTGGCTGGAGTACGCGGACCGCCGGGCGGGCCCGCCTCCGCCGCAGGGCACGCCGCTCATGCTCGAGGACCGCGTGGGTCCGCAGATCGAGCTGCTGGCCTGGCCGGGACACCTGGTGGGCGCGGGGTTCGTCGCGGTCGTGTGCTGGGCGGTGGGGCGCGGCCACAACAGGACGGTACGGGTCCGGACGACGTTCGTCGCGGCCCTGACCTCGGAAGGGCTGTATGCCACCTACGTGTGGTGGCTCACGCAGGAGAACCCGCAGAAGCCGTGGATCGTGGCCGAAGAGGCCTTCCGGTGGGGGCTGATGTTCATCGGGCCGTCGGCGGGCGGGCTGACGGCGGCGGCCGTCTGGATCGCTCTCGGGCGGGGAGCGGGCCGTCTCTCCTTTCCCGGACGCCTCGTCCTGACGGCGGCGGGCGCGACAGGCGTGCTGTCTCTGAGCGGGGTGTATCTGCTCAGGCAGGCGAGAGAAGAGGGAGCGGGGGAGTCCATCCGCGAGGTCTACTGGATCGCCTGCACCACGGGGGTGCCTCTCGTGGCCCTGCTCACCGGGGCCCTCGTGCACCTGGCGGCCGCCCGCGCCCTTCGCCCGGTGGAGGCGATCCGGCGGGAGCTGGAGGACATCACCAGCCACTCCCTGGACCGGCGGGTCCCGGTGCCGGCGACGGATGACGTGATCGGCCGCCTGGCCCGGACGACGAACGACACGCTCGACCGGCTGGAGCAGGCGTCGGCGCGGCAGCAGCAGTTCGTCGCCGACGCGGCCCACGAACTGCGCAGCCCTCTCGCGGCCCTGCGCGCCCAGCTCGAATCGGCGCTCCGTCACCCCGAAGGCGTCGTCTGGGGCTCTGTCGTGGAGGGTGCCGCCACGGACGTCGTACGGCTCCAGGCGCTGGCGGACGACCTCCTGCTGCTGGCCGGCATGGACGGAACCCGGCACCGGGCCCGGGTGGTGGAGGACGTCGACCTGTCGGCGGTCGCGGAGGATCTCGTCCGGGAACACGCGCATCTGCCCGAGGCCGGGACGCTGAAGCTGCTCTGCGAGACGGAGGGCCCGGCCGCGGTCGTCGGCGACGCACGACAGCTGGAACGCCTGGTCCGCAACATCCTCGGCAACGCGTGCAGGCACGCCGACTCCGCCGTGACGGTGGCGGTACGCACCGACAGGGGCTCCGTCGTCCTCGAGGTCCTGGACGACGGCCCCGGCATCCCGCCCGCCGACCGCCACCGCGTCTTCGACCGCTTCACCCGCCTCGACGAGTCCCGCGCCCGCACCGCGGGCGGCGCGGGCCTGGGCCTCCCGATCGCCAGGGAGATCGCGGCGCGTCACGGAGGGACGCTGACGGTCGAGGAGAGCGCGCGGGGAGCGCGGTTGGTGGCGCGCCTGCCGTGCGGGCTTCACCCTTCGGGGTGATGCGGGCCATTTCCCCTGTCGGCATGGTCATTGGTACGGCAACGAAGAAGTACACAGTCACCCTGCCTGAGGGGCTGACGGAGCAGATCCGTAAGGACACGTCCTGGACAGTGGGGGCCTGTCGAAGTCCGTCCTCGGTGAGCCGGCCATGAAGGCCCGCCTGAAGGAAGCCCACCGCAGCGGAATCCGTGTCGGGACGAGTTCCATGACCTTGATCAAGGCCTACCACGACAAGGTGCCGTACGCCGCCTGGAAGTGGTTCCACTCCCGGATCGTCGTACCCGTCACGGACGACGGGTTCAGGCGGTCTGGCCGGGGGGAGTCGCAACCAACTCCCCCCGCGCCGGCGTCATGTGAGCCGTAGCCCTCGGCAAGGCCGCTCCGTGGGGGCCAGGCAGTCTGCGTCCGTCGCACGCTCACCTCCTGGAGGAAGCCGGTGTCGTCGCAAGAAGTCCTCATATCCCTCACCCCGCAACAGGCCGCTACCGGCGTCATGTTCACCGTCACCCTGCCGACCGGCCCCGCCCACATCCGCATCCCGCCCAGCAGGGACGGCGACCTCGTCCGGGCCCGCCTGGGCGACGGCGAAGTACTCCTGCGGGTCCGGGTCACCGGGCAGCCCGTGGCTCCGGCCGCCCGGAAGTCCGGTGGTCTGGGCTGCCTGGTGACAATCGGAGTCGTCGGCGCGGTGATCGCCGCCCTCGTCCTCACGAACGACAGCGACGACGACAGCGGCAGCGCCGCCACTCCCACCGTCACCTCGTCGCCCACCGTCACGCCCAGTTCGTCGTACGACGACCCGTTCGACACCCCGACCACCGCCGCCCCGACGACGGAGCCGCCGCCCGACCCGTACACGGCGTGCACCTGCCTCAACGGAACGCTGCCGGACTCGACGACCGCGCAGCGCGTCAGCGACGTGGAAGAGGTCTCCTGCTCGGCGTCGGACGCCCACTACCGCGTGATCCAGACGATCCCTCTGACCTCGGACCTGAACCGCTGCCGGTCCAACCCGAAGACGCAGTACGCCTTCTCCTACCGCTACACGATCAACGGCGCGACGATCAACGAGTACGTGTACTGCCTGGTGGGGCTGGGCGCGTACGCCCGGTGACGCCGGACACGGGAGGAGGGGCCGGGCAGATGCCCGGCCCCTCCTTCGTGCTGTCCGGTCGCGGCGCGCCGCGCTCTGTCCGCCGGGTTCCCCCGAGCTCGACGGACGTCCCCCGAGCGCTTGCGCTGCTCACTCCCGGACGGTGACGGCCCCGGCGACTCCCCCGTTCGTGCCGCCGCGGCCGTTCCCCGTGGGGGAGTGGTCTACTTCGCCGGCTCCGACGTGGCGTGCAGGTTGTCCGTCGATGCGTCGGCGTTGACCGGGGTGCCGGTGGCGTGCAGGTTCTGCGTGGTGATCTTCTTCGTGATCGCGTCCACCGCCGGCTCCGACGTGGCGTGGAGGTTCTTCGTCGTGATCTCCTCGCCACCGCCGGTCGCGTGCAGATTCGTCGGCTTGATGACCGGCTCGTTCGAGTCGATGTCGCCCATGGTGATCAACCTCCTGTTAATGCCTCAAGTGGTGGGCGAGGACCGCCCGGCTGTTCCCCCGTGGACGGCCGGGCGGCCCTCTCAGGGCCGCTCACCTTAGTGCGTAGGAGCGACGGCCTTACCAGCGACCCGTCTGCCCCCCGACGCGACGGGTCGATGAGAAGAAGCATGCAGGCCGGCGATAAACGAACGATGAACGCCCTGGCAGGGCGGGTCCGGGGCGGTCAGGCGGCCGAGACGGGGGTGAGCAGGGCCCGCACCTCGTCCGCTTCCGGCGAGCCCAACTCTTCGTAGATGGACAGTGATTCCTGCCAGCACACCTGCGCACGGCCCGGCTGTCCGATGCCGTTCAGTGCTCGGCCGAGCACCATGAGGACGTTCCCCCGGCGCCACTCGCCCCCGATGTCCCGGAGCACGGTCAGCGCCATCTCCGCACCCGAAGCGGCGGCGGCGTACTGGCGAGCCGCGATGTCGACCTCGGCGATCCGGAACAGGGTCATCCCCTCCCAGAGCCGCTGCCGGCTGTCGCGGAACACCGCGAGGGCCTCCCGGAGCCGCGCGGCCGCCGCCGTGAGCTGCCCGCTCGCCGTGAGGGCCATGCCCAGGGCGTACCGGCCGTTGGCGCCCTTGAGGGCGTGGCCCATCTCGTCGTACCGGTCGGCACCCTGCTGGGCCAGCCTGACCGCCTCCGCCGTCCGTCCGGTGGCGAGGTAGATGCGCGAGAGATTGCACAGGGCAGCCGCTTCGCCCGCCCGGTCGTCGCAGTGACGGAACTGGGTGATGGCCCAGGCCAGGTGCTTCTCTCCGTCGTCGTATCGCATCTGGTAGAGCGCGATGGCTCCGCGATTGTTCGCCGCCCAGCAGCCGGGCAGCGGATCCGCGACGCTCCGCGCGAGCCCCAGGGCCTCCTCCGCCTCGTAGTCGGCCTGGTCGAACCGGCCCTGGTAATGGTGGACGTACGCCAGGGCGTTGGCCGCACGGCCCTCGGCGCGGGTGTCGCCGGTGTCCCGCGCGGCCTCACGCAGCCCCGCCGCGACCGCCTCGTACTCCTTCGAGTTCGCGCCCGACTCCGCCAGGTCCAGCGACGCCCACAGCAGGTCCACCGCCCGCCTCAGCGTCCCCGCCCCCGCCGACTGCCTCACGCACGCCAGCAGGCAGTTCGCCTCCGCGTACAGCCAGTCCTGGGCGGCGTGGCGGTCCGTGAAGGTCAGGCCCTCGTACTCCGTCGGTTCCAGGTGGTCGACCAGGCGGTCGCCCGGCCTTTCGATCGCGTACACCCTCGCCGCCGTCGAGAGGTAGAAGTCGAGCAGGCGGGACAGGGCCCGCTCCCGCTCCGCCGGGGGCTGTTCGTCACGGTCCGCGCACGCACGCGCGTAGAGGCGAACCAGGTCGTGGTAGCGGTAGCGCCCCGGGGCCGCGGATTCGAGGAGGGAGGTGTCGACGAGGGCTTCGAGCAGGTCCTCGGTGTCGTGGAGCGGCAGGTCGAGGACGGCCGCCGCCGCCGTCAGGGAGATGTCCGGGCCGTCCGCGAGGCCCAGGAGGCGGAAGGCGCGGGCCTGGGCCGGCTCCAGCTGGCCGTAGCCGAGTTCGAAGGTGGCCTTGACCGCAAGGTCACCTGCCTGGAGCTCGTCCAGGCGGCGGCGCTCGTCCGCCAGCTTGGCCGCCAGGGCCGCGACCGTCCACGTGCGGCGGGCCGCCAGCCGGGAGGCCGCGATACGGATCGCGAGCGGCAGGAAACCGCACGCGGCGACCACGTCCAGCGCGGCCTCCCGTTCCGCCGAGACCCGCTCCACCCCCACGATGCGGGTGAAGAGCCGCAGCGCCTCCTCCGGGGACATCACGTCCAGGTCCACCAGGTGCGCACCCGCCAGGTCCACCATCCGGATCCGGCTCGTCACCAGGGCCGCGCAGCCGGCCGTGCCCGGCAGCAGCGGACGGATCTGGGCCGCGTCCCGCGCGTTGTCCAGGAGCACCAGGATCCGGCGGCCGTCGAGCGTCGAGCGGTACAGCGCGGCCCGCTCGTCCAGCGAGTCGGGGATCGCGGAGTCCGGGGTGCCCAGCGCGCGCAGGAACGCGCCCAGGACCGTCTCGGGCGCCGCCGCCCGGGAGCCCGCGCCCTGGAGGTCGACGTACAGCTGGCCGTCCGGGAAGTGCGGCCGGGCCTCGTGGGCCACGTGCACGGCGAGGGTCGTCTTGCCGACGCCGCCGATGCCCGCGAGCGCCGAGACGGCCATCACGGAACCCTCGGCGGCGACGAGCCGGTCGCCCAGCTCCCGGACGAACGCGGCCCGGCCCGTGAAGTCGGGGACGGTGGCCGGGAGTTGTGCCGGGCGGGAGACGGTGGGGGCCGGCGCCGACTCCTCGACCGGCCGGGCCAGTTCGGCGTCCGCCTGGAGGATCCGCTGCTGGAGCCGGGACAGCTCCGGGTTCGGGTCGACGCCCAGCTCGTCGGCGAGGAGCCGGCGCGTGTCGGCGTACACGGCCAGCGCCTCGGCCTGCCGTCCGCTGCGGTAGAGCGCCAGCATCAGCAGCTCGCGCAGCCGCTCCCGCAGGGGGTGGGCCGCCGTGAGCGCCGTCAGCTCCGAGACGGCCTCCGCGTGCGCGCCGGCCTCCAGATCCATGTCGAGTCGCGTCTCGACGAGCTGGAGCCGCCACTCCTCCAGACGGGTCCGCTGCGTCTCGGCGTACGGCCCCGGTACGGACGCCAGCGCCTCGCCGTCCCACAGCCCGAGCGCCTTGTTGATCCGTGCCCGGGCCGCACCGCGGTCCCCGCCCGCCCGCAGCTTCTCCGCCTCGGCGGCCAGCTCCTGGGCGACGGTCAGGTCCAAGGCGTCCCGGTGCGGCCGGATGGCATAGCCGCCGGACTCGCTGACCAGGACCCCGGGCGGCAGGATCTTGCGCAGCCGCGAGGCGTAGGTCCGTACGGCCGCGAGCGCCTGCGAGGGCGGCTCCTCACCCCAGATGGCGTCGATCAGCTCCGAGGCGGTCGCCGTGCGCCCGTCACGCAGGAGGAGTGCGGCCAGCAGTGCCCGCTGCTGCGGCGACCCGGACGGCAGGGCTTCGCCGTCCCGCCAGGCGCGCACCGGACCGAGCACCCCGAAACGCAGGTCCTGCCCGACTTCGCCGGGACCTGTCGACGGGGCTCGCTGCCCCGGAACCCGCGGGCCGTTCTCACGGTCCATAGCTCCCCCTGCCCACCGCTGGTTTCGCCCAAGACAGTCTGCCTTGTCCGGAGGGGGCGCGTCAGCATCGGGTCACTGTCTGCACAAGGTCTGCCACAGGTTCCCGGCGTCAGCTAGCTGACGGGTCGTCAGATCGGCGCTACCGTGAAACGCATGGAGACCTTCCCGAAGATCATCTCGGTGGACGACCACACCGTGGAGCCCCCGCACGTCTGGCGGGACCGGCTTCCGGCCCGGTACCGGGACGTCGGGCCCCGGATCGTCCGTGCGCCCCTGAAGGAAATGACCTTCCTCGGTGGGAAGTTCGCGCCCGTCATGGGTGCCGAGGGGGACGACGGGCCCATCGGGGACTGGTGGGTGTACGAGGGCCTGCACCGGCCGCTCACCCGGCTCGACACCGCCGTCGGTTACGACCGGGACGAGATCAGGCTCGAGATCATCACCTACGAGCAGATGCGGCCCGGCTCGTACTCCGTCCCCGACCGCCTCGCCGACATGGACGTCAACCACGTCCAGTCCGCGCTCTGCTTCCCCACCTTCCCCCGCTTCTGCGGGCAGACCTTCACCGAGGCGGACGACCGTGAGCTGGGGCTGCTCGGCGTCCGCGCCTACAACGACTGGATGGTCGAGGAGTGGTGCGGGCCCGAGGCGCGCGGCCGGCTCATACCGCTCACGCTGATTCCGCTCTGGGACGCGGAGCTGGCCGCCGCCGAGGTGCGCCGCAACGCCGACCGGGGGGTGCGGGCCGTCGCGTTCTCCGAGATCCCCCCGCACCTCGGGCTCCCGTCGATCCACACCGACCACTGGGACCCGTTCCTGCGGGCCTGCGACGAGACCGGCACCGTGATCGCGATGCACATCGGCTCCTCCAGCCGGATGCCGTCCACCTCCGCCGACGCCCCGCCGGCCGTCGGCTCCACCATCACCTTCGCCAACTGCTGCTTCTCGATGGTCGACTGGCTCATGAGCGGCAAGTTCGAGCGCTTCCCGAACCTCCGGATCATGTACGCCGAGGGCCAGATCGGCTGGATCCCGTACATCCTCGAGCGCGCCGACGTGGTCTGGGAGGAGAACCGCGGCTGGGGCGGGGTCGCCGAGAAGGTGCTGCGGCCGCCGTCCGAGCTGTTCGCCGGCCACGTGTACGGGTGCTTCTTCGACGACGCCTTCGGGCTCGGGAACCTCGACGCGATCGGGGCCGGCAACGTCCTCTACGAGACGGACTACCCCCACTCCGACTCCACCTGGCCCAAGTCCCGCGAGGTCGGCGAGGCCCAGATGGGCCACCTTGCTCCGGATGTCGTCGAGCGGATCGTGCGCGGCAACGCGATCGAGCTGCTCGGCCTGACCGCCGACGGCCTGTGGCGTCCGTAGGAGGAGGGGTTCCCATGGTCGTGTACGGGATGCAGCTCCCGGTCCAGTCCCAGAGCACCCTCTACGCCGAACCCTGGGAGGCCGGCGCGGGCCCCGCCGATCTCGCCGAGATCGCCCGGACCGCCGACCGGACGGGGTTCGACTACGTCGCCTGCTGCGACCACGTCGCCATCCCGCGCCGCCTCGCCGGGCCGATGAGCACCGTCTGGTACGACCCGGTCGCCACCCTCTCCTTCCTCGCCGCCGTCACCGAGCGCGTCCGCCTCCTGTCGCACGTCGCCGTCGTCGGACTGCGTCACCCGCTGGTGAGCGCCAAGGCGTACGCGACCCTCGACCATCTCTCCGGCGGCCGTCTGGTGCTCGGGGTCGGCGCGGGGCACGTGCGGGAGGAGTTCGAGGCGGTCGGGGCGGACTTCGACGGGCGCGGCCCGGTCCTCGACGAGACGATCGACGCGCTCCGGGAGGCCCTCGGGCCCGAGGAGTATCCGGAGTTCGCCGGGGAGCGCTTCGCGTTCAAGGAGCTCGGACAGCGGCCCCGGCCCGCCCAGGAGCGGGTGCCGGTCTGGGTCGGCGGCTCCTCGCCGGCCGCCGTGCGCAGGGCCGCGCTCAAGGGGGACGGCTGGCTTCCGCAGGGGGATCCCCGCGACCGGCTCCCCGCGCGGATCGCCCGGCTGCACAGGCTCCGGGCGGCGGCCGGGGTGGAGGGCCCGATCACCGTCGGGGCGATCACGGAGGCGCTCCACGTCGGCGAGGCCGGCTGGGACGTCGGCCGCCGGACGCTGACCGGGAAGCCCGAGGCGCTGGCCGAGTCGCTGCGCGCCTACGGGGAGATGGGCGTGCACCAGATCCAGGTCCGGTTCCGTTCCCGGAGCCGTACCGAACTCACCGACCAGATGGCGGCGTTCGCGGCGGAGGTCGCCCCCCACCTGAACTAGGCGGTGTCTTGTGCGTCTTGCCGGGCTCGCCACGCCTGGCGCGCACGCTCGCTGCGTCGTCGTCAGTCGTCGACGCTGCGCGTGGGCCTCTTCCTCCGCCTCGCGATCGCACGCACCGGACGCCGCTCGCTGATCCGGCCTGATCCACAAGACACCCCCGAGGAGAGCGCACATGGGCAAGCTGGACGGCCGCGTCGTCGTCATCACGGGCGCGGCGCGCGGGCAGGGCGAGCAGGAGGCGCGGCTCTTCGCCGCCGAAGGGGCCAGGGTCGTCCTCGGGGACGTCCTGGACGACCTCGGGAAGGCGCTGGCCGAGGAGCTCGGGGAGGAGCGGGCCCGTTACGTCCGTCTCGACGTCACGCGCGAGGAGGACTGGACGGCGGCCGTCGCCGTCGCCAAGGAGCGCTTCGGGCGGATCGACGGCCTGGTCAACAACGCGGGCATCCTGCGCTTCAACGAGCTGGTCTCCACGCCGCTCGCCGAGTTCCAGACGATCACGCAGGTCAACCAGGTCGGCTGTTTCCTCGGCATTCGGGCGGTGGCGCCGGAGATCGAGGCCGCCGGCGGCGGGACGATCGTGAACACCGCTTCGTACACGGGCCTGACGGGCATGGCGGGGGTCGGCGCGTACGCGGCCACCAAGCACGCCGTCCTGGGGCTGACCCGGGTCGCGGCGATCGAGCTGGCGGCGAAGAGGATCCGGGTGAACGCGGTCTGCCCGGGCGCGATCGACACCCCGATGAGCAACCCGGAGGGGGTCGACCCGGCGGCGACGGCCGAGCTGTACCGGAAGCTCGTGCCGCTCGGGCGGATCGGGAAGCCGGAGGAGGTGGCGGCGCTCGCGCTCTTCCTGACCTCCGAGGACTCCGCGTACATCACGGGGCAGCCGTTCGTGATCGACGGCGGCTGGCTGGCGGGAGTGAGCCTGTTCTGACGCTTCGTCAGCTATTGACGCACCCGCCGCACGGTGCCACAGTCGGGCACATCACAGATCTGACGATGCGTCAGAAATCGCGAGGACGGTGAACCCCCTTGGAATTCGGGATCTTCGTGCAGGGATACGTCGGCAAGCGCGCCGAGACCGATCCCGAGGCCGAGCACAAGGCGCTGATGGAGGAGACCGAGTACGTCGTCCAGGCGGACGCCTCCGGCTTCAAGTACGCCTGGGCCTCCGAACACCATTTCCTGGAGGAGTACTCGCACCTCTCGGCGAACGACGTCTACCTCGGGTACCTGGCCCACGCCACCGAGCGGATCCACCTCGGCTCCGGCATCTTCAACCCGCTCGCCCCGGTGAACCACCCGGTCAAGGTCGCCGAGAAGGTCGCCATGCTCGACCACCTCTCCGGCGGACGCTTCGAGTTCGGCTCCGGCCGCGGCGCCGGCTCCCACGAGATCCTCGGATTCATGCCGGGCATCACCGACATGAACCACACCAAGGAGATCTGGGAGGAGACGATCGCCGAGTTCCCCAAGATGTGGCTCCAGGACGAGTACGTCGGCTTCCAGGGCAAGCACTGGTCGCTGCCGCCCCGCAAGGTCCTGCCCAAGCCGTACGGGAAGTCCCACCCGGCCATGTGGTACGCGGCCGGGTCACCGTCCTCGTACGCCATGGCCGGCAAGAAGGGGCTCGGTGTCCTCGGCTTCAGCGTGCAGAAGGTCTCCGACATGGAATGGGTCGTCGAGTCGTACAAGACGGCGATCAAGGAGGCCAGGGCGGTCGGTGACTTCGTCAACGACAACGTCATGGTGACGTCCACCGCGATCTGCGCCGAGACCCACGACAAGGCGGTCGAGATCGCCGCCGGCGGCGGGCTCAACTACCTCCAGTCGCTCCTCTTCCGCTACCACGACACCTTCCCCCGGCCCGAGGGCGTCCCGGAGTGGCCCGAGCTGCTGCCGGAGTACAGCGCCGAGATCATCGAACTCCTCATCGCCGAGGAGCTGATGATCTGCGGCGATCCGGAGGAGGTCACCCGCCAGTGCAAGCGCTGGGAGCAGGCCGGCGCGGACCAGCTCTCCTTCGGGCTGCCGATCGGGATCTCGTACGAGGACACGATGAACACGATCAAGCTGATCGGTGAGCACGTGATCCCGAAGATCGACACGGACCCGGTCCATCGCACGACCCGCTTCCGCCAGGCGGCGGGTTCCTGACCGGGGCGGTGTCTTCCCGGACCGCCGCCCCGCACCGGCCCCGGCCGGGGACGTCGTAGCCGCGGCCGGCTACCGCGACCCCGGCCGGGGCATGCCCGCGCCCGGCGCCGGACGCGGAAAGCCCGGGGGCGCCGTACGCAGAAAGCGACCGTCATGCGAAAGGGACCGTCATGCTCGATCACCTGATCAGGGGTGCCACCGTCGTGGACGGCACCGGCGCCCCCGCCCGTACCGCCGACGTCGGCCTGCGCGACGGGCGGATCGCCGTCGTCGCCGAGCCCGGGACGATCCAGGAGGAGGCCCGGACGAGCGAGGACGCCACCGGCCTCGTGCTCACCCCCGGCTTCGTCGACCCGCACACCCACTACGACGCCCAGCTCTTCTGGGACCCCTTCGCCACCCCCTCCATGAACCACGGCGTCACCACCGTCGCCGGCGGCAACTGCGGCTTCACCCTCGCGCCGCTCCATCCCGACCGGCCCGAGGACGCCGACTACACCCGCCGCATGATGTCCAAGGTCGAGGGCATGGCCCTCAAGGCGCTGGAGGAAGGGGTCGACTGGTCCTGGTCGTCCTTCGGCGAGTACCTCGACGCCCTCGAAGGGCGGATCGCCGTCAACGCCGGCTTCATGGTCGGCCACTGCGCCCTGCGCCGGTACGTGATGGGCGCGGACGCGGTCGGCGGGCAGCCCACCGAGGAGCAGCTGGCCCGCATGGTGGACCTGCTCCACGACGCCATGGACGCCGGCGCCTGGGGCCTGTCCACCACCCAGTCCTCCACCCACTCCGACGGCGACGGCGCCCCCGTCGCCTCCCGGCACGCCGGGCCCGCCGAGCTGGTCGCCCTGTCGAAGGCCGTCGGCGAGCACGAGGGCACGCAGCTCGAAGCGATCCTCGCCGGCTGCCTCGACCGGTTCTCCGACGACGAGATCGACCTCTTCGTCGAGATGACGGCCGCCGCCGGACGCCCGCTCAACTGGAACGTCCTCACCATCGACGCCGCCGTCCCCGAACGCGTCCCGCGCCAGCTCGTCGCCTCCGAACGGGCCCGCAGGTCCGGCGGCCGGATCGTCGCCCTCACCATGCCGATCCTCACTCCCATGAACATGTCGCTCGGCACGTTCTGCGCCCTCAACCTCATCCCCGGGTGGGGCGAGATCCTCGGGCTCCCCGTCCCCGAGCGGATCGCGGCACTCCGCGACCCGGCGGTGCGGGCCGAGATGCTGCGCCGCGCCGAATCCAAGGAGGCCGGCGTCTTCCGGCGCCTGGCCGACTTCGGCCGGTACGTCATAGGGGACACGTACAGCCGCGAGAACGCGGGTCTGACCGGCCGCGTCGTGAAGGACATCGCGGTCGAGCGCGGCCAGGACGCCTTCCAGTGCCTGGTGGAGATCTGCGCCAACGACGAGCTGCGGACCGTGCTGTGGCCCATGCCCACCGACAACGACCCCGCGTCCTGGGCCCTGCGCCGCGAGACCTGGGAGCACGAGGACGTGATGCTGGGCGGCTCCGACGCCGGCGCCCACCTGGACCGCATGTGCGGAGCCCCGTACACCACCCGCTTCCTCGGGGACTGTCTGCGCGGGCGGAAGCTCGTCCCCCTCGAACAGGCGGTGCGGATGCTCACCGACGACCCCGCCCGGCTCTTCGGGCTGCGGGAGCGCGGCCGGGTGGCCGAGGGCTTCCACGCCGACCTGGTCCTCTTCGACCCCGAGCGGATCGAAGCGGGCCCCGCGACGCTGGTGCACGACCTGCCCGGCGACAGCCCTCGGCTCGACTCACGGGCCGTCGGCATCGTCTCGGTCCGCGTCAACGGGGTGGAGACCGTCCGCGACGACGAGGTGACCGGTGCGATCCCGGGCCGGGTGCTGCGCTCCGGCAGGGACACCAGGACGGTGAGCACGCGATGACGCGCACGGAGAGGGCACGCTCTCAGAGGCTCTTCATCGGCGGCGAGTGGGTGGAGCCGGACGGCGGGCACTACGAGGTGATCGATCCGGCCACGGAGCAGGTCGTCGGCCTCGCGCCGGAGGCGAGCACGCGCCAGGTGCACGAGGCGGCGGCCGCCGCCCGGGACGCCTTCGGCGCCTGGTCCCGTACGAGTCCGGAGGAGCGGGCCGCGATCCTCGACCGGGCCGCGGACCTGATGACGCGCGACGCCGAGGAGAACGTGGCACTCGCGCGGGCCGAGACCGGCGCCACGACCGCCACGGCCCGCGGCATGCAGGTCGCCGTCGGATCCGCCCGCTTCAGGCGGTACGCGCGCGGCGCCCTGGAGCCGGTCGAGCAGCCGTTGCCGCCGCAGATCAACGAGGCGGGCCCGATGGGCAGGGCCGGGGTCTTCGGGGCGGTCGCCGTACGCCGCCCGGTCGGCGTCGTCACCTGCATCACGTCGTACAACAACCCCTGGGCCAACGCGGCGGGCAAGATCGCCCCGGCGCTCGCCATGGGCAACACGGTGGTGGTGAAGCCCGCCCCGCAGGATCCGCTCTCCGTCTACGCCATGACGCGTGCCCTTGAGGAGGCCGGGGTCCCGGCCGGGGTGGTCAACGTCGTCACGGGCGCGAGCCCCGCCGTGGGGGAGGCGGCCGTCGACTGCCCGGACGTCGACATGGTCTCCTTCACCGGCTCCACGGCGGTCGGGCAGGCGATCGGCGAGGTGTGCGGCCGGGCGCTGAAGCGGCAGCTGATGGAGCTGGGCGGCAAGGGCGCGGCGCTGGTCTTCGACGACGCCGATCTGGACTCCGCCGTCATGGGGATCGGCACCACCTTCGCCTTCTACAGCGGACAGATCTGTACGGCCCCCACCCGGGTCCTCGCCCAGCGCGGGATCTACGAGCGGCTGGTGGAGAAGCTCACCGGTTTCGCGGCGTACATGAAGGTCGGCGACCCGGCGGCCCAGGGGACGGTGGTCGGGCCGGTGATCTCGGCGGCCCACCGTGACCGGGTGGAGGCGTACGTCGAGCTGGGCAGGAAGGAGGGCGCCCGGATCGTCGCGGGAGGGGAGCGCCCGCACTTCCCCCAGGGCTTCTACGTGGCGCCCACGCTGCTCGCGGAGTGCACCAACGAGATGCGGGTGGTCCGGGAGGAGATCTTCGGCCCGGTGGTGGTGGTCGTGCCCTTCGACGACGAGGAGGAGGGGATCGCGCTCGCCAACGACAGCGACTACGGGCTCCTGGACTACGTGTGGTCCGGGGACGTGGCCCGCGCATTCCGCATCGCCGGCCGGCTGCGGGCGGGCGGAGTGGGGGTGAACACCGTCGGGCGGAACATGGAGGCGCCGTTCGGCGGATTCAAGAAGAGCGGTGTGGGGCGCGACGTGGGCTCGTACGCGCTGCACGCGTACAGCGAGTTACAGGCGGTGGTCTGGCCCGGTTGATCCACTCCCATCCCCTGGGGAAGAAGGTTCGAGAAACAGCACGGGAAATTTTGGAAACGGACATTTGGGGCGTGGCTGCGGTTCCCGCATATCGGACGTGCGCGAGTGAAGCTGTCGATCGCTCAGGTTCGACCGGGCGTCGATCTTTCAATCAACGCCGCCAGGGCGCCATAGCCCTTCTAATGCAAGGCGAAGATCGGTCGAAGTGGCGGAGTTCCGTCCTCCGGATGTGGAAACCGCAGCCTTTAACGTCCTGTTCATGACTCAGGTGGATGCACGGCCCCAGGCCGGAGACACGGTAAGGGGCGTCGCCGCCTCCGGCGACAACCACGGCGTACAGACCAAGGGACTCGGCAAGAACTCCGTCGGGCTGATGGGCAGTGCCGTCATCGGCATCTCGACCGTCGCCCCCGTCTACTGTCTGACCTCCACGCTCGGCTCCACGGCCGGCGAGGTCGGCCTCCAGATGCCCGCGATCTTCCTCGCGGGCTTCCTCCCGATGCTGCTCGTCGCCTTCGCGTACCGCGAGCTCAACAAGGTGATGCCGGACTGCGGCACCTCCTTCACCTGGACGGTGAAGGCCTTCGGCCCCCGGATCGGCTGGATGTGCGGCTGGGGCCTCGTCATCGCGACGATCATCGTGCTGTCCAACCTGGCCGGCGTCGCGACCTCCTACTTCTGGCTGCTCGCCGGTGAGATCACCGGCAGCGAGTCCGTCGCCGCCCTGGACGAGAACAAGGCCGTCCACATCCTGACCTGCCTCACGCTCATCGCCGTCGCCACCGCGATCAGCTACCGCGGCATGACCGCCACCAAGGGCGTGCAGTACGCCCTCGTCGGCCTCCAGCTCGTCGTCCTCGTCGTCTTCGTCGCCATGGCCTTCCAGAAGGCCGGCAGCGGTGCGTTCGACACCGGCCTGAGCTTCTCCTGGACGTGGATGAACCCGTTCGCGGTCCAGTCCTTCGCCGCCTTCACCGCAGGCCTGTCGCTGTCGATCTTCATGTACTGGGGCTGGGACGCCTGTCTCGCCACCAACGAGGAGACGACCGGCGCCGAGAAGACCCCCGGCCGCGCCGCCCTCATCGCGATGCTCGTCCTGGTCGCCTCCTACCTGGCCACCGGCATCGCCGCCCAGATGGCCGTCGGGGCCGGCGACAAGGGCCTCGGCCTCGCCAACCCCGAGACCTCCGACAACGTCTTCGCGGCCCTCGCCGGCCCGGTCATGGGCCCGGCCCTCGGCATCCTGCTCTTCATCGCGGTCCTCGCCTCGGCGGCGGCCAGCCTCCAGACGACGTTCATCCCGGTGGCCCGCACCGTCCTCGCCATGTCGGCGTACGAGGCCCTTCCCGCCTCCTACGCCAAGGTCCACCCGCGCTTCAAGGTCCCGGGCAAGGCCACGGTCATCGCGGGTGTCGCCACCGGCGTCTTCTACACGGTGATGACCCTGGTCAGCGAGAACGTCCTGGTCGACACGATCTACGCGCTCGGCCTGATGATCTGCTTCTACTACTCGCTCACCGCGTTCGCCTGCGCCTGGTACTTCCGCAAGGAGCTGTTCCGCTCCGGCCGGGACCTCCTCTACAAGGGCCTGTGCCCGGTCCTCGGCGGCGTCCTGCTGACCGCCGTCTTCGGCAAGACGCTGTACGACATGTGGGACCCGGCCTACGGCAGCGGCTCCTCGGTCCTCGGGGTCGGCTCGGTCTTCGTGATCGGCGTCGGACTGCTGCTGCTCGGCGTGGTGATCATGCTGGTCATGCAGCGCAGGAGCCCCGCGTTCTTCCGCGGCGAGGTGCTGACGAAGGAGACGCCGTCGCTGGTGGTCGCCGACTGATCCGCTGATCCACGGCAGAACCCCTGAGTCACCGGCGAGGTGGCGGGCCCCTCCGGGCCCGCCACCTCGCCGTTCTCGTCGTTCCGGCCGGTTGGGGATCAGGCCGGTTCGGCGATCAGGGCCGTGCCGATCGTGCGGAAGCCGAGCCGGGCGTAGAGGCGGGCCACGTCGGCGTCCGTGGCGGTGAGGAAGACCGTCTCCACACCTCGCGCGCGGGCGTCGGCGACCAGGGCGGCCGTGACCGCAAGACCCAGGCCGCGGCGGCGAGAGCCGGGCAGGGTGCCCACGCCGACGACCTCCGAGACGGCGCCGACCGACTGGTGCTGCCCGGCGCAGAGCGCGGTGCCGGTCGCGTCCACGGCGGCGGCCAGACGCGTGAGACCCGCGTCGATCCGGGCGGCGAGCTGGGCGGCCGCGGCCGGCGAGGGGTCGACGCCGAAGGCCGCGTACGGGACGGCGGCGGCCGAGGGCAGTACGGGGTCGTCGGCGCCGACCATCCGCACGGTGACGCCGTCCGGCGCCGGAACCCGCTCACCCTCGCCGTCGAGCACCATCAGCGGGTGCTCGTGCACCACGAGCCCGCTCTCCTCGACGGCGGCCCGCAGCCCCGGCGTCGTCTCGGCCACCCATTCGAAGGCCTCCGGCACGCCCAGCTCCCGCTGACGGGCCCGTACCCGCTCCACCTCGGCGGCGGAGACGGTCCCGGTCCGCCCGAGCGCGGGCCGCGCGTAGTACGGCCAGCCGTCCCCCTCCCGTACGAACAGCGTCAGTGGCCCGAAAGCCTCGGCGCGGGCGGCGGAACGGGGGACGGCGTCGTAGTAGTCCTCGAGGCGCTGCAGCATGCTGGTCATCCAAGCAGGGCGGCCACGGAAGCACAGGTGGATTCTCCCCGCGCCCGGGCGATCCGCGGGGCGGCCCGGAACAGCAGCGGGACGGGGTGCCACGGGGCCGATTACCGCCCGGCCGCCCGGTTCGACAGGATGGTGCCATGACCGAGATCCGTACGCCCCGCCTCCTCCTCCGCCGCTGGACCGACGACGACCTGGTCCCCATGGCCGAGATCAACGCGGACCCGGAGGTCATGCGCTGGATCGGCGACGGCTCCGTCCGGGATCTGGAGCAGACCGCCGAGGACATCGAGCGGTGGGAGGAGGAGTGGGACGAGGAGGGCTTCGGGCTCTTCGCCGTCGAGCTCCTCGGCTCCGGCGAGCTGATCGGCTTCGCCGGGCTCTCCGTGCCCGACTTCCTCCCGGAGGTGCTGCCCGCCGTGGAGATCGGCTGGCGGATCGGAAGGCCGTTCTGGGGTCAGGGGTACGCCTCCGAGGCCGCCCACGCCGCCCTGGAGTTCGCGCTGCAGGACCGCGGCCTGGACAGGATCGTCAGCATCGCGCACATCAGCAACACGGCCTCCGAGAACGTCATGCGCAAGCTCGGCATGGTCCCGGAGCGCGACACCAACCACCCCGTCTTCGGTGTCCCGCTGCGGGTCCACGCCATCGATCTCAGCGAGTACGCGGGCTGATCTCGAGGAACACCGGGTTGGTGAAGGCGGCGAGCGCGCCCGGCAGGGGCGGCAGCGTCGCCGGGTGCCGGACCTCCGCCCGTACGTAGGTGGCGTACGCGGCCGTCGTCACCCACTCCACCGTCCCCTCGCCGGCCCCGCCCCCCTCACCGGCCCCGGGCAGCACCGACGTGTGCAGCACGCCCTGGTCCGTCACGAAGCGGACGGTACGGCCCGGGGCGCCGGTCGCCGTCAGCCGGACGGTGACGGGTTCGTCCGCCGCCACCCGCAGCCGCTCCCCGATACCGGCCGCCCGGCCGCGGCCGTCGGTCGCCGTGAAGGCCAACGACACCGACGAGGACTCGGCGACGTACGAACGGCCCGCGCGCAGGCCCGCCAGGATCGCCTCCCGGCTCAGGTCGTCGGCGAGCACCACCGTCTGCGGGGTGCCGACCCGGTCGGGGTCGCGGTGGGCGTCGCTGTTGCCCATCGCAGGCGTCCACCGGCCGGTGGCGAGCGCCGCGTCCCAGCCGGCCAGCGACACCTCGTCGTCCGGAGTGAACGGGCCGTTCCACACCTCCACCACGTCCGCCTCGCCGAAGCCGGACTTCCAGCCGCAGCCGATGCAGGTGGCGTGCGGATGCGCCGGGACGACCAGTCCGCCCGCCCGCCGGATCTCCCGCGCGATCCGGCCGAAACGGTTCTCCCGCGCTCGGTAGCGCCAGTCCACGAAGGTGCCCGGATCGGTCCCCAGGGCCAGCACATGACCGTTGCGGGTGGTGATCTCCTCACCTAGGAGGATCAGCAGGTCGTCCCCCGCGAGCTCCGCCCATGCCCCGTGGCCGGCCTGGGTGTTGTGCTCGGTGGTGGTCAGGAAGTCGAGCCCGGCGGCGCGGGCGAGCGCGGCGACCTCGGCCGGGGTGCGCCGCCCGTCCGAGTACACCGTGTGCAGATGGCTGTCGCCGCGGTACCAGGCACGGCCGCGCCCCTCGGCCCGCTCGGGCGGGTAGGCGGGCCTCACGACCGGCTCCGGGGCGCCGAAGCGGAGGGTGATCGTCACGGTGTACGTGAGGCCCTGCGGCGCCACGGTGTACGGCGCGAGCACCACGAACCACGTCCCCGCCCTCAGCGGCCCGGCCACATAACCGGGGGTCGCCGCGTCGGTCCGTAGGAAGAACTCCTTGCGCGCGCCGCCCGACCAGCCCCGGAAGCCCTCGCCGCCGAGCTCCGTGCCGCGCTGGTCGAAGATCCCGATGTCGAGGGCGTTGCCCTGTGTCCCGGCGGGCACGGCCGGCCGCTCGTACGCGTACGAGACATGGATCTCGCGCACCCCGCGCGGGATCTCGACCGGCAGGTACACGTAGTCGGGGGAGCCGGGCGGCAGCGTGCCGCCGACGGTCTCGGTCCGGTCGCCGCCGCCCGCGTCGGCGTGCGCGAAGCTGACGCCTCCCAGGGCGAGGGTGGAGGCGACCCCGGTCGTGAGGAGCGTTCGTCTGGTCGGTGCGCTCATGTCCGGCACCCTGGTATGAAGCCGTGAACTCCGGGGCAACGCAAGACCGCCTCGTGCCGCACCTCTCGGAAATCCCTGCCGCACGCCCTACGTTGCCCTCATGCGGATCTCGACCACGATCTTCCTGACCGACGAGACCATCTCCCCCGTGCGGATCGCGCGCGAGCTGGAGGAGCGCGGCTTCGCCGGGCTCTACCTGCCCGAACACACCCACATCCCGGTCGAGCGGACGACCTCGTACCCGGCGGGCGGCACACTGCCGCGCGAGTACGGCCGCACCCTCGACCCCTTCGTGGCGCTCGGTCAGGCCGCCGCCGTCACCGAGCGGCTCGGGCTGGGCACCGGCATCACGCTGGTCACCCAGCACGACCCGATCGCCCTGGCCAAGCAGATCGCCACCCTGGACCATCTGTCGGGCGGCCGTTTCACCCTCGGTGTCGGCTTCGGCTGGAACAGGGAGGAGGCCGCCGACCACGGCGTGGAGTGGGCGACGCGCCGCGAACTCGGCCGGGAGCGGATGGCGTTGATGCGAGCCCTGTGGGCGGAGGAACCCACCCCCTACGAAGGCCGGTTCGGGATCTCGGTACGCGCCTCCCACGCGTACCCGAAGCCGGCCGGCGGCGCGCCCCGCATCCTGGTCGGCGGGGCGGCGGGACCGAAGCTCTTCGCGCAGATCGCGGAGTACGCGGACGGCTGGATGCCGATCGGCGGGCGGGGTCTGAGCGAGACCGTCCCGGTGCTGCGCGAGGCCTGGGAGGAGGCGGGCCGCGGCCCCGGGGCGCCGCAGGTGGTGCCGTACGCGGTCCTGCCGAACCCGGGGAAGCTCGCGCACTACGAGGAGTCGGGGTGCGAGGAGGTCGTCCTGCAGCTTCCGCCGGCGGACGAGACGGAGGTGTTGCGCGTCCTGGACGACTACGCGAAGTACCTCTGAGATTCCTGAGACCTCGGAGACCTGAGCCTCACCGCAGCGTGGGCGGCTCCAGGTCCTCGACGGCCTGCTCGCCCTGGCCGCCGGCCGGGTCGTAGGCGCACGGCATGCCGGTGAACCCTTCGAGGGTCTGCCAGTGGGACCGCCAGGTGAAGGACAACCGGTCGTCGTCGCCCTTGCGCGCCCGCAGCTCCCGGTTGTCGCCCACCGTCTCGTAGTCGGTGACCGTCCACCCGGTCGTCTTCAGGTGCGCGTGCAGCCGGCGCAGGGCCGCCGCGCCCTCCGCCTCGTCGACCGCGTCGAGCCGCCACTCGTGGTAGAGGTGGTACGAGCGAGGCTCGGGCGTGTCGTCGACGCCCTCGATGCCGCGGGGGTGACAGACGCTGCCCGAGATCCGGTTGTCGGCCTCCGCGCGCTCACCGCTGCGCACGGCCGGCAACGGACGGCCGATGCCCGCCGCGTCGTACATCTCCTGCGACCGGTCCGTCGCCCGCCGCGCCATCTCGGCCGGCGGCACGACCGGGAAGTCCTCGCCGGTCGCCCGGTCGACGGCGTACCAGACGACCAGCCCGACGATCAGCAGCACGGGCAGGGCGACGACGCCGAGGACGACGTACAGGCCGGTACGGAGACGGCGGCGGGTGGGATCGTTCATGGCACCGACGCTACGGGCGGGCCCGGGGGCCGGGATCCGTACGAGGGCCCAGGGCGACGGGGCCCAGGTACTCAGGACTCCTGGAAACAGCGGGAGACGACGGTGATGGAGAGGACGGAGGTCGGGTCCTTGTCGTCGCGGTTGTCCATCAGCCGGAGATCGGCGGAGAAATCGCCGTCGGGCGAGTCCGCGACGATCGTGGGCGTCTTCGCCCTACTGGTGTCCGGGCCGTCCGAGACGATCTTCCAACCCTTCTCCGGGAGGGCTCGGCGCAGTGCCGCGTAGGCCTTCTCCAGCTCCTCGAAGGGGAGGTCGTAGATGCTCCAGCTATGGCGCAGATGGATGACCTGCCCTTCGGGCTCGTAGCCGTCACAGTCGAGCGGCAGCGGCCCGGGCTTTGTGATCTTCCCGTTCTTCACGCCGGTCATGTCGAGAAGGCTGCTGGAGGCGCGCTGTACGCCCTCCCGCATCCGGACGGTGTCGCGCACCTCTGCGGTCTTCTTGTCCATCGTCGAACATCCTGTCAGGAGTGCGCACGCCAGCAGGACGGGCACGGCCAGTCTCAGTCGCTTAGTCAAGAGTCACCTTGTCGTGTAGGCCGGCGATGACGGCCCCCTGGTTGAACAGGCTGTTCCGGCCCGGTACCCAGAAATCACCGTGGTCCTTCGCGTCGCTCGCCATGATGTTCCCCCCGAAACCCTTGTCCGTGGGGATCGTGAAGCCCTCCCCATGCCCCACGAGCCTGCCGCCCTGCCGGACGAGAACGTCGTCTCCGTCGCCGCCCATGGCCCAGACGTGCTCCTTGCCCACGCCCAGGTCGCTCGCGTGCTCCACCTGCATGCCGGGGCTGCCGACCGCGATGATGTCGTCCGCGAGCGGCCCGGCGCCCCGGTCCTGCTGGGTGGCCATGCCGGCGACCGTGGAGCCGTAGCTGTGACCCATCACGGTCGTGTGCGACCTGTCGGGGCCGCCTTGGGCGGTCTCCATGCCGTTCATGAACTGCCGCAGCGTCGGGGCCCCCTCCTCCCCGTACTTGTTGAGCGTGGCCGCCGGGATGTCGTTCGGCGCGTTGTAGTCGAACCAGGTGATCGTGGAGACGCTCTGGTTCGGTACCAAGCCGTTGGTCTGCGACCACAGGGCGTCGGTGCGCCCGAGGTCACCTTCGATGTCCGACAGCTTCGTTTTCGTCCCCGGCACGTACACGGCCGTGTGGTCCGCCGTGTCCGGGTTGCCGTTCGCGAGGATGACCCGGCCGTCATCCTTCTCCGCGTCGAACTTCAGCAGGTACGCCTCCGGCATGCCGCTGCCCGCCGGGCGCTCCAGGCGGCTCTCGATGGCGTTCATGCCGTGCAGCCAGCCCTTGAGGTCCGCCTGGCGGCCTTCGTACTTGTGGTGCCAGTCGAGCCACTTCTGGCTGTACACCATGCCGCCGCGCGCGCCGTACGAGACCAGCTTCGGCTTCGGCTCCGGCGGGATCCCCGCCAGCTCGATCTCGTACTTCGCCTTCGACTCGGCGAACACCATCCGGTTCGCGTCGTCGCGCACCGTCGACGGGATGCCGTCGAGCGCGCCGACGGACGCCGGGAAGAGCGTGGCGTACTCGTCACGCTGCTCCTGGGTGAGCCCGTTCCACCACTTGGCGTTCTCCTCGGTGCTCCTGCCCTGCGGGATGTCGCTCGCGGCGACGTACTTGCCGGCCGCGTCCTGGAGGCGCTTGGTGTCGGCCGCCGCGTCCGCGAGGTCCTTGTTCTCGACCTTGAGGCCGGGGTCGGCCTTCAGGTGGCGCAGGACCCCGGAGTAGCGGCCGTCGATCTCGTTGGCCTCGCGGACGGCGGCGGCGATCGCGTTGGCGACGGCCTGGGCCTTGGCCTGGTTCGGGTTGCCGCCGCCGAGGCCCGGATACAGGCCCGGCGGGTTCAGGAGCGGCGAGTTGCCCTGCCCCTGGTACATCGGCGGGGCGGTGGGGGAGAAGAGGCCGAACTGCGAGCCGTTGGCGGTGCCGCCCGGGATCGGCTTCTTGTCGATGAGGTTCTCGCCGCCGGCCGGGTACTCGACCGAGCCGTCGGCGTGGACGGTGAACTTGAGGTTCTCGGCGTCTTCCAGGGCCTGCTTGAGCTTCTTCTGGGGGGCGGCGAGTTCGGCGGCGAGGCCGTTGAGGGCGGTGCGGACGAGCCCGCACTCGGTGTGCAGGTACTGGTAGTTGCGGGCGAGCTGGTCGAGGTCGGCCTCGGCCGCCTCGGCCGCCTTTCCCTCCTGCGACTTCCGGATCCTCGCGAGCATCTCGTTGTCGACGCGGTCCTTGTCGGCGTTGGAGCGGGAGCTGACCTTGCCCCAGCCGTCGGCCGCGTCGGTGTACTCGTTCAGCTTGACGTCGCGCAGTTGCTGCCAGGTGGGCACCGGCGCTCAGCTCCCGTACGTCGGCCGGGAGGGCGGCGCGGGCCACCGGGTTTCGAACGTCACCAGATTCCCCCGAGAATGTGATCATCAGCTGCCGGGCGTCATCGTATGCAGTCGCGGGCGGGGGCGGATGAGTACTCCTACTCATCGCCGTGATCTCCGCGATCTCCGTGATCGCCGTGGTCTCCGGGGTTGTCCACAGGCCCCACCGCAGGTCACGGTCGGCTCGTATGCTCGACGCATGACGGATCACCAGCCCGGACGGCCCACCGAGAACGCCATGCGCCGTGCCCTCAGGCGAGCCAGGGACGGGGTGGCGCTCGACGTCACCGAGGCCGCCGTGCTCCTCCAGGCGCGCGGGGGCGACCTGGAGGACCTGGCCGCTTCGGCGGCCCGGGTGCGGGACGCCGGTCTCGAGCAGGCCGGCCGGCCCGGTGTCATCACGTACTCGAAGAGCGTGTTCATCCCGCTCACCCGGCTCTGCCGGGACAAGTGCCACTACTGCACGTTCGTGACCGTGCCGGGCAAGCTGCGCCGGGCCGGGCACGGCATGTTCATGTCTCCGGACGAGGTCCTGGACATCGCCCGCCGGGGCGCCGAACTGGGCTGCAAGGAAGCGCTGATCACGCTCGGCGACAAGCCCGAGGACCGCTGGCCCGAGGCGCGCGAGTGGCTGGACGCGCACGGATACGACGACACCCTGGCATACGTACGAGCCATGGCGATCCGGATCCTGGAGGAGACCGGACTGCTGCCCCATCTCAATCCGGGCGTGCTGTCCTGGACGGACTTCCAGCGGCTCAAGCCGGTGGCCCCCTCCATGGGGATGATGCTGGAGACGACGGCCACCCGGCTGTGGTCCGAGCCCGGCGGCCCGCACCACGGCTCCCCGGACAAGGAACCGGCCGTGCGGCTGCGGGTCCTGGAGGACGCCGGACGCTCCTCCGTCCCCTTCACCAGCGGGCTGCTCATCGGCATCGGCGAGACGTACGAGGAGCGGGCCGAGTCGCTCTTCGCGCTGCGCAAGGTCTCCCGCGCCTACCACTCCATCCAGGAGCTGATCATCCAGAACTTCCGCGCCAAGCCGGACACGGCGATGCGCGGCATGCCGGACGCGGACCTCGACGACCTGGTCGCCACGATCGCCGTCGCCCGGCACATCATGGGCCCCTCGGCCTGCCTGCAGGCCCCGCCGAACCTCGTCGACGAGGAGTACGGACGGCTGATCGGCGCAGGCATCGACGACTGGGGCGGGGTCTCGCCGCTCACCATCGACCATGTGAACCCCGAGCGGCCCTGGCCGCAGATCGACACGCTCGCCGAGAAGTCCCGCGCGGCCGGCTTCGAGCTGCGCGAACGCCTCTGCGTCTACCCGGAGTTCGTCGGCCGTGGCGAGCCCTGGCTCGACCCGCGTCTCCTCCCGCACGTCCGCGCCCTCGCCGACCCGGAGACGGGTCTGGCGAACCCGGAGGCCCCGGTGCGCGGGCTGCCCTGGCAGGAGCCGGACGAGGCGTTCACCGCCACGGGCCGGACCGACCTGCATCGCACCATCGACATCACCGGCCGCACCCACGACCGCCGGGACGACTTCGACGAGGCGTACGGGGACTGGGAGTCGCTGCGCGAGGCGGCGGCGCCGGGCATGGTCCCCCAGCGCATCGACACCGATGCCCGCGAGGCCCTCGCCGTCGCCGCCGACGACCCGACGCGGCTCACCGACGACCAGGCCCTGGCCCTGCTCCACGCCGACGGGCCGGCGCTCGACGCGCTGACCCGGATCGCGGACGACGTCCGCCGGTCGGTGGCCGGCGAGGACGTCACGTACGTCGTCACGCGGAACATCAACTTCACCAACGTCTGCTACACCGGCTGCCGTTTCTGCGCCTTCGCCCAGCGCCGCACCGACGCCGACGCGTACACCCTCTCCCTGGACCAGGTCGCCGACCGGGCCGAGCAGGCGTGGGAGGTCGGCGCGGTCGAGGTGTGCATGCAGGGCGGCATCCACCCGGACCTGCCGGGCACGGCCTACTTCGACATCGCGCGGGCCGTGAAGGAACGCGTCCCGGGCATGCACGTGCACGCCTTCTCCCCGATGGAGGTCGTCAACGGAGCGACGCGTACGGGCCTTTCGATACGGGAGTGGCTGACGGCGGCGAAGGAGGCCGGGCTCGACTCGATCCCCGGCACGGCGGCCGAGATCCTCGACGACGAGGTCCGCTGGGTCCTCACCAAGGGCAAGCTGCCCACGGCCACCTGGATCGAGGTGATCACCACGGCCCATGAGCTGGGCATCCGCTCCTCGTCCACGATGATGTACGGGCATGTGGACCAGCCCCGCCACTGGCTCGGTCACTTCCGCACGCTGTCACGCATCCAGCGGGAGACCGGTGGCTTCACCGAGTTCGTGACACTCCCCTTCATCCACACCAACGCCCCCGTCTATCTCGCGGGCATCGCCCGACCCGGCCCGACGGTCCGGGACAACCGGGCGGTCACGGCCATGGCCCGGCTCCTCCTCCACCCGCACATCCCGAACATCCAGACCAGCTGGGTGAAGCTGGGCGCGGACGGCGCGGCCGAGATGCTCCGCTCGGGCGCCAACGACCTCGGCGGCACGCTGATGGAGGAGACGATCTCCCGGATGGCGGGCTCCAGCTACGGCTCGTACCGCTCGGTCAAGGATCTCGTCGCCATCGCGGAGGCGGCCGGGCGGCCCTCCCGCCCCCGCACGACGCTGTACGGCGAGGTCCCCGAGGAGCGGATCAGGGCGGCCCGGGCCTCCGACGGGCACCTCCCGGAGCTGCTGCCGGTCCTGCCAGACTGAGCCAAACCCGGTCCTGAAGGGCGTCCGATCACATAACGTTCCGACCCCCGAACGCGCGTACCCGGTCGATTACAGTGCTGCGGCAGACCAGACCTGCGTCAGACCTGCGTCACCGGGGGAGGGCACGTCGTGACCACAACCGCCGCGGCCGTGTGGGGCCGTGCCGAGCAGCAGGACTTCCGGGCCCGGGTCCGGGGCTGCCTCCTCGGCGGCGCTGTCGGCGACGCGTTCGGCGCGGGCGTGGCCGGGCTCACCCTGGAGGAGATACGGGCCGCCCACGGGCCCGAAGGACTCACCGAACCGGTGCCCGCGTACGGCAGACGCGGGGCCGTCACCGCCGCCACGCAGATGACCCTGTTCACCGTCGACGGGCTCATCCGCGCCCAGGTCCGCCGCGACACCGGCGCCTGGCACCCGCCCACCGACGTCCACCGGGCCCATCTGCGCTGGGCCGCCACCCAGCGCGACTGGGGCCCCGACGAGCGGCGCAAGGACAACGGCTGGCTCGCCCGGGAGGAGTGGCTCTACGCCCGCCGCGACCCGGCCCGCTCCTGCCTGACCGGCTTCGGCGACGAGATCCTCGGCACCCTGGACCGGCCCAAGAACCCCGACGCGACCGACTCCGGCGCCCTGGTCCGCTCGGCCCCCTTCGGGCTCCTGGTGGGCTGGGAGCCCCAGCTGGTGTGCCAGCTGGCCGTGGAGTGCGCGGCGCAGACCCACGGCGACCCGGCCGCGTACCTCGCGGCCGGCGCCCTCGCCGTGGTCGTGCACGGGCTCGCGCGCGGCGAGAGCGTGGACGGCGCGGTGCAGCGGGCGCTCGGCCAGCTCGCCCCGCGCCCCGGCCACGAGCCCGTCACCGACGCGCTGCAGCACGCGCTGGGGGCCGTACGCCAGGGGATGCCGAACGCGGCCCGGGTGACCGCGCTCGGCGCGGACGAGGACCGGGCGGAGAACCTGCTCGCCGCCGCCGTCTACTGCGCGCTGGTCGGCGAGGACATCCGCCACGGGCTGCGCCTCGCGGTCAACCACGACGGGCCGTCGGCGGCGGCGGGAGCGGTGACCGGCGCGCTGCTCGGCGCCCTGCACGGCGAGACGGCCCTCCCGCCGGCCTGGCTGGCCGAACTGGAGGGCCGTGCGACGGTCCTGGAGCTCGCGGACGACTTCGCGATGGAGATGACCCAGGGGGCCGCTCTGCACAGCCCCTCGGAGTCGTCGCCCGGCTGGCTCGCCCGCTACCCCAGGGGCTGATCGGCGCGGTCGCCGCCGCCCTGCGCGGGAACGGCGGCCGCGGCCGCGGCGCCACCGGCGGGGCTGCCGTCGTCCGAGTGGAGCCTGTCGAGGACCGCGTCCCGCTCCGGGGTGTCCTCCGGCCTGATGAAGCCGATCAGGACGTACAGGATGAGCGAGGTGGCGAGCGGCGAGACGATCTGGATCTGCAGTTCGATGCCGTCCAGGCCGTAGTTGGTCAGCCAGAAGGCGAACAGACCGGCCGCCCAGGAGACCAGCGCCGCAGTGGGGCCGGACTTCCGGAAGGACCGCAGCAGGCCGAGCATGAACGGGATCGCGATCGGCCCCATGAGCCCGGCGACCCACTTGATGACGACGGTGATGATGTCCTTGAAGGCGGGGGAGTTGACCTGGGTGGCCACCGCCATCGACAGGCCGAGGAACGCGATCGTCGACCAGCGCGCGGCGAGCAGCCCGGCCCGCTGCGACCAGGTCCGCGCGGCCTTGCTCATGACGGGCGCGATGTCCCGGGTGAAGACGGCCGCGATGGCGTTGGCGTCGGAGGAGCACATGGCCATCGTGTGGGAGAAGAAGCCGACGATGACCAGGCCGAGGAGCCCGTGGGGGAGGAGCTGTTCGGTCATCAGGGCGTACGAGTCGGAGGCGTCGGGCTTCTGTGGGTCGACGAGCAGCGGCGCGACCCACATGGGGAAGAAGAGGACCAGCGGCCAGACGAACCAGAGCACCGCCGAGAGCCGGCCGGAGCGGGTCGCCTCGCGGGCGTCGGGGGTGGCCATGTAGCGCTGGGCCTGGTTCCACATGCCGCCGCTGTACTCGAAGGTCTTGATGAAGAGATACGCGAGCAGGAAGGTCATCGTGTAGGGGCCGGCCGTCGGCGCGGTGTGTCCCTGCAGCTCGGGCCGGTCCCAGACGGTCCACAGCGCGCTGAAGCCGCCGAGCTTCGCCATGACGGCGACGAGCATCGCGATACCGGCGAAGAACTGGATGACGAACTGGCCGAGCTCGGTGAGCGCGTCGGCCCAGAGCCCGCCGACCGTGCAGTAGATGCCGGTGATCACGCCGGTGATCAGGATGCCCTGGTTGAGGGAGATCCCGGTGAAGACGGAGAGCAGGGTGGCGATCGCCGCCCACTTGGCGCCCACGTCGACGATCTTCAGCAGGACGCCCGACCAGGCGAGGGCCTGTTGGGTGGGCAGGTTGTAACGGTTCTTCAGGTACTCGAGGGGCGAGGCCACGTGCAGGCGTGAGCGCATCCGGTTGAGGCGGGGCGCGAAGAGGTGGGCGCCGATGGCGATGCCGATCGCGATGGGGAAGGACCAGGTGACGTAGGAGGTGACGCCGTAGGTGTACGCGATGCCGGCGTAGCCGGTGAACATCACGGCGCTGTAGCCCGACATGTGGTGGGAGATGCCGGAGAGCCACCAGGGCATCTTGCCTCCGGCGGTGAAGAAGTCGGAGACGTTGTCCACGCGCTTGTGGGACCAGACGCCGATCGCGACCATCACGCCGAAATAGCCGATGAGCACGGCCCAGTCGAGACTGTTCATTGAGCCCCCTCCAGGGGTCCGGTCCGCCTTGTGAACGCCGTTCATGGTGTGGCGAGTTGAGCAGCCACGACAACGGACAGGAGGGTCAAGAGAACGTAAAATCGTTCGGGTTTTTGACCTGAGTTCACGGACATGAATTCAGATGGGGTCAAAAAGGGCCGTACGACGAAGGGTCGTCGTACGGCCGGGTCGGGCCGCCTCCGCGGCTACCGCATCAGCTCGCCCGCATTGACGAGCAGTGACTGCCCGGTGATGGCGCGCGCCCGATCCGAGGCGAGGAAGGCCGCCGCCTCCGCCACGTCCCCGTCGGTCGCCAGCTCCGGCAGCGCCATCCGCTCCGTGAGCCGGCCGAGCACCTCGGCCTCCGCCACCCCTTCGGTGTGCGCGGTGAACCGCACGTACGCCTGGACCGGCGGGCCCCACATCCACCCCGGCAGCACGCTGTTGACCCGGATCCGATGGCGGCCCAGCTCGCGGGCCATCGAGTACATCGCAGAGGTGAGCGCCCCCTTCGAGGCCGCGTACGCCGCCTGCTGGACCTGCGAGGGCGCCGCCACCGCCGACTGCGTCCCGACCAGGACGACGGCACCCCCGTGCTCCTTGAGCGCCGGCAGGCACGCCCGGGTCATCCGCAGGGTGCCCAGCAGATTGACGTCCAGGACGCCCTGCCAGGTGGTGAAGTCGGCGTCCTCCAGGCCGCCGAAACAGCTGTCCCAGGCGGCGACGTGGACCACCGCGTCGATCGCGCCGAAGCGCGACAGTGCGAGCGCGGCGAGCGCCTCGCACCGCGCCTCGTCGGTGATGTCGGTGGCGAGGTACGCGGTGCGTCCGCCCTCCGGGTCGATCTCGGCCGCCGACTTGGCGAGGTTGGCCTCGGTGCGCGCGCCGAGCACCGCGTTGCCCCCGTCCCGTACCACCGTCTCGGCGATCCGGCGCCCGAGCCCGGGACCGACACCCGACACGACCACGGTCTTTCCCTGGAGCAGCATCCGGGCGCCTCCCGCCTCTGGCCATCTACCTGACGGCCCGTCAGAGTAGGGGTCTCCGACGGACAAGGGAAGGGCGGGAGATGGACGAGGCGGGGAGCGGGACACGCAGCGAGACGTACGCGGAGCTGGCGGCGGTGGGGCCGTACGGGGTCCGCCCGGGACACGCGCTGATCACCATGGTCGAACCGCACCCGGGTCACGAGTACGCCTACAACCGCTGGTACGAGGACGACCACTACTACGCGGGGGCGATGGCGATGCCCTGGATGTACGCGGGCCGCCGCTGGGTCGCCACCCGCGAGCTCCAGGAACTCCGGGTCCCGGAGAAGTCCGCGGTCGCCCAGCCCGTCACGGCCGGCTGCTACCTCTCCACGTACTGGATCACCGAGGGCCGCTACGACGACCACATGAAGTGGACCGTCGCCGTCAACAAGCGCCTGAACCGCGACGCCCGGGTCTACCACGACCGTACGCACGTCTTCACGGCCTTCCAGAACCACGAGGCGACCGTGTACCGGGACGGGGCGGCCGGGCCGCGCGACGTCCACGCCCTCGACCACCCGTACGCGGGCCTGATCCTCCAGGTGATCGACACGGAGGGGCCGGAGCGGCGGGTCGAGCTGCTCGAACGGCTGTGCTCGCGCGAACTGCCCCGGCGGCTCACCGGTTCTCCGGCGGCGATGGTCACGGTCTTCCGGCCGACACCGCTGCCCGGCGACCGGATGACGTACGTGAAGCAGGTCGAGGGGGCCGACACGCGGCTGACCCTGCTGTGGTTCCTGGAGCGCGACCCGCGCGCCTGCTGGTCCGCCCACTTCGCGGACCTGGACACGGTCGCGGGGGAGGCCGGGCGGGCCGAGCTGGTGGCGCCGTTCATCCCGACGGTGCCGGGCACGGACCGGTACGTGGACCAGCTTCGCTGAGCCCTTCGGGAGCCGGCTCTTTCGGAGCCGAGCCTTTCTGAGCCGGCCCTTTCGGAGCCGAGCCTTTCGGAGCCGTTCCTTTCGGGGCCGAGCCTTCTCGGGAACGGCCGAGCCCCCTCGGCCAGGACGGCGGACCGGACGAGAGGGCTCTTTCCGTGGTGCGGAGCGAACTCAGAGAGTCCCGGTGGTGACCAAGCCGACGAAGGCGTTCCACGACCCCGACCCGAAAGCGATGGACGGACCCTCGGGGGCCTTGGAGTCCCGGACCGCGATCGATGCCACGACGGGGGACTTGACTTCGACGCAGGCCCCGTTTCCGCCGGAATAGGAGGACTTCGTCCAGGTGTCCGTAGCGCCCTGAATAATCGCCATGTTCTTAGCTCCGGTTCTGCCAGTAGTGTGTCGCGCCAACCTTCTTGCTGGCGTGATCGACGCTACTCGCCGGTCCCGTCGCGTGGGGCGGGCGTTCACTCGACCGGATGGCATATTCCAAGCGGGCTTCCGCTGGGGTGAGGCCGCGGTGTACCGTACCGGCCTTTCACTTCGTACCGGCCGCGCATAGGCCCCGCAGCGGCGCCGCGGTGACCGGATCAGGCCGCCGCGTACTTCTTCGCAATCTCCTCGATGAAGTCCCGGGTCTGCTCCACATTCAGCGCCTGCGCCCGCAGATGTTCGTACATCACGCTGTACTTGGCGACATCCTGGGCTTTCTCCAGATAAAGGTCGCTCGTCACACCCTCGATGTACACGACGCTCGAGTCGGACGTGTCCGGGAATTCCAGGATCGCGTAATGCCCGCTGATTCCCGGATGCGCGCCCATGTCGAACGGCAGCACCTGCACGGTGACGTGCGGCAGGTGCGACTGCTCGACGAGATGCTCCAACTGCTCGATCATCAGCTGCTTGTTGCCGACGATCCGGCGCAGCGCGCCCTCGTCGATCACCGCCCACAGTCGCAGCGGACGCTCCTCGTCCTTGATCCGGTCCTGCCGCCGGGTGCGGACCGAGACCCGCTTGTCGATGTCGGCGGGGGTGGACTCGGGCAGCGCGCCGGCGATCACGGCCTCCGCGTAGCCGTGCGTCTGCAGCAGCCCGGGGATGATCTGCGGCTCGTACACCCGCAGGCTCTCCGCGTCCGTCTCCAGGCCGATGTAGACGCTGTACGGGATGTCGCCGAAGGCGTGCCACCAGCCCTGCTGGCGCGAGTCCTTGGCCATCTGCATCAGCGACTCGACGACCCGCTCGTCCTCGACCTCGTACACCCCGCACAGGTCGCGGACATCCCGCTGACTGATCGAGCGACGGCCGTTCTCGAGGCGGCTGATCTTGGACTGCGAGACCAGAAGGCGCTCGGCGACCTGCTCGGCCGTCATGTTCTTCTGCTCCCGGAGCCGGCGCAACTCCTGGCCCAATCGGCGTCGCCTGACGGTGGGGTTGACGTTGGACGCCACGGAAACTGCACCTCCGGCTGTCGGCTGCGTAGCTGTGAGTATCTACTGCTTGGCAGACTGCCACCAAAGGTGTGGTGTGCGCTGGGAAACGGTCACAACGCTGGGGAAACGCGCGTGGGCGGGGCGGTCGTGACGACCACCCCGCGCTCGCGTGCGGCTCCCGGACCGGTTCTTCCGGGTCGGTTCTGTTCTAGTGGACGGCGGCGCGGACCATGCCGCCGCGACGGGGCTGCTCGGGGACGCCCGCGGGACGCCCGCCACCCGTCGCCGGGTTACGGCGCGGCTGGGCGGCCACACCGTTCTGGACGTCCATCACGGCGTGCGCCACGAGGCCGCCCATGGGGTCGTGCCGGATCAGATCGCGCAGCCGGGACCGCGACGACCGTCCTTCGTTCCCCGGGTACAGGTGCTTGCCGAGTCCGACCGCGTGGGCCAGCGCGGCGAGCGCCGCGGTCCGCGGGTCCGGCGGTACGCCGGTGCGGATCGCACTGTCCAGCCGGGCCCTGATCTCCCGGCTGATCGCCGTCTCCGTCGCCTGGTAGCGAGTCGTCGGCAGCACCCCGCACATCTGGCCCTCCACGGCATGCACCATGCCGCATCGCTCCAGATGCGAGAGATACGTCTGGCGGAGCCCCAGTCGGGGTCCGCCGATCCAGTGGACGGCCCGAACCGGGCTGCCGCGTCTGCGCAGCAGTTCCAGTGCGGAGTCCAGAGTCGGATCTCCGGTCGGCCGTGGCATCACCACGGCGATACGATCCCCGTCAGGGGCTATCCGCCCCGCCAGAGCCAGCTCCACTAGCTGTGCTCCGGCGAGGCCCAGGTCGAGCGACTGCGGCTGCGCTGTGGTACCCGTGGCCGGGTCCAGAGCGAGCAGCAGAAGCTCCTCCGGAAGTGTTCTGCGGCTCCTGCCCATCCATGCCTCCCCGCGTGGATGAGTCACAGGGTGACCCCTCTCACATTCATCTGTCGAGAGTGCCTGGGTGGTTCGTACGGGAACCGATAGGTATGTCGTTCTCGTCTAGCACGGGTGCCAAGGGGTTCACACAGGACACTGGTACACGGTTCGGACGTACGAATGACGCATGGAGGAGGCACGGTGGCGGGCGAGTCCCCCGACAAGGCGGAGCAGCAGGAGTCTTCGGGGTCTTCAGGGGGCTCGACGGCTTCCGCGGAGACGACTCCGGCGGGCGGCCGGGATCCGCGGCTCTCCGTGCTTCGCGAAGCGCAGCCGTCGGGAACGGCTTCGGCGGTCCAGGTCGACCAGCCGACGGCCGTCTTCAAGACCTTGGCACCGCGTACGTCGGAGGACGACGCGCCGACGGTGGACGAGGCGGCGGCCGAGGAGCCGGTGTCCGAGGGGCCGGCGGCCGAGGAGCCGGTGGCGGACGAGGTCGTGGAGGCTCCTTCGGCGGAAGAACCGGCGGACGACTCGACGGAGTCGGCCGGCGCGGCGGACTCGGCCGATGCGGCGGACTCGGCCGATGCGGCGGACTCGGCCGATGCGGCGGACGAGCCGGCAGAGGCCGGTGGCGACCGTCTGAGGGACGCGGTGGCGGCGTGGGTCGCCTCCGGCGACGAGGAGCCGTCAGAGGCGGACGAGAAGCCGGCTCCGGCCGAGTCCGAGGATGCCCCGGCGGCGGAGACCGCCGAGGGGTCCTGGTTCGCGGCGCGGAAGGATGCCGAGACCGCTGAGCCGGGGGCCGCGGACGACGCCGAGCCGGAGCCGGAGCCGGAGGGCGAGCCCGAGGCCGCGGACGACGCCGAGCCGGAGGCGGAGCCGGAGCCGGAGGGCAAGCCCGAGGCCGGGAAGAGTCCCGAGGCCGAGGAGAGCTCCGAGGCCGAGTTGGGCTCCGAGACCGAGGGCGGGGCCGAGGACGAGCCTGAGGCCGTCGATCAGCCCACCGCCGTGTTCAAGGCGGTGCGGCCGCCCGTCGTGGATCAGCCGACGACCGCGCTGATGATCCCGCCGCTGCCGAAGGCGCCGGAGGCCCGCGAGTCCGCTGCCGAGCCGTCCGTCCCGGAGTCTCCCGCCGAGCGCACGAGCAAGTTCGTCCCCCTGCGCCCGGACGTCCCCCGTGCGGCACCCGCCGCCCCCGATGCGAAGCAGCCGGCGGCCAAGGCGCCTGAGACCAAGGCGCCCGCGGCCCCCGCGGCGAAGGCGCCGGCCCCCCTCCCCGTACCCCCGCCGTCCCTCACCGAGGCCGAGCGGACCAGGCAGCAGCCGATGCCGCCGCTTCCCCCGCTGGACCTGCTCGCGGAACTGACCAACACCCCGCCCCCGCCGCCGACGCCGCTGCGCACCACCGTCCGGCGAGTGCGGATCTGGACGCCGCTGGTCATCCTTCTGCTGATCATCTTTGCGATCGCACAGTTCGTACGACCGCTGCCCGCTCCCGTCCTGAGCCTCTCCGCCGCCCCCACGTTCACCTTCGCGGGCGGCGAGCTGAACATGCCGTGGCCCACCGAGGGCCAGGGCGCCGCCGAGGTCGAGGGCGTCGGCTCGCTCGGGACGTACGGGGCTCAGAAGCCCGCGCCGATCGCGAGTGTCGCCAAGACGATGACGGCGTACGTGATCCTCCGCGACCACCCCATCAAGGGCAACGAAGCCGGCCCGAAGATCACGGTCGACCAGAAGGCCGGCGAGCAGGCCAAGGCCAAGGACGAGTCGACGGCGGCGATCAAGGAGGGGCAGGAGTACACGGAGAAGCAGCTGCTCCAGCTCCTCATGATCCCCTCCGGGAACAACGTCGCCCGGCTGCTCGCCCGCTGGGACGCCGACTCGGAGGCCGCGTTCGTCGACAAGATGAACGCCGCCGCCAAGGAGCTCGGCATGACCGACTCCGTCTACACCGACCCGTCCGGCCTGCAGTCCACGACCGTCTCCACCCCGCAGGACCAGCTGAAGCTGGCGAGGGCGGTGATGCAGTACGACGTGTTCCGGGAGATCGTGAACATGCCGAACCTGACCGTCGAGGGCATCCCGGGCCAGATCGAGAACAACAACAACATCCTCCTGGAGCCGGGCGTCAGCGGCATCAAGACGGGGTCCTCCACGCCGGCCGGCGGCAACCTGCTCTGGTCCGCGAACACCGTGATCGACGGCAAGAACCGCCGCATCCTGGGCGTAGTGATGGGGGCGAAGGACGCCGACCAGCTGCACAAGAAGCTCCAGCTGGCGATCGACTACAGCCTGAAGCTGATCCAGCAGGCGCAGAAGGACGTCACCTCCGCCGCCGTCGTCCGCAAGGGCCAGGTCGTCGGCTACGTCGACGACGGGCTCGGCGGCCGGACGCCGGTGATCGCGACGAAGGAGCTCAAGGCCATCGGCTGGCCGGGCCTGAAGGTGAATCTCCAGCTCACCGACGGCGGCAAGGCCGTACCGCACGCCGGCAAGGCGGGCGACGTCGTCGGCCAGGTGTCGATCGGCACCGGCGCCGGCAAGGTCAGCGCCCCCGTCGCCCTCCGGTCCGACCTGGTGGAGCCGGGCTTCGACAAGAAGCTGACCCGCATCGGCTGACTCGCGTCGGCTGTCCGCATCGGTGACCGGCCCGGGCCGGCCCCGCTCGGGCGGGCCCCGCTCGGGCCGGCCCACCCGGGCTGACCCACCCGGGCTGACCCACCCGGGCTGACCCGCCCGGGCCGGCCGGTCCCGGCTGACCCGCTCGGGCTGATCCGCCGGGGCGACGTGACGGGTGCCCCGGTCTCCGGGGCACCCAGCTGTTAGCGTTCCGAGAGACCAGAAGCATGCGCGAAGGGCAGCACGGGAGAGGGCCGCAGTGACCACCGCCGAGCCGACACGCGCCGACGACGCCGCGCGGAAGCGAGCCGCAGCCCCTCCGGCCTCTCCTCTCTCTCCCGCCCCTCCGCGAATAAACCTCCCCGCCCCCCGGCCCCCCACGGGGACGGCAGTCCGGGCTCCTGAGGCTCCTGAGACCCCGCGACGCCGCCGGCGCCGCTACCCCGTCATGATCGCGACGGGTGTCGCCGCGCTCGCCCACGTCCTCTGGTTCTTCCTGTTCGCGAACAGCGGCGGCGACCTCGCCGCACAGGACGCGTGGGCCGAGTTCGTGGGACGGCACCCGGACTCCGCGTACAACCTCGCCTGGTACGGAGGCATGCACCCGGTCTCGTACAGCGTGATCTCGCCGTATGTGATGTCGGTGCTCGGCGTGCGCTCGACGATGATGATCGCCGGCACGGTCTCGGCCGGTCTGACGGCGCTGATCCTGGTGCGGGTGCCGACGGTCCGCAATCCGCTGGCGTGCTCGCTGGCCGGCGTCTTCGCGTTCCTGTGCAACGCCCTGTCGGGGCGCGTGACGTTCGGGCTCGGCATGATGTTCGCGCTGGGCTCGGTCGCCGCCGTCTTCTGCTGGCCCTACCGCTGGCGGCGCAAACGGTGGGCGAAGGCCGCGGTCGCCGCCCCCCTCGCCGGTCTCGCGACGGCCTGCAGCCCGGTGGCCGGGCTCTTCCTCGGGGTGGCGGCGGCGGCGCTCTTCCTCAACAAGCGGCGCCCGGGCGCGTACGCCCTCGGCATCGCCCCGGTGGCGGTCGTCGCCGTCTCCTCCTGGCTGTTCCCCTTCTCCGGTACGCAGCCGATGTCGCTGGCCTCGACGTCGCTGCCGTTCCTCTTCGGGGTGCTGTGCTTCCTGCTCGTCCCGCGCGACTGGCGCACGGTCCGCACGGGGGCGGCCGTGTACGCCGCCGGCACGCTGCTGACCTGGCTGATCGACTCCCAGATCGGGTCGAACGTCTCGCGGCTCGTGATGCTCTTCGCGGGCGTCGTCCTCCTCGCGGCGCTGCCCTTCACGGCCCCTCGCTCGCGCCGCTGGTACGCGATCGTGCTCGCCTTCGCGGGCCTGAACTTCTGGATCGGCTTCAAGGGCGTCGACGACGTCATCCGCACCGCCCCGGACGCGTCCTGGGCGCGCGAGGTCGCGCCACTGATCAACCAGCTGCAGGTACGCGGGGCGGAGAAGGCGCGGGTGGAGGTCGTCCCGGCCTCCAGCCACCGCGAGTCCTCCGCCCTCACGCCGTACATCAACCTCGCCCGCGGCTGGAACCGGCAGGCGGACATGGAGCGCAACCCGCTCTTCTACGACGACACGCTGAACGCCTCGAACTACCAGGAGTGGCTCGACCGCTGGGCCGTCCACTACGTGGTCCTGCCGACCGGAGCACCCGACTCGGGCGCGGAACGGGAGGCGGAGCTGGTGGGCGACGGCCTGCCGTACCTGAAGCAGGTCTGGTCCGACGCCAACTGGCGCCTGTACGAGGTGGACAACCCGACCCCGCTGGCCGACCCGCCGGCCGAGGTGCGCCGGGCGGGCGCGAACGAGGTCGTGATCGAGGTCGACACCCCGGGTCGGGTGCTGATCCGCGTCCCGTACTCCCCGTGGCTGGCGCTCCTCGATGAGAACGGCGGCAAGGTCGAGCCCCCAGAGGAGACGGAGGCCTCGCGACTGGCACGGGAGGAGTCGGAGACGGAACTCCCGAAGGTCTTCCTCAACGAGAACGGCTGCCTGCTGAAGGCGGAGGCGGACGCGGAGGGCGACGAATGGACGGAACTGGTGGCCCCGAAGCCGGGCACCTACCGCCTGGCGGCGCCGTACAAACTCTTCCCCCGAGGCACGACCTGCCCGGACGAACTCCGCTGACGCCGGAGGCCCACCCAGCCCGCTGACGGGCCGGAGGCATGGAGGGGCCCCTCAGGCGGCGCCGGTGACCCCCGGGGCGACGAAGCGCCGGCGGAGGGTCGAGATCGTCACCTGGGGGTCGCTCTCCACTCCCAGCTCGCCCTTGACCACGGGCCCGATCCGGTCGGCGATGAACTGGTTGAACTGCCGCTCCGGCTCCCAGACGTCGAGCGCGTGAAACCCGTCGTCGCCGAACCACCCCACATGCATCAGACACCCGTCGGGAACGTCCTCCTCCCAACGCACGCGCTCCCGCGAGGCGTCGTACGACTCGGGCGTGATCTCCGGCCACGCGAGGTTCATCACGATTGCCATGGAATCCCTCTCGCTCGTGGTGCCGCGAACACCGCCCTCTACGCGGGGCACGCCGAAACCAAGCGCCCCGCCCCGACCGAGCACGCACTGAAGGCCGTTCAGGCGCACTCCCGCTCCGCCGTGCCGGCGGTTGCCGAACTCACGCAGAGGTGAGTACGCGGACTCTGGCCGGCGACAGCGGAAGCCGGAACGCTTGGGCCATGCCTCGACGACCTGTGAAACGTGTTCCCCAGCTGCTCGCGATCCTCGTGCTGGCTGTGACGACGGCAGCGGTGTGGGCCGCCTGGCTGGGCTGGGACCAGCACCGCGACGTGCATCCTGATGGTTCGGTGACCGGCCCGTACGAGGCGTGGCAGGTGATCGGGCTGGTGCTGACCCTGCTGCCGCCGCTGTACTGGGCGGCATCCCGGGGCTACGTCGCAGGCGCGGTCCTCGGCGTCACGGCCGGCCTGACCGTCGCCGCCTACGTCGACTGGTCGGACGACTCCAGCGGCCTCTTCATGGTCGGCGTGCTGATGGTCATGGCGGGAAGCCTCGTCACGACCGTCGGCGCCACCGCCGTGATCGCCTCCATGAAGAAGAGGCCTCGTTGATGATCACAGCTAGCTGTTGTACGCCACGACCATCCCCATGACGACCAGCGCCACCACGAACATCACGATGCAGCCGCACGCGGCGCTGGACGCCTCGTCGACGATGCCCTTGGGCTTCGGCTGCGACCTCTGATGGTCCCTGATCCCCCGAGCCACCGCGCGCCTGATCTCGTCTTCGTTCACGCGTACCCTCCCCCTGGCCTCTCCGCGTTGATCAGCTCCGTCAACCTACCGTCAGAGACCGGCGCGCAGCCCCGGGCCGGAGCTGCCGACGGAGGCGACCCGGCCGCGATCACCCGGCGGGGCCGGCACCGGCCAAATGCGCCCATGTGCCGGCCCTTCTTCCTGCGCCCCCGGCAAATTCGAACCTGCGACACCCGCTTCAGGAGTTCGATCAAACCGTTGCTGCGGCAAGGGCAACTGCCGCGCGGCGTCCTCGTCTCTACAGGGCCCTCACTACTGGGCGGGCATCTGGTCGGCCGTAGGCAAGGATGCGTGAGAGCACCTCGCGCATGCGTGCAGTGTCAGCCTCCGGTGCGCACAGGACGGCCTCAACCACGGGATCGGTCAGGCCCAGCTCGGCCAAGGACGTGGGGTCCAAGGTGACCCGAAGGACATCACCGTCCAGCTCTACCAGTCGCACACACCCATACGCCGTTCCTTGGTCGGGCGTGACAAGGCAGTGGGTGTCCATGCCAAGGGAAACCTCCTGCGCGTCGGACTCCCCAAAGTCGCACATGAACATCATGGAGAAGTCTTCTTCGTTATCAGACTCAGCAAGCCCAGCCAGCATGCAGTCGTCCTGCTCCGGATCATCGAGTCCGCACGCTATGTGCGCTGTGAATCGGTACACCATGGACGTGTTCTACCAGCACCCTCCGACACCCGAGCCAGCGGTTCGAAGGTCGGTGGAGCGGCTTTGGGCGGGAGCTGCCATGGGGCGAGAGATCGGGGCCCGTAAGCTTCCCGCGACGGCAGTCTCTGGACCTGCCCGCAACAGCCCGATGCGGGCCCCCGATCTTCGAGGCTCGCCCCATGGCGGCTGCCTAAAGCCGTGGAGCCGACCGGCCCCAGCCACCCCGGGCTACCGTCCGGCAGCAAGTGTGCTCGCTCCAGCCGCGCGGCCGGCGGCCGCGCGGCTGGAGCGGGGCGGAGACAGGAGCGCAGGCCCGGGTGCCGGGCCGCGCGCGCCGCGCCGTGCGCGGCGGGTGCCTTGATGAAGTAGGGAAACTCTTACCGCGCTCGTGCCCGGGAGCTGCGAGCGCCTCTGTGGTGAGCGCTACGCACCTTGCCGGGGCTTCCAGGAAGCACTCGATCTGGCGTGCGGCGTCACCGTGGACGTGTAAACGCACGTCGTCCAGGACACACAGCGCGAGGCGATCAGTCACATGGACCGGCTGCTCAAGAGGCGGCCCGGGCGTCCCTGACCGCTGGCGTTGATGTCAGCCGTGGATGGCAGAGGACCCCTACCGAGATCGGTAGGGGTCCTCTGCTCTTGTGCCCCCGGCAGGATTCGAACCTGCGACACCCGCTTTAGGAGTTCGATCAGACAGCCGTCACGCATAGCCGTCGTGCGGGCAACGTCGCTGCCGCGGATCGCTCGGTGCTGCTGCTGTCCGTCGTCGTTGATGTCAGCCTTGGATGTCAGGCTGCCCCTCGATGTGAACCACCGCGGGGCGATCGCTGAGGCCGCTGAGGCTGATCAGCGTGCGGTCGCTGAGGCGAGTACCGCTACTTCAGGGCGGCAAGACCCTTCTGCAAATCGTCGAGGTTCATGACCGGCTCGAACGTGACCTCCGCGCCCATCTCCTGGAAGAACGGATCTGCGATGGAGGGCAACTGAGAGCTGTCCTGCATGTCGAACACGAGGATCATGGAGCGCCCACCTTCAGGGGTGAAGTAGGCGGCCTCCGGCTTCAGCCGCTCGATGGTGGACTTCAGCGAGTCCGGCATCGCTCCGCCCTTCGTCACCTTGTTCGACATCTGGGTGTCCATGCGGGCCTTCATCATCATCCGCATCGCATGCTCTCCTCGCGCACCGCGACCTGCGCGGTTCTGTCCGCGCTCGCTGGGATCCGGTGCATCCCCCACAGCCTCCTTTCGCCGATCACTGGCTGCAACATCTCTTACGCCCTACGTGACGTCAGGTCAGGGGCTGCAACGCGCCGGCATCCTGGAGGTCGGTCGAGCGGCTTTGGGTGGGAGCTGCCATGGGGCGAGTGATCACGGTCCGTAAGCTTCCAGCGCGTCGGGCAGTCCGTGGACCTGCCCGGTACAGCACGACGCTCGGGCCATAGTCTGAGCTCCTCACGGACTTCGGGAGGGGCGGCCTCGCTAACGACCGATCGGAATCTCGTAGACGATCTCGCACAGTGAGGCAGGGACGACGATGTCCGCCGTCTCCACGGGCCGCCCCTCGTCGCTGTAGTACGTCCGCCGGATGTGCGTGACGAGGGCGGCCTTCTGGATGCCGAGGAGTGATGCCTCTTCGGCGGTCGCCTGCCGCGGCTCCGGCTGCTCTACGGCGTGGCTGACCGTGATGCCGATCTCGGCCATCCGGTTCACAACACCAGCTCCGGCGTGGGGCCCGCCCTCGGGAAGGACCACGAGGGTCCCGCCCGTGAGGTCGTACGGCTCCCAGCTCGTGGACAGCTGCACGGGTCGTCCGTCGGCGAGGAACTCATACATAGTCCGGACGCACAGGTCCCCTTCGGTGATGCCGAGGCGCGCCGCGATCTCCGCTGGCGCCGGAACCTTGGCGTCAGTCCGGCTCTCCCAACCCCCGTGCCGCCCCACGGCCTTCATGTCCGCGCGGAACGGGGACCCATCGGGCTGCTCACGCGCCGCGGACCGAACCATCCGCACGCGCTGCCGAGGCTCGGCCACGTACGTCCCTGACCCGGCCCGTCCCTCCAGTACGCCCTGGGAGATCAGGAGCTCCTGAGCGCGGCGGACGACGTTCTCGCCCACGCCACACTCCTGGCCGATCTGGGCCCGAGAGGGCAGCCGGTCTCCGGGCGTCCACTCGTGCTCCGCGATCCGCCGCCGGAGTACGTCGGCGATGCGGAGGTAGGGCGGCTGCTCAGGTATATGGAAAATCTAGTCCACTAGCTCTAACCTAGTTAACTAGCTTTACCCAAAGTGATCGCCGGTGACGGAGGCTGTCCTGTGCCTGCTCCAGAAGTAAGCGCGGAGGCCCTCGCCGCACGGTTGTCCGCCATCGGACTCACCACCCGCGTGCTGGAGCACGCCAGACACACGTCGATCGAAGCGGAGGTGTCAGAACCCCTGCCCGCAGAGACATGGCGGCAGGTCCTGGATTCGTGGCACAGGCAGACCACTTCGGTCTCCTCGCCACCATCCTGGGCGGCCGAACTCTATGGGCCGCCGTGAACAAAGCGGTCCCCGCGACGGGCGATGTCCGGGGACCTGGCCATCAGCGATAGGAGCTGATCAGCATGTTCAACCGTATCCGCCGCGCCATCGCGCGCACCAGAGAGCGGTACTCCCGAAAGGCCCGCCACCGCGCCCCCTTAATGCCCACCAGCCCCGTACTTGCCGACTGGTCGACGCCGTCGCTAAGGCAGCCCTGGGCCCGCACGGACTTCCTTCCGGGTGAGGAGACCGCCCTCGTCCGCCCATATGTACTGGCAGTCGAGGAACTCCTCCCCTGCACCTGCTTCAAGCCGGCGGAGGCCCACTGATGCAGCAGACGAAGGCCGCCCCCTACCGATCGACTTCGTGCCGGATCGGCACGCACCACGAGTGCGCGCACTCGTCCCCGGTGACGGCGCCGGTCGGCGTTCCCGTCATCTACGAGACATGCGCCTGCTCCTGCCACGCGCCGGCCGCCTCAACCACTCCCACGGAGGCGGCCTCATGAGCGCATGGACTCCCAGCGGTGCGATGGCCTCCACCGTCGAGATCACCTCGACCAATGTGCAGCGCGGCGACGTCATCCAGATCGGCGGCCAGCCTTGCCGAGTGGCCGACCTCTTCCAGCTGCCCCGCGGCGCCAAACGCGTCCTCTTCGAGTCGGGCGAACTGCTGACCATGCACCCCCGAACCCGGTTCGTCGCCGTGCGAGTCCTTAGAAGGTGGTGATTCAACCCGTGCTGTCACTCCGCCACACCATCGCCGACGACCTCCGGAGCCAGATCACCACGGGCGTCCTCAAGCCCGGCGAACGCCTCCCGTCGGAGCCACAGCTCGCCGCGCGCTACGAGGTCAGCACGGTGACGCTGCGCAACGCCCTCGCGCTCCTCCAGGCCGAGGGTCTGATCGAGAAGAACCACGGCAAAGGCAACTTCGTCCGCCGCCTCCGCCGGAGACTCACGTACGAGGGAGGCGCCCTCACGCCCATCGTTCCGACTCTCCACGTCACGGTCCGCACCACTCAGCTCCGGGCCCAAGGGGCGCTGAGCACCCTGCTGAAGGTGCCATCGCGGACCCTGCTGACTGAGTACCTCTGCGTCAGCCACGTGAGGGAGTCGCCACACAGCCTGGCCCGCATCTACGTCCCTCGTGACTTGGCGCCGGCCGAATCGTCCTGCCACTGGCCCAAGTCGGCAGAGCTCGGGCTCCGGATCGCGGAGATCCGAGAGAAGGCCAGCGCCCGCCTCCCCACCCCGGAGGAAGCCTCAACCCTCCGGATCAGCTCGGCGCTGGCCGTCCTCGCGATCACCCGCGTTTCTGCCGACGCCACAGGCCGCGTCGTCGAGGCCGCCCTCCTGATCCTCCCCGGCGACCGCGCCGACGCACGCTTCACCACCCACCACACGACCGAAGGCAGAAGGGCCGAGGGATGACGCCCCAGAACGAGCTGCGCCTCCTCCCCTGGACGGGCCACGACGGCAAGCCCTGCTACCTGAGCACCGACAACAGCACCAGTCACCTGTCCCGCCTGGCCGACAACACCGAAGCGATCCAACTCGGCCTGGCGGCCGACCTCGTGGCACATGTGCTGGAAGTCCTCAACGACGAGAGGACCGACCCGGATGAGCTTCGACGCCTGACAGCGGACCTGACAGATGCCCTCAAGGACACGCTCCGCGTAGCAACAAGCCGCGGCCACCGCCTGTCAGCACCAGACGTCAGCACACGCGACGGCAATGAAGGCCCACGGCTGCCGGCGGCTGCCTTGGGCTAGCGCTGACGCGCACCCAAAGACAGAGGGGCCCGGACACAATCCGAGGCCCCTCTGTAGCGCCTGCGCACACCGCTCCGGAGGGCGCGTGTGCCTCTCTTCTTTCAGCAGCTCAGGGACCTCGGAGGTCCTTCCGTCGCCTTTCCAGTCCACGAATAGGCCACGGTCCATCAGTGAGTCAGCCGGCATGCTGACACCGACCGGCATGTCATGCGCTGAACAGGTCCGGATGGGGGCAGAGCTCCAGGGGCCGCTAGGGCGGTCGGCCCACTTCCACCAGACGTGCTGCTCGGAACAGCCCCAGACCACACGGCAGGTGTGTCTGTCGTCATCGTCCCGTCGGCACAGAACAAACGCGCCGGCCTTCAGCAGCCTGTCGCACAGGGGGCAGGTGGGAACTGTTTCCTTTTGCATCACCCGTTACCGGCGCCGAGCGCACCAGACGTCGTCCACTCGTCGAGCTTCACCCTCACCTGATGGTTGTGCTCGACGTGCGAGATGACCTCGCCCTCGGTGCGAGCCCCGATGGTCGGCAGCTCGGCCCCGGGCGGCATCGCAATGATCTCGGCCAGTGCCATGGCCTCCGGGAAGCCGTCGAGGAGGATGAAGACCCCGAAGCGCTGGCGCCCGCAGACTTCCCCGGTGACTCGGGAGCCGACGGGCAGAGCCTCAACGGTTGCCGCCCAGCTCCGCCGAGTTGCATGCGGTGCTGGCACGTTGGGACCCGTAGGCCACACGTACTCGTCCATATACAGATCCTTACAGCGACAGAAGCCCGTGACCACTGCCTTGTAAGCCTGGAGCCGATCGCGGAGACGTTCTCGCTGGTCACCAGACGTCCAAGGCGCCTGGGTCTGCTACCGGGTATCCGCACCGTCGCACGCCCTGATTGACCGCAGCTCACCGCTCGATCTGGCATGGATCTGGCACGGTCAGTCTGATACGTAGCTCTAGCCGGAACGGTCAGCGGCGATCATACCGGCCGTCGAAGAGTCGCGAAGGGGCGCCGACGGACAGGAGCGCTAGCTGTGGTTGCGGTACACAGATGCGGTACCGCAACTGGGCAGGATGCCGTCCCTAAGCAACTTGGGACGCTCGTCGCCATCGGGCCGCCACTCTCCTCACCAGCGCGGATGGTTCGCTGAAGTGCACGGTTGTTCGCGGCTACGCGTCGCGGTTGTCACGGAGTTAGCCACTGGGCACAGGCCCCTTGAGAGCGATGCCTGCTCGCACCTCGTGGCGGCTGACGTTGACTCCGGCGCAACTCTCAACGTTCCGAGGACGATGCCCTAGCGCAGCTGGCACGATGAGAAAATGACCAACTCGCCGAGCTCGCTCCCGCCAGTCCGAATTGATTACAGTGAGGTATTCCCTCAGCAGGCCAAGGACCAGCCTGATCCCTACCTCGAGATCCCCGAGTGGAGCCATCCCTTAACATTCTTCGTCGGCAGAAACGGAAGCGGAAAGTCGAGAGCGGCGAAGGCGCTTACACGTAAGGTTACCGATAGCAGGCTACTTGATACAGATAGGCTAGTCAGCCTGATGTCCTTCCATAGCTACACCTGGGGGGCGAATCCGGTTGATTTCAAGGGAATTCCGCTCGGCGAGAGCGATCGCACTCAGATGAAACAGATCGCACGCGATAGGCATTTCGCCACCGAGGAACTCTATTCACTTCGGGAGCAGCCTGACGTCTGGCTGAAGGTGGCTGCCTTTTTGAAAAGGGCGCTGGGTCGAACTATTCAGCTCAGGGAAAGCTCGGGCTATCTGGATCCGTATGTCCTTGTTGGAGGCGTAGAATATTCCCTGTTTCGCGACGAGGGGCATGGCCTGCGCGAGCTAGTGATTTTGCTCGCGGCCTCCTACCGCGATGACTGGTCCCTCTTGATGGTAGACGAGCCCGAGTTGCACCTGCATCCATCAATGGCTCGCCTATGGTTGGCCGAGCTACGGAAAGAATGCATCGAACGAAATAGGCATGCGTTGATTATCACGCACGAGCCGTCGCTTCTCCGAATTCGGGAAACGGACGACCTGGGAGGAATTTGGCACTTCCAGGCTGGACGGCGCCCCGCTTCACTCTCCTGTGCGCTTTTCGATCGACAGCGAGGAGAGGAGACCGAGAGGCGTCGCGACCAAGTGGCTGCCACTCTTCGGAAGAACCCTGACCTGGTGAGCCAGCTCGTCTTCTCCCCACGTCCCGTACTAGTTGAAGGCGTTCATGATATCGCCGCTCTCTCTGCATCTCTCGAGCGAACGAAGGATTCAGAGGTCGTGGCGCAAACGGACCTTGTCCTTTGTGGGGGAAGCGTCGAAGTGGCACTCTGGTTTGAGATCGCCCACACCCTCGGTGTCGATGTTCGAGCCGTTGCAGACCTGGATGCTTGCCTTGAAAGTAGCGTGCAGAGAGTGATGGATTCATACCCGGAAGTCACCCGCAGGTACAGGGGTGAGTTGATTCAAGAGCCTCCCAAGACTTCTGAAATCCTCAAACCCTTGATTGCCGAAATGACGAGAGCAGGAATCTCCTCAAGCCCTAAAGATAGGGCCAACTGGTTGGCTCACTCAATTCCTGCGGAGACTGCGCATCCCGTACGCAAGGAAAAGCTTCTGGCGATTTGGCGCGATCATGGAATGTGGCTACACCCTCAAGGGACAATCGAGAATGTTTTAGGGATTGACACTAAAGGGCTGAATCAGGCTGCTCAAGCTGCGTCTAGCCCTGGTCCGATCGATTCCGTCGTGGACTGGTGTGCCTACGAAGTAGATCTCATGGGAGACGTTGAGCTCCTACTGAATATTGCTGTTGAGCGGGTTGCTCACTCGCTGCAGGAGGCTATCCGCGCGGATCCCGAGGCGCAGTTCACTGCACCTGTCGGTGCGAGTTCTATTGCCGATGCTCGCCTGGTCGAAGTCGTGCCGATGGGCAATGGATTCCACCGACTCGTCGTGCGGACGCCGGCATCCTTCAAGGGATACTGGTTGGAATTCTCTCGTGACACGGCGTCGTCTCAGCTCAATTTGAAGCCGCCGCCGTAAGGGCTCCCTGTCTCCAGCCCACCACGCACCCCTCCCTAACTCCCATCCCGTCTGCCGTCGACCCACACTCCGTGGAGCAGGCGCGGTGCCGGGCGTCCAGGTGGAGCGCGCCACTGTACGAACGACCTGGACGCCTGGTGCCGTGTCTGTTCGGCTCTGCCTGGCTCGACGGCAGACGGGATGGGAGTCCCCCACCTCAGCACCCCCGGCCGGCCACTCGCCCACGGGGCCCCCTCCATCCCGGAGCTTGAGCGCCCCCGCCGGAGGCATCGTCTTAAGCCGCACTCGCGTACCGCCTCGGCCGCATCGTGGGTCGTCGCCCATCAACCCAAGCTGTCAGGCGTGCGGTCGGCGGGCGGGCTGGAGCGGGGCGGAGACAGGAGCGCAGGCCCGGGCGCCGGGCCGCGCGCGCCGCGCCGTGCGCGGCGGGTGCCTTGATGAAGTAGGGAAACTCTTACCGCGCTCGTGCCCGGGAGCTGCGAGCGCCTCTGTGGTGAGCGCTACGCACCTTGCCGGGGCTTCCAGGAAGCACTCGATCTGGCGTGCGGCGTCACCGTGGACGTGTAAACGCACGTCGTCCAGGACACACAGCGCGAGGCGATCAGTCACATGGACCGGCTGCTCAAGAGGCGGCCCGGGCGTCCCTGACCGCTGGCGTTGATGTCAGCCGTGGATGGCAGAGGACCCCTACCGAGATCGGTAGGGGTCCTCTGCTCTTGTGCCCCCGGCAGGATTCGAACCTGCGACACCCGCTTTAGGAGAGCGGTGCTCTATCCCCTGAGCTACGAAGGCGTGACCGCTGACAGCGTAGCGGATCAGGGTGCGCGGGCGCGCACCCCTTCAGGGGGAGGCGGGTGGGGTCAGGTCGTCGCCCTCTTGAGGAGGGTGGTGATCAGGGACTCGTCGGCCGGGGTCAGGTCCGTCAGGGCGTAGGCGGTCGGCCACATGGTGCCTTCGTCGAGGTTCGCCGGGTCGCTGAAGCCGAGGGTGGCGTATCTGGACTTGAACTTCTGGGCGCTCTGGAAGAAGCAGAGGACCTTGCCGTTCATGGCGTAGGCGGGCATGCCGTACCAGAGCTTCGGGGTGAGGTCCGGGGCGGCGGTCCTGACGAGGGCGTGGACGCGTTCGGCGAGGACGCGGTCCGGCTCCGGCATCTCGGCGATCTTCGCGAGTACCTCGCTCTCCGTGTCCGCCTTCGGCGCGCGGGGGCTGCGGCGCGTGGATGCCTTCAGCTCCTTGGCACGCTCCTTCATCGCGTCGCGTTCACCGTCCGTGAATCCGTCGTACTTCTTGTCGGTCGTGTCGGCGCTCATGTGGTGGTTCCTCTCAGGCGTGGGTTTCCCAGACGAAGCCGTCCGGGTCGGTGAAGGGGCCGGTGGGGCCGGCGAGGGTGAGGCGGTGGGAGCCGGTGCCGTCCTCGGGGACGCCGAGGTCCTTGGCGAGAGCGCGGCGGCCGTACAGGGCCAGCTTGACGGGGGACGACGGGGTGGCGAACTCGACGTACTTGCGGCCGAAGCTCCTCGCCACGGGCAGGCCGCGGCCGACGTAGAACTCCTTGCTCGCCGCCACGTCCGCGGCGCCCAGGAGGAGGACGATCTCGTCGAACCGCCGGGTGGCCGCGCCGGTGTTCTTCCTCGTCGACGTGGCGACCTTCCAGATCGTTCCGTCCGGGGCCTGTACGACGCCGCCGTAACCCCAGAACGACTTCGAGGCGGGCTTCAGCGGCGTGGCGCCGGCGTGGAGGGCGGCGTCGACGAGGGCGTCGACGTCGGCCGGCTGGGAGGCCGTGAGCGACAGCGCGAACCCGCGGAAGCCGGCCGTCGGGGCCTCAGAGGCACGCAGGCGGACCTGCGTGTCCAGACCGAAGGCGGTGTAGAAGCGGTGGGCGGCCGTCGGGTCGTCCACCTCGAGGGTGACGGAGTCGAAGGAGGTCATGTGCTTCACGCTAGGTGCGGCACGGCCGCCGGGGCTTCTCGATTCCTGACCGTTCCGGGCACCTGTTCCGCCGCGTGGCACCGGTAGGCGGCGGGCGGCATGCCGACCAGCTCGGTGAAGCGGGTGGCGAAGGTGTCCGGGGACGAGCAGCCGACCGCCGAAGCGACCTCGGTGAGGGTGAGGTCGCCGCTTCGGAGCAGCCTCGCCGCGCGCTCGACGCGACGTGCCGTCAGATACGTGTACGGCGAGGCGCCGTAGGCGAGGTGGAACTGCTTGGTCAGGTGCGCGGGCGGCATGTCCGCCTCGCGGGCGAGCGCCTCGACGTTCAGCGGGAGCGCGTACTCGCGGTCGATCCGGTCGCGGACGCGGCGCAGGCGTGCGAGGTCGCTCAGGTGCTGCGCCGCCGTGAGGGCGCGTGTCCACCCGGGGTGACACATAGGGGGCTCCCGTCGGTTCAGCGGAGTTCTTGGATACGGATCAGGTTGCCGGCGGGGTCGCGGAAGGCGCAGTCCCGGATGCCGTACGGCTGCTCCGTCGGCTCCTGGACGACCTCGGCGTCGCCTGCCTGGACCTTCGCGAAGGTGTTGTCGAGGTCCCGGGTGGCCAGCAGGATCCAGCCGTACGTTCCCTTGGCCATCATCTCGACGATGGTGCGGCGCTCGTCCTCGGTGATGCCGGGGTCGGCGGCCGGGGGCGCCAGGAGGATGGAGGTGCCGGGCTGGTCGACGGGGCCGACCGTGATCCAGCGCATCTTGCCCTGGCCGACGTCGCTGCGGACCTCGAAGCCGAGGGCGTCGCGGTAGAAGGCCACGGACGCGTCCGGGTCGTCGTGCGGGAGGGAGACCGTGTGAATGGTGATGTCCATGGCCGTGACGTTAGCGGCGGCCCGGTGGGTGGTGCTTCTTCATTCCTGATCCGTCCGCCGCCTGTCGCGTCGGGGTCAGCGGCGGGAGGGGAGGGGGAGGTGGATCTCCACGCGGGTGCCGCCCGTGTCGGGGGTGGAGACGCGCAGGCGGCCGCCGAGGTCCTCCATGCGTTCGGCCATGGAGCGCAGGCCGTTGCCGGGCGGGGCCGGGGCGGGGGTGGGGCCGGTGTTCTCCACCTTGGCGTAGAGCCAGCGGCGAGTGGTGCGCACACGGACCTCGATGTGCTCGGGGGTGGCGTGCTGGAGGCTGTTGCGCAGGGCCTCGCGGAGGACGAAGAAGACCTCCTGGCGGTGGCGTTCGGGTACCTGCGCCTCGTTGCCGGTCATGCGGACGGACACGCGGGCCGTCGGGCGGGCGCCGGCGAGGAAGCCGTCGAGGGCTTCGCGCAGGGTGGGGTGCCGGGCGCGGTGGCGGAGGTCGTGGACCAGTGCCCGGGTCTCCTGGCAGGCCTCGTCGAGGGCACGGCCGGCGTCGGCCAAGTGGCGGCCTCCGGCCTGGGGTTCCCGGGTGGCGAGGTCGATGCTGCGCCGGGCCGCCGTCAGGGCTCCGCCGAGTTCGTCGTGGAGCTGCCGGGCCAGCCGGCGGCAGTCCGCCCGTCCGTCGTCGCCGTGCCAGAAGTCCCGGTCGGCGCCGCGCAGGGTGTCGCCGAGCTTCTGGGCGAGGGTCGCCGCGCGTCGGGGCGCGCCACCTTCGAGGAGGTGCAGCAGCCCGCACTCGAAGAGCAGCGAGCCCGCGGCGACCAGTTGGTGGGGCGCCGCGGCGAAGGGTTCGCACGGTGGGGTGGCGGCGGCGGTCGTGTCCGGGCGGTCCAGCTCTCCCACCCGCAGGAGGACCGCGCGGGCGAACGCGACGAGCGTGGCGCGTAGTTCGGGCACCTCCGCCTCGGCGGGGAGCAGAGCCGACGGCAGCCGTTCCTCGAAGCGTTCCAGGATCGCCTCGGTCTCCCAGGTCCACAGCACGGGGCCGGCGGTCGCCGAGTCGGCGGTCCTCCGGGCGCCGGGAGGCGCCGACGGGTGGCGGGGGTCGTCGGTGCGCGGCTGCGTCATGCGGGGGGCGGCGCGCAGCAATCCTGCGTGCAGGGCCTCGCGGAAGTCGCTTCCCATGACGGTGACGGTCGAGCTGTTCATCGGAACTCCTCGGACGCTACGGGTGCTGTGCCGCTGACGGCGAGCCGAAGATAACAAACAGACTTGTCTGATTGTCAATAAGTCAAGTAACGGGCGATGTTGGAAGACTTCGTGCGGAGTGGGTGAAAGCGCCCAGGGTTTGTACGTGTCAGTGGGAGAAGGTGAGGGGTTTTGGTGACAGGCCTATGCCTGGATACAGGCAGGGTTGTATGATTCCGGTTGGGCAGAGACGCCGGACGGGCCTCCCCTGCCCTTGGAGCCGTATCGAGAAAGAGGCAGGCGCAGGCCCATGCACAAGCGGTCCGAGCAGACGCGCCAGGCCCTCGTGCGCGCCACGGCGGAACTCATCGCCGACGGGCAGCTCGCCGACGCCGGTCTGGTGAACATCTGCCGGGTCGCCGGGGTGAGCCGAGGGGCGCTGTATCACCACTTCTCCTCCACCGCCGAGCTGGTCGCCGAGGTGCGGGCCCAGGCGAGCGCCCGCACGACGGCCCTGGTCGAGGACGCGTTCGCGGGGCCGGCCGCCGACGCCCCGGCGCGCCTGAGCACCGCCCTCGGTGTGGCGATGTCCGAGGAGCAACTGGTCCGCGCCGGCATGAGGTTGGGCCAGAACGGTACGGACGGACCGCCGCGGCTGCGTGATGAAGTGCTCTCCCTGATGCGGGACCGGATCGCCCCGCCGTCGGCGGCGGGGGAGGGGGCGGAAACCGGGGCGGAAGGGTGGGCCGAGGGCGCGTCCGACACCCCGGAGCGGGTTCAGCTCGCCGACCTGGCCGTCGTCGTCACCGCCGGCCTGCAGTCGCTGGGGTACACCGACCGGCGGTGGTGGGACCCGGAGACCAGTGAGCGGATCTGGAGCATGCTCGAGCCGCTCTTCGCTCCCGTGGAGCGGGCCGGGGCCTCCTCGGCCGCGGGTCGGGACTGAGCGCTCCCGGGCTCCTTCCGCGACCGTCTGCCCCGCGGCCCCCGGTCGCGGCGCGCCGCGACCGGCTAGGAGGCCAACGGGGTCGGCTCCGGCTCTGCCGGCTCTCCGCTGCGGCTCTGTGCCGGCGTGACGCGGAGGTGGCTCAGGATGCCCGGGGTGGCCAGGCCCGGCAGCAGGAAGCGCCACATGACGGTGACGCGCTCCGGCAGGTCCCGGCGGTTGGTGTACACCTGCGACATCACCTGCATACCGGTGAACGAGCCGATGATGATCGAGGTGGCCTCCTTCAGGTCCACGCCGGGCAGGATCTCGCCCTGCTCACGGGCCTGTTGGAGCAGCCCGAGGATGGCCGCGCCGGACTGTTCGTACGGTGTGGTCGTCGGGCGGGGGAAGGACGTCTGCTCCACGGCCAGCCGCACGCTCGCGCGCAGGACCGGGTCGCGCTGGAGCCGGAAGGCGAACTCGAGGGTGAGGTCGATGACGGACTGCAGCTTCACCGGATGTTCCGGGATGACCAGCGCCTCGCTGTGCGCGGCCAGCAGCGCGGCGGCGATCGCTTCCTTGGACGGGAAGTGGTGGTAGAGGGCGCCTCTGGTCAGTCCGGTGCTGGCGAGGATCTCGTTGGTGCTCGCCGCGTCAAAACCGCGGACGTCGAACACCCGGGCCGCGGCCTCCAGGATCGAGAGCCTCGACCGTTCTCCGCGCTCCTGCTTACCCATCCCGGATCCTTGCACTCGCTTGAAACGAACCGACTTGTCTGCATCCTATGGGCAACAGGACATGGTCGTCAGTACCTGGAGCAAAGCGTTCCGGATTCGAGCGGGCAAGGGGAGCGGGTGGGCGGAGCGGGCGGGCCGGGTGGCGGCCCGGCAAGACCTCGGCGGCCCGGCGGGGTGTCCCGGCCGAGGGTCCCGGCGGGGGCCTCGGCGGCGGGGCGGGTCAGGGGTGGCCGAGGCGGAAGCCGACGCCGCGGACCGTGATGATCCAGTTGCTGGAGCCGAGCTTGCCCCGCAGGCTGCTGACGTGCGTGTCGATGGTGCGGCCCCGGTGCGACCAGGTGTCGTCCCAGACCTGCGTCATCAGCTGACGCCGTGAGATCACGGCCCCGGGCTGCGAGGCGAGCAGGTGCAGCAGATCGAACTCCTTGCGCGTGAGGTCGACCGGCCGGCCGTCCAGCGTGGCCTCGCGGGTGGTCGCGTCGATGCGCAGCGGGCCGTGGTCGATGATCCGGGTGACCGTCTGCCGGGGCCGGGCCCGGCGCATCACCGCCTCGATCCGGGCCAGCAGTTCGCGGAAGCCGTACGGCTTGACCATGTAGTCGTCCGAGCCGGCCTGGAGGCCGAGGACGCGGTCCAGCTCGCTGCCGCGTCCCGTCACCGCGATGATCGGGGTGTCGCTGACCGACCGCACGCTGCGGCAGACCTCGAGTCCGTCCAGATCGGGCAGGTCGAGGTCGAGCAGGATCAGGTCCGCCTGCTGGTGGAGCTGGAGCGCCTTGCCGCCCGTGGCCACGCTCTCGGCCCGGTACCCCTGCCGGAGCAGGCCCTGGACCAGTGCGTCGGCGGCGCGGGTCTCGCTCTCGACGACCAGGACCCGCAGGACCTGGCGCTCGCCGGTGGTGGGCGGGGGCGGGGGCGGGGCCGCGCCGCGGTGCGGCTGCGGCGGGGTGGTGAAGGGGTGATGCTGCTCTGTCCTGGGGTCGAGTAGATCTGAGGCCTGCCGGTTCATCTGCTCCTCCTGAGGCACGGGCGTGGCATCACGGACTGCTGACTGCTGGCTGCTCGTGCCTGCCGAAGATAGCAAACAGACTTGTCTGATTGTCAACGGACAATGAGCGCCGTGGTGTTGGTGCGGATCGGACGTCATTCACCTGCGGTGATCGCTGTTTTGCCCGGGAATTGTCTGCGTGTCGTCGCGCCTCCTCGCTCGATGGTCGGAGGGTGAAGATGCCTGCTCAGTACGGGGAACCAGGCAGGTCTGTTGGTTTTCTTGACGGAAAGTCAAGAACAGCCTCGTGGTGGCCGAATCTTGGATGGGCCGGTCGGTACGCTCCACTTCGCCCCGCTTTCCACCAGACTCTCCCGTCCGGTCTGGTCACTGTGAGGTCACGGGGTGTGTGTGCGATGCATCTGATCCGGCCCGCGTGCAGACCAAACCTTTACTTGATTTTACGAACCGACTTGTCTGTATCTTGGGACCCGCAACAGATCGTCGGCCACGGGGGTGGCTGCCGGCGTCCGGCTGCTCACCCCTGTCCAGAACAGATCAGGAGTGCCACGCATGCCGTCTCTTGCCTCCGCGCAGCACGAGCCTCGCACGAACAGCGTCCTTGCTCCGGGCTTCGCCGCCGGGCGTCCGGGTCTCACCACGACCGTCCCGCGCCAGTACGTCCACCGTGCCGCTGTCTCCGAAGTGTTGCTCACCGGCTGGGAGGCGGTCCCCGGCATCCAGGACGGTCAGGCCGACGTCTTCCCGGACGGTCGGTCCGACGTCTTCGTCGTCCAGGCCCAGTGGCCGCGCGGGCACTCCCTCTTCTCCCAGGCCGGCGGCTACCAGGACCCGATGCTCCTGATCGAGTCGGTCCGCCAGATCGGGTCCCTGCTGTCGCACGCCGAGTACGGGGTCCCCTTCGGCCACCACTTCCTGATGTGGAACATGTCCTTCGCCACCACCGAGGAGCTGCTGGTGGCCGGCGCCGCTCCCACCGAGGTCGAGCTGCACACGGTGTGCCGGGACGTCGTCCGCCGCGGCAAGACCCTGGGCGGCATGCGGTACGACGTCACCGTCAAGGTCGACGGGATGGCCCTGGCCACCGCCGGGGCGGCCTTCAGCTGCACCAGCGGCACCGTCCACCGCCGCCTGCGCGGCGACCGTCCCACCAGCACCGACCGCGCCGTCGGCCGCCCGATCGATGCGGCGCGGGTGGGGCGTACCGATGTCGGACACGTCGTCCTCGCGGAGCCCTCGGCCTCGGAGATGACGGGAGATGAGGATCGGCACGCCTGGGAGCTCCGGGTCGACACCGCGCACCCGATCTTCTTCGACCACCCGGTCGACCACGTCCCCGGCATGGTGCTTCTGGAGGCGGCCCGGCAGGCCGCGCACGCCTCCACCGGTCTGCCCGACGCGCTCGTCGTCGCACTCGACAGCACCTTCACGCGGTACGCGGAGCTGGACGCGCCCTGCCGAATAGAGGCGACGGTGGGCGCGCCCGACGCGTCCGGCGACGTGCCGGTCACGGTCCGCGGGGAGCAGCAGGGCCAGAACGTCTTCGGAGCCGACCTCGTCCTCAGACCCCGTGGCTGTTGAGCCCATCAGCCTCCGACAGGGGAGTGTCGCTTGTTCGCCACCATCATCACCGGCGCCTCGGGGTTCATCGGCAGCCATGTCGTCCGCGAGGCGGCGCGGCAGGGTACGGATCTCACTCTGATGTCGCACCGCCGGCCGCTCGCCCCCCACGGAGCGGCCGCCGCCCGGGTCGTCCGGGCCGATCTCACCCGCCCCGAAACCCTGCGGGGGGCCTGCGAGGGGATGGACGTCCTGCTCCACTGCGCCTCGCAGATCGGAGGGAGCGCCGACGCCAACGAAGCTGTCAACGCCCGGGGGACCGCCGCACTCGTGGCGGAGGCGCAGCGGGCCGGGGTGTCCCGCATCGTGTATCTCAGTACGGCCTCCGTGTACGGACGCGGGGTCTTCCGGGGCGCCCGCCCCGAGCAGCTCACCCGCCGTCCGGGGTCGCCGACCTCCCGGACCCGGGCGGCCGCCGAGGACGCCGTGCTCGCCGCGGGCGGGATCGTCCTGCGCCCCCATCTGGTGTACGGAGAGGGCGACACATGGGTCGTCCCCGGACTCGTACGGCTCCTGCGGGCGTTGCAGGGCGGCGCCGAGGGGTGGCGCAGCCGGATGTCCGCCATCGCCGCGCCGGAGCTGGCGCAGCTCCTGCTGGGGGTGGGGTTCGCCCCGGCGGGCAGCCTCACGGCGTCCGTCTACCACGCCGCGCACCCGCGGCCGGTGAGCGCCGCCATGCTGCTGCGCGCGGTCGCGGCCTGTGCGGCGCTGCCGCGCGCCCGGGGCGAGCTGACGGTGGCGCAGGCGCGTGAGCGCCTGGCCGGCGAGGGCTGGGCGAGGCACGGAATCGACATGCTGGCGACCGACCACTGGTACGACAGCGCGCCGTTGTGGGCCGATCTGAAGCGGGTTCCGGGTCCCGCGTTCGAAGAGGATTTCCCGAGAATGCGCGGATGGTACCGAGAACTGGTTCAGGCCGCCTGAACCTGTTCCCCTGACGGGTGCGGCGGCCTTCACGGTGGCCGCACCCGGATTACCTCGCAGGTATGGCCGGGACCGGTCGATTGACGGGCGTCTGACCATTCTCTTCACTTCTTCCGACACAGCTGCACGGGTCCTGCGAATTTGGACTGAGTCCTGTAGCCGGGCCTGTTGAACGTATGAGCGGCCACCGAACACTCTGGTGACTCCGAGCGAGTCAGGGGAGACGTTCATCGTGCGCAAGGTGCTCATCGCCAACCGTGGCGAAATCGCTGTCCGCGTCGCCCGGGCGTGCCGGGATGCCGGAATCGCGAGCGTAGCCGTCTACGCCGATC
>NZ_BMTO01000020.1:0-34574 GCF_014649715.1 Streptomyces lateritius
CGTGTTTCCAGCTTAGCAGATCCGTTTTCCGTTTCCGCCACCCGCTGGAGCGGGCTGCCGGTCTGTTCTTCGCTTTCGCGTTTCCCTTTCCGGCGGTTCCGACTTTATCAGATTCATTTCGGCCGACCTAATCGGCTTCACGATTCGAATAAGGAATCGGGTTGGCTCCGTGGAACTCGAGGTTCTCTATCGGAGCGAGAGAGATCTTAGCTCGTCACCGCTGGACTGTCCAGTCCCCGGCAACCAGTTGAATCTACCTCCCCACAGCCACCGTGTCAACGGTTTTTGCGGGCGATGAGGAGACTAGCAGGTCAGCGGGGTCGTACGCACATCAGGCGGCGGTCGGGAGGGCGGCGCTGCGGTCGGGCTCCTCGACGTCGCCCGTGTCGCCGGCGCGGGCGGCTCGGCCGCCGAGGACGTAGACGTAGGCCAGGAAGGCCAGCTCGGCGGCGATGCCGATCGTGATGCGCGCCCAGGTGGGCAGGCCGGAGGGGGTGACGAAGCCTTCGATCAGGCCCGAGACGAAGAGAACCAGGGCCAGGCCGATGGCCATGCCCACGGCCGCTCGGCCCTGCTGGGCGAGGGCCGCCCGACGTGTCACGGGGCCGGGGTCGATGAGGGTCCAGCCGAGACGGAGGCCGGTGCCTGCGGCGACGAAGACGGCGGTCAGTTCCAGGAGGCCGTGCGGGAGGACCAGGCCGAGGAAGACGTCGAGACGGCCCGCTGAGGACATCAGTCCGATGCCGACACCGAGGTTCAGCATGTTGAGGAAGAGGATCCAGAGCACCGGGACGCAGAGGAACGCGCCGAGAACCAGGCACAGGGCGGCGGCCTGGGCGTTGTTCGTCCAGACCTGGGCGGCGAAGGAGGCCGCCGGGTGGCTCGAGTAGTACGTCTCGTACTGGCCACCGGGGCGGGTCATCTCGCGCAGTTCGGTGGGGGCGCCGATCGCGGACCGGACCTCCGGGTGCGTACCGATCCACCAGCCGATGATCGCCGCGAGGAGGGTGGAGAGGACCGCGGTCGGGACCCACCAGTGACGGGACCGGTAGACGGCCGCCGGAAAGCCGGCCGTCAGGAAGCCGGCGGCGTCGCGCCAGGAGGAGCGGCGGGTGCCCGTGACGGTGGCGCGGGCCCGGGCGACGAGCTGGGTGAGGCGCGCCGTGAGCATGGGGTCCGGGGCGCTGGTCTGGATCAGCGAGAGGTGGGTCGCCGTGCGCTGGTAGAGGGAGACGAGTTCGTCGGCCTCGGCGCCGCTGAGCTTGCCGCCCCGGCGCAGGAGGTGGTCGAGGCGGTCCCACTCGGCGCGGTGGGCGGTGACGTAGACGTCGATGTCCATGATCGGCTACTGCTCCAGGCACTGGTGCGTACGGGTCCGTACTACTGCGGCGCGCTGCTGGTCAGCTTGGCAGACTGTCGTACAGAGGGGTCGGGGAAGGTCGGAGAAGGGTGGGCGTCGTGAGCGGGGTTGTGACGGGGGACGCCGTCGTACTGGGGTTGCGGCCCGCTCGGCTGCCCAGCCGGGCGCTGGCGCTGTTCATCGATCTGCTGGTGGTGTGGGCGGCCTATCTGCTGATCACAATCGGGCTCGCGGCGGCCACGGCGTCGCTCGACGAAGCCGCGCAGACCGCCCTGGCCATCGCCTCTTTCGTGCTGGTGCTGGTCGGTGCGCCGATCGCGGTGGAGACGCTGTCGCACGGACGCTCGCTCGGGAAGATGGCGTGCGGGCTGCGGGTGGTGCGGGACGACGGCGGGCCGATCCGGTTCCGGCACGCCCTGGTGCGGGGGGCGATCGGGGTCGTGGAGATCCTCATGACCTTCGGGGTGGTCGCGTGTATCGCTTCGCTGGTGTCGGAGCGCGGGCGGCGGATCGGGGATGTCTTCGCCGGGACGCTGGTCGTACGGGAACGGGTGCCGGCGGCTCGGACCGCCGCCGTTCCTCCTCCACCGCCGTGGCTGGTGGGGCGGTTCTCGGGACTGGATCTGTCAGCCGTGCCGGACGCGCTGTGGCTGGAGATACGGCAGTGCCTGACGCGGATGCGGCAGCTGGACCCCGCCGTTGGGCGACGGCTCGCGGAGCGGCTCGCCGACGAGCTGGTGGCGCGGACGGGGACGCCTCCGCCGCCGGGGGTGCCCGCGGCGGAGTACCTCGCGGCCGTGGTGGGTGAGCGGCAGGCGCGGGACACGCGGCGGGCCTTCGCCTCCGCGGAGCGTGGCGCGCCCGAGGCGGCTCCCGGGTCCGCGGCACCCGGCGCCGCGACGGTTCGACGGACGACGGCTGCCGCCCCTGCGGTGCCGAGCGAGGCGACGACGCCGGCCGCGGCGAAGCGGACGGGGTTCGCTCCTCCAGCGTGACCCCGGCAGACGGCCGGGGGTCAGGGGAAGACGGACGGCGGAGTTTCGAGGGCCTCGAGTTCGATGCCGGGGGCGGAGAGCACCACGTCGCCGGTGATGTGGACGGTGTGCTGCTCCCCCGTGTCCAGGGCGTTGACCTGGTACTCGTCCACGAGCAGAGGGCCGTTGTCAGTGGTGTGCGCTTCACTCTTCACCAGGGCCCAGGACTGGTCGATCGTGAGGGGGGCGAGCACCGGGTCCGTGAAGGCGACGAGCCGGACACGGGTCGCGGGGGAAGCGGGGGTGAGACGCAGGAGTCGCGTGAGGGCTACGAGGAACGCCGGGGATGTGCCGGTGAAGGCGTGGGCGCGCACATTGCCTTCGGTGGCCTGGGTGCCGGTGGGGTCGGTACGGACCCAGGTGACGCCGTCGAGGGCGGCGCCGCGGACCTGCCAGCTCGCGGCGTGGAGTTCGAGGCGGATGGGGCGGCCGAGGTCGTCGATGGCCAGGTCGACGGAGCCGGCGTGTTCGCCGGAGGGGGTGGTGGTCTGGGAGACGTAGCGCCAGCCGGAGGGGCCGGGCGCGCAGTTGAAGTGCTCTTCACCGAGGGGGGTGTGATCGTGCGGATCATGGAGCGAATAGCGGCCGCGGGGCATGGGTCCTCGGGGTGCTCTCTGGGGCGGTAGGTCCGGGTACGGGCCCGGGACGCCCGGTGGCGGACGAGGCAGGCCCCCGGCACGGGGGTGCGGGGGCCTGCCTGGTTCCTCTACGGGTGCGGGGGACGGTTGTGCGTCAGTGCACGGGCGCCGTCCGTCTCGGCATCAGTAGCGGTAGTGGTCCGGCTTGTACGGGCCCTCGACCGGGACCCCGATGTAGGCGGCCTGCTCCGGGCGCAGCGTCGTGAGCTTCACGCCCAGCGCGTCGAGGTGGAGCCGGGCGACCTTCTCGTCCAGGTGCTTGGGCAGCACGTAGACGTCGGTCGGGTACTGCTCCGGCTTGGTGAACAGCTCGATCTGCGCCAGCGTCTGGTCCGCGAACGAGTTCGACATCACGAAGGACGGGTGCCCGGTCGCGTTGCCCAGGTTCAGCAGCCGGCCCTCGGACAGCACGATGACGACCTTGCCGTCCGGGAAGGTCCAGGTGTGGACCTGCGGCTTGACCTCGTCCTTCACGATGCCCGGGATCTGCGCCAGGCCCGCCATGTCGATCTCGTTGTCGAAGTGACCGATGTTCCCCACGATGGCCTGGTGCTTCATCCTGGCGATGTCCGACGCCATGATGATGTCCTTGTTGCCGGTCGTCGTGATGAAGATGTCCGCCGTCTCGACCACGTCGTCCAGCGTCGCGACCTGATAGCCGTCCATCGCCGCCTGCAGCGCGCAGATCGGGTCGATCTCCGTGATGATCACCCGCGCGCCCTGGCCGCGGAGGGACTCGGCGCAGCCCTTGCCCACATCGCCGTAACCGAAGACGACCGCGACCTTGCCACCGATCAGGACGTCGGTGGCCCGGTTGATGCCGTCGATCAGCGAGTGACGGCAGCCGTACTTGTTGTCGAATTTCGACTTCGTCACGGCGTCGTTCACATTGATCGCCGGGAAGAGGAGGGTGCCGGCCTGCTGCATCTCGTACAGGCGGTGGACACCGGTCGTGGTCTCCTCCGTCACGCCCCGGATCTCGGACGCGAGCTGGGTCCACTTCTGCGGGTTCTCGCCGAGGGTGCGGTTGAGGAGACGGAGGATGTGGCCGTACTCCTCGCTGTCCGCGGTGGACGGGTCCGGGGCGGAGCCGGCCTTCTCGAACTCGACGCCCTTGTGGACGAGGAGGGTGGCGTCACCGCCGTCGTCCAGGATCATGTTCGGGCCGCCGGTGGGGGTGTTCGGCCAGGTCAGGGCCTGCTCCGTGCACCACCAGTACTCCTCCAGGGTCTCGCCCTTCCAGGCGAAGACCGGGACGCCGGCGGGGGCCTCGGGGGTGCCGTTCGGGCCGACGGCGATGGCCGCGGCGGCGTGGTCCTGGGTGGAGAAGATGTTGCAGGAGGCCCAGCGGACCTCGGCGCCGAGGGCGACCAGGGTCTCGATGAGGACGGCCGTCTGCACGGTCATGTGCAGCGAGCCGGTGATCCGGGCGCCGGCCAGCGGCTGCTGCTCCGCGTACTCGCGGCGGATGGACATCAGACCGGGCATCTCGTGCTCGGCGAGGGTGATCTCCTTGCGGCCGAAGGCGGCAAGGGACAGGTCGGCGACCTTGAAGTCCTGCTGGTTGGCGACAGTCGTCATGACTGGGCTGCTCCTCGTGGATCGGGTTCGAGGGTCGGTTGAAGCGCCTGACACCGCAGCTCGGGGCACGCGGGCATACGAATGCCCGGTACTTCCGCGGTGCAGTCGTCGGAGGCCCTCTCTCCCTCGGCCGGTCCGTTGCGGACCGCCCGACCGCCATCAGCAGCGACGTCTGGCTGGTCACGAATCTACACCGATCGGCGCGGCGACCCACAGTCCGCCAAGGCCCGGGATTCGGCCGGATCACGCCTCGACACCGGCTCCGGAGGGTGTCAGGCGGCTCGGATCCGTACAGCGGCGGCGGGCAGCGGAACGGACAGCGGAGCCGTACAGGCGGAGAGGGCCCGAGGCCGTGGTGGCCTCGGGCCCGGTGGATCAGTGGCCGTCGCCGCCCGGGGACTTCGCGGGGTTCAGGCCGGCGGACGCGGCGGACTCGCTGTAGATGTCCGGCTCCAGGTAGATGACCCGGGCGATGGGGACGGCGGCGCGGATGCGCTCCTCCGCCGCGTTGATGGCGGCGGCCACCTCGGTGGCCGTGTCGTCGTGCTGGACGGCGATCTTGGCGGCGACGAGGAGTTCCTCGGGGCCGAGGTGGAGCGTGCGCATGTGGATGAGGCGGGTGACGGTCTCGCCGTCGACGACCGCCTCCTCGATCCGCTTCACCTCGTCCACGCCGGCGGCCTCGCCGAGCAGCAGCGACTTGGTCTCGGCGGCGAGGACGATCGCGATCACGATGAGCAGCACACCGATGCAGAGGGTGCCGATGCCGTCCCAGATGCCGTCGCCGGTGGCGAGCGCCACGCTGACGCCGCCGAGGGCGAGGATCAGGCCGACGAGGGCGCCGAGGTCCTCCAGGAGGACGACCGGGAGCTCAGGGGCCTTCGCCCGGCGGACGAACTCCTTCCAGGACAGGCCGCCGCGGATCGCGTTGGACTCCTTGATGGCGGTGCGGAACGAGAACGTCTCGGCGATGATCGCGAAGATCAGGACCCCGACCGGCCAGTACCAGGCCTCGATCTCGTGCGGGTGCTTGATCTTCTCGTAGCCCTCGTAGATGGCGAACATGCCACCGACGGAGAAGAGCACGATGGAGACGAGGAAGGCGTAGATGTACCGCTCGCGGCCGTAGCCGAAGGGGTGCTGGGGAGTCGCCTCGCGCTGGGCCTTCTTGCCGCCGAGCAGGAGCAGACCCTGGTTGCCGGAGTCGGCGAGCGAGTGGACGCTCTCGGCCAGCATCGAGGACGAACCGCTGAAGAGGAACGCCACGAACTTGGCTACCGCGATCGCGAGGTTGGCGGCGAGTGCCGCCACGATCGCCTTGGTTCCGCCTGACGCGCTCATGGGTGTACGTCTTCCCTTCGTCGGTACCGGGTGGTGTGTGCCGCTGTTCGGCCGGACATTGTTACATCAGGCCACGACGGTGGCCCGGAACACCGTTCCCGTACCGGACAGTTCGGCCTTTTCGCCCGCGGGTACGAAGACGGACTGGCCGGGGGCCAGGGTCACTTCGCCCGCCTTCGGCCGGCCCGCGACGGCGAGCAGGATCTGCGGGGTGGGTGCGGTGACGTCGGTCGGGGCGGCGCCCGGCGCTCGTACGAAGCGGGAGAGACGGAACTCGTCGATGGGGGTGTCGTAGACCTCCTCGCCGGAGGGAGAGGCCTCGGGGCGCAGGACGCCCGGGTCGGTGGGTTCGAAGCGGACGATCCGCAGCAGCTCCGGGACGTCGACGTGCTTGGGGGTCAGGCCGCAGCGCAGCACGTTGTCGGAGTTGGCCATGATCTCGACGCCGAGACCGTCGAGGTAGGCGTGCGGCACGCCCGCGCCGAGGAAGAGCGCTTCGCCGGGCTGGAGTCGGACGTGGTTGAGGAGCATGGCGGCGATGACACCGGGGTCGCTCGGGTAATGGTGGGCGAGTGCGGCGTACGGGGCGTGGGCGCCGCCCAGGCGGGTGGCGGCGGCCGTGGCCTCGGCGACGGTGTGCGCCATCTCCTCGTGGTCGGCGGTCAGCAACGCCGTCAGGACCTCGCGCAGCGCGGCCTCTTCCGGGTGCGCGTGCAGCAGGTCGACGTACGGCTTGAGGGAGTCGACGCCGAGCGCGTCGAGGGCGTCGGCGGCCTCGATCGGGTCGCGGAAGCCGCACAGTCCCTCGAACGGCGTGAGGGCGCAGATGAGTTCGGGCTTGTGGTTGGCGTCCTTGTAGTTGCGGTGCGGCGCGTCGAGGGGGACGCCGGCCGCCTCTTCGGCGGCGAAGCCCTCCTTCGCCTGGGTGAGGTCGGGGTGGACCTGGAGGGAGAGCGGGGCGCCGGCCGCGAGCAGCTTGAGGAGGAAGGGCAGGTGCGGGCCGAACTTCTCGACGGCCGCCGCGCCGAGTTCCCGTACGGGATCGGCGTCGATCACCTCGTTCAGCGGTCCGCGCTCGGTGACGGAGGGGGCGCCGGGGTGGGCGCCCATCCACATCTCGGCCTGGGGCTCACCGGTGGGGGTGGTACCGAGCAGTTCCGGGATGGCCGTCGTGGAGCCCCAGGCATAGGGGCGGACGGTGTTGACGAGGCGGTCCATCGAACGTTCCAGCTTTCCTCGGGGCAAGGGTCGGGGGGCGGCGTTTCGGCCGGGGCGTCGCTCGGGTCGGCCGGGCGCGGTCGGGTGCTTCAGTGCGGGGCGGTGCCTGCCGAGGCCAGGGAGAGGTAGACGGCGGCGAAGTCGGTGACGGCGACGAGCTCGGCCAGATTCTCCAGCTCGCTGCCCTCCTCCGGCTCCAGTTCGCTGATGGCCGTGCCGTGGCTGAGCGCCAGTTCCCGGGCGGCGGGGGCGGCGGTCAGGCCGCCGGCGGGGCGGTCGCGGAGCAGGACGACGCGGGCTCGCAGGGCCTGCGGCTCGTCGACGCGGTCGTGGAAGAAGTCTTCGGGGTCGGCGCCTGCCGCGTAGTTGCCCGCGAGCAGGACGCCGTGGGCGGGGAGTGCCTCGGGCAGCTCGGCGGCGAGCGCGGGCAGGCCGGCCAGCTCGGCCAGGACGGCGGCGAACCGCCGTCCGGCTGGGCCCGCGGCGTCCCCCTCGGTCCAGATCAGCGGCAGTGAGTCGGCGAGTTCGGCGGCGAGCGTCTTGGCCGGGTTGCTGTAGGTGGCGATGGCCGGGCCGCAGCGCTCCGCCGTACGGTCCAGCCGGTCGGCGACCTTCTCCAGGGTCTCGGGGGGCGCTTCGAGGAGGCCGACCCGGTCGAGGAGCGCGAGGAGCGGGGTGAACAGGGCCCACAGGGCGCCGGGGCCGGCGGCCAGGGCCCCTTCGTACTCCTCCTCGGCGCCCTCGTTCGGGGCGGTCGCCATCGGGACGAGCAGGCCGTGGGAGCCGTTGACGGCCTCGGCGAGGGGGGATGCCTCGGGGGCGACGGCGACGACCGTGATGCCGCGGCGGTACGCCTGCTCGGCGAGGACGGCGAGACCCGGTTCGGAGCCGTCGGTAGACGGGATGAGGAGGAGGTCCACGGAGCCCGCCCAGCCGGGGAGGGCCCAGCGCAGCGCGCCGGCGGCCGGGGCGACGCCCGTGGGCCGGAGGCGGATGACGGGCGCGGCGGCGCCCGCCAGGGCGCCGACCAGGTCCGCGACGCCGGCGGCCGCGGTGCCGGGGCCCGCGACGAGGACGGCGCGGGGGCGGCCCTCGGGGGTGAGCTCGGCGATTCCGGCTTCGGCGGCGTGGCGGGCGGCGGTCCGTACCCGTGCGCCGGCCTCGGCGGCGCCCCGGAGGAGGCCGCGGTGGTCGGCGAGGGCGAGGGCGTCCGGTGCGTCGAGGAGGGTCTCGTCGAGCATGGGGCCTCCGGGGTGCGGGGCGGATGCGGTGGCTTGTGCGGTGCCGGGCGGGTGCGGGTCTGTGGTGGTGCGCCGGCCTCGGCCCGGCTTCGTGTTCCCCGCCCGCACCACCCCAATCGTGCGCCGTCGGCGGCTGCCGGGGCGGCGGGTTACTGCGGGCGGCGGGCCTCGTCGACCAGCAGGACCGGGATGCCGTCGCGGACCGGGTAGGCGAGGCCGCAGTCGTCGCCCGCGCAGATCAGCTCGGGGGTCTCGGCCGCCGTGCGGTCGTTCAGCGGCGCGTGGCAGGCCGGGCAGGCCAGGATCTCCAGGAGACCGGCTTCGAGCGGCATGGGGTGTCCCTTCGAACAAACGGTGGTGGGGCTGCCCTTTGGGCCAGGTCAGCCTACCGCCGGGGGAAGGGGCGCGCGGCTCGGCGCCCGCCCCGCCCCCGGGGGAAACGGCGGGTCAGTCCGTGGTGCGGACGAGCGTCAGGACCTCGTCGCGGACCTTGGCCATGGTGGCCGCGTCACGGGCCTCGACGTTCAGGCGCAGCAGCGGCTCGGTGTTGGAGGGGCGCAGGTTGAACCACCAGTCCCCCGCTGCAACCGTCAGACCGTCCAGCTCGTCGATGCTGATGCCGTCCTGACCTGCGTAGGTCTCCTTGACGACGGAGGTCCGGCCGGCCTGGTCGGCGACGGTGGAGTTGATCTCGCCCGAGCCCACGTAGCGGTCGTAGGAGGAGACGAGCTCGGAGAGCGTGCCTTCCTGGCCGCCGAGGGCGGCGAGGACGTGGAGCGCGGCGAGCATGCCGGTGTCGGCGTTCCAGAAGTCCTTGAAGTAGTAGTGCGCGGAGTGCTCGCCGCCGAAGACCGCGCCCGACTTCGCCATCTCCTCCTTGATGAAGGAGTGGCCGACGCGGGTGCGGACCGGCCTGCCGCCGTTCTCGCGGACGACCTCCGGGACGGACCAGGAGGTGATCAGGTTGTGGATGATCGTGCCGCCGGGGTGCTTCGCCAGCTCGCGTGCGGCCACCAGGGCCGTGATCGCGGAGGGCGAGACCGCCTCGCCGCGCTCGTCGACGACGAAGCAGCGGTCGGCGTCGCCGTCGAAGGCGAGGCCGAGGTCGGCGCCCTCGGCCAGGACGCGGGCCTGGAGGTCGACGATGTTCTTCGGGTCGAGCGGGTTGGCCTCGTGGTTCGGGAAGGTGCCGTCGAGCTCGAAGTACATCGGTACGAGGTCCAGCGGGAGGCCCGCGAAGACGGTGGGGACGGTGTGGCCGCCCATGCCGTTGCCGGCGTCCACGACGACCTTCAGGGGGCGGATCGCGGTGAGGTCGACGAGCGTCCGCAGGTACGTGGCGTAGTCGTCGAGCGTGTCCAGCTCGGTGATCGTGCCGGGGGTCGCGGCGGCCTCGGGGGCGCCCTGCTCCGACCACTGCTCGGCGAGGGTGCGGATCTCGGCGAGGCCGGTGTCCTGGCCGACCGGGGCGGCGCCCGCGCGGCACATCTTGATGCCGTTGTACTGGGCCGGGTTGTGGGAGGCGGTGAACATCGCGCCCGGCAGGTTCAGCCGGCCGGAGGCGAAGTACAGCTGGTCCGTCGAGCAGAGCCCGATCAGGGTGACGTCGGCGCCGAGACGGGCCGCCCCGCGGGCGAAGGCGCCCGACAGACCCGGCGACGAGGGCCGCATGTCGTGGCCGACGACGATCGCGTCCGCGCCGGTCACCTGGACGAACGCGGCGCCGAACAGCTCGGCGAGGTCCTCGTCCCACTGATCCGGCACCACCCCGCGGACGTCGTACGCCTTCACGATCTGCGACAGATCAGCAGCCACGGAACAACCCTCCTGAATTCTCGGCACGCGTATGCGGCGCGTGCGTATGCGAACGCCTAACCTACCCGGGCCGTCCGGGGGCGGGCGCAGTCCGTCCGCCGGTCGGCCGGGCGGGAGGGCGCGTCAGGAGTCGGGGGAGCGCAGGACGCGCAGGTGGCCTCGGCGGCCGACCTCCACAGGGTCACCGCCGCGACCGCCACCCTTGCCACCGGCCCCGGCCGCACGCTCCTGGGGGCGGGCCGCCTCCCGTACCGCGTTGGCGAGGGCTTCGAGGTCGTCGCCGCTGGGGCGCGAGGGGGCGGAGCCGTCGGAGAGCCGCACGACCTCCCAGCCGCGCGGCGCGGTGAGGCGCTCGCTGTGTTCGGCACACAGGTCGTAGCAGTGGGGCTCGGCGTAGGTGGCGAGCGGGCCGAGGACCGCAGTCGAGTCGGCATAGACGTACGTCAGTGTCGCGACGGCAGGGCGGCCGCACGCGGTGCGCGAACAGCGACGTACAGGGCTCACGACGTTGGACGGTACCGCACTCTTGAGCGGGCCGCGACGACTCTCCACCAGGTCACTCCCACGTGTCGCGGTGTGACCTCGGACACGGCCGCTCCCGGGTCAGCGGTCCTGACCTGCGGGGAAGGAGGGGGCCAGGGGTGGGGAGGGTGGCCGATCCGGACAACGGACGGTACGAATCCGGTCAACCACGGCCAGATGGCCGATCGCCCGACGCCGCCGAATGGAGCCCGGGCCTGGCCGGAACGTTCAACTCACGACATGCCGGGGCGGGACCGCCCCGACTCGGCGCGGGTGTGGCACGGCCGGGGACCACCGAGGAGAGTTACGCTGCGTCAGTGATGGACAGTCCTGTGCCGCCGAGCCACTCGTCCCGTCCCGCCGAGCCGCCCGCGGCGGAGTCTCACGCCGCGGATTCCCGCCCGGCTCCGCCCGAGCCCCGGACGCGCCGCCGCGACCGCCACGGCCGCGGCATGCGGGGCCCGGTCGCCCCGCCGCAGGTGCCGCTGTCCACGAGCCGGGCCGACACGTTCCGCGATCTGGTCCTGGACTCGGTGGAGCGGCTCGAGCGGCACTGGCCCCAGCTGGCGGACGTCGAGTTCATGGTCCTCGACGTGCCGCCGTCGGTGCCGGGCGAGTCGGTGCCGCTGGGCGGGTCGGCTCCCGCGGAGAAGGACGGGCCGGCCCGTGTCGTGGTCTACCGGCGGCCCGTCGAGATCCGCTCGAAGAGCCGTGACGAACGCGCGCTGCTCGTCCACGAGGTGGTGGTGGAGCAGGTGGCGGAGCTCCTGGGCCTGTCGCCGGAGTCGGTCGATCCCCGGTACGGGCAGGACTGATCCCCGTACCGGGGACGGATTCCGGCGTCCGGTGTCCGTCGTCGGGCGTCAGTCGTCCAGGACGGAGAGGTCCTGCTTCGCCTTCGGGACCTCGACCGTGCCGCGGTCGTCGCTCAGGGTCTGGACCGTGAACATGGGGATGCCGTCCTGGGGCAGGACCAGGGCCCGGGCGGCGTGGACGGGGCCGCCCGAGAGCCGTTCGACGGTCAGGGCGTAGGAGCCCTTCAGTCCCGTCGGGACGAACCCGCCGACCTCCGTCGTGGTCCCGGCCTTGACCGTGAAGGTCTTGGAGACCGGGGTGCCGCCCTCCGTGCCCGCCGAGGCGGTGACCTTCACCTCGGCCGTCGCGCCCGGGGCGGTCAGCGCGAGGGTGGAACCGGCCGAGCGGTTGTCGGGGACGGTGGCACGGGCGGAGATGGCGGCGGTCGCCGGGACGAAGGCGACCTCCTGCTTCTCGCCCTTGCCGCGCACGACGCGCAGGGCGGCCACGAACGGGGTGGGCTTCTTGGCGTCCGACGGGGTGAGCAGCAGCGAGCCGACCTCGCCCCGGGTGAGGTCGGGGAGGTCGACGGCCGCGGTCATGCCCGACTTCACGTGCAGCGACTGCGCGCCGGCCGGGACGATCGTGCCGGTCTCGCCGACCAGCTGGATCTTCAGGTCGGCGTCGTCCTCCCCCGGCACGTACGCCACCAGGCGCACCGAGGTCGCGTCGGCGGGGATGCCGGGCAGTACGGCGGTGCTGGAGGGGTCCGCGGCGGCGGGGAGCCAGTCGCTGCCGAGCTTGTCGTCGGCGGAGCCGATGACCGCGCCGACCCGGCCGCTGCGGGTCGTCACATGGACGGTGACGTCGGCGGCGGGCTTCTCCCCGGTGAGGGTGGAGAGCAGGACGGGGACGCTGGAGTGGGCGGGGACGGGGATGCCCTCGGTCAGCTGCGAGGGGAGGGCGCCCTCTGGGCCGTACAGCTCGATGTCGGCCACGGCGGCGGTGTCGTCGGGGTTGGTGAGGTGGACGTAGTCCTGGCGGTCCTTGGCCGTGGAGGCGGCCGGGAACCAGAAGTCCGTGTCGGGGGCGGTGCAGGTGACGCCGAGAAGCCCGCGGGCGCCGCCGGCCGGGACGACGGTGGTCTGCTGGACCGTCCAGCCGGGGGCGAGGGTGCCGGTCGCGGAGCCGGTCAGAGCGGGGGCGGCACCGCCGTTCGCCTCGGCGGAGACGGGTGTGCCGGGCTGGGTGACGGTGGCCGGGGCCTTGGAGGCGGGCTTCTTGGCCGTCGATCCGCCCGGAGTGGCGGCGGAGGCGGCGGGCTTCAGCTCGGCCTTGGCGGCGGCGGAGGTCCCGGAGGATCCGGCGGTGCCGGGCTTCCCCTGGGGGGTGTACGAGGTGTAGGCCGTCTCGGCCACCTCGGACGTGCTCGGCGCGGGGCACAGCAGGCTGGAGCGCTCCACGGGCAGCGGCTGTACCGCGATGTCCGGGGCCTTCGTGGTGCCGTCGGGCGCGGTCAGGGCGGCGAAGCCGGTGACGGCGGCGAGGGCGGTGGCGACCGCGATCAGGGAGAGGGTGGTGCGCTTCACTGGTTGCTGCTCCCGTCGGGACGCTGCTCGGTCTCGTAGCCGTACGTGTAGGGGTCGTACGCCTGCTGCTGCTCGTACCGCTGCTGCGGGTCGTGCGGCTGGTGGTCGTGCGGCTGCTGGTCGTACCCCTGCTGCTGATACGGGTCGTACGGCTGCTGCGGGTACCCCTGCTGGTCGTACTGCTGCGGGTGCCCCTGCTGGTCGTACTGCTGCTGGTACTGCTGCTGGTCGTATCCCTGCTGGTACGGGTCAGCCGCGTACTCCGGGTACTGGTGCGGGTGCCCCTGCTGGGCGTACTGCTCCTGTGGCTGCTGCTGTCGGGGCTGCTGCCGCCAATCCTCGGCGGCGTACGTCTGCTGTTCGGGGACGGCGGCGGGCTCCGGGGTCTGCTCCTCCACGGCGGTCGACGCGGCCTCCGCTTCGGCGGCGGCACGCAGGCGGCGGGCTCGGCGGCCGTCGCCCTCCATCGCCTGGGCCGGAATGACGACCTCCTCCTCGGGCAGGTCGTCGTCGATCTCGCGGCGCCGTCCGGGCAGGGCGAGGACGAGCAGGACGAGGGCGAGGCCGGCCTGCGTCCAGATCCACAGGCTGTGGGTGAGCGGCTCGTCGTACGTGAGGTCGAGGCGGCCGCCGCCGGTCGGCAGCTCGAAGCCCTGGGCCCAGCCGTCGACGGTGGTCTTCTTCAGTTCCTTGCCGTCGAGGGTGGCGGTCCAGCCCTCGTCGGCGCGGTCGGCGATGCGCAGGACGCGGCCGGCGGGGCCCGCCGGGACCGTGGTGTGCGCCTCGACGGGTCCGGCGGCGACGGCCACCGGCTTGACCGCCGCGTCCGCGGTCTTGGCCCCGGGGAGGGTGATCGTCGCGCGGGCGACCTCGCGGTCGACGCGCCACAGCGCGCTTCCGTCGAGCTGGCTGAGACGGCTGAGGCCGGGCGTGGCGTCGAGGACGCGGCTCATCTGGCGCGGTGCCCCGTCCCGTACGAGGACGTAGCGGATCGCGAAGCCGCTCAGTTCCTCGGTCTGGTCGGCGCCGGAGCCCGCCACCAGGTGGGCGACGACCTTGTCCAGGCGCGGGTCGCCCCCGTCGGCGGCGGCCAGTTCGGCGTCGCCGAGGCGTGCGCCGGAGCCGCGGACCAGTGTGTACGCGACCTCGCCGGGCGAGGTGCCGCCGAGGACGAGGGTGCGGGGCTGGTCGCGGGTGTCGCTCTCCTCGGCGACGAACGCGGGGACCTGGACCGGGTCGCGCCGGGTCAGCGGGCCGTCGGCGCCGCCGATCATCCAGGTGGCGGCGGCCACGACCGGACCGAGGGCGGCGGCCAGCGCGATGAGGGCGGCGACCGGCTGGCGCCAGCCGAAGCCGTGGGCGGCGACGCGGGTGCGCCCGCCCTCGGCGCCGATCATGCCGGCGGCGAGAAGGGCCGCGCCGTATACGAGGGTGGCGGGTCCGGCCCAGCCCGTGCCGCCGGCGCCGTTGGACAGGGCGGCGAACAGGAGCCCGGCGAGGGCGGCGGCCCAGGCGGCGCGGACGGCGAACTGCCGCTCTTCGCGCAACAGCGCGGCGAGGGCGGCGAGGACGATGCCGACGAGGAGGAGGCCGGCGGTGGTGCCCGGGCCGCCGGGGCTGATCCCGAGCAGGTCGAGGGCGGAGGCCGTGCCCGTACGGATGTCGAGGCCGGCCTCGCGCAGGAACGCGGCCGGGCTGGTCAGCAGCGAGAGCGACCAGGGGGCGAGGACGAGGACCGGGGTGCCGACGGTGGCGAGGAAGCGCAGACCGTACGCCGTGATGTCACCGCGGCGCAGGACGAGCACGGCGACGCCGAGGACGACGGCGAGCGGCCAGACGATCGGCGTGAACGCCGTCGTGAAGGTCAGCAGGAAGGTGTACGCCCAGGTGGCGCGCCAGCTGCCCCGGGCCTGACCGGTCAGCCCGTGGGCGGCGACGGCGGCGCGGGCCATGAGCGGAAGCATGATGGCGAGGACGGCGGTGCCCAGGCGGCCGGCGGCGAGCGCTCCGGTGACGGCGGGCAGGAAGGCGTAGGCGATGGCGCCCCAGGCGCGCAGCAGCCGGGACTCGACGATCGGACGGGCGGCGAAGTAGGCGGTGAAGCCGGCCAGCGGGACCGAGCAGACGAGCAGCAGGGTGAGCGCGAAGGAGGTGGAGCCGAGGAAGAGCGCGGAGAGTCCGGCCAGGACGGCGAGGTAGGGCGGCGCGGTCTGGGTGCCGCCGGTGCCGATGGCGTGCCAGGCGTCCGCGTAGCGATCCCAGAGGTCTCCGACGGAGTCGGGGGCGGGCAGTAGGGCGCCGCCCGCGAGCGAGCCGCCGCCGAACAGGCCGCGGCAGGCGACGACGGAGACGAGCAGGAGCAGAGCGAAGAGAACCGGGCCGGGCTTGCGGACGATCTTCTTGAGCCGGGCGAACTGTTCGATCTCCAGGAAGTCGGCGTCGTCGCCGCCGGGTCCGGACTCGACGACGCCGTGACGTGAGCCGCCGGCGTCGGCGTCGGAGCCGCCGAAGTTGGCCACGATCTGCTCGGCGGTGGCGCGGACGGTCGCGCCGGGCGGCGGGAAGAGCGGGCGCAGTTCGCTCGCCGTGACGGCGGGGTTCTTGCGGCGCTTGCGTGCGGCGAGGATCTTCTCGGGGCGCAGCAGGGTGCCGAAGAGGCCCATGACCTCGTCGACGGCCTGGCCGGGGACCTTGCCGACGAGGTAGGCGAGGGTGCGCAGCAGGGTGCCGAGGACGAGGCGGACGAGGACGTAGGGCAGGGCGGCGCCGCGGGTGTTGGCGAGCAGCGTGTAGACGGCGCCGGCCTTGTCGACGCGGTGGGGGTTGGTGACCGAGCGGCCGGCGCAGTCGACGGTGCGGCGTTCGCGGGCGGAGGCCTCGGCGTGGCGCAGGACGGCGTCGGGGGCGACGAGGACGCGGTGGCCGGCGGAGTGGGCGCGCCAGCACAGGTCGACGTCGTCGCGCATGAGCGGCAGGCGCCTGTCGAAGCCGCCGAGCTCCTCGAAGACGTCGCGGCGTACGAGCATGCCGGCGCTGGAGACGGAGAGGACGGAGCGGACCTGGTCGTGCTGGCCCTGGTCCTGCTCGCGGCGGTCGAGGCCGGTCCAGCGGCGGCCGCTGCGGGCGATGGAGACGCCGGCCTCGAGCAGTTGCTTGCGGTCGTACCAGCCGCGCAGCTTGGGTCCGACCACGGCGGCGTAGGTGTCCGAGTCGGCGACGCGCAGCAGTTCGGCGAGCGCGTCGGGTTCGGGGGCGCAGTCGTCGTGGAGCAGCCAGAGCCACTGCACGGGCTCGCCGTGCGGGAGTTCGGGCAGGTCGTAGGCGTCGTCGCTCCAGGTCCTGCTGACGGGGTCCCAGCCGCTGGGGCGCTTCAGATACGGGAGCTCCTCGGGTCCGAGCGCGGGCGCCGTCCGGACGGCCTCCTCGACGGCGGCGCCGAAGCCCGTACGGCGTGCGAGGTGCAGCACCCGGTCGGGGCCGATCGCGTCGGCGAGGAGCTGCGCGGAGTCGTCGGCGCTGCCGGTGTCGGCGGCGACGACGTTCTGCACGGGGCGTTCCTGGGCGAGCAGCCCGGCGAGGGCGTCCGGCAGCCAGCGGGCGCCGTCGTGGGCGACGATCACGGCGGTGACGACGTGTCGCGGAAACTCGGGAGTTGAGGACATCGAGGTACGGGCCCTCCGGCCGGGGGTCGCCCGCGGGGGGCGTGGGTACGTCTCGGACGGGGCCCCACACTAACGGCTGGCAACAGAATGGTCCGCCGCCTGTGGACAGAGCACAGGAGGCGGACCGTTCGTTGTGTACGGGTGTGCGCGGATTGGCGGGGCGCACGCGCGGGCGCCGGCCGGGGGTGTCCGCCGGGAGTCCGGCGGGGTGTCCGGCCGGGGGGGTCCTCTCAGACCGCGGCCTTCTTCAGTCGGCGGCGTTCACGCTCGGAAAGCCCGCCCCAGATGCCGAATCGCTCGTCGTTCTGCAGGGCGTATTCGAGGCATTCGGAGCGGACCTCACAGGCGAGGCAGACCTTCTTGGCCTCGCGGGTCGAGCCGCCCTTCTCGGGGAAGAAGGACTCGGGATCGGTCTGGGCGCACAGCGCGCGCTCCTGCCAGCCGAGTTCCTCGGCGTCCGCGTCCTCGACCAGCAGTTCCTGGAACAACTCGGTCATGTGCGCCCCTCGTCTGTCTTTGCGTCCCCGTGATGTTGCCGCTACCGATTTCGGCCGAACGACACGAGTGAAATTACAAGTTCGTGCTCTGAGCGAGTCAAGCCGGAATCTGCTATTGGGCCCGGTATTCACTCTGCGGAACCAAGGCTATGCGGAAAGTGTTCAAATCACCAAAAACCTGACACATGCCACCGGCCTGGCCGCACCGCCTCCTCTCCGCTTCCTCTCCGAGGAGGGCCGCCCCTCCCCAAGGGGGGACGTCCGAGAAGAGGATCTTGTTGCGATCCAGCCACGGAAGCGATCCGGATCACAGTCTGATCACGGACCGGCAGCCGTGTTTACAGGCCCGGCTGCTGCGCCATGTGTCCCGCCTTCCGGCTGCACAAACCTTTCTCCAGACGGGGTGACCGGATGAGGTGAAACAATGCCGCCAAATCGGGCATTGAGTTGACAGTCGGCGCCCCCTGCCGTCACCTTTGATTCCATGCCAGCGACCTCAGCGCCCTCCGCGACCCACGCCCGTGGGTTCCGCCGCGCTGTCCAGACGAGCTGTCGCTGTTGCTGTCCCAGCTGTTGATGCCGTAGCGCTCCAGCCCGCACAGCCTCGCCTCTCCGCACGGCCTTGCGTTCCGCTTTCCCCCTGATCTGCGACACCCTGCACTTCTGCTGAGGAACCACCGCACCCATGAACAGCGACAGCGACCTTCAGATCGCCGGCGACATCCTCGAGGTCCAGCACCTCCTGCAGCCCGCCCGCGAGCACCCCGCCACCGTGGCCGAGTTCGCCGGCCTCGCCCGCACCATCGCCGCCGACCGCGCGCAGTGGGCACCCCACGTCGAGTACGACGCCACCACCCGCTGGTACCACCGGCTGCGCACCGGCCCGGGCTACGAGGTCTGGCTGCTGTCCTGGGTGCCCGGACAGGGCAGCGGGCCGCACGATCACGGCCGCTCGTCCGGCGTACTGACCGTGCTGGAGGGCGAGCTGACGGAGCGTACGGAGCGGGGCGTGCGGACGCTCGGGGCCGGCGCGCAGCGCGTCTTCGCGCCGGGGTACATCCACGAGGTCGTCAACGACTCCCTCGAACCGGCGGTCAGCCTGCACGTGTACTTCCCCGGCCTGACCGAGATGCCGATGCACGAATCCTTCCAGGCGCAATGCGCCCCGGCGGCCCCGGTGACCGTGACCGCCTGACAGACTGCTCCGCATGCGCATTGTGGTTCTGGCCGGGGGCATCGGTGGTGCCCGCTTCCTTCGCGGCCTCAAGCAGGCCGCGCCGGACGCGGAGATCACGGTCATCGGCAACACCGGTGACGACATCCATCTCTTCGGGCTGAAGGTCTGCCCCGACCTGGACACGGTGATGTACACCCTCGGCGGTGGGATCAACGAGGAGCAGGGCTGGGGCCGTGCGGACGAGTCCTTCACGGTCAAGGAAGAGCTCGCGGCGTACGGGGTGGGGCCGGAGTGGTTCGGCCTCGGCGACCGCGACTTCGCCACGCACATCGTCCGTACGCAGATGCTGGGCGCCGGCTATCCGCTGAGCGCGGTCACGGAGGCGCTCTGCGCCCGCTGGCAGCCGGGCGTGCGGCTCCTGCCGATGTCCGACGACCGGGTCGAGACGCATGTCGCCATCGAGGTGGACGGCGAGTCGAGGGCGGTGCACTTCCAGGAGTACTGGGTGAAGCTGCGGGCCTCGGTGGACGCCCAGGCCGTCGTGCCGGTCGGCGCGGAGGGCGCGAAGCCCGCGCCCGGAGTGCTGGAGGCCGTCGCGGAGGCGGACGTCATCCTCTTCCCGCCGTCGAACCCGGTCGTGTCGATCGGCACGATCCTGGCCGTGCCGGGGATCCGCGAGGCGATCGCGGAGGCGGGCGTGCCGGTCGTGGGCCTCTCCCCCATCGTCGGCGACGCGCCCGTACGCGGCATGGCCGACAAGGTGCTCGCGGCGGTGGGCGTGGAGGCCACGGCGGCGGCGGTGGCGCAGCACTACGGCTCCGGTCTGCTCGACGGCTGGCTGGTCGACACGGTCGACGCGGGTACGGTCGCCGACGTCGAGGCGGCGGGCATCCGCTGCCGGGCGGTGCCGCTGATGATGACGGACCTGGAGGCCACCGTGGCGATGGCCCGTGAGGCGCTGACGCTCGCGGAGGAGGTCCGGGGGTGAGGGGTCCTGCTGACGGCACGGGGGAGGCGACGGCGAGCGGCGGGCCGGAGGTCCTCGGAGGCGGGAGCCGGAGGGGCGCCGACGGTGAAGCTCCGGCCGGTGAGGGTGCGCAGGCCCGGACGGGGCGTTCCTATCGGGTCTGGGCGCTGGAGGGGATGCCTGAGGTGAGGATGGGGGACGATCTGGCGAAGCTGATCGCCTCCGTCTCACCGGGGCTCATGGACGGGGACGTGCTGCTCGTCACGTCGAAGATCGTCAGCAAGGCCGAGGGGCGGGTGATCGCCGCCGACGACCGCGAGGAGGCGATCGACGCCGAGACCGTGCGGGTGGTCGCGCGGCGCGGGGCGCTTCGGATCGTCGAGAACCGGCAGGGTCTGGTCATGGCCGCGGCCGGGGTCGACGCCTCCAACACCCCTGCCGGGACGGTGCTGTTGCTGCCCGTCGACCCGGACGCCTCGGCCCGCGCGGTACGTGAAGGGCTGCGGGACGCGCTCGGGGTCGACGTCGGTGTCGTCGTCACGGACACCTTCGGGCGGCCCTGGCGCAGCGGACTGACCGACGTGGCCATCGGCGCGGCCGGCGTGCGCGTCCTCGACGACCTGCGCGGCGGCACGGACACGTACGGCAATCCGCTCAGCGCGACCGTGGTCGCCACCGCCGACGAACTCGCCGCGGCCGGTGACCTCGTGAAGGGCAAGGCGAGCGGGATGCCGGTCGCCGTGGTCCGCGGGCTGCCGCACCTGGTCGGCGACGTCGAGGAGGGCGCCCGGGCGCTGGTCCGGAGCGCGGCCGACGACATGTTCCGGCTGGGGACCTCGGAGGCCGTACGCGAGGCGGTGACCCTGCGCCGCACCGTCCGGGAGTTCACCGACGAACCGGTGGACCCCGGTGCCGTACGGCGTGCCGTCGCCGCGGCCGTCACCGCGCCGGCCCCGCACCACACCACGCCCTGGCGTTTCGTGCTCCTCGAATCGGCGGAGTCCAGGACCCGGCTGCTCGACGCGATGCGGGACGCCTGGGTGGCGGACCTGCGCCGGGACGGCAGGCCGGAGGAGTCGATCGCCCGGCGGGTGCGGCGCGGCGACGTGTTGCGCAACGCCCCCTACCTGGTCGTGCCCTGCCTGGTCATGGACGGTTCGCACCACTACGGGGACGCGCGCAGGGACACCGCCGAACGCGAGATGTTCGTGGTCGCGGCGGGCGCCGGCGTACAGAACTTCCTGGTGGCGCTGGCCGGGGAACGGCTCGGCTCGGCGTGGGTGTCCTCGACGATGTTCTGCCGGGAAGTCGTACGGGAGGTCCTCGGACTCCCGGACGAGTGGGACCCGATGGGCGCGGTGGCGGTCGGCCACCCGGCGGCGCCGCCGAAGGACAGGCCGGCACGGCAGGCGGGCCGGTTCATCGAGGTGCGCTGAGCCGCGCCTACAGCGCTCCGATGTTCCCGGGGGTCATCCGGGGCGCGCGACGGGGCGGGATGTGGCCGCTGAGGAGGATGAGGCGGGCCGCGCGGTGGCGCTGGCCCGCGTAGGGCTCCAGAAGGGCGAGCATGGCGGCGTCGTCGGCGGTGCGATCGCCCGCGAGGGCGTAGCCGACGATGCTCGGCAGGTGGTAGTCGCCGACGCTGACGGCGTCGGGGGAGCCGTTGCTGCGCTGGACGGTCTCGGCGGAGGTCCACGGGCCGATGCCCGGGATCAACTCCAGCCGCTCCTGGGCCTGCCGGGACTCCATCGAGGCGGCCTCCTCCATCCGGCGGGCGACCTTGACGGCGCGCAGGATGGTGGCGGCGCGCTTGTTGTCGACGCCGGCGCGGTGCCACTCCCAGGAGGGGATGAGCGACCAGGTGCGGGCGTCGGGCATCACATGGAGTCGGTCGCCGGGGCCGGGGGCGGGTTCGCCGTACTTCCGTACCAGCAGCCGCCAGGCGCGGTAGGCCTCGTCCGTCGTGACCTTCTGTTCCAGGATCGAGGGGATCAGCGACTCCATGACCAGGCCGGTGCGGGTCAGCCGGAGGCCGGGGCGGCGGCGGTGGGTGGCGGCGAGGAGGCGGTGGCGCGGGGTGAAGGCGCCCGGGTCGTCCTCGGCGCCGAGCAGCTGCGGGAGCTGGTCCAGGAGCCACTCGGCGCCCGGGCCCCAGGCCTCGGCCTCGGCGACGCCCTCGCTCGGGCGCAGGGAGACCCTGAGGGTGCCGGGGCCCACGGGGGTGCGGGTGGCGCGCCAGACGGAGCCGTCGGGGGTCGTACGGAAGGTGGGGTCGCCGGGGCCGCGGCGGAGCGGGCCGAGAGTGAGACCGAGGTCGGTGGGAGCGTCGGGGGTCCAGCGGCGGGCGAGGCCGGCCGGGGGATGGGGCGCCCGGGCGGCGGGTACGGGGACGTGGCCGCCGCGCACAGTGGTGCGGGTGGGACGTGGGAGGAAGCGGCCGGCCATGGGTACGAGCGTAACGGGGCGGAGGCCGCGTGGTCGCGGTGCGACCGGCCTCGGGGAGGGCGGAGGGGAGCCGGCCCCGGTGGGCGGGCTGGTGGCCGAGTCCGTGTCCGGCGGCTTCGGCGGAGCGGGGACCTGCGGGGAAGGCCTCAGCGCTCCGGCGGAGCGGGGACCTGCGGGGAGCCGCGTCGGCGGACACGTGGACCTGCCCCGGCGAGCGCGTAGGGCCGCGCCGAGCGGGGTCAGGGGCGGCCCTGGTATTTCGCCGAGGCCGTCCTGGTGGCGCCGAGCTTGCTGTAGAGACGGCCGCCGGGGCATTCCGTGGCGAATCCGTCGCGGTGGCCCGCGATGGTGTTGAACTTGACCTTCTTGCCCTTCTTGTACTTGTTCCCGCCGCCCGAGGTGAGCGTCGTCTTGCCCTTCGGGTTCGCCCCGTGCAGCCCCAGCTTCCACGCCGTCAGCTTCGCCACGGCGTTCACCGCCGCGGCCGGCGGCGCCGTCGAGCTGTAGGAACCGAGGACCGCGATGCCCATGCTGTTGGTGTTGAAGCCGAGCGTGTGGGCGCCGAGCACCGGCTTGGCGACGCCTCCCGCACGGCCCTCGTAGATGTTGCCGCACTTGTCGACGGCGAAGTTGTAGCCGAAGTCACGCCAGCCGCTGCTCTTGACGTGGTAGCGGTAGATGCTCCGGAGGAGGGAGGGGGCCTGACGGCACGTGTAGTTGTTGCCGGTGGCGCTGTGGTGAACGAAGGCCGCCTTGACCGCCTTGGTGTAGACGAAGCTTTTCGCGCGCATCTTCTCGTCGGCGCCCCACCCCTTGCGCGTGATGATCTTCGGTCGGGGGCCGATGTACGGCTTCGCGGCGGCCGCCCCGAGAACCGCCTCCGTCGCCTCCGTCACCGTCGCCGCCCGCGAAAGGGCCGGGATGACGCTCGCGCCGGACGGGGCACCGAGGTGCGCGTTCACGGCGGAGGCGGCCGCCTCCTCCACGGTCGGCGCCGCCTGAGCCGCACCCCTCGCACTGTCCGCCGTCGCCTCGGTCGCCGCCCCCGACCGCGATCCCGGGGCGGCGCGCTCCGGGCCCGGGTCCACCAGCTCGAGGCGCAGTCCGGCCGGGAGCGGCGCCGCGTCCCGCTCGGCCTGCGGCTGTACGCGGATCTCGACGCCGTCCGATTCACCCACCCACAGCGGTGCCGTGGAACCGCGCAGCGCGGCCGTATCGGCTTCCGGTGTGCCGGGGTCGGCCCCGTGCTCCTCGTTGTGGATCTCGACGTCCTGCCACGGCGACCACTCGGAGCCGCCGGCGGCCCGGGTACGGACCTGGACCGTGCCGTGCAGGTGCGCACGGGCGTCGTCCCAGACGACACCGAGCAGCGAGAAGGGTCTGACGTCCCGTCGGGTCAGCCCCTGCGTGGCCGTACCGCCGACGGCCCGGTCGGTGGTCCCGATCGGCCCGAGCGGCAGCGACTGGGTGGACCCGGCGACGTCCGTATCGACGGAATCGACGGAGACCATGTCGACCGGACCGGCCGGCGGCAGCGACGCCGCCGGGGTCACGAGGGACAGCGGCAGGGCGAGCGCCGCCGTACACGTGACGGCGACGGAGGAAACGAGGTTGGCACGCATGAGGCGATCGTCCGCAGCCCCGGCGCGTTCCGCTCGGCGGGATTCACTCCCCCAACTGACGAGGAATCGGTCCGACCGGTGGACGACGTCACCGGTACGGCGGGTCCGCGCGCCCCTCCCCGCGTACCCTTGCCCGCGTGAACGCCAGCGACCGCACCCCCGCCGACCTGCTGCGATCCGCGCTCGCCGCGGACCCCGCCCGCCCCTTGGTCACCTTCTACGACGACGCCACCGGTGAGCGCGTGGAATTGTCCGTCGCCACCTTCGCCAATTGGGTGGCCAAGACGGCCAACCTGCTCCAGGGCGAGCTGTCCGCCTCCCCCGGCGACCGGCTCGCGCTGCTGCTCCCCGCCCACTGGCAGACCGCCGTCTGGCTGCTGGCCTGCTCGTCCGTGGGCGTGACCGCCGAGGTCGGCGGCGACCCGGCGGACGCAGACCACGTCGTCGCGGGCCCCGACACCCTGGAGGCGGGTCTGGCCTGCTCGGGAGACCGGATCGCGCTCTCCCTCGCCCCGCTGGGCCGCCGCTTCCCCGCCCCGCCCGCCGGATACGCGGACTACGCGGTCGAAGTGCCGAGCCAGGGCGACCGGTTCGCCCCGTTCGTCCCGGTCGACGCGGACGCTCCGGCCCTCGTCGTCCGCGGTACGGAACTGACGGGTGCCCAGCTCGTCGAGCGGGCCCGTGCGGACGCCGAGGCCCTCGGCCTCGCGCCCGGGGGACGGCTGCTCTCGGCGCGTCCGTACGACACCTGGGAGGGGATCTCCGCCGGGCTCTACGCGCCGCTGGCCGCCGGGGCCTCCGTCGTCCTGTGCCGGAACCTGGACCGGCTGGCGCCCGAGGCGCTCGACAAGCGGGTGGAGAGCGAGCGCGTCACCGCGACCGCGGTGTGACCACCCGCACGACCGGCACGACCCCCACGAGCGGCGCGACCGCCACGACCCGCGCGACCCACGCGACCCGCCGAGGTTCCACCCGTATGGCGCACCGACTCGCCGAGTCCCCGGGTCCACGCCTCCAGTCCGGTACATGATCGGCGGTAGCTACCCCACCCGCACAACCATGCGCCGGGTTCAGCCGTCTACCTCTGCGACCGGCGGCCCGGCGCGCCGCCGACGCCATCAAGGACGGACTCAGACGTGACGGACAGTCCTGGCACGCCCGCCGAACCGGACACCCCGGACGAGGACGAGACGACCAGCACTCCCGCCGAGGACGAGCCGGCCGGCCCTGGCCCCGCCCCCAGGGGCCGAGGGTGGCGCAGGGGTCACTGGCTGCGCTGGACGGCGCTGGGGGTCTCGGTGTTCGTCATCGCGGCGGCCGGTGCCGGATGGTGGCTCTACCGGAAGCTCGACAACAACATCACCACCGACACCGACGCCGCCGCCGAACTGCTCAAGTACGACAAGGAGCGCCCCAGCCCGGCCGTCAAGGGGGCGCAGAACATCCTGCTCATCGGCTCCGACACCCGGGCGGGGCCCGGCAACAAGAAGTACGGCAAGGACAAGGGGACCCAGCGTTCCGACACCACGATCCTGCTGCACCTCTCGGCGGGACGGTCGAGCGCCACGGCCGTCTCCCTCCCCCGCGACCTGATGGTGAAGATGCCGAGCTGCCGCCAGCCGGACGGGACCCGCACACGGGAGCAGTTCGCGCAGTTCAACTCGGCCTTCGAGATCGGCGGCACGGCGTGCACGATCCGTACCGTCGAGCGGCTCACCGGGATCCGGATCGACCACCACATGGTGATCGACTTCCAGGGTTTCAAGAAGATGGTCGACGCGGTGGACGGGGTGGAGATCTGCCTCAAGGAGCCGATCGACGACGACGACGCCCATCTGCGGCTTCCGGCCGGGCGCCAGACGCTCCGCGGCGAGCAGGCCCTGGGCTTCGTACGGGCCCGCAAGTCGCTGGGGAACGGCAGCGACACCGAACGCATGGACCGGCAGCAGCAGTTCCTCGGCGCGCTGGTCAACAAGATGCAGAGCAACGGCGTTCTGCTGAACCCGACCCGGCTCTACCCGGTCCTGGACGCGGCGACCAAGTCGATCACCACCGACGCGGGACTCGACTCGCTGCGGGACCTGTACGACCTGGCGCGTTCGATGCGGAGCATCCCCACGGAGAAGGTGCAGTTCCTCACGGTGCCGCGGCGGCCCTACTCGTACAACGCGAACCGGGACGAACTCGTACAACCCAAGGCGAGTCAGCTCTTCAAGCGGCTACGGGAGGACAAGGCCGTCACCGTGACTCCGGGCGGCAAGCGGAAGCCGGACGACACAAGCTCGGCGAGCCCCGCGCCGACGCCGACGTTCTCGGGGCGCAACGCGGCGGAGGGCGTGTGCACGTAGGGGCGGGCGAGTGCGGGTGGGTGCCAATGAGCGCGCATGAGTAAAGCGCGTTCCAAGGGGAGGGCTGTTGTCGATGAGGTTTGAGCAAATTGCCCGGTTGTAAGGGGCGTGGAATTTGTCACGGACGTCGCCCCACGCTGAACTGGGCGGATAGTGTGACGCGATCCGGTGCTCCCGACCTCGTGGTCGCCGCACTCAACGGATCGAACGACCGAGCGCCCGACGGGGGAGGCGCCTCGCGTGGCACCGACGGAGGATTCAAGTAACCGTGGACGCGCACAGCCGTGGACAGGCGGACGAGATCGACCCCGCCGACCAGTGGGTGCTCAACCCGGAGACGGGCAACTACGAACTGCGACTGAGCCACTCCTCTGAGCAGCCGCAGACGCCGTCCCGGCCCCGTAGGTCCACCACCCCCGGCCAGAGAAGCGCCGTCGGCGCGCAGGCCGCAGGACCGGGCTCCGCCGAGCCGTCGGCGGGGCGTTCCCGTACGGCCGGGCGGTCTCGTACCGCCGAGCGCGACCGCACCGCCACCGAGGCGCCCGTACCCGGACAGCGCCGCCGACGCGCCGCGGAGCCGGGCGGCGGTCAGCCGGCCCCGGGGCGACGCAAGCGCAGGCCGGAGAAGTCCGGGAAGAAGAAGGCCCTGATGTGGGTGGGCGGCACGATGGCCGTCGTGGTCCTCGTCGGCGGCCTGGGCGCGTACCTCGTCTACGACCACTTCAACGCCAACATCAACACCGTCGACGTCGGGGACGCAGCCGGCGCCCAGACGATGGACGGGCCGCTGAACATCCTGATCATCGGCAACGACATCCGCACCGGCGCGGGCAACGAGAGCTACGGGAACAAGGACAACGTCACCGGCCACGCCGACACGACGTTCCTCTTCCACGTCTCGGAGGACCGCACCAACGCGACGGCGCTGAGCATCCCCCGTGACCTCAAGATCGAGATCCCGGACTGCCCGACCAAGCAGGCCGACGGGTCGACCAAGGTCATCCCCGGTTCGACCGGAACCACGAAGTTCAACGAGTCGTTCGGTGTGGACGGACGCGACCCGGGCTGCACGATGCGCACCGTCAAGCAGATCACCGGCCTGGACATCAACCACTTCATGATGGTCGACTTCAACGCCGTGAAGACCCTGTCGACCGCGGTCGGCGGGGTGAGCGTCTGCCTGAAGAAGCCCATCCACGACAAGGCCTACTCCAAGCTGAACCTCCCCGCGGGGGAGCACCGGATCCAGGGCGAGGACGCGCTCGCGTTCCTCCGCAACCGTCACGGCCTCGGCAACGAGAGCGACCTGGACCGGATCAAGCAGCAGCAGCAGTTCCTCGCGTCGATGATCCGGCAGCTGAAGGAAGACACGCTGGACAGCCCGACGAAACTGTTCGCGGTGGCGGACGCGGCCACCAAGGCGCTCACGGTGGACAAGGGCATAGGCAGCGCGATGAAGCTGACCACCTTGGCCAAGGAGCTCGGAAAGGTCGAGCTGAAGAACATCAGCTTCATGACCGTTCCGGTGATCGACAACCCCGACGAGCCTCCGACGAAGCGGGCGACGGTCGTCCTCCACCCGGAGAAGGCCCCCGAGGTGTTCAGCATGCTGCAGAACGACGTCTCGTTCACCGAGGTGAAGAGGAAGCAGCAGGACGCCAAGAACGCCCAGGCGCAGGCCCAGGCGAAACTGCTGCAGGGACCGCGCGCCGAGGCGGTCGACGTGCGCGTCGACGTCTACAACGGCAGCGGCATCCGGGGCGCGGCCCAGAAGACGATCGACTGGCTGCAGAACGAACAGGGCGTCACGCGCTCCACGAACAAGGCGAACGCCCCCGAGAAGGCGGCGAAGACGACACTCACATACGCACCGAACCAGGCCGACCAGGCGCGCAAGCTCGCGGACATGATGGGTCTGCCCGCCACGGCGCTGAAGCCGGGCACGCAGGCCGCCGCGGAGCGGGCGCCCATGGAGCTGGTCCTCGGTGCCGATTTCAAGGGCGCGGGGGTGCCCATCACCGGTCCGGCAAAGGTGCCGGACGTCGACAAGGTGGAAGCCGACAAGAAGGTGTGCGCCGAGTGACCCGGATACGCCGGGGCACGGCGCCCTCCTGAAGTGACGAGGGGACCAGGGGTGGGACAGAGCAGCGTGCGCGGGGAGGGGACGCGTGGAGGCGTTCCGCACGCCCGTGATTTGGGCTGGGACGAGAGTCTCTACGGCGAAGGGGGCGAGGGGGCCGCTGCCGGTACCCGGAGCGCCGACGCCGGTGCCGCCGACGACGGCAAGAGCGGCGAGGGCAAGAGTGACGACGGCCGGGGCGACGCGGGGGGCAGGAGCGGCCAGGGAAGCAGGAGCCGACAGGGCGGCGGGGGCGGTGGTGACAGCCGTACGAGTCACCGGCGCGGAGGGTCTCGCCGCCGTGCCAAGAAGTCCGGCAAGCGCAAGGTGTTCCGCTGGGTCGCCGCGACCCTGTCCCTGCTGATACTGGGGGCGGCCGGCGCCGGATACCTGTACTACGAGCACCTCAACGGCAACCTCCGCGGCGGCAGCCGCGCCGGCGGTGACAGCGGTGTGAAGAAGGCCGCGCCGAACGCGCTCGGCGACACCCCGCTCAACATCCTGCTCATCGGCTCCGACAGCCGTGCCGACGCCAAAAACGTGGCGCTCGGCGGCGGCAAGAACGAACGGGACCGCAAGCCCCTCGCCGACGTGCAGATGCTGCTGCACATCTCCGCGGACCGGAAGAACGCCAGCATCGTCTCCATCCCGCGCGACACGATCGTCCCGATCCCGGAGTGCAAGGGCGAGGACGGCACGCCCTTCCCCGCCACCACCACCAAACCCATCAACGAGACGCTCCAGCGCGGCGGCCCCGGCTGCACCCTGACCACGTGGGAGAGCATCACCGGGGTCTACATCGACCACTGGATGATGGTCGACTTCGCCGGTGTGGTCGCGATGGCGGACGAGGTCGGCGGCGTCCCGGTCTGTGTGAAGACCGGCGTCCACGACCGGTCGACCAGGCAGGTCAAGGGCGGCTCGGGCCTGAAGCTCGGCCCCGGAACCACCGAGGTCAAGGGCGAGCAGGCGCTCCAGTGGCTGCGGACCCGGCACGCGTTCGGCAACGACCAGAACCGCGCCAGGGCCCAGCACATGTACATGAACGGCATGATGGAGAAGCTCCAGAAGCAGAACGCGTGGAGCGACACCGGGCGGCTGATGGGTCTGGCGGAGACCGCCACCAAAGCGCTCCAGGTCTCCGACGAGATCCGCTCGGTCTCCAAGCTCTTCGACCTGTCGATGCAGCTCAAGAACGTGAAGCTGGACCGTCTCACGACGGCGACGGTGCCCACGGTCGCCTGGTCGCAGAACAAGGACAAGCTGCAGATGGTGGAGTCCTCCGCCGACAAGATGTGGGCGATGCTCCGCGACGACGTCGCCTTCGACAAGAACGGCGACCCGGCCGGCGCCAAGCCGACCGTCTCCGCGTCCGCGAAGCCGAAGGGCCCGACGGCGGGGGCGCCGGGCAGCCTGGCCGTCACGGTCGTCAACGGCACCGGCGTCGGCGGCCAGATGTCCGTGGACGGCCGGGCCGGCACCCTGGCGAAGGCGCTGAAGGACAAGGGCTTCACGGGGGCGGAGGCCTCGCAGAGCGCCGAGCCCCGCAAGGACACGATCGTCAGGTACCCGAAGGCGGCCGGTGACCAGGGCAAGGCGGACGCCCTGTCCGTGGCCAAGGCGCTCGGTCTGCCCGGCTCGGCGGTCCGGGCAGACGCCAAGGCCGAGAGCATCACCCTGGTGATCGGCGGGGACTGGCGCGAGGGCGCCACCTACGAGAAGCCGAAGACCGAGGCGGGCGACCTCCCGGAGGGCGCCGACGACAAGGTGGAGTGCATGGACGTCTACTCCGTCTACCGATGGGACGGCAAGAGCTGACCCGTCGAGCCCCATCGCCGTACGGCACGCGGAGGCCGGGACCCCCCAGGGGTCCCGGCCCTTGCTTTCTCTGTACCGGAAGTCGTTTTCCCTTTACGGGAAGTCGCTCAGACCTTCTCGGACGTGACCGCCGGACGGCGGCTCGCGATGACCTTCCTCGCCAGCGCGCGCGGGCTCGTCAGGAAGCCGTAGCCCCAGGACATGTGCATCGTCGCCAGCGCCACCGGGATCTGGAGGCGCGCCTTCAGAGGGAGGCCCTTGCCCGCCGGGACCGAGCCCGCCGTGATCGCCGCGAGGTAGCCGGCCGGGATGACGAAGCCGAGGGGCGTGAGGGTCGCGCCCACGACCAGGCCCGCCGCGATCGCGCAGACGGCGGTCGGCGGGGCGAGGTAGCGGAGGTTGATGGAGCCCTGGTGGTAGCGGGCCACCACATGGCGCCAACGGCCGTAGTCCTTGTACTGCTTGGCCAGGGCGCGCACGCTGGGCCGCGGCCGGTACTGGACGCGCAGTTCCGGTGAGAACCAGATCAGACCGCCCGCCTCGCGGATGCGGAAGTTCAGCTCCCAGTCCTGGGCTCGGATGAACTCCACGTTGTAGCCGCCCTGTCGTTCCAGGGCCTCGCGCCGGAAGACACCCAGATACACGGTTTCGGCGGGGCCCGCCTGGCCGCCGGTGTGGAAGGCGGCGTTGCCGACCCCGATCTTCGAGGTCATCGCGGCGGCCACCGCGTGCTCCCAGTCGTTCTCGCCTTCGGCGTGCATGATGCCGCCCACGTTCTGCGCTCCGGTCTCCTCCAGGAGGCGGACCGCGGTGGCGATGTAGTTCGGCGAGAGCATCCCGTGGCCGTCGACCCGCACGACGATGGGGTGGCGGGAGGCCTGGATCGCCGCGTTGAGGGCGGCGGGCGTGCGGCCGGTGGGGTTCGGCACGGTGTGGACCCTGGGGTCCTCCCGTACGAGCTCGGCGGCGATCTCGTCCGTACGGTCCGTGGACGGGCCGAGGGCGATCACCACCTCCATCTCGCCGTCGTACTCCTGCTCGAGGATGTGACGGACCGAGTTGCGCAGATGCCGCTCCTCGTTGAGGACCGGCATGATCACGGAGACGGGCGGCAGAGCGGCAGGCATGTGGTCCTCGGGGGTCCGGGGGTCGTCCCCCGGGAGACAGCAGGATATTGCGCCACGTTACCGCGAACGGGGGACACGGAGCGCGTCACGGGGGCCGGTGCCCGCTGGCGCTGATCGTATGGGCCTACGGTGCTCACGGTTCTCCCTGTCACACCCGCGGAGGTGTCCCCCGGTGCCCACACCGCCCCGCACGCCCCGTCCCCGGCCGACCGCCCGCCCCGTACCGGCTCGCCGTGGCAGACGGGTCGCCGCGGTCGCGCGGCCGCGGTGGGGCATGCGGATGGCGACGACACTCTCCGTACTGGTGCTGGGCGCGGGCGGGATCGGGCACGCGGTGGTCACCAGCCTGGACACCGGGATCACCCGGGTCGACCCGTTCAAGGACATGAAGAACCGCCCCCAGGCCGGGCACGGCATGAATGTGCTGGTGGTGGGCACGGACGGGCGGGAGAGCATCTCCGAGGAGGAGCGCAGGGCCTACCGGCTCGGCGGGGAACCCTGCCACTGCACCGACACGGTGATGCTGATCCACATCTCCGAGGACCGCGACCGGGCGAGTGTGGTGAGCCTGCCCCGCGACTCGTACGCCGAGATGCCCGAGCACGTCGACGAGACCACCGGCGAGCGGCACCAGGCACACCCGGTGAAGCTGAACGCGGCCTACACGGAGGGCGGTCCCGCTCTGACGGTGCGGACCGTCGAGAGCATGACGGGCGTCAAGATCGACCACTATCTGGAGGTCGACTTCACCAGCTTCATGAAGACGGTCGACGCCGTCGGCGGGGTGGAGATCTGTACGGCGCGGCCCCTGAAGGACACCCACACCGGTCTCGACCTGGCGGCCGGCACGCACGAGCTGACCGGTGGGCAGGCACTGCAGTACGTCCGCTCCCGCCATGTCGACGGGGCGTCGGACCTCGGTCGGATGCAGCGCCAGCAGCGCTTCCTCGCCGCGCTGATCGACCGGATGACGACCGGCGGGGTGCTGCTCAACCCGGTGCGTTTCCGGCAGGTCTCCACGACGATGCTCGGCTCGGTGCGCGCCGACCGCGGTTTCGGTACGGACCAGATGCTGGCCCTCGCCAAGGGGATGCGGGGCTTCACCCCCGCGTCGTCGGAGTTCGTCTCGGTACCGGTCGGGGACGTCGCCTTCGAGGTGGAGGGGATCGGCTCGACGGTGAAGTGGGACGCGCCCAAGGCGCAGAAGCTCTTCCAGGCGCTGCGCGAGGACCGGCCGCTGACCGTACCGAAGCCCGCCGCTTCGGAGGCGTCGAAGACCGGTCCCCAGCGGTCGGTGGTGGAGGTGGCACCGAAGACGATCCGCGTCCAGGTCTACAACGGGACGCGCCTCGACGGACTGGGCCGGCGGGTGGACGACGCGCTGCGGGCCACGGGCTTCGACACCACGCGCGCCCCGCGCACCGCGGACGGCCCGGAGCTGCGGCGCACGCTCGTCGAGTACGACCCACGCTGGGACCGCTCGGCGAAGTCCCTGGCGGCGGCGCTGCCGGAGGCGGAGCTGCGGGCGGTGAAGGGGCAGGGCGGAACGCTGCGGGTGACGGCGGGCCTGGACTACAGGGCGGTGAAGCCGGTCCGGGCGGAGGAGAGGCGGACCGGGCCGTTCGAGGCGGTCACCGGGGACCGGGTGGTCTGCCCGTAGAGCTCGTCGCGCGGTGCCGGCCGGGGGCGGTCAGTCCTCGTAGCCCTCGGCCGCGCGGCGCTCGCGCAGCTCCTTGATGGCACGGCGGCGGGCGAGCCGGTGGGTGCGACGGATCTGGGCCTCCTGGTAGCGGCGCTGGTCCCGCTCGGTCTCGGGGATCACCGGCGGTACGACGCGCGGCTTGCCGTCGGCGTCGACGGCGGCGAAGACCAGGTAGGCGGAGCCGACCTGCTGGGCGGGTGTGGACTCGTTCCAGCGCTCGGCCAGGACGCGGACGCCGACCTCCATGGAGGAGCGGCCGGTCCAGTTGACCTGGGCCTTCACATGGACCAGGTCGCCGACGCGTACCGGCTCCAGGAAGACCATCTCGTCCATGGAGGCGGTGACGGCGGGCCCTCCCGAGTGCCGGCCGGCGACGGCGCCCGCGGCGTCGTCGACGAGCTTCATGATCACACCACCGTGCACGGTGCCCAGGAGGTTGGTGTCGTGGCTGGTCATGATGTGGCTGAGGGTGGTGCGGGACGCGGAGGTGGGCTTGCCCGGAATATCGCCCTGATCTGTCATGCCCTCCACCTTATGCCGGGCCCCCGCGCGGTCCCTGCGGCGTCCCCTTTGCATCAGCTTGGCAACAGCGGTGACCCGATACTCCACCCACCCTGTCGGCCCGACCTGGCCGGACGGCACACTGGTCCGCATGAATGATGGGTGGAGCGACGACCGCGGACAGAATCGCGGCTACGGACGTGGCAGCGCGGACGCGCAGCCCGAGGGGGCGCGCGCGATGCGCCATGTGCAGCGTCCGCAGGTCCCCCAGCAGCCGCCGCAGTACGACCCGCGCTTCGACCAGGGCCAGGGCCCGGGGTACGACTCCGGGTACAACACCGGCCAGGTCTACGGCGCACCCCAGGGCGGCGGCCGGGGCGGCGTACCGCCGCAGTACTCCCCGCGGCCGGGGCGGCCGGGACAGCCCGCGCCGGACTGGCGCCGCCGCATGAAGGTCGGCTCGATCGTGCTGGTCGTGGCGGTCGTCGGCTGGAGCGTCGGAACGTACGCGTGGGCCAGCTCGCGGATGCGCAACGAGGTCGATCTCTCCAAGGTCATCGAGCGGCCGGCCGAGGGCGACTGCACGACGTACCTGATCGTCGGCTCCGACAGCCGTGAGGGCATGTCGGCCGAGGAGAAGAAGAAGCTCCACACCGGCTCCGCCGAGGGCAAGCGGACCGACTCGATGATGATCCTCGCCGCGTGCGGCAGCGGGAACACGATGATCTCGCTCCCCCGGGACTCGTGGGTCACCATCCCCTCCTTCGTCGGCTCGGAGTCCGGGAAGAAGTTCGGGGCCCGCGGCGGCTCGAAGCTCAACGCCGCGTACGCGATGGACGGCCCCGAGCTCCTGGTCCGCACGGTGGAGTACAACACCGGTCTGCGCATCGACCACTACGCGGAGATCGGCTTCGCCGGCTTCGCGAACATCGTGGACGCGCTCGGCGGTGTCGAGATGAACATCGAGAAGGGCTTCAAGGACAAGAAGTCCGGCGCCGACTTCCAGGCGGGCGAGCAGACCCTCAACGGCGAGCAGGCCCTGGCCTTCGTCCGTACCCGCTACGCCTTCGCCGAGTCCGACCTGGCCCGTACGAAGAACCAGCAGAAGTTCCTCTCCGCGCTGGCCAACCAGGCGGCGACACCGGGCACCATCCTCAACCCGTTCACGCTGTACCCGACGCTGGGCGCGGGCCTGGACACGCTGATCGTCGACAAGGACATGTCGCTGTACGACCTGGGCAAGATGTTCTTCGCGATGAAGGGGATCAGCGGCGGCGACGGGAAGTCGATGAACATCCCGATCTCCGGGAGCGCGCCGCAGGGGTCCCTGAAGTGGGACATGCCGAAGGTGAAGCAGTTGGTGGGGCAGATCCAGAACGACGAGAAGGTCACCGTCGAGGGCAAGTGACCCGCAGCCGGAAGGGGCGCCCCCCGCACATGGTGCGGGGGGCGCCC
>NZ_BMTO01000020.1:34671-127108 GCF_014649715.1 Streptomyces lateritius
TGCGCAACGCCGGGTCGTCGGCGGGGAGTCCGCCCTCGTCCGGTCGCTGCAGGACCCACGTCACGTCGTACTTGTGCAGGAGGGCGAGCCGCTCCTCACGCGGGGTGCCGGCCTCGAAGTAACGTGCGGTGTCGGCCACCCGCTGGTCCTCGTCGGGCAGGAAGAAGTCCGGGTAGCCCGGTGCGACCGTGTAGAAGCCGAAGGCGGGCAGCTTCTGGGCCGGCCTCCAGGTCGTCATGAACACCTCGCCGTACTTGCCGTGCGGTGTGGTCCACCAGTAGGTCCCGTCCGGCTTCCAGGTGTCCTTCGTGATGTGGGTCGACAGGGCGTCGGGGCGGATGATCAGGCCGAGCGCGTCCTTCTGCCCCCAGCCCCCGACGACCAGGCCGACGGCCACCGCCGCCCCGAACAGGACCCGCACCAGCTTCTTGCCGCTCTCCACGACGGCGATCGCCGCGGCGATCTGCGCCGGCATGATCAGGGCGGGAGCGGCCCGGCCGTACGACCACTTGTCCAGCACCGCGCCGGCCACGACCATCGCCAGGGCCAGCGCGAACCAGATCACCAGCGGGTCGCGGCGGTCGCGCACGAAGCGCAGGACCAGAGCCGCCACGCCGATCAGCACCAGGCCGTACTTGGCGAAGACGTCGGCGTACAGAGACTTGTGTATGTCCTCCAGGCCCCCGATGCCGAAGAGGGAGAAGAAGGAGTAGTACGGCCACAGGGCCAGCACCGCGAGCCCGGCGGCCAACGCTGCCGCGAGCTTGAGCCAGGTCGCCTTGGCCGGCCAGGGCCGCGCTCCGCCGAGGACACCGACGGCGCCGAGGGTGATGACGACGCCGGAGAACTGGTGGCTGAGCATCAGCACGGCCCACAGCACGCCCAGGCCCAGATACGTCGGCCAGCCCGTGGCCGTGCCCCGGCGCAGCGCCAGCGTGAGCAGGGCCAGGAAGTGGAAGCCCAGGGCGAGAGTGAACGTACTGGGGTACGAGACGATCAGGGACAGCGAGGTGAAGCCCAGGAACCCGCTCCACAGGACGAGCTTGTCACCCCAGAGGAAGAGGACGCACAGGATCGCGAGCGGGGGCGCCGCGCGGTGCCGCGTGAGCGTCCTGGTGAAGAACCAGATGCCGGTCAGCAGCAGGACGAGTCCGACGACCGCGGCGATGCGCAGGACGTAGAACGTGCCCAGGCCGGTCACCTTGGCGAGGAGGCCGAGGAACACCATCCACGGCGAGTAGTACGGGCTGTCCGTGGCGGAGTCGACCATCGGGTTGCCCGGGTGGAACAGGTTGTGCCGCAGCCGCTCGACGGTGGCGGCGTGCACGCCCAGGTCACCGACCCAGGGCAGCCGGACGATCATGAAGACGTAGGTGGTCACGACGAGCAGAACGGCGCCGTGCGCCGTGGCGAGCAGGGGCTGCTCGCCGAAGGGCCTGCGCCACCAGGCCGGCGCCGGGGACACGGTCACGTCCGCGTCCTCGTGCGTCCCGGCCGCGGGCGGCCGGGGTTCATCCGGGGCGTGGGTCGGTGCTGCGGCGCGAGGGGACGACGCACTCACCTGCGGCCTCTGGCTCGGGCACGGAGCTTCCACGGCATGGCGATGGACTCGAGCTGCACGGCGAGGTTCATCTTCGACTCGCCGACCGTGCGGTCCTCGAAGTGGATCGGGACCTCCATGACCTGGAAGCCGCGGCGCAGCGCCGCGTACTTCATCTCGACCTGGAAGCTGTAGCCGGCGCTGTCGACGGAGCCGAGGTCGATCGCGCGCAGCGCGTCTGCGCTCCACAGGTTGAAGCCGCCGGTGATGTCGCGGACGCGGGTGCCCAGGATGGTGCTCGCGTAGGCGTTGGCCCAGCGGGAGAGCAGCTTGCGGTGGGCGCCCCAGGCGTCGGAGAGCGTGCCGCCGGGTACGTAGCGGCTGCCGACGACGAGGCCGGCGCCGGTGGAGAGCGCGACGCCGAGCATCTCGGCGACCTTGCCCTCGGGGTGGGAGCCGTCCGCGTCCATCTGCAGGACGTAGGCGGCGCCGTCCTCGACGGCCTTGGTCATGCCGGCGGCGTACGCGCGGCCGAGACCGTCCTTCGCGGTCCGGTGCATGACCGACATCCGCTGCGTGCCGTCCTCGGTGCGGTACTTCTTCGCCAGCTCCTCGGCGATGTCGCCGGTCCCGTCCGGGGAGGAGTCGTCGACGATGAGCAGCCGCAGACCGGGGATGTCGAGCCCCATGAGGAGCTCGGCCATGCGCGGCACGTTCCCGGCCTCGTTGTACGTGGGCATGACGACGGTCAGCGCGGTCTGCGCCCATGCGTCGGGGAGAGCGATGGATCTGCCGGTCGCGGAGGCCTCCACGCCGGGGGTCTTGTGCACACCTGTCACTGGTTTCTGCCTCACTGAGGTCGGAAGGAACGCGAACTCGGGCTGACTAGCGGTCCGAGGAGAAGCGCAGCGCGGCGTCAGGAAGCTCTGCATCGCACCAGACGCGCGCTCCGGAACGAAGTTCGTTGTCGGCGCCCACCAGGGCATCGTCACCGATGACGGCACCGTCGACGACCGTACGGGCGCCAACCGTGGCGCGGGCGCCGACCAGGCTGGCGTGGACGACGGCGTCGGCCGCGACGACCGCGCCGTCCAGCACGATGGAGCCGCTGACGACCGCGCCGGTCTCGATCCTGGCGCCGGCTCCCACGACGGTGCCGCCGGAGAGCTTCGCGCCCTCGGCGACGGTGGCGCCCGGGAGGATCAGGGCCTCGCCGCGCGGGCCGGGCACCGCCGGGGAGGCGACGACGCCGCGGACGAGGTCGGCGGAGGCCTGGACGAAGGACTCCGGCTTGCCGAGGTCGAGCCAGTAGGTGTCCTCGGTCTTGCCGTACAGCTTGGCTCCGGCGGCCAGCAGGTCGGGGAAGGTCTCGCGCTCCACGGAGACGGGCCGGCCGGCCGGGATGGCGTCGATGACCGAGCGCCGGAAGACGTAGCAGCCGGCGTTGATCTGGTCGGTGACGATCTCCTCGGGGGTCTGCGGCTTCTCGGTGAAGGCCAGCACCCGGCTTTCGGAGTCGGTGGGGACCAGGCCGAACGCGCGCGGGTCGGCGACGCGGACCAGGTGCAGCGAGACGTCGGCCTCGGCCGCCGTGTGGGACTCGACCAGGCCGCGGATGTCCAGGCCGGTGAGGATGTCGCCGTTGAACACCAGGACCGGCTCGTCGGGGCCGCTGGTCAGCAGCTCGGCCGCGTTGCGGATGGCGCCGCCCGTTCCGAGCGGCTCGTCCTCGACGACGTACTCGAGATGCACGCCGAAGGCGGAGCCGTCACCGAAGTACGGTTCGAAGACCTCGGCGAGGTAACAGGTGGCCATGACGATGTGGGTGACACCGGCGGCGGCCGCCCTGGCTATCTGGTGTGCGAGGAACGGCACACCTGCGGCCGGGACCATGGGCTTGGGCGTGTTCACCGTGACAGGCCTGAGCCGCGTCCCCTGCCCGCCGACCAGCAGGACCGCTTCCGTCATTGTCTTCCCCAACACGTTCGGGTGTACGAAACGCTAAATCTAGCCCACCCGAAGATGCGAGATGACGGAACGCGACCGCTTTAAACCGTCTTCTGTAGTGATGATGACAACGTCGCCGTGTCCAGGGCCACAGGCGGCGGGCCGCGACGGTGCCGACATCGGCGGGCCGGGCCCCGACTATGCTCGGGCAGGCATTCCGCCCGACCTCACTGGAGACCGCATGGCCCTCAAGATCACCGTGATCGGTACCGGCTACCTCGGCGCCACGCACGCAGCGGCCATGGCGGAACTCGGCTTCGAGGTCCTCGGCCTCGACGTCGTCCCCGAGAAGATCGAGATGCTGGCCGCCGGCCGGGTGCCGATGTACGAGCCCGGGCTCGAGGAGTTGCTCGCCCGGCACGTCGCCGGCATCGAGGGATCCACCGGGCGACTGCGCTTCACCACCTCCTGGGAGGAGGTCGGCGCGTTCGGCGACGTCCACTTCATCTGTGTGAACACCCCGCAGAAGCACGGCGACTACGCCTGCGATATGCGGTACGTCGACGCCGCCTTCGCCTCGCTCGCGGGCGTGGTCCAGCCGGGCTCGCTGGTCGTCGGCAAGTCGACCGTGCCGGTCGGCTCGGCCGAGCGCCTCGCGGAGCTGCTGCCGGAAGGCGTCGAACTGGCCTGGAACCCGGAGTTCCTCCGGGAGGGCTTCGCCGTGCGGGACACGCTGCACCCGGACCGTGTCGTGGTCGGAGTGCGCGGCGAGCGCGCGGAGAAGATGCTGCGCGAGGTGTACGCCGGGCCCATCGGCGAAGGCTCGCCGTTCGTGGTGACGGACTTCCCGACGGCGGAGCTGGTGAAGACCGCGGCGAACTCCTTCCTCGCGACGAAGATCTCCTTCATCAATGCGATGGCCGAGGTCTGCGAGGCCGCCGGCGGCGACGTCGCCAAGCTCGCGGAGGCGATCGGCTACGACGAGCGGATCGGGTCCAAGTTCCTGCGGGCCGGAATCGGCTTCGGCGGCGGCTGCCTGCCGAAGGACATCCGCGCCTTCATGGCGCGGGCGGGAGAGCTGGGCGCCGACCAGGCGCTGACCTTCCTGCGGGAGATCGACTCGATCAACATGCGGCGGCGCGGCCAGATGGTCGACATGGCGCGCCACGCGCTCGGCACCAACGGGTCGTTCCTCGGCAAGCGGGTGGCGGTGCTCGGCGCCACGTTCAAGCCGGACTCGGACGACGTACGGGACTCGCCCGCGCTGAACGTGGCCGGACAGATCCACCTGCAGGGCGGACAGGTCACGGTCTACGACCCCAAGGGCATGGAGAACGCGCGCCGGCTCTTCCCCACGCTGGAGTACGCGGAGTCGGCGCTGGAGGCCGTGCGGGGCGCGGACGTGGTGCTGCACCTGACGGAGTGGCGCGAGTTCCGGGATGCCCTGGACCCGGCGGAGCTGGGCGAGGTGGTGGCCTCGCGGGTGATCCTGGACGGCCGCAACGCGCTGGACCCGGTGCTGTGGCGCGAGGCGGGCTGGGTGTACCGCGCGATGGGCCGCCCGCGGGTGTAGTCCCACGGCGGCGGGACCGAGACGACGACCTGGTGCCCCGTCACTCCTTTCCGGGGGCGGCGGGGCACCGGCGTGTGTGGGGCGAGGAGCGTCAGGGTGCCCCGCGCAGGCGGGCGGCCCGGGAGCGGAACTCGGTCTCGCGCAGCGCGCGGGTGGCGTTGGCGTGGGCGAGGCGGGCCAGGTCGCCGAGGTCCCGGTCGCGGCGCAGCAGCTCGGCGAAGTGCGGCTCGTAGCCGGCCGCCGGGTCGGCCCCGCCGGCGGCCCCGCCCAAGCGAGGCCGCCGGGGTCCGGCAGGGGACGGACCGTCAGGTCGTCTGGCCGTCGAGGGACTCGATCGTCGCGTTCGACGGGCCCCTCGTCGCCCGCAGGTCGCGGGAGACCGCCTCCGCGTCCCGCAGCGCGCGGACCGCGTTCGACCAGGTCAGCCGGGCGAGGTCGGTACGGGACCAGCCACGGGTGAGCAGCTCCGCGATCAGGTTCGGGTAGCCCGCGACGTCGTCGAGGCCGTCCGGTGTGAACGCCGTGCCGTCGTAGTCGCCACCGATGCCGATGTGGTCGATGCCGGCGACCTCGCGCATGTGGTCGAGGTGGTCGGCGACCGTCGCGGCGGTGGCGACCGGGCGCGGGTTCTCGGCCTCGAAGGCGCGGTGGATCTTCATCGCCCGCGGGGTGGTGTCGAGGTGGTGCAGCCCGTGCGCCCGCAGGTTCTCGTCGGCCCGGGCCGTCCACTCCACGGCCTCGGGAAGGATGAACTTCGGTACGAACGTGGCCATCGCCACCCCGCCGTTGGCGGGCAGCCGCTCCAGCACGTCGTCGGGGATGTTCCTCGGGTGGTCGCAGACCGCCAGCGAGGAGGAGTGCGAGAAGATCACCGGTGCGACGGAGGTGCCGAGCGCGTCCCGCATCGTCGTCGCGGCGACGTGCGAGAGGTCGACGAGCATGCCGATCCGGTTCATCTCCCGCACGACCTCGTGGCCGAAGGGCGAGAGCCCGCCGACGCCGGGCTCGTCGGTCGCCGAGTCCGCCCACGCGGTGTTGTCGTTGTGCGTGAGCGTCATGTAGCGCACGCCGAGGCTGTGCAGCGCGCGCAGGGTGGCGAGGGAGTTGTTGATGGAGTGGCCGCCCTCGGCGCCCTTCAGGGAGGCGATCCGGCCCTGCCGCCGGGCCGACTCCATGTCGTCGGCGGTCAGGGCGGGCGCGAGCTGCCCCGCGTACCGGACGAGGAGCTGGTCGACGACGTCGATCTGCTCCAGGGTCGCGCTGACCGCGTCGTCCCCGGTCAGGCTGCAGGGGACGTAGACGGACCAGAACTGGGCGCCGACACCGCCGGCCCGCAGCCGGGCCAGGTCGGTGTGGAGCGCGCCCTTCTGGTCGGCCGCGATGTCGAGGCGGTCCAGGTCGTAGCGCACGTGTTGCCGCAGCGCCCAGGGGAGGTCGTTGTGACCGTCGACGACCGGGTGGGCCGCGAGCAGTTCACGCGCCTCCGCCAGACGCTCCGCCGCGCTCACCGCGCGAACCCGAAGGACTCCGAGCCCTCGACCTTGTTCCGCAGCCGCTTGCCCTTCTCGGTCGCCTGGTCGTTCAGCTCCTGCTGGAACTCTCGCATGCGGCCGAACAGTTCGGCGTCGTGCGTGGCGAGGATCCGCGCGGCGAGCAGACCCGCGTTGCGCGCCCCGCCGACGGAGACCGTCGCGACCGGCACGCCCGCCGGCATCTGCACGATGGACAGCAGCGAGTCCATGCCGTCGAGGTACTTCAGCGGGACCGGCACGCCGATGACCGGGAGCGGGGTGACCGAGGCGAGCATGCCCGGCAGATGGGCCGCGCCGCCCGCGCCCGCGATGATCGCCTTCAGGCCGCGGTCGGCCGCCGCCTCGCCGTACGCGATCATCTCGCGCGGCATGCGGTGCGCGGAGACGACGTCGACCTCGTACGCGATCTCGAACTCGTCCAGGGCCTGCGCCGCGGCCTCCATGACCGGCCAGTCGGAGTCGGATCCCATGACGATGCCGACGACGGGGCTCGCATCGGGGCTGGTGCTCATTCGGTGATCGTTCCTCGCAGGTAGCCGGCGGCGTGACGCGCGCGCTCCAGCACGTCGTCCAGGTCGTCGCCGTAGGTGTTGACGTGCCCCACCTTGCGGCCGGGCTTCACGTCCTTGCCGTACATGTGGATCTTCAGCTGAGGGTCGCGGGCCATGCAGTGCAGATAGGCGTGGTACATGTCGGGGTAGTCACCGCCCAGCACATTGCACATGACCGTCCACTTCGCGCGCGGGCGGGGATCGCCGAGCGGGAGGTCGAGGACGGCCCGGACGTGGTTGGCGAACTGCGAGGTGACCGCGCCGTCCTGGGTCCAGTGGCCGGAGTTGTGCGGACGCATGGCCAGCTCGTTGACCAGGATGCGGCCGTCGCGCGTCTCGAAGAGCTCCACGGCCAGGTGGCCGACGACGCCGAGCTCCTTGGCGATCCGCAGGGCCAGCTCCTGGGCCTGGCCGGCCAGCTCGCCGGAGAGGTCCGGCGCCGGTGCGATCACCGTGTCGCAGACGCCGTCGACCTGGCGGGACTCGACCACCGGATAGGCGACGGCCTGCCCGTGCGGGGAGCGCACGATGTTGGCGGCGAGCTCGCGCGTGAAGTCGACCTGCTCCTCGGCCAGGACCGCCACGCCCGCCAGGAACGGCTCGCGGGCGTCGTCTTCCGTACGGACGAACCAGACGCCCTTGCCGTCGTAGCCGCCGCTCACGGTCTTGAGGATGATCGGGAAGCCGCCCACCTCGGCGGCGAAGGCCGCCGCGTCCGCCGGATCGGCGACGATCCGGTGGCGGGGACTCGGCGCCCCGATCTCGTCGAGCCTGGCGCGCATCACGCCCTTGTTCTGGGCGTGCACCAACGCGTGGGGCCCTGGGCGGATCGGGATGCCGTCCGCTTCCAAGGCCCGCAGGTGTTCGATGGGGACGTGCTCGTGATCGAAAGTGATCACGTCGCATCCGCGCGCGAAGTCACGCAGCGTAGCCAGGTCGCGATAGTCGCCGATGACGACCTCGCTCACCACCTGCGCCGCCGAATCCTGCGGGGTGTCACTGAGCAGCTTGAACTTGATGCCGAGGGGGATGCCCGCCTCGTGGGTCATACGGGCGAGCTGACCGCCACCGACCATGCCGACTACCGGGAACGTCACCCTCTTAGGGTATCCGCACGATCCGGGGAGCTTCCGCCCCCTGTGGTTTGACACAGGCCCGACCGGGCCCGGCCCCGCGCGCCCCGCTGGTTTGCGACGTCCACAGGCGGGCTGCGAGACGCGCTGGTTAGCATGGCTTGGTTGACATCGTCCGAACGGCAGGGGCTGCAATCACCATGAGTAAACGAAGCGCGCTGCGCGTGCGGCTCGACCAGCTCGCACGCGAGTTCGCCAAGTTCGGCGCAGTGGGTGGTGTCGGGCTCTTGGTGGACCTCGGAGTGTTCAATCTCGTTCGCCACTTCACCGAGGTTCCGGTGGTGCGGGCGAGCATCATCGCCACCGTCGTGGCGATCGTCTTCAACTACCTCGGCTTCCGGTACTTCACCTACCGGGACCGCGACAAGAGCAGCCGTACGAAGGAGCTGAGCCTCTTCCTGCTCTTCAGCGCCGCCGGCCTGGTGATCCAGAACGGGATCCTCTACGCGGCGACGTACGGATTCGGCTGGGACACCCCGCTGCAGAGCAACTTCTTCAAGTTCTTCGGCATCGGCGTCGCGACCCTCTTCCGTTTCTGGTCGTACCGGACCTGGGTGTTCCGTACGCTGCCGGCCAAGGAGGCCGTGCAGACCGCCGAGTCATTCCTGGAGCAGGCCCCGCGGCAGGCGTCCAGGAAGCAGCCCGACCGGGTCTGAGCCCTCATGACGGCTGCTCTCAGCGGACCGGGCGCTCCTGGTCCGAACGGCTTCTGACCTCGCGGCTCAGGAAGAGCGCGAACACCGGGGGCTGCTGCTGCAGCAGCTCGAGCCGCCCGCCGTCCGCCTCCGCGAGGTCCCTGGCCACGGCGAGACCGATGCCGGTGGAGTTGCGGCCGCTGATGGTCCGCTCGAAGATGCGCGCCCCCAGATCGGCCGGCACGCCCGGGCCCTCGTCGGTGACCTCGATCACGGACTGGTTGCCGGTGACACGCGTACGCAGGGCGACGGTGCCGCCGCCGTGCATGAGCGAGTTCTCGATCAGCGCGGCGAGGACCTGGGCGACGGCGCCCGGGGTCCCGACGGCGCGCATGCCCTGCTTCCCGGAGTGGACGATGGCCCGGCCCGCGCTGCGGTAGGCGGGGCGCCACTCCTCGATCTGCTGCTTGACGACCTCGTCGAGGTCGAAGGCGATGGCGGAGCCCGTGCGCGGGTCGCGGGAGTTCGTGAGCAGCCGCTCGACGACGTCGGTGAGCCGCTCCACCTGGGTGAGCGCGATCGTCGCCTCCTCCCTGACCGTGGCGAGGTCGCCCGCCACCGCCACCTCCTCCAGCCGCATCGAGAGGGCAGTGAGGGGCGTACGGAGCTGGTGGGAGGCGTCCGCGGCCAGTCGGCGCTCGGCGGTGAGCATCCGGGCGATCCGCTCCGCCGAGGCGTCCAGGACGTCGGCGACGCGGTCCAGTTCCGGCACCCCGTACCGCTTGTGGCGCGGGCGGGGATCGCCAGAGCCGAGGCGCTCCGCGGTCTCGGCGAGGTCCGTGAGCGGGGAGGCCAGCCGGTTCGCCTGTCGTACGGCGAGCAGGACGGCGGCCACGACGGCGAGCAGGGCCACGGCCCCGATGATCAGCAGCGAGCGGCCGACCTCGGACGTGATCGTGGAGCGGGACTCCTCGACGGTCACCGTCTCCCCCCGCTCCCCCTGCGCGGTGGAGCGGATGACGCTGCCGTCGGGCCGGGAGCCGATCTCGATGGGCTCGCGGCCGGGGATCTCGATCAGGGCGTACCGCTTGGCGCCGCTCTGCTCGGAGAGGATGTCGGGGTTGACGGGCTCCCCGCCGATGAGCCGGCTGTCGACGATGGAGACCAGGCGCAGGGCCTCGGAGTCCACCCGCTCCTGGGCGCTGCTGGAGATGGTCCGGGTCTCGACGATGACGAGGGAGACCCCGAACACGGCGATGACGACGAGGACCACGGCGAGTGTGGAGTTGATCAGCCTGCGGCGCACGGTGCCCTCCGGGCGGGAGTACGAGGTACTCCCCGAGCCTACGGCCCGTACTCGCCGGTCAGCCCGTCCCTACGGATCTTCCCGTCGGCCGCTTCCGTCGCCTGCTTCCGTCAGCTCTTCTCGAAGCGGAAACCGACGCCCCGGACGGTGGCGATGTAGCGCGGGTTGGCCGCGTCGTCGCCGAGCTTCTTGCGGAGCCAGGAGATGTGCATGTCGAGGGTCTTGGTCGACGACCACCACGTGGTGTCCCAGACCTCGCGCATCAGCTGGTCGCGGGTGACGACCCGGCCGGCGTCGCGGACCAGGACCCGGAGCAGGTCGAACTCCTTCGCCGTGAGCTGGAGCTCCTCGTCGCCCATCCAGGCGCGGTGCGACTCGACGTCGATGCGGACGCCGTGCGTCGCGGGGGCGACGGCCGGTTCGGTGGCGCCACGCCGCAGGAGGGCCCGGACCCGGGCGAGCAGTTCGGCGAGGCGGAAGGGCTTGGTGACGTAGTCGTCGGCGCCGGCGTCGAGCCCGACCACGGTGTCGACCTCGTCGGCGCGGGCGGTCAGGACCAGGATCGGAACCGTGTGCCCCTCGGAGCGCAGCCGCCGGGCGACCTCCAGGCCGTCCATGCCGGGCAGGCCGAGGTCGAGCACGACGAGGTCGACTCCGCCCTGGAGCCCGGCGTCGAGGGCGGTGGGTCCGTCCTCCCGCACCTCCACCTCGTACCCCTCCCGCCGCAGGGCGCGGGCCAGCGGTTCCGAGATGGATGCGTCGTCCTCGGCGAGCAGTACACGGGTCATGGGGTGATGGTAGTCCGCACGGGGGACGGCCCGGGGCATGGTCCACTGGGTGCCCGGCTACCCTGGGGATCATGGTGGCCAACCTCCGGATGACCTTCGAATAGGGCCTGGCGGTTCCTTCCTCGCCTGTGATCCATCTCTCAAGTCCTTCCATATCCGGCACTGTCGTGTCGTATGGTGGCGAGACGTCTGTTGCGGTACACGGGGACCTTTGGCTCGCTTTGGGCGCCGAGGTCCTCTTTTCTGCGCGCGAGGTCGGCTCCACCGATCTCGATGACGACGAACGACCTGTGGGCCGGGTTCCGCGACGCGATACAGCGTCCCGGGGCGTGGATCCCGGCGGGGTGCGACCGCTCCCACCGGTGCCGGCCTCCCCCACCGGGCGCACCACGCTCACAAGGCGCGCGTCCCGACAGAGCAAGGAACGACATGGCGTCCAGCCTGACGACGGCTTCGACCGGAACCCCCGGTTCCGAGAAGACGTTCTTCGGCCACCCCCGCGGCCTGGCCACTCTCTTCATGACCGAGATGTGGGAGCGCTTCTCCTACTACGGCATGCGCGCCCTTCTCGTGTACTACATCGTCTCGGGCGGTGCCGACGCCGCGAAGGGCAGCCAGGGCGGCGGCCTCGCGATGGACGCGGCGATGGCCACGGCCATCTACTCCGTCTACGTGTCGATGGTCTACCTGATGGCCATGCCGGGCGGCTGGTTCGGCGACCGTGTCTGGGGCGCCCGCAAGACCGTCGCGATCGCCGGTTTCGTGATCATGGGTGGTCACGTGGCGCTGGCCCTGCCGGGCCAGGCGATGTTCTTCGCCGGACTCGCGCTCGTCGCGGTCGGCTCGGGTCTGCTGAAGGCCAACATCTCCACGATGGTCGGCCACCTCTACGACGGTCCCGAGGACCCGCGCCGTGACGGTGGCTTCACCCTCTTCTACGTCGGCATCAACCTCGGTGCCTTCGTCGCCCCGTTCGTCATCGGCACGGTCGGCAAGGAAGTCAACTGGCACCTGGGCTTCGCCCTCGCCGCGGTCGGCATGGGTCTGGGCCTGGTCCAGTTCCTGATCGGCACCCGCCACCTGAGCCCGAAGAGCAGCCTCGTCCCGAACCCGCTCTCCCCCGAGGAGCGCCGCGGCATCCTGACGAAGGTCGCCCTGGTGACCGCCCTGGTCGCCGTCTTCTACGGCGCCGTGGTCGCCCTCGGCATGTACACCCTGAACTGGGCCCTGGTTCCGCTCACCCTCGCCGGTCTGGTCATCCCGGTCGCCGTCCTGGTCCGCATCAAGCGCGACAAGGACCTGAGCGCCGGCGAGCAGTCCAAGATGAACGGCTACATCTGGTTCTTCGTCGCCGCCGCCGTCTTCTGGATGATCTACGACCAGGGTGGTTCGACCCTGTCGCTCTTCGCGGACGGCAAGACCGCCGGCAGCGTCTTCGGGCTCGGCTTCTCCGCCACCTGGTACCAGTCGCTGAACCCGCTCTTCGTCATGGCGCTGGCCCCGGTCTTCGCCTGGCTGTGGCTGTGGCTGGCCCGCAAGAACCAGGAGCCGAACACCATCGTGAAGTTCGCGATGGGCCTGGTCCTCGTCGGCGCCTCCTTCTTCGTCTTCATCGTCCCGATGAACATGGCCGGTGACGGCACCCTGGTCTCCCCGATGTGGCTCGTCTCGATCTACATGATCCAGACCATCGGTGAGCTGTGCCTCTCCCCCGTCGGCCTCTCCGTCACGACGAAGATGGCGCCGCAGAAGTACGCGTCCCAGATGATGGGTGTCTGGTTCCTCGCGGTCACCGCCGGTGACTGCACCACGGGTCTGCTCTCGCTGGCCGGTGTGGACCTCAACGGCACAAGCATCATCGCGATGCAGGCCGCCCTGGCGGTCGCCGCCGGATTCGCGATCTACATGTACCGCAAGAAGGTCCAGAGCCTCATGGGCAGCGTCCACTGACGCCGCCCGGCTTCGTCCAGGTCTGAGGGCCGCCGCACCGGATTCGGTGCGGCGGCCCTCCGCCGTTTCCTCCCGTACGCGCGCCTGTACGGGCCCGTGCGTCAGCGGCGCAGGCGCGACCAGGGGGTGAAGGTGAACACCGCGCCGCCGAGGAGGATCACCGTGCCGGCGACCAGGGCGAGGGCGCGCAGGGCGCTGCCGTCCTCGGCTCCGGTTTCGGCGAGGCCGCCACCCGACGCCGAGCCCGAGCCGGAGCCGGAACCCGAGCCGGAGCCGCCTGAGGCCGCTGTGGAGCCGCCCGAGGTGCCGCCGGACTGCTTGGTCGTGTCGAGTTCCAGGGACGCCTGGACGCTGCCCTTGACCTCGCACGGGATGACGATCGGCGAGCCGCCGAGGGAAACGTTGATCGTCAGCTTCCCGGGGCCGAGCGTGGCCTTGCCGCTCGCGCCGGGCTTGTAGGTTCCGGTCATGTCGGTCAGGTCGACCGGCTTGCCCGCCTCCAGGGGCGCCGGGTTGGCGGGGCCGGTCACCGTGACCGTACCGCTGTCCGCGCCGCCGACCTTCACGGCCATGGACGGCTTGAGGGCTCCCTTGGGGAGGGCGGCCGGGCTGTTCATGACGCCCTTGGCCGTCTTGACGGTGAGGGCGTAGCTGCCGCCGTTCTTCTTGGCGTTGATGGTCACCTTGGAGGTGATGTTCGCCGGTCCCGGTGCCTGGCAGGAGAACTGGACCGCGACCTCCTTGCCGGCGAAGTCGGTCTGCCCACCGCCGCCGCCCGAGGTGCCACCCGAGCTACCGCCCGAGGTGGAGCCACCGGATGTGGATCCGCCCGACGAACCCGTACCACCGCTGGCCGTGGACCCGCCGGAGGTCGTGCCGCCTCCACCGTCGGTCACCTTGATCTTCGCGGCGGCGGCCACCGTCTCCTTCGGCGAGCACTTGGTGTCCGTCGACAGCGGCTTGGAGACGTTGATGTTGTACTTGTCCGGCGTCAGCGTGATCTCGCCCGCCTTCTCCAGCTTCAGCTTGCCCTTCATGTCCGGCAGCACCATCGGGCTGTTCTTCGGGATAGGCGGGTTCTGCCGCGGCCCCTCCATGGTCAGCGTGCCGCTCGCCGCGCCGCCGATCTTGACGACGCCGGTCGGCTTCACCGTGTCCTTCTCCAGGTCGAGAACGTCGGGGTTCTTGGAAGCGGCCTCGACCGTCTTCCACACCACCTCGACCTCGTCTCCGACCTTCGCCTCCGCCGGCGCGGTGATCAGCACCTTCGTGGTGCCCTGTACCGGCGGAAGGCCGGAGATGGGCGGCGGTACGCACTCGGTCCGGTACGAGACCTCGGCGGCCTGAGCGGGAGCGGCGGTCAGCAGGATCCCCGCGCCGCCGAGCATCAGCGCGACTCCCGCCGCGCTCATCCTCCGTTGCGTGCTCACGAATGTCCCTTCGTCGTCGGGCTGTTCTCTGACGGTGCGGAGTCGGGGGTGAACCACGGCAGGACCGTGGTGGTGGTGACGGTGGTGCCGTCCCGGTCGGGGACGGCTCCGGAGGCAGGTGCGGTACGTACGGAGGTACGGCGGCGACGGCCCGTACCGGCGCCGGTGGCTCCCGGCCTGACCCGGTCCACCACCGCCATGCCGATCCGGAAGAGCGCCGCCGGGACGACCACGGCGAGCAGCAGCCAGAACAGCGTCACGCCCCACGGCCGGCCGACCCCCCACGGCTGGTCGACCAGGACCTTGCCGGCGTACTTCACCGACACCTCGTAGTCGCCGTGCGCGCCCGGGGACAGTTCGACGGGCAGCTTGACCAGGGCCTTCCGGCCGGGCTCGATCGTGCCGCGCCACTGGCGCTCCTCGTACTGCGGCGCGAAGACGCCATGGCTGGTGCCGACGTGGAAGACGGGGTCCTTGACGGGGGTCTGGCCGAGGTTGCCGACGGTGAAGACGACCTCGCGCCGGGCCGGGGCGCCGAACCACACCAGGACGCCGCTGGAGCCTTCGAGGCGTACGGAGGCGAGCACGGCGAGCCGGCCCTCGCCGGTGGCCTCGGGCAGCGGGGCGGTCGGATGGCCGGCGACCGTGAACTCCACGTCCACGACCTCCTGTTGGCCGGTGACTCCGGCGACGTGCACCACGCACGGACAGGGCTGGGGCGGTTCGGCGACCGGCATCTTCTGACTGAAGGCGCCCCTGGCGTCCACGGTGGCGGCCCGGCCGTCGGTGTTGGCGCAGGAGTTGGTGCCGCCGACGACCCCCTTGCCCGGCGCGGACTGACCGCAGATCAGCAGCATGAGCAGCGCCCCCGGCTTCCACCCGGAACCGCTCACGGTGATCTCGCCCCCCTTGCCGCCCTCTTGCCGCGACAGGGCCGCGGTGGGCCCGGGCGCGGGTGTGGCGGAGGCCGCGGCGGAGGCCTGGACAAGGGACAGCAGGGCGAGCGCGAGCGCGGCGATGACCAGCAGCAAGCGGCGCCGCGCGGATGCCGCCCTCCTGCCGTGCGGTCGCGGGAGCCCCCGCACGCCTGTCAGGCCCGCCGCCGTACGCCGTGCCGTCATCGTTCCGCTCCCGCCCTGGCCTGTCCGCGCTCGTCCCCCGCCATGTCCGCGCCGGTACGGCGTCTTCGGGCGGCGAGCGCGGCCGCCGCCGTCGCCGCGATCAGGAGGCCCACCCCGGCGACGGCCGGCCCAGGGGGCAGGAACACCCGCTCCGCGCGGGCCGTCGCGGCGGCGGCACCCGGGGCGGTGGCCCGCAGATGGACCGTGACGGAGTCCAGGGCGGGCGGGTCGGCCCAGGGTTCGGTGCGGGTGGTCCGTTCGCCGGGCCGCAGGGTGAGCGGCAGTGCGCGGGAGGGACGGTCGAGGACGGGTCCGAGGACACCTTCGGCGCGGATGGAGAGCCGCGGGGCGAGAACGGTGTTGCCCCGGTTGACCAGGGTGTAGTGGAGGGTGCCCGAGCCGTCGAGCCGTACCTTCTCGACGGTGAGCGCCGCCAGGCTCGGCCCGCCGACCCGCAGGTGCACCGGGACCCGCACCTCCCGGCCGCCCGCTTCGGCGCGTACGGTGCCGCGGTGCTCGCCGGGCGCGGTGCCGGCCGTCACGGTCACGGCGAACGGCACGTCGGCCCGGGTCCGGGGCGGCACCGTCACCGTTCTGGCCGCGAAGGCGAGAGGCGCGCCCTGCCCGCTCAGCCGTACCGTGAGCGGTTCCGTCCCCCGGTTGGCCACGGAGAGGGTGTCCTCCAGGACACTGCCGGCCGCCCCCTCGAAATAGACGTACGACCGCCCCGCCGCGGGGGTCGCCGTCCACCCCGGCGCGGGCTCGGCCGCCGCTGTCCCGGCCAGGGCCGGGAGCACGGCCGGCCCGGGCAGGACCAGGAGGGCGGCGGTCGCGGTCCCCGCCCACGCCCTCCGCATCAGCGTGCCGTGCGTCGCGTGAGCCAGAGCACACCGGCCGCGCCGGTCAGCAGCACCGTGCCGCCGAGCGTGCCGAGCGCCGTCGCGGAGTCGAGCGGACCCGTCCTGGGCAGTTCTCCGCCGACCCCCGTGGACCCGGTGTGCGTGCCGCCGGAGTCGTCCGAGTCGCCGGAGTCGGAGGGTCCGCCGACGGCCGTGACCTCCAGTTCCAGCGAAGGCTCGGGGTTGTTCTTGGGGGTGCAGGTGGCGGCGTCCATCCCCAGGGCGTGCACGATCAGCACGCCGGCCGTGAAGGTGACCTTGCCGCTCTTCCTCGGGGTGTACGTACCCGTCAGCCGGCCGATCTTGATGGGGGTGTCTGGTGGGATCGCCGCCGTGTTCGGCGTCCCCCTGACCTTCACCGTGCCCTCGTCCGCGCCGCCGAGGACCAGCTCGGCGCGCGGGGTCATGACGCCCTTGGGCAGCTCCACCGGGCTGTCGGAGACGCCCTTCTCGAAGGACATCGTGATCGTGTAGGCGTTTCCGCTCTTGACGGCCGTGATGTCGACGGGCGAGACGGCTCCCTTGGGCCCGATCTTCGTCTCGCAGGCGTAGTCCACGTCGACGACCGCCGCCTGCGCGGCGGGGGCGGAGACCAGCACCGCCGAGCCCGCCGCCATCGCCACTGCCAGCGCGAGAGCTGTTCTCCTCCGGTACGGCACCTCGAGCCCCCTCACCGCACGTTACTGACGGCTTATCAGATTGGGCGTCAAGGTACGCCTGGGGCCCAGAGGAGGGAAGACACAAGGACGGCCGAATACCCGCCGCGAGGCCGGGATCGCCGACGACGGGCGTCCGCGAGGCCTCCGGCGCGCACCGCCGCCGGTCGCACGCCGAGGGCCGCACGCCGAGGACCGACCACCGAGGCGTGCCGCCGAGGGCCGACCGCCGACGCGTACCGCCGGCGGTCGCGCGCATGTCCTACGCGGGGGCCGCCAGTTCCGCCCAGACCGTCTTGCCGGGCTCGCCCGGGCTGCGCTCGATGCCCCAGTCCAGACAGAGCCGCTGCACGATGAACATGCCGTGACCGCCCGGCCGCCCGGAGCGGTGCGGGGTGCGCGGCGCGGGCTGCCCCGCGCCCCGGTCGGCCACCTCGAGGCGCAGCACCTTGGCCCGGCGGACGACACGCAGCAGCTCGGGGCCGTCGGCGTGCAGGCAGGCGTTGGTGACCAGCTCCGAGACGACGAGCAGGACGTCCTCAGCGGCCGCCCTGGCGTCGGCGGAGGCGGCGGGCAGCCAGCCCCAGTCGTACAGCAGCGATCTGGTGAAATCGCGGGCGAGCGGAACCGTGCCACTGGCGGCGCCGAGCGCGAGCGTCCGTACGTCGACACCGGCCGCGGCCGAGACGTCGGCGGCGGCCGGGGCGTCAGCCACGGCCGGGACGTCGGCGGCGGCATCCGCCGCGGGGTGCACCGACCCCTCGGCCTCCCTGCCACCGGCAGCAGTGTCCATCAGCGCTTTCACCTCACCGATTCAACCGATTCAACCGATTCACCCGACACAACGGACGAAACCGGGACTCTCCTGCCCGGCCTTTTCGCGCCGACACCCCTACTCAGTCGGAGAGCGCCGCCGCGAGCGAGTCGTGCACGGTGAAGACGACGTCCGCACCGGTGATCTCGAAGACTCTCGCCACGACCGGACGCATCCCGGCCAGATGGACCCCACCCCCCGCGGCGTCGGCCTTCAGCCGGGCCCCGAGCAGGACGTTGAGCCCGGTGGAATCACAGAATTCGAGCCGTGAACAGTCGACCACGAGTCGTGATCGTCCGGCGTCGAGCGCGTCGTCGAGTGGCGAACGCAACACGTCCGCCGTGTGGTGATCAAGCTCACCCACCGGAGTGAGGATCTCGGTCGCGCCCACGGTTCGGACCTCGACCCGCAGCCGTCCCCCCGACTGCGTGCTGCCGATGCTCTGGCGGTCCATGCCCGTGCCTCTTCTCGCTCTCGCGGATGCCGGTTGATGTGGGTCGCACCTTACAAGTTCCACACTCCTTCGCGCACCCGAGCACCGCTACACACCCTTCCAAACAGGACAAATGACACTTGCGACGACCCTGGTCGAGCGGGTAGGGCTAGTAACGAACATCCGACACGGCCGGCTTTGGAGGCGCCGCAAACCGCAGCAGGAAGAAACGATGGAGGAGACCATGTCACCCCGGCTCGACGCCACGCGTACCCACGACGCGCCGTCGGCAGCAACTCCGCCCCCCACTCTCGGCCTTCCCGAAGGCCTGCCCGAGGGCCTCTCCGAGGGCCTCGCGGACATCGGGCCCTTCGACCGCGTCGACCCCCTCGACGCACGGGCGCTCTCGAAGACTCTGTTCGCCCGGCTCGAGGCCCTCGAAGAGGGCACCCACGAGCACGCGTACGTCCGCAACACCCTGGTCGAACTGAACCTCGCCCTGGTCAAGTTCGCCGCCTCCCGGTTCCGTACCCGCAGTGAACCCATGGAGGACATCGTCCAGGTCGGCACGATCGGCCTCATCAAGGCCATCGACCGGTTCGAGCTGTCCCGGGGCGTCGAGTTCCCCACCTTCGCGATGCCGACGATCGTCGGTGAGATCAAGCGCTTCTTCCGCGACACCTCGTGGTCCGTGCGCGTGCCGCGACGGCTCCAGGAGCTCCGCCTCGACCTCGCCAAGGCCGGTGACGAGCTGTCCCAGCGACTCGACCGGGCGCCGACCGTCGGCGAACTCGCCGAGGAGCTCGGGCTGAGCCGGGAAGAGGTCGTCGAGGGCATGGCCGCCAGCAACGCGTACACCGCGAGCTCGCTGGACGCCCAGCCCGAGGAGGACGACAGCGAGGGCGCGCTCGCCGACCGGATCGGCTACGAGGACCACGGCCTGGAGGGGATCGAGTACGTCGAGTCCCTCAAGCCGATGATCGCCTCCCTGCCGTCCCGCGAACGGCGCATCCTCTCCCTGCGCTTCGTCGCCGGTCTGACCCAGTCGGAGATCGGCGAGGAACTGGGCATCTCCCAGATGCACGTCTCCCGGCTGCTCTCCCGCACGCTGGGCAGGCTGCGCAAGGGTCTGACGCTGGAGGAATGACCTTCCTCACCTCCTCAAGCGCCTTGCGGAAAGGGCCCGTTCCTCCCTCGGACGGGCCCTTCCGCTTCCCTCCGCGTCATCTTCAGGCGCTGGGCAGCCGCAGGTGCGCGAAGACGGGGTAGTGGTCGGACGATCCGGCGTCGGCCGGGACCTCGCACGAGACGATCTGGGCGGTGGCGGGGGCGAAGATGTAGTCGATCTTGATCGCGCGCCCGTCGACCGGCTTGGTCACCCGTCCGTCACTCGGCCGGTCTGCCCACAGGCCCTCGTCGCACTCGCGGTCGGCCGCGTAGAGGTCGGCCAGGGCCTCCTTGGGGCCGTCGGGGGCCGTCGAGTCCGGCGGCACGACGTTGAAATCGCCGCCGAAGACGGTGCGGTAGCCGGCCGGGGTCTCGGCGTGCACGATGTCCCGCAGCTGGTTCGCCTGGTCCTTGCGGTACTTCCCGGTGGCGTCGTCCGTCGCGAGGCCGGAGCTGAAGTGCGCCGTGCAGAACTGCAGGGCGCGCGCGGGGATCGTGGCGCAGAGGGCCGCGCGCTGCTCGATCCTCGTCACGGTCGTGCCGACGGTCTGGTTGGGCGGAGAGGCCAGCTCGTAGGCCTTGGACCAGGTGCTCGCGTCGGGAACGGCCAGGCCGATGCCGTACGCGCCGCGGTCCACGGTCCAGGCGTTCTCGGTGCCGGTCTTGGCGCAGGAACGGGCGGCCTTGAGCAGCGAGCCGTCGACGGCGTACTGGATGGGGGCGAACCTGACGTGCCAGCCCGTCTTCGTCGCCGCCTCCAGCTTGGCCTCGATGGCGCCGGTGTGCTTCTCGCAGATCTCCTGGAGGAAGAGCGCGTCGTAGTCGGCTGCCGCTCCTCCCAGCCGGGCGACGATCCGGTCACCGAGAACGTCGCCGCCGACGCGGTGGTTGCCGCAGGTCTCGTTGACGTTGGCGCAGACGTTCCACGACATCACCCTGAAGTCCTCGGCCGTGGCCGGGGACGCGGGCGCGGGGCGGCTCACGCCGCCGAGGGCGGCGTCGAGGTCCACGAGCGTGAAGCGCTCCCAGGAACCGGGCGAGGTGGTGCCGCGTGCCCGGAGCATGGCCTGGTCGGTGCCGGAGTCGTTGATCTCGGCGGTGACGTACAGGCCGTTCGCCTTGGACTTCAGCGCGTAGTTGCCGTTGGGCTGCTTCTCCAGGTGGAACTTCTGCCAGTCACCGATGGCCGTCCCCCGGGCGCGCAGCAGACCCGCGTGACCACCGGTGTAGTTCACCTCGGTGGTGACGTAGAGCCCGTTCGCCTCGGAGCGCAGGGCGGCGGTCACGCCCTTGTCGTCGGAGTGCAGCGTGAACTTCTCCCAGGAGCCCAGGACTTCAGGCCCGCCGGCCGTGCGGGCCCGCAGCTTGGCCGCCTGGGTACCGGGGTCGTTGATCTCCGCGGACACGAACAGACCGTTGGCCTCGGAGCGCAGGGCGAACCTGTGCCCCCCGGGGAGCGGGGAGGCGTCGGCCGCGTGGGCCTCGGTGGTCGGCAGAGCCACCACGGTGAACAGGGCGGCGCAGAGCGCCGCGAGATGGCATATGAGTCGTCTCACTCAAGATCCTTAAGTCGATGCAAAGGCGCAGGAGCATAACCCGCCCGGCGACCGAACACGCTGTCCGCCCACCGAATCTTCGGGCGTCGCCTAGGACTTGGGGACGCGCCGCAGGGCGGCCTCGACGGCCGCCTCGGCGTGGATACGGGTGGTGGGGAAGACGGCCACCGAGCTGTCCTCGGGGCGCACCAGCAGCTCGATCTCGGTGCGGCCGAGGATCACCCCCTGGGCACCGGCGTCGACGAGCCGGTCGATGACCTGCCGGTACGTGGCGCGCGACTCCTCGCGTACGACACCGAGGCACAGCTCCTCGTAGATGATCCGGTGCACGTCGGCGCGGTCGTGGGCGTCGGGCACGAGCACGGTGAGGCCGTGGGAGGCGAGCCGGTCGCGGTAGAAGTCCTGCTCCGGGAGGGTGAGTCAGGATCGCCGGCGCCCTGCGGGAGCTGGAAGCGGCGGGGTATCTGAAGCGGCAGGTGGTGCGAGGTGAGGGAGCCGAACTGGCCACGATCACGACCTGGTACGAGAACCCGCATCCGGTCGATCCGGTCAAGCGCGCCCGGCCCGCTCGGCGGGAAACCCGGTCCGCGCCCCCGGAGCCGGACGTGCCGGAGCTGACCGAGGAGCTGCGGCCCGCCGCCGGACTGCTCGCGGGCCTGCGGCAGCGCGAGCCGCGCCTGCTGCTCTCGGAGAACGACGTCCGACGGCTGGCCGCCGGCACCCGGCGGTGGCTGGAACGCGGGCTCACGCCCGAAACCGTGGCCCGCACCCTGTGTGCGGGGCTGCCCACCGGGACCATCCGCTGGCCCGCGCCTCCTCGCGCACCGTCTACGCGAGTGGCTGCCGCCGGAGCTGCCGCCCACCCCACCCGCCCCGAAGCTCTTGCCGCTGCAGAACCGCGAGCGTTGCGACCGGGCCTTTCGTGGCGCCGGCGAGGGGCTCTGCGGCGGTTGCCGGTCCAGAGGGCCACGTGCGGGTCACGGGACGGAGTGGCCCTCGGCGTAGGCACGGCGCACGCCGGAGAAAATCAGACCACGCGCTCTCCCCGGCGCCAGACCTCCTGCACCAGGGGGACGCCCGGGCGGTACGCCAGGTGGACGTGGGACGGGGCGTCGAGGAGTGCGAGGTCGGCGTAGGCGCCGGGGGACAGGCGGCCGATGTCCGTGCGGCGGAGGGCTGCCGCGCCGCCCGCTGTGGCGGACCAGAGGGCCTCGTCCGGGGTCATGCCCATGTCCCGTACCGCGAGGGCGATGCAGAACGGGACCGAGGAGGTGAAGGACGAGCCCGGGTTGCAGTCCGTGGACAGGGCCACGGTGGCGCCCGCGTCGAGGAGGCGGCGGGCGTTCGGCCACTCGGCGCGGGTGGAGAACTCCGCGCCCGGGAGAAGCGTCGCGACCGTGCCGCCCGAGGCGAGCGCGTCGACGTCCGCGTCCGTCAGGTGGGTGCAGTGGTCGGCGCTGGCCGCGTCCAGTTCCACCGCGAGCTGGACACCGGGGCCGTACGAGAGCTGGTTCGCGTGGACGCGGGGGTGCAGGCCCTTGGCCTGGCCGGCGGTGAGGATCGCCCGTGCCTGGTCCCCGTCGAACGCGCCCTTCTCGCAGAAGACGTCGATCCAGCGGGCGTAGGGGGCGCAGGCGTCCAGCATCTCGCCCGTGACGAGGGCGACGTATCCGGCCGGGTCGTCGGCGTAGTCCGGGGAGACGATGTGGGCGCCGAGGTAGGTGACCTCGTCGGTGTGGGCGGCGGCGATGCGCAGGGCCCGGGCCTCGTCCTCGACGGTGAGGCCGTAGCCGGACTTGGTCTCGAAGGTGGTGGTGCCCTGACGGAGTGCTTCGCGCATGTAGCGGGCGACGTTCGCCGACAGATCGGTGTCCGAGGCCGCGCGCGTCGCGGCGACCGTGGTGCGGATGCCGCCCGCCTCGTACGGCCGGCCGGACATCCGGGCGTTGAACTCGGCGGTGCGGTCGCCGGCGAAGACGAGGTGCGAGTGGGAGTCCACGAAGCCGGGGATCACCGCCCGTCCGCCCGCGTCGACCCGGTTGTCAGTGGCGGGTGCTTTTCTTGATTCACCGACCCAGGCGACGCGGTCGCCGTCGATGACGACGGCCGCGTCCTGGATCAGGCCCAGGGGGGTTCCATCACCGAGGGAGGGATCGTTGGTGACGAGACTGGCGATGTTGACGATGGCGGTGGCGGCCGTCGCCACGGCGCTGTTCGCGCTCGTGGGGGCGGAGATCGCCGCCGGCTTGTTCGTCGCCGCGGGGCCCGTGTTCATGATGCGAGGTGTCTCCTTCAGCCGCGCAGGGCGGCGATCGAGTCCGCGAGGGCCCGGGGCACGTCCGGTACGGAGTGGTGGACCCCGTCCCGTACGACGTGACGGCCGCCCACGATCGTGTGCCGGACGTCCGAGGCCGACGCTGCGAATACCGCCGTCTCGGCTGCCAGACGCGGCACCGGCCCCGCTGTCCTGACCGAGTCCAGGGCGATCGTCGTGAAGTCGGCGAGCGCGCCCGCCTCCAGGCGGCCCGCGTCGGGCCGGCCGAGGGCCGCGTGGCCGTCGGCCGTCGCGGCCCGGAGCAGGGCCGCGGCCGTCCAGTGGCCTCGGGTGCGCGAGCGCAGGCGCTCGTTCAGTTCCATGGCCCGCGCCTCCTCCAGGAGGTCGACGACCGCGTGGCTGTCGCTGCCGAGCGACAGCGGGGAGCCCGCGCGCTGGAGGGCGACCGCCGGGCCGATGCCGTCCGCGAGGTCGCGTTCGGTCGTCGGGCACATGCAGGTGCCGGTGGTCGAGGAGCCGAGGAGCGCGATGTCGGTGTCGGTGAGGTGGGTGTTGTGGACGCCGGTGGTCAGCGGGCCCAGCACGCCGTGATCGGCGAGCAGCTGGGTCGGGGTGCGGCCGTGGGCGGCGAGGCAGGCGTCGTTCTCGGCGGTCTGCTCCGAGAGGTGGACGTGGAGCGGGGCGCCCCGCTCGCGCGCCCAGGAAGCCACCGTCGCCAACTGGTCGGCCGGGACGGCCCGTACGGAGTGGATCGCCGCCCCGATCCGTACGCTGTCGTCGCCGGCGCCGGCGCGCCCCTTGAGGAGCGAGACGCGTTCGGCCCAGGCGTCGGCCGTGCCGTCGGAGAAGCGGAGCTGGTGCTGGTCGGGGGCCGCGCCGAAGCCGGAGGAGAGGTAGGCCGTGTCGAGGAGGGTGATCCTGATGCCCGCGTCGGCCGCCGCCTCGATCAGCGCCTCGCCCATCGCGTTCGGGTCGGCGTAGGGGGTGCCGCCCGGGCCGTGGTGGAGGTAGTGGAACTCGCCGACGGCCGTGATGCCGGCGAGCGCCATCTCCGCGTACACCGCCCGCGCGAGGGCGTGGTACGTCTCCGGTGTCAGCCGCGAGGCGACCTGGTACATCACCTCGCGCCAGGTCCAGAAGGTGCCGGAGCCGACCTGGACGGTGCCGCGCAGAGCGCGGTGGAAGGCGTGCGAGTGGGCGTTGGCGAGGCCGGGGATCGTCAGGCCGCGCAGGACGGTGGCGCCGGGCGGCGGGGCGTCGACGCCGGTCCGTACGGCGGTGACGCGGCCGTCGGACACGTCCAGGGTGACGCCCGGCTCGACGTGGGTGCCGAGCCAGGCGTGTTCCAGCCAGTACGTCACGCGCACGCGAGCCCCTCCAGTACGTCGGCGAGTGCGAGGACCCCGGCCACGCAGTCGTCCTCGGCCGCGAACTCGGCCGGGGAGTGCGAGACACCCGTGGGGTTCCGTACGAACAGCATGGCGGTCGGGATCGCGGCGGAGAGGATTCCGGCGTCGTGTCCCGCGCCCGTGCCCAGAACCGGGGTCTTCTCGCCGAGGATCCCGGCCAGCTCGTCCCGGAGCGCGTGGGCGAACTCCACGACCGGGGTGAAGGACTCCTGGACGACGGTGAGGTCGATGCCGTGGCGGTTGGCGTAGTCGCGGGCGGCGGTCTCGACGCCGGCGGTCACCGTGTCCAGGGCGCCCTGGTCGGCCGCGCGGGCGTCCAGCCAGCCGCGGACGAGGGACGGGATGGCGTTGACGCCGTTGGGCTCGACGGCGATCTTGCCGAAGGTGGCGACGGCTCCGGCGAGTTCGGCCTCGCGACGGGCGGCGAGGACGGTCTCGGCGTAGGTGAGCATCGGGTCGCGGCGGTCGACGAGACGGGTGGTGCCGGCGTGGTTGGCCTCGCCGGCGAAGTCGTACCGCCAACGGCCGTGCGGCCAGATCGCGGAGGCGATGCCGACGGCGTCGCCCGACAGGTCCAGGGCCCGGCCCTGTTCGACGTGGAGCTCGACGAAGGCGCCGATCCGGGCCAGACGCTCGGGGTCGGGGCCGATGGCGGACGGGTCGTGACCGGCCGCCTCCATGGCCTGGGGGAGGGTGATCCCGTCGGCGTCGCGCAGCTCGTACGCCTTGTCCCGGGTCAGCTGTCCGGCGGTGAGGCGGGAGCCGACGCAGGCCAGGCCGAAGCGGGCGCCTTCCTCGTCGCCGAAGTTGGTGATGGCGAAGGGCCTCTTGAACTGGACGCCGCGGGAGCGCAGTTCGTCGAGCGCGGCGAAGGCGGAGACGACGCCGAGGGGTCCGTCGAAGGCGCCGCCGTCGGGTACGGAGTCCAGGTGCGAGCCGGTGACGACGGCGTCGCCGGCCGCCGGGTCGCCGAGCCAGGCCCACTGGTTGCCGTTGCGGTCGACCTCGTAGTTCAGCCGGCGGGCCTCGGCCTGCATCTGGAACCAGAGCCGGCAGTCGGCGTCGGCGCCGGTCCAGGCGTAGCGCCGGTAGCCGCCGGAGGCGGCGCTGCGGCCGATGGGCCGCAGCGACCGCCACATGGCGTGGAAGGTCTCGCTCACGCGGAGCCGTCCTCGCGCATGGGCACCCGGACGCCCTTGGCGTCCGCGACGGACTCGGCGATGTCGTAGCCGGCGTCGACGTGGCGGATGACGCCCATGCCGGGGTCGTTCGTCAGGACGCGGCGGATCTTCTCGCCGGCCAGCGGGGTGCCGTCGGCGACCGTGACCTGACCCGCGTGGATGGAGCGGCCCATGCCGACGCCGCCGCCGTGGTGGAGGGAGACCCAGGAGGCACCTGAGGCGACGTTGACCATGGCGTTGAGGAGCGGCCAGTCGGCGATCGCGTCGGAGCCGTCGAGCATGGCCTCGGTCTCGCGGTACGGGGAGGCCACCGAGCCGCAGTCGAGGTGGTCGCGGCCGATGGCGAGCGGCGCCGCCAGCTCACCCGAGGCCACCATGTCGTTGAAGCGCTCGCCCGCGCGGTCGCGCTCGCCGTAGCCGAGCCAGCAGATGCGGGCGGGCAGGCCCTGGAAGTGGACGCGCTCGCCGGCCATCTTGATCCAGCGGTGGAGGGACTCGTTCTCCGGGAAGAGCTCCAGCATCGCCTTGTCGGTCTTGTGGATGTCGGAGGCCTCGCCGGAGAGGGCCGCCCAGCGGAAGGGGCCCTTGCCCTCGCAGAAGAGGGGGCGGATGTACGCCGGCACGAAGCCGGGGAAGGCGAACGCCCGGTCGTAGCCGGCCAGCTGGGCCTCACCGCGGATGGAGTTGCCGTAGTCGAAGACCTCGGCGCCGGCGTCCATGAAGCCGACCATGGCCTCGACGTGCTTGGCCATGGACTCGCGGGCGCGGGTGGTGAAGCCCGCCGGGTCCTTCGCCGCGTACGTCGCCATGTCGTCGAAGGCGACGCCGACGGGCAGGTAGGACAGCGGGTCGTGGGCCGAGGTCTGGTCGGTCACGATGTCGATCGGGGCGCCCTCGGCGAGCATCTGCGGCAGCAGCTCCGCCGCGTTGCCGAGCAGGCCGATGGAGAGCGGGCGGCGGGCGTCGCGGGCCTCCACGGCGAGGGCGAGGGCGTGGGCGAGGTTGTCGGCCTTGACGTCGAGGTAGCGGTGCTCGATGCGGCGCTCGATGGCGCGCGGGTCGACGTCGACGCAGATGGCGACGCCGTCGTTCATCGTCACGGCGAGTGGCTGGGCGCCGCCCATGCCGCCGAGGCCGGCGGTGAGGGTGATGGTGCCGGCGAGCGTGCCGCCGAACTTCTTCGCGGCGACGGCGGCGAAGGTCTCGTAGGTGCCCTGGAGGATGCCCTGGGTGCCGATGTAGATCCAGGAGCCGGCGGTCATCTGGCCGTACATGGTCAGACCGAGCTGCTCCAGGCGGCGGAACTCCTCCCAGTTGGCCCAGTCGCCGACCAGGTTGGAGTTGGCGATGAGGACGCGCGGCGCCCACTCGTGGGTCTGCATGACGCCGACGGGGCGGCCGGACTGGACGAGCATCGTCTCGTCCTGCTTCAGCGTCCGCAGGGTGCGGACCATGGCGTCGAAGGAGCGCCAGTCACGGGCGGCCTTGCCGGTGCCGCCGTAGACGACGAGCTTGTCGGGGTGTTCGGCGACCTCGGGGTCGAGGTTGTTCTGCAGCATGCGGAGGGCGGCCTCCTGCTGCCATCCCAGGGCGCTCAGTTCCGTACCGCGCGGGGCCCGTACGGGGCGGGGTCCTGACATGGGGAAGCCTCCTCCGGCACAACTCCGATGTGAATCAGTTATTCACATCCTGGACTGCTGAATACTTGTAGTCAACAGCTGCGGCGCCGCCCGTACCGGTGATGGGATGGGCCCATGGCTTCCTACCGTCGCGATCAGGCCGTCCGGGCCGCCGTCGAACAAGGCCTCCTCTCCCCCTCCGACCCCTCCCGCCAGATCGTCGCCCTCCTCGACACCGCCGGCATCCGCGCCTCGGCCGCCGCCCTCGTCTCCGCCTTCGCCGCCGTCACCGACGCCCCCGTCCTGCACGCCTTCGCCGTGAAGGCCACCCCCCTCGTGCCCGTGCTGCGCCTGCTGTACGACTGCGGGCTCGGCGTCGAGGTCGCGAGCCCCGGCGAGCTGGCCCTCGCCCGCGCGGCCGGCGTCCCCCCGTCCCGTACCGTCCTCGACTCTCCCGCCAAGACGCCCGCCGAACTGCGGCAGGCGCTCGCCCTCGGGATCGCGGTCAACGCCGACAATTTCCAGGAGCTGGCCAGGATCGACGCGCTCATCGCCTCCGCGCCGACCGCGAGCCCGATCGGCCTACGGGTGAACCCGCAGATCGGGGCGGGGACGATCGGCGCCCTGTCCACCGCGACCGCCACCTCCAAGTTCGGCGTCGGCCTGCGCGACGAGGGCGCGCGCGAGGCCGTCGTCCAGGCCTACCTCGACCGGCCGTGGATGCGCAGGCTGCACACCCACACCGGCTCCCAGGGCATCCCGCTCGCCCTGATGGCCGAGGGGGTCGCGACCGCCCACGCGCTCGCCGAGGAGATCAACGCCAAGGCCGGGCGGCAGCAGGTCGACACCATCGACATCGGCGGCGGACTGCCGGTCAACTTCGTCACCGACGAGGAGACGCCGACCTACGCGGAGTACGCCGAGCTGCTCGCCGCGACCGCCCCGGGACTCTTCGACGGGCGCTACGGCATCGTCACCGAGTTCGGCCGCTCGCTGCTCGCCAAGCACGGCACGATCCTGGCCCGTGTGGAGTACACGAAGACCTCCGGCGCCCGCCCCATCGCCGTCACCCACGCGGGCGTCCAGGTGGCCACCCGTACCGTCTACGCCCCCGACTCCTGGCCGCTGCGCGTCCTCGCGTACGACGCCGACGGCCGGCCCCGCACCGGTCCCGAGATCCCTCAGGACGTCGTCCAGGACGTGGCGGGACCCGCCTGTTTCGCGGGCGACATGCTCGCCACCGCCCGGCCGCTGCCGCTGCTCCGGCCCGACGACATCGTCGCCGTACCGGACACCGGGGCGTACTACTTCGCCCACCACTACGCGTACAACAGCCTGCCCCGTCCCGGCGTCCACGGCTTCACCGTCGCCGACGACGGCGCGGTCTCCTTCGCGACCGTCCGCACGCCGCAGAGCCTCGACGAGATCGTCGCCGAGTCCGGCGGTGAGCGGCCCGACGCGTTGCTGGGCTGACGTCCCGGTGGTTCCGTGGATCCATGGCTGCTACGAAGAGCGTCGTCGTCGAACGCCGGATCAAGGCGACCCCCGGGCCGGTCTGGGAGACGCTGACGGACCTGAGGGGGATGGAACGGGTCCTCAGCGGCGTGGACCGGGTGGAGGTGCTCACGGAGGGCGTCTTCGGGGTCGGCACGCGCTGGCGCGAGACCCGGAAGATGTTCGGCAAGGAGGCCACGGAGGAGATGACCGTGACCGAGAGCGAGCCGCCCGACCGGTACGTCACGGTGGCCGACTCCCACGGCATGCACTACGTGTCGGAGATCGCGCTGCGCCCCGACGGGACGGGTGCGACGACGGTACGGATGACCTTCTCGGCGCGTCCCTCCGCCGGGCGCTCCACGGGTCTGCTGGCGCGGTTCCTCGGCGGCCTCGGCGCCAAGGCCGTGAGCCGGGCCCTCGCCAAGGACCTGGACGACGTGGCCGCATCGGTGGAGCGCCGGGGCTGAGCCCGTACGGCCGGGACCGCTCCCGTCCGGCTCCTCCCGATCGCGATCCCGGCCCCGCTCCCTCTCCCGTACGAGTGACAGGGCGGCGGGCATCAGTTCTCCGCCGCCGGGGCAGAGACCTTCCCATCGGCAAACGGGAAAGGGGTCCCTCCATGGCCACGGCCGCGACCGAACAGCCAGCCCTCAAACGCGCCATCGGGCCCAAGCTGCTCATCCTCTTCGTCATCGGCGACATCCTGGGCACCGGGATCTACGCCACCACCGGCAAGGTGGCGGGCAAGGTCGGCGGCGCGCTCTGGCTGCCGTTCGTGATCGGCTTCGTCGTCGCGCTGCTGACCGCCGCCTCGTACGTCGAACTCGTCGGCAAGTACCCGAAGGCGGCGGGCGCCGCCCTCTACACCCAGAAGGCCTTCAAGGTCCCCTTCCTCACCTTCATCGTGGCGTTCATGGTGATGTGCTCGGGGCTCTCGTCCGCGAGCGCGGCGGCGCGCGCCTTCAGCGGGGACTACTTCCGGGAGTTCACGGACGCGATCCCGCCCACCCTCATCGCGATCACCTTCATCGTCGCCCTCGCCGCTCTCGCGCTGCGGGGGGTGTCGGAGTCGGTGAAGACCAACGTCGTCCTGACCGTGGTCGAGCTGACCGGTCTGCTGATCATCCTCTCGATCGGCGCCTGGGCCGTGCTGACCGGCGAGGGCGAGCCGTCCCGGCTCGGCGAGTTCGAGGCCTCCGGCAGCGGATACGCGCTGATGACCAGCGTGCTGGGCGCCACCGCGCTCGGCTTCTTCGCCTTCGTCGGCTTCGAGGACTCCGTCAACATGGCGGAGGAGACGCAGGATCCCGTCCGCACCTTCCCCCGCGCCATCTTCACCGGCGTCGCCGTCACCGGCACCATCTACGTCCTGGTCGCCCTCGCCTCCTCGCTGCTCGTGGACCACCGGACGCTGGAAAAGTCCAGCGGTCCGCTCCTGGAGGTCGTGAAGGCCGGCGGGGTCGACTTCCCCCCGAAGCTCTTCGCGCTGATCGCCCTCTTCGCGGTCACCAACTCCGCGCTCATCAACATCATGATGGCCTCCCGGCTCTGCTACGGCCTCGCCAACGAACGGGTGCTGCCGCGCGTGATGGGCAAGGTCCTCAAGAACCGCCGTACGCCGCTCACCGGCATCGTCTTCGTCACCCTGCTCGCGATCGGCCTGGTGTCCACGGGCGAGATCGAGGGTCTCGGCGACACCACCGCGTTCCTCCTGCTCTGCGTCTTCGCGGTGGTCAACATCACCGTCCTCGTCCTGCGCAAGGACCGCGTGGAGCACGCGCACTTCCGTACGCCGACGGCACTGCCGGTCCTCGGCGCGATCACCGCGCTGATCCTGGCCAGCCCGCTCGCGGACCGCTCGGCGGACGTGTACATCCGGGCGGGTGTCCTGCTCGTCATCGGGATCGGGCTGTGGATCGTCAACAAGATCGTCCTGCGGGCCCGCCACGAGGACTGAGCGCACACGGCATGTTCCGATGGAAAATGCCAGAACTCCTGACCCCAGCCGGAACGTTGAGTAACGTCACGGTCACTGCCGTACGCCGCACGCCGCATCGGGAGGGGAACCCGCGTGCCCGGAATCGACGAGTGCCTGCTGGAGGCCATGAGCTTGCCGGGTGCACGGGGTGCCTCCCTGGTCGACTGGACCAGCGGCCTCGCCCTCGGCACGGCGGGCGACTCGCCGGTCGGCGACCACGAGACGACCGCCGCCGAGACGGCCGAACTGGCCCGGGCGGCGGCGGAGTACGACTCCTTCGCGAGCGACGGCTCAGCGGCCGGTGACGGCGTCCCGGCCCCCGGCACCCCGGCACCCGGCGGGGAGTTACCCAAGGGGCCACCCGTCGAGGACCTCATCCTCACCACCCGCAGCGGCTATCACATCCTCCGCTTCGTCGAGACGGCCTTCGACAGCAGCGTCTTCCTGCACCTGTGGCTCGACCGCGACCAGGGCAACCTCGCCCTCGCCCGGATCCGGCTGCGCGACCTCGCCGAGAAGCTGGTCCTCGGATGACCGTCTCCCCCATGCTCAACCGCCTCGCCGCCGAACGCGCCACCGGCGCCCTGCTGCGCGACCACGGCACGCTCTACCTCGTCGACGGGCGAGTCGTGCACGCCGAGAGCCCCGCCTCCCCCGGCCTCGACGTCCTCCTGACCACCGGCGGACGCCTGCCCCGCGAGGGCTGGGACGAGGCCGTCGACCGGGCGGGGGCACGCCGCGAGGTGGGCAGGTTCCTGGTGGACAGCGGCCGGCTGCACGACGGCGAGCTGGAGATCTGCCATCTCGGGGCGGTCTTCGACGCGGCGTTCTTCGCGCTCGCGCCCGCCTCCGGCCCGACCCGCTTCCGGTACGGCGTGGGCCACTGGTTCGGCACGGTCCGGCCGGTCTCCACCGAGGCCGTCGAGCGCGAGACGGTACGCCGCCGTGAACTGCTCGACAGCGTCTGGCCGTACAGCGCCGTGGACACCGCCCCCGTCCTGCCCCGACCGGCCGCTCCCGGCCAGACGGTGACCCCGCGCCGGCGGGCCCTGCTGGCCGCCGCGGACGGCTCCCGGACGCCGGCGGACATCGCGCGGCGGCTCGGCCGCCCCGCCTTCCACACGCTGCTCGACGTGCGCCGTCTCGCGGCCGCCGGCCTCGTCGAGACCCCGCTCGAACCCCTGCCGGCCGCCCCGCCCGCCGTGCCCACCTGGGTCGGCGAGGTCGCGGCGGATCCGGACGTCGCCCTGCTGCGCCGGCTCCGTGACGCCCTGGAGGCAAGCCTGTGATGAGGCGGGCCCTGCGCATGCGCGCCGAGAGGAGACAACTGATGTCGGCAGAAGCCGAGGTGCTCGGCGAGCTGAGACGGCTGCGGGCCCGGCTGCCGCAGCTCACCGGGGCGCTCGCGGCGAGCGCGGACGGTCTGGTGCTCGCCCGGGACACCGTGGACGGCGAGGCGGAGAGCGTCGCGGCGCTCACCGCGGCCGCCCTGGGCGTCGGGCAGCGGCTGACCGAGTCCACCGGGCAGGGCGGCTTCCGCGAACTGCTGGTACGGGGCGAGAACGGCTACGTCGCCACGTACGCGGCGGGCGGCTCGGCCGTTCTGACGCTGCTCGCGGAGCCCCGCATCAACGTGGGCCGGCTCCATCTGGAGGCCCGGCGGTCGAGCGCCCGGATAGGGGAGCTCGTCGACGAGGCGCTGGAACGCAAAGACCTGAACTGACCGACCGAACGACCGAATCACGAGAAGGAAGTGCGACACCATGGCGAACACCGAGACCGCCCTCAAGGAAGCCACCGCGATCGACGGCGCCATCGGCGCCGCGCTGGTCGACTACACCAGCGGCATGGCCCTCGGCACCATCGGCGGCGGCAAGGAGCTCGACCTCAATGTGGCGGCCGCGGGCAACACCGACGTGGTCCGCGCCAAGGTCCGGACGATGGAGATGCTCGGCCTCAACGACGAGATCGAGGACATCCTGATCACGCTCGGCGGCCAGTACCACCTGATCCGGCTGCTCAAGGGGCGCGGTACGAACGGCCTGTTCCTGTACCTGGCCCTGGACAAGGAGAGGGCGAACCTGGCGATGGCCCGCCACCAGCTGAAGAAGATCGAGGCGGAACTGGACATCTGAGCTACTCCACGAACAGGCCCCGCGCCGCCGCCTTCGTGTCGAACTCCTCGAGCCGCGCCTGCGCGTCGGGCAGTTCGTCGGCCATCGCCTCCAGCAGGACCCGGCCGAGCAGCATCGGCGCGCAGGCCGTGTCGAAGGCCAGGCCGGTGCCGACGGCGGCCGGGATCAGCAGGTCACTGTGGGCGGCGACGGGCGCGAAGGCCGATTCGGCGACCGTCACCACGGTCAGTCCGGCCGCCCGCGCGTACTCCAGCGCCTCCACGACCTCCCGGGGGTGGCGCGGCAGCGCGAAGCAGAGCAGGGCCGTGGCCCCGGCCCGTACGGCCGCGTCGACGCGGTCGGTGAGCATCGACCCGCCCTCGTCGAGGAGGCGGACGTCGGGATGGACCTTGGCGGCGAAGTAGGCGAAGCCGCGCGCCTGCGAGGAGGCGGCCCGCAGCCCGAGCACGGGCAGCGGGCGGGAGGCGGCGAGGAGCCGTCCGGCGCGCTCGACGGGCGCGGGGTCGGCGAGCAGCTCGGCGAGGTGGCGGAGGTTCTCCATCTCGGCGAGGACGGCCTGCTGGTACTCGTTGTGCTCGCTGCCGTCGCCCGCGCCCGGGCCCCCGGTGCTCTCGGCGGGCGCGACCTCGCGCAGATGGCGGCGGAGTGCCGGATAGCCGTCGAAGCCGAGGGCGACGGCGAAGCGGGTGACGGAGGGCTGACTGACGCCGGCGAGCTCGGCCAGCTCGACACTGGACAGGAACGGCACGTCGCCGGCCCGTCGCACCATGCAGTGCGCGATCCGCCGCTGGGTGGGTGTCAGCCGGTGCCCCTCGAAGAGCGCCTGCAGCCGTCCGGCCGGGCTGTCGCTCACGCCGTCCCCCTTCTGCTTATTCATCTACCTCGAACTCTGCATGAAGATATGCAGGAGGGCAAGGAGAACGGGGGACAGCCCTACTGACGTACTGCCTCACGGGTCTCTACGGTGCGACCATGGACACCCGCGATGACACCCGCGACTCCGCTCGTGCGGACGAGCTGAAGAGCGAACTGGACGCCACTTTGCACGCCCGCCGGGAGCTGGGAACGGAGTACGAGTCCGCCCTGATCGAGTCCTTCCTGGGCAAGGTGGAGCAGAGCCTGGACGCCGCCGTCGACCGCCGGGTACGGCGCCGGCTGGCCGAGCAGCGGATGGAGACCGCCCGCGGCGGCCGCGCGGCGGCGCCGGCCGGCGAGGGCTTCGGGGAGCGGTTCGGCTTCGGGATCATCTCGCTGGTCATCGCCGTCCCGCTGTCGGCCATCGCGGCCCACCAGGCGCACCTGGAGGGCCTGATCGTGACCTGGCTCGGCATCGTGGGCGTCAACGCCGTCCACGCCTTCAGGGGCCGCCTGCCGCGCCTCGGAGCGGAGAAGGACGCGGGGGACGACTTCTGACCCCGGCCGCCTCGGCGAGCCCCGTCAGCCTCGGGAAGAAGCACGCGGGGACCGCCGCACCCCCATCGCTGGGGGGCGGGACGACGGCGGTCCCCGCGGGGGACACGGGCCCGGGTCAGGGCCGGTCTCCGCGTCCGTGGCGTCTTCAGGAGGTCCGGGAGCCGCTCCGTTGTCCTTGACGCCGACAACGACCAGGCTGCCGGACCCGTGTTAAGCCGGTGCTGCGCGTACGTGTCGCGCTCGTACCTTTTTCGCGAACGCCCGACCGACGCCGTTCCAGGGCTGGTTCGTGTCCGGAAAGTAGCGCCGTCTGCCCGCAGGGCAGGGCCCGCAGGGCAGGGCCCGCGGCGCCTGGTGCCTGCGATCGCAACGCGGAGGGTCACCCTCGTACGGGGCGTACTCGGGTGATCCCGCCAACGCGGCGAACGTGCGTGCCAGGCGCCGCGGGCCAGGCGGGACTTCACGGACCCGGCCTAGTTCGTGCCGCCCTTGGCGCCTCCGCCGGCGAGGAAGGCGAGCAGGTCCTGACGGCTCACCACACCCGTCGGCTTGCCCTCGACCAGCACGATCGCCGCGTCCGCCGCGCCCAGGACGGACATCAGGTCGGCGACCGGCTCGCCGGAACCGACCTGCGGCAGGGGGGCGCTCATGTGCCGCTCCAGCGGGTCCTCGAGGGAGGCCCGCTTGGTGAACAGCGCGTCGAGCAGCTCGCGTTCGACGACCGAGCCGACGACCTCGGCGGCCATGACGTCGGGGTGACCGGCGCCCGGCTTCACGATCGGCATCTGGGAGACGCCGTACTCCCGCAGCACCTCGATGGCCTGACCGACCGTCTCCTCCGGGTGCATGTGGACGAGGGAGGGCAGGCCGCCCTCCTTGTGCCGGAGCACGTCGGCGACGGTGGCGGTGGAGGTGTCCTCCAGGAAGCCGTAGTCGGCCATCCACTCGTCGTTGAAGATCTTGGAGAGGTAGCCGCGGCCGGAGTCGGGCAGCAGCACGACCACGACGTCGTCGGGGCCGAGCTCCCGGGCGACCTCCAGAGCCGCGACGACCGCCATGCCGCAGGAGCCGCCGACCAGGAGGCCCTCCTCCTTGGCGAGGCGGCGGGTCATCTGGAAGGAATCCTTGTCGGAGACGGCGACGATCCGGTCGGTGACGGTCGCGTCGTAGGCGGTGGGCCAGAAGTCCTCGCCGACGCCCTCGACGAGGTACGGCCGGCCGGAGCCGCCGGAGTAGACCGAGCCCTCGGGATCGGCGCCGATGATCTGGACCGTGCCGCCGCTGGCCTCCTTGAGGTACCGGCCGGTGCCCGAGATGGTGCCGCCGGTGCCGACGCCCGTGACGAAGTGGGTGATCTTCCCGTCCGTCTGCTCCCAGAGCTCGGGGCCGGTGGTCTCGTAGTGCGAACGGGGGTTGTTCGGGTTCGAGTACTGGTCGGGCTTCCAGGCGCCGGGGGTCTCACGGACGAGCCGGTCCGAGACGTTGTAGTACGAGTCGGGGTGCTCGGGGTCGACGGCCGTGGGGCAGACGACGACCTCGGCGCCGTACGCCCGCAGCACGTTGATCTTGTCCGTGGACACCTTGTCCGGGCAGACGAAGATGCACTTGTAGCCCTTCTGCTGGGCCACGATGGCGAGGCCGACGCCCGTGTTGCCGGACGTGGGCTCGACGATGGTGCCGCCGGGCTTGAGAGCACCGCTCTCCTCGGCCGCCTCGATCATGCGGACCGCGATGCGGTCCTTGACCGAGCCGCCCGGGTTGAAGTACTCGACCTTGGCCAGGACGGTCGCCTGAATGCCCGCTGTGACGTTGTTGAGCTTCACCAGCGGGGTGTTGCCGACGAGGCTGATCATCGAGTCGTGGAATTGCACCGTAATCTCCGGGGTCTCCGTAATGGTGAATCCAGCGTATGCGTAGTCGGAGCGGGTTACGGGGCAGTTAGATCCTGAACGGCTTGAAGGAGGTGACTGCCCCTATGTCGAGGGCGAGGGTGGCGCGGCGGATCGCGGCGGGCGCGGCGTACGGAGGCGGGAGCATCGGGCTGCTCGGCGTGGCGGCGGTTGGGGTGCTCCTGGCCGAGGTGCAGCTGGCGAAGAGATCGGTGGGGGGCGGGGTGGCGCCGTTGCCGCCGACGGCGGAGGGACTGTACGGGCGCTCGTTCGGAGCGTCCGGTTCCGTGCCGGGTTCAGGGTCCGGGCCGGGCTCCGGGTCCCGGTCCGGGGCGGCCTCGGACCCCGCCTCGGCCCCGCTGCGGCTGGCCCTTCTGGGTGATTCGACGGCGGCGGGCCAGGGGGTGCGCCGCTCTGGGCAGACACCCGGGGCGCTGCTGGCCTCGGGGCTCGCGGCGGTGGCGGAGCGGCCGGTGGTCCTGCGGAACGTGGCGCTGCCGGGGGCGCGCTCGGACGATCTGGAACGTCAGGTGTCGTTGCTGCTGACGGCTCCGGCGGGGCCGCCGGACGTGTGCGTGATCATGATCGGCGCGAACGACGTGACGCACCGGATGTCGCCGACGGAGTCGGTGCGGCATCTGGCGGCGGCCGTGCGGCGGCTGCGGACGGCGGGCACGGAGGTGGTCGTCGGGACCTGTCCGGATCTGGGCACGATCGAGCCGGTGTACCAGCCGCTGCGGTGGCTGGCCCGGCGGGTGTCGCGGCAGCTGGCGGCGGCGCAGACGATCGTGGTGGTGGAGCAGGGCGGCCGGACGGTGTCACTGGGCGACCTGCTGGGTCCGGAGTTCGCGGCGAACCCGCGGGAGATGTTCGGGGCGGACAACTACCACCCGTCGGCGGAGGGATACGCGACGGCGGCGATGGCGGTGCTGCCGACCGTGTGCGCGGTGCTCGGCGTGTGGCCGGAGACGGACCGCCTGGAGCCGGACCGGCACGAGAACATGCTGCCGGTGGCGAAGGCCGCGGCGGAGGCGGTGAAGGAAGCGGGTACGGAGGTCACGGGCGCGCGGGCGCCGTGGGCGCTGCTCAAGCACCGCAGGCGCCGGCGGCTGCCGGAGTCCGCGCCGGAGCCGGCCCCGTCCACGGAGGAGGCGCGGCGGCCCTGACGGGCCCGGACACGGGTTGCGGAGCCTCCCGACTGAGCGCTCGCTTAGAAAAGAGGCCCGCGTCACACCGTCAGGCCGATGACCAATGCGGTACGTACGGGTAACTTCCCCTTCAGTCCTGCCAGAACCGCACCGCACACCCCTCATGGAGCCGTGATGCCCGAAGCCGTCATCGTCTCGACCGCCCGCTCCCCCATCGGCCGGGCCTTCAAGGGCTCCCTGAAGGACCTGCGACCGGACGACCTCACCGCCACCATCGTCCAGGCGGCGCTCGCCAAGGTCCCCGAGCTCGACCCGCGCGACATCGACGACCTGATGCTCGGCTGCGGCCTCCCCGGCGGCGAGCAGGGCAACAACCTGGGCCGGATCGTCGCCGTCCAGATGGGGATGGACCACCTCCCCGGCTGCACGATCACCCGCTACTGCTCCTCCTCGCTGCAGACCTCCCGCATGGCACTGCACGCGATCAAGGCCGGCGAGGGCGACGTCTTCATCTCGGCCGGTGTCGAGATGGTGTCCCGCTTCACGAAGGGCAACTCCGACTCCCTGCCGGACACGCACAACCCGCTCTTCGCCGAGGCCGAGGCGCGTACCGCCGCCGTCGCCGCCTCCGAGGGCTCCACCTGGCACGACCCGCGCGAGGACGGCCTGGTCCCGGACGCGTACATCGCCATGGGCCAGACCGCCGAGAACCTGGCGCGCCTCAAGGGCATCAGCCGCCAGGAGATGGACGAGTTCGGCGTACGGTCCCAGAACCTCGCCGAGCAGGCCATCAAGAACGGCTTCTGGGAGCGCGAGATCACCCCGGTGACGACCCCGGACGGCACCGTCGTCTCCACCGACGACGGCCCGCGCGCCGGCGTCACGCTGGAGGGCGTCCAGGGCCTCAAGCCCGTCTTCCGCCCCGACGGCCTGGTCACCGCCGCCAACTGCTGCCCGCTCAACGACGGTGCCGCCGCGCTCGTGATCATGTCCGACACCAAGGCGCGCGAGCTGGGCCTGACCCCGCTCGCCCGGATCGTCTCCACCGGCGTCTCGGGCCTGTCCCCCGAGATCATGGGTCTCGGCCCGGTCGAGGCCTCCAAGCAGGCCCTCAAGCGCGCCGGCCTGACGATCGGCGACATCGACCTGGCCGAGATCAACGAGGCCTTCGCCGCCCAGGTCATCCCGTCCTACCAGGACCTGGGCCTGGACTTGGACAAGGTGAACGTCAACGGCGGCGCCATCGCCGTCGGCCACCCCTTCGGCATGACCGGCGCCCGCATCACCGGCACCCTCATCAACAGCCTCCAGTTCCACGACAAGCAGTTCGGCCTGGAGACGATGTGCGTCGGCGGCGGCCAGGGCATGGCCATGGTCATCGAGCGGCTGAGCTGAGCCGTAACGCCTGAGCCAATCCCGTCGCGTCCCAGCCGTGACCGAATCTCCCCCAGGATGTGACCTACGTCCCGGGGGAGATTGTTTCCCCAGGTCACAGTGGTTTCAGGACTAAACACCAGGCACAAATACCTGTCCATTTCGTGACGTAATGCACTGACAGATGGCGCACTCCCACGACAAGCTGATGTAGGAAGTCGGGGGATCGACTCGGAATCGGGAGTACGTCAGTGAGCGCCATGTCTCTTGCCCTGCTGGTGACCACGGCCGCCGCCACGGCCGTGGGCGCCGCCGCCCTGCACGCCGCCCACGGTCTCCGTAAGCAGGTCGCCGCTCTCCGTAGCGAACTGGCAACCGCGCACGGGGTGTCCGTCCCGCACGCGCGCCAGACCCCGGCCGAGGAGATACGCGCCGCGGTCGCCGAGGCGCTGGCCGAGGAGCGTGAGCGCGAGCTCGCCGAGGCGCGCGCCTTCTGGGCGGCACAGGAGGCCCGGGACGCGGCCGACGCCCCGTCCGTGCTCGGGGGCCTCGCCGGCCCGGCCGAGGACGGCCCCTTCTTCGTCCCGCGCCAGGCCGACTTCGTAGGCCTGGAGGCGATGGCCCTGGAGGCGATGGAGGCCGAGGCCGCCGCGCTGGACGGCGTCGGCACCGACAGCGTCCTGGACGAGTTCCCGGAGCTGACCGAGTACGCCGAGGACTCCCCGGAGCTCGCCGCGGCCCGCCGCCGCCACCCCTCGCACCCGGACTTCGTCCCGGTCCAGACACCCGTCGTCACCGACCACGAGCGCACGGTGGCCCGCCTGGAGGAGCTCGCCGAGACGCGTACGGCGCTGACCGACGTGCGCCCCGGCCCGCTCGGCACGCTCGACGTGTACGTCTTCGCCGACGGCACCACCCTCTGCATGACCCCCGGCCACCGGGAGACCGCGGAGCGGCTCGCGGACGCGCTGCGCGCGGGTCACGCGCCGGTCCTGCTCGGCGGCTCGGGCGTCTCGGGCGCGTACGCCCTGACGTTCTCCTGCGGGGGCGCGGACGACGAGAACGTCTACATCCTCGCCGACCGCGTGATCGCCTCCCTCTGACCCCGCGAGCGGCCTTCCCGGCCGCCGTGACGGCTCATGGGCGGCCCGGCCTACAGACCCGCCCGCCCCGCCGCCTTCCGTACGAGATCCACGGCCTCGCCCAGCTCCCGCTCCCGGGAGCCGCCCGGGGCCGTTCGCAGAATCTCCGCCAGATCGTTTCCGGCGACCACAAGTTGGTCGGCGACCGTGAAGACACCGGCGTCCGGCATGATCCGCCCGGCCCCCTCCGGCTCCTCGATTCGCTGCGCCTGGAGGGCCAACTCCCTTGCCAGCGCGAGCCCTTCGGCGGCTGCGCCCCGCTGGAGGCGGCTCTGCGGGGCGGCCCTGAGGCGGTCCGCGAACCGCTCGACGGCGGCGGTCAGTTCACTCGTATCAAGCACTCCGCGACCCTATGCGCCGTCCGGGGACTGTTGCCAACGGGCCCGCGCTCGGGCACGGTGACGGGAAGGAGCACACGGCAATATGCGTCCGGAGGCGCCGAATGTCCCACGTCTTCTCCGAAGAGACCCACCGCAACCTGCTCGCCCGTATCCCCCATTGCACCGGTCGTGAAGTCGCCGACTGGCTGCGTACCGTCGAGGAAGGCCCCTCCCTCGTCCGCTTCGAGGAGAAGGTCAGCTGGCTCCGGGGGGAACACGAACTCTCGTACGGCCACGCGAAGGCGATCATCCACGAGTACGACCTGCGCCGGGCGGCCCGCCGGCTGCTCTGACCCCCGCGGGGGCCCGCCGCGGCGGGCCCCCGTGTCTCACTCCGCCCCTCTCACTCCGCCCCCTCACTCCGCGGGCACGGACCGGACGTGCCGGTCGAGGAATCCCGCACCAGCGCCGCGATCTCCTCGCCGTGGGTCTCCAGGGCGAAGTGGCCGGCGTCGAGGAGGTGGATCTCCGCGTCCGGCAGGTCCCGGGCGAACGCCCGGCCCCGGCGGGCCCGAAGATCTCGGCGCCCCGGCCCCGGGTCGGGTCCGGAAAGTAGTGCCGTCTGCCCGCAGGGCAGGGCCCGCGGCGTGAGGTGCGTGCGATCGCAAGGCGGAGGGCCGCCCTCGTACCGGGCGTACTCGGGTGATCCCGACAACGCGGCGAACGTGCGTGCCAGGCGTCGCGGGCCAGGCGGGACTCCACGGACACGGCCCAGGCCCGCCTGGCCCAAGGTCCTGGTCTCGGGCCCGACGCGGTCGAGGCGATCGGCCGGGACTCACCGGATGGTGGGCGCACGGCCGTCAGCGCCCGGTGCACCTCACCTGCGGACAGGCCGCGGCCGGGCAGGCCGGCGAGGCGGTCCAGTAGTCCCTGCGCTGCGCAGTCGTGCAGGCGGTTCTCTTGGGTGGTGCGCTTGAGTCTCCGGCGGCTGGAGGGTCCAGGATCTCGCCCATGGCAGACGAACGCCCCGACGTGCTCACCATCGGCCGGCTCGCGCACCGCACCGGTCTTCCGGTGCGCACCCTGCGCTTCTGGTCGGACGAGGGAGCGGTGCCGCCCGTGGCCCGCTCCGCGAGCGGCTACCGGCTGTACGACGCCGAGTCCGTGGCCCGCGTCGAGCTGGTCCGCACCCTGCGGGAGCTGGGTCTCGGACTCGACGACGTGCGCCGCGTCCTGAGCGGCCGCACCACCGTCGCCGAGGTCGCCGACGCGCACGTGGCCGCACTCGACGCGCAGATCCGCTCCCTCAAGGTGAGCCGGGCCGTGCTGTCCACCGTATCGAAACGTGGTTCGACCGCTGAGGAGACGGCGCTGATGAACCGGTTGGCACGGCTTTCCGCCGCCGAACGCAAACAGATCATCGACGAGTTCAAGGAGGAGGTGTTCGGCGGTCTCGACGTCGACCCGCGCCTGCGTGACCGCCTGCGCGCCTTCGGCATCGAACTGCCCGACGACCCCACACCCGAGCAGGTCGACGCCTGGATCGAACTGGCCGAGCTGGTGGGGGACCCCGGCTTCCGCGCCCGGATGCGCACATGGATGGAGCTCAACACGCCCGTACCGGGGCAGGGCCGTCCCCCCGGGGCGTCCATCTGGTGGGCCAGGCAGGTCGTGCAGACCGTCACGGAGGTGAGAGAACGCGGGATCGCCCCTGACGGACCGGCAGCGGCCGAAGTGCTGTCCGAGCTGTTCGGCGACGCCGATCGGGCCGCCGTGCTGTTGTGTCTGGAGGCCGGGATCGAGGCGGGGGCGGATCGTTACCGCAGGCTCGTCGCCCGCGTGCGGGGACAGTACTCGTCTCCCGACGCGTCCGAGGAGCTGGAGTGGCTGGCACGAGCCCTGCGTGCCGCGGATCCAGCCTGACCGGCCGTACCGCGCCCGCCCCGCATGGGATCGGGAAGAGCCGGGGCGAGCCGACGCGCGCCTGGTGCTGACCGCCGTCACGCGCGGGCGGGACCTCAGGTCGCTGCCAGGCACGGGGTCGGCAAACCTGCGCCGCGAGGCAGCTCTCGCGGATCAACGCGATGCGCGCCGCCGCCCCCTCCTGCAAGGGCGACGCGTTCGACGCGCCGAACGTCGGCGCGAATGGAGAACGATCGTTCCCCCGCTGCCCTATAGAGTAGGAGAACGATAGTTCTCCGCGCACGGCGCGCAAGGGGCCCGGCGCCCGAGCTCGCATGAGGGAGTGGACGGACGATGGACACGGAAACCGCCGAGCTGCGGCTCCTGGAGGCCGCCGAGACCCTCTTCGACGAACGCGGGGTGCAGGCGGTCGGCATGGACGCCATCCGCACGGCGTCCGGCGTCTCCCTCAAGCGGCTCTACCAGCTGTTCCCCTCCAAGGACCATCTGGTCTGGGCCGTCCTCAAGCGCCGCGACGGCGCCGTGCGCGAGGCCATCGCCGCCCACGGGGCCACCCGCGCCGACACCCCGTACACCCGCGCGCTCGCGGTCTTCGACTACCTCGGCGACTGGTTCGCGGACCCCGGCTTCCGCGGCTGCGCCTTCATCAACACCTTCGGCGAGATGGGCGGCATCTCCCCGGACGTCGCCGACATCGCCCGCGGCCACAAGCAGGCGCTGCGCCAGTACTTCGCCGAGCAGACCGACGCGCTCGGGGCGCCCCGGGAGCTCGCCGACCAGCTGGCGATCCTCGCCAACGGCGCGATGGTCCTCGCGGGCATCGAGGGCTCGGCGGAGCCTGCCGTCCGGGCGAAGGACGCGGCGCGGGTCCTGCTCGACGCGGCCGCGCCCCGGTGACGCGGAAGGGCCCGCCCCGGCACGAAGCCGGACGGGCCCTTCCTCACACGTCACACACGGGTGTCGCGTCAGTCGTCGCCCTGCAGGATCGACAGCAGACGCAGCATCTCCAGGTAGATCCACACCAGCGTCAGGGTGAGGCCGAACGCGGCCAGCCAGGACTCCTCGCGCGGGGCGCCGTAGGCCACGCCGTCCTCGACCTGCTTGAAGTCGAGGGCGAGGAAGCAGGCGCCCAGGATGATGCCGATCACGCCGAAGAGGATGCCGAGGCCGCCGCTGCGGAAGCCCAGACCGTCACCGGCGCCGTCGAAGAGGGAGAACAGCGCATTGACGGCCATCAGCAGGATGAAGCCGATCGCCGCGGCCATCACGAAGCCGTAGAAACGGCGGGTGACGCGGATCCAGCGCATCTTGTACGCGATCAGCACACCGGCGAAGACCGCCATCGTGCCGAGCACCGCCTGGACGACCACACCGGGAGAGATGTAGGTCGAGACCGCGCTGGAGATCACGCCGAGGAAGACGCCCTCGAAGGCCGCGTAGGCCAGGATGATCGCCGGCGAGGCCTTGCGCTTGAAGGACTGCACCATGGCCAGGACGAAGGCCACCAGGGCCGCGCCGATGGCGATGCCGTAGGACTTCCCGATGTTGGCCTCGTCGACCGGCAGCAGGAACCACGACAGGGCCGCGGTGAGCACGACCGTACCGAGCGTCATGGCCGTACGGCTCACGACGTCGTCGATCGTCATCACATTGCCGCGGGCCTGCGGCGGGGCGCCCAGCTGGGTGTCCTGGGCGTACGGGTTGGTGGCGTACGGGTTGGTCGCGCCCTCGGCGTACGGGGTCGTTCCGACGGCGGGGCCCCCGGCCTGCGGCTGCTGCGCGTTGAAGCCGGCGGCGTTGTCGCGGCTGAACCCCCGTCGCGAGAAGACCGGGTTGCTGCTCCTCATCTCACTCCTCCATGGCCGCACTGCGCGGCCTTGCGTCAAGAGTAATGCGGAAGCAAAGGAAACTCCCTAGTGCTAGGGGAGGATCTTTCCACGATCGTTAAGGAAGCCCGGCGGCGAGCGCGGGGAGAGCTGTGCCCGGAACCGGACTCGAACCGGTACGGCCCGAAGGCCAGCGAGGTTTAAGCTCGCCGTGTCTGCATTCCACCATCCGGGCATGGTGCGCGGCTCCGCGTTGGCACATGAGCCTATCGGGGTGCTTCCCCCGTTCAGCCGAACGGTGATCCGATGTTGTCTTATTTTATTGACGTCTGAGGGTGTGTCAGCGCAGGTGGGGGGCCATCTGACGAAGTGTGACGGGGCTCGCAGGCGCAAAGACGCACACCTGGGAATGACGGAAAGTCGCCGCACCCTTGACGCGTTCCCTCACGGGGTACCGGCCCGCCCGGCGTCACCGGGGCGCCTCAGGGGTCCCGTCATACCTCAGGAGGAGGGGCGGGCATTCCGGTCCGACTCGAGACTGCCCCGGGAACGGGCATGTGGGCGGACGACCCGGGCCTCAACGCTCGACACGATGGAGTGGTTCCCGAACGCACCGTCCCGACAGGAGTCCCCCTCGTGACCACCTCCCCCACCGTGTCCCGCGCCACCGCGGTGGCAGCCCGCGCCACGGATCTCTCGAAGGTCTACGGACAGGGTGAGACCCAGGTGGTCGCCCTGGACCACGTCACCGTCGACTTCCGCCAGGGAGAGTTCACCGCGATCATGGGGCCCTCGGGCTCCGGCAAGTCGACCCTGATGCACTGCGTCGCCGGCCTGGACTCCTTCAGCTCCGGCTCGGTCCGGATCGGCGAGACCGAGCTGGGCACCCTGAAGGACAAGCAGCTCACGCAGCTGCGCCGGGACAAGATCGGCTTCATCTTCCAGGCGTTCAACCTGCTGCCGACGCTGACCGCCCTGGAGAACATCACGCTGCCCATGGACATCGCGGGCCGCAAGCCCGACAAGCAGTGGGTGGACCGGGTCATCGACATGATCGGCCTGTCCGGTCGGCTGAGCCACCGCCCCGCGCAGCTCTCCGGCGGCCAGCAGCAGCGGGTCGCCGTGGCCCGTGCGCTGGCCTCCCGCCCCGAGATCATCTTCGGTGACGAGCCGACCGGAAACCTCGACTCGCGCTCGGGCGCGGAGGTCCTGGGCTTCCTGCGCAATTCGGTGCGCGAGCTGGGGCAGACGGTCGTCATGGTCACCCACGACCCGGTCGCCGCCTCCTACGCCGACCGGGTGATCTTCCTCGCGGACGGCCGGATCGTCGACGAGATGCTCAGCCCGACTGCGGACGGCGTGCTCGACCGCATGAAGGCCTTCGACGCCAAGGGCCGCACGAGCTGACGCCCCTCCGGGGCCGCCCGCCCCGGACCCCGCGCCTCTCGACGTTCCGCCCCGCAGGGGCCCCACTCCAGGACACACACATGTTCCGTACCGCCTTGCGCAACGTGCTCGCGCACAAGGCCAGGCTGCTGATGACCGTGCTCGCCGTGATGCTCGGCGTGGCCTTCGTCTCCGGCACCCTGGTCTTCACCGACACCCTCTCCCAGGCCTTCCGCAACCAGTCGGCCAAGAGCTACGACGACGTGGCCGTCGCCGTCAGCATGTACCCGAGCCCCGAGGACGCCGCCAAGACCCCCGGCCTCTCGCAGGACGTCATCGACCGCATCGGCAAGCTCGACGGCGTCGCCGCCGTCTCCGGGCGGGTGGACGGCTTCGCCGGCGTGCCCGACAAGGACGGCAAGCTGATCGGCGTCGGCTGGTCCAACAAGGGCACGAACTTCGCACCCGGTGCCGACGGTAAGGACCGGTCCTACGACTTCACCCAGGGTGCCGGCCCGGTGCGGGACGGCCAGATCGCGCTCGACAAGGACACCGCCCTCAAGGGCGGCTACAAGGTCGGCGACACCGTCCGCGTCGCCACCAACGGACCGGTGAAGGAGTACACCCTCTCCGGTGTCTTCACCACCGAGGACGGCGCGGTCAGCGCCGGCGGCAGCCTGGTCCTCTTCGACACCTCCGTCGCGCAGCAGCAGTACCTGAAGCCGGGCTTCTACCAGGACGCCACCGTCGTCGCCGCCAAGGGAACGGACGCCGACAAGCTCCTGGACGAGGTCCTGAAGATCGTCCCGGAGGCGGCCACGGCCCAGACCGGCCAGGCGCTCGCCGACCAGCAGGCCAAGGACATCGAGGCCGGGCTCGGCGCGCTGAAGCAGGTGCTGCTCGGCTTCGCGGGCATCGCCCTCTTCGTCGGCGTCTTCCTGATCGCCAACACCTTCACCATGCTGGTCGCCCAGCGCACCAAGGAGCTCGCGCTGATGCGCGCCGTCGGTGCCTCGCGCAAGCAGATCACCCGCTCCGTCCTCGCCGAGGCCGGCGTCGTCGGCCTGGTCGCCTCGGTGGTCGGCTACGGCATGGGCATCGCGCTGGCCGTCGGGCTGCGCTCGGGCATGAACGCCTTCGACCTGAAGGTCCCGGACGGTCCGCTGGTCCTCGGCGCCACCCCGCTCATCGCCGCGCTCTCCGTCGGTGTCCTGATCACGATGCTCGCCGCCTGGCTGCCGGGCCGCCGCGCCGCGAAGATCCCGCCGGTCGCCGCCATGAGCAGCGTCCACGCCGCCGCGTCGACCAAGTCCCTCGTGGTCCGCAACTCCATCGGCGCCGCGCTCACCGCGCTCGGTGCGGTCCTGATCGTGCTCGGCGCGAGCAAGGGCGGTGACGATGGCCGGATGTTCATCGCGGGCGGCGCCTTCGTCACCCTCATCGGCGTGATCGTGCTGATCCCGCTGCTCTCCCGCCCGGTGATCGCCGTGATCCGTCCGCTGTTCGTCGGCGCCTTCGGGGTCTCCGGCAAGCTCGCCGGTCTGAACGCGGTCCGAAACCCGCGCCGTACCGGCGCCACCGCCTCCGCACTCGCCATCGGTCTGACCCTGGTCACCGGCCTGTCCGTGCTCGGTACGACGGTCGGCGCGGCCCTGGACAAGATGACGACGGAGCAGATCCGCGCGGACTACCTGGTCTCCATGGCCAGCGGCGAGGGCATGAACGAGGACGCGCTCGCGGCGATAGAGAAGACTCCCGGCGCCACCGCCGTCTCGCCGCAGCTGGCCGGCTGGCTCACCCTGAAGGGCAAGGGCGTCTCGGCCTCCGGTGTCACCCCCGGCGACATCGAGAAGCTCATCAAGCTCAACACCGTGAAGGGCTCGCTGGACTCGCTCGGCCAGGGGCGGATCGCGGTCGCCGAGAAGACCGCGACCAAGCAGGGCTGGAAGGTCGGCGACACGCTGCCGGTCGAGTACGTGGACAAGAAGAAGGGGAAGCTGACGGTCGGCGCGGTCTACGAGGACAGCGAGTTCGTCTCGCCGGTCCTGATCGACGCGGAGATCATCACCGCCCACGAGCAGCAGTCCTACATCCCGCAGATCTTCGTCTCGATGGACGGCGGCGCCTCCGCGGCCAACGAGAAGGCGCTCGCGAAGGCCATGGGCGACAACCCGGCCGTCACCGTCATGGACCAGAAGGACATCCGTGACCTGTTCGGCGGCCAGATCAACATGCTCCTGAACATCATGTACGGCCTGCTGGCGATGGCCCTGATCATCGCGATCCTGGGCGTCGTGAACACACTGGCCATGTCGGTGTTCGAGCGGCAGCAGGAGATCGGCATGCTGCGGGCGATCGGTCTGGACCGGCGCCGGGTGAAGCGGATGGTCCGTCTGGAGGCCGTCGTCATCTCGCTCTTCGGCGCGGTCGTCGGCATCGGGCTCGGGGCGTTCCTCGGCTGGGCGATCGGCGAGACCCTCAAGAGCTCCCTGCCGGGTTACGCGCTGGTGCTGCCGTGGGACCGGATCGGCGTCTTCCTGGTCCTGGCCGGACTGGTCGGTGTGCTGGCCGCGATGTGGCCGGCGCGCAGCGCCGCGAAGCTGAACATGCTGAACGCCATCAAGGCCGAGTAGCCGAGCAGGCAAGCAGCTGAGCGGCGGAGTCGGTACGTACGCCGAAGGGCCGGGTTCCCCCGCGGGGAGCCCGGCCCTTCGGCATGGGTGCGGTCAGCTGCCCGCGCAGTAGGTCATCAGGTGCTCGTGGTTCGCCTTGTACTGGCCGAAGAGCGTCGCGTTGTCGATCTTCAGCAGGGTCTCGTCGTTGGCCCGCAGGGCCGGGTAGGTGTAGTTGTGGCTGCCGGTCCACACCAGCTTCTTGCCGGCCACACCGTCGTACGTGCCCTCCACGAGCAGGTACTTGGAGTGCAGGCCGGCCTTGGCGACGCCGGTGCCCCGGTCCTCGTAGCACTGGACGCGCTGGGTGAGCTTGCCGGAGATGATCGACTCCACGGTGGTGCCCATCGAGTCGGGGTAGCCGTCGTGGGCCAGGATCACCGAGCAGCCCGCGTTCTTCAGGGCGACCATCTTGGTGGCGATCTCGTCACGGGTGAAGAGGTTGGCCGCCATGCGCACCTGGGTGCCGCCCGCACAGCTGACCTTGTCGAGGATCAGCTTGATCGTGTCGGTGGAGGCGTCGTTGTCGTACGACGTGCCCGCGGCCTCCTTGCGGGGGAAGAAGTACGTCTTGTACGCGCCGCTGACCGGGGTCTTGTAGTAGTGGTCGAGCCCGGCGGAGGTGCCGTACTTCACCAGGTCGGCGAAGTACGCCTGGTAGCTGCCGTAGAGGCCGGTGTCGACGATGGTGACGGCGTTGTTGAACAGGTCGGTGCGCTGGACACCGGTCATGTTGGCGGAGGTCTGCACGACCACGTCGCTCGCGCCGCCGGTGGAGGAGAAGAGGAAGAACTTGTTGTGGTTGATGGCGCCGTCGCTGTCGCTGGGCAGCTTCCTGCTGCCGATGCAGCCGCGGCCGGCGGGGCAGGCGAGGACCCAGGAACCCTGGGTGCGGTCCGTGCCCAGGCGCGTGGCGAGGCGGTCGTACTCGCCGCCGGTCATCGTCACGGAGGTGTGGTCGATGACGATGCGGACGTCGACACCGCGGGTCTTCGCGGCGCCGAGGGCGTCGGTGACGCTGTCGTCGGTGAAGGTGTAGAGCCCGGCCGTGATGCTGGAGCCGGCGGGCGCCTGGCTGATCAGGTCGACGATGTGGTCGCGGACCCGGTTCTGGGCGGTGGTGTCGCCGGCGGGGTCGTTGAAGGTGGCGGTGGTCGTGACGGCGGCGGCCGCCTCGGCCGCGGGGGCGGCGGCCGGGGTGGCGCTGCCCGGCACGGCGGCGAGGGCCAGCAGGCCGCTCGCGGCGGCGAGGGCGAGGAAGTAGCGGGTGGGGCGGTGCACGGGTGACGGTCTCCGTCCGAATGGCATATCCATGACATTTCGGACTCAAGAAAGAGAGGCGGGGCGTCGGTCGGCACCGGCGCCCCGCCCTCGACGAGCCCGAAGGCCCGAAGGTATCAACGCCCGGTCTGCTCGTTCCACACCCGGGTCCGCAGCGCCACGCCGGACCGGCCGCCCTCCGGCGTCTTCACGGCGAGGAACTGGTTCACGCCGATCCGGTTGCGCTCGAAGGAGACCGCGGAGGCGGCCATGTAGAGCCGCCAGACCCGCGCGCGGCCCGGCGAGACCATCCGGACCGCCCGCGACCAGTCGCGCTCCAGATTCGCCACCCAGCGGCGCAGCGTCAGCGCGTAGTGCTCACGGATGGCCTCCACGTCCCGGACCTCGAAGCCCGCGTCCTCCAGGGTGCTCAAGGTCCGTCCCATCGGGGCCAGTTCGCCGTCCGGGAAGACGTAGGCGTCGATGAACGGATCGATCTCGTACGTCGCCTCGTCCGGCTCGGGGCGGCGCGAGATCTGATGGTTGAGCAGCCGGCCGCCCGGTCTGAGGAGGGCGTAGAGCGTGTCGGCGTACTCGCGGTAGCGGACCTGACCGACGTGTTCCGCCATGCCGATGGAGGAGATCGCGTCGTACGGACCGTCCTTGACGTCCCGGTAGTCCTGGACGCGGATCTCGATCCGGTCGGTCAGTCCCTCCTCGGCGATCCGCTTGCGGGCGAAGACGGCCTGCTCGCGGGAGAGGGTGATGCCGACGACCCGGGCGCCGTACTCCCGGGCCGCGTGGACGGCCATGGAACCCCAGCCGCAGCCGACGTCGAGGAGCCGGTCGCCCTCCTTCAGGTTCAGCTTGCGGGCGATGAGGTCCAGCTTGTCGCGCTGGGCGTCCTCCAGCGTCCCGTCCTGCGTCCAGTACGCGCACGAGTAGACCATCGAGGGCCCGAGGACCAGCGCGTAGAAGTCGTTGCCCACGTCGTAGTGGTGACTGATCGCCTGCTTGTCCCGGCGCTTGGTGTGCAGGGCGCCGGTGCGCCGCCGCACCTCCTCGGTGGGCGGCGGCGGGGGCGGCAGGGGCCCGGCCATCTTCACCAGGCCGCGCGCCGCGGCGCGCAGCCGCGGGTCGCGGACGGTCTCCAGGACACTCCTGGTCTCCTCGCCACGCTCCCAGATCAGCCCTGCGAGCCGGTCCAGGACCTCGTACAGGTCCCCCTCGACGTCGATCTCACCGGCCACCCAGGCACGGGCCAGGCCCAGTTCGCCGGGCTTCCACAGCAGCCGGCGCAGGGCGCGGCGGTGCCGGACGATCAGGACGGGGCCGCCCGCGGGGCCCGCTTCACTGCCGTCCCAAGCTCGCAGCCGCACGGGGAGCGGAGCCCCCAGGAGTTCCTCCGCGAGAGTGGTCAGCCGCAACGCGGCGTCGGCCATGGTGCACACCTCCGTGATGTCGTGCCCCAGATTGCTCGTCACCACGTAAACACCCTCAGTAGGCGAATGCAGTCCCGCCGTCACGCAACGACTCGGCAAAACACCCGGGCGGACATGCCGAAGGGCCGTCCGCACCACGGATGGCGGACGGCCCTTCGGCACTTACGGTCCTTCGGGTACTGCTGTCGACGCGGTGGAACTAGGAGGCCTTGGCCTTCTCCTGGTTCGCCGGGGCGGCGGGTGCCGGAGCGGGCTTGGCGGCCTCGTAGAACTCCTCGCGCGGCGTCTCCATCGCACCGAGGGAGACGACCTCGCGCTTGAGGAACATCGCGAGGGTCCAGTCGGCGAAGACGCGGATCTTGCGGTTCCAGGTCGGGACGGCCATGCCGTGGTAGCCACGGTGCATGTACCAGGCGAGACGGCCCTTGAGCCTGATCTTCATCTTGCCCATGACGATCATCGCGACGCCCTTGTGGAGACCGAGGCCCGCCACCGCACCCTTGTTGGAGTGCTCGTACGTCTTCTGCGGGAAGCCCCGCATGCCGGAGACCACGTTGTCGCCGAGGACCTTCGCCTGACGCAGCGCGTGCTGGGCGTTCGGCGGGCACCAGGCGTTCTCGACACCGGCCTTGCGGGCGGCCACGTCCGGGACCTGGGCGTTGTCGCCCGCGGCCCAGATGTAGTCGGTGCCCTGGACCTGGAGCTTCTCGGAGGTGTCCACGTGGCCGCGCGGGCCGAGCGGGAGACCGAAGCGGGCGAGCGCCGGGTTCGGCTTCACACCAGCGGTCCACACGATCGTGTTGGAGTCGACCTCGAGGCCGTTCTTCAGCACGACATGGCCGTCGACGCAGGAGTCCATCGACGTCGAGAGGTAGATCTCGACACCGCGGCCCTCGAGGTGCTCCTTGCCCCAGCGGCCCAGCTCCGGGCCGACCTCGGGAAGGATCTTGTCGGCGGCGTCGACCAGGATGAAGCGCATGTCCTCGCGCTTCACGTTGGTGTAGTACTTCGCCGCGTCGCGGGCCATGTCCTCGACCTCGCCGATGGTCTCCGCGCCGGCGAAGCCGCCGCCCACGAAGACGAAGGTCAGCGCCTTGCGGCGGACCTCCTCGTCGGTCGTCGAGTCGGCCTTGTCCAGCTGCTCCAGGACGTGGTTGCGGAGGCCGATGGCCTCCTCCACGCCCTTCATGCCGATGCCCTGCTCGGCCAGGCCGGGGATCGGGAAGGTACGGGAGACCGCGCCCATCGCGATGACCAGGTAGTCGAAGGGCAGCTCGTAGGCCTCGCCGACGAGCGGCGCGACCGTGGCGACCTTGCGGTCCTGATCGATGGTGGTGACGCGACCGGTGAGCACCTCGGCTCCGCGCACGACGCGTCGCAGCGGGACGACGACGTGACGCGGCGAGATGCTGCCTGCGGCGGCTTCGGGGAGGAAGGGCTGGTACGTCATGTACGAGCGCGGGTCGACGACCGTGACGGTCGCCTCGCCGTAACGCATCTTCTTGAGAATGCGTCGAGCTGCGTACAGGCCTACGTACCCACCGCCTACAACGAGGATCCTGGGACGCTCCGTGGTGCTCATGCATCGAGTATCCACCCCACTCAGGGGGGTCGCTCGTGCGCCCCTTCACAAGCTCTTGGAATACCTCTGCTACACTCCGCCGCCCACGTGACCCAGGTCATGTTGAAGCAAAGGAACCAGGGTGCATGGGTGAACGTTGTTCACCCCCATTGAACTGGCCCGGAGAGCGGTAATTAACGCTGAACCACAGCCCCCGTTCACCCGATGGAAACATCGAGCGAACGGGGCCGCGGGCCTGCGAAAGAGCCCCGACAGGGGCCCGGAAGCCCCTGAAGGGCCTCCAGAGACCCCCTCGGGGCTCTTTTCCTTGTGAAGAACTTCACGAACTTTCCCGGCCGGGGCCGCCTCCCGGCCCACTCGAGGCCCAGGTGGACCTCCGCAGAGGGGTCACGGGGTGGCCTTCATGCCACGGACAGGGCGATCCCGTCGAGGATGTCGTGCTCGCTGACGACGACCTCACGGGCCCCGATCCGCTCCATGATCTCGAGCAGCACCAGCGCCCCGGCGGCGATGACGTCGACCCGTCCCGGGTGCATCACGGAGATCGCGGCGCGCTCCTCGTGGGTCGAGGTCAGCAGCCGACCGACGACGTCGGCGACCTGCTCGTACGAGATCCGGGAGCGGTGGATCCGCTCGGAGTCGTACTCCCGCAGGCCCAGCGCGATCGCGGCGACCGTCGTGACCGAACCGGCGAGGCCCACGAGGGTGTCGGCCTCCGTGATCGGCACCGTCTCGGCGGCCAGGTCCAGCGCGGCCCGGACGTCGGCGCGGATCGCGGCGATCTCCTCGGCGGTCGGCGGGTCGGCGCGGACGTGCCGCTCGGTGAGGCGGACGCAGCCGATGTCGACCGAACGGGCCGCCTCGACGTGCTTGTTGCCGACGACGAACTCCGTGGAGCCGCCGCCGATGTCCACGACCAGGTACGTCTCCGTGCCGTGCAGTTCCGCCGTGGCGCCGGTGAAGGAGAACTCGGCCTCCTCGTCGCCGGAGATCACCTCGGGCTCCACGCCCAGGATGTCCAGCACGCCCCGCACGAACTCGTCCCGGTTCTCCGCGTCGCGCGAGGCCGAAGTGGCCACGAAACGGAGCCGCCCGGCGCCCAGTTCCCTGATGACGGCGGCGTACTCGCGGCAGGCCGCGAAGGTCCGCTCCAGCGCCTCGGGCGCGAGCCGGCCGGTCTTGTCGACGCCCTGGCCGAGCCGGACGATCGTCATCCGCCGGTCGAGCTCGATCAGCTCACCCGTCTCGGGGTCGACGTCGGCGACCAGGAGGCGGATGGAGTTCGTACCGCAGTCGATGCCCGCGACCCGGGTCATTCGGCGCCTTCCCTCTCCCCGCACGGGTCGACGCAGGGCCCCTTGGCCCACCACTCCGGCAGCATCGCGAGCGCCTCGTCGCCCAGCGGGTTCACACCCGGCCCCGCGGCCAGCGAGTGGCCGACCAGGACGTGCAGACACTTGACCCGGTCGGGCATGCCGCCGGCGCTGGGGAAACCCTCCAGGACCTCGATGGCGTCCCGGCGGGCGATGTAGTCCTCGTGCGCGGCCCGGTAGGCGTCGGCCAGCTCGGGGTCGGTCGCGAGCCGGGCCTGCATCTCCTTCATGACCCCGTTGGCCTCGAGCGTGCCGATCGCCGAGGCGGCGCGGGGGCAGGTCAGGTAGTACGTGGTCGGGAAGGGGGTGCCGTCGGGCAGCCGCGGAGCGGTCTCGACGACGTCCGGGTTGCCGCAGGGGCAGCGGTGCGCGATGGCGCGCAGGCCCCGGGGCGGGCGGCCGAGCTGCGCCTGGAAGGCGGCGACGTCCGCCTCGGTCGGCTCGGTGCGTTCGGTCTGCGGAGGAGGCGTTTCCATGCGGCGTCTTGTCTTCTCGTCGGTGGCGGTCGATGGGCCGGTGGGTCCGGGGCCGAGTGGCCCGGGGGGCCATCATCTCGCGTCGTCGCGTCAGCGGCGCGCGTCGGCGTGGTCGACGCCGTCCCAGAGGTCGGAGTACCAGGGGCGGTCGGCCGCGCCCTGATCGGTGCGCCGGGCCCGCTCGGCGTCGGGGTCGTTCACGGTGAAGCCGGTCTCGCCCGGCATGACGTAGTGCAGGTGCTCGCGGGCCAGGCGGCGGACGTACGCCGGGTCCTGGAGCCGGGCCTTCTCGTCGCGCAGCTCCTCGACCCGCTCGGCGGCCTCGGCGGCCTGCCGCTCCTGGTCGGCGATCTCGCCGCGCTGGGAGACGTACTGCCGCATGGGGTAGGCGAGCGCCACCACCAGCGAGCAGACGACCAGGGCGAGGAAGGCCGCGCGGCCGGTGAGCCGGGAGCGGCGGGCCTGACGGCGGGTCTGGGAGCGGTAGACACGGGCGGCGGTCTGCTCGCCGATCAGTTTGATCCGGGTCGCGGTCGAGAACCGGTCCCGGTCCTTCGCGGCCATGTGTTCCCGCCTCCCTCACATACGTACATCCCCGCACACGGTACGGGACCGCGTGCGGGGACGTATGTACGACGGGCTGTCAGCCCTTGCTGCGCCGATCGGTTCGCGGAGCGCTGTGCCGATCGGTTCGCAGGGCGCTGTGTCAGTCAGTTCGCGGGGCGCTGTGCCGATCAGTTCGCGGGGCGAAACCGCGGGAAGGCGCTGCGGCCGGCGTAGACCGCGGCGTCGTCGAGGATCTCCTCGATGCGCAGGAGCTGGTTGTACTTGGCGACGCGCTCGGAACGGGCCGGGGCGCCGGTCTTGATCTGGCCGCAGTTGGTGGCGACGGCGAGGTCGGCGATCGTGACGTCCTCGGTCTCGCCGGAACGGTGGGACATCATGCACTTGAAGCCGTTGCGCTGGGCCAGCTCGACGGCGTCCAGGGTCTCGGTCAGCGAACCGATCTGGTTGACCTTGACCAGGAGGGCGTTGGCGGTGCCCTCCTCGATGCCGCGGGCCAGACGCTCCGGGTTGGTGACGAACAGGTCGTCACCGACGAGCTGCACCTTGGCGCCGAGCTTGTCGGTGATGGTCTTCCAGCCGGCCCAGTCGTCCTCGAACAGCGGGTCCTCGATGGAGACCAGCGGGTACGCGTCGACGAGCTCGGCGTAGTAGTCCGTCATCTCGGCGGCCGAGCGGGACTTGCCCTCGAACTCGTACGAGCCGTCCTTGTAGAACTCGGACGCGGCGACGTCGAGCGCCAGCGCGATGTCCTTGCCCGGGACGTAGCCGGCCTGCTTGATGGCCTCGAGGATGAGGTCGAGCGCCTCGCGGTTGGAGCCGAGGTTCGGGGCGAAACCGCCCTCGTCGCCGAGACCGGTGGACAGACCCTTGGTCTTCAGGACGGACTTGAGGGTGTGGTAGACCTCGGTGCCCCAGCGCAGGGCCTCGGAGAAGGACTCCGCGCCGATCGGCGCGATCATGAACTCCTGGATGTCCACGTTGGAGTCGGCGTGCGAGCCGCCGTTCAGGATGTTCATCATCGGAACGGGCAGCAGGTGCGCGTTCGGGCCGCCCAGGTAGCGGAAGAGCGGGAGGTCGGAGGCCTCGGACGCGGCGTGCGCGACGGCGAGGGAGACGCCGAGGATGGCGTTGGCGCCGAGCGAGGCCTTGTTGTCGGTGGCGTCCAGGTCGAACATCGCCTGGTCGATCAGACGCTGCTCGGTGGCGTCGTAGCCGACGAGCTCCGGGCCGATCTGCTCGATGACGGCGAGAACGGCCTTCTCCACGCCCTTGCCCATGTAGCGGTTCTTGTCTCCGTCACGGAGCTCAATGGCCTCGAAAGCTCCGGTGGAGGCACCGGACGGAACGGCAGCACGGCCGGTGCTGCCGTCGTCGAGGCCGACCTCGACCTCGACCGTGGGGTTGCCTCGGGAGTCCAGGATTTCCCGGGCTACGACGACGTCGATGGACGGCACGAGCATCTCCTTCTGGGATGTGACGCTAGATGTGACGAACGCTTGTGCAGGGTCGCTTCGGCCTTGCGACAAGAGCCTATCCGGCTCCGGGGCTCCGGCCAGCCGGGCGCCCGCCCCCTGGGACGAAAAAGGACCCAAGGGCACGCATCTGGGGTCAAAGGACCCCGGACCTACCTACCGGTAACAGGGAAAACCCCGGTCCGGCACGCACGGGGGAAGGGCGCGCCGGACCGGGGTGGTCACCGCGGGAGGGTCGTGGGACCCGTGGGAGCCGCCGGACTCACACGGGTCGCGGGGCTCACTTCAGGTGAAGCTGCTGGCCCGGGTAGATCAGGTCGGCGTCGTCGACGATGTCCTTGTTGAGCTGGAAGAGCTTCTCCCAGCCACCCTTGACGTCGTGCGCGGCGGCGATCTTGCTCAGGGTGTCGCCGGCGACGACCTTGTACTCGCCGTCGCCCTTCGCGACCTTCTTGCCGGTCGGCGTGGTGACGGTCTTCTTCGGCTCGGCCTTCTTCGCCGCGGCCTTGGGGGCGGTGCGCTGCTCGCTGCGGGTCGTCGGCTGCTCGGCCTGGCGCTCCTGCTGCTGCGGGGCGCTCTGCCGCGGCGCGCTCTCGGCGGCGCCACCGGTGTAGGAGGCGCTGGAGAGGCCCACGCCACAGCTCGGCCAGGCACCCTTGCCCTGGCCGGCGAGGACCTTCTCGGCGATCTGGATCTGCTGCGACTTCGAGGCCTGGTCGGCGGTGGCGGCGTACGCGGTGCCACCGTAGGCGGCCCAGGTGGAGGCCGAGAACTGCAGGCCGCCGTAGTAGCCGTTGCCGGTGTTGATGGACCAGTTGCCGCCGGACTCGCACTGGGCGACGGCGTCCCACTCGGAGGCGGTCGCGGCCGAGGCGGAGCCGGCGGTCATCAGGGGGGCGGCCACGGCGACGCCGGCGATACCGGCGAGGGCGACGGCGCGGGTGGCCTTGGAGGGACGACGGTGTTTGCCCTTGACGGAAAACAGCATGGGACTTCTCCTCACCGACGCCTACGAGGTGAGCTGTCGGGTTCGGGCGTGAGCTGCCCGGCCGCGCGACTGGCGCGCGGCTTCACCCCAAGCCGGTCCGTCGGCCGTCTGTCTCGACGGCCGGGGGCGGCACTTACCTTGGGTCCCCCGCTCCTGCCTTCGGCGCTGACGCGACGACTGTTCCCATCGGCCGACGGCAGGATTCGGCGTACCGGTCGACGGGGCCCGCGGTGGCGAGCGGTGACGACCGTAGACACAGACCTCCCCGAAGTTCAAAGAGGCGCAAGAGGGACATATCGCCCCTACTTGCATGTCGACGAGCAATGTTTGCGCAGGTGAGAGGCGACAAGAGCAGACTTTGCGGACGCGACACGCCAGTTGGGACGAAGAGACTCATGTCTCACTTCCACAGACCCGGACATACGGTCCCTAACTACCCCTGCGGCTGAGTCAGTCCGAGCGTCAGGTCGAGGCTCTGGCCAGGGAGGATGAGGTCGGGATCGGCGCCCACCGTCCGGCGATTGGTCTCATAGAGGGACGCCCAGCCGCCGGGCAGTTCGTTCTCCTGAGCGATCCCCGAAAGACTGTCGCCCGGCCTGACGGTGTATTCACCCGAGATGTCTGCGCTATCCGTGTCGCCCGATTTGCTCGAACCATCCGCGGGAGCCCCGTCGGCTGTCGACCCGTCAGCCGGAGAGGCATGGCGACCGGTTTCCTGGGTATTGCCCGTATTGCCCGTCTCTTCCGGGGCCGCGTCGCCGCGGTGCTTGCCGGTGCCCGGGGCCGCCGGCGCGGCGGGCGCCCCGGAGGTGGCGGGCGTGGTGGGCGTCTGCGGCGTCGGGCCGGCCGGGGACGGCGTCCCGGTGGCCGGCGACCCGGTGGGCGTCGAGGCGTCCGGCGTCCCGGGCGCGGCGGGCGTCGTCGGCGTGGCGGGCGTCGTCGGCGTGGCGGGCGCGGTCTCGGGCGCCTCGGGGACGGTGGCGACCGATCCGGGGGCGGCCTCGAGACCGGCGGTCCGGTTGGACTCCTCGACCGGGCCCGTGGGCTCGGTCGGCGCGACCGGCGGCCCGGGGTCGACGTCGGGGGCGGCGCCGTCGTTCTTCAGACCGGCGATCGGAGCACAGGTGGCCCACTGGGTGGAGCCCGCCGCGAGCGCCTTCTCGGCCACCGCGATCTGCTGGGAGCGGCTGGCGAGGTCCGCGCTGGACGCGTACGCGAGACCGCCGTAGGTCTCCCAGGTCTCCTGGGTGAACTGGAGTCCCCCGTAGAGCCCGTTGCCGAAGTGGGCGCTCCACAGGCCTCCCGATTCGCATTCGGCGACGCGGTCCCACGTGGCGGCGTCGGCGGCCGAAGCGGATCCCGCGCCGAGCAACGGCAGCGCGAGGGCCGATCCGGTCACGCCTGCGGCGACGACGAGGGCGGGGGCCTGGCGGGGTCTGCGGTGTCGACCGTTCCCGGAGCGCATGCAAAATGCCTTTCGCGTGACTGCTGAGGTGACGGTGAACGTAGCGGCATTCGAACGCTTGTCACAAGTCGATGCAGCGGAGATCACGTAAAAGTCACAGTCTTGACGGCATGTCAGTTCACAACTGGTGCGAACTCCACCGGAAGCGTGCGCAATCCGCGCATGATGAGCCCGCCGCGCCAGCGCAGATCGGCGGGATCGGCCGCAAGTCGCAGGTCCGGCAGGCGCGTCAGCAGGGTCGCAAGGGCGACCTGGCCCTCGAGACGGGCGAGCGGGGCGCCGATGCAGTAGTGGATGCCGTGCCCGTACCCCAGATGCTGGTTGTCACGGCGGGAGAGATCGAGCGCGTCCGGCGCGCCGAACCGCTCCGGGTCCCGGTCTGCCGCCGCCAGCACCACGAGGACCGGATCCCCGGCCGGGATCTCCTGCCCACCGATCGTCAGCGGCTCCATCGCGTACCGCCAGGTCGCCAGCTCCACCGGCCCGTCGTAGCGCAGCAGCTCCTCGACGCCGGTCTCCAGCAGGTCCCGCTCCCCCGCCGCCAGCGAGGACTGGAGACGTTCCCGCTCTCCCGGGTTGCGCAGCAGCGCGTACACCCCGTTGCCCACCAGGTTGACCGTCGTCTCGAACCCGGCGAAGAGGAGGATGAACGCCATCGCGGCGGCCTCGTTCTCCGTGAGGTGCTCACCGTGGTCGGACGCCTTGATGAGCCCCGAGATCAGGTCGTCGCCGGGGTCGAGGCGCTTGCGGTGGATCAGTTCCGCGAGATAGCCGCGCATCTTCTTCACCGACCGCGCCACCCCGCCGCGCGGCCCGCCGCCGTGGCGGATCATCATCCCGGCCCAGTCCCGGAAGTCGTCCTGGTCCTCCGGCGGGACGCCGAGCAGGTCGCAGATGGCGTAGATGGGCAGCGGGAAGGCGAACTCGTGGATGAGGTCCGCCTCCCCCTTCGCCGCGAAGGAGTCGATCAGCCGGTCGGTCAGCTCCTGCACGCGCGGGGCGAACTCCGCGACCCGGCGCGGGGTGAACGCCTTCGAGACGAGTCGCCGCAGCCGCGTGTGGTCCGGCGGGTCGATGTTGAGCAGATGCGTCATCAGCTCGGCCTTGCGCTCGCCCGGGATTCCCGTCTTCCCCTTGGCGTGCGCGGGCTCGTCGTGGTGCGCCGGGTTCTTGGAGAGCCGCTGGTCGGCCAGGGCCTGCCGGGCGTCCGCGTACCGCGTGACCAGCCACGCCTCGACACCGCTGGGCAGCTTCGCCCGGTGCACCGGCGCGTGCTCGCGCAGCCAGGCGTAGGCGGGATAGGGATCGGTCGCGAACTCCCAGGTGAAGAGCTCGGGGGCGGGGGGCGTGCTCACCCTGAGACGGTACAAGGTCGCCGCCCCGCCGTCCTCCGGGCCGCCGCGCTTCCTCCGGGCGCGATGCGGGCCGCCGGCGATGCGGGCCGGTGCGCAGGGGGCGCGGGACCAGGTGAGGCGAAGACCGGCAAGATCGGCGAGTCACCGCCTAGATTCTCCGGAGTGGATGCCCAGTTGCTCAGAAGCACGTTCGCCGTCGTCGAGAGACGCGCCGAACATGCCGTCACCTTCTTCTACTCCCACCTCTTCTGGAACAACCCGGGCGTTCGAGAGCTCTTCCCCGAGGACATGCGGCCCCAGCGCGACCGCCTCTTCGCCGCCCTCACCCATGTCGTGACCCACCTGGAGGACCCCGGCCTCCGGGAGTACCTCACCCATCTTGGGCGGGATCACCGCAAGTTCCTGGCCGCGCCCGCGCTCTACGCCGCCGTCGGGGCCAGCCTGACCGCCGCCTTCGCGCACGCCGCGGGGGCCGCGTGGACGGTCGAGGCCGAGAAGGCGTGGGCCGAGGCGTACGGGTACGTCGCCGACCTCATGCTGCGTGGCGCCGAGGAGGCGGCGGCGGCCGGGGAGCCGGCCTGGTGGGACTCGCGGGTGGTGCGGCACGAGCGGTACGGGGAGGATCTGGCGCTGCTCACGCTGCGGCCCCGGCAGCCCTTCCCCCATCTGCCCGGACAGTACGTCAGCGTCAGCTCGCTGCGGGTGCCGCGCGTCTGGCGGACGTACTCCCTCGCCAACGCGGTACGCGAGGACGGGACCCTGGAGCTGCACGTCAGTCTCGTACGGGGCGGGGTGATGAGCACGGCGCTCGTCGAGGAGACCCGCGCGGGCGAGACGCTGCGGCTGAGCGCGCCCGGCGGCGGGCTGACCTCGCGGACCGACCCCGGTGCCCCGCGCACGTACATCGCCGCCGGCACCGGCTGGGCCCCGGTGAAGGGGCTTCTCGAAGAGGTCGCGCAGGGGCCGGAGGGCGTCGAGGCGCGACTCTTCCTCGTCGCCCGCGCCAGGGAGTACCTCTACGGGCGGCCGGACGCCGAGCGCCTGCGGGAGCGGATACCCGGGCTGAACGTCACGTACATCACCTCGGCCCCGCACCATCCCCGCGACCAGGCGACCGAGCGGCTGCTCCAGGCGCTGCGGATCTGCGGGTACTGGCCCGCGCACGACGTCTACCTGGCCGGGCCGCCCGGCTTCCTCGCCGAGACCGTGCCGGTCCTGGAGGAGCTGGGGACCGATCCGGCGCGGATCTTCCACGACGCCCTGCCGGCCGTCGACCGGCCCCGTCCCCGCCCCGGCTCCACCTCCGAGTGGCTGATCGACCCCCCGGCCCTCCTCTGGCACGACCCCGAGGCCCGCACGCCGCGCTCGCCCTGAGCGGCCGGCTCGCGTCAGCCCTCGGCCGACCCGTCGGCGTCGTGGCCCTCCGCCGTGCGGATCGCGTCGCGGTAGGCGCGGGCGGCGGCGCGCAGGGCCGCCTCCGGGTCGACGCCGGCCTCCTCGGCCCGTACGGCGAGGGCGAGCAGTTCGTAGCCGAGGCCCTCGCCCGCCGGCACCTCGACGTCCAGGCCCGCCGTCCGCACCCGGCCCGCGAGCTTCGCGGCGAGCGCGAGACCGGGCTGGCCGAGCGGCACCCCGTCGGTGACCGAGTCGCGCTGCTTCTCCATCGCCTTCGTCCGCTGCCAGTGCTCCTTGACGTCCTCCGGGGTCTCGGCGGTCTCGTCGCCGAAGACGTGCGGATGACGGTGGACCAGCTTCTCGACGATCGTCCCGGCCACGTCGTCGACGGAGAAGGGCTCCTCCTCGTGCTCCTCGGCGATCCGGGCGTGGAAGACGACCTGGAGGAGGACGTCCCCGAGCTCCTCGCGCAGCTCGACCCGGTCGCCTGCCTCGATCGCCTCGACGAGTTCGTACGCCTCCTCGATGCCGTACTTGGCGAGTCCCTTGTGCGTCTGCCGTGAGGACCACGGGCACTCGCGGCGGATGCGGTCCATGACCTGCACCAGGTCGAGGAGGCGGGCGCCGGGCAGGTCGTACGAACCGGGCAGCAGCTCCAGGTCGGGCATCGCGACCCGGCCGGAGCCGGCGAGCCGGGCGAGCCCGTCCGTCAGTGCGTGGTCGCCCTCGCCGGAGGCCAGGACCACGACGGTCCGTCCTCCGGCACAGGCGTCGACGAGGTCCTGCGCGGCGGGGCGGGCGTGCTCGACGGCGACCCCGGCCTCGCGCAGGTACGGCAGCTGGGGGTGGTGCTCGTCGGCGCAGAGCACCCGGTGGGCGGCGCGCAGCGTCTGCCAGGCGGGCCAGGACAGCAGTCCGGGCGCCACGCGATGGCTGGCGGTGAGCAGGACGACACGACCGGGCTCGACGAGTGCTTCAGCGTTCACCCTTCGACCTTACGTGGAGCCCGGGTCCCGCTCAGGGCCGCCCTCAGGCCCCGGCGTCAGGCCCCCTCGGCCGCCTCGGGGGCCCGGCTGATCTGCCGCAGCCAGGCCGGGCTGTACGTGCCCAGCTGGATCTTCTCGTCGTCCCAGGAGCCGAAGCGCGGGTTCACGTCGATGCCGAGCGACTTGGAGGCGGCGGTGAACACCCCGGTGAGCTTCTGCTGGCCCTCGGGGGTGTTCGCGATGCCGAGCTTGGCGGCGATCTTGTTCATGAGGACCGTGCGGCGGACGACCGTGTCGATCTGGTCGGGGGCGACACCCTGCTGCTGAAGCAGCATCGCGGCGAGCTGGTCCTCCCCACCGCTCTGCTCGACGAATTCGTCGTGGGCCTTCTGGATCTCGCCCCGGCTGACGGTGATCCCGTTGTCCTCGGCGACCCGGTCCACGACCCGGTCGAAGATCATCACGTTGAGCTTCTCGCGGCTGAGGTCCCCGGTGGCCTTGATCAGCTGCGCGGACTGCGGGGAGGCCTGCTGCGCGGCCCTGACGTCGCGGACCTGGTCCTGGAGGCTGGACACCTCGATCCGTTCGCCGCCGACGACGGCCGCCGCCCCTGGGTGGGATCCACTCCCGCAGGCGGCGAGCAGCGGGGCCGCGGCGAAGAGCGCGGCGGAGACGGAGAGCGCGGTGCGGCGGTGCAAAGGAGCCTCCCGGGCGGGTCGTGCGTCAGTTGAACGACCTTGCGGTGATCGATGTTAGGCAGTCGCCGTGGCCGGGGCCACTACTTCGAGGCCACTACTTCGTGCCCCCGGCTCCCCGGCCACTACTTCGTGGCGGCCGTCTCGACCAACGACTCACGTGTTCGGGTGGTGTCGGTCCGCGCGGTGATCGTCCTCGGCGTGTCCGTGTTCGTCGCCTTCACCAGGAAGTGCGGGCGCCGCTTCACCTCGTAGTAGATGCGGCCGACGTACTCGCCCACGAGCCCCAGCATCACCATCTGGACGCCCGCCAGCGCCGTGACGGTGACGAGCAGCGTCACATAACCGGGGGTGTCCACTCCGTTCACCAGGGCGACACCGACGATCCAGGCCGCGTACGCCAGGGCCACCGAGACCAGCAGCATTCCCAGATAGACGGCGGCGCGCAGCGGCTTGTTGTTGAAGGAGAGCAGCCCGTCGAGCCCGTAGTTGAGCAGCTTTCCGAAGCTCCATTTCGAGCGGCCCTGCTCACGCACCGCATTCTCGTACTCGAATGTGGTGGTGCGGAATCCGACCCAGGCGAAGAGACCCTTGGAGAAGCGGTTGTACTCGGTGAGTTCGAGGATCGCGTCGACGGTACGGCGGGACAGCAGCCGGAAGTCGCCGACCCCGTCCACCAGCTCCACGTCCACCAGACGGTTGATCGCCCAGTAGTAGGCGCGCGCGGTCAGGGTGCGGGTCACCCGGTCGCCGGTGCGCGTCCTGCGGGCGATGACCTGGTCGTACCCCTCGGAGTGCAGCCGCACCATGCGGTGCACGAGCTCCGGCGGGTGCTGGAGGTCGGCGTCCATGATGACGACGGCGTCGCCCTCGGCATGCTGGAGGCCGGCCAGCATCGCGGCCTCCTTGCCGAAGTTCCGGCTGAAGGACACATAGCGGGCGCGGGGGTCGGAGGCGGCGATCTCCGCCAGGAGCGGGAGCGTACGGTCGTGGCTTCCGTCGTCCACATAGACCAGCTCGAATTCTCCGTCGAAACGGGAGAGTTCGGCGGTCACATGGTCGTGGAAGCGACCGATGATCTCCTCTTCGTTGAAGCACGGAACCACAATCGAGAGCAGCACGAGAGAAACGACAACCCACGGTGATGTCGGCGGCTGATTCGCCACATGACCGGCAGGCGACCATTGAATGAACTGGCCGCCGGGGAAAGCCTTTTCGCCTTCCGCACTGGCATATTCGGACCATTATGAAGATCCGGAGCCACCGGGCGCCCGCCCTCGCCGCCCTTCTCACCGCGCTCGCCGTGTGCGCGGGGGACACCGTCGCCCGCACCTTCCCGTTCGGGCCGCACCGGCGCGGCGTCAACGACCTCGCGAACCAGTTCGTGCCGTACCACGCCCGTCTGTGGGACCTGCTGCACGGCAGGACCGACGGCGGGCTGCTGCTGAACTGGCAGTCCGGGTGGGGCACCGCCTTCCTGCCCGACCTCGGGACCTACCTGGGCAGTCCGTTCGCGCTCCTGGTGGCGCTCTTCGCGCGCGAGGACATCGAGTACGCGGTCTACACCGTCACCGTCCTGAAGATGGCCGCCGCGTCGGCAGCCATGGTCGTGACGCTGCTCCGGATGCGGCCGGGGCCCTGGTGGGCGGCGGCGGTGCTCGGCGCCTCGTACGGGCTGTGCGGCTGGGCGGTCATCGAGGCCACGTACAACCCGATGTGGCTGGACGGCCTGATCGCCTTCCCCCTGCTCTGCCTGGTCGGCGAGTGGGTACGGGAGGGGCGCCGGCCGCTGCTCGGGCCGGTGGTCGTCGCCCTGTGCTGGGCCGCCAACTTCTACACCGCGTACATGGCGACGCTCGGAGCGGCGCTGGTGCTGCTCGTACGGCTGGCGGCCACGCGCGACGAGCGGACCCGGCCGTGGGAACGGCGGGTCCCGGTGCGGGCCGTCGTGACGGTCCTGGTGGGGACCGGGCTCGCCGCCCCCGTCCTGGTGCCGGTGTTCCTCGGCTCCCGGCACGCCTACCCGGCCCTGCCGAGGGAGTTCCTGCCGGCCGGCTGGACGGACGTCTTCGCCCGGCTCCTGCCGGCGACGTACAGCTTCACGACGCCCGCCGCGTTCCTGGGCACCGGGACGCTGCTGCTCGCCGGCGCGCTGCTGCTCCACCAAGAGGTCCCGCGGCGGGAGCGGCTGCTGTGGGCCGGCTTCACCGCGGCGGTCGCGGTGTCGTTCCAGTGGGAACCCACCCACCTGCTGTGGCACGTCTTCGCCACTCCCAACGGCAGCCCGTACCGGCAGACGTTCGTCCTCTCCGGGGTGCTGGTCGTCGTCGCCTGGACGGGGCTCTCGTACGGCTGGCCCGGGCGGCGCGCCCTGCTGGGCGGGGCGGGGGTGGTGGCGGCTGTCGCTGTGGGCGCGGCGGGCAGCGACCTGGTGACGGTGTGGACGTATCCCCTGCTCGCCGTAGGTCTCGCGGGGGCGTGCGGCGCGCTGTGGCTGGTCCGGCGGGGGCTCCGGGCGGGGCGGCGGGCGCCGCGGTACGAGGTGGTGGCGGCGGTGCTGCTGGCGGGGGTGCTCGTCGGGCAGGCGGCGGCGACCACGGCGTACACGGACCGGGAGCGGCTCGGGCGGCTCGACGACTACCCGGCGTACGGCGCCGAGCACGAGCGTCGCCGGGAGGCGCTCGCCGAGGCCGACGGCTGGCCCGCGTACCGCACCGACTCCGGCCGCGAGCAGATCACCGGCAACGAACCGATGCTGCTGGGCGGACAGGGCGCCGCGTACTACAGCAGCCACACGCCGGCGGTGCTGACGACGACGCTTGCGGCGCTCGGCGGTGGCTGGACCTCCGGCGGGCGCAATCTGCAGAGCCTGGACAACCCGGTCACGGACGCGGTGTTCGGGGTGGGCGCGCGGTGGCGGGACGACCGGGTGGTGAGGACGGGCCCTGTGGTCCCCTTGGTCTCGGTCCGTCCGGAGGGCAAGGCCCCCCGGCTCGGCATCTCGGCGTACCGCAACCAGGAGCGGTTGCTGGGGGCGCGGGTGTACGACCTGCCCGCCGACGGGGTCTGTGCGGTCGGCAGGGAGGTCTTCCTCTGGGCCCCGCAGTTCAGGGGGACGGCGCGGCTGGGAGCGGACGGCGTTGTCGTGAAGCTGACCGGTGACATGCCCAGGCGGCGGGCGGCGATGACCTCGCTCGGGGTGCAGCGCGTTGCGGGCGCCCGCCCGGTCCTGGAGGGCGAGAGGCTGTGGCACCGGGTCGGCTGCCTGGACCGCCGGCGGCTCACGACGGCGGTGGCGGCCCTGCGAGCGGCGGCTCCGACGTCCGTCCAGGTGACCGACAGCGGCATCCGCGCCGAACTCCGCCCGGGCACACGGGGCACGGTCGTCCTGGCCGCCCCCCGGATCGCGGGCTGGACCTGCGAGGGCCGCCCGGCGGAGACGTACGGCGGCCTGGTCGCGGTACGGGTCGACGGCTCGCAGGCGTCGGTGAGCTGCGTCTTCCGTCCCCCGGGCCTGCGGGCGGGAATCGGCGGAGGGCTCGTCGCGGCGGGGGGCCTGGCGGTGTGGCTGTGGGTTCTGGGGCGGCGCCGCTCCTCGGCGCCTGCCCCGGAGGCCCCTGTCCGAGACAGGCAGGAGTTGACCCCGACGGCGTGAGGGGACGGAAGCGACGAGAGGGCCCCGCGGGATGATGGCGGGGCCCTCATGCCGCAGGGCCGTAGAGCCCCAGGGCCGCAGGGCCGTAGAGCCGTGGAGCCGTGACGGTCTAGTTCACGACCGGGCTGCCGCCGGTGGCGACGTAGATCGAGTCGTAGACCCGGCGCTCGACGCCGGGAGCCGGATCGTCGCTCAGCCCGTTCACCGGACGCGCGGCGTCGCCGAGCAGCATCGTGGACGAGCCACCGCCGTCCTGGTTGAGGGCGTCCATGACGCCGAGGGCCCTCAGCGGTTCGGTGACCTCCGCCAGGAACCCGCCGTCGGGATAGTAGTGGTCGCGCGGTCCGCTCAGGGTGACCAGGAGGGTGCGGCCCCGCTCGTCCACGCCCACCGCGGTACGGGAGTCCCGGCAGTAGTCGGTCCTGGCCTGCGGAGTCGCCGCTGTGACGTCCTTGCTCCGACCGTTCTCGTCGTAGAGGCGGGCGCAGCTGCCGTGGGCGTAGCCCGTGGCCCCCGTGCTGCCGTACTTGCTGACACCGTCGCGTATGAGCAGTGATCCGCCGTTGACGACGTCCACCGTCTCGTCCAGAGGCATCTCCCGCTTGATCTCCTGAGCCTTGAAGCGGTGGTCCCAGAGTCTCTGGCTGATCTTGAGGGATGCCTTCTTCTGGTGTTGCCGGCGCAGCCAGTCCGTCTGGTGGTCCCCAATCGCCTGGAGGACGTACTGGCCCTTGGCGACCGTACGGCCGCCGCGGCCCTCCCCGCCCGTGATGATCGCGCCGGTCGCACTGTCCAGCACGACCTCGTATCCGGCCTGGTCGTCGGCGGTGATGTTCTTGTTGACGTCCGGCTTCGGTGTCGTCGTCCTGTAGGAGTAGTTGAACAGGACGAACTCGGTCGGGTCCGTGTAGGCGGCCAACTGCTTGCCGTAGGCGTCCGCGTACGGTCCCAGCTCGCCGGCGGTGTCGTCGGCGTCACGCGGGCAGCCCAGCGCGCCGCCGGGGTTCCGGTTGACGTCGTCCACGCGCTGCGTGACCTCTCCGTACGGAATCTCCTCCGTCAGGCTGCTGGTCACGGTGATGTCGGTCTCCAGCAGCGTGACGTACGGAACGCCGTACTGGAGCACCACGCTGTGGCGGTTCTTGCCCAGAACGCAGGAGGCCCCCATCACCTCCCCGTCGCGGACGGTGGCGCCGAAGGTCTGGACGGTCTCCGGTACGGCGCCCGTCGTGCCGGGAGGGGTGCCCTCGTTCATGAAGTAGCCGCCGTTGACCGCCACGAGGGGAACCTCGGGCATGGCGGCCACCATCTCCCGGACGGTCTCGCCGGTCGCGGCCTTCCTGCCGAAGGTGCTCTCGATCCGCAGGGCCCCCTGGGCGGGGTCGATCCGTACGACGTTCAGCTCACGCGGGTACGCGCGCTGCGCGATCGGGGACGTCTCCTTGTAGCGGAAGTACTCCACACCAGGCGCGAGCAGCCTGCTGTCCGCGGTCTGGGCGGTCCAGCGCGCCAGCTCGGGGGCGGCCGGTGGTTCCTCGGCCGCACTCGTCGGGCCCGAGGCGGTGAACAGGAGCATCGAGCTGAGCGCGGTGACGGCGGCAGCCAGACGCGCGCCGCCGCGGTGTGCGGTACGGGGTGCGGGGCGTGTCATGACAGGCATTCCTTGTCCGTGGCGGGGTCGGCGTCCGGGGTCCTCAGCCGGTGCGACTGGATGGACCTGTCGAAGGGGGCGGTGAGCGAGGTGGTGTCCCCGGCGTTGACCTTGTAGGCCTTGGCGACGGGCTGCCCGGTCTGCGTCCACTCGCCCGACCATGAGGCGTCGGTGAAGAAACAGGCGGTCTTCTCGGTGCGGTTCATGACCGACCGCACGTTGTCCACCCACACGCCGGCGAGGTAGCCCGCGTGGTCGTTCGGGGTGCCGTACATCCCGCCACGGCCGTTCGGCTCCTTGAAGATGCACAGCTGACCGGTGCCGCAGCGCTCGTACCCCGTGAAGCACGCGCCCTGGGAGGGGGCCAGTTTGTGGGAGGTCACCTCGCGAACGAGCGTCTTCAAGTCGCCGTCGCCGCCTGGCGGAATCGTCTCCACGGTGCCGCCGAGGTAGGTGTTGGCGTACACACAGCCCCAGAGGTGGGTGTTGTTGTACACGGACACGGCCTTGTTGTCCCAGCCGGAGCCGGTGACGGTGGCGGTGCCGTCCAGCGGGAGCCGCAGACTTCCGCCGGTACCGCCGACGCCGTCGTAGAGGCAGAGGGACGGCTTCTCACAGCTCTCGTAGGCGGCGTTCGCCGGCAGGGCGAACAGGACCGAGCAGAGGAGGGCGAGAGCTCCCACGACGAGGGAGCCTCGCAGAATATTGATCTTCACAGGCCGTGAGTCTGTCAGGAGATGCCGAACCGGGAACGCCGGAGCCGAGACCACCGGGGTGACGACCGAGGCCGTCTTCAACAACCCGATCGGCACCGACGCCGAGCGGTGGGCCATCGTCAACCGGCAGATCGAACTGGTCGAAGGAGCCCCGGCCGGTTCGCGGATCCGGGTGGCCATGTACTACGCCAAGGAAGGCAGCCTTCCCGCGGCGCTCATCAACGCGCACGCACGGGGGGTGCACGTTCAGGCGATCTTCGACCACAAGGTCGTCGCCGAGAATCAGGCGCCGTACAACGACCTGGTCGCCGCGCTCGGGAGCGACACGACCAAGCCGTCCTGGGTCGCGAAGATCCACTTCTAACGCCGCGCCGCGACGAGTGGCAGCGTCTTCTACAGCGACCCCGGCGAGGACACCGTCAGCACCGTCCTCGACAACGTGAAGTGCTACGGGAACTCCGTCGTCGGCACGACCGACACCCACCGCATCCGCATCCGCATCCGCATCCGGGTGAGCATGACCGCCTTCGCCCGCCCCTACCTCGCCGACAAGCTCGTCCAGCTCGACGCGCAGGGGTGCTACGTCGAGGTCGCGATGACCTACGACACGGCCAACGGGCTGGCCAGGTCCTCCCTGGAGAAGCTGCTCGCCAAGACGACCAACGCCTACGGCGGCGTCATCACGAAGTACTACTGCGGCAAGGACGCCACCTGGATCCACAACAAGTACCTGCTGATCGAGGGCAACTACTCCAACACCCCGGACCGCAAGATCCTGTGGACCGGCAACCACAACTGGACCACCAACTCCCTGCGCCAGAGCGACGAGACAATGCTCCAGCTCGAGGACTCCGCCCTCCACGACGCGTACGTGGCCAACTTCAACAAGCTCCGCGCCGCCACCACCCACCAGCCCGCCAACGGCGACGCTCCGGTGACCTGCCGACCTGATCCCGCCAAAGACCGAGGGGCTGGACCGATCGGTCCAGCCCCTCGGTCGGTGAGCGACGTCAGTTCTTGACGGGGTTCAGGCAGAGCACGAACTTGTCCGACTCCAGCTGCTGCGCGAGGGCGACCTCGCTCACGTCACCGCACTTGTCGACGTCGAAAGTGTTGTCGACGACCTTGACGACCTTGTAGAGGTCGGCCGCCTTCTCGGTGCACGGCTTGCTGTCGACCTTGGGGTCGTTGTCGGGGCCGGTCACGGTGACGCACTCACCGGCCTTCGCGTGCACGGGAGCGGTGCCCATGATGTGCGGGAGGCCCAGCTTCCAGAACAGGACGACGGCGATCGCCACGACGATGCTGCCGAGGGTCTTGAGAACCTTGCCCTTCTTCTTCGCGGGCGCGGCGGGCTCGGCGGGAGCGATCGGCTCACCCGGGGCGGCGGGCTGCTCGGGGGTGACGGGCGTCGGCGTAGTCATGAGGGATTCCTTGGGGACGTGTACATGATCGAACGCGAACGCTACATGTCACGGAACACCCAAATCGGACCCCTTCCCCCCGTTTGCCGATCAGATGCGGAGTCGTGACTCTGCCGACCCGTCAGCCCCCGGTCGGGCCTACAAGCCCTCCCTCTCGGCGGCCGCCCGCTGGGCCTCGAAGTTCTTCACGTACGCGTCGAAGACAGCCGTGTCCACGTTGTCCTCGTACTTCAGCAGCGCCTCGTCGTTGTACTTGAGCGCCGTGACCGTGTAGGTGTGACTGCCGGTGAAGACGATCTTCTTGTTCTTGCCGCCGAGGTACGTGCCCTCGACCAGCAGGTACTTGGTGTGCGTCCCGGTGCCGCCGCGCTCGTCGTTGTAGAGCTGGTGCAGGGCGATGCGGCCCTTCGCGGTCGGCTTGGTCAGCCAGCCGGCCACCGCCGTGTTCGGAGGATTGTCGAGCTTGCGGTAGACGATGTCGACGTGGCACCCGGCGTTCGCGAGGTTCCAGAGCTCCTCCGCCACCTCGGGGCGGGTGATGTGACCCTGGGCGATCCGGATCTTCGTCCGGCCGTCGGAGGTGCCGAAGCCCGGGTCGTTGCCGTGGCAGGGAACCTGGCCCTCGAGCGGCTGGGCCACCGTCTTGAGTATGTTCACGACCACGTCGGTGGTCGAACGCGGGAAGAAGTAGACCTTGGCCTTGCCCGCCTGCGTCTCATGCGGGTAATCGCTGACCTGCGGGATCTCCCCGGCGGCCGCCCCGGCCTGGTCGGCGAAGTACGCCGTGTACGCGTCGAACAGCTCCTTGTTGCCGGCCACCGTCATCGCGTCGTTCCACCCCATCGTGCGGTCCCACTCGACGAGGTTGCCCGAGGACTGCACCACCACGTTGTCCACCGGGACGGTGCCGTTGCCCTTGGTACGGGAGAACAGGAAGTACTTGTTGTGGTTGACGTTGTCGTACCAGCCGTTCGGGTCCGTGGACGTCGTACCCGGGTCCTTGGCGAGACAGGCCTCCTCCGCCTTGCAGATCCGCACCCAGGAATCGCCACCCAGCCTCTCCAGCTCGGTCTTCAGGTTGGTGACGGCCGGGTATCCGGCGGTGTCGCGGTCGAGGACCACCTGGACGGTGACGCCGCGGTTGCGGGCAGCGATCAGCCGGTCGGTCAGCCACTGCGACCCGTACAGGTACAGGGAGATCCGGATGGACGACTGCGGCTCGGCGCCGTCGACGAGGCGCCCCAGGTGGCTCAAAATCCGCCCCTCGGCGGTCGCGTCACCCGACGGATCGTTGAACACGGGGCCGGTGGTCACAGTCGGAAGGGGCTCCGTCCCCGCCGCGGCCGGTGTGGTCATGAGGAGGCTGCCCAGCGCGAGCGCGGCGGCGGCGGTTCTGAGCTTGGTCCTGCTGCGGAGCACGTGTTTCCTTCTATCGGTTGTCGTTTGTCGGTGGCCGGCTGTCGATGGTCGGTTGCCGGCTGTCGGTTCGGCGCGTGAAGAAGTCGGTCGGGACGAACAGGGATGCGGCGGCGGCCGTCAGCCCGGCCGGCCCATCTGCTGCTGGTGGATCAGCGCGCGGCGGAGCTCCGTCGCGCGGGCGTGGTACGGGCCGTACGCCCGCTCCGTGTCGTAGAGGAGCGCCTGCAGCTGCTGGTGACCCGCCGTGTGGTCGCCCATCGCGAGGAGCAGGCTCGCGCTCCGGCGCCGGATGTCGAAGGCACGGGCCGGGTCCGCGTCCTTTTCGTGGAAGGGCAGGAGGGCGCGGTACTCCGTCAACGCCGCCGCCGTCTCGCCGAGCTGCTCCAGGCACTGCGCCGCGTCGAAGCGGAACTGCAGGGTCTGCGGGTCGGCGGGGCCCGCATCGGCCGCGCGGTCGTCGGCGAGGCGGCGCAGCTCGGGCAGGGCACGGCGGTACTGGCCGTCGTCCATCAGCGTCGTGGCGTACTGCTTGCGCAGGATGCGGACGACGGGCGACCGCTCACCGTGCTCGGCCGCGGCGGTGGGCAGGAGGGAGCCGAGCATGTCGACGGCCTGCGCCAGGGAGCCTTCGCCGAGCAGCCGCTTGACCTCGTCGACGGCGGCGGCCACGTCCGTCTGCGGGGCGGGAGGGGCATGCGGGACTGGTGGGGCCGGCGGGAGGAGAGGGCCGGGAGCCGCAACACGCGGTGGCGTGACGGGGGCGTGGTCCGGCCAGGGTGCGTGCGGGCGCAGGAACGGGCGGGTCGGATCGAGCGGCCCCGCGGGGACCCCGCGCGCGGGCAGCAGCGGCAGCAGCGCCTCGTACACCTCGTGCGCACCGGAGGGCCGGTGCTGCGGGTCCTTGGCGAGCAACCGCAGAACGAGCGCCTCCAGGGCCTCGGGAACCTCGGGCCGCAGTTGTCGGACCGGCAGCGGGGGCTCGTACAGATGCCGGTGCAGCACGCCGAGCGCGGTGGAGCCCGCGAACGGCACGTTTCCGCTGAGGAGTTCATGGAGCAGGATGCCGAGCGCGTACAGATCGGTGTACGGGCCGACGGCACCGCCCATCGCCTGCTCGGGCGCCATGTAGGCGGGGCTGCCGATGGGTGAGCCGGTGTGGGTGAGGCGGGTGGTGTCGGTGTCCAGGACGGAGGCGACGCCGAGGTCGAGGACGGTGACGGAGCCGTCGGGGCGCACCATCACGTTGCGCGGTTTGAGGTCGCGGTGGACGATCGGCACCGCGTGCACGGCGGCGAGCACTGCGCACAACTGCGCGGCGACGGAAACCGACCACTGCCAGGGGTACGGATCGTGCTCGGCGAGATGGTCGGCGAGGTCGGCGCCCTCGACGTACTGCATGACGAGGTAGAGGTCGTCGCCGTCGCTGCCGGCGTCATGGACGGTGACCAGGCCGGGGTGGTCGACCTGCGCCGTGACGCGGCACTCGCGCACGAAGCGGCGGCGCAGCTCGTCGGCGGCGGTGGCGGGGCCGCTGAGGGTGGCGGGCCTCAGCAGCTTGACGGCGACCCGCCGGTCGAGCCGTCCGTCGTACGCCGTCCAGACCTGGCCCATGCCGCCCTGGCCGATGACGGTGGACAGTTCGTAACGGCCGCCGATGAGACGTCCGTTCACCGACCGCCCTCTCGCGGGTTCTTCGGGTCCTTGCGGAGGAGGTCGCTGAGCTCGTCCAGCTCGGCGCGGACCTGCTCGATGCGAGGGGCGGCCTGGGGAGGTACGGGGGGCGGCTGAGGCAGAGGGGTTGACTGAGGCAGAGAGGCCGGCTGAGGCACGGCCATGGCCGAGGCCGGGTACCCGTAGCCGTACGGTGCGTGCCCCTGTCCGTACGGGGGGAAGGCGGGGCTCGGCCGGTGGTGCCGGATGTCGACGACGAGGTAGTACGCGGTCACGGCGGCCATCTGCAGCAGCAGTCCGGCCATGCCGACGTTCGAGATCCAGTGGTCGGCGAGGCGCTGTTCCAAGGTGGCCAGGCAGGCGATGTTCAGGACGAGTTGGGCCCAGAACAGGGCCCAGTCGCGCCCGCCTCGACGCATGATCGCGATCCGCAGCATCCCGATCCAGGCGAGGAATCCGCAGGTGAGCACCATCAGCGCGCAGATGATCACGCGCACGGCGATCACGCCGGCCGACGGGCCGGGGCGGCGCGGTGGCGTCACGGGCGCGTGACCATGCATGGAGGTCGCTCCTGGGCTGCGGGCGTCGTGTGGAGCCCTACGGGAGTCGCACGGGACTTGTGCGGGGTACGAGCGTATAAGGCGACCACGACAACCCGCCCAGGGTTGTACGGAAGCGGTGTCGCTCCCGTCACTCGGGGTGGACGCTCCCGTCCGCGAGTCCGTCGTAGAACCCCTGCACCAGCTGCTCTCCGAGCCGCCCGGCCTGGCGCAGCGCGTCCTCGAACGCGGCCAGCGCCCGGAACCGTTCGCCGTAGCGCCGCTGGTCGGCGAGGGGCAGCCGGGGCAGTTGGAGGCGTCGGACGTCGAGCCGGGTGGCGGTGGAGGCGAAGCTGCTGGCCTGTCGGTTGTTCGCGGTGCCGCGCAGGAAGCCGGCGAGGAACCAGGGGTCGAGCGCGGCCGGATCGGGGCGCAGGAGCTGCAGGTTGCGGCCGAGGGCGGCGCCGGCGGTGGGCGCGTCGACGACGCGGGCGATCGAGCCGCCGCCGAGGACGGGGACGACGACATCGCCTTCCCGGAGAAGGACGGGGTCCTCGGCGGGGCCGTCGGGGAGCGTCCCGGAGGGCGCGGCGCCGGACAGGACGTCGTGTTCGGTCAGGACGGGGCCGCCGACCGGGGAGGCCCCGGCGCCGCCCGCCCGGAGCTGGAGGGCTCCGGCGCGGGCGAGTTCGCCGACCGTGGTGAGGGTGCGGGCGGCGGGACGGGCGACCACGGCGGGGGTGGGGGCGAGGCTCAGGGTGCGGCGCAGGCTCTCGTCCAGGCGCGCCCGCACGGTGTCGAGTCCGGCGGCCGAGGCGCCCGTGGCCGGGGCGGCCAGGTGGCGGGCGGGGGCGAGGTCGACGTCGTCGTCGAGGAGTTCGATGACGGGGACCGAGCGGCTGACGCCCTGTTCGTGCCGGCCGTTCCAGGCGTCGAGGACGGCGCTCTGGACGGTGGGCCAGGGCAGGGTGGCGCGGCCGCCGTCCGGGACCAGGGAGGTGGTGTCGACGAGCAGCAGTTCGGGGGCGGGCCGGTGGTCGTGGCCGGGCCGGTTCAGCACCCACAGGTGGAGCGGGATGCCGTACGGGGGCGCGGCGCCGGCCGGCAGGGCGATGACGGCCCGCAGGGCGCCGCGGCGCAGCAGGTCGGCGCGGATGCGGCGGCCGGAGCGGCGGGAGGCGACGGCGGGCGGCATGAGGAGCACGGCGGCGCCGCCGTCGCGGAGCCGGGCGAGCGCGTGCTGGACCCAGGCCAGTTCGGATTCGGTGCGTGCCGGGAAGCCGTACTCCCAGCGGGGGTCGTAGGCGAGTTCGTCGTGGCCCCAGCCGCGTTCGTTGAACGGCGGGTGGCAGAGGACGGCGTCGGCGGAGAGCCCGGGGAAGGCGTCGGCGCGCAGGGTGTCGGCGGCGGCGGAGCGGATGTCGGCGTCGCCGTGCAGGGCGAGGCGCAGGGCGGTGAGGGCGGCGAGCTCGGGGTCGGCGTCCTGGGCGTAGAGGGCGGCGGCGCGCGGGACGGCGCGCAGCAGCCCGCCGGTGCCGGAGGCGGGGTCGAGCACGGTGGGCGCGGGGCCTGCGCCGGGTCCGGCGCCGGGCTGTGTGGCTGCGCCGGGCCCGGTGGCCTCGACGGCGAGGGCGGCCATCAGCTCGGCGAGGCCGGGCGGAGTGAGCGTGTACTGGCGCGGGTTGGCGTCGAGGTGGCGGCCGAGCAGGAACTCGAAGGTCTGGCGTGCGCCGAGTTCGGCGGCGAGTTCGGCCGCGCCGCGCATGAGGGGCACGGAGAGGGCGAGGTCGGCGGCGAGCGGGGTGCGGACGGCGCGGTCGAGCCCGAACCGGGCGGTGAGCACCTCTTCGAGGGCGGAGGGCAGGACGTCGGCGAGCCGCTCGTCGGAGAGCGCGGCGAACCGGGCCCAGCCGGTGGACCGGCCCTGTACGAGCAGGAGTGCGCAGCCGGTGTGGACGAGCCCGGTGACCGTGCCGGCGGGGTGAGCGGCGAGCTGCTGCCAGACGCGCTCGCGGAGCGGGACGTCGACGAGCTTTCCCTGGTCGCGCAGCCACTGCTCGACATCGGCGAGGGCGAAGGAGGGGCTGGTCTCGGTCCCGCCGACGGGCTTGGGGAAGTCCTCGTGCCGGCGTCGCCAGTTGCTGACGGCGGCCCGGCCGACACCGGCGAGCCGGGCGATCCCGGCGGCGGTGACCTCTGCGGCGTGCTGGTCCGGCACCTGTCCGTCTCCCTTCGTGCGGCTGTGAACCCCGAGCATACCGATCGGGACGGTTCACAGTGTGAGTCGTTCTGATTTTCGTGAAGCGTGTTGACTGGGTTCACAGGCTCTGCTGTGATTGACCCATCGCAAACGGAGTCCTCACAGCGCCCCGGAAGGTGCCACAGCCATGCCTCAGCAGCAGCGCAACTGGTTCGCCCGCCACAAGACCCTCACCGCCACCGGCGCGATCGTCACCCTCGTCGTGATCGGCGCGACGGGCTGCGAGGACGGCGCCGGCACCTCCTCGAACGGCTCGCCCAAGCAGGAGCAGCCGACGAAGACGGGCGGCGACAAGGGCTCCTCGGCCCCCGAGAAGAAGAAGGCGGCCACGATCGACGGCGACGGCGACTTCGAGGTCGGCGCGGACGTCAAGCCGGGCCTCTACCGCACGAGCGGCAACGAGGACGCGGCCTGCTACTGGGAGCGCGCCAAGGACTCCTCGGGCGAGACGGACTCGATCCTCGCCAACGACAACGTGATGGGCACGAGCTACGTCCTGATCAAGCCGACGGACAAGCTCTTCAAGTCCTCCGGCTGCGCGGAGTGGGAGGCCGTCGACGAGAAGGCGACCGGCACCCCGAAGGCGACCCTGAAGGGCGACGGCGGCATGTTCAAGGTGGGCGTGGACATCACCCCGGGCACGTACAAGTCGACGGGCAACGAGGACGACGGCTGCTACTGGGAACGCTCGAAGGACGCGAGCCACAACACGGACGCGATCCTGGCGAACAACAACGTCTCGGGCACGGCGATCGTGAAGGTCTCGAAGACCGACGGCTACTTCAAGACCTCAGGCTGCGGCGACTGGACCAAGACCGGCTGACGCACCGCCCGGCACACCGCATGTCGCACCGCCCGAGAACGGGAAAGCCCCGCCGAACGACTCGGCGGGGCTCTTCCTCGTCTCACTTCATCTCATCACCGTGAAGGCGAGAACGAGACCTCCTCGTTCCAGACGATGTCCTGGCTCTTCTTCGAGAAACGGCCCGAGGAGTAATGGTTGTTGAGCGGTTGCCCGACCTTCTTCTCGTACCAGTCGCTGTAGCCGCCCAACGCCGGCGGCGGGCGCGTCCCCGAGAACATGGTGCTCTCGTTGTACACCTTGAACCCTACGGTCGCCTTCCCCGTCTTGCTGTTCACCGAGGTGACGCGGTACTTGAGGGTGTACGAGCCGAGGTAGGCCGCGGAGGAGTTCCCGGTGAAGTCGCGGAGGAGCTTCATCATGGACGACCCCTCCTCGTCGTCCGCGCCGAGGCGGTACGGCTTGTCGTGCCACTTCCCATCGGCCTTGAGCTTTCCGCTCCCGAGGTCCCGGGCGATGGCGTCCTTCGTGTAGTCCACATGGGCGTGCTGCTTGAGGGTCTTGGTGAACGTGCTGTTGCCGTCCAGGACCCGGTGCTTCGGCCCCTTGCCGCTCACCCAGTCGTAGCCGAGATCGAAGGCCGAGGGATCCTTGGAGACGCCGAAGAGGGTGGGAGCGAGAAAGCGTACGACCGGCTTCGAGGCGTCCACCAGGGGAGCTTGGGTACTGAGGGCCACGACACCGAATATCCACTTGCGCCCGAAGGCGTCCAACTTCCGTAGCGCCTCCCTGCGACTCTCGATGACCTCGCGCCTCTTCTTCTCTCGGAGGAAGTTCGCACGAGCCTTCTTGATCTTGAGAGACCTCACGAAGGCGGCCTTGGCCTTCGCCTTGTTCGCCCTCGCCAGATTGGCCTGGTACCTCGGGTCCTTCACGATCCTGAGCCTGGCCCCGACCGCCTTCTTGGCCTTGGCCTTCGCATACTTGACGACCTTCTTGACGCCGTCCCGGATGCGGGACACCACCTTGTGCATACCGCGCGGCTTGGGACGGACCACCTTGACGACCCGGTGCTTCTTGCGCGGCTTGAGGACCGACTTCACAGCGCGTCGGGCGACCGACTTGACGGCCTTCTTCACCTTGTTGATGAAGCTGGGCCAGTGACCCGTGGGATCGGTCGCCGACATCGGGTTGTCGTCCGCGTAGGCGTAGCGGTTCGCGCCCACCGAGGCCGGCAGAGGCGACAGGCTCACGGTGTCCCGGCTGGTGAACTGACCGGCGGTCGGCGAGTACCAGCGCGCGGCCATGTTGACCTTGGAGGTCTCCGGGTCGGTCCAGCCAGACTGGTAACCCAGGCTGCCGATGAGCCCGGTCGTCTGCGACACCTTGCCGAACGGGGAGTACGTCCTCGAACCGGTCAGCGTCTCGCCCGAAGCGGTGAACTGCGCCACCACGTCGTCGTGCAGGTCCGTGAGGGCCAGCACCGAGGAGGCGGGCGTCTTCACACCCAGCAGGGAGCCGTCGGCGTTGCGGCTGTAGGACGCTGTGCCGTCCGAGGCCACGTCGTTCCCGACGCCGCTGTACGCGAACGAGAACAGCGCGCTGCCCGTCTCGTCCTTGGCCTCCAGGACCCGGTCGAGACCGTCGTACGTGTAGGTACGTTCGCCCTCGGTGACGACCCGGTTGAAAGCGTCGGCCTTGACCGCGACGGTGCCGCCGTCATTCGTGACCTGGCTCAGTGTGCCGCGCGCGGTGTACATGTACGTGTCGCCGCCGGCCCGCGTGAGCCGGTTGCGGGCGTCATACGTGTACGTGTCGGCACCCACCTGGATCCGGTTGCCGGACTTGTCGTAGCCGTAGGACTCCGTCATCGTCCCGTTGTTCCAGGACGTCAGGCGGTTGGCCCAGTCGTACGTGTACGTGTTGGCGGACGAGCCCGCGAGTCCGGCCGTCGTCTTCGACGTCATGCTGCCGTTCTCGTCCCAGCCGTAGTCGATCGAGGACAGAATCCGGCCGGTCGGGGAGGTCAGCTTGTCCTGGGTCACCCTTTCCAGTGCGTCGTACGAGAAGGTCCGCCTGGACCCGCCCGTGCCGTAGTCGATCTGCGTGACCCGGTCGTCGACGTCGTAGGCGTACGTCGCCGTCGTGCCGGTGGCGCCGTCGTTGACGGTCTTGAGCCGGCCCGCGCTGTCGTAGCCGTACGCCGTCGTGCCCGAGGCGTCGGAGCGCGAGGTCATCGACCCGTCGGCGTTGTACGCGAAGGACGAGGCTCCCGACGGACCAGCCGTGGACAGGAGCAGTCCGCGGTCGTCGTAGGTGAAGGTGTTCTTGACGTCACCGGCACCCGCGACGGCCGTGAGCCGGTCGTCGGAGTCGTAGGAGTAGGTGTGGTCGACCGTGACGGCCTCCGCACCCGTGCCCGACTGCCGGACGAGACGGTCCTCCGCGTCGTACTCGTTGACGACGGTCACACCGCCCGGGGAACGGATCTCCTTCGCCCGGCCGCCCGCGTCGTACACCGTGGTGAACGTCCGGTCCGCCGCGGCGGGGTGGGACGGCGTGGACGGCTCGATCTCCGACTCGACCAGACCCCAGCTGTTGTACGTGGTGAGGAACGGATTACCCCGCCCGTCGGTGAAGCGCGTCCGGTTGCCCTCCGCGTCGTAGCCGAAGGTCGTGGTGATCGACTCGGTCGCCGAGACCGGCTGCACCGCCTTCGTGACGGCACCCGAGGCGTCCGTCGTGAGGGTCGTGGTGCGTCCCCGGTAATCCGTCACCGAGGTGGCGTTGCCCTCCCGGTCGTAGGTGGTGCGCATGGTGCGCAGCACCGCGCCTTGGGCGTCCAGGTCGCTCGTGGCGACGAGCTGCCCGAACGCGTCGTACGTGTTCTTGGTGCTGGTGCCGTCCGGGTCCGTCGTGGTGAGGACGTGGCCGTCCATGTCGTACGTGTACCGGTGGATGTGGCCTGAGCCGTCGGTGACCTCGGTCTTCTCTCCCAGCACGTTGTACTTGTACGACTCCGGGATGCCGGCGGCGCTCACCGTCCGGGAGAGTTCACCGCCCGGGCCGTCGTACTCGTGGGCCACGGTGTACACCCGCTGTGTCGGCTGCCGGACGATGTCCGAGACCGTGAGCCGGCGACCCAGGTAGTCCCAGGTGCTCTCCTGCCGGGCACCGTTCGCCCGGGTGGCCGAGAGCTCGTCACCGTTGGTGGAGTAGGTGTACTTCGTCGTACCGCCGCCGGGCTCCGTGACCGAGGCCTTGTCGCCGAGCTGCGTGTACGTGTACGTGGTGCGGTTGCCGAGCTCGTCGACCTCCGCCGAGAGCTGGCCGAGCCTGTTGTACTCGTTCCAGCTCGTGGCCTGGATCGGCGTGCCACCCGCCGGGGTGTAGCCGGGCAGCGTCGTCGACGTCTCCCGGCCCTCGGCGTCGTACGCCATGACCGTCACATTGCCGAGGTTGTCCGAGGTCTCGGTCATCTCGCCGAAGGTGTTGTAGCCGGTCATCGACACGGGACGGACGGAGACCGGGGTCCCGCCGTTCTGCTCCGCGTTGACGGCCGGTTCCGTGACGATGGTCTGCCGCTCCTCCTCGTCGTAGCCGTAGTCGGTGACGTCGCCGTTGGCGTCGGTCGTGGAGAGCGCCAGACCGCGCTGGTCCAGCTTCGACGTCGTGGTGCGGACGGAGCTGCCGGCTGCCGGGAGCGTTCCGCCCTTGACCGCGGTGACCTGCGCCGCGGTCAGCGCCTCGCTGTAGACCTGGACGTCGTCGATGCCGCCCTTGAACGCGTAGTCGTAGGTCGCCGCGTACTTGTGGCGGCCGACCTGCAGCGGACCGGTCGCCTCCCACGGGGAGCTGTGCGGGACTTCCTGGGCGAGCGTGCCGTTGACGTACAGGCGCAGCTTGGCGGCCTGGGCGTCGTACACGCCGACGAGGTGGGTCCAGACACCGGAGACGGCCGCGGAGGAAGCTGACACCGCCCGGTCGTACGCCAGCGGTGTGACGTCCGCCCGGGGCCGGGCGAAGGCCCAGCCGGTGCCGGCCGCGTAGTACAACACGAAGCCGTACACGTTGTCGCCGTCCTGCGACAGGACGGTCCGCCCTGTGGTGAGGTCGGACAGCTTGGCCCAGGCCGAGACCGTGAAGCTGCCGGCCGTGTTCACGGCCGGCCTCGAGGTCTGTGCCCAGGAGTTGGCGTCACCGTCGAAGACGGCGCTGCCGCTCCGGTCGGTGTTCCAGTGCATGCCGGTGCCGTGGGTACCGGTGGTGTTGCCGCCGGAGGAGTCGGCCAGGCCGTAGCCGGTCGTCTCGTCCAGCTTGTAGCGCGCCACCGGGGCTGTCGTGCCGTCGTCGACGGTAGTGCCCGTGACGTTGCCCAGATCGTCGTACCGGGTGTCCGTCGTGGTGACCTCACCCGTCGCCGGGTCGGCCTCCGTCTGGGACACCACGTTGTCGTCCGGGTCGTAGGAGACCTTCGTCGTCCGCGCGAGCCCGTTCGGATCCAGGACCGAGGACACCGTACGGTCGGCCGCGTCCACCGTGAAGGTGGTGCGCACCCGCCCGTTCTTCGTGATCTGCTCGATCAGGTTGCCCTCGGCGTCGTACGTGTTCGCCTGTTCCGTGAAGGACTTGCCGGACACCGGATCCTTGCGGACCACGCTCGCCGAGAGGCCGTCGTCGGTGTAGGTGTACGCCGTGACGTAGCCCATCGCGTCGGTGATCGACGCGAGGCGGCCCGCCGGGTCGTACGCCCGCGACTCCTCGACCAGGGTCGTCGGCGCCGACGGGTTGTTCGGGTCGCCGGTGTAGTTCAGCAGGCTGGTGGTGAGCAGACGCTTCTCGGCGTCGTAGGTGGCGACGTTGACGTTCCCCGCGGGGTCCGTCTCCTTCGTCTTGTTGCCGTAGACGTCGTACTCGAACGACGTGGTGTCGCCGCCCGAGTTCGTCTTGGTCGCCACCTGGTTGTACGCGTTGTACGTCATCGACGTCGTACGGGCGGCGTCGCCACCGGTGAGGTCCGCGACGGTCTGTGACAGGACGTTGCCGTCCGCGTCGAAGGCGGTCGTCGTCTTCGCCTGGTGCACCGCGCCGGTGACCCGGTTGGTGACCTTCGGGTCGGTCTCGGTGACGACCTGGTCGTTCTTGTCGTACGTCAGCGAGGTCGTCAGACCCGCGGGATAGGAGTCCGAGACCTCGGTCTTGGTGAGCTGGCGGCCGAGGTTGTCGTACGTGTGCTTCACCTTGGCGCCGTTGGCGTCGGTGATCTCCGCGAGGTCACCGTTGGCGAAGTACGTGTACGACGTCTTCTTGCCACCGGCCGTGGTGACGGTCGCCACCAGCCCGGCGGGCGCCTTCGCGGTGCCGCCCTCCGCCGCCACCGTGGCGGTGGTGGTGTACGTCGTCGACGCGGTCCGGCCGTTCGGGTGGCCGGCCACCGGCGGCGAGGTCACCGCGGTGACATTGCCGGCCGTGTCGTAGGTGTAGCTGGTCAGGTAGGTGTTGTCCGTCGGGCCAGAGGAACGGCCGTCGCGCTCGGTGAGCACCAGGTCGTTACGCAGGTCCATCGGCGGAAACGCCGTGGTCGCGTCCGGGAAGTACGTGAAGTACTCCGTCGAACACTTGTTGGCCGCGGTGTCCTGGCAGGTGGTCTGGGAGACCGCATTGCCCCGGACGTCATGACCGGTGATCGAACGGTTGCCATTGGCGTCGGTCACGGTGTGCAGGAAGCCGCCCGTGTCGTAGCCGTAGGTCGTCCGCCTGCCCTCGGAGTCGATCGACGCCAGCAGACGGTTGCCCATCTCCGCGTCGTACACATAGGTCAGCGTCCTGTCGCTCGGGTCGGTCAGCTTGACCGTCCGCACCGGGGCGACACCGGAGGACGCCTTGAAGGCGGACCAGTGCTTCTCGACCTCGGCCGCGGTCAGGCCCTTGGAGTAGACCGCGACATCGGCGAGGGAGCCGGTGAAGTGGCTGATCCCGCCGGGCGCCATGTACCAGTTCGTCGAGAAGCCCGCGCCGATGTACGTGTGGGCCGATGCCTCGTTGGCCGCTCCGGTGCAGGTGCCCTGCTTGACGCCGTCGAGGTAGAGCGTCTGCGTGGTACCGGCGGCCGTGAGGACCGCGTGGTGCCATTTGTCGTCCGCGACCTCACCCGTGGAACCCATCGTGGCGTTGGCGTTACAGGTGCTGTTCCACCAGTGGCCGTGCAGCTTGTTGTCCGTACCGACGTAGAGCAGGTCGCTGTACGAGCCACCGACGCCCGCCGGGTCGTCCAGCGTCCGAGACTGGTCGGCCATGATGACGCCCGGATTGGCCGTCTTGAACCACAGTTCGACGGAACGGTCGGGCTTGTTGTGCCAGACGCCGTGCGGCACCTCCACATAGGAACTCGTGCCGTCGAACTGGGCCGCCGTGACATCGGCGGCGCCGAACGGACCCTCCACACCCTGCGTCACGTTGTTGTACGTGCCGAAACCGGTGTGCAGCTCGTTCGCGGCCTGCGTCGCCGCCTGGGTGTCGTCCAGGCGCCAGTAGCCGGCGGGCGTGGAGCCCATCACGGCCGAACGGTAGACCTGCGAGGAGCCGGTGATCGTGGCCGGGTTCAGCTTCCACGTACCGCCGTTGCCGTCCGTGGCCTGGAGGACCAGGTCGTCGGTCGTGCCGTAGACGACCGAGGCCTGCGTCTTGCCGCTCGGCGTCGTGATCTTCTGGAGCAGACCGGCGGACCGCTTCGCGGCCTGGTACTGCGCGGAGATCACCGAGGCGGGCAGCGGCTCGGCGTAGACGGCCACCTCGGCCATCTGGCCCGCGAAGTGACCCAGCTTGTCGTTCGGGTTCATCGACGGCCAGCCGTTGGTGTTCACACCGGCGCCCAGGCTGATGTAGGGCTGCACCCAGTCGTTGATCGTGCCGGTCAGCGAACCCTGGGACACACCGTCGAGGTACAGCGTCTGGCTGCTGGCCATACCCGTCAGGACCGCGTTGTGCCACTGGCCGTCGGTGACGGTCGCGGTGGACGTGATCGTCGACATGCAGCCGGGCGACATGGCCAGACAGCCACGCAGCTTGCCGTCCATGCCCACGTACACGGCCGGGGTGTTCTTCGTGGTGTTGGCGACCGGGTTCGGGTCGCTCAGCGGCTTGTCGCCGTAGTAGAACAGGACACCGCCGGCCGTGGTCGTCTTGAACCACAGCGACACCGACGTGTACGACGGCGTCGCACCCGGAGCGCTCGGCATCTCGACGTACGAGGTGGTGCCGTTGAACGTGGCCGTCTTCTGCGTCGAACCCGCCAGCACCGAGGCGCTGCCCAGGGTCACGTTCTTGTACGTGCCGTTGTACTGCCCCTGGTTGGTGTCCACCGCGTCGGCGGCAAGGGTGCCGGACGTCTCACCGAGGCGCCAGTAGGCGAACGGGTCGGCGTCCAGAACCGTCGTGCGGTAGTGGTTGCCGGTGGTGTACGAGTACGTCGTGCACTTGGTCCAGTCGGCCGGCGGACACACCTTGGTCAGCTGGTCACCGGTGTAGCCGTACTGCCACGTCTTCGCGCTGCCGGCGTCGCCGACAATCGACGGGTCGGTGGAAACGGTCTCCACATGGGGTGCGGTCGCGCCGACCGGCGTGACCCACGTCAGGCCGAGGGAGCGCTTCGACGTGGTGTTGGTGATCTTGGTCAGGCGCTTGTTCGTGTCGTACGTGAACGTCTCCGCCCGGCCGCCGAAGTCCACGATGCCGGAGATCGCATAGACCCCGGCCTTCGTCGTGGCCTGCGTGAAGGAGTAGGCCGTGAAGTCCTTGTCCGTCAGCTTGAAGCCGCCGGTGACCGCTTCCAGTCGCGCGTAGCGGCCCAGCGGCGGCACGAACGTGCCGTTGCTGTTGCGGCCGAACGCGACCTGCTCACCGCCCGGGTATGTGATCACGACACTGGTGAGCGCGCCCGCGGCGTCCTTGACCTCGGCCGCCTTCATGTCGACGACCGTCGACCAGCCGGCACCGAAGGCACTGTCCACGCGCGGGTCGAGGCTGTTGTACGCGCGGTCGATCTCCAGGGACGGGCCGATCACCGGCACGTCGGCGTCGGTGTCCTCGGTGGTGTAGTTGCCGTCCGACGGGTCGAAATCGTGGCCGTGGGTGTTCATCGACAGACCCGAGGTGACCGGCGGCTGCGGCACCGCGGTCGTGAAGCGGCTGGACTGCGTGACCTGTGTCGTGCCGTCGGTGACACCCACGTACCAGAGGTAGTTCTTCGACCAGCTGAGCTTGGCCGCCGGGACCTTCCAGCTGCCCTTCGTGAGCGTGCCGGAGGTCACGACCGGGGTGGTGGAGCTGGAGTCGGCGTCGTACACCTCGAACGTGTAGGACAGCGGGTTCGGACCCTTGTCGGTGTCGCTGGCCTGGACGATCAGCTCCGGCTGGAGGGTGTTGGCCTGGAAGTTCTCCGGCGGGTACGAGGCGTTGACCTGCGGGGCCGAGTTGGCCGTGTAGGTCAGCTCCAGGGCCGGGCGGAAACCGGCGGTGGCCGCGTTGTCCGAGTGGAACTTCTTCCAGTGCAGTCCGTCGCCGGTCGGCGCGGTCATCGCGAGACCGTAGTTCGCGGCGCCGGCGGCGACCTGGTTGAACCACGCGGGCGACAGCGACACCGGCATCTTCACACCGACGCTCGCCGCGTTCGCGTCGTTGGAGCAGGACGCTCCGGGCGCCGGCGTGGCAGAGCCGATGGCGGAGCCGTACGTCGGGCCGGGATAGGTCGTGGTCGTGGTCGGCGACCAGGACTGGGTCACCGGGTGCACGGAGAACACCCGGGCAGCGCAGGTCGAGGACCAGAGCGCATAGACGTTCAGGGTGGCGGCGGTGACCCGCTGCCCCGCGAGCGTGGTGCCCAGCGAGGAGAACTGCAGGAACGAGTTCGCCTTGTTCGTGCCCGAGTCGTACGAACCGACCTTGATCTGCGTCTCGGTCGAGCGGTCCGCGCTGTAGTTGCTCTGGACGTACGTCGAGTTGGACGCGGTGACCGTCGGGTCGACGGTCACCGGGTAGACCCGCTCGGGCGCGTCGAGCCACGCACGGTCCGCGGTCATCCGCAGGGCGGGCTTGCCGTCGAGAGTGATGAGCTCGTAGCTCACCGCCCGGGACTGCGCGGGGTCGCCCGAGCGCGGGTCGATCTTGGAGTCCTCCATGAACGCGTGCGGGATGGTCGCGGTGACCTCGCCCGTCGCGTCCGTGAACTCCACATCGCCGTCGGCGGCTATTCGGGGGGTGAGCCCCTTGGTTTCGAGGGGGAAGGTCCAGGAGTTCGCCGCCTGCGGCGAGCGTAGGACGACGTTCTCCTTGAAGCCCTGCGCGAGGGAAATGAGTTGGAGGTCGGTGTCGGGCAGCACATCGGCGTAGGTCACCGTGCCGTTGGCGGCGACGGTGGGCGTGGCCTTGGCGGCGTCCTTCAGCGCGTACCCGAGCGAGCGCCCGGCGCCGAAGTCGACGGAAGCGAGCTGCCGGTCGGCGGCGCTCCGTGCGAACTCGACGTCGAGCGAGTTCGCGCGCTGCTGGAGCCGGCCGTCCGTGTCACCGGTCAGCCGGGTGTCGATCGGCTTCCATGTGCCATCGGTGGCCTTGAAGTTGGCACGGCCCGGGTGGTGGCGGACGGTGGTGGAGCCGTCGGCGTTGACGTAGAAGTCCGACGTCGCCGTCGACTTCTTCGCATCCCGCTTGCTGGTACGGGCGTCGAAGCTCTTGGCGTCGCCGGGGGCGGCGCCGGTCTTGGCCTGTCCGGGCTTGTCGGTGTGCCGCTCGAACGGGTCGAGCTGGCCCTTGCCCTTACCGGGATTCCGGCCCGCGTCACCCTCTTCGCTGGTTGCGTCGGACGAGGCGTGATGGCTCTTGCCGCGGGCGGTACCGCCCTGCTGGTCAGGGGTCTCGAGGGGGCTCTCGTCGGCCCACTTCAACAGGCCGGAGAGGGAGAAGTCGGGCATGCGGACCGGCGCGAGCGTGGCCCCGGTGGCCATCGCCGTCTCGGTGGTCAGCATGCAGGAGAAGGAGGACAGGACAAAAAGAGCCGTAGCCCTCAGTCCGCGTCTGCCGGGACGACCCGGTGGACGCGGCCGAGGGCTGCGGACCCGACGATCACTCATGAGTGAGCCTTTACTTATACGTTGCCTACAAAAGCTCCGTGAGCTTGCCCGATGCCCGCACAGCAGGGCCACCGATGATCAAGTGCTTTGCAAGATCTTTGCGAACGGCACGGAAGCGGCCCGCCCCAGCGACTCGGGACGGGCCGCGGCGAGTGTGACGACTCAGCGGGTGACTAGCGTCAGGGTGGGACCGTAGTCGTCTGGATCGTCCGTCGCCGAGACGTCGAATTCCCGTCCGGGGAAGGCCTCCCGGGCCGCGCTTCGCCACATCGCGGCGATCTCCTGCGCGAGCGGGGGCAGCGCCGCGTACTCCGCGTCGGAGGTGGGCGTGAAGTGGTCCCACAGGTGGACGTGGTTCACGACGGCCTCGACCGCACGCAGGTCGCCGGCCAGGTGCGCGATCCATGTGTCCACACCCGGCCGGTCGAACCGGAAGCCGAGCAGGACGCAGCCTTCGTACTCCACGAACTCGGGCCGGAACAGCGCGGCCAGCGCCAGGGCCTGCGCGATCGAGGCGTTGGCGGACATGAACCCCTGGAGGTGGAAGTCGTCCGACTCGACGACCCACTCCATGAGCTCGGGCAGTCCTCTGGGGTTCAGATCCACGGCTCTCAGGGGTCCTGTCAGGGGAGAAGGGTGAAGGCCGTCGTGTGCGCGGGGCGCACGGCACCGAAGTGTTCGCGGTCGACGGTCGCCACCTCGCGGACGCCGAGGCGCTCGGCACAGGCGTCGATCTTGATCGTCGTCCGCTTGATGTATGCCAACGTACCGACGCCCGTCACGCGGCACATTCCTCGTGGGCACTGCGGCAACCCGGGCAGGCTCCGGGTTCAGGACCACGGAACGCTCGATCGCACCGGTCGCAGTTCTGGAGAGGGTCCGGGGCTGGCGGCTTCGCCGGGAGCGGGGGCGGCAGCAGCGCGGTGAGCCGGTGGGCGAGGAGCCCGGCGGGATGCTTCAGGTCGTCCGGAAGGCTCGCGGTGAGCGTGCGGCGCACGGCGTCGGGGTGGGCGCCCCGGTCGAGCCAGGCGGCGACGCCGGGGGCCAGCCGGTGTACGTCCCGCTCCGAGAGCAGCAGCCGGGGCTCGTGGAGGTGGAGGCCGGCGAGGAGCGAGGCGGCGGGGACTCGGAGCGCGGGTGGTGCCGCAGGGCCAGCCGGCTTGGGAGCGGGGGACGGTCGCGGCGCGGGCTGAGGATCCGGCTGGGCCTCGGGTTCCGGCCTGCGGCCGGACTCCGGGTCCGGCTCTGGCTCTGACTCTGGCTCCAGCGGCAGGTGGCCGGGCCGGTTGTACGAGACCGTGCGCGTCGCCAGCCGCCCGTTGGGCAGCCGCTCCTTCTTCCGGGCCAGGTAGCCGTGTTCCTCCAGCTCGCGCAGCGCGGCGGCGACGCAGATCTCGCCCTCCGGGAAGCGGGCGGCGAGGGCCTTGATGGCGATGCAGGCGCCGTCGGGCAGCGACTGGATGTGGACGGCGAGACCGATGGCCATCAGCGAAAGCTTCTCGTGCTGGGCGAGGTGGTTGCCGACCACGGTGTAGCGGGTGGTGTGCCGCACGTTGACGTGAAGAACACCGGATCGGGGGGCACTCCGGCGAGGAGCGGGCAGCACGCGCGAGGGCGCGCTAGGGTGCGTGGGAGCCATCGGGAAGCGTTCTCTTCCTCGTTGGTCAGGCCCTCGATCGGGATTGCAGTCCCGGCCGGGGGCCGAACTATTTCCGGTTGTCGGCGCGAGCATATGCCAGGCAACCGCCCCGGAATCCACCCCAGTTGGCAGAGTCCACTCGTCCGAGTGACGCGACCCCGCGGGGCGGCTGGAGGGGTTGGGAGGGGTACTTCCCTCAGGGCTTTAAGCCTTTTACCTCGCGCCCCACGAGAACGCGGCTCACCGCATCGCGCCCCACCACGACCCGGTCGAACTGCCGGGAAAAGGCGCTGAGTATGGAAAAAGCAGGGGACCGCGACACCGGACGACCGGTGCCGCGATCCCCTGCCATCAGACGTCAGACGCCTGAGCGCTCATGGATCAGAAGAAGGTCCTGTCCCAGTCACCCGAGATGAGCGCCTTCACCGCTTCCTCGAAGCCGTTGGCCACGCGCTGCATACCGGCATCGCCGGCGAACAGGATGTCGTCGTTCGCAGCGAGGAGCACTGTTTCATCGGTGTCGAACGCGACACCGATCGGCAGTGCGGGCGCGCCGAGCTGCTTGGAGTAGCTCTTCACGTTCGGCGGGAAGACGTCCAGCGCCTCCTCGACCGAGACCGTGAGGGTCTGCTCCTTGCCGTTGACACGCGAGATCCATCCCACGGTGAGCTCACCGTAGTTCTCCAGGAAACCGCGGAGCTGCTCCGTGACCTCATAGCCGGCGTCACGGTATGCGGCGCAAGCCGCCTCGACGTCGATCTCACCGAGCTCCACGCTCGATGCCCCGGCCAGTGCCTGCTGCAATTCCTCAGCTCTGGGCCGCTCGGAGATGGAACTCATCCTGTCAACACCTTTCCGACAAATCCTGGCACCCATGATGCACAGTTGTCGCACATCTTGTATTTCTTACCCTTCGTGTTGACCGTCACGATATCCAGGTTCTTCGGATCCGCTCCGTCATTCAGCGCGTTGGTGCACATCCGCGCTTCCGCGCAGACACCCGGGGGTCGACCGTCCTCGCGCTGCGATTCTCCTGGAAGCGAGTCCGAGACCCTGTCGTGGTGCCCCGTGTCAGGACCGCTGTCACCGTGATAGATCTTCCCGGTCGTCCGATCCCGGCCCACACTGAAGGCACCGGGCAGCCGATCCAGCGTGCCGCTCAGGACCTTCTTCTTCACGGCCTCCAGGCGCTGCTTGCCCAGCTTCATCAGACCGCTCTTGATCGCGGCATCCGAGAGCCCGGGAAGCGGGCACGCATCCCCGCTCACGTCGTCGGTGTTGTGGACCAGCACAGGCGTATCGCCCGCGACGACGTGGTAGGTGTGCAGGCTGTCGACGCTGAGGTCGTAGGTCACACGCTCTGCCGTGTACGACTTCACCTCGAGGATCGAGGTCGGCAGACCGTCACCGTTCTGGAGCTTCAGACCCATCTTGAGATCGGTCGCCTGGGTCCAGGCGTTGCGGACCATCTCAAAGAACTGGTGATGCTTCGTGGTCTGGATCGTCTTCGGACCGGCCTTCGTCTCCACGACGACATCGACGTAGTTACGGTCGGTCTTGGTGACGATCACGCCCTTGACGCGACGCTTCTCCTTCTGCTTCTTTCCGGGCTCCGCCGTGAGGACGTAGTCCCCGGCCTTCACCTCGGAAATCGGCTTGGTCTTTCCGTCGGCCATGAGGACCGCGGTGGAACCGGTGAAGCTGTGCGGGGTGCAACCCTTCCGGCCCTTCGTGCGCACCTTCGCGCCGAAGACACCGCCCGTCGCCGCGCCGACCGCCGTGGCCTTCGCCGCACCGGCGACCGAGCAGCCCTCCTCGCTGTTCACACACGAGGTGCCGTATTCGACCGCGCCGGTCGCCGCGCCTTCCGCCGCGCCTCTGGCAACGCCGGAGAGGACCTTACCCGCCGTACCCGAGAGCAGTCGGCCCGCCGCACCGGCGGCGAGACCGCCAGCCGCGCCGCCGACCACACCCGTCAGAGCGCCGACGCCCACCGCAGCGGCGAAGCCGCCCAGTGTCTTCGGGCCGTCGCTCATCATGTAGCCGACACCGTTGGCCGCCGCACCCGCGAGGGCCGCACAGCCAAGGGCGCCGACACCGGCCGTGATGGCCGTACAGCCCGCGAAGACCGCCACGCCTACCGCTACCGAAGCAATGGTCGAGGCATGTTGCTTGACGAAGTTGGCTGTGGCCTTGGCCGCCTTCTTGACGGCTCTGCCGACCTTCTTGGCTGCCTTGACCACCTTCTTGGCTACGTGTTTGACCGCCTTGGCGACCTTACGCACGGTCTTCTTGACGTGCTTGACGACCTTGTGGACGTAGCGCTTGACCCGCTTGTACGTGCGTTTGACGTATCTCTTGACCTTGCGAACGCTGTCGGACACGTATCGCACGGCCTTGCGGACCGCCCGCTTCGCCCTCTTGACCGCCTTCTTGACAGCCTTCTTGATTTTCTTCGCAGCCCTCTTGACGACCTTGGCGGCCTTCTTGACGGCAGCCTTGGTCTTCTTGTAGGCCGACTTGACGGTCTTCTTGACCTTCTTGGTGACCTTCTTGACGGCCTTCTTGATGGAATCCCAGAAGTGACCCGTCGGGTCCACGCCCGTCATCGGGTTGCCGTTGGCGTACGCGTAGCGGTTCGCGTTCACTGACTTGCCGAGCGGGTTGAGACCCATCGAGTCGCGGCTGTTGAACTGGCCGGTTTCCGGCGAGTACCAGCGCGCGGCCATGTTGACCTTGGCCGTCTCCGGGTCGGTCCAGCCCGACTGGTAGCCGAGAGCGCCGAGCATTCCGGTGCTCTGGACGACCTTTCCGAACGGCGAGTACGTCGTCGAACCCGCCAGCGCCTCTCCGGTCGCGGTGAACTGCGCCACCACGTCGTCGTGGAGGTCGGTCAGTGCCAGCACCGCCGACACCGCCGTCTTCACACCGAACAGCGAACCGTCCGCGTCGCGGCTGTAGGACGTCACACCGTCCGAGGCCACGTCGTTTCCGGCGCCGCTGTACTGGAAGGTGTGGAGCGGGGAGCCCGTCTCGTCCTTCGCCTCCCGGACCCGGTCGAGGCCGTCGTACGTGTACGTACGGTCGCCCTCCTGGATCACGCGGTTGAAGGCGTCGGCCTTGACCGCGGTCGTCCTGCCGCCCTCGTCCGTGACCGCACTCATCGTGCCGCGCGCGGTGTACGCGTACGTGTTGTGTCCGTCCGACGTGAGCCGGTTGCGGGCGTCGTACGTGTACGTGTCACCGCCCACGCGGGTCCGGTT
>NZ_BMTO01000020.1:127118-131620 GCF_014649715.1 Streptomyces lateritius
GCCTCCGTGGTCGTCCCGTTGTTCCAGGACGTCAGGCGGTTGGCCCAGTCGTAGGTGTACGTGTTCGTCGAGGAGCCCGCGAGACCCGTGGTCGTCTTGGACGTCTCGTTTCCGTTCGCGTCCCACCCGTAGGTGATGGACGAGAGTTCCTTTCCGGTGGGGGAGGTCAGCTTGTCGCTGGTCAGACGCTGCAGGGCGTCGTAGCCGAAGGAGCGCTTCGCCTTGCCGGCCCCGTAGTCGATCGCCGTCACGGCGTTGTTGACGTTGTAGGCGTACGTCGCCGTCGTACCGGTGGCGCCGTCGTTGACCGTCTTGAGCCGGCCCGCCGTGTCGTAGCCGTACGTCGACGTGCCCGACGCGTCGGTCCGCGAGGTCATCGCCCCGTCGCCGTTCCAGGCGAAGGACGAGGCACCCGAGGGTCCGGACGTGGACAGCAGCAGACCGCGGTCGTCGTAGGAGAAGGTGTTCTTCTCGTCCCCGGCGCCCGCGACGGCCGTGATGCGGTCGTCCGCGTCGTAGTCATAGGTGTGGTCGACCGTGGTGGCCTCCGCACCCGCACCCGTCTGACGGATCAGACGGCTCTTGAGGTCGTACTCGTGCGTGACGACGACACCGCCCGGAGAACGCATCTCCTTCACGCGCCCGCCGCCGTCGTACGTCGTCGTGAACGTGCGGTCGGCGAGGTTCGGGTGCGTCGGCGTGGACGGCTCGATCTGCGCCTCCGGCAGCCCCCACGAGTTGTACGTGGTGATGAACGGGTTGCCCCGGCCGTCGGTGAACCGCGTCCGGTTGCCCGCCGCGTCATAGCCGTACGTCGTGGTGATCGACTCGGTCGCGGAGACCGGCTCGACGACCTTGGTGACCAGACCCGTCGCGTCGTACGTGTACGTCTGCGTGTGCCCCCTGGCGTCCGTCATGGACGCCGGGTTGCCCGCCCGGTCGTACTTCATGCTCGTCGTGCGCAGCACCGCGCCCGCCGCGTCCAGGTCCTGGATCGACGTCAGCTGTCCGAACCCGTCATACGTGTTCTTCGTGCTGGTGCCGTCCGCGTCCTTGGCCGTGAGGACCTGGCCGTCCATGTCGTACGTGAACGTCGACACGTTGCCGGCGCCGTCCGTGGCCTCGATGACCTCGCCCTCGGCGTTGTACTTGTACGACTCCGTGACGCCGGTCGGCGACACGGTCCGGGACAGCTCGCCGCCCGGAGCGTTGTACTCGTTGATTTCCGTGAACGCGCGCTGCGTCGGCTGACGGACGATGTCCGTGCTCGTGAGCGGGCGGCCCAGGTAGTCCCAGGTGCTCTCCTGACGTGCCCCGTTCGGCCGGGTGGCCGAGAGCTGGTCACCGTTGGGGGTGTACGTGTACGTCGTCGTACCGCCGCCGGGCTCCGTGACCGAGGCCAGGTCGCCGAGCTGCGTGTACGTGTAGGTGGTGCGGCCGCCCAGGGGGTCGACCTCGGCCGTGACCTGGCCGAGCCTGTTGTACTCGTTCCAGGCCGTGGCCTGGATCGCCGTGGTGCCACCCGGCGCGGTGTAGTTCGGCGAGGTCGTCGAGGACTCCTGGCCCTCGGCGTCGTACGCCGTCACTGTCACGTTGCCTAGCGGGTCGGACGACTCGGTCTCCTCGCCGAAGGTGTTGTAGCCCGTCATCGTGACAGGGCGGACGGAGACCGGGGTCCCGCCGTTCTGCTCCGTGTTGACGGCCGGCTCGGTGACGGAGGTCTGCTGGCCCGCCTCGTCGTAGCCGTAGTCGGTGACGTAGCCGTTGGCGTCCGTCATCGACAGCGGCAGGCCGCGCTGGTCCAGCTTCCAGGACGCGGACCGGACGGAGCTGCCCGCTGCCGGGAGCGTGCCGCCCTTGACCGCCGCGGCCTGCGCGGTGGTCAGTGCCTCACCGTAGATCTGGATGTCGTCGAGCGCACCCTTGTGGTACTCGGCGTAGGCACCGCCCGCCTTGCGGCGGCCGATCTGCAGCGGACCGGTTCCCTCCCACGGGGAGGAGAACGCGGCCTCCTGGACCAGCGAGCCGTTGACGTAGAGACGGATCTTGCCCGCCGCCGCGTCGTACACGCCGATCAGGTGGGTCCAGGTCCCGGCCGTCACTGCCGCGGTGCCCGAGGAGACCCGGGTCAGGGTCGGCCCGGACACGTCTGCGGACGGTCGGTTGAACGTCCAGCCGTAGGTGGTGGAGTAGTACAGCTGGAAGGTGTTGCCGACCGTACCGTCCTGAGCCAGGAAGGAGCGGTTGGCGGTGGTGTCGTCCAGCCGCACCCACGTCGCGACCGAGAAGCTGCCGCTGGTGTTGACCGCCGGCTGCTCGGTCGTGCCGTAGCTGGTCGTCGTGCCGTTGAAGACGGCCGCACCACCGCGCTCGGTGGAGCGGGTGACCCCACTGGTCAGCGTGGCCTTGTTGTTGCCTCCGGAGGAGTCACCGGCCGTGGTGCCCGTCGTCTCGTCCAGCTTCCAGCGGCCGACCGGGGCCGTCGTGCCGTCGTGGACCGTCGTACCGGTCACGTTGCCCAGGTTGTCGTAACGCGTGTCCGTGGTGGAGGTGTCGCCCGTCGCCGGGTCGTACTCCGTCTCGGACACCACGTTGTCGTCGGGGTCATAGCTGACCTTCGACGTCCGGGCGAGCCCGTTCGGGTCCAGGACCGAGCTGGTAGTGCGGTCGGCCGCGTCCACCGTGAAGGTGCTGCGCGTCTGGCCGTCGTTGGTGACCTGCTCGATCAGGTTGCCGGCGGCGTCGTACGTGTTCGCCTGCTCCGTGAAGGACTTGCCGGTCTGCGGGTCCTTGCGGACCACGGTGGCCGACAGGCCGTCGTCGGTGTAGGTGTACGCCGTGACATAGCCCATCGCGTCGGTGATCGACGCGAGCCGGCCGGCTGGGTCGTACGCCCGCGACTCCTGGACCAGGGTCGTCGGCGCGGACGGGTTGTTCGGGTCGCCCGTGTAGTTCAGCAGGCTGGTGGTGAGCGGACGCTGCTCGGCGTCGAAGGTGTAGGTGTTGACGTTGCCCGCGGGGTCCGTCTCCTTGACCTTGTTGCCGTAGACGTCGTACTCGAACGACGTGGTGTCGCCGCCCGGGTCCGTCCTGGTCGCCAGCTGATTGTGCGCGTCGTACGTCATCGACGTCGTACGGGCGGCGTCGCCACCGGTGAGGTCGGCGACGGTCTGGGACAGGATGTTGCCGTCCGCGTCGAACGCGGTCGTCGTCTTCGCCTGGTGCACCGCGCCGGTGACCCGGTTGGTGATCTTCGGGTCCGTCTCGGTGACGACCTGGTCGTTCTTGTCGTACGTCTGGGACGTGGTGATGCCCGCCGGGTTGGCGTCGTTCACCTCCGTCTTCGACACCTGGCGGCCCAGGTTGTCGTACGTGTACTTCACCTTGGCGCCGTTGGCGTCGGTGATCTCGGCGAGGTCACCGTTGGCGTAGTACGTGTACGACGTCTTCTTGCCACCGGCCGTGGTCACCTGGGCGACCAGACCAGCTGGTGCGTAACCGGTGTCCGCCGCCACCGTGGTGGCCGTGGTGTACGTCGTCGACGCGGTCCGCCCGTTGGGGTGGCCCGGCACCGGCGGCGTCGTCACCGACAGGAGGTTGCCCGCCGTGTCGTACGAGTACGACGTCAGGAAGGTGTTGTCCGTCGGGCCCGAGGAACGGCCGTCGCGCTCGGTGAGCACCAGGTCGTTGCGCAGGTCCATCGGAGGCAGCACGGTGGTCGCGTCCGGGAAGTACGTCATGTACTCCGTCGAACACTTGTTGGCCTTGGTGTCCTGGCAGGTGGTCTGGGAGACCGCGTTGCCCCGGACGTCGTGGCCCGTGATGGAGCGGTTTCCGTTGGCGTCGGTCACGGTGTGCAGGAAGCCGCCCGTGTCGTAGCCGTAGGTCGTCCGCTTGCCCTCGGAGTCGATCGCGGCGAGCAGGCGGTTGCCCATCTCCGCGTCGTACACGTAGGTCAGCGTCTTGTTGCTGGGGTTGGTCAGCTTGACCGTCCGCACCGGAGCGACGCCCGAGGACGCCTTGTACGCCGACCAGTGGTTCGCGACGTCACCTTCGGTCAGGCCCTTGGCGTGGACCGCGACCTCGGCGATGGAGCCGGTGAAGTAGCTGACGGCGCCGGGCGAGCTGTACCAGTTGGTGCCGAAACCGGCACCGATGAACGTCCGCGACGTCGTCTGGTCGTTCGGGGCGCCGGTGCAGGTGCCCTGCTTGACGCCGTCGAGGTAGAGCGTCTGCGTGGTGCCGGTGGCCGACAGGACGGCGTGGTGCCACTTGTCGTCCGCGACCTCACCCGTGGAACCGAGCGCGGCCTGGCCGTTGCAGGTGGAGCTCCACCAGTGGCCGTGCAGCTTCTTGTCGGCGCCGACGTAGAGCAGGTCGCTCCAGCTGCCGGTGACTCCACCCGGGTTGTTCGGAGCGACGCTCTGGTCGCTCATGATCACGCCGGGTTCGGCGGTCTTGAACCACAGCTCGACCGAGCGGTCGGCCTTGGCGTGCAGCGG
>NZ_BMTO01000020.1:131731-134308 GCF_014649715.1 Streptomyces lateritius
GGTCACGTCGTCCGGCCCGAAGGGGCCTTCAGCGCCCTGGATGACGTTGTTGTACGTACCGAAACCGGTGTTGACCTGGTTCGCGGCCTGAGCCGCCGCCTGGGTGTCGTCCAGACGCCAGTAACCGGCCGGGGCGGTGCCCATGACCGCCGAGCGGTAGACCTGCGAGGAGCCGGTGATCGTGGCCGGGTTCAGCTTCCACGTACCGCCGTTGCCGTCGGTGGCCTCAAGGACCAGGTCGTCCGTGGTGCCGTAGACGACCGAGGCCTGCGTCTTGCCACCCGGGGTGGTGATCTTCGACAGCAGTCCCGCGGACCGCTTCGCGGCCTGGTACTGCGCGCCGATCACGGCCGGGGTGAGCGGCTCGGAGAAGATGGCCACCTCGGCCATCTGACCCGCGAAGTGCCCCAGCTTGTCGTTCGGGTTCATCGACGGCCAGCCGTTGGTGTTCACGCCGGCGCCCAGGCTGATGTAGGGCTGCACCCAGTCGTTGATGGTGCCCGAGAGGGATCCCTGCGAGACGCCGTCCAGGTAGAGGGTCTGGCTGTTGGCCACACCCGTGAGGACCGCGTTGTGCCACTGGCCGTCGGTCACGGTCGCGGTGGACGTGATCGTCGACATGCAGCCCGGCGACATCGCCAGACAGCCACGCAGCTTGCCGTCCATGCCCACGTACACGGCCGGGGTGTTCTTCGTGGTGTTGGCGACCGGGTTCGGATCGCTCAGCGGCTTGTCACCGTAGTAGAACAGGACACCGCCGGCCGTGGTCGTCTTGAACCACAGCGACACCGACGTGTACGACGGCGTCGCACCCGGGGCGCTCGGCATCTCCACGTACGAGGTGGTGCCGTTGAACGTGGCCGTCTTCTGCGTGGAGCCGGCCAGCACCGAGGCGCTGCCCAGGGTCACGTTCTTGTACGTGCCGTTGTACTGGCCCTGGTTGGCGTCGATCGCGTCCGCGGCAAGGGTGCCGGACGTCTCACCGAGGCGCCAGTAGGCGAACGGGTCGGCGTCCATGACCGTGGTGCGGTAGTGGTTGCCGGTGGTGTACGTGTACGTCGTGCACTTGGTCCAGTCGGCCGGCGGACACACCTTGGTCAGCTGGTCACCGGTGTAGCCGTACTGCCACGTCTGAGCCGTGGCGGCATCGCCCGCGGTCGACGGATCGGTCGCGACCGTCTGGACGTGCGGCACGGTCGCGCCCGCCGGTGTGAACCAGGCGAGCGTCAGCGAACGCTTCGACGTCGTGTTGGTGATCTTCGTCAGCTGGCGCGAGGCGTTGTAGGTGAACGTCTCGGCCCGGTTGGCGAAGTCGACGATGCCGGAGATCGCGTAGACCCCGGTCTTCCCGGTGGGCTGCGTGAGGGAGTAGGCGGTGAAGTCCTTGTCCGTCAGCTTGTAGCCGGGGGCCGGGGTCGTCACCGCCTCCAGGCGCGCGTAGCGGCCCAGCGGCGGCACGAACGTGCCGTCGGTGTTGCGGCCGAACGCGACCTGCTCACCACCGGGGTAGGTGATGATCACGCTCGTGACCGTGCCGGCGCCGTCCTTGACCTCGGTCGCCTTCATGTCGGCGATCGTCGACCAGCCGGCACCGAAAGCACCGTCGATCCGCGGGTCGAGGCTGTTGTAGGAGCGGTCGATCTCTAGGGACGGGCCGACCACCTCCACATCGGCGTCGGTGTCCTCGGTGGTGTAGTTGCCGTCCGACGGGTCGAACTCGTGGCCGTCGGTGTTCTGCGCGAGACCCGAGGTCACCGGCGGCTGCGGCACAGCGGTCGTGAGGCGGCTGGAGTGGACGATCTCCGTCGTGCCGTCGCTGACGCCGACGAGCCACTCGTAGTTCTTCGACCACTTCAGCTTGCCGGCCGGGACCTTCCAGACAGCCTTCGTGAGAGCACCGGAGGTGGCGACAGGCGTGGTGCTGCCGCTGTCCGCGTCGTAGACCTCGTAGCTGTACGACAGCGGGCTCGGACCCTTGTCGGCGTCGCTCGCGTAGACGAGCAGCTCCGGCTGGAGGGTGTTGGCCTGGAAGTTCTCCGGCGGGTAGGAGGCGTTGACCTGCGGGGCCGTGTTGGCCGTGTAGGTCAGGTCGAGCGCCGGGCGGAAGCCGGCCGTCGCCGAGTTGTCGGAGTGGAACTTCTTCCAGTGCAGCGCGTCGTTCGTCGGCGCGGTCATCGCGAGACCGTAGTTGGCGGCGCCGCCTGCGACCTGGTTGAACCAGGTGGTCGACAGCGACACCGGCATCTTCACGCCGACGCTCGCCGAGTTGCCCGTGTTGGAGCAGGACGCTCCGGGGGCGGGCGTGGCGCTGCCCATGGCCGCGCCGAAGGTCGGGCCGGGGTAGGTGGTGACGCCCGAGGGGGTCCAGGACTGGGTGATCGGGTGCACCGAGAACGACTGGGCGCTGCAGGTCGAGGACCAGAGCGCGTACACGTTCAGGGTGGCGGCGGTGACCCGCTGCCCCGCGAGCGTAGTGCCCAGCGAGGAGAACTGCAGGAACGAGTTCGCCTTGTTCGTGCCCGAGTCGTAGGAGCCGACCTTGATCTGCGTCTCGGTGGAGTGGTCACCACCGATCGT
>NZ_BMTO01000021.1:0-77011 GCF_014649715.1 Streptomyces lateritius
CACATCGCTGCGCGATGTGCAAGGGGGGCGGTCGCTGCGCTCCCGCTGCCCACGCGATGCGTGGGCGGATCCCTTCGCTGCGCTTCGGGATCCGGTGGGGCCGGCCGCTGCGCGACCGCCGACTGAGGGCGTGTCAGATGCGACTAGTCGGGTGTGTGGTTGGGGAGTTGGGGAGTCCTGCGGACTCTGGGGCGGGTCCGCTGCGCTCCTCCGCCTGACGGTCCTTCCGGCTGCGCCTCCAGAACCTTGGGGCCCGCTGGCGCGGGCCGGGCTGGCTACGAGGGGTGGGGGTCGCTCGTTCGTGTGGGTTCCAGTGTAGCGCGTGCCTCAGGTTGATGCAGCATGTACCGTTGGCGGAAATACGGGACACCCCCCAACCACCCGGACGGGGCGCGGGAAGCGAGGACTCTTTGAATCCGTCGAGCTTCGAAAAGCGCTTTGAAGCGCGGAAGGAAAACGATCGTGAGGTTAATTCGGGGCTGGACCCGGAGCTGATCCGCTATCGGATCGTGGCGCAGTGCACCGATCCGGAGCACCCGGGCGCGTCGGTGGTGACGAACTACGCCTACGGACGGTCGGTCGAGGAGGCCGTCATCAAGGCCCGCAAGGCGCTGGAAAAGCCGGACGGTCTGTACGGGGACCGGGGCATGTACCGCGTGGTGGAAGTGGTCGAGGAGAGCCCTTCCAGCGAGCTCCGGCAGCAGGAGGACGCCCGCCGGCGGTACCTCACCACCATCCTGGAGAACGCCGCCACCACTGTGCGCGGCCGCGAGCCGGACAACCCGGATGCGGAACTCCTCAGCCGCCTGGACGACTTCTTCACCCGCGCCGTCACCTTCCCCGCCCCGCACACCAGAGGCGTACACCCCCGGCCCCACCAAGCCACCTTCGGCTGGACCGGCGAGCCGCCCGGGATTCAGCACGCCAGCGACCCCGGCCGGGCCCTGGCCCTGTTCCTCCTGGCCTACCTGGACCACCACGGCCTGGACCTGGTGGAGGCAAGTGCCCGCACCCGCGCCCTGCCCGAAGAGCGCACGGACGTCGGCCGGCCTTCGGCCCGTGCCGCGGAAGAGAACCAGGCGTCGCCGGAACTTGTCGAGCGCGTCCTGGACATCTGCGGACAGCACTACGCGGCCGTGACCGGCACCAGCTCCGAGCAGTGGGACCAGGAGTCGGCCCGGGAGGTCGTGCGCATCGCCCTGTGCACCGTGCAGTTGGCGGAGCGGGACACCTACTACCCGCGGGCGCTGGAGACCTACCTGCAAACGCACCGGGCGCGGCTGGAGCGGCTGTGGCGCCGCTACGGGCCCGGCGGCATGTTCGCGGGCGAGGTCGTGCTGATCGACCTGCCCGGGTGCTTCGTGCTGTGCGAGAGGATCGACGAAAGCCCGCTCTGGCTCGAAGGGGTCTGGACGCAGGAGGGCTGGAAGGAAAGCGCGCTGGAAAGGCTTGAGAACGCCTGGCTGTACGACACGGGAGAGGAGGACGGGCGATGAGCAGGATTCCGCTCAAGAAACACCAGATCGACCAGAAGTCGAGTTTCCGTAAGTGGGTCGGATTCCCTGCAAGGTCATCTGTGCCCCCTCAGGGTGCCCGTGGCACGATCGTGTCAGCGACCGGGTCCGGCAAAACGATCATGGCTGCCGCGAGCGCCCTGGAGTGCTTCCCCGAGGGCCGGATCCTCGTCACCGTGCCGACCCTGGACCTGCTCGTGCAGACCGCCCAGGCGTGGCGGGCGGTGGGTCACCGCTCCCCCATGGTCGCGGTGTGCTCGCTGGAGAACGACCCGGTGCTGAACGAGTTGGGGGTGCGCACCACCACCAACCCGATCCAGCTCGCCCTGTGGGCCGGGCGCGGGCCGGTCATCGTATTCGCCACATACGCCTCTCTCGTGGACCGCGAGGACTTCGACGTCCCGACGGGCCAGCGGAAGGTTCGCGGGCCGCTGGAAGCCGCTCTGGCGGGCGGAGAGCGGCTGTATGGGCAGCAGATGGACGGCTTCCACCTCGCGATCGTCGATGAGGCCCACGGAACCGCTGGTGATCTTGGTCGTCCGTGGGCGGCGATCCACGACAACACCCGCATCCCCGCCGACTTCCGGCTCTACCTGACCGCGACCCCGCGCATCCTCGCCGCGCCCCGCCCGCAGAAGGGCACGGACGGCCAGGAGCCGGAACTCGCGACCATGGGCCAGGACTCCCAGACCTACGGGCCATGGCTGGCTGAGCTGGGACTCTCGGAGGCGATCGAACGCGAAATCCTCGCGGGGTTCGAGATCGACGTGCTGGAAATCCGCGACCCCTCACCGGTCCTCGGGGAATCGGAGGAGGCGCAGCGGGGCCGGCGCCTGGCGCTCCTGCAGACCGCGCTCCTGGAGCACGCGGCGGCGTACAACCTGCGCACCGTCATGACCTTCCACCAGAAGGTCGAGGAAGCCGCGGCTTTCGCGGAGAAGCTGCCAGAGACGGCTGCGCAGTTGTACGCCACCGAGATGTCGGCTGAGGAGCTGGCGGAGGCCGACAAGAAGGTGAAGGAGTTGCCCGCGTCCTCGATCGGCGCGGAGCTGTACGAGCTGGAGGCCGACCGCCACGTCCCGCCGGACCGGGTGTGGTCGGCCTGGCTGTGCGGCGATCACCTCGTGTCCGAACGGCGCGAGGTCCTTCGCCAGTTCGCCAACGGCATCGACGCGGCCGGCCGCCGGGTACACCGTGCGTTCCTCGCCAGCGTTCGCGTGCTCGGGGAGGGCGTGGACATCACCGGCGAGCGGGGCGTGGAGGCCGTGTGCTTCGCCGACACCCGCGGCTCCCAGGTCGAGATCGTGCAGAACATCGGCCGGGCGCTCAGGCTCAACCGCGACGGCACCACGAAGGTCGCGCGCATCATCGTGCCGGTGTTCCTGGAGCCCGGCGAGGACCCGACGGACATGGTCGCCTCCGCCAGCTTCCGCCCCCTTGTAGCCGTCCTTCAGGGCCTGCGCTCGCACGATGAGCGCCTGGTCGAGCAGCTCGCCTCCCGGGCCCTCAGCAGCGGGAAGCGCAAGGTGCACGTCCGGCGCGATGAGGACGGGCAGATCGTCGGGGCCGGCGGCGAGAGCGACGGCGAGGACCAGGAGCAGGACAACACCGACGCCGCTGCCGAGTCGGCCCTGCTCCACTTCTCCAGTCCGCGCGACGCGTCGACCATCGCGGCCTTCCTGCGTACCCGGGTGTACCGGCCGGAGTCGCTGGTGTGGCTGGAGGGCTACCAGGCCCTGCTGCGCTGGCGGGCGGAGAACGAGATCACCGGCCTCTACGCCGTTCCCTACGACGTTGAGGTCGAGGTCGGGGCGACGAAGGCGTTTCCGCTTGGGCGCTGGGTCCACCAGCAGCGGAAGGCCCTGCGGGCCGGGGAGCTGGAGGAGCGGCGCAAGACCCTGCTCGACTTGCCGGAGGCCGGGATGGTGTGGGAGCCGGGCGAGGAAGCCTGGGAGAACAAGCTCGCCGCGCTGCGCTCCTATCGGCAGGCCACGGGCCACCTTGCTCCCCGCCAGGACCAGGTGTGGGGCGAGGGCGAGGCAATGGTGCCCATCGGGCAACACATGGCGAACCTGCGCCGGAAGGGCGGTCTCGGGAAGGACGCGGAGCGGGCCGTGGTGCGGGCGCAGCAGCTGGCCGCAGTCGATGAGGACTGGGACTGCCCGTGGCCGCTGGACTGGCAGCGGCACTACCGTGTCCTCGCGGACTTGGTCGACGCCGACGGAGTCCTGCCGGCCATCGAACCGGGGGTGCTGTTCGAGGGCGATGACATCGGGCGGTGGCTGGAGCGGCAGAAGAACCCGGGCACCTGGGCGCAGCTCCTGCCCGAGCAGCAGGAGCGGCTGTCGAAGCTGGGCATCAAGCCCGCTGAGGCCGCGTCTCCCGCCCCGGTAGCCGCTCGTGCGACAAAGGGGCAGAGCAAGGCGCAGGCGGCGTTCCAGCGGGGCCTGGCGGCCCTCGCGCAGTGGGTGGAGCGTGAGGGCGACCGGCCGGTGCCGAGGGGCCACAGCGAACAGATCACCGTCGACGGCGAGGCGGAGCCGGTGACCGTCAAGCTGGGCGTATGGATTTCGAACACGAAATCCAGGAGGGACCGGCTGGACGCCGACCAGCTCGCCGCACTCGCGGAACTGGGCATGGCATAAAGCTCAGGACACGGGGATTTAGAAGTTCAGGTGCTCGACAGCCCGGCCGTCAGCGGGCTCACGGATGCACGGGAGGCGCTACGAACGGGTGATGCAGAAGTAACGGATCGTGTCCTCATGAAGGTCAGCGCTATCGCTGGCCTGAAGGTCGAGCTGGATACCGGTGAGCGCGTTGCGGACCTCTTCCTTCTTCGCGACGTACCTCAAGCGCTCCCGGGACACCTGTGTATCGGGAGTCCAACAAACGAATACGATCCTGGTCTGTTGGGTCCCCTCCTCGCCGAGCCGGAGCGGATGAACGCACCCACACTGATGCCTGTCTGGCGCCCGGTTCGCGGCGATCGACGCCAGCCCGCCTTCCACGTACGTGGGCGAACCGGCGGCAGGCCCGGGTACCACCGGGAATCGCCGGTCGCCAACGGACCCGACGGAGATGTACGTGGGCGACGTCCTCGACTGGCCGCGCCGCCGCTTTCCCGAGGCGCGCAAGATGGGCACCGTCGGCTTCGGCGGGCACTGGACGATCCAGCCGGCCCTGCGCCGGACCATGTCGGTCGGACGACGAGTCAGGTACTCGCCGCAGATTCGCTCACGGCCGCCGGGGTCGCACCGGGTACCGGCACGGGATACGCCGCCAAGTCCGGTGAGGAGACCAAGAGCCTGAAACAGCTGTACCGCGAGGCGAAGGCGGAGGGCGGCATAACCAACCGTTCGCTCACCGTCAGGTCCGCTCGCAACATGCGGGCCGTGGTGATGCACAACGAGGCTTGGGCGCGTAAGCACACGTGTCGGGGGGCCAGCGCATGCCTCGATCATGAACTGGTCGGTTGACAGGCGGCGACCGCGGCGCCGTGCCCGGGCGGACGGTAGGCGAGCCAAGCCCGGATACCTGGCGCGGCCGTACGCCGGCTCCGTGCGCCGCGGGGGCTGGGCCCGGCCGTTGGGCTCAGCCCCCGCAGCGCTCACTCTCCCCGTGTCCCCGCCTGCCGGGTGACTGCCCGCAGCAGGGGACGGCTCAGGGCGCCGACCGCCAGGATTCCGCCGAACCCGGCGGCGCAGCACACCGCGAGAACGATCAGGCCGCGTGCGTCGAACGACGAGTCGCCGCCCGCCAGCATCATCGAGCCCCCGCACAGCAGCCCCGTCGCGACAGCCCCGCCCGCCAGCACCGTGACCGGGATCAGCGTCTCCCGGCTGCGGGCGGCGTCCAGGACCCGCAGCGGGGTCCCAGCCAGGTGCAGGAGGCCGTAGGTGCGGCGGCGGTCCAGGACGGCGGCGGCCGCGGTGATCCCGGCCGAGGTGATGGCGACCGTGAACGTCACCACGAGCACCATCCGGGTGATGGTGGTGAAGTCCCGGGTGAACCGTTCCTCGGACCAGTTCACCTCGGGCCCGGTGATCGGGTACTGGTCGGGGATCAGTCCCGTCAGCGCGGTACGGGCGCGGTCCAGGTCGGCCGGGCCGCCGGACACGGTGGCGGTGACCTGGCGGCTGTCGGAGGGGCCCTGGGCCACGAAGCCGTCGTCCCCGATCACCGCGGTCACCCCAGCGGCGTGCAGACGTTGTTCGGCCAGCGTCCGCACCTGCGTCACCTTGTTGTCCGGGACGGCGATGGCGAGCTGGTCGGGCCGTCCTCCCCACGAGGAAGCGGCGTCCAGGGTGAGCAGGGCGAAGAACCCGGCGACGAAACCGGCCAGGGTGAGCCCGGAGACGATCCGCCAGGCGGCCTTCGGATCGTCCAGCAGCCGGCGCCCGGCCAGCAGCGTCGCCGGCCGCTTGGCCAGGGCGGTGACGATCCTGCCGAGCAGCCGGACCACCCAGGGCCCGATCACGGCCAGCGCCAGGAAGAGCGCGGCGAACGCGTACAGCGCCATGGAGTCGTCGCTGCCGTACTTCTTCGTGATCCAGCCGTACACGGCGACGACGACCACGAAGACCACCGCTCGTACGGCGCTCGCTCCCCGGCTGCGCGAACGGCGTGCCACGCCCAGCGGGCCGACGACCACCTGACGGAGCCCGGCGAGCGCGCTGATGACGACCAGTGCGACCACCCCGGCCGTCACCGCCAGCAGTGGCGGCGCGCCGATCCACAGGTCGGCCGGATACCAGGCGCCGCCCGCGAGCGGCAGACTCGCCGCCACCGGCAGCAGCACCGCGTACCCCACGACGCCTAGCAGCGCCCCTGCCGTTCCGGTCAGCAGCGCCTCGGCGGCCGTCAGCCCGGCGATACGGCCCGGCGTGGCGCCGATCAGGCGGAGCGCGGCGAGCCGCTCGTCGCGCCGGGAGACCGACAGCCGGGCGGCGGAGGCCCCCAGCACCAGCAGCGGAACGACGACGAGGACGGTGGCGACCCGGGCCAGGGACTCGTATATCCCGCCCATGCCGTCCGTGAGCGGCGCGCCGGTGAAAGATGCGACGCGCGTGGGGGAGGCGATGTCGCCGACCCGGCGGGGATCGGGCTCGCGCGGGGTGGTGACCGCCGGGTCGGTCGAGCGGTGTCCGACCACCGCGACGAGTTCGCCGGGGTGCGTCAGCGCCGCGCGGCCCAGTGTTCCGGTGGGTGTGCCGGGGACGGGGTGGCGGTCGGCGGGCAGCCGGTCGAGCAGGGCGCCGAGCGCCGGGGAGACCCACAGCTCGCCCGGGGCGGGGAAGCGGTCGAGGCCGGGCGGGGCGGGAGCGGTGCGCCCGGGCAGCCGGGCGACATCCACGACGGTGACGGGCACTCCCCGGGTGAACGTCGTCCCGACCGCCTCGACGGCCACCGGACGGGAGGACTCCACCGGGTTGCGCCAGTCGGCGCGGTCCGAGCGGTGCTGGAAGCCCAGGTTCATCGCGACGCACAGCAGCAGCAGGGTGGTGGACACGGCCGCCGCAGCGACCGCGAGGCCGGTGACGAGCAGGCCGGTGCGTCCGCCGGCCCGGGTGAGTCGCCAGGTCAGCGCCCAGGTGGTGCGGTCCAGTGCCCTCATCGCCGGTACCCCGCATTCGCCTCGGCGCCGGTCTCCGCCTCGGTGTGCGCCTCGGCCAGCAGGCCGTCGCGGACCCGCACCGTGCGGTCGCACCAGCGGGCCACGTTCGCGTCGTGGGTGACCACGACCAGGGCGGCGCCCTGGCTACGACTCACCTCCGCCAGCAGGTGGATCACCTCCATGCCGGTGGTCTGGTCCAGCGCGCCGGTCGGCTCGTCCGCGAAGATCACCTTCGGGCGGCCGACCAGAGCCCGGGCGATGGCCACCCGTTGCGCCTGGCCTCCGGACAGCTGTCCGGGACGCCGGCTCTCCAGGCCCTGCAGGCCCAGCGGCCCGAACCACTGCCGGGCCTGCTCGACGGCCTCCCGGCGCGCCGTGCCGCCGAGCATCAGCGGCAGCGCCACGTTCTCGTCGGCGGGCAGTTCCGGCAGCAGCTGGCCGGACTGGAAGACGAAGCCGAACGCGGTGCGGCGCAGCTCGCTGCGGGCCGGTTCACGGAGCTGGTCGATCCTCTTGCCGTCCAGCAGGACTTCACCGGAGTCGGGCCGTTCGATCCCGGCCAGGCAGTGCAGCAGGGTGGATTTGCCGGAGCCGGACGGGCCCATGACGGCCAGTGACTCGCCGGCCGTGATGCCGATGTCGACGCCGGCCAGGGCGCGGGTCATGCCGTAGGACTTGAACAGGCCGGTCCCCGACAGGACGGCTGAGGGGGTGTTCATCGGGCGGTCTCCCCGGAGAGAAGGGTGCTCATCAGGTGCATGGCGTCCACGATCGGGGCGCACGGTTTCCGGCAGGCTCGGCCGGACGGCCGATTGTGGGGACCGGACATCGGCCATTCGGCCGAGCCCGCCGGGAATCGCCGCTTCCGTATCCTGCTGGGCGTGTACTCAGAAACTCCGCTGCTCCGCCGGGCGCTGATCGCCGCCGGCTGGATCTTCCTCGGCCTGTTGTGGCTTTTCGACGTGTTCGCCGACAGGGCGACCGACCACCGCTGGCCGAGCTTGCTGCAGATGGTGTCCGGCCCGCTCGCCTGCATGGCGCTACTGTGGCCCGCTCGTCGGCCGAGCGTGCCGGTACGTGCCGTGCTCGTCGCGGGCGGCTCGCTGGTCCTCACGGCCGTGATCGCCACGTGGGCGGGCCCGGACATTGCCAGTACGTTCGGGGCGCTGGAGAGCGTCGCTCTGCTGGTGCTGCTGTCCCGCGCGGTGTGGGCGGTGCCGGGCCCGAGGGCCGCGGTGGCCGTTTCGGCCGTGCTGACCGCGGTGGTCATCGTGATCCCGCTGCGCTTGCTGCCGGCGGACATCCAGAACGACGGCCAGAACGCCATCAGCGGGTCCCTGCTGATGGCGCTCGGCGCCGGCCTGGCTCTCGCATGGGGCCTGCGGGCACGGCTGATGGAGGAGCGGCGGGCCCGCGACGTCGCCGCCGTACGCCAGCGTCAGCGCCTGGAACTCGCCCACGACCTGCACGACTTCGTGGCCCACCACGTCACCGGCATCATCGTCCAGGCCAATGCCGCGCTGGCCCTTCAGCACACCGCACCGGAACAGGTCCAACCGCTGCTGCAGAACATCACCCGCTCCGGATCGGAGGCACTGGACTCGATGCGCCGTCTGGTGCGGGTCATGCGCGAGGACGACCACGCGGGCGTGCGGCCCGGCGAGGTGTGGGCGGAACTCGCCCGCCTGGTCTCCGCGTTCTCCGGAGACGATGCGGACGCCCAGTTGCACGTGGCCGCGGCGGCCCGCGAGGTGCGGCTCGCCCCCGAGGTGGAGACGTCCGTGCACCGCGTGGTGCAGGAGGCGTTGACCAACGTGCGCCGGCACGCGCCCGGCGCCGTGGTCGCCGTACGGATCGATGTGGACGGGCACCGGCTGCGGGTCGAGGCGTACAACACGGCGCCGGCCGCGCGCCACCCCGGCCCGGTCGGCGGGCGCGGCGGCTTCGGCCTGGTCGGCCTGCGGGAACGCGTCGAAGCGGTGGAGGGCACGCTGACCGCCGCTCCCACCGACGACGGCGGCTGGCGGGTGACCGCCGCCTTCCCGGTGCTGGCCGCTGTGGCAGGATCGGCGGCGTGAACGATGCGGCGATCCGGGTGCTGATCGCGGACGACCAGGAGCTGGTCCGCATGGGCTTCCGGCTGATCCTCGGCGCCCAGCCCGGCATCGAGGTGGTCGGTGAGGCCGCCGACGGCGCCGCCTGCGTGGAACTCGCCCGCCGGCTGCGGCCGGACGTGTGCCTGGTCGACATCCGGATGCCGAAGCTGGACGGCCTGGACGTCACCCGGGCGCTGGCGGGCCCCGGAATCCACAACCCGATGCGCGTGGTCGTGATCACCACGTTCGACCAGGACGACTACGTACACACCGCGCTGCGCAACGGGGCCTGCGGCTTCCTGCTCAAGGACGCCCCGCCCAGCCTGCTGATCGAGGCGGTGCGTGCCGCCTCCCGCGGCGACGCGCTGGTCTCCCCCGCCGTCACCGTCCGGCTGCTGAAGGAACTGTCCTCCACGCGGCCCGAGCCGGATGCCGCCTGCCCGCTGACCGAACGGGAACTGGACGTGGCCCGGCTCGTCGCAGTGGGCCGGACCAACCAGGAGATCTGCGACCAGCTGATGGTGTCGCTGTCCACCGTCAAGACGCACCTGGCCAACATCCAGCAGAAGATCGACGCCCGCAACCGGGTCGAGATCGCCGCCTGGGCGTGGGAGTGCGGCATGGTCCGGGAGCGATAGGGACGGCCTCCATCGGCCCGGAGGGTGAACCCGGAATGGCAGTCCTTCTGGGCTGTGCAGTCTCAAAGCGCTCGCCCTGCCACGGCGGAAAGGGTCAAGGCCGCACCGAGCCGCACGAGGGGCGCCGAAAACTCCGTCGGACCGAGGCGGCTGGGGTTGGCCGGCTTCTCCCAGGGGCGCCACACCTGCTACTTGGCGGACGAGCCCGCGCTGAACGCCGTGCACCGACTGGCCGCCGTGCTCCGCAGCTGCGCCTGAGCGCCCTCGTGCGCACAGTAGCCATCCATCGCGGCCGGCAGTGGCCTGACCCTCGGCGTCGTCTGCCCCCGAGACCGATCAAGTGGGGCGTGGGCAGCGTGCAGCGAGGTGATGCGTCACCATCGGTATCAGGGCAGGGCCTCAGCGGCCGCGGCTTCTTCCGCGGCTCCGGCCAGACCGACTCCAACGCCGCCTTCACCGTGCGGAATCCGACTCCGTACTCACGCATCGAGGCCCGGTACGACATCCCTGCCCGGGCGTCACGGCGGATCGCCGCGTACAAGTCAACCTTGGACTTCGGTGGCGCCATCGCAGCCTCATCCCGCAGAGCACGTCCATGCTCCCACCGCAACCCCTCAAGCGTTGCCAGAACTCACAGACATCGCCCTCCGGCGAAACAAGGCGTTCTCGACCCTGAGCGACAAGTGGTGTCGGATCCCGTCGACAAAACCAGGCACCGTACCGGCGTAAGCCTCCGAGGTCCTTGCGCCCGCCCGCCTCCCACGTCCTCCAGAAGGGCGGCCCGGGGCGCGGGCGTTCTTCTTGCGTGCCGCTCACGCGTGCCCGGCAGCCGGCTCCCAGAAGGGTCGGGCGAGCCCGGTCCCGTCGCAGTGGAAACACCGGCCGCCTCCCGGCGTGCTGCGGGCACCGATGGTGCCGGCGGCGTGGCGGAAGAGCCGGGTAAGGCCGGTGGTGTGCGCCGCGTGGATCGGGAGCTCGTGCCGTCTGCCGAGCGTGACCTCCAGCGCGACGCCGGGGCGGGTGAAGTGGGCGTGCATGCCCCGGTGATCGAGCGGAGCGTCTCGTTCACTTCGTGCATCGTCTCCGCGCCGGACAGCTGCACTCGGGCCGCGAGGACGGTGTCGGTGGCTGCGGCGAAGGACAGCAGTCCGACCGGGCGGGCGAGCGGCCCGACGCGGGCCACGGGGGCGGGATGGGTGTGCTGGAGCTGGGACAGGGCGTGCCACAGGTCGCCCGGCAGATCCTGGGGTGCGGTCTGTTCTCGGCTGCGTCTCATGCGGCCTGTGTAGGGCCTCCGGGGGGCTGGTGCCGTCGGATGGGCCCGTCCGTCCCGCCTGGTGGTGCGGTGACTTCGGGATTGGTCCCGCTGTGCGGCCTGGCGGCTGCCGACCGCACAGCGGGCGTGTGCGGTCAGGTCCTCCGGCGGAACCAGCCGCGGCCACGGCCCGGCTCCTGGTCGTCCTCCGGCCCCGGCGGTGCGGCGGCCTGGAGGCGGGCGGCTTCGGCGGCGGCTTCCTCGCGGGCGACGACGTCGGCGTGGCAGGTGCCGCACACGGACATGTCCCCGGCGTTCCAGGCAGTCCGGTGCGCGGTGGTCTCCTCCCAGTGCTGGTCGGTGAACTTCGTGATGGAGGCGGGAAAGAAGGTCACTGTCGACGTCGTGAAGCGGCGGCTCCCGGTATGGGCGGAGTGGCCTTCGGTCCTTGGCGATGGCCATGCTGAGGAAGATCCCCACCGGCAGCGCGACAGTCCTGTCCGCGCTGCGGTGGGCGGGGCCGTGTTCTAAACTCAGCAGCCGAAGGGGAGGCGAGCGAGGACAAGGCCGCGGACATCGGTGGCGCCCCCTTCGGTCATCAGCCGCTTCCCGACGGTGTGGAGGGTCGCACCCGTGTGGTGAAGACGTCGTCCACAAGCAGGACCCGCTTACTCTTTACGCTCTGGCGGAGTTTAAGAGACGCGGCGTGTTCCCGGGCGGCGTCCATCTTGTCGGACCAGCGCACGCGTACACGTGGATTACTCCGTAGGAGTCGCCCAGCACACCACGGACGCGGCACTTGAAGGCTTCCGCCAGGCCGCGTTGCCGTCTCCGGCAACGCGCCTGCGTAACAGTTTTTCTCGACGCGGCCCCCCGGTCGGCCCAGACGTATCTTCCGGGCCGACCGCGAGTGTGCCTTACGTCGGGTAGGCGTCGGTGATCATCCGATTGGAGTCACGGATGACCCAGTCCACGACCTTCTGCCCGTTCAGCCGCTCCAGCACGAAGCGGTCCTCCCGGTACCAGATCGCTTCCGCCCGCCGTTCTCCCCCACGATAGTCCCGCTGAATCGTGGTAGTGGTCGTGGTGGTGTCGGTGGTCGTGCTGGTGGTGGACGTCTTGAGCTGGTACTCGGCCTCGACGCTGATCTCGCTGGCAGCGCCGAAGAAGCTGAACTCCGACTTCGCGGTGACCTTCACACCCGCGGTGTGTTCGACCTGTTTGGAGTTGGACGTGGTCAGACCCACCGTGACGGTCTCCGCTTTGGTGTAGGACGAGGCGCCGGAGTGCTCGTAGTAGTAGACGTTGCGCCAGTAACCGAACCGCTTCAGGACGTAGTACGGGTTCTCCTGCGCCTGGCGGGGACGTGTGAGGACAGGGTCGTTGACGAGAGGGAACGGGACCAGCACAGAGCCGATGAGCGTCTCGTCGGTACGGTCGCGGGAGGGAGGCGCGTAGCCGGTCAGCCGGTTGATGTCGGGGATGTCGTCGGCGTCGCCGGACTCACGCTTGAGGTAGGGCGCGACCTCGCCGTAGCCGCCGTAGGTCGACAACTCCCACACCTGGCTGAAGTTACTTTCGGGGCCGAATGGCGCGGCCAGGACGGGCGCCTTGCCCGCATAGAAGCCGTACCCCGAGCGCAAATCAGGGCTCATCAGCAGGTTGCTGCCGGCATTGACGATGGACACCTCGCTCAGATGGTCATCCCTGAGCCGCATGTACCAGGTCTGCGCGCTGGCCGTTGTATCTGGTTGGATGCCGCACTGCTGGATCTGGGAGTTCACGCTCCGGCCGTTGTTCACAACGTTGAGGACCAGCCCGCTGGCTCGGTTCGTGATCAGGTGCCGGTCGTTGTCGAGTGGCATGACATACCACAGCTGCAGCTCGAAGTCGGGAGCGCCCTCGCTCCTGGGTTTCTCGAAGGTGACCAGCCCCGCCTCCGCACTCGGGGCGGTCAGGCACAAGTCGCTGCTCTGGGTCATGCGGTAGTACGCGCCGGGAATGTACGGGCTCTGCGGCATACGGAACGACTCCCTCTAGGTCACGGCGGCATGTATCCCTAAACACGGTCAGTGACAAGGCCATGATGCGGTCTTTCACCGGTGCCGGGGCGGCAGGGCGCACGGGATACGGCGGACGCCCGGCGCCCCCGGCCGGGACTAGTGCGCGGTGACGGCGCCGGATACGGCGACGCCGGCCTGCTGGAAGTCCTTGAGGGTGGTGGCTGTGGTGTCGGGGGCGACGCCGACGCAGTAGTCCAGGAGCACGCGTGCGCGGAAGCCGGCCTTCACGGCGTCCAGCGCGGTCGCCCGGACGCAGTGGTCGGTGGCGATGCCCACCACGTCGACGTCCTCCACTGCGCGTTCACGCAGCCAGTCGGCCAGGGAAGTGCCTTGCTCGTCGGCCCCTTCGAAGCCGCTCTTGGAGGCGCTGTGGGCGCCCTTGTAGAAGACCGCGTCGATCTTGCCTGCGTCGACGGCGGGGGCGAAGTTGGGGTGGAACTCGCCGCCCTCGCCTCCCACCACGCAGTGGACGGGGAAGCTGTCCTTGAAGTCGGGGGTCTGGGAGAAGTGGCCCCCGGGGTCGATGTGGTGGTCCCGGGTGGCCACGACGTACTGGTAGTCGCTCCCGGCGCTCTGCTCGACGAGGTCGGCGACAGCCGTCGCGATCCGCGCACCGCCCGCGACGGGCACACTGCCTCCTTCGCAGAAGTCGTTCTGCACATCCACGACGATCAGGCCTCGACTCATCACACACGTCCTTCGACACAGGGCTACACGACCCCCGCGTTCTACGGGCATCTCACCTCCGGCGGAAGCAACGACGGGCCGTCCTCACCCGCACGGCGCACGGACACTCACCGGTGGAAGCAACGCACGCCTACCACAGTGACCAGCACCAAGGCTGCGTCACGATGGCACGCGGGAACCTCGTGGCCGGCTCCAGCTCGGTGTTGATGACCGGACCGGCCATGTCCATAACGTCGACGGCCCTGTAAGGGCGGTGACGACCTGATCGACTGGGCGGTTGGCGAGGGCGGCGACGTCGACGGCTGGTCGGCCATGTGTCAGGAGGAACCCGGCGCCTATCTCGTGGGGCGGACGGACCCCAGAAGGATCGATACTGCTCATGGGCTGTCGGGAATGCGCCCGCTAATCCTTTACGCGGGTACTTCACCCCTTCATGGCTTATGAAGGACGCGAGCGTCCAGGACTACGCCACGGTCATCCAGTACGGGTGCGGGAACAACACCAACCAGCAGTGGCGGCTCGTTCAGAAGGACAACGGGTACTTCTCCATCGAGGCCCGGCACAGCGGAAAGTGCCTGACCGTCACCAGCGCGAGCAACGACAACGACACCACGCTGATCCAGTACGACTGCGTGGAAGGCAACAACCAGCACTTCCGCCTCGGCTGAGGCCCTGTCCAGGGCGGCCCAGGAGCCCTGGGCCGCCCTGACGCTGCGGGAAGGACATCACGCCTCATCGGTGGTGTCCCTCCCCTCACCGGTCACAGCCGCCACAGGCCGAGGAGCTGGAGGGAGTACGGCGCGTGACTCCATACCTTTCCTCGTGGGTTGGTCATGGTCATTCGTAGGATCAGGACGCCCAGGGGCGCCGGGCATGGCTCACGTGACTCAGCCGTCCTTATGGCTCAGGAGGATTGGCCGCCCAGCGCCCCACGACGACTCGACCGCTAATTGGGATGCGCGAACTGAATCGCTTGTATGGACACGTCGGCGAGGTCGTCTGTGGGAGCCCCACGCAAACACGACGTAATAGGAGGACCTGGTGCCCGAACTGTGGGCCGGGACGGACGCGGGCAAGGCCGAACACCACTGCACCGTGATTGATGCGGACGGCACCAAGGCGCTCTCGCGACGGGTGCCGAATAACGAGGACGAACTGCTGCAGCTGCTCGGTGATGTCCTGCAGCTCGCAGACGGCGACCCCGTCACCTGGGCGGCCGACCTCAACGCCGGCGGCGCCGCATTGTGGATCGCGCTGCTGGTCAACCACGGGCAGCGGCTGTTCTACATCCCCGGCCGGACCGTGCACCACGCCTCGGGCTCCTACCGCGGGGACGGCAAGAGCGACGCCAAGGACGCCTTCGTCATCGCCGACCAGGCCCGCATGCGCCGCGACCTCCAGCCACTGAAGGAGACCAGCGAGATCGCGGTCGACTTGAAGATCCTGACCGGCCGCCGCATGGATTTGTCCGCCGACCGTACCCGGGCGATCAACCGGCTCCGCGCGCAGATCCTGGAGTACTTCCCCGCTCTGGAGAGGGCCTTCGACTACAGCACCTCCAAGACCGCGCTCATCTTGCTGACCGGATACCAGACGTCGGCCGCCGGTCGAACCACGAACCCCGGCCTCACATCTCATCCATCGTCAGAATTCTCTGCGGAAAAATTTCCGAGGCTTATGGGATGGCGCGATTCCCGGACGATTCTCGGGGGTTATTAAATTTCGAATCTGAATAATTCCAGCGCTGCCGAAATCCTTTTATCCAGCCGAGCCGGATATTACTCCGAACACTCCAAAATGGAATGCAGGATTCGGCGGAACCGGGAGAATGGACGGATGAACGAACGTCGTGTCCTGGGCACCGGCCGCGCCCCGCCACTCCCCCAGCGCAGCCCACGGCCGGCCGCCGAGCCCGTCTCGCCGCCGAGCCGGCCGAGGCACCGCAGAGTGCTTGGCCCTCTAAGCCGCCGGGCCCGCTGAGGCGGGGCCCGGCGGGCAGCAGCGGGTGGGCCGTCTTTGGTCTGACTCTCTAGCCCTGAGCTGCGGCCAGTCTCTTAGAGAGGGACACCGCGAAGGTGTCTGCTTCCTCCCGGTACGCCTTTTTGAAAGTGGATTCCACCTGCGGTCCGACACCGAAGATCTTCGCCTCGATCACGGTCTGGATGACCATCCGACTGCCGGCTCCAGCCTCCTCGATACGCACCAGGCCTTCCTGGCGCAGCTTGTCCGCCATGGTGGAGGACACCCGATTCCACTGCCATACCCGGGCGGACGGGCTGAACACACTGTGCTCACTCTCCTGATAGTCGGAGCCGAACACCTTCGCCACCGGGCCGGGCATGCTGCGATTCGGCGTCATCAGCACCTTGCGCGTGGTCTTGCCGGAGTCCTCCGTGCGCTCACTTACGGCCCATTGCCGATAGCCCAGATCCTGGCGGTACACCTCCCCCACGAACTCGTCGTCGAGAAGCAGTACCCAAGCCTCGGGCGCAGCGCCGCGAAGCTCGTGAGTGATCGTGAACTTTTCCATAGCCGCACGCTAGAAGTGCCCGACCCCTCTTGTAGCCGTCAACACCCATCCGGCCTTCTCTAGCCAGACATTTGGCTCAATTTGTGCCTAGGTCGGGGCCGGATCCCGGGGGCATCAAAAAGATCAAGGTCCCGCCCATCAGACTGCCGGGCGAGACTGACCTGCGGGACTTGGGATGGATGCCGCCCAGGGAAACCGGGAGGCCTGCGGGGCCGGATGGTCGGTTACCTGCCCGGTCAGAGACACGAGGCAGATGATCAGCCCGGGTGATCTGCGCTATCGGACTCCGTTGCTGCCGCTGCCCGAAAGTCCTCGCCATGTACGCGACCGCCGCCGGCTACGCAGCCGTGACGCGGGCCTCGGTGTGCCAGGTGCCGCGGTCGACGCCGGGCCGGCTTGCCGACGGCGTAAACCGTCCCTACCGCCTGGGGTGATAGCGGGCACACATACCGGTCCAAGCCGAGTTGCCGTGCACCCAGTCCAGAAGTCCCCCAGTGACCGAGAAAGTACTGTCCGTGGGAAATTCCGCTCGTACCTCCCGGCAGTCTTCCTCCAAAAGGCGCAGTTCCTTGTCGAATTCCTCGGCTGCGGCAGCAGCCGCGCTACCCATGTCAAGGTCCAGCTCCTGGGCGAGGACAGTGACGATGTTGAGCGGATCGCGGTCCGCGGTCTCCTTCGCGAAGGAATGCAAGTCGTTGACGTAGGAACACACCAGGCCGGTGCGGTTGCGCAGGCGTTCCTGGGCGCTGCGTTCGCGGGGGGCCGGCCGCCCGTGGCCGATCTCGATCAGGTCGAAGACCGTGGTCGCCGCTGAGAACGGCGACGACAGCGACTACAACGACACCATCCTCGAGTTCAGCTGGCACACGCTGAAGGGGTAGCGCTCTTCCCGAGGGCCGGTGTTCGCCCGCCCTGCCGGGTCGGGCAGGGCGGCATCGAATCATCAATCTTCGCTGAGACGGGTTAGTGAGGGCCGGCCGGCAGCATCCGCTGCCCATCCGTCAGCTTGCCACGGAGCAGTGCTTCACCATGCTGCTGACCTGCGGCGGTCCATCTTCGCTGTCACAAACCACCATCCGTCCAAGTTCACTGTCACTCGGCTCAGGTTCGCTGTCACAGGTCAGTCACCTGCGGAAGCGGGAGAGCCAGGTTCCGCCGGCAACACCTCGCGGCCAGGGATCAAAAACACCTACTCAGAGGAAACCGGTGGGCGGCGGGCGTTCCCGTCGCGGGCTCTCGTCGTTGACCACGTGTGATGAAAACACAGCGCGTTCTCGCAGCCCTTGCCCTCGCCGTCGCAACCCTCAGCTTTGCGGCCCCCGCCGCCAACGCCGCACCGGACGATGGCGAGTCGTTCGGCGCACGGTTCCGTCTCCCCGTCGTCGTCGACGTGGTGCACGCTGAGGCCGCCCTCGACCTGGGCATCGTGGATCTTGACTGATTGGCGGGCAGCCTCCCGGTGACGCCAACGGTCGATAACTGGCAGCTGGCCGTCCTTGGGCTCAACTGGGCGGCATCCTGGCGCTGTCGGGCCGACCCCGGGCGCTTTGTACGGCCCGGGGTCTTTCGCTGTCCCGGGTCGGCGGCATCGCACTGGAGTGCGTGTAGGCGCTGGGATCCCGGGCTGCTCCCCCTCGGGCTATGTGGCGGCCGGGAGGGGTTCTGTGAGGCGGTCCCGTGCGGGGTGCGGCAGAGTGCTGTCGGCGGTGATGCGGGCCGTCCGGGGCTCGAAACAGTTCCTGATGATTTCATCCCCGAAGGTGTGGATCATCCGGTGCGTCCGGGCGTGTCGGTGGCGAGTGCCAGAAGCATTGTCGGGGCCGGGATCAGCTCGCTCCTGCGTCGCAGGAGCGGCCCTGGCCAGGACACTCGCAGAAAGGGGAGTCAGCGATGGCCAACGAACTTCACTACGGGGACCGGATCCACCTGCAGAACCTGTACCAGGGTGACGGGGGCTTCCTGGAGACCAACGGTACCTCCAGCGCGCCGGGGGGCCGGCTGCTGGTGAACACGGCCACCACCGCCACCCGGGGAGGCGGCACCGGCACGTGGGAGATCCTCTCCGGGTCCTGCCAGGCCGTCGGCTCGCCCGTGAAGAGCGGCGACGTCGTCTACCTGCGCAACCTGGCGGAGAACGGCACCGGCGGCTACCTGGACATCAACGGCCCGGCCAGCAACACCCAGAAGCAGTATGGCGGCCTCTACGACGTCATCACCGCCTGGGGCAAGGACCGCGACGAGAACAGCAGCCGCTGGCAGATCTTCGACCTCACCTCCAACCCCGGCGACGGCCTCGTACGCTTCAACGACACCGTCCAGCTGTGGAACACCTACCACGGCCGCGGGGGCTTCCTGGAAACCAACGACGTCAGCTCCACCACCGGAGCCAAGTACGACGTCGACACCAACGCCTACCTCAACCGCGGCAACGCCAACGTCACCCACTGGCAGATCCAGCGACCCCAGTCCTGAGCCGCACCCCGAAGTCCCTGGTCAACAGCGAGGCCCAGAGGCTCACAGCCGACAAGCTCCAGGCGCTCGCCGAACTCGGACTCGACTGGGCGGCGTAGGGAAACGTCGTCGCTCGCTGGAAGCGTCCACGAAGGCCGGAGCCCCGGGAGGGCAGACCCTCCTGGGGCTCCGTGGCGTTGTACGGCGAGGCGCTACTGCACCAGCGCTCCGAGGGCCTGCTCAGCCATCTGGACGCCCATCGCGGCGGCCATGGTGGTGCCGGCCTCCAGGAGCTTGTCCTTGAGCTGGGTGGTGAACTGCCGCAGGCGGCCCGGCTCGGGGTTCTCCGAGGTCGCTTCGTCGTGGAGGTCCTGGGCGACGCGCTCCAGCTCCACACGCTCCGGCTCGGGCATGCCCAGTGTGGGGCTGATCTGTCCGACGTACCCAGCCAGCTGGACGAACAGCGTCGGGTCGACGCCGTCGGTGTTGTTCTGGGTGAAGTGCTGCTGCTCGCCGATGATGACGCCCTTGGCGTTCGGCAGGAAGTTGTTGTACGTGGTGCCGGTGCGCGCCGCGTTGGTGTGGTCTTGCACGGTTCCTCCAGACAGGGCGCAGCTGACGCCTTCGGGGGTGATGGCGACCGTGGCTGGGTCGGTGTCGATACGTTTGATGAGGTTGTGCTCCGCCAGGTAGGCGAGCGCCTGGTGCAGGTCGGTCCCGGAGACTGCGGCACCGGCGAAGTACGCGGTGGGGGTCGCCAGGAACAGGGACGGGTCGGTGGGCGACTCGGCGGTGTTGAACAGCCACCGCAGGAAGGCGTCCATGGTGTAGCGGAGCCTGGCGACGCGGTCCTGCTGCAGCTGCTTCAGCCGATGCACCTCAACACGGCCTTCATCGCTGAGGTGCATAGCCATGGGTCCAGACGCGGCGCGCAGGAGCTTCACCAAGCCCCGCTGTTCCAATTGCAGAGCGAGGAGAACAGGGCCTTCCGGGAACGCCTGCTCGAGCTGGCCGATGCCGGCGCCACCTGAGGTCTGGGCGTCAAGCCAGAGCATCACCTGTGCCAGGTAAGCGCTGCTCTCGATCGGCTCGTAGCGGGCGAGCGCGCCGTCAGCGGTGGAAGCTTCTACCTGAACCGGAACGCGGGAAGGGTTTCGCCGGGCAGCCCGCTCCAGGCTCTTATTCATGTCGCTGACGAGGCCCTTCGCCCATCTATCCATGTCTCGCTTACTGCTTCCGCTACGGGCCACGCTGCCCCTCCTGTCGCAAGTACCTCGCGACCAGCCTACGGAGGGGATCTGACAATGGGCCGTCCCTTCCGCCGCCGTCATGGCGAATGGGTCGACGTGTGCCGTCGCCGGTGCGGCGGCGATGAGGGCTATGAGCACAGACGAGCCTGATGTTCCGTCGACCGACTTCCAGCCGGGTGACTCCCTCACCGGCTCCGCCTGGCCGGGCATCCTGGCCACGGCCGTGCCCGTCGCCACGGCGGTCACGGTGGCCGGGCGGGTGGCGAAGGCGCACATCGAGCAGCGCGGCGCGACGGAGCGGACTGCCATCGAGCAGCGTGGCGAGACGCAGCGCGCGGTCATCGCTGCCGAGGTCGAACGTGAGCGGATCCGCCGGCCTCAGCTTCCGGCCGGCGACGGCGACGCCGCCTGAACGCTCCGGTCCGTGTCCGTGCATGGCAGGGCTTCGCGGCCGCCGCTACTCGGTGGTGTGCTCGGGGTCCGGCAGTTGGGGCGGGAAGTGGCGCTCCAGGATCTCCACCCACTGGTGCAGGACCACGAAGCCGGTGGTGTCGGCCTGCGCCTGGACCAGTTCGGTCAGGGCGTCGACGAACGGCTGGGCGGGACTGTCCGGCGGCAGGGTTTCGGCAGCCTGCTCCAGCCGCTCGTGCACGGTCGGGAAGAGCTCCTTGGCCCACTCGTCCTGTTCCTTGATACGCCGGGAGCCTGCCTCCAAGCTGATCTGCATGACGGTCCACTCCGGACAGTCGGAGGTGTGCCAGATCTCGTACGGCGTGCCGCCCGCGACGCGGACGTTCTCCCGGGCGGGGCCCGCTGTGCAGTCCGGGCACAGTTCGCCTGGCGTCTCTGCGAAGCCGTTCTTCATCTTTTTGCTCCCTCCGCCTGGAAGGGCACGAGCCTGCCACGGAAGATCACGCGGTGACCAGGGCTTTGCCGCAGCGGCACCCAGCTTGGTGTCCCCACGGTATGGCCATCAGCCGGGGCGATCGTCCAGGGTGGGACGATGAGTGCGCTCCGACCCGGTGACATCACCGACGAGATGATCCAGGCCATGGACACGGTCAAGCAGCAGGGACTGCAGAAGGACCTGCGCGTCCTCGCCGCCAACATCCGCGCCGACGCCGAAGGCCGCTATGACAGCGCGGAGCCCGGGTGCGCTCCGGTGTCGAGTGGACGCTGCTATGGATCGAGAACACCGCCGCCCAGCTGACCGAGGGCGGGCCGGGCGCGGGTGCCGGCGGCCGGGGTCAGGGTGTGTCGCCGGAGTAGTAGAAGCGGCACACCACACCCGGGCCAGCGGCCGGGCGCGGATCGTCGGGGCGCGGGTCGTACAGCGCCCGGCCGCCGGGCCACCGCCCCAGCTCGGTCATCAGGGCGACGCCGTCGTCTATCTCTTCCGGCCGCCAGCCCGTGATGTCGAGCAGCAGCCCGTCCAGCGGGCCGCCGACCAGTACGGCGTACGTCTGGTGCGGCAGCGGGCCGGGGTGGGAGTCGTCGTGGTCGTGGCCGTACACCCGACCGCGCAACAGCTGCTCGTCATCGGCGTTCATCCGGCCAGCCTCCCAGCCACCGCCGACAGCGGAAGGCCGGCGGCGACCGACAGGCCGGCCTGTCCCGTCCTGCGGGAGGGTGCGGGGGTGCCCTCCCGCAGGACGGGCGTCAGGCGCAGGGCAGACGGCCGGAGGCGGGCCAGTCGATGCGCACCCCGCGGCGGATCAGCGCGGTGATGCTGTCGACCTGGCACGTGCGCGGCTGCTCCTGGGTGAAGCGGCGCAGCGCCCGGTACACGCCGTCGCGCAGCTGGCCGTCGGTCATCGTGGGCGCCTGCTCCTGCAGTTCGTCGAGGAACTGCCCGGCGCGGGTCGCGCGGGACAGCGCGGCGTCGGCGAGCGGTCCTTCGGCGAAGCCGTTGCGTACGTACAAGCCGGGCTCGATGAAGGTCATGGTGACGGTCCTCTCTGCCCGGCCGCGCTGGTCTCCCGGTTAAAGACGCGGTCGCGGGACCGAGCGGGCGGGAACATAGAGCACCGGCCCCGTTAGCGTCGCGTCGCGGCGACCGGCCGGGCCAGGCGCGGCGTGGGCCAGGCAGGATCCCACCGCCAGGCCGCCCACCGTTCCGCCTGCGCGAAGATGCCGGAGCGTTCGGTGAGCATCGCCAGGACCTCGCCGCGGGCGGCGTCGACGGCCCGGTGCTCGGTGTCGGAGACGATGCCGAGGCGTCGCACGTGCGTGTACTCGTCTTCGTCTTTCCACTCCCAGCGGGTGAGGTCGGGCGCGACGACCAGGTCCACGGTCAGGTCAAGGGTGTCGAACCCGGCCTCGGTGCGGCGGGTGGGGTGCTCGAAGTTGACGTACCAGTTCCGCAGTCGGCGCCCGTCCCCGTCGGGGACGAAGAAGGCGTTGACGCTGAACCAGGACGTGGGCGGCTTCCACAGCAGCAGGTCGGTCTCCTGCCACACCGCGCCCGCGAGCTCCCACTCCCCCGTCGCCATCGCGTCGAACGCCTCCGTGCGCACCGACCGGTCTCCCTGCGCGCGGGCTTGCGCGTACAGGGCCGGCCACCGAGCCTGAGCGCCGGGTGCGCACGCGGTCACCAGCGCCTCGCCGGTGTCGTCGACGACGCGCAGCGCCTGCTCACTCCACACCCGTCCCGACCGGTGGACATCGCGGCGTACGACCGTCTGGCCCGTCTCGAATCCGCGCACCGCATCCCCTCTCCGGCCCGAGGTCGTCTGGCCCGGCCCGGCGTGCCCACCTCAGCCCATCCCGTCCGGGGTGGGCAAGCCGCCATCCGAGGGTGACTTGCCCCCGCCCCCGCCGCACCTACCGGCGACGCCCGAACAGGCCGCGGCCCTTCTTCGCCTCCGCTTCGGCCGCCTCCCGCGCCGCGGCTTCCTCCGCCTGGCGCCGCGCGGCCTGCTCCGCCTGCACCTGTTCCCAGTGTTCGTGCAGGCACGACGTGCAGAGATCGCGGTGCTGCTCCGCCGGGTAGTGCCGGATCGAGTCCCAGCGGTCGTCGGTGAACTTCGCTCCGCAGCGCCTGCACACGGGCCGCTGCGCCTCGCGGGCCGCGGCTTCACGCTCCTTCTGGCGCCTGCGGGACTGCTCTGCCTGCACCACGTACAGCCGGTCACCGTCGGGGTTGTCCAGGGCCTCGCCCAGCGTCTGCCACTCATCACGCCCGAGCCTGCGCCACACCTTCCCCGCCGCCCCATCCGGATCGGCCGTGATCCGCTCCAGCTCGGTGACGACCACAGGCACCGCCTGGTGGTAGTCGACGGCCGTGATGCCCCCGCCCGCGTACTGGGTGCCGGCGAAGTAGCGGCGGGCGCTCTGCTCCAGGCGCCGCATCCGGCTCTCGCGCTGCGCGGCGGTCTTGCCCGTGAACACGAAAGCCACCGGCACGTAGCCCTCGCGCCCGGTCGCCGGGTAGATCCGCGACCACAGCCGGAGGTCGTGCACCCTCGCTCCCCCGAAAGCGCGGGCCACCCTCTCGCGGTCCTTGTCGGCCTTCGGTGCCAGGAGCTCGAACCAGTCGGTGTAGCGGCGCAGCTTGTCCACGAGTTCGTCGACGGGCTCGTTGACGCGGTCGACTTCCAGGAGCATCGCGGGCACTCCGGCGTCCGGGGCGCGCATCGTCAGGTCGGCGTACTGGGTGTAGCCGTACGGGAGGCGGTGGGCGATCTCGGTCTGCCAGGACAGCGGCGTGCCATACCCGGCGCCGGTGAGGACCGCGGCGGTCATCGTGACGGCGGCGGCGTGTTCGTCGTAGCCCTCGCCGGTGACCGGCTCGCCGTCGTCGTCGAACTCGAGCTTGCGCAGCGCGGAGACCCGGACGTTCCCCGGCAGCAGCTGCTTGGCTTCCTTGTGTCCTCGCTCGGTGAGCACCCACAGCTGGTGGTTCGACTCCAGCCGCGTCTCCACCCGGACCTTCCCGTCGTCCTTGAGGGCGTTGAGGGTGTCCCTCGTGCACCGGTCGTGTGCGTCTCCGGGGCGCAGCATCCGCCACAGGTGTTCAGCGGTAGCCCTCTGGAAGATCCCGAGAGCCTTCAGCACTTCCTTCTTCCTGGTGTGGGTTGGCTTCCATGTCTGCTTCAGAGACTTAGAAGGGTTGTCGAACGTGCCGGGGGTCCTGTTCTGCCGGGGCTGACCTGCGGGTACGCGCCTGGCAGGCGAAGAGGCCGTGGAGGGGGCAATGGAGGGGCCCGTAGAGGGGGCCGACGGCACCTGGTCCAGGTCCTCGCTGGGCTCCTGGTCGTCGGTCTCCTGCGGTTCACGGGCGGGGTCGGGCGTGAAGTCGGCGGGCACGGTGTCCTCGATTCCTCCGGCCGGCTGGCCGGGACGGTGAGCGTCCGGCCCGCACGCCGATGTGCGCACGGGCCGGAGCCACCGTCGGGAAGACCCCCTTGTCCGCTGTCTGACGCTCAACACCGATCGGTGTCTTCTATGCCTCAGAAACGCCTTGTCCGGGGCGATTTGTTCGTGACCAGCACCACACGCGCCCCTTGAAGTTGCCGGGTCCGGCGGGGAGGGAGAGCTCTCCCTCCCGAGCACCGGCCTCTGTCCACAGGGCCACCGCCGGAGGCTCCTCTTGAGGCCGCCACGATCAGCGAGGCGGCCCGTACGTGAGGAGCTGTCATGCCCGAGAACACCGTCACCACGCCGCTCGCTCCGATGGAGCTGGACGACGTCGCCGCCGCCTTCGCCTACATCCGGGCGATGCAGGCCGACGACATCGACACCGCCTGCGCGATTGCCGACGACACGGGCCCGGAGCTGCACCGGCTGCTCCTGGACGTCGCCGCGCGCGTCTTCATCCCCGTCACCGCCGAGCTGGGCATGGCCGACACCATCGTCCGCTTCACCGAGAACATCCTCACCGAGGACCACGGCGACGTCGCTGGCGTCCTGCGCCAGCTGGAGGCCGCGGGGATGAAGCAGGCGATGGAGGCGCATCCGGCGCACCGCACCACCGTGGTGCGCTCCACCCGCACCGCACCGCGCCACCGTGGTGCGCTCCACCGCGCCAACGCACCGCACCGGGGGCGCGCCACGGCCGGGCGAGCTCCTCTATCACAGACCCCCTTGACCGCGACCTGATCGCCAGCCGAAACCGGCGAGGTCAAGGAGAAACGTCCTCGGTAGCAGAGCTGGACAAGGGGGTGTAGCGGAGCCGGACAAGGGGGTCGCACGCCCCCGGCCGCCTCTGGTCAAGGGGTGGGCGCACCGTGCGGTGCGGAGCGTCGGGTGCGCGCGAGAGTGTCCGGCATCGTCGGGTGGTGCGGCGCACCAGGTGCGGTGCGCACCACGGTGGAGTCCATCGTCGTCCGGCGCACCGGAGTGGGCTCCACTCGGTGGAGTCCATCGGGTGGAGCCCACTGAGTGGAACCCACTCGATGTTCTGCATCCGGTGGCGATGCGCGACATCGGGTGGACTCCACTCAGTGGATGGTGCCCGGCATCGTCACCACAGCCAGGCGTTGGAGTGCCGCACTCGGGACAGGGCGCGGGCGTCGCGGCGCGCGGCGGCGTTGCCGATCCGGTTCTGCCGGGCGCGAGGCCGGCGCGAGTTCCTCGCGGCGAGGCGGTGCTTGGCGGCTTCCTGGAGTCGCTTGCGCTGCTTGCGCAGTTCCTCCTTCTTCGCGGCCTTCGACTTCGGCTTCCGGGGGCGCTTCCAGATCGGCTGCCATCCCAGGGGCTCGTCGGGGTCCGGCTCCTGGCACTCGGTGAGCGCGGCGGCCATCTGCTTGCGAGCGGCTCGGGCGCGGGCGAGCGCGTCGTCGGGATTGGGGCGTTCTTCGGGGGTGTTCACGTGACTCCTCTGGTGGTTCGGCCTGACGTGTGCTGGGTGCCGGGTTGCTGGGTGTGCGGCTGCGGGGCCGTCGCCGGGGTGGGCTGCGGGCGGGGGCCGTGGGCGGCTTCGCGTGCCCGCTGGCTGTCCTGGAGCGTGGCGGCCACCTTCGCGGCGGCGGCTTCGAGGGTCTGGAGCGTCCGTTCCACCGTGTCGACGCCGGTCTCCGGCTCCAGGAGGCGGCCGTCTTTCCGGCCTGCGCGGAACGGCCGCGGGTACGACCTCGAGGCGGCAGGCACGGCGACGGCGTACGGGCGGGGGCGGGAGCTCAGGCGCTCCGCTCGCCGCGCGGCGCGGACCCGGGCGGCCAGGGCGCCGGCGACGAGGCGGGCCCTCTCGTACGGGGCCGCCATGCGGCTGCGGGTCAGCGGGCGCAGCACGGCCTGGTCCTCGGTGTCGCCCGGGTACAGGGGACGCAGATCGGCGGTCAGCTTCCGGCCGCGCCCGACGGGGCGGGTGTAGTCGTCGACGACCGTCTGCACGATTCGTTCGTCCAGGCCCGGCTCGTGGGGTTGGCCGCGCAGGACGTAGGAGAGGTGGCGGCGCGCTTCGGCGAGCAGGTGGTGGCGCGCGAAAGCGCCGCGCATCACGTACACCACAGCGACGACGTCGACAGCCGCCAGGACGACATCGACCACCGGCCGCACACGCGCCCACACGGTCGCGGCCGCCGCCCGCGCCCGCTCTGCGAGCCGGTAGACGGTGCAGGCGCCGAACGCCCGGATCGCCGAAGCGCGCCATCGCGTCCGCAGCTCGGTCAGCGACAGCAGCTCGGTGCGCTTGGGCGGGCGGGTCTGGTCGGCGGCCTGGCAAGCCAGCGCGTAGGCGGCCCGCTCCCCCGGCGCGTGCCCCTGCCGTTCCTCGTACCTGGAAGTCAGGACGGGCAGCGCGTCCTCAATTTGCTGGCGGCGGGTCGACTGCCAGCCGATGAGCCGCCGGTCGATGCCCGCGATGTCCATAACGGGACGGCGGCCCGAGGTTACCTCGCGCGGCTCCCACGCCCACCCGAGCCGGGCGGACACCTCCTCCATGAAGTACAGGGTGTAGAGGGTGTCGGCCGCGACAATGTGGGTCATCAGCGAGTCCGCCGACAGGTTGCCCCACTTCCCGTCGTGCGGCCGCCGGGCGCGGATCGACACGACCGCGTGCGCGTGAAGCAGCGGCCTCGATTCCGTGGCGCGTGACTCGTAGTGCCGGAAGACCGCGACGATCAGCCCGTCCTTGACCCGGGCCCGCTGCTTGCCGCCGGCCTTCCAGCGGATCTCCGCGACCGACTCCCCCACCCACGCCAGCGTCTTGTCGCGGGCGATGTCGTCGCACAGCTCCAGCACGAGGCGGTGCTCATCGTCCATCAGGGCCCACGCGATGTGTGCCGTCGGCGGGGGCCGGAACACCAGGTCGAAGGCCAGCCAGGGAGTGCGCTCCTTGGCCTTGTCGGTCTTCGCCGACTGGTTGTGCTCGATGGGCCTTCCCAGCACGGTCGCCCGCCGGGCGCGGGCCGGGCTCTTGCCCTGCGCCAGGAACTCGCGCTCGATCCGGTCGGCGTCCGGGTGCCGGCCCTCCCCCAGGAGCAGTTCGGCCTGCCGCTCGGTCACCACATCCCCGGCTTTGAGACCGAGGGCGGCCAGGCCCCGGCCCTTCCACACGCCGGGCGGGACACCGGCCTCGTCCTGGGCGGCGCGCAGCGGCGTGCCCGCCCGGCGGTGGCCGTCGCCGACCATCACGCCACGGAAGAGGTAACGCACCCCGGCCCCCGGGCGAACTGGCGACATGCTAATCATCGGCCCATGGAACCCCGGCGCTGACCTGCGCAGAAGCGTGATCCGAGGTCCTTCCCGTCGGGCGGGAGGGCATCACCAGATCTTTACCGGAGCGCCCGCCAGGCGGGCCGCGACGCCAGCCCGAGACGGTAAGCCGCCGGTGTGTGCACAGTCCGCCGCCCATGCATACGACAAGGACCGGAATCGCCTGCGCTTTCTGCCACACACCCACCACGGAGTTGGTGTACCTGGTCCTCAGCGCCCAGTCGCCCTTCCGCAACGAGAGGACATCCAGGGCCGCTGGTGCTCCGTCGGCTGCGACCAGCTCCACCCCGGCGAGTGGAAGGAAGCGATGCCGCTACTGCCCGGCGCGGGCGCCTGAGGACGTCGTGCGAATGCTGCGCAGCGGCGCGCGTCAGTGCTGTGTTGTTGCTGGATCCTTCGGACACGCTCAACGATCTCTGCGTACTGCTGGTGCTACTGGGCGAATGCGCGATGCATGCCGGTAGAGAATCGCAGTTCGATCAAGCCGGTGCGCGCCGTGTCATCGAGTCTCACCATGTTCGAGGGCAGTGGCCGGCCGGAGGGCCTGGTCGAGGTGATGCGCTGGAGCTAGGGCTGTTCGTACGTCTTTGCCTGAGGGATCCGGCAGGAGCCTGGGCGGTGGGCAGCTTCACCGACGACCCATTCAGCCGGGAGCGGCCGAGTGCGAACCGCACAGTCTCACGTCGGCTGTGGGGCAACGGCACACGGTGGGAGCTCGAATGGGGTTCCTACCCCTTTGAGGAAGACCTCGTGTCCGCATTGACCGACCCTCTGGCCGGACTTACCGGGGCGAAACCAGTCAAGGTCCGAAGCGGTTGGGACATCAGGCTGGACGACGCACTTCTAGCTCTCAGACCGCAGCGGTAACCCGGGCCTTCTCTGCGACCCGGGGGTGTTGCCTTGCCCTCACACGCAAGGTGAGTAAGGTACCGCCCATGACCGCCCCCTACAGCCCCGATGACCGGGAAAAGGTAGTTGCCAAGTTGCCTGCTGCACTTCGGCAGGAACTCAAGGTCCGCGCAGCAGAGTTGGGCGTGGACATCAAGGATGCCGTCACCGAAGGTGTCCACGCCTGGCGAACCGAAGACTCGCCCCGTGCGCAGGTGGATACCTCAGGTGGCGCTTCGTTCGCCACCTACCTTCCCTCTGGGCTGTACGGGGAGTTCAAGGAGGACTGCAAGTCGCGCGGCATTGCCTTCAATCAGGGCATCGCCCAGTCGATCCGCCTGTGGCTGGACTCGCACCCTTCCCCTCGTCGCATCCCTCGCACGACCGGCGCCCGCCGCCTGATTTTCGGCAATCAGAAGGGCGGCGTCGGCAAGACCGCGACGTCCGCCGGCGTCGCCGAGGCACTCGCGGAAGCCGGCCAACGCGTCCTGCTGATCGACTTCGACCCCCAGTGCCACCTGACCAAGCAGCTCGGATACCCGATGCTCGACATCGACGACCCGAGCCTGGCGAAGCACATGCTGGGCGAAGGCAAGGGCAAGCTGCGCGACCTCCTCGTCCCGATAGAGGAGGGAAGCTTCGGCGGCCGGCTCTTCCTGCTGCCCGGCTGCAAGGACGCCTTCCTGCTGGACGCCAAGCTGGCCACCACTCGCCACGTGCGAATCAAAGAGACGGCCCTAGAGAAGGCGCTTGAGCCGCTGGAGAGCGAGTTCGACTACATCGTCATCGACTGCCCGCCCAGCCTCGGCTACTCCATGGACACCGCTCTGTACTACGGCCGCACTCGTGACGGCGAGCAGCCCAGCGCTTCCGGCGTGCTGATCCCTGTCCTGGCCGAGGACTCCTCCGCAGACGCCTACGACATGCTCTTCGACCAGATCGAGGACCTGACCGCCGACCTGGACATCGATATCTCCAAGCTCGGGTTCATCGTGAACATGTACGACAGCCGCAAGGGCTACATCGCCACCTCCTCCCTTGACAGCTGGAAGGCCATCGGAGACCCGCCGGTCCTCGGTGTTATCCCAGAGCGCAAGGAGCAGCGTGAAGCCGCCCGTCTTAAGCAACCGCTGTTGACTTCCGCACCTGATTGCGAGCAGTCCGAGGTCTTGCGCACGATCGCCCTGGCGGTGAACGGATGAGGGCCGCCGATCGATTGGGCACGGGATCTTCCTTCGGGAATGTGCCGCGTGGCCGCAGCGCGCGAGGCCGGGCGAAAGCCGTCACCCAGGGCGACATCCCGAACTACGAGCTTGTGCGCTTGCAACTGGTCGATGTCTCCCCCACGCCGCTCAACCCCCGGCGCAACTTCGGCACCACGGTGGAACTGGCTCGTTTCGGCGAGGAACTGCGGGCGGCGCAGTTGGCCGCGTGCGTGGCTGTCTCGCGTGATGTCTACCTAACCTTGTGGCCTGATCATGAAGATCACGTCGGCGGTGCCAGGTACGTCCTCGTCAATGGGGAGCGCCGCTACCGCAGTGCCTGCCAGGTCGGGTTGGAAGCGCTGGACTTCGTCGTCCGTGACGAGCTGGCGGCCTCGCGCGAGACGTTCATAAACCATCTCCTCAAGGAGAACCTGGACCGCGCGGACTTCGACATCATCGAGCGAGCCCGCGGTATCAATGAGCTCGTTGCGGTGTGTGCTGAGGAGTCGGAGCGGGGAGCTCGTGCCCGCGCTGCGGACCACTTGGGCAAGGACCGTTCTTGGGTCACGCATCAGTTGTCTCTGCTTGAGCTCCCCGAAGAGATTCAGGCGATGCTCAGCTCCGGTGACCTTCCGGAGCGCGACGGGCGCTTCCTCGTCCGGCACGTCAGAGACAATCAGGGCCTGTCCGCAGCGGAGCTGCTGCAGGTGTTGAAGCAGGAGAAGGCAACGCAGTCTGCGGAGCGAGAGGCAGAACGGGCCCTCCTTGCCGAGGCACGAAGCCGCACCGAGAACGCCGTAGAGCGGACGGATCGACAAGCCCCTGCACTCGAGCCGCCTGTCGCAGACGCCGCTGAGAAAACTTCCGGCTCCCCCACGCCGGTCGTAGGGGCGGGTGACGTGGCCGCTGGTAAGGAGCCCAACACCAGGCAGTCTTCTGCTCCGCAGCAGACCGGTGCTGTCGGCCAGCAGTCGACCGTGCCGGTGCAGAACAAGGAAGGGCGTTCCGCTGTACCGCCGACGCGGGCGGTGATCGAGGTTGGCAGTGTGGATCAGGTTGCTGAGGCTCTGGCTGATCACCTGTCCGCAGAGGAGCTGATGGAGCTCGCCGAACGTCTGATGGAACGAGCAGACAGCAAAGTGGACGCCTGACTCCGTACGGGCGCTGTCACTCACGGGCTGGGATGTTGTACGCGTACAACATCCCAGCCCGTTTCCCATCCCCTGCCAGCCCGCAGCGGCAAGATGCCTCTATGGCTTCCAGCACCTGGCTCGAGGTACGTGTACAACATTCACGCTCTGGCCGAGTCGATCCGCAAAGTTGTACGCGTACAACTTTGCTCCCCTGCGGCCTGCGGTGACAGGCTCACCGTTGGGGAGCAAGTGCTACGCCGTACCGACCTTGGTGCCCCTGGTCTCGGGCTGGCACCTGCCGGGCGGAAGCGAGGCGGGGCTACCGAGCGAAGATAAGGCGGAGTTCGACACCGGCCTGCTGCACCACCTGGGCCACTCGACCTTGCCAGGCGGGCACTGGGAAGAGGGTCAACTCCTGAGGCGGTCGATACCGTCCTTGCTATGGATGAAGGTGACTGGATTGCCCTCGTAGCGGTTGTCGTGTCTGTGACCGCTGCCAGCATCAGCATTTGGCAGGCATGGATCGCCCGCAGGTCGGCAGACGCTGCCAAGGAACAGGCCCGCTATGCACGCGAGCAGGCAGAGGCCGCGACCCAGGCGAACGAGCTGACCCGGCAGCAGATGGACCGAGAAGAGGTCCGTATTCAGCAGGCTGCTGCCGAAGCGGAGTCGGCAGCCTTGCGAGAGGCTGAGAAGGTGAAGTTGGAGTTCGCTGGTAGCGGCGGCTCCGTAGTCGTGTCGATCACGAACAACGGCATGGTTTCCATCACGGAAGTGGAGTTGCTGCGGGTGTGGGCGCTCCAGGAAGGGCCGTGGGCGGCGTGGAGCGTGAACCGCAACATGCCTGGAGGGCCGCTGACCCAGACCAGGCGCAGCATCCTGCATCCCTACGAGGAAATGAAGGTGGCCACATGGCTCCTCGACCGTGACGGGCAGCATGTAGGACAACTCCCTGAGGCCGTGGAAGCCCTTGTTCGTTTTCGCGACCAGGACGGCCAGTGGTGGGAGGTCACTGCTGGAGACGAGCCGCCCGCACGGGTGAGCCCGCCCACGGCGTGAGCGGCTGCATCGCTCGCGCACCCGCACGGACCGCCGAGGTCACCATGCGGGCCCGCCCTGCACCAGATCCTGGTCGCCGTACCCCGATGGCCACACCCGCAGCAGCTTCAAGCGCTGGGACACCGGCGTGGACAAGGACGCTCATGGCCGAAGTCATCGGCTAATCAGCCTCGCGGACCTGGACCGCAGAAACGTCTGTATGTTCCCCCCTGGCCTGCCAGGTGAATCAAAGTTGTATGCGTACAACTTTGCGGCCTGGCTCGGTCGGAGGGTGAATGTTGTACGTGTACAACATCTTGGCTGAGCGCAGGCCCGGCGCCCCGACGTTGTACGCGGACAACATCCGCTCCGTGGAACGCAAAAAGGCCCCTGCTCCGGTGTTCACCGAAGCAGGGGCCTTCTGTACTTGCGGGGTCAGGTAGTGGATGCAGGAGGAGCGTCGGTGGCGGCCACAACGGTGCGTGGCTGCTCGATGTCGGTGTGGCGCTCCGGGAGCGGGTGTAGGGCGATGGAGTCGGCGGCGATGCCGACGGGGAATCGTTCCAGGACGGTGCGCTGCGCGGGGAGGGTGGTCGTCATCGGAGGCCGCCTTCCTCGTAGACGTCGATGAGGTCGCTGATGGCGTCGGCGGTGGTGGCCTCGCCGACCCAGCGGCCGGACGCGGTGAACACCGGGACCTGGTCGCGGTCGGCGTCGAAGACGACGACGTAGTTCCCGAACCGCTCCAGTACGAGGCCGTAGACCATGGGGGCCGGGGCGGCCTCGAGGACCTCCAGGCCGTCGACGGTGAAGCGGGCCGGGGCCTGGGGGTCGTCGGGCTGGACGAGGGTGCCGGTGACGCGCAGGAGGTCGCCGGGTTGGATCTCGCGCAGCAGCACGTCGGCGATGCGCGGGTCTCCGGTGGTGCAGGCGTACACGGTGTCCGGGGTGTCGGGTGCGATCCGGTCCGCGTCGGCGGGGGAGTGGATCAGGTCGAAGCGGGCGGTGCCCCAGCTGGTGCCAGGGGCCGGGATCGCGTCGACGTAGCCGTCTATGGCTAGGTGCGTCTGGGGGTTCATCGGTTGGCCTCCGCCAGGGTATTGGTGGAGCGGGGGGAGCGGGGTCGGGGGGAGCGCTGTGCCAGGGCGAGCAGCTCGCGGTTGCGGCGCTGCTGCTCGGGGGTGAGGGGCCGGGCCTTCGTGCCGTGGCGGTGCCAGAGCGGCGAGGCCGGCGGCTCCGGGTAGGCGAGGGCGTTGTCGACGTCGGGTTGGGTGCTGCTCATGGGGGCCTCCGTCTGGAGGAGAGGTCAGGCGTGGTCGGTCGTCTGGCCGCCTTTGGGCGGGTCGGAGACGAACCGGGTCTCGCCGGGGTGCGCCGCGTTCCAGAGCTCCGCGCAGATCTTGTGGGCGGGCTCTTTGGCGTGGGACCTCAGCGGGGTGGTGGTGCCGCACAGCGCGCACGGGGCGGGCGGCCCGAAGTGCGAGTAGTGGCGCCAGTTCAGGAGGTGAACCGGCGCCACGGGCTGCTCCGGCAGGGTGGGCACCGCGCGCAGGTGGCGGCGCCGGGTGGTCACGGCCGTAGGTGGGGGAGCTGCTGGAGGACCTGGTCGACCAGATCCTCGGTGGGCCGCCAGGGGCCGAGCTGTCCGCGCGCAGGGATCGGCAGGGCGAGGGCCTGGACGTCGCTGAGTTCCAGATGCCATGCCCCGGGCTGCGCGAACTCGGTGCAGGGCGGGGAGCCGTCCGGGTCCTGGTGGCAGTCGGTCAGCCGGGCGACGCCGATTACCGCGCCGGTCGGCAGGTCGCGGCCGCGGACCGTGCGTGCGATCAGTGGCATGCGCAGGGCGGGGCGGTCGATCTGCTGGCTCGTGTGCAGCAGCAGCCAGCCGCGCCACGACCACGCCCGGGGTCGGTTCTCGATCGTCTTGGCTCCGGCGAGGATGCAGGCGGCGTGTGGCTGCTTGACGCTGATGCCGCGGATCCAGTCGCCCGCCGGCGGAAGGGTCTCGGTCCTCATGCCGCTCGCCCCCACATCGCCGTGCCGGGCCTGCCCGCGCGGCGCCCGTTGAGGGACGGCACGGTGGCGTGCGCGGCGGTCGCCAGGACCGCTCGGCCCGAATGCTTGCCGTCGTACAGGGCGGCGTCGGCTGCCCTCTGCAGGCGCGTCAGGTCGCGTGCGCCGATCACGTCCGGGGTCGCGGCACCGACCGAGGCGGCGACGTCAACGGTGCGGCCGTCGTCCAGGACGACCGGGGTGTGGAGCATCCGGACCAGCTGCTCCAGGCGGAGAGCGCGGCGGTCGGAGGGCAGCTGAAGGACCACGGCGAACTCATCGCCTCCGAGCCGGCCGACCGCAGCACGCGGGCCCGCCCACGCGGTGAGGCGGGCCGCGATCGACGCGAGGACGCGGTCGCCCGCCGCGTGCCCGAGCCGGTCGTTGATCTCCTTGAACCTGTCGGCGTCGACCATGACCACGGCCACGTGGCCGTGGCGGGCCAGGAGGCGGCGGGCGCGGGCGGTGTAGGCGTCGCGGCGCAGCAGGCCGGTCAGGGGATCGCGGCGGCTCGCAGCGATCTTCTTATGCAGGGCGATGGCGTGTACGGCCCAGCCGGTCAACGGCACGGCCGCGGTCGTCAGCAGGAGTGCGCGCTGCCCGAACCGGGTCTGTGTGCGCAGGGCGGAGTCCATACTGGGGATCTCCCTCTCGTCTCGTACGGGGTGGGAAGGCCCGGGGCAGGCGATCGGTTTGGACGCCTGGACGCCTGTCCCGGGGCGGATCTACAGATCGAAGTCGCCGTTGTCGGCGCGGGTCCAGCTGTACGGGTCGTTCCAGCGGCCGGCGGTCGCCGCCTTCCAGTCGAGCTCCCAGCCGGGCCGGTAGCCGTGTGCCGTCCAGCCGTCCGGCCGCCTGCCGGGGACCTCGAGCCCGGCCTGCTGCGCGGCGGCGGCCTGGTCGTAGACCTCGTGGGCGATCCGTACGGCGGCGCTGCGGCTGTCGGCGTGGCCGGTGAAGACGTGCACACCGCGCAGGCCGGCGGTGTTCCTTATGGGGACGTCGACCTCGTAGAGGGGGAGCAGGGTCATGACGTCCATCTCCTTTCGTTGTTCTCGGCGGTGAGGGACCACCGCGACCGCCCCGGCCTGCGTCGTACGCGCGGGGCCGGGCGGCACGGAGGACCATCACCGGCTACGGCGCGGACGGCTCCTCGGCGGGGACCTCGTAGACGTCGATGACGTCCTCGCCGCCGGACCAGGTGCCGGGGGCGTGGCGGATGTAGACGATGCGCAGCGGGGAGCCGTCGCGGGTGGTGACGTCGTACTCGTGGACCAGGTGCTTCTTGAGGGCCGAGCGGACGGCCGGGGCCACGGACCGGGCGGGCATCCGGGACGGGAACGGCAGGAGGCGGGCGCCGTTGACGGTGGTGTACTGCAGGGCCTGGCGCGGCCAGAGGCGGGCGGCGTTCATCGCGCCGTGGTCGCGCAGGGCCTGGAAGTGGGCGTCGTAGTACGCCTTCGCGGCGGCGGACATGGACATGAGCGGGTCTCCTTCGGCGTGCCGGTCCGGATCAGAAGTCGAGCTGGATCGTGATGGGCCTGCGGTGGTCGCCGTAGTCGCGGCGGGGGTCGTGGACGGTGTGGCGGTGCGCGGCGAGGCCAGCCGCGCCGCCTTGGACCGGGATGCGGCACTCACCACAGCCGTGCCACCACTCGTCCCCGGCCGGCAGGTCGGCCGGGGTGAGCGGGTGCGGGTGCGGGCCGTCGGCGGCGCGGCTCATTCGCGGACCGCCGCGGCGTACTGCTTGCTCTTCCAGGTCGGCGCGGCCGTAGGGGTCGTCGCCCATGCCGGTCGCGTGGTCGTCGGCCTCCTGGTCGACGTCGTCGTAGCCGCCGTGGACGTCGCAGACGATGTCGTCGCGGTGGTCCAGGCCGCCGGTGAGCGCGCGGTGCAGGCAGGTGACGCTGTAGGCCGGCGTCCAGGCGGTGGCGCTGCACTCGGGGTCGCGACCTGGTGGATGTCGGTGCGGTTCGTCGGCCTTCTGGACAACGGCGACGACCTCACCAGCCGCAAACCCCTGGCCCGGCCACGTCACCGCCGGGGCGGTGCTTGTCGGCCCCGACGGCCGAATCCTGCACAATCTCCGCAACGCAATCCAGAAGTGGCCGTCGAGCCGTACTCCAATCCGAACACGCCTCCCTCATTCGGAGTCATTCCGGGGCGGGCTCTTTTTGCAGTCGACCGTAGGGGCAGGGACGTCGACGACAGATACCCCCGGCAGATGCCGCTCGACGAAAGGGACCGTCCATGCGCAAGATCGCTCTCCTGCTCGGTTTGGCACTCTCCGCAAGCGTGGCTGCGGCCGCCCCGGCCGCAGCCAACGGCCCCGGCTACCCCCCCAGCAACCAGGCGGTGATCATCAGCAACGCATCGACCGGCTACTACCTGCAGACCGACACTCAGAATGAGAACCGGCCGCAGTACGTCCAGGCGTGGTACCCCTGGCCGCTGGCCAATGAGGGCTCGGGGTCGGTCTGGCGACTCAAGCAGAAGTACGGCGACCACTACGTCATCCAGACCGAACCGATCAAGAACCCGACCCCGGCCTGTCTGACGGTGCCGGACAACGCGAAGGACAACGGCCCGCTGACCGTGACCAACTGCAACGACGGTCCGGCACAGGACTGGATCGTCCGCGAGGACGGCACCTCCGAGACCTACACCATCACCCCGGCCGGAGCGAACTTCCGGCAGTGGGCAATCACTTCGCAGTCGCAGAACTACCCCCACCCTGATGTGTACGTGACCCTCAAGCACTTCACCGGAACCAACGCGCCCACCAACATGCGCTGGAAGATCGACCCGAGGTCGGCCGCCTGACCTCCCGGTCAACGAAGGCCGACAGGCGCGGCGGCCCCGCACGGCTGCTGCGGACCTGCGCCCCTGGGAGAAGCCGACAGAGCCAGATCTGCTGACCCCTCTTACCATCAGGTGAACAGTGACCCTCTGACGGCGGCTCGCTGCGGAACGCCCCCGCTTGAGCAGGGGTGTTCCGCAGCGAGCCCACGCCAACCTGATTTCTGCTGATCAGCGGGGCTGGCGTGCTGTCCCGGGGAAGTGCTCGTGCTGGTCTGGGTGGAGATCGGTAGCACGTGATCGCCTGTCACGGGTGTCATCTGCGGTTCTCGGGCAAGATCCTTGGCCTGTTGCGTAGGTTCCGCGGCGGGAGGGGTCTTCATCGTGGATGTGGTGACTTGGACGATCGAGCAGCGGGTGCAGCTGGCAGAACGCGCTGAGAACTGCTGCGCAAGGAGCTGGCCGAGATCGAGACGCGGGTGGCCCGGCTCGAAGCCGCCGAAGTGGCGTACGGGCAGTGGGCCGAGAGGGACCGACTGCGGGCGGCGGCCGTCGGGCATTGTGTCGCCGGAGCGGGTGGCCGGGCAGAGTCGCCAGTGCCGACCGGCGGCGGCCGTCACGTTGGTGGTCGGCGCAGCGGCACGACGTTGTCGGCGGCGGATGAATCCGTTCGCTGATTACCGTCGTGGATGAGCACGGCGCTGGCGAGGGTGAGTCTGGCTACCAGCTGGCGGAGATCTTCGATCTCGGCTTTCTGTCGGGCGACGGTCTCCTTGAGCTTGGTGACGGTTTCCCGCAGACGTCTTTCGGCCTCCGGGACCTGCCGGGTCTCGGTGCGCACTCGTTCGTAGAGTTCGTTCTTCAGGTCGGTGTGCCGTTTGAGGAGGGCCATGCGGTGTACGCCTGCTTCGACGGCGAGGGCAACTACGGTGAGGCTGCCGTTGGAGGCCGTGGCCTGTCCGGCCAGGAGACGGTCCATGGCCTGGCGAATGCGGGCGCGCTCGTCTTGGTGCTGGTCGTTCATGTGAGGGCCTCGGCTAACTGCCGCCTCGTGGCCAAGCCCTCGGGGACGCGCTGCGGTCGTACTCCGGGAACGTCGTCGCTGCGCGGCACCCGGAACACCTCGCGGCGGCGGCGCTTCTTCCTCGGGCGCGGCATCACCGGCTCCAGGCGCCGGGCAGCCGGTCGGGACGCTGCGGGAAACGGGGGCCGGGGCGCTGCGGACGGGGCCGGCCGATGCGGCGGCGCGGGCGGGGGATGAGCACGCGCAGTTCCTCCAGTCGTCGATGGGCAGCGCTGCGCCCCGCCGACGTCGTGCTGGTGTCGGCGGGGCGCAGCGGGTGGTGCGGCTGGGTTATGCGGCGAGGCCTTGGGCCGTGCGGGTGGAGTGCTCACCGGGCGCGGGCGTGCTGTGGCCCGGCCGGGGCGGGACCGGCTGCTGCTCGGGGGCGCCTGCCAGGTGGGTGCCGATCAGGTAGCCGATCAACAGCCCGCCGATGCCGAAGACCTTGTGGCGGTTGGCTTTCCACCAGGTCGGGGCCGGGGGCTCGGTGAGCACTCCTATGACGGTCGGCGCTTTCGCCAAGACGGGGTCTCCTTCTCTCGCGGGCGGGGTGGTGCGTGCGGCCGGGCGGCCTGTCCGGTCCTCGCCCGGCCCCATGCGGGGTGGGCGAGGGCCAGGCAGGGCGTCAGGTCAGTGAGCGCGGCGGGTGCTCAGTCGGCGGGTGGCCCACTGCCGCAGCCGGTCGAGGCGGGTGGGGTGGGTGTGCCGCCAGGCGCTGGGGAACACGCCGTCCTCGGTCGGGAACGAGCGCGTGGCGCCGCAGCCGCACAGCCAGAAGTACGGCTCGGGTCGGGTGTCGTCGCGCACGGCGGTGACCTTCGCCGGGGCGCCGTCGTGGCGGCCGTGGAAGGTGGCGATGCGGAACTCGGTGCCTTCAGCTGCATGGGATGTCCCTTCGTCAGTTCGGTGACCGCGCGCTCCGGCCCGGGGCGCGCGGCGGGGTGGGGTTCAGCGCTGGAGCGGGTGGACGTTGTCCGGTTCGTCGCCGTAGTCGTCACCGGCCGGGGTGGGGGCGGGCAGGGTGGCGTGCAGGTGCAGGGAGGGGCTGAACTGGGGCTGGAACTGGGGCGGGTAGTTGTGGACGATCGGCCGCAGGGTCAGGCCGCGCAGGGCGAAGATGCTGGCGAGCGCCCACATGAGGGCGGCGAGGCCGGTGGCGGCGGCGCGGCCGCCGCCCGGGGTGGCGGACCAGATCATGGCGAGGGAACCGATCCCGAACAGCAGCCAGGCGATGCGGGCTCCGGCGTTGCCGAAGAACCCGCCGACCAGGCCGACCAGCCCGGTCAGCTGCCAGAACGCGTACAGGGCGGCCGGGGCGACCGGCAGGTGCGCGGCCTGGTCGGCGAGGAACACGCGGATCGGGTGGTCGACCGTGCCCCACAGGCCGCTGCCGTCACCGGCGCCGGACGCCGGGACGTCGGACAGGCCCTTGAGCGCGGCGGAGGCGATGTCACCGGCGGCGTCCAGCATCAGCACGATGAGGCTGAGTCCGCCGAACAGGAGAGCGGCCTTGATCCAGTTGGCGATCTCGTACCAGCTGACGTGCCGGGCCTGGCCGACCTCCTCCCACCGCTCGTAGAGGAAGCCGCCCTCCTCCCAGGACCGCTTCCACGCGGCGCGCAGCCACGCGAGCCGCCCTGTGCCGTGCTGGCCGTGCAGTTCGGGGGCCGGCGGCTCGGGCGGCAACTGGTTGAGCAGGTCGAGGAAGGACGGGTTGTCCTGGCCAATGATCGGCTTGTCGTTGTGCGTCATGGCGTGGCTGCTCCCTGTGCCGGAGGGCGGGTGATGGTGGTGGGCGGGTCAGTGGATCTCGTTGCGGGTGCGGGCGAAGAACGCGCCGCGGGTGGTGCTGTTGTTGTGGATCTCGGTGTGGTGGGTGACCGGGCCCTCGTAGACGTTCTTGGTGACGGCCGCGCGGGCCTTGCTGATCGCGCCGCCGATGGCGGTGGCGGCCATGGCCAGGCCCGCGAACGGGAGGGTGACCATGAGGACCCCGGCGAGGGTGACGGAGGCCAGGCCCTGCAGGACGAGCCAGGCGCCGCAGCCGATGCCGGTGATCCCGGCGCCGACGCCGATGCTCGCGACGGCGATCCCGGCCGCCCAGGCCGGGACGATGCGGTGGTCGGGCTGCGGTACGGGCGGGGTGGTGCCGAAGGCTGGCGGCGCGGTGTCGTCGCGGTAGGAGGTGGGGTGCTGCCGGACGGGCTGGGCCGCCCACTCGTCGAGCAGGCGGCGGGCTTCGGCCGCGGCCTCGGACTCGGGCATGCCGGACTGGGTGGTGTGCAGGGGGTCCATCGGGGTTCTCCGATCACGCGGGAAAGGGGCGCGCCCTCCTGGCCGTGAGGCTGGGAGGGCGCGCGGGGGCAGTGGCCGTGCAACGGGGAAGGACGTCGCCGGAGTCGTGTCCGGCGGCGCCCTTCGGCGTTGTGCAGCAGGTGATTTGAGGCTGACGGGTGGGTAGTCACCGCACCGGCGCCCCGGGCATCCTCGATCCGGCAGACGCGGTGGAGGGAGTCGGGTGGAGTTCGTCTTCGATTGCGGATGGTGCGGCGGGGACAACTACTTCGTCGGCAAGCAGGTCGGCTTCTGGGTCGACAAGTGGGAGATCCCGTCGGAGTGGGACTGCCGCTTCTGCGACGGGCTCAACTACACGCCCGACCCGCCGTGGACCGAGGCGTAGGTCAGAAGCTGGCGAGCAGTCCGGCGAGCCCGGCAAGGCCGGTGTTGATGGCCGGGGCCAGGCCGGTGGCGGCGAGGGTGAAGCCGAACAGCGTGCAGGTCAGCGCGGGGCCGAAGCGGACGTGTCCGCCCTGGACCAGGACGACGACGATGATGGCGAGCAGCGCGGCGGCGGAGATGGACAGGGCCACGGCGGGGGTACTCCTTCGCGAACAACGGGGGCCGGCCGCCGTTCGGGCGGGCCGGCCCCTGGGTGATGGGTGGGTGGTTCAGGCGTCGGTGAGGCTCTTGATGGCCTCCAGCGCCTGGCGGGGCGAGGTGACCTTCGGTTCGGCGCTGCGGCCGCTCTTGGAGCCGCGCCCGCCTCCGCCCTTGCCGCCGCCTCCGCGCCGGCGGGGCTTGCCGTCGCCGTCGTCGTCCTCGTCGGGCTCGGGCCAGAACTCGCCGGGCCGCGGCTCGGGCTCGCTCCAGTCGAACCACAGGCCGAGCTTCTCCAGCTCGCTGATCTCGTAGTCGGTGAGCCGGTTGATCTCGCTGGGGAACAGGTCGGCCAGGTCGTCGTCGAAGTCCACGTACAGCGCCTTCATCAGGACGGCCCGCCCGTTGTCGAGGACCACGACCGCGACACCGCCGGTGGAGACACCGTTCTCGGGTTCGGCCTCTCCGGCCATGGCCCGCTCGATCGCACTGCCTTCCTTGGGGGCGTAGCGGGCGGGGATGGTCGGGACGTCGTAGGCGTTCTCCATGGTGCCCTCCGCCGCCTTGCGGGTGGCGCCGGGCGAACCCATGTTGAAGATGACCGGCCTCGAGTTCTGCCGGAGGTTGTCCTTCATCTCCGTGGAGAACCCGTTGTGCGCGAACGGGCTCTGTCCGGCCGGGTTGAAGCCGATGCCGTACTTGAGGCCCATGACGGTCAGGGCGTCGCCGTCGGCCTGGATGAACTCGCCATACTCGGGGTCCTGGCTCGCGGTCATGAACTCATCGGCGTAGACGTTGAGCTGCTTGTAGGGGCAGCGCGGGTCGCCGGGCTTGTAGTCGTGCGGCTTGCCGTCGTGCGCCCAGGGCATCTCCGCCCGGATCTGGCACAGGGCCTTGGCCGCGCGCAGCTGGCGGGCCATGTAGAGCGGGGTGATGCCCTGGCGGTCGATGTACTCACCGAGGGCGGTCGTCTTCTCGTCCTTGAAGCAGGACGACAGCCACACGATCTGTCCGGCGTTGGACTCGGCCACCATGGTGACGGCGAAGAACTGCGTCTTGCCGCCGCGGGTGACGCCGAGGACCAGGCCGTGCTTGGCGGCGTTCTTGTCGTGCTGGAACACGAAGTTGTGCACCGGCTGGCCGGTGATGCTGAACCCGCACACGTACATGCCCTTGGCGTCCGGGCTGAGCAGCTCGCGGGTGGCGGGGAACTTCGGGGACAGCGGCGGGGTGTCGAACACGCTGATCAGGAACTCGGCTCCTTCGACCAGCACGAAGACGCGGCTGTCGTCCTCGGGCAGGCCCAGGGCGCGGCAGAGCTTGGGCAGGTCGATGCGCGGGGTGTCGGTGGGGTCGGCCATCCTCGCCCGGTAGAACGTCACGCCGCGCTCGTTGTCGCGGGTGGTGTGGACCAGCTCGGAGCCGGGGGCGCCGCCCTTGGAGCTGGCGACCCGGTCCGTCCACTTCTCCTGGTCGGTCGGCTTGGTGCGACGGCGCTGGTTGGCGTCGGGGGTGATGTGAGCCTCCATCCAGCCGGGGCCGCCCTGGCGGCCGGGCTGGATGGCGACCTCCGACAGCGCGACGTCGCTGGACGGCACCGCGAACGGGGCTGCGACCGCGGCCTCGGTGAGGCCGGTGATCGGCCGTCCGGTCTCCGAGGCGCGCAGCAGGATCGTCATGTCGTGCCGCTGCCCGGGGTGCCGGGTGGCCTTGACGACGTGGGTGCGGCCGGGCATCCCGGCGTTCTCCCACAGCATCCGCACCTCGCGGGTGAGCAGGTCCGCGCCGTCGTCCGGCACCGGCGGGGCTACCGGCTCGGGGATTTCGGCGGGCGCCGGCTGCGGGGCGGGGGCGGCGAGGGCGGGACGGTGGCGACGGCGGGTGTGCCGGGAGTAGGGCAGCACCAGCAGGCCGAGTGCCGCCCATCCGGCGGCGAGGAGGCCGTCCATCCCGTACGGGCCCCAGCCGCTGGTGTTCTTGGCGGCGACGTCGATCGCGGCGGCGGCCACGAGCGGGGTCCAGCGCAGGATCTTGCGTCCGGCGCCGGGCTCGTCGCTCTTGGCGGCGAGCACCCAGCCGCCGATCCCGGCCGCGCCGGCGAGCTGCACGACCTGGTTGACGGGGCTGTCGGGGTAGAGGTTCGGGGCCACGGCCAGCACGGGCGCGGCGAGGGTGTAGGCGAGGCGTTCGAGCGTGACACTGCGCGGCGTGGCCACCGGCTTCTCCTTCGGGGCGAACGGGCACGGGCGGCCCCGCTGGTGTGCGGGGCCGCCCGTGGCGGGGTGGGGGAGTGGGGTCAGCGGTTGAAGAACCCGGGCCGGGGCGTCTTCTCGCGCCGGCCCGAGCGGATGTCGTCCAGCGCGCCGTAGAGCCGGGCGTGGGTGCGCCGGGTCTGGTGGGTGAGGTCGGCGGTCTCCTGGGCGGTGTCGGAGAGCTTCTTGACCTGCACCCCGGCGCCGCCGAGGGCGACGGCGACGTTGCTGGTCAGCTCCACGAACTTCGTGTCGAGTCCGGCGTTGTCGATGTCGCGGGCCACGTCCTCGGCCCGCTTGGCGTTCCTCCTGACGCTGCGCACGAGCTCCTCGAGGCCGAGCCCGGCGTCGTCGAGCGCGCGCCCGAGGACGTCGAGCTTGGCCTGGACGGCCTTGTAGCGGTTGTCGCCGTCGGCGACGGCGGGCGCCGCGCCGTTGGGGCGGGGTGCGGGGGCACTGCTCACAGCGGGTTTCCTCCCTGCTTTCTAGTCGTGGTGGGCGGCGGCCGACGTGTACGTCAGGCCCGCGTCTTCCTTGGCGGCCATGTCCTCGCCGTACACGCGGGCGACCATCGCGGCCGCGAGCTTGGCGGCCTCCAAGGCCAGCCCGCACTCGGTCGCGCACCGTTCGGCCTGCTGCTTCATGCGGGCCGCGGAGTCGGCCAGGTCCGAGATCAGCTCGGTGACCTGGGTGCTGACGTTGTGGTCGCCGACCAGGTCGGTGGCCATGTCCCGCAGGGCGTCGGCGACCTTGTCCAGGGCCTCCGCGAGGGCTTCGGCCCGCTCCTGGTCGGAGGCGGCCTGGATGGCGATGTTCGCCATCCCCATCAGGTACTCGTCGAACGTGATGTCGGTCCGGTGCTGGGCGGCCAGGCCGCCGTTGCCGGACGGCCTGCTGACCTGCGAGCTGCTCACGCTGCTCCCTTCCGTGCTGGTCGGCCGGCTGGTGCCGGGCCGTACGGTGTGCGGCTCCGGCGCGGGCGGCAGGCCCCGCACGCCGGTCGTGACGGCCGCGGGTCCGTCGGGGACGATGTCGGCGTCGACGATGTCGTCCTCGCCGCTCTTGGTGCCGGTGCGCGGCGGGCGGGTGGGACGGTCGGGCCACTCCACCGTCGGGGTCGACTCCTCCGCGCCGAACGGGCTGTCCGCCGGGCGGCCGGAGCGACCAGCGCGTCCCGTACGACCGCGTCCCGCCCGGCCGGTTCGACCGGTGCGGCGGGTACGCCCGCGACGTCCGGCCCGGCCCGTGCTGGCGGCGCGCCGGCGCCGGAACCGGCGGCGCTTCTTCGCGCCGTCAGACGCCCCGTCACCGGCCTTGGAGTCCTTGCCCGGCTCGTCGCCCGCCTTGCCGTCCTTCGCGGCGCTGGAGGCCCCGTCAGGGCCGTCCTTGGCGGTCTTGGAGTCCTTGCCGTCGGCGCCCTTCGCCTTGGAGTCCTCCGAGTCCTTGCCCTTGGAGTCCTTCTCCTTGGTCAGGCTGACCTTCTCCGCGCCGGCCTTGCCGTCCTTCGCGTCGGCGGCGGCCTTCGCGTCGGCGCGGCGCTTGTCCCAGCGGCGCTGCGCTTCCTCGCCGACGGCCCGGCCCAGCGTGGTGCGGCCCGGGTCGGCCGACGCCGCGGCTTCCCGCTTCGCCTTCCGCGCCTCCGCCCTCGCTGCCTTCTTCGCGCGTCGGTCCTCCCACGCCTGCTGCCGCTGCGCTCGGGCCTGATCGCGGTCCTTGGACCGGTCCGCGACATCGGCGGCGTGCCCGGCGCCGCGCCGTTCCTGCCGCCCGGCCTGCCGGGCCCCGGCGCGCTCCTGGCGGCCGCGGGCCCGCTCGGCACGGGGGCTGGACGCCGGACCGCCGCTGTCGGCCTTGGAGTTGCCGTTCCGGCCGGAGCCGCCAGAGCCCGTCTGAGAGCCTTTCGAGCCCCCGGACGACCCGTTGTGCCCGGAACCGGCTGCACGGCCGCCAGAGCCCCGCTCGGAGCCCTTCGCGCCGCCCTTGCCGCCTCCGCCGCTCCCGGTCGAGCCGGACCCCGAACGGCCGCCAGGGCCGCCGGAGTTGGAGCCGCGTGACGGCCCGGTCCGGCTCGGCCCGGCGCCGGAGTTGGTGCGGGAGGCCCCGCTGCCGCCTCCGCCGCGCGAGGAGCCGCCCCCGCCGCCGGCCTTCGAGCGGCCCTTGTCCGCCCCCATCCCGGAGCCGGACGCCGCGCCGGACGCCTTCGTGCGGTCGGCGTCGGCTTTTCCACGCGCCGCCGCCTTGTCGCCCTTCGCTTTCATCATCGCGGCGTGGAGCTTTCCGTTCTGCTCCATCATCGCGACTTCCTGCGCGGTGCGACCCTCCAGCAGCGCCGCCTTCCGCGCAATTTCAGCCTCGCGGAAAGGCGTCTCGCTTTCGTGATTAGCCCGCGCCATTTCCAGCCGGAGTTCCAGCCAGTCACCGAGGCGGTCGGCGAGAGAGCGACGCTGCTCGTATTCGCCTTCCTCGTATTCGCCTTCGGATTCCTCGGTTACCGGCGGGGCGATTCCTTCGGAACGCATCGCCAGTACGGGGTCCGGGGCCGCCGGAACTGCGGGAAGTTCCATGGTGGTCTCCTCCGGGCTTTCCGGGGGAGCCTCCGGGACTTCTTCCGGCGGCGGAATGGTGTCGATGAAATCCGGAATCGGCGGCAGCTCATAGGTGGAATCACCGCTCCACGGACCGTGGACCAGGGTCCCGCCGCCGGTCTCGTCGGACTCGTCGGACACGGGGCACCTCCCTCCTGGGGACTTGACAGACAGTGGGGTCTCGTGTGCACGCGCGTGCACGTGCACGTGTGCACGCTTTACGCGCGCGAGGCCCCGCCGGAGCCCGGCGGGGCCTTCGTGGGTGACGCTCAGTGACGCGGGCCGTGCTGCTTCAGGACGGTGTCCGCGTACTGCATGAGGTGGTCGAACAGCCGCGGGTCGCCCGCCTGCCGCTTCTCCAGCACCAGCTTGAAGAGGCGGCAGACCAGCGTGAATGCGGTGAGGACATCGTCACGACCGGATTTGACTTCCCTGGTGATTTCAGTCCGGGTGACGCGGAGCCAGAATTCCATCCGGCCGGTCTCGCCGCGACTTTCGATCGCCTTGCGCTCTTCTTCCTGCAGCCAGCCGTTCCGCCCTTGAATGGAGCGTTCGATGCTGCTGAGGGGGCGCGTCACGCCGACTCCCTCTTACCGAGGTCGTAAATCGACGTGGGACCACTGTAGCCGGAATTCTGCTGCTGCGCACCCTGCTGCGGCGGGTTGGGCGCGGCCTGGAGGACCGGCGGGTTCTTCTTACGGTGCTTTTCCAGCTCCTTTTCCTTCCTTTCCTTGGCCGTATTCACCACGGCCTCGTCGTGGGCCCGGCGCTTGTAGGCGCTCTTTTCCAGACCCTCGGTGAGGTTCTTCAGGTTCTTGAGGACGTTTCCGAGGGCCCTTTCGACGGGCATCGCGCGCAGCCTGGCGTGGTACCAGCGGTCGCCCTCCACGTGGGTGTCGCGCAGGTGCACCTGGGTCTCGATCGAGAGGGTCTCCAGGTTCTTGCCGATGTCCAGCAGGACCCGCTGGACGTCGGCCAGGTACCGGGCGGTTGCCTCCGGGCTCTGCGCGACGTCGCGCAGGGGGGAGTAGTTCGGGTCGTTGTTGCTGTTCACGGCGGGGATTCCCTCCTGGGGTGTACTGGTGGGGCTGTGACTGCTTCCGGCAGTCGCAGCGAGGGCCAGCCCGATTCGCGCGGGCTGGCCCTCACTGGTGTGTGCCGGACGGTGGATCAGGGGCGGTAGCCGCCGGCGAGCAGCTCGGCCGCCTCCTGGCGGTACTCCGAGGCCGTGCCGGGCGAGGTGACCGCCAGCTCGTGCTGGATTTCGGAGAGCGGCAGCCGGTCGGCGTCGCCACCGGCGGCGAGGATCATCCGGGCGACCTTGCGGACCGCCCGCTCGCGCGGCTTGAGCTTCGCGGCGTCCTCAGCTTCGACAGCGCGCCGCTCGATTTCGGCGGCGGCCCGCCGCGTTTCGGCAGCGGCCCGCTCGGCTTCGGCAGCCTCCTTCTGGGAGCGCGCGATGTCGGCGAGAGCGGCCGCCTGGCGGCGGTCCTCCTCCGCCTTCTTGCGGTCGGCTTCGGCAGCGGCCCGCCGCGTTTCGGCAGCAGCCCTCTCCGTTTCGGCAGCACGCCGGTCCGCTTCGGCAGCGGCCTCGCGGGCCTCGGCGATGGCCTGGGTCTCGATGGCCTGCGCCTCCGCCGCGGCGACCCGGTCGGCCTCCGCAGCTTCCTTCCGCTTCTGCGCCGCCCGGCGCTCCAGCTCGGCCGCCTCCAGGTCGGCGGCAGCCTTCACCTTGCGCGCCTCGGCGATCCGGGCGGTCTCGATCGCGCCGGCCTCCGCCGCCGCGACCTTGTCTGCCTCCGCCGCCGCCCTGCGCTGCTCGGCGGCCTTCCGCTCGAGCTCGGCCTTCGCCAGGTCGGCGGCCGCCGCCGCCTTGCGCTCCTCGGCCTCCGCTCGCTCCGCCTCGGCCTCACGGGCGCGGGCTTCGGCGACCACAGCGTTGTCGAGGGCCTGCAGCTCCAGCTCAGCGGCCCGCTCTGCGGCGCTGACCTGGGCTCGGGCGTGCGCTCGGGCCTGCCCGGTCTGGCCGTCGACCTCCGCCTGGACCAGCTCCACCTTCCCCTTGGCCCGCAGCCGCTCGGCTGCGGACTCCGCCTTGGCGACCTCGCTGCGGGTCTCCGCGTCCAGGCGGCGGCGCTCCGCCTCCTCCTCACGCTCGGCGGCTGCCTGTTCCTGCTCGTCGGGCATGGCCAGGGCCTGGGCGACGGTGTAGCCGTACGGGGCCATCTTCATCGGCAGCAGCTCGTCCTCGGTGGCCTGGGAGATGTCGCCCTCGTACTTGCGCTTGAGCCACTGTTCGTAGGCGATGAGGTCCTGATCGCGGCGGATCATCTCCGGGTAGGAGGTGACGCCCCACAGCCGCATCCGGCGAAAGATCCGGGCCGTCGCCACGGGGGCGAGCACCCACCGCAGCCATGGGATCGAGTCGCGTTCGGCCTGGTCAGGACGGACAACGCGGTCGATCGCGTCGCGGCCGAGCTCCACCACCATGATGAACAGGACCGGCACGACGCCGTGGGCGCCGGCCGCGACGTAGTCCATCAGCGCCCACGCCCGGTCCCGGGGAGCGCCGGACGCGGCGTTGAGGACGACCGTGACGGCCGTCAGCAGCCACACCGGGTAGCGGATCCAGCTGATGGGGCGCTTGAGCCAGGCCATCAGCAGGTCGACGGCGATCATGACCATGATGCCGACGTCGACGCCCACCGCGAACATCTGGCCCTTGCCCAGCGAGCCGAAGCGGAGCCGCTCGAAGGCGAAGATCGCGACGTGCTCGAAGGACAGGTACAGGCCGATGCCCGCGAGGACGAGCGCGGCGATCACGATCGCCCCGGCCGCCCACTTCTGAGTGCCGGTCAACTTCCCCGGGGAGGGCTTCGTTCCGGTTCCGCTTTCCGTCTCCGAAACGAACTCCGCCGTCTCCGAAACGACGTCGGTCGTCCGCGAAACCGGCGTGGGCGTTCCCGAAACGGCGGCCGGTGAAGCCGTCTCGGGGTCGGGTTCAGCCGCGGTTCGCGGCCAGTCGGTGATCGTCATGAGGGCCTCCGAAGGGGGTCGTTCAGGGTGTGCGCGAAACGGCGGGGGCTGCTCCCGAAACGCGGTGAGGCGTTCCCGAAACGGCCCGGGGTGGGGATGGTTGCTTGCGAACTGGACACCGGCTCTACCCGCTCCGCACCCACGAAAGGGCCGGCGGCCCGGGGGGCGGGCGGCCGTACTCGCGAAGCAGCGCGGGGCGGGCTCGAAACTGGGATCAGCTCCCGCCGGGCGGACGCGAAGTCAGCGTCAGCGCTCGGGGAACTGCGCGCCGTGCCGCCGAAGGTCGGCGGTGGTGATGCCGAAGTGGCGGCACCGGTCGATCAGCGGCTGGAGCCTGGTGCCCTCGGCGAGCGCCTCGGGCGAGCCGACGCCGTACAACCTCTGCATGGCGAACAGCTCGTTGAGCGCGGTCGCGGTGCGGGCGGCGTGCCGCACGAAGCGGCCCTCGCCCACCCACTCCTCCGCGATGACGTGGAGGGTGGTGCGCCAGCTGCCGTCGTAGTCGTCGGGGTCGATCGGCGGGATGTCGCTGCCGAAGATCGCGAACGCGGCGGCCGGGGCGGCGGCTTCCGTGCCGGGCTGGAGCGGGGTCATCGTCGTGGCCATAAGGGCCTCCCTCGACTGTTCGGTCCGGGCTGTCCAGCTCCCCCTCACCGCTCGTCCCGGCCGCCGTGGTGCGCGGCGGCCGGGACGAGCGGATCAGGCAACCGGCAGTCCGTCACTGCGGGCCGGTGGTGACCTCGTCGCGGGTGGGGAAGTTGTGGCGGCCGTCGTCCATGCGGACCGTCAGGTGGCCTCCGGTGTGCACCTCCTCCACGGTCCCCTGCTCCCCGGCGCGGTGCCGGGTGCCCAGGGCCTCGATGTCCGCGGTGAGGGTGATGCGGTCTCCGCGCATGTCTGTCCTGCCTTCCAGGAATCGGTCCGGGCTGTCCGGCTCCCCGTCACCGCCCGTCCCGGCCGCCGTGGTCGACGGTCGGTGCGGGCGGATCAGGCAGCCTGCAGACCGGATCAGGAGGCGTTGCGAGCCCGCTGGCGGGCGGCGCGGCGCTTCATGGCCCGGCGCTCGTCCTCGCTCAGACCGCCCCAGACGCCGCCGTCCTCGCCGTGCTCCAGCGCCCACCGGAGGCAGGTCTCCATCACGGGGCAGCGACGGCAGACGGCCTTGGCCTCCTCGATCTGCAGCAGCGCCGGGCCGGTGTTGCCGATCGGGAAGAACAGGTCGGGGTCCTCCTCGCGGCACGCGCTGCGGTCCCGCCAGTTCGTGTTGACCGGCATGTCAGCGGAGGGGGCGTAGCTGGTGCGTACGACGGAGCGGTTCATCGGATCTCCTTCGTGGATGTCCCACCGTCAGGTGGGGGAGAAAAGGGGGCGCTCCTGCAGAGCCGGGCTGGGAAAACCAGTCGCTTTGCGGGCGGAACGGTGCTGTCAGTGGCGACCGGTACGTTGATCACGTGTATCTGCGGTACTCGTTCCGGATCGAGCCGACGCCAAGGCAGCGCATCGCGCTGGCCCGCACCTTTGGCTGCGCCCGGGTGGTCTACAACGACGCGCTGGCCTTACGAAAGGCCGCATGGAAGGCGGACCGGTCCAAGATCTCCGCAGGCGAACTTGCCCGGAGGGTGATCACGGAGGGCAAGCGGACCCCGCAACGGGCGTGGCTTGCGGAGGTGTCTGTGGATGCGCTCCAGTCCTCGCTCCGGGACCTGGATGCTGCGTATAAGAACTTCTTCGACTCGCTGTCAGGAAAACGGCGCGGCAGGCCGATGGGCCTGCCGACCTTTAAGAAGCGGTCCGATAGCCGGCAGGCAGTCCGCTTCTCGAAGAATGGGTTCCGCCTCCGGAACAACGGACGGTTAAACCTCGCCAAGATCGGCGATGTGCGTGTGCGGTGGTCTCGGCCCCTGCCTTCGGCCCCGTCCAGTGTGACGGTGATCATGGACGCGTCGGGCCGATATTTCGCTGTCTTCATCGTCCAAGCCGAGCCGACCTCTCTGGAGCCAGTGGACACCGAGGTCGGCATCGACCTTGGGCTGTCCACCTACGCGGTGCTCTCCAACGGCAAAACGATCGACAATCCCCGCTTCCTGCGACGTGCCGAGCGGAAGCTACGCAAGGCCCAGCAGAACCTCAGCCGGAAGGCGAAGGGTTCAGCGAACCGCGCCAAGGCGCGTACAAGACTGGCCAGGGCTCACGCCCGGGTCGCCGACGCACGCAAGGACTGGTGCCACCAGACCGCTTCGAGGCTGCTCCGCGAGAACCAAGCGGTGTACCTCGAAGACCTGGCGGTTTCCGGCCTCGCGCGCACCCGCCTCGCGAAGTCCGTCCACGACGCCGCGTGGGGGCTGTTCCGCCGCGTGCTGGAGGAGAAGGCTGCAAGGCATGGTCGACACGTTGGTGCTGTCTCGCGGTGGCTTCCCTCCTCCCAGACCTGTTCGGTGTGCTGGGTAGTGGACGGCAAAAAGCCCCTCCGCGTCCGGACCTGGACATGCGGTGGGTGCGAGACTGTGCACGACCGCGACCTCAATGCGTCGCGTGTAATCCTCGCCGCCGGGCAGGCGGAGAGGCTAAACGCCCCCGGAGGGCCGGTAAGCCCCGGCGTGGAGATCCCACACCAGGCGCGGCCCGTTGAACGGGGAACCCACCCGAAGCCGGCGCCAGGCACAACTGGCAGGCAGGCGGGATCCCTTCCCTAAGAGGAAGGGAGGATGTCAACAGGGCCTCCCAGAAGGGTCCGGCGGACCGATCCGTACAGGACACGGTCCTTGGGCGGCAGGGCGGCCAGAACGGGGGAAGCTCCCGGCTCTCCGCCGGCCCCGGCCGGGAAGGGCGCGGGGACGACGGGCAGGGCCGGGGTCAGCGCTGCTGCTTCTGTCGTGCGGTGTAGGCGTCCTGGAGTCGGGCGAAGCGCTCGTGGATCGGCGCTCCGGTCTCGCACGGCTGCTCGGCCTGGCAGGCCGCGCAGGCACCGAGGTGGGTGGTGGAGTCCTCGAACGACTTCATGTAGCGGACGTACAGGTCGTCGGTCGGGCGGGCGGTCATCGGCCGCTGCCCTGCGAGGAGCGCTTGTTGACCTCGGCAAGCTTCCGGCTCAGCTCCTCGGGGTCGTCGGCCATCAGGGGGCGGACCAGCTGGTAGAAGGTGTCGGTCTCGTCCCGCTCCGGGCCGCGGGCGTTGTCCTCGTCTTCCATGTCGCTGTAGAGGCCGGCCGACGGAGCGGCGGGAAGGGGACGTGTCATCATGCTGAGCATCAGGTCCTCCGAGTCAGGTCCTGGACAGCCCCGGGGGCGCAATCCCCGGGGCTGTCGCCGTTTTGGCGGGTCGTACGACCGGCCACGACCAGCGGCCACCCCCTTGGTGCAGTAGGGGGTGGCCGCTGATCGTGGGCGTCCGTCCAGGGCCGTCTGTTCAGGCGGCGGCGTACTCGGGGCGGCATCCCGAGCGGACCGTCCTGCGCAGGCGGTCGGCGTGGGGGAGAAGGATGTCGACCAGGCGCTCGCGGACGCGGGCGGTGATGGGCGGGTCGGCGGCGAGGATGTCGCGGGACGCGTCGACCCGGGCCGCGATCTCCGCGCCGTACGTGAGGGCGAGCTCGTGGCGGCGGTCGGGCGGGACGGTCAGGACCGCGGCCGCGTACCGGCGCATCTCCCGGGCGCTGCCCGCGGGCTCGTACATCTCCAGCGGCGTGCCCCAAGCAATGTCGAGGTCGGCGTCGAGGTCGGCAAGCTCGGTGGGCAGCGGGACGTCGAGCTCGTCCAGGAGTGCCAGGGTCTCCGCGTCGAAGACCTCGCCGTGCTGGACAGATCCGGCGGTCAGCCGGACGGTCAGGGCCAGGGTGTTCTGCATGAGGTCCTCCAGGTCAGGGTGATCGGGCGGGGCGGGAACGACCACGGCCCCGGTCACCCCGTGATCAGGGCGGCCGGGGCCGTGGCGGGTCGTACGAGGGTGGGTCAGCAGGCGGGCCGCTGGACGGTCAGGTGCTGCTGCGGCACGCTCCGTGCCTCCGCCGGGGCGTCACCGGCTGGCACCGCCCGGCGGGCCTCGTCGGCGTCGGCCACGCGGGGGAGCACGGCGGCCCAGTCGGCTACGCGTCCGGCCGGCGTGCGCTCCTCCCGGGCCCGCAAGGTGCGGTCGGTCTGCGGGCTGAACGCCTTGGGCAGCACCGTGGTGGCCTGGCGGCTGGACGCTTCCTTATCGGCGTCGGTCAGGGCCCGCTGCCACTCGGGGATCGTCAGGTCGAAATCGACGAGACGGTTGCTGCTCCGGCAGCGGATCGCGGCGGCGGCGCTGGCCTTGCCGGTGTGGTGCGGGACGAGCTTCTGGACCTTGCCCTGCATGCCGGTGATCGGCACCCAGGTCTCGCAGTCCGTGCAGATCAGGACCGCCTTGAGCGGCTTGCGGAGGTCGATGTGCGAGGGCAGGAGCTTGGAGAGCTGGATGGCGGGGAGGGGGCTGACCTGCTTCGTGCGGGTCCGGCGGGGGCGCTTCTTGGCGGTGGGCATCGCGGCGGTGATGGACATGGGGGAACTCCTCATTTGCGAAGGGGGGAGGGGAGTGCGTCGCGGTGCTCTCTCCGCCCCTCAGGTCGCACGGGTGGTCCCGGCGTCCTGACGGACGGACAGCGCATAGCGCTGCGACGTGCAGTGGAGGTCGAGAACCGGGGGATTTGGTGGCGCCATCACCCCGGCCCCCTCTTGCGAGGTGGACGACCTACCGCATTGGTGCAACAAGCACGTGAAGATCTTGCCGACCCGTTTACTTAGTCGGCATACCTAACTTAACTGATACAGTGAGTGGTGTGTCAAGTGGTTCGTTGATGAAGCTATCCAAGCTAGCTATGTCGAGGGGGTCGACCTACCATGTCGGTCATGAGCACCGAGGCCACACAGCCCTACCAGCGGATCGTCCAGGACTACCGCGAAAAGATCCGGCTGGGGCGACTCACCGCTGGCGCAAAGTTGCCGAGCACTCGAGAGCTGGCCGACGAATACGGTGTCGCGCCGGGCACGGTGCAGCGCGCTCTGACCGAGCTGCGCAACGGGGGTCTGATCTACTCCCATCAGGGTCGCGGCTCCTTCGTCAGCGATTCCTCGGGCAGCGACGACCAGGACCCAACTACGCTCGCCATCAAGGCGCTTGAATCGCAGGTCGCCGAGCTCCGTGCACGTCTGGACAAGCTCGAGCAGGGGGGCGATGGATGACATCGACTCCCTCGTATCGCTTCGCATGTCCATCCCCCTCAGTGGCTCTCGGCTTCGCTACGACAGTTGTAGGCCCGTCTGAGGGGTGCGTTCTAGATCTGACATGTGTCCAGCGCCTGGACACAACGAATGGAGACATGGAGGGGGATCAGCGTGGGGCAGAAGCCGAACGTCTTAACTCCAGAGGCATCGCCCCTAGACCGCTTCGGCTACACGGTGCGGGAACTCCGGGAGAGGAGCGGTCACACCCTCCGCAGCCTCTCGGAAGCGATGTTCTCCTCGTACTCCAAGCTCTGGAAATGGGAGAACGGAAGGCGAGCCCCGAAGCACCGCTCCGAGGTCGAAGAGCTCGATCGCCTGCTGAATGGCCGCGGGTTACTGGTCGAGCTGTGGGAGCGCATCGGCACCGGTGATCCCCCCCAGGGGCATGTGTCCGTTTCGGGGCTCCATGTGTCCGAATCACTGACGGACCTGGTCAGCGCAGCCTCCGGGCAGGCAGGCTCGACCGATGACGACACGGACACGGTCGTCGTCCCCTGCCGCGTCCACGGAAGGATCCTGTTCGTGCCCGTGCCCCGCCGCGTCGTCCTTGCCTCCGGTCTCGCCGGCCTCGCCGCGACCGCGCTTCCGGCTCCAACGGCCACAGCCAGCGCCATGTCCGCCGATATGGCCTCTCCTATCGACCACTTCGCGCAGCTCCGCCGGGTGATGATCCAGACCGACAACCTGATCGGCCCCCGGCATGTCCTGCCGGCGCTCCAGCAGCATCTCGCTCGGCTCGCCGCCCGCCGTCGTGCTGCCCGCGGTGCTGACGCTGCAGAGCTCCTCGCGCTGGAAACCCGCTACGAGGAGCTGGCCGGCTGGCTCGCCCAGGACGTCGGCGATGAGCGCACTGCCCAGGGCCACACCGCGAAGGCCCTGGACGCTTCTCACATCACGGGCGACACCGACCTCACCGCGTACATCCTCGGGCGAAAGGCCCAGCTGGCTGGCGACACCGGCCATCCTTCTGACGCCCTCGGGCTCGCGGCCGCCGCCCGCCGCACCGCGCGGCCCGGAAGCCGTCTCGAGGTCATCGCTGTCATGCACCAGGCCCACGCGCACGCGGTCCTCGGCGACGGCACCGAAGCCCTGAACACGTACGACACCGCACTGACGCTGCTCGGCCGCGCGGAATCCGGCGGCGTCTGGGGCTCATGGCTCGACGAGGCATACATCAACACCGCCCGCGCCCGCTCCCTCGCCGCGCTCGGTAAGTACGAACAGGCCGCCGTCGGCTTCGACACCGCCATCGCCGCGCTCCCGCCCACCTACCGGCGCGACCGCGGCGTCTACCTCGCCCGCGCCGCCCGCGCCCACGCCGGAACCGGCAACGTGCCCCTCGCCGCCCAAATTGGACTTCAGGCCGTCGGCATCGCCGCCGAGACCGGGTCCGCTCGGATCATCGGGCAGCTCGACCGTCTCGACCAGACGCTCGCCCTCGCCGCCCGGGAGCCTGGTGTCGCCGAGTTCCGCGCTGCGCTCGACCAAATCGTCCTGCACCCCGCCTGACCCCCGCCCACCCAACTCATGGAGTTCTCCGTGTCTCGCCCGTACGTCCTGCTGTCCGCCGCTGTCTCTCTCGATGGCTACCTCGACACACGCCCGGGCGAAGACCGGCTCCTGCTCTCCAACGCCGCCGATTTCGACCGCGTCGACTCCGTACGCGCGAGCGTCGACGCGATCCTCGTCGGCTCTGGCACGCTCCGCGCCGACAATCCCCGCCTCCTGGTCAACTCGGAGGAACGTCGGGCGGCCCGGATCGCGGCCGGCCAGCCGGAGTACCCCCTGAAGGTGACCATCACCGGAACCGGCGACCTCGACCCCGACTGGAAGTTCTGGCACCACGGTGGCGAGAAGCTCGTCCTGGCCGTCGGCGACAAGGCCGCGGAGAAGGCCCGTGCCAATCTCGGCGACCTCGCCACCATCCAGGACGTCCCCACCGAGGCCACCTGGCCGACCGCCCTCGACATACTCGGTGACGTGTACAACGTCCAGCGGCTCATGGTCGAGGGCGGCGGCACAATCCACACCCAGCTCCTCGAAGAAGCGCTCGCCGACGAGCTCCAACTCGTCATCGCTCCGCTTCTCGTCGGCCAGCCCGACGCCGTCCGCATGATCGGCCCCGCCACCTACCTCGGCGGCCCCACCGCGCGCCTCCGTCTCTTGGAAACCCGCCAGATCGGCGACGTAGTACTCCTGCGCTACGCCCCCAAGGACGTCTCCACGGAGCCCCGATGAGCACAGCCTCCACATCCGGCAGCGCAAACACCCCCGGTGCTGGCCGCAAATCCAACACTGCGGACCGAGCCTGGCTCGCGCTCGCCTGCGAGCTCGCCGCCCTCTGCCCGCCCTCGACGACTGCGTTCTCCGTGGGCGCGGTCATCGTTGCCGCTGACGGAACCGAGCTGGCCCGTGGCTACTCCCGCGAGGACAATCCGCTCGACCACGCCGAGGAAGCCGCGCTCGCTAAGCTCCCGGCTGGAGATCCCCGGCTCGGCAGCGCCACCATCTACAGCTCCCTCGAGCCCTGCGCCAAGCGGGCTTCCCGGCCACTCCCTTGCGCGCAGCTCATCCGAAACGCCGGGATCAGCCGCGTCGTCACCGCTTGGCGCGAGCCAGACACCTTCGTGCTCGGCGCTGACGGAACCGAGCTCCTCCAGGACGCCGGCGTCACGGTCGTAGAACTCCCCGAGCTCGCGGACGCTGCGCAGACGCCGAACCGCCACCTCGTCGGCGGGGATCGGTAGTGCAACGCGTATACGTGATCAGCGAGAAAGGCGTCGATCGCAGCGCCCTTCTGGTGTCAGCGTCACCCCGAATAGCATCGCAGCGTGTGTCTTTCAGGCACCCACCGATCTTGAGAGGCTGCGCTATGTCCGACCCGGACCGCTTGAAGCGGGTCGACGCCCTGCTGGACGACCTTCTGCCTCCGCCGCGCGTCCGCGCGAAGCTGCGTATCGCTGCGGGCCTCACGCAGCAGGAGGTCGCTGAGGCCGTGGGCGTGAAGCGCCTTGCCGTGGCCCGTTGGGAGCTCGGGGAGACTCACCCCCGCCGTCCGCACCGAGCGGTATACCTGCACCTGCTCAACCGGCTCGCGGAGCGGTATCCCGAGGCTGCGGTTCCGGATGAGGGCATGCCGACGCCGACCTCCGAGGGGGGATCGGGATGACCTAGTGGCCATCGGCCGCGCGCGCTAAGAAGCGGACTAACCTCCCGCTGGCCTCGCGCGGCCCGTCTGCCGACCGGATTAACCACCCGCGTCGGCCGCTCAAGTCCCGGTTCCCGCCGGTCCTGAGCTGCGGCTTATCAGGCCGCTTGTTCCACCGGCCCCTTATCAGGGCCACTTGCACCACCGGCCACTAACCACGGCCACCACAGCCAGATCAGTACCGACTCGCTTCACCGCGTGGCCCCCACCACAGGGGCTTCGCACTTCACGAGAACCGGGAGGGGAGGAGAAATCTCCCCCCACCCGATCGGTGTCCGCCCTCTTCTCACGAAGGGGGCGGGCCCACACATCCGCACACCTGGCTCGTCCAGCCCCGAGGGGCTCCGGTCGGTCCAGCTATATGGAAGGTAGGTCGTTCTCATAGTGCACGAGAGTGGTGTCCCCTGTCAGCTTGACCTTGTCCGTTTCATGCCGGTTCAGGCGTGGCGGGTGTCCCCTGTGACGGGATCGGCGTACGGTTCCTCCCCCTTCGCACGGTTCGTACCGGAAGTTGGATTTCCGGTACGAAGCTACAAGCGCGGTGCTTTCGGAGCGGTCTCGCCGAGCTCGGTCGCGGCGTCGGCTGCCCGGCCCATGCACCCGCTCCCCGCGTTCATCGACAACTCCGTCGACGGCATCCTCGAGTGGGCCGTCCCGTGTGGCGGGACGGGTTCCAAAGATTTCTGCCCGCCGTGCGGGAGTACCGGGGTCGATCGGGGCTCGCCGGACTTTGTCCACAGGGCTCCCGGTGCAGGGTCGTCGGGTGGATGAAGAATCGCGCGTTCTGCCTGTTCAGGAAGGTGTCCGCTTTGGCGTGCACGCCGGCCCGATGACGAAGACGACCTCGGTCCTCGCGGTGTCCGCCGCCCCTGTCGGGGCGGTGGGCCGATGAGCACGGTCGCGGCGCCGGCCGCCGAGCTGGACCACCTCCTGCGGGACGACGTCGACAATTCCGTCGGCGAGACCCGGCTTCCCGGGCAGCGGACCGCTCTGCGGTCGGTGCTGGCCTCCGGGCAGTCGGGCGACGGCGGCCTGGATGACCCGCTGCGTCTTGGTCGCGCGATGCGGCTGCGGTTGCTTGCCGCGGTCCAGGCGCTGCTGGCGGACCCGTCGATCGCCGGGCAGTCGGACGTGGCGAGGCTCGCGGCGGTGGTGCTGTACGCGAAGTCGCGGGCGCCGAAGGGTGCGAAGAACGACAACCAGACGTCGATCTGGGTTGCGGAGCTGGGCCGGTGGATGGGCGTGGGTGAGTCCACGGTCAACCGCCGGGTGCTGGTGCCGCTGCGTGCGTCCGACGGGCTGCACACGCAGGTGGTGCGGGACGCGAAGGGGCATCCGACCGGGCTGGACTGCCTGGTCATGCCGCTGTGGAACGCCCGCAAGAGCGGCGGAGCCGCGCACCCTCTGGCGCTGTCGAAGGCGGAGCTGGCGACGCTGCTGCACCTCATCGAGGCGCTGTTCGGGCCCGGCTGGACGCCGGAGGACAAGGAGCCGACGCCGCCGGGGCTGCTGGCTGGCCGTACGGGCAAGGGGGCGGCGACCGACCGGCTCGGGCTGCTGCTGATGGTGCTGAACACGCGGGCATCGGGCTGGCTGCAGCTGTGCGGCGGGTCGGTGAAGGCGAAGGAGGGGCGCGGGGCGGCGACGCTGGCCCGGCTGCTGGGCTGCTCGCCGTCGGGGGCCCGGAAGGTCCTGGCGCGGCTGACGGAGGCCGGTGTCGTGGCGCGGGAGCACCGGGACACGGCGACGCGTATGCGCGGCAAGGGCAGGGTCATGCTCCTGCCGGTCGCCCACGCCTACGGCCGCCGCCCCCGTTTCCTGGAGGCCGTTCAGGAGCCCAAGCCCTCATTTTCGGTGCGTCCCGATGGTGCAGTCGGAGATCATGGCCAGGCTGATGAGGCTGCTGCCCTTGGTGCGTCTGGGATCGGCGGTGCTGAGGGGGCCGGGGATGCGGCGGTTCTGGAGCGTCCCGATAGTGCAGAGCTCCACGCAGACCACGCTTCTGTGGTTACTCCCGTAGTTCCTCTGCAGCTCTCTTGTGGCTTTTCCGGCGAAGGCCGTGGGGCTGAAGGCCGTCGGCCGGAGCGCGCGTGCGCGGGCGAGGACCAGGCCGTCGACGGCGAGACCACCGTGGCCGGGTCCGGGAACCCGGTGGCCGACGCTGACCCGCTTCGCGGTGAAAAGCCGAAGAAGTCACCGGTCGACGAGCACGAGCAGGAGCAGGCAGGCGGCGTCGCCGCTGGTGCCGGTGCGCGGCTGACGGTCGTGGGTGGTCGAAAGACGCAGCAGCAGGGGCGGTCGGAGCTTCCTGCCGATCTTGACCTGTGGGTGGCTCTGACGCCGGTGTCCTGGCTGTGGCAGGGGTTGAACCGCTGGCAGCAGGACCGCGTCGTGGAGGCCGCGAAGCTGGAGCTGGCGCAGCTGCGGAACGTGCTGGAGTGGCCGGCGCAGGCCCCCTCGGTGCTGGCCGCCCGGCTTAAGTCCCGGCTCGAGGAGACCGGCGGCGAGGCCCTGATCACCCGCCCGTACGGCTGGATCACCCACCGCGGGCTGGTGCGCCGGCCGTCGTGCTCGGACGTGCGGTGCGACGACGGCGTCCGGATCGACACCGGCGCCGACTGCGCCAACTGCGCCAACATCCTGCACTCGCGGCGGGCGTGGCGGGTGCGGATCGCGGCCGAGGTCGACCAGGAGCTGCCCGGCCTGGAGCAGGATGCGCGGTACCGGGAGATCGAGACCCGGATGCGCCGTCACGCCGAGGCCGAGGCCGCCGACCTGGTGGCCCGTCAGGCCGAGGCCCGGGAGCGGGCGGAGCAGCGGGCGGCGGCCCGTGCTGAGGCCGAGGCGCAGGCCGCCATCGAGCGGGAGCGGGCGGCGGCCGAGGCGGCGGCCCGGCAGGCCGTGGCGTGCGAGGACTGCGGCCGGGAGCGGTCGGCCAGGCTGTGTGAGGCGTGCGACCACCGGCGGCAGACCGAGGCCCTGATCGGCGAGGCCGGTCTCCTCGCGGCCACCTGGTCGGCCGACCTGGCCGACCAGGTCGCCGTCGCGGCCGTCGCCGCCGAGGTCCGTACGGCCATCGAGGACGCCATCGCCGCCTCGTGGGCCCAGTTCCAGGAGATCACCGACCCGGCCGACCTGGCGGCAGCCGGTCCGGACGCCGTCGAGGACGTCGCCGCGCACAACGCGTTCCTGGTCGCTGAGAGCGCCGTCGGGGAGTACCGGCACGAGGCCCTGGTGATGCTCGGCCGCAGCGAGGACGCCCGAGCCGCGGCCCGCAAGGCGTACGCGACCGAGCTCGCCAAGCCCTGGCACCAGGCCCTGCCCGACAGCGACGACGCCCAGCGCGCGGCGACCGAGGCCGCCGCGCAGGCCCAGACCCGGACCGCCGAGCACCTGCTCGCCGTGCGGCTGGAGCAGCTGCACACCCAGGCCCGCCCCGAGCCGGTCCGGCCCGCTCCGTGGTCGCAGCGCCTGCCCGAGCTCGCCGCCCGCCCGCTGGACGGCGAGACCCTGGAGGTGATCGCGTGAACGCCGTACCGGAGCTGTCCGGCGTCGACCTCGCCCGCCAGACCCTGCTCGCCGCCCGGGAGGCCGCGAAGAAGAACGGCGCCCAGACGAAGAAGCCGAAGAGGCGCACCGGCACGACTCTGCGGAGGGACGGCCGCGAGCCGCTCGGACTGGGCGCGGCGATCACGATGATGATGACCGAGCGCGGCCTGGTCACCCCGGCCGCCGGCGGCAGCGTCCTGGCCCAGTGGGAGACCATCCTCGCCGCGGCCGCACCCGAACTCGCCGGGCACGTCCAGGCGGTGAAGTTCGACGCGGACACCGGCCGCCTGGACGTCGCCTCCGACGCCCCGGCGTACGGAACGAAGCTGCGATGGATCGCGCCCAGGCTCGTCGCGACCGCCAACAAGAAGGTGCCCGGCGCGAACGTACGGTCCCTGCACGTCCTGCCACCCACGGCCGTCCCGACGAAAACATCGCTGGCCGAACCCGTCGGCACCAGCCCCTCCTTGGGGGACCGGACGATTCCTGCCGGGCAGGTGAAGAAGCCGCGGACGCCGTCGGCCGGGTACCGCAGGGCGCTCGAAGCGCACCGGGCCGCCGCGCCCGAGCCGTTCTCCGACCCGGCTGCCGAAGGGGTCGCCGAGCGGCAGATCCAGGCGATGCGCGAGCGCAGCCTCCTCGACTTCCCCGAGCCGGCCGAAGACGAGCCTGTCTCCCTCGAGGAGGCGGAGCTGCTGCGCCGGCACCAAGCCGCCCTGACCCAGGCGGCCGCGCTGCGCCGAGCACGCGCGGAACGAGCCGCCCGACAACACACCACCACAGGCTCGTACACAGAGGAGCGTGCCGCTTCTTGCGAGGAGCCTGCGGCGTGACCTGCGGACGGTCGAAGACTCAGCGCGGGCCACGAGCACAGCGTCGGCGTACACCGGCACCAGTCGAAGACCCCTTCACCGGGAGGAGGTCGCCTCATGCGGCCAGGCGCCGTCTGAGGGCGGGTCGACCGGGGCTGATCGCAAGCACTAGGTTCGAAACGGAGGTTCGACAGGTGAAGTTACGAGAAGCGATCGAGCGCGTGCGGATACCGGCGTCCATGCCCGGGTGTCCCGTCTCGGAGGGCATCGTTAGGCAGCACACGGGAGCCGCCCTGGGCGGCGCGGCCGGGTGTGCGAGGGCAGGAGGAGACCGGTGAGCGACCGCAGCGCGATCGAGTGGACCGAGGCGACCTGGAACCCGACGACCGGCTGCGACCGTGTCTCTTCGGGGTGCGACAACTGCTACGCCCTGACCTTGGCGAAACGGTTGAAGGCGATGGGAGCGGCGAAGTACCAGAACGACGGCGATCCGCGTACGTCAGGGCCAGGGTTCGATGTCACCCTGCACCCGGATGCCCTGGACGTGCCGTACGGGTGGAAGAGCCCTCGGACGGTGTTCGTGAACTCGATCTCCGGACTCGACGGGCATGCCCACGCTGCCCGTCGACGAAGAGGAACGGCGTCGGGGCGACGCGGGCCCCGAAGGACCTTGGCCGTTTGCGGGACGACGGCGTGGGCGTCGGCCTGCGGCGGGTGGCGGTGCGCGTCCAGCCGAAGGCACCGTAGCGCACCAGCCGGAGTCACGCTGCGAGCCGCTCCATCTGGTCGCCGACGCCACTCACAAGCAGCCCGTCAGGACTTCTGCGTGCCGGCAGGCGCGGAGTCCAGGGAGTCGAGGAGGTCTCCGAAGGTGATCTTCTCTTCGTCGTACTCGAAGGTCATCGCGGCGGCGAGCGCCGCCCACCGGCCGGCGTTTCGGCCGCAGCGCTCCAGCACGATCTTCAGCGCGATTTCGGGTTCGCTTCGGGAGAGGATCTCGTCGGCGGGGATCTGGAGCAGGTGCTCCAGGGTGTGGTGGCGGGACTTGACGACGGCTCGGTAGATCTCGGAGCGGGAGAGGAGCTCGCCGGTGGCGGGGGAGTCGAGCCAGGACTGTAGGACGGCCGCGGGGTCGGGGTGCTGGTCGAGTTCGTCGTCGCTCCTCAGGCGCAGCACACCGTCGTCTTCGTCCTCGTCGACCGGGATGGCCGCTGCCGCGTCCAGGAACCAGTCGGGTCCGCCGGCTTTCTTGGAGATCCAGGCCAGTTCCGCGGTGTGCAGCCCGTCCAGGACGTCGGTGACGGCGGTGCGCGGGGTGTGCGGGTTGGCGGCGAGGACGGCCAGGGCCTGGACGCGGCGGTGCTCGTTGTGGCGTTCCAGGAGCCGGGCCGGGCGGTCGTGGTCGGGGTCGAGGTTGCCGATCAGGGTCCGGCTCGGCGCGGGGGAGACGACGGCGGGCTGCTCCAGGGCGGCGAGCTGGGCGCAGGCCCGGGCGAGGTGGTCGGGGGTGGCGCTGAGGAGGGCCAGGTCCTCGGCGAGGCTCAGGAGGCGGCTTTCGAAGTCGCGGGTGTCGTGTTGCTTCCCGGGCAGACTGAGCAGCCGGCCATGGGTCGTGAGCGCGTCGGCGGCCGCGTGGAGCTGGTCGGCGGCCAGGGTCGCCAGGCGGGGGTTCTTGCGGACCCGGTTGGCGATGTGGTGCAAGGTCCTGCGGGCCGTCACCCGCGTGTTGGGCAGCTCGGCGAGCTCGGGCAGGCACAGGGCTGGGAGGCAGGCGAGCAGTAGCTCTTCGCTCAGGGCGGGAGCCGGATCGGTGGGGACTTCTTCGCTGTCCGGGTCGGCGAAGGCGGCGCGGTTCCGGGCGTCATCGAGGGCATGAATCTCGGCCTGGTCCAGCAGCAGGTGCTGGACGGCCGGCCCGAGCGTGGGGTGAGCGGTGAGCTCCGCCCACCGCTCGGGGCACCGGGCCAGCATCGCCCAGCCGCCGCTGGGGCCGTCCAGGTCCAGCGACCAGTCCTTCGAGAAATCGGAAAGGGCCTCCCAGCCCTCTTCAGGTTCCGGGTGAAGCAGGTAGGCGGCAAGCGAATTCAGACAGGCCTCCAGGACGGCGTCGAACAGTTCCCGCGGCACGGGCAGGGGCGGCGCGTCCGCGTCGGTGCAGCGGTCGGAATCCCAGTACCGAACGACCTGCTCCACCTCGTGGCGGGGGAGCAGTGGCAGGAGCGCGACAGCGGCCTCGACCTGCTCGGGTTGCCGTGCCAGAGCGGAAACCAGCTCCACCCAGGGCCGGCGGTGACGCAGGATGGCGGGCACGTCGGCGATGGTCACCGTGCCCGCGGCGGCCAGGTCGGTCAGCATCTTCTCGTCGGCGTGCAACAGAAGCTGGCCGCGCAGCCGCTTGGCCGATGTCCGGGCCAGCAGCGCGGGCAGGGAGGCCTTGAGGGCGTCCTCCCGCCAGCGCTCGATGTGCGAGTCGAAGCCGTTCGCAGTCGTCGGGGTGCACAGGGCTTCGATCACCGTCTTAAGGGCTTCCTTGGGGAGGTCCTCGCTCAAGGCGAGCTCCCGCCACAGCGGGTACGTACCGGCGCTGACCATCCTCGGATCTCCTCCCACTCATGCCCCGACGTCACCGTCTGGTCGCCATCCGTGGGACGCCCGTACGGCCCAGCCGGGTTCGCGCGGGCCCGATCCACGAAGTCGACTTACCGAGCCCGCGGCGAGCGTGCCAGCGCCGTCTTTCCCGCCGTCGAGGAAGGCCTCCTCCGCGCCAAGCGGGCTGGACGGCCGGTACCGAACCACCGCTCCCGCCCTGCGCCAGCCGGATGAACGCTTCTCGCAGGCCGGAGCTTCCCCTACGCTCCCCAGCCGTCCCGGGGCTGGTCTCCTGATCGTCACACGCGGCGCGGTCGTCGAGAATCTTGGTGATGCGGTCGCCGTCGTCGGGGCTGAGGCGGGTCAGGCGCTGTTCGATCCGCTCGTAGAGCGTGGCGGCAAGTTCGTGGTCGCCGCCGTCGGGGGTGGTGCTGGTGACGGTGTGCAGGCTGATCAGGAGGGCGGTCAAGGAACGGCCGGACAGCGGGGTGAAGACGCGCTCGTCGGCCTCGTCGATGACGCGGGGCGGTGGAAGTGGGGGTGGCCAGCGGTGCAGGTGGTGAGTAACTCCCAGGTGTCGTGGTGACAGCGCAGGTCGGCGGAGAATAGGGGATGACACGGCCGCGTAGCGACGAGCGCTCAGGCCGCGGCTCCGGAGGGGGACTCCATGGACGAGCGGATCGAACAGAGCGGCGAGGAAGACAGAGCCGAAGCACCCGACCCGGTCACGCCCCTGGCTGGCGCCACCGAGCCGGCCAACCGCGTCGCCCCGGCCGACGGACCCCGGACCGACGACGAACGGATGCCTCCGGAGACGGCCGCCGTACCGCGCGCCGAGGCCGACCAGGCCAAGCTCCCCGACGTCTCCCCGTCGGAGTTGGCGGAGACGTCGGACCCCGTTCCGGCCGCCCGGCCCGACGCGATCCCGATGCCGACGGCCTCCGTCCGCGTCAGGGTGGATGACTTTCACTTTCCCGCCCTACTCAACGGCCTGGACTTCCTGAGCAGCGCCGTGGAGAGCCTTGCCCGCCTGGGCGGGCCCGCGCCTCGGGACCTCAAGTACGCCGTGCTGCACCTGTACACCGCGGTCGAGGTGCTGCTCAAGGTCCGGCTGGAGATGCACGATCCCACCCTCGTCTGGGAGAAGCCGGGGCAGTACGACGAGGCGAAGCACCGGGCCGGCGCCTTCAGGAGCTGCGGCGCCGAGTACGCGATCAAGCGCCTGAAGAAGCACGAGCTGCTGAAGACCGACCTCGACCCGAAGAGCGAAGAGCTCGTCGCCCTGGAGGAGCTGCGCAACCGGCTGACCCACTTCGGCTGGACGGACACCACCGACGCTGTCCGGGCCCGGACCCTGCCCGTCCTGCTCCAGCTCATGACCTTCCTCCGCCTTGACCTATTGCCGCAGGTCGCGGACACGAACGAAGCGTGGCGGGCCGAGCGGGAGATGGACAAGATCAACATCCAAACCCAGCACCTCGCGGAGTTCGTAGCCCACCGCAAGGCCGAGATCGCCGACAAGCTCCGCGGGCACGAGGCGATGACGGTCCCGTGCCGCTCCTGCGGCCAGCACGCCATCGTGCTCCCCGAAGGCCCCGCGGCAGACCTGATCTGCCACTTCTGCGGGAAGAGCTACCCCGGCAGCGGCGTGGACGCGGCATGGGAGTACATCGGCGAGGACCCGCACACCACTATCAAGGACGGCGGCGAGGACTTCGCCGGATGCTCGGCATGCGGTGAGCGCGCGGTCGTCTCCGTGCACACTGCGGCCTCGCCCGACACACTCTCCTACCTCTGCTTCGGCTGCGGCACCGACCACGAAGGCGTGTGCGACTACTGCCAAAACGCCGGATACATCACCTACACGGGCATGTGCGATGAATGCTACGACATTCGCCTCTCCAGATTCTGATCCACCGAACCCAAGAGACAACGCGACTGACGCCCCACCGCCCGCCACTCCGCTCCCGGCTCGCTGGGGGTTTCTGCTGCTGCGGGACCTGCTGGACATGCCCCCCGACGCGGCGGAGAAGGTTGGCCCCGGAGTTGACCACGTCCGCGTCATCGCCACGCCGCGCGGCAACCAGGCGGTCCTGGTGAACGGGGGGAGGGTCGCCTTCTCCTACCAGAAGTATCTGGAGCCGCCCACGCACAAGCAGCGCGTCCTCGCCGCGATGCGCGTCGAGATCCAGCCCCAGGTGTACACCTACTTCGAGTCCCGGCTCAACACCGGCCAGCCCATGGCCACCGACGACACACGCGTCCCCTACTTCCGAGGCCCCGGTTCCACGACATCGCCGTGTAGTTCGCAGGGGAGGCCGGCGGCTGGGACGCCATCACGCTGGAGTGGGACCGACCGCAAGCTGGCCCTGTTCGCCGATCGAGCGCTGGCGGAACGCTGGCACGCTCACCACTGCGAGCACACCGTGCTCGGCCTGCTGACCTCCAAGGAGAACCAGCGCCACCCTTGCATGTAGGCCACGCAGGACAAGCCCTCGCGCCGAAGCCGGATCGTGCAGCGCGACGGCCGCGACGCGCTCGGCCTCGGTACGGCGATCGACATGATGAGACCGAGCGCGGCCTGGCCGTCCCGGCCGCCAGCGGCAGCGTCCTCGCCCAGTGGGAGGCCCTCCTCGCCGCGGCTGCGCCCGAACTCGCCGGACACGTCCAGGCGGTGAAGTTCGAAGCGGACGCCGGCTGCCTGGACGTCGCCCCGACGCTCCGGCGTACGGCACGAAGTTCCGCTGGATCGCGCCGAAGCTGATCACGGCGGCCAACGAGAAGGCGCCCGGCGCGAACGTACGCGCCCTGCATGTCCTGGCGCCCGCGCCCGTGAAGGGGCCCCGCCACGGCGGCCGCCGACCCGGCCTCGCCTCCGCCCGCACCGGCCGCGCCCGCGCCATGTTCTGCTCCGTCGGCCGGCTACTGCCGCGCGCTCGAGGCGCACCGTCAGGCGGTGCAGCCGGTGCCCGGTGCTCCGGGGTGTGGTCGACTGCCCCACGCCGGTCAGACGTCTTCCCAGCCGCGGCGAAACGCCTCGTGCTCCTGCCACGTCCTGGGTCCGGGAGCGGTGTACCGGACTCGCCAGGCTGTCATCTGCATGTCCCGCAGCCACAGTTCGCCCGCCTGGTGGGGGCCGTAGGCGACGATCCGTTCGTCCAGGGCCTCCCCGATGACTTTCGCCGCCGCGTCCCACTGCTCGGTGATCATCTCGTTGAAGGCCGACAGGAAGCGGTCGGCGAGGCCCCCTCCGTCGTATTCCAGAGCGGCGAGGACGGACGCTTTCATGTTGCCTGGCATAAAGTACGCCGTACCGGACGCCTGCCAGAGCTTGAACCAGAAGTCCTCGTACGGTTCATCGGTCGGAATGGGGAGTCCGGCGAGCAGCGACAGCATGTGCTGGGTGGCCATGTATCGGTCGCAGTGGGCTGTGGTCAGCAGCGCGATCAGGCTGACGTTGTCGACCGAGAGCCGGCCCTCGAAGTCCGGCGGCAGGCCCGCGTAGCGGTCCAGGTATTCGGCCAGGGATTCGGGCGGCCGCGGGGAGGAGACCATCCCCACTCCTTCGGGACTGTATGGAAGATCGTCCAGCGACAAGATCTCCCGTGGCTCCAGGGCCCCGCAGGTGAACCGGAGAAGTTGGCCGGTCTGCGCTGGCCGGGACGGAGTGGGTGCCGGACCCGCGCCCCGCCCGTCGCCCTCAGCCCAGGCAGCGTGGTCTCGGGTCCCGGATTCCAGGGCATCCGCTGAAACCGCAGTGGCCTTGGACCTCCTGGCGCGCCAGGATCCCGAGCAGCAACGAGGGGAAGGGGAGCGGGTGTGGCTGGGAGAGCGGCGGGGCCGGGTGTGGTGGTGCGCGGTGTCGAGGAGCTGACCATCGAGGAGGTTGAGGGGCTGTTGGGCTGGCTCTTCCTCCGCCTTGATCCCAAGGCGTCCGGCGCCTTGGCGACGGTGCAGTTCGCTGCGGGAAGGATGTGCGAGCAGCTGGCACGGCGGGATGCCGAAACCGTGCCGGGCTGGCCGGTGCTGTCCGACCTGGCACAGGACTGGCACTTCCTGCGGCAGGTCGCGCGCGGGATCGCCGGCGGGGAACTGCCGGACGATCGGACCGTGGTCTGGAAGGGGACGTTCGACTACATCCCTCAAGCCACGGGCATGGGGGCGACGGCCGCTTCAGAGACGATGCTGTGGGGATGAGGAAGTAGCCGGCCTGGTCCGCACCACCGGGAGGAACCCGTGTCGTACTCGCAGCCGTTCACCCCCGAGGGCAAGCTCGCCGACGCGAAGAAGCTGTTGAGCCTCCCGCGTATCGTTGTGATCTGCGGTTCCACCCGCTTCCTGACTGAGATGAACGAGGCCGATCTGTGGGAGACCAAAGCCGGGAAGATCGTCGTCAAACCGGGCATCGACATGAAGTCGCCCCACGAACTCTGGTCCGACCCGGTCGAGGCCGCGGCGCTGAAGGTTCGACTCGACGACCTGCACCGGGCGAAGATCCGGCTCGCTGATGAGGTGCTCGTGGTCGGCGACTACATCGGAGACAGCACCCGAGCCGAAATCGCCTACGCCCGGTCGCTGGGAAAGCCCGTGCGATTCACGCACCCCGAAGTCGACCCCGACGCCTGACCGCCCAGGGACAGGTCCTTCGTCAGCTTCTCGGTGTCGGCCGCGACGGCCCGGAGTCCGCGGCGGTCGTGGCCGCCTCGGTTTGCGGGCCGCGGTCCTGGAACACTCGGGGCATGCCACTCATCCGTGACATCGTCCAAGCCGACTACTCGGTGGTGGAGGAGCTGCTGTACTCGAACGATCTGGGAGACGGCAGGTTCTACGACCCCGAGGGCCTGGACGTCGTCGTGGCCGAGCTCCACGGGCGTGTCGTCGTCGGGGTCGCCGAGTTCCAGCTCCATTGCGACTTCGGGCACGACGAAGGCCGGGAGGCGCACCCCGGCGAGCAGACGTTCATCTTGACGATGGCCGTCGCCCATACCGATCGTCGCGGCGGGGTTGGCCGGGCGCTTCTCGCCGAGATCGCCCGCCGGGCCCAGAGAGCCGGCCACACGTTCCTGGCCCTGGTGCCGCAGGACGGCGCCGACGCGGCCGGTCGGCAGGCGTTCTTCCAGGCGTGCGGGTTCACGCTCTACGGCCCCGCCGGACCGGGCGCGGCATGGGGCTGCCCGGTCTCAGAGATTCTCGCCGTAAAGGACACGGCTGCGCCGAAGGCAGGCGGGTAACCCGCACCGCGCAGTGGCCAGAGCGGAACCGTGTCCGCATCGCGTCGGGTGGACCTGGCCATCACGGAGGCGGTGGAGCGGCAGAGTGCCGCGATGCGTGAGCTGTCCCGCAGAGCGTTCTCCGAGACCGACGTCGTCCCGGACGATGCGCCGGCACCGGTCGAGCAGGTCCGCGCGCAGAGGCGCCGCCAGGCCGCGGCAACGGAGGCCGCCGCGCTGCGCCGGGCCGTGCCGAACGTGCCGGGATCATCGTGCCCTCGGTGGCTCACCCCTGGCAGGTGGCCGGTGAGGTGACGTGATCAACCAGGCTGGGAGTTGCCGCAGCCTTACCTGCCGGTCGCGCTCAGCTGGGCCACCCGTGCGGAGAATGCCTGGACGTTGGCGCGGATTTGGCGCTCCTCGATGAGTTCGCAGGCGCTGAGCGCTGCCGCGATGCACAAGCGGAAGACGTCTCGTTCGTCGCCGTTCAGCAGCCGGTGAGCTCCCGTCAGGGCGATCCATGCCGACAGCCGGCGGGGAGAGCGGTCGCAGTGCGCGGACCACCAGGACGGCAGGTTCGCGGCGAGCCGATCACTGTACGCCGTCGGCGGGAAGAGCGCGGGGGTGTCGTCCAGCAGGGCTGCCTCCGCGCGGCGCAGGAAGTCGACCGCCTCGTCCTCGTCCATGTTCTCGTCCCCCAGGCACGCCAGGACGATGCCGAAGTAGGGGATGGACAGCAGGACGCCGTCCGGCCAGTCACCGGGACGCTCACCGAAAGTCTCGGCGAAGGTCTCCATCAGGACGGCGTTGGGGTCAAGGTGCACAGCCCACATGTACTCCCTGGCCCGGACGGTGAAGGGCAGAACACGGCGGCCGGGGAAGCGGATCGCCCGTACGAGCTACCCCGACTGTGCCCAGCCACCGACGACCGGCCAGCCGCCATCCATCAGGCCGCCGGCTGGCCGGTCGGCGTTGTCTGGTCGGCGGGCTGGTCCAGTTGCTGCTGGCGGCGCCGCTGCTCATTGCGGTGTTCTTCGACCCGCTGGGTGAACAGCTTCAGCGCCTGCTGCTCCTGGTCGGCGTCGAAGTCGCTGTAGGGGCCGACGCCGAGGGTGAAGGCGTTGGCCTCTTCCTCGATGGCGTCGGCGGTCTGGAGCAGGAAGTAGCTGCGCTCGCGGTACTTGTAGTAGCCGGTGAAGGCGGCGGCCAGCGTGACGGTGAAGCCGATGGCGACGATCGTGATGTTCTGCCAGGTGAACTGGTTGCGAGTGTCCAGGGCGGCGACGGTGGTCGTGGACGCAGCCCCGATCATGATGAGGTTCTGCAGCGTGTTGTGGATGAGCCGGTACTTGCGGCTGTCCGTCCGGTGCTGCTCGATCACCCCGGCCACGTCCTCGCGGTAGAGGCTGCGCCGCTCCTTCAGCGTCGGGTGGATGAGCGCGCTGAGGAATCGGAGGGCCTCGCGGTTCGTTGCGAGCATGTCCTCCAGCTGCTCCAGGCTCAGCTGGCCGCGGGGAGGCGCGGCGATCCAGGCGGCGGCGCCGGAGACCAGCGCCACCACTCCGCAGGTGATGTCCACCCGGAGGAACCGGGAGGGGGAGCCCCAGGTCAGCACGGTCCACAGCAGGGCCGCCAGGGCCGCACCGCCAGCCACGGCCAGGGCGAAGCCCACCGTGCGGATCCTTCTCCTGCGTCGCGCCAGATCCCGCTCCGTCTGCCTCACGTCGTGCCGCAGCTTGCGCAGCGAGGAGTGCTCATCGGCTTCGGCCTGCCGTTGTTCGGCACTCAGATGGTCGTTCGCGTCGCTGAGTCGGCGGGGCGCATCGTCGTCAAGACTGCGGGCCACGGCTTTGCTCCTCTCGTCTACGCAGGCTCAGCGGGCGAAAGCTTCGGTCAGGCTGATGCGGTAGCCGTCCTCTTCCATCAGCACGACGGTGACGCCGAACGGGTCGGGGTGGTCCAGCTCGATCGGGGTGAAGGAGAAGTTCACCGCGGCCTGGATCGGCGGCACCAGTTCGCCGCCGGGCTGCGGCGCGGGGGCCGGCCGCCAGTCGGGCGCGACCGACGTCCAGCCTTCGGGGCTGCGGGACAGGAGCTGCTCGCTGTAGGGGAACTGGTGCAGGACGTGCCCGTCCCGGGTGGCGAGCACCATGTTCAGGCACGGGACGGGGCCGACGATCGGCAGCTCGCAGGCGGTGGCGACGTCGTGCGTCTCCCAGGCGAGAACGACCTCGTCCGCTCCGGCCGCCGCCGCGATGTTCGCGAGCTCGGCGATCCCGGTCAGCGCGTCCTTGCCGACCTTAAGCGGGCGGACCCAGATCAGCCCGACCAGCTCACCCCGCACCAGCGGCATGATGACCGGCCGCGGCACGGTCCCCTCACCCAGCCCAGCGGTGTACGCGTCCTTCATCACGCCGACCAGCGCGTCCCACATCCGTGCATCCACGGAAGCCCCCTCCGTCTGCCGTAACCGATCATCGCTGACCCTGCCACGCAGGGTGATGCCGTGTCAGCGAGATGATCGGCCAGCCCAGTCGGACGGGAGGGGCGAGAGGCAACCCATGCCACCCGGTGTGCAACACCGCCCTGCAACACGGGGTGCAACACGGCACTGCAACGCGAGGGCAACACGGACCCTGTTACAGCCCTGACCTGCTCAAATGCGTGTTGCGTGCCTCAGCTCGGATGAGAACGCGACGCTATGCGGGCGAGCCATCTACGGTTCGCGCCATGACAACAGTGATCTTGATGTACGGCCCGGAACACGGGCGGATCCTCACCACCGAGACGACCTACGGGGAGGTACTGCGTGAGGGCCGTATCACGCCCGTCCGGCCGCGCGTGGAGTTCGGCGACGGAGTTGCGGAGTCGGAGCAGGCGACCGCGACCACGCTCGACCTGCTCGCAAGCGCCGGGGCCGTGTCGACCGCTACCAAGGTCAAGATTCTGCTTCCCGAGTGGGACGACGCCGCGGTATAGGCCGAGGACGGGCGATTCTCGCCGAGACTGGAGCAGCCGCACCCGACCCCGTGGGGACGTTCCCCATGGCCGCCTGACCAGTCCAGGAATACAGGACGGCCGAGGTGGACATCGTCCTCCCGAATCAGCCGTTAGGCTTTTCGTCCTTTAGACCCAATGCAGCCTTTTGCACCTTAGCGGCTTGAAGGTTCTGAATCGACTTCCTTACCTCTGGCAGGGTACTCGAACCCGCTAGCCAATCATCCTTGGCATCCAGCAACTCGTGATGTGCAAGACTAAATTTCTCGCTGAGGTTGATCATTTTCTCCACTTGCTCACGCATCCCTAGCGCAGTAGGCAGTGCAACGAGAGCAGCAGAAGTAAAGGACACTGCCGATACCAATACTTGCGCCACAATTTCAGGACTCTCCGAAATGATGGGCCAGACAGCAAGACCAGTGACGGCGCTCAAGATCGCAGAAGCCGCGTTAAAGCGGCGGATTCTGCGTACCAATTTGCTCGTTTCCGCGGGCAGCTTTTCGGTCCAATAGCTCGCATCGTTAATAGCGTTCGTAAGCGCTTTGGGCACTCTCGGCGCCGGCTGATTCATAGCGGACTCGCATTCGGCATGTCAGTCGAAAGGATGAACCAGCAAGAAGTTACATACAACGGACCATGCGCAGACCGGCAACTTAATCACTCGACCAGAGCAGGGAGGCACTGTGTCGATCCACCCGGGCATGGTCGAACCCCTCGCCGAGCGGACCCGAGACTTGTACGCCGAGGCCGAGGAACGCCTACTCGGCATCATCGCCCGGCAGCTTGCCGCCGGCCTCGACGCCCCAGGGTGGGCCGAGCGCAAGCTCGCCGCCATCGCCCAGCTGCGCCGCGCCTCACAGGCCGTCGTCGATGAACTGGGCAAGGCCGTGAACCTCGAAGTGTTCGACGTCGTCGCTGAGGCGTACAACACGCGGGTGGAGCTACCAGCTGACCGATGACGTGGACGAGCACGGGAGGTGCATCGCACGGGCGTACATGGACTGATCCGCGCCGGGCGACGGGGCCGTTCTACCGGAGACGGCCCCCTCGCGCTGATTCATAAGGGCGACTCGGCCGGGCCGGCCGGGCAGGGCGCGCTCGCCGCCGTCGCCGATCCTGGGATGCGCCCCGGTCATCGTCGCCGGACGCTGGAGGCATGAGGGCCATCTGGTCCGGCACTTTGTCCTTCGGGCTCGTGGCGCTGTCCGTCCGGCTGTACACCGCCACGGAGGAGCACCACGTGCGTCTGCGGGAGATCCACACCGCAGACGTGAGCAGGGTGCGGCACCGCAGGGACTGCGAAGCCGAGGACCGAGAGATTCCGTACGAGGAGGTCGGCCGCGGCTGGGAGATGCCGGACGGCCGGCTGGTGCCACTGACCGATGAGGACCTGGAGCGTCTCCCGCTCCCGACGAAGCACGTCGTCGACGTGATGGGCTTCGTGCCCAACCAGGACATCGACCCGATCCTGTACAGCAAGCCGTACTACGTCGGCCCCGGCGCCCCGCCGGCCGACCTGCCCTACGCGCTGCTCGTGGAGGCACTCGCCCGCACCGGATACGTAGGCGTGTGCAAGATCGCGGTTCGCTCCCGGGAGCGGCTCGCTGTGCTCAGGCCACGCCACGGTCTGCTCATCTGCCAGACCCTGCTGTGTTCACTAGTCAACCCACGTGTAGGTAACGACGGTGTCGGCCTGACTCGGGGTACGGCATGTCTCGCAGATGGTGATGATCCAGGTGTGGTGGTGGTCGCCGCGGAAGGTGGGGCGGCGGTCGGCGGACGTCTCCTGCGTGCGTACAGCCGCGCTCTGACGGTAGGGGAGGTAGGTCGATGCGCCACACAATCACCATCGGCGAAAGGATGCAGCCCGACCACCGGATGTCGTCCACCCAGCAGGGCTGGGCACGCCGCGACGAGGCCCGTGGCGCAGCCGGGCGCGGTCCACTCGGGGTGCCGGTAAGAACCGTGTCACCAGCCGCAAAAACGGCGGTGATCAGTCCTTGGATGGTGATCTTGCTGGGCTGGGCGGCTCGTACACTGACGAAAATGGAGGACCACACGGCCACCGGGATCGGTGCACGTCCGGCGCCCGCCTTGCGGCAGTACGTCGACTCGTACGTCGGTTTTGACCTCCGCGGGCTACCGGCGGGGGTGCACTGCGGCCCGCCGAGCCGCGCGCTCACTGCGGTGATCAGCCTGTCAGATCCTTTGGAGGTGGCGGCGGGCGTTGACGACGGGTTACCCGTCACCCGATTCAGCAGCGTGGCCGGCGGTCTGATGTGCCGGTCCGTCGCGATTCACCACGACGGACGCCAGCAAGGTATGCAGGTATCGCTGACACCGCTCGGGGCCCGGGCCATCTACGGCATGCCCGCCGCCGAGCTCGCCCACCGGCTGGTCCCACTTGACGAGCTTCTCGGAGCGCTTGGCGTCGAGCTGGTCGACCGGCTCCGATCGGCGACAACCTGGGCGGCGCGGTTCACCGCGCTGGACGAATTGCTCCTCCGAGCTGTCGGCCGTGGCGCCTGCCGCGACCGTGTGCGCCGGGTGCGCCCCGAGGTAGCCGAGGCGTGGCGCCGCCTCGTCGCCGCGCGGGGTTGCGTCCACGTCGGTGCGGTCGCCGCGGAACTCGGCCGGAGCCGTCGGTACCTCACCGAGCGGTTTCGCGGTGAGGTGGGCCTGCCGCCGAAGACCTTCGCCCGAGTCTTGCGCTTCGAGCACGCGCACGAACTGGCGGCGGCGCAGGACCCGCTCCCGTGGGCCGATGTGGCAACCGTCTCTGGCTACGCAGACGAGGCCCATCTCGTTCGTGACTGGCGCGAGTTCACCGGCCGATCGCCGACGGCATGGCGTCGCAGCGAAGTCCTCCTCGGAGCCGGGTAGCCGCCAACCGGCTGCCCCGTTGCGTCGGCTTCTCTTCCCTTTTCTTCAAGACCGCCCGATCGCTGTCGCGCACGATCGTCGGCATGAGACTCGTCAATCACGAACACAACGCCGTGGACCTGCGGACCACTCCCGTGCACCTCGGACTGGGATCGAGAGCGAAACCCGTCGAGGGCTTCGCCTGGGACCCGGAGGTGCTCCAGGCCTACAGCGCCGCGGTCGCGGTAGATGGCGCCGAGGGCCGGATGGTGATGATATTCGACGGCGAGGGGCTCGGCGACCATTGGGAGAGCCACCCTGCAGGCGACGAACTGGTCGTTTGCCTCAGCGGGTCCGTGACGGTCACCCGCGACGTGAACGGGGTGCCCGACCGCGTCCTGCTCGGGCCGGGCGAGGCCACCATCAACCCGGCCGGGATATGGCACGTGGTCGACATGGAGGGGCCGACGTCCATCCTGTCCATCACCGCGAGCCTCGGCACCGACCACCGTCCTCGGACCGAAACCCGCCCGACCGAATGCGTCGGCACGCCCGACCCGGAGGAAGCGCCGTGACGACACGCATCGCGTGCCTCGGCGACAGCCTCACCCGCGCGCAGTTCAGCGTCGACTACCTCGATCTTCTCGGACGACGCCACCCTCCCGGTAACGTGCAGCTTGCCCGCTTCGGCACCAACGGCGACTTCGCCTACAACCTCTTGCAGCGCCTCGATGCCGTCGTCACGAACCCACCCGATGTGATCACCGTGTTGATCGGGACCAACGACGCCCGAGCGAGCCTCGCCGGCTACCCCGTCGAGCCGGCCATGAAGCGCAAACAGCTCCCCGATCGCCCGTCAGCCGGCTGGTTCCAACAGTGCCTGGGAGCCATCGTCGCACGGCTGCGAACGGAGACCGACGCGACGATCGGTCTGCTGTCGCTACCAGTACTCGGCCAACAACTCGACGGAGCAGCGGCACAGGCATCGCAGGCGTACAGCCGGATGATCGCCGAGGTCGCCGCCACCAACGAGGTGGCCTACCTTCCGCTCCACGAACGCCAGATCGAGGAACTGAGCCAAGCGGACCCGCCGCCGATCTCATACCGAGAGGTGACCCCCGCAGCGGCCGTCGGCGTCCTCGTCCAGCGCGCACTGCTGCGCCGCAGCCTCGACACGATCTCGCGGCGGCGAGGTCTTGTGCTCACGACCGACCACATCCACCAGAACAGCCGCGGCGCCACCCTTATCGCTGAGGTCATCGACGCCGGTCTGCTGACCCAGAGCGCGTAGCTGGTTCCGGCGCCCGGCCAGTCCGATGCCACCTACCGCGCGGAGGTGGCATCCGATCCAGGCGGTCAACACCTACAGCACCAAGATCAACCAACGGTTCTACAACGGGGAGGGCTGGACGGCCGGCGGCACGAGAAGTCCGGGATCCCCGGCCGCAAGGACCGGTGGGAGGTCCACCACGACCCCTACGACATCCGGCTCGTCCGGCTCGTCCGGCTCGTCCGGCTCGTCCGGCTCGTCCGGCTCGTCCGGCTCGTCCGGCTCGTCCGGCTCGTCCGGCTCGTCCGGCTGCGCGACCACCGCAAGGGCACCTGGGTTACGGCCCCGTGGCGGCTGCTGTCGTCGACCGCGACGAGCACGCTCGTGCCCGGACTGGGTTCGTCGGTGTGCTCGTCTTCGGCGCTGCTGCTACATCGCCCACCGGCATCCGAAGATCACCACGCCGCTGATGGTGGCCGCCACGTTCGGCACCGGGTACGCCGCCGTCATCGGCGTCGTGGTCACTCGTTGACCGTGCGCGCTGAACACGTCAGGGCCGCCGCCGAGACGGCGGCCGGCGCGGCCAGGCGCG
>NZ_BMTO01000021.1:77077-114874 GCF_014649715.1 Streptomyces lateritius
CTGGTCGCTGTCTCTCTCGGAGCCGCACTCCTCGGAGTCCTTGCGGCTCCGGCCAGTGCCGTTCCCGATCCTGTGGCCACCGTCCGCGATACAGCCCGTACCTCTGACATAAGCACACCGCCTGGGGTGGGTGTGTAGACACCCTTCGCAGGAGGTGAACGTCGAGGAGTGCACCCCTTGGGAGGAACTGCTCGAGGCCTACCTCGCCCGCCAGCGCCCGGCCGTTGCTTGATGGGGGTGGAAGTCTGCCGTCCCTGTGCTGGCCCTGGCGGTCAGTTCGAATCCGCCCCACAGCCCTTCGGGGACGGTTTTCATTGATCGGCGCCGCACGCCAATCCGGAGTCGCCTGACCGCTGTCACAAAGGGTGGTGCCGCCTGCGAATGGGGGGCCGCAGGCGGCACACCAGCCGCCACCGTCTATCGCCGCCGTCCACGACTCGGGGGGAGTGTCCGTGCACGGCGCTGACGCGCGTCTGCCCCCGGCATCGCACTCCATGCCTGGTTTTTCCAGGTGAATTGGGTGGGCATGGTGGCCGGGTTCGGGGGCAGGTGGGCGGGGAGCGCATGGGGCTGCTCAACCAGGGGCCTGCGGCCTTCCCCCTCCGCAGGGGCCCGATGGGGTGGAGACCGGCCCGCACCGGTGGTGGGTGCGGGCCGGTCACTCCGTTTCGTGTCCTGGCCGAACCGTCGGTTGTCGATCCGGGTGCGGGGACTGATGAGCCGGTGACAGGCGACTACTCGGATGATCCCCGTGTCAGCAGGCGTAGGTGGTGCCGTCGGCGGCGGTGTTCCAGTTGCAGGTGGTGATGCTGCCGGTGGCGGTGTTGTCGTCTGGGCTGCCGGGCTTCTTCAGCCGGAGGTCGGGGTTCTTGGCGGTGCTGGTGTTGAGCAGGACGTGGCGGGCGTAGCCGCGGTAGATGTGGTGCGCGCCGGCGCTGTCGCGGTAGTGGCGGCCGCTGCCGGTGTGCACGTAGGCCTTCGCTCCGGCCGGAAGGTAGTAGGAGGGCAGTGCGCGCCCGTAGGTGTTGGTGGTGATGTCGGGGACGTAGCCGCTGGTGTTGATGGTCCTGGTGGTGACGTTCTTGATGACGAAGTACTCGCCGTTGAGATTCAGCTGTGTGCCGTCGCGGGTGTCGGCGCCGGCGGCGTTGGGCCGCACGTGCGTGAGCATGAGTGCGCCGGTGGTGGAGGCGGCCTGGCTCGGCGTGGCCAGGGCCACGAGCGCGAGTGCGGCGGAAGCGAATGCGGCGGTGCGTACGGTACGGCTCACCAAAGACCCTTCGGCAGTAGAAAGTGGGGGCGGCGTCGGACTGGTGCGATCTTCGCACCCGGAGAGTGCCGGAGATGTGGAAACCAGGAGGAATGGGTCGCGAGCTGCTGACGGAGCCTTACGACCGGCCCTGCTAATACGCGGTGCCGGGGCGCCGGATGTCGGCGTACACCCGCGCCGTGACCCCGGCCTCCCCCGGCGTACGGCAGACCGGGGTGATGCCGGAGGTAGCCCAAAGCTGCTGCAGGCCGCCCATCACCGTGACGATGGTGGCCTCGTCGGCGGTGGTGAGGTCCAAGACCACCAGGCCCGGTTCGCCGATGTGCTGCTGCTCGATGTGCATGCTCTTTGCGACGACACAGCGCGGCCTGCGGTTCGCCAGCGGTGACACGATCGCCCGGACGAGTGATCGCCGTAGGAGTGCTGCCGCTCGCCGGTCGCGTCGGTGCCGTCGGGTCGCAGGCAGGGAGGGCTGCTTGCGGTCCGATGACATTGACGGGACCTCTGGAGCTGCTGCCCCTCTCTCGTCGGGGGCCTGCAGCCTGGAGGGCCGGACCGGCGCGGAAGCGGCCGGGCGTGGAGGGGGTCGGCGATCCGGCGGGCGCCAGGCGCCAGTACTGCAGCACGGCCTCGCCAGCACGGTAGGCGGGCTGGCGAGGCCGAGCGCGGCCCTCTCAAGTTGGCGGTGAGAGAACCGCATTGGAGGAAGCGGTGCGGTCCGCTCCATCGTGAAGAACGATCCGCCCCCCGTGCGGGTACGGGTCACATGGAGGGTGCCTGATACCCCTACCGAAAGCAGGAGCCGTGCCCTGGCCTCCCAGACAATTGCCCGGCTCGGCACCCGGAACATCGCGCACGCGGTCCGGCTCACGTACGAGCTGGGCCTGTTCGCCCCCCTCCGGCCGTGGAAATCCCCTGCGCTCTCGTTCAAGTGCTGGACCTGATCGCGGAAGGGCGCACGAACGGGGAGATCGGACGTCGGATGGGCGCTCGGAGCACTGGGTGGCGGAGCAGGTACGGGAAGTCCGGCGCCGACTGGGCGCCCGCGACCAGGCGCACGCGGTGGCGTTGGCCATCGGCGCCCGAGTGATCAAGCCGCCGATGGTGCTGGTACAAGCCGAATTGCACGCAGCGTGAGCAGCTCCGGATGCGGGTCTCCTCCGCGCCGGGCCTGAGACCCGTACCCGCCAGTAGAACCACCAGGTCCGTAACCCACCGTCACATCCCGTTCCTGGGAGGCCTGTGTTCGCCAAGTCCTGCGGTCCCGTCGTCAACACCCTCCTCGTCCTCGCCGGCGGTATCGGCTGCATCTCATGGGAGACCCCGATCTGGGCCACGGCCCTCATCGCGGTCGTGATGATGCTGATAGCCGCCAGCTCGAGCGCACCCTCCGCCGAGGGCATGGCGCCCCTCGCAGGACGGTCCGCCGGTGACCTGCCGGCGCGGTCGGTGCGGTGTCTGCGGCCGCTCCATCGCTCTCACCACAGATGGTCGCCTGTGGTCTCACGGCCGGCTCCTGTGCGCGGGGTCGCGTCGCATACCGTCAGGGCGCTGCTCTCGTGTAGCTACGGCGAACGGACATGTTGCGCTGTGTGCCGTCCTGATTCTCGTTCCCCGCTGGTGCGACCTGATCGACCCGTCGGATCCGCGGTGGCGACATCGCGCCGATTTTCGCCCCGAATCAGCCGGAGAGACTATGGAGGTGTCCGGTTAAAGGGCGAGGGGAGGAGGCGATTATGCCCAGCGGACGCAGCCCACGAAGCACAGTAGCTGTGGCGACGGCCCTTTTGCTCAGCCTGGTCTCGGCTCCCGCCGCTGCCGCACCCCTCCAGGGGAAGGATCCGGGGACGATCACGTGCCCCTCGGGGCAACCGATGTCGCCGGCGCCAGGTTTCGAGGGTATCTACGCACTGGAATACAACGCAGAGCGGAACTGCGCCTCGCTAACCAACATCTCCCACCAGCGGGACGCAGACGTAAGGAACGGCAGGGTGCTCCTGCTGAGGGGCAACGGCCAGATCTCGGAACCACTTAGGCTCGCCGACTATCCATCCGGTTGGATCCGCCATACCACCGCCAGCGCCGTGGAAGAGGCGGATACTACCGGCTCCGTGGTGATCCTGCCGGGTGAAACCGCGAGTTACTCCCCAGCCGACAATCGGTACACGTACAACGTCGACGTTGCCGACGCTCAGGTCAATCAGATAGCCAAGGTCGCGGAGAGCCTTGCCACACAGGCCGCAGAAGACGTCGTCAAGAACCCCCTTGTCCGCAGCGATCTAACAAACTCCATCGTCGGATGCGCGATCGCCACAAAGGAAACATGGGCGGAGCAGGAGCCGGGCAACACCGGATTCCCGAACGTTCTCACGAAGATGAAGTCGCTTCCCCAATGCGAATCGACGTATGCCCGCATCGATCAGCTCAAGGGCAAGAAACCACTCCCTAAGCTGAGCGAAGGAGGCTGGCGGCAGACGCTGAGAGACTACGCGAGCTTCTACGACGACGTATGGACGCAGGGCATCCTGAAGGAGGCGAAAAAAGCGGGTCAACTCATCCTCAAAGTCCGCTGAACCGCACCCAGGTTGAACGGCACGGCGTGGTGCACCTCGGCGGCCGCGCGCGCCTGGTCTACCTAGCGTCGCGCTACATGTCCGTTCGCCGTAGCTACACGAGAACAGGGCCGTCAGTCAGGGGTGCCGTCATGTGCTCACATCTGGCCGCGCCGGTACCGCGGCCGCTGGGTCACCACCATCAGCGGACCTGACACCTGGACCGATCCCACCCTTGAAGGAGCAGCATGACCACCCCCTCTACCGAACTCGACCCCATGCGCCGCTACGCTCAGCTCGCCTTTCGGTAGGCGCCGGCAGGCCCTGCGAGGCGGCGGCCGTACTTGGCGTTGATGCGGTCGACGACGGGTTCGAGGCGGAGCCGGTTCTCTCGGGCTTGGTCGAGGGAGAGCTGGGTGCCGGGTCCTGCGTCGGCTGGTCGGAGGTCTTCGGCGGTGAGGGTGAGGCGGCGGATCCGGGCGCGCTGGAAGGCCATGGCGTCCAGGAGCCGGAGGGTGCCGGTGCGCAGGTCGTCGGTGTGGGCGGAGGGCGTGGGCAGGCGTTTGGTGCGCTGTGCGGTGGCCCCTCCTGCGAGCCGGACCGTGAGGGTGAGGCCGCGGGCGATCTGGTCGCGGCTGCGGATCCTGTCGGCGAGGGTGACGGCCAGGTCGAGGAGCGCGGCGCGGACGAGGACGGGGTCGTACATGTCGCGGTCGAAGGCGAAGCTCGCGCTGGTGGACTCGGGCATGCGGTGGACGGCGACGGCGCGGGGGTCGATGCCGCGGGCGCGGTTGCGGAGGGTCCGGCCTGCTTTGCCGCCGAGGATCCGGCAGACGACGGTCTCGTCCATGGCGGCGAGCGCGGCGATGGTGTGGAGTCCGTAGGCCTCGAGCTGGGCGGCTTGGGCGGGGCCGATGCCGTGCAGGGCCTGGACCGGTAGGGGGCCGAGGAAGCGTTCGACGGCGCGGTGGTCGGACAGGTGCAGCACCCCGGAGTGGCCGACTCGGGCGGAGGCGGTCGCGGCGGTGGCCCAGGTGTCGGCCACGCCGATGTGGGTGTCGACGCCGGCCTGCACGAGGGCCTGGACGCGGAACCGGTGGGCGAGCTCCCCGGCGTCTACGCCGAACAGCCTGAGGGAGCCCTTGACCTGGGCGAGGGCGGCGAGCGGTGGGAGTGGTTGGACGAGGGGTGTGAAGCCGGCGAGGAGGTCCAGGACGTTCCGGTGGTCCTCCGGGGAGGTGTCCAGTCGGCAGCGGATGTGCCACAGGGTGTGCGTCGGTGCCGTGCTCATGCCGCGCTCCCCGCCTGCTCGTCTTCGGCGCGGGCCAGCTCCGCGAGCTCCGGACGTCCTGCCGTCGGGCGCGGCTGGTCCCAGTAGGGGTGGAAGTACACCCGGCCTGACAGTCGCAGGAGCCTCCGGCGCAGTGCGGTCGTGCGGGCGGTGCCGGTACGGGCGAGCTCCTCGTAGGTCGCGGCCCAGGATCGCTGGGCGGTGACGAGGTCGTCAGGGAAGGGGTGGTGCCTCATACTTTGATTAGCGCACGTGTTCGAATACCTGTGCAAGCCGTGCCCCGGACCAGGCAGAACGCGAGGTTCTACCGTCCCCGGCGCCGACCGCCCGACCTGACCCCGAGGAAGAGGCGCCATGACCACCCCCGACCCCGTGCCGCGGAATCTGCCCGCCAACATGTGCCCGCCGCACCTCCTCGGCCGCTGCGCCCGCTGCCTGGCTCCTTGCCATCGCTACGGAGTGGGCGGCTCACCGCTGTGCCAGACCCATCAGACCGAGGTGGTCAAGCTGCAGAACCCCAAGCGTCCGGTGTCCTGATGTCCGAGCTGCCGCCCGACCTGCCCCGCCTCCGGACGCTGGAGACGTGGCTCGCGGTGTCCCTGGACCGGGTGCGGCAGCGGATCGCCGAGGTCGAGACGCGCGAGGCAGCACTACGGCCGGTACGGGTCCTGGCCGAGGGGCCGGGGTGGGTCTTGTCGTACCTGCGTGTGGGCGGCCGCCCGGTGGTGGACAGCATTCACATCGGCGACTGCCGTATGGCCGGCACCCACACCAAGCCGATCAGCCGCGACGAAGCCCGCCACGCCCTCACAGCCGGCGGCATACGAGCGTGCGAGATCTGCCGTCCCGACTCCGACCTCGGCATCCTCGACTGAGCCGTCGCGGCCGAAGCGCGGCTACTCCGAGGGGATACGGCGAGCGAGGTCCGCGGCGAGCTGGCCGGCTGCCCGCCCTCGGGGTGTGAGGTCGAGCGTCTCCAGCAGGTTCAGGTAGCTGACCGCTTCCCGTGCCTCGGTGGCGGTGAGCAGCGGCAGGCGGGGCTCGGTCGGGTAGTCGCCGGTCACCGGCGCAGCAGTCTCCACGCCAGGCTCAACGGGCGACCGGTCCGCCAGGACACGACCGCGGCGTCCGGTGCGCCCCCCACCGCTGGGACCTAGGACGCCCGTTTCCGGGCGGTCTTCTTCGCAGTGGTCTTCTTGGCGGCCGTCTTCTTCTCGGGCGTCTTCTTGGCCGCGGCCTTCTTGGGTTTCGGCATCTCGTGGACGGTGGCGTCGGTGCCGGTGGCTTCCCGGGAGGCCTTGGCCTTGGCGACGGATTCCTCGAGCGCGGACATGAGGTCGACGACGCGGCCGGTCGGCGCCTCCTCGGCCTCGACCGGCCGGGGCTCGCGGTCCTCGGCTTTGGCTTCGAGGATCTCGGCGAGCGCGTCGCGGTAGTGGTCGGTGAGTTCCAGGTCGTCGAGGTGCTCGACGCTCATTGTGTCCATGAGTGCGAGGGCGCCTTCGATCTCCTGCTCGCTGATGTCGCTCTCGCCGGGGGTGAGGGGTTCGGAGGACCGGATCTCGTCCGGCCAGTGCATGGCGTTGAGGAGCAGGGCGTCGCCCTTGACTCGGAGCATGCCCAGGCGTTCGCGGCCTCGCAGGGCGAACTTGGCGATGGCTACCTTGTCCGTGCGCTCGAGTGCTTTCTGCAGCAGGACGTAGGGCTTGGCTGACACGGGGTTGTCGGCGGTGAGGTAGTAGTTGCCCTCGCCGAGCTGGATCGGGTCGATGCTCTCGCGGTCGACGAACGCGACGATGTCGATGGCTTTCGCGGTTGGCAGCGGCATCTGGGCCAGCTCGTCATCCGTGATGGGGATGACGTTGTCCTTGGAGACTTCGTAGCCCTTGCCGATGTCGTCCTGGGAGAGTTCCTTGCCGTCGATCTCGCACACCTTGCGGTAGCGGATCCGGCCGCCGTCGGCGAGGTGGATCTGGTTGAAGCTGATGCCGTGGGATTCGGTCGCGGGCTCGAGCTTCACGGGGATCGTGACCAGCCCAAAACTGATGGCTCCGCTCCAGATAGGTCGACCGGGCATCAGTACCTCCAGGAGCCCCCCTGGGGTTCTGACCTCAGGCTATGCAGACGGATCTGGTGATCGCACGCGTTCCGCAGCCAGACAGGCGGGCCCCGACCGCACCCGCACAGGGCAGGTCCCGCCGGGGCCGTTCGTCGGTACCCGCCCTGTGCTCCCGCCGAATCAGCAGCGAGCGCCAGCGCCGCCCCCCTCAAGACTGGCGTCGTAGATGTATCCCCAGTAGCGGCGGGTGCCGTCATTGATGTGCGCGTACGACCACGTGTTGCCATAGTCATTCGTGACGTAGCAAGCCACATCGACGAACGAGCCGGGCCCCAGGCGCGCCACGACGTCACACTGTCCGTAGGGCCCAGTACGGATGTACGAGTACTGGCCCTGCTTCGTCCTGTCGAACGAGACCATGCTGGCAACCGGCCAGCCGCTGCAAGTGACTGCGCTGGCCTCCGTGCTACTCGCGCTTGCCGAAGTAGCAGTGAGAGAGGCGATACCCAGCATCGCTGCGATAGCAGCGACTAGCGATCGGAATCTCACGAATCCCCCATTTCGGTCCTGTCGTGTACACGTTAATGACTTCATGAGAGTAGGAACGCGCAGCACGTCAAGGGACCGGAAAAACCAGCCAAGTCACGGCGCTGGAGCACGCAAAAAGGGGTGCCCCGTTCTGGCGAGCCCGCCGATCATGCGCTGGGACGCTCACGCGGCGGGCTGAGCGCCAAGGTCCACTTGGCCGCGGAGGCGGTGCACGACCATTGGCGCCGGATGAGTCGGGGTCCGAGTGCGTGTATGCCGACATCCGCCGTACTCGCGGACTAGAAGGCCAGGCGCCACACGTACCGCTCCATGCGCACCTTTTTGGTCCTACTCGCCGGTTTCCGCACCTTCGGCACTCTTCCGGTGCGAAGATCGCCCCCGTCGCGCCACCCCCCGGTTCCTTCACTGACAGAAAGGCGTTTGGTGAACCTCACCGTACGCACTGCCGCACTCGCTTCCACCGCACTCGCCCTCGCGCTCGCGGCCCTGGCCACGCCGAGCCAGGCCGCCTCCACCACCGGCGCGCTGATGATCACCCAGGTGCGGCCGAACGCCGCTGGCGCCGACACCCGTGACGGCACCCAGCTGAACCTCAACGGCGAGTACTTCGTCATCAAGAACGTCACCACCAGGACCGTCAACACCAGCGGCTACGTCCCCGACATCACGACCAACACCTACGGGCGTGCGCTGCCGTCCTACTACCTGCCGGCCGGAGCCAGGGCCTTCGTGCACACCGGCAGCGGCCGCCACTACCGCGACAGCAGCGGCGCACACCACATCTACCGCGGCTACGCCCGCCACGTCCTGCTCAACACCAGCACCGCGAAGAACCCCGACCTGCGGCTGAAGAAGCCCGGCAGCCCGGACGACAACACGGCCACCGGCAGCATCAGCACCTGTAACTGGAACACAGCCGCCGACGGCACGACGTACAACTGCTGACACCCACCGCTGCCGGGGCGCGCGCCCATACCCTCCCGTGGGGAGCCGGGAGGGGGCGCGGCCCCACCTGTCGGCGTCAGGCGGGGCCAGAGCGGTCCTTCTCCGGGGGGAGTCGCGAATGCGGAGGACCACGTACCGCTCACCCTGCCACCAAACACCCCACCCGCAACAGGGTCGTGCAGGAATAACGCAGGCATATGCAGGGCGCCCGCCCCGTGTGCTGCCCGGGGCGGACGCTGACTGGATGCTCGGGGGCGCCTGACCTACGCCCGGCTGCACTTTCCACCAGCGGCGGCCCGGCATTTCTCGTGCCACGGTGGATGGAACGGCTGGGGGGCTAGTCAGCTGATCGGAGACATCATGATCATCAAGAAGTTGCACGACATGGGCATACGCAGCGAACACGCCTACACCGCTGCCCTCGCCTCCATCGGCCTCACCGTCGCCATGTGGGCCGGGTCGCTGAAAATGGAGCCCGGTACTGGCCTGGCCCGCGCTGACAGGTGGGGGTTGTTCATCGGCGAGTGGGCGCCCACATTCTTCGGCCTCGGCCTCGCCCTGTCCCACTACGAGCAGCACGACGGCACCCTCATCTCCGCTGACGCCGATGTGCTGGACCTCCACGGAGCCGCCGGATAGCGCTTGATGCAGGTCGAGGGCCGACGCGTGCGCTGCGCCGGCCCTCCCCGCCTGGCGTGTGCCCGGCGGCGGCATCGGCTTCGAGGTGATGGGCGTCGCCGGGCATCCGTCCAGGGTCGCATCCGGTACTGACAGCAGGGTTCAGGGGTGCATGGGAGGGTCGTGCCGGGCGGGCTGCCCGAGGACCCGTTGCGGGCGGAGTACGACGCGCTGCGCGCGTTCCACAAGCCGGGTGACCGAGAGTACCCGGCGGGCCCGTACATCCCGCGCCCGGCTCCAGGCACGGCGAACGAGGGGGCAGAGCCCCGATGAACGTGCACACCAGGGGGACGCCGAAGCCGTTCCCCGGAAAGGAGGGCCCGAGCGTGAAGCCCCGTACGCCGACACGCCCCGGGGAGCCGCCCCCCCTGCCCCTCTGCCCGGCGCAACCGGGCCCGTATGGCAGGCGCCCCGCTGTACGGGTTTCTCGGTCAGCCGCGCGGCAGTGCCTCCTGTTCCGCGCTGCGGCGCAGGAACCGCCGTCTGCGGCGCGGAGGTACGGGAGGCTCGAGAGCGGAGCGCAGTGCCTCATGGAAGGCGCGCATCGCCGTCGCCGTGCGCTCGTCGTCCCCGGAGTGCTTGACCGCGGCCTCATAGAGGTCAGTGGTAGCAGGGCCGAGAGCCTCATTCCGGAGCAGCGGCGCAACGGCAGTCCCCAGCCGTGCGAGAGGCGCAGCAAGAGCAGCTGCGGAGACCCCGCTCTCGTGGTCCCAGCTGTACACGGTCCGGGCAGCCTCACCGGCCGCAGCGAAGACTGCGGGCCCGCCCGTCCGGCCCGACTGTTGCCCGTAAGCGACGGCCCCGTGCGTGAGAGCGCGGAGGGCGACCCTGCCGCGCGCTGCCCACCCTCCCCAGACGTGATCGTGAGTGTCCCCGGCTATCCGCAGCGCGAGCACAGCCGCAACCAGTTCATCGGCTTGAGCCTCGAGAGCAGCCCGGTCCGCGGCCGCGTCCTTCCGAGCCTCCGCGTGGCGAGCACGTCGCGCGGTCTCAAAGGAACCGAGGTACAGCACCATCACTGTGGTGAGGACCGTGATGCCCGTCGTCAGGAGAGAGATGTCCATGTCCATCGGGACATGATCGGGCATCGCAGGGTTCCATACGAGAGCGGTGACCCTTCGTCACCATGCCTGCCCTCAGGTGTCCGGGCTGACGCTCTCGCCCGGGTACGAGTGGTCCACTGTCGCCACCATTGCGTCATGGGCCGCGCGCCCGGTGGTGATGCGGCCCTCGCGGCCCATACGGGCGAGGTCGCTCCAGTGCCAGCCGATCCGCTCGGCGGCCGCATCCCGGGGCAGACTCGCCTCGAACCACGCCTCCCGCTCGGCGATGATCGTGCGCAGCAAATCGACGTCGACCTCCCGCGCGGCCTCCGTGGAGTACATGGGCCAGCCCTTGTACTCGTCGACCTGGGTCAAGGCCTTCTGCTCGACGAGCACTTCGATGTCCAGCGCGCGGACCAGCTCGCCGGTGACCTCGGCGAGCATGTCAGCCAGCCGCCTGGCGCCCAAGGCCTCCGGCCACGTCTTCTCCTCGGGCGGTGCGGCCTGCTCGGGGACGATCGCCTCTGCCGTCGTCGTGGTGTCCGTCATCGGTGTGCCTCCGTGGTCTGCGAATCGGTGTCCGGGGCTGCCCGTTGCGGGGCGGCGTTCTGCTCGGTGGGGGCGGATCGGTGGCGGGGGCCGGTGGTCCCGGGGGCCTTCGCCGGCCAATGCAGTTGCTTTTAAGGTGTGGGAGGTGTTGCTCCGGGTGTGACGGGGTGGGGAGCGGGGCAGCGGGTGCGAATCGGGATCCTGACGAAGGTGTTCACCGCCGAACTGGTCGACGCGGCGATAGCCAAGCACGGCCGAGCTGAGCAGCGGCGCCGCCTCCTACCGGCGCGGCTGGTCGTCTACTTCGTCCTGGCCCTGTGCCTGTTCGCCAGGGAGTCGTACGAGGAGGTACTGCGCGTGCTGACCAACGGCATACCAGGCAGCCGGACCCTCGCCAGGGTGAACCGGTCGTCCTTATGTCGAGCGCGGTCGCGGCTCGGCGAGGAGGTGCTGGAGACCCTGTTCAGGGAGGTGGCCGGTCCGCTCGCCACTCCGGACACGCCCGGGGCATGGTGGCGAGGGCTACGGCTGCTCGCTCTGGACGGCACCCAGTTCGACCTTCCCGACTCGGTAAGCAACGGCGACACCTTCGACGGCCCTTCCACCACAGGCGGCCTCCCCTTCGGCTTCCCCCAGGTGAGGGCGGTGGTCCTCGCCGAGATCGGGACACACGGAGTACTCGATGCCCGCCTGGGCGGCTACCGCGACGGCGAACGGAGCCTCGCCTACCAGCTCGCCGGCTCCACCGGCCACGGGGACCTGGTCATCGCCGACCGCGGCTTCTGGTCGGTCGAGTTCGCCCACACCTTCACCGTGACCGGCGCGGACCTGCTGGTCAGGCTCCAGTCCAACCACCTCGGCACCCTCCAGGAGGAACTTCCCGACGGTTCGTACTTGTCGATGGCGCGCCCGGGCAAGGAGGTCTGGCTCAGGGCACGGCGGGAAGGCCGGACCCTGCCCAAACAGACGACCTACCGCGTCATCACCTTCACAAAGGACGACAAGGTCGCCTTCCTCGGCACGACACTGCTGGACCCCGAGCAGCACCCAGCGGCCGAGTTGATCGCGCTCTACCGGGAACGCTGGGAGATCGAGCTCGCCTTCGACGAGATCAAGAACCACCTCGGCCCCGGCGGCCCGATCCGCTCCCGCACGCCGGGGGGTGTCCGGCAGGAACTGTGGGCCTACCTCGCCGTGCACCACGCGATCCGCCGGTTCGCCCTCGCCGCAGCCCTCGCCGGCCCTGCCGTCGACGCAGACCGGGTTTCCTACCTCAAGTGCGTCCGCATCATCCGCCGAAGCGTTCCGTCCCAGCTCGGAGCTACGACGGCCAGGCTCACCCGCTCCCTCGCCGAGGCTGGTCAAGAGGCACGCAGCCGTTTGCTCCCAGCCCGCAGGAACCGGAACTGCCCACGGGCGATCAAGAAGCCCAACCGGTGGCCCGTGCTGCGGACCCGCGCCAAACGGGGAACGGTCGAGCCGGGCCGCTGGGTCCTCAACCAGACCAAGAAGGCCAAGACCAACCGGCGGGCGGGGAGACCCGTGCTCAAGCCGTCCCCGAACCCGTCACCGCCCTAGACACTCACCAGGCCGCCTGAACTGGCCGATCCTCAAAGCGCGGCCGGTGGGCAACTTGCCCGGCAGGCCTCGGCAGGCCATGGCCCCTTGCAGGGGGCCGGGTCGATGGGGCCAGCCCCCCGCGTGACGGTGCGGTCGCACCAGTCGCACACCACCGTCGCGCGGGCGCCCGCGCGCTCAAGGACCTCGGCCGCCTCGTCTGCGACTTCGAGCCAGTTGGGTTCCGTGACCGTTACCGGCGCGCTGTCGAGTAGGAGTTTGCTGTTCCAGAGGCTGAGACCGGTGATCGTCCGGATCGCACGGACCGCCTCCACCTTCCGGTCACCTGCCTCTGTCAGCAGCACACGGAAACCTGGCTCTTCCACACGCCCTCCCCGGCTACCCCAAGCTATTCAGGTAGTAAAGCAACTGCATTGGCCTTCGCCGGCCCCCGGACCCCCGCTCCCCCCGGCACCGCCCGGCGCGGTCAGGTCGTTGGTGGTGCCTGCCATTCGCGCCGGACGGCACCGGGGCCTGGTGTCCGGGTGCGGGCGGTGTTCTCTGTCCTAGGCCCGGGGCTCCGCGTTGTCGGGCGGGGTGAGGTCGCGGCGACGGATGCCCCCGCGCGGGCCGAACTCCAGCACCGCGTACGGCGTGCCGGCGGGGCGCGGGTTGGCTCCGGGCTCGCCCTCGACCTCGTACAGGAAGATGGCGGACTGCTCGTTCCCGTAGAACTGGGCGTCGGTCTTGGTCAGGCCGTCCGCTCGGCGCTCGGGGTCGATGTTGGTGGTGCCGGGCTTGCGCGGGCTGCGGGCTCGGAGAGAGGCCTCGGCGGCGCGGCCGGAGGGCCACCACTCCAGCGGGCGGGCGTAGATGCTGTCCCGGGGGGAGGTGTCCTCGGCGATCGGCTCCCAGACGCCCCAGGTGCGTGGAGCGATGCTCACGGTGCCGTCCGCCGCTCGTCGTCGCTGCGCTCGGTCAGGGCGATGACGGCCGCGTGCTGGGCCGGGGTGAATCCGATCGGCTCCCTGCCCTGCTCCTGGTAGCTCACGTACAGGTGGTGCTGCCCGTCAGCCCACTGCCGCAGCAGCGCGCGGGCATCGTCGGAGCTGATGTCGAGCGCGGCCGCGACCTCGGCCCAGGTGGCGCCCAGCTCCAGGGCGGTGTGCAGGCGGGTGCCCCGGCCGTTCTCGACGTCCCGACGGATCGACTCCCGCAACGCGAGCTCCGCCACCGCGTCCTGCGCGGTACCCCGCTCGACAGGGTGCGGGAAGTCCGTCGGGAGACTGGTGTCCCAGACACGCATGGCGTGCTCCGAGGCCCTGTCCGCCTGCCAGCTCAGCGGGGTGGCCGGAGGCACATCGCCGGGTCGACGGATCTGGAGAGCCTTCCACTGCTCGAAGTCGGTCATCAGCTGTTCTCCTTGGTGTCGTTGGCGGCGGCGTCCAGCTCGGCCGCCACCCACTTCGCTGCTGCGGTGACGCTGGTGAAGGGCTTCTCGCCGCTGTTCTTCGCCCAGATCGCGTAGCCCGAGAGACCACGGGCGGGCGGGTGGAACTCAGGACCGATGGCCGCGTGCCAGACCGTGGCGCCTCGCTTACCCCGGCCCTCGGTGACCGAGCCCACAATGTCCTCCTCCGACAGCCGGTCGACCTTCTCCCGGGAGCAGAGGTAGGCCCCGGGCGTGGTGTGATCCCGCAGGTCGAGCAGCGGCGGGCCGGGGTAGAGCCACAGCCCGGCCACCCTCTTAGGGGGCTGCCCGTACCCGATGCGCGCCGTGGTGGTCGTCCGGGTGGTGTGCTCCTCGCCGCTGATCAGGTGGACCGTGTCGCAGGCCCGGCACAGCAGGCGCACGGTGATCCGGTCATGGCGGTCGTGGTGGCCGCACTCCTCGTTGGGGCACGTGTGCTCCGGGCCGCCCCGGCGGGTGCGCAGCTTGTCGGACACGACCTGGTGGTCGACCTCCCAGACAGGCTTGGCGCAGTCCGGCCGGTGGGCGAAGGGATGCCACTCCAGGTGGGCGGCGAGGGCGTCGGAACTGCTCATCGGGCAGCCTCCGTCGTGGCGTCGGTGGGGACTGCATCCCCCTGGGAGTGGCGGTTCGGCTCTCCCGATACGAGGAGAAGTGGCACGTTCAGCGGCATCGGATGGTGACCTTCCCGGACGACGGGACGGGGAGGGTGGAGGCGGTGCGGGCGAGCTCCTGGAGCCGGTCGAAGTCCTCGTCGGTTAGCGGGCCGCCGTCGGCGCGGGCGTAGTCGATGACGATCGGGGGCTTGGGCTGCGGGAACAATGCTCCCTGGTCGGGGTGGACCTGTACGGGCTCGGTCATCGGACGGTCTCCCTGCTGGTCAGGTCCCCCGTGGCGCGGCCCCGGAGGATGCCCTCGGCGACGGCGCGGTGTTCCGCCGCGCGGCGACGGCGTTCGGCGGCGGCGGGCTCCTCGATGGCGGCGAGCTGCTCGAAGGCCTCGGCGCGAGCGAAATGCTTCGCGGCCCAGACCGCACGCTTCTCCTCGGCGGCATCCGTGCCGGCCGCCTCCATCACCGCGGTGTACGCGGCCTCGCACTCCACGCGCAGTTCCTCGGACCGCTGCTCAAGGCGCTTCACCTCGGCTCGGCGGTCGTTGGCCTCCTGGCGGGCGGCCTCGTCGCGCAGGGAGGGCAGCAGGCTGCTGATGCCGCCGGGGGCCTCGCCGGTAAGGCCTGCCAGCCACTCGTCGAGACGGCGGGCGTGCTCGGCCGGGTCGGCCGGGCCGCGGCCGAAGCCGTTGCGCTGGCGGCCCATCATCACCCAGGCCCCGACCTTGGTGTTCCACCGCTCGTGGGCGGACTGCTTGGAGATCCCGGCCGCGTTGCCGAGGGCGCTCCAGCTGGAGCCGCGCTCGCGCTCGACGATGACCGCCCAGTCCACCAGTCGGTCGGCGATGCTCTGCACAAAGAGCGCGTCGCGGAGCAGACCGCCGGGGTCGTCGATCGGGTAGGGAGCGTCGACGTCGCGCAACGCAGCCTCGGTCAGCTCCATGAGCGTCTGCACGCGGGCGAGCATCGCCTCGTCGACCGGGGTGAGGGCCGGGGGCCGGGCCCGCTCGTCGGGTTCGTTCGTCTCATCCATGAGCGTCAGGTTAGACCTGACCCCTGCCCGCGTCAGGGTTTTCTTGACATCTTCGGCCGCGGTGGGCTCCTTCGAGGCGAGAGGGCGTGGGGGTCCGGCCCCGTTGTCGGCTTCGGGCCGGACCCCGCGGGGAGGGTGGATCAGATGCCGACGATGCGGGCGGCGGCTTCGTTCAGCCGGTCGCCGGGGTGGAGGACGGCCAGGTCGTACGCGAACTGTTCGCCGAGCTGCTGAACGTCCTTCGCGGTCTGCGGGGTGAGCGCGTCGAGGGCCGGGTTGGTGTCGGGGTTGGTGAGGCGTTGCACGACGAGGCCGATCGCGGCGAGGACGTTGGCGTCGGCACCGGACAGGGTGGTGATGATGGTCTGGGTCTGGTCGGCGGTGAGCTTGTCGACGGCGAGGAGCCGCAGCCCGTCGGCGATCATCGCGACCCCGGGGTGCACGGTGGGGATGGAGTCCAGGTGCTCGATGAGGTCCTCGTCGAGCGGCGGAAACTCTGCGGTGCGGGACGGGATCGGCGCGGCGAACCCGGGGATGTGGGTGGAGGGGTAGTTGTCCATCACTCCTCGCCGTCCCAGTCGCCGGTGACCAGCTGCTCGAACGCGGCGGCCGCGCGGCCGGGGACCTCGGAGGCGAGGACGTCGTCGAGGAGGTCCAGCGGGTCGAGGCGGGAGAACAGGTCCTCGATCTCGGCGATGAGGAGCGGGTCCATCTCGTCGTACTCGGAGCGGGCCACCATCACGCCACCTCCTTCAGCGCGGTGCGGACGGCGGTCGGGGCGAACCGCTGACAGCTCACGCCGTCGCACAGCCAGCCGTCGCAGAACAGGCAGCGCTCGTTGTTCGTGGCCTTCGCCGGGACGAGGCGGAGCAGCGGCTGCCGCTGGTAGCCGGGGGCCATCTCGGCGAGCGTCCGGCGCGCCGGCCGGGTGACGAACTCATCGTCACGCTTCATACGGCGCATCGCGTCGGCGAAGGCGTCGGAGGGATTGACGGGGAGGGCGAGTGTGCGAGTAGCCATGTGGCGGTTACGATCCATATGGATCGGCCTCCTGTATGCGCAGGTGGGCGGGTTCTCGTCCTTCGCGGTGTTACGAGCACCGAGTCGGACACACGGCCCTGGTCCGGCGATTGCTGGATTGGGGCCGTTCTGTTGTGCCGATAACGACACTAGGACATGACTTGCCATATGGCAACCCAGCACGCCAAGATGAGGGGGCACGCCATCACTGAGGAGGAGGGAGGACCGGACTTGGTGACCTTCCGTGAGGCCGCGCAGCGCGTGGTGGACGAAGGCATCGCCCCGACCATGAGCCACCAACGCATCTCGCAGCTGCACAAGAAGGACGAGAACTTCCCGCCCGTGCAGCAGATCGGGCGCGCCAAGGTCTTGGACTGGAGAACCGCGAAAAGCTACTTCGTGGCGCACGCAGCGAAGGCCGCGAACCGAGACAGCCGGCGTCGGGCGCCGAACGAAGACGAGTGACACGGCGGCCGCTCCAGGGGTCGTGATCGGTTACGAGCCCATGGCACCACCGCCAACTCCTGGCGCCGAGGAAGCCGTTGTTGTCATCTGGCCATGGCCGGATCTGACAACAGCCCAGCTCCCGGCATCACTGACATAAGCCGCACGACGCACTCCCGACGAGACACGAGAGGAGGAACACTCGCCGCATGACGACCTTCCCGGAGCTGCTCCGCAAGCTGCGCATGGAGGCTGGCTGGTCGCTGGCCGCTCTCGCGCAGCATGTCCACTACGACCGCACGTCCCTGCACTCCTTCGAGTCCGGCCGCAGGCCGACTCCGTTCGAGGTTGCCGAGAGAGCCGATGAGGCTCTGGGTACGAACGGCCGGCTGGTGGCGAAGTGGCGGGAGGAAGACGCGGCGCGGCGCGAAGCGGCTGCCGTTCACAGGGTTCGTGCTGCCGCGCTGGCCATGTCGAACGACCTGACCGCGCTCGCCGAGCTGGACATCTCGGAGCTGCAGGAGGGTGTGGAGTCGACCGCGGTCGACTACCTGGCCAATCCGCCGGCGCCGATGATGGACCGCGCTCATGCCCTGCGTGGTGAGGCCTTCGAGCGCCTGCGCTCGGGGCACTTCCGGCCGGGCGATCGGGCGGATCTGTACGTGGCCGCAGGCAGGTTGTCCGGGGTTCTGGCATACGCGCTGCTCGACCTCGGCGACGCGGTCGAGGCGCACGCGCACGCGGTCGCTGCCGGTCGGTGTGCCGAGTTCGCGGGCGACTCCGAGCTCGCCGCTTGGGTCGCGGGCACGAAGTCGCTGATCTCGCGGTTCCAGGGGGACTACGGCAAGGCGCTGGAGTACGTCCGGGACGGCTACCAGTGGGTCGGTGGCGGGCACGGGACGGGCGAGGCGCGGCTGCGCTGCGGCGAGGCTCAGTGCTTGGCGAACCTGGGCGATTCCCGGGCCGCGAACGACGCACTCGACGGCGCCGAGCTCGCGCGGGAGCGGATCCGTAGGGATGACTCCCTCGAGGGTCTCTTCGGGTTCAGCCGGGCCAAGCAGTCGTACTACGCCGGCTCGTCTCTGATCTGGCTGGACGGCGGGCACGACGCGGAGCGGGCGGTGCGGGAAGCATCGGCGGCGATCGCGCTGTGGCAGTCCGGGCCGGAGGAGGAGCGGTCGCTGGATGATGAACGCCTGGCGCACATCTACCTCGCGACGGCGCGCGTGCAGCTCGACGACGTGGAAGGCGCGGCCGATGCGATCCGGCCGGTGCTGTCGTTGCCCCTGGAGGAACAGATCTCTTGGATTGTGAAGCGCGCTGATCGACTGGCCGGAATGCTGAGCGCGCCCCGGTATGCCGGAAATCGTACAGCTGTCGAAACGGTGGAAGCGATCAACGCCCTCGCGGCGTGACGGAAAGGAAGTAGAGCGATGGGCCCGTAGCCCTGCCAGAAACGCATGACGGCCGACCGGTCATCACCCGGCCGACCGCCCTTATAGCCGCTGACCTGCGAAGACACGCGGCTACGTGAACCACCTCGCTAGAAGCGTTCGGCATGATGCTATGCCTTTTCCGGGGAGACGTGAAAAGTCTCCTCAAGGTTCTGGTGATCGCATGAGCGAGCGCCGCGCCACCCTGCCTTCGTTCGTCACTTTCGCCACCGGCGCCGAGCTTCTCCGCGTGCTGGGCATTGACCCGGAGGCAACCGCCGACTCCGTTCGCCACATCGCACGGTCTCGAGAGTCCTGGCCGTTCGGCGACCGCCCTGGCCAGACGCCATACGAGCGCATCGCAAACGCTCGGGCGATGCCCACTGACGTCTTCCTGGCGTACCTAGAGAAAGAGCCGCCGAACCCGCGTGGCCGCGGCCGGGACAAGAAGCCTCGCGCCAAGCCGGGTGGCTCCGGATGAGCCGCTTACGGCTTCACCAGCAGCACTGGAACACGCGAAGGGCCGGCGAGTTCGCAGCTCAGCCGGCCCTTCCAAGCACAACAGCGGGTGGTCGTCCGCTGCACGAACGTCTCTCTCCCAGAGAAAGGGTCGCTCTCGATGAGAAGCGTACCGGCACTTCGCAACCTGCCAAGTGATACCCCCACGATGAAGCCCTCGTACGGCGGTGGGCTGTGAGCGAGGAATTCGGCTCCAGCTACCTGGAGCGGGCGTGGGAAGCCCCGGAGGAAGTGGTGCTGCGGCGTGAGCTTGTGCGTACACCGGGCCTTCAGCCTGAGGACGTCGGCGTCTTGGCGGAGCTCCTGCTTCGGGACCCGCGCCTCCCGTCGACCATGGAGGCGATCCGTCAGGACCTCCAGGCACAGGGCTGGAAGATGGGCAAGGACCGGTACACCGCGATCGCCGGCCGCCTGACCAATGCTGGCCATCTGGCCCGGGTGTCGGTGTACGACGAGGCGGCGAAGCGGCCGACGTGGGTGACCCGCGTGTACCGGAACCCCGCCAACAACGAGCAGTACGTCGATCTGGGCATCACCGCGTCCATGCAGGTCAGGGCCGAAGTGCGGGAAACCCGCGATTCGGGCACCTCCGAACTGCGGGTAACCCGCGCTTCTCCTGGTCACAGCCGAACTGCGGAAAACCCGCAATCCGGAAGCGAACTGCGGGAAACCCGCGATTCGGAAACCGACGTTTCCCCTGGTCACGGCCGGAATGCGGAAACCCCGCGATCCGACGTTCACCCCCCACACCCCCCGGAGGAGGTGGAAACCTCCTCCCCCTACCCCCTCAAGTCGGCTGACCGCGCGAAGGAGGGGGAGGGGGCAAGCTCCGCCAGCAACGACGAAAAGCTCCAGGCCGCCTACGACTTCCTCCAGGAGCTCCCGAACCCGTGGCGTGCTGGCCGGGCCACCGCTCGCAAGCTCGCGCCTAAGCTCATCGAAGCCATCGCCGAGCAGGGCTGGGAACTGGACGCCGATCTGGCGAAGAAGCTCACCGAGGCCCCCGAGGGCATCAAGAGCTACCCCAGCGTCCTCGCCCGCCGCGTGGACGACCTTCCGCGCCGCGGCCCGTCGCGGCTGCCTGGACAGCGCCGCGAGCGCCTCAGCAACGTTCCCGAGCGCCCCGCCAGCATCGTGCCCTCGGAAGACGGCATGGCCGCCGTCAGGGCCGCTTTCGAGGCCATCCGCAGCGGCACCCGATAGAGCTCGCCGCGTTCCGGCTGGACATTCCTGGTGGCGTACGGCCTGTCAGCGCCGTACGCCACCATCCACCGACCCGCTCAACCTGATCAGGGGGAACGATGACCACGTACGTCTACGTGATCGGCGAACAGGGCTCGTCCATCGTCAAGATCGGCACCACGAACGACCTCAGCCTCCGGCTGACCGCGCTCCAGACCGGCAACCCGAACCCCCTCGTACTCCTGTGGAGTCACCAGGGCAACAGAGAGCTCGAGGGACACCTCCACGCGACGTTCGCCGCCTACCGGGTGCGCGGGGAATGGTTCGACCTGACCGCCTTGGGAGATCCGGCGGAAGTTGTTCAGTGCGCGGCAACGTCCGCTGGGCGAGAGCTCCTGCCGGCTCCTCGACGGGCGCCGGGCACAGCGAGGCGTGAGCGCGGGCTGACTCAGCGCACTCCAGACATGACCAAGATCCAGGCAAGCTTGCGGCGGAGCTACGTCTTGGAAGAACGCTTCGGCACCCGAAAGCACTTCACGATTCAGCAAGCCGCCGAAGCACTGGAGGAGCCGCTCGACATCGTCGAAGCGTACGTGTGGAAGAGGGTGGCCATGAGGGAGCTCGTCCACCGCCGCGACCTTGGGAGAGGCGGCAAGGAGCCGCTGTTCACGATTCCGGGGATCGACGACTGCGAGGTGAACTACTACATGCTCGGCCCGCGGTCCCGTCCCGCAGGCTCCTGATCTCATCTACGGGCCGTAGCCGCGTCCCCATGGACTCCGAGTGGCGCGCGAGCCGCGCAGAACCCGGGGAGACAACGGCGATCGGCGAGACCCACCGTCGCCCAGGCCGGCCGCCTGCTGCGCCGCACCCCCTAGAACCACTCGCCGCTGCTTCGACCACCATTCCGTCAAGACGTGCGGCTATTGCCGGTGCCGCGCGTCATCATGGTCCGACCGTTCGCGCACCTGGAGAGCCCATGCCCGTCCGCCGATTCGGCCGCCCCAGCCCCGTTGTCACGATCGACCGGAGCGTCCTGACCAACGAGACCCTGAGCCCGACTGCCCGCCTCGTCTACGCCCTGCTCCTGGCCTGCCTGGATACGGACACCGGGCCGGACGAAGTCGCTCACCTCGCCGGCTTGTCGTCCGTCGATGAACTGGCGCCGTTCCTCAATGAACTCGAGGCCGTGGGCGCTGCAGACGTGAAGGACCACGTCGGCGCCGGGCAGGTCATCACAGTCCACGAGTCGCCCCTACTGCCGGAACAGCGCACCCACGCCTGCGTTCCGTGTCAGGACTGCGGCGGGTGCTCCTGCGAGTACATCAAGGGCCTGTGCCGGCCCTGCTCGCACATTCGCGACATCCGCAATCAAGCCCGAGCCGACATCGCTCGCTGGCAGCAGGAAGTCGAGCAGGGCAAGACCTACGCCATCGGATCGGGCGGCGCCCGGCTTCACCGTTGGGACTGTTCCTCGCTGAACACGGTTGAGCGGAGCGTCGACTCTCTGGAGAGCGCCATCAAGGCTGCGAAGGCGGGAGCGGACCCTGGCTACGTCTACTGGCCCCGGCTGCCGAAGCTGTACACGGCCGAGGAGCTGCGCTTGAAGGGTTCGAAGAAGCGGAACTGCGGGCTGTGCGGCCCCGACCCGCTGTAGCAGCGCAGGCAGTTTGCCGTCAGGTCGCGTCCTCGGCGAGCGCCCTACGCACGGCGCTGATGTAGGCAGTGCGCGTGGTTACCACCACCTCTGGGTTCCCCGCAGAACGGGCATACTGCCTGACCGCATCTAGGTATCGAAGGGCAGCCATAACGACGTCCGAAGGTCCCTCGAGAGGTCCCTCGAGCTCAACCAGACCAAAGGCGCTCACCATCCGTGTACCGCTGTCCGCCTCGCGACTGTCCTGCCATTCAGATCCGGCAGTCAGGAGTTCGGCATATACCTGTCGCCGGCGGTCGTCCGCGCGGGCGCGGCGTTGTTCGTCGAGGGTGGCCTGGACGGTGGCTATCAGCGCATTCGCCTGCGCGAGGCCCGCCTTCTCCGCCCCCTCGGCCTGGCGGTGGCCAGCCTTCAACGCGAAGAACCCTGTCGTGATGCTGCCCAAGATGGCCGACCCGGCGGCGATCAGGGCGATCCCCCACTCACTCATGCGGTGGATCATCCCACCCGTCCCACCTGTTGCGACGGCTGGTTTTACGCCCTTGTGGCCGGGCATGGTTGCCCGTCACCTTCGGTGTCGACACCCGTGTCGATCGCGAGGGGGACCTGTTGGCCAATCCGACCGCACCCGCACCCCGACCCTTGACCCTGTGGACTGGCCGCGCGCTCCTGCATTGGGCGCGCCTTCTCCAGCGGACGGTCGCGTCCCGCGACCGCCGCAAGTCCCTCGTTGCCCGCCGGAACGCTGCGATGCGCGCCGCATACGAGCGAGGGGTGGACCGGGAGACGATCGCCCGGACGATCGGTCTGAGTCAGGCCCATGTGGGTCAGGCTCTCCGCGGGGAGCCCACCCCGGAGTAGCCGCTGCCCGCTACGGTGGCCGGCGGTGGTTCACCTACGGGTGAGCGCTTCGTCGGCCCGCCCCATGTGCCCCCGGTCCGCGCTCTGGACGGGGGCACCGGCGGTACGGGGGGATCCCTCCCTCACTCATGCCGGGTGTCCTGCCGCGAACCCCCGGACACGGCCCCCGGCCGAACCCTAGGCTCATGCCATGGACACCCCTTCCCTCGACGACCTCGGCGACGACGTCTGGATCGAGGCCGGCCAGACGGTCAGCAGCCCCGACGAGCTCCGCGAGTACATCGCGCACCTCCGGACGGTCGCTCATCACATGCACACCGGCCTCACACGGGCCGCGTGGGGCGCCCTTCAGGGCCAGGCGTGGGGTGAGCGTGCCATCGAGGAGCAGCCGTTGAGCGAGGACATCCTCGAGGCGTTCAGCATGACCATCACGCCGTCCGGGATGGCCGCGAAGGATGCCGTCTACCGACAGTCGATCGGGACGTTGCTGGCCACCCTCGAGGCCGTGGACCAGGCGACGCTCACCGCCTGGCTGGCCCAGATCAACGCAGCCGACCCAGACCGGAAGGCCTGACCCAGTGCCTGAGACCTCGCCCGAGCCGACGCCGACCGACGGCCACGACTACGTGCCCACCGAGGTGGACCTGAAAGAGCTCACGGACTTCGTCTGGGAACGGACGCGTGAGGAAGCCGGTACCGCAGGGCAGATGAACTACTTCCGCGACAGTGCAGGAATGACCCTTGCCCCTCACTTCCTGCGCCCAGGCCTTGTGTCCGAGACCGCTCGCCAGGATGGCGAACGAAAGGGCTCCAAGTGGTGGGAGGAGCACTCCCCGGAGCGATTCGTGAACATGGCGCACACGGTGTTCAACCTCACCCTGACGTTGGCGGACAGGGCTCGTGTGGCGATGGCCCGCAGGGATCTCGGTTACGAGTACGGAGTGCGGCATTGCTGGGATGCGATGACCCAGGCCGCCGACCTGTGGAAGGACCACCCGGACTTCAAGCCCTCGTGGGCCGAGGTTGAGGAGCCCGCTGAGACGGTCTGACCGTCCCCGTGCCCGGGGCAGGGCCGCTGCGCTAGCCTCGGGCGTAACCGACAACAAGGAGGACCCGTGGCGCACCTCATCTTCGACGAGGACGAGCAGCAGCAGCTGCGCGAGTCCGCCCGCGAGCGCGCCGCAGCCGGCGAAGGACTCCTCGCCTACGCGCTCGAGCAGATCGCCGCCGAGGGCATCGACCTGTCGAACGCCACCCCCTACGCCGCTGTGCAGGCCCGGTACGGTCTCGGCGACGCCGACGCTGCCCGTACGCCCGGCGCCGCCTGATGTCACCCAAGCACGGCCCCTGGCGCGCCCACGTCGTCCTCCACGACGTTGCGGAGCAGCAGATCGAGGCGATGACCGACGCCGAACGCGAAATCCTCGACCCGGCGATCGTCCGCCTCTCCCTCGACCACCGGCTCGGCGCCCAGGTCGAGGGGAAGATGGAGTGGGAGTACCGCGACAGCCGGGTCCGGATCGTGTACATCCCGACCGCGCTCGGCACCGTCATCCTCGTCGCGTACGTCGAGGTCGACTGACCCGCGCCCCTCACCGTCCTGTACCCCGGGGATGCCTGACCGTTCGTCATGGCACGCTGGAGGGGTTCATCTGAACGGAAGCGCCCCCTGTGTCTTGGGGAACTGCTGGCCGGCCCCGTACCCGTCATGGGTACGGGGCCGAGCTGTTGAGCCCGCCGCTACGGGACCGGGGTGTAGTGGACGACCTGCTTCTCGCACGGGCCGCCGGCGTACACCTTGATGGCGTCGATCTCGGCCTGGTCGGCGGTCAGGCCCCAGCGGAGCTTCGTCGCAGTCCACTCGGCCAGGTAGCGGCAGGTGACGCCCGGGGCCGGAGGCATCCACGTCGCCGGGTCCTGGTCGGCCTTCTGGCGGTTCGTCCGCGCGGTAACCGCGACGAGGCTGGTGGCCGCGTCCTGGTCGTTGGCGTACGCCTCACGACGTTTCGTGTCCCAGGCGGAGGCTCCGGAGTCCCAGGCCTCGGCGAGCGGGACCATGTGGTCGATGTCGAGTTTCGCGGGGTCGGTGACTTCCTGCTCGTCGTAGTACGAGAGCCACTCGCCCTCGCCGACCTTGCAGCCGGTTGCGACAGCCGGGGCTTCGGTCGCCTCGGCGAGGAGGACTTCGGCCCGGGTGTTGCAGCCGTCGGCCGGGTCGAGGCCGGTGTTCCAGTGACGGAACTTGTCCCGGGTGTAGCCGGCCCTGCTCTCGTCGTCGACAGGGATCTGGCTGATCGCGTAGGAGAGCGGGAATGTCTGCGCGACGGCCGGTGCGGCGGGGGCGGCCTGGGCGGAGGCGGGCAGTGCAAGCGGGGTCAGGACGAGGGAGAGCGCGGCGAGACCGCGAGCCATGTTCTTGATCATGAAAGCTGAATACCGGCCAAGACGGGTCGGCGACCAGCGGTTTCGTGTACAGCTCCGCCGGGTGGGTGAAGAGGTTCACCGGCGAAACGGTCCGCCACGCTCTCGGGACGGTGGTCGCTACGTCAGCGCGCGTCCCGCTTCTCCTCGCTTCCGGCACACCGCTGCGCTGTCTCTGCGCGGCCTGGTCGCTGGCCGGCCCGCGGTGGCGGAGCCGAGAGCGGGCCGGGTGGGCGGCCGTGCCGCGCGCGACCCGCGTCAGCGGGGCGCCTTGAACAAGGCGTCGACCTCATCGTGATCAAGGAACTCCTCGGCCACGCCCACCTCGGCGTCACCGCCGGCGTCTACGCCCACGTGCGACTCCGCCTCCAGCGCCAGGCCATCGACACCCTCAACAACGCCCTCAGCCCGACCGACGACGACACCGACGACCCACCTGGCACTGCTGCCGTCCGCTGACGTTGCCGTCACCGTTGCCGTCAGACACCCAAGAAGCCCCGCCGGAATCAAAATCCGGCGGGGCTTCCAGAATTTTCCCTGATCTCAGGATGAGTTCTAATCCAGGAAATCAAGGGCACGAGGTTCCGAGCGATCAGGACTGCAAGCGCCGAAGGTCACTCGCACCCGTGATCAGGAGTAATTGGAGTCACCTACGACTTGACGCCAGACTCTTTCAAAGTCCACTCCTTCAATGAGCGACGGAGAAAACTCTTCCTGCTCGGCAATCTCCTCCAGGCTCGGAAGCGGACTTTCCCCGAGCATGGTCGTTCCCGAGGATGACTCACCGTCCGCGAAATCCCGACGCCCGTCCCGATAGATCTCCACCTTGCGGATCTCGTACCCCGCATCGTCGATCTCGCTGTATAGCTCGATCGGCTCATCAGGCAGGTTGTGGCTCCACAGCACCTTGAGGTATCGCATCTCAGTTCGCTCCGTGACCGATTATTCGCCCGTTCAGATCCAACGGTCCTTGATTGGGGATCACATAGACGTTGTCTCTTCCCTTGACGACATTCAATCCCCTGACGTCAATCTCGACGTAGTTAGTGAACCGGCGCCCAGAGAATGGGTGCCCGAGGAAGCATCGCGACAGCTGTCCACAGGTCTTGGTTCCGGGAGTGATATCAGACAGATACTGCCCGTCACCATAGCGCGCATCCTTCGGACGCGCCTCCTTGGTTGATGCATTCAATTTCTTGCTTCCCACGATCCCATTCATCCCGGCCTCGTCGGTGTAATGAATGAGGGTTTCGGGAGGGCAGCCGCCAGAATTGTGAACGAGGACCGGAGTCTCGCCCGCCAGCACATAGTACGTGTGGATGTCAGCAACGGTGAGGTTGTGGACGGTCTTCTGCTGGGTCCAGCGTTTGACCGCCGTTACCTGTACGTGCGTGCCCGCGCTGGTCCGGAGCCACTGTCCCGGGGTGAGGTCGGTGGCGTTGACCCACTTGCGGAGGGAAGGAACCCAGAAGGGGTGGGCGTGCGTTGCGGTGAGTGAAGCTTGGGACTTCCCTTCGGCTCCATCGGGGCCGATGGTGATCTGGACGAGATTCTTTTCGCCGCTCCCCACGATGGTGTCGGTTATTTCCTTTTCGACCGTCTCACCGGTTTCGGGGTCGGTGGCCAGGACCTTGTCACCAACTACTAGATCCTCGATAGGGACAGTGCGTCCGTCAGCTGCAACGACGAGGGTTCCGGGTACGAAGCTGTTCCCTGAGTCGCATTTCGACTTTCCCTTGAAGGTCTTTTTCGCCACTACGGCTAGGGCTACGTCGAATACAATCTTTGCTGATCCTTGGGCGCTTCTTCCGTTGGAAAGGTCGCCTGCGATCTCACTTACTCTGCCGACTACTCCTTCGGCGGAGCTCGCGATCAGACTGCCGGGGTTGATGCGGTTCCAAAGATCGCTTCCTGCTTCCTGGCAGGTTCCGTTCAGGGTGACGCAGTCGCGGATGTTTGTGAGTTCGGTGGTGACTGTTTCCTTGATCGAGGTTGTGAACTTGACTCCCTCGTCCCACAGTGCGTTGCCGAAGTCTGAGAGCCAGCCACCGCCACCGCCACCGCCACCGCCACCGCCACCGCCACCGCCACCGCCACCAGTGCTACCGCCGCCGGTGCCACCGCCACCGGCATTGTTCTTTTTCTCTTTGGGTTCGGTTCCTCCGTCGTTCTTGATCTGCCCATTTGGTTGAAATGCGGTATCCGTCTCGCAGCGGCCGTTCCCGGCGTCGAGGCACATTCCGGTCGGGTCAGCGTATGTGATGGGGCTGTTGGCCGCGTAGCCGTAGCCGTTGAGGGTCTGCGGCTTGTCGGTTTCAAGGAGCGGGTCGACGCTGATGAACTGCCCCAGGGCTGGGTCGTATTCGCGGGCGCCGATGTGCGTGTAGCCGGTGGTGGTGTCGATGTCGCCGCCGACAAAGCCCTTCTGGCCCGGCCAGAAGAACGGTGCCGCGCCACGCTGTCCGCCGTAGGGGAGGGACTTACGGCGGTTGAAGGCGAGGGTGGTGGAGCTGAAGGACAGGGTGTTGGTGTTGTGGTGGTCGGCGATGAGGAGGCGGACCTTGCCGTCGCTGCTGGTGCGGACGGCAGACCCTCCGGGGACGGCGTAGTAGCGGGTGCCGGCCAGGGTGTTGGTCGACTTAGCCAGGACGAGTTCTTGACCGCCAGGGAGGTAGAGGGTGGTGGCGGCGGGTTCGCGCTTGATGATGCGGGAGTTCCCGGCGTCGTAGAGAAACGAGGTGGTGGCGCCGGAGATGGTGGAGGTCTTGAGCTTGCCTTCTTCGTTCCAGGTCAGGTCCTGGACCGGTCCGGCGTTCGCAGGGGTCTTCTTGGTGAGGTTGCCGGTGGCGTCGTAGGCGTAGGTGTCGGTTCCGGTGGCTCCGCCGGTGGCGGTGACGCTGCGGACGGCGTGGGCCTGGTCCGCACCGGTGGTGGTCGGGTAGGTGTAGGTGCGGGTGGTGTCGGCCGTGATGGGGCCGGCCTTGTGGAGGGTTTCGGTCTTGCGCTGGCCGGTGTCGGTGAAGGTCCAGCTGGTCCAGTACGGATCGGTGGAGCCGAGGTTGGGGGTACCGGTGCCGTTCACGGGCTTGGTGGCGCAGGCGTCGCCGCTTGTCCAGGCTTCGGTGAGGCGGCGGGCCCAGTCGTAGCTGAAGCACTGGTGGTCGAGCTTGGTGCCGTCGTCCTGGGCGTCGCGGATGCCCGTGATGTTGCCGGCCGGGTCGTAGGCGTAGGTGATGTTGGACGGGGTCGCGGGGCTCGTCGCCTCGCGGTCTGTCTTGGACGTGAGCAGGCGCCGGGTGGACGTCTCATAGGTGAGCGTCTGGGTGACGATCTTGCCGATGTTGCCGAGCTGGGCCTGGGCGAGCTCCCCCCAGGGTGTGTAGCTGGCGCCGCGGAGGTATGCATGGGCGCTCGTGGACAGGGCGCCCTCGACTATGCCGAGGAGGTCTTGGGCTCCGTAGCTGGAGGTGACCGTTTCGGCCGGGAGCGCGGTGGTGGCGTTGGTGTTGGTGGTGCTGTAGGCGGCGGTCTTGGGCAGGGAGCTGACCGGCGTGGCCGTCGTGGCGACGGTGTAGGTGCCGGCCAGCTTCTCCTCGCCAGTCACGGACGGGACGGTGACGGTCGTTCCCGTGGGGTTACCGGCCGTGTCGTAGCCGTTGACCTTGGTGGTGTAGGCCGCGTTCGCGGTGATGGAGGAGTCGTAGCGGGTCGAGGTCGCCGGGAGGCCGAGACCGTTCGTCGCGCTGTCGTAGGTCCACTCGGCGAGCTTGGGACCGGTCGTGGAGCCGGTGCGCAGGCTGCTCTTGCGGCCGAGTTCGTCGTAGGTGGTGGCCAGCGTGCCGCGGGCGTCGGTCACCGTCTGGATACGGCCGTCGGTCCCGTAGTGGCTGGTGCTGTGGCCCTTGTCCGGGTCGGTCGCCGCGGTCTGGCGTCCGCGCAGGTCGTAGCTGTAGGTCCAGGAGTTGCGGCCTGAGGCGTCGGTGAGCTTGGCGAGCCGGCCTGCTTCGTCGTAGGAGCTGACCGTCTTCTCGTACTGGGTGGGGGCGGCGCCGATGAGCGGGTTGCGGTCCTTGTACTGGCGTTGCTCGACAGTTCTGCCTCGGACGTCGGCGAGGGCCAGTGTGGCGGTACCACCGCTCGGCGGGACGCTGGCGCTCCAGTAGTCACCGTAGGTGTGGGTCGTGCGCCACTTCTCCACGTTCAAGGACAGCTGGATGCGTGCGGTGACACGGCCGCGGCCGTCGTACTCGTTCTGTATGGCCTGCGGAATCTGGTTGGGCGGGACGACCAGTATCGCGTTCGAGACCGCGCTGCTGTTGTAGAAAGGCGCGTTCGTGAGGTGGGCGCGCCCGTGGTTGTCGTAGAAGGTGTCGCTGACGAGTCGGCCGGTGGTGCCGGTGGCGTCGCTCTGGGTCTGGCGGGCGCGCAGGAGCGAGTCGTAGAAGGTGGTGCTGGTGCCCCAGGTGCCATTCTCAAAAAGCTTCTTGGAGACGACAGAGGAGGGGACGGTGCTGGAGAGGTTGTAGGTGAAGGTGGCGTTGGGCTGCGTGCTGGTGGCGCGGCCTGCGGACCAGCCCTTGGTCAGGCGGCCGAGCGCGTCGTACTCGCTGGTGACGGTTCGGTTGTTGGCGTCCGTGGACGTCAAGGCCAGGCTGCGCATGCCGTCGAGGCTGGTGCGGGTGGCGTGACCCTTGGGGTTGGTGGTGGTGATGAGGGTGGGCTGGGCCCCGGCGGTGGGGGTGTAGGCGGTGGTGGTGGTCTGCCCGTCCTGGCCCTTGGCGGTGAGCGCGCGGCCGTACTGGTCGTAGGTGGACTCGGCGATCGTGTCCCAGACGACGGTGCCGTCCTGGCCGATGCTCGAGGCCTGCTCGGTTTTGGTGACGACGGCCTTGCCTGAAGCCGGGGGGGCTCTCAGGGCCTGGTTGTCGTAATAGGTGCGGATTCTGCTGGTGATGTTGTCGGTGAGGGTCGCGCAGCGGCTCTGGCTGGTGGTCGTCACTTCACTGGGGTAGGCGATGAGCCAGTTGGTGGTGTCGGGAGTGACGTAGTCGGTGCAGGTGCTGCGTGCCTCGACGGTGCCGGCGCCGTCGTCGCTCTCGCTCAGGAGCAGGCCGTAGGTGGGGTCGTAGGCCCGGGTGGTCGTGAGGGTGCGCCAGGTGGTTCCGTCGTCGAGGAGGGTGCTTGCCCTTTCCGTGACGGTGCCAGCGAGGTAGGCAGTCTTGGCGGGCAGGGTGGGTGCGGGATCGTTCGGCTTGTCGGGGTCGGTGATGCCCTTCACGGCCTGGGTGGCGGTGGCGGCGGATTCCCAGGGGGTGTAGGTGGTCCTGGTGACAATCTTGCCGCTGGTGCCGTCCTTATCATAGGTGGCGCTCGTGGCGGTGCGGCCGGCGAAGTCTTCCCGGTCGGTGATGCCGTTGATCGTAGGAACCGTGCGCGCGGCGCCGCTGGCGAGAGTGTCGCCGTCCATGCCGAGGAAGAACGTCTTCTCGCTCTTCACCCGGCTGGTGGCGCCGGTGTAGGTGCGGACGGTGCTGTAGCCGCGGAAGACGTTCCAGGAGCGGTGCTTGTCCAGGGTGAACTCGCCCGTGTCTCGGCGCCAGTGCGGGCCACCCGCGTACTCATAGGCGGTGGTCTTCGACTGCGAGCCGCTGCCGCCGGTGGTGTCGTTCTCGTCGATCCTGGTGACGAGGTACTTGTGGAACCAGTCCTTGACCGGATCGACCGCACCGTCCGGAGTCCACCAGGCTGGGTAGCACCGCTTGGCGTTGGTGTCCGCCGCCGTCGGCAGGCTGGTCGGAGTGCACTCGACGGGGCTATAGGTGACGACGGTCTGGCCGCCGGTCTCGTTGGTGACAGCCGTGATGCGCTTGCGGTTCAGCGCAGGCCGGCCCTCGGCCGCGTCGACCCGGTTCGCCTTCAGTTCACCGCCGAACACGGTCTTCGGCAAGGTGATGTCAGCGAGAGCACCGGCCTTGGCGGTGCGCTGCACGGAGTCCAGCCACAGTGACGGCGTGGAGGTGTCCCCGGTGGCGGGGAAAGACTGCTCCAGCGTCCAGGTGTCGACCGGCTGCAGAGTGCTGCCGACGAGGGAGAAGGTGTTGATGGTGCGCAGTCGCTGCTTGGACCAGAACGAGGGTGAGGCCTGAAGGCATTCGGTGCCTGCGGTGCAGTTCAGGTCGACCGGCGTGTCGGGCCAGCTGGTGGCGTGGGCCTCGTCGAAGGTGCAGTTCGACAGACAGCGGTCGCCAGTACCGAAGGTCACGCGGCCGGCCGGGTTCGTCGGGTACGGGGCGCCGGCGCGCAGGCCGTAGTCGATGCGGTTGAGGTAACCGCCGCGGGTATAGGCGGTGGGTGTGGCGGTCTTGCTGTTCTGCGCGTAGTAGCCCTGCTCCTTGCTGTAGTAGAGGGCCATGGCGTTGCCGTGCGGGTCGACGACGTAGTCGAGGTTCCAGCGCCAGCCCTGCTGCTCGGCAGAGGAGGTGTAGTCGCTTGCGTGGCCCTGCTCGCCGGCGTGGTTGCCGTAGACGGGGACGGTGAAGACGGAGTTGGTCTCTGCGCTCCAGCCGGGCAGGCGGTTCTTGCCGAACCAGTACTGGGTTCCGTCGAGCGTGGTCACCTTCCAGTACTCGTAGTCCTCGTCACCCGAGTTGTTGGGCTCGCTGTCGTAGACACGCTCGATGCGCGAGCCGTCGTCACCCTCGAGCTTCCACGTGCTCTTCGTCGCGTCCCAGACGAGCTCGTTGGACGAGCCGTTCAGCGAGAGAGTCGCGTTCTCCGACTTCCAGCACAGGTCGCCGGTCTTGGCAGTGTTGTTGCCACCCTGCTTGTCGTTCTCACACGACGCGTAGCGGCGCTCGACGAAGCCGGGCGAGTACTCCCACCCCTCACCGATCCACGAAGGCTGGTTGTTCGTCGACGAGGTGCGGCCGTCCACGGAAGAGGAGTTGTACGACAGGGACACCTTCGGCGCCAAGCCACCGGGGGCTGCTGGAACGTCGATCGGCACGCTCCAGCCGAATCCACCCGAGTTCCCGCCAGCCGACCAGGACCCGGACGGGGCGAGCGAGGTCGCCTTGAACGAGCCCTCACTGCCACTGGCACCGGCCGTCGCTGCCAGTACCGTGGCGCCGGCCGTGTTCATCGAAAGCGTGGACAGCGAGGAGGACGACTTCGCCGAGCCGTTGGCTGCCTGCGCCAGAGGGGCTGTGGGGCCCTTGGTCGTGACCGTGGCGCTGAGGGTGTGGTTCTTCGAGTTGTTCTCGGTCGCCAGCGGCGTCTGCTTGCGGCACTCCGGCTTGTCCGGGGTCGACAGCGCACATGCCGGAAGCGTCACCAGGCGCAGACGAGAGGACCAGCCGGCGCCGTACGCGCCGCGGATGGCCGAGTAGTCAACCTCGACCTCAACGGGGCCGGCACCAGCGGTGTCGGGCCGCAGCGACATGAGCAGGCCCTCGACCCCCGCCTTCTGCGCGGCCGCACGGTCCTTGACCGCGAGCTCGACACTGCTGGGGCCGTTGGCGGTCTTCTTGGCGGGTGACGTGCCGGGGCTGAGCCGGATCGGCAGCCCGCCAACTGTCGCGGTGTCCTGCGACCCGGCCTGGAGGGTGAGCGTCTGTGTGGCGGGGGTGGGCCAGGTGACTGGGGGCGGGGCCCATGAGTTGGGCGGTTTGGGTCTTTTCTTCAGGCCCTTGGGGAAGTAATCGGTTCCCTCGACCGATTCGGCCTTCGGTACGGGCGGAGGCCCTGGAGCCTCGGCTTGCGTGGCCCACGCGGGCGCGGAAAGCAGGGAAACACCAAGAGTTACGGAAAGGATTCCGACTATCCCTGTCCGTGTTTTCTCAACCGCTCGCCCTTGCGGGCGCCTGCAAAAAGGCATGGCAAAGCCACGGCCCAACAACATGGAAATCCCCGCCCCGGTAAATGCATCAAAGTCAGATGATCGATGCATCCAACCCCGGCACACGCCGATTTGGCAACCAAAAATGTGAAGACAGGTTCCGGATCTGTCAGTTGTGGGGCCGCAATCCCGAACGGTCCCCTGCAGAGCTGACCAACTGTCCAACCAGGCACTTTGCGATCGAACAAGGGACAAATACCGCAACTTGCTGAACGCATAGTAACCGGACTCCATAATTCCGCTTGTGCATGTCGAGCCTGCCTCAGCGAAACGCAGCAGAGGACTACCTGACATACCGACACGACCGCCGTCGGGATAGAGTCCGCCCCCAGGAGAGACAAGAATTGTTTTCTTGATGTAAAGAGAGCCGTGCCCTCCGGAAAGGCATTCCAGGAACATGAGAACCACCAGATCCAGACGCGGGCGCAGATCGCTCGCTCTGGCGATAGCCGCCTCGATGGCTCTGCCCGTCTCAGCGGCTGTGGCCCTGCCCGAGACCGCTACCGCCGCCCCCGCCGTCACGGCCGGAAGCGACGCCCAGGAGCCGGCAGCCCGGTTTGAGAAGGCGGCCTTCGCGGAGGCCGCTCGGACTGGGCGGCGCGTGGAGATCATCGACCGCCGTGAGGAGACCTCCGAGTTCTTCGCCAACCCCGACGGCTCGACCACCCGCCGCTCCTACGCCACCGCGAAGTGGACGCGATTTGAGGGCAGGTGGCGCCAGACCGATCCGACCCTCATCAAGAGCACCGACGGATCGCTCACGCCGGCCGCCCCGGCGTTCTCCATCGCCTTCTCCGGCGGCGGCACCCAGCCGCTAGCCACGATGGTCAAGAAGGGCAAGAAGCTCGCCCTGACCTGGCCCACCGCTCTGCCCGAGCCGGTCCTGGACGGCGACACAGCGACCTACCCCTCAGTCCTCCCTGGTGTGGACCTGAAACTGACCGCAGAGATCGACGGCTTCGCCCAGCACCTGGTCGTCAACACTCCCGAGGCCGCCGCCAACCCGGCGCTGCGCAGCATCAAGCTCGGCGTCCAGACCGACGGCGTCAGCCTCACCGAGACCGCCGACAACAAGCTCCTGGCCAAGGACGAAGCGGGCGAGATCGTCTTCAGCGCCCCCGGCCCCAAGATGTGGGAGCAGCCCGCGGTCGCACCCGAGGAGGAGCAAGGGGGCGCCGGAACCCAGCTGACCGGGATGTCTGCGATGTCCGCCGACTCGGTCTCGGAATCCGAGGCGCCCGACAGCGCCCCGGTCGCCGCAGACGTGACCGGCAGCACGCTGACGCTCACCCCCGACGCGGGGCTCCTCGCTTCTGCAGACCAGTTCCCGCTGGTCATCGACCCCATCTTCAGCGGTGGTTACCGGGAGAAGTGGGCGGTGGTGTACTCGGCGACGCCGAGCGCCTCCTACCCCAACGGATCGGGCTGGAACTCCTCCACCCCCGCGGATGAACCGCGCGTCGGGTTCAACGGTGCCGGCAACACCCGCTCGTTCTTCGCCATGAACACAAGCGGCCTGCACGGCGCCACGATCAACAGCGCCACCTTCGCCGTGATCCAGACCCACACCTGGTCGTGTACCGCCAGCACGGCGGGCCCCACGGAGCTGTGGTCCGCGAAGGACATCACCACCACCCCGACCTGGAGCACCCAGGGCAGCTACTGGGGCAGCAAGCTCGACGACGGCTCCTTCGCCGGCGGCAACGACGAGTTCTGCCCCGGAGACCTCGGGCACGACTTCACCAGCACCGCGCTGACGAATTACGTGCAGCAAGCAGCCAACGGCGGCTGGGACCCGCTCGTCTTCGGTCTGCGCGTCCCCGACAGCTACCTCGGCAACGTCAACAGCTTCAAGCGATTCCGCAACAACCCCGTCCTCGAGGTGAACTACAACTTCAAGCCCACCGTCAACAGCCACGCCGCCTACGAAGGCTCCTGGATTGAATCCGGTGACGGCAACAAGCCGGTCCCCTGCGCTTCGGCCATCGGCAACAGCGGCATCGCCCTGACCGCGAAGGTCAGCGACCGCGACGGCGGGAAGGTGACCGCCATCTTCCACATCAAGAACTCCAGCGGCGCACAGGTCACCTTCGCACCGAACGCTAACTGGAAATCGGTCAACAGCGGCCAGTGGGCATCTGTCACGATGCCGGCGAAGAACCTCGTCAACGGCACCTACACCTGGACCGTCTACGCCGAGGACAAGGAAGGGCCCGCCAGCGCGCCCACCGCCGCCTGCTCCTTCACCGTCGACCGTATCGGCCCGAACCAGGCTGTGACCGTCCGAGAGCTCGACGGCAGTGCCGCCGACGAAGACGGCACGACGACGAACCCCGACAACAGCCCGCGGCCGGCTGACAAGTTCCCGGCCCGCAAGCCGATCACACTCCGCTTCACCAACACGGTGGCCGACGTAACCGGCTACTGCTGGCGCATGGACCACTACGTGTCCGTCGACGGCGCCCGCTGCGCCCACGGAACCTGGGTCAACGCAGGCACGGACGCCAGCAACACGGCAACCGTCACCGTGACCCCCTCCGGGTACCCCTCCAGCACTCTCTATGTCCTCGCCTACGACGCCGCCGGAAATCACTCCCCGCTCGACGGCGGAGTCGACGCGGTGCGGCTTTCCACGATCATGTCCGAGTTCGTCTACGAGCCCGGCACCACCCCGCTCACTGAGGGCGCCTCTCACGACCGCCGCGGTGACCTGGACGGCGACGGCTACGCCGATTTCGTCGCCACCGACCCCAACGGAAAGCTGCTGTTCTACGCAGGCAACGGAACCCTCAGCTCCATGGCGGCAGCCCGGAACATCGGTACCGGGGGATGGGGCGGGGCGCTGATCGCCCACCGCGGCGACCTGCAGAGCATGGCCGGCGCCACGGCCGCGGCGGACGGCTACGAAGACTTCCTCGTACGCCTGTCCGACAAGAAGCTCTACCTCTACCCCGGCAACGGTCTCGGCTCACCCTGGGTCTACTCCCGCCAGGAGCTCATCCATCCTTCGCAGAGCGACTGGGGCGGCCTGCGGCAGATGGTGATGCCCGGCAACATCGACGGGAAGCCCGGCAACGACCTCATCACGGTCGAATGCGTCTGGGACAGCGCCGAAACCCCGAACTGCGTCAACGGCGCGCTGCTGCTCTACAGCGGCAACACCGTCGCAGGCGGCGGCCAGGACCAAACCCATCCGTTCAATGCCGAACCGACCACGCTCGGCACGAACGGATGGAGGGACTTCACCAACCTCGCCATGGACGACCTGACCGGCGACGGCATCGGTGACCTCGTGGGCCGCAACCCCGCCGACGGCAAGCTCTACCTCTACCCCGGCAAAATCACCGGCACATGCCCCGACACCTGCACCTACTCTCTCGGCGCCCGCTCCGAATACGGCAGCGGCGGCTGGAACCAGCGGCCCTACCTCACCTCCCCCGGCAACATCCAGGGCACCATCAAGAACGCCTACGTCGAGGACTACGAGGAAGACACAGGCGAGACCACCACATATAACTTCAAGCAGTTCGAGCCCACGACTGGTGAAGAGTACGGCGACTTCTGGGCCACCACCCCCGCCGACTCCAGCACACCCGTGTCCTACGTGGACGAAGCGGGCAACTGGACCAGCACGCTCTGCCCCACCGGCTGCCTCCTCGCCTACCCCGGCGGCCCCACCACCGGCCGGCCTCCCCACCTCGCGGGAACCTCTGGCTGGGCCACGGCCATCACTGGTATCTACTAGCTCCAGCCCCTCTGGCGCATCCAGCGGGCGGGCCGCCCTCCGAGAGGGCGGCCCGCCCCTGCCCACCGCCCCTACCCCCGGCGGCAGGCGCCGTTCCAAGTTCGACGACCGCATCAAGCAGACCGCAGCCCGTGAAGGATTCCGTGAAAAGAGCAGCACGCCGTATAGCCACCCTGAGCGCCGCCACCGGTCTTCTGACCGTGGCAACCCTCGCGAACCCCACTCCGTCCATGGCCGAGGAGACCGTGCGGCTCTCCACGCAGGACCAGGCCGCGGCCCCCGGCACCGCACCCCGCCTGGGCCCGAAGGTGGAGTCCGGGACCGCCGACGGCAAGACCGTGATCGCCTTCTCCACCAAGCCATTGACCGGACCGGCCGGTGACGGTGCAGGAGTCCCAGCAGGGTTCATCGCGAACCGCAACGACTGCACGGAGGTAGCAGGGCTCGTCGCCGTCTACGTGTGCGGCCCCGCTGATACGCGGCCACAGTTCCTCATCCCCAACGACGCGGCGGACATGACAGCCGTCTACTGGGGCTTCGCCTACGTCCCCAGGGGCGGTGACCTCAACGCCGGCATCGAGGCCGCCCGCACCGCCGGAGCGCGTCCCGCGGATGCCACTCACGGCAGCGCCGTCCTCACCGTCAAGACCGCCGCGCACGCCGCCCTGAACACCGTCGACTTCGACCTGCCGGCACTCCCCGCCGGGGGAAGCGTGCGCCAGCAGCTCCGCGTTCACGCCAACGATGCCGGAAGGCTGCTCCTCCGCTTCGCCCTGGCCGAAGGCCAGCTGACTCGTACGCCGGAACCGATCCGCATCGGCAGCCTCACCACCGGCCCCGGAGCCACCTGCACGGTGACCGCGACCACACTGCTGTCCGCTCCTCCGAACCTCGCGTGCGACCTGGCGCCGGGCGACCACACCATCGGCTACGAACTGACCAGCCCCCAAGCCCAGTACGCCCTGCGATTCCAAGCACTCACGCGCTACGACATCTACGACTTCGGCTTCT
>NZ_BMTO01000021.1:114884-123260 GCF_014649715.1 Streptomyces lateritius
GGACGAGCGCCCCGTTCGCCACACTCGGCAAGCCCGTGCTCCCCCTTCACTCTGTCCTGGCCCGCGACAGCTCCGGTGCCCTGTGGTGGTACGACGGAACCGGCAACGCCAACGCGCCCCTCTACAGCCGGGAGCAGATCGGCACCGGCTGGCAGACCTACAACACACTCGCCGCGCTCTCCCCACACAAGCAGAGCCTCTACTACCGCGGCGACACCAAGCCCTCCCCCGTCACCCAGGGCCTGGGAGACGTCGTCGCCCGCGACACCACCGGCACCCTGTGGTACTACGACTACCAGCGCGTGACCGGCAAGCCCTACGCACCCCGCGTCAAAGCCGGCACCGGCTGGAACATCTACAACCAGCTCACCGGCGCCGGCGACCTCGACCGCGACGGATACATGGATCTCCTCGCCCGCGACACCGCCGGCGTCCTGTGGCTCTACCCCGGCACCGGCAACCTCACCACCGCCGCCCGCTTCAAAGCCCGAATCAAAGCCGGCACCGGCTGGAACATCTACAACCACCTCGCCGCAGGCGCCGACCTGAGCGGCGACGGCAAGGCCGATCTCCTCGCCTGCGACACCACCGGCACCCTCTGGCTCTACAAGGGCACCGGCACCCCCACCACGCCCTACGCCTCCCGTATCAAAGCCGGTACCGGCTGGAACATCTACAGCCAGCTCACCCTCGCCGGAGACCTCACCGACGACGGCAAGCCCGACGCCATCGCCCGCGATTCATCCGGCGCGCTGTGGCTGTACAAGGGCACCGGCAACCCCACCACCCCCTTCACCACCCGCACCCAGGCCGGCACCGGCTGGAACATCTACAACCGGATCTTCTGACCCGACGTCGCTGCAGGGCTCCCACGGTCTTCTCCCTATGAGCCCTGCGGCTCCAGACCCCCTCCTCCCTCAGCCCCTGGATCAGGGGGCAGGTCTGCTCGCCAAGTGGCCTCGTGTTGAGACGCCCCGCAGGGGATCATCCTCGTGCGGGGAGCACAACATGCCCGACGCCCGCAGCCCGCACGTGCCATCGCTCGAGGTACATGCCGTGCCCCGCACCAAAGGAGGAGTGAGCCATGCTCCTGTACGTCGGCACTGTGGTTTGTCTGATTGCCTTGTACGCCGGTGTCAGCGGAGCCGTGGCGCTTCGCTCGGGTTGGCTCATCCCCTGGCAGCGTCGGCACATCCTGCGCCCGCGTCTGTACGGCTGGGCGAACCTGACATTTGCTGCCGGGCTTGTCGTCTACTGGCTCGGGGGTGTGCTCCCTTGGAACACCACCGTTCGTGACGGTGCCATCATCGTCGCCGGGCTCGTCTATCTGGGTGCCATGTGGGTTCAGGACGCGCCTCGGAACAGGGAGAAGCTGGCAGGCGATGACACCATCGGCTGAACCCGAGCGCGAACCTCGCCGATCGATGCCAATTATCAGCACCCGTAAGCCGGCCGCGCCCAGAGCGGACGGGGGTCCGCAGCGCAGGCTGCTGATGCCCGCAGCGGTTCCGCAGGCATGAGCGACGACGAAGGCCTCATCACAATCGAGATCCGAGGCAGCGAGAAGGCCGCGGTCGAAGCGCCCCACCGGATCTCGGACCTGTTCCTGTCCAGCGGGCCGTGCCGACTGAAGCGGACTCCCGGCGAGGAACACGTTGAGGTGCGCGTGTATGCGGACGTCGCTCGGGGGCCGAAGGACGGCGGTACCCCAATCCCGAGTAAGACCACTCGGGCCTGCGGCTTCAGTGTCGACGCTGAACACAAGGTTGCAGACCGGCCCACCGGGCTCGTTGCGGTACGGCCCGGCGTAGGTGTAGCCGAGGCGGTCGTGCAAGGGGCGCAGCGAGGGCTACCGCGCGTCCTGCACGTGCGGTAGCCCCGGTTCGACGTGGAGAGTGAGAGGGTCAAATCTCCAACACAGCACCGCATGTTTCCATCCAGAATGGTGGCCTCCGGGCCGGCTGTCTGCCGCCCGCAGTGCATCTGGGGAGGGGTGCCTATGGCACTGGACTGGGACCGTATCGGGATGGGTGACGACGAGGCGATCCTTCGGCCTCGTGACATCTTCGCAGGGCTGGCCAACCGCCCGTGGCGCTACCTTCGCCATGAGCAGGGAGAGGTGCTGGACGAGTGGTTTGACCACCGTCGAAATGATCGCGACGTGGTGATCAAGCAGAACACCGGCGGCGGTAAGACCGCCGTCGGCTTGCTGATCGCCCAGAGCACCTTGAACGAGGGCATCGGCAAAGCCGTGTACCTGGCCCCGGACAACTACCTGGTGAAGCAGGTGCGCGCTGAAGCAGCCAAGCTGAGTATCGCCACCACGGACGACCCGCAGGACCCGGCGTTCCTGGCATCGGAAGCCGTCCTGGTGACGAACTACCAGAAGTTGATCAACGGCAAGTCTGTGTTCGGCGTCGTCGGCGATGGCCGGGACCGGATAGACCTGGGGATCGTCGTCGTCGACGACGCGCACGCCGCGCTTGCTCGAACGGAAGACCAGTTCCGGCTGCGTGTCCCCACGGAGCATCCTGCGTACCAGGAGCTCCTGGACCTGTTCGGCGACGAGATCCAGCATCAGTCGGCCAAGGCCTGGGCGGAGCTGCAGTCCAGGGACTGGACGGCTCTCGCACCGATTCCCTTCTGGGCCTGGGCAGACAAGAAGTCCAGGGTCATGAAGATCCTGCACCCGCACCGAAACCACGACGACTTCAAGTTCGTGTGGCCGCTCATCGCCGAGAATCTCCATCTGTGCCTCGCTACGGCTACAGCGAGGGGCGTCGAGATCCGCCCCTCGTGCCCACCGATCGACCGCGTCCCGTCCTTCGTAGGTGCGCGGCGGCGTGTCTACCTGACTGCGACCCTGGCTGACGACAGTGCGCTGGTCACGGACTTCCTCGCCGATCCCGGCCTCGTGGCGCGCCCTGTTACACCGGGAAGTGCATCCGACCTCGGCGAGCGGATGATCTTGGCACCCCTCGCCCTCAACCCGAAGCTGGACAGCATCGCCGTACGCAAGCTGGCCCGCCAGTTCGCCGATGGCGACCAGGACGGCGACGGCCAGGCAGAAGCGGACCCGGTCAACGTCGTGGTTCTCGTCCCGAGCGACAAGGCCGCCGCGGCCTGGGAGGGCTACGCCGATGCAACCTATCGAGTCAAGGATCTTCAGGCCGGGGTAGAGCGGCTGCAGGCCGGGTACGTCGGGTTGGTCGTCCTGGTCAACAAGTACGACGGTGTGGACCTACCCGGAGACGCCTGCCGGCTGCTGATTCTGGACGGAATCCCCCGCCCCCTGGACGGTGTCGAACGGCGTGAAGCTGTCGCCTTGGCCGACAGCTCCGTGCGCTTGGCCCGAGAAGTCCAGCGCATCGAGCAGGGCATGGGACGAGGTGTACGCGACAGCGATGACTACTGCGCGGTCCTGCTTCTCGGCGCCAATCTGGCCGTCGCCATCAGCGAACAGCTCCACCTGAGCCTGTTCTCCCCCGCGACACAGGCACAACTCAAGCTCAGCCGGGACATCGCGAACCAGATCCGCGGCGAAGGTCTCGACGCCGTTCGCCAGGCCCTGCGTGCCTGCCTGAATCGCGACTCCAGGTGGGTGCAGCGCGGCCGGCGAGCCGTCGCCGAGGTGCGGTACGCCGAGCACGGAACCGTACGGCCGGAGGCGATCGCACTACGCGAAGCATTCGACCTCGCGGCAACGGGCCGGTACATGCAGGCGGCTGATCGTCTGCAGAAGACCGTGAACGAGCTCAACGACAAACAGCTGCGTGGTTGGCTAAAGGAGCAGAAGGCCGCGTACCTGCACTTCGCGGATGAGGCACTCGCACAGAAGGCGCTCATGGGCGCCCTGGATGAGAATCCCTTCGTGCTTCGGCCCGTGAACGGTGTGGCTGTCACCCAAATCAAGGCAGCAGCCGTGCAGGCCCGCGAGGCTGCGGGGTTTCTCTCCGCCAAGTACACCGACGGCACCAACCTGGTCCTCGGGGTCAAGCGCCTCCTGGAAGAGGTGGTGTGGGGCGAGGAAGAGCGCTCCGATGATGCCGAACGCGCATGGGAGCAGCTTGGACTTCACCTCGGGTTCGTGAGCACCCGGCCGGAGAAGCAGTACGGCAAGGGCCCGGACAACCTGTGGGCTCTCTCGGCTGCCGAGCAGGCGGTGATTGAGCTGAAGACGGGGTGTGTCACGGACACGATCGCGAAGAAGGATCTGAATCAGCTCGGAGGCAGCGTCCGCTGGCTCAACGAGATCAACAGGAACGTGAAGGCGCTGCCCGTCATGCTGCACCCCAGCCGCACCTGCGATGTCCAGGGCACTCCGCCGCCGGGCATGCGGGTGGTCACCCCGGCCAGGTTCGAGCTGCTGCGGGACGCCGTCACCAAGTTCGCCAACGCGCTTGCCGCCAACCCGGGTAGTTGGAAGGACGAGCAGGCCGTCTCCGTCCAGCTGACTCAGCACAAGCTCACGGGGAACTTCTTCAACACCTACTCCGAGGCCGTGCGCGCCACCGCCTGACGGGACTGCCGGGCGCTCAGCCTCTCGTGGGCGCCCGGCAGCCGGACCAACTGTGTCGAGTTCCCCGCTCCCTCCCCGGGGCGTCGAACTCGGCGCGCACCCGGGCCGCGCGGCCCCCTGCCGACTCGTGCGGGGACTCGGCGTCCAGGTCGACGGAGACGACCCGGCGGCCGGCACCAATCCCGATGACCGGGGCGGACTCGGGGGCCTTGGCTACCAGCTTCCCCATCTTGGAGTCGCTGAAGAACGCCAGCCCCCAGCACGATGCGGAAGGACAGGCGCCGCCACTCGGGCTTGTAGGAGCGGCGCCGGACATTACCCTCAACCTTCGGCAGGACGCGGGTGCCCGCGTGCCAGAACGTGGCGTCGGTCCGCTTGACGCCGTCCAGGTCCCGGCCGTCCCGCGCACGAGGGAGTCGGCGGTCTCCTCCAGCTGCTTGTCGAACTTCGTCTGCGCCATGGTCGTGCCCCTTCGATGTGCTTGCCGGGCACCTCACACCCGAAAGCGGACACCGACCGTTGAAGCGCGAGCCTGTGGTTAGAGTCCGGCAAGCCTCTCCTGGACGAAGCCGCCGAGCACATCAAGTCGCTCCTGGGCCCTCCAACTACCGCAGGTCACTTCGGAGTCAACCTGGAACGGGCCTCATCGAGAATCCGGTCTGTCCAGGGCATCGAGCCCTGCCGCCCCACCATGGGGTGAAGTCAGCAGGGCCACATTTCGATGGACTACTTGGCCTTGGCGAGCAGAGTGGCGACCTCCTGCAGGATTCCCGCCAGGGCCGCTCGGTGCTCCGCGTTCAGGTTCGCCCCCATATCCGTCGCCACCTGTTCCACGCCCTCACTCAGATGGAAGTACCGCTGGATGAAGGCACCGCGCTGTGCGGGGCTCAGCTTCGGGAAGACGACGTCCATCACGGCCGCGCCGTTCGCCCACGGCAGGGTCGCCGTGTCCGTAGCGGTCCGAACGGTCGGCAAGGATGACTCGGTCTTCTCCGCGCTGTTCGTTGGCCGCGGCTGCGGGACGGGCGTGGAGGAGAGGGCCTGGTGGTCGTCTGACGGCTTGGCCGAGTTCACTCCCCCGCCGGAGGACGACAGACCGGTTCCCGTGTCTGTCTTCATTACCGGGTAATGAGGGTGTGCGTTCGGCGCCTGCGGTGTCTTGCGTCCCGCGGCAACGGTCTTCGTAGCCTTCTTCTCCTCTTCCTGCTGCGCCTTCAGCTTGGCCAGGTGAGCCTCCTGCTCCTCTGGTTTCTTGTTGCCTACACGGCGCAGGAGCCTGGCCTGCTCTTCTCCGTTCTCGAGGCGTCGCTGCAGTTCGGGGGTGAGGTTGAGCAGCGCCAGGCGCTGTGAGACCCACCCCTGAGAGCGGTGCAGCCGAGCGGCGAGGGCGTCCTGGGTCTTGTGGACTTCAAGGAGTTTCTGCAGGGCGCGTGCTTCATCGAGTGGGTCCAGGTCTTGTCGATGAATGTTGGCGACGAGCGCTGACTCGAGGATTTCGTTCGGGTCTTCCCCCAAGGTGTCGTCGACCATCACCTTGATGGTTTTCAGGCCGGCTTCGCGTGCCGCAGCAAGACGTGAGTTGCCGTCGATGACCACGAACCGCGTGTCGGGCTCGAGGTCCTCTTCTCTTCCCGGACTGCCTTCCAGGTAGGCGAAGCGGCTCATGATGCTGATGGCGGTCTTCTGTCCGTGGTCCCGAAGGCTGTTGCCAAGGTCGGTCAGGTCGCCGAGTTCGCTGCGCGGGTTGTCCGGGTTGAGGCTGATGGCGTTGAGCGGAAGCTCTGAAGGGTTCTGTGCCCCTACGGTGGGGGCGGCGGTTGCCTGGTTGATCGCGGCGCGTCGGGCGCTGACGGGCCGTGCGCTCGTGAACGATGCTCCTGAGCCGAGGAGGTCGGCCTTGCTCATGAGATCTCCCGTGCGAGTGCTCGCATGCCGACAGCCTGGTCGCAGCGGGGGGAGTAGTCCAGGAGCGGTTGCTTGAGGCGTACGGCCTCCTTCTGCTCCTTGAGATCTCCGATCACTCCCACGACGCGCGGATCCTTTATGTCCATCCACGCCTGAAGCGAGGAGGTGGCGATGAAACCGCGGCGTGCGTCGTAGTGGTTGACGACGATGCCGAGGTAGTCGAGTTCGAGCGCCATGTCGCTGCGCAGGTCCTCTAGCTGGGAGGTGAGGAGGTCGTACGCGTCGGCGGAGGTGTCCTCGGCCTGGACGATGACGAGGATGCCCGAGTTGCCGGTCACCTCCTCGGTGCGGCGGCGGCCGTAGTAGGCGGCTGCGTCCATGCTGAGGCCGAGGCTGGGTGGGCAGTCGACGACGATGACGTCGTAGTCGGCTTCGACCGGACCGAGGGCTCGTTCCAGTGCGGCTTCACGGGCTCGGACGCCGGAGAGTTTGACGTCGAGCAGGAAGGCGTCGTGGCATGCCGGCAGGAGGTGGAGCCGGTCGCCGAACCTGGCGCCTTCGATGGGGACGATGAGATCGCGCAGTTTGCCTGTGGCCTCGCCTGCCATGTGCTTGGTCAGGCTGTCGCCGTCGATGGGAAGGGGCGCGTGGCCCAGCTGCTTGGTGAGGTGGCACTGGGGGTCGAAGTCGACGAGAAGGACCCGCAGGCCAAGGCCGGGCAGGTCTTCGTAGTCCAGGGCGTCGGCGCCGTCCTCGGCAAGCGCGGCGAAGTACTTGGAGATCCGGACGGGGTGCAGCTGGTCGGAATCTTCCGCCAGGGCTTCGCCCAGGCCGGCTGTGGTCGCGGTCTTGCCGACCCCGCCCTTCTGGTTGCAGACGATGATGCGCCGCGCGTGCTTAGGCCGAGCGACGGCCGGTGCGGGGTTCTTCTCCAGCCACAGCTGCACAGACTGTGAGAGTCCTTGGACGATGGAGACGCCGCGGGCGGAGCAGTCGTTGCGGAAGTCATCCCAGTCACCTTCGGGGAGGAAGGTGGAGAACGACTTGGCGCCGGAGGTGTCGATGGGGGTCAGGTTGGAACCCAGTCCGCGCCAGGCCGTGATGCCAGCTTCGACCGCGTACTGGATTTCAATGCCGTGCTGCGCGCTCCGGATCTTCAGATCTCTCTGTAGAACGGCAGGCAGTTTCGAGACGACCTTCTCGCGGTCGCTGGTGGCGGGCTGAGTCATGGAGGACACCTTACTAACGTCCAAGATCAGGTGCAGACTCAACACGCTACCTCTTACCCATTCGTGACGAACTATCGCGCCCTGAGAGACACCGCTCGTTCATTACCGGGTAATGAGGCAAGTCCGCCGGGGCGTGCGAATTGTCTTGAATGCCCGTCAGTGAGCCTCTTTCATCCTGAATAGCTGCAGGTCAGCAGTGTGTGGACGGCCTGGACGATGGTGCCGATGCGGCGGGTGGAGCATCTGGCTCGGCGAAGCAGTCGCCAGGACTTCAGCTGGGCAAACGCGCGTTCGCCGGGGGCTCTCAGTCTGGCGTGGTCGCGGTTGAACTGCTGGTACTGCTCTGGCTGTTCGCGGTGGTGGTAGTAGGGGGTGCGAAAAGTGGCGCCAGCGCCCTGGTAGGCACGGTCCGCGAGTACGAGGATCTGCCGGGTGAGGCAGGCCTGCAGGATGCCGTGGGCGCGGGCCGCGGTCAGGTCGTGGGTCCGGCCTGGCGTCGCGCGGGAGAACCACAGCGGTGTGCCGTCGGACCGGGCGATGACCTGCACGTTCATCCCGTGCCTGCGGTGCTTCATCGAGTAGTACGGCTCGTCCGCGCGGATCCGGTCGGTAGGGATCCTGCCGTCAACGATGACATGGTCGCCTTCACCGAGCCCGGTGAGGGCTTCCTGGAGGCCCGGCGCCCAGCCGGCCAGAACGTCCAATGCCTCGTCAACGTAGCGC
>NZ_BMTO01000022.1:0-20219 GCF_014649715.1 Streptomyces lateritius
TCGCCCTCGCCGCCGGCATCTGGCACAACTGGACCACCGACGCCACAGTCAAACGCTCCCTGATCGCCTACGACCACTGAAAACATCGGACTCACTCATCTAGGGGCAAGGAACCCTGACCGGAGCCGAATGGGCACCCAGCGCTTCCGTCTGTGGTGAGGCGTACGCCGCACCGTGCCGTCCTGCCTCAGTGCGCCCCAGGGCCGCCACCTGTCGAGGCGCGCCGCTCACCGGACAAGCGGACCGGCCATGAGCACCCCTATGGCTCCCGCCCAGTCCCCGGGGGGACGGCGGCTCGGCAGTGGGTGGGCAGAGGGGAACACGGTCACCGGAGGAACGCTGCCCAAGGCCGGTACGAGGGACTCGAACCTATGAGCCGAGGGTGACGGCCACCCGTTTGGCCGGTCAGGACCGATTCGCGCTGTCAGACTCCCGGGAGGAAATGCGCCGGTGGGGCGTGGGGCGAGACGGGGGTGGGCGTGACCGAGCGCGGTACGGCCGGTGTGCTACTCCGGACGGGACGAGGCCGGGCGTGACGTACCACGGCGTCCCGCATGCACGCGCGGCGGCGGAGGACCGGCTGGACGGGCAAGAGCACGGTGACCTGTCTGGCGGGCAGCGGCGGAGCGACGGGCCGGGCCGGGAACGGCGGCGCGAAGGGCCCGGTGAGCAGCGGCGGGAGGATGGGGCTGTGCGTGCGGTGCCTCGGCACGTGGCCTGTGTGATGGACGGCAACGGGCGCTGGGCGCAGCGGCGTTCGCTTCCCCGCACGGCGGGCCACCGGGCCGCGGAGACCACCGTCATCGATGTCATCGAGGCGGCCCGGGGTGCCGGCGTGGAGTGGCTCAGCTTGTACGCCTTCTCCACCGAGAACTGGAACCGCCCCGGCGCCGAGGTCGACTACCTGATGCGTTTGGTCCGCCGGGTCGTGCGCAAGCACGCACCACTGCTGTTCGCCCGCGGCATCCGCTGCCGCTTTCTCGGGGTCGCCGACCCGCGTATCCCCCGTGAACTGGCCCGGGACTTCGACGACCTAGCGACGCTGACCGCCGACAACCGGGGGATGACGCTGACCGTCGCCTTCGACCACGGCGGGCGCCGGGACATCGTCGAGGCCGCAAGGTCGCTGATCCGCAGCGGGACGCCCGCCGACGAGGTGACCGAGCGGCTCTTCGCCAACCACCTGCCCTTCCCCGACACCCCCGACGTGGACCTGGTCATCCGCACCTCCGGCGAGCAGCGCATCTCCAACTTCATGCTCTGGCAGGTCGCCTACGCCGAGTGGGTCTTCCCCGAGGTGCTCTGGCCGGACTTCCGGGCCCCTGACTTCCTCGCCTGCCTGCACACCTACCGGCGCCGCGACCGCCGTTTCGGCGGCGTGCCGCCCCGGACGAACGGAGACCCAGCATGACCACCGGAACCACCCGAACGGCCGACGAGGCTCCCCTGTTCGGCCCGGAATCACAGTTCCGCGCCTTCTTCGACGACCCGCGCTGGGCGCTGGCCATGATCCGCGCCACCGTGCTGGAGGCCGCTCACCCGCAGATCGGCGCCGCCCTGGTCGACAACTCCACCTTCATCGCCCACCCCTGGCGCCGACTGCGCAACACCTTCCTCAGCATGCGGCGCATGTTCGGCGTCGACCCGGCGGTACGCGAACGCGAGGCCGCCCGGCTCAACCGGCTGCACGCCCGCATGAGCGGCTCCGACTCCCGCGGGCGGGCCTACGACGCGATGGACCGCGCGACCCGCGCCTGGGTGGTCGCCACCCTCTTCGAGAGCGCCATCACCATGTGCAGGCTGAGCGGCCAGCCGCTCGACCAGGACACGATGGAGCGGATGTACGCCGAGTACCGCGCGTTCCTCGCCGCGCTCGACGGCGACGCCGCAGAACTCCCCGACGACCTGAACGACTTCTGGCGGTACTTCGACCGGGTCGTCGAAAACGAGCTGGAGAACACCGAGGCGGCCCGCGTCATCCTCTACCGGCTCTTCGACCACCTGCCCGCCCCGGCGCTGCTCGACGGCGCGCCGGCACTGTGGGCGGCCGGCCGGGCCGTCGCCGGTCCGCTGCTCGGAGCGATCACCGTCGCCTCGCTCCCCGAGCCTTACCGGCGCAAGGCCGGCCTGCCGGAGATGCCGGGCGCCCCGACCCTCATGCAGGGCGCCTACCTCGCCGCCGGGCTCGCCCGCTTCCTGCCCGAGGGTTGGATCAACGCCGAGAGCATCATCGAAGTCCTCTCGCTCTCGCCCGGCAGCGACGACCCCCGCGCCCGGACCGTGACCGCCCTGCACGCCCGCATGAAGAGGGCATCGGCCCTGCTCCGCCTCCTCACACCACTGAGCGGCGACGCCGCCCCCGACCCGGCACCTTCGGCGGGCACAGGGGAGAGCCGGCGCTCGGCGGAGGAGTTCTTCCGAAAGGTGCTGGACCAGACTGGCGACGGCCACCTCGACTGGCCTGACCTCGCCGCCATGGCCCGCGAACTCTCCACCCGCCTCGACCTGGACGAACCCGAGGAGACCCGGCTCTACGAGGCCTTCGCCGCCTGGTGGCGGGAGCTCCAGGCCGCCCTCGACACGGACGGCGACGGCCGCGTCAGCGCCGATGAGTACGCCGCCGCCGTCCCCTCCCTCGCAGGACCCGCCCTCATCCGCGTCGCGGAGGTCCTCTTCGACGTCACCGACAAGGACGGCAGCGGGACCATCGACGCCCACGAGTACCGGACCCTCTTCCGCACCGCCTTCCACCGCGACCTCACCACCACCGACGGCGCCTACGGCCAAAGTGCCTTCGTGGGCGACTTCCTCTCCTTCATGTCGGGCCGCCGCACGAGCACCCCGTACGACCCCCTCCTCGCCGATGCGTAGGAGGCGGAGCAGAACTGGTCCGACGCCGGTCTCGGCGCGCTGGCGGACCTCGGCCTGCGGCGTGGACAACGACGTACGCCACCCCGTGATCGTCACCGCGTTCACACGCTCGCGCCCGGCAGGAAGGAAGCCAACCGCGGCCTCGCCGTCGGACGCGCACCGGTCGAACACGGCTTTGCCCCGGCGGGTCGTGCGTGGCGGGTGAGCTCCGCGTCGGCTGCGGCTGCGGATCTCTGGACGGTGACCCGTGTGACTGAGCGCGATACCTGCCCCGGATGAAGAACCCCGACACTCACAATCCACGCGTCGGCGGACTGGAGGAGGAGCCGCTATCAGCGGTGATCACGACCGGTCAGGGGGATGATTCCCCGCCGTTCGAGGCGGTCTTGGACTCGATCCGGGTGCCCCGGCTTGGCCTGGGGCGGCCCGCCTCCCCTGCTGAGCGGGGCGCCTCGGCCAGCTTCAGCACCGCTGCCCGGGCCCCATGCCCGTGAGCCCCACCCACTCAGCGAGCCAGTGCGCGTTCGGCTCCCGCAGCTGGCGGCCGTCGACGCTGGAGCTGCGGACGTGGACAAGGACGGTGTGGTCGTCGGCCAGCTCGTCGAGCTCGCCGGTGCAGGTGTTGAGGAGGAGCGTCACCTCCGCCTACTTGGAGTCCCCGAGGACGCCCAGCTCAGGCGCGTGCGGCCAGCACAGGCTCTCCCAGTTGATCTCGCTCGAGCGCCACGCTCTGGCCGATCGCCGCCATGAAGGCGTCCTCGATGCTGCCGACCGGCAAGTCGTACAACTCGCACTCCACCGGCAGTCGCCCCTCATACGCAGCCAGATCGGCCGGGGACCGGCCTTTGGACTCCGACGACCAACGCGGGCTGGTCGTCCAACGGCACCCCGTCGAACTACCCGGACTCCTCCTGCCCCGCGGAACCATCCCCCGGGCAGCTCCTTCGCCGCCCGCCACACCTCGGCGGTGGAACGAGGCTCGGCGTACACGGAGATCTTCCCCCCTCCTGCAACCGCCTATGTTGTATCCGGCAGAGGTCCAGAGGTAGGCCGGGCCCGTCGACACCAGACGCTCCACTATCGCCACGACAACATCCCGCCTGTGATAGCCACCGCCCAAGCCACCCTTAACCAGCAACGCCGAGTGAGCGTTGGGGTGAGCGCCCGGTCGGCGAGGCATCGCGTAAGGTCCGTGCCCGGCGAAGGGGATGTCAGTGGGCCGGGCCAGCCTGGACGGATGCCCGGCGGCGCCCCATCACCTCGAAGCCCATGCGAGCCGCCGGGCTCACCTTGCGGAACAGGGTTAGCTGGGCGTCCCCCAGGGGCAACAAGCACTGCCCACTCGTTCTTCGCCGTGTCCTGGCAGCCGATACTCACCCGCCGAGCGCTTGCCGTCTCCCAACAGGTGGCACGAGCTCTGGAACTGAGACTCGCTGATTCCGGCATGACCAGCAGAAGGCCCCCGCACCATGCTCCGCTGTGCGGCCGCGGCCGAGGACGTCCGGCATAACGAGCGCAACGGCTGCCGCTTGACCTCAACCATGCTTGAGGATGTTGAGTCGTTCACGGCGGTGAACGCGTCGCCCCGGAGTGGAAGCATCCGGTCTTTTTGACTCGGAACAGAAAGGGACACGGTCATGACGAACGACATCCTGGTGGTGGGGGCCATTTCGGCGGAGACCCAGGCGGCGGTGATAGGCGTGGTGAAGGACCTGGAGAAGGCGTTCAACGCCCACGACCCTATCGCCTTGAGCGAGCAGTTCGCCCAAGAGGCATCCTGGACCAATGCCGTGGGAACACGTCTGGACGGCCGCGAGGCGATCGCCGAGTTCAGCGGGCCCGCAATGAAGACCTTCTTGCGCGACTCCTACGCACGCTACGACGTCGTCAAGCTCCTTGAGATAGCGCCCGGGGTCATCGCAGTGAACGTCCAGCAGACACCCACGGACCGCTCCGGCAGCCCCGTCGAGGGCCCCCGCGGCGTGACGACCTACGTGATCGCACAGCAGCGGGATGGCTGGAAGATCGTGGTCGGCCAGAACTCCGCCGTCAACGCCCCGCCCGCCGGCTGATCACCACCTCCAGCCCCTCGGCCTGTCGCCTACTCCCCGCCCGGCCCCCAGCGGGCGGGGAGCCGCGTCACTCCGCATCATCGCCTCCACGACGTACCCGACGGACCACGAATCGCCCACACCCCGCAATGCCCCTCGACAATCGTCTTGTTCTCAGGCGCTGAGAGATCGCTGTTCCGCAGCCACCCGCGGCACTGGGTGGGGTGGCGGCATCCGGCGCACGGGCCGACCTGGCTTGGAGGGCAGGCGGGGGCCGGGGGCTTGGTGGGGGCGGGCTTGGCATGCCCATTGCGCCCCTGCCGTGTGGGCAGCGGTCGGCCATTGCCCCTGCCCCTCACCCCGTCTACGGAGCGTGTGCACGCCACCTGACCTGTGCATCACCGCTGTCGGATATATCTGGACGGCATGACTGGTCTACGTGAGGATCCCTAGGTGTATTGATCACGAGCGTTGTTGACACTCGGCGGTCTTGATCACGGCGAAGACCTCCGGTGTGGTGGAGGTGCCGTACGCCCACGATGCCGGGCGGGCCCGTCGCCGGACGGGCCCGCCCGGCATCTGGCATCGGCATCCTCCTCGCGGGCCGTCGCCTCGTGGGTCTGGGAGCGCATCGCTGTGGAGACAACAACTTTGCTGCCGCCGCGCGGTCGACTCCGAAGCTGCCGCGGTGGCCGAGGTGTGGCTGCGTTCCTTCGGAACAGCGCTTCCGCGCGTGCGCCGAACGGAGACGGATGAGCAGGTCCGGTCCTGGTTCCGGGAGGTGATTGTGCCTGACCAGGAGACGTGGGTGGCGACGGCCGATGGCTCAGTGGTCGGCATGATGGACGACGGAGACCTAAACCAGCTACCTCGATCCGGTATGGCGTGGCCAGGGCATCTGTGACGGTCTGGTGCACCTGGCGAAGGAGCGTCGCCCGGCCGGGTTGCCGCTGTGGACGTTCCAGGTCGACAAGTCAGCGCGTCGCTTTTATGAGCGGCACGGCTTCGTTGCTGCTGAGTACACCGACGGGGACCGCAACGAGGAACATGAGGGGGAGATCAGGTACGTGTGGCGCCCCTGAGAGGCAGAGCCCCCAGGATGTTCAGGCCCCTGCGACAAGTGGTCGTCCGTCGAAGCGAATGTTCTTCTCCCTGCAGACACATCGCCCGCCCCTTGACCTCAATCTGCCCTGGCCTGAGGGCGTCGCGAGGGTCGATTCCGTGGCCCAGGGTCACGCAAGCAGCCGGACCCGCACATCACCGGTCTCGCGGTCCATCTGCACGGCATAACCGGCTTGCGTCAGGATTGCCAGCAGCGCCGACCGCAGCGCAGCTCGGAAGCCCTCATACTCGGCACCCGCCCGGCTCTCAGGATGCAACTCGCTGCCCGTCACCCAGCCCACCATCACCGAGTCCGTCTCCCCCCGCACGCGCAGGCCAGGGCTGCCTTCATCGGCCGCTGACGCCACGTCGAAGCCAGCACGGGCCAAGGTCCCGCACACATCAGCGAGCAGCTTTTCCACAGAATCAGAGGTCACAGCCGAAGCCTATCTCCACAGGTTCTGACGGTTTCGGGCAGAGAGGCTTCACATACGGAAGCGGGATGCGCAGCCGTTGCTGGCGGTTGCATGGCCTTCCAGCTTGCGACGCCCGCGGATGCTGCTTGCGGTGGGTGCTGCGTGATCGCCGGAACGAGCACATCCGTCGGTCTTCTTGCCCGTTCTGTCAGCGTCGACCGACGGTGTCACTACCAGGGCCAGGGGACGGTACCAAGCGTGCCCCGGTGAGGCGGCTCAGGAGGCATCGCGAGCGACCGCAGCAACGGGGGCCACGCAGAAGACGGGCGAGTCCGGGGTGCGGCTCTTTTTCTGGAGCTAGGCCAGGAACTCGGCCGGGTGCCCCAGGCTGAGAAGCGTCCAAAATCGTATGGACTCGAGGAGCCGCGGACTGTCTGCCCTCGATCACCGGCCTTACCGATCTGTGCACTTTCTCATGGGCCGCTGAGTCTGCGTCGGGTCGTCGGCCAGGGCTATGCCGGCGGTGATGCGTTTGCCCACCGGTTCACGGTGTGCCTCGAAGGTGGCTTCTTGAAGAGCGGGAAGCGTGTGCAAGTCGAGTTCCCCTGCCACGCTGACCACAGTGCGCTGGGGTTGTTGTCCGGCGGTCACGATGACACCGGTCATGGTGCTCCCCTCGTTCCAGGGGTCGAGCCCATCACGCCGCGGCATCCGGGGGCGTCAAGAGCGCGGCGTGGGGGGCCACGCACAGCCGAGCGAGACCAACCCGTACCGCGCCCCGGCCACCGAGATGACCTTCCAAGCGCGGCACGGGGCCTCCCACCAGACCAGGTCGGCTGCCCTGGCAGCGTTGCACGCACTGGCCGCTTCCCACCAGCCACATCCCGACGTTCACGGTCGGTCACTTCTGTAGGTGATTGTCGCACACGCGTACGTTCGGCTGGGGAAATCGATCACGCGGAGAAATCGGCATGGCTGGTCGAAGATCCATGGCCCCGGGACAGCGAAGTCTGGTGCTAGTGCCGTGTCTGGGAAGGTTCGCCGGGTTGTTGCTCGCGGGTCGCCACGGCATCGGTCCTCCGCCTGGTGGAAGCCCGCGCGCGGCCGAGGTCCGGACGTGGTCGGCTGAGGGCAGACATCACGCGGGGACGCTTGGCTTGGCTCACCGACGGCCATCCACGTGGGCGCGTCTTGGCACGGCGAAAGGAGCGGTCATGACCAGCCGCACAGTTCAGGATCGGCTGTTCATTGGCGGGGACATGGTCACGCCGTCCTCGGAAGAGGTGATCGAGGTCATCTCTCCGGTCACGGAGGAGCGGGTCGGTACGGCTCCCTCGTCGACGCCTGCCGATATCGACCGTGCAGTGCGCGCGGCGCGCGCTGCCTTCGACGATGGTCCCTGGCCCCGCATGTCTCCACAGGAGCGGGCGGACGCGCTGGGGCCGTTCGCCGAGCACCTGCGCGCACGTGTCCCCGAGATCGCACAGCTCATCACCACAGAGATGGGCTCACCGATCAGCTTCTCAAACCAACTCCAGGCACCGGTTCCCGTGATGGTCCTGGACTACTACCGGGAACTTGCCGCGACGTTCCCCTTCGAGCAGGATCGAGCAGGCCTCAGCGGTCCCGCGCGGATCCTTCGGGAGCCTGTGGGCGTCGTAGGGCAGATCGTGCCGTGGAACGCTCCGCTCATCCTGACGATGGTGAATCTTGCTCCCGCCTTGATCGCCGGGTGCACCGTCGTGCTGAAGCCCGCGCCGGAGACCCCGTTGGATGCGTACTTGCTCGCCGAAGCTGCCATGGAGGCCGGTCTGCCCCCGGGTGTCCTCAACATCGTGCCCGCCGACCGGGAGAACAGTGAGGCGCTCGTACGGCACCCGCTGGTTGACAAGATCAGCTTCACGGGCAGCTCCGCCGTAGGGCGGCGGGTCGGCGCGCTGTGCGGCGAGCAGTTCAAGCGCGTCACCCTAGAGTGCGGCGGGAAGTCGCCCGCCATCATCCTCGAGGACGCCGACACCGACAGCGTCGTGCCCGCCCTTATGCCGTACGCGATCATGATGTCCGGCCAGCACTGCCTGGCACAGACCCGGATCCTCGCTCATCGCAGCCGCTACCAGCAGGTCGTCGATGCGCTCTCGCAATCAGCTGCCGAGCTGCGGGTCGGCAATCCCGATGACCCCTCGACCGAGGTCGGCCCCCTGGTGGCCGAGCGCCAGCGGCGGCGGGTCGAGGACTACATTGCCAGCGGCCGGAAGGACGGCGCGACGATCACGGTCGGCGGCGGCCGGCCCGCGAGCCAGTCGAAGGGCTGGTACGTCGAACCGACGATCTTCGCAGACGTCGATAGCTCCATGCGCATCGCGCAGGAGGAGATCTTTGGCCCCGTGCTCGTCGTGATCCCATTCGACGACGACAACGACGCGGTCCGTATCGCGAACGACTCGAAGTACGGCCTGTCGGGAAGCGTCTGGACCAACGACCTGGACCGGGCCATGCGCATCGCTCGCCAAGTGCGCACGGGGACCTTGACGCTGAACGGGTACCGGATCGAGTTCGCCGCCCCCTTCGGCGGATACAAGGAATCCGGGATCGGCCGCGAGTTCGGGCCCGAGGGCCTCAGCTCGTTCCTGGAGTACAAGACGATCAATTTGCCCGGCGATCCAGTGCCGTGACCGGGAGAGGTCCGGCGGTCAGGCCGCGGCCTGGACCGCTTCGCCGCCCAGCGCCGGATGCGCCAGATATCGGTCCGTATGTGTCCCTGTTCGGCCCAGCAGGAGCCCGCGGTCGGCCGGATGCTCAGGGGGGCCGAACTCATCGAACGCGAACGTGTGGTGCGGGCGCATGTTGATCGCGTACTCGCTCCGGTCGAGCTTGGCGTCGAAGTCAGGGCCCGGGGATTGCTTCCAGGTCTTCGTGCGCTGGAAGGAGATGTCGCGGCGGGCCAGTAAGCAGCGCAGGGTCTCCCGGCCGATCCAGACCGGCCGGGAGATGTTGCGTCGCAAGTGATCGACGAGCTTGCGGATCGACCAGCGGGTGAAGGGCTTGCCGAGCTGGGTCGGGCGGGCGGTGGCCGTCTGGACGACGAAGTCCTCGTCATCGGGGCGGAGTAGGCCGGGACGGCCTCCCGCCCATTGAGGGTTCAGACAGGACAGCTCGACCTCGTTGAAGCGGTGGATCACATCACGGACGGTGTCCTCGTCAGCCTGCACCAGTCGTGCGATGGTCGGGACCGTGCTGCCGCCCGCCGAAACCGCACCGAACTCGTGCTGCCTCGCTGCACGACCTGCTGCAGCTTCGGCCTCTCCTGCTTGGTCAGCATGCGTACCAGGACCGATTGCGCCCTCCCGCCCCCACACCCGACCGGAAGTGAGATCACATCCAACCGGCTCAAGAGCCACCAACACCACCCCGGCGAACGTTCCCGGTCACAGCACTAGCTCCGGCCTCAGGCGCTGCACGCGATACGGCCCATCCGTCCGTCCTGGCGCACCACGGCCAGTGCCCCAAAACACCTCGGGAGGTGTACTCCGAGCCGCGCTGGAACACGGCCCTCGACCGAACGGGGCAACAGTGGGTAGCTTGTCCACTCCATCGCGGGCCCCTGACAGGCCATCGGACCGCGCGCCTCGTACGGTCGACATGGCACCTCCGACATGACGGTTCGGTGTCGTTGTGGGGCCCCGCGTTCCTTCGCACGTACGCGGGGTCACCATCTTGCGGAGCAATGTCGTCGTCGAGATGTGGTTCATCGGACAGGTCAAGGGCGCGTTCATCGCTGGCGGGGGTGAGGAGTCGTTGTCGTGGCCTGCGCCTGTTGCGACTGCCACGGCTCGTCCCCCCAGGTCGCACTGTTCGGCGATCCAGGTACTCGTGGGGCTGGCACGAAACCGGGCATCTTCGCTCCATCCCGTGAGGATTGGCAGGGGCCGCACGGCGGGGCGCTGGTAGCGGTGTCAGCTGGGCTTCGCGTGACGGTCGCCTCGTTGTGGGAGATGCGCAGCACGGTGAGACGGGTTGCCTCGCTCGGATGCTGCGGGCGTGGCGTATCGCCCAGTCGCGTACCGTCCGTCGGCTGTGTCGCTCGCGGGCATCTTCAACCCGCTGGCTCCGGGTGACGAGGCACGGTTCCATCCGTTGAAGGTTGGGCTCTGCCGCGCTGGAGGTAACGGCGTGCCGCGGACTGCCGGCTCCTCAGCTCTATGACGGCGGCGATCCGTGCCCAGGTGCTCCGCTGGTGCGAGCCAGAGTATGCGGATGCCGAGCTCATCCCCCTACGAGGTCGCCCGACTCGGCGGCTCGGCGTGTGAGCGGCGCGCCACGGACTCATCCTCGTGGGGCTGCCTTGAGGGCCCAACCCGCCCGGCTAGGCTCCCCTTCCGCAGGTCCAGTTGAATGCCGAGACAGTCGACGTGCATTCGCAGGAGCGATGCTCGTGGCACTCCGCCCTTCCCGTCCCGCGACCGACCGGACTGGGTACAGTCACAGCGAAGGGGTGACCGGTCGCCCCGACGTCTTCGGTCCTAGGTTCTCGAATCACCGGACTGCGTCCCTCAGTGGTAGCACTGAGGGACGTTGTGCTGTGTGAACGAGCGACACTGTGCCCCTACAGACTTGTCCACGCGACGCGCACCCGTGCCAGATGAATACCAGGCACATCCCGACGCGGACATCCATATGACGAGACCGGACAAGACCTCTTCCCGACGTGGCCCTGTTCTACCTCCTGCTCGGCTCCTAATCGGGGGCCGACAGCGCCCTAACCTCCACGAGCCTTCCATCCGCGAGGGGCCGGCAGGGCTGTCAGTCTCCGGTGATATACCTACGCCGTGACCGCTTTCCGTGACTTCAACTTCAAGCTCCTCGTCGTCGAGAAGCTCATGTACTGGGACGCGACGCTGTCTCCGGCGTTCAGCCTGAAGCAGCACATGCGGGCGCGCGGGATCGAGGATCTCGACGCCTACGTCCAGAAGAACGAGCTGGAGTACACCGTTCTCGACGAGGCCCGCACGTACTTCGAGGACCTGGAGATTCCGGCGCAGCTGCTTGCCACCGTGGAGGAGCTGACCTTCGACGGCGGCCACCAGGTCTTCATGGAGTGTGCCCCGGTCTGGGACGGCGAGGACGACCTCTTCGACGTAGGTTGCCTCGACGACCTGGACCTGCTGCCCAACCTCAACCTCTTCACCGGGGGGCGCGAGTTGGAACACATGCTTCCCGGCGCACTGGAGATCCTCGCGGCCAGAGGCATCGCAGCACGCTAGCTCGGACAGCCCTTCGGATCGCCTTCGACCAGAGTCAGGCGGCAGGAGCTGGTCGGCGCATGCGCGCGCAGCAGACTGGAGCTGCCAGTTCACGTCCTATGACACCCCGGGGGAAGGTTGGGTCTCTGAGGACCCCTCGGTCCCCACACATGCCAGGTGAGGTGCCATATACGGTGCTGGCGTTCACGTCTGCTCTGCCTAGAGATCCAAGACACTCAGCCGGCCGCCGCGGCCGCCCCCCAAACCGCGGCACATCTTGAACCGTCACGTCCAGGCGCAGGCGCTTGAAGCTCAGCGGGTGCCGAAAGACGCCGCCACGGTCGACGGCGGTATCGGCACTGACCTCTGCCACTAGCTCGGAGCGGACAAGGGATACGTCCAGGACGTCACGGCTGCCCCACGCCAAGGGGAAGCGGATGCCGGCCGAGGGGTGGGCCCAGGTCGGCCGCGGCGAGGTTCTCGTCGACCAGGTGGGCCGCGTCCGGGCGGAGCGGGACGGTGCGGCCGATAGGGCAGAGGTGGCCGGCGTGGTCGTGGCGGCCGAGGATGAGGAGCTGGGGGCGGGCCAGGGAGGGGGAGACGGCGCCGAGGATCGCCTCGGTGATGTCACGGCGGCGCAGTTTGTACCAGTCTCTGAGTCCGGGGCGGTAGGGCTGGCTCATGCCTTTGACTACGATGCCTTCGACCCCGGATACGTTCGTCCAGTCCTCCAGCCATTCTCCCGACTTGGCCTCGTCGGTGATTATCGGACACAGCATCCAGGGGGCGACAGTCCGTAGGTGTGGAAGAGGTCTTCCAAAGCGTGGCGGCGTTGCCGGTAGGGCTGGTTAAGCCGCTCGATTCCGTCCTGCTGCAACAGACCAGACCGCTGGGCAGCTGCTCGGCTGCGGCCGCGACGAGGCCGGGGAACGGGCCTTGGATCAGCGACCCGCGCCGGGTCTGCAGCAACACCCGGCCACTCCGCCCGGCCACGGTGAACAAGATCGCCCTCAACCCGTCGAACTTCTGCTCAAAGGCCAGTGCGCCCGCCGCATCAGGGCCCGGCACCGACTCCACAGCCGGACCGGAGCCGACGAGCAGTCGTGCCGGCGGCCGTCCGCGGGCGCGCATGACGAGCACGGCGGAGCAGCCGCGCACACCGCCGGACTCCTTCGCCCCTGGCGGGCGGCGGCATCGCGGCCGCAGGCCGCGGGCCGAGCGCGGTCTGCGGGCCGGGCCTGCGGGACAGGACCGGCCCGCAAGGCCGGCGAACCGGCGGCCGGCGACCGCGAAGCCTGCGGTCGGCGCGACCGCGGTGGTCACGCGCTGCGTGGCAGGTCCGGCCCGCGGGCACCACGCCGGTTCCCCACGGGCAGATGCCGGTTCCCGCTGCCGGAGCCCCGCGCGACCGGGATCCCGGGGGCCCCTTCGCGGGACCGGGTCCATGGTCGGCGTGGTCCGCGTCGCCAGGACGAGAGCGGGCCGCTCTACGCGGACCGGCGCGGCAACGGGGCGGGCGGCAGTGTTCACCCGTGGGAGGCCGCCGGCGTCGGGGACGAACGCCGCCGTCCCGTCCGCCGCGGTTTCATGGTCCGCGCCGAGGGCAAGCCGGGCCGTGGCTCCTTCGGTCATGCCGACGGTGGACCGTGGCGCCGAGAGGGCTTTGCCCGCTAGCAACAGCCCCAGCGCGGATGGCGCTCCGTCGTGGTGTCGGCAGCCCCGTCCGGTCAGTCGGCCAATCGCTAGGGGGAAACCGCGCCGGGGCGCGGCGACATGCGCAGCCGTGTTTCGGGGCATCAACGGAATCACCGGGCCGTCATTGCGAGGACACGTGAGGCGGTCTGCGGTTGGCATCGGGAAGCGGCCCGGCGGGTTGTGCTCGTCGAGACCTAAGCGGCGTGGTGGGCGGCGATCTGGTGACGAGCCGTCGAGTCTCAGCGGCACCGTGGAGTGAGCGCGTTCGCGTGTCGTCGGCTGTAGGACTCGCGTCGTCTTCTGCGGCCAGACGTGGGAAGAGGTGCTCTTGGAGGGTGTCTGTGGCGAAGAGGAAGGCCACCAGGAGGGCGGGCACGAGAAGAGCGAGCAGGGCCATGGGACCTCCCTTGGGGGCGGTCGGCCTGTGTAGCCGATGGTGCTGCTTCTCAGGATGGGACCGAATGGCGTAGTGCACATGGGCGCGGTTGCGGCACTACCGGAAGCACAGGGTCCGGGGCGGGATTTTATGCGGCTTGCTTATGCCCCGGGTTTGGGCGAGATTGACTGGGTGACGAGACGGCGCGGGCGTAGTGCTCAACGCCCCATCGGTGGGTTGGAGCAGGCACGCGGATCCCTCATTCGCGGTATCGGGCCGCGCCCGGCGGCGCGGCGCTGACCAAGCGGCTTGCTCGCACTGCACCGACCTGCGGCCCTTTGACGAAGCCCGCGGCCAGAGGGCGGAGCAAGGGTCCACTACGCGGCATCGGGTGGGTGGGCTGTTCGCCGGCCATGAGCTGGGTCTGGAATACCGCCGGGCGGCCCGGAAGCCCAGCATGGATATTGCGTCACATCGAACGGGCAGCGCAAAAGCTGGACGCCACCCCGCCCCTGCCGTAATCCCGCAAGGATCCGTCGCCGATGACGCCGTGGCAACAGATGGGCCTTCTGCTCAGACGCTGGCCGGTCAAGGCCCCAGCCGGGTGCGGGTGCCAGCCACTACCCGCCGAAGCGAACGTTCTCAAGGCTCTCGACACTGAAGCGGTCTGCACCTTGAACGACCGGGTCCGACGGCTCCGGCTCGGACTGAGTGGAAGCGGATCATGGCTCCGGGCCCATCTCGCCCCCGACGGCGTCCACTACCCACCTGCTCCCGGATCCGGTGAACTACTACTGGCCCGGCAACCCAAACGGTCGCGGCGGCGAGATCGACTGGTGGCAGTCCACCATGCTGCTGCGGATGTACAACGGAGACCAGGTGAGCGGCATGGTCGCCGTACTCCCTGAGACCTTCACGGCGTTGCCCTCGACTTTGCCCCGGAAGGAACATCGGAGGGGCCGGGCCGGCGGTGACACCGCACGCATGCGGCTGTTGGAAACCCCCGACCTCACCCCGCGCGGCCAGGCGGCCGGACAGCTCGCCTCGGACCTGGCCCGCCGGATCCCCGCGGAGTAGCCGTCCCACCTGCGACCCCGGCCCGGCGTGGTGTCTCAGTAGACGATGCCGAGGTCGGAGTCGGGTCGGCAGATGTCCCACGCCTGTATCCGGCCGGCCGTGAGGGCGTGGTGGGCTTCGTCGCGGCTTCAAAACGTCTGCGCCAGGAGGGCCCCGCCTCGGCGACCCGCAGTTCAGGTCAAACGGACCTTCGGGCCGCTGGCCGTTCGCGGTTACGGAAGCTCTGTAAGTTCGCCATCGACGGCGAGCGTGCCTTCCTTCCCGGCGAGTGTGCCTCCCGTGAAGGTAGCGGCGCCGACGAGTCGGATGCCACCAGTAGTGCGATTCAGCGGTGTTCCGATCAGTCCTCCGGCCCTTCCCGTAGTGAGCGTCAGCGGCAAGCTTGAGTCACTGGCAGGAAACGGAAGGTCAAAGTGGAGGCCGGCCGGCAATCGCACGGTGCCTGTGTTCTTGTCGAAGGTGCCGTTGCCTCCTCCCGTGTGGGTGACGGTTACCGGTCCGTTGCCAGTTTGCACCGTGACGGGGGGGATGGAGCTGATGCTGACTTCGGTGCGTGGGTCGTTGAAGAACAGTTCCACGGTGATGGGGGTGGTGAAGGGGCCGCGGGCGCGGTCGTCCGTGGTGGTCAGGGTCGCGGTACCGGTGAGGGAGGTGAGCAGACCGGGCGCCGGCCGGACTTCGAAGTCCATGAGGTAGGTCATGTGGGTGTTGCTCGCCGGAATGGAGTGGACGCCCAGGCCGAAGTTATTAGCCGCACCGAATCGTCGGACGAAGCCGGGAAGCGGATCGTCAGCGCTGCTGACGTCCTTCTCCACCCCTCCGACAGCGATGTCCAGGGTGGATGTCGGCGGGACGCGCACCAGGAAGGTGCGGTTGATGGGAGTGATGCCGATACGTAGATCGTTGTCCACGAACTTCTGCGTCTGGCCGTTAGCCGCGAGTGTGAACTCGACCTCGGCATTGCTGCCGGGATCGGAGATCTTACTTACGGCAATACGCCGGAAATGCACTTCCAGATCCATGAAGGTCGCCTTTCCTGGATGTAGACCGCGATCGGACGGGCCCGGCCCCTCTGCGCACGGTATTCGCCGAGAAGACGGCGCAGACTGAGGACGAGGTCAGGGGGCACGCGCCACCCGCGGTCGAGTCACCTACACTCTGGCAGGATCTATCCCACCCGACAGCTCAACCAGGGCAAACGGGTAACGGATGGCGAGACCATCCGCCGCGCAGTCGCCGCCGGACGCATCAACCGCCGCGGCAAGGACCACTCGGTCCGCCTCACCGCCCCACTCGAACTCCACCGCGCCGCCCTCCAGCAGAGCGCGGCCGTGGCTGCCGATTCCGCCGGCCCCGCCGCACGCAAGGCACACCGGGTCTACACCGCCCGCCTCACGGCCATGGGGACGACCCCTGATCTCCACGGCTAAAAGGAGTTTCGGCCGAACTCTTCCGGCGCGCTCAGCGTGATCCAGGGCCGGAGACGGGCTCACTGCTAACCGCTGCCTGATGGATCCCCGACACCGGAGGATTGGTTCGTCTCTCGAAGTTTGGCTTCCTATCTTGCTAGCATGTTAGCATCGTCTTGTGGGTGATGAGGAAGTCAAGCAGTTCAACGTGTATCTGCCGATCGGGCTGATCAAGCAGGTCAAGTACCGCGCTATCGAGTCGGAGATGTCTTTGTCGGCGTTGGTCGCTGACGCGCTGCGCTCCTACCTCGACGACGCCCATGGGCCCAGACAGCCATCGACCGAGCAGGAGAGCTGACATGGCGACCGAAGGAATCGAGGCCTGTTCCTGCCGACTCACAACTGGGGCAAGGCAGCGAAGTTTTTCCAGACGTTGGGATACGAGCTGGAGTTTGCGACGGACCACAACTCCGGGCAGCTCCGCAACGGCGACGGTCCCTGCGTGTTCATCGCCGAGGTCCCCGAGGACCGGGAGCCCCACACGCGGGTCGTGCTGCGGGTGGCTGACGCAGACGCGTTCCGTCCCGATCCGGCCTTCGAGGTGGTCACGCCGTTCGAGGACATTCATTACGGGACCAAGGAGATGACGGTCCGTGACCCCGACGGGCGCCTGTGGACCCTCCAGGCCCCGGCAAGAACTGACCACGGGGAAGGGGAGCACCATGGCAGACGAACAGGTCGAGGCACCGGACAACACCGCGGTGCGGACGGCCCTGTGGCGGGCGATGCATGTCCAGGTCGACCCGTCTCCGCACGTAGTCGAGGACGAGATCGGCCTGCATCTAGCTGCCCCCGGCGATGACTGGCGCGACCGCCCTGACACGGATCCGCAGGCCGCCAGCGGGTTCCGGGCGGCCATGGTGGCCCGCGCTCGTTTCATCGAGGACCTGATCGCTGAGCAGGCAGTCCGGGGCGTCACCCAGTACGTCATCCTGGGAGCCGGTCTGGACACTTCGCCCAGCGCAAGCCGGAGCTCGCCTCCCGCCTGCGAATTTTCGAGGTGGACCAGCCTGGCACCCAGGCCTGGAAGCGCCACAGCTTGGCCGAACTCGGCTACGACGTCCCCGACTGGTTGCACCTGGTACCGGTCGACTTCGAGTCCGGCGCGTCCTGGTCCGAGCATCTTTCCATTGCCGGCTTCGAACCCGGCCGGCAAGCGGTCATTGTCTCCACCGGGGTCACCATGTACCTCACCAAAGACGCCACAGTTGACACCCTGCGCCAGATTGCCCGGCTCGCCCCCGGCTCAACGCTTGCCATGACCTTCCTGCTGCCGACGGAACTTGCCGACGAAGTCGACCGCCCCGGCCTCCAGGCCAGCCAGGAAGGCGCGCGAACCTCCGGAACGCCGTTCATCAGCTTCTACACACCGCAGGAGATGCTGGCACTAGTACTGCAACGGTCCTTGTCGTGACGGTTGGGTAGGTGGGTCGTTGGTTTGGTCATGGGTGGGGTTCTGGTTGATGCCCGGTCGTGGGCGGGTGAACTGAAGGCTTTGCACGAGCGGTTCGTGCATCGTTTTGCCAGGTCGGAGCCGCGTGAGTCGGCGCTGGCGTATATGCGGGGGCTGGTCGCTCCGCTGGAGCGGAAGAACGGCTGGACGCTGGCGGAGGAGGCCGGTCATGCGGGTCCGGACCGGATCCACCGGTTGCTGAACCGGATCGACTGGGACGCGGACGAGGTCCTGGACGACGTGCGCGAGTACATCGTCGAGCACCTGGGCGATCCGGATGCGGTGCTGATCGTGGACGACACCGGTTTCCTGAAGAAGGGCGTCCGTTCGGCGGGGGTCCAGCGGCAGTACTCCGGGACCGCGGGCCGCACGGAGAACTGCCAGGTCGGGGTCTTCCTGGCCTATGCCGCCGGTCGCGGCCGCACTTTGATCGACCGGCGCTTGTATCTGCCTGCCTCGTGGACCGAGGACCGGGAACGGTGCCGGCGGGCGGGCATCGACGACGCGGTCGTCTTCGAGACCAAGGTCGCCATGGCCAGGGCCATGGTCCGCCGGGCGGTCGAGGAGAAGATCCCGTTCAGGTGGGTGACCGCGGACGCCGGATACGGCTACTCCAAGAGCTGGCGGAGCGAACTGGAGCGGGCGGACGTCTTCCATGTCATGGCCACCACCCGGCATGACACCGTCGTCACCCGCTGGGCCCTCGACCATCCCGTCCAGGACCTGTTCCACGATCTGCCCCGGCAGAAGTGGAAGCGCCGGTCCTGCGGCAACGGCTCCCACGGCCTCCGGGTCTTCGACTGGGCGAGAGTCGAGGTCCGGCCCTGGCACCGCGAGGACCGCCGGCGCTGGGTGATCGCCCGCCGCAGCGTCCGCCGACCAGAGGAGATCTCCTACTACATCGCCTACTGCCCCACCGACACCACCGTCGACCAGCTGATCCACATCGCCGGTGCCCGCTGGGCGGTCGAGGAGTGTTTCCAGACCGCCAAGCAGGAATGCGGCCTGGACGACTACCCCAGGTCCGCCGCTACCCCGGCTGGCACCGCCACATCACCCTGGCCATGGCCGCCCACGCCTGCCTCACCGTCCTGCGGGCCCGCTACCTCGATGCCGGGAAAGCAGAAACGGATCCTCCGGCCTCGTCCCCCTCAGCCTCCCCGAACTCAGGCGCCTGATCCACCGCCTCACCCACCGCCGACCGGCACCCGTCGACCATGTCCTGCACTGGTCGAACTGGCGACGCCGACGACAACACCAAGCACGCGTCAGCCACTACAAACGGCGCGGCCACACACCACCGGAAACCAACAAACCATCACTACAAAGACTGTTGCAGTACTAGCTGGATACCAGGAGCCGTGACCTGACGAGAGCTCGGCTGGTGACGTTCCACCCGTGACCACTGCCTATCAGCGTGGAAGGGCCTCATCAATTACGGTCTTCAGGTCTGCCGGCAGATCAGGTGAGTCCCGCCAGTTCTGGGCAATCAGCAACAGCGCGACCCAGGCGTCACGCGCCTCAGCGTTCGACTGCCCGGAAGAACTGCGTCCAGCACCGGCCTGGCAAGACCGTTAACGACCTCATATAGGGCATTCGAGACCTTGCTCACGTCATCCAGAGGCGAGCCCGCAGCATGAGACTCGTCGAGCCGGATGGTGACTGAGGCAGACGAGTACGTCCTGGAGGAAGTCACGAAGGCTGCCAACTTGATGACGAGACGCAGACGCGGCTGATCAGGACTCTGAGACACACCGTCGCCCTATTCGAAGCGGGACCGTCGCTAACGTCCCTCACACAGCAGCGAAGCCCTGAACTGCAACGAGGCCAACAGGCCCGAGACAAGCGGGGTCATCGTCACGTACGTCCAGGTCGACTGAGCTGACGGTCGGTGTCTTTCGGACGCCGCCACAAAGGATCTGGTGTCGGCAGTCACGGACGAAGGATTGGCTGGCCTCATCGAGGCACTAGTGACCTGAGTCGGAGATTCGTCGGCAGTAGGCGGCTACTTTGTCGAGGATCTCGTCGGCGGTCCTCGTCCAGACGAACGGCCTGGGGTGCTCGTTCCAGTCGGCGAGCCAGGAACGGATGTCGCGTTCGAGGGCCTGGACGGAGCAGTGGACACCGCGCTTGAGCTTCTTCTGTGTCAGCTCGGCGAACCACCGCTCCACCAGGTTCAGCCAGGACGAACTCGTCGGCGTGAAGTGCATGTGGAAGCGCGGGTGCGCCAACAGCCACTTCTTGACGGCGGGCGTCTTGTGGGTGACGTAGTTGTCCAGGATCAGATGCACCTCGAGCTCGGCGGGGACCTCCTTGTCCAGCTTGGCTAGGAACTTCTTGAACTCCACGGCCCTGTGCCGGCGGTGGCAGGGAACCGATCACCTTCCCCGTGGCGACTTCCAGGGCCGCGAACAGGGTGGTGGTGCCGGCCCGGACGTAGTCGTGGCTGCGGCGCTCGGGAACCCCGGGC
>NZ_BMTO01000022.1:20415-100612 GCF_014649715.1 Streptomyces lateritius
GCAGCGTCCTGACGATGACCCGCTCGACGTCCGCATCGGTGATTTTCCGCGGAACACCCGGCCTGGGCTCGTCGGACAGGCCGTCCAGGCCACGTTCCAGGAAGCGCCGTCGCCAGGTGCGGACCGTGTCCGGAGAGACACCCAGGCGGCGGGACACCTCCATGATCGAGTGCCCCTGGGCACACTCCAGCACGATCCGCGACCGCAAGGCCAGCGCCTGAGCTGTCGAGCGACGACGCACCCACCCCTCAAGCACAGCCCGCTGGGCACCGGTCACCGACAACGGCGGAATCTTCGGACCCGGACGACTCATACCGAACCAACGACGAATCTCCGACTCAGGTCACTAGGCTGTTTCGTTCGGATCTTCCGCGGCTTGGCATACTTCCCGCATGGAGATGCAAGCCGAGGAGGCAGCGCGGTGTTGGCTGGCTGATCAGGGCGTCCGCCAAGTGGGCGACGGGTGGGTGAGCGACGAGAAGCCGGACGTGTTGCTCACAGCCAACCAGGTGGCGCAGTCCTGGGCCGGCGATGTGTTCGCCGAAGACCTGGATGCAGCCGACCAGCTGCGGTTGGCCTTCGGGCTGCTGAACCTCCTCGACGACTACTGGGTCACGTGCGAAATCCGGTTCGCGAACGAGAGCGCGGAAGGCCCCCTGCCGGCCGACGTACTGTGGGGCGGCTACCGTCAGCGGCTGGAGGCGGACCGGGACGCCGAGGCCGTCACCTACTCGCTGTGGGTGGACTGGTTCGAGGACCACACCACTTCCGCTATGGCCTTCGCCGAGGTCCTCGGTAACGACATCGACCGAGTGGTGGCCGAGGGATCGGAAACCCTGCTGCGCCGAGCCCGTAGCGTTCTGGAGTGTTCAGGCCCGGTGCGCTGGACGGTGAAGGAGCCGACGTACCGCACCGCCATGCGGCTTCCCGCCCTGCACTCGGCCGTCTTCCGTGGCCTCCTGGCGAGCTTCCACGACGTCTACGGCGACCTGGAACCGGCTGCCGCACTGGCCCTCCTCGACCAGCTGGATCTCCCCACGAACACCCAGCACCTTGCCCAACTGCGCCACGTACTCGCCGCCGGGCACAAGAACCTCTACCGCAGTCCCGGCGCCTGGGAAGATGCGGTTCGCTCCTGCTCCTGAGTCGTGGTCCTGGCAGACCAAAGAAAGATGCCGGCGACGTAGAGTCCGGCCAGGTAGATGGTTGCGGTCTTCTCGTAGCGGGTGGCGATGCCCCACCACTGCTTCAGGCCGCTGTCCCGGCTTTTTGCCCCGCCGGGATCTCTCTGGGTGGGGACGGGCGCTGGGCGGGTGAGAGACGGATGGGTCTCCCCTCTGAGGGGTGCCGGGGTGGGCCACTCGGCTCGGCTGGCTAGACCCGTTCGCCGACCTTTTGGTGCTATTAGGCTTCCGGGCGATGTCTGGATCTCGGATCTAAGGACGTGGGGGCAGGGTGGACGGGAGAGGGCCGCGGCCTGAGGGGGCGGAGGATGCCGGGCAGTTTGTGGCGTTGATGCGGCAGTTACGAATATGGGCGAATCTGAGTTTCCGTGAGCTGGAGCGGCGGGCGGAGTCCGCGGGGGATGTGCTTCCGCGTGCCACGCTGGCCGGCGCATTGAACAGGAGTGACCTTCCCCGGGAGGAGCTGCTGGCGGCATTTGTCCGGGCGTGTGGTGGTGAGCGGTCGGAGGTCGATGCATGGGTTGCTGTCCGTAAGCGTCTGGCGGTGGTGGCCGAGCAGCGCTCCAGTGCCGACGCGTCGGCAGGGCCTGCGGCAGCCGGGTCTTTGGCAGCCCCGCTTCCGTCGGACGGGAGCGACCCGCATAGTCCGACGCGGCCTGCGGCGCAGGACGACTCCTTCGAGGAAGCACGTGATCCTGGGGACGCCGACGCCGACGCCGATGCCGGCGTATCGGCAGGGCCTGGCACTTCTGCTGGCGTGCCGGGTGCGTCCCGCGTAGATTCTTTAGCGCCTGGGGCGGTGTATGCGGCCGCGGCATCGAAGACCAACACGGGTGTGGCCGCTGAGGATCCGGCGGTGCAGGAGGAATCGTCCACGACAGGACCGCGAGCTCACACCGCTGCGGCAGGGCCGGAGAGTGCTGCGGCGCGCCGTTCCGGTTCCGCCGGCCTGCCAGGCAGAGCGCTCGTGGCAGGCGTGGTGGCGGCGCTGCTGTCGGCCGGTGTCACCGGGATCGTTCTGGCGCCCGACGACCATCCCGGCGAGCCGCCCGCGCAACAGACACGCCCGCCTGCCACCGCGACGCTCTCCCCGCCGGCCACGCAAAGTCGGACACCTCACAGCCCCGCCGTCTCGAGCCCCGTGACAGAGCCCGGCGCCACGAACGTTCCCGTCCCGGGTGCCACGCGGCGGCCGCCGCGGTCGGCGCCGCCCTCCAAAAGCACGGCTCGTCCCGGCGAGCCGGGGCCTCGGCCGACTTCGAGGGCACCGGAATCGATCCCCCATGAACCGCCGCCACCCTACGAGCCGCCACCTTACGAGCCGCCGCCGTCCTTCCCGGCATCCTCGCCCCCGCCCGAGGGCGGTGGCGGTGACCCCTTCCCGGAGGAGACCTGCTGGGACGCCAACGACTGCGCCTGACCGGGAGTGCGGGATCCGGTCGAGTGCCGCGAGGCGGCGGTGGGGCAGGCGGATGTGGGGGCGGCCAGCTCTGGGCGCCTCCGTTGCCCACCGGCCGGCGAGCAGTGATCACCTGCAGATGTCGATCGGGGACGGAGTCCTCTCCGCCCCCGCCACAGCAGCATGGTCATGCTCGCACGGGTTCCGGTGACGACGGGCTGATCCAGGGCTGGGGGAGCGGGTGTCTGGAAAGGGTCAGACGGCCCTGTTCTCGTACTGGCTCTTCGCGGGGCCGGTCTTGGCGTCCTTGTGCTGTCCCCGGTCGCTTCGGTCGCCGCGGCTGCTGGTGGTGGTGTCCTTGCTCTTGCCGTTCGACGTCTTGCCGGAGTGCTGCGCCCGGTTGTCGTCCCGGTCCCGCTTGCCCTTGCCGGCGCGGTCCTTGACGGTGTCCTTCGCCTGCTCGGCCCTCAGCTTGCGGGTGCGTTCAGTCACGCAGGTGTCGTAGCCGCCGCATTCGGTGCGGGCTTGGCGGTAGGCGGGGTCGGCGTTGGACTTGCGTGCCTTCCGGGTGGATTCGGCGATGTCCTTGGTGTTCTTGTCCCGCAGGGTGCGGGTGCGTTCGGTCACGCAGGTGTCGTAGCCGCCGCATTCGGTGCGGGCCTGGCGGTAGGCGGGGTCGGCGTTGGACTTGCGTGCCTTCCGGGTGGATTCGGCGATGTCCTTGGTGTTCTTGTCCCGCAGGGTGCGGGTGCGCTCGGTCACGCAGGTGTCGTAGCCGCCGCACTCGGTCCGCGCCTGGCGATAGAGCGGGTCGGCGTTGGACCGGTCGGCCTTCTGCCTCACGGTGTCGAGGGTCTTCTCGACCTTGATCAGCTTGGGTCCGTTCTCCCTCATCTCACCGGGGGTGAACTCCTTTCCCTTGAAGGGCCGGGCGAGCTGCTGGAACGGTCCCTGCGTCTGGTACTCCCGGTGCTCGGCGATCAGCCGAGCCCGCATCTCAGGATCGCTCAGCGCCTTGTCCAGCACCTTCTGGTTCTTACGGCGCAAGTACGCATCGGTTTCCTGTCCGACCAGATCACCCACGGCCTCCGCGGCCACAGAGCCGCGGACCTGGCGCACTTCCCCCGGCGTCCTCACGCTCGGCCCGACAGGCTGCCGCGGTTTCACAGCGGTGATCGTCGGCCCCTTCCGCGGAATCTTCACGTTGGCGGTCGACGGGTCCTTCGTGGTGTTGCTGACCGGCGCCTTCGGCGGAGTCTGCACGTTGGCGGTCGACGGGTTCTTCGTCGTGTTGCTGATCAGCGGCGTCGGCGGAGTCTTCGCGTTGGTGCTTCCCGGCCCCTGCGACGGTGTCTTCGGCTTGGGCTTCACAGGGCGTGTCCCGCCGGTGTCGTCAGGGCCGTCCCCGAACTCCGCGCGCTGCGCCTGGGCCTTCGTGAGCCGCTCGCGCGCGGCATTGATGTTCCGCTGAACCCTGTTCTGCTCGCCCTTATGCTTGACCTTCGCCTTCTTGGTCTCCAGATTCGTGATCTTTTCCTCCAGATTCCGGATCTTGGCCTCGATTTTCCTTATCTCGGCCTTGGTGTCGGGATGCGCTGTCGCCTTGGACTCCCGGAGATTTGCGGCGGCCTCCTTGTTCCAATTCCGCGCCTTCTCTGTCGCCTTGTCTGCCTTCTCCTTCGCTTTGGGAGTCTGGGCCTGCTCGGCGTTCTTCTTCGCCTCATGGACCGCTTCCGAGGACTTCTTCACCTGCTCCCTGGCCCCCTTAGGGGTTTTCATCATGCGCTTCTTGACTTCGTGGTAGTCCTGGTGGAGCCCCGTCAATATGCTGCCGAAACCGGGCTCTTTGCCCTTGTTCATCAGCTTGAGGACGCGTGCGCCGGCGACCTGACCGATCGTCTTCCAGCGAAACCACTTGTCGTGAGTGTCGTGCGCGTCCGGGTTCAGAAATTCGTGCATCTTCCAGTACGCCCAGTCCCAGGGGTTGGGCTTCTTGCCGTCGGAGGAGTCGCCTGCCGCGGGCGGTGGCGGGGCGGTGGCCTCGGCGGCTGTGGTAGGACCGGCCAGCACGAAACTCAGCGCGGCCACGAGAGCCACGAAGGCCAGGCGCCAGGCCGTGGGCCAGCGTCGCTGTGCCCGGGACAGCCACGGAAGGGCAGATGGGTGTTGATGGGTGTGGGACGGAACGCTCATGGAGAATCTCCTTGATCGACTTGTAGGTGATTGCCGGCGGCCAGGGCAGGCCGCGGTAGCGGCGCTGACACGGGAGTCAGGCGCCGGGTGCGGTGCGGGGATGGAAGAAGCGTTGCGGGTTGTCGCGGTGTCCGGCAACGGATTCGGCGTCCGGGACGGTCCGAGCCTGTCCGGCCTGGTCAGCGGCCCTGTCCGGACCCTCCGCGTCTGGCGATGTCGTCACGCACCGTCCCTCGGACGCCCTTCAAGAACGCGCTGAAGCAGCCGGCGGTCGGGACACTCATCGTGCGTCGCACCCGAGAGCGACCTGCCGGCCCTGGGCCGTGTCCGTGAAGTCCCGCCTGGCCCGCGACGCCTGGCACGTACGCTCGCCGTGTTGTCGGGATCACCCGAGTACGCCCGGTACGAGGGCGACCCTCCGCCTTGCGATCGCACGCACCGGACGCCGCGGGCCCTGCCCTGCGGGCAGACGGCACTACTTTCCGGACCTAGCCAGCAGAGCCGCCGGCTCCGGGTGGGCGGCGTCCGGCGTTATGCGGAGCTGGTGCGTCCGGTGTGCCCGGCGCTCGAAGATCGCCAGACTGAGCTCGTTCGCCTCATGAATGAGCAGGAGGAGTCATGGAACCGGCACCCCAGCCGCAGTCGGTCACGACGTCAGCCGAGTTCATCGCGATGCTGCGAAGGCTGCGACGCTGGGCGGGCCTGAGCCTGCGGGATCTGGAACGGCGTGCTGCCGTCCACGGCGGGGCTCTGCCCCGTGTGACCGTCTCCGGGGTCCTCAACCGTACGGAGTTACCCCGCGAGGAGTTCGTCGCCACCTACGTCCGCGCCTGCGGCGGTGACGCGGACAGCGTCGGGATCTGGCTCGCCGCACGCAGGCGCCTGGCCGCCTCCGAACCCCTGCCCGCCCCGCCCACGATCACGGGGTGATCAACGGACGGGCAGACACCAGCGGAGAGCTCTCACAGCGACGGCCCGCTGACCTCGCCCGCCGAAGAGCATGCCACCTCCCTTGTCCCGGACAAGGCGCAGCCTCCCCATGCGGCACACCCCGCGCGGCACAAGCGGCCCCTGCTGATTGCAGGCGCGGCCACAGCCATCGCCGCCCTCACGTTCGGCACGCTGGCGGTGTGGGCGAACGGCGATGACAACAGGGGAAGGCACTCGCCGCCGGCAGCCGGGGCCCGGACGACGACGTCGGCCTCGAAGCCCGGTTCCCCATCACCCTCCTCCCAGAGTCCCTCTCCCCGGCCCCTGCTTGCGCCGGGCACATACCGCCTGCGCACGGCAGACGGCCGATGTGTCGTCGAGCGACGAGAAGAGTCAAAGGAAGTGAAAGCGATCGGCCTCTTCCTGACACCGTGCACCACGAGCCAGAGCGACACCGTGACCATGCAAGCAACGAGCAACGGTTCCTACAGGATCGTCTTCCCCGGAAGACAAGACGAAGATCAGCGATGCCTGCGGGGCTATGACGCATCCATAGAAGACGGAATGGCAGTGGTCATCGACTACTGCGGCACACAAGAGGTGATCGAGGCCGAGCAGTTCCGCCTTGAGAAGACCAACCTCCATGGAGGCGGGTTCCTCCTCAGACCAAACCACCCCCGCTTCGTACCGAAAGACCATAGAAAGGACCTCTGTCTCGGAGCACCGGAAGCAGACCACAAGGAGTGGGCATTCGTCTCGCAACTGCAATGCGTCACCGACTCGCCCCGACAGGTCTTCCGCTTCCTCAAGTAGCTCGACTCCCCGGCACAGCTGCCGCAGTCACCGGGCGCCCGGACTGCACGAAGGGGCAGCATCACCCCGTTGCTGGGCCACGACGGCACAACGACCCACTGGGTGCCGCACCCAGGCGCTTCTCGCCGACACGGCGGAACAGGCCTGAGTCATGGCATCGCCGGAGGGGCCACCACCGCTGACTCCGCAAGGCAACACGAACGCCCCTCATACCCCCGTCCAGAGTGCGGATCGGGGGCATGAGGGGAGGACCGACAGCACTCACCCGAGGGACGCAGCGCCCACTCGACAGAGATAGTCGAAGGCGTTGTCCAGCGCTTCAGTCCCACTGGCCGGATCACCGTTGACGTCCTTCGATCCTCCCGCCCGCGAGAGTCAGAAGCCGCCGCCATACGACGCCCCCGGGGAGGTGGGCCACGAGCCTCCCTGCCACGGGGAAGGGCTCGGCGGAGTGCGTTTCGGGAACGGGGGCGGTGGCGGAAGCGGGTTCGGGCGGCCGTTCTCCTCGGCGATCCGCTCGGCGCGACGGAACAGCTCGCGGTCGTCCTTCCGGGTCAGACCGAAAACGCGCAGGCGGGCACCGTCCGGGTCGAGCGCGTCGTACCGCTCCCACTGCTCGGTGAACCAGCAGAACGAGGCTTCGTCGCCGTCCCAGACCCAGCCGGTCTCCCGTACGATGCTCTGCCCCACCTCCGAGCCCCAGCGTGCCGCATGCCGGCACAGCTCTTCCCGGGCGGGGCCTGCAGGCAGCCCGCACAGGGCGCTGCGGCAGTCGGCTGCGAAGCCGGCCCGGCCGCTGGACTCCGCGGCCCCCTTCAGCAGGGCGCTCACCGTCGGCTCCGGGCCGTGGACGGCCAGATAGTCCGCGATCAGGTCCTCACGCTGTGAGAGGACGGCCAGCAGAGGGCCGGCGCATGCCTCCAACGGGCCGAATTTTGACGGGCCGTGAGGCGGGCGCAGGGGCAGGCGGGGGTTGGCCAGGTGCAGGCGGAGCCGGGGTGAGAGTTCGCCGCCGCTCCACAGCGGCTGCCACTCCCAGCCGGGGGGCAGGGTGTGCAGGGCCGGCAGGTAGAACGTCTTGCAGATGTCGAAGAGCACGACCCTTTCCAGCGCACTCAGCAAGTGCGGTTCGGCGGTCCCGCTCAGGAACGCTCCGGCACGCGCCCGCACTGTGTTGTCCCGGGTCGCGCAAGCCTCCTTGACGAACCAGAAGCTCACCGTCTCCGGGCTCGTCCACCAGTCGGAACGGGGATGGGCGGCGCCCAGGAACGACTCCAGACGGGTCTCGCCCGCCGGTGGGCCGAGGAGGAAGTCCAGGACGCGGACGCCCAGTTCGGCGTTCGCGCCGCCCCGATAGCCTGACCGGTTGATCATGGCGACGAAGGTTGACGCGAGAAGCTCCGGATCACCGCTGACCCGGGGGTCAGCCAGGGTCCGGGCGGCCTGGGCCGCGATGTGCGGGTCGGGTGCGGACCGCAGGATCCGGACCAACTGCTCGACGAGGCCGGAGTCCGACTGGCGGATGGCCTCCGGCCTGCACAGTCGGGCCGCGGCGCGGCGGGCCAGGAACCCGCCCCCGGGCCGTAGAGCCCGCTCCATCAGTACGTCGATTTGATAAGCCGTCAATCGCCGCTCCATGGCCCCATCGTCCGCCCGCCTCCGCCGCAGAGACAAGGGGGCGGCGATCACCGCTGAGCCGCGAAAACCCTCTCCGAGGGGATCCGGAGCCATGCCTCGTCGTGCTCCTTCAGGGATGCCTCGTCGAAGAAGCCGACCTGAGCTGGACGAGCTGCCGGTACTCCCGGACCACCTGGTCGTCGACCTCGTACGCCAGGGCGCCGACCAGCTCGCTCAGGTAGTCGAGGGAGCGCCTCGTTGTGATGCTGAAGGGCTGCGATGGCGGTCGCGGCGCTCCGGCGCGCCCTTCCAGCGGCGGGCCCGGAAGTCATCTGCCAGCGGCTGTCCGCCCGGGGTGTCCACGACGTGGACGACATGCAGCAGCTCCACGTCCGCGGGGGCGATGACCTGCCCCGCTTCTTTCCAGACCTCTCGTCCCATGCACGTGACAGCGGAGTCCTGCTCGCACCAGCCGGCTACGCACTTTAGGGACGACCCGGCCGGGCCGAAGACGGCCATCCAGCAGCCCTCCCCGGCGCCACGGCACGTGCCCATGTGCCTTCGGCGTCCTCGCTCCATGCGGGGTGGTCGGTCTTCAGGATGGTGGTCATCGCGATGCTCCTGGGCTGGGTCGGCGGTCGTTGCGCGACTCGGCATGCCGTTCCTGATCCGGAGGGACACCGACCGGGCCCTCCTGCGCCACAGCGCCGTACCGGAAGGACCGCCAGCGATGGCGGACAGGACCAGCGTGCCGAGTCGGCGTTCGGCGGCCCGGCGTGTGCCGTACTCTGCGCCGGGCGGGCAGCTAACCACCACCCGGCCGGTGCGGTACCGCCCTGAAGGCATGCTCTTGGGAGCGTCTCGCGGGCTGCCGACGGCTGCGGCCTTTCTGCCCGGTCGACGACGCGGACCATGACCAGGCCGTCACCGAGCCCCTGTCGAACGGTCGCGGAAGCGCCCGTCGTCATGGGGCGGATTCGGACACCTCCCGGATGTCGGTTCCATGGCCGAGGCCCTGGGTAGCGGCGGTCGCAGGTCTTGGAGCACGAACGACACACGCGGTTGCGGTCCCCGGTCGGCCGACGCGCGCGAGGGGTGTGGTTCAGGCCAATCGGCATAAGATCTATTGACGATTGATTGACCGTCTCTTTACTTTCGATGCCGATGGTTGATCACCACAAAACCATTTCCTCATGAGAAATGATGCATTCTTGCCACTCCGGGAGGTTTCACCATGGAACAGCTCATCAAGCGCATGACTGAGGAGTCCGTGTGGCGCAAGTGGGTCGCTGTCAACTCCGCCCAGGCCGCGAAGGACGGGTGCATCAGCGCCACGCCCAAGAGCGGCTGCATCAGCGCCGCCCCCAAGAGCGGCTGCATCTCCTGACCCGCTGATGTTCCGCGCTGCCGGCGCGGCTGTCGCCGCGCCGGCAGGTCCCGCTCGCTCCTCCCCGCAGTCGACCCGTCCCGGAGAGCTCCCTTGAACCGCCTGCCGAGCGCCGATGTCCTGGAAAAGGTGCGCGACATCCCGATCTACCGTTCTTCCGTCGAGCTCGGCCACTTCCCGATCCTGGAGAAGCCGGAGATCGCCCGGGGCTTCCCCGACAACTGGATGACCCCGGAGCTGGCCCGCGCACTGGAGGCCGGAGAAGCCGAGTTCGTACTGTCCACCGGTACCAACCACGCTCGCATGCAGCTCATCCGGCCGCCCTACTTCCTGCTCCGCTCCTACTACCGCCTGTGGAGCGAACACCCCGATCTCGGCGCCTCGTGGCACGCGGGCGCCCGGCGGGTCTCACTGACTACCGTCCTCGCCACCGAACACGTGGCGCGGGTGAACGCCCGCAAGCCCGGGGCGACTCCCGGTGAACGCTGGCTCGACGACCGTACGCTGTATCTCAACCTCCGGCTGGACCCTGCCGATTGGGGCCGTGACGAGGTCGAGCGCATGCTCGCCGAGATCCGCAAGGCCGCTACCACCCACTCCGGCGCCGGCTATCTGCTGGACTGCTCCGGTTACCACCTGGCGCACCTGATCCGGAAGGTCTCGGCATGGGGCCTCTGGGACGCGTTTCCCCGCCCGGTCGGCATCGTCCACGCCTATGAGTACACGCCGCTGAACGTCCGCGCCTATCTGCGCGCCCACTTCGACTGCCCGGTGGTCGACCTCTTCGGCAGCACCGAACTCGGCTACCTGTTCTATAGCGATACCGAAGGCGGTTACCAGCCCTACCTGGAGGACATGAGCGTCGAGCTGATCCCGGTGGAACCGGACAGCGGCATCCACAGCCTCATCGTCACCAGCGTCCGCAACCCGTACATGCCGTTGGTCCGCTACCGGTCCGGCGACTGTGTGCGCACCCGCGACGGCAGCGCCGACCCGGAGCGGATCGTCTCCTTCTGCGGGCGGGAGAAGGAACTGCTGCCCACTCCCGGGGGCCCCGTCTCCCAGGCCGACCTGGACGCCCGTATCGCCGGCATCTGCACTCGCGTCTTCCTGTACCAGTTGCACCTGACCGGCGAAGTCGGATCCCATCTGTCGTACGCGACCTTCGACGACGCGCCGCTGTCACCCGGCGAGACGGCCGAGCTGTCGGCGTCCGTCACCGCCTTGACCGGGCGCGCCTGCCAGGTGGAACACCGCACCGGAATCCCCATCGGGCGATCCGGCAAGTACGCCTGGCTGACCAGGTCCGACCCGTCCTGACCCCGTCCGTGCCGGCCCTGCCTGTGCGCGGGGCGTCCGACGCGCCCGGCGACGGCTTCCCGACAGGAGTCCCATGCCCACATCCGCAGCACCCGCCGCCCCCTTGGGCACCCCCGCCCAAGAAGTGCCCGACGTCGAGACATTGCTCGGCCCGGCTCTGCACGAGGAGGTGGTGCGGCACTTCACGGCCAAGCCCGACGCTCCGTCCGCGTCCGTCGTACGGCACCAGGTCCGCGAGTGCCTGCGCTACCTCTATCTCCTCTCCCGCCACCCCGACCGGCTCGGCGGTCTCTTTCTCCCCGTCGAGCAGGACATCGACGAGATATGGCACTACCTGATCCTGCAGACGCGTGAGTACCGCGACCTGTGCGAGCACCGGCTGCCCGGCGGTCACTTCATCCACCACCGGAGCATCTCCTACGACGCCTACCAGGAAGCCCCCGGACGGGAAACCGCCGTCGAGGAGGCCCTGCGCTGGATTCCCCTCTACACGGTCGCGTTCGGCCCCTTCGACGCCGACGCCCTGCCGCACTGGACGATCGTGCGTTTCCTGCACGACGAACTCGGCATGTCCTTGGAGGAGATAGCCGCCCTGGCCGACGACGCACGGACGCCCGACGGCACCGCGGCCCCGGTGGGGACCCACGCGTGACCCAGACGGCCCCGCCGACCCCTGTGCCGGACCTGTCCCGGGAACGGCGCCGCGCTCTGACGGTGCTCGTCGCCTCGCAGATCCTCGGCGGTGCCGGTATGGCGGCCGGCATCACGGTCGGCGCGCTGCTCGCGCAGGACCTGCTCGGCTCGACCAGCCTGGCCGGACTGCCGGCCGCGCTGTTCGCCGTCGGAGCGGCCCTCGGAGCGGCCGTCCTCGGGCGTGTCTGTCAGCGCTTCGGGCGCCGCCTGGGGCTGCTGCTCGGCAATGGAGTGGCCGCGCTGGGCAGCGCGGGCGTGGTCGCCGGAGCGGCGGCGCGCTGGCCCGTCCTGCTCCTGGCCGCACTCTTCGTGTACGGGGCGGGTACGGTCACAGGGCTGCTCGCGCGTTACGCGGGAGCCGACCTCGCCCCGCCCGAGGGACGCGGCCGGGCCGCCGGAACCGTGTTGTTCGCCCTGACACTGGGCGCGGTCGCGGGCCCGAACCTGATCGGCCCCACCGGCACCCTCGCCCACGCCTGGGGCGTTCCGCGGCTGGCGGGGCCCTTTCTGCTGGCGGCGGCGGCCTACACGGCAGCAGCCCTGGTGCTGCTGCCGTGGCTGCGCCCGGACCCGCTGGGCCCGGCCCAGCCCCAGCAACCCGGCAGTACTGTGGCCGAGCCCGGCGCTGGACCCCACGGTTCCGTACGCAGTACCCCTGGTGTCGTCGTCGGCGCCACCGTGATGATCACTGCCCAGCTGGTGATGATCGCTGTGATGACCATGACGCCCGTCCACATGACCGGCCACGGCCATGCGACGCAGGCGGTGGGTCTGGTCATCGCCCTGCACGTGGGCGCGATGTTCCTGCCGTCACCCCTGAGCGGTCTGCTGGCCGACCGGATCGGCGGGCGGCGGGTCGCCGCCACGGCCGGCGTCGTCCTGCTGGGCGCCGGCCTGTCCGCGGGCCTTGCCCCACCGGCCTCCGTCACGCTGCTGGCCTGCGCGCTCGTACTACTCGGCGTCGGCTGGAACCTGGCCCTGCTCGGCGGCACGGCCCTGATCACGGACGCCACCTCCGCCGAGAACCGCGCCGCGGTACAGGGCCTGGCGGACGTGGGGATGTCCGCGGCGGGCGCGACGGGCGGCATGGTCTCGGGCCTGGTGGCCGGCGGCAGCGGCTACCCGGTCCTGACGATGGCGGCGGGCGCCCTCGCCCTCGCGGTGATTCCGGCGGTGGCGCTGAGCAGGAGAGGCCGAAGCCCGTGAGAAGGGCCGGAACCACGCAGCGGCGCGGCCCGGCCATCCGTCACGGCGAGACCACCACCGTCCACGCCGCCTCCTTCGCACCGCAGGCCAGGCCTCTCCACCTGGTCCGCGAGGTGACGCGGAAGAACAAGGAGAACCCCGATGGTTACCACCACCCCCGGCCCGCCCTCCGCCCCTCGCTCGGTCGATGCCGTCGTCGTCGGGGCCGGACTCTCCGGTCTCTACCAGCTACACCGGCTGCGTGAGCTCGGCCTGACGGCGGTGGTCTTCGAGGCCGGTGACGACATCGGCGGAACCTGGTACTGGAACCGGTACCCCGGGGCCCGCTGCGACATAGAGAGCATGTCCTACTCCTACTCCTTCTCCCCGGAGCTGGACCAGGAGTGGGAATGGAGCGAACGGTACGCCCCCCAACCGGAGATCCTGCGGTACATCCACCACGTGGCGGACCGGTTCGACCTGCGCGGGGACGTCGTACTGGGCACCCGGGTCACCCGCGCCGTGTACGACGAGGACAGACACTTCTGGCGGGTCTCCACGAACACCGCACGGGTTGTCACCGCCCGGTTTGTCATCCTGGCGACGGGCTGCATGTCGGCCCCCAAAGCCCCGGAGATACCGGGCGCCGACAGTTTCACGGGCCAGATCCACCACACCGCCCAGTGGCCGCACGAGGGCGTCTCCTTCACCGGCCGGCGGGTCGCCGTGATCGGCACCGGGTGCTCCGGTGTCCAGGCCATCCCCATTATCGCCGCCGAGGCGGCCGCCCTCACCGTCTTCCAGCGCACCCCGGCCTACGTGCTCCCGGCCCACAATCGCCCGCTGCGTACCGTGGAGGTCGAGGAACTCAAGGCCCACTACCCGCAGTTCAGGCAAGCCCAGCGGTCGTCCAGGGGAGGAACCGTCTTCGAGCCACCGACCCGGTCGGCCCTGGAGGCGGACGAGGCGGAGCGCATGGCGTCCTACGAGGCAGCCTGGGACTCAGGCCTGCTGAACGGACTGCTGCGCACCTACACCGACATCCTGACCGACGAGACGGCCAACGAGACCGCGGCCGAATTCATCCGGTCCAAGATCCGGTCGATCGTCACCGATCCGGCGACAGCCGAACTGCTCTCCCCGCGCACGTTCCCCTTCGCGACCAAGCGGCCGTGCCTGGGCACCGGCTATTACGCCACCTACAACCTGCCGCACGTGACGCTGGTGGACCTCCGTATGACACCGATCGAGACCATCACACCCCGGGGCATCCGGACCTCGGAAGGGGAGCACATTGTCGACACGATCGTCCTCGCCACCGGCTTCGACGCCCTGACCGGCTCCCAGCTCGCCATCGACATCGTGGGCAAGGGCGGGGTGAGCCTCCGTACGAAGTGGGCGGACGGCCCCCGGAACTATCTGGGACTCGTCTCGTCCGGCTTCCCCAACCTCTTCACCGTCCTGGGACCGCTCAGCCCGTCCGTGCTCACCAACATCGCGGTGTCCCTGGAACAGCAGGTCGAGTGGATCACCGACTGCATCGCCCACCTTCGGGAGCGTGGGCTCACGGAGATCGACGCTACCCCGAGAGCCGAGGCGGAGTGGGGCACGCGGGTGGCAGAGCTCGCCGCCCGAACGCTCTACCCGGCGGTGGACTCCTGGGACACAGGAGCGAACGTTCCGGGCAAACCCCGAGTGTTCCTGGCCTATGCCGGCGGACTGGACCGGTACCAGGAGGAGTGCGACGCCGTGAGCCGGGGCGGCTATACCGGCTTCGTCCTCTCCGCCTCACCCTCCTGAGCGCGGGTGGGTGCGGCGCCGACCCAGTTGCGTGACGGGCCTCACCGGGTTCCGCCGGGCGCGGGCCGCCGGAACGGGGAACACCGTGGCTCTGGTCGGGGCCGGCCGCGCGGTTCCCGGTGACCGTCGTCGCTGGTCCGGGGGCCGGATCCTGCTGACTCAACCGGTGGGAGACACGCTGACGGCAGGTCGGCACTCCACGGAACGCTTCTCCGGCTGAGACTGCGAGGGCGGTGACGCAAGGCGGCGGAGTGCCGGGTGCGGGTGCCGACCCGATCCGGCTGTGCGGGCCCGCCGAGTCGCGGGAGTGCCACGCACTCCCGCGGGCACGCGCGGGTGCAACGCGCCCGGCCGCGAGTCGCACACGGTCGGGTCCGCGAAAGAGGGACGCGGCCCGCGAACCCGCCGTCCAGGCCATCGGCCGGCCCCGAGGCGGGCCGACAACCCACTCCACCTCGTTACCGACCACGTGCCTTCGTGCTGACGGCCGGACAGGCCGCAACCGCGCCCCTCTCGTGAAGCGCTCGCCGTACAGCGACGGCTCCCACTCCGCTCAGCCCCTGGGACCCCCGTTGTACACGGGAGGTGTCCCGCCTGCGGCCTTCTGCAACTCGCTTTGGGTCGCGGTGACCCCCACGGCTGCCGGGACCACGTCAGTTTCGGTGACCTTCACGGGTTCCGTACCGGCCTCGCTGTGCCGCTCGGCCCAGTTCTCCAGCGCCGTGCGGCAGGCGTGGTCCAAGTGGTGCAGCCCGGTGAGGTCCAGCTCGATCGGACGGTCTTGCGGCAGGGCCTCCAGGCTGTCGAGGATCTTCGGCAGCCGCAGGAAGGTCGCGTTGCCCGACAGGTACACCTGAACGGGACCGGCGCCCTTGTCGATGACCTCCAGCTTGGTGTGCGAGGCGTCCCAGGCGGTTTTGACCACGGACAGCGCCAGTCCGATCAGCACGCCCTCGAACATGTTCACCGCGACGATGGAGACGGCCGTGACCGCCAGGATCAGAGCCTCGCCCCGGTGGGAACGCCACAGCGCCGCGGTCTGGCGGAAGGGGATCAGCTTCCAGCCCGCGTGGATCAGGATGCCGGCCAGCGCGGGAATCGGTATCAGCGCCAGGGCGGACGGCAGCGCGGCGGCGAACAGCAGGAGCCATACGCCGTGCAGCACCCGGGATGCCTTGGTCTTCGCACCCGCCGCGACGTTGGCGGAGCTGCGCACGATCACGGCGGTCATCGGCAGCGCGCCGAGGGCACCGCAGATCGTGTTGCCCGCGCCTTGGGCGATCATCTCCTTGTCGTACTGGGTGCGCGGGCCGTCGTGCAGCCGGTCCACCGCGGCGGCGCTGAACAGGCTCTCCGCGGAGGCGATCAGGGCGAAGGCGACGATGGTGCCCCAGATGGCCGGGGAAGCCAGCTCGCCGAAGGCCCCGGAGCCAGGCGGCTGGATCACGCCGAGCAGCCCCTCCACTTCGACCGTGGCGACCGGCAGCCCGAAGACGAGCGCGGTCACCGTGGCCAACAGCACCGCCGCGAGGGCGCCGGGCACAGCCTGCGCTGCCTTCGGCATCCTCTTCCACAGCACGATGACGGCGATGGTTCCCGTACCGATCACGAGCGAGGTGAGGGCCGCGGTGCTGCTCAGGGCGTCGGTGACCGCTCCTGGCAGCCCTGCGATCTTGCCAAGGCCGGTGTCGGGCGCCTTCAGGCCGGCCGCCACGTAGATCTGACCGGCGATGATCACCAGGCCGATGCCGCAGAGCATGCCCTCGACGACGGAGACGGATATCGCGCGGAACCAACGGCCCACCTTTGAAAAGCCCATGGCGAGCTGGAGCAGTCCGGCGACCAGCACGATGACGCCGAGCGCGGACACCCCGAACTCGCTGACGGCCTCGAAGACCAGCACGGTCAGGCCGGCGGCGGGCCCGGACACCTGGAGGCTGCTGCCGGGCATGAGCCCGGTGATGATGCCCCCCACGATACCGGTGACCAGGCCCAGTTCGGCCGGGACCCCGGAGGCGACCGCCACACCGACGCACAGCGGCACGGCGACCAGGAAGACGACGAGGGAGGCGGTGAAGTCCTGCCGCCAGTAGGGGAACTTCGACAGTACGTTCATGGCGGTCACCGGTCCCCTCAGAGCCTCTCGAAAGTGTCGGACCCCGCCTGGTGCGCGTGCACGGTTCCGGTGTGCACCTCGTAGTACCAGGCGTGCAGTCCCAGCCGGCCGTCCGCCAAGCGCTTGTCGACGCACGGGTACGAGCGCAGCCGCAGCACCTGGGTCAGGACGTGGTTCTGCACCGCCTCGGCCACCGTCGGGTCGCCGCTGTCGGCGCACCGGGGTTCGTCGGCGGCGTACGTGAGCCACTCGCGCACAGCCGGTACGGGGGTCAGGTCATCACCGCGCACCAGCGCGCCCACCGCCCCGCAGTGGGAGTGGCCGCAGACCACGATGTCCCCCACCCCCAGCACCTCCACCGCGTACTCGATGGTGGCCGCCTCGCTGGTGGGGTGCGCGGAGGCGTACAGCGGGACGATGTTGCCCGCGGTCCGCAGCTCGAACAGCTCGCCGGGCCGGGCACCTGTGATCAGAGCCGGAACGACCCGGGAATCGGAGCAGGTGATGAACAGGACGTCGGGGGACTGCCCTTCGGCGAGGCGGGCGAACTCCTCAGGGCGCTGTCCGAACGTGCGGGCATTGTCGATGAGGGACTGCATGGTGTGGTAACTCCTCCTGGCGCGCAGTGGGGGCGCGTCGGGCCTGCATGACAGGGACGGGGCGGATTCTCTGTTGCTCAGCAGCGGAAGACCTGGAGCGCCGCCGGGGTGCGGGCCGGCGGCGGTCTCGGAGCGCGGTGGTGGCGGCGCCGGACCGGCCTGTTTCCTGTATCACCGACAGGCTCGGTGTCAGCGGCGGACCGGCGGGCGCTCCCGGGACGGCGTCCGCGATGCGGAGCCGGTCGCGGGTGCGCCGGAGGCCCGCCGAGGCCGTGGGAACGGCCGATGGCGCGGCAGAGGGCGACCTCGTCGCGCAGCACCTTCCCGGTAGAGCATGTTCCGGGGCGTCACGCCTTCGCGGCAGGATCACTTTCGGCCTGACTCCGGGCCTTTGGAGAGCGGACGGTGTGCGCGGATGCGAAGGACGCGAGGCGTGCGAAGAACCGGAGGCGAACGGGGCGGACGTCAGGTCCCCGGTCGTCGCCCGGGGCGTCATAGCACGGAACATGCGCCCCCCTGCCGGTAGTTCGCACCCATAGCGCGTGTCAACATCTGGTCAAACGCTGGTCAAGAAATACTTTACCCGGCAAAGTCGTTTGCAGGGTTAACTCAACGCTCTGAGGGTTAAGAGAGCCTGAAAACCGCAGATGGTTGGCGCGAATCGGCCCTTGGCGGACACGGTCGGACCGGGCGGCCGCGGTTGGACGCGGTCTGTCGGGCCTGGACACGGGTGCGGGCGCAGACGCCCGCACGGCGTGCCGACGATTCAGTGGACGTCGCGGGGGCAGGGCGGTGAGATGGGTGGGACTTCGTGTGGAAGCCGCCGCCCACCTTCTCTGCGCCGAACAAGCGACCTTGGGCCAAGAAGCTGGAGCTACGCAAGCAGTGGCGGCGGCTCCGGGACGCCGGACGGTGCCGCTTGGCCGCCGGGCAGTCGCGCCGTCCCGGTCTGGGCAGAACCGGATCGGTAACGCGGCCGCGCGCCGTGACGCGCGTGCTTTGTCCCGGGTGTGGCACTCAGGTGCCTGGTTGTGGTGACGATGCCGGGGCATCGTCCACTCAGTGGAGCCCACCCGATGGGCTCCACTGAGTTAATGCCACTCTGGTGCGCACCGTGACGATGGACGCCCCTCTGGTGCGCACCGCGATGTCCGGCACCGAGCCCGGTGCGCACCACCCGGCGATGGGCAGCACTCTCGTACGCATCTGGTGCGCCGCACCCGATGTTCCGCACCGCACCGGTGCGGGCACCGCCGACCGACCCCTTGACCAGGTTCGCCCTAGCTCGCGCCATTGTCACCCCCGAGCGCGGCGGACCTTGTCACCGCGCTCGGGAACGGCTACACCCAGTACGCCGACCTGAAGATGCGCGCCCCGGACGCGGGTGTGCCCGCGATGCTCCTCGAGGTCGACCGGGTCAATGAGAGCGTCGACGTCCTGGTGGCCAAGCTGCGCGAGGTGGTGGTCGCCGAGCGGCCGGCCGGCTCCTTCAGCCGTCAGCTGTTCCTCGGCGAGACCCTGGACACCGACCGCATCGACGCCTCCTACGACGCCGGTGTCCCGCGCCTGAGCATTCCGGTCGCCGAGCAGGCTAAGCCCCGCAAGATCTCCATCACCGGTGGCGAACGCCACAAGCAGCTCAGCAGCTGACAACCACAGCCAGCCCCAGCCCGCCGACGCTACGCCCGGGCCTGGGGCTGGCTGCCTGAGGCCTGAGCGCCCGCTTCCGCATCGCCAAGGTCAGGGAGCCTATGACGAGCGGCATCGTGGATAAGAACGGATGCGAGGTCCCGGCTTAGACTGCGGATCTCCATGCTCGCCGCGATGACGGAGGAAAAGCTCGGGTGATCCCGGGCAGGGCTGCGACCGTCCGGCCGTCCGGACGGGCGCAGCCCTGCACAGGCCCACGACCACCACCGGCCAGGTAGAAGGTCACGTGCCCCTCCTGCCTTCCTCCCTCACCGACCCTTTATGGGAGCAGTTTCAAGCGGATCCCACGCCGCCAGGTAATTCATCCGCTGGGCTGTCATCGGCCCCGCCTCCCGGAAGGGCCGTGCCCGACAAGGTTCTGGCCCGGCTCGTGCTGGGCGGCACCCACCAGCAGCACGCCGACCACCAGGTCTCCGCGACCACGCTGCGGTCCCGGCGGGACGAGCGGATCGCTGCAGGAGTCTTCGAAGCCCCGCACCAGGCCGCGCTGGATGCTTATGACCAGATCATCGGCCTGGGCCTGAAAAACCTCGCTGCGGATGAGTGCATCGTAAAAACCCCCAGCGGCGGGGAGAACACCGGCCTTCGCCCGTGGATCGGAGAAACAGAGATCAAACGGTCGTTGCTGGTCGAAGGCGGCGGGCTCCCAATCGGGTTCGCGCGCCAGCGCCAACCGGCACGACTCGCCGCTGTTACGCCCCACCTTGGAGGCCCTTGGGCGCTTCGGCTTCCATCTGCCCGACCGGATCACGGTGCACTTGGACTCGGGGGCGACTCGCACGTGACCCACAAACTGCTGACCTACCTGGGCTACGGATGGCAAATCCCAAAGGGCACGTTCCTACCGATCAACCACAGCCACCGATGCGTTGTCGAACGGAGAACTCCTGGCACACACGGGGCTGCTTCAAGTCACTGGCAATCGTCACTGACCGGCGTGCGGTGGTGCAGGGCGCGTGGGTAGCGCTCGCCAGCGCGGCCATCGCGGATCCGGCACGCCCTGGCAGCACCTCCCGACGAGGGGCTCGGACGATCCCGGGGCGGTCTCACTTGCAAGATTCATCTCGCCGGAGAGGGCGGGCGCCGTCCGCTGGCCCTGCTGATCACCCCGGGCCCAGTGGGGCGATGCCCCACAGCTCAAGCGACGCGGCGGTCGGCCCACCGGCTTCGACAAGACGATCTACAAGTGAAGGAATGAATCGAACGGACGATCAGCGCCCTCAAGAACTTCCGGACCGTGGCCCCGAGGTTCGACAAGTGCGCCTATGTCTTCCACGGCACCGTGACTGTCGTAGCGATCCGGCTCTGGCTTCGGGAGTAGATCCATTATCCCCGTGCCGGGAGGTGCCTGTCACCGTTCTCCGGAATGATCTTTACGCCTGATTTGCGCCTTTAGGGTTGCGGTCACCAGGCACAACGAAATGATTTAACCGAGGAGTTGAGAGTGGCGCACGACGTTGCCGCGCTGGCCGTGGAGCTCACAGACATGGCTGCGGCCGATCACCAGTCCGCAGTCCGCGCGCACAGCGATGACCCTGCTGAGCAGCTGGCCTGGCGGCGGCTGACCGCCCGGCACGGTGACCGGCTGGGCGAGATCATGGACGAATACGGCTGGCCGACGGCGCAACTGGTCGGTGAGGAGGCCGCACGTGCAGCATGGCTGATCGCCCAGCACGCCGACCGACAGCTCGATGTTCAGCGGCGCGCCCTCCATCTGATGCAGCAGGCGGTGTCGGCAGGCTCGGCCAGCCCGCGCGAGCTGGCCTTCCTGCGCGACCGCACGCTGGTCAATGAGGGCCGCCAGCAGGTCTACGGAACTCAAATCGCCGGCGTGAAGGACGGGGCACCGATTCCGTGGCCCTGTGAAGAGCCCGAGCGCATGAACGAACTCCGTGCAGAAGTCGGCATCGAGCCCTTCGACGAGTACGTTGCCAAGTTTTCCCTGGCCTGATGCGCTGCTCCCAGTCGCGTGCCATCGGCTCGGCCGCGTACGGACCGCCGACGTGTGAAAGCCGCTCCTGATGTTGCTGGCCGCGCTGGTCACCGCAGGACACCGTCCGTGCGGCGCAGGAAGAGCCAGAGCTCCTTGCTGCCGTGGTCGGCGAGGGTCGGCACGTGGACCCTGCAGCCCAAGCGTGCGACAGAGTCGCGCTCCTGGCCTGATGGAACCCGCGCGAGCCGGAAGGGAGAGGGCAATGCACCCCCGCGTTGCAGCTCCGCGTGGACACAAAGTCGTCCGAACAGTCGGCCCGGCCGACAGCTCGAGAGCCCGGGGCTTGAGAAGGTCCCCGGGGTCTCGTGCGATCCGGTTCATCCGGGTCGCACAAACGGCCGCCTCCCCGGAGGAGGCGGCCGTCTGGGCACCGAGTCGAGCGGGTCCTAGACCAGTCCTGGAGCGGGTCCTAAACGCGGTCCAGGAAGACGGTGTGCCAGGGGTATGTCCCCACCACGGCGCCCTCGGCCGTGACGGCCTCCAGCGTGTAGAAGTACGTGTTCCCCTTCGTCGCCGTGGCGTCCTCCCACGTCCGGGCGTCCGCCGGGAGCAGTCCGCCGTGCTGGGGCTCGTACGCCTTGGTCGCCGGGTTCCACCGGCTCACGCGGTAGCCGGTGACCGTGGCGCAGCGGGCGGTGTCGGTGCACTGCCAGTCGACGGACGGACGAGTGGCCGTCCGGTTGTGGCCCAGACTGCCGAGGCTCCAGTCCCGGGTGACGGGCACGGACGGGCTGACGTCGAGCTCGGTGGCCTCGATCACGGTGACCTTCGGATCGCTCGGGTGCAGCGTGTTGCCCCAGTGGTCCTTGGCCATCATCGCGTATACGTGCGTCTCGCCGTCCGGCAGGTTGCCGCAGAGGATCGCGAGCGGGTTGCTCGTGCCCTCCCAGCAGGTATCGGGGCCGAGCCACTTGACCGTGCCGTCGTCCTGCCGGACGCCCTTCCACACCACGTACTCGTCGATGTCGTCCTCGGGCGAGGCGGCCCAGCTCACCAGCATGCCGTCGTTGCGCGGGGTGACCTTCACGCCGGTGACCGGGCCGGGCGCCACGGTGTCGCCGGTGCGGACGACGAGCGGGGCGGAGTACGCCGACTCGTTGCCGTCCGGGTCCACCGCCGTGACGGCGTACGTCACGTACGTGTTCACGGGCATGTCCAGGTCGACGCACGCGCCCCCGTTGCTCGCCTCGTTGCTCCCCTCTTCGGCGCAGGTCACCTCGGTGCGGGCGGCCGGGTCGAAGGTCTTGCCGGGCGAGCGGTACACGCGGTAGTGCCCGCCGTTGTCGAAGTCCTCGAACCAGCGGCCGCCGGGCGCCGTCCAGTACACCGCGGTGTAGCCGGGACGGGCGACGGAGTTCAGGCCGGTCGGGGACCCCGGCGGCGTACGGTCGACGCCGTCGCCGGCGACTGCGGCATACGCCCCCGTGTTGCCGAGCGCGTCGACGCCACGGATGCGGTAGTACTGGTTCGCGTTCACGGGGGCGCCGGTCTGGTACGACGTCTTGGTCGTCGTGCCCAGCAGCTCGAACGGACCGGTGGCCGCGGAGGCCGCGTACACCTCGTACTTCGCGGCGTCACCGACGGCCTGCCAATTCAGGGTGGCCCACCAGGCGTCGCTGACGACCGTGAGGCTGGTGGGGGCGGCCGGGCCGGTGCGGTCGACGGTGGTGGCGATCACGTCGGGGCTGCCGGTGGACTCGCGGCCGGCCTTGTCGACGGCGCGGACCTCGTAGAGGAAGGTCTGGCCGGTGGCGGGCGGCGCGTCGACGAACGACGGGGATGTGAGCAGGGAGCTGCCGCTGACCTTGGCCCAGCTGGTGGCGCTCAGCCGGCGGTACACGCGGTACCCGGCGAGGTCCACCTCCTTGTTGGCTGCCCAGCGCAGGGTGGTCTTGGCGGTGGCCTTGTCGTACGCGGCGGTGAGGCCGGTCGGGGCGAGCGGCTTGACGGTGTCGACGGTCGCCTCGGTGCGCGGGGTGTACGTGAAGGCGGCGTTGGCGACGCCGGTCCATGCGACGTAGTCCACGCGGATCGTGTGCTTGCCGGCCGACAGGGTCAGGTCGACGGTCTTGCGGGTGGTGGTGGAGACGTTCTTCCACAGGTCGATCTTCCGCTCGCCGTCGATGTAGACGCGCATGCCGTCCTGGGTGGCGGCGGAGAGCCGGAAGGGGCCGCCGGAGCCGAAGTCCCGGGTGAGGGACCAGCGCACGGAGAAGTTGTCGTTGGGCAGTGTGACGCCGGCCGGGTCGCCGGACCCGTAGTTCTCGGCGATGGCCGAGTCGCAGGCGGTCAGCTTGGGCGTGCCGCTGAAGGTGGCGTTGCCGAAGTACTGCGCCGTCCAGACGGGGGAGGCGCAGGCGGCGGAGGCCGGGGTGGCGGTGAGCAGACCGCCGGCCGTGACGAGAGCGGCCGTCAGGGCCGGCGCTCCCACGCGGGTACGAGTCATCACAGAGAGTGGGGCCCTTTCCGGACCGACATGGAACACATAGGAGGTAGTGATGCCTGTGTGACCCGTGAGGCGGGGGAAGGGTTGCCCCCGCCGCCTCATTTTTTTGCACGGACGTTCGTCAGCTGTACCGGCGCGGCGTCCAGGTGATCGTGCGGCCCTCACTCCGCTCGACCGGCCCGCGTCTGCGAGGAGCCGATCAGGTGGCGAACACCAACGACGGGTCGCCTCCGCACGGGCGCGCGGCCGGGTCGGCGGGCGCCGGCCCAAGCTCACGGAGGACCTGGCCGCTCGCCCAGCAGCTCTACGATGTGCGGGAGAAGACGGACCAGCAGTTCGCCGACTTGTTCGGCCTGCCACGGTCGACGGTGTACAGACACCTCGACAAGACCAAGACCGTGCCTCGCCAACCAGAGAAGACCACGGCCACGAAGCCCTTACCGCTACTTTGCGCCTGGGGTCAGAGATAGGAGTCCGGGGCCGTCTACCGCAGCAACGGCTGCCCGGCGAAGGACGAGAGCGGGCGCTGGTACTACCTGTGGCGCGATCCCCGGCAGCGCGTCGGCGCTCCGCTCAGTCCTGGGGTCCTGTGCTGCACTGACGGGGCCGGTCCGGGTCAACAGCCGGACGACGGTGCGGTCACGCCCACTCCATACCTAGCTTCCGTAGTGCGTCCAGTTGTTCCTGGGTGAGTTTGTCGCGTCTGGTTTTTGTGTTGCTGTACCAGATGCCGAGGTTGGTCTCGGTTCCGTCGGGCAGGATCTCCACCGCTTTCCGCGGTACGGGCCGGTCCGTGCCTTCCCGTTCGATCCATTGTGTGAGGGCCGCGAGTCCGCGTTGGAATGCTTGCTGTGCCTTGTTCGGGCCCTTCGCGCGTGGCTGCCGGGGCGGGCGACGGAGGCTCAGCGGGTTGCACGCCCAGCTTCGACAGCCGCTCCTGCTGCTCAGGGAGGAGCTGGCCCAGGTGACCGGGTTCTTCTGCCGCTGAAGCCACCGCCCGAGGTCATCGCCCTCGAAGACCACTCCGGGTTCGATGGCCGGCAGGACGCCGTCGGCGTCGACCAGGTCCGCGAGGATGCGGTAGTGGCGCTGCCAGTTGAGTGGCCACGGGCAGTTCCAGTCCGGGTCGATCTCCGACAGCTGCGCCGCGCGTACGGCGGCCCGCTCCGGGCCCTTGCCCTTGCCGCCCTTGCGGCGCAGGTTGGCCATGTGTTGTCCGATGGGCACCATCGCCTCGCCCTCGCCCCATACCGTGTCCTGCCGGGGTGCGAGGTGTCCGGTGGCTCGCCGGTAGGACCGGAGCATGGCGAGCTTGTTCTCCCAGGCTTCTTCGCCTGGCTCCCAGACCATGCCGGCCTCGGGCGCGTCGAGCAGGGTCTTGCGCCGTTTCTCCAGCTCTCCGGCCCGCAGGGCTTTGCGCTGCTGGTGAATCCATCGGCCAAGCGGGAAGTCCTTCGTGACGCCGACTTCGACCTCGACGTCGTAGGGCACGGCGTAAAGGCCGGTGATCCCGTTCTCCGCCCTCCACCGCAGCAGGTCCTGGTAACCCTCCAGCCGCACCAGGGACTCCGGCCGGTAGACCCGGGTGCGCAGGAGCCGCGGATCGCACGAGGTACATACCCCACCCAGTACGGGATCTTCGTGCGATTCGTGCATAACCCCCTGAACAGGAACTACCTATTCCAAATCTGGACATAAAGAAACCCCGGTGGGGGTGCGGTCCGTCCGTCCACGGACCGCACCCCCACCGGGGCGAATGAGGGCTTCCGGCGTGCCGGTTACGCCAGGTCGGCCACCGCGGGCACCACCACGCCGTACAGGTCGGTGATGGTGGCCAGCGCGCCCTGGTGCATCTGCTCGGCGGACACCTTGCCGGTGGTGGTGGTCACGCCCCGGGTGGCGGAAGCGTTCGCGACCACGGTCGGCTGGTAGCCCTGGAGGAACGCCTCCGCCGTGGTGAACTGCACGCACATGTTGGTCATGAACCCGGCGATCACCACGTTCTTGTTCCCGGCCTTCTCCAGCTCCTCGGCCAGGCCGGTGTCGAGAAACGCGTTCGGCGCCTTCGTCTTAGTGATCACCGGCTCGCCCTCGGCCGGCGCGACCTTGTCGTGAATCTTCCCGATCTCGGCCTTCGTGTCGTACGGGCTGCCCTCACCGGCGTCGTTCTGGATGTGGATCACCGGGGCACCGGCCTTGCGGGCGGCGGCCAGCAGCTTCGCGCCTTCGTTCAGCGCGGGCTCCCAGCCATCCAGCTCCATCACGCCGCGGGTGTAGGTGTTCTGGTAGTCCACCATCACGACGGTCGAGTCCTTCAGCGACGGGGCGGAGTCGTTCAGCTTGTTCAGCTGGCGCAGCGTCGTACGTTCCACGGCGGTGTTCTCCTTCTTCGCGGGTGCGGTCTGCCCGGTGGTCGGCTTGGCGTCGGCCGCGTCGGTCCCGGACGAGCAGGCGGACAGCAGCACCACACCGGACAGGGCGACTGCTGCGGCGGTGGCGCGGAGTATTGGGGCACGCATCGGATGGTCTGCTTCCCTCGGGTACAGGTGGGCGGGCACACCGAACCTTCCGGAACACCCGACGTTATCGACGCTAACATGATACGTAAGCAGCTATCCAGGGAAGTGGGAGAATCGTTAACACACCCGAGGCGGAAGGCGTAAGCGCGACTACCATCGAGAGCATGCCCACCGCACGAGAGCGCATCCTCGACGCCGCCACCACCCTCCTCGCCGACAAAGACGCGCTCGCCATCTCCACTCGCGACATCTGCGCCGAAGCCCAGGTCGGTATGCCGGAGATCTACCGGCAGTTCGGCGACAAGCAGGGACTGCTCACCGCCGTAGCCGACCTCGGCTTCCAGAAGTTCCTGGCCAGCAAACGCGCCAACCCCACGACCGACGATCCGGTGGCCGACCTGAAAACCGCCTGGGACAGCCACACCACCTTCGCCCTGGCCAACCCTCACCTCTACCGGCTGATGTTCACGCCGGCCGGGAGCAGCAAGCCGCAGGGCATCAGCGAGGCCCGTGAACTGCTGCACGCGGCGCTGGGGCGCTGCCTGAACGCGGGGCGACTCCGCCTGCCGATCGAGACCGCAGGGCACGCCATCCTGTCCGCCAACGTCGGCGTCTGCCTCATGGCTCTGTCCTTCCCCGACCCCTACGCCGACCCATCCGTATCGGCCACCCTGCGCGACACCGTCATCGGCAAAGCCACCGGCGAGGAAGAAGACCCCCGCCTGGGCACAGCAACCCTTCTCGCCCAGCAGCTTCTTGGCACGCTCACCGGGCAGGGCGAGTAGCGGGCGGACCACCCCGGAACACCGCGAACCGGCCCGTGGCAGACGATCACCTGCTAACGATCACGTTCGAGAGCTCATTGAAGCGTCGTGGTAGCCGGTGCCGTACGAGGGCGGTATCTCCCGCACGTAGCACGGTAGGAGAGGCCAGTGCAGCAGTTCCGACTACCGGACGGCGATGCCCTTGAAGCCGGAGCCGAGTCCCCGCCGCTTGCCGCGTGAGGCGGCGCCAGGCCGGGCGGTGAGGGACGCGACCACCGCCTGGGCCGCCTGGGGGGTGAGGCAGGCGCTCACCTGCCCGGACGTCAGAACCCGTGCGTACGCGCCGGTGCAGTGGGTCCGGAGGGCGTCGGCGAGCGCGGCGGCCGCAGTCTCCGCCGGCCCAGCCCCCCAGCCGTCATGGTCCCCCTGCTGCACCTGCCGGGGGAGGGCGTCGTCTCGGCTGAGGAGCACAGCGAGGGCCTGCGCCTCGGGAGCGTCCAGCGGCACCGTGACCAGCACGGCCCCGAGCTGGTGAACGTGATTGCGGACCAAGCCATGAGCGGTGAGCGCCTGGCGCAGCGCCGCTCTTCTCCCGGCCGCAGCTGTGCCACCGACGGACTCGCTCGTCCCGGCTCCGGCCTGTTCGGCGCGCTCGACGATGGCGGCCGCCGCGACCGGCACGACGGAGAGGATCTCCGCGCACTCCGGATCGAGCTGGGCCAGGGCGCCGGCCAGGACCTCTAGGGCGGCGGCCACGTCCTCCACCGCGCCCGCGCCCGCGCTCCACCGCGACGGATCGGCGGCGTCGGCCAGCGTGCACGCCGCGACGACGGCCTCCTCCGCCAGCGCCTCCACCCTGCCCGGCCCGGTAGTCAGCTTCATGTCCCGCCATACGGGCCCGGACACCTGGCTCGCCGGGATCCCGACGCACCGGGCCGATGCCCGAGGTCGCCCAGCGCTCCTCCAGCGCGGTCATGACGGCCCGGACGGTGTCCTCGTCCCCGCCGGTGTGTCCAGCACAACCAGGCCGGGCTCCGCGATGTGCTGCTCGTCGATCGGCTTCATGACCCCTGCGACAACAGGAGGGAGGGGAGCGGTTCGCCGACGGTGGCGGCGCCACCCGTCCGGGGGAGCAGACCGCGGTTCTCGCTGTGACTGGTCGAGATAATTGACTCCACCGACTTGCGCCCGCCGTCCAGCAGCAGGCCCCGCAGATAGACCTCGCCCCACCGGCGTTGATCCGCCCGCGCGAACGGCTCGAACATCTCCGCCGCGAAGTCCTCCAGATCACACCGGACCGCAGCCAACTCCCCACCAGCACACCCGGTCAACGACACGACCGCTCAAGAAGGCACGCCACCACGGACGGCACATGACCAAGCACTACTAGCGACGCGACGAACGCACGAAGGCGTCAACGAAGTTCGTTGCACAACCGCTCCCGCGCTTCCCGTGAGGACACACGGTGGGCGGGTTGATTCGGGCGGTCGGCTCCGTCGGCAGATGTGACCACCCGCCGATGGGCACCGGTCGCGAGAGGTCTCGCCGCTACCTCGGCATCAGGGCTGTATCGGTGACGTGGACTGCCATGCGGGGCGGAGGAGCGCTGCCGCTTGCTCGCGTGCGTCGGCCAGCCAGGTGGCGCGTTCTTCGGGGAGCGAGCCGGTGACGGTGCGGAAGACGACCCTGCGTACGTCGGAGACTCCCACGTACGGCAGCACGCATGCCGCCCAGACACTCTGCAGTGGATCACCGAATTCGCTCTCCTCCCGGTCGGCGGGAGTATCGGAGGTGTTCAGCACGAGGGCTCGGCCGGCCTTCAGCAACCCGGCGGGTTCGCCCTCCGCCGTCTCCAGCTTGTACGCGACCCCCGGCGCCAGGACCCGCTGCACCCAACCCGTGAGGACAGCGGGCGGCATACCCCACCAGTTCGGGTGCACGAACACCATGGCGTCCAAAGTGGACAGCTCTTCCCGGTGCAGCGTCAGCTGCGCGTCGTGGGAGTGCCCTGCCGATTCGACCGTCCCCGTCTCGTCGGCGGAGAGCAGGGCCGGGAACCCTTCCGCGTAGAGGTCGTGCGTCACCACCTCGGCTCCTCCCTCACGCAGCTCTTCAACCACGGCGTCGAACACGGCGTGGTTGAAGCTCCCCGGACGCGGGTGAGCAAGATAAACCGCTACGCGCATGGTTCCCCCAGTCGACACAGACGACGTCGGCGCCCCGTCGGATGGGAGCCAGACACTAGAGCGCCACAAGGCGCCTACTCACCATTATCCGTATCCCCTTTGCCGACGAGGCCGGTGCGGAGACCACCTCGAACTGCCGACCAAGATCGGCAAGTGTAAGGGCCCAACCTCAGGTACCGCTCGGCTGGATCATTCTCCGGCCCGCGGTGCTTCCGCCGTCCACGGTGACCGACGCACCCGTCATATAGGGGAAGTCGTCGGACGCGAGCCCGAGCACTGCGCGCGCGATCTCCTCAGCCTCGGCCATCCGCTCGAGCCCATCGACGTTGAGCGGCCCCCATGCCTGTTTGTACTTGGTCCATTCCGCATCCGGGATTCCCGGCGGGCGGACGAAGGGGGTGTCGGTGGTGCCGGGCAGCAGGGCGTTGATCCTGATTCCCTTGGGTCCGTACGCGAGCGCTGCGGATTTCACCATGCCCTGCACCGCCCGCTTGCTCGCGGTGTAGGCGGCGCCGTTCGGCCGCGCCTGTTCGGCTGCTGACGACGAGGTGCAGATGATGACGCCGCGCTGCGCCCTGAGCATGTGCGGGATCTCGTACTTGATCGCGAGGAACACGCCTCGGGCGTTGGTGGCCTGGACGTCGTCCCACTCCTCGACGCTCATCTCATGGGGTAGTTTGCCGCTGCCGATGCCGGCGTTGTTGAAGGCCACGTCGATGCCGCCGTAACGGCTCGCGACCCGGTCCACGAAGCTCTGTACCTGGGCGGCTATCCGGACGTCGGCCTGGATGTACGTGGCTTCGCCGCCCGCGTCCCGTATCTCGCGTTCCACCTGGCGCCCCAAGTCGGCTCGCCTGCCGCAGAAGCCGACATGGGCACCCTCCCCGGCGAACGCCTTCGCCGCCGCCCTGCCGATACCCGATGTGGCACCCGTGATGAGGACCGACTTTCCCTGGAAGCGGCCGGCCTTGGTGCGGGACCTGGACTGGGCGCCGACGGCATGGGCGGTGGTGCCGGAGGCCGCGCTCGCCAGGGCCAGGGCGGCAGCACCACCGAGGAGGGGCCGCCGCCCCATGCCCGCAGGACCCGCACTCTCGTTGGTACTTGTGTCAGTGTTCGCATTCGCATCCATGACGACCACACTGGCAGCCCGCTCCGGGCACACGACTCCGTCCTCGGGCCGGACATCGCGGCCGGCAGGAGGAGTCGCCCTCCTCCCATGGAAGGACCCCAGGCGCACAGGCGCCCGTCTATCGTGGGCCGCGTGAACCGATCTTGGATCGAGCTTGCGTTCGACAGGAGATTCGCCGTCATACGGGTCTTTGCGCTCGCCGGCATCCTGATCGGCGACTTCCTGCTGCTGCAGCGGCCGTCCGGAGCACAGGACTGGGGCTTTGCCGCAGCCGGACTCGTGGTGTGCCTGGCCGCAGGTAAGTGGGCGTTCGGCGCGCTCCTGGCGCAGTCGCTCCTGCTCGTCGCCGCACACGCGCTGGGCGTGAGCACCGTTTCTTCGTTGAAGGTGCTGGCCGCCGTGACTCTCTTCGAGCTGGCGGTTCGGCAGTCCGGGCGCCGCCTGGCCGCCGGGGCGGCGGTACTGGCGCTTGCCGTCGCCTTCAACCGTCTTGAGGATCTGCCCGGCGAGCTTCTTCCGGTGCTCTACAAGATGGGCATCGTCGCAGGCTTGCCACTGCTCCTGGGCGCGTACGTGCGCGTGACCCGCGACGCCGCGGTTCACGCCCGTCAGCGGACAGAGCAGCAGGAACTTCGTGCCGAACAGAAGCTGCTGGCCGCCCGGGCAGCGGAGCGCACCACCATCGCACGCGAGTTGCACGACCTCGTGGCCCACCACGTCTCCTCCATGGTGCTGCGCGTTGGTGTCGCCCGGCATGTCACCAGCACCACCGATCCTCGGATCACCGACGTCCTCGACGACCTGCACTCCAGCGCCGGCGCGGCACTGACTGATCTGCGGCACCTGGTGGCTGTACTGCGTGCCCCGGACCGTACCGGTCCCGACACCGGTTCCCTGGTCTCGTCCGGGGCCCTGCCGGCGGCATTGGAGTCGGTGGCGGAACACAGCCGCCAGACCGGCCTGGCCGTAACCGCTTCCGTGGATCCCCGTCTCGTACGACTCGACGCGGTACGTGCGCTCGCGGTCCTCCGCCTGGCCCAGGAGGGCTTGGCCAACGCGGCCAAGCACGCTGGGCCCGGCGCACACGCCGAGCTGACCGTGCGGGTTACCGATGACGCCATACACGTGACGATCCACGACGACGGAGCCGGAAGAACCCGGCCGCCAGCCCCGGGCCCACCCGGACACGGCTTGATCGGCATGCGCGAACGCGTGGACCTGCTCGGCGGCCGACTGGATGCGGGTCCCGCAGCTCGAGGCTGGCGACTTACTGCCGAACTGCCCGCCCCCGCACCCGACATGGAGCCCAGCTGTGATCCGCATCCTCGTCGTCGACGACCAGCAGCTCGTCCGCATGGGGCTGCGCATGCTCTTCGAGCAGGCACAGGACATCGAGATCCAGGGCGAGGCGGACAACGGAGCGGAGGCAGTACGACTGGCTGAACGTCTCACTCCCGACGTCATCCTCATGGACCTGAGAATGCCCGGCGTGGACGGCATCACGGCCACCCGCCGCATCCTGGCGGCGCGCCCTGCCATCCGTATCGTCGCCCTCACCACGTTCGACGACGACGACCACTTGTATCCGGTGCTCGCGGCCGGAGCCTGCGGTTTCCTCGTCAAGGACACCCCACCGGCCGAACTCCTGGACGCCGTACGCCGGACCGCCAACGGAGAGGCCCCCTTCAGCAGGGACATCCTTAACCGCCTCGTCGCCCAGGCCCTCCATGCCCGTTCCACCTCTTCCGACACCCCTAGGGACCTCCCGATACCGGGCATCACCCCGCGCGAGCGGGAGGTACTCGGCCTGCTCGGCGGGGGCCTGTCCAACAAGGAGATCGCCGACCGGCTGCATCTTGGGGTCACCACGGTGAAGACGCACGTGGCGAACCTGATGGCGAAGACGGGCCGAGACAACCGCATCCGTCTCGCCGTTCTCGCTGTCCTCACCGGCATCACTCCGGACTGACCCGCCCCTGCTCCGAGAGAGCCGCCACGCTGAGACGGCGCAGCGCTGCTCGGCCACATCACGCACCTGTCTGCGCCATCGAGGGCCAGAGCTGCGCGGGCGGTGCGCGGACTGCACAGGCACACTCCGCCAGCGGCTGGTCACGAGGGGGTTGGGCAGCGTTGATGTCGGTGGTGGCCAGTACGCTCCGGGAATGCGAGTTTCAGGAACGTTCAAGGTCGTCGACTTCACGCCCGCCTCGGTGCCGAGCCCGGCGATTGAGACCGCGGTGCCTGTCGGGGTCGCCACGATGGACAAGCGGTTCGAGGGCGAGGTTGTCGGGCGCGCGACCACGTTGTTCACCTCCGCGTTCGACCAGCCCACCAATACGGGCACCTATGTCGCCATGGAGTCGTTTGAGGGGGTGCTCCATGGGCGGGCGGGGGCCTTCAACTTCGCGCACTCCGCCACGATGTCGGGTGGAGAACGGCAAGGCGGCTTCTTCGTCATCATCGTTCCGGGCAGCGGAACGGGTGAGCTGGCCGGGATTACAGGGACCGGGGGCATCGCGATCGACTCTGACGGCACGCATCGGATCTGGTTCGATTACGACCTCGGCCAGTAGCTCAGCAGGTCACAGGCGGAGCCACAGCCGGATCGCCGCGACCGTGACGGTGCGGATCCGGTGGCCGCCGCCGTCGGGGATGTTGCCCAGCTTCCGCCGCTCCGGCCAGCTCTCCGACGGCCATGCCTGCCTGGTGTCGGCGTACACGTGAACGTGCACAGCCGAGTACGGATGGACGTGCCCAGCCTCGGGCATGGCCGGGCGTCTTCTTGACCTGAAGCAGGATTGAGGTTCTAGCGTGTCGCCCACTCGATCATCTAGCGACGGGAGACACGCTCGTGATCCTCGTGACCGGAGCCACTGGAAACATAGGCAGTGCCCTGCTGAAGGAGCTGCACGCACGCGGTGTCGGGCCGCTGAGAGGGCTCACCCGTGACGCCGCACGAGCCGTCTTCCCCCAAGGGGTCGAGGTCGTGGAGGGCGACTTCGCAGATCCGGCGTCGTTGAAGCCCGCGCTGAAGGGGGTGCGCTCGCTGTTTCTTGTGTCGCGTCTGGGCTCGGACGCCGACATCCTCGAAGCCGCCCGGCAGGCGGGAGTGGAACACGTCGTGCTGGTGTCGTCCATAACCGTCCAGACCCACCCGCACCTCGGCCCCGCCGACGAGAACCTGGCGGTGGAGCAACTGCTCAAGGAAACCGGCATGGCCTGGACGATCCTGCGGCCGACGCAGTTCGCGTCGAACGCCCTGATGTGGGCTGCGTCCATCCGCGGCCGCGAGACCGTCCGCGCGCCGTACGCCGAGACCGCGCTACCGACCATCCACCCCGCGGACATCGCATCGGTGGCACGGGTGGCACTGACCGAGCCCGGCCACCACAAACGCACGTATGTCTTGACCGGGCCAGAGCCGATAACCGCCCGACAGCAGGTCGAGGCCATCGCGGCAGTACTGGGTCGGGAGGTGCCCTTCGCCGAGATCAGCCGTCGGCAGGCCCACGCGCAGATGGTCGCGGTCTTCGGGGCCGAGGCCGCGGACGCGGTGCTCGACGTCACTGGTGGAGACGTGAACCCCGAGCTGCTGATGGTGCGCGACACGGTTTCTCAGGTCACCGGAACGCCGGCTCGCCCGTTCCGGCAGTGGGCTTCGGAGAACGCCGGCGCCTTCCGTTGACGACATCCTCGATCACTGCCTGGTGATCCTGCTGGTCAAGCCCGGTGCGTTCGCCGGGGCGGCCGCGCTGGCGCAGGCCCGCGCGCAAGGGGTCTTCAGCAAGACGCACGAGGTGTTCTGGGCGGCGGCGAAGGCCGAGTGCGGTGACCGCGAGGACACCTAGTGTCCTGCGCCGGGAGTTCGTTTAATAAGTAGGCTGCTTCTACTTCGAACTCCGGCGCAGGACGCTAACTCATCCGGTCGACAACCTCGCAGAGCTTGCCGGCAGAGGTGATCTCCGCCAGGTAGCCGCGCAGTGCGGCCACTCGACGCTCAGCCTCGTCCATCAATTCGCAAGCGATCTCGGCCCAGTCGTCAGGCTGGGGATCAGGGGACAAGTTGGCGAGCAGTTCTGCGATCTCGCGAACGGTCAAGCCGACACCCTGGGCCAACTTGGCCACCTTGATCCGACACGCCGCCGACTGATCAAAAACCCGGTGGTTGACGCTGGTTCGTTCTGCCTCGATCACGCCGTACCGCTCATAGAAGCGCACTGCCGAAGTGGCAACTCCTGACTCCCGAGCGACGTCGCCAACAGTCAAGCCAGCTTCGCGTGGACCAGCGGTCGGCGGCGCATCAGTCAGATTCCTGGTGTCTGTCATGACAGCACTCTCCCACCACCGAGGCCTTGCCTTCAACAAATGTTTAACATCCAGAATGGAAGCATGACCGATCAGCAGAACCAAGCCCGAGCGATGCGGCCAACACACGTTGCCACTCACCATGATGATGCCAAAGCCCGAATTGACAGCTGGTGGCGGTTGCCCACGGCAGCAGAGGCGAAAAAATCCGCTCGCGGCGCACTGGAGGCGATGCCCTGGTCTGACGGGCTGATCCAGTTCTCGGTTCTTCACTCGCCGGCAGAACCGACGCTGTTCCTCCAATCGCTATGGACCACCGCCGCCGCACGCGACCACTACGTTCACCACGTCGCGTCGATCCCTCGCGCGGCGATCGACGACCGGGTCCCCGATATCGAGCGGGATCGGTCGCTGACCGAGATTGTCGCTGTTGTTGCGCACGTCGACGCGGTCGCCGAGAAGTGGATAACACGGCGGCTTCCCGCCACGGACGACGCGGACGTCCAAGCGCTGGTGAAACAGCAGACAGCCCGGCTGCGCGGCGAAAAAACGCCGGGTCTGGTCCGCGCCACGCTCGGAGTCGGCCGCGACGAGGACGGAAATCCGATCGAGGTCATCGTCATCGAAGAATGGTCTGACTCGACTCACTCGGACGTTCTTGCTTATGAGCCGTTCGGCGCCATCGCTCCGACGATCTAGCGTCCTGCGCCGGGAATTCGATCAAGATATGGGGCGAGGCGCTGCAGGATCTCGTCCGCGTCCTTCGTCCAGACGAAGGCCTTCGGGTCCTCGTTCCACTGGGCGATCCAGGAGCGGATGTCGCGTTCCAGGGCCTGGAGGTTCTTGTGGACTCCGCGCCGTATCTTCTTGTCGGTCAGGAGGCCGAACCACCGCTCGACCTGGTTGAGCCAGGATGAGTAGGTGGGCGTGAAGTGCATATGGAAGCGGGGGTGGGCTTCCAGCCACTTTCGGACCGTCGGCGCCTTGTGGGTGCTGTAGTTGTCGCAGATCAGGTGGACGTCAAGGCCGGCGGGGACCTCCTTGTCCAGCTTGACCAGGAACTTCTTGAACTCCGCGGCCCGGTGGCGGCGGTGGATGGAGCCGATCACCTCGCCGGTGGCCACATCCAGGGCGGCGAACAGCGTGGTGATGCCGTGGCGGACGTAGTCGTGGGTGCGGCGCTCGGGCATGCCCGGCATCATCGGCAGCACCGGCGCGGAGCGGTCCAGCGCCTGGATCTGGGACTTCTCATCGACACACAGGACCAGCGCCTTCTCCGGCCGGTCGAGGTAGAGGCCCACGATGTCGCGGATCTTGTCGACGAACTGGGGGGCATTGGACAACTTGAACGTGTCCACCTGGTGCGGCTTGAGGCCGAAGGTGCGCCAGATCCGCCCCACGGTGGACTTGGACAGTCCACTCTCGGCCGCCAGCGACGCGCGTGACCAGTGTGTAGCGTCTTTCGGGGTGCGTTCCAAGGTGGCGACGGCGACCGCCTCCACTTGCTCATCGGAGATCTTCCGGGGAGCGCCGGGGCGCGGTTCGTCGCCCAGTCCGTCCAGGCGCGACTCCAGGAAACGGTGACGCCACTTGCCCACCGTCTGCGGCCAGATGCCGAGCTCGGCGGCCACCTGCTGGTTCGATTTCCCCTCCGCACAGCCCAGCACGATCCGGCACCGCTGCGCCAGAGCCTGGGCGGACGTCGGCCGTCGCGACCAGCGCACCAGCGTCTGGCGCTCGTCGTCGGTCAACGTCACCTCGGCCACCGGCCGTCCCCTACGCGCCACGCGGACAGTCTAGAAATGTTCATTGAACTTCTGGCGTAGGGCACTAGGTGCTGATCGAGGTGCTGTTGCTGCACTGGACCCTGCCCGCCGAGGCGGTTGTCGCCGGGATGTCCACAGTGCTGAAGGTCGGCGCGATCAGTACCGACCTGGTGACCATCGAGGCCCGCAAGGCCCTGGAGAACGCAGCGACCGAGCCGGAGGACGAGCCGGCCGACGATCCGCTCGACTATGACGGCGACGGTTGCGGTGGTGAGGACACCGCCGCCGACGGAGCCAAGGTGATCTCCCTGCGCACCAAGCGGCTGCCGCCCGACCTGCGGCCCGGGCTGCCGGACATGAGCAAGCACGACCGGCTGCTCAAGCCGGTTGCCACCACCACGAGTACGGCGGCGACGCCGAAGAAGGGCACCAGCGCATGATTCCCACCGCCACCTCCGAGCAGCACGCGGTCGAGGTCCCGGCCACCAAAATACTGCTGCCCGGCGACCCGGAGGACGCCGCGATCGGCGAACTCTGCCGGGACCTGAGGTAGCAGTTCCTGCTGGACCTGTTGCAGCTCGAACGCGATGACCGGGAACTTCGCCGCCAGCAGCGGCTGATCAGGGCCGCACGTCCCCCGCCCCAAGCGGCGAGTCATCGGGAGGGGGACGTCGCGGGCGTAGAGCTGGGCGGCGGGGAGGAGGGGGATCGGGCCCTCGGGCCAGGGGCGGCCCTGGAGGATCCGCTTCTCGGTGGCCAGTTCCTCGGGAGTAGGCCGGGACGCCGAGCTGGGTCGTCCGGGGCGCCTGCGACCTGTGAACACACCTGCTCGCGTCCGATTCGACGACGTTCAGGTCCGGTCAAGGAGTTCACCCTGATCGAGGACGCCGGTCACTTCGCCGCCTGCACGCGGCCCGAGCTCTTCCTCGACTTCCTCCTGACCCGCGTCATGCCCACCCTCCACAGCACCCCGATAAGGGCCGTGTCCTGTGCCGTGAGGCGACCGAGTGCGAGACGCTCTTCCCCCGTGGCAAGGGCCGGGCAGAACGAGGCGCAGCCGGACGGGGGACCCAACACGCACTCAGCAACGTGGTCATCCCTGACTGCCCGTCGGGGGTCGGAATCAGGGGTGCTTCGGGGGCGACCCGGTAGTCTGGCCGGGTCGCTGGACCAGAGAATACAGACCATGATCACACCAGGACGCCGCGCCTTCAGCCCCTTACTCGCCCCGACAGTCTGGACCGCCGTCGCTCTGGCCGTGGGCGCAGCCTTGTGGTCCCCCTCGGACACGGACCCCGACCTCAGTCCGTTCTTCCTGACCGTCAGCGACTTCGCTGCCCTGGACCGCGGTGGTCCGATCGAAACCACCATGGCCCTGCTGGGTGCGGTTTCGTTGGTACTCCTGACGGTGGCGAGGGGGCGATGCGTGCCCGTGCGCGGTCTTCCCTCAGCCCTGCTGACCGTCTGGGGCCTGGGACTCGTGGTCGCGGCTGTGGTGCCGACCGATCCGCTGACCACACAGTTGAGCGGGTCCGCGTACGTGCACCGCTATGCCTCCATCGCGGCGTTCGCCGCACTCCCGGCCGCCGGGCTCCTTCTCGCCCGGCGGCTCTCCGCCGAACCGCATGCGGTGCGAACAGTTCGATGGCTGCGCGTCCTGTCGTGGATCGCCCTGATCGGGGCCGCGCTGATGGCCTACTCGGCGGGCCCCGGTGGCCGGGAGCTGATCGGCTTGGTCGAACGCCTGCTGCTCGGCAGTGAGGTGACCATGCTCGGCGTACTCGGCCGGTACGTACAAGAATGCGCACCGATCACAGCCCAAGCCCCCGCGCGGCCGCACGCAGGCGAGTGAGCACCTGGCGTTTCTCCGCTGGCTCGGACATGGTCGTTGTGCCGCGAGGGAGTGCTGATGCTGCTGCCTGTTCTCGGCCGGGGCGAGACAGCCTGGAAGTTCGGTGCATGCGCAGGCGACGGCGGTAGTTGAAGGTCTCGATGAGGCAGAAGACCTCGGCTCGGGCGGTGCGCAGCCGAACGGCCTGCACTGGGGCGGAGCGGTGGCTGAATGTTCGGCGTGCTCGGCGACGGGGTGGCCGTCACCCGGCCGACGTGCCGAGGTTCGGGGAAGGCGTGCAGCCCTCCAGCGGCTGACCCGCCCGCCGCCCGCGATGGCGGCCGTAGCCCAAAGCGGCACCTGAGCGTGAGCAGCAGCGTCTTCGCCTCGTTCGTCTATCGGGACAGCCCGGAGCGGGCGACGCACGCGCGGGCGCTCGGGGCGGCCTCCCCAAATTGCCGCGTTTGACCCGCGGGCCGCTGTGGCGCTCGCCGCCTGACTGGAGACGATGGCCTCGTTCTAGGACCGGGCCGAAGAACTCGAGAACGAGGAGGGCGCGGCGCCGCTCGTTGAGCCGGCGGCCCGTTTCACCCGCGTCTACCTGCGGACAAGGGGGTCGGCTGCACGCTGCTCCTTCGCAACGGCCACCCCGGCCGGGGCAGCGAAGGAGACGAGACGATGACGACCACCCACCCGAGGGCCGGTCAGCGGCACCGCTCGGGCCGATCACACTGGAAGGTCGGCCCGTGGCGGGCAAGCCGAAGGGGGTTCCCTGGGTGCCCACTTCGGAAGGCACTCAGGAACCCCCTTTGGTGCCCGGCACCCGAGGTCGGAGGAAAACTCCTTGTCAGGGCTGCAGTCGGCGTGAAAACTGCGCCGTCACAACCCTCTTCTCTCCTCAATATGTCCGTAGTGGAGGAGAGCATCGGGTTCTGGGGGGCCCGGACGTCCTCCCAGGCCGGACGCGGCCAGCGGCAGCGGCAGCGGCGGCGGTCGGCCGGCGGCGGGTCGCGAGCAACGAGGGGGCAGAGCTGATGGTGGGGAAGCGGAAGAACAACCCGGCGGGGTCGACGAACAGCTACCGCGGCGACGTGCTGCGCGTGCTCGGGGCGCTGAAGGTGGCGACGGCTGATCAGATCCAGCGGATCGGCGCTCCGCATCTGAGCTTCCGGCACGCCGACAAGGAACCGCCGTCGAAGCAGAAGCAGGCCCGCACCGCCTCGCACACCGGCGCACTCTCCGACATGCGCAAGCACGGCCTGTCCGAGAACGGCGGATCCACCGAGACCGGCGACTCCCTGCGTAACCAGACCACCAAGGGCCTGCAGGCCGCCTCCTACGAGCTGCGGCGCCCGGCGGGGGAGATGGGCTCCACCGCACGCGGCGCCGGCTCCAGCGGCGCGTCCCACCCGATGTCCGTCAACGAGACCGTCATCGCCCTGCTGCGCCCGAAGCCGAACATGGCCAGGCTCACCGTCGACTCGCCACACGTTCAGGCCGCCGCCCAGGCCGCCGTCGACTCACCGGACGGGATCGGCACGATCGCCTCGTTCTGGACCGAGGTATCGCTGCCCGCCACCGGCACCTGGAACGCGCCCGGCAAGGGCGGTGCCCAGGCCGACCTGGTTCTCACCGCCCCGCAGGACGGGGTGCCGCTGCTGTTCATCGAGGTCGACAACTGCCACGAGACCGCTGAGGAACTCGCCGACAAGCTGGAGAAGTACGCGCGGTTCTTCCGGCGGAAGGTGAAGGACACCGATGGCAAGGAGCGCCCGATGTGGCGCACCCGCTGGATGGTCCCCACCGACCCGCGTGCGGACCAGCCCTATCCGCCGGTGCTGCTGGTGTTCAACCGGCTTGGCGAGCGCAACCCCAACCGCACGGTCCCGCGGCTCATGGAGCTCACCCGGCACCTGTGGCAGGGGGAGCGGGACGAGGGAGGCCATCACCGCTACACAAGAAGATCCCGATCGTCGTGGTCGGGCTGAACCAGCTGCGTGAGCATGGCCCGGCCGGCCCGGTGTTCGCCCGCTTCGGACGCAGCGGCCCGCAGCCCCTGCTGGAGGCGATCGGCAACCCACGCCTCGACGCTGCCCGCGCCTGCGCGCAGGCGCAGTACCGGGCCTGTGAGGAGATGTACCAGGAGCAGATGCGGCGGGCGGCGCAGGAGCAGGCGGCGAAGCAGGCAGCCGAGCGTGAGGCGCGCCGTCCTGTGTGCGCCGGCTGCGGGGCGAAGTTCACCGACGAACGGTGGGCGGCACAGGCGACCGACTGGGGCACCCCGAAGGACTGCCACCCGCAGCTGTGCGAGGGCTGCAAGCAGACGGCCACCGCGGCCGCCGCCAGCCCGGCGGCCCGCACGCTGGAGCACCGAGAACCGGAGCGCGGGGGAGCGGGGTGGGACGACTTCCGGCGGAACACCCGGCGCCCCGTCTGCACCGAGTGCGGTGCCGAGTTCACCGACGAACGGTGGAGGGCGACCGAGCGCGTCGGTTGGGGTACGACCCAGGAATCCCGACCGACGCTGTGCGGGGACTGCGACCAGCGGCACGAGAACGACTGGGAGGAAACCTGGCCGGGCGCGATCCGCCGGGACCAGGACCAGGACCAGGACCAGGAGCAAGAGCAGGCCGTGCCCGAGCAAAAGGCCGGCTGGCTCTCACGTCTGCGCCGCTGAGCCGGGCACGCCGCCGGCGGGCGCGGGCAAGCCCAAGGTCACCCTGGGCAAGCCCGCGCTCGACTTCGGCTGACCCGACGACAGCGGGGCCGGACGGGATCACCCTGCCCGGCCCCGCTGGTCGTTCCCGGCTGCTCACCGGCTGAGCCGGATAGTGGCCCCCACGCGAACTCGAGGTCGTCCAGGAAGACGGTCACCAGCTCCTTCTCCTACAGCCCGCGCAGGAGCATCGGAACGGCCTCCATCCGCTCCAGAATGAACAGGGTCTCGGGCTGCCCCATCAGCGCGTACCGGCCGTGGGAGGCGGGTGTGTTGCCCGGCCCGTACGCCCGCAGCAGCTCCTCCAGGCGGGCGCGGTGCTGATCCACGAACGCCTCCAAGCGCTCGATGTACGGACTGGATCGATGGAACCGTGGTTGGCGCTGAGATTGATCATGGTCGCTGAGGCTGGTTCGAATGGTGGGCGCAGCAATCAGACGGCCCGGACTATCCTGCCCTGCAGCGCTGGTCATCGGACCGGCGCGCAAAGAGAGGCAAACAATGCCGCAAGAGGGACACGCGGCCGTCCACGGCGGTAAGCCGGGGCGGTGGGCGCCCAGCGCGGCGGGAGAAGCCTCCCGCATCGAGGCGGTGCGCCGCTACGACATTCTCGACACCCCGCCGGACGGCGCGTTCGACCGTGTTGCGGCGATGGCGGCCCGGCTGTTCGCGGTGCCGGTGGCGAGCGTGACGATCGTGGATGAGGACCGGATCTGGTTCAAGGCCGCGCACGGGCTGGAGGGTGTGAGCGAGATCAGCCGGGAGCCGGGTCTGTGCGGCTCGGCGATCCTGTCGGACGAGACCCTGGTGATTCCCGACACGCTCACCGACCCGGTCGCCTGCTCCAACGGTCTGGTCACCGGGCCGATGGGGGTGCGCTTCTATGCCGCCGCTCCGATCATCACGCACGACGGGCACCGGCTGGGCACGGTCAACATCCTCGACACCCGCCCGCGCCTGATCACCGAGGACGACACCGCCACCCTCGCGGACCTGGCCGCCATCGTCCTCGATGAGATGGAGATGCGCCTGTCGGCGCTGAACGCCCTGCGCGTGGAGCAGGAACGGCGCCGGGAGCAGGAGGAGGCCCGCGAGCGCGCGGAGCGGGACACGGCCGCTATCCAGGCTTTCGCCTCCACCCTCCAGCGCACCCTGCTGCCGCCGGCTCTGCCGGTGGTGCCGGGTCTGGAGCTGGCTTGCCACTACGCCACCGCCTCCCCCAGGGACGTGGGCGGCGACTTCTACGACGTCTTCCCCCTCGGCGGGGGGAAGTGGGCGTTCTTCCTCGGGGATGTGTGCGGCAAGGGCCCCGAGGCCGCCGCAGTCACGTCCCTGACCCGCTACACGCTGCGCGCCGCGGCATTGATAGACCCGGACCCCGACATAGTGCTCACCTCGCTGAACACGGCGCTGCTGCTGGAGCCGGCCGTCGGTACCCGCTTCTGTACGGCCGTCTTCGGCATCCTTGAGCCGCACGAGGAGGAAGGTTTTGCCGTCACGGTGGCCACCGGCGGGCATCCCCCGGTGTACCACCTGCGCGGCCACGGTGTGGTCGAAGCGGTGCGCCCCAAGGGCGGCATGCTCATCGGGGCGCTGGCCGAGGCGCACTTCGCCTCCCACACCTTCCGTCTCGCCCCGGGCGAAGGTCTGCTGCTGTACACCGACGGGCTGACCGAGGCCCGCACCGCCGATGGGCAAATGATCGGGGAAGAGGGCCTGACCGGCTTCCTCGCCGCCCGCACCGCACCGGTCGGCGCGACGGCGGTCATCGAGGACACCGTCGCCCTCATCGACGCCACACCCTACGGCGCCGGGGACGACGTCGCGCTGCTGGCCCTGTCCGTTCCCTTCGCCGACGCCTCTGTGGACGGCGTCACCGCCAACGCCCACACCATCGCCCCCGCCGGCGAGATGCCGGAGAGCCGACCGTGACCGACTTCCGCCTCACCACGCAGCACACCGACGGTGATCTGGTCCTGGCAGGAATTGCCGGTGATCTGGACATCGCCACCGCCCCCCACTTGCGCGCGCAGGGGCTGACCCTGATCGGGCAGGGCCACCGCCACCTGATCCTGGACCTTGCAGCCGTCACCTTCTGCGACTCCTCCGGATTCAACGCCCTGGTCGGCATCTTCCGCTGCGCCAAGGAACCAGGCGGCAGCCTGACCCTCGCCGCCGTCCCCGACCGGCTGGAGCGACTGCTCAGCCTCACCGGGCTCGATGCCCTGCTGCCCGCCTACCCCACCGCCGCCGACGCCCTCGCCGCGCACGCCCGCAGCCAGGACACGGCCACCGCGCAATAGGCCGTGGCGGGGCGCCTGCGGTGCACGGAAGCCCGGATCTCTTATGTGGCGATTACATCGCGCATTTGGGGTAGTCGCCAGGGTGGGACGGCGCTGATCTTGGCGTGATCCTGACTCGTGGAGTGCACTACGTGCTTCGCACAACGGATTGGACACCTGCCATGACCACTGCGAACCCGGCCGGCACCCCTGGCCACCGCACCGGTGGCGACGTCACCGGACAGCGGACCCGCCGGCTGTCGACCGAGACGAAGTCGGCCCTGAAGACCACGGAGTTCTTCGTCTACATCGCCTCCGTCATCGCGGTCCTGATCGCCTCCATGCTGGTGGGCACCGAAGAAGGCCACACCGACTACTTCCGCGCCGACAAAGCCTGGCTCTACATCGTGATCCTCACCGTCGGCTACATGATCAGCCGAGGGCTGGCCAAGTCCGGCAGCCGCGATCACTACGACGGCTCCTGACTTCGCACAGCACGAAGGAGAGCAAGCCGCCAAGAGGCGCAGGGCTTCACCGCGGCCTGGGGTGCTGGGCGTCGTGTGGACGTGCCAGCAGCCCGCATATGGGTGATCCCGGGACTTGCGTGGTCATGCCCGTCGGCCCCAGGGGAATATTCACCGTGTGAGGCGGACCGCCGGGATCTGCTGCTGGACCGCCGCGGCCCCTTGCAGCGAGCCGCCCCCCAACCGGACGTGAGACCGGGCAGGGGGCGGCGCAAAGCCAGACGGCGGCTCCCGGTAGGGCGGGAGGGGCCGTCAGTCCTTGGCGATGGCCATTCCGAGGAAGATCCCGACCAGCAGTGCGACACTGCCGGTGGCCATCACCGCCCACGTCCCTGTCTGCGTCGCGGTGAACGTCGAGGTCATCCCCGCCTGCGCCGCCGCCTGTGTGGACTGCGCCCCGGCCATGGCCGCCTCCTGGACGGCCAGACCCGTCTCCAGCTTCTGGATCTTGCTCTCCAGCTCAGACTGCTCCATCGTGCGGTTCCTCTCTGAACGGTGATGCCGGCCGATCCCGGCATCACCGTCCATCGGTTCCCCACCGCGCGGACACAGTCGCGTGATCTTGGAAGGGGCCGTCCTGGTCCGGGAGGGCTCCTAGCACGGGAGCGCCTTTCGCTCGGTGCAGATAGCCGGCCGCGAGCGCGGCGGCCGCGGTGACGACGACGTCCATCAAGCGTTGCGGCTCTGCTGCGCTGGTTGCCGACCCACGCTCCGAGCCGGAGCTCCCGCTCCTCCTGGTCCTCGCCGACGATCCGCTCGACGTGCTTCCTGGGGACCTGAAGATGCCCCTCACGCTCGTAGAACTGCTTGGCGGCCTCGTATTCATCGCCCACTTGTCGGCCTGTGTACGGCGCGGCTGCGGCTTCTCCTCCTCGGCCGCGGGCTCGATTCCGAGGACGTGTTCGCACATCCACTGCTGCACGGTCGTGAGCTTGTCCCAGCCCAGCCGCTGAGCCCGCACCCACCGCCCGAGGTCCTCGCCCTGGTGCATCACCTTGCCGGGCTCGGTCGGCAGCGTGCCGCCGGCCTCTTCCAGGTGGAGCCGGACGAGGTGGAAGGCGCGCTGCCATTCCACCGGCCAGGCCGGGCACCACGACGGGTCGATGTCCTCCAGCTGCTCGCGCCGCTCGTCCGACAGGGCCCCGGCCGACGACTCCACCGGCAGGCCCTCGGCACGCCGCTGCTCGATCTCGGCGGCCTTCCGGGCGGCGGCCCGTGCGTTCTTCAGCCAGATGCCGACCTTGTAGCCCTGGTAGGTGGCGTCGAGCGGGGCCAGGAGGTGCCCGTTCACCTCGGCCCACCCGCGCGCCGCTGCGAGACCTTCCTCCCATGCGACGTCGAAGTGGCTCCAGACCATGCCCAGCTTCTCCAGCTGCGCGATGCGGTCCTCGTCCATGTCCCCGTGTGCCTCCGTGGAGGACACCGCCGGGGAACGTCTCCTCGCCAATGGGGACCACGGACGGCACCGTAGTCGTCGGCCGGGAGTGGCCCCCGCCCGACAGGCGGGGGGCGGGGCGTGAGAACCCGTTCGGCGCAGACGCCGTCCGCGGCCCCCAGAGCGCGGGTCACATCGTGGGCGCCGCGCCGACCGCCTGGTCGGTGGAGGTCGACGAGGTGTCGGTCGGGTACGGCTGGTCGGTGGAAGGCAGCGGCTGTCCCGCCGAGGTGGGCGGCTGGCCGGTGGAGGTGCCGCCGGTGTTCGGGGCGGGCCCCATGTCCACCCCCGCCACGGGCTCGGGCCGCGGCACCGGCGGAGGGCAATCCTGGGAGGATGGCTGCTCCGCGGCGCCGTCGATCTCGATCGTGATGCGCGGCGAACCGGCCCTCGAATGCGACCGGGACGGGGGTGAGGTTGGTGACGGAGACCCAGTACGCGACGTACTCGGCGTCCCCTCGTTCCACCTGGACCTTCCAGGTCACCTCCTCGGCACCTGGGCGGATCGTGGTGGGCATGACCGTCCACAGGACGTGCCAGGTGGCGGGCCAGCCCCAGGTGAAGTAGCGACGGGTCGAGTTGGCCGCGACTGTGCCCGTCCACTGGACGCCGCACACCGGCTGGGTCATCCAGCCGTCCACCGGGATCTCCCAGACGCCCCGGTTGCGCAGGCCGGCGCGGAGCGTCCTGGCGTGCCGGTGGTACAGCAGGTCGCCGACGAAGGCGTTGGGTAGGCCGTTGGAGAAGATCTGCCAGGAGGCACCGCCGTCCACGGACTGGTAGACGCCCAGATCGGCGGCGACCCAGACGCGGTCGCGGTTGCCCGGGTGCACCTCGATGGCGTTCAGGGGCAGATTCGGGAGTGCGGCCGTGCGGTCGGCCCAGTTCGTGCCACCGTCGGTCGACCGCCAGACCCGGCCGCCGCCGCGCGTCGTGTGGGTCACCCAGATGCGGTTGGTGTCGGTCGGGTCGACGTGGATGTCACTGACCCAGGCGTTGGCGCGGGGTGTCGTGAGCGCGGTGAGTGTGCCCCACGCGGTGCCGTTCCATCGTGTGACGTAGAGCCGGCCGTCGGTGGTGCCGACGTACACCTGGTCCGCCGTCGGGATGTACATCGCGGAGGCGGTCCCGGCCGTCGGGTAGGCCAGCCGCGTCCAGTTGGTGCAGTTGTCGCGGGAGACGTAGAGGGCCGCGCCGGCCTGGGCGACCGTATTGCCGTTGGTGGCGCTGGACTCGAACGGCGGATAGAAGAGCGAACTTTCTCCGGAGGGGACCGGCGGCGGCAACCAGGACCAGCTGCCCCAGTCGCCCCGGGAGGTGGAACGTTCGACGCCCATGTTGTAGAAGCTGTGGAACACCGTACGCGGGTCGGTGCGGTTGACCCCGCAGTCGCCGCCGTCCTGCGAGTGCAGCCAGGTGGGCGAACCGGTCCACCGTTCGGTGCCGTTGTCCTGGGTGCCGCCGATGAGCCAGCGGGAGGAGCCCAGGTCCTGCGCAATGTACTCGAACTCGGTGATCTCCAGGCCGTTGTTGAGGTGCTGCCAGGTGACGCCCCGGTCCGGGCTGCGGTAGAGGCCGCCGTCGTTGCCGATGTAGACGACCTGCGGCTGGCCCGGTTCGAAGGCGATGGCGTGCTGGTCGGGGTGGATGGACTGGCCGGGCGATGCCTTGCTGGCGATGTCCGTCCAGGTCCAGGTGGTGCCGGAGAGGTCTCCCCGATGGGCGCTGATGGCTCCGCAGTAGATCTGGCCGGCGTTGTCCGGTGCGACGGCGAGGAACCAGTCGTACCAGGCCTGGCCGATGTTCACCCCGGTGGGTGCGCCGATCGAGGTCCAGGTGCCCCCGGCGCGTCGGGCCAGATAGCCGGTGGTCCCGGCGCCCCACGCGTAGGCGACGGTGGGGTCGGAGGGGGCGAGGGCCACGGCGAACCTGCTGTAGGTCGCGGGCGCGCTCGGCAGGGTCACGGCGTTCCAGGTGACGCCGCCGTCGGTGGCCCGGAACAGGCCGTCCCGGCAGGCGGCGAGTGCCTCGGCGCCGGACGGGGCCACCGCGACCGACCAGGTCGTCGCGGTGCGCCGCTGGGTCCAGGTGGCTCCGCTGTCCGTGGAGACGTAGAGGCCGCCCGTCGTCGCTGCGTAGAGCCGGGTGGGGGTGGCCCGGTCAAACTCCAGGTCGTAGAAGCCCTGGCCGACGAACGGGGCGGTGCACAGGCTCGCCCAGCTGAATCCCCCGTTGGTGGACCGGAGGATGCCCGTGCCGAAACCGGACCACCAGTCGCCTTCGCCCGTGCCCGCGAGGACGGTGGCCGGAGCGGTCGGGTGGAAGGCTATGGCACCCGTGGTGAGGGTCGCCGCGTGGTCGGTGCGCGGGGCCCAGGACTGCCCGCGGTTGTGGCTCTCCCAGATGCCGCCGTGGGCCGCTCCGACCAGGAGGTGGTTGGCGTTGCCGGGGTCGACGGCCACGGAGGAGACGCGTCCGGAGGCGTTGATCCGAGCGCCGCTGCCGGAGCCGTAGGTCTGCCCGTTGGGTATCGTCCAGGGCCCGAGCGAGCGCCAGTTGGGGCCGGCGGGGCTCGGTGGGGTCAGCGACAGCGTCTCGGCCACGGCCATGTAGTTCGCGGCGAGCTGCTCCGTCCCCCCGCCAGGCTGGCTGCCGCCGCCGGAGGGCGGGGGCTTGGCGGACTGGGCGTTCCCTTGGCCCGCTCCCTCGCCGTCGCCTTGGTTCCCGCCTTCGTTGCCTCCTTCGTTCCCGGCCTCGGATCCTCCCTCGCCCGCCGGCTCGCCGTCGTCTCCGTCGCCTTGGCCGCCGGAGGGTCCGCCCTGGGGGCCCGTCACGCTTTCGAGCAGGTCCTGGGCCGCCGCATGGTCCAGGTCCGGGCGGGCGTGGACGGCCGCTTCCACGGCCGCGTCCGCGTGGCCGGTGCGGGCCAGTTCGAGCATGAGGCGCGCCAACGCCTTGCCGCCGGGGAACTCTTCGTGATCGGCCTTCGTGACCGTTCTGTCCTGGGGATTCCCACGCATCGTCGTTCTCCTCGTGCCGTCGACGTCCCGCGTCACGGTTCGGTCGGCCGGCCCTCGGGGGGACCGGGGGAGGCCTCGGGGTCCGACGCGGCCCTGGAGGTGTCGGTCTCTTCCTCCGGCGCCGCGTCGTCCTTTTCATCCGCTTCGGCGGTCTCATCCGCTTCGGCGGTCTCAGCCGTGTCGGCCGTCTCAGCCGTCTTGTCCGTCTCGGCCTCGTCGCCGGTCCCTTCGCCCTGGGGCTCTCTGGCCCGCTGGAACTCTTCCAGCCGACGCGCCGCGCGGTCGTCTTCCGAGTCGTCCGGGACACCGGCCGGTTTGCGTATCAACTCGACCTCCCCGCTGAGGTGCGGATGAAGGAGAAGGAAGCCCTTGAGGAGAACGCCCCGGGGAGCGCGGCCAATCGGCGCTCGTACACGTGGCGTTCTGGGGGACGTCGGCGCGTTCGCGGACCGGAAGGGCAGCCGCTCAGCGCCGTGTGGCCTCTCGGTCGTCCAGATTCATTCTTGGTCAGGGTGCGTGCTCTGCCAAGGCCCTAATCGCCCCGTGTCGGGTGGGTAGATCTACCCCGGCCGGGTGTGGGCGGAACGAGGCTGTACTCGATGGCGAAGCGGGTGAGATCGGCCCTTCGACGGACGCCGATCTTGTCGCGCAGCCGGTCCAGGTGCGAGTGCACCGTGTGCTCGCTGATGCCGAGCAGGGCGGCGATCTCCCGGTCGGTGTCGCCGCTTGCGACCCGCCCCAGGATCTCCCGTTCGCGGTCCGTGAGAGGGAGGGGCGTCAGGAGCAGGTGGACGGCGAGCGGGCCCGGCACATAGGTCTCGCCCGCCGCGACGGCCCGGACGGCCGAGAGCAGCTCAGCCTACTCGGCCTGGCTGTCCAGACAACCGAGCGCACCGGCGCGGATCGTCGGGGCGAGGTCGATGTGTGCGGCGGCCGAGACGACGACGACCGCGTAGCCGCCGGCGCAGAGCCGGGAGACGGTACGGGCCAGTTCGAGAGTGGCGAGGCGGAGGTTGAGCACCGTCATGTCCGCGTTGACGGGGTGCGCGTCGAGCTCCTCGACGGAGGACACGGCCGCGACCAGGAGGAGATCCGGTTCTCCGTTGATCAGTTGGACGATGCCGAGACGTATGAGCGGGCAGTCTCCTACGACGACGACCCGCCTCGGGGCAGCGTCGACACGCCTCGGGTCAGCGTCCATCTGGAACCTTCGGTGGCAGGGATGGCAGGAGCAATGCGTCGGATTCCCTCGCGGCGGAGCGTTCGACCGGCGTGACACTTGTGCCCCGGATCGAGCCGTACGCTGCGTGATCGAGGGGACGGGTCACCCGTGCGGGTAGGCCGAAACGATTCCCCAGGACCGAGTGGAGCATGGGCCGAGGCCATCCGCCACAGACGTGCTACGGGCGGAACAGGGTGCGGCCCCAGGGGATTTGGTTGCCTCGGACGATCAAGTGCCGGACTGCCGCCCTGTGGCGCGTCGGCATGGGCGGTTCCATCGTGGAGGAAGAAGGTCCCACCGCGCGCGCCGCCGACGGCGACGACGGGACTGCCTGTACGCGGCACGGGGGTGTGGTGGTGGGAGGCCGACCGACTGAGGAGCGCCGATGGAGCCGTATCTGCTTCTGGTCGTGTTCGTGGCGGTCTTCGCCGCGTTCGCGCTGTCCGCCTCCGCAGGGTTCGGAGGCAGTCTCATCCTCGTACCGACACTGGCCCTCACGCTCGGCACCAAGTCCGGGGTGGCCCTGGCGGCGCTGCTTCTGGCCGCCAACAACGTGGTGAAAGTCTTCGCGTACCGGAGCAGCCTGCCCTTCCGGAAGGCGGTGCCGGTGATCGTGCTCGTCGCGGCCGGAACCTTCCTGGGGGCCAAGTTGCTCGTCTCGGCACCGGAGCGGTGGGTGACGATCGCAGTCATCGTGGGTTTCGTGCTCGCGTTCCTCGTCGAGTCCCTCGACCTCACCCGCTTCCGGCGGGTCGGTTCCCCGCTGCTGGCGTTCGCGTCCGGCGCGACCTCCGGGTTCAGCGGCACGTCGGGGCCCTTGAAGGGACTCGCCGTCCGTGCGCTGGACCTGGACCGCATGCACCTCGTGGGCGCCCTGTCCCTGGTCTCGCTCGTCGGGGACGTGACCAAGACGGCGGTCTGGACGGACGCGGCCCTGCTCACCGGCGGGGACTACCTCGTCGCCCTGGCGTGCGTGCCCCTCATGCTGATCGCGACGTTCCTGGGCCGGCGGTTCAACTACAAGGTCGGCGAGCGCGGGTACACCGGTCTGTTCTGGACCGTCATGCTGGGCTACACCGGGCGTCTCGTCGCTGGACTCTGAGACTGGCGGGCGTCCTGCGGCTCTGCATCGAAAAGGACGTCCCGCTGGCCTTCCTCTGACGCCCACCGACCACGGAACCCTACGGGACAGTGAGCGTTTTCAGCGTTGCCGCTCCAGGGTGAGGACAGCTTTGGCGATGACGGTCATGCGATGGGGACTGATGCGGGAACTGCGGAAGATCTGCCATGCCTTCAGCCGTGCCATGCCGTGTTCGACCGGTGCCCGGCCGCGGCCAGGGCCCGGTTGACGGTGCGCTGGGTGATGGTGAGTTCACCGTGCGGTGGGCGTTTGAGTCCGGTGGTGACCCAGGAGCCGGCGCCCTGGTAGGCGCGGTCGGCGAGGACCGGGACACCCTGGCGTTCGCAGATCCGGATGATGCGGTGGGTGCGGGCCGCGGTCAGGTCGTGGGTGCGGCACGGCAGCGCGGGTGAGATCCACAGCACCTCACCGGCAGGATTGGTGACCACCTGGACGTTCCCGCCGTGTCGGCGGTGTTTGGCCGAGTGCCAATCCCGTGTCGGCCCAACCGGTGGACCGGCGGAGTCTTTTCCCTCAGCGGGTGGTGTTCACCCTCACCAGGACGTCACCGATTTCACCGGATCGGCGACGAACGCCTCCCCCACGATGACGGAGCCGTCCTGGGCACGCACGTCCACGTGCACCCGGGAGACCCCGGCTTCACGCAGAAGAGCCGCGACTTCGGTCTCGTCGACACCCCAGAGGTAGAGGAACGCCGGGCTCTCGAAGAAAGTCCGGTCCGCGTCCGCCATGCGTCCTGGGTAGACGCACTCGTCGAACCGCGCCCTCTGTGCCCCTGTCCACTTTTCGACGATCCCCTCGAACCGCGGCTTGTCCGCCGCGTCGAGGACGAGGATGAAGTCGGCGGTCGCCGCTTCCGAAAGCGCACACCGCAGGGCGTCGATGTACTCCCCTGCAACCTCCCGGGAGAATGCGGTCAATTCCCTGTAAGTCTCGTCCTCGCTCCCGGAAAGCCGGGCATGACGCAGCCACAGTGTCCGCTCCAGCGCCTGGAACGGGTCCTGGGTTCCGGTCGGGATCCGGCTCTGACGCAACTGCCAGTCGACGTGCCCCGCATAGCGCAGGGCGTCCTCCCAGAGCCGCCCGAGGAACTTGGGATGGCCCACGCCTTCCCCGAGCCCCCAACAGACGCCGCTCACGAAGGTCGTGGCCTGGTACGGGTAGTACAGCTCTCCCGCGGGGGTCTCGTCGACGAGCGCGATGGCCTCGGCAGCGAGGCTTTCCAGGCGTGCGATCGCACGTGCGTCCGGCACGGCCTCGCCCCAGTGGATCGCCTCGGTCATGGCCTCACGGAAGCCGTGCGGCAGCGACTCCTGCCACCAACCGGGCCCCGGGAGGAGGGCGAACCGCGCGTATCGGGAGATGGCCAGCCTGGCCGTGAGGGAAGTTTCGGCCTCATTCAGTGAACCGAGCACTTCATCCACCGCAACCACAATCGTCTCCGGACGTAAAGATCCGATGCCCTTTGGGATACTTCTGATGTATCACGTCGCCCAGCAGGAAGAGTACCCGCTGCCTGTTCAGGGCCGGGCCGACCAGTGAGCTCTTTCAGAGTGGTCACACTGATCAGGTGACGGGCTGACGTGCCGCAACACACGAGGCCCCTGCGCCGTTAAAAGAGGTGTTCGGCGTCTCAACTCATCAGCGCAGGAGCCTCGTTGGTTCCCTATTCTGCCGTACTCGATCTGCCGCACACCCTGGTCGAGTGGGTATCGATGCTCATCGTCACCCGTGAGGGGGATCGACGCTGCAAGCTCCCGCCCCACCAGCGTGCCCTCGTCGGCCTGGTCTACCTTCGCCAGCACGACACGCTCGCGCAGATCGCCGCCGGCTTCGGTATATCCGTCGGCACCGCCCACGCCTACGTCTAGGCCGTCGTCCAGCACCTGTCCGGCCGGGCACCCGGACTGCTGCGTGTCCTGCGGGAGGCCGATCCCGATCACGTCCTGCTCGACGGGACGCTCGCCGAGTGCGACCGCGTCGGCGACAGCCGGGCCGACTTCTCCCAGAAGCACCGCCGTCACAGCGTGAACGTGCAGGTCGTCGCCGACCCCACGGGCAAGCTGCTGTGGATCTCACCCGCGCTGCCGGGCCGCACCCATGACCTGACCGCGGCCCGCACCCACCGCATCATCCGGATCTGTGAACGCCAGGGCGTTCCCGTCCTCGCCGACCGCGCCTACATCGGCGCCGGCCCCTGGGTGACCACACCCATCAGACGGCTTCCCGGCCGGGACCTCACCACGACCCAGCGGACGATCAACCGGGCCCTTTCAGCGGCGCGGGCACCGGTCGAACGAAGCATCGCAAGGCTGAAGTCCTGGCGAATCTTCCGCAGAGCCCGCTGCAGCCCCAACCGCATGACCGCCATCGCTGCAGCCATCCTCACCCTGGAGCGTCAACGCTGAAAATGCTCAGTTATTGGTTCCAGTTTCACTTGTTTATGTGCTAATTTTCGACCGATCAACCACATTTACTCCATTTGCACCCCATATGTTGGGTGTGATGCAGTGAGAGATGTTCGGTGCGCCATCCCGATTCGATCGTTGTCGTGGCGATGGCCGACCTCGTAGACGCAATGGATCTCGCCTTGAGCTAGGAACGGGGCGCCATGACTGCTGCGACAACGTATGCAACGGAGTCATCCCTTAAATAGGACTGCATAATCAGCGCATGGCCACAGGTTTGGAGCCCCACTTTTATGAGGGGCTCACTAGGAGTCCCCGATGCCTGGAATCGAAATAGATGTGACGGTACAGGCCCCCAGAACCGCAAACCGCAGTGACTACTGCCGGACATGCCTTTCCGACCAGGAGTAGCCACCCCGATAGCTGTCCAGGTCCCGGGTGCCGCGACCCGCAAGAACGGACGCCGAAACATGACAATCACCACCACCGACCACGCGGTACCCCACATCTCCAAGCTCCCTATCAATAGTGGCCAGACCGTGAATCTCTTCGTGCGGGAGCGCGACGGCACCCGACCGGGCGGCGACCGGACGGCCGTGCTCATGCGGCACGGCCGCAGCATCCCTGTGTTGCCCAGCGCCGATCTGGCACGGGGAAGTACAACTGGATGCTGTCGCTGGCCAGGGCGGGCTTCGATGTGTTCGCCATGGACCTTCAGGGAAACGGCCGCTCGTCCCGGCCGGATGTGATGCAGCAGCCCTGCAACACATCTCAGGCCCAGCAGCAGGTGCTCCTCGGCGGCAACCCGCTGACGTCGGTCTGTACCCCCGTCCACGACAGTCAACTCGGCGATTCGCGCAGCGACTGGTCCGAGGTGGACACAGTCGTCAAGTACATCAAGAAGCGGCACGGCGTCTCGAAGGTCGCGCTGATGGGCTGGTCCGCGGCGGTCATCGCGCTCGGTCCGTACGCCATCGAGCATTCGGGAAACGTCAGCAGCCTGTTCCTGCTGACGCCGGTCTTCGGCCCGAACTACCAGGAGAGTGCCCCGGGTACCGACTGGGACCCACCCTTCCCACTGCCCCTGTCGGCTAGCACGGACGCCAGGTGGGGCTTCCCCATGAACCTGACCAGCAGGGAGGGCTTCGAGAGGGCCTGGAACAGGGAGCTTGGCTGCCCGGAGCAGCGGGAGGACGGCATGGTCGACACTGTCTGGGACGCGATCATGGACAGCGACATGTTCGGCAGCAACTGGGGCGCCAAGAAATACGGGGTGCCCCACGGAGTGCTGCGCTTCCGGAACGCCTTCTGGTGGGGCTGGAACAAGACCGGCGTGAAGGTGAAGAACATCCTCGGGGACAAGGTGCCAGTGCTCATCATGTACGGGGAGCACGACAAAACGGTGAACAGCGCACCGGGAACTGTCCCGTTCCCATCGGTCCCAGACCTCTACAAGGCCATTCCGGGCACGCGGAAGCTGATGTTCAAGGTGGCCGGCTCCGGCCACCAGCTCCAGTGGGAGGAGCCGGCGGCCGCACATCTGCACGCCCTTGCGGGCCACAAGCCTGATCGCCCGGCAGGCATGGCCGGCCGTTATCAGAGCGTCCCCGCTCCTTCCAGTAGCGAGTCGATGACGTCAAAAGCGAAAGGATGCCGCGCCCGCGAGTTCCGGCAGCAGTCAGCTCGGCTCACTGGCCTTACGCGGGAGTTAGGTCGGGCTCCGTCCATCCGAGCGCACCGGCCGTGACTACGGCGAGAGCGCAATATCTGAGGAGGGAACATGCAGAAGCGAGCAAACCATCGGCTGCCCACGGAGGCGGCCACATCGCTGGCGTCCGCGTCCGGAACCGCCGGTGAGGCCGAGGCCGCCACCGGTATCCGCGTCAGCAACGGACGTGTCGTCGAGGCCAATGGCAACGACTTTGTGATGCGCGGCGTCAACCATCCTCACGCTTGGTACACCGACCGGACTGGCTCCCTCGCCGACATCAAGGCGAAGGACGCCAACACCGTCCGTGTGGTGCTCTCCAGCGGCCATCATTGGCCGATGACCAGCGTCGCTGAGGTCTCTACCATCGTCCGGTTGTGCAAGCGGAACCGGCTGATCTGCGTGCTGGAGGTGCACGACACCACCGGTTACGGCGACGTGAGCGGCGCCGCCACGCTCTCCGAGGCCGCCGATTACTGGATCAAGGTCCAAAGCGCACTGCAGGGCCAGGAGAAGTACGTCGTCATCAACATCGGCAACGAGCCGCACGGCAACAGGGATTACGAGCGCTGGACTTCCGACACCAGCGCCGCTATCCGGAAGCTGCGAGGCGCCGGCTTTCGCCACGCCATCATGGTCGACGCCCCCAACTGGGGTCAGGACTATTCGGGTACCATGCGCAACCACGCCCACACGGTCTTCGACGACGACCCCAACGGGAACACGATCTTCTCGATCCACATGTACGGGGTCTACGAAGCCGCCGATACGGTGCGGGACTACCTCAACTTCTTCGTCAGCGCCGGGTTGCCGATCCTGATAGGTGAGTTCGGCGACTGGCACACCGACGGCAACCCCAACGAGGACGCGATCATGGCCACCGCGGAGGAACTCAGCCTGGGATACTTGGGCTGGTCCTGGAGCGGCAACACTGGCGGCTACCTGGACATGGTCGACAACTTCAAGGCCGACACCCTGACCGACTGGGGCAAACGCATTTTCAGCGGCACCGACGGCATCGCAACCACCGCGAAGGAGGCCACGATCTACGCCAGCGGAGGTATCACCGGCGGCAACGGTGGGAGCTCCCCGAGCTCCTGACGGCGCCCTGCGTGGCTACGCTTGTGTACGTGTTCTAAACGAGCTCTTACGGCACCGCCTGGCACGCCGAGCCGTACTACATCGAACTCATCAAGCGGTTCGACGGGTCGCAGGCCGCATATGCGCTCCGGTCCTTCGCGTTCCAGTCGATCAGGAGAACGACCATTCGCAGCCTCTGGTGGTCGCCGGCCGCCCCTACGCCCGGCCGGTCGCCGACGCCGTCCTGGCGGGGCGCGTCCGTATTCGTTGGCCGGTACAAGAACTTGCATAACCTATCAAAGCACTGACCCAAGCACACCAAGGTAGACGGCAAGACCCAGGGCCTCTTCGACATGGTAGAGGACGGCACCATCAGCCCCGTCCTTAAGTAAGAGGGGCGCCGACTTGAGATGCCAGGGCTGATGGCCCCATGGCAGAACATCATCGGTCAGATGATTGGCGGGCACGCAAGTGCGGCGGTCTGCGCATGGCAGGACGAGGCCTGGCGTAGCGAGTAGCGTGGAATGGGATGCGCTCGGAAGCTGGTTCGGGTTATCGAAGCTTCGGGCTCTCCGACGTCGAGGCGTTCACAGCGCTGCGGTCCAGTCACGAAATCGCCCTTCGCGAACTGAACGGCTTCGCACTGCCGGGAACGGTTTCCGGGCTGACCTGGATGTGCCGGTTCAGCAGGCCCGGCAGGCCCCAGGTCGTAGAGGAGCACCGGGCTGACCCCGATGCTGGTAGAAGGTCCGCACCGGGTTCGGTACCCGGCGGGGCACGTTTCTTGGGCGACCAGAGCACCGCCGTCGCGATCGGCCGCTGGACAGCGACGCAGTGGTTCTTCGACTGGAAGTCCCACCTGCCTGCTGCACGAGACTCGCGACGCGCTCGACAACCGGAACACGGCAGCGGCTGGGAGAGCGAGTTCCCGCGCGACGTGTGGGAACTGCGCCGACTCGGCATCGAGGGCACCCGGGCTCGGCTGCGGTTCGACCGCATCACCCAGCTGTGGCTGCGCGAGCCGGCCAAACGGTTCGTGCGCTGGCGGCTGAGCATCGGCCCGCAGCATCAACCAGGCCGTCATCGACATCCTGGCCCTCAACCGCTTCTCCGGCTTCCTGGCCAATCCCCGCCTCGCCGTCGACACGCTCGCCCGCGTGGACCGGACCGTGCTGGAGCGCTACCTCGCCGACCTGGCCCTGGATCCGCGCTCGACCCATTCCCGCAGCCGGGACATCGGCTCGCTGAACGCGTTCTTCCACGCCGTGCGCCGCCACGGCTGGGATCCCAGCCTCCCGGCGAACGCGACCTTCTACCCGGACGACTTCCCCCGACCCGACAAGCGGCTGCCCCGGGCGCTGGCCGACCACGTGATGGCCCAAGTCGAACAGCCCGCCAACCTCGACCGCTGGCACAACCCCGACGGCTGTGTGCTGACCTTGATTTTTATGCGCTGTGGGCTGCGGGTCGGCGATGCCTGCAACTTGGCCTTCGACTGCATCATCCGGGACGCTGACGGCGCCGCCTACCTGCGCTACCTCAACCGGAAGATGAAGCGCGGCCCTGGTCCCGATCGACGAGGAAGTAGAGAACGAGATCATCGCCCAGCAGCAGCGTGTTCTCCACCGCTGGCCCGGCGGCAGCCGGTGGCTGTTCCCGGCACCTCGGATGAACCCCGACGGCACGAGGCCGCTGACCACGCACTCCTACCGCGGGTAGCTCGACCTCTGGCTGGAGCGGTGCGACCGGTGCAGTAGTCACACGCAGGTGGCAAGTGCGAGGCGTAGGGCTGTTCCTTCCAGGGCTGCCAGGTGATCGGCCGGCCGTGGTGCTCGGGCGGCAGGTGCGGCAAAGCGGAAGACGAGGGCAGCACCGGCTCTGAACCGGGCAGCATCTGCGAGATAGCAGGTTGCGGGAGGCGCTCGCCACGCAGGATTGCGAGGCACCGGCGGCAGGACCGGTGCTCATTCCACGGACCCGGGTACGGGCGTACTGCTATCCGCGTGGTCTCAGCACACAGGAGTGCCACCTCCGTGATGAGCTGCGTGGGAGGTGCTGCTCCATGGGGGAGTAGGTGCAGCTCGCCTGTTGCAGGGGACCGGACCACGATCACGCTCGTACGCGCCACACTCGTGGGGAAAGTGCTCACCAGGGCAGGTTGTCACCAGATGCGGACACTCCAGGTCTCTCTGGTCCTCGCGAGGCAGCCGACGCTTCGGCGGAATGAAGAGGCGCCTGGTCGCCTCCTTCACAGCAGCCACTGTTTGCCCGTGTCACCCGCTCGGCGGCTTGTACTCCGATATGCACACGTATTGGAATGGCATGCAGTGCACGCTGACGGATGACCCGATCGACCACGGCAAGCAAGGTGATCCGATGATGACTGCTGCGATCGGGCGGCGCGCGGTCCCGCATTCCAGTTCGCCCAGCGTTGACGCGGGCAAACAGGTGACACGCGGGAAGCACGGCCAGTACGACCATGGCACAGCCGGACTGATCGTCAGGGAGGCTGGCGGCCAGGGCCGGTACGTCCTGACATGCGCCCATGTTCTCGGCCCTCCGGTGATCTTGCAGGGAACGCCGGACGCCGATCTCGTGTTCTCGCCAGAGCTGAGCACATGCTGCGGCGCCGAGTGCAACAACCCGATCGGCACGGTGGTACCACGGACCCTGCAGCCGCTGAACGATAAGGCGATTCAGAGCAAGGCCACGATCGGACAGGTCCACTTCGCCGTGGACGCTTCTCTCATCAGGCTCGACGCGAAGACCAACGCGTCCAACGACGTACCCAAGATCGGGAAGCTCACCGGGGTGCGGGACCTCATCGCGGAGTGGTCGCTGTCCGCCGCTGAACCGTCGGAAACGGACCTGCCCGCCGACCGGCAGATTCCGGTGCAGAAGTACGGTGCGAAGACCCAGCACACCCACGGCAGGATCACCGCACTGAAGCGCGTGCAGATCAAGGAGTTCGTCGGCAGCCAGGTCGTTCTCGGGCAGGCGTGGGTATTCGAGGTCGAGGCAGTGACGACCGCGGGCCAGGAGCAGCCGGTCACCGAATACAAGCTGGACATGGAGCGGTACAAAACCCAGGATCCCTCGATCACTCCGGAGAAGATTAGGGACCAGTTCACCAACTCGGGTCTGACCGTGACCGTCGGCGGCTCCACAGGCAGCCCCACCCTCGTCGTCCGGGGCGCGAAGTTCTCACAGCGCGGGGACTCCGGCGCGCCGATCGTCGACGACAGCCGCAAGGTGGTGGGCATCCTCACCAACGGCGTCCTCCAACCGATCCTGGTCAAGGGGCAGACCGCCCCGGAGGAGATCCTGACCGGGCGGTCGCAGGGCGTGTTCATCGCCGCCGCGCTCAAGCACCTGAACGTCGAGCTGCTCCTGCCCGGCCAGGGGACCGCGGGCCGCGCGGTCGCCGTTCCGGGCATGCCGATCGTGCGGGGTGGCGAAAGGCCCGTGGACTGGTCAGCGGTCCACGCCGCGTGGGCCGCTCTGGAGAGCAGCGACGCGGGCCGCCAGCTGGGCTCCCTGGTCCGCCGCCACATGGACGAGGTCCGCCGTCTGGTACATCACAACCGGCGCGTGATGGTCACATGGCACCGCCACCAGGGGCCGGCCTTCGTCAACACCGCCCTGCGCAACGCGGAGCACCCGATGTGGCCCCTGCCCGTGGCCATCGACGGCGTCAGGCCGGTGGACGCACTGCGTGCGATGCGCGATGTGCTCCTGGCCGAGGGCAGCGCGGCCCTGCGTGCCGACATCGCCGCCCATCAGCAACACGTGCTGGATCTGGCGCAGCGCACGACGTCACTGCACACCTTGCTGGACCTTCCAGACCTTCCAAATCTGCCACATCTGCCGGACCCGGTGCCGCCACCGGGGGTGCGGATCGTCAACGCGCAAGGGGTGCCGGGTGTCGCCGGTGCACTGGTACGCGACTCCCGGGGCCGGCTCTGTCTGCTGGCCAGCCACCACGTCGTCCTCGGCGGGGGAGCGCGGGCCGGTGACGTCGTGTGGGCACTGCCGCCTTCCGCCGGCGGGGACGACGCCGGGCCCGCCGAACCGGTCCCGCTGGGGCACGCCCGTCCCGGCCACCTCGGCCGGGTGAGGTTCGACGACGAGGACTTCTTCGTCGACGGCGCGCTTATCGAGCTAGGCGGGACGCGGAACCAGCCCGACTGGTTGCGGGATGCCCTGGCCCGCGGCTGGCCGACGGCCGTCGCCCGGCCGGAGCCGGGCGACGGTGTGTGCAAGCACGGGCCGGCCACCGGCCTCACCGAGGGCACCCTCCTCGATGTCGCCTACCCCGACCGGCCGCTCATCGACGGCCGAGAGTGGACGGCACCCGGGCAGTTGCTGGTCGGCTCACGCGATCCCGTCCTGGCGTTCTCGGCACCCGGCGACTCCGGCGCGGCGCTGCTGGACGAACAGCTGCGCATTGTCGGCCTGCTGTGGGGCGCCACGGCCAACGGCGACGGTGTCGCCTGTCCTGTCGAGCCGCTGCTGCAGCACCTCGACGTCACCCTCGTGGCGGGCACCACGCCGGCCGATGCCGATCGTTCCGAGCCGGTACGGGAGGGAACACCATGAGCACGGTCGCGACATGGCGGGCGATCCTGCCTCAGGTGCGCCGGATGCTGCGGAGCGTCACGGGCGTGGTCGGGGTGGGCCTCGGCGTCGGCGACGACCCGGGCAACGGGCCGGTGTGGCGGGTGTACGTCAATGAGGGGAAGGAAGGCGGCGGCGTACCGGACACGGTCCTGGGACTGCCCACCCATGTGGTGGTCGCACGCCGGGCCACAGCCACCGCGGGGCCGCTGGTCATCACCGCGGGGGCAAAAATCGAGACTCAACTCAGCCAAGGCGAGGGGGGAAGCCTGGGGTGCTTCGCCCGAGACCGCAACGGCAGGCCCGTCCTGCTCTCCTGCTCGCACGTGCTGTTCCCGGGCTTCAGCGTCATCGACGACCTGGGGGTCTACTCGCCCGACTACAGCTCGTGCTGCTCCGGCGGCGACCGGGTCGGCCGGCCGCTCATCGACATGAACGTGAAAGCGCAGCACACGCAGAGTGGCGACTGGGTCGGCGGATACCACGACGGCACGTGGACGGGCGGGTTCAAGTGGGACGCGGCGCGCCAGGCGAGCGAGACGGACTGCGCCACCGCGATTCTCGATCCCGGTGTGCGGTTCCACAACGTGTGGCAGGTCAAGACCGGCAACACGGTGACCAGCATTCCGATCAAAGGCGCGGTCACCAGTGGATTCGGGATCGGCAAGGGGCCCAGTCTGGGTACTCTGCCGAGTCGCGAGCAGTACGTACGCGTGTACAACGCCGTCAACGGCCGGCTCAAGTGGGGAACTCTGGTGGGTCTCCCCTCGGCCGTTTCCGCCGGAGACCCCGACGGGATCCTCTGGATGGACAAGCGTGGGGACGCGTCGGACCGGCGGGCCGGAATTCTGCCGACCTTCAGGCAATTCCTGATCCTTCCCAGGCCCACACCGGTCGCGGGCGAATCCTTGGAGGACAGCTACCGAAAGGGCGAGAAGCTCTCCTTCGAGCAGGGCGACTCGGGCAGTGTGGTGATCAATTACCAGAACTTCGTCATCGGCATGATCATCCGCCACTGGGACATCCGCAGGAATCTGGGGACTGACCAGACCCGGCCGGAGTTCGCCCACGTCGGCTTCTTCGGTGTGGCCACGCCGATCCGCACCGTGCTCGACCACCTCCAGATCGAGATCCCCGCCGTCGAAGAGGGCTGGTCCGGCACCGCGCCCAGCGCCGGCGACATGATCCACATCTTCCCCGACCGGCCGAAGTCCGCCGTCGAGCTTGCCCAGCGGCGCGGCGTGGAGCGGCTGCGCGAAGAGCTTCGTACGAGTGTCCGCGGGCGGCTGCTGCTGGGCAAGATCAGACAGCACCGGGCCGAGATGCGGAAGCTCATCACCTTGGTGCGCCCCGTCGCTGCCGCCTGGCGGGTCATGCAGGGCGCGGCGTTCTACCACCACTGCGTGCAGGGCGTCCGTGCGCCCGGACACCGCGTCCCGACCGTGATCAACGGGGTGACGCGTGCCCAGCTGGTCGAGACGATGCTGCCGCTGCTGGTCCACCACGCCGGTCCCCGGCTGCGCCGCGACCTCGAACGCTACGGCCCGATGGTCGCCGAGGCGCTGCTGCCGGTGGACACCATGCAGGACGTGCCGGTGGCGCTCGCCCGTCCGGGCGGAGGGTCGTGAGCGGCGAGCGCGGCACCCTGGACGGGCTGGTCGGCCAACTGGTGACGCTGCTGTCGCCGCTGAGCGGGCTGACGCCCGCGGGGGCCCGGGAGTTCCTCGCCGAGGTGGGTCTGCCACTGACGGACGCGCAGGCCGCGTCCATCGCGCCCACGCTGAGCACCACCACCGGGTCCGTCGGCTTCCTCGTCGAGCTGCTGCGGGGACTGCAGGAGGCGATCGACGCCGAGCGGTGGGACGAGGTCCTGCGGCAGGTCCTGCAGGCCGGAGGCCAGATCAATGCCGTCCTCTCCGGCTTCGACGGGCTGAAGACCGCGCTCGCCGGCCTGAGTCTGCCCGGGTCGGAGCCTATCCTGGCGAACTTTCCGGAGCGGTTGTTCAACCTCCTGCTCGCCCGCTTCCTGGGTGGCAACCAGGGGGTCAACGAGCTGCTGGAGTTCCTGGGCGTCCTCGTGCGCACCGACCGGAACGTCGGCCCCGTCGATCCGCAGAAGCCGTTCTTCACCGAGAACGCCTTCCACCTCGACCGGATCGGCGGCTGGCTGCGCGAACCGGACACCCAGCTGGGTGCGTTGTACGACTGGGGCGCACCGGTGTTCGACGGTTCGAAGGTCCTCACCGTGCTGGACCGGCTCGCCGCCTACGCCGGGCTGCCGTCCCTGTATGACAAGACGGCCACGCCCCCCACCCTGGACTTGCTCTTCGCCTCCCTCACACCCCGGACCGGCCTGGACCCGCGCGGCATGGCGGTGGAACTGCCCCAGGGCCTGACGAAGGGAACGATCGAGCGCACCGGTGAGCACTGGACGCTCACGCTGCGGCTGGATGCCGACGTACCGGCGGACACCACGCTGGTGTTCCAGCCGGGCAAGGCCCGGATCGAGCCGCCGCAGGGCGCCACCGTCCAGGGCACGGCCGAGGTCGTCCACAGCTACCGCCGGGAGCCCGGCGACCCCGTACCGCTGCTGTCGCTGCCCGGAGGAAGTCGGGTGACGGCCGAGCAGCTGGATGTGGTCCTCCGACTGCGTGCCCAGCCCGACGGCACCCTCGAAACCCAGCTCGGCGCGCTGCTGCAGCGCGGCAAGGTGCTCATCCACCTCGACGGCGGTGACGGCTTCGTGGCGAAGCTGCTGGGCGGCGTGCGGATCGAGAGCGACTTCGAACTGGGCGCCGCGTTCACCCCGGCCGACGGACTGCGGTTCGAGGGCAGCGGCGGTCTGGAGATCCAGCTCGCCTCCCACGTCGGCCTCGGCCCGGTCGACTTGTCCGCGGTCACCCTGCTCCTCGGCGTACAGGACACCGCCTTCACCCTCGGCCTCACCACGGACGTGAAGGCGGGCCTCGGCCCGATCACAGCGGCCGTCCAGGGGATCGGCACCGAGATCCCGCTCGTTCTGGCGCCCGGCGGCCAGGGCAACCTCGGTCCCGTAGATGTACGGCCCCGGTTCAAGGCGCCCAAGGGTGTCGGCCTGTCCATGGACCTGGACGTCGTCAGCGGAGGCGGGTTCCTGTACTACGACCCCGCTCGTGGCGAGTATGCGGGGGCCCTGGAGTTCCAGCTGGCCAGGTTCATCGACGTGAAGGCCATCGGGCTGATCTCCACCCGGATGCCCGACGGTACGCAGGGCTTTTCCCTGCTGATCATCCTTACAGCCGAGTTCGGCGGGATCGGCCTGCAGCTGGGGTACGGGTTCACCCTGCTCGCGGTGGGCGGCCTGCTCGGCCTGCACCGCGGCATGAACCTCGGCGCCCTGGCGGAAGGGGTGCGCACCGGCGCCGTCGAGTCGGTGATGTTCCCCAAGGACGTGGTCGCCAACGCGCCGCGCGTTCTCAGCGATCTTCGCGCCTTCTTCCCCCCGAAGCAGGGCACGTTCCTGGTCGGCCCCATGGCGAAGATCGGCTGGGGCACTCCCACGCTCATCAGCGTCTCCCTCGGGGTCATCCTTGAGATCCCGGGGAACATCGCGATCATCGGCGTGCTGCGCTGCGTCCTGCCGAGCAGGGAGCTGCCGCTGCTCGTTCTCCAGGTCAACTTCGTCGGCGCGCTCGAGTTCGACAAGCAGCGCCTGTGGTTCTACGCCCAGCTGTTCGAGTCCCGGATCCTGCTCCTGACGGTCGAGGGCGGGATGGGCCTGCTGGTCGGCTGGGGGAGGGGAGACCTGGTCCTGTCGGTCGGCGGATTCCACCCCTCCTTCACCCCGCCACCGCTGCCCTTCCCGGCACCACCGCGCATTTCGGTCGACATCATCAACCAGCCTTTCGCCCGCATCCGGGTGTCGGGGTACTTCGCCGTCACCAGCAACACCGCACAGTTCGGCGCCCGCGCCGAACTCGTCCTCGGGTTCGATGAATTCGGGCTCCACGGCCATCTCGCATTCGACGCCCTGTTCCGGTTCTCCCCCTTCGCGTTCGTCATCGACATCGCGGCCGCCGTATCGCTCAAGGCATTCGGCGTCGGACTGTTCAGCATCCACCTCAGGTTCCAGCTGGAGGGCCCGGCGCCATGGCGGGCGCGGGGGCGCGGCTCGATCTCACTGCTGTTCTTCGACGTCTCCGTGGACTTCGATCTGACGTGGGGGGACGGCCACAATCCCACCCTGCCGCCGATCGACGTCCTGCCCCTGCTCAGTGACGAGATCGGCAAGGCGGAGGGCTGGCAGACCCGGCTGCCGACGGGCGGGACGAACGCGCTGGTCAACCTGCGGACGCTGCCTGGCACGGACCGTCTGGTGCTGCACCCGCTGGGCACACTCTTCATCCACCAGCGCCTCATCCCGCTGAATGTGCGCCTCGACCGCGTCGGCGCCCAGCGGCCGCGCGACGGCAAGCGGTTCAGCATCGAGCCCGTGCCCGACAGCGGCCTGGTGCGGGTATCTGTCCCCGACGACAAGTTCGCCATGGCCCAGTTCCAGGACATGGACGACGCGGCGAAGCTCTCCCGCCTCCCCTACGAGGACCAGGACGCGGGTCTCGAACTGGCCGCGGCCCTGGGCGCCCTCGCGTCCGCCCGAGCCGTGCGCCGCAGCGCCAGGTACGAACTCATCGTGACCGACAGCAAGGGCCGCCAGGCGGAGACCACCCGGGCCGTGAACAGGGTGCGCCTGCCGGACACGACCACGGTCACCACGGAGAAGAGACTATGCAGGGTCAGTCCGGCCGTGTTCCAGCACCTTCTCGACGGCAGCAGCACCAGCCGCTCCTCCCTGTCCCGGCATGAAGCGACCCTCCGTCAGCCGTACGGCACGGACGACACCCTCCGGCTCACGGGACAGCGATTCGTCGTCGCCCACAAGCGCAACAATCAGCAGGCGTTTCCCCCCGGAACCGGGACGTCTCCGGTGGGCGGGGGACCGGCGAGCTTCCGCAGCCGCACGACGGCCGACGAGGCACTCGCTGAATGGGTGGCGCAGGACCCCGGCCTCGCCGGAGCGCTGCACGTCATCCCCGAGTCCGAATCGACCGGCGCCACCGCGGTCCCCGGCGGATGGACGGACACCACGGCGATGCCGGCCGCCGTCGGCACGGACTCGTCCACCGATGCCGCCGTACTGCTCTCCGGAGGCCGGGTACTGCTCGCGGGCGGCGCGGACAGCGCTGGCGCGGCAGTCACCGACAGCACACTGTTCGACCCGGTGACCGGCACGTGGACCCCGGCCGACCGGCTGAAGACCGGCCGCCGCCTGCACACCCTGACCAGGCTCCGCGACGGCCGCGTGCTGGCCTACGGCGGCCTGGGGGCAGACGGGACCGCCTTGTCCTCGCCCGAGCTCTACGACCCGCTCGCCGCCCGCTGGACCGCCGGCCCGGCGAGCACCCCGCCCCGCCCCGTCCGGTACGGGCACTGCGCCACGCTCCTGGAAACCCAGAAGGTGCTCGTCACCGGCGGTACGGGCGCCCGCGGCCAGGGCGTGGCCGCGCTGCCCTCGGCGGAGCTGTACGACCCGGCGACCGGGCAGTGGAACGGCGCCAAGCCGATGACCGACGCCCGCACCGGGCACCAGGCCGTGAAGCTCCGCACCGGTCGGGTCCTCGTCATCGGCGGCGCGCTGCTCACCGGCCGCGGCCGGGCCGCGCTCGCCCAGTGCGAGCTCTACGACCCCGCCACCGGCGCCTGGACACCCACCGGGAGTCTCACCACGGCGCGCGTCGGGCACCAGGCGACGCTCCTGCCGGACGGCAGGGTGCTCGTCACCGGCGGCGACACCCCCGCCGGCCGCCCCGGCGGCACGTACCGAGCCGGCAGCCTGGACAGTGCCGAGATCTACGACCCCACCACCGGCGCGTGGACGTTGGCCGCCCGCATGCCCGGTGGCCGCGGCCGCCACCGTGCCGTCCTGCTGCCGACCGGCAAGGTGCTGGTCCTCGGCGGTACTGGCGGCCCGCGCTGCCACGCCGGCTACCGCGACGCGGCCACCTACGACCCCGCCGCCAACGCCTGGAGCGCTACCGGCGCCCTTGCCGCCGGCCGGTGGGACTTCACCGCCCTGGCCCTGGCCGACGGGCGGGTCCTCGCCGCGGGCGGCCGGGTCCTGACCGGAGCGGCCGCCCCCGGCCAGGGGGGTGACGTCCTGACGGCCGCTGCCGAGATCTTCACCCCATGAGCCCCTGAAGTCCCGGACTTCCGGAGCCGATGCACTCGAATGAACGCGATGAAAGGTTTGCGGCCATGACCAGCACCACCTTGGCGGCCACCGGCCGGTGGACCGGCACCGGTGCCTTGCCGTCGGCCGCCGCCTGGTACGGCGTGCACGACAATGCCGTCGTACTCACCGACAACAAGGTCCTCGTCGTGGGCGGGCAGGACGGATCGGCCGCGGCACTGGGCAAAGCCGCGGTCTACGACCCGGGTACCAAGACCTGGACCGCCACCACTGACCTCCGGACACCCCGGCGGCTGCACACCGCCACCCGACTGCCTGACGGCAAGGTCCTCGTCGCCGGAGGGATCAGCGGATCGGCACAGTTCCCGGCACCGGGCCTGGCCGCCGCGGAGATCTACGACCCGGTGCAGCGCACCTGGAGCAGCACGGCAAGCATGCACACCGCCCGCTGGGGCCATAGCGCCGTTCTGGTGGGCAGCAAGGTCCTCGTTGCGGGGGGCACGACGATCCGCTCCGCCCAGTCGGTGAAGGCGCTGCGCTCCGCCGAGCTGTACGACCCGGCCACCAAGACCTGGACCGAGACGGGGCCCATGACCGACGCCCGCAGCGGCCATCCTGCCGTGGTGCTGGCCAACGGCCGGGTCCTGGTGGCCGGCGGCACCGTGCCCACGGCCCGCGACGAGGACACCGCCCTGGCGTACTGCGAGTTGTACGACTCCTCCGCCGGGACGTGGAGCCCGACCGGCGCGCTGCTCGTGCCGCGCGGCCGGCACCAGGCCACGGCACTGTCCGGCGGCGCCAGCGTGCTGGTGACCGGCGGCCGCGCGCCCGGCGGATCCGGCGACGGCACCTTCGACCCGTTCAGCCGGGCGAGCGCGGAGCTGTACGTCCAGGACACGGGGACGTGGACCGCCGTACCGGACATGCCGGGGGGACGCGGCCTGCACCGCGCCGTGCCCCTCGGCCAGAGCAGGGTCCTGGTCGTCGGCGGCACCGACAACGCCCGCGACGACGTCGGATACGCGAGCGCGGTCGTCTTCGACATGGCCACCCGCAGCTGGATGCCGGCCGGAGGCCTGGCGGCAGGCCGATGGGCCTTCACGGCCGCCGCATTGTCGGACAAGCTCGTCCTGGTCGCCGGCGGTGTCGTACGGTCGGGGCTCGCCGCGGCCACGCCGGGAGCGGAGGAGCTCACGACGAGCGCGGAGCTCTTCGACGTCGACGCGACGGTCACGCCGTGACCGCCAACGCCTACACGTTCCTGCCGTGGCTGCGATCCGGCATCGCCACCAGGATCACCACCGACCCGGTCGGTACGTCCCGGGCCACCGTCCCGGTGAAGCTGCGGGTGACTGGTGAGGCCGTCGACGGGGGGACACAGGTCACCCGTGACGTCGAACGGACTGTCCAGATCTACGGGCCGGGCGACGTCATCGGCGTGGCCCCCCGCGCGATCTCCCGCACGGAGCCACGGCCGTGGGTCACCAACGTCGAACCCAACTACCTGGCGCACATCGAGTTCTACGACGAGGACTTCCCGTGGCGCTACAGTCCGGCCGCGCCCGACGCCACGACACGCCGGCTGCGGCCCTGGCTCGCGCTGATCGTGCTCGCCGGCGGGGAGGACTCGCGGACCGGCGACCAGGCGGAGTTCAAGGACGGCACCGCCGCTGGCCGGCCGCTGCCGTTCATCACCGTGACCGAGCCGGACGCCCTGCCTCCGCCCGGACAGCTCGGAGCGTGGGCCCACGTACACGTCGACGGCTCGCTCGACGCGCCCGTGTCCTCCGACGACATGACCAAGGTCCTCCCCGGGCTGCGGCAGGTGCTGCACGACAACGCCGACCGCGCGTGTGCGAGGCTGGTCTGTCCGCGCCGCCTCGACCCGCACAAGGGCTATCACGCGTTCCTGGTACCGGCGTTCGAGACGGGACGGCTGGCGGGCCTCGGCCTGGATCCGGCGCGGTCACCGGCGGCGCTGCATCCGGCGTGGAAAGAGGGCTACCCGGGCCAGGAGGCGCTCGGACAACTCCCTTACTACCACCGCTGGTTCTTCTCCACCGGCAGCGCGGGCGACTTCGAGCACCTCGTACGGCTGCTGGTCCCCAGGGAGCCGCTCGATCCGAGCGTCGGCCGTCGCGACCTCGATGTGCACCGCTCGCCCGGCCCAGGCCTGCCCGGCATCACCGTGCCCGCCGAGCTGGGCGGTGTCCTGAAGCTGGGCGGGGCCCTGAGGATTCCCGAGCGGGTTCCGGATATCTGGGACAAGTGGGATAATCTTCAGGATCTCGGCCTCACCTACCCCCACCCCTTCCAGCAGGCCCTGGCCGGTCTGATCAACCTGGCCGACGACTACCTGACGAAGACCCCGGCCACGGCGCACATCACGCTCGCGGCCACGAACCCGGCCGCACCCGCGGGCCACGTCGACCCGGTCATCACCCCGCCACTGTACGGACGCTGGCACGCGCCCGCCTCACGCCTGCTGACGGGTCGTGACGGCAACCCGCTCCCGCACCACCGCAACTGGGTGCACCGCCTCAACCTCGACCCCCGCTACCGGATCGCAGCGAACCTGGGCGCCCAGGTGGTGCAGAAGCGGCAGGAAGAATTCATGGCCGCCGCCTGGGCGCAGGTCGGCGACGTACTCGCCGCCAACGCCAAGATCCGCGCGGCCCAACTGGCGCGTGAGGTCGGAGCCGTCCTGCAGACCAAGCACCTGGACCCGCCGCCCGCACCGGCCAGGGAACCGGCCCCGCCCTCCGGCAAGGTACTGACCATCACCGCCCCCGCGCACGCACGCGTCGTCACCCGCTTCCCGGCCTCCCAGGCCCCCTCCACGGCCGAGTCCGAGTCCGCGGCCGCGACGTCGGCCGGGCCGGCCGAACGCGTCGCCGTCGGCTTCCGCGTGGCCGAGAGCCGGGTCACGGCGGCACCCCTGTCGTCGGCGATGCGCCGCATCACCCGGCCCGGATCACGCCTGATGCGCCGGCTGCCGTTCACCGAGGAGCGGCCGCCGCAGGCCCTGGTGCCGAGGATGGACGCCGAGTCCGGCGGTGTCACCGCCGCCGCGCCCAAGGCCAGGCCCGCATCCGTCGTCACACCCGCACAGCTCGACCAGGTGCTCCACGGACCGGGCCCGGCGGTGGAGGCCGCCGTGGACCCCGTCGACCTGCTGCCGACGAGCCAGAACTTCACCCTGACCCTCCCCGGCGACTCCTTCGTCCCCTCGCCCGGCGGTCCCGACAGCCCCGAGGCAGCGGCGTTCAAAGGGGCGTTGCGCGATGTGTACCAGGGGTGGGACGACGCCGCCCTGGCCGGCCGCACCGGTCCACGCCGAAGGCTGCACGTCACCGACGCCACCGACGCGATGCTGGCCGGACTGCGCGCCGACGCCACCGTGCCCAGACACCTGCTCAGCTCGGTGAACATGCCGGAGCGGCTGGCACCGTTCGCCGAGCAGTTCCTGGAGGCGATGGCCTATCCGGTCCTAGACATGCCCATGTACCAGGCGCTCATCGACCAGTCCGTGGACCTGTTCATGCCGAACATCAACCGGGTGCCACCGAACTCGGTCACCCTGCTGGAGTCGGACCAGGAGTTCATCGAGTCCTACCTCGTCGGGCTCAACCACGAGATGGCCCGTGAGCTGCTGTGGCGTGAATACCCCACCGACCAGCGGGGCACCCCCTTCCGGCAGTTCTGGGACGTGCGCGCCGTGCCGTCACTGCCGGGTGAGACCCCCGAGGAGCGCCGTGAGCGTCTGTACGACATCCCGCCGGTCGCCACATGGACCCGGGAGTCCAAGCTCGGCCGGCATGACAACCGTGACAAGGGCGAGCAGGAGAACGAACTCGTCCTGGTGATCCGCGGTGAGCTGCTGAAGAAGTACCCGAACGCGGCCGTCTACGCCCATCGGGCCCGCTGGGAACCGAGCAACGCGCAGCCCGACCCGACCAAGGAGCGCGTGCCGATCGAGCTCGTCGACGAGGCGAACCCGTCACACGACGAGATCCGGCTGCCGTTGTACGAGGCCAAGGTCGAGCCCGACATCTACCTGCTCGGTTTCGACCTCACCTCCGACGAGGCGAGGGGCGAGGTGCCCACGGGCAGCGCGGGCTGGTTCTTTGTCATCAAGGAAAGGCCCGGCGAGCCGCGGTTCGGCCTGGACGTCGCCCCCGCCACCACGCCCCAACGCGTGGAGGTCTGGAACGACCTGTCGTGGCCGGACGTCGCACCCGACGGAAAGCGGTTCATCGAGCTCGGCGAGAACACCGTCCCCGTCGTGCTCCAGGAGTTCGACCAGCCGACGGAGGACGCCGAGAAGCAGGACCAGCATGTGGAGGACCTGTCCCTCCCCATCTGGCACGGCGGCCTGAGCTCCGCCGACATCGCCTACATCCTCTTCCAGGCACCGGTGCTGATGGCCGTACACGCACAGGAGATGCTGCCGTGACCACCTTCGACCCCCGGGCTGCGCTGCAGCTCAGCGACGACTTCCCCGTGCTGCTGGGCCCGGTCCGGATCGAGACCCGGTTCACTGCCAGGGAGCTGCTCGTGCGCGTGTTCCCCGACGAGTGGTCGATCGACGCGTTTGAGCCCCGGCCCACCGCCGCCGAGGTCGCCGCGCTCGACGCCTACTGGATCGCGGTGTGGCGGGCCGGCGGTGACCCCGCAGCCGAGTCGGCGGCCTGGCTGGAGCTCACCGGGCGAGTCCCGGCCGGGCGGGCCGAGTGGCTGCTGCGGACACGCCGCCCCGCCAATCCGTCCGAGCAGCCCGGCGGGGTGCCGCGCGACACCACCGTGCTCGTGGTCGTCACGCCCCAGGCCGTGGCGGCCGACGACCGCGAGCCAACGGTCACGTACTGGATTGCGGTCTGGCGGGCGCACGGCGACCGGGCGAGGATCCGCGCCGCAGACGCGGCACTGCTGACGGCCGTCGGCACCACACGCGCGGATGAGATCCGGCGCCGGCGTCCGGTCGGTGTGGACACCCCGCCGGCGGGTGCCGGGGACGACGTACTGGTCGCCTTCCTGGTGCTGACGCCGCTCCCCGAAGAAGACGTCACCCCCCGGTCATGGACACGGGCGGCACGGGCACGGCTGCTGCCCGACCGGTTCACGGCGATCGGGTTCGTCGGCGGCACACAGGTCTTCTGCGAACCTGGCAAGGTCGTGCCGGCCGAGCTGGCCGTCGGCCCGGACCCGTCTTCCGCCGACAAGCCGGAGGTCGACGAGGCGACCGGCAAGCTCAAGGTCCCCGCGGACCTGCGCTGGCTGACGGAGTTCGAGGCCGCCGTCGATGTCGGCATGGGGATCCGGATCGAACTGAAGGACTCCTTCCGCAACGGTGTCGACCGGCTCGTCGTGTTCGGCGTACGGGAGAACAGCACCGCCCAGCAGACGGCGACCGACCTGGCGGACCTGATCACCCGGCATCTGCACAGTCCCGCCGGATTCAGCCTGCTGCCGCAGGGCACGGTGACCAACAACAGCGAGCAAGCATCCGCTGGCCAGGACCCGCACGAGGAAGCCGAGGCCGTGCGGCGCACCGCCTACGGAGCGCAGGTCTCTGCCGCCTCCGGGGACTGGACGACCAAGACCGACGGCCAGTGGTTCGCCGAACTGCTGGGCCTCGACCCCGCGGTCATGACGGGGGTGGCCAACGCAGACGGGACGGACCAACGGGACGCCCGCGCCGCGAACATCGCTCTGTGGCCGGCGACCTGGGGTTCCTACCTACAGACCATGCTGCACCCCGTCATCCCGCCCGAAGTGGTGGCCGACACCCGCGCGTTCTTCATCCGGCACGTTTCCGGGCGCGGCCCGATTCCCGCAGTCAAGATCGGACGGCAACCGTACGGCATCCTGCCCACCACCGCCTTCTCACGGCTCACCCATCCGCTGACCGCCACGCACCGGCGCGCCCTCCACAGCCTGCTGTGCGAGGCGGCCGTGGACTGGTGGACTGCCGTCACCAAGGTCGCCTACCTCGGCAAGCAGGCCGAAGCCGGCGCCTCCGCGGCGGACCCCCACCAGCTGCTGCTCGACATCCTTGCGCTGCACCCCACGTCGGTGGAGTACTACCAGCGCTACGCGCAGAGCGTCGAGGACATTTTCAACCGCGAGAACTTCAGCAGCGGCGGCCCCAAGGTGCTGCCCACCCTGGAGAGAATGAACATGCCGCAGCCGATCCGTGAGCTGCTGCGGCGGCTGGGCCACACAGGCGCCGCCGCGCCCGACCCCGATGTGATCCGCCGACTCTTCGTCGAGGAGCAGCACCCCATGCTGGGGCCCCTCGTCGACGACCGGCCGCTGTCGGAGACCGACAAGATCCGCGGCTACCTCCCGGACGGGCGCAACTACCTGCGGTGGCTCGCCGACCACGCGGGCACCGATCTCGAAACCATCCGGCTCGAACGCGGCTTCACCGACGACCGGCCACCTGCGGCGCTGCTGTATCTGCTGCTGCGCCACGCGGTTCTGCTCGGCTGGGAGGACACCGCACGGAACCTGGCGGCAGCAGAGGCGGGCGAGACCCTGTCGGCCGCCGATCCCCTGTTCGTCCACATCCGGAAATCCGCACAGCCCCTGCCCAGCGAGAGCCGCTTCCGGAAGCTGTACTCCGCCGATCGCCGCATCACGGGCGACCCCACGAAGCTGGTCGTCGACCACATCCCCGGAATCCTCGGCGATCACGACGCCACCGAGCAGCTGGCCGAGCAGGTCGACGCCCTCCGCCGGCTGGCGGACCTGCCCACCGCACGACTGGAACGGGTCCTCGCAGAACACCTGGACTGCGCCACCTACCGGCTCGACGCCTGGCGGCTCGGGCTGGTCAACGAACGGCTCTGTGAGCTGCGGTACGGGCCCGCCGGGACCGACCCGGCACAACCAGGGCTGCACCTCGGCGCGTACGGGTGGCTCGAGGACGTCCGGCGGCGGAGCAGCCCGCTCGCGGAGGTACAGCTCACCGGCAGTCTCGCCGAGCTGTTCCAGCCCACCGGATCCAGCCCGCTGCTGCAGGACCCCCGCAACGGCGGCTACATCCACGCCCCCTCGCCCGCACAGGCCACCACCGCGGCCGTACTGCGGGCGGGCTACGCCGCCAACGGCTCGCCCGACAACCCGGGCTCCTTCGCCGTCAATCTGAGCTCCGAACGCGTCCGGGTTGCGCTCGGCCTCCTGGACGGACTGCGTCAGGGCCAGTCGCTGGGCGCCTTGCTCGGCCACCACTTCGAACGGGGCCTGCACGACCGACATCCCGAGGCCGAACTGGACAGGTTCCTGCCGGCGTTGCGGGGGGAGTTCCCGCTGCGCTCCGGCAAGCTGTCCGAGCCCCGTCCCGGTACGGCCCTGGAACTGATCGAGGCCCGGAACGTCGTGGACGGCCTCGCGCTGGTCCGCCGCGCGACGCGCGAACCGGCCTTCCCGGAATACCCCTTCGGCGCGACCGGAATGCCGGACGCGACCGAGGCGGAACAGAAGGCAATGAACGCCGAAGTGCGGAATCTGCTCGCCATCCATGACGCGCTGGCCGATCTCGCCGTGGCCGAGGCGGCCCACCAGACGCTCGCCGGGAACACCGAACGTGCCGGTGCGACGCTCGACGCCTACGCCAAGGAGGGCTTCCCGCCCGACCCGGCGGTGGTGCAGACGCCCCGCAGCGGGGTCACGCTCACCCACCGGCTGGGCTTGATGCTCACCCCGGGGCTGGGCCCGGACCACGGATCCGGGATGTTCCAGGGGCGCGGCCCACGGGCCCAGGCCGAGCCGGCCGTCAACGCCTGGCTGCCCACCCTGCTGCCGCACCAGACGAAAGTGGCCGCCGTGGTCAGATGGGAGGACCCGGTCGACAAGGAGCCACGCAGCCGCGTGGTGACGCAGGCCGACATCGGACTGCAGCCGATCGACCTTCTCTGGGGCGTTCGGCCCAAGGACGACGCGGCGATGACCGACCTCGACGACCGCATCATCGGCTTCGTCGTCGCCAAGGACCGGCCGCGCCCCGACGCCGAACTCACCATCTGCCATACCGAACGCGTCAAGAACAAGCTGACCTTCTTCGAAGTCTCCCCACTCATCACCGCGCTGCGCACACTGCTCACCACATCCCGCCCCCTGCGGCCGACCGATCTGATCCCACCCGCGGGAGCCCAGCCCGTCGACCGGAGCACGGACGACTCCGTCTCCCTGCCACGGGCGCGCCCCGCCGCGGTCCGCGCCTCCCTGGACAAGCTGCGCCAGGACACCGCCGACTACCTCGCCACCCTCGCGCCGCTGTACCCGGAGCCGCCCGCCGAACCCGACAGCACGGCGGTCGTCAACGGCATCGACACCTTCTTGACCGGATACGGCGACCTCATCGTCACGGCCGCTGGATTCGGTATGGTACGCAGCGGCTGGGGCGAAATGACCCTGTGGCGGCGCGCCGTGTACGGCGATGTGCTGGCCGCCGTCGCACGCGCCGCGGACCGCATGGGACACGCGCTTGCCGCGGCCGACGCCCTGATCGACGCCTACGACCAGCTGCCCTCCTCGTCGACCACCGACGAACGCTTCCGGCTGCTGCAACAGGCGGAGTGGCTGCTCACCACCCGCCCGACCACCCCGCGCCCGGCCAAACCCGCGCAGCTGCGCAGCACCGTCGGGACCACGCGCGCCGCCTTCAGCACCCGCCTGCAGGCGCTGCGCGCACTGGCCTCGACGACGAGGAAGACGATCAGCGGACTGCTCGCCGATGTCACCGCACTCCTGCCGCTGAGCGACTTCGACCGGACCGGACTGGACCTGGCACCGTTCCATGAACGGATCGTCGCCTTCGGAGCGGACCTCCTGGGCCGGGCACAGGCGCTGCACGGCGAAGTCACTACCCGGCTCGGCGACGCCGACAAGGCCCTGGCCGCCTACGACCAGGCGCTGACCGGCCCGGACCGGGTTCACGCCGCGACCGGGGCGCTCCAGGCAATGCTGGGCGAGGACGTCCTCGCCGTCCCTGAGTTCACCGCTCCCGACCAGGTCCACTCGGACTGGCGCAAGGCCCTCCACGACAGCGACAAACTGATGGCCCACCTGGTCCAGCACGCCGGGCGGGACTTTCCGGTCGACGACTGGGTGCACGGCATCGCACGCGTGCGGGACAAGCCGCGCCTGTGGGAACAGGCCGTCCTTCTCGGCGACGCGCTGCGCGGCCCGGACAACGGCCTGCTCGGTGATCTCGTCGGCTGGCAGGAGCCCGAACTCGTACCGGTCCAACTGCCCTACCGCCAGGACGACCACTGGCTCGCCATGGACTTCGCCGCGAACACGCTGATCGACGAGGACCGGTTGATGTTCACCGCACACTACGCACCCGTGCCCGTGGTGGGCGCCAACCGCCACAGCGGCCTGCTGCTCGACGAGTGGACGGAAGTCATTCCGGCGCAGAAGGAGACCACCGGTATCGCCCTGCACTACGACAACCCTGACGCGGAACCGCCGCAGGCGATGCTCCTCGTTGCACCCCCGGCGAAGACGGGCACCTGGAGCGGCGACGACCTCATTACCGCCGTCGGCGAGACCCTCGACCTGGCCAAGACGCGGGCCGTCGAACCGGGCCACCTCGACACCACGGCGTACGCGCACCTGCTTCCGGCGACGGTGATGTCGGCCACCCGGCGGCCGATCACCATCAGCACTGATCTCGCGCTCTGCAACCTGCGAGGAAAGACCCATGTCTGAGCCGCCCCGCATCCAGGACCTGCCCACGGCACTGGCCGAGTGCACGTTCCCCACCGTCGGCCTCTGGAACCGCATCGAAGGCCGGCCCCGGACCACCGACTTCGACCGGGCGCTGCGTGCTGAGATCCGCGACCCGCTGTGGATGCTCACCCGGCAGTGGCAACTCGGCGAGTTCCGGGGCACGGACGCCGGCTCGGCCGTGACGGCGACCTACTCGGTGGCCACCACCACCCCCTCCCGCTTCCGGCCCGCCTCGGGCACGGCCCAGAGCCTGCCCGGCGACCGGCCGCTGGAGACCCTCGCCGAACGGCGAGCCCTGCCGTTCGCCTTCGGCGCCGACCGGATCTCCTTCGACCTACGCCTGGTGATCGGGCGACGCTGGCTCAAGCTGCTGGGACGGCAGCCGGGGCTGCGGCACCTGCGCGGCGACTACGTCGAGAAGTACGCGATCAGGCTGCCCGACCCCACGACGGACACCGACACCCCACGAGTGGCCCACCCGGAGGTCTGGTCGGCGCTGCAGGCCCTCGCTGGCCGCCGTATGGACGGCTACCAGCTCTACCGACACATCAAGGTGGACAACGGCCGTGCCTCGGACGGCATCTCCGCCCCGGCATCGCAGCGCGCCCAGCTGGACAGCCTCGGCTCCCGGCTCGTCAGCTGGTTCGACGACCTCATCGACCAGCCGGGCGACCACGGCACCTGGGATGCCACCCGGCTCGAGCACCGATTCTCCGTCGCGGCCGCCGCACCCGGAGGAGGCGAGAAGGTGCTCACGGCGCAGGAGTACCCCGGCGGCCTGCTGGACTGGCACGCCTTCTCCGTCGACCCGGGCGTCCCGCTCGGCGGGACCACCGCGCCACCCGCGCCGATCAACCGGACGGCGTTCCCCGCGCCGGTCCGGTACGCGGGCATGCCCCTGCCGCGATGGTGGGCGCTGGAAGACGGACGGACCAACTTCGCCGGAGTCCAGCCGGACAGTACAGACCTGGCACGCCTCATCTTCCTCGAATTCGCGCTCGTCTACAGCAACGACTGGCTCCACCTGCCCTGCGACGTCCCGGCAGGGGCCCTGGCCTCGATCCGCGGCCTCGCGGTCACCGACGTCTTCGGACAGCGGCTGTGGATCACCCCGGCCGGCAGCGGCGAGGACGAGGACTGGCAGCGCTGGTCGATGTTCACCCTCGACACGATCGGCGACGAGAACGTCCCCGCGGACACCGCCATGTTCCTCCCGCCCAGCGTCCCCAAAGTCGCCGAGGGGCCGGTGCTGGAAGAGGTCTCCCTGATCCGCGACGAGAACGCCAACATGGTCTGGGGCCTGGAGAAGACCGTCCGGCTGCCCACCGGAGAAGGCCGGCGGGGCAGCGAGGTGGCCGCCGAGATCCTCGCCCACCGGCAGCGGTTCATCCCCGCCACCGCACCGGACACCCCGCTCGCACCGATCGCCTACCGGGCGATGAACACCGTTCCCGAGAACTGGATTCCGTTCATCCCCGTACGCGTCCCCGGCAGCGACCGCGCCGTCCGCCTGCAGCGGGCCGCCCTGCCCGGCGCCATCGACGGCAAGCCGGTCCGGCCCCGCACCAGCCTGCTGAGGGAAGGGTTCGACGCCGGGCAGCCCTACTTCATCAACGAGGAGGAGGTGACACCGGCAGGCACCAGGATCACCGTCTCCTACAACCGCACCCGCTGGCACAACGGCCGGGTGTCCGTCTGGCTCAGCGCCTGCCGTGGCCTCGGCCGTGGCGAGGGCTCCAGCGGGCTCGCGTTCGACACGCTGATCGACACCTCCACATGAGCGCAACGGTCAACGACCCGCACCAGCCCCGGGCTCGCCAGCGCGGTGATCTTCCACGGCCGGGCCGGAAGCCGTATGACCTCGGCTCGAACCGCGCTTCCCACTCGGGTTCCAGCGCTCAGACAGCCGACATCGTCACGGCTTCACTCGGATGGATCGAGACCGGCCCGGGGGAAGGGGCAGCCACACCTTCTGCCAGAGGCACGGGAACGACACGGAGCCGGCGGTCAGTCGCGGTGGCGAAAGCCCTGCGGATTTCTGCGGCGTAGCTAGCCACGCGACGGTGCCCCGGAGGTGCGACGGCAAGTCGCGACTATGGAGTTCTACCGGCGGTAGAATCACAGTATGAGCAAGCCGACGAGTATCAAGACCAGTGAGGCTGTCCGTGACAGGCTGCGGCTGCTGGCGGAGGAACGCGGTACAACGATCACCGACCTGATCGAGGAGCTCGCGTCGAAGGAACTGACCGCCACCGAACGCGAGCAGCGCGCCGCTGAGGCCGCCCGCGAGCTCGGCGTCGAGTTCACCGAGCAAGTCCAGCAGGCCGGTCAGGACGCCTGGGCGAAGATCCGCGCCCACCAGGGCCGGGCCGCGTGAACCTCACTGCGGTTCTCGATCATTCCGCTCTGACCGCGCTGTACCAGGCAGACCCGTTCTTCACCGGGTTGTACATCGAGGCGTCCCGCGGTACCGGCCGCATCCTCGTGCCCTCCCTGGCCGCGCTCGCCGCCGAGCGCCAGGTCGCCGGAGCCGGCAAGCACGCCACCAGGCTCCGCTTCTCTGAGAGCGTCGCGTTCACCGCGGGCCATGCTGTCGAGGCCATGGCCTGGTCCGACGTGGAATGGCCGGTCGCCCACGCGGCGGCCATCGCCTGGGAGGCGGCCCGCGAGGGCGAGTCAGTCACCGTCCTGTCGCTGGTCCCCGACCTGTACACGACCACGGGCATCGAGCCGCTTGACCCCACGGCGTAGCCGAGCGCCGGACGAAGTGAGCGTTTTCAGCGTTGACGCTCCAGGGTGAGGATGGCTGCTGCGATGACGGTCATGCGGTTGGGGCTGCAGCGGGCTCTGCGGAAGATTCGCCAGGACTTGAGTCGCGCGATGCTTCGTTCGACCGGTGCTCGCGCTGCTGACAGGGCCCGGTTGATCGTCCGTTGGGTCGTGGTGAGATCCCGGTTCGGGAGCCGTCTGATCGGTGTGGTCACCCAGGGGCCGGCCCCGATGTAGGCACGGTCGGCGAGGATCGGAACGCCCTGGCGTTCGCAGATCCGGATGATGCGGTGGGTACGGGCCGCGGTCAGGTCATGAGTGCGACCGGGCAGCGCAGGCGAGATCCACAGCAGGTTGCCCGCAGGATCGGCTACGACCTGCACGTTCACACCGTGGCGGCGGTGCTTCTGCGAGAAGTCGGCCCGGCTGTCGCCGACGCGGTCGCACTCGGCGAGGGTCCCGTCGAGCAGGACGTGATCAGGATCCGTCTCGCGCAGGATCCGCAGGAGCCCGGGCGCCCTTCGGGACAGATGCTCGACGACAGCTGTGACGTAGGCGTACCGACGGATATGCCGAAGCCCGCGGCGATCTGCGTGAGCGTGTCGTGCCGGCGCAGGTAGATCAGGCCGACGAGGGCGCGCTGGTGGGGCGGGAGTTTGCAGCGTCGGTCACCCTCACGGGTGACGATGAGCATGGATACCCACTCGACCAGGGCGTGCGGCAGGATGGGGAACCAACGAGGCTCCGTCGGCACCGCCCACGCCTACGTGACCGCCGTGACCGGCGTGCTCGCCGACCGGGCACCGGGCCTGCTCAAGACACTGCGCGAGCGCGATCCGGAGTTCGTACTCTGGACGGAACCCTCGCCGAGTGCGACCGCGTCGGCGACAGCCGGGCCGACTACTCCGCCAAGCACCGCCGGCACGGAGTGAACGTCCAAGTCGTCACCGACCCCACCGGAGATGTGCTGTGGATCTCGCCCGCGCTGCCGGGCCGCACCCATGACCTGACCGCGGCCCGCACCCACCGCATCATCCGGATCTGCGAACGCCAGGGCGTCCCCATCCTCGCCGACCGCGCCTACCAAGGTGCCGGCCCCTGGGTCACCACCGGACTCAAACGCCCGCCAGGCGGCGAGCTCACCCTCACCCAGCGCACCGTCAACCGGGCCCTGGTCGCGGCCCCGGCACCGGTCGAACGCGGCATGGCACGGCTGAAGTCCTGGCAGATCTTCCGCAGATCCCGTATCAGCCCCAACCGCATGACCGTCACACCAAAGCCGTCCTCACCCTGGAGAGGCAACGCTGAAAACACTCACTGAGCCTTTTCAGCGTTGCCTCTCCAGGGTGAGGACCGCGGCGGCGATGTCCGTCATGCGGTTCGGGCTGCAGCGGCTCCGGCGGAAGATCCGCCAGGACTT
>NZ_BMTO01000023.1 GCF_014649715.1 Streptomyces lateritius
GGTTGGCCAGGCACCAGGTGACCGGCATGCCCTCCGCTGTGGTGACCAGGTAGAGGCGGAATCCCCAGAAGAACCGGGAGTGGGAGCGGCAGAAGCCGTAGCCGCAGTGCCCCGCCAGGTCGGATCGTTTGACGGTCTCCCTCGATGCCGCGCAGGGCAGCGGGGTGGAGTCGATCAGCCGCAGGTCGTCGTCCCAGGTCGGCACCTGCCGGGCCAGGGCCTCGATCACGTGGGAGATCAGCGGCCCGGCGGCGTTCAGACGCTTGTTGTAGGCGGACTGCTGGGGCAGGTAGCGGAGCAGATGCCCCAGCCGGGCATGCGCGAAGCGGATCCAGTGCCGGGCCGAGGGGAACCCGAGCAGCACTTGGGCGACCGCGAGGCACAGCAATTCGGCGTCCGTCAGTCTCGGAGGTCGCCCGATCCGGCGACGCGGGGCCACATGGTCGTCGATGAACACGTACAGTGCCGCCAGAAGGGCGTCCAGGTTTGTCTTCACACACGAGCCAACGGGCGCCCTTCGCCATGGTCGCGGCCAGCACAAAAATCGGACTCACTCATCTAGGGTCGGCTCCAGCCCGCGCCGATATGGCGTGCGCGGGCCAGGCCCGGCGCCCAGAGGCGCTCCGGGAGCAGTACCGCCGGGGGCCGCCCCCCTCTTCTCGCCGTGCGTCGGCACCAGGCCGAGCGGGTGCTCGCCCAATTGGGCGAGAACGATCTTCATCGCCGTGCGCGAGCACCAAGCCATCACCGCCGCGGATGCGTGAACCGGCGGCGCCCCCGGGCAAGGCCGACGGTTCCCTCAGGTCGGCTCCGTTCCTCTTCCGCACAGGTCGATGGATCCTGAGATCGACTTCTGTAGGCCCTGGAGGGGTCCAGTACGGAAGTAGTCGGCGCCGCCGCGCCTCCGTCCGGACCCCTTGACCCACAGGTCACAGTGCTGCGCCGCCTCCCGGATCGAGACCGTGGAGGCAAGTTGCAGGGCAAGTGTGAGGCAACTTGTAGGGCAGGTCCGTCGGCGCCACGGCGGGTGCCGTGCGTCACGTCGCGTCACAACGGGCGCTCGCCGCCCCATAACTGAGAGACAAGACCGTGTGGTCTTGCTCGTAGCAGTGCCTCAGGCCGCATTCAATACTCCGACCGCCCGGGAAAACCCCAGGTCAGGCATTGAATGCGGCCTTCGCCGTGTCCATCGTGATCCGGGCTTGCGGGGCTAGGGGTGCCGCGTCGCAAGGTGCTCTCATCGGCCCGGCAGCCCGTGCTCACGGCGTCCGTCAAGCGTCCGCGAATCCCCACCGCTCCCTTGCCTGTAGAAGCGCCGAGCGGATTTTCGCGAGAACTGGATCCGCTGCCCGCCGGGCCGGACTGTGGCCCCCGCGCTCACCCGGAGCGCCCCTGACTGAAGGAGAACCGATCGTGTCCACGCTTGCCCTGCTCGTCGTCTTGCTCCTAGTCCTCACCAGCGTCCTGTTCCTCGGCTTTATCGGCTACCTGATCGACCGCCACCCGCGGCTGGCCAAGCCGCTGGGCGCCTGCGGCACCTGGGCCGCCGTCCTGGTCGCCACCATCGCCCTGGTCGTGGCCCTGCGATGATCTGCCGATCCTGTCGCGCCGTCTGTCACGCGTCCTACCTGCCGCGTGGGTTGACCCGCACCGATAGCCCAGAACCCCACCTCCGGCCCCGGCGTGACAGCACCCCGTATAACAGCCCCGCGCGTCAGCCGTCCGCCCGTTTGGATCGAAGGCGGGCACCCCCTTGACCGCCCTGCCTCGCACGGTTGCGGCCCCTTGACCACCTGCTGGTCAAGGGGCCGCATCGTGCCCCGGACAGGAGCACCGGGAGTTGTGGGGCGGGTGGAGCTCGCCGTCAGGACAAGGGGCCGGGCCGGCGGGGGGCAGGGATGGCCTGCAGGAGTTCCCACAGGGGTGTGGAGCCGCTGGCCCATTGGGCGAGGACGGTGCGGTCGACCAGATGCAGGCGCTGGGAGCGGGCGAACTCGACTGCCGGTTTGGAGAATCTGCCGTTGGTGACGAGGACGACGACGTCGCCCTTGTGTACCGGCCGGCCGGTGCCGTTGAGCACCTGCAGATCCGGCGTACCCACCGCGGAGCCGGCCAGGCCGGCCTTACGGTGCTTGCACTGAATCACCCAACGCCGCCCATACGGGTCGGTCGCTTTCACGTCAGCGCCGTTGTCCCCGGCACCGCCAACCTGCACGGCATCCGCGCACCCATCACGCCGCATCAGGTCCCGTACCGCGTGCTCGAACTGCCGGTGATGCAAAGTGTCCAGCTGCGCCAGCGCATAACGCAGCCCCTGAGACCTCACCTGCTCCCATCGCGCCGCACGCCGTCGCTGAACCATCCAGGCCACCACGGCCCCGCCCACCAGCGGCACCAGGACGACCGGAATCCACGGGTGAGCGGCCACGAAACGCACCACACCCATGACCAGCATCCACGCCAGAACCAGCCCACCGATCATCAGGACCAACTGGTCGCCGCCGGACGTCTTGCGTGAGCGCCGCCGGACCGAACGGCGCCGCGCGGGCCGACGCCGACTCACCTTCCGCTCCCGTCGCGCTCCCACTTGATCGGGTAGGAGACCGTTGGCTGGGGACGGGGAGCGGGCTTGTCCCACCCGGGCCACCGGATCGGATAGGAGACCGTCGGTGCCGGAGAAGGCGCCGGCCTGTCCCAGCCGGGGAACTTGATCGGATAGGCCACCCCCGAGGTTGGCCGTGGCGCGGGTAACCGCTCCGTTCCCGCTTCACCGCCGGCAGAAGTTCCCGACGAGCCCCCGAACACGAACACGGCCGCCACGATCCCGATGGCCAGCGCTGTCTGCTTACTCGTCCCCACCGGCGCCCGCCAATGTGACCGCACCGACGTCCCGTCCCGCCTGAGATACCCCTTGATGAACGGCAAAACCGACACCCCTCCCCGATCGACAACGCGCTCTCCCACGCGACCAACCAATGTAGAACGCCCCACTGACAGGGCGTTACTTGATTCAAACCGAAAGTGATCTTGCCGCCTGCGGCGTTGGCTCGGTTGGCCGTACAAGGGGGCGGTGGGCTGGGTGCGCGGAGAAGTTGATGCCGACCACTTCTGTGCGGGTCTGAGGGTGCCTTCATGCACATCCTTTCCCGGCGAGGCTGCACTTCTTATGGGCTTCAGTGGCTTGGTAGGCCGGTCTGAAGATTGGCCTGTTCGCGCTATCCGTGATCACTTGATCGCACTAAGCTACGTCCGTGGTGGTTGGTGAAGATGCCCAGCTGAAGGGCTTCTCGGGTGCCCGCAGAGCAAGCAGTGGTTCGAGGGCACGATGCGCATCTCCGGGGCGTACGCGAACACGGACTCGCCGTCCTGTGGCCGCCGGCTGACGATCCCGTGGCCGTATGGCGGGCGGACGTTCTCCTTCGACCTGGGGGGAACGATGCGCGGCGAGCCGTATCAGAGCGACATGTTCTGCGCAGAGGTCAAGAACTACTCGCAGCCGGGCGGCCAGGGGACACACTTCGATGAGTTCCTCGCCAAGTGCTATGTCGCCGCCCAGATCCAACATCACCTGAGCGATCACTTCATGTGGATCACCTGGTCACCGTTCCGGGCGAACTCCTGGTCGACGCTCAGCTCCGCCGACCAGGTGGAGGCAGCCGTCCTGCAGCATCGCAGCCGAGTGTTCGGGACCGATGACCTCGATGAGGCCAGGAAACTTCTGGACCCCGAACTCGCCCGGTCGGTCGCCGCTCGCCTGTGGCTGATCGTGCTCTCGGAAAAGCAGGAGACACTTCTGCCTCTCAAGGACTGGAAGCCATCGTGGCCGCTGAACTCACCCGCAGAGAGGGCTCGTGGTGAACATCATCGAACAGTCGATCGCCCAGGCCATGGACGAGCCCGACGACCGGATGATGTTCACCCGCGTCAAGGACATCGTCGCCCGGCACCTGACCCGTATGGACCCCCGCGCCAGGACCCTGACCTGGGCGCCGGCGAGTCCCGGCGGGACGGAATACAGATTCCCGTCGAAGGAAACGAGGCACTGCGGGCTCACGGTCCGCTCGACCTCCAGCTCGGCCGGGAACGGCCGGACCGGGACGTCGAGCAGCATTTCAGCGGCAGCGAGTTCACCGACGGTGACCTTGATCCCGTCCACCGACCGGCGGCGTTCATCCATGCGGACGGCGAGCTTGTCGATGCCGGACTGGGCTTGGACGACGGTCAGCGCGTCGGGAACCGTGCGCCACCAGCGTTGGGCTGCCGAGTGGTTGGCCTTCTCGACGACGCCCTTGCGGTTGCCGCGACGAGGCGGGCAGATGTCGACTCCGACGCCGTAGTACTTCGCGACAGCAGCGAACGATGCGGTGACCTGCCCGCTGGAGGGGTAACAGACCGTGGCCATCCGGTCGAAGCGCCACCGCCTCGCGGTCCCGCCCAGCTTGCGGACCACCTGGTCGAGGGCCTGGACCAGATGCGGGAGGTCCTCGGACTCCGCCAGCACCGCCCGCCACCGGCCCGAATGCGCGAGTGCCCCGACCAGCAGGTGAGCGTGCTCGCCCACTCCCCACAACTCGGGCGCGTCCGGAAGCTCCAGCCAGTCGAACTGGATCTCCTCGCCCGGCGGGTGCGCGATCACCGCGACGTTCCGGCCCGTCGCGGCGTGACATGGTTCGCAGTGCGGGCGGACCTGGTAGCGGCGAAGCGCACGGGTGAAGGTCGAGTAGCCGCCTTCATAGCCCAAGCCCCTGACCTCGTCGAACAGGGTCGAGGCCCACAAGTGCGGGTCATCGGCGAGCCGCTGCCGGCAGTACTGCAGGAAGGGCACGAAGGCGTCCGGGCTCTGCCGTCGTTGGCCAGGGACCTGGTCGCCGTTCAGATAGGCACGGATCGTCTTGCGGTCACGTCCCAGATGACGTGCGATCGCCGAGATCGTCCAACCCTGACGACGCAGTGCATGAGCATCCACGTCTTCCTCCCGCGTGAGCATCCAGGCCCCCGACCAGGCCGAACTTGCGCACGCAGGCTCTCCACGACACACCGATCCCAGTTCGACACGCCGGGCAAGATCACACGATGAGTGGGGAGATCGCCTGAGCAGGTTTGGCCGACCCAGGAGCCGCGGATCGGAAGAGCGCGGTTCCCATCGAACTCCATGCTGAGCCCTCCGATATGTTCTTCCGGGCTCGCGCCGACGGGTCCCATTCGTATGCGAGGGGGGAAACGTGCCTGGTGAACGGCTTGACGCGGAGTGGGTCCGGTCCTGGCGGGAACAGGCCGACGCGGCGCTGACGAAGCTGATGCAGTCCTTCCTCCCGACGCACGGCTTCCCGCCCGGTCACAACGCCGTGACGCTCGCAACCGACGACAGCCACCAGGCGACGGACGCACTCGTGGACCTGACACCGATCCCATCCGACCTGACCACGCTCTACTGGGTGATCAGCGAGGCTTCCCTGTCCGACGTCGACAACGGGTACTTCATCCACTCACCAGCAGCGGTGGCGGAACACCTCCGCGAGTACGGCCCCGCTCCGATCGACGGCGAATCAATCGCACTGGTCTTCGCCAGCGACGGCGGGGGCCATCTGTTCGCGATCGGAGACAGCGGACAAGTCTGGAAGTCCACCACCGCCTCCTGGTTTGACGACTTCGAGGTCGCCGCGTCCAGCTTGCAGGAGTTCCTCGAACAGCTCGGCCGGCGGATCGCGAACCAGCCCTGATCATCGCCCGAGGAACAAACCCGGCCCCCTGCCCCACGGAGGTCATCTCACTCCAGACTGGGAAATTGCGAGCAGGTGTGGGGTCACCCCTGAGCAGGGGGTGGCCGATTTCAAAGAGCGTCATCAAGCGCTCGGACCTTTTCCTGTGCCCGCCACGCGCGGTCCTGGCCGACCGCCAGACAGTGTGCCCGCAGCAGCGCCCAGCCGGCCCCGCCCAGCACGGCCACGGCGAGTACGGCCACCAGGACGGGCCACACCGTCGACCAGTTCCGGGCGCCCCACACCACTGCGGCAGCCGCCGCCACCGCACCCCAGCCCTGCAGTTTCTTGCGGGTCTGCTTCTTCAAGCGTCGGCGCCGTCGACGTGCCGCCATCACTCCCCCGCTCCCCGGGCCCGTGATCCGCAGTGTGTGCCGACGGACGCCGCCTGCCCCGTGCGTGTGCGGGGGCTCATCGGCTGGCCTGGGTGACGCCGCTCGCGAGCTGCCCCAGGATGTTCAAGATCTCCTGGCCGGCCGGGGTGAGGGCGAGCAGGACTCCCAGTGCCAGGACGATGACGACGGTCAGTTTCTCGTCGAAGCGGCTGCGGGCCTCCGTACGCCGCCGAAGCCGCCAGATGACGGCGACTACGAGCAGCACCGCCACGTTGATGGTCACCAACCGCCCCGACCTCCCGCCGACCGGCTTCACCCCACCGACGGCTGGGTGTCGCCGCCAACCCTCGAAAACGTCATCGCCGGTGTCATCGTGGCCGCGATCGTCTGGGCAACCGCACGAGCCTGGAAGCGCTGGCATCGCAAGGAGCCCACGGATTAGAGCAGCTCGCTAGCCATTTCACTGACGTTCCGCGCTTGGACGCCGCGGCGTCCGTCCGGCGCAGGTTCCGGGAGATCTCGCAGGTGCGCCACGAGGGAACGGCAGATGCGCTCGATCTCCAGGTCGGAAGCGACTGCGTCACTCCAACGGTCGTTGCCGCGGTGGGGCTGTGCGAGCGCCGTCTGGATCCGGGGCAGGGCAGGACGTGCGGCCTGGCCCATGCGGTTCAGGCAGGCGAGGACATCGCGCGCGGTGGAGTCGTTGTCCTTCCAGGCGTTCAGCAGGGCCGACACAACGGTGTCGGCCTCGCTGTCTCCGGCTATGTCCCACAGTGCTGATGCGGTGTGGACGAGAGTCCACGCGTTCCCCACGTTCAGTACGGCCGCATCCTGTTGCTCGTTCCGTGCGTTCATCGCTGTCTGCTCGTTCAGTATTTGTCGCAGGCGCGGCAGGACGGGAGTGGCGGGAGGTCCGATCCGGCCAGCGAGGCCGATGGCGTCGAAGTTCCGCTGGTGGTCAAGGAGGTGTTCCAGCAGCGGCACGACATCTTCGGGGCAGCGCTCGATTTCCCAGACGGCGGCTGCCGCGGCCGTACGGACCGCCACGTTGTCCGCCTCAGTAAGGGGCCGGACGGTGTCCAGGGCGGAGGCGGCGCGGGTACCGAACGAGGCGAGAGCCTTCAGGACTGGCTCCGCGGTGCGCCACTGCATGTGCCGGACGGCGGCCTGGACGGCGTCGGTGAGGGCAGGTACGGCCGCCGGATCCCCCAGCTTGGCGAGGGCGGAGGCGAGAGCCGGGGAGCTGACATCGGGCCACTCCCGTGAGTGGTCGACATCGGCAAGGAGACGAACGAGTCGGGGCGTGAGTTCAGCGGCGGCTTGGGGCAGATGTCCTGCCGCATTCACGGCGCGCCAGGCATCATCACCGGTGTCAAGCGCGGTCAGCAGCCCAGGCAAGGCCCGCTCGTCTCCGAGCTGGGCCAGCGCCAGAACGGCCTGCTGATGGGCGCGGCGCAGCTCGGGGTGCGGGCTCGCCCACGCATCGGGCCTGTGTGTGGTGCGGTGGGTGGTGACGTAGGCGGCGAGGGTTTCCCGGGCCGGCTCGGCCAGCTGGCCCAGGGACCCGAGGGCCTCGGCCGCTGCCGCCGACGTGTAGGAGTCGCGCGGCAGCAGACACTGGGCCAGGAGCCGCACCAGGTGAGTGTGATCTCCCCGCCAGGAAGTGATCAGACCGCGTGCCATGTCGATCGCGTCGTACCGGGTAGCCGCATCCGGGCTGCGCAGCTGCTCGCGGAGCAGGGCGGTCCGGTCCTCGACACGCGAGTCGAGCACCTCGTGGAAGGTCACCAGCAGAGACGTCGTCGGTGTGTGGGCGCGGCCGCGGCGTTCGAGGTCGGCGAAGGCGGCGGCGACGTGCCCAGGAACACCAGGGTCGGAGTCGGCCTCGACAGGACACGTGCACGGTTCCGACGGGCCCCGGCTCTCGTCCTCTGTCTCGCTCTCCTGGGGCCGGGGTATCGGCGTGATCCGGCGAAGGAGTCCGATCGCGGTGGGCACAGTAGTGTCGTCGATGGACTCGGAAACGCAGCGGGCCCGCTGGACGAGCGCCGCAAGACGGACATCGGCATCCACCGCCACCCCGTCGGCGAGGATGTCGAACCACTCCCACGCCGGGACCCGTGCCGCCGGGAGCCGAAGCGCCAGGTCGCCCATCGTCCGGACCACCAGCAGCCGCTCCGTGATGCCGTCCTCGGCGGCGAGCCGCTCCCGAAGGGCCCCTACCGCCCGCTCGGGGTCATCCAGGAACAGTCCCAAGCCGGCGATGGCGGCTCCACGCACCTGCGCGTCGGCATCACGTGCATAGCCGATGAAAGCCTCGCCGCGCCCGCGCATCAGCGCTGCGGCGTCCTGGTAGGCAGTGGACTCCTCACCATCGGGGCCAATCCAGACGCTGCGGGGTTCGTCCCGATCGACGGCTTCACGGCCGATGTTCACGATCAGTGCGACCACCGACGCCCGATCAGGCGTGGAGGGGGCGTCAGCCATGGCGAACAGGAACGGCAGACTGGCCACCGTGCATGGATACACGTCCCCCTGGTGGTGGGCTGCGCTGCAGAAGCTGCTGAACGCCTGCTTCCGGACCTCGGCGTCAGGCGAGGCCATGTCGCGCAGCCATCGCGGAACATCACTGGCAGGTCCGTAGGCGTGCCCCATGGACGCCCAGTCGATGTTCTCCAAGTCGTTGATCATTCCCGGCACTATGCCGGACAGCACTGACACCTCCGGCAGAACCAACCACGACGCCCGTCCCACGACAGGTACGGGAGCCGCAGCAGTGGGCGTCGACGCTCGGGGAATACCGTTCATCTCGAATGACGCTTCCTGCCAGTTGGCGCCTCCGCCTGGGATGCGAAGCGACGTGAGGCGTACGCCAACGACCAGGACGCGGCCACCAGCCTCGTCGCGGTGACCGCGCGGACGAACCGTCAGAAGGCCGACCGAGACCCGGCGACTGGATGCCGCCAGGCATCGGGCGCCACCTGCCGCTACCTCGCCGCTGCGCTTGAAGATGCCCGGCCACGACACCGGAGATCTCGTCGTACATCCGGATGGACTCCGCGCTGTCCAGAAGTTCTTCGAGCCAGCTCACTGGCTAGATCGCTGCCTGCGGCAAGCGAACCCCCGACGAGCTCCTCGATGACCCGGATCAGGCCGCTGTGGACGGCATCCGGTATCGCGGCTGCGCTCGGCGCCGGTGGGGGGTGCTCGCAGCACTCCTGGGCACGTAGATGGTGCGAAACCCCGCCGATCCCTCTGCCTTTTGGCAGAGGGAGCGCTTTTCGTCACGTCGGCTTGATCTCCTTCGTTAGACTGCGAAATTTCAGCCACCGAACTGTTGACAATACAGACAAAATGGGGATCTGAGTAAGGCAACGTCAGCCAATGTTGATCAATCAACTCGATTTCCCGATACGCCTGCATGTAGCGTTCGCCGTGCTGTAGACCGCCCGCCAAATGGTGGATTGCAGTCGAAACGGAGGGGAATCCATAATGCTGAAGAAGTCTCTGGCCGTCGCCGCAGCTACGGGAATGCTTGCGCTCGGCAGTACGACCGCCTTAGCCGCGTCGAAGAGTACCCAGCTGTCCAATGGCGTGCTGACCATCAGCGCGGACGACGGCTGCACGGTGAGCGGCAACTGCGGCCTGTACTACTCCGCCACGACTTACAAGAAGACGGGCGGCAGCACGGTTACGGTTCAGCTTGCGATGACCACCGGAAATGCGCTGTACACGGACTCGCTGAAGTCCATCTCTGCCGGGCAGACGCTCTCGAAGAGCTGGGGCGGCCTGAGGAAGTCCGACACGGCCGACTGTACGATCGCGGGCTACATGAAGGCCAGCACCGGCAACTACTACACACCCAACCTCAACGTCTGCTAGTTCAGTCCCGCTGGGGTCCGGGGCGTGCCCGCAGTGACGCCCCGGTCCCCACCCTGTGAAGGTCTCCTTGTGATTGAAGCGTCCGTCTCGGCTCTCCCTGGCCTCATTATTGCATTCTTGATTATTTCTGTTCTTTTTGCCGGGCCAACAATTCTCACCGCAAAGATCCGGGAAAAACCTGTAGCCGTGAGGGCCTCTCTAGCCATTTACCTGGCTGGCATTGTTGCAGTGACACTTATGCCAGGCAATGCCGGTCTGTCGCCTGGGCAATGCGACATCGGGACGCCCCTTCATCTGCTTACCTCAGCTAGCTCGCTACTCAACATTGCCCTCTTTTTGCCTGGTTCGGCTCTGGCTGTCCTGGTGTTTAGGCAGCCCTTTACAGTCGCAGCGGCTTTCGTCTTTCTGTCCGGCGCCGTGGAGCTTGTCCAGTCCGCAGCAGCACATCTTGGACGTTCCTGCAGCGTGACAGACCTGGCTGCCAATATGGCGGGGGCCGCCGCCGGGGCGGTGATGGGGAGCCTCTATCTGCGGTGGCGGCAGCGACCTATCCTGCGACCCGGGCGGGACTTGTTTCGAGGGGCGACGGTTGCCCTGATGGGGGGCGCCATCATTGCTGGCATCTTTCAGTCCCGTGTTGAGCCAGTGGACGTTGTTGCGAAAGACGACCGGACGCGCGCCCTGGCTGAATCGTCCGCAGAAGCCGATGAGTGGATCACTGAGGCGGCTAACGCGGTCTTTGGCGACGGCACGCAGATGCAACAGATCGCCGCACAAAGCCACGGAAAGCGCCTGAAGATCACTGCGGAGACGAACCGGGGCAGCATCACAGGCTGGTGGCCCCAGAAAGAGCTAGAGCATGCGTGGTCCTCGAACACGCTGGGAGATGAGGGTGATCTCAACAAGGCCCAAGTTGCGGCAGCTGCTGATACCTTCGCCCGCGAGTGGTTCCTCAAGAGGATCTCAGGCAGCCAGCAGAGGGTCCGCCCGATCGGCGATGGCGAAACGCTGGCGTACGTTGTGGCGTACCGCCGCTACGTCGGCGGCGTGATGATGCCGATGCGCCTGGACATCACCATCACTACTACGGGGCGAATTATCGGTTTCGTGGCCAAGAACACGGCGGATCCGGTGCTGCCTCCGGTCAGAGTCGACGAAGCGGATGCTAGGAAGCTTTCGGAGGAGGCCACCGGTCTCAAATCTGAATCGACCCTGCTTCTTGCACAGCAGATTGGCGGCCGCTGGCGGCCGGTATGGCTCGTCGGTAGCGGCAAGAATGATGTCACGATCGATGCTGTCACCGGTCAACACATCCCAACTGCCCCTTAGGTAAATCATGCCTCCTTCGCCAAATGGCGGAGGAGGCGCGTTCGTCGTGTCCGGGGTCGGCCGTTCTCCCGGCGGCTCAGCTTCCCGGCGTGCTCCCGGCCGTGGGCGAGGCCCGGGGGATCGTCCAGGCCGGCGGCGGCGTCGACGACGGCCCGGGGGATCTCGGTGGGCGGTTTGCCCTTCTCGATCCGGTCGATCACCGGGCGATCGCGTCGTACATGCGCCGTGCGGTGATCTTCAAGCGCACGCGGACTGTCCATACCCTGCCCGGTTGGTGCGTCATATGTTTGGCGGCCCGGGCGGGCGTAAGGAATCGTCGGCGGGAGCGGGAGCGCCGCTCGTCACCCAGCCCCAGCTCGTCGAGTCGCGCCATGGTCGGTTGCGCATCATGGCCCGCGACAGCACGATGGCCGCCGATTGCCGCTCGCTCTGCTTCGTAGACCCGCCCTGCCACTCGACTTGCCGCGTGTGCCAGTCGCGTGGCTGCATGTGAGAGCGGCGGCCCTCGGTGAAGCTCGACGACCTGTGCGGGTTCCTCGAGGCTCGGTCCTTCCCCGCGGCGCAGGCGCGGGAGCACCCGGAGCGGCATGACGTGGCCGCGACGCGGACGGCCGTCTCGGCCGCCGTGGGCGACGACGAGTTCCTCGTTGACTGTATGGTCCATGAACTGGACCTGGTCGAGAGCGGAGTGCCCCGGCGAGGGCTAACCCCGTTCTTCACCATGCCCGATCTCGGCATCCGGTTCGCCTTCGGCTACTGGCGACCCGGCAGTGAGCCTGGCCCGCACGAGCACACCGCGTGGACCATCACTGCCGTGTGCCGCAACGAACTTGAGGTGCTGACCTACGACCGTGAGAAGTCCTACCGTAGTCAGACGCTGGTCCCGAAGAACCGGTTCGAAGCGCCGGCGGGACGCGCCGGCTTCATCTACGAGCCGTGCATCCACAAACCCAGCAACAGCACAGACCGGTGGTCGCTGTCGTTCCACGTCATCAGCCCTCGGGACGGGGAACGGCTGGTCGATGAAGAACGGTCGCTGCCCATCCTCGACGAGTTCGTGGCCCGGGTGCTGGCCGATCGTGGCCATCCCTACGACGGGGTGCTGGCTGCTCGGCAACGACAGATCGTCGTCCGTCAGGTGGCGCAGTTGCTGGCCTCGGTCGACTCGCCCCAGGCCGGCATCCTGCTGAACCGCTGCCATCGGGCCGGCACTGCGGCGACCCGGCGATTCATCGAGCGGCTTCGCGGCGGCGACGCGGTCGCAGGATGCGGCGACCATTCTTGGATGCTCGTCCGCACCCACCCGGATCTAGCGATGAGCTATCGGGACGACGAGGAAAGCGGCCTCGTCCGGTTGGGCGTGGAGACGCCCGAGGGTTGGGTGGAGGAGCTGGCCATGAGCAGGGTGGCCCGCGACGCGCTCGCCTTCGCCGCGCGGACCGAGATCTTTGACCTACGTCAGTTGCCGGGAAATCTGTACAAGGACGAACGGCGGATGATCGCCGAGGCGCTCGAGGAGTCCGGCCTGTTTACGAGGAACACACAACCATGACGAACCTGGCCCCGCACCAACCGTTGGACCCCACACCGACCAAGCGACCCGAGCCGACCGGGCCAGCCCTGGATGCCGTCGACTTCGAGGCGCCCTACGTCATCGAGAAGCTCGTGAAGGACCACATCGTCCAGACGGTCAGCGAAGCCGAGCGGCTGTTTACCGAGGCGAAGCGATTCATCGTCCTGTCCCAGTCGGACCCCGACGTGATCTGCGAGATGTACTCGGTACGGGTCGACGAAGCTTGGCACCAATTCATCCTCTACACCGCCGAGTACATGGAATTCTGCCAGCGCTTTTTCGGCCGCTACGTTCCACACAGCCCCAACAACGCACCGCAACGGCCCTCGACTGGGCATTGCGTACAAATGACCTTCGACGAGTTCATGGCGCGCTACGAAGCCATGTTCGGCGAGCCCCTGCCTGATGTCTGGTACGACACACGCAACGTCACAGCATCCCGGCGGGTCTTCCGCGACGCGACCACGAAGGTGTCCATCTCCCGGCACGACGGCCAATGCGATCTGCGTGACGACACGGGCGACCTCGTCCTGTCGGTCAACGACCTCGCTCACCCCGCACTGGAGTTCATCACGCGGACCGGAGTGTTCTATGTTCGGGAACTGCCCGGCGAGCTGACCGACGAGGAGAAGGCGGCTCTCGTCGAGGCATTGCTGGCGGCGCGAGTGCTCCGTCCCGCCGCCTGACGGAACACACTTCTCAGGAGTGCAGTTAGTGATCGCGCGGGTTATGTCAGACCGACCGACTCAAGAACGCGGTCCGACCGAGGGTTCCGGGCGCCGGGACCGTACGGGTCAACGTTGCTGCGGCTTGCGGGACTGCGGCTGTTCAGGGCCGCCGCGCCGCAGGTGCCCGGCTTGCTCGATGCTGCCGGTAGCAGGCTTCTTCGGTCGCTTCGCGGTCGTCGACCGGCCTCTTGCGACCGAGGCCGACACCTTTGGTCGCCCCGGCATCGACTTGGCCAGAGCCTCGCCCATCCTCCCCATGGCGGGGATGTCCACCCCGTTCGCCGCCTGGTCCCAGGAGGTAGCGGGGCGCCGCCCCTGCCGCGAGATGCACTGTAGACGGACGCGGCGTCTCCCAACCGCAGCAACGCCTCCGCACTCGGCAGGTCCCCACCGCGCTCGTCCCGGGTGCCGCAGCCCTCATCCGCGCCATCACCGACCACATCCGCCGTGGCTGATGCCCCACAATCCCGCCTACGACCCGATCCCCGGCGACGACGCGACCATCCTGGGGAAGGTCGTTGCCGTCCTGCGCTCCCAGTGACGAACGGCCCCGGCGGGACCTGCCCTGTGCGGGTGCGGTCGGGGCCCGCCGACCGGCCGCGGAACGCATGCGATCACATACTCCGTGTGCATAGCCTGAGGTCAGAACCCCAGGAGGGCTCCTGGAGGTACTGATGCCCGGTCGACCCATCTGGAGCGGAGCCATCAGCTTCGGGCTGGTCACTTCTCTGAACCAGTAATCATGGTCCGTTGGACAGTCGGCAAACCTGTGGCACATGCGTACCGTCTCGGGCCAGGATGCGGCCATGCGTGATATCAGGAGTGATCCCGAGTTGCAGGATCTGGTTCGGCGGTTCGTCACGCCTGATCGGCGATACCTTCGCTTGGGCGGGAGCGTTTTCCGGTTGAGCCCGGTCGAGCGCTCCGCGTTTGTACGGGATGTGGCTCAGGCTGCGTACGAAATCACTCCGGCGGAGCTCGGCCTCCTCTTCGAGGGTGGATGGCGCGAGCGCAAGACTGCCGCCTGGATGGTCGCTGTGGCCCACAGGTCCGAGTTCCGCGAGTTCATAGGCCGGCTCCTACTGGCCAGCGAGGGGCCGTACGCGGGCGCGGCATACTGCGTCGCCCTTGCGAAGTTCGGTACTGCAGCTGATGCCGAACTCCTCAGTGCGTACCTCGATCACTACTTGTCGCGTCCCGACCTCGACTACGACCAGGCAGTCGTCCTTGGGACGCTCCTGTACCTCGATGAGATGCTCGGCTCCGAGTACGCAACACGGTTCCTCGCCCCGGGCGGCCCCTGGGACCGATGGCTCGAAGTCCGGGCCGTGGCGGCCCTCGACCCGCAAAACTGCCAGCAGGCCGTGCAGCAACTTTGCGCTTTCGTCGACGAGACCGCTGAGGTCTTTGCCTCGCTGGATTCCGGTAGCTGATCATGACCGAGCGAGACATCATCCTCAACGAACTCGCCCAAGGCCTGCGCCCAATGTCACAGGGCATCGAGTGGTTCGACACTCACGGCCCGAAAGAGCAGACCGAGATACTCCTGTTCCTGCGCCATCACTGCGTCCAGGCCCGCGCCGTCACCGAAGACGGACCTGAGAGCATCCGCCGTGCCGGGCTGCGCCCGACGCACACGCCTGCGGTTCTGATCACCTGCGGCCCGATCGACCAGCAACTGGGGAAAATTGCCGGCCTCACCCCTGTCGATGAGCGCCGCAAGGCGTTCCGGCTGCTGGTCGCGGTACTCGCGGTCGCGGACAAACGGCGTCGCGAACGCTTCTGCTCCGGCGGATGCGGTCACTGGTGGCACAACCTGCCCATCGCCGGCGGGTGATGAAAAGTCCCCGCGCCGCTGTTCTCCGCCCCTTCACTCCATCTGCAGCAAGACGGGCTAACGGCAGTGCTCATGCGCGCGTGCCGTCGGCGTCGGAGCCGATCACCGCACTCAGGGCCCGCAAGGCGTCATCGTATTGGTGACGGTCGAAATGAAACGGACCGAATGCCGCGTAGTCGCGGGTCTTGCGGTGCGGTTGCTCAAAGGCGTCCCAGCTTACGAGGTCCGCGGTCGCGGTAATGCGGGCCATGAGCGGCCAGCACCCCCACTCGCCGCATTCACAGCCGAGAACGGGTGTCTTCGCCTCCATCGCGTCAGTGGACAGTCCGAGGAAGTGGTCCTGCATCGAGCCGAACCGGAGAAACTCCGGGATCAGACCGCCGTAGGCATCTCCTGCAGGCTGCATCCCAGCCGCGATTTCGAACTCGTCGATCAGCTCGGTGAGTGGTGCCCCGTCGATGTGAGGGACGACCACGAGCGGACCGCCGTCGCCACGGTGCTGGCAGTCGAACCGGATCTCATTGCTGATCATCCCGTGATTGTCTCAACGACGCCTCCGCGACCAGCGCCGCCGCCTCAGCAACGGCTCTTTCGACGCCCACCGCACGGACAAGCGCTCCGTCGGCCGGTTCCAGACCGTCGCCGGCGCGATCGTCGAGGTCCACCTGCACCTCGTGTTCTCCGACCTCATCTGGTTCACCGCGTTCGTCCAGTGCACCAGCCACGGCTTCGCCAACCCCGACCACGCTGTGCCCGCCACCAGCGACTTCCTGCTGCACGACGGCGCCGACGAGACCGCCCCCGCCGCCATGCCCGTCATCGCCATTGCCCGGAAGTGGGCGCAGCAGCACGCCGAGACCTGCCGCGCGCTGCCCTACACCCACCGCTGACCACTCTCTCCGCGGGTCCGGTCTGGGAGCCGACAACGGGCCCGGACCCCCACCCCTCTCTGCGTCACCCACCAGCGACGGAGGAACACCCCGTGATCACGCTCGCCAGCATCGAGACCCTCATCCAGCAGACCGCGAAGTACGCCCACCCCAACTTTCAGACCGCCACCCGCAACAAGTACAACCACGTCGTCTTCACCTTCGCCCCGTTCACCGGAAGCGAGCCCCACCCCCACCAGCCGGTCGACTCCTACCACGACGAGTCCCTCACCCCCGCCGCCCGCGAGTTCCTCCGCGAGCAGTACGAGGACGCCACCAGCCTGTGGAAGGACGTCCGGTACGTGAACGACCTGAAGACCGCCACCACCGGCGCGCCCGCCGCCTGGACCGTCTACACCGACGCCATCCGAGACATGGAACAGCAGTTCGTCGACCTGCAGACCACGCCGAACAGCTCCTGGAACGCGGCCATCTCCAAGCTCATCACCGCCCAGGACCATGCCCTCGCCGCAGCCGTCCAGTGGGACGAATACGGCCGGCGTATCGCCAACGCCCACGAGGCGAACCTCTACAGCGACCTCTCCCGCCACGACGCCCTCAAGCAGGCCGGCATGGACCCCACAGGCTGGATCGTCGGCCACACCAGCGACTACGGCTACAGCGCCTACAACAAGACGCCCGCCGTCCGCCACACCACCCAGGCCATCGAGAAGCAGAACAGCCACCTGAAGAAGGTTGCCGGCCTCACCACCGGCAACGGAGGCACCCGATGACCCTCCCAACCCTCGACCAGTTCCGCGACAGGCACGGCGACATCCTCGGCTGGTGCGGCCCCGAGATCGACGAGTACCTCGACACCTGCCTCGCCCAGCTCCTCAACCCCACCAACACTCCGGCCCCTGCCCTGCCGGCCGCCGCCTGACCCGCAAGGAGCCCCACATGTCCAGCAAGCAGACCGCCGCAGCCGCCGCAGTCGCCGCAGGCCAGAACCTCGTCAACACCGTCGCCCAGCACGGCCTCACCAGCCCCGAAACCCAGCACGCCACCAACGCGGCCGCCGCCGCCCTCGACACCGCCGAAGCCGCCGGCTGCACCCGCGACGACTACGCGAATGCCCGCAACCGGTGACCACAGGAAGGACCGCCATGTCTCTGCTCACCTTCTTCACCCGACGCAACAAGGAACCCGACACGCCGGAACCCGACATGCCCCTGGTCCCCACCGCCCCCGCTCACGAGGCGACCAACAGCCCCAAGGTCCTCATGCGCTTCCTCACGCACGGCGGCGCCGCCGTCGAGGTCTACGAGCCAGCCGAGAGTCCCAAGTACACGCTGCGCTGCCTCGGCTGCGACTACGACTTCAGCAGCACCACGTCGACCTATGTACGCGAGGACGCCAACGCGCACGCCAGCAACTGCCGCGCCATGCCCAAGCCGACCGCCTGACTCTGCGCCGACCTGCCCCCGACCAATCGGAAGGACATCGCTCCTCATGAATCCGACCCCGGCCGGCCCCCCGCCGCCCCAGCCCCCCACCCTGGGGGAGTGGCAGCCCCTGCCCACCGCCGGGGCCGCCCGCCACACTCCCGAGGTCCTCACTCGTACCCAGAAGACCCTCATCGGCGTCGTCGCCTTCGCCGTACTCGTCATTGCCACCCTCGGCTTCATCGGCTCCTACACCGCGGTGACCAAGCTGGCCCGCGCCAAGGGCTTCGGCGACTTCTCCGACGCGTTCCCGATCGCCGTCGACGCCGGCATCATCGCGTTCCTCGCCCTCGACCTCCTCCTCACCTGGCGCCGCATCCCCTACCCCGTCCTGCGGCACACCGCCTGGGGCCTCACTGCCGCCACCATCGCCTTCAACGCCGCTGCCGCGTGGCCCGACAAGCTCAGCACTGGGATGCACGGCGTCATCCCCGTCCTGTTCGTCATCGCAGTCGAAGCCGCCCGGCACGCCGTCGGCCGCATCGCCGACATCACCGCCGACAAGCACATCGAGTCTCCGCCGCTGTCCCGCTGGTTCCTCGACCCGGCCGGCACCTTTGTCATCTGGCGTCGGATGCGGCTGTGGAACATCCGCTCCTACGAGACCGTCATCGACCTCGAACGCGAGACCCGGGTCTACCGCGCCCAGCTCCGCAAGCAGTACGGCCGCCGATGGCGCCGCAAGGCGTCCGCCGACCAGCTCCTCGTCCTCGACCTCGTCGCCGACGGCATGAGCGTTGAGGAAGCCATCGACCTCCCACATCGTGAGGCGCAGCGAAGGGCCGAAGCCGAAGCGAAGCGTGCAGCCGAAGCGAAGGAGAAGGCCGAAGCCGAAGCCGAACTGAAGCACCAGGCCGAACTCCGCAGGGCCGAAGTCGAAGCGAAGCGCCGGGCCGAAGTGGCCGAAGCCGAAGCGGCTGAAGCCGAAGCGCGAGCCCGAAGCGAAGCGGCAGCCGAAGCGCTCCGGCTCGAAGTCGAAGCGAAGCAGCGAGCCGAAGCCGAAGCGGCCCGGATCCTCGTAGCCGAAACCGAAGCGAAGCTCGCCACCATCGCCCGTGAACAGCAGCAGGCTGAAGCCGAAGCCGAACTGAAGCGGGTTCAGCAGGCGGCCGAGCGGCGCCGGGCCGAAGCCGAAGCGCGCAGGCTGGAGGCCCAGGCGCAGGCTGAAGCCGACCGTCGCGCCCGGGAGGAAGCGGCCCAGCGCAAGGCTCAGCGCATCGCCGCCGAAGCAGCCACCCGTAGCGCAGTGACTTCGGGTTCGGCTTCCACTTCGGGTCCGGGATCCGAAACCGCTTCGGCCTCCACTTCAGGTTCAGGTGCGGCACCCCTGCCGATCGGCGGCCAGAGGTCGAAGCGACAGGCCGAAGTCGAAGCGGTCCTCGCCCGCCTCGTCGCAGCCAACGACCCGAAGTCCGTCTCCCTCGAGGACGTCATGCGCGACTTCAACCTGAAGCAGACCACCGCCTACGACCGCCTCTCCACCGCCCAGGACCTCTTCGCGAAGTCCCAGACCCGAAGCGCCTGACCCGAAGGAGACACCAATGGACGCCGTGATCGCTGTACGACCCGAAGTCCCTTCCGAAGTCGAAGCCACCCCCGCTCGCCGCCCGCTTCCCGTCCTGGACATGGACGAGGTCTGCCGCGAACTGGCCGAGTGCCTCGCCTACATCGAGGACCTGCCCCGCCGCCACGCGCCCGACGGGCAGCCCCTCGAACCCCCCGACCCTGCCGACGCCGCCGACGCCGCCTCCGGGAGGCCGCCGACCGCACCGCACCGCCCGATCCCGGTCCCCACATCCTCGTAACAGCCCGTAACGATCCGATCGGCAAGGGCAACGGCAACACCAACGGCAATCCCGAAGAACCGACCCCCAAAACTCAAGAGCGCCACGGCCGACTCATCGACCGCCCCATCCTCGACTGGGTCGCCACCACCGCCGAGGAAGCCGTCCGCCTCCTCAACGCCTCCATCGCCGTCGCCGACGGCCGCGCCCGCCGCATGAAGGGCGGCAAGATCCGCCCCACCCCCCAGACCCCGGCACTCATCGTCATCACCGACGAAAACCCCGAGCTGATGTCCCGCGTCCCCGACGCCATCACCGCCAAGACCCGCGGCATCAAGAAGGGCCGCAAGGCCGCCGTCGACTACATCGACGCCGCCCAGCGCGGCACCGGCCCCAACACCGGCGGCGGCGAAGTCATGTCCCAGTACGACACCGTCATCGGCGGCCGCTTCCCCAAGAAGCAGGAAGGCCAGTTCGTCTTCCCCGACTACTACCAGCGCGTCGACCTGTCCAAGCTCCCCGGCAACGGCGCCTTCCTCTTCCTCGACGAGGAACGTTCCAAGACAGGTCTCGGACCCGAGAAGACCAAGGGCTTCTTCGCCTACGACGACGACGAGTACCCCGACGGCACCCCCGCCGCCGTCATCGAAGACCTCGCCGTCGACCGCTGGGACCTCCGCCCCGACCTCGACACCGACTCCCAGCAGGATGCCGCCCCCTTCGGCTACGCCGACCGCTGGTCCGACACCACCCGCATCACCTGGCTCCTCGACGCCCTCGGCCTCCCCACCCCCTCCACCGGCAGCAGCACGGCCGCGCCCACAGCACCCCGGCCCCCGGCCGGGCCGATGACCTTGCCCTCCCTCGACCACTACCTCAAGCGCGGCCAGCAGTACGCCACCGGCCGCCGCGACCAGACCGCCGAGCCCGACGTCGAGCCCGCTGCCATCGCCGAATTCCTCGACCAGGTCGAAGGCCTTACCCGCCAAGCCGCCGTCAGCCTGTCCAAGCCCGCAAAGAAAGACCGCCGCCACCCCCGGCGCGACGAAGCCTGCCAGTGGGTCCAAGAGGCCGGCGAAGACGGCATCAGCGTCGCCGAAGTCCGCAACCGCCTCACCCAGCTCTACCCCGGCGAGACACCCCCCTCCGACACCGCCATCCAGAACTGGTACGCCGCCCACCCGAACATCACCAAGCCCGGCCGCGCCGTCTACTTCTGGACCGACACCCCCGACACCACCACCGAGTAGAGCAGCCGCCATGCCGCGCACCACCCTGCCGGAGCCGGACCCCGAGACCCTCACGGTCCGGCTCTCCGACGGAACCATCGTCCTCGTCGCCCACCTCGACCCCGACCTCCCCGACGACCACAGCCCGCTCCGCCGAGCCCTCCGCGCCGCCAGCCTCCTCACCGGGAGGAACGTGAACTGATGGAGCCTTCCCACCGATGCCGACCACCACCGCCATACCCGACGACCTGGACCTCGAGGCCGCCGCCCTCTACGACACCGCCGCCTGGCAGCCGATCGTCAGCCATTGGCCACCACCGCCCCCAAGCTCCGCGCATAGGAACCGAAGCGACCGAACTTTCCAAGAACGGTTACGGGCCGGTAGCGGTGTGGCGGCACCTCCTGACCGTTCCGGACGAGTAGCTGATATCCGCCGCGCTCGCCCAGATCCCTCCGCTGCTCCCGACGATCGCCCACTCCGCAGAGAAGGTGATCCTGTTCGAGGAACTTCCCCGCGGGTGCGGGGAACAGCCAAAGATGACCGTCGAGGACGGCCAGAGCACGGGACCACCCCCGCGCGTGTGGGAGCAGAGTGCTCGCCCTCGCGCCACGTCGACCTCCCAGGACCATCCCCGCGGGTACGGGTAGCAGAGGTGCTGACGCAGGTTCGTGAAGTCGTACACGGGACCATCCCCGCGGGTGCGGGGAGCAGTCCTCGAAACGGAGAGGACCGCGCCGTGCGGGGGGACCATCCCCGCGGGTGCGGGGAGCAGACGCGGGGACACGTCACGCGTACGTCCAGCGGGGGACCATCCCCGCGGGTGCGGGGAGCAGGCAATCGAGCTGATGCGCAGCGAGGGTGCTGAGGGACCATCCCCGCGGGTGCGGGGAGCAGGCCTCGCACCCGGCCAGGGGCTTGCCCTCCTCGGGACCATTCCCGCGGGTGCGGGGAGCAGAGGGACTTCTCCCCGTACAGCGCCTGGCGCTCGGGACCATCCCCGCGGGTGCGGGGAGCAGCTTGGCCGACCACGCGGTGATGACGCGGGTGGGGGCCCATCCCCGCGGGTGCGGGGAGCAGAAGATGTCGCGCGCGGTGCTCTGGATCTCCCCGGGACCATCCCCGCGGGTGCGGGGAGCAGGTGCAGCGCCTGAAGAACGCCTCCCCGGAGGAGGGGCCATCCCCGCGGGTGCGGGGAGCAGTGGCTGGTCATGTCGTCTCCCGTTCCGGGCCGGGGACCATCCCCGCGGGTGCGGGGAGCAGCCGGCCAGCGCCTATGGATCCAGCCCCACGACGGGACCATCCCCGCGGGTGCGGGGAGCAGAGCCCCGGGACGGGGAGCCGATCAGCCGCGAGGGGACCATCCCCGCGAGTGCGGGGAGCAGGAGTGCGCGCGGGCCGCGCCCATGTAGACCCAGGGACCATCCCCGCGGGTGCGGGGAGCAGCAGCCGAGCCTGCAGGCCGGGCGGGCGAACACGGGACCATCCCCGCGGGTGCGGGGAGCAGCCCGACCGGATCCTCGCCACCCTGCAAGGCGAGGGACCATCCCCGCGGGTGCGGGGAGCAGCAGGTTCGAACCCTGAGTACGGCTGGAGGGAAGGGACCATCCCCGCGGGTGCGGGGAGCAGTGCCACAGGCCCCGGTCGGTCGACGGGGGCGTGGGACCATCCCCGCGGGTGCGGGGAGCAGTAGTGAGTAGAGGTGGTCATGATGCCCGCCAAGGGACCATCCCCGCGGGTGCGGGGAGCAGACGGACTCGCTCGGATCGGTGCCTTCGATGTCGGGACCATCCCCGCGGGTGCGGGGAGCAGATCACGCTCGTGACGCCGATCCTCGCGGAGCGGTGGGACCATCCCCGCGGGTGCGGGGAGCAGCCCGAGACGGCGAGCGATGTGACGATCCAGGTGGGACCATCCCCGCGGGTGCGGGGAGCAGACACTGGCACGGAAGGTACCCGGCAAGGTGTCGGAGAGGGACCATCCCCGCGGGTGCGGGGAGCAGAGCGTCGTGGTGGGCGTGGTGCTCTTCCGGGTGGGACCATCCCCGCGGGTGCGGGGAGCAGTCGTCCGCCGGCCGCCCGGTCATGGCGCCGCCGGGACCATCCCCGCGGGTGCGGGGAGCAGAACCGGAACCCGTCCAGCCCCTACTACGGGCGGGGACCATCCCCGCGGGTGCGGGGAGCAGTCCGAAGATGTCGGTCGATTCGGCAGGCTCGGGGGACCATCCCCGCGGGTGCGGGGAGCAGACGTACGACGGGATCTACTCGTCGGCTTCCGCGGGACCATCCCCGCGGGTGCGGGGAGCAGCCCATGAGGCTGGAGAAGATGGCCATGCCCTTGGGACCATCCCCGCGGGTGCGGGGAGCAGACCAGGATGTCCGTGAGGATCGGGAAGACCCTGGGACCATCCCCGCGGGTGCGGGGAGCAGGACCCTCATCAGGAGGGTGGCCCCCCGGGGCCTGGGACCATCCCCGCGGGTGCGGGGAGCAGCCGGATCTCCTTCACCAGACCGCCATGAGGCAGGGACCATCCCCGCGGGTGCGGGGAGCAGTGCGAGTACACGCGGATGGTGCCGCCGACGACGGGACCATCCCCGCGGGTGCGGGGAGCAGCCGCGTATCCGTACCGTCCGGCCGCCCTGGTCGGGACCATCCCCGCGGGTGCGGGGAGCAGCATGCCTCGTGATTCGCGCAGCAGCCTGATGCGGGACCATCCCCGCGGGTGCGGGGAGCAGACTGTGTGACCAGCATGTTCAGGGAGGCCGGGACCAGTTTTTGACCAGTTTTATGGAATCCGACAAATCACTCATGCGGGGCAATGTTCTGTGCGCTGTTGGCTGCCAGGGTAAAGGGATCATCTTAGGGCCTGGCTGCCCCTTCCTTGCCTGTATGGCCAGATCTGGAAAGGGATCTTGTCTGATCTCGTCATATAGACATCCTGCGTCAGGATTTGCCTGTATTCATCGGGCATGACGGGTGAGGGGGAGGGCCGTTCCGGCCTTCGGAGCATGCTTGGTGGGCCGGTTCTGACGCTTTGGGCCAAGCACGATAGGGACTCCGAGGGCTGGTTGCCGCTGTGGCAGCACCTGGAGGACAGCGCTGCCGCGGCTGGCCTGTTGTGGGACAGATGGCTGCCGGTGAGCGTTCGCAGACTGATCGGGGCGGCGCTTCCGGGGGGTGAGGCTGACGGCCGGCGGCTGGCGGTGTGGCTGGCGGGTGTGCATGACATCGGGAAGGTGACGCCGGCGTTCGCGTGCCAGGTCGAGCAGCTTGCTGACCGGATGAGGGCGCAGGGCCTGGAGATGCGGTCGCAGGGGGCCATGGGTTCCGACCGTCGGCTGGCGCCGCATGGGCTTGCCGGCCAGGTGCTACTGGGGGAGTGGCTGGAGGAGCGTCATGGCTGGGTGCCCAAGCGGGTTGGGCAGTTCACGGTTGTTGTGGGCGGGCACCATGGGGTGCCGCCCGAGCACGGTCAGATCACTGCTCTGGCCAGCCGCCAGCACCTGTTGCGTACGCCGGGTGCGAGCCGGGCGTTGTGGCGGCAGGTGCAGGGGGAGCTGCTCGATGCCTGTGCGGAGGCGTTTGGCGTCCGAGACCGGCTTGGTCACTGGCGGGCGGTGGAACTGCCGCAACCTGTGCAGGTGCTGTTGACGGCTCTTGTCATCGTCTCCGATTGGATCGCGAGCAACCCTGACCTGTTTCCGTACTATCCGCAGGATGTTCCGCGCAGCAGTACGGAGCGTGCGGAAGTGGCTTGGCGCGGTCTCGATCTGCCTGCGGCCTGGAGCGTTGCGGAGTCGCTCGAGGATGCTCAGGGGCTGTTCTCCTCCAGGTTCGGGCTGCCGCCGGGGGCGAAGGTACGGCCCGTGCAGGAGGCGGCTGTCGAGCTAGCCCGATCCATGGACGAGCCGGGGCTGATGGTCGTCGAGGCGCCGATGGGCGAGGGCAAGACTGAGGCTGCGCTCGCTGTGGCCGAGATCTTCGCTGCCCGGTCGGGCGCGGGCGGTGTGTTCTTCGCGTTGCCGACGATGGCGACCGGCAATGCGATGTTCCCCCGCCTGCTGGAGTGGCTGAAGCGCCTGCCCGCCCAGGAGGGAACGCGGCATTCGGTTTTGCTCGCCCACTCCAAGGCGGCCCTTAACGAGGACTTCGCTGACCTCATGCGGGGTACGCATCGCCTCTCCGCCGTCGACGTGGATGCCTCGCCGACGCGGCCGTGGCGGCCGTCGGACAGCAGCCGTGCCGCTCCCGCAGATCTGGTCGCGCATGCATGGCTGCGCGGCCGCAAGAAGGCGATGCTGGCCTCGTTCGTCACCGGCACCGTCGACCAGTTGCTGTTCGCCGGCCTGAAGAGCAAGCACCTGGCGCTGCGTCACCTCGCTGTCGCCGGGAAAGTCGTCGTCATCGACGAGGCGCACGCGTACGACGCCTACATGAGTGTCTACCTCGACCGTGTCCTGTCCTGGCTCGGCGCGTACCGGGTGCCCGTGGTGGTGTTGTCGGCGACGCTGCCGGCGGGCCGCAGGCGCGAGCTGGTCGAGGCCTACGCCGGAGCTGGTGGCCAGGGCGCGGCCACCGAAGCGGAATTCGACGTCGTCGCCCAGGCCGGCGAGTACCCCTTGCTGACCGCCGTGGCACCCAGGGGCCTGCCCGTCATGCGACGTCCGGCGGCCTCCGGCCGGGGCGCGCCGGTCCGGCTTGAGCGTCTCGATGACGGCGGTGAGGTTCTCGCTGACCGGCTGGCGAAGGAGCTCGACGGCGGGGGCTGCGCCTTGGTCGTGCGCAACACGGTCAAGCGCGTCCTGGAGACGGCGCGTGTGCTGCGGGCGCGGTTCGGCGACGAGAGCGTCACCGTGGCCCATTCGTGCTTCATCGACGTGGACCGTGCGGCAAAGGATGCGGCACTGCTGCGTCGTTTCGGACCGCCGGGCAAGGCGACCGATCGTCCCACCGGACCGCACATTGTGGTCGCCAGTCAGGTCGCCGAGCAGTCCCTCGACGTCGACTTCGACGTGCTCGTAACCGACCTGTGCCCGGTGGACCTGCTGCTCCAGCGCATGGGCCGCCTGCACCGGCATCAGCGGGGGGAGGGGCAAAGCGACCGGCCGCCGCGGCTGCGTGAGGCGCGTTGCCTCGTCACCGGCGTTGACTGGGATGCGGATGTGCCCGCGCCGGTGCGCGGGTCGGTGGCTGTGTACGGCGCGCACGCGCTGCTTCGCTCTGCTGCGGCTCTGCTGTCCCACCTCGACGCCGGGGAGAATCGTCCGGTCCGGCTGCCGGAGGACATCAGTCCGCTGGTGCAGAGCGCGTACGCCGAGGGTCCGGCCGGACCGGATGGATGGGCGGAAGCTTTGAGCAAGGCGGCCGCCCAGCATGAGAAACAGCGCGCGGATCAGGCTGATCGTGCGGTGACGTTCCGGCTCGGCGAGGTGGGCCGGGCGGGCAGGCCCCTGTTCGGATGGGTGGCCGCCGGCGCAGGGGACGCGGACGACACCCGGGCCGGCCGGGCCCAGGTCCGCGACAGCCGCGAAAGCCTGGAGGTGGTCGTCGTGCAGCGGCGCGCCGACGGTGTGCTGACCACTGTGCCGTGGCTCGCTGCGGACCGTCGGGGCAGGCAGCTCGGCGGGCTGGAACTGCCTCAGGACCAAGTCCCGGGACTGCTCGCCGCCCGTGCAGCGGCAAGCAGCGGGCTGCGTCTTCCGATCCAGTTCTCATACGCCGAGGTGATGGACCAGGCCATCACGCAGCTTGAGGAACTGTATGTGCCTGCTTGGCAGGTGAAAGACAGTCACTGGCTTGCCGGCCAGCTGATTCTCGCCCTCGACGAGGACTGTCAGACCCGCCTGGCAGGCTTCTCCCTCCGGTACAGCAAGGCCGACGGACTTGAGGTGACCCGTGCCTGAAAAGACCGATGCGAACGATGCCGCGCTATCGTTCGATCTGACGGAGCAGCCGTGGATCGAGGTGCTCAGACGGGACGGCACGCAGGACGAACTGTCGCTGCGTGAGGTGTTCGCGCAGGCGGACGGGGTGCGGCGGATCGCGGGTGACCTGCCCACTCAGGAGTTCGCCCTCCTGCGGCTGCTGCTCGTGATCGCCCATGACGCCGTAGAGGGTCCGAGGGACATTGAGCACTGGTCGGAGCTGTGGAGCGATCCGCAGTGCTTCGGGCGTGTGGATGAGTACCTCGACACTCATCGGGACTGCTTTGACCTATTCGGCGCCGAGACTCCGTTCTTTCAGGCGGCAGGACTGCGCACGGCGAAAGATGAGGTGTTCTCCCTCAATCGGATCGTGGCCGATGTGCCCAACGGTGAGCCGTACTTCTCGGCGCGGATGCCGACCGTCGACCGGCTCGGCTTCGCGGAGGCCGCTCGGTGGGTCGTGCACGCGCACGCGTACGACACCTCCGGCATCAAGAGCGGTGTCGATGGTGACGCCCGCGCCAAGGGCGGCAAGGTCTACCCGCTCGGGGTGGGCTGGGCCGGCAACCTCGGCGGCGTTTTCGTCGAAGGGGACACCCTGCGCGAGACGCTGCTTCTCAATCTCGTGGCTGCCGACACGGGCGGCCTGCGGTTCGAACCCGCCGACCGCCCCGCCTGGCGGCGCGAGCCGAGCGGCCCCGGCGGCGCGGAACGCACACCGACGGGCGTCCGGGACCTGTACACCTGGCAGAGCCGGCGCATGCGGCTCCACGCCGACTCGGACGGTGTGCATGGTGTCGTCCTCGGCAACGGAGATCCGCTGAACGCACGCAACAAACACGTCGTCGAGCCGATGACCGCCTGGCGCCGCAGCGAGGCGCAGGAGAAGAAGCACGGCGAGGCCTTGGTCTACCTGCCGCGCGAGCACGACCCGGAGCGAGCCGCCTGGCGTGGGCTCGCTTCCCTGATCGCCGACCGGGCGCAGACGGTGAAGGCAGGTTCCGACGTGCCGGCCTTCCTGCGGCCCGGCGTCCTGGAATGGATCGCCCGCCTGGTCACCGAGGGCGAGCTGCCCCGCGGTTTCCTGGTCCGCGCGCGGATCATCGGCGCTCGGTACGGTACCCAGCAGTCCGTGATCGACGAGGTGGTCGACGACCATCTGACGATGGGTGTGATCCTGCTGCACCAGCAGGATCGTGAGTACGCACAGCAGGCGATCGACGCGGTCACCGACGCCGACGAGGCGGTCAAGGTACTCGGTGACCTCGCCACCGACCTGGAGCGCGCGGCCGGCAAGGAGAACGAGAGCCCGCGCGCCGTGGCACGCGATCGTGCCTTCGGCGCTCTCGAGGGCCCTTACCGTGCGTGGCTGGCAGGGCTAGCCACGGCCGAGGACCCGTACGAGGAGCGCACGCGCTGGCAGTGTCAGGTCCACCGGATCGTTTCCCGGCTCGGAGATCAGCTGATCGCCGACGCCGGTGAGGCGGCATGGGTCGGCCGCACCCTGCCGACGAAGCAGGGCAGCGTGTGGCTCAACTCCGCCCTCGCCCACCGATGGTTCCGGGCCCGGCTGGGCAAGTGCCTGGGCCACCCCAACGACGACGACCAGCCGTCCGGTGCACAAGCCCCTGCGACGGCGGATTCCTCTTTGAAGGTGCACGCATGACGACCATCACCACAGCCCCTTCCTCGGTGCGCGAGCAGGTCGCCCGGCTCACTCACCAGCGCATCAGCGAATGGCAGGGCAGATACCTTGCCGACGACGCGAAAGCGGTCGCGGCACTCGCCCGGCTCCGCCGGGGAGCCGGCCGGAACGCCGGCCAGCTGCCCGACCTGTGGGAACTGGTCGACAGCTCACCCCTGCACGAACGGCCGCGCGACGCACGAGCGCTGAGCGAAGGCGAGCTGTCCCGGGCCGAGGAAGCCGTCCACACCGCCCTCACCCTGTGGGCCCTGCACCAGCAGGCGCGCAACACCGGCATGCACCAGCTGCACCGCCGCGAGCTGCCCCGAGGCCTCGGAGCCGCCGTACACCGGCTCATGTCGGCGGGCGAGATCGACGAGCCGCTCCGCAAGCGGCTGGTCCGCGCCGGCACCGCACCCGATCTGACGACCCTGGCCCAGCGCCTGAGGGACATCGTCGTTCTCCTGCGCCGCGAGGAGGTCCGCCTCGACTACGCACTGCTCGCCGGGCAGCTCTACCAGTGGCAGTGGCCCGGTGGAGCGGACACCGTCCGCACCGAGTGGGGACGCTCCTTCCACGCGTGGCGGGGGGACGACGAGCTGTGGCAGCAGCCGACCGCCGCACCGGCAGACGCCGGCGACGACTCCATCGACACCGAGACCGACACGACCACCAAGGACGCCTCGTGAACCGCATCTTCCTCGACGTGCACGCCCTGCAGACCGTCCCGCCCAGCAACCTCAACCGGGACGACACCGGTGCGCCCAAGACTGGCTTGTACGGAGGCGTGCCGCGTGCCCGTGTCTCCAGCCAGGCGTGGAAGCGCGCCACACGGGAGTACTTCGAGGATGAGCACCTGCTGGATCCGAGCGAGCTGGGCGTGCGGACCAAGAAGGTCGTGGAAGTACTCGCCGACAGGATCGCCGGCATCGAGCCCGCTCTGGCCGGAGAAACGGCACAGCGGCTGGCCGCGGAGGTCGTCCAGGCCACCGGTCTGAAGATCGAGGTCCCCAAGCGCAAGGCGGCCGCAGCCAAGGACGGGGAGCCGGACCCGCTGCCCGAGGCCAAGTACCTGATGTTCTTCAGCGCCCGCCAGTTCGACGCACTCGCCCGGCTCGCCGTCGAGGGCGCCGCGGACATCAAGGCGTTCCTGAAGAACAACAAGGTCCGCGCCAAGCAGCTCGCCGACACCCGCCACTCCGTCGACATCTCGCTGTTCGGCCGCATGGTCGCCGACATCGCCGACATCAGTGTCGACGCAGCCGTCCAGGTCGCCCACGCCATCAGCGTCCACCGGGTCGAGAACGAGTCGGACTACTACACGGCCGTCGACGACAAGAACACCGACGCCGAGCCCGGTGCCGGGATGATCGGCACCGTCGACTTCAACTCCGCCACCCTCTACCGGTACGCGGCGCTCGGCGTGCACCAGCTGGCCGAAAACCTCGGCCAGGGCCTGCGCGACGACGAGCCGCTGACCACACCGGTGCGCCGCGCCGTGGAGGCGTTCGTCAACGCCTTCGTCGCCTCCCTGCCCAAGGGAAAGATCAACACCTTCGGACACCACACCTTCCCCGACGCGGTCGTCGTCAAGCTCCGCACCACCCGCCCCATCAGCTTCGTCTCCGCCTTCGAAGACCCGGTGCGCGGCGACCAGGGCGGCCACGTCCGCGAGGCGTGTGAGCGGCTGGCGGAGTACATCCCGGACATCGAGCGTGCCTACGGCGACGAAGATTCCACTCTCACCTGGGTGCTCAGGGTCGGCCCGGCCACGCAGAAACTCGGCGGCATCGGTACCGAGATGGACAAGCTCGGCGAGCTCGTCTCCGCCGTGGGCCAGGCCGTCGCAGAACGCCTGGAGAAGCCCGCATGAGCGTGCTCACCCTCAGGCTCGCCGGCCCCCTGCAGGCGTGGGGGGCCTCAGCTAGATTCGTCCGCCGCACCACCGAGTCCGCTCCGACCAAGAGTGGCGTGATCGGCATGCTCGCCGCGGCGAAAGGCATCGACCGGGGCGACGACGAAGCCCTGAAGCCTCTGGCCGCCCTGCGGTTCGGCGTTCGGATCGACCAGCCGGGCACCCGGCTTCGGGACTTCCAGACCGCTCACCACGGCATCACCGGGAAGTCCATGCCGCTGTCCGAGCGGTTCTACCTCGCCGACGCCGTGTTCGTCGCCGCGGTGGAAGGCGAGGCCGACCTCCTCGCCGGCCTTCACGCGGCCCTGCGCGCTCCGGTGTACCCGCCGTTCCTCGGCCGCCGCTCCTGCCCGCCTGCCCAACCTGTCGACCTCGGCCTCCATGACGGCCTCGACCTCCTGCGGGCACTGCACCAGGAGCCGTGGCAGGCCTCAGCCTGGTACCGCAGGCAACACCGCGAGGAGCCCGTGGTGAAGCTGCCCGTTCTGCACGAGGCTGGCAAGGACGACACCGACACCGAGGTTCTGCGGGATCAGCCGTTGAGCTTCGCCGCCGAGCACCGCCGCCACTCGCTGCGCACCGTCGTGCGCAGGGAGGTGGCCATCCTCAACCCGTCCGCCGCACCGCGCCGGCACACCACACCGGCAGCGCCCCGGCACGACCCGTTCGCCGCGCTGGAAGAGGAGAGCGCCTGATGTTCCTGACCCGCTTCCGCATGAACACCGCCCGTTCCGGCGCCCGGCGTCTGCTCTCCTCACCCCAGGCGCTGCATGCGGCCGTCATGTCGTCATTCCCCGACCTGCTGCCCACCGACGCCCCGGAAGCGGACGGCCCCCGAGTGCTGTGGCGCCTCGACCACCACGCGCGGGCCGAGGCCATGGTCTTCCTCGTCAGCCCGACCCGGCCCGACCTGACACACATTGTGGAACAAGCCGGGTGGCCGGCCGCAGCAACCCCGGACAACCCTGGCTGGCAGACCCGCCCCTACGCCCCGCTCCTCGACCGGCTGGCAAAGGGCGACCACTGGAGCTTTCGCCTGACGGCCAACCCCGTCCACCACATCCGCCGCACCGCCGACGAGCCACGTAAACGCACCGCCCACCTGACCCCCGTACATCAAATGGGGTGGCTGCTGGACCCGAGCCGCCAGGAGCGAGCCGGCTTCCGCATCCTCGAGAAGCCGGACAGCAAACGGCTCCTGCCCGCTGGAACGACGCACCACAAGCACGACCACCACGGAGACCGATACGAACTGACCGTCCGAGACCAGCGCTCCCTGGCGTTCAACAAAGCCCAGGCCGACGGGCGACCCGGCAAGAAGCCAGTCAGCCTGGTCACCGTCACCTTCGATGGCCGTCTCGAAATCACCGACCCCGAGCGCATCCGCCGCACCCTCACTTCCGGTCTCGGGAAAGCCAAGGCGTACGGCTGCGGCTTGATGACACTGGCGCCCCTGCCGGGCGTGACCCGTTGACGACCCCCTCCCAACGCACGGCGCTCACCCCGCGCGACCTCACCCGCACCGGGGAGCGGCTGTCCTTCGTCTATCTGGAGCGCTGCACAGTCCACCGGGACGCCAACGCCCTCACCGCCACCGATGCCGACGGCACGACCCACATCCCGTCAGCAACCATCGGCACCCTGCTCCTCGGCCCCGGCACGCGCATCACCCATCAGGCAATGAGCGTCCTGGGAGAGACCGGCGCCGCAGTCGCGTGGGTGGGCGAGCAGGGCGTGCGCTTCTATGCCGGGGGCAGGGCCTTAACCCGGTCCTCGGCTCTGGCCGAGGCACAGGCGGTCCAATGGGCCAACGCCCGTTCACGTCTCGCCGTCGCACGTGCCATGTACCGGCTCAGGTTCCCCGACGAAGACCCGGCAGGGCTGACCCGCCGTGAACTCCTCGGCCGGGAAGGCAGCCGGGTCAAGGACTGCTACCGGGCCCAGGCGGCTCGCACCGGAGTCCCCTGGCGCGGCCGCAGGTACATTCCCGGCGACTTCGGCTCAGGCGACCCGGTCAACCAAGCCATCACCGCCGCAGCACAGTGCATGTACGGCATCGCACACGCCGTCGTCACGTCCCTGGGCTGCAGTCCCGCGCTCGGCTTCGTCCACTCTGGTCACGAACTCTCGTTCGTTTTGGACATCGCCGACCTGTACAAGACCGAGATCGGCATACCACTCGCCTTCGACATCGCGGCGCAGACCGAAGAGGACGTCGCCTCACACACCCGACGGGCCCTGCGCGACCGCATCCACAAAACATCCCTGCTCGACCGCTGCGTCGATGACATCAAGCGCCTGCTGCTTCTGCCCAACGGCTTGGGCATGCCGGCCGCCGACCAGGACATCGTCACACTGCAAAGCGACGGAGACCTGCAAGTCGCCGCCGGCCGCAACTACGGCGGAGATGAGGATGAGGCGATGACCTGGTGACCGTGATCGTACTGACCAGCTGCCCGCCGGGTCTCAGAGGCTTCTTGACCCGTTGGCTCCTCGAGATCTCCGCAGGCGTCTTCATCGGCAACCCTTCGGCGAGAATCCGCGACGTGCTGTGGGACGAGGTACAGCAGTACGCCGGCCAAGGCAGAGCCCTGCTCGCTCACACGACGAACAACGAGCAGGGATACACCTTCCGCACCTTCGACCACGCCTGGCATCCGGTCGACCACGAGGGGCTGACGCTGATCCACCGCCCAAATCCAGGAGCAGCCAGATCTGCTGACGACACGGGGCGCAAGACAGGCTGGAGCAAGGCGTCGAAGCGGCGTCGCTTCGGAAAACCATGAGGCCAGAAATGTCCCACACACACCTTTTGCCGATATTTATCAAAGTGGCGTTGAATACACGCGCGCCCACCTAAAGCCGCAGGTCGCGAAGACTGCTCCCCGCACCCGCGGGGATGGTCCCGCACCCATCCCCGGCGCCACCCTCACGCTCACCTGCTCCCCGCACCCGCGGGGATGGTCCCCCGCGCAACGGGCGCCCCTACCGCCGCCTCGTCTGCTCCCCGCACCTGCGGGGATGGTCCCATGCCGAGCAGGAGCAGTCCGACGAAGAAGACTTGCTCCCCGCACCCGCGGGGATGGTCCCTGGCTCATGTCCGGGACGAGTGTGACCTGCCCTGCGAGACCTCTCCATGCCTCATCCCGTCACGCGGTTGGCCGATATCGGGTGCCTCTTGGGCGGAGGATGGCAAGAAAGCGACCTGTGAGAAGGGCACCCCGTGAAAGATTGTGTTCCTGCACCGCGGCCGGCGCGGTTACCCGGCCAACCTTCCGCCGCCACTCCCAGGGGGACAAATTGCGTGCGCTTAGGCTTCTGAGGACGACAGTAGCGGCTTTGATGATCACAGGCGGACTGGTGGTTGCCGGACCGGCATCCTCTGCTCATGCGTCGGCGGCAGACTGCTCGGGAAACGCGAACGGCTTTACAGACATCCCGGACAACCGGACGGGGACCGCCGTCAACGGTGGCGCCGTAAGCAACTCCTGGGGCAATGCGGCGCACTTCGCCCAGCACTGGGGGTACGTCAACGGCGTGAAGATGGGCTGGGGCTACCTGTCAGCGACCAGTCTGCATGGGGGCATCCGGACCCAAGTGTGGATGGATGTCAGCAACGATGGCGGCATGAACTGGATTCAGTGCGGCCCCTTCGAGATGTGGGGTAACGGCACTCGTACGACCGCTGCCTATCCGATGAGCTTCCTGGCCAGCCGGAAGTTCCGTGTCTGTGCTTCGATCTTGGGCGATCCCAACGAGATTGCCTGCCACAACTGGTGGTAAGGCGTGAGCGTCGCCCCGCCACGGGGGCAGGGCTGGACCATGGGGAGTATCTCGCCGTCATATGTCGAAGCACTCAGCGTCCGGGCCGGTGTCTGGCCGACCACGCCGTACGTCTGGACAACGCCTGGGCCAGACCGCCATACCGAAGCCGGTGGCAAGGACGTATGGCGGTCTACCCGGGGCGGCGCGGGCAAGGGGAAGGCTTCCGGCCTGCTTGAGCTCGACCCCGCCGGTCAATGGCAGCCTCCGCCCGCTGAGCCCGGTCGACGAAATCGACGGTCATGCTGCGCTCGTACGGCTGCCGCTGACCGGCGGGGCCGACCGGCAGGTGCCAGCTCCCGTGAGGTGCCCAGGGTCCGTAAGTCTCCGTGGCCGACCGCGCGGGCGACTGCGGCTGCTTCGGGCTTGGGTAAAAGCGGCTGGCGGCGGGGAGGGGCGCCCGGGGCGATGGTCGGATTGCCGGAATTCCGGGTCGAGTGGGGCGCGGACCGTACCCCCGCCGTCGCTCCTGATCGAGCGTGAGGGGACCGCGCCGTCCGGCCGTGGCTGATGGGGGCGGGCTGCTGCCGCGCTGTGGCCGGTCCCGGCGTCGCTCTCCAGCGCTGCGGGCATCGTCGTGGCCGCCCGCCCGGCCGCGGGCTGCGAAGTGGCGTCCGAAATCGCCTAGAAATGTGCTCCGACCAAGTTCATGGGCGCGGCCGTCTCCGCCGCTGTCCAAGGCAAGGATCGGTACGAGTCGGTGACCACGTACCAGGCATCGCCCCGGGCGAACCGGAGCCGGGCGGCGGCGCCGGGTGAAGACGTACCGGCTCGGTGCGCTCGACCGGAAGCCCTCCGCAGCGTTCCCCGTGGCGCGACCCCGGCAGGCTGAGCAGATGTCGCTGTTCACCGAGTCCGACGACAAGCAGCTTCTGCGGAAGCTGTTCGCCCCCGCACTCCGACGGCGCCCGCCAACGCCGACCGCGTCGCCTGACCGGCAGCTGCAAGGTAACCGACAAAGGGCCCACTCGGCGGGGCCCATCTGGATGCTCTGCTCCGTCAGCTGGACTGGGTGCCAGCACCGACCGGAGCCGCACTCGCGGTGCTGCCCTGTGCTGGTACGGCCGCCGCCGGCGAAGGCGCTTCCGGCGACGACGCAGCGGCGGGCTTCTTCACGACCTGACGCCGCGACCGCGGCCGCCCTTTCGGCCGCTTGGCCGGTTCCTCGATGCCGATCTCCGCCAGCTCCTCCGCGTTCCAGCCACGCGCCTCGGCATCGGCGTACGCCTTGCCGTACGGCTCGTCGAGAGCGGCCAGCTTCGCGAGGAGGTCGGCACGCTGGCCCTGGATCTCGGCCAGAGGCTTGATCGCCTCGGCGCGGGCCGCCAGAGCCGCTTCCATCCGTTGCAAGATCTCGTGTGCAGACATGGGCGCATCGTACTGTCATCGTGCCAGTCCGGGCGCGCGTGGACAGAAGAAACGGCTGTCCCGGTGCGCGCTTTTGAGTGCAGGTCAGGGCGCCTACAGGTGGCTAGAGGCGCTCCCTTAGCCTGCGGTAGCAAGATAGTGCTTACTGGGCCCAGTAAGCGGATCGTCTGGCCGCCCCTCCCGGAGGGTGGACGGCCGGTGATCAAGGGGTCCGAGCACGGACCGGGGAATACCGGGAGGGGCTGTTGTGGCAGAGCCACCAGCGGATGGAACACGCCAGCGCCCCGCTACGCGGCGGCGCGAGCGAGAGGCCGGCGGAGCTCGCGAGACACGCATCAAGGTCTCGTACAACGACGACGAACACGCGATCGTCAAAGCGGCCGCCGAACGCGACCGCCAGGCGACAGCGTCCTGGATCGGACGTGTCGCCCTGGATGTCGCAGAGGAGATCGTCGTGCCGACGCCCGTCAACGCCAAGGCGGTCGTCGGCGAGCTGATCGAGGCAAGGAAGCAGCTGAAGAGAATCGGGGTCAACTACAACCAGATCGCCAAGGTTTTGAACTCGGAAGGCGAAGTGCCTGGCCCGCAGATGATTGCGGTGCACCAGGCACTGGTGAGCGCGATCTGCCGCCTGGACGAGGCCACGCTCCAGGTGATGAGGGAGAGAAAGGAGCGGGGGTGATCCCGCAGAAGCTGGACGAAGGGAACGACACCTACGGGCTCCTGCACTATCTGTACGGGCCGGGCCGGCGGGACGAGCACACGAACCCGCACATGGTCGCCGCGTGGGACCCGTACATCGACGACCCGGCTCGCTCGCCCGACATGACGATCTCGGACCTCGCACTACTCCTGGACGCTCCGGTCTTCGCAATGCGGGGGAAAAAGCCGAAGCTGCACGTCTACCACGTAGCCGTACGTAATGACGCCGACGACCGCATCCTCAGCGATGAGGAGTGGGCCGAGATCGCGCGCGAGATGATGCACGCCTCCGGGATCGCTGAGCACGGTGACGACGAGGCATGCCGGTGGGTGGCAGTCCGGCACGCCGACGACCACATCCACCTCGTGGCGACGAAAGCCCGCGAGGACGGACGGCAGCCGAACCTGCGCCAGGACATCATCAAAATGCAGACCGCCGCTCGGGTCTTTGAAGAGAAGCTCGGGCTGCGGCGCCTCAAGAGCGGGGACAAGACCGCGTCCCGCTGGCGGAAGGCCGGCGAGGTGGAGAAGGCCGAGCGCCGCGGCCTGAGCGAAGCACCACGCGTGACCCTCCAGCGGACGGTGCGCGAGGCGGCGGCCGCGGCAACGAATGACGCCGACTTCTTCACCCGGCTCTCGGCCTCAGGGGTGCGCGTGAAACAGCGCATCGCGCCGGACGGCAACCTCACGGGCTACTCGGTGGCGATGCCAGGTGACCGGAACCCGGAGCAGACACCCATCTGGTTTTCCGGAGCCCGACTCGCCCCGGACCTGTCCTTGCCCCGCGTACGCGAAAGATGGAGCACGCCCGTCCCGGCGCAGCGCGCTGCGCCGGCGGAGATGTGGCGGATCGCCGAGGACAAGGTCCGGGAGGCGGCCGGTCAGCTCGGGGCCGAAGGGCTGCACCAGGGGGCGGGCGACGTGGCCGCACTTGGCGACCTGATCGTAGTCGCCGCCATCGTTTCGCCGCGCCTGGTACGCGAGCAGATCAGGCATGCGGCGGAGGAGTTCGAGCGTGCCGCGCGAGCTCCCGGCGACCGCGCACTGGAGGGTCATGCCCGGAGGTTGTACCGCGAGTCGGCGCAAGTTCTCTCGCAGTCGGTGGCCGCGGTCGGCCGTAACGACGCGGCTGCCGCTCTTGGCTTCCTGTTGGCCTTGGTGCAGGCCGTGGAGGCGGCCCGGCGGTGGCATGAGGCGCAGGAGCACCGGGTCCAGGCTCAGTCGTCCGGGCGTGCTGGTCGGTTGCTGCGGGAGGCGGTCGAGGTCACCGCCGGCGCGAGTGCGGCACGCGAGTGCCGGCCCCGTCACAAGCGCACAGCTACGCGGCCGGGACCGGGGCAGCGCACGGTGGCCGCGCCCGGCGAGCGGTCCATGGCGGGCGTGGTCCAGCAGGCCGTTCCCGACCACGCGCGCGCGATCCTGGCGGACCCGGCTTGGCCCACTCTGAGAAGGAGCCTCATTGAGGTCGAGTGGGCGGGCGAAGATCCGGCCGAAGTGCTGGCCACGGTCGCGGCCCGCAGGCAGTTGTCTTCAGCGGAGTCGATCGCCGAAGTGCTTACATGGCGGCTGGACGGATGGCGCAAGCAGCGTGGGTTGACTGCGGACGCCTCCGCCACGAGCCCGTCGTCGACAACCGGGGGCGGCACGGGGAGAAGCGCTGCATCGACCAAGAAGGTGGCGGCGCCTGCGCCGAATCGCAGGCCGCCGGGCGACGAGCAGCGCAAGGGTCCGAGGCGGGCCCGCTAACGAGGGGAGAACCATCAGATGACGACGCCAGAGTCACAGGGGGAGCCGTTCGCTGAGGCGGCGGGCGAGGCGGTACAGACCGCTGTCATGTCGGTGCGTCTGGTTATGGCCATCGCGGATGCCGTACGGCGGCACCAGCAGAAGCAGAGGAAGGGAGCCGAGGAGGAGCTGCCGCCCGCCGACAAGGCGACCGTCGACGCGAAGGAGGAGTTGAAGGACCTCCTGCCCGCAGACATTTCCGCCGCCTTGCTTACGGGTGCGGACTGGCCGCAGCTGGCACAGCAGCTGATGGCGCTCAAGAACGCGGGTGTCGACTTGGAGCACTTGCTGCCGCGCGTCGGCGAGATCGGGGTGACCGTACGGGACGCGGTCGCCGCGAACGAAGCGCGGGTGGCTCGCGAGGGCACCGGGCAGTGGGCGAAGATGCTCCGCGAGACGCTGCCAGCGGGGTCTGCGCGGGAGGCGATCCTGTCCTCGCCGACATGGCCCGATATCGCGGCGACGATGGCGCAGCTGCAGGAGCGCGCCGTCGACGTGCAGCAGATCCTTGCTTCGGCGCACGACGAAGGCCTCGGTGTGGACCAGGCGATTGCGAAGGTCCTCGGGGCGGGGGAGGCGCCGTCCACGAGTCGGGACGCCTTGCTGTCGTACGGACCGATGACGAAAGACCTGGACATCCCGACCAACATCGACCTGGCCGACCGGGAACTGGCATTTTTGCAGCTTTCGATTGGCGCGCAGGAGAACGAGCGTTTCGTTCGGATGGTGAAGGCTGCGATGCCGGGCCGGGAGCGCGAGGCCGACCTGATGGTCGCTCATAAGCAGTGGCCTTTGCTGGTCGCGCGGATGGCCGAGATGGAGCGGCAGGAGAAGCTGGTGGAAAAGCATCTCGCCGGGTTGATGAAGGACACCTCATGGGAGCAGGGCAAGGGGACGGTCGGCTCGCGGCTGGTTCAGGCAACGAGCAACGTCCTGCGGCATGCGCCGGGCGAGGCCCCTCCGCTGGATCGGCCGAAGGTCAGCGCGGCGGCGGCTCGCTCGCAGTCGTCGACGCTGGGCCCTACTAAGGCACAGGCGTCCAAGGGCGCGGCGCCCGCTCAGGCCGGGGTGGCTGCGCACCGGGAGACCGGGCCCGTAGCGAAGCAGGACAAGGCTCGGTAGCCGGCCCAGGGCTCGCCAGTCCGAAGGCGTTTCACTGGCCCGGGCCGTGCTCCGTTGCTCCAGCGGCCCTGCCTCGTGCATACTCCGCTGGCCCCCACGCATGGCTCCTCCCCGACATGCCGACCCGGTACCGGTGGAACGCGCCGCTCAAAGATCCATTCCACTGAACAGGACCAGGCGTGACCTCCGCCGACATAGGTACAGCCCTCCTCATCGCAGGCACGCTCCTCTGCCTCGGCATGTTCCCTCTGCGCCCGCAAAGCAGGTTGCTCCCCGGGCCCGACCCGGCCCTGTGGCGAGCGATCGTGCTGGCGGGCCTAGGCCTCTGGCGCCCCGCCGCGCGACTGATGGCGCAGACCGGGCAGGACTGGGACCGCCGGGCCTTGTACGCCGAGAAGCTGGCGCGCGCCGGCGGCTGGTTGTGGCCGCTGTGGGTACGAGCCTGGGAGCGGGCGCATCCCGGTGACCCGGACGCGGCGCTCATCCGGGCCCAGGCGCAGGTGAGCCTCGCGTGGCGGCTTCGTCGCGGCAACTACGCGAATCAGACAGCGTCGTGGCGGTTCCGGCTGTTCCACCGTGCCTTGTCCAAGGCGCGCCAGAATCTCTCCGACGCAGCTCGGCTCAACCCGGACGACCCGTGTACATACTCCGCGGAGATCTGGCCGGCGCTCGGGCTCGGTTACAGCGAAGACATGATGCGCGAGCTCTGGGAAGAGATTGCCAAGCGGGCACCGCACCACTTCCAGGCCCACTACAACGCGCTGCAGTACTGGAGCGAAAAGTGGCGGGGCTCGCACGAGAAGGCACGGGTATTCGCGGGGCAGGCCGCCGACGGAGCCCCCGCGGGCACGCTGATGGCCACGCTGCCCCTGTTCGCCTGGTACGAAATGTACGAGGCCCGTGGCAACAGGCACGACTTCCGCTCACCGGAAGTCCGAGCCATGGTCGACACCGCGCTGGCGGACATGGAAGCAGCAGCCGGGCACCCCGCTCTGCCCTACGTTCAGCACTTGGTCGCCTATTGCCTGACCAAGCAGGGACGCCACCGCGAGGCACTGCGGCACTTCCGCGCGGTGGACGGCTGGGTCGGGTCAGTACCCTGGCGCTACAAGGGCTACCAGCGTCTCGCCTACCGCGGCGTCCGTACCGCTGCTGTCCGCGGCGCCGTCATCGACGCCGTTCGGCGCCGGCTGCGGCGCGGCTGACATCGCACCGTCCCGGGCAGAGCAGCTGGCGCAGAACGATGCCGACCAGGCGGCCGCCGCGCTGCGCCGCTGGGCCGGTCAGACGGGGCAGCTGCCCGCTAGTGTCATGCGCGGCTGGCCCCCAGAGCGTGCCGACGGCGAACAACGTTCCCTCCTTACTGATCGTTTCAGAATGAGTTGAGCTGCGGGTCTTGTGCTTGACGATCTTGGTCGGCAGGGTGTCCGGGTGCGTGCTGATCTTGTTCCGGACGCCCTGTGGGAGCGGGTGGCCCCGCTACTGCCCCCCGCTCCCGAGCGGCGAAGCCGCTACCCCGGGCGGATGCGTGTCTCCGACCGAGTGGCCCTCGCCGGCGTCATGTACGTCCTGCGGATGGGTGTCGCGTGGCGCGACGTCCCGCGGAGGCCGTGGGCTGCTCAGGGGTGACGGCCTGGCGCCGGCTGCGGGACTGGACCGAGGCCAGCGTGTGGCCACGCCTACACGCCGCTCTGCTGACCGAGCTTCGCCGCACTGGCCTGTTGGGCCTCGACGACTGCTCCGTGGACGGATCGCACGTTCGGGCACTCAAAGACACCTCAGGGTCCTAACGCGTCAAGCTGCGGCCCTCAACCCGCTGTGTAGCCTGTCGATCTGTTCGAACGGGAAAAGGGTGGGACGTGGAGACGCTGGTGGAGGGGGCCGTCGCGGAGGCGCTGCGTGAGGGGCCCGGCGAAGCGGTGCGTTTGTATGTCGCCGCCTGTGCCGAACGGATGGCACCGCTGTTCATGGGCCTGCGGTCGGGCGCCGCGGGGCGGGAAGCCGACCTGGACCTCTACGCGGAGTCGGTTCGCGATCTTTGGTATGCCGACCGGCCACTCGCCGACCCTGCCGAGCGACTGCGCCGGCTGGAGCGGTTTCCGGAGCTCCAGCCGGACGAAGAGGGGATCACCGGTGTCGCCGACACCTACGCGTTCTTCGCTGCCCTCTGCCTGCGGTATGCCCTGCTGGCCCACGGCTCGGGAAACGCTGACGACGCGGTGTCCTGCGGCCATGTGGTGCTCACCGCGATGGGGATGCTGGACCAGAATCTGTCGGGTGCCAGCCTTCTTGCCGACGAGCAACGGCTCCAGTCCCTCTCGCTGAGCGGTGACGCCGCAGGTCTGTGGGACGCGAGCGTCACGGCAGGGCGGGAGAGGTTCCGTGCCGTGGTGGGTCGTCTGCCCCGCTAGTGCCGCACCAGGCAGCGTTCGCCCTCGCGACCGGGCCATGAGGGCTTGGCCACGGCCACCCTTCGGCCGGAGTTGTCAGTGGCCGATGCGATGCTGGCGCCGACAACGCCGCTCACAGTGATCAACCGGGGGGTCCGATGAGTGAGCAGTCAGGGTCCGCCCTGCTTTCGCCCGGCTTCGGCGCCGCTTGGTGCGCCACCGACCTCGGTTCAGGGGCGGGTGGCGCCGTAGTAGTCGGACTCGGGCATGGCGGAGGTGAGGGGGGCGATTTCTACATTGCGGCCAGTGCGGGGTGCGTGCAGGACGTTGCCGTCGCCGGCGTAGAGGGCGACGTGGTAGATGGCGCCTGAGCCGCCGTGCGACCAGAACAGCAGGTCTCCTGGCTTGAGGGCGTCGCGGGAGACGGGCCTGTTGGAAGTGGCGCCGTATTGTGCGGCGGCGACGCGTGGCAGTTTCGTGTTGGGCCAGTACGCGTACTGCACGAGGCTGCTGCAGTCGAAGCCGACGGTCGAGGAGGCGGAGCATTTACCGCCGAGGTAACCATTGGTGTCATCGCAGAACCCGGTCGAGGGTCCGCCGGGTCCGCCGCCGCCCCAGGTATAGGGGGTGCCGAGGCGGTTGGCCGCTTTGCGTAGGGCGTCGGGTCCGGCTCCGGAGCCGGAGACCTCCAGGAGGCCCGGGCCCTGGAAGCGGGGGATGAGGGCGAGGATGACCCTGACGTAGTGGTACGTCTGGCCTTCCGCTTGGCCCTTCTCGCGGGCGAACCAGATCGGGGGGACGCCCTTGAATTGTTCGACTCGTCCCCATCCTGCGTTATACCCAGCCAGGGCGAGAGCCCGGACGTCGCCGCTGTAGCCGGAGTTCTTGGCCTTCGCTAGCAGGGAGCACATCAGGCGGCCCTGCGCGATGACGGCGTCGCCGATGTCCCAGGGCGAGGCCTGGCCGTTGCCGTCGGAGTCGCGTCCCCATGTGGCCCAGGTGCCCGGCATGAACTGGGCCGGTCCCTGGGCGCCGGCGGAGGAGGTGGCCGTGTCGCGACTGGTCTCGAACTTCGACTCCTGCCAGATCTGAGCGGCCAGCATGGCCGGACTCATCGCTGGCTGATCGCATTCTGCGGCTGCCTTGAGGATCCAGGGCCGGAACTCGCCCGGAACACCCTGGAGCCCGCCGCCTCCGTCGGTCGCCTCGGTCGCCTCTGCGTCGCCCTCGATGAGCAGCATCGCGATCAGGCTCACGGCCGTGAGTACGGCGATGGTGATGATCGCGACGGCAGCTCCCAGTGCCTTCACGTGTTGCCCCCCGTGTGTGCGTCCTTCTTTGCTGTCGCGTCTGTGCTGCCGCAACCCGACGAACTAATGCCGTACTGCTTGTGCTCTCGCCTCCAATGAGCCGTTGTCAGGGCGCCTCCGCCCGTCAGGCGGCCGCCCGTGTGCTGGCATGCGTCCGCCCCTGAAATCCAGAGTTTCCCGGGCCTGCCGATATCGGCGGGACGGCGGCGGTCGCGGTCTGACCTTCGGTACTGCGGAAACATGGGCCAGCTCTGACAGTGATGCACGCTAGCCTCAGTAGTCCCACGAGCCCAAGATCGTGGCCGAAACAGAGTTGCATAGGGGGAGTTGCGACGTGATCACCCATTCGGTGACTACAACCTCACCGGGGAGCAACGGGGTTGGGCTCCGGTACGCGCTGATTCCTGTCCATGGCTTCGGAATTGCAGTGGCGACCGTTGCCCGCATGCTCGATGGCGACGCCGGCGGCACGCGGGCCCGGGTGCTGGCCACGGGGGAGCCCATCCCCTACGGGGCACAGCCCGTACTCCTGGCGGAGACGACCGTGTACGGCGCGACGTGCGTGGAGGAGCTGCTGTTGCGCTGGGGCCCGCTACCGAGGCCATGGCTGGTGCTGATCGCCGACGCCCCGGCCCGGCCGGTGGCGGACGCGCGATACGTCGTGCGGGCCTTGGAGGGGCGGCTGGCCGGGGTGGCGAGGGTGCCGTACCTGCCGGTCCTGCGCGCGGTTAAAGATCCAGAGCAGGCCCTGGAGCACAAGGACGTCCATGCCGTGGCCGAGAAGCTGCGGCGCACGATGGAAGGAAAATGACCATGAACAAGTCCACCACCCTGGTCACGCTGGCGGAGGACCTGATCCCAGGTGCCAAGCCGACCAAGATTCCAGGCCTGGCCCCCGCTGTCTCCGAAATCTTCGGCTACGGCCTGTGGCTGCTGATCCTGGCGGGAGTCGGGGGAGCGGGCTTCGGCGTCTACAAGCTGGCGGTCGCTGACAAGAGCCGCAACGGCGGGGGCAGTGAGCCGTTCAAATGGATGGGCGGCGGCATCGCGGCCATTCTCCTGGCCGGGTCCCTGATCACCATCCTCAACGGCATCGCGGGCTAGGGCGGCTGACATGTCACGCACGAGGGGGACCTGGAACACCAAGGGCGCGTGGGCCGCGGGCGTAACGGCTGCGGCCGTAGCGATGCTGACGGGCTACGCCCTGTTCAGCGGGGACGACGGCGGTGCAGAGACGCCGGCGAAGGGCGGGCCGAGCGCGAGCGCGCCCAGTTCGGCCAGTCCAGCGCCGTCGTACTCGGTGCCGGACGACTGGACGGAGCCGGAGCGGTGGGCGGCGCTTCCGCGGGGGAAGCGCACCGATGACCGTGGCAGCGAGGTCGGTTTCCCGCACACCGCCGAGGGCGCTGCGGCGATGCTGGCGGCCGCCAACTCCACCACCATGGAAAACGGTAGGACCACAGTCGACGAGCAGCTGCGTATCTACTACTCGTACATCGGCAAGGTCGACCATTCCACGGAGAACGCGGAGAAGGTCGAGCTGGCCGCGATGCAGGCGGACAAAAGCTTGGCCAAGGCTATGGGTGTGACACCGGGCCATCCGCTGCCCGCCGGTGCGTATCAGCGCAATCACGTGGTCGGCTACAAGATCCTGCGAAAGACGCCCGATGAGGTCACCATGTGGGTGCTGTCGCGCGTGACCCAGAAGGCCGGGGAGCTGGAGAAGGAGAAGGGCTCCTACACCCGCACGGTGATGGGCGTGCAGTGGCGGGAGGGCGACTGGAAGATCACCAGTGCCGCTACCCAGCGCGCTTTGCAGGACGCCCAGAGCCAGACGAAGCCGGAGATGGTGGCACCGGGAGACGCGGAGTTCAACCGGTCTGGGTGGACGGCCATCAGGGAGGCATCGTGAGGCGCCGCCTGGCCGCCTTCCTCCTTTCCCTGGTCTCCTTGCTCGGCTTGGCAGTGGCCGCGCCGCAGCCTGCGGCCGCCGACGGGCCCATCAACGACATGTGCCAGGCCAACGCAGGTGCGGCCATCGGGGCGATCATGGGACCCGCTGCGGGACTGATCGCCGGTCTCGGCTCCGATGAACTGTGCGACACGGTGGGCGAGGCCGTCAGGAACGAGGTCAAGGAGGAGTGGGACGCGGTCTGGGACAGCGTTCTGGGCGATGCCATCGTGTCGTCCGAGGACGTCGTGAAGTGGATGGTCAAGAAGGTGTTGACCGTCGCACTGGTAGGGCCGTCAGTGGACCTGGAAGCCACCGGGCTGTGGGGCGGGCAGAAGGCCACTCTCGCAGGCATGCTGACGTGGCTGGGCCTGTTGATCGCCGCCGCCGGGATGATGTGGCAGTTCGGCAAGATGGCGGTCACCGGGCAGGTCAAGCACGCCGGGCGGGCGATGGCGGGCTGGGTGGAGAACATCGTTCTGTCCACCATCGGCGTCGGGATGTTCGCACTCCTGCTGACGGTCGGGGACGTCCTCAGCGCAGGGCTAGTAGAGAAGGTCTTTAACACCGAGGACCGTGCCTACGACCGCGTCATCAAGGTGATGATGCCCGAGGGCATCGCGAATCCGATCCTCGTCGGCGGCGTCTGCGGTGTGCTGCTCCTCATCGGGTTCGTCCAGCTGATCACGGTATTCCTGCGGCAGAGCGCGATCCCGATCATCTGTCTGCTGCTGCCCGTGGCCGGCGCCGGGCGGGCGGGTGGAGATGCCACCCGCCAGTGGGCGCCCAAACTCATCACGAGCGGGCTGGTCATCGTGGCCTACAAGCCCCTCCTGGCGATCATCATCTGTACCGGCTTTGCCGAGTTCGGGGAAGCCGTGACGCTGGCGGAATGGCTGCGCGGCTGCGCCACCCTGCTGCTCGGCATTCTCGCGCCCGGCCCCCTGATGAAGATCTTCGCGCCGTTCGGTGCGGCGGTCGGCGGCGGAATGGCCGCAGGCGGCATGAGCCCCGCACTGGCCGCTGCCGCGGACTACTTCGGCGGCAAGAGCAGCGGCAGTGGCGGCGGTGGTGGGGAGCCGGCCAGTGCCGTGGACCACGCCCAGTACGTCCAGAAGAGCATGGGCAGCCAGGGCGGCGGGGGCGAAGACGGCGAGGCGGGCAGCGACGCCCAGGCCCAGGCCGCCCGCAACGAAAGCGCCAGGATCCCCGCCCAGGCCGGTGCGGAAGCCGAAGCCGTGGGCGCCGGTGTCGGCGAGACCGCGACCGGCACGTCGAACGCCACCGGGGTCGCAACGACCACCGCTGGCCCGGCCGGTGCGATGGCCGCGGCGGGCATCCAGGTCTTGGACGGTGTGAACGACACCATCCAGGGCGCTAGCGGAGCGGTGGGCGGGGGGAACGAGCAGTGAGTACGCATGAGGTGCCCAAGACGCTGATGGTCGACGGGTTCCGGGCCCGTCGGTCGTTCGGCTTCGGCGGACTGTCCAAGGGCGCGACGATGATCGCGGCCATGGTCCTGGTCGCGGACGGGCTGATCGCCACGCAGGCCCCGATCACGCTGCTGGTCACGCTGCCGGTGACCGGCGTGGTGTTCGGCCTCGCAGCCGCCCGCCGCCACGGCATGTCCGCTCTCGCCTACTACTGGGCGAAGTTCTCCTGGCGGAGGGCGGCGAAGATCGACGCGACGTCCTACCGGCGGCTGCTGCTGCCGCACCCGTACGCCCTGGATCTGCCGGGCGTGGGCGCCTCCTCCACGCTGATCAGGGCCCACGACCCGACCACGGGCAAGTCCGTCGGCGTCGTCCACGACCGGGCGACGGGACGCATGACCATCAGCACGCTGCTGGCCCCCGGCGGCAGCCTGATGGCCCCCACCGGCGCCGTGCAGAGCACCCTACGCACCTGGTCGTCGGTGCTGGACGCGATGAGCACGGACGAGCAGATCAAGGGCGCGTCGGTGACCATCCAGATCACCCCAGGCGCGGGGGAGGCCCTCGGCGACGACGTGAAGGCCCGTCAGGACCCGAACGCGCCGAAGCTGGCCAAGCAGATCATCGACGAGCTGGTGCGCACCACCCCGCACGCCACCGCGAGCGTGGCGCCGTGGATGTCCGTCACGGTCGACCCCAACGCGTCCGCGAACCCGCCGGTCGACCTCGCCGAGCAGGTCGCCGAAGCGCTGAAGGTCGTCGACTCGCTCGACCTGTCGGGCACCGGCACCGATATCGAGCGCCGCGCCACCGACATCGACCTGCGCCGCCTGGTGCGCAGCGCGTACGACCCGGACGTTTTCAATGCCCGCGACGCCGAGTTCGCGGACCTGTCGTGGGTGGAGTGCGGGCCGCAGGCCGCCGACGACGGCTGGGAGGAGTACGCGCACGACGGCGGGGTGTCCATCTCCTGGGTGCTGCGGGAGATGCCGCGGCGTCCCATCCCCTACAGCGTGCTGCTGCCGCTGCTGGCCCCGGGCCGGTTCCAACGGCGCATCACCCTCGCCTACCGGGTGCTCGACCCGTACGAGGGGGAGGCGGTGCTGGAGCGGGAGATCAGCCACGCCCAGAATCAGGCGCAGATGACCGCCGAGATCAAGGGCCGCGCGAAGTGGTCGCAGAAGGCGGATGCCCAGCGGGCGGAGAAGGCCGCAGCGCAGGTGGCCGGTGGTTCCCAGGTTGTCGACTGGACTTTGATGGTGACGGTCACGGCCCGCAGCACCGCCGAACTGCCCGCCGCCCGCCAGGAACTGAAGCGGGCCGAGAAGGCGATGCGGAGTATCCGCCTGCGCCCCGCGTACGGAGCTCAGGCCGCTGTGTTCGCAGCCGGCCTGCCGCTGGGCTACCACCCGCTGGTGAAGGACTGAGGATGGCACGCAAGTCGAAGGCGCCCGTGGTGACCACGCCCAAGCGCGTGGTGCGGGCCGCCGAGCAGGCCCCGACCCGCGAGGAGCGGCGGGCGGAGAAGAAACTGAAGGCACGGTTCGCCCCCCGGCGGGGGTGGGGCGGCCGGTTCGGCGGCCGCGCCCCGGTCGAGGACGCGGGCACCGTCTACACCGGCCCGACCACTCAGGTCGGCGGCATCTACCCCTTCCTCCTCGGCTCCGGGCTGCCGCCGCGCGGTGTGCCGGTCGGGCGGGACGTGCTGACCGGGGAGCTGGTGTGCATCGACCCGTCCGGCTGGACCGGCAAGCTGACGACCAACCCTGGTATGTGGGTCATGTCGCAGCCGGGCGCGGGTAAGTCGGCGCTGGTCAAGCGGGTGTGCCTGGTGTACTCCGCGTACGGGCACATGGTGTGTGTCCCCGGCGACGTCAAGGGCGAGTACAGCACGCTGATCAGCGAGCTCGGCGGATCCGTGGTCCGGATCGGTGACGGCATCGGCCGCCTCAACCCCTTGGACTCCGGCCCGCTCAAGGGCCGCGTGCAGTCGCTGCCCGTCGACCGGCGCCAGGCGCTCCTCGACGTCCTCAACGGCCGCAGGCTCGAGACCCTGGTCGCGCTGCTGTCCACCAAGCACGGCTTGGGCCGGACGCCGGACGAGATCGAGCGCTCCGCCCTGGACACGGCAGTCCACGTCGCCTCCGCCGCCCAGGCCTCGGGCAGCGACCCGATCGTCTCCGACGTCGTTCAGGTGCTACGCGCCGCTCCGGAGGAGCTGCGGAACAAGCTCACCGCCGACGGCGACCGCTACCAGGACCTGACCCGCTCGGTCATCGCCGGGCTCGACAACCTGATCGGCGGCCCGTTGCGCGGACTGTTCGACGGACCGACCACCACTCCGCTCGACATCAACGCGCCCGCCGTCTCCGTCGACATCTCCGCCCTGCGGGCCCGCGGAAACGACGTCGTCTCCGCCGGGATGATCGCGACGTGGGCGTACACCTACAGCTCGATCGACTCAGCCCGCTCCATCGGACTGATGGACCGCAAGCTGGTCCTGCCCATGGACGAGATGTGGCGCGCCCTGCGCTCCGGGCCGGGACTGGTCGACGCCATGGACGCGATCAGCCGCCTCAACAGGACCACGGACGACGTCACCATCTACGTCACGCACTCACTGCTCGACGTCGAGGCCCTGCCCACCGAGCAGGACCGCGCGAAAGCGCGCGGCCTGATGGACCGCTGCGACACGTGGGTAATCGGCGCGTCCTCCGAGGAGGAGCTGCGGCGCGTGACCGGCAAGAGGTCCCTCACCGAGCAGGAGCGCATGATGATCGGCTCCTGGTCGTCGGCCACGTCCACCGGCCTGGACATCGACCCCACCGTCCTGGCCGAGGGTGGCGAAGGCCAGCCGCTGGCCGAGGAAGAAGGCGCCCGGCACCCGGGCCGCGGCAAGTACCTGATCAAAATCGGTACCCGCCCGGGCATCGCGTCGGCCCTGGAGCTGACCGCGACCGAGAAGCGGCTCTACCGCACGGACACCAACCAGCGCCGGGCGACGACGACGGGGGGCGGCAGCCGATGATGACGGAGAACGACCGGGCGTGGCTGGCCGGAGGCATCCTGTTCGGGGGCGCGGTGACGCTGTCCGCCTCCACCTGGGCCGGGGCCGCTGCCGGCGCCGTCCTGACCGGTGAACAAGCGGCGCCCGCCTCCCCACTGACGGTCTACCGCATGACCACCGACTGGGCTGCCACCTGGCCGCACTCCCAGACCGCCTCGGCCGTCGGAGCCGGGCTCCTCGACGTCGCCGTCGTCGCCCTCGTGGTCTGGGGCCTGCGCGTCGCCTTCCGCTGGTTCCGCAACCCCTCCGACCTCGCCACGCTCTACCAGGTGCGTGAGCTCACCCCCAAGCCGGCGGCCCGCACCGCCACCCGGCTACGCGCCTCCCTGAAGGACCGCAAGCCCAAGAAGATCCCGGCCCGCGACCGTGGCGTCCTGCTCGGCGACCACCTGCCCTCCGGGGTGGAGCTGCGCGGCTCGGATGAGGACACCTACGTCGCCATCATGGCGCCCCGTGCGGGCAAGTCGACGTCCCTGGCCATCCCGGTGGCCGAGGAAGCCCCGGCGAGCCTGCTGATGACGTCCAACAAGGCAGACGTCTACGCCGCCACGCTCGCCTCCCGCTCGAGGGTCGGGCACGCGTGGATCCTCGACACCCAGGGGGTCGCGCAGGTTAAGCGCGACATGTGGTGGGACATGATCGCCCAGGCCGAGACGCTGGAGGGCGCCGAACGGCTCGCCTCCCACTTCGTCACCCAGATCACCTCGGAGCAGGCCGACCCGTTCTGGTCCCAGGCCGCCGGAGACCTCCTGGTCGGCCTGTTCCGGGCCGCCTGGTGGGAGGGCGGCAGCGTCCGCGACGTCATGCGATGGCTGGCCGACCCCAAGGAGAAGGCCCCGCTGCGCGTCCTCTACGAGCACGAGCCCGTGCTCGCCGAACAGGTCGACTCCTCGATCAACATCGCCGAGGAGACCCAGTCAGGCATCTACCAGAACGCCCGCACTGCCGTCAGCGCGCTGCGCGACGAGAAGACCCTCGCCTGGGTCACACCGGACAAGCACCGGCCGCGGTTCGACCCCGAGCATTTCGCCACCAGCCGGGACACCCTGTACCTGCTGAGCAAGAAGGGCGGCCCCGCCAGCGCGGTGGTGGCCGCGCTCGCCGACGCCGTCTTCACCGCCGGCGCCGAGGCGGGCGAGCAACACGGCGGCCGCCTGCCTGAGCCGATGCGCGCGGTGCTGGACGAGGCAGCCAACATCTGCCGCATCGCCGACCTGCCCGACCTCTACAGCCACCTCGGCTCCCGCGGCATCACGCCCTTCGTCATCCTCCAGAGCTACCGGCAGGGCGTGAAGGCGTGGGGCGAGGTCGGCATGGACTCGATGTGGTCCGCCGCGACGAAAAAGGTGATCGGTGTCGGCCTGGACGACGCGAAGTTCGCCGGCGACATCGCCACCCTGGTCGGCATGCACAGCGTGGAGCGCGGCTCCTTCTCCAAGAGCAAGGACGGTCACAGCCGCAGCTACTCCGAGCAGCGCGAACAGATCCTCGACGCCGCCCAGATCCGCGCCATGCGCAAGGGCACCGCGTTGCTCATGGCCACCGGCATGCCCGTCGCCCAGATCGCCCTGCGCCCCTGGTACGCCGAGGAGGTCATGGCCCACATCGGCCCGCAGATGAAGGCCGAGGAGAAGGCCATCACCGAGCGAGCCGTCGCCGCGTACGAGGAGCGGAAGGCAGCCCGGCGTGGCCGATGAACCCGACGAGGTGCCAAAGCTCGACGTGCCGGTCGGCATGTTCGAGGACATCGAGGACCTCAAAGCACAGATCGCAGCCCTGACGACCCAGGTCAACAGGCTCACCGAGCACGCCGCCGGCGCGGAAGGCGAGGCCTCAGCCGACGACGAGCAGGAGGGTGAGGAAGCAGAAGATGCCCTTGAGGCGGAGGATGAATGGCAGTACCCGCCGTTCATCCTCCTGCTCGACTCACCGCAGTACGACGAAGAACTGCGTGCCCTGATCGAGTGGGTGGAAGGCGTCCTCGTCCCCGGCTACCTCGCCGAACCCTCCGCCGACGCCCGCTGGTGCCACCTGTGGTTCGAGCACCCCGTCGCCATCGCCCGCCTCCACGCCCTCTGGCTCGCCTGGCAGGAGCTCACCGACCCCGCCACCTGCGGCTACACCGGCCCCTCGGTGTGGCACCGCGACCACCTCGACCCCTGCATGCGGGAGCTACGCCCTTCGGCAGGGCCCTTCGCGGGCTGCACCAAGGGAGAACACCAGATCGCCCACCGCCTGCCCGGCACGGTGCCCAGCGCCTGGCGACAGGCCGACGGCTGACCGTTCGGGCTCTGCAGTCCTTCGACAAGCGAGTTCGCCCGCCTGCGCCCATCCCGCATTTGTGGAGTCACAGCAGCATGACCACGTCCCCAACGCCCATACCGGCTCCCCCGTCCTGGCCGCACTGCGGGCACGGCGCAGACGCCGCTGATCCCATTGGCTGCCGCGGTATTCACGTCTCCAGCCATGGAGCGTGCCTTGCGCATCTCTCCGACACGGATCGCGACGCCTATCTGAACAGCCTCGCTGCGGGAAGCAGCGTCGATCACAGCGGTACCCCGTTCACCCCGGCGCTCCTGTCCGCTCTGCTCGAAGCGGTACGGGACTCGACCGGTATACCCGTCCTCGGCCCAGCCACGTTCGCCGACGCGCAGTTCTCCGGCGTCGCGGCGTTCGAGCGGACCCGGTTCTCCGGCCACGCCCAGTTCAAAGGCACTCAGTTTCTGGGAGAGGCAGGGTTTGAGGGGGCGGAGTTCTCTGCGGACGCCCGGTTCGACCGAGCACAGTTCTCAGACGCTGCATCGTTCGGTGGCGCGCTGTTCGGCTTCGCCGATTTCGAGGGGGCAGAGTTCTTCGGAGACGTCCGGTTCGGCGAGACACAGTTCTCCGGAACGGCCAGGTTCGCCGGGGTGAAGTTCTCGGCGGTCGTTCTGTTCTCCGGGGCACAGTTCGACGACCACGCGGTGTTTGATCGGGCCAGATTTGCCGGATTTACCCGATTTGATGGGGCGCAGTTCCTCGGTCCCGGCAGGTTCGCGTACACACGGTTTTCTGAGGATGCCCACTTCCACGGGGTTCAGTTCGCCCAGGACGCTTTGTTCATGAGCTCCCAGTTCTCCGGGCGGGCAGACTTCCTCAACGCCCGGTTCGCCGGGACCACCTGGTTCGACAGGGGACGGTTCTCCGGAGAGTTCATCGTCAGCGCAGCAAGCTTCTCCGGCGGCGCCTGGTTTGATCAGGCTTGGTTCGCCAAGACCGCGCGGTTCGTCGAGACACAGTTCGAAGGCCGCGCCCGGTTCCCGTGGGCATGGTTCGAAGGGCGAGCGGAGTTCCGCCAAACCAGATTCTCCGGCTCCGTCGTATTTGGCGGGGCGAAGTTTTCGATGGATGCCCAGTTCGCCATGGCGGAGTTCGGGGCGTCTGGGCGATGGGGTCCGGTCGTGTGCGACCGGACGCTGAACCTGTCCGGTGCTGTGTTCGAAATGCCTGTGACGATGGAGATTGCAGCGAGTCAGCTGCTCTGCCAGCGGACCCGGTGGGACTCGACGGCCACCCTGCGTCTGCGCTACGCCACGGTGGACCTCACCGATGCCGTGCTGTCCGCACCCGTGGCTGTCACCGCCCATCCCGTCGAATTCGTAGCCAACGGTGGACGCCCCGACGAGACAAAGCTGTCCAGCCGACCCGCCGAGGTGCAGGTCATGTCGGTACAAGGCGTAGACGCCGCACACCTGGTCTTGACAGACACCGATCTCACCGACTGCCAGTTCTCCGGAGCGTTCCACCTCGACCAGCTTCGGCTGGAAGGCCGCACGACCTTCGCATTCACGCCGACTGGCTGGCACCGCAACGGCATACGACCAGTGCACTGGACCCGCCGCCGTGCATTGGCCGAAGAACACCACTGGCGTGCCCAGAGCGCCGGCCAGCCCCAGACGCCTCCCGGGCAGACACCTTCAAAGCGAAAGTGGCGTCCTGGACCGCACCACCCAGACCCCGGGCTCACCCCGGACCCAGAGGATGTCGCCGCGGCCTACCGGCAGCTGCGCAAGGCGTTCGAGGACGGAAAGAACGAGCCGGGAGCGGCCGACTTCTATTACGGCGAGTGCGAGATGCGCCGCCACGACCGCACCAGCACCACTCGAAGTGAGCGCGGCCTGTTGTGGGCCTATTGGCTGCTGTCCGGCTACGGTCTGCGCGCCTCCCGAGCGCTCGGCTGGCTGGCTGCCTCGATGCTCGTCACGCTCGTGCTCCTGATGGGCTTCGGTCTCCCGCAGGGCTCGCCGAAACAGCAGGCGACGGGCACCGTCCCGGCCGGCGGAGGCAAGGTCACCCTGACGATCGACAAGGAGGACCCGAAAAACCCAAGCGGGGAGAGGTTCACCGGCAAACGCTTCGATAAGGCCCTGAGCGTCACGCTCAACTCGGTGGTATTCCGTTCCAGCGGACAGGACCTGACCACTGCCGGAACCTACATCGAGATGACCTCCCGTCTCCTGGAGCCCGCGCTTCTTGCGCTCGCCGTCCTCGCTGTCCGCGGCCGCATCAAGCGCTGACTGGCGGCCTCCCTTTATACAAAGGAACCGGACAGGGGCCGTTCATGCCTCGGCGAAGGGCTGGCGTTCGCCGATCTTCCGGTAGCCCCAGCTCTCGTAGAGGGCTTGGACGCGGGGGTGGGTGGTGTCGACGAGGAGGACCCGGCTAGGGCCTGTCTTCCGGATCAGGCCGTGGGACGGCGGCGGGCGCGGAGCAGGTGAACGCCCTTCACGGCATAGACGGCGGTCACGAGCGCGAAGCCGGCGGGGGTGAGCCAGAACCAGGATTCCGCCACCACGAGGCCCAGTAGCAGGCCGCTGAGGAGCAGCATGCTGCCGACGGTATCCAGCAGGTCGAGACGCGCCTTTGAGCGCACCGCGGGGTCGGGTCCGCGCAGCCGGCGGATGACGGGGACGAGGGCGAGGGTCTGCAAGACGGCCAGACCGAGAGCGATCCAGACGAACCAGTCGGGTATGTCCACGCCGCGCACTGTATAGCCCCCGGCCCTCGGGACGAAGATCCGAAAGAAGCACCCTAGTGGTTCGGGGCGGTGGCCGACGAGCTCGGTGCGCAGCTAGCACTCGGCTGTGCCCATTCCTGTGGGAGTAAAGGAACTGAGCTCTTGCCGGTTCGGCAGGGCAAGGGCTCTATTCACGGCCGCTCGTATCCCCTTGGGCGCTCCGTCGGCGCGGTCGGCGGGCCCTGCTCGTCGGCATCCGAGTTCCGCGAAGCGGGCCGGGACGACCGAGGGCCCGGCCGGACGCCGTGCTGGCGGACCGGGCGTACTCGTCCCGCGCGATCCGGAGCCATCTCCGCCGACGCGGGATCCGTGCAGTCATCCCTCAACGGCGCCGCAGGCCCCAGCGTGGGCGGTGGCGTAGGTGATCCCGCTCACGACTCACTGCCCCCGGAGATCGCTCCGCAGCGTGCTTGAATCACCGGATGATCGACTGGTCCACACTCCACGACGCCTACGGCCCGGCACACGCGATACCCAGGCTGCTGGACCGATCCATCGGTCGTGACCAGGAGGCCATCGACTGGCTTTGGGGGCGCTTGTGCCACCAGGGGACGATCACCCCGGCGAGCATCGCCGCACTGCCGCAGCTGGCGGACATCGCCAAGACCGAGGACGCCGGGGACTGGGCGCTCGATCTGGCCGGAGCCATAGCGAGTGGCCTCCTTCAACCTCACGGCGCCGACGAAGAAGTCGCCCGCTGTGAGGCGACTTTGGCCGAACTTCGCGCCATGGCCGCCGCCCGACTGCGGTCTGGCCTGGACGGAAAGATCTACCTGAGCCGGCTGCGGGCCATGCTCGCGTTCGACGGCCAGATCTTGTGGTTCGAGGCCCTGGATGACTTCGCTGATTCCTTCGTCACTGTCGCCTGTCCGCACTGCGACGCACCGGTGACGATCGCGGTCGGCGACTACGGTTGCTACTCCTCGATCCGGGACTGGAATCTGGGGGATGTCCACCAGGTCCCGCTCCGGCCGGCCGTCCCGCACGAGCTGACCGGCACCGGGAGGATGTTGCACGAGTCGGCCGTACGGGATGGCCAGCAACGGCTCGCCTGGGGCCTGATGCACCTGTTTGGCCAAGCGGAATGCCCAGGATGCGGGAGCGTCTTCGGCATCGCAGACGAGTACGCGGCCGCCAATGCACCCGCCCCATGGGACTTCGCCCGAGGCCACACTAAGGACGCTCTCTGGTGACCACCGGCAGGACCCTCGAAATCGAACAGTGAGCTCGTGCCCGCTGTCCCGACTTGACGGCTTGGCGCCGTGAGGTGTCTGGATGACCCCGTTCGCGGGGCTGAGCCCGCGCTGCTTCGGCAAGCTGCTGACCACGCTGCGGCGTGATGGAGCAGATTTGGTCCACCGAGGCCGGCCGTGGAGCCTGCCGCTGGAGGACCGGGTGTTGCTGGTCACGGCCTATTGGCGTACCAATCTGACGTTGAGGCAGCTCGCTCCGCTGTTTGGCGTCTCGAAGTCCACGGCTGGCCGAGTCGTCAATCACCTCGGCCCCCTGCTCGCGCTCCGGCCCCGCAAGCGGTTCGCCAAGGACACCGTTCTCATCGTGGACGGCACCCTGGTCCCCACCCGCGACCACACCATCGTCGAGCGATCCAAGACATCTCATGTCGCTGGAGGTCAACTCGGTGAGGTGGCGGCGTCACGTCCAGCCCCAGCGGTCGGGGTGATGTGCCTGGCTTGTCGGAGCCACCCGATAGCATCGCGGCGCGTTATAGGGCGGGCACCAGAGGGGGTAGGACATGCAGGTCGCTGGTGTTGAGTTGCAAGCTCGCGTCACAGGTGCCGCTCCGGCGTATGCCTTCATGGCTTTGGCGTCTGTGAAGCGTTCGCGGTCATCGCCGATCTCGGCGAGGACGCGTGCCCCGGACAATACAGACAGCCCTGGGAAGCTCGTGATGATGCCTGCATCAGGGTGTGCGAGGAATGCCTCTTCCGTCGCCGCCGCAAGCTGAGTGACGCTGAGGCAGGCGGCGTCGACCTGTCGGACGAGCGCCACTGTCTGGTGTCCCAGAGCCTGTTCGACCTGCGGCAGTTGTCGCAGGTAGTCGGCGCGGAAGACTGTCCGAAGCCGCTCGACCTCGGCTTCGATTCCGCAGCGTGGACGCTCGCCGCGCTTGAGCAGCGCGCGCAGCTGGCTGCGGGTCAGCCTGGCGGTGTCGGCCGGCGTGGGTGCGGCAGTCAGGATCACGCGGGCGCGTGGTGAGTCGAGTCCGGGTTTGCCGGCGCCGTGGAAAGCGGCAAGGGCGGCTGGGTAGTACTCGCGCAGATGTGACCGGAGCCGGTTGATCATCTGCTGCCGGTCCCAGATTGCATCCTGATGAGCGCGGGCCAGAACGGCGACGGCCTGCCCCACCTCGCTGTCGTCGGGCAAGGGACGATGGGCGTGTCGGTCGGTGCGCAGGATGTTGGCCAGAACCCGGGCGTGCCGCGTCGGACTTGGCTCGGGAGACGCTGCCACGATCGCGATAGCGGGCTGCGGCCAGTGGGTTGATCGCGTAAATCTCACGGCCGGTGGCCCGCAGGCCGGCGACGAGGAGCCCGCGCGGTGTCTCGATGGCGACAGGAATCGGATCCTCTGCGCTGTCACCGTGCCGGGTCAGGAGCTCCATCAGCGCGTGAAAGCCTGCGCTGTCGTCGCTGATCCGTAGCTTGGCCACTTGGGTTCCGTCCTGGTCGACCAGGGCTATGTCGTGGTGTCCCTCCGCCCAGTCGATGCCGCAAAAGATCTTGTTCAAGCCGGTGCCTCCGTACGAATCTGCAGGTCAAACCCACGCGGAGCACGCGGCGCTCTAATAGAAGTGCTCCAGGCACGCCATCTCATGAGCCGTTCGTGTCTCCAGCAGACCGACAGGGACCTCGGTCTGCTGGAGAGCTCATGGGCTCGCGAACTGCTGAGAGGTGGCCCCTGTCGGCGGGCTGAGGACATGAAAACCGCTGATCCGAGCTCCTGCCGAGCGGGACCGGTCTTAGACGAGAGATCAAGGTCCCGGAACTACCGAAGGTCTCCGCCCGGCAGGGCAAGGTGCGAGGTGGATCCAGTCCTGAAACGCAAGCAGTTTCCCGCCTCGCATGGCACCCCTTGCGCTTACGCGCTCGGGGCCGCCGATGACCTATTAGAACTACCGGTATTCCACCAACCATCAGGTCGTCATCGACGCAGACACCCGCCTGGTCGTCGTGGTCGGCCAACCGCTCGCCGGGAACCGCAACGACTGCAAGGCATGGGAGGAGTCCGGTGCCAAGGCTGCCGTCGGCAAGACCCTCACGATCGCCGACGGCGGCTACCCGGGAACCGGACTCGTCATCCCGCACCGTCGCAACCGCGGCCAGCAGCTTCTTCGCCCGCATGAAGACCTGGAAGATCCTCCGCGACTGCCGCCTCTAAGGCGACGGCGTCCACCACGCCATGCTCGGCATCGCCCGGATGCACAACCTCGCCCTCGCCGGATAGGTCGCAGGTGGCACGATGGCCCGCTATGCCCGAGGCGGCTCCGAGATCTTTACGGGAGACACCCCTTAGGGCACGGTGAAGAGGACCTTGTCCTCGTCCGCGGCGGGGTCCGCCTGCTTGAGCCTGGCCCTGATGCTGGATCCGAGCTGGAGATCCAGGCCGTTGGTCGAGACGACCTTGGCCAGCACAGCGGGGTCGGCCAGGAACACTTTGCCCTCGCGCGGCCTGCCCCGCTCCGCATCGGTGTCGATGACCGCGGCGTCGAACACCTCGCCCACGCGGTCCTTGAGCACCGCGGCCTCGGCCAGGTCCACGGTCTGCCGGTCCGCCAGGCCGCCCTTCCCCCGTGCCGTGTCGCACGGGATGCAGGACAGGGCGTCGAGCACCCAGTTCGGCGGGGCCTTGTCCGCGCACGCCATCACGCACAGCTCACCGGTGTACCGGTCGACCAGGCGCCGCAGCGGAGCCGTGCAATGGGTGTACGGGGCCGCGATCGCTGCGTGCATCGTGTACGCCGGCTTCTGGTTGTCGCGGAAGACGGTGTACTCCGCCTTGAGCATCGTGCTCGTGGCCTCGGTGAGGAAGGCCATGTGCTGCTGGTTCTGGGGATCTAGCTTGCGGACCAGCGTGGCGTACGAGATGCCGGGCCGCCAGACGATGCCCAGGGCCTTCGCGATGTCGTGCAGGCGCTTAATCACGTTCTGATCGGCCTGCTCCTTCTGGGTCCGCAGGATGCCGGTACCCGTGTCGAGCATGATCTGGGCCGCGGACATCCCGGTCATGAGGGAGATCTGCTCGTTCCAGCCCTCGACCGGCAGCGCCGCCACGTAGCGCAGCCGGAACGATCCGTCCTCGAGGGTGACCTCCTGGTCCGGCAGATTCACCGAGATGCCGCCGCGCGCGATTTCGACGGCCTCCCGCAGCTCACCGATCTCGCGCAGCAGGGCGAGGGACTCCTCCGCCGTGCCGTTCTCGATGGCCTGCTGGGCGCCGGCGTAGTCGAGCTGGGCCCGACTTCGGATCATGGCCCGGCTCACGGACGAGTTGGTCAGATTGCCGTGGGCGTCGAGGTCGTGCTGCCACAACAGGGCGGGGCGGTCCTTGTTCGGCAGCAGGCTGGCCGCACCCTCGGAGAGGACGGGCGGGTGCAGGGGCACCTTGAGGTCGGGGAAGTACAGCGTTTCGATCCTGTCGTGCGCCTCGATGTCCAGAGGGCTGCCCGCCCTGACGAAGGTCGCCACGTCCGCGATGGCGTAGTACACGCGGTAGCCGCCACCGGGCCGCCGTTCCAGGTGCATGGCCTGGTCGAGGTCCTTCGAGGTCGGCGGATCGATTGTAAAGAACGGCAGGTGGGTGGCGTCCTTGTCGGGCAAGCGCGCCTCACGCGCGGCCTTGTCGGCCGCTTTGAGTACGCGCTTGGGGAAGCTCAGGGGGACCTTCAGCTCCGCGCGGAGTTCCTCCAGCGCGGTGCGCAGAGCGTCCTGGGCCTCGGCAGACATGTGCATCGGGCGGCGTTGCATGCCCCGAGCGTAGGGCGGCGGTCACGAACCGGCGCGGCGAGCGGGGCCGGGCGGCGGAGGGGACCGGGGCGACGGCGGCCGCGCGGGGAGGGGACATCGCCGGAGGGCGCGCGACGACAGCTACGGCACCTCGCCGCGTTGTCGGATCGCCCGAATACGCCCAGTAGGAGGACGACCCTCCGCTTGCAATGCACCGCATCTGACGCCGCGCGCTGATCCACCTCCGACACGCAGGAGGCTGCGGCGGGTCTCGCCCTTCGCGGACTGGACGAGCTTGTCGATCAGTTGGTATGCCGGTCCAACGGCGCCGAGCCTCGAGGTGGTTCCCCGATTACCAACACCGATCTTGGCGACCCGCCGTGAGGCGACGGGCGTGCACAGCGCCACCATGACCAACGCGTCGCTCCAATCCCAGTCACGCTTATATGCGGCACAGAGGCCGAGGTTCGCCGAGTGGCTGACCTGGACGAGATCGCATCGGCGCCGAGTTGGCGCAGCGCTTACGGCGCTCAGCGGTTCAGCTGGAACCGCTGCCTTCGTAGACCTCGGGCGGGCGGCATGAGGTGGTCGGTAGTCCCAACTGCTTTCGAAGGCTATAGGGATTGGGGGGCGCGTCTCGATACGATCGTGACCATGGATCCTGAGTCGATGATTAACTCCGATTTGTACCCCGACAGGCAACCCTGGGACGTGGTATTTGACGAGTTGTGGGTGTCGCACAGCGAGTTTTGGCTCGTGGCCGGTAGCGGGCCTGGTGCTGACATCGTGAGTGCTATTCCTGAAGGAGACGCAGTTACGGGTAATGGGGAGGCTATCGGCATTCCTACATCAGGTTCTGCGGGGGATGTTTCCATCGCGCTTTCCGTCTGGGAGGCGCCGGTGCCCGAGGGGCGAGGTACCTGGCTTGGAACGTGCCGCATTTGGGCGCCTGGGAGAGAGCTTTCTTTCGTCAACGTGGAGGGAAGGGAGCCGGGCCCTGTCTTGGTACTTCCAGAGGGAGCCGAGTATCAGGTGAGCGTTTGGCGGTGTGCCAAGGCCGACGCTGCAGGATCTGAACGGTATGACATCCGCGTGTGGCAGTGCCCCACCTCAGGGTGAGGCGGGGCACTGGCGAGGGTTCAGCCTCAGATACGAGGTTGGCTACGCACCTGGCCAGCCGGGAGGAGGCCACGCTCCCGGCCATCCGGGGGGCGGCCCATCCGCCGGGTTCCACAAGATCATCACGTTGAAGGCGTCCCGGTGAAGGATTCGCTCCTTCGAGTAGAAGCTCGCCAGACTCCCGCCTGCAGAGCGGTTCTGCGATAGATCGAGGTACTTGACCGAGAAGTGCATGCCGTAGGCCGGGCCTTCGTAGGTCGACCCAAACGGAAACTCATCGCAATCCAGACCTGTCGAGTTGGCGGGCTTTATGCGAGCGCAGGCCCTGTCCTTCGCCACGATGTTCTTCTGCCGTTGTAGCTTAGCTGCCCCGTCCCAGCCTTCATATAGCCGAGTCAGGGCCCCCCTATCCCCCCATCCCGGGATAGATTTTCCGGCCACCTTGGGGTGCGTTAATTCGGGGTAGGCATACGCTGTCATGATTGGGTCGCAACGGCACCGTGTGCGGCCGACCTAGGGTCGTAGAGTATCTTTGGGGCGGCGGCATCGAAAACTCCGCCACTGGCGCCTTCGAGGTAGCTGGCAGAGTCGAACCTGATGGACGTGTCAGCGTCAGTGAATTCTCCGCAATATTTGCCGACGCACGTGCTCGTTGCCACGCCGCAGCGCGATAAGAAGTCCCGCCCATACCCCAGAGATTTATTCTGATCGAAGACGATCGTAGCAACAACGTTTCCGTTTGCCAGACACTGGCCGAGCATCTGCGGATTGGTCGCGCTGTTAGTTACCTCGCAGGCCACATTGGAGCCGTCCGCCCCGCGATAGCCCGAAGAAATACCCGATACCTCAAGTGGGCCTGTTTTGGGCACCGTTCCTTGGATATCGAAGAACCCAAGGTTGACCATATAGTAGATTTCTCGACGATCCTGCGGGGCCTGACCAGCTATAGTTTGCAAATAGGTAGCCGTCCCGAGGACCCTGCCGGTCGCGACCTCAACGTGATTGTAGGTCCATCTCGAGACAGAGCAGTAACGGAACCGATCCACAACCTTTTTGCCGACTTTGCTGTCCAGGAACGCCCGGCAATCGTTGACTGGATCGTAAGCGACGTCCATACGTCCAGAGGGAACGCCATCCTTGTAGTGGTCGAGGTTACGTTCGTACGTGGCACCCGTTCGTTTTGCCGTCACTTGCCCGTGCTCGGTCAAAGTGGGGAGGGTCGGCGTTTTGGCGGGCCTTGCTTTCAGTCGTTGCAGGCTCTCGATCGGAACCTTGGCGCCGACCCTTGAAACGGGGTGGTCAGCGTCAACGATGCGCGGCGGCGTCGTGACCGTGGTCGGAGCGGAATCCGCCGCTCCCGCGCTGGGTTGACCGGAAATCGCTGCTGCGATCGTCATGGCAACAGCGATGATCGCTGTGTGAGTTCTGCGCACTCGCCCACTTCCCCTTAGTGAAGGATGCCCATTACATGCAGGCCATGAATGATTAGCAAAGGGAGTCGCCCGGTACGTCGCCTGGCTGCGGAAGAACCCCGCCGCCCTGCCGAAGTGGATGGAGGAGAGCGCGGCGGCCTAAGGGCTGTCCCGTAAACGATCTACGGTGTGTCGCTCGGATATCGGCGCTGTTCCTCATCCGGCGAAGGCGCGTGGTTGTGGAGGCGGGCGATGCCGAGCCGAGCATGGCGTGGAGAACGCCCTCGTCCTTGAGGGGGCAGTCGCGGAGCATCTTCGGCCGCCGTCCCGCTTGACCCGTGAGTGTTGTCGGTACCTCATGTCAGGATGCGAGCGAACGCACGCAAGGAGATCAGCATGGGTACCTGGGACACCGGCCTTTTCGGCAACGGCACGGCAGCGGACTGCGCTGAAGCGATCCAGAAGGCCTTCGCCTCGTCGCTCCGGCATACGCCTTGTCCTGTCACGTCCGCCGCCGGGTCACTGTTGCCCGTCGACTGGATCGACCACGTCGACACGGACCCCGTACGCGCGCTGGAGATGCTGGTTCTGGGGTGGTACCCGGCCGAAGACGCGCCGCCGAACCCCGATGCGCCCACGGACGACGTCCTCGCGCTTCTGCCGCGGGCTCTCGCCGCCTTTCACCGCCTTGCCCGCGTGCGTCCGGCCCTCTACCGCTTCAGCAACCCGATGCTCCTGCGCCCGCAGCACATCACGAGGCCGCACGGCAGTCAGCTGGTCTTCGCGGTCGATAACCAGTGGGTCAGGGACTGGTCGATCCCTTGGCCGTCCCAAGTCGGCCGGGAGGACGCCGACCCCCCTGTCTGGCTCACCGAGGACCCGCACTTCGACGACGACCCGGAGACGATCCTCGAAGCGGAACACCTCAGCCGCTTTCTCCTCCAGTTCACCCTCAACGAAGCCTGCGGCATCGCGCCGTTCAGAGCCTGGACCTTCGTCATACCTATCGAGCGCCTCGAACCGCTGTGGAGCTTCCTGCGCCCGGTCCCCCTCAGCCCCTTCCTTCCCTCCTACGAAGGGAACGTGTTCTACGCAGCACTCGGACTGCTGGCGAGCGTGAGTTCCGATGAGACCGAGGCGGTCATCGCGTTTGGAGCCCGCCACCGCGAAACCCTCGCCCCCCTGCGGGCATACGACTTCCCCTGGCGACACTTCGACGAATAGCCCCCGCGTTCACGCTGCTGAGGGTTCCGCAAGTGATCTCAGACGTGCTCCTCATCAGCCAGCGGCATAGATCCGCTATCCGGCCAGGGCGAGATTGTGGAGGCGGGCGATGCCGAGCATGGCGTGGTGGACGCCGTCGCCTTTCAGTCGGCAGTCGCGGAGGATCTTCCAGGTCTTCATGCGGGCGAAGGTGTGCTCGACTCGGGCGCGGACTTTGCGGTGGGAGGTGTTGTGGGCTTCCTTCCAAGCCGGCAGCTCGCTCTGGCCGGGTTCTCGGCGGTGCGGGATGATCAGGCTGGTGCCGCGGTAGCCGCCGTCGGCGATCACGGTGGTGTTGCCGACCGAGTATTTGGCTCCGGATAGTTCCCATGCCTTGCAGTCGTTGCGGTTGCCGGGCACGGGCCGGCCGACGGAGACGACAAGGCGTGAGTCGGCGTCGATGACGACCTGGTGGTTGGTCGAGTAGCGGTAGTTCTTGGACTGCTCCGCCACGCTGTGGTCCCGTGTCGGCACCAGGGTGCCGTCCACGATCAGCACCGTGTCTCTGCGGAAGCGGCTCCGCGGTCGCAGCGCGAGCAGGGGTCCGAGTTGGCTCACGATCCGTCCTGCGGCCGACTTCGAGATCCCGAACAGGGGAGCCAGCTGCCGCAAGGTCAGGTTCGTCCGCCAGTACGCGGCGACCAGCAGAACCCGGTCTTCCAGCGGAAGACTCCACGGACGGCCCCTGCAAACCACGGGCGGGCCTCCGCGCCGCAGCATGGTGATCAGTTTCCCGAACTGCTTCGGACTCAGCCCGGAGTACGGCGTTATCCATGACGGCTCCGACGCCGTGATCACAGCCCCCACAAGAAGAGCATCTCAGCGACGGGCCTGACATCCCTGCCCGCCCGGAGGCATACGGCCCGTGACCTTACCGAGCCGAGGTCAGTAGAGCCAGCGGTCCAGGAGCCCTGGCCAGAGAAACCCCTCGTAGCCGTTGAAGGCCGCCGGGTCGATCTCCTTCAGCTCCTCGGCCAGCCGGTTCAGCTCCGCGAAGGCCCGCTCTTCCTCCTCAGAGAAGTACTCCTCGGGACCGTCCGGCTCGCTGAGAAGCTCAGAGGCTGTGACTCGACTGCCGTAACAGTGAAGGACGTCGAGCCACACGCCGACACCCGAGTTGGCGAACCATGCCTGCCCATCCGGCATGACGAAGTAGACCGCCCCGGTCTCCGGCTCGACGCCGAACCATGACCGCTCGGCCTGATCATCGGGGTCCGCCTGCTCGGTGAGACGGTAGAGCGGGCCCCGGGACGTGAGCAGGGACGGCTCAGCCTCGCTCTGCATCACGACTCGTTCAATGAGGCGCGGAGCTACCGGGATGCCCACCTCGACGAGCTGTGCCTTCATGAAGCCCGGGATCCGCCAGCCAGCCACCACGTCCCGTCCGGCTCGCGTGACATGCCCCAGACCGGCCCACTCGGTCAGCTGGTCGTACGTCGCCATCGAACGATCCTCTTCCGTCGGCTGTGGCCCTGACCCTATCGAGCCGGTCTCAGGTCACGGCACGGCCGCACTTGCGGGACAGCCCTTAGATGACCGGCGGGCGTCCGAGGCGGGTCATGCGCCACACCGTGGCCCAGCGCATGGGCCGCCTCACCCCGCACGGCCTGCGCACACGCACACCCTCTAGGAACCCGCCGAACCATGCTTTGAGGCCTGGCAGCGAACGTGTGCGGGCCACGGTGAGGAGGGTCCACACCCCGAGGTACACAGGCACGAGAGGGGCCGGCAGGTTCCGCTTGGCCATCCACACCCGGTTGCGGGCTGTCATCCGGTAGTAGACGGCATGCCGGGCCGGGCTCGTCTTCGGGTGCTGCAGCAGCAGCTCCGGCTCATACAGCACCCTCCAGCCGGCATCGAGCGCCCGCCAGGCGAGATCGGTCTCCTCGTGAGTGAAGAAGAATGCTTCCGGCCAGCCGCCGATCTCCTCCAGCATCCGCATCGACAGGCCATGCCCGCCGCCGAGGAACGTGGTCACCTCACCCCGGCGCATCGGGTCCTTCGACCGCAGTCGAGGAACGTGGCGGCGCTGAGTCTCGCCGCTCTCGTCGGCGATCCGGAACGACACGATGCCCAGAGTCGGATCCGCCTCGTACAGGTCGGCGAGCCGCTGGAAGACGTCCGTATCGATCAGCAGCCCATCGTCGTCCAGATCCACCAGAACATCGACGTCACCGAAAGCGCGCAGCGTCTCGATTGCCACATTCCGCCCGCCAGACACGCCCCGGTTCTCCGGCAGCTCTACCCCTGTCACGCCCTCCGGCAGCTCGGGCAGCGACCCGGTGCCGTTGCCGACCACCACGACCCGGACCGCCTGTTCCTCCTGCTCGGCCACCGCATCGAGCAGCGCCCGCAGCTCAGCCGGCCTCGAGCCCATCGTCAGCACCGCCACACCCACACGCGGTCGCGCCACAACCCACTCCGTCCACCACCCAGCAACACCCCGAAACCCGCGATGCTAGCCGCAACGCGACCCCTGCCGTTCACGCGAAAGGAACGCGCGCCATGGTCTCCATCCACCTTGGCGACTACATCCGCAGCGCCACCCGCGGCCAGGTGGCCCACACCCCATACGGTGACCTCGCCGGATACGAGCTCGTCGACTTCCTCACCCTCTGGCCCGACCTGCATGCCGCCGCCCTCGTCCGGCTCGGTGACCAGCGCATCCACCCGACCGCCAAGATCCACCCCACCGCGATCGTCGGCGACGACGTCATCATCGGCGCTCACGTGAAGGTCCACGAGTTCACGACCGTACGAAACCGTGCCGTCCTCGCCGCCGGCGTCTCGGTCGGCTTCAACTGCGAGGTCACTCACGCCTACGTCGGCGAAGGCACCGTCCTCGGCCACCGTATCGGTCTCAACCGCACACTCGTTGGGGTCGACGCCCACCTCTCCTCATCCGTGACCGTCGCCGCCATCAACCTCTGCGACGACATGACCAGACCAGACCGCGAAGTCATCATGCGCGCGCCCGACGGCCTGTACCGCTCGGGAACCATCCGCTTCGGCGGCCTCATAGGCGACGGCACCCAGACCGGCCACAACATCGCCCTCGGCCCCGGCATCACCATCGGCCGCCGAACCCGGATCGACAGCGGAGTCACCCTCGCTGCACGCATCACCCCACCCGACAGCGTGCTCAGCGCCTCGCACATCGGGGATACCCACCTTCGCCGACGCAGGACCTGAGCGAACGACGGATGCCGGCATCAGCCAGAGGCTCGACGGTCGACCGGCTCGCGCACCTGGCCTGCGAGCTCTTCGAGCACATGGCCGCCCGTGATCAGGACTGCCCGAGGCTTTTACGGACGAGCGAGAGGAGCGAGCCCTGGTCTCCTCCGTCGTTACCAATGCGGTTGGCGTCGCTGATGAGGCCGGTGACGGCGAGTGCCTGCACAGCTGGTGTCCAGCGTTGCGAGGAGCTCCATGACGTCGGGCAGATCGTGGGCCAGGACGTAGTCGGCGGAGTCGAGCGTGTCGAGCTCGCCAGCGAACCGGGGGTGTTCCTGCCGCTTCCAGACTCACAGGGCGAGGGGCAGCATGTCGGCACTGGCGGTCAGGCCTTCAGTGGCGGTCCACGGATCGAAGCCGAGCTTCTTGAGGTGTGTGTCGTCATCCACCTCCGCAGAGGGTGCGGGGAACTGGAAGGGGGTGGTGGTCCAGTTCCCGGCGCGGAAGAGGAGGAACGGGGTGAGGGGGCTGCCCGCGGGAGTGGGAGTCAGGGAGGTCTGAGTGAGCGCCACGGGACCCTTTGTAATGTGTTTTTGAGCTGCTCGGAGAGTTCGAGGAGTGGACCATTCCCGCAGGTGCGGGGAGCAGTCGTACACCGACATCGTCACGGCGCTGGGCCAGGGACCATCTCCGCGGGTGCGGGGAGCAGGCCAGTGACGCTCCGGTCATCGTCGACATGCTGGGACCATCCCCGCGGGTGCGGGGAGCAGGTTCGTCCAGCAGCTTGGATGAGGTGGTGGTGAGGACTGGCTTTTGTCGTCGAGAGCCAAGAGCGATTGTCGATCACAGCCGAGAGCGGTACACAGCCGGCGGAAACCGTGTTGCCGAGTTCCGAGAGCGCCCAGGTACTTGCGCATGGCCCTGTGCTGTGCGTGTGCGGTTCATGCGGTGGGCCAGGTGCCGAGTGCATGGGCCAGCCGGTCACTGTGCTCACGGGTGATGCCCTGGGCAAGGCGCCTTCCGGACCGTGGGCTCATGGGTCCGTCGCAGTACAGGATTCCGGGGAAGTGCTCCTGGCTACCGGAGAGCGGGGAGGGCCCGGGAAGCGTCCATTCGGCCGGCTCCCACAGAGGGTGGTCGACGAGTAGTGCTTGCGCCAGCTTCGGTGCTTCACCGGCCGGAACGCCCGCCCGCGTGAGGGCGTCGCCAAGTATGTCGACGGCCTCGTCGGGCAGGTTCTCGTCGCCGACCGCGGGCAGCAGGAGCAGCAGGCGGGCGTGTTCGGCGTGGACGCCGGGGGCGTCCAGGTCAGGGGTGCGCGCGATGTGCGTGAGCTCGCGCCAGGAAAGTCCCGGGCCAGCCTGGTGCCCGTCGATGGTGGCCAGGTAACCGTGCCGTCCCCACTCGGGGTGGGCGATGAAGTACTCCGTTCCCGGGTCATCGGGAAAGTTGCAGCCAAGGACCACTGCGGTGTGACCGCCTGAGAACGGGATCCGGAAGACCGGCCACTGTTCCTCGTCGTGCAGGGCATCGGAGGCCGCATCGGTGTCGGCTTCGTCGACGCCGAACCATGCCAAATCTGGATCGTCTCCCTCGGTTTGGCACATCCACAACAGGTAGGCGGCCCAGAACCCCGGCAGCGCCAGCAATTCCTCCCCTGGCACGAGCGGGTCGTTCTCAAATCCATCGATCAGCATCAGTCGAGCATGTCAGCCGCATCTGACAGGCCGCGCGGCGCCCCGAGGACTCGACCCCGCCCAAGCGTTGCTGTTTCTCGTCGACACCGCGCACGCCATCGGTCAGGAAGTGTTCTCAAGAACCAGCAACAAACGCTCTTGTGTCTGGCCTCCGCAGCCATGAGGACCATCCCCGCGGGTGCGGGGAGCAGCTCGGAGGCGATCTCGCACTCGGTGGCGCACCGGGACCATCCCCGCGGGTGCGGGGAGCAGATGGCCTCGTCGAGGCTGACGAGGTAGCTCTGGGGACCATCCCCGCGGGTGCGGGGAGCAGGGCGACGGCGACCGGTCGCAGGCCGCAGCCCGGGGACCATCCCCGCGGGTGCGGGGAGCAGTTCGTGTGCGACTTCCATTCCAGCGGTAGCAAGGGACCATCCCCGCGGGTGCGGGGAGCAGAGGCTGTCGATCAGGGTCTGCACGGCGAGTTGGGGACCATCCCCGCGGGTGCGGGGAGCAGACTTCATGACCTGCAAGTTTATGAAGACCGCGGTCAAGTCTTGACCACTTTCATAGAGTCCGGCAATTGCCTCATGCAGGCTCAAACTTTCGGTAGTCATGGACAGTGTGCAAACGATCATCGCAGATCGTCGGCTACTGCCTCAGGGCCCCATCCTCGAAATCTGCACGCCGGTATCAGCGGAGCTGCGGCGCTCCGCTGGGGTTGGCTCGTGCCCTGGCAGCGTGGGCACATCCTCCGTGCGCGGCTGTACGGCTGGGCGAACCTGACATTTGCTGTCGGGCTTGTCGTCTACTGGTTCGGGGGTGTGCTCCCTCGGAACACCACCGTTCGTGACGTCGCCACGGATGATGGCCGCCGACCTCACCGGCGTCGAGCAGGCCGTGAACGCCTGGGGCGTCACACTGCCCCAGTCCCCGAACAGCGAGATCCGAGCGGCCCTGGCCTTCCCCCTCGCGCACATGCTGTTCGACGTCCGGAGGCTCCAGGCCCGCCTTCAGGCGACTGTGGAGGCGGCACAAGAGGAGCGAGCACGGCAGCAGGAAGCCGCCGTCATCGCCGAGCCCGCCCCGCCGGCGCCCTCCGTGGTGACGGACGACGCCCCGGCGGCGGAAGCGCCTACGCCCACAGAGCCTCCGGCGGCGGCCGCGCCCACTGAGCCGCCCACCGCCGCGGGCGGCGAGCCGTCCACGGACAAGGAGGAGGAAGCCTCCGAAGCGCCCCCGGCGCCCTCCGGCGAGGAGACACAGCCGGACACCGCTCCCGCCGATGAGCCTGCCGCAGCGGACTGGAGGCCCTGGGACGAGGAGGACGACCTCGCAGACGAGGTCCTGACGGGCTTCGAGGGCGAGCTGACGCCTCCGGCCCCCGATGTCCCCGAGATCGCGACGCCACGCGAGGATCCTCCGCCCGTGGCGCCTGCCGCCGAGGGCCCGGAACCGGCAGCGTCCACGCCCCTGTGGGGGACGGACGAACTGCCCGTAGCCGCGTACGCAGGCGGGGAGGACGATCGCGAAGAACGCCCCGAAGCCGCCGCGGGCGCCGTCGATTTCGTCTCCAACTTCCAGGAGCCTGGGACGACGCCGTGACGACGGGGGGCACGTCCGCCGAGCTCTTCGACGACGTACGCCCCCACCTGGTCACTCTCCAGAGCCTCATCACGGAGGCGGTCAACGGCTCTCCCGCCCCGGCACCGGACGCCCCGCCGGCCGAGCCGGAACCGGCGCCGGAGCGCGACGGGCACCAGGAAGCCGCAGCGGTCAACGTGACCCTGCGGCAGGCGGACACCCACGTGGACTCGCTCCAGGATCTGCCGGAGTGGCAGAAGATCCAGAGCGTCCGCGGGGCGATGGGGCACCTGCTCACCACCATCAGGAAGCGGGCCGGGGACCAGTTCGACCGACTGCTCGCCGACAAGCGCGCGAGCGGCTTCCTGCGGGAACTGTCGGCCCGCGCCTGCGACAAAATCGCAGGACTCGCCCAGGCAGCCGCCCGCAAGCTCCGCGGGGACGACGCCCGGGCCGACGAGCGGGGCGGCGCGCTCCCGAGCGCCGAGGCGCTGCTCCGCCTCGGAGACGCCGCGACCACCTACAGCGCTCCTCGCGGAGGCCGAGGGGGGACCCCGCCGCGACCTGCGGACCGTGCGACGGATGGACCGGATATCCCGGCCATGCGGAAGATGGGCGAAGCCCTGGCCAAGCCGATGCCAGGGGCCCGGCCGAAGGTGTCGGCGGCCGCCGCCCGGGGACGGTCGACTACGACCAAGCGCCCTCTGAAGAAGCCCGTTCCTGGCAGCACCGAACAGCAGGACCACCTGCGCCGCGGTGCCGACCAGTCCCAACCGCGCAAGCCGCAGCAGCGCTGAACCTGACAGGTCCCGGCGTCCGGACCTCCGGACGCCGGGACCTGTCAGGTTCAAGCGGTCAGTCTGGCCAGATAACCCGCGCGCCCTGATTGGTCCCCTCAAGCACGGGCGGAGGCCGCCGTTCGGCGCTCCGCCGGAGTGGGCAGGGGGGCGGCTACCTAAAAACTCACCTCTTAAGAGGAACGAGAACGGGAGGGGCGGCGGGGGATCTACGCGATGTGTCGCGGGCCGCTGCCCTCGGATGCTGTGCCGCGGCGCCGCCGACCTCGCTGGGCGGGGATGCAGAGACAGCCCGCCCAGCGCCATGCCGTGGATCAGTGCCGGGTCTGCACCCACAGCACGATGAGGCTGACCGCGCCGCTGCCGACGCCGTAGGCCATGCCGCGGACGACGTGCTGGCGGATCTGCCACTCTCGGATCCGCCGACGAAGCCGCGCCGTGCGGCTCTCCGGCTTGTCGGGCGTGTTGCCGGTGTCCTTCGTCTTGCTACCGTCGCTCATGACGGATCTCCTTCATCGTGGGATTCGGTCCGTGTCCAGGGCTCCCGGCCCGATGCCCGGTCAGGCTCAGCCGGGCCGAGGAGCCCTGTAGCGCGGTGGGCCAGCGGCCCGATGTGATGACGATGAAGGATTGGCAGTTAGCGCCGCAAGTCGTTGTTTGCGCAGGTGAGTTGAGGGTGGCCTAGGCCGTCCGTAGCCATGTTTGCTCTGCTGGTCGGGCAACACTGGAGTCAGTGGCCAAGGTTGATTCTCAACTTTGATGGTCTGGCGGTGGCTTCGTCGGCGCGCTCAGTCAATGAGCGTAGGAGTTTTTACGTCCGTGGAACGTCACGCCAAGGCGGGGGTGTCCCGGGGCCCTGTGTGGGCGATCGCGCCGGCGGCCGACGCAGCCTGAATGCCCTGCCAGCCTTTCGACGGCACCTCGGCCATTCCGGCACAGCGAAAGGCACGCCGCAAGTACGAGAATCGCGTCCGCCCGGGCCGGGCCCGTTCACTCGTCACGGTGGACCCGGCCTGAGCCCTCGTACGGTGGTGGTCAGGGCGTGCGCCGATAGCCTCCCGTGGGGAGCCGGGAGCCGGGAGCCGGGAGCCGGGAGCCGGGAGGCGGGCGCGGCCCCGCCCACGCGGGCGGGGCCAGAGCGGTCCCTCTCCGGGGGGAGTCGCGAATGCGGAGGACCACGTACCGCTCACCCTGCCACCGCGGCGCCGCAGGCGACAGGGGCGTGCACGAAAGAACCTCAGGCATATGCGAAGTGCCCCGCCCCGTGTGCTGCCCGGGGCAGGGCACTGGCGTAGGAGCTCTGGGCCCGGGGTCTACATGCCCGGCTTCACCTTGACGATCGCGACGTCGGAGACGCCTTCTTGGGCTTCCTTCAGCGTCTTGTAGTCCTCGGCGGCCGACGCGCTGTAGGAGACAGCCGACTCCTGCCGGCCGTCCCTGCCGGCCTTCGTCCACTGCAACCTGTAGCTCTCCACGATCGTCCTCCGCTCGAAAATAGATGTGCCCGACGGCGCATCGGCTTCGCGCTGATGGGCACCGCCGGGCATCCCTAAAGACTCGCACGGGCCACTGACAGTGGGGCGAAGCCAGATGTCCGAGGCTGATGCCAGCTGTGCCGTTCAGGGTGTGATGCCACGGGGGAAGCACCGCACGCTGTGGTCAGCGCAGTGGCGCCGTCCCAGAGTTGCCTGCTCCATCCGGCGTGGAGAAACGAGTGCGCGCCCCCACCCCCCGAGACTCACCTCTTAAGAGGTGAGTCTCGGGGGGTGGGGGCGGGTGTGACCGAGATGCGCGTCAAAGAGGCAACCAAATGATCTTGAATTCCTAGGTCGTCTCGTCGTAGTCACGCAGCATCCTGGCGCTTGCCGCAGTCCAGCCAAGGTGAGCCCGAAAGAGGCCGCCGGATGAGATCCTGGGCGTGTCGCAGCCGTGCTTCACCCTGGTGGACCTGATCACATAACTGCATGTCAGACCCCGCCCAGGCGACCTCGCCTCGCACCTGGTGGCTCGCAGGCGCTACCTTCCTCCTGATTGTCGGCTTCCTCTGGCTGCTCTGGAAGGGCCCCTGGTTTCTCGACAAAGCGCACCTCAACCAGCAGGCCACACCCGGGGTAGCGTCGGTCGTGACCGGCTTCCGCACGGCAGTCGTGGCGGTCGGGGCGGGCATTGTGGCTGGCATCGGCCTAGTCCTCAGCCATCGCACGTTCCAGCACACGCGCGAGAACGACCGGGTCCAGTCCGAACTCACACGCGGCACTCTTGAAATCACCCGCGCCACTCTGGAGCATGCACAGGTCCGGGACCGCGACCAGGCCGAACTCACGCGCGAGGGCCAGGTTACCGACCGCTTCACCAGGGCAATCAGTCAGCTGGCCTCGGAACGCGATGTAGAGACGCTGGGCGGCGTTTACGCGTTGGAGCGGATCATGGGGGACTCCGAGAAGGATCACCCCACTGTCGTGGAGGTCCTTGCCTCGTTCGTCCGCTACCACGCCCCGGCTGGAAGGGACCCCGGCACGTCGACCGATCGTCCGCGGCCGGTGGAAGCGGTCCAGGCAGCACTGACAGTCCTGGCGCGCCGCCCGAAGCGCCACGAGCGGTTCAACATCGACCTCCGCGGCACGGACCTGCGCCACGCAGACCTGAATACAGGGGACCTGGCGAACGCGCAGCTCTCGGAAAGCGACCTCCGTAACGCCAACCTGATATACGCCAACCTGAAGAACGCAAATCTCTCTCGGGCCGACCTGCGGGGCGCCGTCCTCAGGCACTCGGACATGGAGGGGGCAATTACCTCCCAAGCATCCCTCAGCGGCACCTACCTGGCCGAAGTGACAGGCCTCACTGCGGAGCAGGTCGTTGCCGCGTTCCCGTCCGACACCACAGAACTGCCTGACTACCTGGAGGCCAACCAGGAAGTCCAGGAACTGATCGCCGACCTCGAAATGGAGATGCGTACCAGACGCGCCCGCGAGGCTGGCGCCGAACAGCCCCCCTCGGACGGGCCGTACACGGACCCACCTTAGTCATGGCCGCCGGCGGCCGCGCGTATCGTCACGAGCGGCTGGCGTTGGCTTCCGGCTGGGTAAACCGGGCAGCCAGGCGCACCGCGAGGCCGTGTCTGGGCTGGGACTCCAGGGGTGGTGGCTACGCGGTCCGTTCGATCGAGGTCACCATCAACGACAATGGGGGGTGGCGACCGGGCGCCCACTAGGGCTTCAAGATCAACTCATTGGCCCTTTGATGCGAGGTGGAGGCGGCGGAGTACTGGGTGTGGCTGGAGCCGCCGACGCAGGTGCGGGCCATGGAAGGCGCGTCGTACGACGACGTCCCGCTCAAGCTCCTTCCCCCGCCACCGACCTACCCGGAGCCCGGGCCCGGCGAGCCGTGGGGCTGGGTGCTGGAGCGGCTTCCGCAGCGCGGTAGCGGCCCGGCGGAGTCCGTGCTCCACGTGTCCGACTGCCCTGAGGCACCGGCCGGTGCCCCCGTGCTCAGGCTCGACCAGGCCCTCACCGCCGCCCAGCACCCCCGGACTCGGACATGCACCCTGTGCCGCGCGGCGACCGAACTGGACCCGCTGCTGCGGGACTTCGACCACGACACTGACTGACGTCACCGGCTGGGACGACGGCGGGAGGGTGCACGAGGAACGCCCCCTTGTTACGCGGCCGAGGATGCACACTCGGCAAGGGGTGTTCCTCGAGCACCTGGTCCGAAGGCAGGTGTGAAGTCGAACTGCGCGGCGTCGATGACAAAGGTGAAGAGCACCGACGTCGCGTGGTTACCGGCTTCGTCCGCGGCCGGTGTCCGGCCCCTCGGGCCGGTGCTGAGGAGCCTGACGCTCGGGGCTGGAGCCGGAGGCCGGTCCGCGTCCCGGCTGGTCCTGCCTTCGGGTGGCGGTGGTGCTGCGGGACCGGGCGGCCGCAGAGGACGGTCGCGCCGGCGTGAGCCGCTGGACGTCTGCTGGCTTCAGGATGGGAACCGCGTTCCGCTCGATCCTGGCCAGCCGCTCCGGCCACTCCGGGCCGCGGTCGCGGCTGGCCTCACGCAGCCGCAGCTGGGTGTCGACGAACTCCTTGCTCTCGGCGCCCGTCAGGGGGTGGGCGTGCTCGATCTCTAGGCCCCTGCGCAGTTCTGGAGGAGCAACCCACTGCCCGAGGTCGTCGAGGCTGTTGCTGTACCGGGGCTTGCTCTCGCCTCGCCGGTAGATGCTCGCCAGGTCGAGCAGCGCGTCACGATCGACGAGGTCGGCCAGATCCAGGATGCCCTCGAAGGACTCGTCGGCGTTGGCCTGGACGGTGAGCCGTCCCTGTCCTCGGTCGGCGAGCTGCTCGAAGTACCGGTTCGCGATGCCCTGGTCGCTCACCGCCTTCGCCACGCCCATGAACAGTCCTTCCAAGCGGGCACTGGCCTGCCGGTAGGCCCGCAGCTTGTCCGTTACGGCCTGCGGGTTCTGGGAAGTCTCCTGGACGATGGCGTTGAGCTTGTGGGCGCGGACGTACTCCTCGGCCAGGGCCATCCAGGCACGGCCGTCGGCCCGCGTGCAGGCGGCCATCAAAGTGTCGTCCTGCGCCATCAGATCGTCGTAGGCGGGGTGGTAGGGCTTGTAGAGGTCGCTGTCGACGTCCACGAAACCACCCTGCTGGTTGAGCCTCTCCGCGACGATCGCCGCCAGACGACTCTTCCCGGCGCCGGGCGGCGCGATGATGGCGACGACCGTGGGCGTCTCCTGCGGAACCAGGCCCTCCAGGAGATCGGGCACGATCTCCTGGAAGAAGATCCGCTCGTTCTCTTCCTGCGGTAACCGGTACCGCTCGACCTCAGCGGGATCAATCACGCGTTGCCCTCCCGCACCTTCCGCGCGATTTCCGCGTACCGCCGACGGGCCGCAGCAATCTGCTCCTGGTCTGTGGGCCGCAGCGCCTCGCGCTCGCGGGCGAGCTGTCGTCGGGCCGCGACGGCGGCGTCGATGGCGTCCTGGTCAGGCTCGGGCTTGGCCCGCTCGGCGGCGATGCGGGCGGTGTAGGCGCCCACGGCGCCGTTCACTGCCTCGATCGCGGCCTCGTACGCGGCGGTCTCCTCATTCGACCACTCGTACGGCTCCAACTCGTGCGTAATGGAGACTCCGTTGTTGGATGCGGACATGTGTCCTCCTTCTCGAAGGTGCTGATCATTCTCGTGGACAGGTTGCGAGCAAGGACAGTTCTTTTGGGAGCCAAGTGGCCTGGTCCGGTCTTCGCTGTGGCAGGTCACTCCACCGAGACCGTTGGCTCTCCTCCCCCGCCTCGGGTGAGGGATGCCGTCAGGCGTCTGTGGCGGCGCGCTTGCCGGCGCGGGTGATGGTGTCGCCGATGCCCTTGCGGGACCGGTCCGGCGCACGGCGGGAGGACGGCGTGAGGGTGCATGAGGAACGCCCCCTTCGTCACGGGGCGAAGGACGACCACGCGGGTAGGGCGTTCCTTGAGCGGGTATCGGCGTCCCTGAGGACCAGACGCGCGTCGTCAACGAACTCGGGGGCCTTCTTCTGCGACATCGGCCACTTCGGCCCGGCAGCTTCGGTCAACGGACACTCTCCTCGATTCCCTCGCCGGATCCGGCGGGCTGGGCGTCGCGGATGTTGGCGCGGTTGGCGGCCTCGCGCAGGGCTGCGGCGCGGGCCCGGGAGCGGGCGGCTTCCTGGGGGTAGTCGATCTTGGGGTGGAGGGGGAGGCCTCCGCGCTCACTTTCGCGGATCATGCGTTCCTGGAGTTCGGCGTGGAATTCCCAGAGGTCGGCCTCCGCATGGGGGTCGGGCAGCAGCTGGTCGATCCGCATGCGGAAGGCGGCGTCCCCTACGAGCAGCGACATCTCCCGAGTCGAGTACCGGGGCAGGCTGCCGCTGACCGGGTGTTCCTGGTCGGCCCAGCCGTCGTGCCGGCGCAGCCAGCGGTCCAGCTCGGCGGCGGTCTTCTCCGCGCTGCCAGCCGCGGGGACGGCAGCGCCCGGTGCGTAGCGGGCGCCGTAGGGGATGCGCCGGTCGTCGGCGGTGCCGTCCGCGTGCCGACGCTCGGGCTTCTCGAATGGCTCGGTCCATTCGTTGACGTACTCGGCGAAGCGGGCGTGGGCGGACTGCTTGGTGATGCCCAGAGCTTCGCCGATGTCCTCCCAGCTGGTGCCGCGCTCGCGCTCGTAGACGACGGCGCGGCGCTGGGCGTGCTCGGCGAGCCGGAGCAGTTCGGCGGCCTCGCGCACGAAGTCGCCCGGCGCGACCGTGCCGGAAGAGTCGTCGTGGGTTCCGACGCGGCTGAGCGCGGTCTCAGCCGTGTCGCGGTGCGCGTCGGAGAGCATGAGGCGCGCGAGGGCGCCCCTGGTGTACGGGTGGTCCGGTTCGGCGCTCGTGTCGGTCTGCGGGCTCATCTCGGTCATGCTCGTCAGCATAGAGCTGACACCCCTGCAATGTCAGGCGATGCCTGACTTGTGGTGAGCGTCAGGCCGAAGTGACCAGCATCATTTGATGATTGATGCTGACCACACACGTTTGTCAGAGGAAGCCTGACAAGGGATTCAAGTCAGATGGTGGCTGACATGCAGTGCGCCGCCGTGAAGTGACAGGATAATTACGGTTATCCTGTCAGGATGCTGACACCGGATCAGGATGTACTGGAATCAGGTGAATCGCCCGACACGCCGGGTTCGGAGGTGGCCCGTTCGCCCCGGTCGACGCTCGCGACCGTCCGGCGCGATCCGCGCGACCTGTGGCCCGAGCACGCGAGGAAGCTGTACGACCATCTGCTCGCGCTGTACGGCGAGGGCGATCCGCTGCCGACGCTCGCCGCGTCCTGGATCGCGCACCAGCGGTCGGTGAACACGCAGAAGTCGTACGCCCGCGGCTTCAAGGTGTTCGAGGAGTTCGCCCGGGAGCACGGCACCCACCCCATGGCCGTGAAGTTCACGCTCGCCGACGGGTTCCGGCTCTGGCTGGAGGCGACCCCGACGTGGGTGCGGGTCAAGGGCGGCCGACGGGGCGAGATGGCCCGTACCGGCAAGCCGTACTCGGACGCCTCTCGGGCCAACTCCCTCTCCGCGGCCTCCTCGTTCTTCGCCTTCCTGGACAAGGTCAGCGATGACGGCGTGAAGAACCCGTTCGACGCCGTCCAGCGCCCGTACCTCGATCCGGACTTCTCCTCGACGCCGGGCTACACCGAGCAGGAGTGGGCAAAGTTGCTGGTCACGGCCCGCGACGAGCATCGCATCGCGGCGTACCGCAAGCGGACCTACGCTATGCTCCTGGTGCTCTACACCTGCTGCCTGCGCATCGACGCGCTGCTCAACGCCCGCGTGGAGGACCTCGGCGACGACACGGGTCACCGGGTGCTGTTGCTAGAGAAGGTCAAGGGCGGCGGCCGGGCGAAGAAGGCCATCCCGCCGGCGGCGTGGGACGCGCTCCAGGACTACCTCGACGGCCGGAAAACAGGCTGGCTGTTCTGCACCTCCAGCGGCGGCCAGCTCGACGAACCGGCCGTGTGGCGCACTCTCCAGTCCCTCGCCAAGCGTGCCAACCTGCCGCTGCGCGGACCGCACGGCACCAAGGTCGACGCCATCACACACGCACTCGCCAAGCCCAACGCGCGCCCGGACAAGGTCCAGAGCTGGGCCGACCACCGAGATTCCCGCACCACCCAGCGCTACAACAAGCGCAAGGGGCTCCTCGACGACAGCCCTGGCTACGGGCTCGCGGCGGACGTCGCCGGGGCGCTGGCACGCGACTCCGGCTGATTCTGAGGCGGCGCCTGTAGGGGCTCTGAGCTGGTGAAACGTCACCGCTCAGGGCCCCTTCCCATGCGCGCAACCACTCTCCAACTCGCCTTGCGAGCCCCCCGGTTCACTGCTGAGCTGGACCCCCGCACTCCGCAGCTCCCTGGCACGACTGAGAGTGCCTGGACCTGGGCCTGTTACCTCGTTCGGGTGACCGCAGGCCGTGGGACTGCGGATCAACGAGGCACAGATGCTCGACCTGGACGACGTCCGGTGGGAGCTTGGCCGGTTCGGCAAGCTCAACGGACGAAATTACAGACCGCAAGGCCCAGCACCGCACAGTGCCGCAGTCTGCCGTGCGTGCCTTCTACCTGGACATCGCCCGCTGGGCGGGGGAAGAATCCGCCCGCTGGGGCCCTGGGTGGCGCCCTGCCCGATCAAGGTGGCCGAGACCGCCGACCGTAAACGCCTCACCCGGACCAAGGCGCGGATGGACCAGCGCACCCGCGAACGCCTGCCCCTGCTGGAGACCTTCGCCCAGGCGGCTGCCGAGCACCACCGGATTGCCTCCGCCCACCTGGAGACCGCCCGCAACGTCCCGCCCGGCGGCCGGTTCACTCTCGACGGCGCCCCCTACACCCGCGGCACGAACTCGGCCGGCGCCGCCGCGCGCGACGCGGGCGGCCGCCTGGTGCACCTCGACCGCGTCGAGCACCGCGCCTTCTGGGCCTGGGCGAGCATCGAGTTCCTGCGCCACACCGGCGCCCGCGTGGAGGAGATGCTGGAGACCACGCACCACGCGATGATCCAATACCGGCTGCCCACCACTGGCGAGATCGTCCCCCTGCTACAGATCGCCCCGTCCAAGACCGACGTCGAGCGCGTCCTGCTGATCAGCCCCGAGCTCGCCGACGTCCTGGCCACGATCATCCGCCGTGTCCGCGACCCCAAGACCGGCCTGATCCCGCTGGTCACCCGCTACGACTGCGAAGAGCGCCAGTGGAATGCGCCTGCGCCGGTGCTCTTCCAGTACAACCGCGGCGGGAGCCCTCCACCCTCAACTCCCAGACTGTCCGCGAGATCCTCAAGGAAACCGTCGCCTTCATGCAGCTGACCGACGCCACCGGCCAGCCGCTGACCTTCACCCCGCAAGACTTCCGCCGGATGTTCATCACCGACGCCATCCGCACCGGCCTACCACCCCGCATCGCCCAGGTCATCGCCGGCCACGCCAACATCAACACCACCATGGGCTACAACGCTATCTACCCCGCCGAGACGATCGAAGCCCACCGAGCCTTCATCACCCGCCGCCGCACCCTGCGCCCCGCCGAGGAGTACCGCATTCCCACCGACGCCGAATGGGAAGACTTCCTCGGCCACTTCGAACGCCGCAAACTCTCGGTTGGCACCTGCGCCCGCGCCTACGGAACCGCCTGCATCCACGAACACGCCTGCGTCCGCTGCTCCCTCCTGCGACCGGACCCCGCCCAGCGCGGCCGCCTGGTGGAGATCCGCGACAACCTCCTCGACCGGATCACCGAAGCGAAGCGGGAGGGCTGGCTCGGTGAGATCGAGGGGCTCCGCGTCAGCCTTGCCGGCGCCGAATCCAAGATCGGCCAGATCGACTCAGCGACAGCCGGCGGGCCAGTCCTGCTGGGGCTTCCCGCTTCGCGGTCTGCCAGTAGGGCTGATCAGACACCATGCGAGGAAGGGGCCGGGTCAAGGTGGTGATCCACATGGCCGTACCGGTCTGTACGTCTCCTTCGTCCGGGTCTCACTTCCGATCGCACCTCACCGTTCCTTGTTCGTCCTGCCCCTCCTCACGCCAGACCGCGTGATGTGGACCGATACGCCGCTGGTGGTCAAAATGGCACCTGCAGGCTCGGAGCCTTCGGGGAAATAGTGACGCTTGAATTCCTGAGCCTAATGAAGCCGACGCGATCGCCCCCGTCAGTCTACGTGGTTGAATTCTGCAGCCACCTCGCTTGCAAGTCTATGCTTCCTCCAGGCCTGGGGATCAGTCAAAGCTGAATGGTCGAACCAGAGCGGAACTTTGAGAGTCCGCACCCTCTCGGACGGAAAGTTTCCAGTGACCGGGGTGCGATGGAAGCCCGTCCAACACCGGTCCAGCATCACGACGAAGTCGAATTTAGGACGCATAGCAATGATGCGTTTGATTCTTTCCCCAATGAGGCTCCACTCGGCCTGGCTTCGCTGGTGGGGTGGAGTGTGAAGCATGACTAGCATGTCGATGGAAAGCCCGTTGAACGCTGCCGCGTTCAACGCGACGTTGCCGCCATGGCTATGGGCGATGACCTTCTTGAAACGTGGGGCTGAGTGTTTGGCTGCCCACTGGGCCAAGTCGCGCGCCGCTGCAATCCGGTCCTCCACTGTATAGCCGCCGGTCCACCGGTAGTGATCGTCACGGTCATAGAGATCTTCCCCTACCGCGATCAGAGTTCCGTCGTTTGGGTCGTCTACTCCAGGTTCATTTTGGAGATAGCGGAAGAGCGTCTCTCCCGGCCTCCACCATGAGGGCCGCCTAAACCGCGTCCATGTACCGGGCACGATGATGGACGTCCAAGCCAACTCATCGCCGTCGTTCGGCTCATTGTCCTGCGGCAGGGTCTTTAGAATCGGATGTCCGGGTGCCACCCGAAGTAGTGCTTCGATCGCGATTTGCTGGATCGTCTCGCTGTCAGATGTACACCCGTCCGCCAGGGCTTCAATTGTGGGCCACCACAGCGTCGTTTTGCGTTGCGCAAGCAGGGCAGCCGACACAACTCGGACGACTTGGTGATGGCTGAGCTGGCCGACATGCAGCAATGTGGCGGCGGCTGCGGCCGGGTCATCGCTCGTCCGTACAGCGTCGTAGAGCCGCGGCATCATCTCAAACGCCCGCCCGCCCAGCTCACTTTCCCACCAGCGGTCCGGTGCTGGAGTGATCTGGTTCGTGCTCTCTGACTGGATCGGCTGAGACCAGCCGGGATAGTTGAGCCATCTAAAGGGGAGTCGCTCATCGAAGTGGTCCTGCACGAAGAGCTCAGCCCACGGGGCGATAAAATCAGGCGTCAGCTCCGGAACCTCCGGAATATTTAGATGGTAAGCATCCTCTTCCTCTTGGAGTACGACTCGATGGCCGTTGAGTTGGAGACCCAACCCCAAGATCTGGGCGGCCTGTGACCAGGCAGCCACTTCGCCTTCTTTAAGGAAGGCGTCCATTCCAGTTGTCGGGTCTTCGATCAACGGCTCTGACATAGCCCACTCCCTCTCTTGGCGATCTGTTCATCAGACTCACTGATGGCACAGACACCGCGCCAGGCGACCCGCACGAGCACAGCGCCGACTCACTCCCAGGAACCCATCGGACACGTGCAGATGGCCTTGGCGTAGCCCCGCCTTCACCATGTACGCCCCATTCCCCGAGGTCGGTGGCGATCGCAGTTCAGAGAAGTCACCAACCCAAAACTGATCGCGCCGCTCCATACCGGCCTTGGCATCGGGCACCTCCCCGGCTGCTCCCCTGGGGTGGACAGCCTAAATCGGCACGAGCTGGGCGGCACCCCGCCTACGGCGAGCGCAGTCGGCAGTGCGGACGACCGTCCCGGCTGTGCGGGCGGGCGCTGGAGGGCCCAGGACCATCGGGTGCCGGGTGCCGGATCGGCGGCTGCGTGCTGGCCAAGAGGGGCCTCGGCGTGGACGACCTGACCGCGCGGCGCGCCCTGGTGGAGGGCGTCAAAGCCTGCGCCGTGTGCAGGCCCGACACCTATCGACGGCTAGAGGGCGTCCGGCCGTGCGGGCTCTGGTCACCCCCCCCGGCCGGACAGGCGGCCGGCGGTGGATCGGTGCGCAACAGCGGTCAGCTGGCATTGCGGGGCTTTCGGGCCGACGGCCTTCTTCGCCGGCGTCTTCTAGAAGGCGCCTCATCCCTGTACGTCAGTCCAGCGGCAGGCTGTCACTGACAACGTCGGTGTCGGCTTCGGTATCGGTTTCGGTATCGCCGTCGTTGTCACCGGCCAGGGAGCCTTCCCCAAGGGTGAGACCTATCCGTACACCTCCGTATGACGACTGGACCAGCCACGGCGGGAGGAGACGCGCCCACCTGGCGGGCCCTGTGAGTGGCGGATACAGCAGCTGGAACGGAGCCTTCATAAATTGATACCGGCGAGGATCGATGAGTGCGTGCTCTGTTGCCCACATGGGGGTGACATTGAACGGGCGATTGAAGATGCGCTCGTATTGTCTCGGCCCGATCGACCGACGGACCCTGGCGGACAACGAGCCGGGTGCTGGGTTCCGGGGAAGCGTGTGTGACAACTCGATGCGTTCCACGGAGCGGGGGAAGTGAGGGTTGGATCGGCTGCGGGCAGCGACGTCACCAAGGTCGTACACTTGCTGGTTGCGGGCCCTGGCAGCCGCTCCCCAGTTCATGTTTCGTGGACGCCCGAAGCGCAACTCACGTGCGCCCATGCGGCCAGCACCAGCGCCGAGCGACACTGCGCCTTCCGCCAATCCACCCAAGAATGCACCCTGTTCAAAGCCCTGGCTCGTGCCGGTGTACACGGTCCCGGCGACACCGCCGAGCAAGCCGCCCGGTGAGCTGGTACCAAGTGTCGCCGATACGGCCTCGTTCATGGCCGCATCTTGCGCGGCCGTGGTCTTGCCGGTGTAAGAGGCGCCCAGTTCCGTGCCGCTGCTGAGGGATGCGGCCGCCCCGCTTGCCAGCATCAACGCCCCGGTCAGGCCGGCAACCCAGCCGACAGGGTTCGACAGAATGATGACGACACCGATTGCGCCAGTCGCTGTCCCCAAAAGCAGTCCCGCCCCACCACGATTCCAGAAATTGCGCTCGCCGTCTGTGTCCGGGCTGTTCTCAGGGCGTGGTGGTGGCGCCTTCGGCGGCCGTGACGGACGTACACCATGGACGTGCACCTCCGCGACGCCGTCATCTCGCGGCGGTGGACGCAAGCCATGGATATGAACCTCGACAGCTTGTTCCGGCTTGCTCGCCGACGCTGGAGTGCCGAGGACGTAGACCGGGTTTCCTGAGGAGTCGCGGCCGAAGTAGACCGCCGAGGAGGATGGCACCTGGGGTGTGGTGTCTGACTCGCTTCGCGGAGGCGGTGCGCCCTCCGGCCGGTACCAGGGGCGGGAAGCGTCCGTTTGACCTGGCTGTTCCGTGGGGGAGCCCAATAGCCTGCGCTCGGCAGCTCCTGTGCCTGTGTCGGGTGGCTGCCGTGAGTCCCCGCGGTCAAGCGTCTCCAGTCTGCGGACACCGCCCGTGCCGCCATCCTGGTCTGTGCCGAAGCGTAGGTGTCCACGGAAGTTGGCCTCACCGTAGCCCGTAGCCTGATCAACCTGACCCGCCGTCCGGTTCACAAGCCCGGTCGGCCCATCGACACCCATTTGCCCGTACGTGACAACTTCGTGGAGTTGTCCGCGCATGTTCCTGCTGTCGTCGGAGGTTCCCTCGCCGGTGGCCATGCGCCGGGCGGTGCTTTCGCTCTCCTCGAATTGCCACCTTGTGGACAGATCGTTGCCCAGGTCTTCGAAGTTGATACCGCTAGTCCAGTAGAGGCCGAGTACTGCACCCACCGGCCCTGGCACTTGGGCAAAGTATTGTCCAAGTGACCACTGGATAAGTCCCTCTGGCGGAACCCCCGATCCTGTGTCTCCTTGGCTACCCCCACCGAAGATGGAATCTATCAATCCTCCGAGATCAAACACGGTGGACGCCTTTTTCGCTGTGATTTGTTCTGGTCGCGGCTGCGTAGGACACGAGGGCCCGTCAGGTCGCGGTGATCGAGATGGTGGTGCTCTCGAAGTCGAAGTTGTAGTTCAGTGGGAGAATCGGGCTGCCACCCGCAGTTCGGTTGGTGCAGCGGACGAGTACGTCCCATTGTTCGTCGACTGATTCGTGTCCGCGGACGGATGCGACAACACCCTCGATCGTCGATGGGAGGCCGCCAGGTGCATCGAAGAGCGTGGTGCTGACCGAAACTTTGTTGTTGAGTCGCAGCATGCCGCGGTACTTGATCGTGCCAACGAGGTACACCGACGTGTCGTCCTCCACACGCACTACCGGCTGTCCGGCGCTCACAAAGTCACCGGTGTTTCGGAAGACGCCCGTCACGACTCCAGCAAATGGCGGTACCAGCATCGTGTCAATGTAGGCGCTTTGCAGCTTCCTGATCTGCTGATCGAACGCGGCCAGCTCATTTGGGAATGTAGTGGCCGCAGACTCGCACATCTCTCTCATGCGTATGGCTGACAAATATTCCTGCCGCTGAGCGATTCGAGCGCGGCGGTATTTGATTTCATTCTCCAATGAAGGCATTCTGTACTCGTAGCCTCTTGTCTCAGAATGGCTTACCGCGTTGTTGTCGTAATGGGCTCCCCCGAAGGGGTCGTCGAGAACAGCCGAGAAGGTGGTGTCAGACACTGTCTTCTTTATGGGGTTTCCCGAGAGTCCGTCCGCTGTGTACAGGTTGTCCAGGGTTCCGTGCAGTATATTTGTGTTACTCTCGAGGTCACTGACGAGCCTGTGCACGACCGCCGACTGCTCCGATGGATTATCGAAGTAAACGCGCCTGGCGATTGCCATGACCTCGTCTGAATAGGTTGTGAGGTAGGCGTTCTGACGCATTCCTATGGCTTGGTCCAGTTCTGCCCTCGCAGGTTCGGCTCGCAGCGCGGATAGTACATCAGCTTGCATGGTGGATTGGATGGCCATGGAGTCCCATACGAGCCTACTCTTGTCGCCTGTTGTGGCCCCCAATCCGTTATACAGGCCCTCGAGATCATAAGAGGCTACTGCCTTGCCAAGCAACGAGTCGGGCTGGAAGAGGATAATTCCGTCGACGGGGTAGCATAGATCTACTGACTTTACCGGTCGAACACGGAGATTAACCGCTTTGCCATTCGCCATCTGAACCACCGTTCCGTTATGTTCCTCAGCCAGGGCCGGACGGCCTCAGCGCGGGCACCACCAGGGAGCAGGACACCGTGGTGTCGGTGCTGCAGTTAGCAAAGACGCCCCGGAGCCCCTGCACAGGGATCGTCCAGCATTCCCCAGGCTGCAGCGTGCCGTAGGAGGTCGACGCGCTCGAGCCTGACCCCTCGGAGCCGACGTCGATCGGATCACCAAGCGGGTCGTTCCTAATGACGAGCAGCAACGGCCACGTGAAAGCGACACTGAGTCCGCCGGAACCCCACAGGTATGTCTTGCCACGAACCGGAATCGCGTAGCTGTACATGGCAGTCGCCGACCTCACCTTCGGAGCTCAGACCGCCATCTCGACTGACAGCGGGCACGAATTGATGGATGAGCCGCGCGGACGCCCCTTGTGTGAGGGCCTTGGACGCCGTCCCTTCCATGGCAACTCAGCCGCGAGCGATCCGCCACTTGGGGGTGATGCACCCTGCAATGGCCATCCAGCGGCACGGCGCTCACCGCCAGCTGGCTGCCCCGTGCGCTCGCCGACGGCCGCGCCGGGGCCTTCGCCGACGCACGCCAGCGGTGCGGGAAGTGAGCCTGGCCTCCGATGCTGCTCCCTAGGAGGTGGCGGGCGGTCAGGTCGGCCCGGGTTCGGAGGCTGCCGCACGGCATCCTGGGGCACGGCAGCCGCAGCCCTGCGCCCGTACGCGCCAGGCCGCCAGGACGGATCGCGATGGCGGCCGCGTTGCTCCGCCTTGTCGGCTGACCCGTCCCGGCGGGCCGGGAGCGTGCCGCAAATGCCCGGATGGCGCACGCTGGGGGTCATGAGCAGCGCGCCGATCGTCGTCCACCGGCCTTCGCCGAGCGGAGGCCGGCGGGTGACCGCGCGCCGCACTGGACGCGACGAGATCCTCGGCCTGGCGCACTCAGACCACGACCGGGTCGTATTCCTCGTAGCTGCGGGTGTGATCGACCCGGAGCAGGTGCTGGACGATCCGCACTAGGTGAAGTGGCGCGGCGGCCGGGCGCAGGAGTGGGACGCCGCGTGAGACTCCCCGGTTCAACGGCTCGCTCATGCCACCCCTTTACGCGATGGTATGAGCGGATCTGTTCCTGGTCTCCGTCGGACCGTCCCGAACCCGTGTGACCTGCAAAAAGGAATGCTGGTTGGACTCGTGGACCGTCCTACGACGTGTGCGCGCGTGCGAAGGTCACGTCCAGGGCGGCGGAAGGAGCCGGTCGACGTCGCCCGCCGCGAGCGGAGGCGCACGAGCCTGCAGACGGTGGCCGACTGCATCGGGCGGCGAGGTCCGCGGCTCTCCCGGTACGGAGAGCGGCACGTTCAGCGGCATCGGACGGTGACCTCTCCGGACGTGATGGGGAGGGTGGAGGCGGTGCGGGCGAGCTCCTGGAGCCGGTCGAAGTCCTCGTCGGTCAGCGGACCACCGTCGGTGCGGGCGTAGTCGATGACGATCGGGGCCTTGGGCTGCGGGAACAGTGCTCCCTGGTCGGGGTGGACCTGTACGGGCTCGTTCATCGGACGGTCTCCTTGCTGGTCAAGTCCTGCGTGGCGCGGCCGCGGAGGATGTTCTCGGCGATGGCGCGCTGGGCGGCCGCCGTACGGCGGTGTTCGGTGGCGGCGGGCTCCTCGATGGCGGCGAGCCGCTCGAAGGCCTCGGCGCGGGCGAAGTGCCGGGCGGCCCAGACCGCGCGCTTCTCCTCAGCCGCGTCCGTGCCGGCGGCCTCCATCACCGCGGCGTACGCCTCGTCGCATTCCTGGCGCAGTTCCTCGGTCCGCTGCTGGAGCCGCTTGACCTCGGCGCGGCGGTCGTTGGCCTCCTGGCGGGCGGCCTCGTCGCGCAGGGACGGCAGCAGGCTGCTGATGCCGTCGGGGGTCTCGCCAGTGAGAAGCCAGCCACCCGTCGAGACGGCGGGCGTGCTCGGCCGGGTCGGCGGGACCGTGGCCGATGCCGTTTCGCTGGCGGCCCAGCATCACCCAGGCGCGACCTTGGTGTTCCATCGCTCGTGGGCGGACTGCCGGGAGATCCCGGCCGCGTTGCCGATGGCGCTCCAGCTGGCACCGCGCTCGCGCTCGACGACGACCGTCTGGTCCACCAGCTTGTCGACGATGCCCTGCACGAAGAGGGCGTCGCGGAGGATGCCGCCGTGGTCGTCGCTCGGGTAGGCGCTAAGCGTTGTCCCGTAACTTGGCGCAGGGACTAGCGAGTCACCGCCGCCGGATCGCCTTGTCTGGTTCTGACCCGACTCGCGACTTCAACGGCAGCCCGGCCAATCAGGTCGAATCAGACGCTGGCAAGCGGTCTCCAGAGTTGCGGGACAACCCTTAGTTAAGGCCAGGATCGCTGATTTCAAATACCTACCTGACTCGGGTAAATAGGCGCCTTTGATTTCAAGACTGCCTTCGAGTTCACTAAGGGACATACCCCGCGTTCCCGTACGTTGATCGGTGCGGCTGATTAAAAAGGGTTGTCCCGTAAGTGGTTCTGTGGTTGGTGGGGTTCAGAGGAAGGCCAGCGGGACGTCCTTCTCGATGCAGAGCCGCAGGACGCCCGCCAGTTGGCGTGCGTCCTCGATGTGCTGCTGGAGGAACTGGTCGCCGCCTTCCCGGGCCCACTGGTCGGTGATCGCCTCCAGCCGGATCAGAATCGACGCGCACTCGGCAGGCGAGAGGGCGTCACCGCCGTCATCCGGATGATCGAGGAGCGGCTCCAGAGCGGTGGACACCTCGCTCCACGGATGCTCGCCGCCGAAGCCCCACATCTCGGAGAGGACGAACCCCTCGGCCTCGGCCAGACGTCGCCGAAACGCGGCAAAGCCGCTGTAGGACCAGGAGACATCCGGACTGCTGTTGTCTCCGTCGCCCGGGAAAAGAACCAGCCCCATGTGCCCTCCCTGCTTGCCGAGCACACAGGATCGAGGACAAGGGGCAGCGCCAGCAACTGGGATGATCTTGGTGTGGCTGGTGTGATCACGGCGTCGGAGTCGTCCTGGATGGCCCCGTTCACCGGGCTGAGCCCCCGTGCCTTCGGGAAGCTGGTGACGGTACTACGGCGCAAGGGTGCGGACGCGGTCGGCAAGGGCCGGCCCTGGAGCCTTCAGCTGGAGGACCGGGCACTGCTGGTCGCGGCGTACTGGCGCACGAACCTAACGATGCGGCAGCTCGCCCCGCTGTTCGGTGTGTCCAAGTCGGCCGCGGACCGGATCATCGACCACCTCGGGCCGATGCTCGCGCTCCAGCCCCGCAAGTGGTTCGCCAAGGACACCGTGCTCATCGTGGAGGGCACCCTGGTCCCCACCCGCGACCACACTGTGGCCGAGCGGTCGAAAAACTACAGGTACTCCACCAATCACCAAGTCGTCATCGACGCCGACACTCGCCTGGTCGTCGTGGTCGGCCGGCCGCTCGCCGGAAACCGCAACGACTGCAAGGCATGGGAGGAATCAGGCGCCAAGGCAGCAGTCGGCAATACCCTCACGATCGCCGACGGCGGGTACCCGGGCACCGGACTCGTCATCCCGCACCGCCGCGAGCGCGGCCAGGCCGCACTCCCGGACTGGAAGGAAGAACACAACAGTCGATCCCTCGCCCGCCCGTTCCCGCCTACTGGTGACCTGGGCGCACCGGGCTGCGAGGCGAACTCCCACCACAAGGTGCTGGAGCGGACCCGCGCACTCCGCAGCTCCCTGGCACGACTGAGAGTGCCTGGACCTGGGCCTGTTACCTCGTTCGGGTGACCGCAGGCCGTGGGACTGCGGATCAACGAGGCACGGATGCTCGACCTGGACGACGTCCGGTGGGAGCTTGGCCGGTTCGGCAAGCTCAACGGACGAAATTACAGACCTTGCTGGGCGGGCACGGCTCGCCAGTGCCGTGGTAGGTGTGCGCAACAATCACGCCGAGCACCACCAGCAGCAGCAAAGAGCCCCATATGACGATCGTTATCGGATGGAGGCTAAACCGAGCCGTTATCTTCTGGCGCCGGGTGCGGCGAGCCGGGCTGGCCGCATCGTGACGGTCACCCGTCATGATTCCCCCCAGGATTGCTCGCTCTGCGGACATGAGTACCTGGGCTATTCCCACTTCTGCCCGACCGCATGCGGATCGCCCGGGGGCGAGTAGTAGCGGCTGCTGCCCTCGTACTTCAAGGCGCCCTGGGGAAAGATCTACCGCCGTTACGCCCCGGCCAACTGGAAGCCGCCCACGTACGGGCTGGCCGCCGACGACTGGCCCGACCCGGGCAACCCGCCCCCGGCCCGCACCCGGCGCCGCCTGCGGGCCGTCTAGCCGATTTATCTGGCCACGCCGTCTGGGGGTGGAGTCGGGTTGCTCGGCCGCGGCGCAGACTGCCCTCTCGGCCCGGCCGCAGAGTCCTCGAAGGCGCAGGTCCACTCCTGGGTGAACCGCGCTTGGTTCCGTATCCCCGCTCCAGCGCGGGACGTCTCCTAGTACATGGGAGACATCAGCACGGCGCACCTGTCCGAGCCCGGCCTGGCGGTCGTCGAGATCGTGGCGCAGGACGAGGCGACGGTCCGGGAGGTCGTCGAGCGGCTCACGGGGAGCTGGGCGTCCAGCGGCGTCCCGGCGGTGCGCGAGGGCGGTCACGTGCCGGGACAGCGGACCTTCACCGGCCGCGTGTACGTCGATATCCGGATGCCCGCTCCGGGCAGGACTCGCACGCTGCCGGCGGACTGGGTCCGTTTCCACTCCCCACCGTGGGGCGGCCAATTGGGAACCGAGAAGCCGACGTGCTTGCGGAACCGAGCAGACGGCCCCTCCTGCCGGCGGCAGGCCGCTGAGTGGCCCCGGGGGTATGGGGCAGAGGATCCGTACAGCGGTTGGCGCTGAGAACGATCATGGTCAGGGCGTGAGTGCGCTGACTGACTCGGTTCTCGTACTCTCGGCGGGCCTTGCGCTGGGCCGGGACGGCGGTGACGCGCAGGGTGTAGCCCTGGCCGCGCCGTACGGTCACCCCCTGGTCGAGCGCCGCCCACTCGGCCGGCTCCAGTTCGGCGGTGCGGAGGAAGTTGGCGACCTTGCCCGGCATGTCGAGGGAAACCGGCAGCTCTGGGGGTACCAGTAGTACCCGCCCGAACAACGGAGTAGCCCCTGACCTGGCCCGTTTGCTGTGGAGTCGGTGGGCTTGTTGGGCTGAACGAGTGAATCCGGCGGCGAGCCTGGGCGCATCAGCCAAAGAGCCACCAGACAAAGCGGGAGGCCCACATCTGCAACCAGCTCAGGTCAAGGATGAACGCAGCAGAGGCGGCGAACACGAAGCCACGTCGCAGCAGGACACTGAGCTTGGTCAGGCCCTCCTCGAAACCCGGCGCCCATGGGTCCGGGGCAAGCCGTCGTACGCTCCACACCCACAGGCCTGGAAGAAGACCGAAGGTGCCACCCAACGCAGCCCAATCCTCAACGGCATCGTCAGTCGGGATCCAAATCCAGGCCGTTACTGCGAAGCCAAGACCGGCCAGTGTCAGGCCTCCGGTCTCCCCGGCCAACTCAGAAAGCGACGTGTGTGCGGCGACGAGTCGCTGGGGCGTCCGCCCACGCACCGTTTGCCAAACGTCGATCGCTGGGCCCAATGTGCTCGTGCCATACGCCATGGCCAAGACGAAGTCCCAGTAGGAACGCGACATTGCAAGCTCCCGGATACTTTCTGAGGCAAAGGATGCCGTAGGGGGATCTTCACTACCAGGTGCCACACACAGCCCTGGCCCACCCGGGCGGCTCATAGAGCTGCGCCATAAGGTAACGGCCTCGACATCGATAGCAGCCGTTGGCGCTGAGAACGGTCACGGGGCGAGCGCGCTGACGCGGTTCTCGTACTCGCGCCGGGCCTTGCGCCGTGCCGGGATGGCCGAGATCCCCGCGGTGCTGTCGAGAGGCTGGCACAGGTCGAGGAGCCGGCGATGGACCGCAGGTAGGGCGGTGACGCGCAGGGTGTAGCCCTGGCCGCGCCGTACGCTCACGGCTTGGTCGAGCGCGGCTCGCTCGGCGGGCTCCAGCTCGGTGGTGCGGAGGAAGTCGGCGACCTTCCCCGGCATGTCGAGGGTGACGGGCGACTCCGGGGCCGGGGAGTCCTCGGAGCCGACGGTGGTGTGCTCGGGCAGGAGGTCGGCGACAGCGGTACGGATGGCACCGCGGCTGACGTCGTGGTCGCGGGCGAGGGCGGCGATGGAGCGGCCGTCCAGGTACGCGGTGCACACGGCGTCCGTCTTGTCGGCCGGGACAGCGGGGCGGCGCCCGCCTTTGTTTGCCCTTGGCCGCGGCGGCGCGCAGACCGTCGTAGGTCAGCTCGCGCTGGAGGTCGCGCTGGAGTTCGCCGGCGGCGGCGAGGGTCTGCACCATGAACTTCACGGTGGACAGCAGCTCGCCGGTGCGCGGGTGGCGGGCGGTGAGATCCATGGCGGAGAACGCGCCGTCGTGGATGTGCAGCGCCACCTGGTCGCGGTGGAGGACATCGAGCACGTCGAGGATGTGCCCGGTGCAGCGTACGAGGCGGAACATCTCGGAGATGTGGACGGTGTCGCCGGGCCGAGCGTAGTCGAGGAGCGCACGGAACTTTGGGCGCTGGAGAGGGTGGAGGCGGCTGGATGTGCCAGGGTCCTCTTCGAAGACGACCGGGTCCTCGATGTCAGCCTCGGCGAGGACGAGGTTCTGCCGGGCGGTCGACACGCGCTTGTAGACCAGGTTCGCCACTCGTGGGCCCCTTTGCCTCCAGGTGCCGCATCACCGCGGTGAGCATCGCCGTGCGCTTCGGCTCCGCCGCCCGCTCCAGCAGCGCAGCTTTCGAGCCGAGCGCGTACCGGGCGACCTCGATAACAGAAATAACAGCAAACAGCCGACATGGCCTCACCTCTGTCGCTTCCGTGGGGAGTCGTGTGCCGGGAGGCCGGAGGGCCGCACTGTCCGTACCGGACCGGCACGTACGACTCGGTTCGACACGAGCCGAAACGATCGGCTGGCTGGGGGACGGGGCCGCCTGATCGTGAGCTGCTGACTGAGCCTTTTCAGCGTTGCCTCTCCAGGGTGAGGACCGCGGCGGCGATGTCCGTCATGCGGTTCGGGCTGCAGCGGCTCCGGCGGAAGATCCGCCAGGACTT
>NZ_BMTO01000024.1 GCF_014649715.1 Streptomyces lateritius
ATGAAGGCGTAGACGTCCTTGGCGGAGCCGTCGATGTGGACGGAGTCCTCGAAGGAGAACGTCACGTCCGCCGTCGCGTGCGCCAGCTCCACGTTCTCCTTCAACGCCGCCAACTGCGCGACGGCGTCGCGCGCGACGCCGTCGGCGATCCGGTCGAGCGTGGCCGGATCGTCGTCGGCCGCGCGGAACTCCTGCAGGAGCCGTACCCGGGAGGAGTTCTCGTCGAGCGGCTCGACGAGCCACGCGCCGCCCAGCGAGGCGAGCGGCGGATCGGCGGCCAACAGCTCGAAGTTCACCCGTAGCTCGGCGTCCTGGACGATGCGCCGCAGGCCCCAGGACCGCGGCACGCCGCCGTCGCCGCCCTCGGCCGGGCCGGCGGTGTCCCAGACGCGCAGCCGCTGCTCGCCCTCGGGGGCCTCCTCATGGGCGACGTGGACGGTCGCGGGGAACGTCCGTGGCCAGTTCTCCACCTCGGAGATCAGCCGGTGGACCGTGGCGGCGGGCGCCGCGACGGTGGTCTCGTGTGCGCTTCGGCGCACTCCCGCTGGATTCATGCGCGGACTCCTCGTCCTCGAAGGGTTTCGAAGGGTGCGGGAATCGCGGGCTACGGCCCGCTTCGCCCGCAAGGGAAAGGGGGCAGGGGCGTAAAGCCAGAAGTGCCGCCGCCGGGTGGGGGGTCCCGGCAGCGGCACTCCGGCGGTGAGCGGCCGCCCGGGGGACGGGACGGCCGCTTCGCTCAGGGGGTCACTCGCCCGCGGAGCGGGTGTGGACGACGCGGTAGGTGTTCTCGTCCTGCCAGGTCGACAGGGCTGCGACGCGGGCGTCGACCTTCTGGCGCTCCGGGCTGCGGTGCGCCTCGGGGGCGCCGCGGAAGGCGTCGTACGCCTCCTTGCTGTCCCACTGCGAGTAGGAGACGACGAACTTGCCCTCGATGCCGCGGGCGCGCAGGCCGCGCAGCACGGTGTGGGTGCGGTAGCCAGGGACGTCCACGAGCCACTCCTGGGAGGTGCCCAGCGCGTCGATCAGGTCCTCCTGGTCGGCCTCGGCGACACCGAAGAGCTCGATGGCCGTGTAGTCGTCACGGTCGGGGGAGATCTCCGTGCCGCCCAGCTCCGGCTTCGCCTGGGTGAAGGCGATCTCGTTCTGCAGCAGGCGGATCGAGGTGGTGATCTCGCCGAAGAGCGGCAGCGTGCGGTGCTTGAACTCCTCACCGGCGTAACGGACCTCGAGGTCCTCCGTGCTGCGCCACTGGATGAAGTTGGCGGTGCCCGGCTTGTCCTGACCGGCGTGGACGGTGCTGGAGATCCAGCCCTCGTACGCCGCGGAGTCGACGATCTCGCGCATGGCGGCGAGCAGCTTGACCTGCTTCTCGGGAGCGTCGGTCGAGAACAGGTTGAGAACAGTCAGGTGCTGACCGTCGGCTGCAATCTTCGGCATTCTCTTCTCTTCCATTCGAGGAAATGGTGCACGAGCGGCGACGGCCATAACCACCGGGCCGGCGTTCTCGTCGCAGCATGGCAAGAGGAAAGCGGGCGGAGAAAGCCCCCGACGTTCAGAATTGGGCGCGGTTCTGTCAAGTTTTTCCGACCCTTTTAAGATCTTCCACAACTTCGTCAGGTCTCTGAAAGACGGGCTTGGTCGCCCATTGGAATGCGCGCCATGCTCGGGTAATGCATCCAGGACAGGCAATAGGCGACGACGTACGTTCCCAGGACGAGGTGCGCACTCGGGACGACGTACGCACTCTGCTGGACCGATATCTCATCGGTCTCGACGACGAGCAACCGACCGACGCGTGGGCGGCGCGGCTGTTCACCCGCGACGCCGAGGTGGCGTTCCCGATGAGCGCCCACCGGGGCCTCGAAGGACTCGCCGCGTACCACCGTGACGCCCTGGCGGCCTTCGCTGCGACGCAGCACCTGGGCTCGCCGGCGGTCGTGGATCTCCTCGGCGAGGGCCGGGCCCGGCTGCGCGCCAACCTCGTGTCGACCCACGTCCACCACCCCGGCGCGGCCGCCGGGCCGTTGTTCACCGCCGGCACCCTGACGACGGGCGAGGCGGAGCTGACCGACGACGGCTGGCGGCTGTCCTCGTTGTCGTTCCGGGTCCTGTGGACCGACGGCGCTCCGCCGTCGGCGAAGGAGTCCCGGTGAACGTACTGGCGGCGGGGGGCCTCAAGGAGTCGACCCTCGCGATGCTGCTCCTCGACATCGGGGTGGTGCTCCTCGCCGGCGCCGCGCTCGGCCGGCTCGCCCAGCGGCTGCGCCAGCCCGCCGTGGTCGGCGAGATCGCCGCGGGGATCCTGCTCGGCCCGAGCATTCTCGGCCTGCTGCCGGGAAACCTGACCGAGCGTCTCTTCCCCGCCGAGGTCCGTCCGCTGCTGTCGGCGGTCGCCCAGGTCGGCCTGATCCTCTTCATGTTCGTGGTCGGCTGGGAGTTCGAGAAGCGGCTGATCCGCCCGCACGCCGGTCTCGCGGCCGGCGTCTCACTGTCGTCCATCGCCACGGCCTTCGGCCTGGGCGTGGCGCTCGCGCCGTTCCTCTACCCCGACCACGCCACGGTGGCGGGCAAGGAGATCTCCTTCATCGCCTTCGCCACCTTCCTCGGTACGGCGATGTCGGTGACCGCCTTCCCGGTGCTGGCCCGCATCCTCACCGAGAACCGGCTGCTGGAGACCCGGGTGGGCACGCTGTCCCTGGCCAGCGCCGCCATCGACGACCTGCTCGCCTGGTGCCTCCTGGCGTACGTGTCGGCCCTGGTCACCTCCGGCGGCGACTACACCGACCTGGCATGGATCGGCCTGCTCAGCGTCGGCTTCGTCGCGCTGATGTTCCTGGTCGTCAAGCCGCTGGTGGCGCGCCTGGTGTGGCGCTGGGCCGCCGCGGAGCGCTGGCCCGCGCTGGTGGCCGTGCTGTGCGCGGGCGCGCTCGGATCGGCCGTGCTCACCACCTGGATCGGGATCCACGCGATCTTCGGTGCCTTCCTGTTCGGCTTCGTGATGCCGCGCGAGCCCGCCCGGGTCCTCGCCGAGCACCTGCGCAAGCCGATGGACAACGTGAGCGTCGTCCTGCTGCCCGTCTTCTTCATCGTCACCGGCCTCGGCGTGAACCTGGGCGCGCTGAGCGGCAAGGACTACGTGGCGCTCGCCCTGATCGTCACGGTGGCCTGCGCCGGCAAACTGATCGGCGCCATCGTGCCGGCCAGGATCGCGGGCCTTTCGTGGCGGGAGTCGCGGGACCTCGGCCTGCTCATGAACACCCGCGGCCTGACCGAACTGATCATCCTCAACGCGGCCGTCAGCCTCGGCGTCCTGGACGAGCGGATGTTCACCATGCTGGTGATCATGGCGCTGGTCACGACGGCGATGGCGGGACCGCTGCTGTCCCGGCGCTCCGCGGCCGAGACGCCGAAGACGTCCCAGGCGTCGAAGACACCACCACAGACACCGCAGGTGTCGGAGTCGGCCGCGGACTTCATCACCCCACGCACCTGAGAGAGGGCCTGTCGTGATACCCGTTCAGTCAGCAACCAGCAGGAACCAGGCGCCGGTCGATGGTCGCGCGCTGCGTGACGTGTGCGGCAAGTTCGCCACCGGCGTCACGGTCATCACCTCCGGCACCGGGCAGGACGCGGCCGGGACCACGGTGAACTCCTTCACGTCGGTCTCGCTGGATCCGCCGCTGGTGCTCATCTGCCTGCACCGCAACTCCCGCCTGCTGCCGGTGGTCCACCGGTCCGGCGGCTTCGTGGTCAACGTCCTGACGCAGCAGCAACGCGGCCCCGCCTGGGCGTTCGCGGGCCGTGAGTCGGCCCGGATCGAGGACGTTCCGCACCACCGCTCCGAGGCCGGCCTGCCGGTGCTCAGCGAGGCGCTGGCCTTCCTGGACTGCCGGCTGATCGCGGAGTACGACGGCGGCGACCACGCCATCCTGCTCGGCGAGGTCGTCGAACTGGGCGCCCCGGCGGCCGACGAGGAGCCGCTCATCTTCTTCCAGGGCGCCATGCGCGAACTGGACCGCGACGCGGCCTGACCCCCGCGTCCCGCCGGGCTCTAACGGCCCGGCGTCACCTCTTCCGCGAGGTCGAACTCCTGCCGCGCCCGCTCGACGCGGGGCAGGTTGTCGGCCGACCAGTCCGCGAGGTGGGCGAAGAGCGGCGCCAGGCTGAGACCGAGTTCGCTGATCTCGTACTCGACCCTGGGGGGCACCTCGGGGTAGTACGTCCGCACCACGAGACCGTCCCGTTCCATCTGCCGCAGGCGCTGCGTCAGCACCTTCGGCGTGATCGTGCCGATGTTGCGGTGCAGCACCACGAAGCGCTGGCGGCCGAACGCGTGGAGCGTCCACAGGATCGGCGTCGTCCAGCGACTGAAGACGATGTCGAGCACCGGGGAGATGGGGCAGGCCTGCTGCGAGCCGCCCTGCGCGGCGTGGGCTGCCGCGTCGGCCGACATGGCGGTGCTGCTGTTCATGGGAACCCTCCAGGAAGCCACTTTCCTCTAGGTACCTACTTTACTGAGGATGCTAGCTTCCTGAAAGTCGCTACGGAGCGCGGCCGTTGACCGGCCGTCGCCCCCCTGTTTTCCCTGCTGCGCACGCCCCCGCACTCCGCAAGCCCCCGCACTCCGCAGCCCCGTGCTCCGTGATTCCCGCAGTCCCCATCCGTTCATCCGTGCTCCGAGGAGTGACATGTCTGTCCAAGAGTCCCTGCGCACCACCGCGACGGAGTCGGCCTCAGGGCCCGCCCGCCGCCCCGGTCTCCTCCTGGCCTTCCTCTGTCTGGCCGGCTTCATGACCTTCCTCGACGTGTCGATCGTCAACGTCGCACTGCCGACCATCGAGGACGAGCTCCACATCTCCCAGACGGCCCTGCAGTACGTCGTCACCACCTACGGCATGCTCCTCGGCGGCTTCCTGCTGCTGGCCGGCCGGCTCGCCGACACCCTCGGCCGCCGCCGGATGCTCCAGACCGGTCTCGTCCTCTTCGCCCTCTCCTCGCTCCTCGCGGGCCTCGCGCAGAGCTCCGAGATGCTCATCGGCGCCCGTGGCGCGCAGGGTCTGGCCGCCGCCTTCATCGCCACCGCCGCGCTCAGCCTGCTGACCAACAACTTCGAGGAGGGCCCGGCCCGCAACAAGGCGCTCGGCGCATGGGGCGCCCTCAGCGGTGTCGCCGCCGTCGCCGGCGTGACCCTCGGCGGTCTGCTCACCGACGGTCCCGGCTGGCGCTGGATCTTCTTCATCAACGTCCCGATCGGCCTCATCGGCGCCCTGATCGCCCCGATGATCGTCGGCGAGAGCCGCGCCGCCGAGCGCACCCGCAGCTTCGACGTCACCGGCGCCGTCGTCCTCACCGCCGGTCTCATCCTGCTGATCTTCACCCTCGGCCAGACCGTCGACGACTCGGACGTCCCGGTCGCCCGCATCTACGGCGGATTCGCCCTGGCGGCCGTCCTGCTGATCGCCTTCCTGTTCATCGAGCGCCGCGCCAAGTCCCCGCTGATGCCGCTCACCATCTTCCGCCGCCCGTCCCTGCGGGCAGCCAACATCATCGCGATCCTGCTCCTCGGCACCTGTGTCAGCCTCTTCTTCTTCGCCAGCCTCTTCATGCAGCAGGTCCTCGACTACTCCGCGATCACCACCGGTCTGGCGTACGTCCCTCTCGCCCTGACCACCGCGGTCGGTGCGGGCATCGCCTCCCAGGTCGTCACCAAGGTCGCCGCCAAGCCCGTCCTGATGGTCGGACTGGCCCTGGTCGCCACCGGCATGATGCTGCTGTGGCGCGCCCCGTCCGACGCCTCCTACCTCGTCGACCTGCTGCCCGCGTTCGTGATCTGCGGACTGGGCCTGGGCGCCTCCTTCGTCCCGCTGCAGGTCTCCGCCTTCGCCGGCTCCGAGGAGCACGAGTCGGGCCTGGCCGCCGGTCTCATCAACACCTCGCAGGAGATCGGCGGCGCCCTCGGTCTCGCCGTCGCCGCCACCTTCGCCTTCCGCCGGATCCCCGAGCTGGAGGCCCAGACCCGCGGCGTTCCCGAGCTGGTCAAGGAGGCCCGTACGACGGTCTTCCACGACGCCTTCCTCATCAGCGCCGGCTTCGCCGCGGTGGCCCTCGTGGTCACCCTCGTCCTGCTGCCCCTCACCAAGGCCAAGGACATGCCGGCCGGCACCCCCGCCCACTGAGAACGGAACACCCTCATGGCACCGTCACCGCGACTGTCCGCAGAGGTCGAGGCCTTCCTCGACGAGAACCACCTGTGCACCTTCACCACGCTGCGCCCCGACGGCAGCCCCCACACCGCGCCGGTGCGCTTCACCTGGGACGGGGACGCGGGCCTCGCCCGGGTGATGACGACGGTCGCGCGCCGCAAGGCGCGGAACGTGCTCGCCGCCCCGGGCAGCCGGGTGTCGGTCTGCCAGACGGCCGGCTGGCGGTGGGTCACGCTGGAGGGCACGGCCGAGGTCTCCACCGACCCCGACCGGGTCGCCGAGGGGATCCGCCGCTACACCAAGCGGTACTGGGCCCCGCCGCCGATGCCGCCCGGCCTGGCCGTCGTCGAGATCCGGGTCGACCGGATCCTCGGCGGCTGAACCGGGCGACGTACGAGAAGACCTACGAGAAGACGTACGAAGGAAAGGGTGCCGGAAGCGTCGCTTCCGGCACCCTTTCGCGTCCCCCCGCCCCACTCCCTGACACACGTGCCGGAGATCTGACGGAACTTGTCATAACCCTGTACCGGAGCCCATTCAGCTGCCCCCGCTCCGTCGGAATACTGAAGAAAACGCCAGCGGGAGAGGGAACATGGACAGCTTTAACGCCGATGTCATTGTCGCCGGAGCGGGCCCCGCGGGGCTCATGCTCGCCGGTGAGCTCCGCCTTTCCGGGCTCTCCGTCATCGTGCTCGACCGTCTCACGGAGCCCATGCAGCAGTCGCGCGCGCTCGGTTTCTCCGCCCGCACCATCGAGGAGTTCGGGCAGCGCGGACTCCTCGCGGAATTCGGCGATCTGGACACCATTCCGGGTGGCCACTTCGGCGGACTCCCGATCGACTACCGGATCATCGAGGGCGGCAACTTCGGTGTCCGCGGTGTTCCGCAGTCCCGCACCGAGGCCATCCTGCACAACTGGGCCGTGGGCCTCGGCGCCGAGATACGCCGCGGCCACGAGGTCGTCGGCCTGACCGACGGCGCGGACGGCGTCGAGGTCGAGGTCGTCGGCCCGGAGGGCACCGAACGCCTTCGCGCCGCCTACGTGGTGGGCTGTGACGGCGCCCGCAGCGCCGTCCGCCGCCTCGCGGGCATCGACTTCCCCGGCATCAACGCCACCATCGAGATGCAGATGGCCGACGTGACCGGCGTCCCGCTGCGCATCCGTCCCACCGGCGAGATCGGCGAGGCCGGCATGGTCGTCGTCCTCCCGCTCGGCCCGCACGCCACCCGCGTCGTCGTCTTCGAGCGCGGCGCCGGAGTCCGCCCCACGCAGGAGCCGCCCACCTTCGAGGAGGTCGCCGCGTCCTTCCAGCGGGTGACCGGCGAGGACATCAGCGGCGCAACCCCGCTGTGGACGAGCTACTTCACCGACGCCAGCCGGCAGGCCGCCGAGTACCGCAAGGGCCGGGTCTTCCTGGCCGGCGACGCGGCCCACATCCACCTGCCCATCGGTGCCCAGGGCATCAGCGCCGCCGTCGGCGACGTCGTCAACCTCGGCTGGAAGCTCGCGGCCGTCGTCAAGGGCCAGGCCCCGGACAGCCTCCTCGACACGTACCAGGCCGAGCGCCACCCGGTCGGCGCCCGCATCGTCGCCAACACCCTGGTCCAGCGCTCCCTCTACCTCGGCGGCCCCGAGATGCAGCCGCTGCGCGACATCTTCGCCGAGCTGGTCCAGATCGAGGAGGTCCGGCGCCACCTCGTCGGCCTCGTCACCGGCCTGGACATCACCTACGGCGCCGCCGCCGGCGACCACCCGCTGCTCGGCCGCCGCCTGCCCGACCAGGAGCTGATCGTCGGCGACGAGAAGTCCAGCACCTACGAGCTGCTGCACCGCGGGCGCCCGCTCCTGCTCGACCTGCACGACAGCGCGGAGCTGCGCGCCGCCGCCGCCGGCTGGTCGGACCGGGTCGACGTCGTCACGGCGACCCGCGCCGACGCCGACGCGCCCTCCGCGAGCCTCCTGGTCCGCCCCGACGGCTACGTGGCCTGGGCCACCGTCGACGGCTCCGCCGAAGGACTCGAGCAGGCCCTGACCGACTGGTTCGGCGAGCCCCGCCGCGCCGCCTGACCCCGTTGACCGGCCGGCGTCCACGCAAGCGCCGAGTGAATCCGAGAAAGAGGAGTGCGGTCTTGCCCACCAAGGCTGAGGCAGTGAACGAGGCCCCCGAGGCCGAAGAGTGGAACGAGTGCGACGTCCTGATCCTGGGATCGGGCCTCGCCGGCTCGATCACCGGCGCCATCCTGGCCCGCCAGGGGGCGAACGTCGCTCTGATCGACGCCGGCCAGCACCCCCGGTTCGCCGTGGGGGAGTCCCAGAACCCGCAGCTCGTGGAGTGGCTGCACATTCTCGCCGCACGCTACGACGTGCCCGAGATCAAGCACATGCTGGACGTCAAGGCCATCACCGAGCACATGGGGCCGCACCACGGCCGCAAGCAGAGCTTCGGCTTCGTCTCGCACAAGAAGAACCGCGAGCCGGATCCGCGCGAAGCGACCATGTTCGTGATCCCCAAGATGCTCACCGAGGCCGTCCACCTCTACCGCCAGGACACCGACTCGTACTACCTGAACGTGGCCGCGAAGTACGGCTGCACCATCCGGCAGAACTGGCGCGCCACCGACCTCGACTTCGACGACGACGGCGTCACGGTCACCGGCCAGAGCGGTGAGGTGTTCCGGGCGAAGTTCCTCATCGACGCGAGCGGCTTCCGCTCCCCGCTCGCCGAGAAGTTCGACCTCCGCGAGAACCCGCCGCGCCACAAGCACCACGCGCGCTCGCTCTTCACGCACTACGTCGGCGTCAAGCCGTACGACGACGTCTGCAACTACCCCGAGGCGCTGCGCCCGCCCGCCGAGTCGCCCTTCCACGGCGGCACGCTGCACCACCTCATCGAGCGCGGCTGGTTCTGGATCATCCCGTTCGACAACTACAAGGACTCCAAGAACCCGGTCTGCAGCGTCGGCCTCACCTTCGACGAGCGGCTGTACCCCAAGCCGAAGGACATGACCCCCGACGAGGAGTTCAACCACTACCTCGACATGTACCCGGCGGTGAAGCGCCAGTTCGAGGGCGCCAAGCGGGTCCGCGAGTGGGTGTCCACCGACCGGATCCAGTACTCCTCCAAGCAGACCGTCGGCGACCGCTGGTGCCTGATGTCGCACGCGGCCGGCTTCATCGACCCGCTGTACTCGCGCGGTCTGTCCAACACCTTCGAGGTCGTCGACGCCCTCGCCTGGCGGGTCCTGGACGCGCTGCGCGAGGACGACTTCAAGGCGGAGCGCTTCGCGTACGTCGAGAAGCTGGAGCAGGGCCTCCTGGAGTACAACGACAAGATCGTCAACAGCTCCTACATCGCCTTCTCCCACTTCCGTCTCTGGAACGCGGTCTTCCGGGTCTGGGCCTGCTTCACCACCCCGGCCACCATGCGGCAGATCATGGCGCGGCAGAACTTCGAACTGGACGGCGACGACCGCCACTTCAAGGAGATGGAGAACGCCCCCTACACCGGGCTGTGGTGGCCGGACAGCCATGCGTTCAAGCACCTCTTCGACGTCACCGCCGAGACCTGCGAGCGGTACGAGGCCGGGGAGATCGACGGCGACAAGGCGGCCGACATCGTCTTCGACGCGATCCGCGACTGCGAGTCCGTCAATACGCCCTTCGGCTGGAAGGACCCCGAGGACCACCGGTTCTTCCGGGCGACCACGCCCACGATGGTCAAGTTCATGTGGTGGGCGAGCACCTCGGGTCCCAAGGAGATGCGCGACCTCGGGCGCTCCATGCTCAAGGGCGTCGTCAGGCAGGGCCTGCGCGGCCGCAAGGTCTCCTGACCTCCTTCCGTACCCGTACCTCGTACCCGGCGCCGGAGCCACCGGCCCCCCGCCCGTCCCTCCGGGCGGCGGACCAGGTGGCCCCGGCGCCGCCCTCCGCCCATCCACCGCATCGACCATGGGACGCCCCGTGATCACACGTAGAACCCTTCTCGGCGCCGGTACGGCCGCCGCCGGTCTCGCCGTTCTGCCCGCCACCCCCGTCGTGGCGAGCACCGACGGCGGCCGGATCCCCTGGAGCCAGCTGGACACCAACATGCATGGACGGCTCGTCCTGCCGTCCGACCCCTCCTACGGCGTCGCCAAGCAGCTCGAACTGGCCCAGTTCGACAGGGCCAACCCCAAGGCGGTCGCGTACTGCGTCAACGCCCGCGACGTCTCCGTCGCCCTCCGGTTCGCCCAGGACAACTGTCTGCCTGCCGCCGTCCGCAGCGGCGGCCACAGCTTCGGCGGCTATTCGACCACTCCCGGCCTGATCATCGACGTCTCCGGCCTGAACGGCATCACCGTCGGCAGCGGCGCGGTGAACATAGGTCCCGGCGCCAAGAACGTGGACATCCTGAACGCCCTGTCCCCGCACGGTCTCGTGGTCAGCGAGGGCGGCTGCCCGACCGTGGCGGCCGGCGGCTTCCTGCAGGGCGGCGGCTACGGCTTCCTCACCCGGCCCATGGGCATGGCCTGCGACGCCGTGACGTCGGCCGAGGTCGTCCTCGCCGACGGCAGGATCGTCGTCGCCTCCCCGACCCGTTACAGCGACCTGTTCTGGGCGATCCGCGGCGGCGGTGGCGGCAACTTCGGCGTCGTCACCCGCTTCACGGTGACCCCGCACGTCGGCGACCAGATGGCGATCGCCAACCTGATCTTCCCGTACGACCGTGCCGCCGACGTCCTCGACGCCGCGACCCGCTGGCTGGTGGACGCGCCGCGCACCATCGGCGGCGGCGGTTACGTCGTCCAGCCGGACGCCGCCGCGGGCTCGGTCCCGAACGTCAACATCATGCTGGCCTCCCGGGGCACACCGGCCGAACTCGCCTCCGAGACGTCCCGGTTGCTCTCCATGACCGGCGCTCCGGCGGCCCGCCAGGACGCCGTACTGACGTACCAGCAGCTGATGATGATGATCTTCGGTTGCGGCACGCTCAGCGCCGACCAGTGCCAGCGCTCGGAGAAGACCCCCACCGGCGTGCTGACCCGCCCCGAATTCGGCCTTGAGCGCACCCGCCTCGGCACCACGCCGTACAGCCGCGGCGGCTGGGCGGACGTGATGTCGGCCTTCGACGCGGACCGCGCGGCCGGCCAGGCCCGCTACCTCGACCTGCACTTCTTCGGCGGCGCGGCCAACGACCCGGCCCGCACCGACACCGCGTACGTGCACCGGGATTCGCTGTTCTCGGTGAACTACCGGGCCCTGATCAACGATCCGACGCGGAACACCGCCGAAGCCCGGGCCGTCGCCACCCGCTGGATCGACAACGGATTCGCGGTCATCGACCCGCTGTCGAACGGCGAGACGTACCAGAACTGGATGGACCCGGCTCTGACGGACTGGAAGCAGTCGTACTACGGCGAGAACTACTCCCGGCTGGCCACGGTCAAGGCCAAGTACGACCCCTGTCGCTTCTTCTCCTTCGCCCAGGGCATCGGATCCGCCGGCTGACCGGACCGGACCGCGGCACTGCCGCACGCCCGCGCGAGCGGGACGGAAAAGGGCCGCCGTCGCACGACGGCGGCCCCGGGCCCCGGAGCCGTCAGGGACGGCGGCCGTACCAGCCCACGAGCTTGTCGATGTCAGGAGCATCCTCGTGAACCTCCACCACCGGACCGAACGGCACCTGGCCGCCACGGGGCTCGGCGGGCACGGCGCGGCGCATGTTCGCCAGCGGCGCCGCCAGCATCTCCGGGTCCCAGAGGGGGCTCTGACCGGTGGCCTTCGCGAGGTCCCAGATGTGCAGCACGAACTCGTTGGTGTAGATGACGGAGGCGACCGCGCCGGGGACCGGACCCCACGGCAGGGCGATCTGCCGGCCCAGAACCGAGGGGTCGGACCAGACGGTGTGGAATTCCTTGGCGGACGCCTTCCAGGCCTCGGCCCAGTCGCCGTCGGCGACGTCCTCGGCGAAGTGCGGAACGCTCATGAAGGAGCCGCCTGCACCCAGCACGGCGACCCGGCGCAGCACCGACACGAGGTGGTTGGCCAGGTCACGGACCGTGTAGTCGGGACACGGCGTGACCGCGTCGTACTGGTCGGGGCGGAGGGCGGCGAGCACCTCCGCGGCCAGGTCCACGGCCTTGAACAGGCCGTCGCGAGGGTCGGCGGAGGGACGGGCGGAGGGGGCGCCGGAGGCGTGCGCGGTCTCAGTCATGACTCCATCGTCCCGGCGAAACAGGCCACCTCATGGCCTATTAGAAAGAGCAAGGCGAAATGAAGGCCGACCGCCTGATGGCGACACTGCTCTTCCTCCAGTCGCGGGGGCGCGTGACGGTGCGGGAGGTTGCCGCGGAGCTCGAGGTCTCCGAGCGCACCGCCCGCCGCGACCTGGAGTCGCTGACCGTCGCCGGTGTGCCCGTGTACTCGCAGCGCGGGCGGGGTGGCGGCTGGAGCCTGGTGGGAGGTGCCCGTACCGATCTGACGGGCTTCACCCAGCGCGAGATCGGGGCGCTGTTCCTGGCCGCGGGACCGCTCTCCGCCTCGCCGGAACTGCGCACGGCGTTACGCAAGTTGGTGCAGGCGGTCCCCGCTCCGATGCGGCGGCACGCCGAGGCGGCGGCGAAGGCGCTCGTCGTCGACGGCCTCGACTGGTCCCGCGCCGCGGTGCGGGCCGGCGGCGGGCCGCACCACCACGCCCTGGAACAGGCGGTCCTGGACCGGGTACGGATCACCCTCGGATACGCGGACGCCGAACCGGCCCCCGCCGCTGCCTCCGTTCCGGCCCGCGCCCCTGCCTCCGCGCCGGAGTCGCCCCCGGCTCCCGGACCGGAGCCGTCCCCGGACGCCTCGACGGTCCGTGAGTGGACCGTGGATCCCCTGGGCCTGGTCTGGAAGGCCGGGTGCTGGTACCTGGTGGCCGCCACGGAGGAGGGGCTTCGGTCCTTCCGCCACACCCGGGTCATCTCCGTCGTCGACACCGGCGAACCCGCGCGCCGGCCGGAGGGCTTCGATCTGGCGGCGGCCTGGCAGTCGCTGGCCGCCGACGTCGAACGGCGGCTGCGCACCACCACGGTCCGCGCGGTGGCCGACCCGTCCGCCCTGCCCGTCCTGCACGAGCTGCTCGGCGAGCGGCTGCGCACGGGTCGCGAACTCTCCGACGGGCGACGGCACTTCGAGGCCGATGGCCCTTCGCTCGACCTGCTCGCCGCCCAGTTGGCCGGCTTCGGCGCCCGTGTCGAGGTGCTCGGCCCACCCGAGGCGCGTGCCCGTATGGCGCGCCTCGGCCATGAACTCACCGCTGCTCACGCGGGGAGCGGTCGCCCGGAGGCTCATGTGCCCCCGAGCGAAAGCCACTTTCCTCTAGGTACCTACTATCCCGAGGATGCTAGCGTCGTTCACGGCACGGCGAGGAAGCCCGCCCGGCCATCGCGGCGACACCCCCGGCAGCGGCTGTCACCCACCAATTCCCTTGATGAAGGAGCCGTTTCATGATTGTTGTCACCGGAGCCACCGGCAACGTCGGCCGTCCGCTCGTCGCCGCCCTCTCCGCGGCGGGCGCCCAGGTCACGGCCGTCTCGCGGCGGCCGCTCCCCGTCGACCTGCCCGAGGGCGCCCGCCATGTGCAGGCCGACCTGAGCCGGGCCGAGAGCCTGCGGGAGGCGCTCGAAGGTGCGAAGGCACTGTTCATCCTGCTCGGCCCGGAGCTGCTCGGCCCCGGGGAGAGCCCCCACACGCTGCTCGGTCTCGCCAAGGAGGCCGGCGTACGCAAGGTCGTCCTGCTCTCCTCGCAGGCCTCCGGCACCCGCCCGGAGGCGGTCTCGCACGACCGGCTCCGGGAGTTCGAGGCGGCCGTCCGCGCCTCGGGCCTGGAGTGGACGATCCTGCGCCCGGGCGGCTTCGCCTCCAACGCCTTCGCCTGGGCAGAGTCGGTCCGTACCGAGCGCACCGTGATGGCCCCCTTCGCCGACGTGGCGCTCCCCGTGGTCGACCCGGCGGACATCGCAGCCGTCGCCGCGGTGGCGCTGCGCGAGGAGGGCCACGCCGGCCAGACCTACGTCCTGACCGGCCCGGTCGCCATCAGCCCGCGCGAGCAGGCCGCGGCACTCGCCGAGGCTCTCGGCGAGGAGGTCTCCTTCGTCGAGCTGACCCGCGAGTCGGCCTTCGCCCACATGTCGCGGTTCATGGAGGAGGCCGTCGTGAACGGCACGCTCGACATCCTCGGCCTGCCGCTCCCGTCCGAGCAGCAGGTCAGCCCGGACGTGGAGAAGGTCCTCGGCCGCCCGGCCGCGCCCTTCTCCGCCTGGGTCGAGCGCAGCCTGCCGGCCTTCAAGTAGGTCCGGAGCGGTGGCCGCCCCCGGGAGGGGGCGGCCACCGGCCCTTGTCCCTCCGTCCGCTTCCACGGTCCGCACCCGCGCGGGCGCGGGTTGACGCTCCCCGAGGGCGGACATAGCGTCGGCCGCCGGTACCGAGCGAGTGCGGGGAAGAAGAGATGACGGCGGCCGTGCCACACACCGATCCGGACGGAGCCACGGGGACGGCGGCGATGGTGGCCGCACGCCTCGCGGCCCCCGGCGCGCCCTTCGCCGTCGAGGACGGCGTGTACGTCGAGGGTCCCCGCACCCTGCGCGAGTTCGTCGAGGCGACCTGGGCGTACGGCGAGCGGCCGTTCCTGGTGTCCGGGGACGGTGACGGGGGCGAGGCCCGGGTGGTGACCTACCGGGAGTTCTTCGACGCCGCCTGCGGACTGGCCCGGCGCTTCGTCGACGACCACGGGCTGCGCCCCGGGGACCGGGCCGTCGTCGCCATGCGGAACCACCCCGAGTGGCAGATCGCCTTCTGGGCCGCCCAGCTCGCCGGCCTCGTCGCCGTCCCGCTCAACGCCTGGTGGACCGAGGAGGAGTTCTCCCACGCCCTCGACGACTGCACGCCCGGGATCCTCCTCGTCGACGGGGAGCGGGTCGGGCGGGTCGAGCGCTGGGCGCGCGAGCACCGGGTGCCGGGCATCGTCTTCCACCCCGAGCGGAAGGCCGAGCCCGGCCCCGCGAGTTCTTCGGGGCCCGCGCACGCGGCGCGGCTCCCGGACGGATTCCGGGTGTACGTGCCCGACACCGATCCGTACCTCGGTCCGCCGCCCGTCGACGTCCTGCCCGAGCACGACGCCACCATCATCTACACCTCAGGCACCACCGGACGCCCCAAGGGCGCCGTCGCCACCCACCTCGCGCAGGCAGGGGCGGCGATGAACCCGCGGTACTACGCCGCCGCCTCCGCCCTCGGCCGCGGCACCGTCCCCGGCCAGGGCCCCACGCCCGTGTCGCTGACGACGTTCCCGTTCTTCCACGTCGCCGCGTTCACCTCCTTCTACTCCGTCATGGCCGCCGGCGGCTCCCTCGTCCTGATGCGGAAGTGGGACGCGGCCACGGCCCTGGAGCTGATCCGGCGCCACGGCGTCACCCACTACGCCGGCGTCCCCACGACCGCCCTCGGACTGCTCGACCTCGCCGAGCGCGTCGGCGACCCCCTCGCGAGCCTCGTCATGTTCAACACCGGCGGCGCCGCCGCCCCGCCCGAGATCGTCGCCCGCCTCACCGCCGCGTACGGCGAACGCGTCGAACCGCGCAACGGGTACGGCCTGACCGAGACCTGCGGCGGTGTGCTGGCCAACTTCGGTGCCGAGTACCGCGCGCACCCGAGGAGCGTGGGGCGGCCGACGCCCGCGACCGAGGTGCGGATCGACCGGCCCGACGCCGACGGGATCGGCGAGCTCTGGCTCCGCGGCCAGTCCCTGGTCCGCGGCTACTGGGGGGACGAGGCCGCCACCCGGGAGGCGTTCACCGAGGACGGCTGGTTCCGCACCGGCGACCTCGCCCGGGTCGTCGACGGCCGCGTGACCGTCGTCGACCGGCTCAAGGACATGGTGATCCGGGGCGGCGAGAACGTGTACTGCGTCGAGGTCGAGGCCGTTCTCCATGACCACCCCGACGTGCTGGACGTGGCTGTCCTCGGCGTGCCGCATCCCGCCCTCGGGGAGGAGGTCGCGGCGGTGCTGCGGCTGCGGGAGGGGGCGGCCGTCACCGTCGAGGAGCTGCGGGCGCACGTCGGGGCGCGCCTCGCCGCCTTCAAGGTGCCCGCCCACGTCCACGTACGGCAGGAGCCGCTGCCCCGGAACGCTACGGGCAAGATCCTCAAGCGGGAGCTCAGGGAGCGGATCGGGAAGCGGGCGGGGGAGCGGATCAGCTGCGGGTGACGCGGACGCGGTAGGCGCCCGCGTCGTCCTCGTCCACGACCGTGATCCGGATGCCGTTCATCCGGTCCGTGAAGGTCTCGCCCGGCCGGTACGGAGCGTCCGACAGCTCCGCGTGGACGTTGGGCCTGCGGGTGCAGCCGCCGCTGTCCTGGTCGCTGTCCGACACCGTGACGGGGCCGTGCCCGGTGTCCACGTCCGACTCGACCCGGTAGATCAGGACGCCGGGCTCGCAGACGGCCTCGTCGTTGCCGTCCCGGGTGCGGACCTCGACGGCGTACCCCGACCGCTCCGACAGCGGTACGAAGGCGAGCTTCCGGCCCCCCTTGGTGGCCAGCGGGGTCAGCGTGTATTCACTGGTGCCGGTCCTCGACGCGCAGCCGATCTGGCTGTCGTCGAGCCAGCCGAGCTTCCACTTGTGCCAGCCGAGGAAGTCGTTGTTGGCCCCCCAGTCCTCGGACATGATGTCCCAGTGGCCGACCGTTCCGCCGCCTTCGACGGTATAGAGGTCGGGCAGCCCGAAGACGTGCCCGTTCTCGTGCGGCAGGACTCGGTAGCCGGTCTCGGCGTAGGTGCCCGAGCCGTCGTCCTGGCGGCTGTAGACGAAGGACGTGTTGGAGAGCGGGACGCCGTCCGCGTAGGGCGCCTCCGCGTTGCCGGAGAAGGTGACGGACAGGACGGTGTCCAGGGCCGAGGGTCCGGCGTTCGGGGTGACCAGGATGTTGACCAGGTCGTAGGCGCTGAAGTCCACCTTCGCGTCGGCGGCCTTCACGATGTCCTCGACGAGCCCGCGGTAGCCCGGTTCGTACGGTGAGCCGCGCTCTATCCCGTACGAGGAGAACGCCTGCGGCATCCGCAGCCAGTCGGATATCGGGGCCTCGGGAGTGTAGTGGAGGCGCCCGTACGAGCTGGTGCGGAACCAGTCGGCCGTCTTCGGGAAGAACTCGGACAGGCGCCCGAGGGCCGTGCCGTCCCCGGGCGCGTCCGGGAAGTCGATCATCAGGTTGAGAGCCTTGATCCGGCCGGTGGAGCGGACATACCCCGGGGCGGTCGGCAGCCCCTCCGACATCTGCACACCCATCGTCGTCGCGATCCTGCACGGGGAGAGCGGCGCCTCACCCGGGGCGGAGGCCACCGGTCCCGCCGAGGCGGGGGCGGATCCGCGCAGGTTCGAACTGGCGGAGGCCAGGGCGGCGAGCGCGAGGGCCGCCACCGCTCCGAGGGCGAGGGGGCTGCGAATCCGCCGGCGGGTCTGCTGCATGCGGTCGCCTCCCTGATCGCTCTGTCCGATCAGCCTGTGTCGACCGCTCCGGGGGCGCGCGCCGGATTGGACCGATCGTGGGTATCCGGCCGACGGGCAGGGCTGTGACTCAGGTCACAGTCGCAGTGGGAAATAACCGGGGAGACGGTCCCCGTTTACGCCTGTGTTCCAGGAAGTGGGGACTCGCTCCCCGGATGACTCGAAGTGAAGGAGAGGTGGCGTGAGCATCACCGCCGACACCGCGGCCGGCACCGCGCCCACCCGCCGCGCACCCCGCCCGCGCGCCGACGCCCTGCGCAACCGCGAGCGGATCGTGACGGCGGCCCGCGAGATGTTCGTCGAGTTCGGCCCCCAGGTGCCGCTCGACGAGATCGCGCGCCGCGCCGGAGTGGGCAACGCCACGCTCTACCGCAACTTCCCCGAGCGCGCCGACCTCGTCCAGGAGGTCGTCCTCTCCGTCATGGCCCGCACCACCGACCGGGCCGCGGAGGCGGCGGCGGAGGAGAGCGACACCTTCGAGGCGCTGCGCCGCTTCACCCATGCCGCCGCCGACGAGCGGATCGGCGCCCTGTGTCCGATGCTCGACGGCGCCTTCGACCGCGACCACCCCGAACTGTGCGCCGCGCGCGAGGGCCTGGAGGGGGCCGTGCAGGGCCTCGTCGACCGCGCGCAGCGGGCGGGCCGGCTCCGTACGGACGTCGGCGTCGGCGACCTGATGGTGGCCGTCTCGCAGCTGACCCGCCCCCTGCCGGGCACCGCCTGCGTGAACATGGACCGCTTCGTCCACCGCCATCTGCAGCTGTTCCTGGACGGCCTGGAGGCGCCCGCGCGTTCCGTGCTGCCGGGCTCGGCCGCCACCCTGGAGGACTTGCGGAGGGACTCCCGCATCGAGTGACCGTCCCTGGACCGCCCGCCGAGCCCGCCCTGATCTCGCACTGACTCTTCCGTAATTCCGTTACCCCGTACGTCCGTTCTTTCCCTTACGCACCAAGAGGTGGCTACCCCCATGCCCGAAACGGATCCCAGGCGCTGGAAAGCGCTGGTCTTCATAGCCCTCGCCCAGCTGATGGTCGTGCTGGACGCGACGATCGTGAACATCGCGCTGCCCTCCGCCCAGCAGGATCTCGGGATCTCGGACGGCAACCGGCAGTGGGTCATCACGGCCTACGCGCTGGCCTTCGGCGGACTCCTGCTCTTCGGCGGCCGTATCGCCGACCTGTGGGGCCGTAAGCGCACCTTCGTGGTGGGTCTCATCGGCTTCGCCGCCGCCTCCGCACTGGGCGGCGCCGCGACCGGCGAGGCGATGATGCTCGGCGCCCGCGCGCTCCAGGGCGCCTTCGGCGCGCTGCTCGCCCCGGCCGCGCTGTCGCTGCTCGCGGTGATGTTCACCGACGCGAAGGAGCGCGCCAAGGCATTCGGCATCTACGGCGCGATCGCCGGTGGTGGCGGCGCCGTCGGCCTCATCCTCGGCGGCTTCCTCACCGAGTACCTGAACTGGCGCTGGACCTTCTTCGTCAACATCCCGTTCGCGATCATCGCCGCCGCCGGCGCGTACTTCGTGATCCGTGAGCCGGCCGGCGGCCGCAACCGCTCCCCGCTCGACATCCCGGGCGTGGTCCTCTCCACCCTCGGTCTGGTCACGCTCGTCTACGGCTTCACCCGCGCCGAGTCCGAGGGCTGGTCCGACGCGACGACGATCGCCCTCTTCGTCGGCTCGGCCGTGCTGCTCGCCGCCTTCGTCCTCACCGAGTCGAAGGTCAAGTCCCCGCTGCTGCCGCTGCGCGTCCTGACCGAGCGCAACCGCGGCGGTGTGTACCTCTCACTGGGGCTCGCCGTCATCGCGATGTTCGGCCTGTTCCTCTTCCTCACCTACTACCTGCAGATCGTGAAGGGGTACTCCCCGGTCAAGACCGGCTTCGCGTTCCTGCCGATGATCGTGGGCATGATCACCGGCTCGACCCAGATCGGTACGCGGCTGATGACGCGGGTCCCGCCCCGCTGGCTCATGGGCCCGGGCTTCCTGACCGCCGGTGCGGGCATGCTGCTGCTCACCCAGCTGGAGATCGGCACCTCGTACGCCGGACTCATCCTCCCCGCCCAGCTGCTGCTCGGCCTCGGCATGGGCACGGCGTTCATGCCGGCCATGTCGCTCGCGACGCACGGCGTCGACCCGCGGGACGCCGGTGTGGCCTCCGCGATGGTCAACACCTCGCAGCAGGTCGGCGGCGCCATCGGTACGGCGCTGCTGAACACGATCGCCGCCTCTGCCACCACCGCGTACCTCACCGACAACGCGGCCGGGGCGACCACCCCCGCCGCCCAGAAGCTGCTCCAGCTCCAGGGCATGGTCGAGGGCTACGCGGCGGCCATCTGGTGGGCGGTCGGCATCCTGGTCGTCTCGGCCCTGATCGCCGTCACCTTCATCAACACGGGGAAGCCGGGCGGCGGGCAGGTCGCCGGCTCGGGCTCGGGCGACGGCTCAGGTGAGGACGCGGGCGTCGAGGACGCGGTGAAGATCCCCGTCATCGCGCACTGACCGTTCCCGGCCGGCGGTGATCCTCCCGCCGGCTCCGTGCTCCGATCTGCCCTGGCTCCTCAGCGGAGCCAGGGCAGATCCGCGTTCGGGTCCGAGGGCTGGAGCCCCTCGGCCATCACCTTCATGATGTCGCCGAGCTGCGCCACCTGCTCGGGCGTCAGCCGGTCGAACATCGCCTGCCGTACGGCGGCGACATGCCCGGGCGCCGTCCGCTCCAGGACCGCGTACCCCTCGTCCGTGAGGTACGCGAACTGCCCGCGCTTGTCGGAGGGGCAGTCCTCGCGCAGCACCCAGCCGTTCTTCTCCAGGCGCGCGACCGCGTGCGAGAGCCGGGAGCGGGTGATCTTCGCCCCCTTGGCCAGCTCGGTCATCCGCAGCCGCCGCCGGGGCGCCTGGGAGAGCTGGACGAGCAGACCGTAGTAGATGTGCGGCATCCCGGCGTCGCGCTGCAACTGGCGGTCGAGGTGGTCCTCGAGGAGGGTGGTGGCATGGAGGTACGCGCGCCAGACGCGCTGTTCCTCGTCGCTGAGCCAGCGGGGTCCGTCAATGGGTGCCATGGTCATGTATCTATCCTACGACTCATCCTTGAAAGTTGAACTACATCGGGTCTAAGCTCGTCATGTCAGATGAGCTTGAACTTTCAACGATGTTGTACGTCTGGAGGCGGTCGTCATGGACGCCACGCTCGCACGGATGCCCGCTCTCTATCTCTCCCACGGCGCTCCGCCGCTCGCCGACGACCCGCTGTGGCCCGCCCAGCTCGCCGCCTGGTCCGCCGACCTGCCCCGGCCGAAGGCGATCCTGATCGTCTCCGCCCACTGGGAGGAGGCTCCGCTCGCCCTCGGCGCGACCGAGACCATACCGCTCGTGTACGACTTCTGGGGCTTCCCCGAGCATTACTACCGTGTGCGGTACGACGCCCCCGGGGCGCCCGAACTCGCCGCGTCCGTGCGCAAGCTGCTGCAGGCGCCCGGCACGCCGGTGCAGGACATCCCCGACCGGGGCCTCGACCACGGTGCCTATGTGCCGCTGGTGGAGATGTTCCCGGACGCCGACATCCCCGTTCTCCAGATCTCCATGCCCACCCTGGACCCGCGGCGGCTGATGGACATCGGCCGCAGGCTCGCGCCGCTTCGGGACGAGGGCGTCCTGATCGTCGGCAGCGGCTTCTTCACCCACAACCTGGCCGCGCTGCGGCACGTCGGGGAAGGGGTTCCCGGCTGGTCGGCGGAGTTCGACGACTGGGGCCGCCACGCACTGGAGGCGCGGGACGTGGACGCGCTCCTCGACTTCGCGCACAAGTCCCCCGCGGGCCGGCTCGCCCACCCGCGCACGGAGCACTTCGCCCCGCTGTTCGTCACGCTGGGCGCGGCGGAGGCGGCGGGGGACCTGGACGACGGGCGCAGCGTGATCGACGGGTTCTGGATGGGGCTGGCCAAGCGGTCGGTCCAGTTCGGCCAGGGCGTGTTTCGAAAGTAGCGTCGTCCGCCCGCAGGGCGGCGCCCCCGGCCAGGCGGGACTTTCGAAACACGATTCAGGCCCCTCGACCCGCCTCGTGCGTCCGCGCGGCGGACTGCCCGAGGCCGGTGGGCGCGAGGCGCTTCTCGTACCAGGCCACGTCCCAGTACCGGCCGAACTTCCGGCCCACCTCCCGGTACGTACCGATGTGGCGGAAGCCGAACCGGGCGTGGAGGCGGGCCGAGGGTTCGTTGGGCAGTGCGATGCCCGCGTAGGCGCGGTGGACGTCCTCGCCGGCGAGTGCCCCGAAGAGCGCTTCGTAGAGCAGCGTCCCGACGCCCCGGCCCGCGGCGTCGGGGGAGAGGTAGACGCTCACCTCCACCGAGGTGGAGTACGCGGGCTTCGGGCGGAAGGCGCTGCTCGTCGCGTAACCGAGAACGCGGCCATCGGTTTGTTTCCGGTCGTTCCGGACATCATGAGCAACCAGGAGGCGGTGCGGGCCGTCTTCAGGGTGGGAGCGGAGCCAAGGAAGCCGCTGCTCCGGTGTGAAGGGTTCCGTGTCGAAGGTGATCGCGGTCTCTCGGACGTAGTGGTTGTACAGCTCCGTGAGCGACGCCAGGTCGCCCTCCGTGCCCGGCCTGACCTGCACCTCTGTGTGTCCGGACAGCATATGAACCCCCTCGAAGGCGCCACAGGGTACTGCATGATCGCGAAAATCGATGCGTCGTGTGGGAATTCTGTCCTGATTCCAGTCGTTGTTTCCGTCGGATGCAGGGCACCCGCAAGGGTGTCGCGACCTACTCAGCAAGGGAGCACGCATGGCAACCCGTGCCGTCGCCCGTCGTTCGTCCGCCACCAGCGGTAGCAGCAGCACGCGGGCCAGCAGCGTTCGCGCCGTGGGCGGGGAGATCGCCGACCGCGACCTGGTCGGCATGTACCTCGACGAGATCGCGCGCACCCCCCTGCTCGACGCCGCCAAGGAGGTCGAGCTCTCCCAGGACATCGAGGCGGGTGTGTACGCCCGGCAGATCCTCGACGGCGAGGTGGCCAGCGAGGCGGGCGGAGCGTCCCGCGAGGAGCTCGAAGCGCTGGTCGCCGCGGGCGAGCGTGCCAAGGACCTCTTCATCAAGTCCAATCTGCGACTGGTCGTCGCGGTGGCCCGCCGCTACCCGCGCAGCGGACTTCCGCTGCTCGACCTGATCCAGGAGGGGAACGCGGGCCTGGTGCGCGCGGTCGAGAAGTTCGACTACGCCAAGGGCTTCAAGTTCTCCACGTACGCCACGTGGTGGATCCGTCAGGCCATCACGCGTTCCATAGCCGACCAGTCCCGCACCATCCGGCTCCCCGTCCACCTGGTGGAGGAGCTCGGACGGATCCGCCGCGTCCAGCGCGAGTTCAACCGCGAGAAGGGCCGTGAGCCGGAGCCGGCCGAGATCGCGGCCGAGCTGGGTTCGACCCCGGAGCGGGTCGTGGACGTCATGGACTGGGCGCGCGACCCGGTCTCGCTCAACATGTCGGTGGACGACGAGGGCGAGACGCAGTTCGGCGACCTGCTGGAGGACACCTCGGCGGTCTCGCCCGAGCAGTCCGTCATGACGCTGCTGCGCAGTGAGGAGCTCGACGATCTGATCGACAAGCTCGACCACCGCACGGCCTCCATCATCCGGATGCGGTACGGCATCGAGGACGGCCGGGAGCGCACGCTGACGGAGGTCGGCAAGGAGCACGGCCTGACGCGCGAGCGGATCCGCCAGATCGAGAAGCACGCACTGCTGGAACTGAAGAAGATGGCCCGCGACACCGGCTTCGACGCGGTGGCCTGAGTCCGCGTCCTGAAGGCCGGGGCCCGAGGCCGGCTCTGAAGGCCGGGGGCCTGAGGCATGGTCATGAGGACGAGGTGCCAGGTCCGGGGCGTCCGGCCTCCCGGGCCCGGCGCCAGGCCGTCCGCGCCCAAAGCCTCAGGCCCCCGGTCACGCCGCCGCCGTCCGTAGGCGGGCCGACAGCTCCCGCACGTAGGTGATCAGCTGATCCGGCCCGTGGATCGTGAACGCGCAGTCCACCAGGGCCAGCCTGAGAGCCAGCCACTCGACGGAGTCCACAGCGCGGGCCCGGAGACGGCAGCTGTCCTCCGTGACCGGGGTCGGCGGCAGGTGGGAGGGCAGGCGCGCCGCCACGAACTCGGCGGGAGCCGCGAAGCTCACGTCCAGGTCCAGTTCCGGCTGGGCACGGGACATCGCGCGCGTCATGATGGCCGCCGCCCCGCCCGTCGGCAGCTCCCGCGCCGCGTACCGCGCCCCGGTCGCGAACGGATCCGAGACCCGGTCCACCCGGAACGTACGCCAGTCCGACCGCTCCAGGTCGTACGCCACGAGGTACCACCGCCGCCCCGTCGACACCAGCCGGTACGGCTCGACCAGCCGCTTCGACTCGGTACCGTCGCCCGCCCGGTAGCCGAACCGCACCTTCTCCTGCCCCGTCACCGCTCCCGCGAGCGCCGTCAGCGTCTGCGGCGCCACCGTCGCGCCGTCCCCGCGCGTCAGCGGGAGCGTCGCGTTCTGCAGGGTGGAGACCCGGTGCCGGAGCCGGGACGGCAGCACCTGCTCCAGCTTCGCCAGCGCCCGTACCGACGCCTCTTCCACGCCCTCGATCGCGTGGCCCGCGCCCGCCCGCAGGCCCACCGCGATCGCCACCGCCTCCTCGTCGTCGAGGAGCAGCGGCGGCATGGCCGCCCCGGCGACCAGGCGGTACCCGCCGACGGCGCCGCGCGAGGCCTCCACCGGATATCCCAGGTCCCGGAGCCGGTCGATGTCCCGGCGGATCGTGCGCGGCGAGACCGCGAGCCGTTCGGCCAGTTCGCTGCCCGGCCACTCGCGCGGCGTCTGGAGGAGCGAGAGCAGATTCAGAAGGCGTGCCGGAGTGTCCGTCATACGTCCCAGCATGCCGTTCATCTAGGACGCGACCTGACCTATACGGCTTCTAGATTCCTCATATGAGTTCACACGACGCCGTCACGGAGGCGGCCACCGACCGCAGACGCTGGATCGCACTCGCCATCGTCATGACCGCCGCCTTCATGGATCTGGTCGACGCCACGATCGTCAACATCGCGATCCCGAGCATCGAGCGCGACCTCGGCGCCTCCTTCGGTGCCATCCAGTGGATCACCGCCGGCTACGCCCTCGCGTTCGCCGCCGGCCTGATCACCGGTGGCCGCCTCGGTGACATCTACGGCCGCAAGCGGCTCTTCCTCTTCGGTACCGCGGGCTTCACCGTCGCCTCCGCGCTGTGCGGCTTCGCGGCCAACTCGGAGATGCTGGTCGCCTCCCGCCTGCTCCAGGGCGCGGCCGCGGCGATGATGGTGCCGCAGGTCCTCTCGATCATCCACGTCACCTTCCCCGCGCACGAACGCGGCAAGGTCTTCGGCATGTTCGGCGCGATCATCGGTCTGGGCGCGGTCTCCGGCCCGCTGCTCGGCGCCCTGCTCACGCAGTGGAACATCGCGGGCCTGGAGTGGCGGCCGATCTTCCTGATCAACCTGCCGGTCGGCATCGCGGGTCTGCTCCTGGGCCGGAAGTTCATCACCGAGTCCAAGGCTCCGAAGGCGCTCCGCCTCGACCTGGTCGGCGTGCTGCTGGTGACGCTGGCGCTGCTGATGCTCATCTACCCGCTGACCCGGGGCCGCGAGCTGGACTGGCCGCTCTGGGGCCACCTCTGCATGGCCGGCAGCCTCGCCGTCTTCGGCGCCCTCGTCGCGTACGAGAAGTACAAGACGAGGAAGGACGGCTCCCCGCTGGTCGAGCTGTCGCTGTTCCGGGTGAAGAGCTTCGCCGCGGGCATCGCGGTGCAGCTGACCTTCGGCGTCGTGATGGGCATCTTCTTCCTGGTCTGGACGCTGTACATGCAGATCGGGCTCGGCTGGAGCCCGCTGAAGGCGGGTCTGACGGGGGTGCCGTTCTCGATCGCCGTCTCGGCGGCGGCCGGCCTGTCGGTGCAGAGCCTGGTCCCGCGCTTCGGCCGGAAGGTGCTGCAGGCGGGCGCGCTGACGATGGCCGCCGGCGTGCTGCTCTACATCTGGGAGGCCGGACGGTACGGCACGGCCATCCACTCCTGGCAGATGATCCTGCCCCTGGTCGTCATGGGCCTGGGCATGGGGCTGATCGTCGCCCCGCTGACGGACGCGGTCCTCTCCGACGTACCGCGCGAGCACGCCGGTTCCGCCTCGGGCCTCATCAACACGACCGGGCAGATGGGCAACGCGCTCGGGCTCGGCCTCGTCTCGGTCGTCTTCTACGGAGTGATCGACGAGGAGCGTCTCGCGGGGGCACCAGGCGAGGTGGGGGCGGCGTTCACGGACGCGTTCCAGAACGCGCTGGGGTGGGCGGTCGCCGTGCTCGCCGGGATCTTCCTGGTGATGTTCGCGCTGCCGGCGAAGCCGAAACAGCACGTGGAAGGCGCGGACGCGGAGGCGGACGATCCTGCTGGTGAGCCGATGCCGCATCAGGAGCCCGCTCTCACCCACTGAGCGCGACGGCGGCATCGCCTGACGACGGCGACAGGGCCCGGCCCCGGGATCACACCCGGGGGCGGGCCCTTCTCCGTGCCCGGGTCTGTTTACTTTCCGGACATGTGAACGTAGCCTGCTGCTGAAACCACAGGTTCGGGCATGGAACGGATGTAAAACCACATGTACGCACCCGAGCGACAGCAAGAGATTCTGCGGCTCGCCCGCGAGAGCGGACGTGTGGACGTCCTCTCCCTCGCCGAGGAGTTCCAGGTCACCGCCGAGACCGTCCGGCGCGACCTCAAGGCCCTCGACCGGGCCGGGCTCGTACGCCGGGTGCACGGCGGTGCGATACCGGCCGGGCGGCTCGACTTCGAGCCCGACCTCGCCGAACGCGAGTCCACCGCCGCCGACGAGAAGGACCGGATCGTCCAGGCCGCCCTCGGCGAACTCCCCGACGAGGGAAGCGTCCTCCTCGACGCCGGGACCACCGTCTCCCGCCTCGCCGCCGGTTTCCCCCTCGAATGCGGGCTGACCGTCGTCACCCACGCCCTGCCCGTCGCCGCGCGTCTCGCCGACCACCCCGGCATCGACCTCCACCTCGTCGGCGGCCGCGTCCGCCATCGCACCCGCGCCGCCGTCGACGCGTGGGCGCTGCGCGCGTACGGAGAGATCCGCGCCGACGTCGCCTTCCTCGGTGCCAACGGCTTCTCGCCCGAACACGGGCTCACCACCCCCGACCTCGCCGAGGCCGCCGTCAAACGGGCCGTGATCGCCGCCGCCCGCCGGGTCGTGCTGCTCGCCGACTCGGCCAAGCACGGCGAGGAGCACTTCGCCCGCTTCGGCGACCTCACCGACGTCGACCTGCTCATCACCGACAGCGGGCTCAGCCCCGAGGACGCCGCGGCGATCGAGGCCGCGGGAACGGAAGTCGTACGCACATGATCCTCACCGTCACCCCGAACCCGTCGCTGGACCGGACGTACGAGGTCCCGGCCCTGGAGCGTGGCGAGGTGCTGCGTGCCACCGCCGAGCGCATGGACCCCGGCGGCAAGGGTGTCAACGTCTCGCGCGCCGTCGCGGCCGCCGGACACCGCACCGTCGCCGTCGTCCCGCTCGGCGGCGCGCCCGGCGCGCTCGTCGCCCAACTCCTCGCCGGCCAGGGCATCGAGGTCGCCCCGGTGCCGGTCGCCGGACACACCCGCTCCAACATCGCGCTCGCGGAGCCGGACGGAACGCTGACGAAGGTCAACGCGCCGGGTCCGGAGCTGACCTGGGAGGAGTCGGAGACGATCCTGACCACGGTGGGCGCGTACTCGCCCGCGGCGGACTGGATCGCCTGCTGCGGCAGCCTGCCGCGGGGGCTGGCGCCCGAGTGGTACGCCGAGCTGGTCACCCGCGCCCACGGAGCGGGCGCCCGGATCGCCCTCGACACCTCGGGGCCCTCCCTCCTCGCGGCCCTCGCGGCCCGCCCGGACGTCGTCAAGCCGAACGCGGAGGAGCTGGCGGAGGCCGTCGGCCGCCCGCTGGCCACGATCGGCGACGCGGTCAAGGCGGCGGAGGAGCTGCGGGAGCAGGGCGCGGGCGCCGTCCTGGCCAGCCTGGGCGCGGACGGCCAGCTGCTGGTCTCGGCCGCCGGCACCTGGTACGGCACGGCGGCCGTGGACCTCGTCCGCTCCGACGTGGGCGCCGGTGACGCGTCCCTGGCCGGCTTCCTCGCGGCGGGCGGCGAAGGCCCCGACGCGCTGGCGGCGGCGGTCGCGCACGGCGCGGCGGCGGTCGGCCTGCCGGGCAGCGAGATGCCGAGCCCGGCGCACCTGAACCCGTCGGCGGTCACGGTGACCGCGGACGTTCCCCTCGACCGATCACTCAGCGAGCAAGGGAGCCCGCGATGAGCAAGACGATCACCGCGGACCTGGTCGACCTCGACCTGTCCGCCGGCACGAAGGAAGCGGCGGCCCGCTCGCTCGCGGAGCGCATGGTCGCGCTCGGCCGGGTGACCGACCTCGACGGCTTCCTCGCGGACGTCGCCGCCCGCGAGGCCCAGATGCCGACCGGCCTGGACGGCGGCATCGGCATCCCGCACTGCCGCAGCCCCCATGTCGTCGCCCGACCCTCGCCTTCGGCCGCGCCCCCCAGGGCATCGACTTCGGCGCCCAGGACGGTCCGGCGGACCTGATCTTCCTGATCGCGGCACCCTCGGGATCCGACGACGCCCACCTGACGATCCTCTCCTCCCTGGCCCGCCGCCTGATGAACGAGGACTTCACAACGGCCCTGCGATCGGCGGCCTCGGCGAGCGAGGCGGCGTCCCTCATCTCGGGCGAGGAACCCCCTGCGGGAGCGGTGCCCGCGTCGAAGGTCCCGTCTCCGCCGGAGGCTGCGCCCGCCCCGGGCGAAACGGTCGAGCTCGGTGCCGAAGTCCCGCCCACACCGGTCGGCGCCACCGGCCCTGCCGGGCCGTCCGCTGAGGCTTCGCCGGAAGCGGCGCCCGTGGTCGGCGGCTCCACCGCGACGGCGGGAGACGGCACCGGTCCGTCCGCCTCGGCTTCGCCGGCCGGGGGCGCCGGGGGAACTCCCGGTGACGGCGACCGGCCGGGGTTCCGGGTCGTGGCCGTCACCTCCTGTCCGACCGGGATCGCCCACACCTACATGGCCGCCGAAGCCCTCGAGAAGGCCGGGCGGGCCGTCGGGGTCGAGGTCGTCGTCGAGACGCAGGGGTCCGCCGGGTTCGCGCGGCTCGACCCCGCGGTCGTCGCCGCCGCCGACGGCGTGATCTTCGCGCACGACGTTCCCGTACGGGAGAAGGAACGCTTCGCCGGGAAGCCGACCGTCGACGTCGGCGTCAAGGCCGGGATCAACCGGCCCGCCGCCCTCATCGACGAGGTCCGCGCCAAGGCCGAGCGCGGCGAGATCACCCAGCCCGCCAGGGCCGGGACTCCGGTCGAGAACGCCGGCGAGGCCGGTGAGGGCTACGGCACCAAGCTGCGCAAGTGGCTGATGTCCGGCGTCAGTTACATGGTCCCGTTCGTCGCCGCCGGTGGTCTCCTCATCGCCCTCGGCTTCGCCATCGGCGGCTACGACATCGACAAGGCGCCCTCCGTCGCCGAGCACTTCGTGTGGGGCCAGGCCGACAGCTGGGCCGCGCTGCTCTTCCAGATCGGCGGGCTCGCGTTCAGTTTCCTCGTCCCCGTCCTCGCCGGGTACATCGCCTACGGCATGGCCGACCGGCCCGGTCTCGTCCCCGGATTCGTCGGCGGCGCCATCGCGCTCACCGTCAACGCCGGTTTCCTCGGTGGTCTCGCCGCCGGCCTCATCGCGGGCGGCACCGTCCTCGCCATCCAGAAGGTGAAGGTGCCCGCGGCCCTGCGGGGCATCATGCCGGTGGTGGTGATCCCGCTGCTCGCGTCGATCGTCGTCGGCTTCCTGATGTTCCTGGTGGTCGGCAAGCCGATCGCGAGCCTTCAGCAGGCGATGACCGACTGGCTGTCCGGCCTGTCCGGCGCCAACGCGGTCATCCTGGGCGTGATCCTGGGCCTGATGATGTGCTTCGACCTCGGCGGCCCGGTCAACAAGGTCGCGTACGCCTTCGCGGTGGGCGGTCTCGCCAACCCCAACGAGGGTTCGCTCAAGGTCATGGCCGCCGTGATGGCCGCCGGCATGGTGCCGCCGCTCGCGATGGCGCTGGCCACGGCCGTCCGCGGCAGGCTCTTCACCCGGACCGAGCGGGAGAACGGCAAGGCCGCCTGGGTGCTCGGGGCCTCGTTCATCAGCGAGGGCGCGATCCCGTTCGCCGCCGCGGACCCGCTGCGGGTCATCCCGGCGGCGATGGCGGGCGGCGCGGTCACCGGCGCCCTGTCGATGCTCTTCGAGTGCACCCTGCGGGCCCCGCACGGCGGTGTCTTCGTCATCCCGCTGATCGGCAACCCGCTGCTCTACCTGCTGGCCATCCTCGCGGGAACGGTCGTCAGCGCGGGCCTGGTGATCCTGCTCAAGGGGGCGCGCAAGCCGGCCCCCGGGGCCGGGAACGGGGAGCCGGAAGCGGCCGAGGCCGAGGCGAGGGTGGCTGTGGCGGCCTGACCTCACCGAAGAGGGGCGGTGCCGTCACGAGCGCACCGCCCCTCAGCGGAATCAGGGCACTTCCTCGCCTTCACGGCGTGGTTCAGCTTGCCGGCGCTCCTCTGCCGGCCCAGGAACCTGCTGACGCTGCCGGTCGCCGAGGTGGCGTCCGGCCCCGTCAGCTGGAACCACACGCCGATGTCGGCGTCGTCGGGGTCGACAGACACGGCGCACGCGCCCTCAGCGGCCCCGGGGAGGCGCCGCCGTTCACCTGACCCGGGCGCGGTGTTCCATCGCCTCACGCGCCGCGTCCTCGTTCTCGTACACCTCACACATGTGCCGGCCGTCCGGCGTGGCGGTGTGCTCCACCTCCCACAGGCTCAGCTCACCACCGTCGAGCAGCAGGAACGCGTGTTCGTAGAGCGTGAATCCGGCGTCCCGGCCGCCGCTCTCCACCACGCACGGGCGCCCGAACGCCTGTGTGATGTGGTGGGCGAACGCCACCCGCAGCCGCCGCGCCGTCTCCTCGCCGGGCCGGTCCGCGTTCTCCGCGCGCCGCAGCACGCGGCGCGCGTGGTCCGCCGAGTCGTCCGGCACGTACATCCGGGGCTGCGTCGGTATCGGACGGGAGAGCAGGGCGCTCAGCAGCTCCAGGTCCGCGTCCTCGCCGAAGTCCGGTCCAGACACGGGCTCGGCGCCCCAGCCCGGGTCATGGCCGGCCGGCAGGCGGGACGCGGCGAGCCGGGCCTCCGCCTCCTCGGTGTACACCTCGTGCTGGCGCCCGCCGTCCCGGCCGGAATTGTGCACCAGCTCCCACAGGCTGAGCGCGGTGCCGTCGGCGAGCAGGTAGGTGTGGCGGTGGGTGGTGCGGTGCAGGGTCGCGCTGTGGTGCGAGGAGTGCAGAGCGCTGGAGTGGGCGAGTGCCGTCTCCAGGCGCTCCACCGTGCTGTCGGGCAGGTCGAAGGAGTTGAGCGCCCGGCCGAGGAGCCGCTCAACGTGCGTCTCGGTCGTCTCGTACGGATCGTGAGGATCCTGCGGATCGTTCAAGAGGGTCTCCAGGCCGTCGCCGCATGTCACTTGGTGCTTGCTTAACGTAGTCCCTGGGTCCGACATCGTGTCCGGGGTTCGGCAAAACGAAGTGGGTGCACGGGAAGTTCCCGCCCTTCGGGCACCGCGTCGGCTCAACTTCCCTCAGGCTTACGGGAGTCGGCGCCGCGATCGGGTCCGTACAGCTCCCGGTACGAGGGGAAGTGCCCGGCCGGGCCCGTGACGCCCTCCGCGGTCTCCAGGACCGCGCGCACGATCGCCCGGGTCACCGTGTCCGCGCCCGCCGCCAGGATGTCGTTCAGGGCGAGCGGGCCCGCCTCCGCCGGCAGCTCCCTTTCCCCGGTGGCGAGGGCGAAGACGGTGTCCCCGTCGTTGAGGAGGTGCACCGGGCGGACGGCGCGCGCGATGCCGTCGTGCGCCGTGCCCGCGAACTTCTGCGCCTGCGCCCGGGTGAGCACGGCGTCCGTGGCGACGACCGCGAGCGTGGTGTTCAGGGGAGGGGCGGGGGACGTGGCCACGGCCTCGGCGAGGCGCCGCCGCGCCGCCTCGTGGACGGCCGGCTCCGGATAATCCGGGCGCCCCTGGAAGTACCGCCCGTACAGCACGCCCGTCTCCGGATCGACCGCCGAGCCGACCGCGTTGGCCACGACCAGGGCGCCGACCGTGACGCCCGACGCCAGGACCGTGCTCGCCGTACCGACCCCGCCCTTGAGCCCGCCGACCACGGCGCCGGTCCCCGCGCCGACCGCGCCCGTCTCCACGCGCGCGTGGAGCTCCGTCGCCGCCGCGGCCTCCACCGCCGCCCGGCCGGTGCCCGCGTCCGGGCGGGCCGCGAAGTCACCGCCCCTGCCGAGGTCGAAGACGCAGGCGGCCGGGACGACGGGGACCACGTGCGAGGGGTCGGGCCCCACGCGCACCCCGCGGCCGCGCTCCTCCAGCCAGGCCATGACGCCGGCCGCCGAGTCCAGTCCGTACGCGCTGCCGCCGGTCAGGACCACGGCCTCGATCCGCTGGACGACGTTGCGCGGGTCGAGCGCGTCGGTCTCCCGGGTGCCGGGGCCTCCGCCGCGTACGTCCACGGCCGCCACGGCCCCGCCCGGCGGGGCGAGGACGACGGTGGTGCCGCTGAGGGCCCCGGGCCCCGCCACGCGCGCGTGCCCGACCCGCAGACCGCTCACATCCGTGAGCCCGTCGCGCGGTCCGTCGTACGGTTCCTCAGGGCGCCGCCCCTCATGCTGTGTCATGGCCCTTGCGTACCACGGCCGTCGGCGCGGTGCCCCGGGTTCCGGGTCGCGGGGTTGCGGGCGGTCAGGGTCACGCCGACCGCCACCGTCGCCGCGGCGACGACACCCGCCGCGAGGACCGCCCAGCGCCCGGCGAACGAGCACATGAGGATGGCCAGCGACGAGAGGGGCAGCACGAGTTGCTGCGCCGTCCCGACCTTGAAGTAGCGGGCGTGCAGCGCCCAGACGCACAGGAGGAAGAGCGCGGCCGGGATCGTCACCGCCGAGGAGGCGGCGAGCGTCGAGATGTGGGCCTTGCCGACGGCCTGCTCGACGGCGATCTCGATCCCGGCGCCGATCGCCGCGGCGGATGCGAGGATCAGATAGTGGCCGTACCCCCACAGGAAGGCCTGCCGGTTCGAGACGAGCCGGTCGTGGGCGGGGACGACGAAGTAGATCCACCAGGCGGCGAAGACGATCAGCAGACCGCCGGCCGCGATGGGGAGCAGCTCGCCGAGCGCGTCGTTCTCACTGATCCCGGACTTCACGGCGACGGTGGCCGCCGCGATCGTCTCGCCGAGCACGATGATCGTGAACAGGCCGTAGCGCTCGGCGATGTGGTGCGGGTGCCACTGCGTGGTCGCGTCCTTCTCCGCGTACACCGGTACGGCCATCTCGACGATCGCCATGACGAGGAAGACCCAGGGACGGGCGGACTCGTGCGGGAGGAGCAGCGCCGTCCAGCCGACCTGGCAGAGCAGGACCCCGCCCGCGTACCGGCGGCACAGGGTGCGCTCGGCGGGGGAGGCGGCGTGGTGGGCGGCGCGCAGCCACTGGGTGGCGAGGGCGCACCGCATGACGACGTAGCCGAGCCAGACGACCAGGAAGTCGTGGTCCTCGAAGCCGCGCGAAACACCGGCGGCGAGGATGAGGACGCCGGCGATCTGGACCAGGGTGACGACACGGTAGAGGACGTCGTCGTTGTCGTAGGCGGAGGCGAACCAGGTGAAGTTCATCCAGGCCCACCAGATCGCGAAGAACACCATCGCGTAGTTGACGATGCCTTCGGCGGTGTGGGCCTCGGCGACGGCGTGCACGAGTTCGGCGCCGGCCTGGGCGACGGCGACGACGAAACAGAGGTCGAAGAAGAGCTCGAGCGGGGTCGCGGCGCGATGCGCCTCGTCGCGTGAGCGTGCGGTGAGCGGCAGGAACGGTCGGGTCATGCGTCCCAGCACATCAGAGCCGCGGGCCCCCGGAGTCATCGGCGCACCCGTGCCGCCGCCCTCGCTGCCCACCTGCGCCTGCCCCGTCCTCGCTGTGCGCCGTCGCCGGCCCCCGCCGCCGCCTGAACGCCACCCGAGGACTCCCTCACTCAGGCGCTCCGCGAAACAGGATGAAAAGCGCCGTACCCCCTACCGCGACCGGGTGACCGAGCCACTGCGGGCCCCGGGGCCGTCGTCCAGAGCCCCCTGCGGCCGTTCGCACCGACGGGGCGCCCTCGCGGGGGCCCTCGTCTCCGGGGTCGGCGTCCTGGCGGCCTGACCACCCGGCCTGACCACACGGCGCGTCGTCGGCCAGTTGTGGGGGCTGACGATCGTGGTCGACGAGTGGATGTCCGGCGACACCGCCACAGCTTGGTGGGGAGCGTCGGCTTCCCGGTCCTGTCGTTCCTCGTCGTACCCGGACTGTGGCCGCTCGACCCGATGGACCGCTGAACCCGCGAAGGATCAGGGGGCGCGGCGAGAGACGCCCGGCGTACCCTGAATACATGAGCACCGCCCCCGCCCACGGCCCGCGAGATGCGAAGCAGTCCAGCCGTGATCCACATCCCGCATCCACCCCCCGGCCGGCACTGATCTTCGACGATCCGCTGGACCAGCAGTCCGCGGACGACACGGACCGCGGGTGGGGCGAGCGGCCTCCGGGCGGCGACAGCGCCGCCGATCTCGCGCGCTTCCTGGATGAGAAGCCGCCGCACCACCTCTGACGCCGGCGCGAGCCGTCGGCTAGGGGGTGGAGTGCGTCCCCGTACCCGTAGCCGCCCCTGTCCCGGCTCCCGTACCGGCGCCCGAGGCCGGGCCGCGCTGGGCGACGAGGTGGTCGCGGATCTCCTTGAGCACCTCCAGTTCGCTGACCTCCATGGTCTCCTTGACGCCTTCCCGCGCCTTCTCCGCTTCCGCCCGCCTGGCCAGGTACTTCGCCATCGGCAGGACCATGAGGAAGTAGACGACGGCTGCCGTGATCAGGAAGCTCAGAGTGGCGCTGAGGACCAGGCCCCACTCGATCTGGATGCCCTGCACCTCGCCGTTCACGATCTCGCAGGTGCCCTTCAGGCAGGACTTGTAGCCCTCCAGGTCCTTGGTTCCGAAGGCACCGACCACCGGGCTGATGACACCCTTGACCAAGGCGTTGACGATGTTGGTGAACGCGGCTCCGATCACGACCGCGACCGCCAGGTCGATCACATTGCCGCGCATGAGGAAGGCTTTGAAGCCCGCCATCACGCTTTCCTTCTTCGGGGTCACCCGGCTGCCTTTCGTCGCGTGTGCGGTTGGTGGAGTCATTACGCCGTGAACGGCGCAGAGGCGTCCAATCCGCACACACGGGGCAGTGACCAGGCAGGCACTCCGTGCGAATCAGTACAGCGTCACCGCCAGTTGGGACGTGACACCCGCACCGGCCAGAGCCGTCGCCGCCGTCCGTGGAACGGAGAGGACGACCAGCGCCCCACCGTCCGGACGAGTCTCGCCCACCGGCGGAATCTCGGCCACTCGGGCCCCCGTGGCGACCACGCGCGCCGTACCGCCCCCGCCCATCGATGAGTTGGGTGCGGCGATCACGTCGACCCGGTCGCCGGGCCGCAACAGCCGTACCGTCGCCGCGTCCGCGATCCGTACCGGTGCCGACACGAGGCGCACCGGGGCGGCTCGGCGCTGTTCCTTCACCACCGGGTGCGGCGGCGGGTCCGGGGAGACCTCGCCCGACCCACCGGCCACCGCGAGAGCGGCCGCGGCCATCGTGAGGATCGCGGCCGGCGCCCGCCGCCTGCGTGCGAGCGCCCGGCGCAGGCGCTGCCGCCCGCCCCGTACCCGTAACGGCTCGAACCGCGGTACGGCGCACCCCTCGGGAAGCAAGGCGGGGGAGTGGGTGGGATGGGTGGAGTGGGGGGTCATGGAGGGGGAGTGGGTGGAGTGGGAGTGCGTGGGGAGGGAGTGGGAGGGCGTCATCGCGAACACCGCCTGTCCGGAGCCGAGTGCCGTGCCCCGGACCGTCCGGGGAACCGCTTCCACCTTCCCGGCTCCGCGCCCGTCCCGCTCGCGCCTGTGGATGAGTCGCCGCCTGTGGACAACTCCCTCACCCCTCAGGGGGATTTACGGAAGCTCGATCCCCAGGTCCCAGCCGTCGTGCGCATGCGTGCACAGGCAGTCGCGGTCGGCCGTCTCCGGCAGCGCTCCCACCGCGTCGAACAGCACCTCCCGCAGCCGTCCGACGTTCTCGCCGAACACCCTCAGCACCTCGGTGTGCGACACGCCCTCGCCCGTCTCCGCGCCCGCGTCCAGATCCGTGACCAGGGCGAGCGAGGTGTAGCAGAGCCCCAGCTCCCGGGCGAGGACCGCCTCCGGGTGTCCGGTCATCCCGACCACCGACCAGCCCGCGGCCGCGTGCCACCGCGACTCCGCCCGGGTCGAGAACCTCGGCCCCTCGACGACGACCATCGTGCCGCCGTCGACCGCGTCCCAGCCCCGTCCGCGCGCCGCCTTCAGGGCCACGCGCCGCCCGTCCGGGCAGTAGGGGTCGGCGAAGGTGGTGTGCACGACGTTCGGGACCGCCCCACCCCAGGAGTCAGGCAGCGGCTCCCCGTCGAAGTACGTCTGCGCGCGGGTCTTCGTACGGTCGACCAGCTGGTCCGGTACGAGCAGGGTCCCGGGTCCGTACTCCTCCCGCAGGCCGCCCACCGCGCACGGCCCGAGCACCTGCCGCACGCCCACCGAGCGCAGCGCCCACAGGTTGGCGCGGTAGTTGATCCGGTGCGGCGGCAGCGTATGGCCGCGGCCGTGCCGGGGCAGGAACGCGACCCGCCGTCCCGCGACCTCGCCCAGGAAGAGGTCGTCGCTCGGGCTGCCGTACGGGGTGTCCACGGACACCTCCGTCACGTCCTCCAGGAAGGAGTAGAAGCCCGAGCCGCCGATCACGCCGATGTCCGCGAAAGCGTGGTTTGCCTTGCTCGCCTTGGTCACCGTGACGATCACACTAACGGCCGAGGTGAACGCCGGAAGCCCTACCGCGACGGCGGTAGGGCTTCCGTGAAAACCTGGGTCGGGTCAGGCGGCCGAGCTGGAGCTCGTCGAAGCCGACGTCGTGGACGCGGACGAACTCGACGAAGCGGCCGGCTTCGCGTCCGAGGAGGACGACGAAGAGGCGGTCGCCGACTTGGACGTCGAGGCGGGCGAGCTGCTGGACGAGGAGCCGCGGCTGTCGTTCCGGTAGAAGCCGGAACCCTTGAAGACGATGCCGACCGCCGAGAACACCTTCTTCAGGCGTCCCTTGCAGGCCGGGCACTCGGTCAGCGCGTCATCGGTGAACTTCTGCACCGCCTCGAGGCCCTCGCCGCACTCGGTGCACTGGTACTGGTAGGTCGGCACTTGTCTTCCTCCTGGCACTCACACTCATCGAGTGCTAACGACGATCCATAGTGACGTATTCCGCCGGATCAGTCCACCGTCACCGGCACTCGGTGACCGATACCACGCGTCCCACGCGCCGCGACCCGCCCCGCCGCGCGCGGCGACAGCCGGGAGCGCAGTGCCACCAGGGTGGCCAGAGCGAGCGCGGTGCCCACCAGCGGCACCAGGAATCCGGTGCTCGCGCCGTGCTCGTCGGCCAGCCGTCCGGCGACCGTCACGGCCGCGGCCTGGCCCAGCGCCACGGCGCCCGTGAGCCAGGTGAAGGCCTCGGTACGGGCGGAGGCCGGGACGAGGGTCTCGACGATGGTGTAGCCGGTGATCAGGGCCGGGGCGATGCACAGGCCGACGACCAGACCGAGGGCGCCGAGCAGCAGCACGGAGTGCGCGGACCAGAGCAGCGAGGCCGCCACGGTGAGTCCGGCGTAGCCCAGGATCAGGCGGCGGCGGGGGCCGATCTTCCAGGCGACGGCGCCGCACGCGATGCCCGCGAGCATGTTGCCCGCGGCGAAGATCCCGTACAGCAGGCCGTTGGCGCCGGGGTTGCCGATCTCCTCGGTGAACGCGGTCAGCGAGACCTGCATGCCGCCGAAGACGGAGCCGATGCCCAGGAAGGCGATGGCCAGGACGCGGACGCCCGGGATGGACAGCGCCGAGACGCGCGGCTGGGACGCGTTCGCCGCGATCGTGCCGTGGGCGGGCTGGGTGGCGCGCTGGGCGGCGAAGAAGAGGCCGCCGAAGAGCGTGAGCGCCGCTTCGGCGATCAGGCCGGCCGCCGGGTGCACGCCGGTGCAGAGCGCGGTCGCGAGGACCGGACCGACGACGAAGGTGAACTCGTCGGTGACCGACTCGAAGGCCGCGGCGGTCGGCATCAGCGGCGAGTTGTCGAGCTTGGCGGCCCAGCGGGCCCGGACCATCGGCCCGATCTGCGGGACGGAGGCGCCGGCCGGTACGGCCGCGAGGAACAGGGCCCACATCGGGGCGCCGGTCAGGGCGAGCACCACCAGCAGGGAGACGGCGGCGGAGTGGATGAGGACGCCGGGGACCAGCACGGCACGCTGGCCGAAGCGGTCGGCGAGCTTGCCGCTCTGCGGGGCGAACAGCGCCATCGAGACGCCGGTGGCGGCGGCGACGGCACCGGCGCTGCCGTACGAGCCGGTGGTGTGCTGGACGAGCAGGACGATGCCGATCGTCAGCATCGCGAACGGCTGCCGGGCGGCGAAGCCGGGCAGCAGGAAGGACAGCGCTCCGGGGGTACGAAGGAGCCGGCCGTAACCGGCGGCCCGCTTGCCGGCCTTGCCCTGCGCCTTGTCCGGCGCGGCGTCGTGCGCCTGCGCCTGGGCCTGCGCCGCGTCGTGCGCCCGCGCCTTGCCCGTCGTCGTGCTGTTCTCCTCGGACGCGCGAGACGTGTCAGAAGTGACCGTGGACACCACGGTCCTTGCCTTTCTGCCGCCTGGTAGCGCGCCCGTGCACGGTGGTGCGGGTGCCGCCGAGAGCTGTCCTCATGCGCGGAACTGCGGTAGATACCGGGCCCCACTGCGAGGGCGCCGCGGCCGCCATACGGTCGCGCCAGCTCTGCGTCAGGCAGAGTTGGTTCGATCAAGTGTGCCTTCATGGTACAGGGAAAGGCGCCTTCCCGCCTGGGAAAACGCCCACCTGTGTCAATCGATGCCTGTGATCAACCGGACGTTCGCTTGCGCGTCCCCTTTTTCGTCGGCTTGTGCGGGCGTCGCAGGTGCCGCGGAGGCGCGGCCACCGCCGTCGCGCCGCCCGTGCCGAGCCAGCCGGCCAGCTTTCCGCCCTGCCCGACGGCCCGCAGCCGCCGCTCCGTGGCGTCCCGTACGGGGTCGGTCGCGACGACGAGCAGTTCGTCCCCGCGCCGCAGCACGGTCGCCGGACCCGGTACGAAGCTCTTGTCGTCCCGTACGACGAGCGTGACCGCCGCCCCGGGCGGCAGCCGCAGCTCCCCGACCTCCACGCCGTGCATCTTGGAGCCGGCCGGAACGGCGACCGACAGCAGGTGCCCGCGCAGCCGCTCCAGAGGGGCCGACTCGACGCCCAGGTCGGCCGCCTCCGAGGAGTCGCCCAGCTTCAGCGCCTTGGCCAGCCAGGGCAGCGTCGGGCCCTGCACCAGCGTGTAGACCACGACGAGGATGAAGACGATGTTGAAGACCCGCTGGCTGCCCTCGATCCCGGACACCATCGGGATCGTGGCGAGGATGATGGGCACCGCTCCGCGCAGGCCGGCCCAGGACATCAGGGCCTGCTCCTGCCAGGGGATACGGAACGGCATCAGGCTGACCAGGACCTCCATCGGCCGCGCCACCATCGTCAGGACCAGGCCGATGACGACCGCGGGCCAGAAGTCGCCGACCAGCTTGCTCGGGGTCACCAGCAGACCGAGCAGGACGAACATGCCGATCTGGGCGATCCAGCCGAGGCCCTCGGCGAAGCCCCGGTTGGCCGGCGCGTGCGGGAGCTTGGCGTTGCCGAGGACCATCGAGGCCAGGTAGACGGCGAGGAAGCCCGAGCCGTGCGCCATGGCACCGGCCGCGTACGCCACCACGGCGATGGCCATGACGGCGATCGGGTAGAGGCCGGAGGCGGGCAGGGCCACGTGCCGCAGTCCGAAGGAGCCGAGGAAGCCGACCGCGAGGCCGATGGCCGCGCCGATGGCCAGTTCCAGGACGATCGTGCCGACCAGGACGTACCAGGAGTCGACCGGTCCGACGGTCGAGAAGGCGACGACGAGGATCACGACGGGGGCGTCGTTGAAGCCCGACTCGGCCTCCAGGACGCCGGTCACCCGCGTGGGCAGCGGGACCTTGCGCAGCACGGAGAAGACGGCGGCGGCATCCGTCGAGGAGACGACCGCGCCGATGATCAGCGCCTGGCGCCACTCCAGGCCGACCAGGTAGTGGGCGGCCGCGGCCGTGATGCCCACGCTCACCGCGACGCCGACGGTCGACAGGACGACCGCCATCGGCAACGCGGGTTTGATCTCCTTCCACTTGGTGCCCAGGCCGCCCTCGGCCAGGATCACCACCAGTGCGGCATAGCCGATCACCTGGGTCAGTTCGGCGTTGTCGAAGGCGACGTTGCCGATGCCGTCCTGCCCTATGGCGACCCCGATCCCGAGATACAGCAGCAGGCTGGGGAGCCCGCTCCGGGACGAGATCCGCACCGCCGCGACAGCGATGAGCAGCACGAGCGAGCAGATGAGCAGGAGTTCGTTGAGCTGGTGGACAGTCAGTGGCCGATCCTTCCCCTCGCATGCAGCCGGATCGTTCCTCCAGCAGCCGACACTTCGTTACCTTACCTAATCTTTAACGCTTTCTTGACGCCTTCTTTGTGCTTCCTGCGAGGCCTCCCGCCCAGCCGGAGCGGTCCCGGACCGGTGCCGGAGCGGTCCCGCGGCGGCCCCTCTTACCGGCACCGCGTCCGGGCGGCCACGGCGCTGCGCCTAAGGTTGCTCCCGTACTCCAGGATCACCCTGCCCCTCGAAGGACAGCGATGCCCTCCAACACGACCGCGCCCCCCGCCAAGAAGAAGGGGCGACGCGCCCGACTGATCGTCCTCGTCCTGGTCCTCGCACTGGTCGCGGGCATCGGGTACGGCGGGTACTGGGGCGTCAGCACCGTCCGGGGCTCGTTCCCGCAGACCACGGGCACGATCCGGCTCGACAGGCTCTCCGGCGAGGTCGAGGTCAAGCGGGACGCCTACGGCGTTCCGCAGATCTACGCCGACACCGAGGCCGACCTCTTCCGCGCCCAGGGCTTCGTCCAGGCCCAGGACCGTTTCTACGAGATGGACGTCCGCCGCCACATGACGTCGGGCCGCCTCTCCGAGATGTTCGGCGACAGCCAGGTCGACACCGACGCCTTCCTGCGCACCCTGGGCTGGCGTCAGGTCGCCCAGCAGGAGTACGACAAGGTCCTGTCGGCGGAGACGAAGAAGAACCTCCAGGCGTACGCGGAGGGCGTGAACGCCTATCTGAAGGACCGGGACCCCGCCGACGTCTCGGCCGAGTACGCGGCGCTCGCCTTCTCCCACGACTACGAGATCGAGCCCTGGACGCCGGTCGACTCGGTGGCCTGGCTCAAGGCGATGGCGTGGGACCTGCGCGGCAACATGCAGGACGAGATCGACCGCTCCCTGATGACGAGCCGGCTGACCACCGCGCAGATCAAGGAGCTGTACCCGAAGTACCCGTACGACCTGCACCAGCCGATCGTCGACGGCACCGGCACCAACGGCTCGACCGACGGTTCCGGCACCAACGGCTCCTCGAGCAGTTCCGGCGGCGGATCCCAGAACGACGCCCTCCAGGGCATGCAGTCCCAGCTCGGCGCCCTCTCCGACTCGCTCGACGAGATCCCCGCCCTGCTCGGCCCGAACGGCAACGGCATCGGCTCGAACTCCTGGGTCGTCTCCGGGCGGTACACGACCTCCGGCAAGCCGCTGCTCGCCAACGACCCGCACCTCGCGCCGATGCTGCCCTCCCTCTGGTACCAGATGGGCCTGCACTGCCGCTCCGTCTCGGCCACCTGCCGCTACGACGTCGCCGGCTACACCTTCTCCGGCACGCCCGGCGTGATCATCGGCCACAACGACACGATCGCCTGGGGCCTCACCAACCTCGGCGCCGATGTCACCGACCTCTACCTCGAGAAGGTCAGCGACACCGGGTACCTCGTGGACGGCCGGACCAAGCCGTTCACGACCCGCGACGAGACGATCAAGATCGCGGGCGGTGGCACCCGTAAGATCACCGTCCGCTCGACCGGGCACGGCCCCGTGGTCTCCGACCGCTCCTCCGAGCTGGAGAAGGTCGGCCAGAAGGCCCCCGTCGGCAACGCGGCCCCCGACCGGGGCACCGGCTACGCCGTCTCCCTCCAGTGGACCGCCCTGCAGCCCGGCAAGTCCATGGACGCGATCTTCGAGATCAACCGGGCCAAGAACTTCCGGCAGTTCCGCGCCGCGGCCGAGCACTTCGAGGTCCCCTCGCAGAACCTGATCTACGCCGACGCCGAGAACATCGGCTACCAGGCCCCCGGCAAGATCCCCGTGCGCGCCAAGGGCACCGGCACCGTGCCCGCGCCGGGCTGGGACTCCTCGTACGGCTGGAAGGGGTACGTCCCCTACGACGAGCTGCCGTACGAGGAGAACCCGAAGCGCGGCTACATCGTCACCGCCAACCAGGCGGTCGTCGGCGCGAAGTACCCCCACCTCCTGACGGAGGACTGGGGATACGGCTCGCGCAGCCAGCGGATCAACGACCTCATCGAGTCCAAGATCAAGGACGGCGGGAAGATCTCGCCGGACGACATGCGGACCATGCAGATCGACAACCGCAGCGAGATCGCCACCCTGCTCAACCCGCTCCTGCTGAAGATCGACATCTCGGACCCGTACGTCCGCGAGGCGCAGAAGCTGCTGGAGGGCTGGGACTACACCCAGGAGCCCGACTCGGCCGCCGCCGCGTACTTCAACGCGGTCTGGCGCAACGTCCTCAAGCTCGCCTTCGGCGACAAGCTGCCCAAGGAGCTGCGGGCCGAGGGCGACTGCATCAACGTCCGCCCGGCCGACCCGACCGGGCCCGTCGACGAGCAGAACAGGCTGGTGCGGGAGTGCGGTCAGCGCGACGCCGACTCGGCGCAGCCGGACGGCGGCGACCGCTGGTACGAGGTGGTCCGCCCGCTGCTCAAGAACGAGACCAGCCCCTGGTGGAAGACCGAGGCCAACCGCACCGACCAGGCCACCGAGAACCGCGACCAGCTCCTCGCCCGCGCCATGGAGGACGCCCGCTGGGAGCTGACCGCCAAGCTCGGCAAGGACGTCTCCACCTGGAGCTGGGGCCGGCTGCACCAGCTGACCCTGGAGAACCAGACCCTCGGCACCGCAGGACCCGACTTCGTCAAGAAGGCCCTCAACCGCGGCCCCTGGAACCTGGGCGGCGGCGAGGCCGCGGTCAACGCGACCGGCTGGAACGCGGCCGGCGGCTACGAGGTCATCTGGGTGCCCTCGATGCGGATGGTCGTCAACGTCGGCGACTGGGACAGGTCCCGCTGGATCAACCTGTCCGGCGCCTCGGGACACGCGTACCACGCGCACTACACCGACCAGACCGACAAGTGGGCGAGCGGCGAGCTGCTCGACTGGTCCTTCGGCAAGGCGGCGGTCGACGCGGCGACCAAGGACACGCTGGTGCTCAAGCCGTAGGTGATCTTCCCAGGGCTACGGCGTGAAGCGCCGGACGCCCTCGGGGGTCACCACCGCGTGCACGGGGTGGTCGTGCGGTTCCTCCGGGACCCGGGCGACCACCTCGTTCGCGTAGAGGAGCACGACGAGGGCCGGGCGGGCGTCGGCCCGGGCGAGGCGGGCGAGGACCCGGTCGTACGAGCCGCCGCCCCGGCCGAGCCGCATGCCGCGCTCGTCGACCGCGAGGCCGGGCAGCAGCACCACGTCCGCCCCGCACACGGCCTCCGGCCCGAGCCGCGGCCCGGTCGGCTCGAGGAGGCCCCGGCCGGCCTTCGCCAGACCCTCCGCACCCTCGTACGCGGCCCAGTCGAGGTCGTTGTCGGGCAGCAGGACCGGCAGCAGGACGCGTACGCCCCGCGCGCGCAGCACGTCGAGCAACGCGCGCGTGCCCGGCTCCCGGCCCACCGACACGTACGCGGCGACGGTCGACGCCTCCGCCAGTTCCGCCAGCTCCCACGCCCCCCGGGCGAACAGCTCGGCCGCGGCCCGCACGTCCTCCGGGGCAAGCAGCGCGCGAGCGGCGAGCAGCTGCCGCCGCAGGGCGGTCTTTTCGGACATGTCGGCCGTCACCGTCGCCTCACCTGAATTCACCAACCCTCTCGTAACTGTCTTTATCCACAGGAAGTTAATGCGAGGCCCATCTTCCTCTCATACCGAACGGCTATGGTGCTCCGCATGACTCAGTCGTCCCCCAGGATCAGCAAGGCTGTCATCCCGGCCGCCGGCCTCGGCACGCGCTTCCTCCCGGCCACCAAAGCGACGCCGAAGGAAATGCTGCCGGTCGTCGACAAGCCAGCGATCCAGTACGTCGTAGAGGAGGCCGTCGCGGCCGGACTCTCCGACGTTCTCATGATCACCGGTCGGAACAAGCGTCCTCTGGAGGACCACTTCGACCGGAACTACGAGCTGGAGGAGGTGCTGGCCCGCAAGGGGGACGACGAGCGCCTCTCCAAGGTGCAGGAGCCCAGTGACCTCGCCACCATGCACTACGTGCGTCAGGGCGCCCCGAGGGGGCTCGGTCACGCCGTGCTCTGCGCGGCTCCGCACGTCGGGGACCAGCCCTTCGCCGTGCTGCTCGGCGACGACCTGATCGACCCGCGCGACCCGCTGCTCTCCCGGATGGTGGACATCCAGGAGCAGGAGGGCGGCAGCGTGATCGCGCTGATGGAGGTCGAGCCGTCCCAGGTCCACCTCTACGGCTGCGCCGCGGTCGAGGCGACGATCGACTCGGACGTCGTGAAGGTGACGGACCTGGTCGAGAAGCCGTCCCCGGAGGAAGCGCCCAGCAACTACGCGATCATCGGCCGCTATGTGCTGGATCCGGCCGTCTTCGAAATACTGCGCGAGACCGAGCCGGGCCGCGGCGGCGAGATCCAGCTGACCGACGCCCTGCAGAAACTCGCCAAGGACGAGTCGATCGGCGGGCCGGTCCACGGCGTGGTCTTCAAGGGCCGTCGTTATGACACCGGGGACCGTGGGGACTATCTGCGTGCCATTGTCAGACTCGCGTGCGAACGTGAAGATCTGGGACCGGACTTCCGGGCCTGGCTCCGCAGGTATGTCAGCGAGGAGATGTAGCACCTTGAGCAGCAGTACGGCACCGGCGTCCAGCGACCCGTCCCACGAGGTTCCGTCCGGCGAGGACCTCTCCCGCGAGGAGCCGTCCCGCGAGGGTGGCCTGTCCCAGGACCCCTGCGACGGGCCGTCCCAGAGCCTGTGGTCCGTGGACGGGCATCTGGACGACATCCTCGCGACAGTCTCCCCGCTCGAGCCCATCGAGCTGCAACTGCCGGACGCCCAGGGCTGTGTCCTGGTCGAGGACGTCACGGTGCCGGTCGCGCTGCCCCCCTTCGACAACAGTTCCATGGACGGGTACGCGGTCCGGGTCGCCGACGTCGCCGGGGCCACTGAGGAGTACCCGGCCGTGCTGACCGTGATCGGTGACGTCGCGGCCGGGGCCGGCGGCCTGCCCGTCGTCGGTCCCGGGCAGGCCGCCCGGATCATGACCGGTGCCCCGCTGCCGCCCGGTGCCGAGGCCGTCGTCCCGGTCGAGTGGACCGACGGCGGTACGGGCGGGGGAGCGGCGAGCGGGATGCGCGCCGCCAGCGCCGCGCCCGAGGGGGCCGGCGGCGAGGTCCGCGTCCACCGGGCGGCCGAAGCCCGGGCGCACGTCCGGGCGCGGGGCAGCGACGTCCAGGCCGGCGACCTGGCCCTGGAGGCGGGCACGGTCCTCGGGCCGCCCCAGATCGGGCTGCTCGCCGCGATCGGCCGCGGCGCCGTGCGGGTGCGCCCCCGCCCGCGCGTGGTCGTGATCTCCACCGGCAGCGAACTGGTCCAGCCCGGCGGGGAGTTGGGCGAGGGCCAGATCTACGACTCCAACAGCTTCGCGCTTGCCGCCGCCGCGCGCGACGCCGGGGCCATCGCCTACCGGGTCGGCGCCGTCACCGATGACGCCGAGACGCTCCGCGCCACCATCGAGGACCAGTTGATCCGTGCCGACCTGCTGGTCACCACGGGCGGGGTGAGCGTCGGCGCGTACGACGTCGTCAAGGAGGCGTTGACCACCGAGGGCCAGTTCGAGGGCCAGGTCGACTTCCGCAAGCTGGCGATGCAGCCGGGCAAGCCGCAGGGCTTCGGGACGATCGGCCCCGAGCACACCCCGCTGCTGGCCCTGCCCGGCAACCCCGTCTCCTCGTACGTCTCCTTCGAGCTGTTCGTGCGCCCGGCCATCCGGGCCCTCATGGGGCTCGACGACCTGCACCGCCCCCGGGTCACCGCCGCGCTCAAGGCGGACAAGGCGCTGACCTCGCCGTCCGGTCGCCGCCAGTTCCTGCGCGGGACGTACGACGCCGAGTCCGGCACGGTCACCCCCGTGGGCGGCGCCGGGTCCCACCTGATCGCCGCGCTCGCCCACGCGGACGCGCTGCTCGTCGTCCCCGAGGAGGTGACCGAGGTGGCACCCGGCAGCACACTGGAAGTGGTCCTCCTCGGCTGAGGAGGCCCTGGTGGCGGTACCGTGTCGTCCCACACAGCGACCGGGAGTGTCACGGCCATGAGCACGCAGCAAGGACTCACCCACATCGACGAGGCGGGTGCGGCCCGCATGGTCGACGTCTCCGCGAAGGACGTCACGGCGCGGACCGCGCGCGCCAGCGGCCGTGTCCTCGTCTCGCCGGGCGTGATCGAGTTGCTGCGCGGCGAGGGGGTGCCCAAGGGTGACGCCCTCGCCACCGCCCGGATCGCCGGGATCATGGGCGCCAAGAAGACGCCGGACCTCATCCCGCTCTGCCACCCGCTGGCCGTCTCCGGCGTGACGCTCGACCTGACGGTCGCGGACGACGCCGTGGAGATCCTGGCGACCGTCAAGACCACGGACCGTACGGGCGTGGAGATGGAGGCCCTGACGGCCGTGTCGGTGGCCGCCCTGACGGTCGTCGACATGATCAAGGCGGTCGACAAGGGCGCGGTCATCTCCGACGTAAGGGTGGAGGAGAAGACGGGCGGCAAGTCCGGCCGCTGGAGCCGGACGGCTTCCGGGACGGAGGCCGGGGCGTGACGGCGGAGGCAGGACTGCGCGTCGAGGCACGCGCCCGGCAGGTGGCCGGGGCGCACGAGACGCACGGACACGAGCCGGCGCGCGAGACCGCGCCACTGGCGCCGGAGCCCGCGCCCGCGGCGCACGGTCCCGAAACGGGCGGGGCGCTCTCCGCCCCGTACAGTGCCCTCGTCGTCACCGCCTCCAACCGCGCCGCGGCCGGGGTGTACGAGGACAAGGGCGGTCCGCTGCTCGCCGAGGGCCTGGCGCGGATGGGCTTCGCGGTCGACGGCCCGCAGGTCGTCCCGGACGGGGCGCCGGTCGAGGCCGCGCTGCGGGCCGGCGTCGAGGCCGGGTACGACGTCATCCTCACCACCGGCGGCACCGGCATCTCGCCGACGGACGCCACCCCCGAGGCCACCCGCCGGGTCCTCGACCACGAGATTCCCGGTATCCCCGAAGCGATCCGCGCGTACGGCCGGGAGAAGGTCCCGACAGCGGCCCTCTCCCGGGGCCTCGCGGGCGTCGCGCGGGGGACGCTGATCGTGAACCTGCCCGGTTCCACGGGCGGGGTGCGCGACGGGCTCGCCGTCCTGGAGCCGCTGCTGCGCCACGGGGTCGACCAGATCCGCGGCGGCGACCACCCCAGACCGTCATGATCCCGTCCTGGCCCGTGGTCCTCGTCGACGGAGACATCGTGCTCCGCCCGATAAAGCTGCGCGACCAGCGGGCCTGGCGTGAGGTGAACCGGCGCAACCGCGACTGGCTGCGCCCCTGGGAGGCGACCGTCCCGCCGCCCGCCCCCGGCGCGCCGCTCGCGCAGCGCCCCACGTACCGGCAGATGGTCCGCCATTTGCGGGCGGAGGCGCAGGCCGGGCGGATGCTGCCGTTCGTGATCGAGTACCGGGGCGAGCTGGTCGGCCAGCTCACCGTGGCCGGCATCACCTGGGGCTCGATGTGCTCGGGCCACGTCGGCTACTGGGTGGACAGCGCGGTGGCCGGGCGCGGTGTCATGCCGACGGCGGTCGCGCTCGCCGTGGACCACTGCTTCCGCACGGTCGGCCTGCACCGGATGGAAGTCTGTATTCGGCCCGAGAACGGCCCCTCGCGGCGGGTCGTGGAGAAATTGGGATTCCGGGAGGAAGGGCTCCGTCCCCGCTACCTCCACATCGACGGGGCATGGCGTGACCATCTCGTCTACGCGCTCACGGCGGAGGAGGTGCCGGAGGGCCTGCTGCGCCGCTGGCACCGGTCGAGGCCGCCCCATCCCGCGCAATGAAATAAGTGTTCGAATTCGATCGGTAGTTGACGCCCAATCGATCGGAACAATCACAAAAAATTTCAGTGATATCAGCCAGATCGTGCGACACACCGGCTCAATTGGCCGATGGCCTCACGTGAACCCCTCTACGGTGTGAGGCGTGAGCAGCAGCGGCCTCATCTACGCAGTCATCGTCGGGGCCTGGGCCGCCTACTTGGTGCCGATGTGGCTCCGCAGGCAGGACGAGCTCAACGAGGCCCGTCCGACGGAACGCTTCAGCACCGCCATCCGGCTGCTGTCCGGACGGGCGGGAATGGAGCGCCGGTACGCCAAGGAGCTGAAGGAACGGGACCGAGGGGTGGACGACGGCCGGCCCGACGTGGATCCGGACGCCGAGACGGAGCATTTGAGCTCGGTCGACGTCCGGGCCTTCTCCGCGCCCGCGGCCAGGACGGAAGCCCGTCTCGAGCTCCCCGAACCGGAACCCGCCCCGGCTCCGGCGCCCTCCTCTCCGGCTTCGCCGGACCGGCGGCCCTCGAAGGCGGCGGCCGAGCGCGCCCGGCGCGGCAAGGTCCTCGCCCGGCGCCGGCGCACCACGGTCGTCCTCTTCCTCGCCTTCACCCTCGGCGCGGTCGTCGCCGCGGTCGGCGGCCTCGCGTTCCTGTGGGCGCCGGCGGCCCCGGCGGTGCTCCTGAGCGCGTACATCGTGCACCTGCGGACGCAGGAGCGGCGGCGTTTCGTCTACGTGATGGACCGCAGGCGCGCGGAGGCGGCGGCCGCCCGGCTGCGGGAGAGCCGCCCGCCGCGCCGGCAGCCCGCCGCGCAGGAGGGCGGGGAGACGGCCCGCCCCGAACCCGAGCCCGCTCCCGCCCTCTCCCCCCAGGAGGCCGGCCGCCGGGCGCTCGTCGAGCAGACGGACCACGCCGAGTGGGTGGACCAGCAGCGCGACCGCGGCCCGGCCCGCGGCGACAGCTGGGACCCGGTCCCGGTGCCGCTGCCCACCTACGTCACCGCCCCGGTCGCCCCGCGGGCGACCAGCGGCGTCGACATCACGGACCCGGAGACCTGGAGCTCGGCCCGCTCCTCCACGGCGGCGGACCCGGCCCCGGCCCCGGCGCCGACCCCACCGCCGGCCCCGGCCCCGGCCCCGCGCCAGCGCCCGGCCCCGAAGTCCCGCACCCGCGACCACGGCCGCACCCCGCTCTTCGACCAGTACGCGGACGACGACCGCCCCCGCGCCGCCAACGAGTGACCCGGCCGGGGGCCCGGTACGGGCGCCTCGGCTGACCTGCGGGGGAGCGGATTTCCAAGTACCCCGATCGGGATGCTAATGTTTCACACGTCGCAAGGGCCTGTGGCGCAGTCTGGTAGCGCACCTCGTTCGCATCGAGGGGGTCTGGGGTTCAAATCCCCACAGGTCCACAGACAATGAGGATCCCGTCCGATCGAAAGATCGGACGGGATCTTCGCGTTTCCCGGCTCAGTGCCGCGTCAGGACGCCTGGGCCCGGTCGTAGAGCGTCTTCGCGTCGTTGCCGAAGTAGGGGCCGAACATGCGGTTGGGCAGGAAGGTGTAGCCGAAGCTGTTCACCGAGACCTGGAGGCCCGTGCCGGTGGCCTCACTGAAGCCGGTGAACCAGGGTCCGCCGCTGGAGCCGCCCGTCATGTTGCAGGCGAGGCCGTGGTCCTGGGAGAAGAGGAAGTCCTTCGAGGAGTTCCCCGCGCAGTGGATCAGCTTCGAGCCGTCGTACGGGGAGGCGGCCGGGAAGCCGAAGGCGTACATCGGCTTGTTGTAGCCGCCGTTGAACTGGATGCCCTGGGCGCCGGTGACGGCGGTCAGTTTCTGACCGTTCAGCGGGGCGACGACCGCCGCGCCCACGTCGTAGTTGATGTCCTCACTCGCTTCCCACTGCGGGGTGGTGAGCGTCTTCGTCGCCGTCCAGCGGCCGTACGGCGCGCTGCCGTTGTCGTACGCCGGGACGAAGACCCAGTCGGTGTGCCAGGAGCCCTGGTACTTCACGCAGTGGCCGGCCGTGATGACCGTGCTCGCGTTCTGGCTGGTGACCGCGTTGCCGGAGCAGGAGGCCGTGCGGCCCTGGAAGGTGAAGAACACCCGGCCCGAGGTCTTCACGACCGCGCCGCCGCCGGTCCACGGCCCGCCCGGCTGCGGGAAGGCGGTAGGGGCGGCCGTGGTCGGGGCGACGGTGGTGGCCCGGGGTGAACGGGCGACGTCCTTCGAGCGGGCGATGTCCTTGAAGGTGCCCGGGGTGATCCGGAGGTCGAGCGGGGTGGCCGAACGCATGCGGTCGGCGGTCCAGAAGGCGGCGGCCCGCCGCTGTTCCGCGGTGGTGACGGTGTGGCCGGGGGGCTGTGCCGCTTGCGCGGTGGTCGTGGTCAACGCGCCGGTGAGCAGGGCTCCGACGACCGGCAGGACGGCCGTGACTGTGCGATGGCGTCTCACGCATGTCTCCTTCTGCCGAGGCAGGTGGGGGATGAGAACGGTGCGGATCGACGTGCGTGAGAAGGGTGCCAGAGAGAACGGTGATTTGTCAGGGGCGCGTCAGCAATTTGGCGAAGCAGCGGCTGTTCTCGTACTCGCGGTAGAGGCCGAACTTCGCGCACGGTTCGTAGCCGCTGGAGGTGTACAGCCCGATCGCCTCCGGCTGCGCCGTCCCCGTCTCCAGGACCATCCGGATGCGCCCGGCCGCCCGGGCGTCCTCCTCCAGTGCGGCGAGGATGCGACGGGCGAGGCCGAGACCGCGCGCCTCCGGGACGACGTACATGCGCTTCAGTTCGGCGTCGCCGTCCGCGTAACCCTTGTCGTTCGCGTCCTGTGTGCGCCAGCCGCCCGACGCCACGGGACGGTCCTCGGAGTCGTACGCGAGGAGGTAGAGCCCGCGCGGCGGCACGAACATGCCGGCGTCGAGCGGTGTGGCGTCGCCCTCGTCCTCGTAACGGGCGGCGTACTCCAGCTGCACGGCGTCGTCGAGTTTGACCGCGTCGGGGTGGTCGTAGGGGATGTGGCGAATACGCATGCGATGTATCGTACATGTATGCGACGGGATGGTGTCGGTATTCTCCCGGGATGCTCACCGTGACGACCGTCAATGTCAATGGCCTCCGCGCCGCAGCCAAGAAGGGCTTCGTGGAGTGGCTCGCCGGCAGCTCCGCCGACGCCGTCTGCCTCCAGGAGGTACGCGCCGAGGAATCCCAGCTCCCCGCTGAGGTGCGGGCGCCCGAGGGCTGGTTCACCGCCCACGCCCCGGCCGCCGCCAAGGGCCGGGCGGGCGTCTCCCTCTACACCCGGCGCGAGCCCGATCAGGTGCGGGTCGGCTTCGGCTCCGGCGAGTTCGACGGCAGCGGACGCTACATCGAGGCCGACCTGCCCGGCGTCACCGTCGCAAGCCTCTACCTGCCCTCCGGTGAGGTCGGCACCGAGCGGCAGGACGAGAAGATCCGCTTCATGGACGCCTTCCTGCCGTACCTGAAGGAGCTCAAGGAGCGCGCCGCCGCCGACGGCCGCGAGGTCGTCGTCTGCGGCGACTGGAACATCGCCCACCGCGAGGCCGACCTCAAGAACTGGAAGGCCAACCAGAAGAACGCCGGCTTCCTGCCTGAGGAGCGCGCCTGGCTCGGCCGCGTCTTCGACGAGACCGGATACGTCGACGTGGTCCGCGCCCTCCATCCCGACCAGGAAGGGCCCTACTCGTGGTGGTCCTACCGCGGGCGTGCCTTCGACAACGACAGCGGCTGGCGTATCGACTACCAGGTCGCGACGGAGCGGCTCGCGGGGCGGGCCGTGAAGGCGTACGTCGAGCGGGCCGCCACCCACGGCGAGCGCTGGAGCGACCACGCGCCCGTCACGGCGGTCTACGAGCTGTAGCGGCGAAGGGCGGGGCCGGCAGGGGGGCTTGGGGGATCGCGCCGCCGGCAGGGGTTCGGGGAATCGCCGGCGCGCGCAGCCACGCGATGCCGCGCTCGTCGACGGGCCCCGACGTGTGCCGTGTCCTGCGCGCCGACGCTACGGGTGTTCGCGCAGCCGCCGGTCCAGGGCCATCGACAGCTCCGCGTCCACCACGCTCTTGGCGAGCGGGCGCAGCCGCTGGATGTCCTTCTCCTCGGCGTGCTCGCGCAGCAGCTCGGTGAAGAGCCCGGCCAGCGCGTCCGCGTGTTCGCGGACCGCCCGGCCCGCCTCCAGGACGGCCGCCAGCGGGATGCCCTCCCTGACCAGGGCGGCGGAGACGTCGAGCAGGCGGCGGCTGATGTGGACGATCGCGTCGCCGTCGGTGGCGAGGTAGCCGAGGTCCAGGGCGGCCAGCAGGTTCTCGGGGGTGACCTCGCCGGCGAAGTAGTCGGCCAGTTCCTGCGGGGTGAGCCGTACCGGCTCCTCCTCGGTCGGTTCGCCGAGGCCGAGGACCTCGCTGACGTCCTTGCCGCTCTCGAAGGCGGTGTTGAGGTCGGCGATGCCGTTGAGGGTGTGACCGCGTTCCAGCAGGGCGGCGATCGTGCGGAGTTTGGCCAGGTGGTGGTCGTCGTACCAGGCGATCCGGCCCTCGCGGCGGGGCGGCGCGATCAGGCCGCGCTCGCGGTAGAAGCGGAGGGTGCGCACGGTGATGCCGGCGGCCGCGGCGAGTTCCTCCATGCGGTACTCGCGTACGCCGTTCCGCCGTGCGGTTTCCCGGTCCGGCTCCCGCGTCGTCCGTCGCGCCGTCTCCCGTGCCGCCTGCCGTCCCACTTGTCCCGTCACGTCGTCCGATCGGTCTGCCACGTCCGCAAGCCTATGTTGTACCGCCGGTAACTTTCCCGCGCCCGACCCCTACCGCTCGGTATGCCGCTGCTCTACAGTCCCGATTGTGCCAGTGATTGCTGGCGGAATCTTGGCCGGGCGCACGGGAGGCGGCATGGCGAATCACGAGCATGTACGAGTGGCGGTGATCGGATCGGGGTTCGGCGGCCTGGGTGCCGCCGTGCGGCTGCGCCGGGAAGGGATCACCGACTTCGTCGTCCTGGAGAGGGCCGGCTCCGTCGGCGGCACGTGGCGGGACAACAGCTACCCGGGCTGTGCCTGCGACGTCCCCTCGCACCTCTACTCCTTCTCCTTCGCGCCGAACCCCGACTGGCCCCGTACCTTCTCCGGGCAGCGCCACATCCGCGCCTACCTGGAGCACGTCACCGACACCTTCCGGCTCCGCCCGCACCTGCGGCTGAACCAGGAGGTGCGGATGATGCGCTGGGACGGCGACGCGCTGCGCTGGGAGATCGAGACCAGCCAGGGCTCCTTCAGCGCCGACGTGGTCGTCTCCGCGACCGGCCCCCTCTCCGACCCGAAGATCCCCGAGATGCCGGGGCTCGCCGAGTTCCCCGGCAAGGTCTTCCACTCCGCGCGGTGGGACCACGACTACGACCTCACCGGCAAGCGCGTCGCCATGGTCGGCACCGGTGCCTCCGCCATCCAGATCGTGCCCGCGATCCAGCCGAAGGTCGGGAAGCTCACCCTCTTCCAGCGCACGCCCCCGTGGGTGATGCCGCGCATGGACCGTGCCATCACCGGTCTCGAGCGCCGGCTGCACCGGGCGCTCCCCGCCACCGGGACCCTGCGCCGAGGGCTCCTCTGGGGCATCCGCGAACTGCAGGTCAGCGCCTTCACCAAGCGCCCGAACGAGCTCGGCCTCGTCGAGTCGCTCGCCAAGGCCAACATGGCCCGGGCGATCAAGGACCCGGCGCTGCGCGCCAAGCTGACCCCGTCGTACCGCATCGGCTGCAAGCGCATCCTGCTCTCCAGCGAGTACTACCCGGCGCTCGCCCGCCCCAACGTCGACGTCGTCGCCTCGGGTCTGAAGGAGGTCCGCGGCAACACGGTCGTGGCGGCCGACGGCACCGAGACCGAGGTCGACGCGATCATCTTCGGTACGGGATTCCACGTCACCGACATGCCGATCGCCGAACGGGTCGTCGGCGCGGAGGGCCACACGCTGGCCGAGTCGTGGAAGGACGGCATGGAGTCGCTGCGCGGTGCCACCGCCGCCGGCTTCCCCAACTGGATGACGATCATCGGCCCGAACACGGGCCTGGGGAACTCCTCCATGATCCTGATGATCGAGTCGCAGCTGAACTACCTCGCCGACTACATGCGCCAGCTGAACCTGCTCTCGCACGACGGGCCCGGCGGGCGCGCCGCCCTCGCCGCCCGGCCGTCCGCCGTCGGGGCGTGGAACCGCAAGGTGCAGGCCCGCATGGAGCGGACCGTCTGGAAGGCGGGCGGCTGCAGCAGCTGGTACCTCGACGCCAACGGGCGCAACACCACGCTGTGGCCGGGCACGACGTCCGAGTTCCGGCGCGAGACACGGCAGGTCGACCTGGCGGAGTACGAGGTGCTGCGCGCCCCGGCCGCCCCGCAGGGGTCCGGTTCGCAGGAGTCGGCCGCGCAGGGGCCGGCGCCGCTCACCCCCTCCCGTGAGAAGGAGACGGTCAAGTGAGCCGGCTCGCGAACGACGGCCGCAGGAGCCGGCCCGGGCGGGACGGCGGCGGTCGGGTGAGACTGGTCGCGAACCCCCGCGAACTCACCGCCGTCTCCGCCGACGGATCGCCCATCCATGTCGAGGTGTACGGGCCCGAGGGCGCCCCCGCCGTGGTCCTGGCCCACGGCTGGACCTGCTCGATCGCCTTCTGGGCCGAGCAGATCCGGGCGCTCTCCACCGACCACCGGGTCATCGCCTACGACCAGCGGGGCCACGGCCGCACCCCCGGCGTCGGCCGCCCCGGCTACTCGACGCGCGCGCTCGCCGACGACCTCGAAGCCGTGCTCGCCGCGGCCCTCGCACCCGGCGAGAAGGCCGTGCTCGCCGGGCACTCCATGGGCGGCATGACGCTCATGGCGGCCGCCGGCCGGCCCGGCTTCCGCGAGCACGCCGCCGCCGCGCTGCTGTGTTCCACGGGCCCCGGCCGGCTGACGGCCGAGTCCCTCGTCGTACCCCTGCGCCCCGGTGGACTGCGGACCCGGCTGACCAGGGGGATCCTGGGAGCGAGAGCGCCGCTCGGGCCGGTCACGCCCGTCTCCCGGAAGATCCTCAAGTACGCCACGATGGGGCCGGGATCGGCGCCCGAGCGGGTCGACACCTGCGCCCGGATCGTGCACGCCTGTCCCCGGGCGACGCGGGTGGCCTGGTCGCACGTGCTCGCGGAGCTGGATCTCGACGCCGGTGTACGGGAGTTGAGCCTGCCGGTGGCCGTGCTCGTCGGCACGGCGGACCGGATGACCCCGCCCGTCCACGCGCGGGAGGTGGCGCGGGCGCTGCCCCGGTGCGTGGGGCTCGTCGAACTCGCCGGGATGGGACACATGACGCCGGTGGAGGCCCCCGAGGCCGTCACCGCGCAGATCCGTCAACTGGCCGTCATGTACCTGGGTGTGAAGGAGGACGCATGAGCAGGGTGAGTCTGGAAGGACAGGTGGCGGTCGTCACCGGAGCGGCCCGGGGCGTCGGTGAACTCCTCGCCCGCAAGCTCTCCGCCCGGGGCGCGAGGATCGCGCTGGTCGGCCTGGAGCCGGAGGAGCTGAAGCAGGTCGCCGCCCGGCTGCACACCGAGGCGGACTGGTGGCACGCGGACGTCACCGACCATGAGGCGATGGCCCGGGTGGCGGTCGAGGTCAAGGAGCGCTTCGGCAAGGTCGACATCGTCGTCGCCAACGCGGGCGTGGCGGCGGGCGGTCCGTTCGTGGACTCCGACCCGGTCGCCTGGCGCCGGGTCATCGAGGTCAACCTGATCGGCGGGGCGGTGACCGGCCGCGCGTTCCTGCCGGTCCTGATGGAGTCCCGCGGCTACTTCCTGCAGATCGCCTCGCTCGCGGCCATCACCCCGGCGCCGATGATGACGGCGTACTGCGCCTCCAAGTCGGGCGTCGAGGCCTTCGCACACAGCCTGCGCGCCGAGGTCGGCCACAAGGGGGTGAGGGTCGGCGTCGGCTACCTCTCCTGGACCGACACCGACATGGTCAGGGGCGCCGACCAGGACGACGTGATGAAGGAGCTGCGGCAGCGGCTGCCCTGGCCGTCGAACCGGACGTACCCGCTGGGCCCGGCCGTCGACCGGATCGTCGCGGGCATCGAGCGCCGCTCGCCGCACGTCTACGCCCAGTGGTGGCTGCGCGGGATGCAGTCGGTCCGCGGCTACCTGCCGGGGATCATCGCCACGGTCGGCCAACGCGAGATGAGGCGCTTCGAGCCTCGTCTGGCCGGTGTCTCCAAGGGCCTGGTGGGCGCGGGAGGGGCGGCCGACGAGCAGGCGCGTACGGAGCGTATTTGATCGAAATGCGCAGAGTGTCCGGCCGTGCCACGCTGGTCGAGGCCCCAGGGGCGACCCGCCCCTCACCCCTCACACCCCATCTAGGAGTGAACCTTCATGGGCAAGGCAGAACAGTTCAAGGACAAGGCGCAGCAGGCCGCTCAGCAGGCGAAGCAGAAGGTGGGCGACGCCAGGGACGAAGCGTCCCAGCGAGCCTCCCAGGCCAAGGGCCGCCCCTCCCCCGAGGAGGCGCGCCGGGCCCGCCAGGAGGAGCAGGACCGCTTCAACCGGGACTACGACGCCTGACGTCTGTCCTTCGAGGAGGCGCACCCGGGACGCCGGGTGCGCCTTTCGCGTTCCGCGGTGGACCTTCGTAATTCCCGGCGTCTGCGGCACTCCGCCCCGTACCGTGCCGCCCATGCCCGTACTTGAGCGACTGCGATCCGACCACGCCCCCGCCCTGCTCGCCTTCGAGCGGGAGAACCGGGGATTCTTCGCCGCCTCCGTCCCCGACCGGGGAGACGACTACTTCGCCGCGTTCGAGCGGCGGCACCAGGCCCTGCTCGACGAGCAGGAGACCGGCGCGATCCTCTTCCACGTCCTGGTCGGGGAGGGCGGCGAGATCCTGGGGCGCTTCAACCTCGTCGACGTCGACCAGGCGGACGGCTCGGCCGAACTGGGCTACCGGGTCGCCGAGAAGGCCGCCGGTCGGGGGCTCGCGACGGCCGGCGTACGGGAGGTGTGCCGGCTGGCCGTCGAGGTCTACGGGCTGCGGACGCTGCGCGCCGCCACGACCCTCGACAATCCCGCGTCAAGGGCCGTGCTCGGGCGCGTCGGCTTCGGAGCCGTGGGGAGCGTGACGCTCGACGGGCAGCCCGGGACCGCCTACGAGCTGGACCTTGGGGCCGGCTTCGAGCGCGCGACGGATTCGGGAGCCGTCCCGTCGCGCCGGTGACGCCCGCTGGGGAGGTCCGGGGCCTCCTTCGAGCCCGCCCCCGGGAGCCGTCGCGCCGGTGACGCCCGGTGGGCGGGCCGAGGCCTCCTACGAGCCCGCCCGCGGGGGCAGCTTCGGGCGGGAGCGGTCCGGGACCGAGTCGTAGCCCGGGGGGACGGCCGCGGGGGTCTGGGCCAGCAGCGACAGGGCCACCTCGACCGCGTCGTCGAGCTGGGCGTGCCGGCCCTCGGCCCAGTCCAGCGGCGTGCGCAGGACGGCCAGGTCGGGCTCCACGCCGTGGTTCTCCACCGACCAGCCGTACTCGGGGAACCAGGCCGCGTTCATCGGCACAGTGATCTGCGTGCCGTCGCCCAGCCGGTGGCGGCCCGTCATGCCGACGACGCCGCCCCAGGTCCGCTGCCCGACCACCGGGCCGAGGCCGAGCAGCTTGAACGCGGCCGTGATCATGTCACCGTCCGAGGAGGTGGCCTCGTCGGCGAGGGCGACGACGGGGCCGCGCGGCGCGTTCGACGCGTACGACACGGGCTGCGCGTTCCTCGTGAGGTCCCAGCCCAGGATCTTGCGGGTGAGCTTCTCCACGACCAGTTCGCTGATGTGGCCGCCCGCGTTGCCGCGCACGTCCACGATCAGCGCCGGCCGGGAGACCTCCATGCGCAGGTCCCGGTTGAACTGTGCCCAGCCCGAACCGCCCATGTCGGGGATGTGCAGGTATCCGCACTTGCCGCCGCTGACCTCCCGTACCACCGCACGGCGCTTGGCCACCCAGTCCTGGTAGCGCAGCGGCCGTTCGTCGATCAGCGGCACGATCGCGACCCGGCGCGCGCGGCCTTCCCCCTCCGCCGGCTGGAAGGTCAGCTCGACCGTCGTACCGCCCGAGGCGGCGAGCAGCGGGTACGGGCCGCAGACCGGGTCCACCGGCCGGCCGTCGACATGGGTGAGGATCGCGCCCTCGCGGATGCCGGTGCCCGCGAGCGGTGAACGCGCCTTGGAGTCGGAGGAGTCGCCCGGAAGGATCCGCTTGACCATCCAGCCGCCGTCGCGCGGCACGAAGTTGGCGCCGAGCAGGCCCATCGGCCGCTGGTAGTGCGGCGGGCCCTCGTTGCGCCGCGCGGGCGAGACGTACGCGTGCGAGGTGCCCAGCTCGCCCAGGACCTCCCGGAGGAGATCGGCGAACTCGTCCGGGGAGGCGACTCGTTCGACCAGGGGGCGGTACTGGTCCAGGACGGCCGTCCAGTCCACGCCGCACATGTTCGGTTCCCAGAAGTAGGCGCGGATGATCCGGCCCGCCTCGTCGTACGCCTGGCGCCACTCCGCCTCCGGGTCGACCTCGTGCAGGATGCGGCGCAGGTCGAGGAAGACGGTCGAGTCGCTGTCCCCGATCTCGGTCGACGGCACCGCCCGCAGATCACCCTCGTCGACCACGACGAGCCGGGTTCCGTCGCCGCTGACCGCGAACCAGTCGAGGTGCTGGACGAGTTCGCTCTTGCGGGCCTTGGTGATGTTGAAGTACTCCAGCGTCGGCCGGCCCGTGGTGTCGGCGGGGTTGGCGAAGGTCTCACCGAGCGCGCCCGAGATCGGCCAGCGCAGCCAGACGAGCCCGCCGCCGCTGACCGGGTGCAGGGCCGAGTACTTGGAGGCGGCGACCGGGAACGGCGTGACCCGGTCGGGCAGCCCCTCCACCTCGACGATCACGGTCCCCTCGCCGCTCTCCGTCTCGCTCTCGCCCGGGTCCAGGCCGCCCGCCGCAGGACGCCCGTCGGGGAGCAGCGCGAACGGGGACGGGGTCGCCGACGATAGGGGTACGAGGTAGGGGCGGCAGCCCAGCGGGAAGGAGAGGTCGCCGGTGTGCACGTCGTACACCGGGTCGAAGCCGCGCCAGGACAGGAAGGCGAGATAGCGGCCGTCCCGGGTGAAGACGGGGTTCTCGTCCTCGAAGCGGCCGTTGGTGACGTCGATGACCGTCCGCGCCCCGGGGCCGGAGATCCGGGCCATCTTGATCTGGCGCAGCGAACGGCCGATCCCGGGATGCGACCAGGTCAGCCAGGCGCCGTCGGGGGAGAACGCGAGGTCGCGGACGGGCCCGTTGATCGAGCGGATCAGCTCCGTGACCTCTCCGTTGGAGTCCTCGGTGGCGTCGATGAGGAGGAGTCGGCCGTCGTGGGAGGCGAGGGCCAGGCGCTCGCCGTCCGGGTCGGAGACCATCTCCTCGACCCGCCCGAGTTCGCCGGAGGCGAGCCGTCGGGGCTCGCGGTCGCCGCTCGCCCGGGGCAGGTACGCGACCTCGATCGCGTCCTCTCCCTCGGCGTCGGTGACGTAGGCGACCTGGCCGCCGCTGCCGAGCATCTCGGGCAGCCGGACCCGTACGCCGGGCGTGTCGGTGATCGTGCGGGCGGGGCCGTCCCGGTGGGTGAGCCAGTAGAGGCTGCCGCGCACCGAGACCGCGCTGGCCCGGCCCGTCTCGTCGACCGAGATCGCGTCGACGTGGCTGGCGGCGGGCACCTGGTAGCGGCGCCGGCCGGCGCGCGGGCCGCCGAGCCGTACCTCCAGCCTGCGCGGGACGGAGTCCTCGGTCAGCGCGTCGACGATCCACAGGTCGCCGGCGCACTGGTAGACCACCCGCCGGCCGTCGCTGGAGGCGTGCCGGGCGTAGAAGGCGTCGTGGTCGGTGTGGCGGCGCAGGTCGGTGCCGTCGGGCCGGCAGGAGTAGAGGTTGCCGACGCCCTCGTGGTCGGAGAGGAACGCGATCCGGCCGGCGACGAACATCGGGGAGTCGAGGTGGCCGCCGATGTCCGGCAGCAGCTGCTCCCCGTGCAGCCACAGCCGGCCCATGGCGCCGCCCCGGTACCGCTTCCAGGCGGCCGGCTCGTGCGGCGGCTTCCCGGTGAGCAGCAGGGTGCGGCGCTCCACGCCGGAGGCGCCTTCGAAGTCGGCGACCTCGATGTCCGAGACCGGGCCCCAGGGCATGCGTTTGCCGGGGGAGCCGTCGGTGGGGACGGTGTACGCCCAGGAGAAGTACGAGAAGGGCTGGCCGTGGGAGGAGACGGCGAGGATGTCTGACCTGCCGTCCTTGTCGGGGGGCGACCAGCCGCAGACACGGGTGTCCGTGGAGCCCCAGTAGGTCAGCCGCCGTGAGGGCCCGCCGTCGACCGGCGCGAGGTGGATCTCGGGGTCGAGACTTCGCCAGCTCGTGTACGCGATGCGGGTCCCGTCGGGGGAGAAGCGCGGGTGCCCGACCCGGGTCCGGTCGACGGTGAGCCGCCACGCCCGGCCGGGGCGGTGGCCCTCGGGCTCGAGGGGGGCGACCCAGAGGTCGTCCTCGGCCGCGAAGCACAGCAGGTCGTCGTGGAGGTGCGGAAAGCGGAGATACGCGACGTCGTCACTCACCTCCTCATGCTTTCCGCGCGAAGGGGGCGCGGCAACTCGTACGCGCGTACGCGTGTGGCCACGTGCGGCTACGTGTGGCTCACGACACGTACGAAACGGTTTCGTTTCGCTACTTGAGTGGGTATCTTCGTACTGTACGAAACCGTTTCGTTCGGATGGAGACCGTTGATGGCTCGCAGCAGGCTCACCCCAGAGCGCGAGTCCGAGCTGTACGAAGCCGTGCTCGACCTCCTCCGCGAGGTCGGCTACGACGCCCTCACCATGGACGCCGTCGCCGCCCGCACCCACTCCAGCAAGGCCACCCTCTACCGCCAGTGGGGGAGCAAGCCGCAGCTCGTCGCCAGGGCCCTGCGCCACAACAAGCCCGTCAGTCTCGGAGAGATCGACACCGGCACGTTGCGCGGCGACTTCCACGCGATGCTGGAGCGGACCGACGACTGCCAGATGGAGAAGGACTCCGCGCTGATGCGGGGTCTGGCCCATGCCGTCCACGACAACCCCGACCTGCACCGGGCCCTGCGCGAGCTGCTCATCGAACCCGAGATGACCGGACTCGACGAAGTGCTGCGCCGGGCAGTGGACCGGGGTGAGGTCAGCGCCGACAACCTGGCGCTGAAACTCGTCCCCCACATGCTGATCGGGGCGTTCGTCGCCCGCCCGCTGATCGACGACCAGCCGGTCGACCACGCCTTCCTCAGCGCCTACGTCGACGCCGTCGTGCTCCCCTCACTCGGCGTCTGACCCGCAACCCCGCACCGGCTTCCCCGGCCGGTACCACCGACACGTCCTCACCCGCACCCCCTGACGCTGCGCACCGCTCACGCCGTCGGGCCGGCTCCCCATGCCCTGTCCCACCCACCAATGGGAGTACGCCCCCGTGGCCACGTTTCTCTACAAGCTGGGTCGCTCCGCGTTCCGGCGCCGACGGCTCGTCGCCCTCCTCTGGGTCGCGCTGCTCGCGCTCGCCGGAGCCGGCGCCGCCACCGCGCCCGCCGCGACCTCCAGCTCGTTCTCGATACCCGGCACCGAAGCCCAGAAGGCCTTCGACCTCCTCGAGCGGCGCTTCCCCGGCGGCAACGCCGACGGGGCCACCGCCCGGGTCGTCTTCAAGGCCCCCGACGGCCAGAAGATGACCGACGCGCCGAACAAGGCCAAGGTCGAGAAGGTCGTCGGTGAGCTGAAATCGGGCTCCGACCAGGTCGCCTCGGTCACCGACCCGTACACCGCCCAGGCGGTCTCCAAGGACGGCTCGACCGCCTACGTCTCCGTCAGCTACAAGGCCTCCGGCATGGAGCTGAGCGACGCGACGCGCGAGGCGCTGCAGAAGACCGGACGCGACGCCCAGGGGCAGGGACTGACCGTCGAGATCGGCGGCGACGCGCTCCAGACCGTCCCGGCGACCGGTGCGGGGGAGATCGTCGGCGTGGTCATCGCCGGCATCGTCCTGGTCATGACCTTCGGCTCGCTGGTCGCGGCGGGACTCCCGCTGCTCACCGCCATCATCGGCGTCGGCATCGGCGTCTCCTCGATCACCGCGCTCGCCGGCGTCCTGGACCTCGGCTCCACCACCTCCACGCTCGCGATGATGATCGGCCTCGCCGTCGGCATCGACTACGCGCTCTTCATCGTCTCCCGCTACCGCGCCGAGCTGGCCGAGGGCCGGGAGCGCGAGGACGCCGCGGGCCGCGCGGTCGGGACGGCCGGCTCCGCCGTCGTCTTCGCCGGTCTGACCGTCGTCATCGCGCTGGTCGGCCTGGCCGTCGTCAACATCCCGATGCTGACGAAGATGGGCTTCGCCGCCGCCGGTACGGTCCTGATCGCCGTTCTCATCGCGCTCACCCTGATCCCGGCCCTGCTCGGGTTCGCGGGCTCCAAGGTCATGGGACGCAAGCAGCGCAAGGGCGCGGCCACGGGCGCTGTGGACCTGACGAAGGCGGAGACGGGCAAGGCGGACGCCAAGCCCAACGCGGGCACCCGCTGGGCCCGGTTCGTGATCCGCCGCCCCGTCATGGTCCTGCTCGTCGGTGTCCTCGGCCTCGGCGCGATCGCGCTGCCCGCCGCCTCGCTGGAGATGGGCCTGCCCGACGACGGCTCCTCGCCCACCTCCACCAGCCAGCGGCGCGCCTACGACCTGCTGTCGGACGGGTTCGGTCCCGGGTTCAACGGGCCGCTGATGGTCGTCGTCGACGGGGACGAGACCGCCGCCGAGTCCACCGTCGAGAAGATCAAGGGCCTGGACGGGATCGTGGCCGTCACGCCGCCGACGCCCAACAAGGCCGGCGACACGGCGATGATCACGGTGGTCCCGAAGGACCGGCCCTCCTCGGTCGAGACCGAGGACCTGGTCCACGACATCCGCGACGCGACCGGCGACAACGTCCTGGTCACCGGCGCCACCGCGATGAACATCGACTTCTCGCAGAAGATGAACGACGCGCTGCTGCCCTATCTGGCGCTGGTCGTCGGTCTCGCCTTCCTGCTCCTGATGGTGGTCTTCCGCTCGATCCTGGTGCCGTTGAAGGCGGCCCTCGGCTTCCTGCTCTCGGTGGTCGCCGCCCTCGGCGCGGTCGTCGCGGTCTTCCAGTGGGGCTGGCTCGGCGGCCTCTTCGGGGTCGAGCAGCCCGGCCCGATCATGTCGATGATGCCGATCTTCATGGTGGGCGTCGTCTTCGGTCTGGCCATGGACTACGAGGTCTTCCTCGTCACCCGGATGCGGGAGGCGTACGTCCACGGGGAGCGCCCCGGCGAGGCGATCGTCACCGGCTTCCGGCACAGCGCCCGGGTGGTCACCGCGGCCGCGGTGATCATGATCGCGGTGTTCTCCGGATTCATCGGCATGGACGACCAGATGATCAAGATGATCGGCTTCGGTCTGGCCATCGCGGTCCTCTTCGACGCCTTCGTGGTCCGGATGGCGATCGTCCCGGCGGTGCTCGCGCTGCTCGGGCACAAGGCGTGGTGGCTGCCGAAGTGGCTGGACAAGGTGCTGCCGAACGTGGACGTGGAGGGCGAGGGGCTGGCGAAGACCACCGGCTCCCCGGACTCTCCGCGCGGCCCGCACGGTCCGGAGCGCGAGCTGGTGAACGTCTGAGCCGCTCGTGACCACCTGATCCCCGGGGCGGCCTCTTGAGCGGAGGGCCCGCCCCGGAACGCGCCGGAACCTGTGGGGACGGGGATCCGACGCGGCCCTACGCCGTCATCGTGTCGACGAACTCGACGCGGTGACGGCGTAGGTGTGCCTGAGGAAGCGCACCAGCGCCGTCGAGTCGAACTGGACGACCGCGACGCCGTCCGGCGTGTGGAACTCGACGATCGTCTGCACCCGCCCGCACGGCCAGATCCCGACGTCCCCGCGGCGGGCGGGGGCCCGCATCCCGGTTTCGAGGAGGGTGCGCGGGAAGGACCACTCGATGTTGCCGGGGAAGACGAAGCGCACGGTGGCGGGGGCGGCGCCGGGGTCGTAGCGCAGGGCGACGGGGACGGCTCGGGAGAGGGGGGCGTCGGTGATGATCCTGCCTTTGGCGTGATCCTCGACGGCATGGTCATCCGCGGCGGGCTGCATCGGCCGACTCCTCACACTCGTCTTACTAGTTCCTAATGTCCCATATTTCACGGCGCATGCGCCGACTTCATTTGTGACCCGTGCGCTCTTGCAAGCTCTTTGCAGGTGGCGCTTATCATCAATGCCGTGCATGTACCTGACGGATTCATCAACGCCCCCGTGTCGGCCGCAGCCGGAGTCGTCGCCGTGGGCGCCGTCGCCGTCAGCCTGCGCGGAGCGCGAAGGGAGCTTGAGGGCACCTCCCGTGCCGGAGGCCACGGGGGAGAGCGGACGGCTCCGCTCGCCGGTCTCGTCGCGGCCTTCATCTTCGCCGTGCAGATGCTGAACTTCCCGGTCGCCGCCGGGACCAGCGGACATCTGCTCGGCGGCGCGCTCGCGGCCATCCTGGTCGGGCCGTACACAGGCGTGCTCTGCATCGCCGTCGTCCTGCTGATGCAGGGCATCCTCTTCGCGGACGGCGGCCTGACCGCGCTCGGCGTGAACATCACCGTCATGGGTGTCGTCACGGCCGTCGTCGCGTACGCCCTCTTCCGCGGACTCGTCCTCGTCCTGCCCCGCACCCGCCGCTCGGTGACCGTCGCCTCCTTCGTGGCCGCGCTCGTCTCCGTGCCCGCCGCGGCCGCCGCCTTCACCCTGGTCTACGCGATCGGCGGCACCACCGACGTACCGATCGGCAAGGTGCTCACGGCGATGGTCGGCGTGCACACCCTGATCGGCATCGGCGAGGCCGTCATCACCATGCTGACCGTCGGCGCGGTCGTCGCCGTCCGCCCCGACCTGGTCCACGGCGCCCGGGGCCTGACGGCCCCGCTCAAGCTGCGCGTCGACGGCGAGCTGGTCGACGCGGTCCCGGCCACCGCCGCGGCGCCCGCCCCGGCCGGCTCCCCGAAGAAGGTGTGGATCGGCGGCCTGGTCACCGCCTTCGTCCTGGCCGGCTTCGTCTCCTTCTACGCCTCCTCGAACCCCGACGGCCTGGAGAAGGTCGCCGCCGACAAGGGCATCGACAAGAACGTCGAGGAGCACGCGGCGGCCGGCTCCCCGCTCGCGGACTACGGCGTCAAGGACGTCGAGGACGCCCGCCTCTCGGGCGGCCTGGCGGGCGTGATCGGCGTGGGTGCGACGCTCGCGGTGGGCACCGGCGCGTTCTGGGCCGTACGCCGTCGGCGTACGGCAAGTGCGCCGCCGAGTGCGCCGTCCAGTGAGTCCCGTACGGCAGAAAGCGTCTGACATGGGTGCGGGGCACGCCCATCAGCTGTACCGGCGGGGTGACTCGCCGGTCCACGCGCTGCCGCCGCACACCAAGCTCGCAGCCGTCCTCGGCTTCGTGGTGGTCGTGGTCTCCACGCCCCGCGAGGCGGTCTGGGCCTTCGCGCTCTACGCCGTCCTGCTCGGCGCCGTGGCGGCGACGGCCGCCCTCCCGGCCGGTTTCGTGCTGCGGCGCCTCGTGATCGAGGTCCCGTTCGTGGCCTTCGCGTTCCTCATGCCGTTCGTCGTCCCCGGCGAGCAGACGACCGTCTTCGGTGTCTCGCTCTCCGTCCCCGGTCTCTGGGGCGCCTGGAACGTCCTCGCCAAGGGCACCCTCGGCGTCGCCGCGTCCGTGATCCTCGCCTCCACCACCGAACTGCGGGCGCTGCTCCTCGGCCTCCAGCGACTCCGGCTGCCCCCTCTCCTCGTCCAGATCGCCTCCTTCATGATCCGGTACGGCGATGTGATCACCGACGAGATGCGCCGCATGTCCGTCGCCCGCCGCTCGCGCGGTTTCGAGGCCAGGGGCGTCCGCCACTGGGGCGTCCTCGCCAAGTCGGCCGGCGCGCTCTTCATCCGCTCGTACGAGCGCGGTGAACGTGTCCATCTGGCGATGATCAGCCGGGGTTACGAGGGGTCCATGCCGGTCATCGACGAGGTGACCGCCACCCGGGCCCAGTGGACCTGTGCCGCCGCGCTCCCGCTCACCGCCCTCCTCATCTGCCTCCTCGGATGGACGCTATGACTCCCCCTTCGCTGGACGTACGCGGCCTCGCCTACGCCTACCCCGACGGCCACCAGGCGCTCTTCGGCGTCGATCTGACCGTCCGGCGCGGCGAGCGGGTCGCGCTCCTCGGTCCCAACGGCGCCGGCAAGACCACCCTCGTCCTCCACCTCAACGGCATCCTCACCGCCGGTGCGGGGACGGTCGCCGTCGCGGGTCTCCCCGTCGAGAAGCGGAACCTGGCCGAGATCCGGCGCCGGGTCGGGATCGTCTTCCAGGACCCTGACGACCAGCTGTTCATGCCCACGGTGCGCGAGGACGTGGCCTTCGGGCCGGCCGCGGCCGGGATGCGCGGGGCGGAGCTGGAGGCCGTCGTCCGTACGGCGCTCGCCCGGGTCGGCATGGAGGAGTTCGCCGACCGGCCGCCGCACCACCTGTCCTTCGGCCAGCGGCGCCGGGTGGCGGTGGCGACGGTGCTCGCGATGGAGCCGGAGATCCTGGTCCTGGACGAGCCCTCCTCCAACCTCGACCCCGCCTCGCGCCGCGAACTCGCCGACATCCTGCGCTCCTTGGACGTGACGGTCCTGATGGTCACGCACGACCTTCCGTATGCCCTGGAGCTCTGCCCGCGCTCGGTGATCCTCAGTGACGGGGTGATCGCGGGAGACGGCCGTACTCAGGACGTCCTGGCCGACGCCGACCTCATGGCCCGCCACCGCCTGGAACTGCCCTTCGGCTTCGTGCCGCGGTCCGTGGTCTGACCCCACCCGACCCCACCCGGAATCGGTGCCTCACCGCCCACGTTGCACCATGGGGTGACGCGGGGAGCAGCGAACGAGAAGGAGTGTGGAGCGCGTGGACGTCCGGGGCACGGTGGCGGCGGGATTCGAGCCGGTCAGGGACGCGTTCCTGCGCAATTTCGAGCAGCGGGGCGAGCGGGGCGCGGCCGTCGCCGTGTACCGCGACGGCGTCAAGGTCGTCGACCTGTGGGCGGGCACCCGGGACGTCGACGGGGAGACCCCGTGGGCCGTGGACACCGCCCAGGTGGTCCGCTCGGCGACCAAGGGTGTCGCCGCCGCCGTACCGCTCCTGCTGCACCAGCGCGGGCAGCTGGACCTGGACGCCCCGGTGGGCACGTACTGGCCGGAGTTCAAGGCGGCGGGCAAGGACCGGGTGAGCGTACGGCAGCTCCTCGCGCACCAGGCCGGGGTGCCGGTCCTGGACCGGCCGCTGACCCTCGCCGAGGCCGTCGACCTGGAGACCGCGACGGGCGCGATCGCCGCACAGGCGCCCGCCTGGGAGCCAGGCACCGCGCACGGCTACCACGCCCACACCTTCAGCTGGCTCCTCAGCGGCCTGGTGCACCGGGTCACCGGCCGCACCATCGGCCGCTGGGTCGCCGAGGAGATCGCCCGCCCCCTGGGCCTCGACCTGTGGATCGGGCTGCCGTTCGAGGAGGCCCACCGGGTCGGCCGTCTCGGCCCCGTGGAGGAGATCGAGCCGCCCGGCAGCGGCGCGCTGAAGCTCCGCCCGAAGCGCGCGGTCACCGAGGCCTACCGCGACCCCGAGTCGCTGACCCGGCGCGCCTTCGGGGCGATCGACCCCAAGCCGGACGAGAACGACCCCGTCTACCGGGCCGCCGAACTGCCCGGCTCCGCCGGCGTCTCGACCGCGCGGGCGTTGGCCCGCTTCTACGCCTCGACCCTCGGCCCCGTCGACGGCGGCGTCCGCCTCTTCGCCCCGGCGACGCTGACCCTCGCCCGCACGGAGGAGTCGGCGGGCCCGGACCGCGTCCTGATGGTCGGCACCCGCTTCGCCCTCGGCCACATGCTCCACGGCCCCGCCTCCCCCCTCCTGGGCCCCACCTCCTTCGGCCACCCCGGCCGCGGCGGCTCCCTGGGCTTCGCCGACCCCGAGTCGGGCATCGCCTTCGGCTACGTGACGAACGGCATGCGCAAAACGGTGACGGCGGACCCCCGCGCCCAGGCCCTGGTGCGGTCGGTGCGGGCGGTGTTGTGATCAGCCCATGGACAGATTCGAGGGGTACGCGGCACTGATCACGGGCGGGGCGCGCGGCATCGGGGCCGCCACGGCTCGCAGGCTGGCCGACGAGGGCGCGCGGGTCCTGGTCGTCGATCTGGACGAAGAGACGGCGCGGGAGACGGCCGGCGGGATGCCGGGGGCGCTTGCCATGCGGTGCGACGTCGGTGACCCGGAGTCGGTGGCGGCGGCGGTCGCGTACGCGGTCGAGGCGTTCGGCCGGCTCGACGTCCTCGTCAACAACGCCTTCGCCCGGGACCTGCCGGACACGGCTCGGTTCGAGGACGAAACCGAGGACGGCTGGCGGTACCAGTTCGACGTCACGCTGATGGGCGCGGTCCGCTGTGCCCGCGCCGCGCTGCCGCTGCTCGCGGCGGGCGGCCGCGGCGCGATCGTCAACATCGGCTCGGTCAATGCCGAGGCGGACTTCGGAGGCCACGCCTACAGCGCGGCCAAGGCGGGCCTCGCCTCCTTCACCCGGACCCTGGCGGGCGACGCGGCCCCGCGCGGGGTCCGGGTCAACCTGGTCACCCCGGGCACGATCGCCACCCGCGCCTGGGAGTCCAGGCAGGCTCAGCTGGCCGCGCTCGCCGACCGGGTCTATCCGCTGCGCCGGGTCGGCACCCCGGAGGACGTCGCCGCCGCGGTCGCCTTCCTCGCCTCCCGGGACGCGGCCTGGATCACCGGCACGACGCTGCGGGTGGACGGCGGGCTGCTCGCGGTCAACACCCACTTCGCCGAGGTGCTCGGGGAGTAGCCCGGCGGCGTCAACTCGTGTGCAGCATCAGGCCGATGCCCACCACCATCAGGCCGGCCGCCGCCATCCGCGGCCCCCCGAAGCGTTCCTTGAAGAAGAGGGCGCCGATGGCCGCCCCCACGATGATCGAGGACTCCCGCAGAGCCGCGATGGGGGCCAGGGCCGCCCTCGTCTGGGCCCAGAGCACCAGGGCGTAGGCGGCGACCGACAGGGCCGCGCCGATCAACCCCCGGACGGCGTGGGGGCGGAGTTGGGGGAGCAGGGCGGATCGGCGGCGGACGAGGGCGTAGGCCGGGATCGCCAGGCCCTCCAGGACCATCAGCCAGGCGATGTAGCCGAGTGGGGTGCCCGAGGCGCGCACCCCGACGCCGTCGACGACCGTGTAGCCCGCGATCGCCAGGCCCGTCGCGCCGGCCGCCAGCAGGGCCGGCCAGTCGGGACGGCGTCCGGAGCCCCGGATCCCCCACAGGGCCAGGCCCGTCAGGCCGGCGCAGGCGAACGCGACGCCGGTGAGCTGCCAGCCGTCCGGGATCTCGTCGACGAAGACGGCGGCGAGCACGGTCACCGCCAGCGGAGCCGTACCGCGCGCGATCGGGTACATCTGGCCGAAGTCGCCGAGCGTGAACGACCGCATGAGCAGGGCGTAGTAGCCGATGTGGAGCAGGGCGGAGGCGACGAGGTACGGCCACGCCCCGGCCGCCGGCAGCGGTACGAAGAGGGCCAGGGCCCCGCCGATCAGCGCTCCGCCGCCGGATATCAGCGTGAAGGAGAGCAGCTGGTCGCGGATGGTGTGGGCGATCGCGTTCCAGCTCGCGTGCGTCACGGCGGCGATCAGCACCGCCGCCGCGACCAGCGGTGTCACGTCGTCCGCTCCCGGACGTCCACCAGGGCGCCGCCCGCGTGGGCGATCAACTGCTTCGGGTCGAGGGCGAACACCGTGTGCGGGGTACCGGCCGCCGCCCACACCACCTCGTGGTCGAGCAGCCCCCGGTCGGCCAGGACCCGGGTCGGCGTACGGTGCCCGAAGGGCGGGACGCCCCCGATCGCGTACCCCGTGGTCTCCCGTACGACCCGCGCGTCGGCCCGCGTCACGGCCTCGGCGCCGAGCTCCTGCCGTACCCGCTCCACGTCGACGCGCGAGGAGCCGTCCATCAGGACCAGGACCGGGACCCCGTCCGCCGCGAAGATCAGCGACTTGACGATCTCGGAGACCTCGCAGCCGATGGCCTCGGCGGCCTGGGCGGCGGTGCGGGTCTCGTCGGGGAAGCGGCGGACCTCCACGTCGAGACCCAGGTCCCGCAGGGCCGCGGCGAAGAGTGGATGCGCGAGCGATTCGGTCATGGTCCGCACGCTAGCGGTACGTGTACGGGCCACGCGAGCGTTTTTCGCGCCGCGCCCGGCCGCTCCCGCGCCCGGCCGCGCTGCCAAGTGCCCGCCGCCTCCAAGCTCCGGCCGCCCCCCCCCGAGCTTCCGCCGTGCCCGGACCGCCCCTCCCTCACCCCGCCTTGAGCACGCTCGCGACCAGCGGGCCCGCCGCGTCCCCGCCGTGACCGCCCGCCTGGACGACGGCCGCGGCCGCGAGGTCCCCGGCGAAGCCGGCGAACCAGCTGTTGGAGGTCGCCTGCCCGCCCACCTCGGCCGAGCCCGTCTTCGCGCCCTTGTCCCCGCGCACGCCCGCCATCGCCTCCGCGCCCGTGCCGCTCGTCGCCGTGAGCCGCATCATGTCGCGCAGCTGGCGGGCGACCGGGCCCGGCAGCGAGCGGGCGGCCTCGGCGAACGGCCGGTCGTCCAGGCTCCGGGCCACGAGGAACGGTTGCTTGAAGGTTCCGTTCTTCGCGGTGGCGGTGATCGAGGCGATGTTGAGCACGTTCATCTGGACGGTGCCCTGGCCGATGTACTGGGCGGCCGCCTCGCCGCGCGTCTCGGCCGGGATGCTGCCGTCGAAGGAGTCGATGCCGGTCTTCCAGTTGTTCAGGCCGATGCCGAAGACGTCCCGGGCCTCCTTGCCGAGTGCCTCGTCGTCGCCGACCTCGTCGATCTTCTTGATGAAGGCGGTGTTGCAGGACTCGGCGAAGCTCTTGGAGAAGGGGACGTCACCGAGCTCGAAGTACTTCAGGTTGCGGAAGGTGGTGCCGTAGTACGTGACGTTCTTCGGGCACTCGGTGGGCCGGTCCGCGGCGACCAGGCCCTTCTCCAGGAGCAGTGCCGCCGTGACGATCTTCAGGGTCGAGCCGGGGGCCTGCTTGCCGAGGAAGGCCGTGTTGTAGCCCTGCGCCGGGGCGTTGGCGACCGCGTGTATCTCCCCGGTGCTCGGCTTGATCGCGACCACGGACGCCTGCCCGAACCGCTTCACCGCCCGCTCGGCCGCCGCCTGCGTGTCGGCGTCGATGGTGGTCTTCAACGTGCCCGGCCGGCCCTGGGCGAGGGTGACGAGCGTCGTGTTCGGGACGCCCTCGGTGGCGCTCTCGACCCAGGTCTCGATGCCGGGCTGCCCGCCCGTCCGCGCGCCGTACTTCTCCCGCAGCTGGTCCAGGATCGGCCCCAGCGAGGGGTACTTCTCCTTCGTCAGCTCCAGGCCCTTGCGGTCGACGGCCTTGATGGCGGCGGTCTTCGCAGCCCCGGTCCGCAGGGTGGAGCCCTTGGTCAGCTTCGGGTGGATGACGGCCGGGGACCAGTCGACCAGCGGCCGGCCGGTGGTCAGCCCGCGCACCACCGTCAGCTCCGAGGTGTACGTCCAGGGCTTCGACGTCCCCTCGTACGTCACGGTGGCGCTGACCGTGAACGGCACCTTCGCGCCGACCGCGGGGCCGGGGGTGATGACGGCCTTGGAGACCCTCGCCCCCTCGCGGTGGCCGAGCACGGCGGGCCCGGCCTCGACCGGGTTGTTGGTCAGCTGGGCGGCCCGGTCCGACTCCCCGGCGGCCCACGCGGCCAGGAACTCCTCGGCGGTGCCCGTCACCTCGTCCTCGGTGAGGGGCCCGGACCGCTTCTCCTCGGTCCCCGACCGGGAGCCCACGTCCGCGCCGCCATTGATCCCGTTCCAGAGGTTGTAGCCCCCGTATCCGACTCCGCCCGCGACGACGACGAAGACCCCCCCGACGATCGCGACCTTGACCCCACTGCGCATGGCTGCGCCTCCCCTCCCCAGGTGATCCTTCCAACCTAGGTGACAGGAGTGACAGCCGAGACGCTTGTTACCGGACCGCGACCGGGCGGCCGCGCCGCCCCGGCTAGACCCAGGTGTCCAGCCGCATCCTGCTGCGCCACTGGTCCATGGGGATCGCCGCGCCCGTGTAGATCGGCCAGAAGTAGATGGAGTCTCGCGAATTGCGGCGGCGTAGGCCCGACCAGCAATTTCCTTGTCGGGCGGGGCCGTTTTACTGCCTACTGGGCCGCCTGTGGGCCGTGATCACGATCCCCGGGTGCACGGTGGGGAAGTGACTCACCCGGACTTGGTCGCTGGTCGCCCGTGAAAATGAGCGACTTCGTCACGAACGGCCCGTCAGGCCTCCTCCGAGGGAACGTGACCTTGCCGGGCGGGTACTTCTCCGAATGGGCCTGGGGAAGGTCCGCCACGGCTGAAGGCAATGGAACATCGCGAACCTTTCCTCCCTCCGGGAGGGCAAAGATGAACTTCCCGCGAATCCGCCTGAGCTGGTGCAGAACAGAGAGCCGGCTGCCCTCGTGGTCCAACTCGTCCTCGGAAAGCCCGAAGACTTCCCCTGGCGGAGCCCACAACCGCCGGCCGTATTCACGGTCGCGCGCGCAGGAGGCGAAGACCACCCCTGACCTGCGGGGCGACAAGCGACAAGACAAGCAACAAGCAAAAGCGGGTGGTGAGTAGGGGTTCCCGAGCGCCGCAGCCACGACTACGTCCGGGCCGGCACCACCACCCTGTTCGCGGCCCTGGAAGTCGCCACGGGGAAGGTGATCGGTTCCCTGCACCG
>NZ_BMTO01000025.1:0-21652 GCF_014649715.1 Streptomyces lateritius
GTCCAGGAGTTCGCCGCCTGCGGCGAGCGCAGGACGACGTTCTCCTTGAAGCCCTCCGCCAGCGGCACCAGCTGCACATCGGTGTCCGGCAACACATCGGCGTAGGTCACCGTGCCGTTCGCGGCCACCGTGGGCTCGGCCTTTGCGGCATCCTTCAGCGCGTACCCGAGCGAGCGCCCGGCGCCGAAGTCGACCGACGCCAGCTGCTGGTCCGAGGCGTCCTGCGCGAACTCGACATCCAGGGAGTTGGCGCGCTGCTGCAGACGGCCGTCGGTGTCCTCGGTCAGCCGGGTGTCGATCGGCTTCCAGGAACCGTCCGCGCCCTTGAAGTTGGTACGGCCCGCGAAGTGACGCACGGTCGTGGAGCCGTCGGCGTTGACGTAGAAGTCGGACGTCGCCGTCGACTTCTTCGCATCCCGCTTGCTCGTGCGGGCGTCGAAGCTCTTGGCGTCGCCCTTGGCAGCACCGGTCTTCGACGTGCCCGGGCGCTCGTTCGGCCGCTCGAACGCATCGAGCTCACCCTTGCCCTTGCCCGGCTTGCGCCCGGCATCACCCTCGGCGCTCGTGGCGTCCGAGGAGGCGTGGTGCCCCTTGCCACGGGCGGTACCGCCCTGCTGGTCAGGGGTGTCCAGAGGGTTCTCGTTGATCCATTTCCAGAGCCCGGAGAGGGAGAGTTGGGGCATCTTCACCGGCGAGAGCGTGGCCCCCATGGCCATCGCCGTCTCGGTGGTGAGCATGCCGGAGAAGAAGACAAGAACGAAAAGAGCCGTAGCCCTCAGTCTGCGCCTACCGGAACGACCCGGTGGAAACAGCCGAGGGCTACGGACCCAGCGAACACGCATGGGGAGCCTTTGCTATCACGTTGCCAATAGAGCCCCGTGAGCCTGCCCGATGCGCGTACGTCAGTTCCACTTGAGATCCGGCTCTTTATAAGATCTTTACCTGCCAAGGGGAACTGGTGCTTGACCGTTACGGAGCAGCGTCCTTGACGGCCCGTCTGACAGCGTCCGCCACCGCCTTCTTGAGGCCTTCGCCCGACGTCACCAGCGTGACGTTTCCGGCGCCCGACGAGCCGTCCACGACGACGAATCGAACCTTCGGGTGCTTCTTGGCCCCCTCCTCGGTGACCTTCACCTGGGGGGCGCCGGACGCGAGGACGACATCGCACTGACGCTGCATCAGACCGTTGAAGAAGGGCTGGACGTTGGCCACCGACTGCTCACCCATCACGGGCACGAAGGTGACGCGGACCTGAGTCTCCCCGGACGCCTGCTGCATGCCCTCCCAGACGGGGGCGGCCGGCGCGCCGGTCACGATGCCCTTCTCGTCGGTGAGGAGGCAGGCGTCGAAGTCCTTGTACTGGCGGGCCCTCGGGTCGGGCGGCCCGTCCTGCTTGCCGCCGACGAAGATCCAGACGGCGAGGAGGCCGAGGGCCAGGACGGCGGCGCTCGCCACCGTCCAGCCGGCGCGGCCGCGCAGCGCGCCGGCTGCCGAGGCGAGTACGCGGGGGACGCGGGAAGTCGCGGAGGAATCGGCCTGCTTGGCCGTATTGCGCCAGGTTCGTCGGGTCTTCATGCGTTCGGGCCCGCCGTCTTCGTGTCGTCCGTCTTCGTGTCGTCCGACTTCGTGTCGTCCGACTTCGTGAGCGACGGCGCGGTGGGAGCGGGCGCGGCCTCGGCAGGCGCGGCCTCGGCGGCCTTTTCGAGGGACGTCGCTTCGACGTGGGCGACGGGCGCGACAGGCGCGGTCCCGGCGGGTGCGGCCTCCGTAAGCGCCGCCTGCGCGGGCACCGCCCGTGTGCGGGCGGGACGGACGACCAGGCAGTGGACCGCCGCGGCGACCGAGGCGCCCAGCAGCAGCAGGACGTCCAGCGCGTACTGGGCGCCGTGCGTCTCCTCGGGCGTCAGCGCGATCTGGAACGACCAGGCGACCGACAGCGCGGTGAAGACGACGGCGGCCAGCCAGTCGCCGCGCGTGCCCCGGCGCAGGGCGAGGACCAGGGAGGGTACGAAACCGAACACCCCAAGGCTCAGGAGCGGCACGACCGCTAGGGCCAGCCGGGCCCGTATACCGGGCAGGGCGGGCTCATGGACCGGCGGCGTCGGACTCGGGTCCGCACTCTCGACGGCGACGGCTTGGTTCACGATCGGTGACCTCTCCGGGGCGGGGCATACGGCAGGGACGCCGTACGGTACATCCCCCCTCCCGGTACGTCGCCTCCCGGGTCGGTCACAGGAGGGGATCGACCCTGCGCAGCACCGCCGAACAGCTTCGGCCGAGAAGCTAGAGCCGGTGCCGGACCCACACGTTCGGCTCGACGTAGACGGCGTAGCCGCGCGAGGCCTCGCAGTGCACCGGCACCAGGGCGCCGGCCACCTCCACGGGGCCGTCGGTGTCGAACGGCAGCCCCGTCCACGCGCGCCACTCCTCGAGGGAGCCGGAAATCGTCATCGAGGCCGGAGCGACCCGCTCGATGGTGCCGCCGGCGCGGACGTGGACGCGCAGCCAGGGGTCGTGCGGCAGCCCGTCCGCCTCGCGGGTGCGGAAGGCGTACTCGTCGATGGAGGCCGCGGCCTCCAGGTGCTTGCCGTTGGGCCGGACCGGGGCGACGACCTCGGTGAAACCGAGGCGCTCGGCGTTGTCGCGCATCGCGGCGAGCATCCGCCCCGAGAGACCCTTGCCCAGCGCACCGGTGTCGACGCACACCTCGATCGCGCTGACGGTGTCCGGGGTGCGGCCGTGGCGCAGGTCGGAGAACGCCCACAGCATCACCTGGTCCCACCCGCGCGCGGGCAACGCACGGCGGCCCTCCGCCTGGAGCTGGAACGGCACGCTGAACGCACGGGCTACGACCTCGCCCTCGGCGTCGGTGGCCACGAGGACGTACTCGGGCAGCTCCGTCACGATCCGCGCCATGTACCCCCAGCCGACCGGGTCGTGGAGCGTGAACTCCGGCCAGAGATCCTTCATCTGCCACATCCGGCCCTGCAGTTCGGGACGTTCGGCGAGGGTCGTTATGTTCAGCTCCATCGGGGCAGGTTAACGATCACTCGCACGCGCACCAACCGCTTTTCGGCAGCGGCACCCCCTATGGCAGCCGCTGCTCGGGACAGGTGCCCAGGACGCGCTTCATCGCGTCGCGCTCGCCACGCGTGACCCACACCCCGTACTTCTTCTTCACCGCGACCTGCGCGGCCACGTAGGTGCAGCGGTACGCCTTGTTGGGCGGCAGCCAGGTGGCGGTGTCCCCGTCGGACTTGCGGCGGTTGGCGGTCGAGTCGACGGCCAGGAGGTTGAGCGGATCGTTGGCGAACCGTCGCCGCTTGTCCGCGTCCCACCGCTGCGCGCCCTTCTGCCAGGCGTCGGAGAGCGCGACGAGGTGGTCTATGTCGACCTTGCTGCGGCCCCGTACGAAGTCGACGCGTCCACCGGTGTACGGGTCGTGGGCGAGAACCCCGGAGGCGACCTTGCAGCGGCCCTCCTTGAAGCGGACGCCGGTGAGGTCGCGCTTGAGGATGTCGTCGCGGGTTCCGCAGCCGTTGGCGTCGACGTCGGCCCAGGCGCGGCCGAACTTCTCCCGGTCGTAGCCGGTCTTCGGCGCGCGGCCCTTGACGGTGAGCGTGTCCACGGCGGCGAGCGCGGAGCCGGCGGGGCCGGGGGCGCCCTCGGTCGGGGAACGGTCGGCGGGCGTCGTACAGCCGGCCGTCGCGAGGACGGCGGCTGCGGCGAGGGCGGCCAGGGGCGGGGTGGTCCTGCGGTAGCTGAGCACGCCGGGATCCTAGCCACGCCCCTTCATGGTCCAGACCATCAAGTCGCTCAGCGCGCGGAAACGGCCGGGGGCGCGTAGCGTCGAATGCGCTGTATGCCCCCCTTCCGAAGGAGTCAGTGCGCATGGGGATCATGGACAAGCTCAAAGAGATGATGGGCCAGCACCCGGACAAGACCCAGCAAGGGATCGATCGCGCCGGGGACATGGTCGACAAGAGAACCGGCAACAAGCACGCGGACAAGGTCGACCGGGCACAGCAGCACATGAAGGACAGGCTCGGCAGGAAGGACTCGCCGGAGCAGCCGCCTCCGCCGCCGCCTCCCTCGGCCTGACGATCCCGCCCACGACACCTCCGGCCGCGGAGTGCCTCGCACACTCCGCGGCCGCGCCCCGCCCGGCCCGGCCCGGCCTCAGTCAATCGGCGGTCCTCAGATCTTCCCGATGCCCAGGGTGTTCTCGGCCGGGAGCAGTCCGGAGCCGATGACGGCCAGCCAGGGACCGCCCAGGAGTTCGGCGAGTCGCGTGGTGTCCCCGGGGCCGAGGGCGGCCCAGGGGGCCGCGGCCAGGCGGTCCGTACGCAGCTCCACCTCCGCGCGCAGGGCGCGTCCGGCCTCGGTGGCCGTGCCGTCGGCGGCCAGCAGTCCCCGGGCGGCGAGGCGCTCCCGGGCCGCACCCCATTCGGCGGCGCTCCAGCCACGGCTCTCGAAGGTCTTCTCCGAGGCCGCGCCGACCGCCGCGAAGGAGACCAGGGCCTCGACCGGGTCGAGCCCGGCCGCGAGCAGCGCGGCCACGTGACCGTCGCCGCGGTGTTCGCGCAGCAGCGTCGCCGCCTGCCAGAGGACCAGGTGCGGTGCGTCCGCCCAGGGCAGTTCGGCGTTGGCGGCCGCCAGGGGCCGGCCGGCGGTCGGGGCCGCCTCGGCGACGCGCCGGGCGAGGGCGGCGGCTTCGGCCAGCTCTGGCCCCTCGACGGTGGCGGCGCCGAGGACCGAGCGGTAGGCCCGGTCCACGGCGCGCAGCCGGGCGGCGAGCACATCGGCGGGCGGGGCCGTGCGCCAGACCTCGGGCACGTACCGGGCGACCATCGACGGGCTGAAGCTGTAGAACGCGGACGCCACCCGCTCCGCCCCGGCCGGGCCCAGGGGCGCGGCGCGCCAGGCGAAGTAGCCGGGCCAGCGCTCCTCGACGTCGTGACCGAGGGCGGCGGCCTCCTCGAAGGCCTCGGGGGCGTAGTAGAGCAGCGCGTGCAGGGGTTCCAGCAGATGCCACATCTGCCGCACGCGTCCGGGCTCCACGTTCGACGCGTGTGCGGTCTCCGCGGTCATGGCTTCCTCCTGCGTCTCGCATCTCATCTTGTCACCGCCTAGATTGCTCTCGTCCGGCAAACTTGTCAATGCCTAGATTTGGCGTAGGCTGCTGTCATGAGCAGTCGGCGCACCTACCACCACGGCGACCTGCGGCAGGCCGTCCTGACCGCCGCCCTCGACGTCATCGCCACCGAGGGCCCGTCCGCCCTGAGCCTGCGCGATCTGGCCCGCCGCGCCGGCGTCTCGCACGCCGCCCCGGCCCACCACTTCAAGGACCGCGCGGGCCTGCTCACCGCCGTCGCGACCGAGGGCTTCGACCTGCTGGCGGTGGCGCTCGGCGAGGCGGCGGACCTGAAGGACGCGGGCGTGCGGTACGTCCGCTTCGCCGCCGACCACCCGGCGCACTTCCAGGTGATGTTCCAGCCCGACCTGCACCGCCCCGACGACCCGGACCTGCTCGCCGCCAAGGAGCGCGCCGGCGACCGGCTCCGGGCCGGTGTGGCCGGACTGCCCGGCGGCGGCACCCGGGGCACCGACCCGCGCCTCGCGGGCGTGGCGGCCTGGTCGCTCGCGCACGGCTTCGCGACGCTCCTGCTCAGCCACAACCTCGAAGGGCCGATCGGCGAACAGGACCCCGAGGAGGTCTTCCGCACCCTCGCCCGGCTGCTCTTCGCGGACGACGCGCCCCAACCCCCGGGGGAATAACCGGAGTCGATCTCCACTTGGTCACGTGCATGACCACGATGACTTTCACGAAGTCCGTACGCCGCACGGGCGTCACCCTCTTAGCCGCAGCCACGCTGACCGCGCTCCCCCTCACCGGAGCCGGGGCCGGAGCCGGAGCCGGGTTCGGTGCCGGCACCACCTTCGGTACCGGCACCACCGCCGTGGCCGCCGAGCACCGCCATGACGGGTCGTGGCGCGGCGCCTGGGCCACCTCGCCGCAGTACCCGACCGCCCCCTTCGCCCCGAACTGGTCGCAGCAGGGCTTCTCCGACCACACGGTCCGCCAGGTGGTCCGGGTCACCACCGGCGGCACCAAGGCCCGTATCGAGCTCTCCAACCGCTACGGCACGAAGCCGCTGCGGGTCACGGGCGCCACCGTGGCACGCACCGCCGAGGGCGCCTCGGTGAAGGCCGGCTCGGTCCGGCAGCTGTCCTTCGGCAAGGGCCGCTCCGTGACGATCCCCGTCGGCGCCACCGCGTACAGCGACGGTGTGCCGTTCGCGGTGGCCGCCCTGGAATCGGTGACGGTCACGCTCTACCTCGCCGAGGAGACCGGACCCGCCACCTTCCACACCTTCTCCTCCGCCACCAGTTACCGCGCGGACGGCGACCACCGCTCCGACCGGGACGGGACGGCGTTCAAGGAGTCCAGCGACTCCTGGTACTACCTCTCCGGCGTCGAGGTGTCCGGCGGTCAGGCCCCGCGCCGGGACGGCGTCGTCACCTTCGGCGACTCGATCACCGACGGCGTCGGCTCCGGCCTGAACGCGAACGACCGTTACCCCGACGAGCTGGCCGAGCGCTTCGCCGCCGCCGGAAAGCCGCGTGGCGTCGTCAACCACGGCATCGCCGGCAACCAGGTCACCAACGACTGGGCCTGGGCGGGCGAGAAGGGCATCGAGCGCTTCAAGAAGGACGTGCTCACCGAGCCGAACGTGCGCACCGTCATCGTCCTGGAGGGCATCAACGACATCGGCGGAAGCGGCCTGAGCGTCCCGGGCCAGCCCACCACCCCGGAGGTGACCGTCGAGCAGCTCGTCGAGGGCCACCGCGAGCTGATCCGGCAGGCCCACGCCAAGGGCGTCAGGATCGTCGGTGCGACGCTGACCCCGATCAAGGGCTCGGTCTACGACACCCCGGTCAACGAGGCCAAGCGCGACGCCGTCAACCACTGGATCCGCACGTCGGGCGCGTACGACGCCGTGGCCGACTTCGACCGCGTCGTCGCCGATCCCGCCGACCCGGACCGCATGCTCCCGGCCTTCGACTCGGGCGACCACCTCCACCCGGGCGACGCGGGGTACCGCGCGATGGCCCAGGCCCTGGACCTCGACGCCCTCTGACGGCCCCGAAGGGTCGTCCCGGGGCCGGCCCCGCCCACGACCGGCCCTGGACGGCCCCGGACGGCCCCGGACGACCCTCCCCTACGACCCGAGGATCGTCGTCAGGAACTCGCCCGTCCACGCGAGCAGTTCGCGCCCCACCACCGGCTTTCCGCCGATCTTGCCGCTCGTCGGCCGGGGCACCAGGATCTGGTGGACCGCCGGCTTGATGACCGTGCGCGGGTAGAGCCGCTTGAGCCGCAGCTCCTGCGACTCGCGCAACTCCACCGGCGCGAAGCGGATGTTCGGACCCTGCAGAACGATCTCACCGACCCCGCAGGCCCGCGCCAGCATCCGCAGACCGGCCACGAGGAGCAGGTTCTCGACCGGCTCGGGCAGCTTGCCGTAGCGGTCGGTGAGCTCCTCCCGTACCGCCTTGACGTCCTCCTCCGAGTTCGCCGAGGCGATGGCGCGGTACGCCTGCAGGCGCAGCCGCTCGCCCGGCGCGTAGTCGTGCGGCACATGGGCGTCGACCGGGAGCTCGATCTTGACCTCCAGCGGGGCCTCCTCCTCGGCGCCCCCCTCCATCTGCGCCCGGTAGTCCGCGACCGCCTCGCCCACCATCCGTACGTACAGGTCGAAGCCGACGCCCGCGATGTGACCGGACTGCTCGCCGCCGAGCAGATTGCCCGCGCCGCGGATCTCCAGGTCCTTCATCGCCACGTACATGCCGGCGCCCATCTCGGTGTGCTGCGCGATCGTCGCCAGCCGCTCGTGCGCGGTCTCGGTCAGCGGCTTCTCCGGCGGGTACAGGAAGTACGCGTAACCCCGCTCGCGGCCACGGCCGACCCGGCCGCGCAGCTGGTGCAGCTGCGAGAGGCCGAAGTTGTCACCGCGCTCGACGATGAGCGTGTTGGCGTTGGAGATGTCGATGCCGGACTCGACGATCGTCGTGGAGACCAGCACGTCGAACTTCTTCTCCCAGAAGTCCACCACCACCTGCTCCAGTGCGCTCTCGCCCATCTGGCCGTGGGCGGTGGCGATCCGGGCCTCCGGGACGATCTCCCGCAGCCGGGCCGCCGCCCGGTCGATCGACTCGACCCGGTTGTGGATGTAGAAGACCTGACCCTCGCGCAGCAGTTCACGCCGGACGGCCGCGCCGATCTGCTTCTCCTCGTACGGGCCGACGAAGGTGAGGACCGGGTGCCGCTCCTCCGGCGGGGTGGTGATCGTCGACATCTCGCGGATGCCCGTCACCGCCATCTCGAGCGTACGGGGGATGGGGGTGGCCGACATCGTCAGGACGTCGACGTTGGCCCGCAGCTTCTTCAGCTGCTCCTTGTGCTCGACACCGAAGCGCTGCTCCTCGTCGACGATGACCAGCCCCAGGTCCTTGAACTTGGTCTCGGACGAGAACAGGCGGTGCGTGCCGATGACGATGTCGACCGAACCGTCCCGCAACCCCTCCAGCGTCGCCTTGGACTCGCTCTCCGACTGGAAGCGGCTGAGCGCGCGTGTGACGACGGGGAACTGCGAATACCGCTCCGAGAAGGTCCCGAAGTGCTGCTGCACAAGCAGCGTCGTCGGGACGAGGACGGCGACCTGCTTGCCGTCCTGGACCGCCTTGAAGGCCGCCCGGACCGCGATCTCGGTCTTGCCGTAGCCGACGTCGCCGCAGATCAGACGATCCATGGGGACCGTCTTCTCCATGTCCTCCTTCACCTCGGCGATGGTGGACAGCTGGTCGGGCGTCTCCACGTACGGGAAGGCGTCCTCCAGTTCGCGCTGCCAGGGGGTGTCCGGGCCGAAGGCGTGCCCGGGCGCCGCCATACGGGCCGAGTACAGCTTGATCAGGTCGGCGGCGATCTCCTTGACCGCCTTCTTCGCTCGCGCCTTGGTCTTCGTCCAGTCCGCGCCGCCGAGCCGGTGCAGCGTCGGCGCCTCGCCGCCCACGTACTTGGTGACCTGCTCCAGCTGGTCGGTGGGGATGTAGAGCCGGTCGCCGGGCTGGCCGCGCTTGGCCGGCGCGTACTCGACGAGGAGGTACTCGCGGGTGGCGCCCTGCACCGTGCGCTGGACCATCTCGATGTACCGGCCGACGCCGTGCTGCTCGTGCACGATGTAGTCGCCGACCTCCAGGGTCAGCGGGTCGATCGTCTTGCGCCGCTTGGCCGGCATCCGCTGACCGTCCTTGCCGGCCGCCTTCTGCCCCGACAGGTCCGTCTCGGTCAGGACGGCGAGCTTGAGCGCCGGGTCGACGAAGCCGTAGTCGATCGAGCCGCACGCCACGTGCACGACCGACGGCGAGATCTCCGTCAGGTCGGCGTCGAGACGGGCCGCGATCCCCTCACCGCCGAGGACCTCGACCGTGCGGGCGGCCGGGCCGTGCGCCTCCGTGACATAGACCGTGCGCCAGCCGTCGGCCAGCCAGCCCTTGGTGTCGGCGAGCGCGCGGGCGGTGTCGCCGCGGTACGTCTCCGGGGCGTGCATCCCGAGCTTGAGGCCCGCCGGCTCGCCGGCTGATGTCACCGTCGCGTCGAGCTCTTCGTCGGCGGCGAACGGGGAGACCGACCACCACATCATGTCGAGCTCGCGCGCCCGGTCCCGTACGTCCGCGATCCCCCACAGGGAGGCCGCGTCGACGTCGATCGGGGCCTCGCCTCCGCCGGCGGTCGCCGCCCAGGAGGCCTGGAGGAACTCCTGCGAGGTCGCGACCAGGTCCGCGGCCCGGGTGCGGACCCGCTCGGGGTCGCAGACCACGGCCATGGAGCCCTTGGGCAGCACGTCGAGCAGCAGCTCCATGTCGTCGACCAGGACGGGCGCGAGGGACTCCATGCCCTCCACCGCGATCCCCTCGGCGATCTTGCCGAGCAGTTCGCCCAGCTCCGGGTGGAGCTCGGCGAGGGCCCGGGCCTTCTCCCGTACGGAATCGGTCAGCAGCAGCTCGCGGCAGGGCGGCGCCCACAGGCCGTGCTCGGCCACTTCCAGGGAGCGCTGGTCGGCGACCTTGAAGTAACGGATCTCCTCGACGTCGTCGCCCCAGAACTCGATCCGGAGCGGGTGCTCCTCGGTCGGCGGGAAGACGTCCAGGATGCCGCCGCGGACGGCGAACTCGCCGCGCTTCTCGACCAGCTCCACCCGGGAGTAGGCGGCGGCCGCGAGGCCCTCGACGACCTCGTTCAGATCGGCGGTCTGCCCGGTCCTCAGGGCCACCGGCTCCAGGTCGCCGAGCCCCTTGACCTGGGGCTGGAGCACGGACCGTACGGGGGCGACGACCACCCGCACCGGCCCGGCGGCCGGGTCGTCCGGCGAGGGGTGGGCGAGCCGGCGCAGCACCGCGAGGCGGCGGCCGACGGTGTCGGAGCGGGGGGAGAGCCGTTCGTGCGGCAGCGTCTCCCAGGAGGGGTAGTCGACGACCGTGTCGGGGTCGAGGAGGCCGCGCAGCGCCGCGGCCAGGTCTTCGGCCTCCCGGCCGGTGGCGGTGACGGCGAGCACCGTACGGCCCGCCTCCCGGGCCAGCGCGGCCACCGCGAACGGACGCGCGGCCGGCGGGCCGACCAGGTCCACGTGCATGCGGTTGCCGTCGGCGGCGGCCTTCACCGCTTCGGCGAGGGCCGCGTCCTTGACGACGACGTCAAGCAGACCGTGCAGACTCATGGACTTCCATCCCGGGGTGGTCAAGCGGGGATAAACGGGCAACGCGAACAGCCCGGCACGTGTGACGGGCCGGGGGTCCCGGCACGACGGCCGGGTGCTCCCAGCCTACGACGTGGCCGGCTCACCGGCGCGGGTGAAAGCGTTCACTCGGTGGAGTGGGAGAGCTGGCCCCCGATCGGCGCCCACCTCTAAGCTAAGTCCATAACTTAGTCCGCCTAGCTGTGAGAGGCCGCCATGGAAGCAGCCCGGCAGTACAACGTCCACGAGGCGAAGACCCACTTCTCGAAGATCCTGGAAGTGGTTGCCACGGGCGAGGAGGTGATCATCAGCAAGTCCGGCGAGCCGGTCGCGAAGGTGATCCCGCTGGCCTCCAAGGTCCGGCGGACCGCGCGCGGTTCCCTCACCGAGCCCGTCGTCTTCCGTGACGACTTCGACGACCTCTCCGACGACCCCGGCTTCGCCGAGGCGTTCGGCCTGCGCCCGGAGGGCTCCGCCGGGTGAAACTCCTCGTCGACACCCACGTCGTCGTGTGGTGGCTGCTCGACTCCCCCCAACTGTCGGACGAGACCAAGGACCTCCTCGACACGGAGGCCCTCGCCTACGTCAGCGCCGTGACGCCTTGGGAGCTGGCCGTCAAACAAGCGCTCGGCAAGCTCGAAGGTCCTCCGGACCTGCCGGAGCGGGCCCGGGACTGCCAGCTCAAGGCCCTCCCCGTCACAGGGCTCCACGGCATCCGCGCCGGGCAGCTCCCGCCCCACCACCGCGACCCCTTCGACCGGATACTGATCGCCCAGGCCCAGACCGAGGGGCTCACCCTCGTCACCCGGGACAAGCACATCCCGCTCTACGACGTGCCGGTGCTCACCGTCTGAGGGCGACACACGCGTACGGCCCCCGGGGGACGCACCGGGGGCCGTACACGGTTCGCAGCCGGAGTGCTTCGCCGGACTACTCCGTCGCGATGGCGTTCAGGACGTTCATCCGCCCCGCGCGGAAGGCCGGGACCAGCGCCGCGAACAGCCCCACGAACGCCGAGCCGACGAAGACCGTCATGATCGTCGGCCACGGGATCTCCAGGATCCCGAGCCCCTCCAGGGCCAGCAGCTTCTGGGCCGCCGTGCCCCAGCCCATGCCCAGGCCGAGCCCCAGCAGGGCGCCGAAGAGCGCGATGACCACCGATTCGAGGCGGATCATGCGGCGCAGCTGGCGGCGCGAGAGGCCGATGGCCCGCATCAGGCCGATCTCCCGGGTCCGCTCGACCACCGACAGCGCGAGCGTGTTCACCACGCCGAGCACGGCGACGATGATCGCCAGGGCCAGCAGGCCGTACACGATGTTGAGCAGCTGGCCGACCTGGTCCTTCAGGTCCTGCTTGTAGTCGGCCTGGTTCTGCACCTTGTACTGCGGGTAGGCGGCGAGCGACTCCTTGAGGGCCGCGTACGCCTCGGCCTCCTTGCCGTCCTCGGCCGTCGCGAACATGATCATGCTCTTGGGGAGCTTGTCGGCGGGCAGGTACCGCGCGGCGGTGGTGATGCCGGTGTACATGGCGCCCTTGTCGACGTTGTTCTCGTCCGAGGTGATCGCCGCGACCGTGAGCTTCGCGCTCTCGCCGCCCTTGAAGGCGACGGTCAGGACGTCGCCGACCTTCACGCCGTGCTCGGTGGCGTAGTCGCTGCCCACGGACATCGCGTTCTCGTCGTACGCCTTCGCGAGGGTGCCCGCGGTGGTGTCCCGGCGCAGGTCCTTGGCGTACGTCGGGTCGGCGGCGACCAGGCCCTTCTTCACGGCCTTGCCGTTCGGGTCGGTGATCGTCGCCTCGACCCACTTGTACTCGGTGACGTGGCTCAGGCCCGGCGACCTCTCCAGGGCGGCCTGCGCCTGCGGCATGACCGGCTGCCCGTTGGTGGACTGGACGATGAAGTCCGCGCCGACCGAGCGGTCCAGCTCCTCGGTGGCCGAGGCGACCATGGACGACCCGACGACCGACAGGCAGGCGACCAGCGCGAGCCCGATCATCAGGGCGGCGGCGGTCGCTCCCGTCCGGCGCGGGTTGCGCAGCGCGTTGCGCTCGGCCATCCGCCCGACGGGGCCGAAGACACGCAGGACGACGGCGCCTAGTACCCGGACGACCCCGCCCGCGAGGAGCGGTCCGACGACGATGAAGCCGATGAGGGAGAGGACGACGCCGAGGCCGAGCCAGAGGGAGCCGGCGGAGGCCTTCTCGGCCTGGGTCGCGGTCCACAGGGCGGCGGCACCGCCGGCCGTGAGGAGCAGACCGAGCCCGCCCCGTACGCGTCCCGCCCGGCCGTCGGCCGGGGTGCCGGCGTCGCGCAGGGCGGCCATCGGGGAGATCTTCCCGGCCCGGCGGGCGGGGATGTACGCGGCGAGGACGGTGACGATCACGCCGAGGAGGAGGCCGAGGGCGGGCGTCGTCCAGCGGACGGTCAGGTCGTCGGTGGACAGTTCCATGCCCATGGAGCTCATGAGCTCCATCAGGCCGATCGCGAGTCCGACCCCGGCCGCCACGCCGGCGATCGAGCCGACGACGCCGAGGAACAGCGCCTCGACGAGCACGGACCGGTTGACCTGCTTGCGGCTGGATCCGATGGCCCGCATGAGGCCGATCTCGCGGGTGCGCTGGGCGACCAGCATGGAGAAGGTGTTGACGATGAGGAAGATGCCGACGAGGAAGGCGATCCCGGCGAAGCCGAGCATCGCGTACTTCATGACGTCGAGGAAGCCGGCGACGTCCTCGCGGCCCGCGTCCGCGACCTCGGCGGCGGTCTGGAGCGTGTACCCGCCGCCGACCGCGGCGACGATGTTCGCCTTCAGCGTCTCGTCGCTGACGCCGGGCGCGGCGTCGGCCGTGATCTGGGTGAAGAGGCCCTCCTTGCCGAGGAGTTCGCGCTGGGCGGTGGCGGTGTCGAAGTAGACGACGGTGGCGCCGGGGTTGGTGACCTTGAAGTCGACGATGCCGGAGATCCGTGCCTTGAAGTCGCCGGTGACGGCGATGGTGCGCAGCTCGTCGCCCATCTTCAGCCCGTGCTTCTCGGCGGTGTCGCCGTCGACCATCACCTCGGTGGGTCCGCGCGGTTCATGGCCGGAGGTCACATCCACCGAACGCAGCTCGTTGGCGGACCAGTTGACGGCGATGGTCGGGGCGCCGCTGGTGGGGCCGACGTTCTTGTTCCGGGCGTCCACCACGGTCACGCTCAGCGAGATGACCGAGCCCTGGGCGGCCTCGACGCCCTCGGCGGCGCGCACCCGCTCCACGAGGGAGGCGGGCAGCGTCTCGGGCCGGCCGGTCTGAGGCGTCTCGTCGTCGACCGCCGCGTCCTTGGGGCTGAGGGTGACGTCGGAGGCGGTCGAGGCGAAGAGCTTGTCGAAGGTGGTGTTCATGGTGTCCGTGAACACCAGGGTGCCGCTGACGAACGCCACGGAGAGCAGGACGGCGACGGCGGAGAGCGCCATACGGCCCTTGTGCGCGAAGAAGTTGCGCAGCGAGGTCTTGAGCACGGTCATGACGTCCGCCCCCGGCCGTCGAAGTCCTTCATGCGGTCGAGGACGGCGTCGGCGGTGGGCCGGAACATCTCGTCGACGATCCGGCCGTCCGCGAGGTAGAGGACACGGTCGGCGTGGCTGGCGGCGACGGGGTCGTGGGTGACCATCACGATGGTCTGGCCCAGCTCGTCCACGGACTGCCGCAGGAAGCCCAGCACCTCGGCTCCGGCGCGGGAGTCGAGGTTTCCGGTCGGCTCGTCGCCGAAGATGATCTCGGGGCGGGCGGCGAGCGCGCGGGCCACGGCGACGCGCTGCTGCTGCCCGCCGGAGAGCTGGGTGGGGCGGTGTCTCAGCCGGTCGGCGAGGCCGACGGTCGTCACGACCCGGTCGAGCCACTCGGCGTCGGCCTTGCGACCCGCGATGTCCATCGGGAGCGTGATGTTCTCGAGCGCGTTCAGGGTCGGCAGCAGGTTGAACGCCTGGAAGATGAAGCCGATGCGGTCGCGGCGCAGTCGGGTGAGCTTCTTGTCCTTGAGGCCGGTGATCTCGGTCTCGTCGAGGAAGATCTGTCCGCTGGTGACGGTGTCGAGACCGGCGAGGCAGTGCATCAGGGTCGACTTGCCGGAGCCCGAGGGTCCCATGATCGCGGTGAACTGCCCGCGGTCGATGTCCACGTCGACGTGGTCGAGCGCGACGACCCGGGTCTCGCCGGCACCGTACGCCTTGACGACCTGGCGCGCCCGCGCGGCGACGGCCGTACGCCCTCCAGTGCCCCCGTGCATGGGGATGGTCACAGCCGAAGTCACCGTATGTCTCCTATGTCGATGATGTACGTACACGCGTGGGCGCGGTTCAAGTCTTGGGGAGGTGGGGCGGAGGGTCACTGGTGCGCTTCCCCCTCTCCGCCCGGGGGTTATCCGTAAGACCAAGGTAAGGAGAGCAGGCCGCCCTTCTCCTCCTCCGCCGGGACGAACGGCCCCTGCCTCTTATGGGGGAGGGGCCCCTAGGGGGCTCGGCGCGAGGGTGGAGTTCTCCGAACGCCGGTCACGGCGACCAGGCATCCGAGAGAGGAACGGGGGCGTGGGTCGCGACCGGCTTCCGGCCTGCGGGCGACAGCCGCACCGTTCGAAACCCCGCCCTCGCGTTCCCGGACCACGCACACGATGTGTGCCGCCCGGACGCGACGCGAAAGCGCACGGCCAGCGTGCCCGGCACCGTTCGGGGCACGCGGCTGAGCACGAGTCCTGGCAGCGGGACTCGCTCCCCGCCCAGTTCCTGGAAACGGTTCTCCACCCTGGGTTCGAGTGAGAAGCTGTGCCGACGAATTAGATGTACGACGCATCGGCCGGAGCGGGGAGAGGGACGACGGGGTGCCCGAGACGACGACTCAGCAGGCCGCGAACCCGGCCACCGCTCCGCGCGGGCGCGGCCCGGTCGTCGCGGGCCTGATGCTGGTGATGGGCCTGACCGCGCTGGACGGCACGGTCGTGTCGACGGCCGTCCCTCAGATCGTGGGAGACCTCGGCGGACTCACCGTGTTCTCCTGGCTGTTCTCCGGTTATCTGCTCGCCGTGACCGTGACACTGCCGGTGTACGGCAAGCTCTGCGACACCTTCGGCCGCAAGCCGGTCCTGATCGCCGGGACCGTCCTCTTCCTCGTCGGCTCCCTGCTGTGCGCGGCGGCCTGGAACATGGCCTCGCTCATCGCCTTCCGGATCGTTCAGGGGCTGGGCGGCGGCGCACTGCAGGGAACGGTCCAGACGATCGCGGCGGACCTGTACCCGCTGCGGGAACGCCCCAAGATCCAGGCGAAGCTCTCCTCCGTCTGGGCCACGGCCTCGGTGGCGGGCCCGGCGGCGGGCGGTCTGCTCGCGGGGTACGCGGACTGGCGCTGGATCTTCCTGATCAACCTGCCGGTGGGGCTGGTGGCCCTGTGGCTGGTCGGCCGGTTCCTGGTGGAGCCCCGCAGACGCCCGACACCGGCGGCAGCGGAAGCGGAAGCGGGTTCCGGGGCGGGCGGGACTTCGTCGGGCAGGCCCTCCGTCGACTGGGCCGGCGCCGTGGCCATCTTCGCGACCGGCGCCCTGCTCCTCACCGCGCTCGTCCAGGGCGGGGTCGCCTGGCCCTGGCTGTCCGCGCCCTCCCTGGGCCTGTTCGGCGGCGCGTTCGCCCTCGCCGCGCTGACCGTCCTCGTCGAGCGCCGCGCGGCCGAACCGATCATCCCCGGCTGGATCTGGCGCCGTCGCACGATCGCCGCGGTCAACCTGGCCCTCGGCGCGCTCGGCCTGCTGATGGTGGCCCCGACGGTCTTCCTTCCCACCTACGCCCAGGCCGTCCTCGGACTCGGCCCGATCGCCGCCGGCTTCGTCCTCTCGGCGATGACCCTGAGCTGGCCGGTCACGGCGGCCCTCTCGAACCGGGTCTACACCCGCATCGGCTTCCGCCTCACCGCCGTCGTCGGCATCACCCTCGCGCTGCTGGTCCTGCTCGTCTTCCCCCTGCTCCCGTTTCCCGGCGAGCCCTGGCAGCCGGCGCTCCTCATGCTGCTGCTCGGCGGCGCGCTCGGCTTCTTCCAGCTCCCGCTCATCGTCGGGGTCCAGTCGACCGTCCCGTACGAGGAACGCGGCACGACGACCGCGTCCGTCCTCTTCTGCCGGCAGGTCGGCCAGAGCGTCGGCGCGGCCCTCTTCGGCGCCGTCGCGAACGGCGTCCTCGCCGCGCACCTAGGGGGCAGCACCCACCTGGACTCACTGGCGTACGCCCTGGACCACGCCGACGACGGCCTGCGCCGAGCGGTCGACGCGGCCGTCGACCACGTCTTCCTCGGCGCGGCGGGCGCGGCGGCCCTGGCCCTGCTGGTGCTGCTGATCGTGGCGCCGCGCCGCTTCCCCGTCCTGGAGGAGGAGGGGGAGCGGCGCGGCGGCGAGTGACGGCTCAGAACACCTGGTCGTAGCTGTCGCCCGTGTGGTTGTACACCTGCGCGAACTGGCGTGCCGCGAAGGGCGCGCGCCAGTCGCCCGTACCGCGGTAGAGGTACGTCGCGCCGTCGGGGCCGTACGCGTACAGGTCGGGACGGCCGTCCTTGTTCGCGTCGCCGATGCCCACGAGGTGCGTGTACGCGCTCCAGCCGCCGCCGAGTCGGACACGGCTCGCGAACGTGCCGTCGCCCTTGCCCGGGTACAGCCACAGGACACCGGCCTTGTCACGGGCGAGCAGGTCGCCAGCCGGGCCGCCGCCCACATCGCCGACGGCGGTGATCTGGTTGTAGATCCCCCAGCCCCAGCCGACCTTCTTGCGCGGCGCGTAGACGGACGTGTCCGAGCCGGCGCCCTTGTACAGCCACAGGCCGCCCGCCTTGTCGAACGCGACCAGGTCCGCCCGGCCGTCGCCGGTCAGGTCGCTGCCGCCGGCGAGCTGGTCGTAGGTGTTCCAGCCACCGCCGAGGGGCGTCCGGCTCTCCAGCGGGGTCCGGGTGAGGCCCGTACCCCTGAAGAGCCAGAGACCGCCGTTGCGGTCACGGGCGATGGTGTCGGGCGCGTTCGAGCCCGAGACGTCGCCGACCGACTCGAGCCGGTCGTAGCCCTCCCAGCCGTTGCCGACCTCGCGGCCGTAACCGTTGAGCGGAACGTTCGAAAGGGTGTCGGGGTCGACCTTCCACAGGCGGCCCAACCAGTCCCGCGCGAAGACGTCCGGAGTGCCGTTGTCGCTGTAGTCGTGCGGGGCCGGCTTGCGGACGACCGTCAGCGTGCCGGTCCTGGTGACCTGGGCGGCGGAACGGTCGATCGGCTCGACGTCCAACTCCCAGGAGTACTCGCCGTTGGGCGCTTCCGACAGCCAGTCGCCCTGGAAGTCGCCGCTCCAGGTCCAACCGACGGTCTGCTCCCCCCGGTCGGCGAAACCGACGCCCGGAGCCCAGATGAGGTTCTCCGTCGACTCGCCGGTCCGCTTGTGGGTCAGTCTGAGAAAGACCTTCGCGTTGCGGTGCGAGAGTCGCCACGTGAAGTCCACGCCGCTGCTGCGGTCGAAGTCGACGACCTGCGGGACCTCGGAGCCGAGGACGGCGGTGATCGGGTCGCCCGGGGCGCTGACGAGCTCGGCCGCGGGGCGGCCGTCCGCGCCGGGCGAGACGCGGTACAGGCCTTCGCCCCTGTCCGCCGTGCCGCCGCGCACCAGCAGCGTGCCGTTCGGCCCCGGCACGAGCGACGACAGCCGGTCCATGAGCCGCACCGACACGCCGGGGTCGGTGAGGGAGCGGGCGACGAGCGCCGCGTCCGTCGGATCGGAGCTGCCGGGCGTGGCGGCGTATCCGGACACCAGCCAGTCGCCGACCAGGCCGTACCGGTGGTTGTACATGTTCGTCACGGGGATCCGCCGGGTCTCCGAAGAGCCCCGCTTGGCGACGACGATCCCCAGCGGGCTCTCCTCCGTCCACGCCAGGTGGGTGGACGACACGGCGCCCGACGGGGTCTGCCGCCCCGTGGTGGGGTAGGTGTCCGTGACCGCGCCGGCCGCGAGGTCCACGGCCACCCGGTGGTACACGCGGGCCTCCGACGGACCGGAGACCGCGATCAGCGCCGCCGCGCCGGAAGAGGCCGCCGCCATGGAGAAGCCGACCGTCCCTTCAGGCAGGCCGGTCACCGTGCGATCGCTCACCACATCGCCGGTCTTGCCGACCAGGTGGGCCTCCATCGTCCCGTCGGCCTTCTTGACGGCAACCACGAGGGAGGCGCCGGCGTTCCCCCGGTAGGTGTAGTTCGGCCCGAGCCGGTCGAGATCGATCTCGACCGGTGCCGCGCCGGTGGCCATGTCGTGCACCTTGAGGCGCCGCCACTGCGTGAGGCTCGTTGCCTGATCGCCCGTCACCACGACGTCGGAGACGCCACCGCGCACCGCGTCCGCGCTCACCGGCAACGGGGTCGACGACCCGTCGGCGTAACGGATCCATCGCGTCTGTGAGTACTCCCCGCTCTGCCGCGTGAGGAACCCGCTCTCCCCCGCGCTCACCAGCGTGGAGCTCAGTGGAAACGTCACGGCTGTCTGCTGCTCGTCCCCGGCGAACGCCCCCACCGGCGCGGCGGCGGCCGGCACGGCCACGGCGCCCCCCGTCGCGGCCAGAACGGCGGCGACGGCGACGGCCGTCAGACGACGGCCGGGCATGCGCACCTGCTTCATATGTTCCCTCCCCTAGAGGGGAGGAGAGTATCGCCGGACCTGCCGGCGCCCACCGCCAGGTGGCCGGTCAGCCGCCGTCGCCGCCCCGCCGCCCGCGCCGGCCCGGATCCGGGTCCGCGCCCGTGCCCGTTTCCGTGGCCTGGTCCGTGGAGGTCGTACGGCCCGTCAGGGAGGCGAGGGCCGTGCGGACGTGGGCCATGTGGGCGTGGATCTCCTCGCGGGCCTCCTCGTGCTCCCGCAGGACCCGCTGCGTCGCGCGTTCCGTCCGCTCCTGCCGCATCCGGGCCTCGGCCAGCAGCTCCGCCGCCCTGGCCTCGGCGTCCTCCTGGCCGTGGCGCGCCTGTTCCTCCGTCTCGGCGAAGGCGCGGCGGGACTCCGCGAGGCCGGACTCGGCGTGGGCGAACAGCTTCTCGTACCGGGACTCCTGCTCCGCCTCGCGGGCCGCTGTCGCGCGATCGGCCTCCTCCCGCAGGGACGCCTGCTCCTCGCGCTGCGACTCCAGGAGCGCGGCCGCCCTGCGGGCCGTCTCCTCGAAGTCCTCCCGCGCCCCGGCCCGGTGCTCCTCCGCCTCCTCGCGGGCCGCCGCCCGGGCCGACTCGGCCTCGGCCTCGGCCGCCTCCAGGGTCGTACGGGCGGCCGACTCCGCCTCCGACCGGAGCCGTTCGGCGTACGCCCGCGCCGCCTCCGCGGCCTCCGAACCCGCCCGCTGCGCCGCCTCCGCGAGGGCCTGCGCCTGCGCCTCAGCGGCGCGTACGAGGGACTCGTCCTCCGCCTCGGCCAGTTCCAGGATCTCCCGCGCCCGGTCGCCCAGGGACTCGTACCTCTGCGGAGCGAGCGCGGCGACGACCTCCCGCAGCCGGAGGGCCTCCGCCTCCATCTCCTCGGCCAGGACGGTCAGCCGCGCGGCCCGCTCCCAGGCCGCGTCCCGCTCCTCGGACAGCGCGGCGAGGTGGCGGTCGACCTGTTCCGGGCGGTACCCGCGACCCCGTCCGACAGCGAAACTCATCCTGACGCCCCTTCCGTCATGCCTCAAACATCAAGGATGCGACATCAGACAGGACAAAAGACGCCTGACGTGTACGACACGTCAGGCGCCTTTGGTCACACAGGAACAGAATCGGTCAGAGCAGGCCGTCCCACATCTGCTCCAGCAACACCGACCACCAGTTTTCCGGCGACGAGAGCGCCGCCGGGTCCAGCATCGCGAGCTGCGCCTGGAAGTCGACCGTCCAGCGACCCGCCTGCTCCGGATTGAGCCCGAACCGCAGCCGCCACATCCGCCCGAGCAGCGCCATCGAACGCGTGAACTCCGGCAACCCGCTGTTCACGAACTGAGGCGGCACCGGCTGCCCGCCCGGACCGGCCTCGACCGGTACGGCCACGATGTGCGCGGTCCCGTACTGCACACAGATCGCCCGCCCAAAGTCCGAGCCGATCACCAGGTACGACCCCGCGTCCGAGGCCGGCTGGATCTGCCGCTGCGCCGCCAGCTCGGCCAGCGTCGGAACGACCGGCTGGGCCGGCTGCGCCCAGAAGAACGGCCCGAAGTCGGCCGGCAGACCCGCCCATACGAGCGTCAGCGCGACAAGCTCCGGCACACCCTGCCGGGACACGGCCCGCTGATCGAACCGGCAGATGCCGGGGCCGAACGCACCGGCCAGCTCCTGCGCGATCCCCTCCGGGGGGATCGGCGGGGCCGGCTGCACCTGCGGCAGCGGCGCCCGCACCGGGGCGGGGCGCGCCGGACCGTCCGCCACCTGATGCAACTCCCCCTGATGGGTCAGGAGTTGCCGCATGCCCTGCTGACGGCCCGCGTGATCCTTGCCGTACGGCGCGATGTTGGTGATCCGCGCCTGCGGCCAGGTCTCCCGGATCATCCGCGCGCAGTAACCACCGGGCAGCTCACAGGACTCCAGCTCCGTGTGCAGTTCCAGCACCTGCTGCGGCGGCACGTTCATGGCGCGCAGCTCGTGCAGGATCTGCCACTCCGGGTGCGGAGTCCCGGGGGCGGACCGCCGGATGATCTGGGCCTCGGAACCGTCGGGCGCGCGGTAGCGCAGCACGGCCTGATAGCCGGGGCCGACCGTCGGCTGACCCGCCGGCTGCTGCGGGTACCCGTACGCCGGCGGCGGGGTGCCCGGCACGGACGGCGGCGGCCCCGGCGGGGCAGGAGGGCCACCAGGACCGGGGTGCGCCAGCAT
>NZ_BMTO01000025.1:21718-43179 GCF_014649715.1 Streptomyces lateritius
CGCCGCGTGGTGCACACCACCGGGCGGAGTCCCGGGCCCACCCGGAGCGCCGGGGGCACCCGGCGGACCGGGCGGAGCCGGCGGCCCACCCGGGCCCGGGTGGGCCAGCATCGTCGCGGCATGCTCGACGCCACCACCGGACGTACCGGGCATACCCGGCGGCGCGGGCGGCGGCGGAGGCGCACCAGGTCCGCCCTGGCTCGGGTGCGCGAGCATGGTCGCGGCCTGGTGCACGGGCTGCGGAGGCGTGGGAGGCCCGGACGGATTGGGCGCGCCGGGCGGGTTTGCCGGACCGGCCGGCTGGGGGCCGTCGGGGCCGAGCTGCGCCACCAGCTGGGTCCGTGCGTAGCCCCCCGGGGGCGTACCGGGAGCGCCGGGCGCCTGCGGCGGCGGGGGCGGAGTGGCCCCCGAACCCCGGGCGGAGCGCGGCGGCAGTACGGCCTTGCTCGTGGCCGCGTCCGCGATGTCCCCGGCCGGGGACGTATTTGGCGCGGGCGGCGGAGTCGCACCCCCACCGGGAGCACCGGGAGCCGAAGGGGCTCCAGGAACCCCAGGAGCCGAAGGGGCGCCGGGAGCGCCCGGAACCGAGTGAACCCCCGGAGCCGAAGCACCCCCCGCCCCGTCCGGCGGCGGCGCGTTCGGGTCGAGCCTCGGCGCCACCGCCGTCGGCGGGAGCGCGCTGCCGGCCGACATCAGAGCCGTCGGCGCGTCCGCACCCACCACCGGGAGCGGAGTGTCCTCGTCGTCAGCGCCCGACAGCGGCGGCGCGAAGACCGTCGCCGGCAGCGGCACGGACCCCTCCGCACCGCCCGAGCTCGCGTTCGCGTCCGCCCACGGACTGCTCGGAGGGCTCTGCGGGCTCTGCGGGCTCTGCGGGCTCTCGGCCGGCACACCGTCCGGCGCCGTCGGCTCGTGGTCGGCGGCCACCTCCGGCGTCGACAGACTCCCGCCCGCCTGCGAGGCGTTCGGCCCCTTCGGCGGCAGGCCCAGCTTGTCCGCCGCGTCCTGCAGCCACTCCGGCGGACTCAGCAGGAACGACGTCGCGTTCAGATCGACCCGCTGCGGCGGCGCCGGTACCGCCGCCCCCGGCGCCTCGTCCGAGACGCCGTACTCCTCCTCGTACCGCCGGATCACCTCACCCACCGGCAGCCCCGGCCACAGCGTCGCCTCACCGCTGTCCCGGGCGATCACGAGCCGCTGCCGGCCGCCGTCCGACGTCGGACCGTCCTCACGGTCCTCCGCCCAGACGACGAAGCCCAGCTCGAACTCCCGTACCCGCACCTCGCGGTGGTGGTACGCGGGCACGTCACCGTTGATCCATTCCTCGGCGCGCTCCTGCGCCTGCGCGAAGGTCACCACAGCCAGCTCACTCCCCCACCGGGACCACGGGCACGGCACGCGCGAAGCCGCCGTCCACCATCAGGTTCGCCACCGTCTCCAGCTCCGGCGGATTGCCGGCGAGCCGCTGAAGGAACGCGTCGAAGTCCTCACCGCACGGAAGCAGCAACCGGTCCACGCGCTCGTTCACGCTCCACCCGTCCTGATCCCGCGCGTCGTCGTACGCGCAGAACCACACCGAACCGATCCCCGCGCCCTTCACCTTCACCGCGAGGATCCCGCCCTGCACGAACGCGACACCCAGATAGTCCTTCGTCAGATGGTCACGCAGGCACTTGTTGACGTAGACGAGGTCATTGACCCCCGCCTCCTCGCGCACCGTGAAGAACGGCTGGTCCACCAGAAGACCCAGCTCCGCGTCGAGCGCCGCGCCCACCGGCGCACACCCGCCCGCCGCCTTCAGGAAGGAGCGGTACGCACCCGGGAGGCGGTAGCCGAGATCCTCCTCCACCCCGAGCAGCTGCTGCTCGCTGACCGACACCCGGCCCTTCGGCAGGCCGAAGTGCGCCGGCCGCGTCTCCTGCAGCGGCCGCGTGCCCCGCTTCGACTGGTCGACGGCCGCGGTGGCGACCCCACCGTGGTGCCGCAGCAACGCCTTCACCTCGACCGGAACCAGCTCCATCCGACGACCGCCCACCACGTGGTGCCAGGTCCAGCCGTGCGGAGTCGCCACCGCCGGAATCGTGTCCCACAGCTCATGGCCCGTCGCCGCGAGCGCCGCGTTCGCCGAGACGTAGTCCGTCAGCCGCAGCTCGTCCACGCCGAACCCCTCGGGCGGATCCGCGATCTCCGCCGCCGCCCGGGCGTACGGTGAGAAGTCCGGGTAGCCCTGCTCGTCCACCCGCACCCCTCTGGGATGCCGGGAAGCCCGGACCGGATCCGGGAAGTGCACGACCTGCCCGGCGTAAGCCGCGTTCGGTGGCGCGGCGTGCTGCCCGAGCCGACCTGTCGTCATGGCGGTTGCCCCCTGCGCTGGCTGCTGGCTGATTCCGCACAGCCTATGCGCTGCCACAAGCCCGCCACCCGGCCCGATACCGCCGCCGACGCCTCCACCGCCACCGACCGTGACCAACTGTCACGAGCGGATGACGCACCGGCGATAGTTACGACACACCCACCACACGATTCAGGTACCCCGCTTCCACATGAGGCGTCCCATTTGGCAGTCTGTTCCCGCAACTCGGGGGATTGCAGAGGGGAAGACACGCACCATGTACGCAGCACCGACGCCCACGCAGGGTGACCCACGCCTCAACTGGAGCAGCACCGAGCCCAGCCGCGCCCCGTTACTGCGCTTCCGCCGCGACGGAATCCTTCCCACCGTCGGCGCCGCGCTCTCCGTACGCGGCGAAACCCTCACCTGCACCGCGGGCCGCGGCGACCAGCCCCCGGCCCTGCACCCCCTTGTCCAGGACTTCCTGGACACCCTCACCAGCGGCCAGCGCGAACGCTTCACCGGCCGCTGCCCCGAGGCGATCCTGCTCTCCCGCCACCTGACCGCCACCGACGCCGGACGCTCCAAGCGCGCTCAGCGCAAACCGCTCACCCACGGCGAGGCACGCCGCTCGCTCAAGCACTCCAAACTCACCGCACGACGCATCCGCGAGGACGGCGACCCCCTGCACGGCAGCTACGCCGCGCCCTGCCGCTCCTGTACGGCGATGCTCGCCCACTTCGGCGTCCGCACCGTCGACCCCACCTCGACTGTCGAGAACGGCTGACCGCACCTTCATGCCCGACCACCTGAGCACCACCCGCTTCCCGGTCAACATCGACGCCGCCCTCCGCGAGGCGGGATGGCAGCCGGGACGCTGGGACATCAAACTCGCCGAACACTGGGCCGACACACTCCGCGCCCACGTCTCCCCCGGCGGCCACCGGCACAGTGTCTTCCCGGCCGCCGTCGAGGCCTGGGCCGAATTCGGCGGCCTGCGCGTCACGTCGCCCGGAACGGGCCGGCACATCGCGCCAGCGACCGTGCGCTTCGACCCCCTGGCCGGCCTGCACCTCGCCCGCACCCTCGCCGACCTGGGACGCGCCCTCGACACCGAGATCGCCCCGCTCGGCGAGGAGGGTGAGCACAGCGCCGTCCTCGCGATCGACATGGAGGGCCGGATCTACAGCCTCGACCACACGGGCGACTGGTTCCTCGGCCACGACATCGACACGGCGCTCTCGACCCTGATCACCGGCACCCAGCCTGCCCGCCTCGTCACCGGCTGAGATCCCGTCCGCCGGGGAGCTTCACGCGACCCGCTCGCCCACCGGCAGCACGGCCGACACCCGGAACCCACCTGCGTCCGTCGGCCCCGACACGAACACACCGCCCAGCCGGGTCACCCGCTCCCGCATACCCACCAGACCGTTCCCACCACTCGGCAGATGGGCGTCGGCCACCGCACCGTCCGACGGACCGTTCTCGACCTGCATGGCCACCTCCGCCTCCCGATGGGCGAGACGGACGACCACCTTGGCGCCCGCCGCGTGCTTGTGCACGTTCGTCAGCGCCTCCTGCACCACCCGGTACGCGGTCTGCTCGACCTCCGCCGCATACCCCCGCGCCACACCGAGAACCGTCAGCTCCACGACCATCCCCGCCTGCCGCGACTGCTCCACCAACTCCTCCAGAGCACCCAGACACGGCCCGTCCCCGGAAGCCGCCTCCGCCGCCGCGGCGGCCGCGAGACCCACGGCCGCCAACGGCACCACCGCCGGCGCCGGGGCCGGCTCCTCGCGCAGCACCCCCAGCATCTGACGCAACTCGGTCAGCGCCTGCCGCCCCATGTCACCCACCAGCGCGGCGTTCTTCACCGCCTTCTGCGGATCCTTCAACGCCACCGCCTGCAACGCCGCAGCGTGCACCACCATCAACGACACCCGGTGCGCGACCACGTCGTGCATCTCCCGCGCGATCCGGGTCCGCTCCTCCTGCCGCGCCCACTGCGCCCGCTGCTCGGCCCGGTCCGCGAGCAGGCTCAGCTCCTGCTCCAGACTGTCGGCGCGCTCGCGCAGACTCTCCATGAGCCGGCGCCGAGCCCCTATGTAGAGGCCGAAGAGGACCGGGGGCGCGTTGAGGCCCAGCGTCATGAAGAGCGAGACGAGCGGCACGTACCAGCCACTGGGATCGAAGTCCTGCTGGTCGACGTCGGCCTGCGCGACGTCCTGGCGCAGCCGCACCACCGTCACGATGAACACGGCGACCGTCGACATCCCCGCGAGCGCGGCGGTGAACCGCCGGGGCACCTCGGAGGCGGCGAGCGTGTAGAGCCCGACGATCCCCATCAGATAGCCCATCTCGGCGGGCGTGACGGCGATCGAGACGAGAACGACGGTGATCGGCCACCGCCGCCGCACGAGCAGCACGGAGCCGACGACCAGACCGAACAGCACTCCTACGGGCACGGGCAACGACGCCTTCTCGGCGAACCCGACCCCTTCGAGGCCGCATTCCAGCGCGGACACCACGGCGAGCCCGCCGTCGAGCACCGCGCTCCGCCGTCTCCCCCACCACCACCATCCCCGCGCGGCCATGCCCGCCGCGTCCTGGTGTGCCCCCGTTGTGGTCATGCCTCCCAGCCTACGGGCGGGGGCCAGCCATTTTCCTGAGAGCGCACGACCTCCGCGCGACGCGCGTCAACCTCGCGCGCACACCCGTCCCGCGAGCTGCGCCTCCAGGGCATGACCTACGACCAGATCCAGGTCGAGCCGGGCTGCTCGAAGGGCTCGACCTCCCTCTGGGTCCGCGACCTCCCGAAGCCGGAGCGAACGCGCACCCGCGAGGAGGCCTCGGCGATCGCCCGCCCCTGGACCGGCTCCACCTCCTAGGAGTCGAGGACGAGCGGCTGCGCTTCCATGTGCACATCCACGAAACCGCCGGCGTCGGCGCGGCTGAGCGATTCCGGGCCCGAGCTCGTCGGCGCGGACGCCACGTCCTCCGACAAGACCCCGCTCGAGAAGCACAACCCGAAAACCAACCGACAGAACACCAGCGAGGAGTACCGAGGCTGCCGGGTGATCCAAGTTCACCAAAGCGCCGAGCTCTGCCGTCGCATCGAAGGCTCGTGGTGCGGCATAGTAGGGGCTGCCCACTCGGCCGATCGAAAGAATCGGACATGAAGGGCAGGCCATCCCAGGTCGTCTAATGGCAGGACAAATGGTTTTGGTCCATTGAATGAGGGTTCGATTCCTTCCCTGGGAGCCGTTCGGTTCGGGTCCTGACCTACCTGGTCAGGACCCGCACTCATTTCCGCCCCGAAACCCCCCGGTATCCTGCGGGTGTCCACCACCCGAAGCCGAAGGGCATTCCCGTGAGCGCCAACCGCCCGGCAGCCGTCGTCGTCCTCGCAGCGGGTGAGGGCACCCGCATGAAGTCGAAGACCCCCAAGGTCCTGCACGAAATCGCCGGGCGCTCGCTCGTCGGACACGTCGTGTCCGCCGCGCGCGAGCTGGAGCCCGAACACCTCGTCGTCGTCGTCGGGCACGCCCGCGAGCAGGTCACCGCCCATCTCGACACCCACTACGCCGGCACCCGCACCGCCGTCCAGCACGAGCAGAACGGCACCGGTCACGCCGTCCGCATGGGCCTCGAGGAGCTCGGCCAGGCGCCCGAGGGGACCGTGGTCGTGGTCTGCGGCGACACCCCGCTGCTCTCCGGCGAGACCCTGCGCTCCCTCGCCGCCACGCACGCGGCCGACGGCAACGCCGTCACCGTGCTGACCGCCGAGGTGCCGGACTCGACCGGCTACGGCCGGATCGTGCGGGACGCCGCCACCGGTGCCGTCACCGCGATCGTCGAGCACAAGGACGCCTCCGACGAGCAGCGCGCGATCCGGGAGATCAACTCCGGGGTGTTCGCCTTCGACGGGCGGCTGCTCGCGGACGCGCTCGGCAAGGTGCGGACCGACAACAGCCAGGGCGAGGAGTACCTCACCGACGTGCTGTCGATCCTCCGCGAGGCCGGTCACCGCGTCGGCGCCTCGGTCGCCGGTGACCACCGCGAGATCCTCGGCATCAACAACCGGGTCCAGCTCGCCGAGGCCCGCACGCTGCTCAACCGGCGCCTGCTCGAGCGGGCGATGACGGCCGGTGTGACGGTCGTCGATCCGTCCTCCGTCCTGGTCGACGTGACGGTGACGTTCGAGCCGGACGCCGTGATCCACCCGGGGACGCAGCTGCTCGGCTCCACCCACATCGGCGAGGACGCCGAGGTCGGCCCGAACACCCGCCTGAAGGACACGACGGTCGGCAAGGGCGCCCGGGTGGACAACACCGTCGCGGACTCGGCCGTGATCGGCGAGAGCGCCTCCGTGGGCCCGTACGCGTACCTCCGTCCGGGCACGACGCTCGGGCTGAAGGCCAAGGCGGGCACGTACGTGGAGATGAAGAACGCGACGATCGGCGAGGGCACCAAGGTCCCGCACCTCTCCTACGTGGGCGACGCCACCATCGGCGAGTACACGAACATCGGCGCGGCGAGCGTCTTCGTGAACTACGACGGCGAGGCGAAGCACCACACCACGATCGGATCCCACTGCCGGACCGGGTCGGACAACATGTTTGTGGCACCCATCACGATCGGGGACGGTGCGTACACCGCCGCCGGGTCGGTCATCACCAAGGACGTCCCCGCCGGTTCGCTCGCCGTCGCCCGGGGCCAGCAGCGGAATATCGAGGGTTGGGTGGCCCGGAAGCGGCCGGGGAGCGCCGCCGCGCAGGCAGCTCAGGTGGCCACGGAGGAGTCCGCCGGCGAAAGCTGACCGGAAACGGGTACGTCGAACTCGGCGTACCGTGATACGTGCACACAAATTCGGCTGGCTCGCACGCGCGCACGAAAGCTCGTTGATCGCGGCCAGAGAACACGTCTGAGGAGACAGTGCTGTGACCGGGATCAAGACGACCGGCGAGAAGAAGCTGATGCTCTTCTCCGGCCGCGCCCACCCCGAGCTGGCCGAGGAGGTCGCGCACCAGCTGGGTGTCGGCCTCGTGCCGACCAAGGCTTTCGACTTCGCGAACGGTGAGATCTACGTCCGTTTCCAGGAGTCGGCGCGGGGCGCGGACTGCTTCCTGATCCAGAGCCACACGGCTCCGATCAACAAGTGGATCATGGAGCAGTTGATCATGATCGACGCTCTGAAGCGGGCCTCCGCGCGGAGCATCACCGTGATCATCCCGTCGTACGGGTACGCCCGTCAGGACAAGAAGCACCGTGGTCGTGAGCCGATCTCGGCCCGTCTCGTCGCCGACATGCTGAAGTGCGCGGGTGCCCACCGCATCCTCACGGTCGATCTGCACACGGACCAGATCCAGGGCTTCTTCGACGGTCCGGTGGATCATCTGTCGGCGCTGCCGGTGCTGGCGGACTACGTGGGTGCGAAGGTCGACCGGAACAAGCTGACGATCGTCTCCCCGGACGCGGGCCGTGTGCGGGTGGCGGACCGTTGGTGCGACCGTCTGGACGCGCCGCTGGCGATCGTGCACAAGCGTCGTGACAAGGACGTCGCCAATCAGGTGACCGTTCACGAGGTCGTCGGCGACGTGAAGGGCCGGGTCTGTGTCCTGGTCGACGACATGGTGGACACGGGTGGCACGATCTGCGCCGCGGCCGACGCGCTCTTCGCGCACGGTGCGGAGGACGTGATCGTGACGGCGACGCACGGCATCCTGTCGGGGCCGGCCGCGGACCGTCTGAAGAACTCGAAGGTCAGTGAGTTCGTGTTCACGGACACGCTGCCGGTTCCGAGCTCGCTGGAGCTGGACAAGATCACGGTGCTGTCGATCGCGCCGACGATCGCCCGCGCGGTGCGCGAGGTGTTCGAGGACGGCTCGGTGACGAGCCTCTTCGAGGAGCAGTAGGCCTCATAGCTGTTTCACAGGTGCGAGTGGAGGGCCGTTTCCCCGTCGGGGAGGCGGCCCTCTTCTCATGCCCGCAGTGCGTCGACCGCGATTCTCGCCGCCCGGCCGATCGCCGCGTCGGCGGCGGGGAGGGTGACCGTCGTGGCGGCGGCGCGGGTGAAGACGGCGACGGCGTAGCGTCCGCCGTCGGGGTATTCGACGACGCCCGCCTCGTGGCGGAGGGTGGGCAGGGAGCCGGTCTTGCCGCTGACCCGGACGTCGTCGAAGGGAAAGCCGGCGGCGAGGCGGTGGCTCCACGCCTGGAGGCCGAGGACGGTTCGCAGCTCTTCCGCGTACTCCTGTCCGTGTTCTCCCGGGCAGATGTCGTCGCGCCAGGCGGCGGTGAGCAGGCCGGTGATCTCCCGGGGGGTGGAGTGGTTGGTGCGGGCCGGGTCGAGGGCGCGGAGCCGGGCGACGACGGCGGGGTCGGTGAGGGCCGCCGGGGTGCCGCCGGAGTCTTCGCGGAGGGTGGCGTAGAGCTCGCGCATGGTGTGGCGGGCGACGGTGCGGGTGAGGCCGAGGTCGGCCATGCACTGGTTGACGGTGTCGAGGCCGAGGGTGTCGAAGAGGAGGTCGGCGGCGGTGTTGTCGCTGACGGCGACGGCGAGGGTGGCGAGGTCGCGCAGGGAGAGGCGGGCGGCGTCGCGCATGGCGGCGAGGCCGGTGGCGCCGGGTGAGCGGCCTTCGGCGGGGATGTCGAGGGGTTGGCGCAGGTCGAGCCGGCCGAGGGCGGCCTGGCGGTAGAGGGTGGCGATCAGGCACAGCTTGTGGACGCTGGCGGTGGGGACGAGGGTGTCGGCGTCGATGCCGTGGGAGGCGCCGGTGTCGATGTCGACGGCGTGGAGCTGTCCGGTGATGCCCGCGTCGGTGAAGGCGGCGGTGATCCGGGTGCGTACGGCGCCTGGGGACGAGGGGGCGGTCACAGGGGGAACTCCGATGCGGGGCGGGGGAAGACCATCCTGGTCGATGGTGCCGTGAGCATGCCGGCGTGGGTGCGCAGGGTCTCGTGGGCGGTGTCGGCGAAGAGGCGAACGGCGGGGCCGTCGCGGCCCTGGGGCCAGGCGGCGGAGGTGCGCCAGGTGACGGGGTTGCCGCGGAGGGGGCGCCAGACGGTGCCGGGTTCGGGCGGGGAGTGGGGGACGAGTGCGGCGGCGCCGCCCGAGAGGACGAGTCCGTGGACGAAGTCGGGTCCGGTGGCTTCCAGGACGTCGGCGGGGGTGCAGCCGTGGCGGGCGCAGGCGGTGAGGGTCTCGTCGTGGAGGGCGGGGGCCTCGGCGCGGGGGAAGAGGACGAGGTCGCGGCCGGTGAGGGCGGCGGTGGGGATCTCGGGGAGGGAGGCGAGGGGGTCGGTGGTGGCGAGGAGGACGCCGAGGGGTTGGTGGAGGACGGGGCCGAAGGTGAGGCCGGGGGCGGGGCAGGGGTGGCGGACGATGCCGGCGTCGAGGGTGCCGGCGGTGAGTTCGGCGGCCTGCCGGGCGGTGGGGAGTTCGCGCAGGTCGAGGTCGCCGCCCGGGGAGCGTTCCCGGAAGGCGATGAGGAGGGCGCCGACGGCGGCGCCGCCCAGGCGGGGTGGGACGGCGGCGCGGAGGGTGCCGGCTTCACCCTTGTGGACGCGGGCGACGGCGGCGGTGAGCCGGTCGGCGGCGGTGAGGAGGTGTTCGGCCTCGGTGAGGACGAGCCGGCCGGCAGGGGTGAGGGTGGCGCCGCGGCTGGAGCGGTCGAGGAGACGGACGCCGAGTTCGCGTTCGAGGCGCTGGATGCGTTGGGAGAGGGAGGGCTGGGCCATGCGCAGGCGTTCGGCGGCGCGTCCGAAGTGCTCTTCCTCCGCGACGGTCCGGAAGTACCGCAGGTGCAGCAGCAGGTCCATGACCAGCAAGGATAGGTGTTCGGCTATCGCTTTGATGGCGATATGGGTCTTGGACCGGCCGTGGTGGTGTCTGTTTCGCTGGCGGGCATGACGACACATCGGGTGGGACGGCGCCGGCGTCGGACGGCGGTCGTGGTGACGGTTGCGGGTGTGCTGGTGGCGGGGGCCGCGGGCTGGGCGGTGGTGTTCGGGCCGCTGAGGCCGGGGGCGGACGGGCCGGTGGTGGCGGATCCGGAGGCGGTACGGACGGCGCGGGCGTTTCTGGCGAGTTGGGCTGCGGGGGATCTGGCGGCCGCGGGGCGGCTGACGGACTCGCCGGCCACGGCGGAGCGGACGTTGCGGAATTTCACGGCGGGTCTGGAGATAGCGAAGCCGGTGCTCACGCCGGGTGCGGCCCGCGCGGACGGTGAGAGCGGTGCGACCGTCCCGTACACGGCGAAGATGCCGGTTGCGGGGCTCGGCACCTGGTCGTACGGGTCGAAGGTGGGTGTGTCCCGTACCGAGGCGGGGTGGCGGGTGCGGTGGGAGTGGGGGCTGGTCCATCCGGAGCTGTCGGAGAAGCAGAAGTTCCAGCTGGTGGAGGAGGAGTCCGCGGAGTTGGCGGCGGTCGACCGGGACGGGCGGGCGATCTCGGCGGCGGATCACCCTTCGCTCGCGGCGGTTCTCGGCCTGGGCGGGGGCAGGCCGCGTGGTGAGGTGCGGGTGGTGGACCGGGTCACGGGGGAGGTCCGGTCGACGGCGGTGCGTTTCGGCCCGGCGGGCGCGGGTGGCGGGCCGTTGCGGACGACGATCGACGCGCGGGCGCAGCGGGCGGCGGAGCGGGCGCTGGCCCGGCACACGGAGGGGCGTCAGGCGGGTCTGGTGGCCCTCAGGATCGATTCGGGCGAGGTGGTGGCGGTGGCCAACGGTCCGGCCGGCGGCTTCAACCGGGCGTTCCAGGGGACGTACGCGCCGGGTTCGACGTGGAAGGTGCTGACGAGCGCTGCGCTGCTGGAGAAGGGGGCGGTGACGCCGTCGACGGTGGTGGACTGCCCGAAGTATCTGACGGTGGGGAAGCAGTTCCACAACGTGGAGACGTCCGAGATCAGGGGGGCGACGTTCCGGGAGGACTTCATCCACTCCTGCAACACGGCGTTCGTGGCGTTGCGGGGGAAGTTGGGGGACGGGGAGGTGACGGCGTTCGCGAAGGAGTACTTCGGGATCGGCGGCCGGGAGTGGCGGACCGGGGTGGGTTCGGTGGACGCGGAGGTGCCGGTGCCGGGGGACGAGACGGAGAAGGCGGCGGCGCTGTTCGGTCAGGGGAGGCTGCGGACGAACCCGCTGACGATGGCGTCGGTGACGGCGACGGCGGTGTCGGGGACGTTCCGTCAGCCGTTGCTCGTGAAGGGAACGGAGCAGGAGCGGATCGAGACGCGGAAGCTGCCGGAGCGGGTGGTGGGGCAGTTGCGTGCGCTGATGCGGGACACGGTCACGGACGGCTCGGCGAAGGTGCTGGCGGGGCTGGGGGGCGAGGTGGGGGCGAAGACGGGGACGGCCGAGGTGACCGAGGACGGGAACAACAACGGCTGGCTGGTCGCGTACGACGGGGAGATCGCGGTCGCGTGTGTGGTGGAGGGGGCGGCGAGCGGTTCGGGGTCGGCGGGTCCGGTGATCCGGGACATGCTGGCTGAGCTGGGGCGATAGCCGCCGACCCGGGTCCGGGGAGGGGACCGGGTCCGGCCCGGTTCGAGGTCGGCCTCGGGCCGGGGTGATCCAATTGGGCCGGTCGGGGGGTGGCGGGTAGACTGCCGTAGTTGCTCGGCGAGGGAGGCCGTACCGGTGAGGTGCGGCGGTCCGTTATCGACGCGCTCTTCGTAGCAGGCCAGTCGTGGCCGGGTAGCCACCACTGTCCGTTTTCTGCTTACGAGGAGTGCACATGTCCGAGGTCAAGCTCGCCACCGAGACCCGCACCGAGTTCGGCAAGGGCGCCGCCCGCCGCATCCGTCGCGCCAACAAGGTCCCCGGCGTCGTCTACGGCCACGGTGCCGAGCCGGTCCACGTCACCCTGCCGGGCCACGAGCTGCTGCTCGCCCTGCGTACCCCGAACGTCCTGCTGTCCCTGGACATCGAGGGCAAGACCGAGCTCGCGATCCCGAAGGCCGTGCAGCGTGACCCGCTGAAGGGCTTCCTGGAGCACGTCGACCTGCTGCTCGTCCGCCGCGGCGAGAAGGTCACCGTCGAGGTCGTCGTCGAGACCGAGGGCGAGCTGGCCCCGGGCAGCTTCCTCGTCGAGAACGTGCTGAACACGCTCTCCGTCGAGACCGAGGCCACCCACATCCCCGAGTCCGTCACGGTCTCGATCGCGGGCCTGGAGGCCGGTGACGCGATCCACGCCAAGGACGTCGCGCTGCCGAACGGCACCACCCTGGTGACGGACCCCGAGGCCGTCGTCATCCAGATCCTGGCCGCGCAGGCCGAGGAGCCGGCCGCCGAGGGTGAGACCGAGGGCGCCGAGGCCTGAGCCGTAGGCTCTGCCTGACGTGACGGGGTGACGGGCCGCGACGGCCCGCCACCCCGTTTCTCTGTACGCACACGAGGAGACGTGACGCACATGACGGACGACGCGAACGCCCCCTGGCTGATCGTCGGTCTCGGCAACCCCGGTCCCGAGTACGCCGCCAACCGCCACAACGTGGGTTTCATGGTCGTGGACCTGCTCGCCGGCCGCATCGGCGGGAAGTTCAAGCGGGCGCAGAAGGCGCAGGCGCAGGTCGTCGAGGGCCGTGTCGGGCCGCCCGGCCCCGCCGGCCGCCGGGTGATCCTCGCGAAGCCGATGTCGTACATGAACCTCTCCGGCGGCCCGGTGACGGCGCTGCGCGACTTCTACAAGGTGCCGACGGCGCACGTCGTCGCGATCCACGACGAGCTGGACATCGACTACGGCGTGCTGCGGCTGAAGGTCGGTGGTGGCGACAACGGCCACAACGGCCTGAAGTCGATGACCAAGGCGATGGGTGCGGAGTACCACCGGGTGCGGTTCGGGATCGGCCGTCCGCCGGGCCGGATGCAGGTCGCCGATTTCGTCCTGAAGGACTTCTCCTCGACCGAGCGCAAGGAGCTCGACTACTTCGTGGACCGGGCGGCGGACTCCGTCGAGTGTCTGGTGACGGAGGGTCTGGAGCGCGCGCAGTCGGCGTACAACTCCTGACGCGCCGGCGCTGTACGTACACCTGCCCGTACGACTGTACGATCGCGGGTCATGAACCACGCCCGTAACGCCGCCATGGCCCTGGTCGCCCTGCTGCTCGTCGTCGCGGGCGTCTGGTCGTCCTGGGGTTCGGCGCAGCACGTCCTTCTTTCGAAGGGACGTGAGCACGGCACGTTGACGGTGACCGGCTGCAACGAGGAGACGTGCAGCGGCCGTTACGTCCCGGACGGGCCGCCTTCGCCGCACACCACGCTGACCATCGAGCACTCGGTCGCGGCGGGCAAGGGCCAGACGCTGCCGGTGGTCGTGAAGCCGGGCACGAGCGAGGCGGTGCGGACGGGGTGGGGCGGCGGTCTGCACGCCTGGCTGCCGCTGGGCGGTGCGCTGCTGCTGGCGGCGCCGGTGGTGGGCGGCGGGCTGCGGCTGACGCGGACGGCGTGGTCGCTGGCGGGGCTGGGTGGAGCGCTGCTGCTGGGGGCGTTCTTCGCGCTCTGATTGTTATCGCCCTTGGGTTAAGGGTGGCTTAAACCTACGGATAGGCTGCCTCAGCCATCCCCCACGGCATCCCTCATCTCTCAGATGGACGACTGCACATGCGACGATCCCTCATTTCCGCCGGCACGCTCGTCGCTGCCATGGCGACCTCTCTGCTGCTGGCTCCCACCGCCTCGGCCTCGGGCAACCCCAAGGGCGACAACGGCACGGTGAAGATCCACGACTCGAAGACGGGCGAGGAGCTCCGTAAGAACGAGCCCAAGGTCTGCAACTTCTACCTCGACGCGTTCGGCTTCGACGCCGGTCAGAAGGTGGACTGGCACATCGAGGCGTGGGCGAAGAACGACCAGGACAAGGGCACGACGGTCAAGTCCGGTCTTCTCACGCTCGACGCGGACGGTCACGAGCGTACGGAGGACATGACCCTCCCGAACGGCCAGTACAAGCTGTTCTGGAACTTCGAGGGCGAGAACGGCAAGGCCAAGCACAAGGTCTTCAAGACCGACTGCCCGCCGGCCGAGACGCCCGGCACCGAGACGCCCGGCACGGAGACCCCGGGCACGGAGACTCCTGGTACCGAGACGCCCGGTACCGAGACCCCGGGCGCCGGAACCCCCACGCCCACCACCCCGGGTGAGACCCCGGGCTCCTCCGAATCGCCCTCCCCCAACGCCCCCGGCGAGCAGGGTGGCACGGGTGGCGACGACGCCAAGGGTGACTCCGAGGGCAACCTGGCAGAGACCGGCTCCAGTGCTCCTGTCGGGGCCATGGCCGCCGTCGCCGTCGCCCTCGCGGGTGCCGGTGCGTTCCTGGTGATGCGCCGCCGCAAGGCCCAGCAGCACTGAACTCCGTAACGCCGGGTGCCCCCGTCGGAATCCGAGGATTCCGGCGGGGGCACCGTCGTTCGAGCGCAGGCGTCAGCCGGTGTTGCGCAGGCCGGCCGCGACGCCGTTCACCGTGAGCAGCAGGGCCCGGGCGAGCAGCGGGTCGGCCTCCTCGTCGCGCTCGGCCGCCGCGCGCTGGCGGGCGAGCAGGGCTACCTGGAGGTAGGAGATGGGGTCCAGATAGGCGTCGCGGATGGCGAAGGTCTGCTGGAGCACCGGGTTGGAGTCGAGCAGGCGCTGACCGCCCGTCACCTTCAGGACCTCGGCCACCGTGAGCGCGTGCTCCTCCTCGATGGTGTCGAAGACGTGCTTGAGCTCGTCGGGTACGAGGGTGTCGACGTAGTGGCGGGCGATCCGCAGGTCGGTCTTGGCCAGCGTCATCTCGACGTTGGAGAGGAAGTTGCGGAAGAAGTGCCACCGTTCGTACATCTCGCCGAGGACCGGGTCGAGGCCGGCCTCGCGCAGGGCCTTCAGGCCGGAGCCGACGCCGAACCAGCCGGGGACGATCTGGCGGGACTGGGTCCAGCCGAACACCCACGGGATGGCGCGCAGTCCGTCGAGGCCGGCGCCGGAGTCGGGGCGGCGTGAGGGCCGGGAGCCGAGGTGCAGGTCGGCGAGCTGGTCCACCGGTGTGGCGGCGAAGAAGTACGCGGGCAGGTCCGGGTCCTCGACGAGCTTGCGGTACGCGGTGTGGGCGGCGTCCGAGACGGTGTCCATGGCCGCGTCCCAGCGGGCGAGGGCCTCGTCGGACTGGCGGGGCGCGGTGTGCAGGGCGGAGGCCTGCAGGGTGGCGGCGACGGTCAGTTCGAGGTTCTCCCGCGCGAGGGACGGGATGAGGTACTTGTCGGAGATGACCTCGCCCTGCTCGGTGACCTTGATCTCGCCCTCGAGGGTTCCCCAGGGCTGGGCGAGGATCGCGTCGTGCGAGGGGCCGCCGCCGCGGCCGACGGTGCCGCCGCGGCCGTGGAAGAGCCGGAGGCGTACGCCGTAGCGGTGGGCGACGTCGCGGAGCCTGCGCTGGGCCCGGTGGATCTCCCACTGGGAGGTGGTGATGCCGCCGAACTTGGAGGAGTCCGAGTAGCCGAGCATGACCTCCTGGACGTCGCCGCGGAGCGAGACGAGGCGGCGGTAGGAGGGGTCGGCGAGCATGTCGTTGAGGATGACGTCGGCGGCCTTGAGCTCGTCGGTCGTCTCCAGGAGCGGCACGATGCCGATCTTGGCCCAGCCGCCGTGGAGGTCGAGGAGGCCTGCCTCGCGGGCGAGGACGGCGGCGGCGAAGACGTCGTCGGCGCCCTGGCACATCGAGATGATGTACGACTCGATGACCTCGGGGCCGAACCGCTCGAAGGCTTCCTTGATGGTGTGGAAGACGCCGAGGGTCTTCTCGCCGGCCGCGTCGAGCGGGGCGGGGGTGGGCGCGAGCGGGCGGCGGGAGCGCAGCTCCTTGGCGAGCAGCTTCTGCCGGTAGTCGCGCGGCATGTCGGCGTACCGCCAGGACTCCTCGCCGAGCCGGTCGAAGAGCTGGCCGAGCGCGTGGTGGTGGGCGTCGGCGTGTTCGCGGACGTCCATGGTGGCGAGCTGGAGGCCGAACGCGGTGAGGGTGCGGATGGTGCGGTCCATCCGGCCGTCGGCGAAGAGGCCGCCGCGGTGCTCGCGCAGGGAGGTCTGGATCAGGGCGAGGTCGTGGACCAGCTCGGCGGTGCCGAGGTAGTCGCGGCCTTCCTGGTGCGGGGTGCCCTTGGCGAGGCGTTCGCGGGTGTTGACCAGCTTCTGGCGGATGCAGGTGGCCTTGAGCCGGTACGGCTCCTCCGCGTTGAGGCGCTTGTAGCGGGGGCTGATCTCCGGCAGCCGCTCCAGGTCGGCCTGGAGGGAGGTGAGGAGCTCCTCGGTGGCACCGGCGTAGCGGATGGAGTTGGAGAGGAAGCCGCGCAGCTCGTCGATGAGTTCGAGGGCGTCGTTGATGCCGTGCTCGTGCTGGAGGATCAGCACGTCCCAGGTGACCTGGGGGGTGACGTTGGGGTTGCCGTCGCGGTCGCCGCCGATCCAGGTGCCGAAGGTCAGCGGGCGGGTGCCGGGGGGCAGCTCGACGCCGACGCGCTCCAGCTCGGCGGCGAGGTCCTCCAGGACGTCGCCGACGGCGCCCGCGTGCAGCTCGTCGAGGTAGTAGATGGCGTTGCGGGCTTCGTCGGTCGGCTCGGGGCGTACGACACGGAGCTCGTCGGTCTGCCAGATGAGGTCGATGGACTCGGCCAGGCGCAGGTCGTGGCGGCGCCGGTCGGAGGCGATGACCGGGGTTTCCAGCAGCTCGGCGACGCGGCGGAGCTTGTTGAGGACGGAGCGGCGGGCGGCCTCGGTGGGGTGGGCGGTGAAGACGGGCCGGACGTTGAGGTTCCGCACCGTGGCGCGGACGTGCTCGGGGTCGCCGTCCTTGAGCATGTCGGCGGTGCGGGCGAGGAGGCCGCCCTCGGCGGCGCGCTTCTCGCGCATCTCGCGGCCGCGGTGCACCTGCTCGGTGACGTTCGCCAGGTGGAAGTACGTGGAGAAGGCGCGTACGAGCTTGGCGGCGGTCTCCAGGTCGGTGTCGCCGAGCAGCTCGGCGGCGGCCTCGCCGTCCTCGCGGGTGAGTCTGCGGACCTTCTCGACGAGGTCGAGGAGCTCGTGTCCTTCCTGCCGGACGAGGGTCTCGCCCAGCAGATCGCCCAGTCGGCGGATGTCGGAACGCAGCTCGGCGCTGGCGGTGGGGGTCTGGTCGGCACTGCTCACAGGTGCGGCTCCTTGCAGTGTTTGAGCACGTCTGGAGGGGTACTGGAGGCTTGCGGACCGCGCTGTCCGACGCCCCCAGGATAGGTGTCCGTTCCGGCGGCGCCGCCCGTACCCCTCTCGTGCCCTCTTGCCGCGCGCCACCGCGCTGCCATACTTACGTCGCCGTAGGTTACGGAACCGTAGCCACGCGTCCCTTTCACTCCGGTTCACTCCCTTTCCTCTCTCTTTCTACTCCCTCCCTCCGCTTTCATCCCTTCATCTCATCCCTTCATCCCCAGGGGAAACGCATGACCACAAGGACCCAGACGACCTCGGACTCCGAGGTGCGCGACAACGCGCCGGACGTGCCCCTCGCCACGCTCGGCGGGGATCACAAGCGTTCGATCGAGCAGATCACGCTGCTGCTGTTCATCACGGTGCCGTTCGCCGCCCTGATCGCGGCCGTGCCGCTGGCCTTCAGCTGGGGCGGCGTGTCCTGGCTCGATCTGGGTCTGCTGGTGGCGATGTACTACATCGGCTGCCACGGCATCACGATCGGCTTCCACCGTTACTTCACCCACGGCTCCTTCAAGGCGAAGCGTCCGCTGCGGATCGCGCTGGCGATCATGGGGTCGCTCGCGGTGGAGGGCCCGCTGGTGCGCTGGGTGGCGGACCACCGCAAGCACCACAAGTTCTCCGACGCGGAGGGTGACCCGCACTCGCCCTGGCGCTTCGGTGAGACGGTTCCGGCGCTGATGAAGGGCCTGTGGTGGGCGCACATCGGCTGGATGTTCGACGAGGAGCGGACGCCGCAGGCGAAGTACGCGCCCGATCTCATCAAGGACCCGGCGATTCGCGCGATCTCGCGTCAGTTCATCTTCTGGACGATGCTCTCCCTGGCGATCCCGCCGCTGGTCGGCGGTCTGGTGACGATGTCGTGGTGGGGCGCGTTCACGGCGTTCTTCTGGGGTTCGCTGGTACGGGTGGCGCTGCTGCACCACGTGACGTGGTCGATCAACTCGATCTGCCACGCGGTGGGCAAGCGCCCCTTCAAGTCCCGGGACCGTTCGGGCAACGTGTGGTGGCTGGCCGTGCTGTCGTGCGGCGAGTCGTGGCACAACCTGCACCACGCCGACCCGACCTCGGCACGGCACGGGGTGCTGCGCGGCCAGGTCGACTCCAGCGCGCGCCTGATCCGCTGGTTCGAGCGACTCGGCTGGGCCTACGACGTGCGCTGGCCGAACGAGTCGCGGATCGAAGCCCGGCGCCAGGACAAAGCCGCGAACGCGGCATGATGGATGACGTGGCGATCGACGGCAGTACCAGCAGCAGCGAGATCAAGCCCCGGCGTGGCCGCCGGGTGCGGATGACGGGCGCGGAGCGCCGGGAACAGCTGCTGGACATCGGCCGGACCCTCTTCGCCGCGAAGGGCTTCGAGGGCACGTCGGTGGAGGAGATCGCGGCGAAGGCCGGGGTCTCCAAGCCGGTGGTGTACGAGCACTTCGGCGGCAAGGAGGGGCTGTACGCGGTGGTGGTCGACCGTGAGATGCGGCAGCTGCTCGACATGGTGACGGGGGCGCTGACCGCGGGGCATCCCCGTGAGCTCCTGGAGCAGGCCGCCTTCGCGCTGCTGGACTACATCGAGCGGTACACGGACGGATTCCGGATCCTGGTCCGTGACTCGCCGGTGGCGCAGTCGACGGGCACCTTCGCGTCGTTGATCAGCGACATCGCCACGCAGGTGGAGGACATCCTGGGCCTGGAGTTCAAGGCCCGCGGTTTCGACCCGAAGCTGGCTCCGCTGTACGCGCAGGCGCTGGTGGGCAGCGTGGCCCTGACGGGCCAGTGGTGGCTGGACGTCCGCAAGCCGAAGAAGGCGGAGGTAGCGGCGCATCTGGTGAACCTGGCGTGGCACGGCCTGGACGGCCTGGAGCAGAAGCCGCGGCTGATAGGGCACCGCAAGAGCTGACCTCGCGGGGCGGGAAGGCGGGGCGGCGCGGGGCGGGCGGAGCGCCGCGAGAGCCGAGATCAAACTCCTGGTCGATCACATCCCCGCGGGGATACACTCCGCTCAACATCCGGTCGTTTGTTCGACCTCTGTACGACGCTGTCCGCGGGCCCGCCTGCCCGCGTGACGCCGTACGGAGTGCGTGCGGACTCTCCGACCGGTCCCGTTGACATCACGTCCCCAGGGGGGGATCTCTTGCGCTCCGTGCACTCCAAGCGCGCGCGCCGCATCGCGGCCTGCACCGCTCTCGTTCTCTCCGCCGGCATGCTGCTGGCGGCTCCCGCGACGGCCGACGAGCCGTCGCCCCGCTCGGCCGCCGAGAAGCCCGAGCCCACCGTCACCCTTCCGGCCAAGCCGGACCTGTCGAAGCTGTCCGCCTCGGAGGGGGCCGGCTCCCGCGCCGACGCCTCCGGCGCGACCGTCGTCTCGCCGCTCCGTTCCGACCTCGACGGCGACGGCAGCGGCGACCTGATCCTGCGCGAGTCCGGCATCGTCTTCACGTCGCCGTCCACGGCGGACTCCGCGGAGTTCTACCTCAGCGACAACCCCACCGACTTCCCCAAGGACATCATCCCGATCGGTGACCAGGACGGCACCGGCAGCCCGGAGGTCCTCACCCTCTCCCAGTACGGCAAGCTCAGCCTGTACCGGGAGGCGAACGCCTCCGGCGGCAACTACAGCTGGTCGGGCAACGGCTGGAACATCTACAACAAGGTCTTCTCGCCGGGTGACGTCAACGGCGACCAGAAGCCCGACCTGATGGCCCGCCAGACCAACGGCGACCTGTACCTCTACCTGGCGAGCGGCTCGGCCGGCTCCCCGTTCCACGCGCGCGTGAAGATCGGCAGCGGCTGGAACATCTACGACCAGGTCGTGGGTGCCGGCGACAACAACGGCGACGGCCTGGCCGACGTCATCGGCCGCACGCCCAACGGCAGCCTCTACTTCTACGGCGGCACCGGAAGCACGACCGCGCCGTTCAAGCCCCGCCAGGGCATCGGCACCGGCTGGCAGACGTACAACCAGATCATCGGCATGGACGACGTGACCGGCGACGGCAACGCCGAGCTGTTCGCCCGCGACCAGGCCGGCGTCCTGTGGGGCTACGAGGGCACCGGCACCGCCGGTTACGCCCCGCGCGTCCGGCTGGGTGAGGGCTGGGAGAGCGTCGACCAGTTCGGCGGCGCGGGCAGCATCCCGGTCTTCGGCAAGAACGAGCTGCTCGCCCGAGACGGCCAGGGCAGGCTGTACTGGTACTACGCCCTGAACGACGGCAAGCTCAGCCCCCGCGTCGAGGTCGGCGAGGGCTGGGGAGGCGCGAACATCACCAACGTCTCCTCGCTCGACCAGGACGGCTACGCCGATCTCCTGGAGATCTACCAGGGCCACCTCTACAACAACCAGACCGGCACCGACTTCGGCGGCGGCTGGGGCGTCTACAACCTGATGGCCGGCCCCGGAGACCTGTCGGGCGACGGCAGGGGCGACCTGCTGGCCCGCGACGGCTCCGGCAACCTGTACGTCTACCGGGGCAACGGCAACGGCACCGCGTTCCAGGCCCGGATCAAGGTGGGCAGCGGCTGGAACGCGTACAACCGGATCCTCGGCGCCGGCGACTACACGGGTGACGGTCTGACCGACCTCGTCGCGCGCACCGCGGGCGGCGACCTCTACCTGTACGCGGGTACCGGCCAGGCGGCCGCTCCCTTCAAGTCCCGGCTGAAGATCGGCAGCGGCTGGCAGACGTACGGCAAGCTGGTCGCGCCCGGCGACCTCAACGGCGACGGCAAGGGCGACCTGCTGGGCGTGACGTCGGCGGGCGATCTGTACCGCTACTACAGCACCGGCACGGGCGCCTTCGGCCCGCGCGTCAAGATCGGCACCGGCTTCCAGGTCTACAACGGCCTGTACTAGGCGACACGTACGAGGAAGCACTGGGCCCGAACGCGGCCACGGGGGCGCCCCGCACCGGAGATCCGGTGCGGGGCG
>NZ_BMTO01000025.1:43294-69983 GCF_014649715.1 Streptomyces lateritius
GGGGTAGGCCTCGCGCAGCAGGTCGCGGTACTGGGTGAGGAAGGCGTCCGTCGCCTCCTGGTCCCCTTCCAGCGCGGTCAGCACGGGGCGCAGCGCCGTGCCCTTGACCCAGTCGAGGACCGGGTCCTCCCCCGGCAGGAGCTGGGAGTACGTGGTCTCCCAGGCGTCGGCCTCGCAGCCGAGGTCGACCAGGCGGGTGAGGTAGTCGGCGGGGTCGAGGACATGGACGAAGCGGCGGCCCTCGCCGGCGAGGCGGCCGTGCCAGCGCGGCGTGTCGCAGAGTTCGCCGAGGAGGGCGTGGCTGGGCGAGGTGAAGTTGCCGGGGACCTGGAAGGCGAGCGTCCCGCCCGGGCGCAGGCCGTCGATCCAGGCGGCGAAGGACTCGGGGTGGTTGGGGACCCACTGGAGGGCGGCGTTGGAGACGATCAGGTCGTAGGGCTCGTCGGGTGTCCAGTGGGCGGCGTCGGCCGGCCGGAAGTCGAGCCAGCCGCCCCCGGCCGTGGTGCCGGCCCAGTCCTTCTCGGCCCGTTCCAGCATCTCGGGCGAGAGGTCGAAGCCGGTGATGTGGGCGTCGGGCCAGCGGTCGGCGAGCAGGACGGTGACATTGCCGGGGCCGCAGCCGAGGTCGGCGATGCGGGCGGGCCGGTCGGTGGGCAGCCCGGGTATTCGGGCGAGCAGGTCGAGGAACGGGCGGGTGCGGTGTCCGGAATGGCGGAGGTACTGCTGCGGGTCCCAGGTCGGTGCGACCGAGGTGGAAGCAGAAGATGGTGCGGAATGCATGTACGAGCCCCCTTGCTGGAACGAGCGACCGAAGCGGAATAGGTTCCGGCCCCGTCCTTCCCCATAGTCCAGGCGAATATATCTTGACGTCAAGAGACTTTATGTCAACAGACCCTCTACACTGATCGACATGGAGGACGAGGTCGACCGGCTGGTCGCTGCATGGCGCCGAGAGCGCCCGGACCTCGACGTGGAACCGCTCGAGGTGCTCAGCCGCGTCTCGCGGCTCGCCCGGCACCTCGACCGCGCCCGTCGGCTCGCCTTCGCCGAGCACCAGCTGGAGCCCTGGGAGTTCGACGTCCTCACGTCGCTGCGCCGCGCCGGCGCCCCGTACCAGCTCTCCCCCGGCCAGCTCCTCACGCAGACGCTCGTCACCTCGGGCACGATGACCAACCGCATCGACCGGCTCACCAAGAAGGGCCTCGTCGAGCGGCTGCCCGACCCCAGCGACCGGCGCGGGGTCCTGGTCCGTCTCACCCCCGAGGGCCGCGACCGGGCCGACCAGGCACTGGCCGGGCTGCTCGCGCAGGAACGCGCCATCCTCGCCCAGCTCTCCCGCACCCAGCGCGGCGAACTGGCGGGCCTGCTACGCCAGCTGACCGCCCCGTTCGACAACATCCCCTAGCTCCACGGGCCCCACCCCGGCCCGGCGGGCCAGGGCCACCGCGGCCAGTGTGGAGTGCACGCCCAGCTTCCCGAGCACGTTCTGCATATGCGTACGGACGGTGTGCGGGGACAGGAACAGCCGCTCCGCGACCGCCTTGCGCCCGAGCCCCGCCACCATGCAGCGCAGCACCTCCCGCTCGCGCGGGGTCAGCGACTCGACGAGCCGCTCGCTCTCGGTGCGGTGCTTGCGGGCCGCCGTCAGCTCCCGCAGGACCCCGGTGAGCAGCGCGGGCGGCAGATGCGTCTCGTCGCGCAGGACGCCGCGGATCACCGCGAGCAGCCGCTGCAGCGAACAGTCCTTGGCCACCCAGCCCGACGCGCCTGCCTGGAGCGCGAGCGCGGCCCGGTGCGGGTCGTCCTTCTCGGCGAGCACGATCGTACGGACGCCGGGCCGGGCCTCGGCGACCCCGGCGACCAGCGAGATCCCGTCGACGACGCCCTCGCCCTGGTCCGGTACGGCACGCGCCGCCGGCACGGAAGCGGCAACCGCGCTGCCGGTGCCCAGGTCGGCGTCGACCAGCATCACGTCGTACCGGCGGCCCTCGGCGGCGGCGCGGTCCAGACAGCGCAGCGCGGCGGGGCCGCTGCCCGCCGCGGAGACGTCGACGTCGGGCTCCGCCGCGAGGGCGGCGGCCAGCGACTCGGCGAAGATGCGGTGGTCGTCCACCACCAGGACCCGGATACGGACCACGGACACCCCTAAGTGTCGAGGAACGGACCGGCGCGGATACGGCGCCGGGCTGGGGGTCCGTCGGTCGCACGGCCGCCGCCGTGCAGTGACTGTTACCCCGTCCCGGGCGCCGTACCCGACTGGTCTCGCCCCCTGATCAGCACCGGCCCCCACCGGCGCTGTGCATCAGAGTACGGGCGGGGCGCCGCGACGGAAGCCGATTGGCGGAACTGGTGGCCCGTCCGCCGGGGTGCGGCGCCCCCGCTCAGAGGCGTCTCGCGCCCTGGGAGGGAACGGCGGGGAAGATCCTCGGGGCGGTGAGCCCCGCCTCGGCGAAGGCCTTCTCGACGGCGGCGGCCACGGAATCCGCCGCCCGCTCCTCCACGAGCACGATCACCGAGCCGCCGAACCCGCCGCCCGTCATCCGCGCCCCGAGCGCTCCCGCCCCGTTCGCCGCCTCGACCGCGAGGTCCAACTCGGCGCAGGAGACCCGCAGATCGTCCCGGAGCGAGGCATGCCCCTCGGTGAGGACCGGACCGACCGCCCGGGCGTCCCCGGAGTCGAGGAGCGCGATGGTCCGCTCGACCCGGTGGTTGTCCGAGACGACGTGCCGGACGTAGGAACGAACCGATTCCTCGCTCAACCGAGCGAGCTCCTCGGGCAGTCGCGCGTACGGCACTTCGCGCAGTGTGCGCACGCCGAGCGCCCGCGCACCCGCTTCGCACCCGGCGCGCCGCTCCGCGTACGCGCCGTCCCCCAGCGCGTGCTTCACCCGGGTGTCCACGACGAGCAGCCGCAGCCCCTGCTCGGCGAGGTCGAAGGGGACCTGGCGGTACGAGAGATCCCGGGTGTCCAGGAACAGCGCGTGCCCCTCGACCGCGCACGCCGACGCCATCTGGTCCATCACCCCGCAGGGCACGCCGACGAAGGCGTTCTCCGCGCGCTGGGCGAGGACGGCGATCCCGGGACGCCCGAGCCCGAGACCGAACAGCTCGTCCAGCGCGAGCGCGGTGACGACCTCCAGTGCGGCGGAGGAGGAGAGCCCCGCACCGGTCGGGACGGTCGAGGCGAGGTGGATGTCGGCGCCCGTGACCGGGTGGCCGGCCTCCCGCAGGGCCCAGACGACGCCGGCCGGGTAGGCGGCCCAGCCGCCGCCGGAGAGCGGCTCCAGCGCGTCCACGCCGAGCTGGACGACGCCCCCGTCGACGTCGGCGGAGTGGACCCGCAGCACCCCGTCCGTACGGCGCGAGACGGCCGCGACCGCCGTGTGGGGCAGGGCCAGCGGCATCACGAAACCGTCGTTGAAGTCGGTGTACTCACCGATCAGGTTGACCCGCCCCGGAGCGGCCCAGACCCCTTCGGGCGCCGCCCCGTACAGGGCCTCGAACTGCTCGGCCACCCTCTGCTCGGCCATGTTCACGCGCGTCCCCTCTCCCGCTCCTGCGTGAACGCCCACGCGTCCCGCACGATGTCCGCCAGGTCCGGGCGGGACGGATGCCAGCCGAGCCGCTCGCGGGCGGTTTCGGCCGAGGCGACGAGCACGGCCGGGTCGCCGGGCCGGCGGGCGGCGATCACCTCGGGGACGGGGTGACCGGTGACCCTGCGGACCGTCTCGACGACCTCGCGCACGGAGAAGCCGTTGCCGTTGCCCAGGTTGCAGACGAGGTGTTCGCCGGGGGTCATGGCGTCCAGGGCGAGCAGATGGGCCTCCGCGAGGTCGGCGACATGGATGTAGTCGCGGACGCAGGTGCCGTCGGGGGTCGGGTAGTCGTCGCCGTAGACGTTGATCGCCTCCCGGCGGCCGAGGGCGACCTCGAGGACGAGCGGGACGAGGTGCGACTCGGGGTCGTGCCGCTCCCCGCACGCGCCGTACGCGCCGGCCACGTTGAAGTACCGCAGCGAGACGGCGGCGAGGCCGTGGGCCGCGCACTCACCGCCGATCATGTGGTCGACGGCCAGCTTGGAGGCGCCGTACGGGCTCGTCGGCGCGGTGCGCGCGGACTCGGTGATCGGGACGGACTCCGGCTCTCCGTAGGTGGCGGCGGTGGAGGAGAAGACGAGCTTGCGCACACCCGCCGTGCGCATGGCGGCGAGCAGCGCCATCGTGCCGCCGACGTTGTTCTCCCAGTACTTCTCGGGCTTGGCGACCGACTCGCCGACCTGCGAGAAGGCGGCGAAGTGCAGGACGCCGCCATAGGAGCCGTCGAGCCACTTGGCGGCGTCCTGGATGCGGCCCTCGATGAACTCGGCGCCGGCCGGGACGCCCTCGGCGAAGCCGGTGGAGAGGTCGTCGAGGACGGTGACCTCGTGCCCCGCCTCGACCAGATGCCGGGCGACCGTCCCTCCCACATAACCCGCGCCGCCTGTGACCAGGTACCTGGACGTCACAGCCTTCACTTGCTCGCCACCTCTCGGAGTCGCTCGGCCGCCGCCTCCGGCGGTACGTCGTTCATGAACGCGCCCATGCCGGACTCGGTGCCCGCGAGGTACTTCAGCTTGCCGGACGCCCTGCGGACGGTGAAGAGCTCCAGGTGCATCCCGAACTCCTCACGGTCCTCACCGGTGAACGGCGCCTGGTGCCAGGCGGCGATGTACGGTGTCGGCGGCTCACCCGGCCCGAAGAGCCGGTCGAAGCGCCTCAAGAGTTCCAGATAGATCTGTGGGAACTCTGTGCGCGCCGACTCGTCGAGGACCCTGAGGTCGGGCACCCGGCGGGTGGGGTACAGGTGGACCTCGTACGGCCAGTGGGCGGCGTACGGCACGAAGGCGATCCAGTGCTCGCTCTCCAGGACCACCCGTACGGCGTCGGTCCGCTCCCGCTCGACGACGTCGTCGAAGAGGTTCCGCCCGGTACGGGTCCGGTGCTCGGCGGCCTGGCGCCGCATGAGGGCGGTACGGGGAGTGGTGTACGGGAACGCGTAGATCTGGCCGTGGGGGTGGCCGAGGGTGACGCCGATCTCGGCGCCCCGGTTCTCGAAGCAGTACACCTGCTCGACGCCGGGCCGCTCGGCGAGTTCGGCGGTCCGGTCGGTCCAGGCGTCGAGCACGAGCCGGGCCTGCGCGGGGGTGAGGTCGGCGAAGGACGCCTCGTGGTCGGAGGTGAAGCACACGACCTCGCACCGCCCGGAGTCCCCGGCGAGGGAGGGGAAGCGGTTCTCGAAGACGGCGACCTCGTAGTCGGAGGCGGGGATCTCACTCCGCAGTCCGTCACGGGAGGGGCAGAGCGGGCACGCGTCGGCGGGCGGGTGATAGATCCGTCCCTGTCGGTGCGAGGCGATGACGACGGAGTCCCCGAGGAGCGCGTCGTACCGGATCTCGGAGCTGGAGGAGACGGGGTCGAGCGGCCGCATGTCGACGGCGTCACGGACGGCGTCGTCACGCGCGTCGTAATAGATGAGCTCGCGCCCGTCGGCGAGGGTGGTGACGGTCTTCTTCACGGGGTGTCCTCAACGGGGAACCAAACAGAACCACGCACAAACAACCACAATCAAACATCGGAGTCAACGTCGAAGCGTGCCCAACTGTCATGGGCGACTGTTCCGCAGTGCGGTCCCCCAGGGCAGAGCCCAAGGGAGACGAACGGGTCGGCACAACGCCCAGGTGCGGCGCCCTTCTAGCTCGGGGACACGGCCTAGCTAGGGCCGGTCCCCCCGAACCCCCAGCACAGGCGCGCGGTCCAACAGCCCCGTCCGCGCGGCAAGGGCGGCCGCCTCCAGACGAGAGCCGACGCTCAACTTCATGAGCACCCGCTGCACATGCGTCCGCGCCGTGCTCGGCGCGATCCCCATCCCCGCCGCGATCAGCCGCGTGTCCTCCCCCTCGGCCACCCGGACCAGGACCTCGACCTCCCTCGGGGTCAGCATCCGCAGCAGCCGCTGCCCCTCGTCGTCCGGCTGCGCCGCCGGGTTCAGGAGCTCCGCGAACGCTCCCTGGAGGAGCTGCGGCGCCACCGCCGCCTCCCCCGCCCGTGCCTTGATCAGCGCCCGCTCGACCCCCTCGATGCGCTCGTCGTGCCGTACGTACCCCGACGCCCCGGCCGCGAAGGCCGCCGCGATGCCCCGCGGCGAGGGCACCGGACCCAGCACGACCACCGCCACCTGCGGCCGCTCACGCTTGATCCGTACGATCGGGTCGAAGGCGCCCGGCTCCGCCGGGGCCGCCGTACCGAGGAGACAGACCTCCGGCGCCCGGCTGACCACCAGATCCGCCGCCCCCGCCACCGGCGCGGTCGCCGCGAGCACCCGGTGCCCGCGCAGTTTCAGTGCCGAGGCGAGCGCCTCGGCGAGCAATCGGTGGTCGTCGACCACCATGAGCCGCACGCCCATCGAGCAACCCCTCTGTCCCCCCTGGAACCGTCCCCCGGCCCCAGCCACTTCGATGACCCGGCAAACTACACGCTTGTCCCCCCGGACTGTCGAATTCTTCGCTCATCGGGGCACATGCAAACAGCCCGGCGCATCGCTGTGCATCGATGCGCCGGGCTGCGGCCCGTCCCGCGTGGAGACGTGCGGGGACGGGCAGGGATCAGTGCGTGCCGAAGGCGAGCGCCAGGTACTCCTTGTCGTTCGTCGAGGAGGACTCGCGCGGCTCGCTGACCATCACCGCGGAGATGAACATCCGCCCGTTCGCGTAGACGATCTCGCTGTAGTCCGCGGAGAACCTGCCCTCCGCGCCGCGCACCGCCTTGTCCGAGGGGTTCTCGAGGAGCAGCGTCGACTTCATGGTGCCGCCGTCGATGGAGACGATCTGGCCGCCCTTGTCGTAGGGCGGGGCCTTGTAGGCGATGATGTTGCCGCCGTCCATCCGCAGCGGGACCAGCGTGTAGCCGTCGCCCGCGTCCGCCTTCTCGGGGGTCGGCTTCCCGGTGGCCAGGTCGAACGAGACGATCTCGTTGGTCTCGTCGCCGTACTCTCCGGTGGAGCCCTCGTGCTCCTCGGTCGGCAGGTAGAGCCGGCCGTTGCCGACGACGACCTTCGTGCAGGTCTCCACCTCGGTGGAGCGGCAGCGGGCCGCGTAACGGTCCGCGTCGGCCGCGATCTTGACCTTCAGCTTGCCGGTCTTCTCGTCGATGGAGAAGAAGTCCGAGATGCCGCTGCCGTCGCCGGCCGTGTCGCCGACGTCGGCCGCGACGACCAGCGGCTTGGTCGAGATGACCGAGGCGTACTTCACGCCCGTGGGCATCTTGTACTGGGAGATCGGCGCCCCGGTCAGCGGGTTGAGGTTCTGGATGATGACGTACTGGCTTTCGTACGGCCCGCACTTTCGCGCGGCGACCAGGCCCTCGCCGCCGCCGTACCCCATGTCGTAGCAGTCCTGGGCGTTGGCCTGCGGCTTCCAGCGGGGGTTGCCGTTGGCCAGGTCGAAGGCGGCGCCGCCGTCGGTGCCGCCGGCCGCGACGGTCGTACCGCTCAGGGTGACCTCGCTGAACCTGGCCTTGCTGTCACCGGCGTTGCCGCCGGTCACCGACGTGGACCACACCAGCTTGCCGGTGGCCAGGTCGACGACGCCGACCTCGGTGCACGGCTGGTAGTAGCGTGGCCCGACCCGCTTGGTCGCCTCGAAGAGGATGGCCGTCTTCTTGTCGGCGGTGACGTGGCGCGACGTGCCGCAGACCTGGCCCGGCAGGGGCAGGGTCCAGGACGGGGTGCCCTTGTCCAGGTCGTAGCCGACGATCGAGTTGACGCCCGTCTTCACGTACGCCTTGTCGGTGATCCAGGAGCCGGACACGTCCGTGAGGTCGGGGACCTTGGGCTGCGGGAGCTGGAAGGACAGCTTGGCCTGGGTGTCGGCCGGCACCTTCTCCTTGCCGTTGCCGCCGAGCCCGTTGCCGCCGCTGCCGCCCTTGCCCTGGGTCGAACCGGTGCTGCCGCCCTTGGCGTTGTCGTCCCCCTCACCACCGCCGGAGGTGGCGTACCAGACGCCGCCGCCGACGATCAGGACGACGGCGACCACGGCGGCGATGACGATCTGCATCTGCGCCGACAGCTTCTTGCCGCCGGAGGGCGGGGGCGTGGGCACCTGCGGGTACTGCGGCTGGGTCGGGTACCCGTACTGCGGCTGCGGGGGCTGCTGCGGGTACCCGTACTGCGGCTGGGTCGGGGGCTGCTGCGGGTACCCGTACTGCGGCTGCGTCGGCGGCTGCTGCGGGTAGCCGTACGGCGGCTGGCCCGGCGACTGCTGCGGCGGGGGCGTCGGAGCACCGAACCCGCCCTGCGGCGGGTCCTGGGGTGCGCCGAAGCCGCCCGGCGGCGGGCCCGGCGGCTGGTTCGGCGGGGGCGGGGGTGGCTGGGTCATGGCGTGGGTACCTCTGAGGTGTCGGAAGGCGGGCGGGCGGGAGTCGGTGTCACTTGCCGAAGGCCAGCAGCGTCTGCACCTCCCGCTCCTCGGCGTCGGTCGAACCGACGACGACGCCCTTCACGAGGATGTACCGGCCGTCGGCGTACAGCGCCGGGGAGTCCGAGAAGCGTGCCTCTACCCGGGCCGCCGAGCGGGGGATCCGGAGGATCTCGACGGGCTTCGTCGTGCCCGGTGCGACGGTGGCCAGCGAGCCCGGCTCGCCGAGCATCGCGGCGATCCGGACGACGAGCGAGCCGCCCTCCATCCGCAGCGGTGTCGTGATGTGGCGCGCCGAGCCGGGGATGCGCCGCACCTCGCTGCCCGTACGCAGGTCGAAGGCGACGATGTCGTTGCCCTTGTCCTTGGTCCAGGCGGTGGCCAGGTAGAGCGTGGTGTCGTCCGCGACGACCTTGCAGCGCTGCAGGTTGCCCTTGTGGGCGACGTCGTCCGAGCAGCCGTCGGCGTACTGGTCCTGGCCCTTGAGCGAGGTGCGCTTGGTGCCGTCCTCGTTGAGGACGACGATGCCGAACCCGCCCGCCGCGCGGTTGGTGGCCGAGACGACCAGCGGGCGTACGGAGTAGACGTGACCGACCCGGTAGCCGACCGGGAGCCGGTACTTCCAGCGGGACTTCCCGGTCACCGGGTCGACCTCGTGGATCTCCTCCTGCGGCTTGTCCGCGTCGGAGGTCGGGCAGGACACGGCGGCGACGAGCTTGGGCCCGCCGGCGTACGCGTACGGCTGGCAGTCGCTCCCCTCCCACCTGCCGAACAACTGCTTGCCGTCGCTGAGCCGGTAGGCGGTCGAGTAGCCGTGCCGGCCGGCGGTGACGGTGTCGCCGCTGATCGCGATCGAGTACTCGTGGAAGAAGTCGAAGTTCCCCTCCTTGACGATCTTCTGCTGCCAGCCCGCCTTACCGGTGCGCAGGTCGACCATCTGGAGCCGTCGGCACTCGTCCGTCTCCGCGTGCAGGACGTCCTTGACGGCGAGGACGATCCTGCCGTCGGGGGAGGCCGACTGGGACGCCCGGCAGAACTCGGTGTCCAGCGTCAGTCGCCACTTCACCGTGCCGTCGACCACCGAATGGGCCGTGACGGTGCGGTACATGGCGGTGACGACGGTGTCCCCGACCAGCCAGGGGCCGAAGACGTCACCGCCCAGCGTGGTGACGTCGATGTCGTTCTTCTGGACCCAGAGCACGGAGGCGTCGCCGGGGGCGCGGCCCGCGTTGTAGCGGGCCGCGTCCACGGCGTCGGGCGGGGGCGCGCCGGCCGGGCCGGACGGCCCGGTGGACGGCGCGGACGAGGTGGGTTTCGTACTGCCCGTCGCCTTGTCGTCCGTGCGGCCCTCGCGGCCGTCGAGGGCGTACCAGGTGACGCCGCCCACGGCGAGCAGCGCCGCCACGACGGCGGCGACCACCCCCTTCACCCGGCGTCGGCCGGACGGGGGCGGTGGCGTCTCAGGGCCGGGTTGCCCGCCCCCGTAGGGATTGAGCCGGCCGTACGGCCCGTACGCCGGCGGCGGGGGCGGGGGTGTGCCGGGCTGTCGAGGTGTCGTCATCGGAGTCGGACAGCCCTCACTTGCTGAAGGCCATCATCGTCTTGGCTTCCTTCTCCTCCTTGTCGTTGGAGGCGCTCACCCGCCCGCTGGTGACGACGAACGTCCCGTTGCCGTAGGCGAAGCCCGGGTCGTAGAAGGTGTTCTCGATCTGCGCCGTCGACGCCGGGTGCTGAAGGATGATCTTCGGCGCACCGCCGGTCGGGGCGAGGGTGGCCACCGCGCCGCCCGTGTCGTAGGAGGCGTCCATGTAGAGCAGGACGTCGGAGCCTTCCATGCGCAGCGGGGTGATGGTCCGCTCGGCGGGGGCCTCGGCGCGCCACTTGGACTTGCCGGTGTTCAGGTCGAAGGCGACGACCGCGTTGGCGGTGCGGTGGTTGTCGGACTCCGTCGCCATGTAGAAGGTGTTGGCGTCGGCGGCGACGCCGGTGCAGCCCTGGAGGTTGCGGCCGAAGATGACGAACGCACCGCCGCAGTTGGGGGCGTACTTGTCCGTGCCGCCCTGGATCTGCGAGCGGAGCTTGCCCTGCGGGGTGACGGCGAACACGGTCCACTTCTTCTCGTCGCGCTGCTGCGCCGAGACGACGAGCGGGTTCACCGAGTAGACCTTGTCGACCTCCCACTTGGGCTGGAGCTTGAAGGTCCAGCGGGCCTTTCCGGTGGCGGGGTCGACCTCGCTGATCTGCTCCTGCTTGTTCTTGTAGTCGCTGGTGGGGCAACTGGCGGCGGCGATCAGCTTCGCCCCGCCCGCGAAGGCGTAGGGCTTGCAGCCGCTGGTCGGCCCGGCGAAGAGCTGACGCCCGTCGGCGAGGGAGTAGCCGTAGGAGCTGCCGGTGCCGGCGGCCGTCACCGTGTTGCCGCTGATGGCGAGGGTGGTGTCGGAGAGCGAGCTGAAGCCGGTGCCCTTGGGGACGGCCTTCTTCCAGCCCACCTTGCCGGTCTTGAGGTCGATCTTCTGCAGCTGGGTGCACTTGGCGCGGTCGCCGGCGCTGTCGTTGACGCCGATGACGAAGCTGCCGTCGGCGGCGGGCTCGGGCGGGGTCGCGCACAGCTCGAAGGGCAGGTCCAGGTGCCACTTCGCGGAGCCGTCGCTGAGGCTGTAGCCGTCGAGGCTCTTGTACATGCCCTTGACGACGATGTCACCGACGATCCACGGGCCGAAGACGTCGGCGCCGTTGCGGGGCAGGTCGACGTTGTTCTTGAGCAGCCAGTTGACCTTCGCCTCGCCGGGCTTGCGGCCGGCGTTGAGGTCGTCCTCGGAGTTGCGGCCGTCGCCGCTGCCGTCGCCCTGGTCCACGGACTCGGTGGGCTTCGGGGTGCCGCTGGTGGCGGTCGGCTGGGCGACGGGGTCCTTCTCGTCGTCGCCGCCGCTGACGGCGAACCAGGTGCCACCGCCGATGACGAGGAGCGCGGCGACGGCCGCGGCCACGATGACGCCGGGCTTGCCCTTGAAGGGGCCGCCTCCGCCGGGCGGGGTGGGTGCCGCCGGGTACGGGGGCTGGGTCGGGTAGCCGCCGTACGGGCCCGGCTGCTGGCCGTACGGGCCGGGCTGCTGGCCGTACGGGCCCGGCTGCTGCTGCGGGTATCCGTACCCGGGCGGCGGCGCCTGCTGCGGGTAGCCGTAACCGGGCTGCGTCGGCTGGCCGTAAGGGCCGGGCGCGGCGGGCGGCGGGGTCTGCGGCGGAGCCGGAGGCATCGGCGGGACACCCTGGTTCGGGCCCTCGTTCGGGTCCGGGTTCGAGTTCGGTGCGCCGAAGCCCGGCGGCTGGTTGCTGGGCGGCTGGGTCATCAGCGCTTCCCCCTTGATGTGAGCGGGTTTTCTTTCTACCACTCGGGGCATGGCGCAAAAGTGACCGGTCCACCCCTTGTTCCCAAGGGAGGACCGGCCCGTGATGCCGTCGTTACGCGTTCCGCACGGGTTCTCTACGCATCTTCGGCGAGTTCGAGCCAGCGCATCTCCAACTCCTCGCGCTCTCCGGCCAGTTCCCGCAGCTCCGCGTCCAGCTTCGCCACCTTCTCGAAGTCTGTGGCGTTTTCGGCGATTTGGGCGTGCAGCCTGCTCTCCTTGTCGGAGAGCTTGTCGAGCTGACGCTCGACCTTCTGCAGCTCCTTCTTCGCGGCGCGGGAGTCGGCGGCGGAGACACCGGCCTTCTGCTGTGCGGCGGCGGCCGGTGCGGGCGTCGGGACCGACGCCTCGATCATCCGCCGGCGCCGCTCCAGGTACTCGTCGATGCCGCGGGGCAGCATCCGCAGCGTCTGGTCTCCCAGCAGCGCGAAGGTGCGGTCCGTGGTGCGCTCGATGAAGAACCGGTCGTGGGAGATGACGATCATGGAGCCGGGCCAGCCGTCGAGGAGGTCCTCCAGCTGGGTCAGGGTCTCGATGTCGAGGTCGTTGGTGGGCTCGTCGAGGAAGAGGACGTTCGGCTCGTCCATCAGCAGTCGCAGCAGCTGGAGCCGGCGCCGCTCGCCGCCGGAGAGGTCGCCGACCGGCGTCCACTGCTTCTCCTTGGAGAAACCGAACTGCTCGCAGAGCTGACCGGCGGTCATCTCCCGGCCCTTGCCGAGGTCGACGCGGTCACGGATCTGCTGCACCGCTTCGAGGACGCGGAGCGTGGCGGGCAGCTCGGTGACGTCCTGCGAGAGATAGGCGAGCCGCACGGTCTTGCCGACGACGACCTTCCCCTCGGCGGGCTGCGCCTCGCCCTGGGTGCGGGCGGCCTCGGCGAGCGCGCGCAGCAGCGAGGTCTTGCCGGCGCCGTTGACGCCGACCAGGCCGACGCGGTCGCCCGGGCCGAGCTGCCAGGTGAGGTGGCGCAGCAGCACCTTGGGACCCGCGGTGACGGTCACGTCCTCCAGGTCGAAGACAGTCTTGCCGAGGCGGGCGTTGGCGAACTTCATCAGCTCGGAGGTGTCGCGCGGCGGCGGCACGTCGGCGATGAGCTCGTTGGCGGCCTCGATGCGGTAGCGCGGCTTGGAGGTACGGGCGGGGGCGCCGCGCCGCAGCCAGGCGAGTTCCTTGCGCATCAGGTTCTGGCGCTTGGTCTCCTCGGTGGCGGCGATGCGCTCGCGCTCGGCCCGGGCGAAGACGTAGTCGGAGTAGCCGCCCTCGTACTCGTGCACGTCACCGCGCTGCACGTCCCACATGCGGGTGCAGACCTGGTCGAGGAACCAGCGGTCGTGGGTGACGCAGACGAGGGCCGAGCGGCGCGCCTGGAGGTGCTGGGCGAGCCAGGCGATGCCCTCGACGTCGAGGTGGTTGGTGGGCTCGTCGAGGACGATCAGGTCCTGGTCGTCGATGAGGAGCTTGGCGAGCGCGATCCGGCGGCGCTCGCCACCCGAGAGCGGACCGATGACGGTGTCGAGACCGTGCTCGAAGCCGGGCAGGTCGAGCCCGCCGAAGAGCCCGGTGAGCACGTCGCGGATCTTGGCGCTGCCGGCCCACTCGTGGTCGGCCATGACGCCGATGACCTCGTGCCGGATGGTGGCCTTCGGGTCGAGCGAGTCGTGCTGGGTGAGAACGCCGAGACGCAGGCCGCCACTGTGGGTGACCCGGCCGGTGTCCGCCTCCTCCAGCTTGGCGAGCATCCGGATCAGGGTGGTCTTGCCGTCACCGTTGCGCCCCACGACTCCGATCCGGTCCCCCTCGGAGACGCCGAGGGAGACACCGTCGAGCAGGGCACGTGTGCCGTACACCTTGCTGACGGCCTCGACATTGACCAGATTGACGGCCACTTTGACTCCTGTACGGGGGACGATCGACGTACCAGAGTACGTCGGCCGCCCGGGCCGGGGCTCCTGGTGGCATGAGGCGTGCACGGCCACAAGTGCGCCGTCGCCGCGATGCTCTGCGCCACGGCATGTGCCGCCCGCGGCCCCGACACGCTCCTGACCTCGGTTTTTGATGATCTCGCGCCCTCTGTGGGACGAGGGTGACGCTCCTTTGGGATCTGAGCCCGGTCAGGACGCGGCCCGGCCGACGCGTTCGACGAGCAGCCAGCCCGCCAGCGTCATCGCCACCGCGACCGGGGCGGTGATCCGTACGGCGATCAGGGTGGCCGCGTGGCCCTCCAGGAGGCCTCCGAAACCGGTCATCGACAGGCCGAGGACGCCGAAGAGGGCCAGGGTGATGCCGAGGGCGGCGAGCGGGCCGCCCCCGTCCGTGGCGGGGGCGGGGGCGGGAGGCGCGGGCTGTTCGAAGCGGCGGAAGGCGGTGACGAGGAGGGTGGTCAGGAGGGCCGCCGCGGCGAGCCGGAGCGGGACCTGGAGCCACCAGGCGCCCGTCGCGGGTGCGGGCAGCGGCACGTCGAGGGCCAGCATCGCGCCGTACACGCCGAGCATCGCCGTCAGGTGCCAGAGGAACGCGGTCATCGCGATCCCGTTGGCGGCGACGACCTTGTGCCAGACGCCGGCGCGGGCCACGAACCGGCTCCCGGGCCCCTTGAGCAGCTCGACCGCCCCGACGAGCCACAGGCCGTGGCAGAGCAGGGCGAGCGTGGGCGGGGCCATGTTGGAGACCTTCTCGCCGGGCATCCCCACCATCGACAGCGGGTACGGCCCGAGGGCGACCAGGAGACCCGCGCCCGCCAGGCCCGTCACGGCGAGGGCCCCGGGCAGACGGATCATGCCGTCCGCCCGCAGGAAGCCGAGCTGGTGCACGGCGAGCCAGACGAAGGCGAAGTTCAGGAACTCCACGAACGGCACCCCGGCGGCGAACCGCAGCACGTCGACGGCGACCGCCCCGCCGGCGAGACCGGCGAACGCCCCCCAGCCGTAACGCTCGTGGAGCCTCAGCAGCGGCGGCGTGAAGGCGACCATCGCGAGATAGATCCCGATGAACCACAGTGGCTGGGCGACCAGCCGCAGCGCGACTCCGGTGGGCCCGGTGCCCCCGCCGGCCAGTTGCAGGACGAGCGCGGCGGCGCCCCACACCCCGATGAACACCATCGTGGGCCGCAGCAGCCGCTGGAGCCTGGCGCGCAGGAAGTCCGCGTACCGGGGCCTTGAGCGGTATGCCAGGGCGTGCGAGAAGCCGCCGACGAAGAAGAACACGGGCATGACCTGGAGCGCCCAGGTCACGGCCTGGAGCTCCGGCACGACGGCCAGCAGATTGCTCATCCGCCCGTCCGCGCTCACGGCGGCCATCAGCCAGTGCCCGAGCACGACGACCCCGAGCGAGGCGACCCGCAGCAGGTCGACGTACCGGTCACGCGTCGCGGGCGTGGCGGCGGCGAGGTCCCGAGCGCTGATTCCCATGCGGGTACGGTCCCGTGCCCGCCCCGCCTTCCGTCAGGGCGCGGATACTCAACCGGCGGATGAGTACGGGCGCGGCGGGCCACCGCGTGTGGGCCCCTGCGGGCGGGCCACTCCTCGCGGGCCACCGCGCGCAGCCCGTGCGTGCCGGCCCGTGCCAATAAGCCGTGTCCGGAAAGTAACGGGACTTCACGGACACGGCCTGGGCCGAGGGCTGGAGGTCGTCAGTCCAGGACCGTCGCGCCCGGGGCCGGGGACGTGGCCACGCGCGCGGTACGGCAGGTGCCGGAGGCGGTGAGGGCGGCCGCCACCGTCTCGGCCGACTCGGCGTCCTTGACCAGGAACGCCGTCGTCGGGCCCGAGCCGGAGACCAGGGCGGCCAGGGCGCCGGCCGCCGTACCCGCCTCCAGGGTGGCGGCCAGGGACGGCCGCAGGGAGACGGCGGCCGGCTGGAGGTCGTTGACCAGCGCGCCGGCCAGGGCGGTCGCGTCCCCCGTGCGCAGGGCGTCGAGCAGTGCCGGGGAGGCGACCGGTTCGGGGACGTCGACGCTTTCGTGGAGACGGTCGAACTCGCCGTACACCGCCGGCGTCGACAGCCCGCCGTCGGCGACGGCGAAGACCCAGTGGAACGCGCCGCCCACCGGCAGCTCCGTCAGCCGCTCGCCGCGCCCGACGCCGAGCGCCGCCCCGCCGACCAGGCTGAACGGCACATCGCTGCCGAGTCTGGCGCAGATGTCGAGGAGTTCGGCGCGCGAGGAGTTCAGGCCCCACAGCGCGTCACAGGCGAGCAGCGCGCCCGCGCCGTCCGCGCTGCCGCCGGCCATGCCGCCGGCGACCGGGATGTCCTTCCTGATGTGCAGGTGGACGTCCGGGGAGATTCCGTGGCGTGCGGCGAGCAGCTCGGCCGCCCGCGCGGCCAGGTTCGTCCGGTCCAACGGCACCTTGTCGGCGTCCGGCCCCTCGCACGTGATCCGCAGCCCCTCGGCAGGCGCGGCCGTCACCTCGTCGTACAACGACACCGCGAGAAACACGTTGGCCAGGTCATGAAACCCGTCAGCCCGCGCCCCGCCGACCGCAAGCTGCGCATTCACCTTGGCCGGCACCCGCACGGTGACGCTCCGCGCGGCGCGGTCGGCGTCCCCGGCGGGCACGCTTACCGTGACCGCCGCAGCGCCGTCGCCGGCGGCCTCGGCACCACCCGCGGCAGTCGCCCCGGGCCCCGCGAGCCCGGCGGTTTCGGCGGCGGCGCCCGCCTGCTCCGTGCCGCTCACTTCTTCGCCTCCGCGATCCGGGCGAACTCCTCCACCGTCAGTGCCTCGCCGCGTGCCTGGGGCGAGATGCCCGCCGCCACCAGGGCCTCCTCGGCCGCCGCCGGGGAGCCGGCCCAGCCGGCGAGTGCGGCCCGGAGGGTCTTGCGGCGCTGGGCGAAGGCCGCGTCGACGACCGCGAAGACCTCGGTCTTCGAGGCGGTCGTCGCCACCGGCTCGGTGCGGCGGACCAGCGAGACCAGGCCCGAGTCGACGTTCGGGGCGGGCCAGAAGACGTTGCGGCCGATCGAGCCGGCCCGCTTCACCTCGGCGTACCAGTTCGCCTTGACCGACGGCACGCCGTAGACCTTGTTGCCCGGCCGGGCCGCGAGCCGGTCCGCGACCTCCGCCTGGACCATCACCAGCGTCCGCTCGATCGTCGGGAAGCGGTCCAGCATGTGCAGCAGGACGGGCACGGCCACGTTGTACGGAAGGTTCGCGACCAGGGCGGTCGGCGGCGGGCCCGGCAGCTCCTGGACGTGCATGGCGTCGGAGTGGACGAGCGCGAATCGGTCCTTCTTCCCGGGCAGACGGGCCTCGATGGTCGCCGGCAGCGCGGCGGCCAGGACGTCGTCGATCTCGACGGCCGTCACCCGGTCCGCGGCCTCGAGCAGCGCCAGGGTCAGCGAGCCGAGCCCGGGGCCCACCTCGACGACCACGTCGTCGGGGCGCACCTCTGCCGTGCGGACGATCCGCCGGACGGTGTTGGCGTCGATGACGAAGTTCTGGCCCTTCTGCTTCGTGGGGCGCACGCCGAGGGCGGCGGCCAGCTCACGGATGTCGGCGGGGCCGAGGAGGGCGTCGGGGCTTTCGGGGCCGGTGGTGGTGCTCACCGGTACAGCCTACGGCCGCAGTGCGGCCACGGACTCGCCCCCCGCTGCACGTAGAGCTTCTTCGCCCGGTACGTCTGTTCCGAGGCGGGCGCGTTCTGGGCGACGCCGCGGCCTCCGAGCGAGCGCCAGGTGCCGGGGTCGAACTGGTACAGCCCGCCGTAGGTCCCCGACGGGTCGACGGCGTCCGGCCGTCCGCCGGACTCGCAGGCCGCCAGCGCGCCCCAGTCGAGCCCGTCCGCCCCCGCCACAGACGAGGGCAGCGGCCGGGTGCCGATCCTCACCTTCCGGCTGACGGGTTCGCGGACGATCTCCTCGCGGATCCTCCTCGGCTTCTGCCGGACTCCGTTGACGGTCCGCAGCGCGTACGTGACCCGGCGCACGCCCTGTGCGCCCTGCTCCTCGACGACCTCGGTGCCGGCGAAGAGCTCCGGGTCGCGGGTCCTCTCGACGGCGTACGGGATCGGCTCCTCGCGCACCTCCTTGCCGCCGGTGATCCGCATGACGGTGATCGTCTGGCCGTCGCGAGGGAAGGAGCCGGGCGGCACGGAGGTGGTGTCCTGCCCGGAGAGGGTGATCCCGGCCTCCTCGACGGCCTCGCGGACGGTGGCGGCGTTGGTGCGCAGAGTCCGCTGGCGGCCGTCGGCGAGGAAGGTGACGGTCCGTTCGGTCCGTACGTCGAGGGCGAGGCCGCTGCGGGAGATGGAGGCGGAGCGGGAGACGGAGAGGTACGCCCCCTCGGCGCGGACGCCGAGCTGGCGCAGGGCGCCCTCGACGGTCCTCGCGGTGGTCCACACCTGGCGGCGCTGCCCGTCGAGGGTGAGGGCGACGGGCCGGCCGTAGCGGACGACGATCTCGTCGCCGTTGGCGAGGGCGGCGCCCGGGGCCGGCGCGACGATGTCGTGGGCGCCCACGGCCAGGCCCTCGTCGGCGAGGAGTTCGTCGACGTCGTCGGCGAAGGTGTGGAGGGTGCGCGGGACGCCGTCGACGGAGAGCCGGACGGCTTTGTCGTTGGCGACGAAGGCGCTGGTGCCGCCGGCGAGGAAGGCGACGACCAGGGCCTGCGGGAGGAGGCGGCGCAGGCTGTCGGCGGCCGGAGCGGAGGCCTTGCGGCGCCGCGCGGCCCGCCGGGCCTCGGCGCGGGTCCCGGGGACGGCCGAGGTGGCGGCGGGCGCCGCGCCCTGGCCGGGCACGAGGGGCGCCGCGAGGGGCGCCGCGAGGGGCGCCGCGAGGGTCGGCTGCTCATGGAGGGAGGGGGCCGGCCGGCGCCCGCCCCGGGCGGCCCGGTGACTTCCCTGCGAGGTGCTCACGAGGCCGGGACCCTAGCGGGATCACCGGTCACTCTCCAAAGCGCCTCGACTACATCCCGTAACCGTTATTCATCAGTAATCGAAGGCGGTCGCGGTGTTGACGGCGATCGCCGCGCACAGTTCGTCGGCGCCGATGCCGCGCACCTCGGCCATCGCGCGCACGGTCACCGGGACCAGGTACGGCGCGTTGGGCCGGCCACGGTAGGGCGCAGGGGTCAGGAACGGGGCGTCCGTCTCGACGAGGACGAGATCCAGCGGGGCGACGGCGAGGGCGTCGCGCAGGGGCTGGGCGTTCTTGAAGGTGACGTTGCCCGCGAAGGACATGTAGTAGCCCTTCGCCGCGCAGATCCGGGCCATCTCGGCGTCGCCGGAGTAGCAGTGGAACACCGTCCGCTCGGGCGCGCCCTCCTCGTCCAGGACGCGCAGCACGTCGGCGTGCGCCTCGCGGTCGTGGATGACGAGCGCCTTGCCGTGCCGCTTGGCGATCTCGATGTGGGCGCGGAAGGAACGCTCCTGGGCGGCCATCCCCTCAGGACCCGTACGGAAGTGGTCCAGGCCCGTCTCGCCGACGCCGCGGACCTGGGGCAGCGCGGCGAGCCGGTCGATCTCGGCGAGCGCGTCGTCGAGCGCCGCGTCCCCGCCGGCCTCTCTGGCGCCCTGCCGGGACCAGCCGTCGGGGTCGCCGAGGACGATCCGGGGCGCCTCGTTCGGGTGCAGGGCGACCGCGGCGTGCACGTTCTCGTGCGCGGCGGCGGTCTCGGCGGCCCATCGGGAGCCCTTGATGTCACAGCCGACCTGGACGACGGTGGTGACGCCGACGGCGGCGGCCTTGGCGAGGGCCTCCTCGACGGTGCCGGTCTGCATGTCCAGGTGGGTGTGCGAGTCCGCCACCTCCACGAGGAGGGGTTCGGGCAGCGGCGGCGGGGCGTCCTTGGAACTCATGGCCCCGATCGTACGAGGGGCCATGAGTTCACCCACGACGGCCTGCGCGGAGCGCCTGCCGGGAGCGCCTACGAGGCGGGGGGCTTGCGGTGGAACAGGTCCGACAGGCGTCGGCGTCGGGGCTCGTCCACATGGACCGGGCCGGGCGCCTCCCCTTGCGGGCCGCCCGTCTTGGGGACGTGCTTCCTCGCGCCTTCGGCCCGCTCGACGCCCTGGTTGCGCTCCAGGTCCTGCCCGATCGGTCCCGCGGGCCCGATGGGCCCGGCCGGAGCGAACGGCCTGCCCTCCCGGGGCTCGCGCGGGTGATAGGCCTGCTCCCAGGAGTCCACCGTCGACGAGACCTGGCCCGCGCGCATGATGCGGACGACATGGCCGCCGCAGTTCAGGCAGGTCGGGCTGGAAAGCGGCGAGGGCACCCGCTCGCCGCCGGCCTTGTAGACGATGAATTCCTGGCCGGCCGGGTCGACGTGGTGCTCGATGTCGTACGCCTGCTCCCAGCCGTATCCACAGCGCATGCAGGCGAAGGCGTACGCCTCATGGGCGACGGGCACTCCGGTGCCGGTGATCTCACTCATGCCAGCTCCTCTCCACCGAACCAGTGGACGCCTTTTCCGGCCGGAGCGCATCAGCGCCGGTGGAACAATGGGATGCCCTTGGGCCTTCCCTTGCTCTCAGGCCCTCAGAAGGCCTGCCACGCGGGTTTCGCTTTGCCTTTCACCATAAGCCTTTACCCGTTCGTGGTCCCCCGCACCGGTCCCGACACATGGCCCTGCGCTGCCGCGTTCTTCGCCGCGACGACGGCGTCGAACACCTCGCGCTTGGGCAGGCCGGCCTCGGCGGCGACCGCCGCGATGGCCTCCTTGCGCCGCTCCCCCGCCTCCTCGCGCACCAGCACCCTGCGCACCAGCTCCTCGGCGTCGAGTTCCGCGGGTCCGGTCTCCGGGGCGCCCTCGACGACGACGGTGATCTCGCCCCGTACGCCCTCCGCGGCCCAGGCGGCCAGCTCGCCGAGGCCGCCGCGCTTCACCTCCTCGTACGTCTTGGTCAGCTCGCGGCAGACGGCGGCGCGCCGCTCGGCGCCGAAGACCTCGGCCATCGCGGCGAGGGTGTCGTCGAGCCGGTGCGGGGCCTCGAAGTAGACGAGGGTCCTTCGCTCCTGCGCCACCTCGCGCAGCCGGCCGAGCCGCTCTCCGGCCTTGCGGGGGAGGAAGCCCTCGAAGCAGAAGCGGTCCACGGGCAGCCCGGACAGGGCCAGCGCGGTGAGCACGGCGGACGGGCCGGGGACGGCGGTGACCTTGATGTCCTGCTCGACGGCGGCGGCGACGAGGCGGTAGCCGGGGTCGGAGACGGACGGCATGCCCGCGTCGGTGACGAGCAGCACGCGCGCGCCGCCCACGAGCGCCTCGACCAGCTCGGGCGTACGGGCGGACTCGTTGCCCTCGAAGTACGAGACGACCCGGCCCGTGGTGTGCACACCGAGGGCCCTGGTCAGGCCGCGCAGCCGCCGGGTGTCCTCCGCGGCGACGATGTCGGCGCTCTCCAGCTCTGCCACGAGACGCGGCGGGGCGTCCGCGATGTCCCCGATGGGGGTCCCTGCAAGTACCAGCGTTCCTGTCACATGGGTCATCCTCCCAGCCCGGACAGGCGACTCGCACAGGCGCGTTCCCTACGATGGCGCGGTGACCAGTACCGCACCCGAGGCCCTGCAGGGTCAGCACGCCGTGGAAGAGCCCCCTTCGTGGCAGCAGCGTCTGCGGCGCTTCGGCTACGTACCCCCCGCCGGAGGCGCCGCGGGGCCCGGGCTGCGGGAGCGTCTCGTACCGCCGTACACCCGCCCTTCGGAGCGGATGTGGCTGATGCTCGGCGTGTCCTCCGGGCTCGCGGACCGGATCTGGCGGCTGACGGCCTGGGGCGGTCCGCTGCTGGTGGCGCTGCTCGCGGGGTTGATGCGGTTCTGGAAACTGGACAAGCCGCACGCGGTGATATTCGACGAGACGTACTACGCCAAGGACTCCTGGGCCCTGATCAACCAGGGGTACGAGGGGGCGTGGCCGAAGGACGTCGACAAGACGATCCTGACGGATCCGAACGCGGTCGTGATCCCGACGGAGCCCGGCTATGTGGTCCATCCGCCGATGGGCAAGTGGGTCATCGGTCTGGGCGAGAAGATCTTCGACTTCACGCCGTTCGGCTGGCGGTTCATGGTGGCGCTGCTCGGCACGCTGTCGGTGCTGATGCTCTGCCGGATGGGGCGGCGGCTGTTCCGTTCGACGTTCCTGGGGTGTCTGGCGGGGCTGCTGCTCGCGGTGGACGGCCTGCACTTCGTGATGAGCCGCACGGCGCTGCTCGACCAGGTGCTGATGTTCTTCGTCCTGGCGTCCTTCGGCTGTCTGCTGGTGGACCGGGACTGGGCGCGGCGGCGGCTGGCGGCGGCGCTTCCCGAGGACGAGGAGGGGGTGCTGCGGCCGGACGCGGGCGTCGCGGAGACCTTGCGCCTCGGATGGCGGCCGTGGCGGCTCGCGGCCGGGGTGATGCTGGGCCTGGCTTTCGCGACGAAGTGGAACGGCCTGTACATCATGGCCGCGTTCGGTCTGATGGCGGTGCTGTGGGACGCGGGCGGGCGGCGCACGGCCGGCGCGGTCCATCCGTACCGGGCGGTGCTCAGGCGGGACCTGGTCCCGGCGTTCGTCTCGGTGGTGCCGGTCGCGGTGGTCACGTATGTGGCCACGTGGTCGGGCTGGATCGCCTCGGACAAGGGGTACTTCCGCAACTGGGCGGCCGAGCAGGACAAGCTGACCGGCGGTGGCTTCTGGGCGTGGCTGCCGGACTGGCTGCGGAGCCTGTGGCACTACGAGACCGAGGTCTACAACTTCCACGTCAATCTGACCTCGCACCATACGTACCAGTCGAACCCGTGGAGCTGGATCGTCCTCGGCCGCCCGGTCTCCTACTTCTACGAGAGCCCGGCCCCGGGCGAGGCCGGCTGCCCCAGGACCGCGACGGAGAAGTGCGCCCAGGAGGTCCTGGCCCTCGGCACGCCCCTTCTGTGGTGGGCGGCGTGCGTCGCGATCCTGTACGTCCTGTGGCGCTGGTTCTTCCGCCGCGACTGGCGCGCCGGCGCGATCGCGTGCGGCATCGCGGCGGGCTGGGTCCCGTGGTTCCTCTACCAGGAACGCACGATCTTCCTCTTCTACGCGGTGGTGTTCGTCCCGTTCCTGTGTCTCGCGGTGACGATGATGATCGGCGCGATCATCGGCCCACCGGGCTCCTCGGAACGGCGCCGCACGTTCGGCGCGGTCGCCGCCGGGGTGCTGGTCCTGCTGATCGTCTGGAACTTCATCTACTTCTGGCCTATCTACACGGGCACGGCGATCCCCATGGACCAGTGGCGCAGCAGGATGTGGCTGGACACCTGGGTCTAGCCGGGGCGGCGCGGCAAGAGGAGCACGCCGCGCCGAGTGCTCCTCTTGGTTGTCGTCGGTGCTTGCCAGTGAGCTCCGGCGGTCCCTCGACGGCGCCCGCAGACGGCCCAGGACAGCCCCGCTGCGACGGCTCGGGCCCCCGCTGGCCTTCGTCTAGACCGGCGGGAACACCAACGACCGCACCCAGTTCACCGCCGTGATGGACGCGATACGGGTGCCCCGCCTCGGACGGGCCGGCCGCGGATGCGGCCCGGCCACGTCATGGGCGACAAGGGCTACAACTCGAAGACGATCCGGACCTGGCTTCGACGCCGGGGCATCACCCACACCGTCCCGGAGCGGTCCGATCAGGTCCGCAACCGGGCCCGGCGCGGCAGTCGAGGCGGCCGCCGGCCCGTCTTCGACAGGCAGGTCTACAGGCACCGTAAGGTCGTGGAACGGTGCTTCAACCGCCTCAAGCAGTGGCGCGGTATCGCCACCCGGTACGACAAGACAGCCCAGCCCTACCAAGCAGCCGTCACCCTCGCATCGCTCCTGATGTGGGCGTGACACTTCGACGACAACTCCTAGGCCGGCGGGGCCGGGGCGTCTGCGGGAGGAGCCGTCCTAGTCCCGCAGGACCTTCACGGCCCGGTCGAAGGCCGAGTCCTTGTTCTGGTCGAACTCCTCCGTGGTGAAGACCGGCTCGGTGAGGTGCGGCGGGATGCCCGCGCCGTCGAAGGTCCTGCCCGACCGGGTCAGCAGCTCCTCGTTCGGCAGCCAGAACGACATGCCGTTGGGCAGCTTGCGCACCATGACGTCCGAGAAGACGCCCTGCGTGGGCTGCCCGATCCGCACGGTCCGGCCGGGCCGGTCCATGAGGGCCTGGGTGAAGGTCTCCCCCGCGCTGACGGTCGAGCCGCCGGTCAGCACGGCGACCGGTCCGGTGTAGCGGGGGCCCTGGGCGGGCGTGACGTACAGGGGCTGGGGGCGCGTGTGCCGGGTGGGGTCCGCGGGATCGTTGCGGGCCCGCTTGGAGTAGGCGAGGTAGGGAGTGTCGGTCAGCCGCCCGGCGATGTGGAGCCCCATGGCGTCGGAGCCGCCGCCGTTGATCCGCAGGTCGATGACCAGGCCCTTCAGGTGCCGGGTCCGCTCCTGGGCGAGGACCGTGTCCAGCGCCTTGTCGAGCTCGGCCAGCTCGGCGGCGTAGGAGGCCCCGCCGCCCGCGTAGCCGCCGAAGCCGGAGATCCGCAGGTAGCCCTGCCCGCCGGGGAGGTCGGCGTAGGTGATCCGCCCGGCGGCGAAGTCCTGGAGGTTCCGGGCGTTCTTGAGGTCGCGCTCCACGACGAACTTCTTGACCTTGGCGTCGAGCTTCCCGTCGGGCCGGACGGTGCCCGGGCGGACCTGCGCGAAGCCCCGGTCGGGGTCACCGTCGCCGTCGCCGTCGACGTCCCAGACGGCGACGTGGGCGTCGTGGAGCGGCTCGACCATCTTGCTGAAGACGGCGAAGAGTTCGTCCGGGGTCGTCCCTTCGTGGACCGTGGGCCGGTACCGGTCGCGTACGGTGTGCCAGTCGATGCCCTTGGCGGCGAAGAAGGGGTAGTTCTCCTCGAAGGACTGCCAGAAGACGTCGAAGGAGGCGAGCGGACCCCCGGGGGCGGAACGCGTGCAGGCGTCGGGCAGTTCCGTCATCCGGCGCAGGTTCCGTTCGCCGACGTCGCCGTCCAGCCGTACGGAAGCACGGTCGCGGTCCCCGCGGGTGCGCACGGTGAGGACGGTGCCTCCAGGCGTGGTGTAGGCGCCGGGGCCGGTCCGCTGTGCGGTGTCGCCCGCGATGCAGCTGACGGCGGTGGTCTGGTACTCCTGGAGGGTTCCGTTCCGGATGGACAGCACGGTGCCGTAGCCGTCGGTGCGCCAGATTCCGTCGGTGGCCGGCTGGTGGGCGGTGGCGGCCGGCGCGGCTGCGCCGACGAGGGCCAGGGCGACGGCGGTGGCCGTGACGATGCGCACGATCTTGCCTTCTCTGTAGGCGACTTGCTGGGTACCGCCCCACCGTCGCCGACACGGGATCCACCGGGCCATCCGGCTGTCCGGCCGATCGGACGTGGGGCCAGCCCCTGCTACCCGCGGTACCCGGGACCACACACCTAGTACTCCAGCCGTAGTTCGTGATCTTCATGCCTGAGTGGCTTGTCGTCGGTAGTGGCTGACCTGGGATCGGGCCTGGTGGCGGCGTCGCCAGTCGGACCAGCCGAGCCGGTGGACGGCGTCGTGGACGGGTGGGACGACGAGCGTGATGAACAGTCGTTGGATCTCGTTGCAGGTGAGCGGCATGAGGGCGTCGAGTGCGGGGTGGTGGGCGTGTTCGTCCGCGCGGACGACGGCCAGGAAGGCGTGGGCTGCAGCGGTCGGGGTCGGAGGTCCAGGAGCGCGGAATGTACAGTTCCCGGTCCACCGCGGCGTGCCCGCGCCGGCCTGCGTAGACCAGGTAGACGGCGACCTGGGCGTTCTCGATCCTGCCCGCGGTGCCGGTGTACTGGCGCTGGACGCCGACCGTGCCGGTGCCCTTCTTCACGTCGTCGGTCTCGTCGACCACCAGAACCGCCTGGTCGTCGTGCAGGTGCTCCACCACGTAGCCGCGTACGTCGTCGCGGACCTGGTCGGCGTCCCACTTGGCCCGCCCGAGCAGGTGTTGCATGCCGTCCGGGGTGGCCTCCCCGGCCCCCTCGGCGATGGTCCAGCAGTTCTTACGCGGCAGGTCCGACAGCAACCCGAACACCAACCGTCCGGCCCTGCGCCGGGGTTCGACTCGCGTGAACCGGCCTGCGATCCGGCTCATCAGGCCCTCGAACGCCTCCTGCCAGCGGGCAGGGTCTACGCTGTGACCTGCGGCCACCGCATGATCGTTTGTCTTCACACGCCGATGATCAACGGTGGCCGCACCCGTCTCCACAGCGCGTCAGGGTCGTGCAGCGTTCGTCTGCCGTCCTGTGTCAGGAGGACATGTGCAGCGTGGCGAAGTCTGGTGGGTCGAGTTCGACGAGCGGCGGCTGGTCGTACTGCTGTCGGCAGACGACGCGTCCGGGATCCGGGCGATGCAGGTCGTCGCGCCGGCAAGCGTCGACATCAGCGGTCTGGGCGTCGAAGTGCAAGTAGGAGCCATGGAAGGACTGCCCTTTGAAGGCGTACTGCGGTTCGCATTCCCGCGTCCAGGCTTCACCCCCTGCACGTGGCTGACCACCATGTCCCGGGACGACCTGATCGAGCGGGCGGCCGTCCTGTCCTCCGCGAAGCTCAGCGAGATCGAGGATGCCCTCCGCCTCGGCGGACAGGCGAAAGAGTGGACCCCGGCGACAACCGCGAAGCTCAGCGAGATAAAGGACGCCCTACGTACGTCTCGGTGAACTCGAGTAGGCGGACAACGCCCCCCGATGGCGTGGTCGATCTCGTCCAGATGATCGACACGCCACCTGTCTCCTCGGCGCCCTCACCATCGAGATCACGATCTACGGCTGGAGTACTAGTGACCTGAGTCGGAGATTCGTCGGCAGTAGGCGGCTACTTTGTCGAGGATCTCGTCGGCGGTCTTCGTCCAGACGAACGGCCTGGGGTGCTCGTTCCAGTCGGCGAGCCAGGAACGGA
>NZ_BMTO01000026.1 GCF_014649715.1 Streptomyces lateritius
GAAGGCGCGGACACGGCGCAGCTGCCGTACGGCCCGCAGGGACATGAGGTGTTCAGTCTTCGGTGCCATGCCGGCCCGTGTACCCCGATGTGCGCCGTCTATCGCGCGGGGACTGGTCTGCTTGCCCCGCCTGCCGTCTGGGCGTCCACGGTCCCTCGCGGGTGCGGGGTCCTCCTGCTGCGCCCGGGGGGGCGCTGACGCGGGTTTTCCCGCCGTGCCTGGGGGGTGTCGGCTCGGGCTCCGGTTGCGTCTGAGGGCCGGCTGACGCTGGGCCGAGCTGGTGGTGTGGGCCGGGGTGCTTGGTCGGGGTGAGTTTTAGGCAGGGTTCTTGGCGCGGGGTCTGGTGTGGTCTGCATCAGGTTGATGCAGCATGTAGTGTTGGCAGAAGCACGTGCACCCTGCGGGTCATCTTGTCATCCTGCCCATGTCCTCCAACGCATCTGAGGAGGGTCGCATTGTCCGGATTCGACAGCTTCCTGGATGGAATAGTTACCGAAATACACGCAGTCCGCATACACCGGCCGCGTGGCGTACCAGCACAGCCCGATCAGCGAGGCGAGCGCTAGGGCGGAGACCGGGTGCCTCCATGTAGGGGGCCCTGAGACGGGGTGAATCATGGCGGTGAGCATACGGCCGGGTGTGAAGTGCCCCTCGCCTGGGGGCTGTCCTGTGGAGGAGACCTTGTCCTGTCGCAGAGAGGCCGCTCTCTGGGGCCCGGGCTCCAGCGGCTGCGGGCAGGAGCCGAGGGCCGGTACACAACGCAGTCTGCGCATCTGGATTCTCGGCGTGCCCTCCAGCCAGCCGTCCCCGTTGGCCTGGAATTCAGCGACCTTATCGATAAAGGGAAGGCAGGAAATGTTCGGGGTTCAGCTCAGGGAACATCAGGTGGACCAGAAGGCGAGTTTCCGTAGGTGGGCTGGATTTCCCGCAAGATCACCTGTCCCCCCGGAGGGGGCGCGGGGCACGATCGTGTCCGCGACCGGATCGGGTAAGACGATCACCGCGGCCTCCTGCGCGCTCGAGTGCTTCCGAAACGGTCGGATCCTGGTGATGGTGCCGACCCTGGACCTGCTGGTGCAGACGGCCGAGGCGTGGCGTCTGGTGGGTCACCGGGCCCCGATGGTCGCGGTGTGCTCGCTCGAGAACGACCCTGTACTCGACGAGCTCGGCGTGCGCACCACCACCAACCCGATCCAGCTGGCGCTGTGGGCCGGGACGGGGCCGGTGGTCGTGTTCGCCACCTACGCCTCCCTCGTCGACCGCGAGGACCTGGACGACCCGATGGGCCAGAGGCGCGTCCGCGGGCCCCTGGAAGCCGCCCTGGCCGGCGGAGAGCGGCTCTACGGGCAGCAGATGGCAGGCTTCGACCTCGCCATCGTCGACGAAGCCCACGGCACCGCAGGCGACCTCGGCCGGCCCTGGGCCGCCATCCACGACAACCAGCGGATCCCCGCCGATTACCGGCTCTACCTCACCGCCACCCCACGCATCCTCGCCGCGCCCCAGCCGCGAAGAGGCGCGGACGGCCAGGAGGCGGAGCTCGCGACCATGGCCGATGACCCGGAGGGCACGTACGGCGCGTGGCTCGCGGAGCTCGGTCTGAGCGAGGCGATCGAGCGCGAAATCCTTGCCGGGTTCGAGATCGACGTGCTGGAAATCCGCGACCCGTCGCCGGTTCTCGGAGAGTCGGAGGAGGCCCGGCGGGGACGGCGCCTGGCCCTGCTGCAGACCGCGCTCCTGGAGCACGCAGCGGCGTACAACCTGCGTACGGTCATGACGTTCCACCAGAAGGTCGAGGAAGCCGCCGCGTTCGCGGAGAAACTCCCCGAGACGGCCGCCGAGCTGTACGTGAACGACGCCTCGGACGAGGACCTGGCGGCCGCGGACAAGCTGCCCGCGTCGTCGATCGACGCGGAGTTCTACGAGCTGGAGGCCGGCCGCCACGTCCCGCCCGACCGGGTCTGGTCGGCGTGGCTGTGCGGCGACCACCTTGTGTCCGAGCGCCGGGAGGTGCTGCGCCAGTTCGCCAACGGCATCGACGCGGCCGGACGCCGGGTCCACCGCGCCTTCCTCGCCAGCGTTCGCGTGCTCGGGGAAGGCGTCGACATCACCGGCGAGAGGGGAGTCGAGGCCGTCTGTTTCGCCGACACCCGCGGCTCCCAGGTGGAGATCGTCCAGAACATCGGCCGGGCGCTGAGGCTCAACCGCGACGGCTCCACCAAGGTCGCGCGGATCATCGTGCCGGTGTTCCTGGAGCCGAACGAGGACCCGACCGACATGGTCGCCTCCGCGAGCTTCAAGCCGCTCGTGGCCGTGCTCCAGGGCCTGCGCTCGCATGACGAACGCCTGGTCGAGCAGCTCGCCTCCCGGGCGCTCACCAGCGGCAAGCGCAAGGTCCACGTCCGGCGGGATGAGGACGGGCGGATCGTCGGGGCCGGCGGCGCGGGCGACGGCCAGGAGGACGATGACACGCAGGCCGCCACCGAAGCCGCCCTGCTGCACTTCTCCAGCCCACGTGATGCGGCGACCATCGCCGCGTTCCTCCGTACCCGGGTCTACCGGCCCGAGTCGCTGGTGTGGCTGGAGGGCTACCAAGCCCTGCTCCGCTGGCGCAGGGAGAACGAGATCACCGGCCTCTACGCCATCCCCTACGACGTCGAAGTCGAGGTCGGCGTCACCAAGGACTTCCCCCTTGGCCGCTGGGTGCACCAGCAGAGGAAGGCGCTGCGGGCCGGAGAGCTCGAGGAACGGCGCAAGACCCTGCTCGACGCACCAGAAGCCGGCATGGTCTGGGAACCCGGCGAAGAAGCATGGGAGAACAAACTCGCCGCGCTGCGGTCCTACCATCGGGCCACCGGACACCTCGCACCGCGGCAGGACGCCATGTGGGGCGAAAGCGAGACCGAGGGCCTGGTACCCATCGGGCAACACATGGCCAACCTCCGCCGCAAACACGGCCTCGGCAAAGACCCGAAGCGGGCCGCCATGCGCGCGCAGCAACTGACCGCGATCGACCCCGACTGGAACTGCCCCTGGCCACTCAACTGGCAACGCCACTACCGCCACCTCGCCGACCTCGCCACCGACGAGGCCGGCGGAATGCTGCCCGACATCGCACCCGGGGTGCTGTTCGAAGGCGACGACATCGGACGATGGCTCCAACAGCAGCGCAAGCCAGGCACCTGGAAGCAGCTGTCCACCGAACAGCAGCGGCGGCTGTCCAAGCTGGGCGTGACGCCCGTTGAGAGGCCCATCCCCGCCCCGGCAGCCAAAGGTGCCGGAAAGGCGTCGGGGAAAGCAGCAGCGGCATTCCAACGAGGACTGACCACCCTCACGCAGTGGGTGGAACGCGAAGGCGCAGACCGGCCGGTACCCCGCGGACACGGTGAGCCGATCGCAGTCGACGGCGAAACAGAACCGGTCGTCGTGAAGCTGGGCGTATGGATCTCCAACACCAAAACCCGCCGCGACAAGCTTGACGCCGATCAGCTCGCCGCGCTCGCGGCGCTGGGCATGGAATGGGCGAAGCCGGTGACGATCCCCCAGGCCGCCCCGGACAGCCCCTGACCGCCGTCTTACGCCGCGACCGGACCCCGGGCCTCTTGTGGAGGGACGGGATCCGATGCTGTGGCCTGCGATGTGCCGCCTACATGCCAGTGAGCCGCCTGGGGATGTACCGCGTCATGTCAGCCACCAGAACACAAAGCACCGCCTCGTGTCAGCGACCGACCCTCGCCATAGGCCAGAGAACTGCGAGAACATGCCGCTCCTGACCAGCCGTCACTGCCGTGCACTCACTGCCATGAAGCCGACACATCGCACGCAGCTTCTCCCCGGGCAGCAGGAACGGCTGTCGAAGCTGGGCGTACAACCCGACCAAGCCCCGGCACCCACCCCAGCCACCGCTCGTACGGCGGAGGGCCCGAGCAAGGCACAGCAGGCATTCCAACGAGGCCTGGCGGCCCTCACGCAGTGGGTCGAACGGGAAGGCGCCCACCGGCAGGTGCCGAGGGGGCACGCCGAGGCGATCGCGGTCGACGGCCAGGACGAGCCGGTGGCCGTGAAGCTGGGCGTATGGATCTCCAACACCAAAACCCGACGCCACAAACTCACCGCCGAACAGCTCGCCGCACTACGGGAACTCGGCATGCAGTGGGCGTAGGTACGGTCTCTCCCCTGCGGTTCCTGCGGCTGCGTGACGTCAGCTGAGGCGTCTGTCGACTGCTTCGCGCCACGCAGTGAACTCGGCGAACCACAGGTCCGGTACCTGCTGGGGATTCTGCAAGTAGGCGTTGGCCCGCGACCATCCACCGATCCTGCGAAGGCCGGGTTCGCCCAGGGTCAGGAGGGCGGTGCGCGGGTAGCGTGCCACGCGCTGGGCGAGACGGGTCTTGATGAACACGAGAAGCGCGTCTGCCGCTGCGAGAGCCGTTTCGGTTTCCTGGTGTGTCGGGCGGTAGCCGCGGTGGACGACCCGATTGCGCAGTGCGGCCACGGCGTGTGCCCAGTCGTGGATGGGGCCTGGGCGTGTGCTGTCCCATGTCCCGCCGAGCCGGGGTGCGTACTCGGTCTTCACGCGGGTGGCCAGACCGCCGCCCCGGGAGAAGTCGAACACGGCCGCGGCCTCGTCGACGGACGGAGTGTCCAGTTGTTCTTCCCAGAGCATCAGGGCCAGGGTGCTGGTGAGGACGATCTCGGCGAACATGGCGGCCTGGACGACAGCGTTGCGGTAGTCGCCTTCACGGCGGAAAGCGCGGCGAGCTTCGGTGGAGCGTTCCATCGCCAGCTCCATGGGTGATCCGTCCCAGAAGCGGTGGAGATGCGCGTTGAGACGGGTCATCTCGTCATCGTCGAGGACCGACCCGAGCGGGCCGGGCGGGGGCGTCAGAGGCATCACGCCCATCCAGCCGTCGGCATAGCTGCCGGTCAGGGACCTGGCGAGCCAGAGAGCTACCGCTATCTGTTCCGGAGCGGCCACCGGGTGGCTGTGAGGCAGGACCAGCTTGGCCATGGAGGAGACGTCGGTCAGCACCTCGAAGCAGCGGATGAACGCCTCGTGGAGGGCTTCCTCCTGTGGTTCCAAACGGTCGGCGCTCTGGATGGTGACCATCTCCACTACGGTGCGGTATGCCTCGACCGTCCCGTCGACAAAGTCCTCCTCCGGCAGCGGCTTACCTGTGATCTCAGCACAGACCTGGGTCAGCGCTTTCAGGTGCATAGGCCCGGCATTCTGTCGTTCCTTGAGCTGACGGAACTTCAGCGATACGAACGGCCTGCCCTGCGCGACGGGAGACACTGCAGGGCCGTCTTGCGAGACAACCATCTCTGCAGCTTCGAGCCCGTCGACTGCGCCTGGCAGCGTCTTGGTGATCACTGCCCCGTGCGGCAGCGCGCACGGGAAGGGCAGAGCCACCAGAAAGGTGAGCAGCAACGGGCCAGGTGCGGACTGGGCTTCACCAGGGTCGGGCGCGTCGGACTCGTTCATCGGGAAAGCCTAGATGCGGACGTGCTGGGCGTCGACTGGCCCCTGATGAGCAGCTGGACGCTGTCGGCGCGCAGCGGTCCCCGCCGGCGGGTGGTGGCCGCCAGGCTGGTCGCCTGCAGGGTCAAAGAGCCCGGACTTTGTCGGCCTGGGGACCGCGCTGCCCCTGGGTGATCTCGAACTCGACCCGCTGGTTCTCCTCCAGGTTTCGGAAACCGGATCCCTGGATCGCGCTGAAGTGCACGAAGACGTCCGCACCGCCCTCGTCCGGGGAGATGAACCCGAATCCCTTCTCCCCGTTGAACCACTTCACAGTGCCCTGAGCCATGCCTGCCCCTTGTTCCTTAGAGTCGGGAACGTGGTCCGTGCCCGACTGCAGCCACATCCTCCCCACGCGGCAGCGGGTGAAACGGGCGCAACTGCTGATGCGGGGGCGGGATGATGGCGGGCCTCGACCTAGCCGCCTGGCTGCCCGCCCTGATACACCCAGCCACGCGCCGCCGGAGAGAGCACACCAGCCCGTGCACAGGGTCTTGGCGGGGCCGCAGGTGTGCGTTCCCGCCCTGGGTCGCCGCGCGGAGCGACGCAAGCCGCAATCGCCACCCCTCCCGGCCGTAGGAACGGTCGATCACCCGCACCTCGTCCCGGCGCCTGGCGACGCGCCCGAAGGGCCGCGCCGGGCATCAGCCGGAGCGACCGGCCCGGCGCCGTGCAGCTCAGCGACACTCGACCGCAGGGACGCCCACAGCCTCGCGTCGTTCGGCTCGGCTCGGGCACCGCCCAGCGGGTGCCTAAACACTCCGCGGGCGCAGCGGGGCCGTCTGGTCCGCTTGGGGGCCCGTGTGCGGCACGGTGACAGCCATGCGCCGCTGGCCCCTGCGCCTGTTCCTCTCATGTCCCGGATCGGACGGGGCTGGGGCCATAGCCGGCTACGCGCGATCTGAGGAGGGAGCCGGTCCCGGCGTCTTGGGCGGACAGACCTAGAAGGATCGATCCTGCTCATGGGGCCAGCGGGATACGCCCGCTAACCCCTCGCGCGGGGTACTTCACCCCTTTAAGTGGTCTATGTGAACGACCACTTACCGACTGTAGTCGCTCCAGCTATCAATGGTGACTGTCAGTTCATGCCGTTCTCTGGAGGCACCGTGAAGTTCCCCCGCCTGGCCGTGACCGCGACTGCCGTCGTCTCTGCCGGCCTGTTCGCCTGGGCGCAGGCGCCCACCGCGTCCGCAGCGACGTTCACCGCCGAGCTGGTGGCCCGCCACAGTCAGAAGTGCGTGACGATCCAGTCCTCGAGCACCGCCAACGACGCTGCTGTGATCCAGTTCGACTGCGTGCCCGGCGGCCAGTCCAACCAGCAGTGGAAGCTGGTGGCCACCAGCGCCGGCTACTACAGCATCAGCGCCATGAACAGCGGCAGGTGCATGACCGTCAAGGACGCGAGCGTCCAGGACTACGCCCAGGTCATCCAGTACGGCTGCGGGAACAACACCAACCAGCAATGGCGGCTCGTCCAGAAGGACAACGGGTACTTCTCCATCGAGGCCCGGCACAGCGGCAAATGCCTGACCGTCACCAGCGCGAGCAACGACAACGACACCGCGCTGATCCAGTACGACTGCGTAGAAGGCACCAACCAGCACTTCCGCCTCGGCTGAGGCACTATCCAGGACGGCCCAAAACCCTGGGCCGCCCCGGCGCTGGGAGAAGGGACATCACGCGTCGCACATCGTCCGTGGTGTCCTTCTCCACACAGGTCACAAGCCGCCGGGCACGCCGGGGAGCTGAAAAGAAGTAGGCGCCGTCATGCCGGGGCCGCAGCTGCCTCATGCCGCGGGAAGTGCGGCCGGCCACCCGGACCTCCTCGGACCACAGACGACTCACCGCCTCTCGCCGCCCGAACTGCTGACAATGTCCACCCCGCCCCCACCGGGGCCCGCGAGCCTCCTCCTCCGAGGTGCCGGCATCCCACAAGCAACCCACCGAACCGCGCCCCGCACGGCCGGGCACCGGGCCAGCGCTGCCCCTCTCCCGCCTGCCCGAGCCCGCCCCACCACCGCGGCCGACACCGTTCCCCAGGCGGACCGGGCAGCCGGCGCCCACCGACCAGCCCCCGCAGTCGCGGATACGACGGTCGCAAGAGTCCGCGGGCAACTGCCGTATCAGCCCATCAACGTCCCCGCGGGCGAAGAGTTACCGGCAGGACGTCGCCCGCACCACGCAGGCGGTCAGCCACGGCGGCTGCCAGGCCCCGCACCGGCCCGCAGCGAAGGGGCGACCGCAGACCGGACACCGCACTGCCCCGGCCGTCACAGCCAAGCTGGTCGTGGTGTCCCTGGTCGACGTGACGCCCGCCCCCACGGTCACCGCCGTCAGCCCCAACTCCGGGCCGACCACCGGTGCCACCGTCGTCACGGTCACCGGCTCCGACTTCACGGCCGCGACCGCGACCGCCGAGGAGACCCGGCTCGCCGGGCGCGTGGACGAGGATGGGCGTGCGCTGGCGCGCTTGTGCCGGTTGAGCTGGCGCTTTCACGCCGTTTCCGCTTTGACTGCGGCCTGACAAGATCAAAGGATGACTGACACCTCTTCAGGCTTTGGTGTCCTGGCGCCCGAGCCGGTGCCGCAATGGGCGCGCCGGGTGGGTTTGGTGAGCGATGCCCGGGGGGAGCGTCGTCTGGCTGCGATGCGGCTGGAGGTGCTGGCCGGCGGGGCGTTGCCGCAGGGATCTGCGGAGGATGTGGCGCTGACGGCGCAGTGGGCGGCGTTCATCTGCTGGGTGGACGACCACATCGACCGGGGCGGTCTCGCTCTGTCCGTTAAGGCGGTTGAGGAGTTTCTTGCGCCTCTGCGACACGTGCTCGACGCCGGCGGGAGCGGTTCGGGCGGGGTGTCGGTGTATGCGGGGGTGCTGGCCGGGTTGTGGGAGCGCACCGCGGCGGGGATGCCGGATGATTGGCGGACGCGTTTCACGGCGGAGTACGCCGACTTCCTGGATGCGACCGTGCAGGAGGTGGCGCTGCGTCGTGCCGGGATCCGGCTTTCGGTGGCGCGGTATGTGCGGTTGCGGCGGCGGACGATCACGCTTCTGCCGATGCTGAACGTCCTGGAACGCACCGGTCACACCGTCTTGGTGGAAGTACCGGCGGTGGCTGTGCGGGTGCGGGAGCTGCGGTGGGCGGTGGCTGACGTGGCGGGCTGGGCCAATGACCTGGCCTCCGGCGCGGACGACGAGGTGGCGGGTCAGGACAACCTGGTGGCGGCCATCGCCCGGGAGAGCGCCTGTTCGCCGGCCGAGGCCCGGGCCCGGGTGATGGCGATGATCGAGGACCGCCGGGCCGGTTTTCGCGCTACTGCCGCGGAACTGCGCAGCGCCTGCGGGTCGTTGGCACAGGGCTCGGAGTTGTGCCGGTATGTGGACCTGGTGGAGACGTTTATGTCCGCGACGTTGGAGTGGTTGGCCAGGACCGGGCGCTTCGCCCTGGACACGGCGCCGGCCGGGCCCTTCCCGATGCCGACGCCCTGACCGGCTGGTTCTTCGCAGCGCGGCGTCCACGGCGGGCGCCGAGTCCTAGCCCCACGAGTCCCGGGAACGGATCCCCATGAGAATCAGTACGGTCACGCCAGTCCTGCCCGCCTGGGACCGCGGCGCTCTGCCGTCCGGCCTGGCCACGGCCACGGCTCGGCTGCGGGATTGCCTGACTGCCCGCATCGGGCCGGACGGGGCCGTGCACGATCCCTGCCGCAGCCGCGTCCTGGAATCCGCCCTGCTCCTGGCCCTGTTGGAGCGCACCCAGAGCCATCCGGCGGCCCGACGCCGTGTGGCCGGCTACCTGTCCGGCCACCGGGACTCCGTGCAGCCGCTCGACCGGCTGCTGGCCCAGGCCGCCTTGGCCGGCCACCCCTGTGCGTCGAAGCTGCTGGACTTGGACGAGTTCCTCGCCCAGGCACCCGACTTCACCGGCCCCCGCAAACGGGCGCTGCTCCACGCCGTCCTCCACCTCCTCGGCGTCACCCTTCCCGCCGGGCCGATCTCGGCCGAGGCGTTCACCCTCCAGCATCTGCACAGTTGGGCACGCGTCCAGGTCACCGCCGTCAAGGCCGTCCTGGGTCACGCACACCGCGGCGCCGCCGGCCTGACCGGCGAGGACCTGGGCCTGTTGCTTTTCACGCAGCAGGCGGGGAGGGTGTGGGAGGGAAACCTGCTGATCCACCTGTCGGTCCTCCACGCCCTGACGCTCATCCCCGGCCAGCGGCATGTGGTCGCCGAGGGGATACGGACCGCGCTGGAACACCAGCGCTGCGACGGCGGGATGCCGTTCATCTGCGACGAGGACACCTGGCTCACCGCGACCGCCGGTGTCGCCCTCCATGCGGCCGGCGCCGGCCCGGCGGTAAACATCGTCGCCCGGCGCCTGTTATCCCTCCAGCACAGTGACGGCGGCTGGTCCTACACCCACAGCGCCCGCCTCACGGACGTCGACTGCACCTCGGTCGCCGTCGAAGTCCTCCACCTCGCCGACCCGGCCGCCCACCGCCTGCCCATCAGCCGGGCGATCAGCGCCCTGCAAGCGCTGCGCGGGTCGGACGGCGGCTTCCCCACCTACCTCGCCGGCGCCCCGTCCGAAGCGTGCATGACCGCAGCCGCCGCCAACGCCCTCTCCACCCAAAGAGCAGGCCGACACACCGCAGTGGACAGCGCCCTCGCGCATCTGGCCTCGCAGCAGCACGCGGACGGCTCCTTCCCCCCGGACTGGAGCAGCAGCCGCCTGCACACCGTCTTCCGCGCGGTCCTCGCCGCCTCCCGCCAACCCGCCCCGCCCCGATCACCCGCCTCCCACATCACGGAGCGGGCAATGCGCCTGGTGGCGGAGGGCCAGAACCCCGACGGCGGCTGGGGACAGCAAGCCGGCTCCCCCAGCGACGCCCTCAGCACCTCCTACGCCCTGATCACCCTCAGCACTGCGGGCAGCCCCACGCCCGGCCCCGCCGCCCGCGGAGCCGCCTACCTGCTCAGCCGGCAGCAACCGGATGGATCCATCACGAGCATCCCGGACTCCATCGGCCCCCGCCCGTTCGCCTTCACCGTCCCCGCCCTGGCCGACATCTTCGCCCTGCTCGCCCTGGGACACCTCACCCACCGCCTGGGTACCGCCCCGGCAGAGCAAAATCTGATCAGCCCCATCGGGGCGCCGGGCGAGCTGGCCCTGCCCGGCTGACCACCCCTCTCGAACCACCCTCCGCCCGGCTTCCCCGCCTCGCTCACAGCTGAGCCCGGCCCGAAGGAGCCCGGCGCACCCCGGCCGGGTCACAACACAAGGAAACGGAAGGCAGCATCATGAAGATCGACGACCACTCCCCCGCCCCGGCACCGCCGAAGGGCAGTGTGTGCCTGGTGACCGGCGGGGAGCAGGGCATTGGCCTGGCCATCACACGGGCCTTGACAAGGCAAGGAGCCCACGTACATGTCGCGGGGATCTCGCCACAACATCTGGAAAGCGCCGCGGCCGACCTCGAGGCGGAGGGACTGGGCGACCGGGTCGCCTTCCACCAGGTCGACGTCAGTGACCGCGCCGCCTATGAGCAGTGCATCGCCGACGTCCACGAGGCCGGCGGTCGCCTGGACATCCTGGTCAACAACGCCGCGTTCACCCAGTGGCGGGACGTCGCGGACATGAGCGTGGAGGACATGCAGAAGACGATGCGCACCGGCTATGACGCCATGGTCGTCGGGGTCAAGGCCGTGCTGCCGCTGATGCGGGCCGCGGGCGGGGGCACCATCGTCAACATGGGCTCCTCCGCCGGCGTCGTCTTCGTCAAAGGCCCGTCGGCCTCGTACGCGGCGGCGAAAGCCGCGATCAACGCCTACACCCAGGTCCTGTCCGCCGAACTCGCCGGCAGCCCCGTGAACGCCATGCTGGTTCGGCCGGGGACGGTGGGCGGAACCGAGTTCTTCGGCCGCCACGTCCCCTCCCAGCGCATGCCCCGCCTCGCCGACTTCCTGCCCGTATCCACCCCCGAACAAGTCGCCGACGCCATCATCGACGGCATCCTCAACAAGCGGGCCATCGTCGACTTCCCCGGCTACCTCCCAGCCCTCTACCGCGCCTACGCCTTGGCACCGGGCGCCGTCCGCAAACTCGCAGCCCTCGGCGGGCCCGCCCGACGCGACTTCGCCGCCACGGGCCCCCGCCGTGCCGCCGGTCGCACACCCGGTCCCAGCAAGACCGCCCGCACACTCACCCAGCTCATGGAGAAAGTCGGCTCCGCCCCCTGGGCCCTCGCCGCGGTACGCGCCGGCCTCGTCCCCCTCGACACCACCCTCCAGCACAAAACCAGCGGCCGCCTCAGCGTCGGCCGCACCCTGGGGGTGCCCGCCCTGCTCCTGACCACCACCGGCGCCCGCACCGGACAACCCCGCCCCACCCCTCTCTTCTACGCCGAACACAACGGCGGATACGCGGTCGTCGGCTCCAACTTCGGCTCCCCCCACCACCCCGCCTGGACCACCAACCTCATCAAAACCCCCACCGCCAGCATCACCGCCGCCGGCAAGCAGATGCCCGTCACCGCTCGCCTCGTCACCGGCCCCGAACGCGAGGACATCTGGCAAAAGATCCTCAACCTCGCCCCCGGCTACCAGACGTACAACGACCGCTCCGGCCGCGACCTGCGCGTCTTCCACCTCCAGCCCACCGACCGCGACCAACAGCACGGCAGCTGAGCGGCATCATCCTGCAGCCGCAGCCGGGCCCTCGCCGAAACGGGCCACGTCCTCCACGCTCGCGTCCAGCCGCAGGCGCACGTAACGGATCGGATGCCGGTAGACGCCGCCCCGGTCGACGGAAGTGTCGGCGCTGATCTCCGCTACGAGGCCAGGCCGGACCAGGGTGGTGTCCAGGACGTCGCGCGTGCCCCATGCCGAGGAGAACTTCACGCCGGTCCAGGGATGGCCGGAGCCGGCGGGGGTCAGGTACTCGGCGAGCTCGCGGGCCGCGTCGGGGCGCAGCGGGACCGTGCGGCCGACGGGACGGAGGCGGCCGGTCGGGTCGTGCCGGCCGAGGATAAGGAGGTGGGGGCGTGCGAGGGTGCCGGTGATCGCGCCGATGATCGCTTCGGTGATGCGGCCACGGGCGGCGGCCCGGCGCTGAAGGGCATGGCGCGTGGATAGGGCCAGAGGGGCCCTGCCGAGTCAGGCTCCGGGGTGGGCCGGCCACGACGGGCCGGCGAACCGGCACGCTCGCGTGCACCGGTAGCCCCGCCAGCCCGGCCCACCGACCCCACTGATCGCCCCCGCCCCAGTCCGGCATCGCGGTCCGCAACACCGCAAGCAACTGCCGCTCCAGATCGGTGGGCGTCTGTCCCTGCCGCAGCCGGTCCGCGGCATGCAACGCCGCCCCGATCAGCACGTTGCCCTTCTCATAACGGCCCAGCGACCGCGCCGCGCGGGTATCCCTGCGCGTGCCCGTCAGCAGGCGCCGCAGCTTCTCCAGACGCTGCTCCGGCGTCGCATCCCCAGCACCAGCCATCAACAATCCGCCCTTCTCCCGAGGGCTCCCGAACAGGCCATCACCACCGCAGGACGCTACGCATCACCCACCGCGTATGAACGATCACTCCCAAAAGAACGCCGACAGAAACTCCGAAAAGGCGCCGATGCGGCACAAAAGGGATGTTAGGTGGAAATCTCGCGGGAGCTTCGGCCGGGCTACAGCAAAGATCGGCACACCAGGTACAGGTCATTGTCGCCCGCGGCGAGGGCCACCCCGGAGAGCGCCGAACTCAACCGGCCGACGCCGGGCAGAGCCACCCGTAGGGGAGGGCCCCGCGCTGAAACGACGCGTCTCCTGGTCAGGCATGGTGCGCACGGGTGACATCACGCGTGTTCCCCCGGCACTGCGGGAATCCCTCGAAGCGACCACGTCGCTTATGCGGAAGGCTGTCATGCGTCGTTTTGCTGCGCTCGCCCTGGGTACCGTCATCTTCCTCGGCGCACTCACCGTACCCGCCAGCGCCGATACCGGCATCGCCCTCGGCCCCATCCAGCTCGCCCTGCCCGGCGGAGGCCAATTCGCACAACTGCAAGGAATGAACATCAACGTGGGAACGCTCCTGGGCTGAACCCCGGCAACCGCACCACGCGGAAGTCCCCGCCCCGCCGGCCAGGACCGGCGGGGCGGGGCCAAACCGGCCCTGGCAGCAAGCGACACAAAGCCCCCACAGGTCACCACCCGGCGGTCGGCCCCTTCAGGCGTTCAGCCAGCAGCCGCAGCCGGCCCGGCCCCGAACCGCGGAACATTCTGCACCCCCACGTCCAGTTTCGGCGACAAGGGGGCCGGCCTTTTCACGTCATGCCACGGGCCGGTGCCACGGCCAGGACGAGGAGCCGGTACTGGTCACCGGCTCCGGACGGACGCACTCCGGCTTACCTCCGGAGCCGGGCCGGACACCTCAGGTCAGGGCGGGAGCGAGGGTGGGGTTCTTGACCACCTTCGCGCAGATCGCGTACGCCTTCACGGTTCCCGAGTTACTGGGGTCGGAGTTCGTCGCGAACGCCCACCAGCGTTCCCCGCTGATCGGCGCACTAGCCCCCAGGTGGTAACGGTCAGCGTAGGAGTTGCCCGCGGTCACCACCGCCCCGCCGCCGGTCCGGGTCTCCCCTGCCGGACACTCGGCCACCGCCGCCGCTCGACCCGGGTAGCCACCGGAAGCCGGCGGAATGGTGACCTCTGCGCTCTCCACCACACGCACCACATCATCAGCTTGCGCCGCACCTGCACCCCCGAACACCAGCAGGACGGCTGCAGTGGCTACGAACGACTTCTTCAGCACAGGAATCCACCTTCACTCGGACCGGAAAAAAGAGTGGGATCCGCACACCTGGTACGGCCCGGCCCCACCCAACCCGAGCCCGCGCCCGCAACCCGCACTTCCGTGCCGGACTCACGCGCAGGTTCACCGCAGAAACGATTGCCGTTACCGCAAATAGCCGGACGCGCGCGCCTGAAGCCAACGGCTGTACCCCAGACAGGCCGCAGTCGGCCAGGCAGAGCACGGTCGGCAAGCCCACGGTCCCCACGCCGATGCCCGGTCCGGCCTGTTGGGCCAGACCGGGCATCGGGAGCTGCTATAGGAGGGGTGCCCGGGTCACGCCGCCTCGGCGACTTGGAGCAGCCAGCCGACCGGGATGTCGTCGTCAGTGTCGTTCGCGTTCTTCTTGACGCGGCCGATGGCGACCTTCGTCGTACCGGCCGGGAACTTTGCGCCGGCGTTGACGTGGCCACCTGCATCCGTGACGGTCAAGTCCACGGGGGCGCTCCAGCTGCCGTTGTGCCACTTCACCTTGATCTTTGCATCCCCCCAGGCGGCGCCGAAGCTGAGCCACACCTCGCCTGCCCAACCGGCCTGATTGGCCTGCGGGACGGATACGACGAGGCCGTACTTGTAGTGGATCAGCTCGCCCCTCTCATCGAACGCGAAACCGGGGGGAACCTGGCCATTCTGGAAGTCCGCTGCCATCGGTGCTCCTTGTCTGTCACTGCTCCGATGCCGTGGGAAGCGACACCGCACCGCAGCCCGGAGACCACGGCACGAACCACGCTAGGGGCATATTCAGGACTATCTTCAACTTCTCATGCCAAACCATCAGTTGGGGGATAGTGGAAGCGTGCCCAGTTCATCCGCTCCGCTCCTGCGCCCCCGAATGCCCCATGCTGCACCCCAGGGAGCGGCCTGCTCCTTCGGCCGCCGGCCGGGGCCCAGGGTCTTCGGCACCCCCGCGGACATGCCCTTCACCGTCGTCGTGCACTAGCAGTACCCGCACACGGCGGTCGGTGGCATCGGTGTCCTGGCCCGCTCGTCACCCACGTCGCACGGACGTCACTCATCCGCGTGCCGGAACCCCTCCAACGAAGGACACGCCCGCCAGCGCAGTCCCGCCGGGCCACTAGCGTGCTTGGCGGGAGGTCGGGCCGACTGGTCGTTGATCCGCCTCCCTGGCGCCCCCGTACCCAGTGATCCCCGGTGCGGGGGCGCAATGCGTTCGACGGCATGACGCGCGGACAACCCCGCGCAGGGCCGGCATCACACCGCACGGCGGAGGGCCCGTACGACCGGTGACGGTCGTACGGGCCCGACACGCCGCCTGCGACACGGATCGAAGCCGCTCTGAGAACCCGGCCGACGGCAAATGCGGAGGTCTTGGGCGGCCGCTCGCGCCAGTCCCACAGCACCGCTGCAACCTGCGTTCTGGCTGTGCCGTGCCATGGGAGCTCGCAGCTCGTTCAGATGATCGCCGCTCGTCTGGCAGGGACAGGCTGAGAGGGCAGACCGCTGCAGGAGCGGTAGACCGTGAGGCGCCGCCTGACCAACACTGGGGGCACGCCAGAAAAGATGAGGCATTTGTCACGCTGACCACCCCCGACTGCTCGTATGTCGAGGACCGGTCGCCCGACCCCATCGTCGAACGGCATCACATCACCCAGGCACAGCTCCCACGGCATAACGTCCTGAGCCATCAGACCGGGAAGCTGCCGCGGCAGCACCATGGTGATCCCGGGAGCGGTACCGCGGGTCTCCTCGTAGTTCATAATCCATGTCTCCTGCACGGGGAGCAGCAGCCCTACCCATGCTCACCAGCCCTCCATGCATGACTGGCTGGCACGCTTCGAGTAACCAAGATCGAACTGTCGAGGAGCGCGAGTCCTTCGGGCCCACGCAGGCGGTTTCCCGAACGACAGGAAGGGGACGGGCTCACCGAAAGAATGCGGCTGCTGCACTGATCCGTTCTCCTCGCAGCACATCTCACAACCGCATGCGGGGCGGAACCGCCAAGGACGGCAGGACAGGACTCCACCTGGAGCTGGACAGCGCCCATCACGGCGACCGAACCATCGTGGGGCGCCATGCCCGCTACCTGCGTCCCACGCTGCGTTATTCCATGCATGAGGTTGAAGGACGAGAATCCCAGCACGGTCCGCCCCTCGTCCGCAGAGGTCAGGTGATCCTCGCGGACAAGGGCTTCGCCGGGAAGGAGTTCGAGGCCTTCCTCACCGAGCGCCTCGGCGTTCACCTGGTGCGGCCGGACCGCAAGGTGCAAAAGCGGTACCGGACGGGCTTCAGTTGCTGTCGCCGTAGGTCAGGGGTGCAACGCGGCTCGGGTGTTGCAGCCACAGCCCGAGGGATGGCTACCGGCGGCGGAGGAAGGTTACCTGGGCCTCCGCCAGGACGATGCCGGTCACCGGGTCCCGGTGCACGGGAACGTACAGGCTCCAGTCGGCCTCGCTTTGTGCGCTGTAGGCACCACGGCGGCCGGGGGGACCGCACCCGCCACCGCGCATCGTGTTCGGCGCCTTGCCCGCCTGCAGCGGCTGGGGCGGCGGCCGTCGCCGGTGAGGGGGTGTCAGTAGGTCAGGACCACACAGCCCGGGTTGCCGGGATTGCCGGCGTACCCGGTGAAGACGCCGCCAGCGGCGCCGTCCCCGCCTCGGCCGATGTTGGCGGTGCAGGATGCCGGTACCGGCCCTCCTGCCGTTCCGCCGGTGCCTCCGCTGTTGCTCTCGACGCCGCCGTTCCCGCCCTTCGTGCCGGGGTTGCCGGCGCGGAGGGTGGCTGCGGTGCCGTTGCAGAGGACGGCGGCACCGCCAGCACCCCCAGCACCCCCGTACACCCCGGCGGGCCCTGCTCCTCCCGCGCCGCCGCCAGCGGTGGCCCGCTGGGTACCGCCGATGGTGACGGAGGAGGTACCTCCGGCCCCGCCCCCGTAGTGGAGTGGACCTGCTGTGCCGGCTGCCCCGACGGTGATGGTCAGGCTGGAATTGGGGCTGACGGTCAGTGTGCAGCTGACCGTGGCGCCGCCGCCCGCACCGCCTCCGCCCTGGCCGGCAAAGGGAAAGGCGCCGTACCTGCTACCCCCGCCTCCGCCACCGGCCCCGGTTACCGAGGCTGTGATTTTGGTGACGCCGCCCGGCACCGTGAAGGTGTAGGTGCCGGAGGCGTTGTAGGTCGAGGCAGCGGCGTGAGCAGGCGCGGCCGCGACGAGCGGCACCACGAGGCCTACTGCCGTCGCCGCGGCGGCCATGGCCCACGTTCGGCTGATGCGCCGGCTGCCAGGGACAGTAACTGCGTGCAAGAGCCCTCCTGAAGGGATGTGTTCGGCAGAGCGATCTTGTTGATGTAGGAGATGGCCGCCGGAACTCTCTACGCCGTTTCCTCAGGGGGCGATGCGGTTGAAGCGCAGGGAGGTGTAGCCGCGGGTGTCGGAGTAGATCTGGGCGACGCCGGCGGTGCCGCGGGCATCGAAGCGCTGGGCCTGCAGGCTGATGGTGGTCGGGCCGGTGACCTGGACAAGTTCGCTGATCGGCGCGGTCTGGTTGCCGCCCGCGTAGGCATTGCCGGGGTTGCCGTCCATGATCTGGTAGATCAGCCGGTCGCTTTCGGGGACTTCGGTGCCGGTGGTGGCGTTCCACAGGCGGGCGGTGATGTAGGTGTTCACCGGGGGCGTGCCGGACAGGCGTCCTCGGACGTCGGCGTCGAGTTCGTAGGTGCCGGCCCGCGGCAGGCGGACCTGGATCGTGTCCCTCCAGGTCCCGGCCGGGAGGTCGACCTGGGTGTGGAGCTTCTCGATGCCCCGGGGCGCAGGGGGCGCAGAAGGTGCTGCGCTCACCGCGCTCGGCCCCGCCAGGATGGCGCTGGTGCCCACGACTAACGCGGCCGCGGCGGCGATCAGACCGGTACGGAACTTCGGCATTCGTTCCTCCCTGAGCAGACAACGGAATATGCCGCTTTCAAGGTACGAACGCGCATGTGGGCTGCATATCACTCACTCGGGTGAGGACGGCCCACGCAGCGCACAACCGAGAGAGGGGCGTACGCTCGCTCGCACGGCGATGCCCGGCGTAAGCCGATCGACTCCTGCCGTCGCTGGACGTGGGGTGTTCGGTGCCGCCTGCTGTACCGGATGACGGCGACGCCGTCCTCAATCCAGGCGAGCACCGCCGCGATGACCCGCTCAGGTGCGGCCTCGATCGCCTCCCGTGTCTCCTCGTTGTGAACAGGTACGCAGTTGGCAGCCGATCATCCGCCCAATCGGCACCCGACGGCAGCAGCTTGGTCACCTCCCGACAGCCAGGATCACTACGGCTGCCTGTCATGAGCTGGTACCACCCATCCCGGCCTGGCTGACGCCCATCCAGTGCCACCGCCGCACCCATTCACACAAGACCTTGCTGCCCGGCCGCTGCCGTTCAGACATTAGTTGGCGCTGAATCCTCTCTGTACGCGAAGCCGCGGCAGAGGGGGCGGCGTCCTCGCTGGACTCAGGTCAGTGGGGTGTTGGCCAGGACCCGGCGCAGGATGGCCCAGGAGAGGTCGGACTCGGTGGCGAAGGGGCGCTGCTCCTTGGACTCCTCGTCGATGTAGTTGAAGGAGTCACGGCTGTAGCTGTCACCGTCCTCGTCCTCGTCCTCGTCCTCGACGCCGGTCTGCTCCGGGTTGAGGTAGACGTGGAAGCTGGCGCCGAAGTCGGCGGAGGCGTTCATGTAGCCGGGGCCGGTGGAGCCGCCGCCGCCGTCCATCGGGCAGTACACCCGGTGCACGGCGTAGTTGTCCCTGGACAGCCAGGCGCACTGGCCGGGGGTGAGGGTCAGCAGGCCGAGTTTGCGGGCGTCCCAGTCGAGGTGCTCGTAGACCATGACGTCGAGCTGGCCGGCGAGGCAGAAGACGATGCCGGTGGTGTGGCCGTGGGAGTGGATGGGCGAGTAGTGCTGGGCGGGCCAGATCTCCAGGACGACGGGCGAGCCGATGTCGCCCTTGGGGTGGTCGTCGGGGTGGAGGTGGCCGTGTTCGGCTGCCAGGTGGTCGTAGTCGCCCCGGCCGGTGCAGGCGACGCGGATGTACGGCGGGTGAGTCTTGTCGTGGTTGTACTTCTCCACCAGGATCTGGCGCAGCAGTCCCACCTTCTCGCCGGGTGCGGTGGCGGGGGCGAGGTGTTTGCGCATCGCCTCGATCTCCCACGCCGACAGGCGAAGGTCCTCGGCCTTGCGCGCGAGGTCCATGACGGCCGGGGGGATCATCAGCTGGCGGGCGTACTCGTCGAAGGACGTGGCCTGGCCGATCACGAGGGACGGGGCGGCCTCGGCACCCCTGAGGCGCAGCTGCCGTTCTTCTTCTTTGGTGATGTGGAAGGGGTACTGTGCATCGCCGTATTCCGGTTGCCCGGCGGGCGTCTGGGCGGTGGTCAGGCTCATCAGTGGGGACTCCTTTGTGTGGATGTGTGCATGTGTGCCGCGGCTCGGCGCGGCACACATGCACGTCGGGCTGAGCTGGGGCTTGGACTGGATAGGCGGGTGTTCGGGGTCGACGTACCGGCGTGGGTGCACTGGGGCGGCGCACTCCGTCCGGGCGGTGCGACGCAGGTGCGGGCACAGATGGCGGCTCGGCACATGGCGGGGCAGCTCGCGCCGGCTGCGAGGCGATGCGCTCAGCAGCCCGTGGGTGATCTGGTGACCCGTCCGCGCTTACGGATCCGGTGGTGTTGACGCCGCTTCGGTGACCGCCCGCCACTGCGAGGGGACGGCTGCGCGCGAGTGAGGCGCCGCCCTGCGCAGTCGGTGCGCGCCTTGCAGGGCGGTGTCTCTGGTGGCGTGTCAGTGGCTGGGCAGACGGGTGGCCCTGAGGCCGTCGAGGGGGTACTCCTGGGGCAGGCGAGCCGGGTCGCCCGGCACGGTGATCAGCACGGTGATCGGCCGGGACGTGCCCGCGGCGAGGAACTGGTCGCCCACCGAGCTCAGGTATGCCTTGCCGTCCTGAGCGATGACCTCCACGCCGGATGCTTCGGCTTTCGCGCCCTTGACCGTCGGCAGGTCGAAGGAGATGCGGAACTTCCTGACGTCCTCCGCCGTGCCGCTGTCCTTGCTGACGGCGGTGAGCGTGAGGTCGAAGCTGTAGACCCGGCCCCGGGGCTCGCTGTTCTCCCATGTCCGGTTGAACTTCTTCGTCACGGTGATCTCGTCGTAACTGGGCGGGACGGGCAGAGGGGTGATGCGCCCGGCGCCGTTCATGATCTCCAGGTTGCCGACGGGCACCCTGCCCCGTCCGATGCGCTGCGAGTGGTCGGGGATCGTCGCAGTGGTCAAGTCGAGGTGGTTGACGTTGCCGGCGGAGTCGACGGCGTAGAAGTTGCCGTCCTGGTCGAAGAAGGTGGCCGAGTACGCCTTGCGGGAGCCTGCCGCGGTGCTGGCTTGCGCGGACGGGAAGACACCCTGCTTGAGGACGGTCTTCATGGGCTGGCGGCTCGGGTCGATGAGCAGCAGGTCGCCGTTGTCGCCCTCCACTGAGTACAGTCGTCCGTTCTTGGGGTGGTAGGCGAAGTCGTCCCACCGGCCGCCTCCCGGTGCGTTGCGGGGTGTGGCCTTGCCGGCTGCCACGTCGATGGCGTAGCTGGGTGTGCCGGGGTTGCTGACGGCGAAGAGGGTCTTGCCGTCGGGATCCATGTCGCCGTCGAACCAGGGCCCGTCGGGCAGCCCGTCGATGACCTGTTCCTTCAAGGTGCCGGCCGCCACGTCGATGGTGATGAGCTTGTTGCGGCTCACCGCCAGCAGCAGGGGCTCGGTGTCGTCGCCGCGGTACTGCGCACCCATGGCGGTGTAGCCGGCCTCGTAGGGCCGCACGTTCTCGACGACGCGGGTGTCACCGTCGATGGGGTCGAAGCGGTAAATCCGGGTGTGGGTCCGGCCGACGGCGAGATACACCTTCCGGTGAGCCATGAAACCAAGCGTCCTTCCATGCGACTTCGGAACGCTTCAAGAACTGCCCCTGATCCACACCGGTAAGCACGCTAGGTATTCGTTCGAACACAATAAGCCACAACGGCCAACAGCAGGAGCACCACTCATAAGAGCGACGCTGCGTCTGGTCAACCAGGGGTACCGGGTGAGCATCTTTCTGAAGAACGCGCGGGCCGCCGCCCGGAAGGCTCAGGAGATCGAGCAGCGGCATGCCGAGGGGCTGCCGGTCGAGTCGTCGGCCGGGGCGCTGTCGGACGAGCAGCGTAAGCAGCTGGAGGACATCGACGCGTCCTGGTGCCCGGCCTGGCCGGTGGAGTGGCAGCGGTGCTTCCACCTCGTCCGGCTCCACCTGGAGGCCGGCGGCGCGCTGCCGACCGAGCCCGGCACTGTCGTGCACCAGGGCGAGGACCTGGGCCGGTGGGTGCGGTCGGTCCGGCTGGACTGGGACAACCTCACCACCGTGCAGCAGTGGATGTGTGAGGCAGGTCCTCGGGATCGAGCCCGCAAGCGAGGACGAGAAGCCGCCCCCGCGTCGTACGCAGGCCGACAAGTGAGCGATGAACTACGAGGTGGCCAAGCAGTTCTACGAGCGTGAGGGGCACCTTCAGGTCCCCAGGAAGCACATCGAGCGGATCGTCGGCGAGGACCAGGAGGAGCGGGAGCACAAGCTGGGGGCCTGGATCGGGAATCAGCGCAGCCGGGCGGCGACGCTGTCCCCGGAGCGGATGGAGCAGTTGTCCGCGATCGGGATGCGGTGGTTGTGATGGACGTCGTCGTCACCGCGGCCGCCGCGCTCGCGGCCGGCTATCTGCTCGGGCGGCTGCGCCCGTGGCAGCGGCTGGGCGGCTGATCAGGTCCGCTTCACCGGGGCGTGGGCCCGGGGCGGTGCTGGCCGCCAGGCCGTCGTCGTCCTGGTCCACGCCGTCACCGCGCCGCGCACCAGCTGGTGCATCATCCGCGCCCCAGCCACCGAGACCCGACCGCCGACGCCCGTACCCGATCCCGACTGGGTCGCCAACCGCACCCGGGGAGAGCACGAGTAGACGGTAGGTCTCCGACTCCCTTACTGGCGTTCGACTCACTAGAGGACTTCGACAGCGCACGCAACAGCACCGACCACTCCGCCGGACGAGGTGCGGTCCACACACAGCCGGCTGACGCGTAGACCGATGTGTCCAAGCTGCTTGTTGATGGCCCGGAAGTGGACCTGAGGGTGAGTTGCGAACAGGACGGGCGCCTCTTCCGGAACGCAACTCCACTTGGGCTGGCCACCGCCGCCACAGGATCCGCCCGGGTCGCCCCCGGCGTGCTGCACCTGCCCGACCACCGCGCGGTCGAAAGCTTCCTCGGCCCAGGATGGAGCCTCGTCCGTCCGTGCCAGCCAAAGGGGCCCCGATTCCGTTGTCCGGATCGCGGCCCCTGCCCGCGCCGGCGGGGTGGTGAAGGTCAGGCCAGGCTGATGTTCTCCGCCTGCGGGCCCTTCTGGCCCTGCGTGACGTCGAACGTCACCATCTGGCCCTCCTGGAGCTCACGGAAGCCCGAGGAGTTGATCGCCGAGTAGTGGGCGAACACGTCCGGGCCGCCACCGTCCTGGGCGATGAAGCCGAAGCCCTTCTCCGCGTTGAACCACTTCACAGTTCCCGTAGCCATGTCACATGCCTCCAGTCGAGGAACGCCTCCCACACCATGCGGGAGACGGAGGTGATCGCCCTGGTTCCTGCGGCACAGCACAGCAAAAAACCCACGCCGTAGGGCATGGGCAGAGGGAACTTCCGAACCACGACAGCTAACCGGGACGCTACACGTCCCTACACCCTGTCACCACAGGAAACGCCTGTATGTGTGCGCGGGCCCGCCGGCATCCGGCGGGCGCGCAACCGTGTCAGGCCGCGGTTGGCGGGGTGGCCGCTTCAGCGCCGCGGCGGTACTCGGCGTTGATGCGCTGGGCTTCCTCGAGCTGATCCTCGAGGACGATGATGCGACAGGCCGCCTCGATGGGGGTGCCCTGGTCGACGAGTTCCCGGGCGCGGGCGGCGATGCGCAGCTGGTAGCGGGAGTAACGGCGGTGGCCGCCCTCGGAGCGCAGCGGGGTGATGAGGCGTGCGTCGCCGAGGGCGCGGAGGAAGTTCGGTGTGGTGCCGAGCATTTCGGCGGCCCGGCCCATGGTGTAGGCGGGGTAGTCGTCGTCGTCGAGACGGCCGTAGGAGTCGTCTGCTGTCATCGCACCTCTCTGTGGAACGCGTGGAGGGGCCCTGGTGCCGTACGGCACCAGGGCCCCGAAGGAACTACACCATCTCCCGGCCGTGATACTGCGCCGGCCTTCTGTGTCCGCCAACCCGACTCAGTCGCTGTCGGGGTGCGGGGATCGCGGTTGCTTGACCGGAGACCACCTCACTATCGATGTCCTGCGGTACCCGGGCCCAAGACTTCCGCCCGGGCGATCCTGATGGCGCTTCGTTCCTCCGTTCTTCCCTCGGTGATCAACTGCCTGCCAAACGGGAACTTCTTACTGCTGGTACTGCTCAGTGGCCTGTGACAGCGCCACTCTTCGGCAGCCAGCCCCGTCGCCCGTCCTGCGTCTGCTCTGGCTTGGAACCCCACTGCCGAACCTCCCGGTGCGCGCGTCCGCAGCCGACGCCTTCACCGAGGTACCGCTCACTGACTTCACTGCTGGGTACTGCCGCTACGGTGGCGGCCCCTGATCACTGCGGGCCGCCCGGTCCGGTCGTCAGTCCCGTCGCCCGTCCTGCAACCACCCTGGCTTCGAAACTCCACCACCGCACCGTCCTACAACTGCGGGTACTGCTGCCCGGCAGTTCGTCTCTGCCGGGCCCTGCGGTCCTTCTGGGTTACGAGAGAAACATAACCACACCACTGCTCAATGTCTACTCTGGCCGACACAGATTTCGTGCGTTCGACAGGGAGGTAATCACTCTCGAACCGTGATGGGTGCCGGAATGAGCCGGGTTAACGGGCCGCAGCCGGGGCACAAGCCCCGGGCAGACAGGACCGGAGATCAACGAGACCGGGGGACGTGATGGACACGACGAGCGTCAAAGTCGCACCCCTCCGCTCGGCGACATCCATAACCGGCGCACGCGACAGCGCCCGGGAGTTCCTTGAGGGTCTCCTACCGGCGCTCGCACCCGAGACCGCCGACACGGTGGTCCTGGTCGTCTCCGAACTCGTCACCAACGCCCTGCGCCACGGCGGCGGCACCTGCACCCTGGACCTGACCGCACACCAGGACAGCATCGAGGTCGCCGTACACGACCCCAGCCCACAGGTGCCGCGCATGCGCACCCCCGACCTGAACGGCGGCACCGGAGGCTTCGGCTGGCCCATGGTCAACCGCCTCGCTCGCACCACGGCCGTGACCCGCCAGGCGGCCAGCGGCAAGACCGTAAGCGCCCTACTCCCCAGGTAGAGCCAAGACGCCGGCGCAGCCGGTCAGCGAAGCGTGCGGCTGTGGCGACCGGAGCGCCGCAGGTGCATCCCGAGATAAACGAGGGCGGCGGCGAACACCACGATGCCGATGACCAACAGGTAGAACAGCCCTTCGGCGACGACGCCGATAATGCCCAGCACGATCGCCGCGATGACGAGAATCAGGAACAGAATCATGGGGCAGACACCTCCTCGGCGGGCCGGTCAGCGGCGGGCGAGTTGCCGCTCACCGTTCGCGCCGGGCTGGTAGGGCAGGCTGTAGTGCGCGAAGACCGCCGCTTCGTCCTCGGCTGGCAGGACGTCGTCCGTGCCGATCGCCGGGCACTTCTTCACCAGCGACTTGTCGTAGTCGACCTTGACGTAGTCCGGCCCCACGATCGCGCCGGCCAGCGGGACGAAAACCAGCTGGCGGCGGGTGGGCAGCCCAACCTGGACGGTGGCCATGGCCGGCTCGTCGCTGCTGGTGTCCACATAGACAGCTTCCAGCACGCCGATCTTGTGGCCACCGACGTCGACGACGTCATGGGTCCGCCACTCACGGATATCCGCACTCTGAATCATCAACGGTTCCCTTCACGCGGCATACCCGACCTCGTCTCAGCCTGCCCTCCCGACACCTGTCCACACCAGCGGTGCGCGAAGTAGCCGTGGCCTCCGGCCTGGCGGGCCGGGAGAGCCGACCTGGGCGGGAAGTGAGCTACGTCTGTGTCGTCCGCAGGTAGACGCGGGTGAAACGGGCCGCCGGCTCAACGAGCGGCGCCGCGCCCTCCTCGTTCTCGAGTTCTTCGGCCCGGTCCTAGAACGAGGCCATAGTCAAGCGGCGAGCGCCACAGCGGCCCGCGGGTCCAACGCGGCCATTTGGGGAGGCCGCCCCGAGCGCCCGCGCGTGCGTCGCCCGCTCCGGGCTGTCCCGATAGACGAACGAGACGAAGACGCTGCTGCTCACGCTCAGGTGCCGCTTGGGGCTACGGCCGCCATCGCGGGCGGGTCAGCCGCTGGAGGGCTGCACGCCTTCCCCGACGGCACGTCGGCCGGGTGACGTCCAGGCGCGGCCGTACGAAGCGCAGGGGGTGTTTCCACGCGCCTCGGTGCATCGCGTTGTCAGCGTCGACTTCGGCAACCAGCTCGGACGCGACCAGGGTGACGTCCAGGGGTTCGCGGCTTCCCCAGCTAGAAGAGAACCGCACGCCGGCTCATGGGTGGTCGGCCCCGGCTGGGCGGAGGCGTTGAGCGACCTGGCGGGCGGCCTCCGGCCTCAGCGGCACGGTCCGGCCGACCGACCCCAGCACGCCGTCCTCGTCGTACCGGCCAATGACGAGAATCTGCGGTCGGGCGAGCGTGCCGGTGATGCAGCCGACGACGGCCTCGGTGGTGGGGCGACGCCACTGGTGAAGTGTCGGTATCTGCAGCGTGCGCAATTCGGTGACACCGGCTGGCGCCGAGCATGGGTAGCGACAGCAGACGTACACCGGTTCGGGATGCGCGCAGGTCCGAAGCCGATGTACACGATCGTTCGCCGGTCAGGGTCTGTTCGCCCTTGCGCCCCAGGCGCCGCCACACCGCCGAGCCCGCGCCGTGCTCCGTCAGCTGTTCCAGGGTGGTGACGACGACCGGCACGGCCTGGCTGTAGTCCTTCGCCGTGATCGCCTCGCGGTAGAGCGTCTGGTACCGGCGCGGCGCCCAGAAGCGGCGGCCGGCTTCCTCGAGGACCTCCACGGTGTTGTCGACCTTCGCCTCGGTGGTGTCGGCGAACACGAACGCGAGTGGCATCAGGCCCTCCCGGCCGGTTGGCGGGTAGACCCGCCGCCACAGCCGCTTCTCGTGGCCGACATCCTCGATCGCGTCCGGCCGGGAGCGGACCAGGTCCACGGTGTACTTGTCCGCGTCCGGCGCCAGCAGCCGGCACACAGCGGACAGTGTGCGCCCGTGCCCCGGCGTACGCACCAGGGTGCAGCGTGCTGAGCCGCTTGCGAATGCGACCGGAATGCGCCCTGTGATCCCGATTCACTCCATCAGGGCCGACCGGTCCGTTTCGCTGCCCATTGGCCCTCCCCTCTCTCAGGATCGGTCTGCGGAAGCTACGACGGGCGGCGTCTTCTCTGCGCTTCGTGGTGCTTGCCGCTCGGGTGAAGCGACGAACAGGAGAGGGGGATCGGCATGCATCTGACTCCGCATGAGCAGGAGCGTCTGTTGGTCCACGTGGCGGCTGATGTCGCCCAGCGGCGGCGCGAGCGCGGTCTGTTGCTGAACTATCCCGAAGTCATGGCGCTGTTGACGGCGCATGTCTATGAGGAGGCGCGGGCCGGGGCGACAGTCGATGCGGTGATGGAGTCAGGGCGCCATGTGCTGCAGCGCAGCGAGGTCATGGACGGCGTGCCGGAGATGGTCGACAACGTCCAGGTCGAGGCGACGTTTCCGGACGGCACGAAGCTGGTGACCATCAGCAAGCCGTTCGACGAAGCGTCCACCAAGGTGGACGTCCATCCCGGCAAGCCGGAACTGCTGCCGGACGAGGACGAGCACCGGGTGGCCTTCAACGACGGGGCGACGCCCGTGCCGCTGGTCGTGCGCAACCCCAAGGACCGCCCGATCCAGGTGGGCTCCCACTTCCACTTCGCCGAGGCGAACGAGGGACTCAAGTTCCGCCGTGAGGCGGCCTACGGAATGCGGCTGCACATCCCGTCCGGCACCTCCGAACGGTTCGAGCCCGGCGACAAGCGCACCGTGATGCTCGTGCCGATCGCCGGCGAGCGGATCGTCCACGGCCTCCAGGCCGACAAGAGCGAAGAGGAGAAGCACCTCGATGCCGGACAGGACTGAGAAGGACAGGCCCTGGGACCCGCTGCCGCGTACCCGGTACGCCGACCTGTACGGGCCGACCGCCGGCGACCGGGTCCGGCTCGCCGACACCAATCTCGTTCTGCGCATCGAGGCGGACTGGTGCGGCGGGCCGGGGCGCAGCGGCGACGAGATGGTCTTCGGCGGCGGCAAGGTGATCCGTGAGTCGATGGGCCAGTCGCACATCCCCCGCGACGACCCCCGCGAGCCGGTGGACACCGTGATTACCGGTGCGCTGATCCTGGACCACTGGGGCGTGGTCAAGGCCGACGTCGGGCTGCGTGACGGCCGCATCCGGGCTATCGGCAAGGCGTACAACCCGGAGACCATGACGCCCCGTCCCAACGACGACCCGCGCGCCTCGGACTTCGTCGTGGGTCCCGAGACCGAGGTGATCTCCGGCAAGGGCCGCATTCTGACCGCAGGCGGCGTCGACACCCACGTGCACTTCCTGTGCCCGGAGCAGATCCACGAGGCGGTGGCGTCGGGCGTGACGACGCTGATCGGCGGCGGCACCGGACCGGCCGAGGGCAGCACGGCCACCACTGTCACGCCCGGTAAGTGGCACATCCAGCGGACCTTCGAGGCGCTGGACGCTTTCCCGGTGAACATCGGCCTGCTCGCCAAGGGCAGCACTGTCTCGAAGAAGGCGCTGCACGACCAGGTCGCGGCCGGCGCCCTCGGCTTCAAGATCCACGAGGACTGGGGAGCCACCCCGGCGGTGATCGACGCCGCGCTGACGGTGTGCGAGGAGACCGGCGTCCAGGTCGCGCTGCACGCCGACTCGCTGAACGAGGCCGGCTTCGTACAGAGCACCTTCGCCGCCACCAAGAAGGACCGCAAGGCCAAGAAGGTCAAGTACCGCAGCCTGCACATTTTCCACATCGAGGGCGCCGGCGGCGGCCACGCCCCCGACATGATCAGCCTCGCTGGCAAACCCAACGTGCTGCCCGCGTCGACGAACCCCACCCGGCCCTTCACGGTCAACACCGTCAAGGAGCACGTCGACATGATGATCGTCTGCCATCACCTCAATCCGGAGGTTGAGGCGGACATGGCGTTCGCCGACTCCCGGATCCGGCCCTCCACCATGGCCGCCGAGGACCTGCTGCACGACATGGGCGCCATCTCGATGATGTCCTCCGACGCCCAGGCCATGGGCCGCATCGGCGAGATGATCATGCGGACCTGGCAGACGGCGCACGTCATGAAGTCCCGTTACGGCCACCTGCGCGAGGACGACGCGCACGCGGACAACTTCCGTGCCCGCCGCTACGTCGCCAAATACACGATCAACCCGGCCATTACCCACGGCATCGACCACGAGGTCGGCTCCGTCGAGGCCGGAAAACTGGCCGACCTGGTGCTGTGGGAGCCGAAGTTCTTCGGCGTCAAGCCGCACATGGTCATCAAGGGCGGCCAGATCTCCTACGCCCAGATCGGCGACGCCAACGCCTCCATCCCCACCCCGCAGCCCTACCTCCCGCGCCCCGTCTGGGGCTTCCAGGGCCGCGCCCCGGCGGCGAACTCCTTCAACTTCGTGGCTGAGGCCGCCCTTGACGGCGAACTCTCCCGGACCGGGCTGCTCAAGCCCCTGCGCGCGATCCGCTCCACCCGGGAGGTCACCAAGGCCGACATGGTCCACAACAACGGCGTCCCCAAAATCGACATCGACCCCGACACCTTCGACGTCACCATCGGCGGCGCTACCACCTCCGACGTCCGCACCACAGTCGACGGGCAGGAAGTCGGACGCAACTACGCCACCGATCTGCCACTGGCACAGCGGTATTTCCTGTTCTGACCCTCTCGGCCGGGTTCGGTCGCGCCCGCGCGGCGGGCCCCCGGCACCTCCTTCGCGAAAGGCGGTGGCGCCACCTCATGAGCCGCACTGCCCTGCTCGTCCTGGCCGACGGCCGTTTCCCCGCCGGCGGGCACGCCCATTCCGGCGGGATGGAGGCAGCCGTCGCCTCCGGCCGGGTCCACGACACCGCGAGCCTGGAGGCGTTCTGCCGGGGGCGGCTGCACACCGCAGGACTGGTCGCGGCCGGCCTCGCCGCAGCGGCCGCCGACGGCTACGACGCCCTCACCCTGGACGAGGCCGCCGACACCCGCACCCCCGTACCGGCGTTGCGCCACATCGCACGCCGCCTGGGCCGACAGCTGATGCGCGCGGCCCGGGCCACCTGGCCCAGCGCCGACCTCGACCACCTCGCCCGCCACCGGCCCCAGGGCGCCCACCAGCCGGTCGTGCTCGGCGTCACCGCCCGCGCCGCCCGGCTCACTCCACTCGACGCCGCACAGGCCGCCGCCTACGAGAGCGTGGGCGGTCCGGCGACCGCCGCGGTGCGTCTGCTGAGCCTGGACCCGTTCGACGCCACCGCCGTGCTGGCGCGGCTCGTCGGCGAACTCGACACCGTCGCCGACGCCGCGACCGACACGGCGCGCCGCGTCGCTGTCGAGGGCGTCAGCGTTCTGCCTGCCGCCTCGGCTCCCCTGCTGGACATCACCGCCGAGCAGCACGCCGCCTGGACCGTCCGGCTTTTCGCTTCCTGACCAGCCCTGACCGACTCCTGGAGTATCCGTGCATCTCGACCACCCCGTGACCATGCCGCACCGCCACACCCACAGCGCCGAGCCGCTGCTCGCCGACGGCAGCCGCCGCGCCCTGCGCATCGGCCTCGGCGGGCCCGTCGGATCGGGCAAGACCGCGGCCGTGGCCGCACTATGCCGCACCCTGCGCGACCGGCTCTCCATCGCCGTGGTCACCAACGACATCTACACCCAGGAGGACGCCACCTTCCTGCGCCGCGAGGCCGTCCTGCCACCGGAGCGGATCATCGCCGTGGAGACCGGGGCCTGCCCGCACACCGCCATCCGCGACGACATCTCCGCCAACCTCGAAGCCGTCGAACACCTCGAACAGAGCCTGCAACCGCTCGACCTGATCCTCATCGAGTCCGGCGGAGACAATCTCACCGCGACCTTCTCCCGCGGACTCGTCGATACCCAGGTCTTCGTCATCGACGTGGCCAGCGGCGACGACATCCCCCGCAAGGGCGGCCCCGGCATCACCACCGCCGACCTCCTCGTCGTCAACAAAACCGACCTCGCCCCCTACGTCGGCGTCAACCTGGACACCATGAGGGCCGACACCCGCAAACAGCGCAAGGACCTGCCGTACGCCTTCACCAGCCTCACCACCCCCGACGGCATCCAACCGGTCGCCGACTGGGTCACCAGGTGCCTCGCCGCCTGGCACGCCACCGGATCCTCCCGGTGAACGCCACCACCGCGCAGACGCCGACCCTGCGCTCGGCGCCCGCCGCGGAACCCCTCCGAACCGACGGTGCGCCACACGACCGGCGCTCCACAGGACCCGCCCCGGCGCACCCGTCCGGAGTGATCGCCACCGCCCGGATCCGGGCCACCCACAACGGCCGCACCACAACGGTCCCCCTCCTGCACAACGACGGCCCCTTCCACCTGCGCCGACTACGTGCCCGCGGAGAACAGGCGCGCGTCTGCGTACTCGGCGCGATGAGCGCGCCGCTCGGCGGAGACCGACTCGCCCTCGACATCACCGCCGAGACACACTCCCGGCTGGAGGTGACCACTGCGGCCGCCACCATCGCCCTGCGTGGCCCCACCACCGCCCCAGCCACCTACGACGTGAGGGTCAAGGTGGGCGATCACGCGACCCTGCACTGGCTCCCCGAGCCCCTGATCAGTACCCGGGGCAGCACCCTGCACCAGACGTTCGCCATCGACCTCGCTGCCACCGCCCACCTGCTCATGCGAGAAGAACAGCTCCTGGGCCGCTCCGGCGAGGCGCCGGGCCACCTCACCACCCGCCTGACCGTCCGCCGCGGCGGACGACCACTCCTCGAGCAGCACACCGCCTACGGCGACCCAGCACCGGCATGGGACGGCCCCGCCATCCTCGGAACCCACCGCGCCACCGGACAACTCCTCCTGGTCGACCCGAAGCTGCACAGTCCCCGGGAACCGCACCTCATCGGCAACGACCCGGCCGAGGGCCACGCGGTACTGACTCCCCTAGCCGACCCCCAGGCCCTTATCGCCACCGCAGTGGCCCCGACACCGGCCCAACTGCGCCACCTCCTGGACGCCGCCCTCGCGTACGCCTACAAGACGCCGAGGCCACAGGCCCAGGGTGAGCAGTAACTCCGTGAACGCCGAACCGAAGGACAGGAACATGGGACAAGCACTGATCGTGGTGGACGTGCAGAACGATTTCTGCGAGGGCGGCAGTGTCGCTGTGGCGGGTGGAGCCGAAATCGCCGTGAAAGTCCGCGACCTGGTCCGGCGCGCGGCGAAGGCCGGATACCAGCACGTCGTGGCAACACGCGACCACCACATCGACCCCGGGGACCACTTCTCCGACACCCCCGACTTCAAAACCTCTTGGCCAGTGCACTGCGTGGCCGGCACACAAGGCTCCGACTTCCACCCGGACTTCCTCCCCGCCGTACGCGCCGGAGCCGTCGACGCCGTCTTCTACAAGGGAGCCTACGAGGCCGCCTACAGCGGCTTCGAAGGCGCCGACGAGAACGGCACTGGGATGACCACGTGGCTGCGCGAGCACGGCGTCACCACCGTGGACGTCGTCGGTATCGCCACCGACCACTGCGTGAAAGCCACCGCCCTGGACGCCGCCGCAGCAGGATTCATCACCCGAGTCCTGCTGGGCCTGACCGCCGGCGTACACCACGACACGATCCGGCAAGCCTGCGACGAACTCAGCCAAGCGGGCGTGGAACTGTCCGGCACCCCCGTGGTCGCGGGAAGTCAGAAGTCTGGCTAGGTTGCACCTCAGGCGCACCGTGCGTCTCGTGGGCATCGGGAGTGGCTCTGTGCCTGCGGTGGGGCCGAGGCTGTTCCAGCCGCAAGGCACGGGACGCGGCAGGACTTCGGCCCTTTTCACTTTGTGGTGCTGCGGCCGGGATCCCCGGCTGGGGGTTGTGGCGGCTGTCCCAGTTCGGCCCGTTCGGAGACGGACCGGGAGAGCCATCCGCAGGGGAAGGCTCATCCGGCCCGGGGGTAGGGGTGGCGCTGGTGGCTTTGTCGGCGTCGGCCGGGGCCGGGACGGTCGCGGCGTTCACGGCCGTGGTTCCTGGGCACCGGCCATGTCACGGGCCTTGTGCCCTCCCTCGGAGCTCCAGACCGATTCCACGGCCAGGTCTGCCTCGGTCAGCGTCCGCAGATCGGCGAGCGGCGGCTGCGGGACGGCTTCACCGACTCCTGACCGAGGGGACGGCCAGCCCTGGCCGCCGCTCTAGAATCATCAGGGTGACGGCAAGCACCCACGACATCGAGAAGGCAGCCGGTGTGCTGCGCGCCGGCGGCCTGGTGGCCCTGCCGACCGAAACCGTCTACGGACTGGGCGCCAACGCCGAGGACCCCGCCGCCGTCTCCCGCATCTTCCAGGCCAAGGGTCGTCCGCCTTCTCATCCGCTGATTGTTCACATCGGTGGTGCGGAGCAGCTGGACGACTGGATCCAGGACGTGCCGGAGGCGGCGCGTCTGCTGGCCGGACGTTTCTGGCCGGGGCCGCTGACGCTGGTGCTGCGGCGCGGCCACCGGGTGCTGCTGGAAGCGACCGGCGGCCTGGAGACGGTGGCCGTGCGCGTGCCCGACTACCCCGTCGCCCTTGCACTGCTGAGTGCGTTCGGCGGCGCAATCACGGCCCCGTCCGCCAACCGCTTCGGCTCCGTCAGTCCCACCACCGCGGACCACGTCCGCGCCGAGCTCGGCGACATCGTCGACTTCGTGCTGGACGGCGGCCCCTGCCGCGTCGGCGTCGAATCCACCATCGTCGACGCCACCAGCGGCACCCCGACCATCCTGCGGCCGGCCGGGGGTGACCCGCGAGGACCTCGAAGCAGCGCTGGGCGCCCGCTCACGGCCCCTTCAACCAGTCAGGTCCGGGTGCCGGGCCAGCACCCGTCCCACTACGCGCCCCGTGCGCGGGTTGTCCTGGTCGAGCCCGAGCAGGTCGTCACCGAAGCGGAGACGGCACGGGAACTGGGACACCAGGTGGGTGTCCTTCTGCCCGCCTCCCTCGCCGGCACTCCGGTGAAGGCGCACGCCGTCCTGACGGTCCCGGCCGCAATGGCCGAGTACGCGCGCGGGCTGTACGGGTTCTTGCGCCACCTCGACCAGCAGGGATGCGACCTCATCGTCGCCTCCGTGCCCGTGGAGGAGGGGCTGGGCCTGGCGATCGCCAACCGGCTCCGCCGCGCCGCAGGGCCCCGGCCCATCGTCTGACCTGCGGCCCTGCGGGTTCGCGACCGGACTCGGCGGAGCACACACTGGTCTGGCAGGCCGGGCACAGCTCGTGCCGCCTGCCGTTAGTGACGACCGTCTGCCCATTCCCCCGGCACACCCCGCAGCTCGCGCTCCGCGCCGATATGGCGCGGGCTGGGGGCGTGACCGGGCCAGTGGACGAGAATGGTCAGGACGCGGTGGGAACCGCCGCGTCGAGGCCGCGAGCGGCGACGAGCTGTGCACTGCCGTCGGCCAGCCGGTACGACAGCCCCACCACGCCGAGGCGGCCTGCAGCCACCGCCTCGGCCAGGACGCGGGAGCGTTCGAGCAGCAGGTCCACCGTGTGCTCGATGTGCTCGGCCAGGATCTCCTCGGCCGTCTCGCGTCCGGCGGCGCGGGCTGCCAGCACGCTGGGAGTCACCCGTTCGACCACGTCGCGGACGAAACCTCCCGGCGTCTGCCCGTTCTCCAGGGCGGAGCAGGCCGCGGCGACGGCGCCGCACGAGTCGTGACCGAGGACGACGACCAGCGGCGCGTTGAGGACAGCGACGCCGAACTCGATAGAACCAAGGATTTCCGTGCCGGCAACGTGCCCGGCGGTGCGCACCACGAACAGGTCGCCCAGGCCCCGGTCGAAGATGATCTCGGCGGCCAGCCGGGAGTCAGAGCAGCCGAACAGCACAGCGAAGGGCTGCTGGGCGGGTGCGATCAGGGCGCGGCGGGTGGCGTCCTGGTTTGGGTGCTCAGGGGAGCCTTTGACGAAGCGCTGGTTGCCGGCCATGAGCAGCTCGAAGGCTTCGCGGGGCGTCGGAGTCTGGGTCTGGGTCATGGCCCGCAGCTTACGATCCGGCACCAGCCGCCGCTGTTGCAGGCCACGCATCCCGGCGGCAGGTCCGCGCGGACTTGCAACCCAGCGATGGTGGTCTTAGAACTCCTATCGGAATGACTTCAGGCGTCGCCAGCAGATGAGTGCACATCCGAGAGTGAGGAAAGCTTCGTGGATGTCGTCGCGTATCTCCCAGCGGATCCGT
>NZ_BMTO01000027.1 GCF_014649715.1 Streptomyces lateritius
AGCGCGGCGAGCAGCGGCGCGGGCATGTCGAGATCGGCGAACGCCTCGACGGCGGGCAACGCGGGGGTGATCGTCCTGGGGAGCGCGAACTCACCCTGCACGGCGGCAGGCCTGCGACCGTAGGAACCCCTGGAGCTGCGGGAGAAGCGGTCGTTCGTGCGTGTGCGGTTCATGCGGAACCTTCCTTGATGCGGCACGTATCAGGGAATTCCCGCAGCAGCTGACAAGCACGGAGAATCGCAGAACGAGCCAACCTCGAGAGTGAAAGGAAAGGGAGTCGCCGGTATGTGCGGAGCGATCCCGGAGGCGGATGGGGGCTCCTGAAGGCAGGAGGCACGCCCCATGCGCGGGGTACGGAGCCGGGCGACGGCGCGCCCGCCCCGCAATGCAACGAGCTGGGGCCCGCACCCCAAGGTGCGGGCCCCAGCTCGTAACTACGCGTCAGCGTCAGGCGGGAACGATGTTCTCCGCCGTCGGGCCCTTCTGGCCCTGCGCGATGTCGAAGTTCACCTTCTGGCCTTCCTGCAGCTCACGGAAGCCCTGGGCGGCGATGTTCGAGTAGTGGGCGAAGACGTCGGGGCCGCCACCGTCCTGCTCGATGAAGCCGAAGCCCTTTTCCGCGTTGAACCACTTCACGGTGCCAGTCGTCATGTCTATCTCCTCAGGGGCAGTGCCCGGAGCCCACACCGTGCGGACTCCGCGTCGCCGCGATGATCGCCCCGCCCGGAAAAAGACCGGAAATACAGAAGCGCTGCCGGCGGTATGAAATACCGCTGGGCGCTTGGAGTTTTGGGAACCACAACTGCAACTGAGATCGACAGTAGCACGGCGAGATGGGTCATGTGCGGTGGAGAATTCCCGCGCCGTCTTAACGCCAGATACCCTCACCGCGCCTTGCTCTGATTTCTCACTTCGCGGTCACAGATATTGATTCACCCCCGGCGGAGGGGCGGGCGGAGGATCCACGTGTCCGGCGGCCGGAACGCCGTCCGGGCGCAGGGGATGCGTCGACGAAAGCCGTGGCCAGGTTTGCCGATCGCATCGCGGAGCAGAACCGCCTCACCGTCACCCAGGCCGACAAGCTGGTCGCCGACCACACCGACGACCGGATCCTCGGCTTCAGCGGCGAACCCCGCGTCAACGTCCGCCAGCTCGACATCGCCCTGAAGAACCTGACCAGCCGTTGACGGCGAGCCGCGGGTCGGAACCCCAGCCGCTGCCGAACTCGCGGTCGTCGTGTGAATCTCGCACGTGACGAGCTGGATTTCATGATGCGCGAGGGGCGTACACCCAAGGTGCACGACCGGCTCGTCAACTACGTGGCGAAGAAGCTGGAGGGCCTCGACCTCGCAGCACCGCTCGACGCCATCGAAACCGAGATGAAGGACGCCCGGACCGGCTGCAGTGGGCGATGAATCACTGCCTCGCTCAGATCGGGATCGAGCACGCCGAACACCGCACCCGTGCGATCGGCATCGGCGAACGCCTGGAGGTGCTCAAGGCCCCCCCGACCTCCCCGGGCTGCACGTCTCCGTTCGCGCCCGTCTGGATCAACGAGATGGTGCGCCGACAGCACGAGAGCACGGTGGGCCGGTCGGCGCGGTAGACCTCGACGCGGTCGGGACAACCCCGGCGGCTCGTCACGTGCGGGCCCACCACTCGGCCAGGATGATCAGGAGAGGGCCCGCGGCGTCGGCCACGCCGAGAACGAAGCGGCGCCATGCCTCCTCACCCAGGGCAGGGTGCCGGTCGTCGGCGTCCGGTTTCTCACTGTCCCTCGGGTCCCTCGGGTCCGGGTCGTTGTCCTCGGACCGGTCTTCGTCGCGACGCATGCGCACCCTCTCCGTACAAGGGCGGTTCGCCCCTGGACCGCACCCGGTGTGCGGTCGGTGGCGTCACTCTCGCGCCGGGCGGCGGTGCCGTCCGGCGCAACCGGGCGGACCGGGCGGACGGCGAACTATCCTGCTGGTCAAGCTCCTCGGGAGCGGTGCCCGGAACGCCCGCGCCGGGAGAAGCGGGCACGGGAGAGGACCGGCCGGGGGAGGGGAAACGGGGAAGGGCGGGGGGATGGGGCCGGCGCGGCAACGGCTGTGGGCGCTCATGCGCGGACTGCGCGAGAAGGCGGAGGAGGTTCGGAGGGCCCAGGGGCTGTCCGCCTCACAGCGCACGGTGGTGCGGGAGCTCAAGACGTCCGGCGGGGGCGGCGCGAGGCAGCTCGCCGGGTTCTCCGGGCAGCGCATCAGCGACTGGGCGCCCAAGGAACCCTCTCGCCTGGTGATCCCGCAGGCGCGCAGCGACGACCAGGCCGTCGCGCTCGCCGCCCTCTACGCCGCGTGGGCCGGAGTGCCCCCGCCCGGACGCGAGCTGCGCGACCTGCTGGAGCAGGCCCGTGACGAGGAGGAACGCCGGCGGCGGGAGGGCGGCGCCGTTCCGCCGCCCGTGGGGCACCGGATCGTACGGGAACACACCGCCGGCGAGCTGGAGGTGAGCGAAGCGTCGCCGCCCGGGCGCCCGGAGCCCGCCGCGCGACTCTCCCGTACGCCGTCTCCCACGCGGTCCCCCGTGGGCTCCCCCACGCCGTACCTGACCCGTGACCACGACCGCGCTCTGCGGGAGTACCTCACGTCCGCGGCGGCCGGAGGGTCTTCCGTCCTCGCCGTGCTGACCGGAGACTCGTCGACCGGCAAGACCCGTGCGATGTACGAGGCGGTACGGGAGGTGGCGCCGGACCACAGGCTGCTGCGACCGCCGTCCGCCCGCTCCCTGCTCACCCTGCTCGCCGAGGACGAGGTGCGGGACGGGTGTGTGCTGTGGCTGAACGAGTTCCAGCGGATCCTGCACGACCGTGAAGGGGACGAGGCCGCCGTCGAGCTGACCGAGGTCCTTCAGCGGCAGCCCGGCATCGTCGCCGTCGCGACGCTGTGGGAGGACCCGTACTGGAGGGACTTCACCGTCCAGGGGCTGCCCAGGGACCCGTCCCGGCACACCCGGTCCCTGCTCACCGGCGCTCACGCCCGACGCTTCCGGGTGCCGCGCGAACTGACCGCCGACGAGCGCGCCCGGTGGCGGAAGCTCGCCCACGACAGTGGGGACGCCCGGCTCACCGCGGCGGGCGGGGCGGGCGCTGCGGACGGCCAGGTCGTCCAGCACCTGAGCGGCGGGCCCGAGCTGCTCGACGCATACCTGAGCGGCCCCGGCGGCCACTTCACGTCGCGTGAGCACGCCCTTGTCACCGTCGCACTCGCCGCCCGCCGCCTCGGCCACCAGGCGCCGTTCCCGGAGCAGCTCCTCGCGGCGGCCGCCGACGGCGACCTCGCCCCGCACGAGCGGGCGTCCCGCGCCGACTGGGCCGGGCCCGAGCTGGACGCGCTGACAGGTGGCGTGCGTTCCGACGGTTCCCGCGCCGACATCCGGCGCACCCTCACACCGCTGCGCGCGCTGCGCGAGTCCGCCGGGGCACCGCCCGGCTACGAACCCGCCGACTACCTCCTCCAGCACACCGCGCGACCACGCCGGGGCCGGGAGGGCTCGGCAGCCCTGTGGGAAGCGCTCGTCCGGCACACGAAGGACCTCGAAGACCTGCACCGGCTCCAAGCCGCCGCCTGGAAGCGGGGCCTGTTCCGGTACGCCCTGCGCCTCGACCGGCGCGCCGCAATCGCGGGCACCTCCGACGCGTGCGTCCGTATCGTCCAGCGCACGGCGCGCCACCCCGACGCCGCCCGGGCCGCCGCCTGGGCCGCGGCGCACGTGGACGTGTCCGACGTCCCGGCCGTGGCCCGGCTCTTTCCCGCGCTGCTCGCTTCCGGATTCCAGGCGTCCGTCGACGCACTGGCCCGGCGCCTCCTCGCGGCGGCCGACCCGTCGGACGTGGGAGCCGTCGGCGCGCTGGTCGTCCGGCTGGGGAAGGGAGGCGTGTCGGCAGAGATCGCCGCGGCACTCGTCGACTCCTTGGAGGCCCATCTGGACCGGGTCGATCCCGACGCCATCGGCCCGGCTCTGACGGATTTGGTCCAAGGGCCCGCGCAGCGGCTCGTACGACCGCTCGCACACCGCGCGGCCGACCGCGCCGACCTCACCGACGTCTGGCGGGTCGGCCGGCTGATGCACCAGCTGCACAGGGCAGGTGCGTCCGAGGCCATGGCCACGCTCACCACCCGCCTCGTGGCCCAGGCGCCGCACATGGCCCCCGACGACCTCCCCCTGCTCATGGAGCGACTGCGGCAGGTCGGGGCCGAGCAGGCTGTGGACGCCCTGCTCGCCCTGGACCCGGCGGCCCGCATCGGGCTCACACAGGCCGACGTCGTGCTGTGCCTGCTCCAGGTGCTCCGGGAAGCCGGGGACGCCGACGGCGTACGGACTCTGCTCGGCCGCTCGCCGGCCCGGCACGTCGATGTGATCGGTGACCCGGACTTCTACGACATCGGGTCCGTCCTCTGCGAGCTTCTGACCGAGTTCGGGCGACTGGGCGCGGAGGAGGAGTGCGCGGTGCTGGCCGACCGTCTGGCAGCGGGGATCGGCATGGAGGCGCCGGACACGGTGGCCAAGCTCCTCGATCTGTTCCACTCCACCGGCAGGGGGGAGAACGTGCGGCGGTTGCTGGCGCGCAGGCCGATGGCCGAGGTGGACTACGAGGATCCCACGGAGCTGCGCTCCCTCCTCGAGACGCTGCTCCGCCTCGGTACCTCGGCCGAGTTCGACGAGCTGACATCGGCCGTGGTGTCCCACGTGGACATCACCGACGCGGACTTCGTCGCCGAGGCCGTCGGGGTGCTGTGGGAGACCGGTGGCGAGCGGGGCATCGCCCCTCTGCTGGAGCGGGCGTCGGCCCACCGACCGTACGAGGACATGGCCTTCCTGGTCCGTCTGTTGTCCCTGGTCGGCGCGGAGGACGCCGCCCTTCGGCTTGCCCGGCACATCGCCCGGCACGTCGAGAGTCCTGGCGTGGACACCATGGACCGCCTGCTCTGGTTCTTCACCGAGGCCGATGCATCCGAGGCCGTGGGGATCCTGCTCGACCGGGGGCTGCTGGACCGGCTCGACACGGCGGCCCCCGCGGAACCATGGGCGCTCGCCGACCTCTTGAACAGCTTGCACGAAGCGGAACGGCTCGAAGACGCCCGCAGGTTCGCCGACCGCGCCGCCGCCGGAATCCCCCTCTCCGACATCTACGGCATCGGCAACCTGCTGACCGCCATGACCGCCCACGACCTGCCCGGACCGCGTGAGACCCTGATCCGCCGCGCCGCCGCCGGCGCTGCCCTCACTCATATGAACGGCGTCGCCGAGCTGATCGAAGCCTTCCTCGAGGCCGGCGCCACCGACGCCGTCGACGAGCTCCTGCGCCGCGACCCCCTCGCCCGGACGGATCGCGCACTAGCCACCGAGGCCTGCCACGAAGCGCTTCTGACCGCGCTCCACAAGGTCGGATCACCCCAGGCGGCCGACTTCGCCCAGCAGGCCCGGGACACCGGCCGCCTGTCCCTCGACCGCCGGCCGCCCTACGGCCTGAACCCGGACGGCCATCCCGCCGCACCCTGGTCCTGGGGGGACGAGGAGTCCGCCGCCGCTACAGCGAGTCGCGCCTCTTGAAGATGAAGTTGAAGATGAAGTACAGGCTTGAGCACACCGCTGCCATCTGCATTGATTCTCCCCAGCCGCTCCCCGGAGCTGCTTCGCTCTCCTCAGATTCTCCCCAGCCAAGGGCCTCGCGGCGTACAGATGCTGGTGGTCAGAGACGAGGCTTGCGTACACCCACCCGCGCTGCGCACAGTACGCGGAGGGCCACCCGTCACTGGCCAGTGAGACCTGCACGAAGCCGCCGCCCTGCTCACCGACCACGCCGGGCAGCGCCCGCAGCGGGTCCCCCGCGCTGCGCCGCATCCACGCCGCGGTGCCCCGTGTCCGCCCGCAGAACGGGTCAGAGCCATCCTCTGCGTGCCGCCTGGACGCCGGCCTGGAAGCGTGTCTCCACGCCCAGTTCGGCCATCAGCTCGGTGAGTCTGCGGCCCACTGTCCGCTCGGTCACGCCGAGGGATCGGGCGATGGTGCGGTCCTTCATGCCCGACGCCATCAGCGACAGCAGCTCGCGGTCCTTGGCGGACGGGCCGCACTGCGCGTCGGCCTTGTCGAAGGGCGTGGCGCGTGCCCATAGGCTCTCGAAACAGCAGACGAGGACGTCGACGAGTGCCGACTCGTGCACCAGCAGCCGAACGCCCGGGTCCTGGTCGGTGTAGGAGACGGGCAGCAGCGCGGTGGTCCGGTCGACGACGACCATCTTCAGGGTGACATCGGGCAGGATCCTGGCCTGTTCGCCTGCCTCGGTGCAGCGGCGCATGGCCGCTATGTGCTCGGGGGACGCCAACGCCTCGCGGGCGTAGACGAACCGGTAGGCGACGCCGTCCGCGAGCCGGCTCAGTTCGAGGTCGTTCGGGTTGCTCTGGCCGCCGATGTACGGCGGGGCGTCGACCGCGACGATCTCTTCGCGTGCCTCGAGCTGGAGCCGGGACACCGCGGCCAGTACGGCGTCCTCACCCTCCACCAGCTCGACGACCGGGGTCCGCCCGCGCGCGGGCCGCGCACGCAGCCGGTCGGCCAGCTCCTCGATGCGCATCTGCATCTGTGCGAGATCGCCGCGCCGACGGCTGATCAGTGGGGGGAGGGCCTCGTCGGGTGCGATGAGGGCGTAGAGCGCCGGGGTGAAGCCGATCTGCTGGACGAGCCCGTGGTCGAGGAGACGGCGGACCGCCGGGCGCAGTTCTGCGGGGGAGCAGCCGACGTTGCCCGCGAGCTCTTCGGCTGTGGCCCGCTTCAGGTCGAGCAGGGCGAGGTAGGCGTCGTTCTCGAGTCGGCCGAGACCGACGGGCTCCAGCAGGAACACGTGTACCTCCCATGCCGACGGTGGGGACGTCGGCGTGGGGACTGTAGATGGCGCTCCGGTGAGCGTCAAGGTTCTGTGACGGGGCACAGGAATCAACCGGTTCGCGGAACATGTAGCTTCTGGCCCGTTTCATCCCGGCCATCCCTGCTGAACAGGACATTGTCCGGAACCGGAAGTGCACAGTGATTTACAGGCGGCTGCAGGCGCCCCAATCCTTGTCCCAATCCCGCCGCGGCTGTTCAGCCTCCAGCGCCGTGCGGCGGAGCTTCCACTGCCGTCAAACCCCACGGTGGCCACCCCCGGCCACGGGGACGGCATGCCTGGACAAGGAGCATGGATGTACCAGAGATCTGCACTGCCCGCACGGAAGATATTCGGGACGGCGCTCGCCGCCGGTCTGGCCGCCACAATGCTGGTGGTCGTGCCAGGGACGGCGGACGCCGTCGAGGGAAGCATCCCGGGAGCCGGTGCGCCCCTTCCCGCATCAGGCGCACCGCAGACGGATGCCGCGGCGCCGGCGACCGACGGGCCCGTCGAGCGCCTCATCGTCGGCTACAAGTCCAAGGCCACGGAGGCCAAGTCCAACGACGCCGCCGCCAAGGACGCCGAGGCCAAGGGCAAGAAGGCCGGCGAGACCCTGGCCTTCGAGCGCCGCCTCGGCACCGGAGCCGCGCTGGTCGACCTCGGCGCGGAGCTCGGCAAGAAGGACGCGGAAGACGTCATGGCCGCCTTCCGCGCCGACCCGGACGTCGCGTACGTCGTCCCGGATCGCCGTGTGTACGCCACGGCCGTCCAGCCCAACGACACCTACTACAAGCGCCAGTGGGACCTCTTCGAGGCCGCCGCCGGTATGAACGTCCCCGGTGCCTGGGACAAGGCGACCGGCGAAGGCGTCAAGGTCGCCGTCATCGACACCGGCTACGTCGCCCACTCCGATCTCGCCGCCAACGTGATCGCCGGGTACGACTTCATCTCCGACACACGGATGTCCCGCGACGGCGACGGCCCCGACAGCAACCCCGCCGACACCGGCGACTGGATGAACATGGGCGACTGCGGCGTCGACGAGTTCGGCCGGCCGGTCCCCGACAGTGACAGGAACAACTCCTGGCACGGCACCCACGTCGCCGGCACCATCGCCGCCACCGCCGGCAACGGCAAGGGCATCGCCGGCATCGCGCACAAGGCGACCATCCAGCCCGTCCGCGTACTCGGGTGGTGCGGCGGCACGGACGCCGACATCATCAACGCCATCACCTGGGCGTCCGGCGGGTCGGTGCAGGGTGTGCCCGCCAACCCGAACCCGGCCGACGTCATCAATATGAGCCTCGGCGGTGGCGGCGCCTGCAACCCCGGCACCCAGAGCGCCATCAACGGCGCGGTGAGCCGCGGCACGACCGTCGTCGTGGCGGCCGGCAACAGCAACAAAAACGCGTCCGGTTTCCAACCGGCCAACTGCAACAACGTCATCACCGTCGCTGCCTCCGACCGCGAGGGCAACCGCGCCGCCTACTCCAACTACGGCAGCATCATCGACGTCACCGCTCCCGGCGGCGAGACCGCCCTCAGCTCCGCGAACGGCATCTGGTCCACGCTGAACACCGGCATCCGCAGTCTCGGTAGCGAGACGTACGCGGCGTACCAGGGCACCAGCATGGCCGCCCCGCACATCGCGGGTCTCGCCGCGCTGATGAACCAGGCGAGCCCGTCGATGACGCCCGCCCAGATCGAGTCCGCGATCAAGACCAACGCCCGTACGCTGCCCGGCACCTGCTCAGGCGGCTGCGGCGCGGGCCTCGCCGACGCGGCCCGTACGCTCGGCGCGCCCGGCGGCACCGACCCACAGCCGCCCACCGGCAGCGTGTTCACCAACGCCGCCAACGTGACCATCCCGGACACCAACACCCCGGTCACGTCCTCCCTCGCGGTGACGGGCATCAGCGGCAACGCCCCGACGGCCCTCAAGGCCGCGGTCGACATCAAGCACCCCTACCGCGGTGACCTGCGTATCGAGCTCGTCGCCCCGAACGGCGTCGCCACTCTGCTGAAGGCCACCAGCTCCAGCGACAGTGCGGCCAACGTCATCACCACCTACACGGTCAACGCCTCCAGCGCGGCCGCCAGCGGCACCTGGAAGCTGCGGGTCACGGACGTCTACAGCGGTGACACCGGCTACATCGACTCCTGGAGCCTGACCTTCTGACAGGTCCACGCCTCCAGTTCAGAACCAGGGGCCTGCCGATGCCGAGGAGGGCATCGGCAGGCCCTTGCCCCGTCCGCGCGCTCCACGGTTCCAGCAGCAGCCAGGCCCCGTTGTCGCGGCAGACGGCCCGCAGCCGATCGTCCCCGCGGCCCAGCCTCCAGCGCCTGCAGCTGGTGCGCACGGTTTCGGGAAACCCGCACCCAGCACGAACCGGTCTCTCACGTCCGCCAGCCGCGTCAGCTTCCCCTCCGGGAAGGGCACGAAGGCATTGAAGTCCGTGAACGCCGGTGTCGTGTCCAGCCGGACCTCCGAGTGACGCTCCGCCGAGTCCAGAAAGTCGCCGTACTCGGGCATCCCATGCACCACAAGCCGCAGCCGGGGGATGGCGCACCAGCGCCCGCCCGACCGGTTGGCCCGGTGTGTGAAGGCACGTACTCCGACTCGCGGAGCCCTGCGCCGAATGACAAGCCAGGCATGAGCGGTGAGGCTCGGCTACGTCGCGGACAGCGGTCACGAAGGCATGGAGGCGGCTCGGTCTCCGCGTCGTCGGTGGCGGTCAGCAGTTGGCTCGGGTTGCTCTGGCCGCCGATGTACGGCGGGGCGTCGGCCGCGACGATCTCCACGCGTGCCTCGGGCTGGAGCCGGGACACCGCGGCCAGTACGGCGTCCTGGCCCTCCAGTACTTCGACGACCGGCGTCCGCCCGCGCGCGGGCCGTGCACGCAGGCGGTCGGCTGGGAGGCAGCCGATGCCCTTCGCGAGCTCCTCCGCCGTGACCCGCTCCATATCCAGCAGGAGTTGGTAGGCGTCGCTCTCGAGCCGGCCGAGACCGACGGGCCCCAGCAGGAACACGTATACCTCGGGGGTCGTCGGCGTGGGCTGCAGGTGGCGCTCCGGTGAACGTCAAGGCCCCATGGCGGCGCACAGAATCCATCGGTTCGCGGAATGTGCGATGTCTATGGCGTTTCGTCCCGCCCGTCCCTGCTGAACAGGACATTGTCCGGAACCGGAAACGCACAGTGATTTACAGGCGGTTGAAGGCGCCCCAATGCTTGTCCCAACGCCCCAGCGGCTCTTCACCCCTCAGCGTTGCGCGGCGGAGCTTCCCCTGCCGTCACCCCCACGGGTGGCCACCCACGGCCACGGGGACGGCATGCCTGGACAAGGAGCATCGATGCACCAGAGAACCGCACTGCCTGTCCGGAAGATACTCGGGACGGCGCTCGCCACCGGTCTGGCCGCAACAGTGTTGGCGGCAGTGCCGGGGACGGCGGACGCCGTCGAGGGAAGCATCCTGGGAGCCGGCGCGCCCAACACCATCAAGGACAGCTACATCGTCGTCCTCAAGGACGACACGACGGCGCAGGGAGTCGAGCAGCGCAAGGCCGCCCTCACCAAGCGCTACGGCGGCAAGGCCGGGCACACCTACAGCTCCGCGCTCAGGGGCTTCTCGGTGAGGATGACCGAGAAGCAGGCCAAGCGGCTCGCCGCCGACCCGGCGGTCGCCTATGTCGAGCAGGACGCCATGGCATCTCTGCAGGCGGTCTCCTCCTGGGGGCTGGACCGTGTCGACCAGCGGACCCTGCCGCTCAACAGCTCCTACACCGCACCGCACACCGGCGCAGGCGTCACCGCGTACGTCATCGACTCGGGTATCCGCACCTCACACAACGACTTCGGTGGACGCGCGTCCTGGGGCACGAACACCATCGACAGCAACAACACCGACTGTCATGGGCATGGCACCCACGTGGCGGGGACCCTCGGCGGCACGTCCTACGGAGTGGCCAAGGACGTCAAGCTGGTGGGGGTCAAGGTCGCCAACTGCGTCGGCGACCTGACTTCGACGAGCATCACCGCCGGCATCGACTGGGTCGCGCGCAATGCCGTGAAGCCCGCCGTGGCCAACATGAGCTTGGAGTACCCCAGTCTGTCCGTCGCGACGGCCGTCAAGAACTCCGTCGCGTCCGGCATCGTCAACGTCGCCGCGGCCGGCAACGACTACGGCTCCGACGCCTGCTACGTCACGCCCGCCAAGGTGCCCGAGGCCATCACCGTTGGTGCGAGCACCCGCACCGACAGCAGGTGGATCCGCTCCAACATCGGCCCCTGCATCGACCTCTTCGCGCCCGGCGACGCCATCGTCTCGGCCGGCATCACGAGCAACACCGCCTCCGCGACGATGTCCGGCACGTCGATGGCCGCCCCGCACGTGGCGGGCGCCGCCGCGCTCTACCTCTCGGCCAACCGGACGGCCACACCCGCCCAGGTGCAGTCCGCCCTCAAGAACAACGCCACCAAGGGCAAGCTGACCGGCATCGGAGCCGGATCGCCCAACGACCTTCTCTACACCGGCTTCATCGGCCAGTGATGTCCTGACCCCTGCGACGGCCTGTCCGGCCGGTATCCCCGTTCTCCACCCCCGGCCGGACAGGCCATGGGCCCGATCACCACCTTCCCCCCACGCCGAACGAGGTTCCCGTGCAAGCGAAATTCACCCACTGGCTCGCGGCGGCCGCCACCGCCGCGGCAGTCGCGGCCGGCACCGGCTACGGCATGGCCGCACCGGCCGCTCCGAGCGCGGCCGACGACGACCGTGCCTACGTGTACCGCATCCCCGACGGCGCCCACCTGCCGCAGAACAGGCTCGCCGGTTTCGACTTGATCGAGGACCGCGACGGCGACGACCTGTTCGTCCTCGGCGACGCAGCCACCGCCACGCGACTCAAGGTCGCCGGCCTGCGTCCCAAGGTGGAGCAGAGGCTGGCCCCGGCCGCCTGGGAGCCGCCCAAGCGCAGCGGCCAGGCCCCCGCGCTCACCGAAGCGGTCGCCGAGGAGACGTACTACGGTGGTTACCGCACCGTCAACGCGCAGTACGCCCACCTCGACCAGGTCGCGGCCGACCACGCGCCGCTCGCCACCGTCGTCGACTTCGGCGACTCCTGGCGCAAGTCCACCGGCCGATCCGGCGGCTACGACCTCAAGGCCATCTGCCTCACCAAGAAGCAGAGCGGCAGCTGCCAATTGACGCCCAACTCCACCAAGCCGCGATTCCTCGTCCAGGCGCAGGTGCACGCCCGCGAACTGAGCACCGGCGAGATGGCGTATCGCTGGATCGACTACCTCACCGACGGCTACGGCACCGACGCCACGGCGACGAAGATCTTGGACACCCGCGAGATATGGGTGGTTCCGATCGGCAACCCCGACGGCGTCGACATGGTCCAGCAGGGCTTCACGGGAGGCCCCACGGGCCAGCAGTGGCACCGCAAGAACGCCAACCACACCCACTCCGCGACCACCTGCACAGAGGGTCCCACCTCCGGCAGCGGCATCGACCTCAACCGCAACAACAGCAGCCACTGGGGCGGCGCGAGCACCAGCTCCCACCCCTGCGACCAGCTCTACAAGGGCCCGTCGGCTGACTCCGAGACCGAGAACAAGGCACTCCAATCCCTGTACCGCCAGCTGTTCCCCGACACCCGCGCCACAGGCGACACAGCGGCCGCCGCGGCCGACACCAAGGGCATGTTCGTCACCCTGCACAGCTACTCCGACATGGTCCTGTTCCCCTGGGGCTTCAACAGCGACGTGGCAAACGGCAACGACGCCGCACTGCGCACCATGGGCAAGGAGATGGCCAGGCTGGCCGGCGGATGGCAGTACGGCCAACCCGGCGAGATCCTCTACGACGCCAGCGGCAGCCATGACGACTGGGCCTACGACCAGCTCGGAGTCCCCAGCTTCACATGGGAGGTCGGGCCCAGCAGCGGCAACTGCGGCGGCTTCCACCCTCCCTACTCCTGCCAGAACACCTTCTGGAACCAGGTGAGGCCCATGCTCACCTATGCGGCGGACAAAGCGGGCAACCCCTACGGGGGCAGCACCACACCCGTCCCGACCAGCTGCCACGGCACCAACGCGGCCGACGTCGCGATCCCCGACGCCGGGAACGCCGTCACCAGTAGCATCGGCATCACCGGCTGTACCGGTACCGCCTCCGCCACCAGCACGGCCGAGGTCCACATCGACCACACCTACCGCGGCGACCTGACGCTGGACCTGGTGGCGCCTGACGGCACGACCTACCGGCTGAAGAACGCGTCCGCCGGCGACGGCGCCGACGACCTCGACCAGACGTACACCGCGAACCTCTCCGCTGAGACCCGCAACGGCACCTGGCATCTCAGGGTCCAGGACACCACCCCTCAGGACACCGGCACCCTAGACACCTGGACCCTCACCCTCTAGCCGAAGCCCGCAACGGTGAGGGGAGGCCCGAACACGGCCGGGATCCCCTTGGGTTCACGGCCCTTGCCACTTCGGCCGGGGCCGGGGCGGTCGCGGTGGTCCCTCACCACCGCGAGCAAGAGAGGAGATGGACGTCATGACCGAGCGCTACTTCGAGGTAGACGTCCCGATACGGAGTACCCGGACGCCGGGCCTGCGCGGCGTGCACGTGTTCACCGGCCGGGCCGACAGCGACAGCGCCGCCATGAAGGCCGCACATGAGGTCTACGACGCGGCACGTGCCGCGGCGGAGGCCGGACTCGAGATGCCCCACGGACACCCGGACGGCTGGGGAGCCTGCGGCTACCGGCCCGGCTGGGAACTCGACTGGCCCGCCGCGAAGGCCGGCCCCTGGACAAACCCGTACAGCTGGCTCAACTCCAGCCCCATCGAGCTGTAGGTCTGCCCCGGATCAGCCGTGTGCGGTCCCAGAACGGCTCACCGATCAGAACGCGGCTCCGGGAGCCAGGATCGGGGGCCGCCGCGAGGGTGGGGAGCAGACCGCCGAAGGCATGCGTGGCGCCGACCTGATCACCAGGTCGAACGCTGTAGAGAGCCGAAGTCCGCAGCTTCCTGTTGGTGGAGGACCAGGCGTTCGCCGACTCCGAGTTCGCTCGCTGCCTGGCGGGCCTGCGTCAGGGCGACTTCGGAGACGTCGACGCCCTCGGCGTGCAGATGCAGGCGCGTCGCCAGGGCGCACAGGAGCCGGTTCAGAGCTGGAACTCGGCGGGAGACACTCCCAGCACTGTGCAGGCCTCCCGGATGATCATTTGCTCGGACTGGGAGACATCGCCGTCGGCCCCGGCGATGACGATGCCGGTCTGGATCACCGCCCTCGCCTCAGTCGGCTTCTTGGCGGTCTTGGCGATGTCCTGCATCGCCTCGGCCTTGCCCTGCTGGAAGTTGTGAGTCAGCTGGTCCACATGCTTGTTGAAGCGCTGGCGCAACTGCTCCGGCGGGAAATTCTGCAGCACCTCATTGCTGAGGATCATCGACTCGACGTGTTGCCGCTCGGCGGGATCCACATGCCCGTCCGCAGCTGCGACCAGTGCGCACATCGCCATGCTCGCGTCTCGGTACGCACCGCTCTTCAGCTCGGTCTTGAGGGAGCCGAGCTGCGTCTTCAATGCGCTTACCAGCTGGGCGCGTGGGCCACCGCCGGACCTCGCGCCGCCGCTCGGTCCGTGGGTTGCACCGCGCCCGCGCTGGGCCTGCTGCAGAGTCTGGGCCTGGTCCTTGAGCCGGTCCCACATTGCCATTGACGTCACCTTGGTATTCCTCTGAGTCGGTCGCGATTCCGCTCGCGCGTTCACCTGACCAACGGCTGCCTCCAGGCAAAGGTTCCGCAAATGCGCTGGGTCGCCCCCTTGCAGGCTTCAAGGCATTAAGGAACCGGGCGGGGAAGTCTGGCAGACCAAGGATCACTGCCGTTTCCCGGGAACCGCCGCCAGGTCCACTCCGTCGAGAGCCCGACCGTGATCGATGTGGAGCTGCCGTGCGTGCGGTGATCGCCGGGGACGCCACCTTGCTGCGGGAGGGGCTGGTCCTGCCGCTCCCTCGGCGGGGGCACCGTAGATCGTGGCCACCGTCGGTACCGTGCCCGAGATCCTGCCCGCCCGCTTGCCTGCCGCCCGGACGTGGCTTCGCTCGATGTCCGGATTTCCCTCGGGTTCGGGGACGAGGGACTGCGTGTGGCGTCGGGTGGGGGCGCTTTTGTATTTCCGGTTATTTTTGGGGCAGGGTAATCATCGCGGCGACACGGCGTCCGCGCACTGCGGGTTCCGATGTGCTGCCCCACAGGAGATTGCATGGCTGCTGGTACGTGAAGTGGTTTAATGCGGAAAAGGGCTTCGGCTTCATCGAGCAGGATGGTGGCGGCGCTGGACGTTTTCGCCCACTACTCGAACATCGCCGCTCAAGCTTCCGTGAGCTGGTCGAAGGTCAGAGCTTCAGGACGGCGCCGTCGGCCAGCTCGAAGAAAGGGGACCGGCCCTCGTTCTGGCCACTGCCGCCCAGGCCCCGGTGCCGTAGAACTTCTTCATCCCGCCGTCGTACTCGCCGGAGACCGGGATGGTCTTCGGCACCGGCTTGCTGCCGGTGTCCGAGGGCCAGCACGCGGCGGCCCCGGCGGGGGACAGCATGGTCGTGGTGACGATCGTCGCACCGGTCAGCCCGAGGGCGGCGGCTCCGCTGATCACCGCCCGGCGCGTGACCCGGCGACGGTGGCGGACGCGCTGTTCATCTCGTGCAGTCACGCCCATTCCTTGCGTGGAAAAGATCTTGCGCCTTCCGGTCGTCACCGGTGCGGAACAGGTTGCCGCGTTCCCGGAATCAGTCGTCGTGCCGGGCGAAGTCGCCCGACACGGCGAGCTGTTCGCTCCGGGTCCGGGCTGTGGCCGCGTAACGGTCCTCCCAGGCGTCCCGGCCGCCGCGGGCGTGGTTGTACTGCCCGGCGAACATCCACTGGCCGGCCGGGACCGTACGACCCTGCTTGAGCACCCAGGTGTGGACGAGGTAGCCGTCCTTCTCGGTGATCGTCAGCGTGAAGTCGGCCTCGGGCAGCGACCGCCACGCACCGGTGGAGGTGACCCCGCCGGTCTGGGCGATCCGCAACTCGACGGTCAGCGCGGTCAGTTCCTCGCGTGTCTTGAGGGTGACGTTGCTCTGTGCCCAGAAGTCGTTGCTGTGCGGGTCCACGGAGCCGTCCGACCACAGCGGCCCGTCCTGCTCACCGGCGGCGGGCGCGCCGGTATCGGGCGTACGCGACGGGGAGGCGCTCGGCTCGCTCGGCTCGCGGGAGGTTTTCGGCGTCGGGTCCACGGGCGTCGGGTCCACCGGCGAGGGAGCCCGGCGCGTCGCGCCCGTCGACGGGGTGGGCGTGGAGGTGGAGGCGGGGGCAGGCGTCGGCGGGACCGCGAGCGTCTGCTGCGGAGGCTCGTCGTTCACCACGGAGGCCACGCCGTAGCCGCCGGCGGCGAGGATGCCCGCGACCGCCGCGGTGACGCCCACCGCGCGCACCCAGCCGAACCGGGGAGGGCGGGCCGCACGGGAGCGGGGCAGCTCCTCCTGCGCCATGCCGCGTTCGAGCCGTGCCAGGATCCGCGCGCGGTCCGGCCGGTGCGCCCCGGCCGCCTCGTGCAACCGGGCGCGCAGCTCGTCGTGCACGTCCCGCCGCATGGTCATCGGTCCCTTCCTCCGGCAGCCCCGGTACGCGCCATCGCCGCGTCCACCTTACGCGGAGCGTCCTGCGTACCGAGCAGCCGCCGCAGCTCGGCCATCCCCTTCGATGTCTGGCTCTTCACCGTACCGACCGACACGCCCAGGGCCAGCGCGGTGTCCTTCTCCGACAGGTCGAACGCATGGCGCAGCACGACACAAGCCCGCTTCCGGAACGGCAGCCTGCGCAGCGCCCCTTGAACGTCGACCACCCCGGCCACGTCCGGATTCTCGGTCTTCTCCTCCCGCTGCGCCCAGAACAGCGCGATACGCCGCCGCTCGCGCACCGCGCTGCGTATCCGCGTCCGGGCCAGATTGGCGACCACGCCCCGCGCGTACGCCACCGGATGCTCACTCGCCCGCACCCGGTCCCAGCGATGCCACAGCGCGAGCAGCGCATCCGCGGCCAGGTCGTCGGCGGCATCCGCCTGGCCGGTCAACAGGTGTGCGAGCCGGGCCAGTTCGGCGTAGTGCCGCTCGAAGAAGGCATGGAACTCCACGGAGGCGGCGTCATCGACAACTGTGCCCACGGGCGATGTCTCCTCGCAGCGACCTCGGGGCCCCGGAACCGGGCGCCTGTGCGTGTCATGTATGCGACATGTGAATGTCCGGATGAGACCTGGAAGAGTAGCAGTGAGCAAGCGCTTGGTCTGCATCGCCTGCTACTTAACGGCACTCAGTGGTGCTCCTCTCGCGCGACGAGCACGTCGACAACCTCCACTCCTCCGGCCGGGCCCTGCTCGCCGACGCCCCCTCACCCTCGCCACATCCAGTGGCGGGCGGCGCCTCGGCGAGAAGGCCACGGGCCTGGCCGACTGGGAGTCCGTTCGAGCTCATCGCCCCGAGGGCGGCACGGTCACCGTCGCCGGTGCCCCCGCCATCCGCGGTCCCGGCCCGCGAGAGGAGGTCGAGCCGATCTGCGGCGAAGTGGTCGGTTTCATCCTGACCGGAGAGGGCCTGCCCTCCGTGCACCACAGGCGACCACCGCGCTTGTCCTCCGGTACGGAGAGGAGGCGGAGCCCCCAGCGGCCGGCTCGGCGGCCGAGGACGCGACCCTGCCCCCAAGCTTCCGGCCCGGTCGCCTCCACGCCGAACTTCCCCGTCGCGGCCGTATGCGCCCTCCGCAGGGCCTCGAAACAGCCCTCCAGAGGCGTTCGCAACGCGAAGTGGAGCGACATCTCAGGCTGCTGGTTACAGCCAGTCTCGCCGCTTGAAGATCACGTACAGACTCGAGCACACCACTGCCATCAGCAGGATCGCGAACGGATACCCGTACACCCAGTGCAGCTCCGGCATGTGGTCGAAGTTCATGCCGTAGATCGTTCCCACCAGTGTGGGTGCGAAGAGGATGGCGGCCCACGAGGAGATCTTCTTGATCTCCTCGTTCTGTTCGAAGCCGGCCTCCGCCAACGCGCGCATTTCCGCGTTCTGTTGTTGGGTCACCAGGGTCGCGTTCACCGTCAGGATCTCCGTCAGGGCCTGGCGGAAGCCGTCGACGCGTTCGCTGGTGTGGGTGACGTGGTCGGCGACGTCGCGGAGGTAGCGTTGGAGTTCCTCGTCCGTGCCGTACTTCGCGAAGCCGGCCATCAAGCCGTGGAGCATGGCGACCAGGGGGCGGGTGGCGCGCTGGAATTCGACCATTTCGCGCGAGAGTTCGTAGATGCGGCGGGAGACGGATGGGTCGCCGCCGAAGACCTCGGTCTCGATCTCGTCGATGTCGTTCTGTACGCCCTCGACGACCGGCGCGTAGCCGTCCACGACCGCGTCGAGGATCGCGTAGAGCACCGCCTCCGGGCCGAGTGCGAGGAGGTCCGGGTTCTCCTCCATGCGGTGGCGGACCGCCGAGAGGTCCGGGGCCGCTCCGTGGCGGACGGTGATCACGAAATCCCGGCCCACGAAGACGTGCAGCTCGCCGAAGTCGACCTCCTCCTGGGCGTCGAGGTAGCGGGCCGCCCGCAGCACGACGAAGAGGGTGTCGCCGTAACGTTCCAGCTTCGGGCGCTGATGCGCCTCGAGCGCGTCCTCGACCGCCAGCTCGTGGAGGTCGAACTCGCCCGCCAGGGAGTGCAGTTCGGACTCCGTCGGGCGGTGCAGGCCGATCCACGCCATGCCGTCCGGGTACTGACGCAGCTGGCGGAAGGTCTCCGCGAGCGAATCGGGAGAGGCGACCCGGCGGCCGTCCCGGTACAGCGAGGCCTGCACCACGCTCGGCCTGTCCGCCGGAGCGGCCAGGGCCTTCGCGGCCGGCCGCACCGGCGGTGTGGCAGCCGGGGGCTCCGGCTGGCGGCGCCAGGCGGCGCGGGGGCGGCGCTCCGACATCGTGGGTTCACCTCCGCGTACATGATCGAGCCAGGGTCTCCGGGCAGGATATACGGGGTGAATCGCGCCGGCGTCGTGGCGCCCGAGCCGCCCCCGCAGTTGCGGACCGTATCTGTCCGCAAGCCCGAGTAGCGTGCCACGCATGGCCTCCAAGACGACGAACCCGGTCCTCTCCACCCGCGCGCTGGGCCGCGCCACGCTCGCCCGCCAGCTGCTCCTCGCCCCCGCCGCGATGTCCGCCGAGGACGCCGTCTCGCATCTCCTCGGGCTCCAGGCGCAGAACACCAAGCCGCCGTACTACGCCCTCGCCGCTCGGCTCGACGGATTCCGGCCCGAAGAGCTCTCCGCGCTCATGGAGGCCCGCGATCGGCCGGATCGTCACGATGCGCTCCACCATCCACACCCACACCGCCGACGACGTCTTCACCCTGCGCCCCCTGGTCCAGGCGGCCCGCGACCGCGAACTCGGCATCTTCCGCAAAGGCCTCGCCGGCGTGGCGCTCGACCGACTCGCCGTCCTCGCCCGCGAACTGGTCGAGGAGCGGCCCCGTACGCCGAAGGAGATCCGCGAGGCCCTCCTCCTCGAGTGGCCAGACGCCGACCCGCAGGCTCTCTCCGTCGCCGCCCGCTGCCTGTTGCCGCTGGTCCAGGTCACCCCCCGCGGCCTGTGGCGCCGGAGCGGACAGGTCCGTCTGACCACCGCCGAGACCTGGTTCGGCCGACCCGCCGGAACCGTCCCCGCACCGGACGACACCGTCCTGCGCTACCTCGCCGCCTTCGGACCCGCCTCCGTCAAGGACATGCAGACCTGGTGCGGTCTCACCCGCCTCCGCGACGCCTTCGAGCGCCTGCGGCCCAGGCTCCTCACCTTCCAGGACGAACACGGCACCGAACTCTTCGACCTGCCCGACGCGCCCCGCCCCGACGAGGACACGCCGGCACCGCCTCGCTTCCTGCCGGAATTCGACAACCTGCTCCTCTCCCACGCCGACCGCGGCCGCGTCGTACCCGCCGACGCCAGGAGCCGCACCTGGAAGGGGAACCAGGCCTACTGCGTCTTCCTGCTCGACGGCCTCCTCGCCGGTCTGTGGCGCCTGGAGGAGACCGAGCAGCGCACGACGATGACCATCCAGCCCTTCGGCCGTACGGGCAGGGCCCAGCGAGCCGAGCTGACGCAGGAGGCCGAGCGGATGCTGAAGGTCATGGCCCCGCAGGGGATTCCGTACGACGTCGTCCTCGGCCGTGTGGAGGGATAGGCGAGCTCCCCGCCCTACGGCAGCACACCCGCCCTGCGGGCCGCCACCACCGCCTCCATCCGCGTGTGCGCGCCCAGCTTCCGCATCGCCGAGCGGAGATAGCCCTTCACCGTCTCCGGGCGCAGCCCGAGCCGCTCCGCCGCCGCCGCGTTCGTCGCCCCCGGCGCCACCGCCGCCAGCACGTCCAGCTCCCGCGGCGTCAACGTCACGCCCGGTCCGCCCGGGGCCACGGTCGGCGCCGTCTCCAGGCGGCCGCACACCGCGAGCAGCCGCCCGCGCAGTTCCGGGTCCTCGATCCGGGGCGCCAGCTCCCGCAGCTCGCCGTGCGCCTGCCGGACCTCCTCCCAGGACGGCCCCGCCGCCGGCTCCGGCAGGTGCCGGCGCACCTCGTCCCGTACCGCCAGCGCCTGCTCCACGTCCCGCGCCGCCGCCACCGCCGCGTCGAAGACGCGCTCGCCGAGCGGCAGGGCGTCCCGCAGCGCTCCGTACAGCACGCCCCGCACCGTCCGCCGTACGACGACCGGTACGGCGATCACCGAACGCAGGCCCTCCGCCGACACCGGCCCGTCGTACTCGTGGGTGATGTGGCGCGCCGACGGATAGTCGGTGACCGCGCAGGGCCGCGACAGGGCCAGGCACTTCCCGCCCAGGCCGCTGCCGGCCGAGATCGCCAGGCCGCGCAGGGCGGGGGTCACCGCCCCGTTCAGCTCCGCGATCCGCAGCCGGCGGCCGTCCTGCAGCAGTCCGCCGAAGACCACCTGGAGCCCGGTGGCCCGGCGCAGCCGCAGCAGCGCCGCACGCATCTCCACCACTTCCATCCGCTCGGGCACGGGACCACTCCTTCACCCCCGAACGGGGGTAGTGAGACCTGGGTCACTGATTACACGATGTCCGTGACCGGTCCCGCAACGAGGAGGACACATGACGGCAAGCAACGCCACGGAGAGGTTCCGGGCCGCCCGAGACTTCCTGCTGCGGCACCGCGAGGACTACGAGACGGCCTACGAGGGCTTCGCCTGGCCGCGCCCGGACCGGTTCAACTGGGCCCTCGACTGGTTCGACGTCATCGCGGCCGGCAACGACAGGACCGCCCTCCACCTGGTCGAGGAGGACGGCGGTGAGACGCGGCTGAGCTTCGCCGAGGTGTCCGCCCGCTCGAACCGAGCCGCCAACTGGCTGCGCGCCCAGGGCGTACGGGCCGGGGACCGGATCGTCGTCATGCTCGGCAACCAGGCGGAGCTCTGGGAGACCGCGCTCGCCGCCATGAAGCTGCGCGCCGTCGTCATCCCGGCCACCCCGCTCCTCGGCCCGGCCGATCTGCGGGACCGCGTCGAGCGCGGCCGGGCCCGGCATGTGATCGTGCGCGCCGAGGACACCGCCAAGTTCGACGACGTACCGGGGGAGTACACCCGGATCGTCGTCGGTGACGGTGACGGTGACGGTGACGGTGACGGTGAGGGTGACGGTGACGGTCATGGAGCCGGAGTGGGAGTCGGCGGCAGCGACCGCACCACCGGGCGGGCGGACTGGCTCCGCTACGAGCGGGCGTACGACGAGTCCGAGACCTTCGTGCCCGAGGGCGTCACCCGCGCCGACGACCCGCTGATGCTCTACTTCACCTCCGGCACGACCGCCCGCCCCAAACTGGTCGAGCACACCCACACCTCGTACCCCGTCGGCCACCTCGCCACCATGTACTGGATCGGCCTCAAGCCCGGTGACGTGCACCTGAACATCTCCTCGCCGGGCTGGGCCAAGCACGCCTGGTCCAACCTCTTCGCCCCGTGGAACGCCGAGGCGACCGTCTTCATCCACAACTACACGCGCTTCGACCCGGCCAGACTGATGGCCGAGATGGAGCGGGGCGGCGTCACCAGCTTCTGCGCGCCGCCGACCGTCTGGCGCATGCTGATCCAGGCCGACCTCACGCAGCTGACGAAGCCCCCGCGCGAGGTCGTCGCCGCCGGCGAACCCCTCAACCCGGAGGTGATCGAGTCCGTGCGCCGGGCGTGGGGTGTCACCATCCGGGACGGTTTCGGTCAGACCGAGACCGCGGTCCAGGTCTCCAACAGCCCCGGCCAGCCTCTCAAGGAGGGCTCCATGGGCCGGCCCAGCCCCGGCTTCCGGGTCACGCTGGTCGACCCGGTGAGCGGCCGCGCGGACGTCGAGGAGGGCGAGATCTGCCTCGACCTCTCCACCGATCCGGTGGGTCTGATGACCGGCTACCACGGGGACCCGGAGCGTACGGCCGAGGCGATGGCCGGCGGCTACTACCGCACCGGCGACATCGGCTCCCGCGACGCCGACGGCTACATCACGTACATCGGGCGCGCCGACGACGTCTTCAAGGCCTCCGACTACAAGATCTCGCCGTTCGAGCTGGAGAGCGCGCTCCTGGAACACGAGGCGGTGGCCGAGGCGGCGGTCGTCCCGGCCCCCGACCCGGTGCGGCTCGCGGTCCCGAAGGCGTACGTCGTCCTCGCGGAGGGCTGGGAGCCGAGCGCGGACACGGCGAAGGTGCTCTTCGCCCACTCACGCGCGGTGCTCGCTCCGTACAAGCGCGTGCGGCGCATCGAGTTCGCCGAGCTGCCGAAGACGGTCTCGGGAAAGATCCGCCGGATCGAGCTGCGCGAGCGTACGGCGAAGGGCGGGGGCACGGAGTACGCGGAGGGGGACCTCGCATGACCCTCTCGGACACGGCCCGCTCGGACACGGCACTGTCGTACGCGCACGGCGCGAGCCCGGTGGAGCTGCTCGGAGACACCATCGGAACCAACCTCGACCGCGCCGTCGCGTCCTGGCCCGGGCGCGAGGCGCTCGTCGACGTGCCGACCGGACGCCGCTGGACGTACGCCGAATTCGGCGCGGACGTCGAGAAGCTGGCGTCCGCCCTGCTCGGCAGCGGAGTCGCCAAGGGGGACCGGGTCGGGATCTGGGCGGTCAACTGTGCCGAGTGGGTGCTCGTCCAGTACGCGACCGCCCGCATCGGCGCCATCATGGTGAACATCAACCCGGCCTACCGCGCCCACGAGGTGGAGTACGTGCTCCGGCAGGCGGGCATCTCGCTGCTCTTCGCCTCGCTGGCGCACAAGACGAGCGACTACCGCGCGATGGTCGAACAAGTCAGCCCCGCCTGCCCTGAGTTGCGGGAGACCGTCTACTTCGGCGACGCGAGCTGGGACGCGCTGCTCACCCGTACGGCCGGCGACCTCCGGCCGGCCGGACAGTCCTGCGACGAGCCGGTCAACATCCAGTACACCTCGGGGACGACCGGCTTTCCCAAGGGGGCGACCCTCTCCCACCACAACATCCTCAACAACGGCTATTTCGTGGGCGAGGCGATCGGCTACACCGAGCAGGACCGCATCTGCATCCCCGTCCCCTTCTACCACTGCTTCGGCATGGTCATGGGAAATCTCGCGGCCACCTCGCACGGCGCCTGCATGGTCATCCCGGCCCCGTCCTTCGACCCCGCCGCGACCTTGCGCGCGGTGCAGGAGGAGCGGTGCACCTCGCTGTACGGCGTACCGACGATGTTCATCGCCGAGCTGAACCTCCCCGACTTCGCCTCGTACGACCTCTCCACTCTGCGGACCGGGATCATGGCCGGCTCACCCTGCCCGGTGGAGGTGATGAAGCGGGTGGTCGCCGAGATGAACATGGCGGAGGTGTCGATCTGTTACGGCATGACGGAGACCTCGCCGGTGTCCACCCAGACCCGGCGCGACGACGACCTCGAACACCGCACGGGCACGGTCGGCCGCGTCCTCCCGCACGTCGAGGTGAAGGTCGTCGATCCGGCCACCGGCCTCACCACGCCCCGGGGGACCGCCGGCGAGCTGTGCACCCGCGGCTACAGCGTCATGCTGGGCTACTGGAACGAGCCGGAGAAGACCGCCGAGGCCGTCGACGCGGGCCGCTGGATGCACACCGGCGACCTGGCCGTGATGCGCGAGGACGGTTACCTCCAGATCGTCGGCCGCATCAAGGACATGATCATCCGTGGCGGCGAGAACGTCTACCCGCGGGAGATCGAGGAGTTCCTCTACGGGTACGAGAAGATCGCCGACGTCCAGGTCGTCGGCGTCCCCGACGAGCGCTACGGCGAGGAGATCCTGGCCTGTGTGATCCCGCGCGACCCCGCCGACCCGCCCACCCTCGAGGACATCGCGGACTTCTGCCGCGACCGGCTCGCGCACTACAAGATCCCGAGGAGGGTGGAGATCCTCACCGAGTTCCCCATGACGGTCAGCGGCAAGGTGCGCAAGGTGGAGCTGAGGCAGCGCTTCGGGGACACCGCCTAGCCGTGGGGCTCAGCCGACGGAGGGCCGAGGGCGCGGGCGGGGTGCCGGGAGGAGGTCCCGGCGCATGCAGACCCGTGGCCAGGTCGCCAGGCCGTGGGCGGCCTCGGCCTGCTGGATGGCGCGCAGGCCGGCGGTGAGGTCCGGATCGGACTCGGTGAGGGCCCGGAAGCCGAGGCGGGTGTAGTACGGGGCGTTCCAGGGCACCTCCGTGAAGGTCGTCAGGGTCACCGCCGTCAGGCACCGCTGCGCCGCGTCTGCCGCGAGGTGCTCGATGAGCGCACGGCCGATGCCCCGGCGGGCGACGGCCGGGTGCACGGACACCTGCTCGATGTGGGCGGCCCCGTCCACCGTGTCCGTCAGCAGATACGCGACCGGCCGGTCGGCCTCGTCGGCGGCCACCCAGGCGCGGCCGGCGAGCCGGTAGGCGTCCAGGACGTCCAGCGGCAGAGGTTCGTCGTCGGCGATGACCGCCATGCCGAGGGAACGGAAGGGTTCACCCGCGGCCTGTTCGATGTCCTGGAGCAGCGGGAGTTCGGCCGGTGCGGCCGCTCGGATGCGCATACGACGAGTATGGCGCGAGGTCAGTCCGAGCCGCCGCCCCCGGCGCCCTCGCTTCCAGAGCCCTCGCTTCCGGCTGCACCGCTTACGTACCGGCCCCGGCCGGTCAGGTACCCGTCGCCGCCGTCCTGGCCGAGCAGGCCGCCGTCCTGGGAGAAGCGCGGGAGGAAGAGCGCGAGCGCCGGGTCGCCGTAGAGCGCCACGTACAGCTGCACGAGACGGCCGTCCGCCACCTCCCGGCGATGGGCCGGGAGCGGGTGGCGTTCGCGGAGGCCCGCGAGGAGGTCTCGCGCGGCGCGGGGCGTCGCGGGCAGTCGGAGCAGTGCGAGCGCGGCGACAGCCGGTACGGCGCCGACGACGGCCGCGAGGGAGAGGTCCGTGCCGGTGGGTGCCGTGATCAGGAGCCCCGCCGGGATCGTCGCCGCCGTGCACAGGAGCAGCACGCGCGCCGCCCGCAGGCGTCCGAGCGGACGCAGCAGCCCGGCCCGGTCGAGTTGGCCCCGCAGTTCGTCGACAGCCCGCCGCGCCTTGGGGCGTGCGGCCAACGCCCTTATCCCCAGGGCTCGTTGCAGTGAACCGTGCACGCCGAGCTCAATGGGGTCACGGGTTCTCCCGGGCCCGCCGTTGGCCCGAATCGTTCCCTTCCGGCCGGCGGCCACCGCGCCCCGCTGGTGCAGCGCCACGAGCGCGACGGTGACGGCGGCCAGCCGCCCGCCCCGGAGCAGCGCGAGCGCCTGGGGGGCGAGTTCGGCCTGCTCCGAGCCGCGCGTGCGCAACAGAGCCGCCGCACAGAGCAGTTGCGCGCAGGACGCGCCGATGAACCACCACATCGCCGTCGGCATCACGCCCACCCCCCGAGAGTGTTGTGCCCGGAGAAGCATGATCATCACGCGTGAATGGCCGAATTCAGCTCGGTCAGGGTGTGTGGCGCGGGGCGCGACCCTAGGTCGTGTCCGTAAGGTCCCGCTTGGCCCGCGTCGCCTGGCACGCACGTTCGCCGCGTTGTCGGGATCACCCAGTTACCCCGGTACGAGGGCGGCCCTCCGCCTTGCGGTCGCACGCACCGGACGCTGCGGGCCCTGCCCTGCGGGCAGACGGCGCTACGTTCCGGACACGACCTAGGGATACACCTAGGCGCCGGTGGTGATCAGTTCGTCGGCGGGGGCGTTGACGGGCTGAGGGGTGCCCGTGAGGTCCAGGACGAAGAGGGGGATCCCTAGCTCGTCGGCGCGGGAGCGGGCTTCCGGGGTGTAGCCGGCGAGCGAGAAGAAGACGCTCACGGACGAGTTGCTGAGCCCGTTGAGCCAGAGGCACTCCACGGCCTTCGGGGTGGCGGGGCGGGTGCTCGGGTCGACCTGGGCGACGAGCCCGGGGGCCCTCAGGTCGACGCCGGACGAGGACCGCTCCTCGGGCTGGACGACGTCCCTGAAGCCCAGCCAGCGCAGGTAACCGGCGGACGCGGCGACGGCGTCCCGGGCGGTACGGATGGTCACCGGCCGGAACGACGGCCTCGGTGGGGCGGGGCGCGGGGCCGTGGGCGGCAGGGGTATGTGGACGGGGTAGCGCTCGGCGAAGGGGCTGTGCCCGTCGCGGCGGACGCCGCTTCGGGCCTCCGGTTCGGCCGCCCAGGTCGTGGCCTCCGTACGGGAACCGGTTTCGGAAGGTGCGTCGGCGCCTGCCCCGGAGTCCGTACCCGACCACCTACCCGTGGCCGTGGGCGACGCCGTCCCGGACGCGTCACCCGTCCCGGCATCCGCGCCGGGCCCGGCCCCCGGCGCGGGCTCCCCGACCCCCGGGAAGCTTTCACCCGCGCCCTCGCCGGGCCCCCTGACCTGCACACGCAGGACCGCCCCGCAGGCGCAACCCAGCTCCGGGTACGGCCACTCGTCCTCACGGCCGCAGGAGAGGCACCGCACCGCGACCCACTCGTCCGTCCAGTTGCGGTGCGTGACCGGCTCGCCCGTCGCTCCCGCTATCACCGGCGGCGCGACCGGGGCGCCACAGGCGCAGGGGAAGACCGGCGTCACGTATCGCTGCGTACGGAGGCATTCCGGGCAGCGCACCGGTACCGATTCGCCCATACCGAACCCCACGCCCAACCCCCTGTCGTCCCGTCCCATCGTCCACCAATCCGCCACGGGAAGGGAGGGACTTCGGCCAACGGCCGACCTCACTCCCTTGACGGCCCTCGGCCCCCCGACCTACATTGCTTCCGTATAGCAGAACAATACTTCCGCAATACGGAAACGGGCTCCGCGAGACCGCGAGAGACGGTGGCGCGCCCGGTTCCGCTGGCCGAAGCAGGAGCCCTCCCATGCCTCGTATGACCGCCGCCGCAGCGGCCGTTGAGATCCTCAAGCGCGAAGGCGTCACCAACGCGTTCGGCGTGCCCGGCGCGGCGATCAACCCCTTCTACCGCGAGCTCAAGAACGTCGGCGGTGTCAGCCACACCCTCGCCCGCCACGTCGAGGGCGCGTCCCACATGGCCGAGGGCTACACCCGTGCCAAGGCCGGCAACATCGGTGTCTGCATCGGTACCTCCGGCCCCGCCGGCACCGACATGATCACCGGCCTGTACTCCGCGATCGCGGACTCGATCCCGATTCTGTGCATCACCGGCCAGGCCCCGGTCTCGAAGCTCCACAAGGAGGACTTCCAGGCCGTCGACATCGCCTCGATCGCCAAGCCCGTCACCAAGGCCGCCACCACCGTCCTGGAGGCCGCGCAGGTCCCCGGCGTCTTCCAGCAGGCCTTCCACCTGATGCGCTCCGGCCGCCCCGGCCCGGTCCTCATCGACCTGCCGATCGACGTCCAGCTGACCGAGATCGAGTTCGACCCGGAGACCTACGAGCCGCTGCCGGTCTACAAGCCCCAGGCGACCCGCGCCCAGGCCGAGAAGGCCCTGAACTTCCTGCTGGAGTCCGAGCGCCCGCTGATCGTCGCCGGTGGCGGCATCATCAACGCCGACGCCTCCGACCTGCTGGTCGAATTCGCCGAGCTGACGAACATCCCGGTCATCTCCACCCTGATGGGCTGGGGCACCATCCCGGACGACCACGAGCTGGCCGCCGGCATGGTCGGTGTCCAGACCGCCCACCGCTACGGCAACGCGACGTTCCTCGAGTCGGACTTCGTCCTCGGCATCGGCAACCGCTGGGCCAACCGCCACACGGGCTACAACATGGAGGCGTACACCAAGGGGCGCAAGTTCGTCCACGTCGACATCGAGCCCACCCAGATCGGCAAGATCTTCGCCCCGGACTTCGGCATCGCCTCCGACGCCAAGGTCGCCCTCGAGCTCTTCGTCGAGATCGCCAAGGAGCTCAAGGCCGCGGGCAGGCTGCCGGACTTCAGCGCCTGGGCCGCCTCCGCGCAGGAGCGCAAGGCCACGCTGCAGCGCCGCACGCACTTCGAGAACGTCCCGATCAAGCCGCAGCGCGTCTACCAGGAGATGAACAAGGCCTTCGGCCCGGAGACCCGCTACGTCACGACGATCGGCCTCTCGCAGATCGCCGCCGCGCAGTTCCTGCACGTCTACAAGCCGCGCAACTGGATCAACTGCGGCCAGGCCGGCCCGCTCGGCTGGACGATCCCGGCCGCCATCGGCGCCGCCACCGCCGACCCGGACACCCCGATCGTCGCGCTCTCCGGCGACTACGACTTCCAGTTCATGATCGAGGAACTGGCGGTCGCCGCCCAGCACAAGGTCCCCTACGTCCACGTCCTGGTGAACAACGCCTACCTGGGCCTGATCCGTCAGGCGCAGGGCAACCTGGGCATCAACTTCGAGGTCAACCTCGAGTTCGAGAACATCAACACCCCGGAGATCGGCGTCTACGGCGTCGACCACGTCAAGGTCGCCGAGGGCCTGGGCGTCAAGGCCATCCGCGTGACCGACCCGGAGAAGCTGGGCGAGGCCTTCGAGGAGGCCAAGAAGCTGGCCGTCGAGCACCAGGTGCCGGTCGTCGTCGAGGCCATCCTGGAGCGCATCACCAACATCTCGATGAGCAAGACGGTCGACATGAGCGACGTCACCGAGTTCGAGGAGATCGCCACCGAGCCCGGCCACGCGCCGACCGCGATCAAGGCCCTCAAGGTCTGACCGCACGCATCACCCCGACGGACCGGCCCCCGCCCCGAGACCACCGGAGCGGGGGCCGCTCCGCGTCCGCCTTCGTCCGGTCGGGCGAGATTTTGCCCGGAGTGGGCGTCTGTCGTCAGCCCCGTACCTCCTCTTCGTACTGGGGGTCGGGGCTGCCGCTCGCCGTCACTGAGGGGCCTTCGAACGTCTCGTCCTTGCCCTTCTGGCTGCGGGCGGTGACGGCGACGAGCGTGCCGCGCGCGCCCAGGGTCGTTGGCGTACTCTCGCGCCGGGCCGCTTCGTGGCGCTTTCGGGCGTCCAGCGATTCGTCGATCTTGATCGTTGTCCGCTTCTTGTATGCCAGCCTACCGACGCCGGTCACGCGGCACATGGGTCGTGAGCCCGGCGGCAGCCTGGGCATGCGCCGGGTTCGGGACCACGGAAGGCGCGATCGCACCGGTCGCAGTTCTGGAGCGGGTCCGGGGTGGGGGGCCTCGCCGGGAGCGGGGGCGGCAGTAGGGCGGTGAGCCGGTGGGCCAGGAGGCCTGCGGGGTGCTTCAGGTTGTCCGGGAGGCTCGCGGTGAGCGTGCGGCACACGGCGTCGGGGTGGGCTCCCCGGTCGAGCCAGGCGGCGACGCCGGGGGCCAGCCGGTGTACGTCCCGCTCGGACAGGAGCAGCCGGGGTTCGTGGAGGTGGAGGCCGGCGAGGAGCGAGGCGGCGGGGCCGGAGGGTGCGGGCGGTGCCTCGGGGGCCGGTCGTGCCACGGGCCGAGGCTCCGGGGCCGGGTCGGGCTCCCGCTTCCGCTCCGGCTCCGGCTTCAGCTCCGGCTCCTGCGGCAGGTGGCTCGGCCGGTTGTACGAGACCGTGCGCGTGGCCAGCCGCCCGTTCGGCAGCCGTTCCTTCTTCCGGGCCAGGTAGCCGTGCTCCTCCAGCTCCCGCAGCGCGGCGGCGACGCAGATCTCGCCCTCCGGGAAGCGGGCGGCGAGGGCCTTGATGGCGATGCAGGCGCCGTCGGGCAGCGACTGGATGTGGACGGCGAGCCCGATCGCCATCAGCGAGAGCTTCTCGTGCTGGGCGAGGTGGTTGCCGACCACGGTGTAGCGGGTGGTGTGCCGCACGTTGACGTGAAGAACACCGGATCGGGGGGTAGTCCGGCGAGGAGCGGACGACGCGCGCGAGGGCGCGCTAACTGATCGTTTCAGAATGAGTTCGGCGTGAGGGCTTGGAGGTCGGGCCTGGTGGCGGCAGAGTGTTGCAGGTGTCGGATGATCTTGTGCCTGATGACCTGTGGGAACGCATCGCTCCGCTGCTGCCACCCCGTCCACCGCGGCGTCATCGGTATCCCGGACGCCTGCCAGCGGACGACCGTGCGGCCCTGCGGGGCATCGTTTACGTGCTGCGCAAGAACGTGAGCTGGAGGGATGTTCCTGCCGAGCGGACAGGGTGCAGTGGGGTGACGGCCTGGCGGCGTCTGCGGGACTGGACCGAGGCCGGCGTCTGGCCCCGGCTGCACGAAGTGCTCCTGGCCGAGCTGCGCAGAGCCGGTCTGCTGGACATGGACGATGCCGCGATCGACGGCTCGCACGTCAGAGCGCTGAAAGGGGGGCTCACACCGGACCTTCGCCGGTCGACCGCGCGCGGCCGGGCAGCAAGCACCATCTGATCACCGACAGGCACGGCACCCCTCTGGCCGTCGCTCTGACCGGCGGAAATAGGCACGACGTCACCCAGCTGGTGCCACTGCTCGATGCGATACCCCGCATTCGCGGCGTCCGTGGGCGGCCGCGGCACCGGCCGGGCCGGCTGTTCGCCGACCGCGGCTACGACTACGACAAGTACCGGCGCATCCTTCGGGCCCGCGGCATCACACCGAAGATCGCCCGTCGAGGTGTCCCGCACGGCTCCGGCCTGGGCAAGACCCGGTGGGTCGTGGAGCGGACCTTCGCCTGGCTCCACCAGTTCAAACGCCTCCGGATCCGCTATGAGATACGAGCCGATCTACACCTCGGCCTGCTTCAACTCGCTTGTAGCATCATCTGCTTGAGGCGACTCCGCACCTCATTCTGAAACGATCAGTAAGGTGCGTAGGAGCCATCGGGAAGCGTCTACTTCCTTGCTGGTCAGGCCCTCGATCGGGATTGCGAGTCCCGGCCGGGGGCCGAACTATTTCCGGTTGTCGGCGCGAGCATATGCCAGGCAACCGCCCCGTAATCCACCCCAGTTGGCAGAGACCACCCGTCCGAGTGACGCGGCGCCCGGGGAGGCCGGAGGGGTTGGGAGGGGTACTTCCCCCCAGGGGCTTTAAAGCCTTTTGCCTCGCGCCCACCGGGGACCCGCCCCACCGGGTCGCGGCCCACCACGACCTGGTCAGACCAACGGTCAAAAAGACATTCCCCCACCGAGATAACTCGGCGGGGCAGTGGGACAAAGCCCTCTCGGGGAGAGACCCCGCCAGCGGACCGCGGGGATCGTTCCCTCACTTAGAACTCCTAACGAAATGATCTTCGAGGTGGTTGGATCGCTCCGGGAACGTTGATCCGGGGGTGTGGGATGGCTCGGTCGAAGCCGTGGGATGTCGATGACGAGTTGTGGGCAGTGGTCGAGCCGCTTCTGCCCAAGGTGGAGCGTCGGGCTCGTCATCCGGGGCGCAAGCGGCATCCGGACCGGCTGGTCTTCCAGGGCATCCTGTTCGTGCTGCACACCGGGATCTCCTGGGAGCATCTGCCTCAGGAACTCGGCTTCGGCTCGGGCATGACCTGCTGGCGCCGCCTGGCCGAATGGACCGAGGCCGGTGTGTGGTCCCGGCTCCACGAGATCCTCCTGGCCAAGCTCCGCGGCGCCAACGCCCTGGACTTCTCCCGGGCAGCGGTCGACGGCT
>NZ_BMTO01000028.1 GCF_014649715.1 Streptomyces lateritius
AGCCGTCGACCGCTGCCCGGGAGAAGTCCAGGGCGTTGGCGCCGCGGAGCTTGGCCAGGAGGATCTCGTGGAGCCGGGACCACACACCGGCCTCGGTCCATTCGACCAGGCGGCGCCAGCAGGTCATGCCCGAGCCGAAGCCGAGTTCCTGAGGCAGATGCTCCCAGGAGATCCCGGTGTGCAGCACGAACAGGATGCCCTGGAAGACCAGCCGGTCCGGATGCCGCTTGCGCCCCGGATGACGAGCCCGACGCTCCACCTTGGGCAGAAGCGGCTCGACCACTGCCCACAACTCGTCATCGACATCCCACGGCTTCGACCGAGCCATCCCACACCCCCGGATCAACGTTCCCGGAGCGATCCAACCACCTCGAAGATCATTTCGTTAGGAGTTCTTAGACCACCCGCGGCACCGCACCCGGCCCGCCCTCACTCCCACCAGCCTTCCCCGCCTCACGTCACTGTCCCGGTGAGGCGGCACGGGCGCGGCGGCCCCGGCCGACGCGCAACCGGCTGAGCGCGCCCCGGCGCCCGGTAGCAGTGTGCCGCGGCTTGGCGGCCTTATGCGACCGGTGTTGCTCCCGGATGCAGGCCGGCCGCAGCAGCGCAGTGCGTGGCGGCTATAACCCGGGGTCGGTCTTGCGGGCAGAGTGGTCAGGTCTGATCCGCTGCCTGGGCATTGTCTCCTTGTGTCCTTGGGTGGGGGCGCAGTGCCTCGTGCACGGAAGGGGCCACGGATAGGACGGTGATGGTCTGGGTGATGTTCAGCATGCGGCTGATGAGCGGGGTCGGTGCGGCCAGGGTGAGCGCGGTGCCCGTGGCCTGGCTTCGGTGCCACGCTCCCAGCAGCATGGCCAGCCCCGAGGAGTCGAAGCAGTCGATGCGGGACATGTCCAGCACAAGGTGGAGGCAGTCACTCTCCTCCAGCAGCGCCAGTATGCGAGGGCGCAGCTCAGTGACCGTTTCGAAGGCCACGACGTGCGGCAGCCGAGCCACGGTCACGCCGCTGTGGCGCAACTGAACCGTCACCACGATGAGCCGTCCCCTCACTACTGAAGGTCATCTGCGTGTCTTTCGCTGCCCCGTCCAGGGCGCGGACAGACTGACATTCTCACCGAATCCCAGCGCCGCTCCCCTTCCTCTCGGTCTTGTCGGCTGGTGGTCGGCCGGGCACCGTTTCGGCAGCGCTCGTGGTGCCGGGCGCGGGGGCGGGGCTAGGGGCTGGTGCGGCCGGCTATGTCTCCGCCGGGGTCGTCGGCCAGCGCGATCACCGCGGTGACGCGTTTACCGACCGGCTCGCGGCGTACCTCGTAGGCCCGGCTGACGGCGAGGGTGATCTCCAGGCCGTGGCGGCCCACGCGCTGGGGGTCGGTGGCAGCGATGTCTGGCAGGGCCGGGTCGCTGTCCCACACCGACACCCGCACCGAACCCTCACTGATCTGCAGATCGAGCAATGACGGGGCCGGGTGCGTACTTCACGACGTTGGTGATCAGCTCGCTGACGACCAGCTGCGTCATGCCCATCGCCCGTTCGGACACCGGCAGCCCGTGCACGGCCTGCACCTCGGTCAGGAAGCCGGTCGACAGATGCCGGGCCGCCCCGATACAGGAAGGGGCGCCGTCATAGGCGGCAGACGCCGACAGTGACCTGCTGTGCCCTGTCTTCTGCCCCTCGTCTCCCGCGGCCTGCTCCATACACCCACCCCGTCTCACATGATCATCACACGAGCTTCACGTCGTGCCCGCGAACCATCGCACGGCCCCCTCCCGACTGCCCCGCCTCATGCGCTTTCATCCTGGCCCGACACAGTTGACACCGTGCTGCCGCAGCGTTTGCGTGGACAACGGCCTCGCCACAGCGAGCGCCCACCCAGGACCGGACGGAGACGCTATGAGCCAAGCCCTTCTGTCCGTCGCCCAACACACCACCGCCGACGGCGTCCACGTCGTCGCCCTGTCCGGGGACAGCGACCACACCACAGCCAGCGCCTTCCGCCAGGCCCTGACCCCACCAGACGGATCCGCTCCGCACACGGTCGCCGACTTCCGCGACGTCACCTTCATGGACTCCAGCGGCATCAACATCCTCGTCGCCGCGAACAACACCGCCCGCTCCCACGGCGGATCACTGCGCCTGGCCCACACCCCCACACCCGTACTCGACCTGCTGCGCATCGTCGGCCTCGACGCCATCCTCCCCCTGTATCCCACCCTCGAAGACGCCCTCGCACCCCCAGCCGCCGCCTGACCCCTGGCACCCCTGGCTGCTCCCCACCACCACCGCACTGACGCGGCACAGGCACGACGCCCCGGCCGACAAGCAACCGGCTGAACAGCGCCCCAACCACGTCGAAACAAGCCTGAAGTCTCCCGAAGCCGCCTTCCGATGGGCCCGGCACACCAGGCTCCTCCCCACCCCGAACGTCTCCTCACGACAGTGGCCATGAACCGCGGTGGAGGCATTGAACGCCGACACCATCCGGCCCCCTGCCCTCCCCGCTAATTTCCGGCGGCGCAGTGGCGGACCGGACCGCCGAAGCGCTCGGCTACGCGGACGAGCCCAGCCCGGCCTACCGATCCATCGGAGGACCGAGCCAGTGCCGTGTGGGCCCCGGTCGGCTGGTCTTCCCCGAAGCGCCCTTCCCGATGTTCCCGGAGCAGCAGAGTCGGGGCGTCGATGCAGGCAGCGGGTACGGAAGGACTTATGGGGATGCAGGACGTGTGAGTGCGGGCGCGGAGCATCGTCTCCAGCAGCCGGACGCTACGGGCGGACACCATCGTGCAGAATTACACAGACGGCTGGGCTCACCCGCACGGACAAGGGTCTTCACCGCAGGAACGATTCGCACCCGCCGAAGGCCATACCGCTCTCAGGACCGCTGCCCCTTGTCTGGTCTCATCGCACCGGTGACGCGGCGCCGGCCAGCGACCCCGCCGCCCGGAGGTCGCGAATCGAGCAGGTCAGCTATGCAACCGGCTCGTACGTCACGGTCTGCTCCGGGCAACCGGCCGCCATCTCGCGCAAGGCCGCCACCTCGGCTTCATCGGCCGCAAGACTCCAGCGGAGGTTCGTCGCCACCCACTCGGCGACGTACCGGCAGTGCACCTCGGCGGCAGGCGGCAGCCACTGGGCGGGATCCTGGTCCGCCTTGGACCTGTTCGAGCGGGCGGTGACGGCGACCAGGCTGGTGGCCGCGCCCTGGTCGTTGGCGTACGCCTCGCGGCGCTGCACCGTCCACGCGGACGCACCGCTGTCCCAGCTGGTTACCTCGGGTAGCGTCGCAGTTGCCTCAGTGTTCGCTCCCGCCTGACCGGATGCGCTCTCGTCGAGGCCCCCTCACGCCGGGAACGGACGATGACGCGCAAGCTCGCCATGCGCCCGTCGTGATAGGGGCTGCGGATGAGCGCGGGCCCGCGCGTCCCGACGTCGTCCAGACGCTTGTGGAACAGGCAGAGGAAGAACCGGAGGAACGGTCGGTGGTCAGGGGGGATTTCACCGAGGATCCGTTCAGCCTCATCGAGTGAGGCACGCGCTGATCTCGCCGTAGACGAGATCAGCGCTCTCACCCCTGAGGTGTCCCGGCCCTCGGTCAGATCCGTGCGGGTTACGCCGTGCCGGTCGAGGTCGGAGATCGGTAGGAACAGCCGGCCGTCTCGCAGATCCTCGAACAGGTCGCTGAGGAAATCCGCTCGCTGCCCCCCGTCTGCGAACAGGCGGCAGGAGGAGACGAAGTCCTGCTCTGCGACGAGACGCGGGACAGGTCCGAAGACGACCATGCCCGATGGCAGTGCGACCTCATCGACGTAGCGCTGATAGTCCGCTTCCTGGGCGAACCCGGGGAAGTCCAGGTCGAAACGGGTCCCCTCCACGTACGAGTCAAGCCACGTGCGGGGCAGGTTCAGCAGGTCAGCAGAGTGCAGGTAGGCACGTAACAGCCGATGCCTCGAACTGCCCGTATCCAGCGCCTTCCTCACATGGCCAGCCCACTCCTCGAACCGCCACGCCCGCTCTTGCATGGGGCCGCGGTCGCAGAGGTCGTCGGTGTAGCGCAGAAACGCCGCTGTCGCGATCAAGTGTGGCTGACTCTCCGGCGGAGCCAGCCCCCGCACCGTCCCCCAGAGGTTGAAGCTCCTACGCCGGAGGTACCGCTCCGTGGCGAAGTAGTCGGCATGCGCCGCTGCTTCCCGTACTCCCGCCACATCCAGACAATGTCGCCACGACCGCACAGACCCACGCCCCACTATCGAACTGTTACGATGAGTCATTTGCCAACTACTCAACGTACCTGTGGAACGGTACATGGCCGCGTCCGTACCGGCTATAGGCGGCCGGCCGACGCCGCTTACGCCGTCTCCCCCGCAGCCTGCGGTGCCCACGGCTGTGACACGTGGTTCCAGTTGGACGCGCAAGCATGACCCCGCTCAGAGCGTCCAGGAGTGCCTGGCGGTACTCGGCGCAGTTGAGGATCTCCAGCAGCTCGGCCGGAGAGGGCTGCCGATGCCGTAGGCGGTCTGGAAGAACCGCAGATGCTGCTCGACGGCAAACGCGTCGTGCAATACGCTCCTGCGGGCAGCGCCCCTGCACCCCCAGCACTCGGCCGTCCCGTTGTCCGCAGCAAGGTCACCTGCCAGGATCCGCAGCGGCGTGCTCTTGCCCGCGCCTTGCTCGCCCACGATTTCGACCAGTCGGCCGGGCGACGGGTCCAGTGTCACCCCCCGCGCAAAGGGACCGGAGCAGGAGACTCACGCTCGCCACCGGCCTGTCGCGACACGGTCGCCGGGTGGCAGCGGCTCCCAGAGCCACGACGTCGTCCAGGCGACTGAGGTACAAGCCGATCAGGAAGCGGAGGATCGGACGGTAGCCAGGAGGGACTTGGCCGAGGATCCGTTCGGACTCGACGATTGAGACCCTCGCCGACTTCTCGGTGGCCGAGAGTAGCGCTCTCACCCCTGGGGTGTCCCGCCCCTCCAGTAGGTCTGTGCGAGTCACGCCGTGCCGTTCGAGGTCGGCGACGGGCAGGAACAGTCGGCCGTCTCGCAGGTCCTCGAACAGGTCGGTAAGGAAATCCGCTCGCTGCGTCCCGTCGGCGAGCAGGCGGCAGGATGATGAGAAGACTTGTTCCGGTACCAGGCGCGGCACGGCGGCGGTGCACAGCACGAGAGCCGGCAAGGTAACTGTCTCGATGTACCGCTGGCAGTCCGCCTCTTGAGGGAACCCAGGGAACTCTGGGTCGATTCGAATCCCCGCCATATATGAGTCCAGCCACGTGCGGGACAGGTTCAGCAGGCCGGCGGAGTGCAGGTACGCACGTAACAGCCGATGCTTCGACTGCCCGGTGTCCAGCGCGTTACGAACATGACCGGCCCACTCCTCGAACCGCCGCGCCCGCTCTTCTACGGGGCCGCGGTCGCAGATGTCGTCGGTATAGCACACCAGCGCGACAGCGGCCATCGCATGGGGCTGGCTCTCCGGCGGAGCAACCAACCGCACCGCGCCCCAGCTGACGAACTCCCGCCGCCGGAAGAACCGTCCAGCAGCCGAAAAGTCGGTACGCGCCGCATCGCCCCGCACCCCTGCCGCATCCAGACAACCTCGCCACGACCGCACGAACACGCCCCCGAACGTCAGACGATCTCTTCTGAGCGCGTCACGGGATATCTACGCCTCAGCATTGCGTAACGACTTTCGTTGTCCCGGGTCACCCGATTCCGTTCGGGTCACGTGACTGTTGTTGCGCGGCGTCGTTGAGTGCGTTGTGATGGCGGCTTCGGACGACGCGTGTTACGGGCAGGGACATCGTCAACTTGACGGCTGGCCTTCCAGTGGAATGATCTTCGGCACAATCGTTCCGGGACCGGACTACGTCCACGGTTGACAGTGTCCTTCGCTGCGCTGGCATCCGAGACCCGGAGCTTCGGCTCGGTGCCCGACAAAGCCCACCTCGTCCGGCGCCTGCTGACAGGGCCATGACAGGAGCTCCCGTAATGACCCCGCTGTCCCCCATGACCACGCGCTCCGGCGCCCTGACCGGCAAAACCTGTCTGATCACGGGCGGCGCCGGCGGAATCGGCTGGGCGATGGCCCGCCTTTTCGCACTGCACGGCGCCCACGTCCATATCGCTGACATCTCGGAACAGGCATTGGGCCGGGCCGCGGCTCACCTCTCGGGTACCCCCCTCGCCTCCCGTCTTCGCTACCACCAAGCCGACGTCAGCGATCGCGCGTCCTACGAAGCGTGTATCACCGCCGTCCACAAACAGGCCGACCGCCTGGACATCCTCGTCAACAACGCGGCCTACGTCCGCTGGGACGATGTCGAGCAGATGACCGTCGAAGAGGCAGAACGCTCCATGCGCACCGGATACGACGCGATGGTCTATGGAGTGAAGTCCGCCCTCCCCTTGATGCGGTCAGCCGGCCGCGGGCACATCGTGAACATGGGCTCCGCCGCCGGAATTGTCTTCGCCAAGGGGCCATCGGCCGCATACGCCGCCTCGAAGGCCGCGATCGAGGCGTACACACAGATTCTCCGCCTCGAACTCAAGGGGTCTTCCGTCTGTGTGACCCTGGTCCGCCCCAGTACCGTCGTCGGCACCGACTTCTTCTGCAAGAACGTCGTCTCCAGCAGGATGCCCAGAATCGCCGACTTCCTTCCCACTTCCACACCTGAGCAAGTGGCGGCAGCGGTTCTACGGGGACTCCTGCAGGGACGGGAAGTCATCGACGTTCCCCGCTATCTGCCACTGATCTACCGGTGCTACACCACCGCCCCAGAACTCTTCAAGAAGCTCGCCGCGCTCGGCGGCTCGGCCCGCCGAGACTTCGCGTACAACCCGGAGCGCGGCGCTGAACAAGATCCAGGCTCCACTCGACGGAGCAGGCCGGGGGGTCTCCTGTGACCGAATTGCCCTCAGTGTTTCCCCTTCCCCAGCCCCCGACGGCGAGCCCTCACCGGACTGCACACGGCTTCGCGACGACGAACCGATGACCGTCCGATCGGCGCACCGACCGGCTCGTTCGCCGCCACGCCGGCTTCCCTGGGCGGCTCACTGAACGACCTCCGCTGGCACGACGTTTCCTGGTCCGCGGGCTCAAAGTCTGCCCCTGACGTGGTGAGCGAACCGCCCCATGCAGCATCCGCCCTCGGACCCGTCTGGCGAGGAGAACCGCAGTGACCGATCAGCCCGAACTACAGGCACCGAACAAGCCGTCGCCTTCCGACTACCCACCACCCCCTTGGAAGGCACGCGGCGAACTGTGGATGTCCCTCTTCCGGACCCGCAAAGCACTGATGCTGCCCACCGACCTCACACCCGTCGGCGGCCGGCACACCCTCATCACCATGCTCGCCCGGTACACGGAAGGAACCCTTCGCTACGACGAATTCGCCGTCGGCTCCCTCGTCCGCAGAGGCAGACACGCCGGCGTGCTCTGTCACCGCATCTGGGTGGATTCCACCGCCTCCCTGTACGGAGGCCGCCAGCTTTGGGGCATCCCCAAGGAACTCGCCAGTTTCTCCTGGAGCGGCGGGTCTGTACAGATCCGCCGCGACGCCGGACCCATCGCAACCCTGCGGGTGGCCCCCCACAGCAGACGGCGCATTCCCGTGTCCCACCTCCCCGGCATCGCATTCGGACAAATCGCTACAGGCCGAACGTTGCTAGTCGGGCGCGTCGCAGGACGCCTCGGCACGAGCCGCATCACCCCCACCGAATGGCATGACCCCCTGCCCGCCCTCAGCACCGAAGAGCCCCGCCTCGCACTCTCGGTATCGCAAGCCCGCTTCTTCTTCCCTGAAGGAACTCGCCTGGGCCCGACAGCCACCCAGACACCCGAAGCGGGGTCATGAAGCCCCACCCATTCGGCCCGTCTCTTCCTGCAACGAACCGTACGAGAAGGTGAAACGCCCTGACTCTTCCTGTCAATGCCGCTCGCAGCGGCACGTACAAGGCATACGCGGGAGGCGGCTCAGGGCCACCGGCTGGTGACTACCTGCCCTTGCGAATCGATGAGTCCGCCACCGGCGCAGTGAGCGGACGGGCACCGCCGGAGGCGGGGCGGCCCATCGGAAGCAGGACAACACCGTTGTTACCGAGGCTTGAGACCCGTCCATGTCGGTAAATTCAACGGTGTTGACCCAGCCTTCAACTAATGATCACAGCGTTACGAGTCAGGCTTAGTAGGGATTCGGGTCAGGGTTGGCGTTGATGGCGAAGGTGAGCTGCTGCTGCGGGATTTCGAACTCGTGTTTCCAGTAACCACCGGTGCGCCTGCCACTCACGGTCAGGGAGTAGAAGCCGGAGGGGCACTTGCCGAAGTCGTGCCAGATCTCCAGCTTGTGCGCGTGATAGACGCGCCCGCTGTCGTGACGCCTGATGACGGGAGCCGTGTAGTTGAACTCGCCGACCCGGTCGGGGAAGTCCACATCGGGGACAAGCACGTTGGCCCCGGTGGAGGCTTTCTGGATGGTGTTGCTGTCCCGGGAGAGGGTCAGAGTTCCGATGAACGTGACCGGGGCCTCCCATTCGTCCTGCCACGGCGAGAAGGTCGTGTCGGCCGCCAGGGAGTTTTCGGTCTTGTACACGCCACGGACCAGCGTCGCGGAGGCGTTGGACCCGAAGTAGCCGGGATCGGGCGAGAGGTCGACGCCGATGCGCGCATCGAACTTCGAGGCGCGGTACTGCGCTGTCGCTGCTTGTGGCGTCTCCTTGTACATACCCATGTGTTCCCTCTCCGTGTGCCGGGTTCCTGGCGCCCCTCCAGGCAGGGCGCGCTCCTGACTTCCCACCTTGCGGACCCCCCGAACATTGATCAGTCAGATTGGCCGGAATTGCACCTCTTTGCCAGACGGGTGCGATACCAGGCTTGCCGAAATCGCGGCAGCTTACTGGAGACCAACGACGTCAGTTCCGCCACCGGGCCCTGCTACGACACGAGGCGCCCCCACAAGCGCCTCAACCGGCCCAGGCCGAGGTAGCCGAAGCCCAGACCAGCCAGCCTGGTCAAGGGGGCGCCGCGCCCCGACTTCTTCCGTACGGCCCCCCTTCCGGCATCGACGGAACCCGTCAGCGGTCAGCCCTGCGGCACCCTCAGGACCGGGCCGGTGCCGAAGTCGACCTTCTGCGCGGGCGTACCGGTCCCGGTCTCGCCCACCACCGCCAGCACGTCGTCCTCGCCGGCCCGCTCACACCGCCGATAGCAAGGCTCTTCGAAGTGACCAGCACCGACCGAGTCCTCCACATCGCCGTAGACCTCACCAGCGCCTACACCCGGTAACAGGACCGGCCACAGCCAAGCCAGGTTGCCAGCCGCTCCACCCCCTCGTCATGCAGTTCGCCGACGCCCGACCATGCCGGGCCACCGCGCCGAAGCCGGCCGCCCGGCGGGCAGACGCGCCACGGCGCCCAGAATGCGACCGTGCCCAAAACCCCTGGAGCGGGCAGGACAGGGTGTTCCTGTCGCCCGCGCTCGCGTGTCAGGGGAAGCCAGGTGCCCGGCGGGCCGTCACCCGGTCATCGGGGCTTGGTAGCCGTGTGGATCCAGTGGGAGAACTCGCGGGCGTGGGCCATCTCGACGACTGAGCGCAGGTTGAGCCACTTCTTCGTGTCGCTCACGGCGCCGACGAGGGCGTAGGGGACGCGGAAGAGGTCGTGGAGGGCGGTCGTGGTGGGGAGATGGTTCTCGGTGACATCCAGGACCTCGTCGACGTGGAATCCGACCTTCTCCAAAATGCGTTCCAGATCGCCTGTGCTGTAGTGCTGAAGGCCGTGACACGCCATGTCCTGGAAGTAGGGCTCCATGACGGCCCTGCTTTGAGGGCTCATGTCTTCCAGCGGGGCAGTGGTGGGCCCGATCAGGACGAGGCGGCCGCCGGGGCGCAGCAGGCGGAACATTTCGGCGAGTACTTGTTGCACGTCGTGGGCGTGGACGAGGGTTTCCATGGAGTAGGCGCCGTCGAAGGACTCGTCGGGGAAGTCCAGACGGTGGAAGTCGCCCCACTCGAAGCGGTTGCGGGTCTCCAGGGCTGCGCGGGCGTTGATCCGGCGGGCTTGGCGGATGTTGAAGTCCAGGACGTCGATCCCGGTGACCTTCAGGCCGAATCGGGAGGCCATGGCGCGGGCGACGACCCCGGAGCCGCATCCGGCGTCCAGGACGTGGGCGCCCGCCGGCAGATCCAGCTTCTTGCCCAGGACGTCTTCGAGTTGTCGTTGCGCGCGCCACATCCGCCAGCGTGACTGGCCCGGTTCGGTCCATCCCCAGTGCCGGGCGTTCTTGGCCACCAGCGTGTAGAAGATTCTGCTGCCGGGACGTCCGTAGACGCGTCGAAGGCCGGCGAGGTCGAGGTTCTGGCTGGTCATGGGTTCACCTGTCTCTTTGTGTGTTTCGCGACGGTGGCTGCCACACCGCTGTCGCGGCGTTCTCAGGTCCGGTTGCGGGCCGGGAGGAGGTCAGCGTCGTCGTCCGCGGCCTGGGGCGGGCAGCCCGCGTCGAGGGCAGGGGGGCTGAGAGTGCGAGGACACTGCGGGCGTAGTTGAGGACACCCTGGCGCTCAGCTGTGTCGGGTGTGCAGCGGGCCAGGTGGCTTTCACCCGTCCGGAGCAGGTCATCGGCCATCGTGAGGGTGTGCTCGATGGCTCCCGAGGCGAGTACGAGCTCACGGGCGGCTGCGGCCTGCGCGACGGTGCAGTCCGGACGCAGCAGCTCCCGCAGCCGGGGTGTCGTGCGCAGGGCGTGCAGTACCGGCAGGGTGTAGATGCCGTTGAGGATGTCGCTGTTGACGGGTTTGCCCAGGGTGTCGGTGCTGGAGGTCAGGTCGGCCACGTCATCGAGGAGCTGGTAGGCCAGGCCCAGATTCATTGCGAAGGCCGCCATGTCCTGCTGCACTGCCGGGCTCGCACCGGCCGCCATCGAGCCGAGGCGGGCGGCCAGAGCGATCAGTTCCCCGGTCTTCCCGCGCGCGACGTCCAAACAGGACTCCTCGCTGCGGTCAGGGTTGTAGCGGTCGGATTCTTCGATCACCGCGGCCCGGGACATGACCTGCCCGCAGCCGGCAGCGGCGAGCATGAATCCGGTGCCGATCTCAGCAAAGAGAGCCAGGGCGGCCATCATTGAGGTTGGAAAAAGCTCAGTGGACGGGTACGGGCCTTGACCAGCGACAATGATCATCATGAGCATTGTCGTTGAAATCCATGTGCCTCTTGAGGAAGCCCCAGGCGCTCCGGAAGGTTCCTATCCCCTCCAGTGGATCGACCAGATCGAGGAATTTTTCGCTGAGCAGGACGCAGCGGAGGTGTATGACGATGGCGAGGAGTACGACGGGGCGTACGTCTTCTTCATCGCCGGGGCCACTGAGGAGGTTCTCCTGGCCGTGGCGTCTGGCACGGCTGGGCTTCCGGGCATCCCGAGTGGAGTGTTCGCGATAGTCACGAACGATGAGGCGGAGGAGATCGGCTTCGGACGACGTGTCGAGTTGCCGCTCGGTTAGCCCTCTGCAGAACCGACGGTCGACCAGGGAATCTTCGCTCTGCCGGTTTGACGGCTCCTGGCGAACAGGACAGGACCCCGGAGCGCACGCAGGCGCACGACACCCGGAACCGGACCGGTGAGGAGTAGAGCAGCCGGCTTTCGAGGTAGAGCTCGTACTGGTAGCACCCGGCGCGCTCGAGACCGCGCCGCTGCTGCGGGTCGGCGTCCGGCAGGACGAGCTCCACGAAGCCGTACTGAGAAATGCGGCGACGCCCCGCGGGGCGGCTGAGAGCGGCCCGCGGGGCGTCGGGGATTGGGCGAGGCTCAGACCGGGCGGATGTTCTCCGCCTGCGGACCCTTCTGGCCCTGGGTGACGTCGAACTCCACCTTCTGGCCCTCCTGGAGCTCGCGGAAGCCCTGGGCAGCGATGTTGGAGTAGTGGGCGAAGACGTCCGGGCCTCCACCGTCCTGCTCGATGAAGCCGAAGCCCTTCTCCGAGTTGAACCACTTCACGATTCCCGTAGCCATGTCTCATGCCTTCCAGTCGATGAACGCCGCCCACACGGTGTGGGAGGCGGAGGTGATCGCCCTGGTTCCTGCGGCACAGCACAGCAAAAAAGCCCACGCCGGAGGCATGGGCAAAGGGAGAATCCGAACCACGACAGCTAACGGGGACGGTACACGCCAGTACGCGCTGTGACCACAGGAAACGCCTGACGTCCAGGCGCAGATGACCGTCAGGACGTAGAAGGCGCGGCGCGGGCCAGCGGTTCGAGGTCGCCGTAGAAGGCGGCGTGCAGGGCGGCGGCCAGTTCGCGGGCCCGCAGTTCGCCGTCCACGTCGTAGAGCACGACGTAGACCGGGTCGGCGAAGGAGTCGGGGCGGACCTGCCTGGAGTCGATCAGGCGGCAAACGGCGTCGCGGACGGCGTCGTGCACCGTGGTGCCGAGGGTGTGCTGCGGTGCGGTGAGCGCGTCGATCTTCACCGTCCACCGCGGGCCCAGGCGCTCGATGGCGACGAACACGACCCGCTGCTCTTTGGCCGCCCTGTACGCGGTGGTGAAGGCGTCCATGCCCGTCGCATCCGGGATCCGGTCGGCGGGGCAGGGGATCGGCAGCGGCTGCATGAGCAGCATCCTCCCAGGAGACAGAAGGCGCTCCTCGCTGACGCGCAGCGTGTCCTTGTCCGCGGCGCGTCCCGCAGACCACACCCGCACTGCTGTTCAACTGCCCAGTCAAAGGACTCGATGAGCACGCCAATGGCCACACTCTGCTCGTCCCGTGCGCCGCAGGACTTGCTACGCTCCAAAGAGCGGCACGCCTCATGGCTGACAGGGCAGATCGACCTGTCCGTCATCGGCCCACTGCAGGAGTAACCGGCGATTGCATCCAGCCGCTCCAGGTCGATTAGGAATCCCCCGGTCGATCACCCTCGGAGCCAGATGGTGAGGGCTGCGGCGGTTGCGGTGACTCGCCGTGAAAGGGTCGCCGAAGCGAACGAAGCCACCGAACGGATTCTCGTGCCGGTCACCGCCTTGTGCGGTCTCGACCCGGACGCGTGTGAGGACTCGGCGCGGACCTTGTCGGGCTTGGCTTGCGGCAAACAGTGGATCTTCCGCGCTACCGGAGGTGTGTCGCTGGCGCGATTGCCCCGGGTTCTGCGGAAGTCGTCCCATGGCCAATCCGTCGGCGGCATCCACTGGCGTGGCAAGCAGAGTCTGGCTATGGGGTCGTGGCTGGTGGGTGCCGGCCGCCGCCGCGGTCGCCCTGCTGGTGATGGGCGAGATCTCCCAACTCCTGCAGACGCTCTCCACGCAGGCGCATTTCTCATACGGCGCGGACGCTCTCACCGGCTTCCCGGGTGTACTTCCCAGAGACCCCACCGAGCGGATCGACGCAATCACGGCCTGGTACGCCTGGGCGGACGCAGGCGCCTCGAACAGGGCCGTCCACCTCACTTGGTGGCTCGCCGTCCACCTCGCCCTCGACTTCTTAGTCTTCGCGCCCGCCTACGCCTACGGGCTGTACCTGGTGCTGCACCGCATCCGACGGTTCCGCGAGGAGCAGACACGGACGGGGGTCGTCCCCTGCTCGGCCCGGCAGATCAACGTCCTGGTCGTGCTGGTCCTCGTCGCCGACCTGGCCGAGACGTTCACCACCGGTGGGCTGGTCGCGGCGGGTGCGTGCGACGGGGGACTGAGTTCTTGGGCGTGGGCCGTCACTGTGCTGTCCTGGCTGAAGTGGGTCTTCCTCGGGGCAACCGTGATCCTGGCTGTGGCGGTCGTTGCGGTCGACATCCTGCCCGTCAGTCTCACCCGCTGGTTCATTCGCTGGCGGCGCGGCATCTCCGCACCGTCCCGTGCCTGGACGCGGCACCGGGTGCAACTGGTCGCCGTGGCTTTCCTTGCGGCCGTGGTTGTCCTGCCCGGCGGCGGGCCCCTGGAGCAGTTCCCCGACATCGAGCGGGCCTGGGTGCACCAGGACGGCTATCTCCTGGCCGGCGACTTGGCCGGCCCGGTGCTCACGTTGGTCGCGCTGTCCCTCGCGGTGTGGGTCGCGGGTCGGTGGGCGCTCCTGGACGGGGTGCCGCGCGAGCGTCGCAGGGCTCACGGCATTTTGACTCCGTTGCTGGTGTGTGCGGTCACGCTGTTCGCTGCCTGCCTGTTCTGGCCGGTCTGGTCAGCTCAGCCTTGGGGGCAGAAGGCCGGCGGTGCGGCGATTCCCCTCGTCGCGCTGGCGATGGTCGGCGCCGGTCTGCTCGTACGGGGGACCGACCCGGAGCCCGGCCCCGTACGGGTGCCAGCGACCAACCGTGGCCGGGTCGAGGGGATCGGACGAGCACTCACCGTCGTTCCCCTCCTCATCGCCGCGCTCGGCCTGGTCCGAGCCTTCGCCCGGCCCGTCCTGCTCGGCACACTCGTCGAGAGCGATGTCCGCAGCCCCGGCGTCTGGTTCTGGTTCATCGCGGGTCTCGTTCTCGCCCTGCTCGTGCCACCGGTCCTCCACACACTGCTGCAGCAGTGCGACACGCTGCTGTTCGGAACGGCGGAACCCGCCACCCGGGGCGAGACGATCCGTCGCCGTCTGGTGCCGCGGTGGACCGGCAGAGGCCTCCTCGCCCTCACCGCCCTCATCGGCGTCCTCACTGCCGTGGACCCGCTGGGGTGGGGCTCCCGGCTGCGCACGCTCGGCGTCCTCGCTCTCTTCCTCACCACGGTCGTCCTGGCGTGCGCCGGATTCGTCCGCCGTGCCGAGGCGCGAATGCCTTACCGCGCGTTCCGCGCCCTGCGTTTTCGCTTCACCCCGATCTGGCTGCCCGTCCTGGCCGTCCTCGTCGCCCAGTCCCTGCTCGACAACACGGGCGTCTACCACGCCGTACGACTCAAAGACCCCCGCTTGCCCGCAGCACCCCATCCCTTCTCCTCCCATCACGAGTTCGAGGACTGGTACGAACAGGCGGCGGAGTGCCACGACACACTCCCCCCGGACGACCGAGGCAACGCGATCCCCATGCTCCTCGTGGCGGCGGCGGGCGGTGGCATCCGGGCCGCCTATTGGACCGGCTCCGGCATGGACCAGCTCACCGACGCATCCCCCTGCGCCGCCGCCTCAACCTTCGGTCTGAGCGGTGTCTCCGGCGGCAGCCTCGGCCTCGCAGCCCACACCCTCGGCCGAGCCACACCCGCCTTCGGCGCGGAAGCGGCCCCGGGCACCGAATCCAGTCGAGCGATCGTCCGCCAACTCGCCGGCGAGGACGCCCTCGCCGCGAACATCGCCGCCATGCTCTACCGGGACGGCACCCACGCCCTCCACGGAATGAACCGTATGCTCGGCCAAGTGGTCGGCGACCGCGCCTCCGTCTTCGAACGCGCATGGGAACGGTCCTGGGCCGGCGAAGGCAACGCCTGGGAGAAGGACTACGTCACCCTCACCAGACACGCGCCGCATGAACCGGGCCCGGGCGGAGGAGCCGACGGCCCGGTCCTCATCCTGAACGGTACAGACGTGCGCTCCGGCTGCCGAGTCGCCGTCTCGGCACACCGGACGATCGGCGAGGCGGCCGGTAACAGCGCACTGCGATGCCAGGAAGCAGTGGTGTCCCACACCGCCGCCACCCCCCAGTTCACCACCGCTACCGTCGACGCCGTGGACTACACCGGCAGCGCGGACTGCCACACCGGCGGTGCGAGGCTCCGCATGTCTACGGCCGCCCACCTATCTGCCCGCTTCACCTACGTCTCACCCAGCGGCACCATGTACCGCTGCCTGCCCGACACGGACAACGACGGCACCAGGACCGAGGCCGTATCCTCCATCGACGGCGGCTACCTGGAGAACAGCGGTATCGCCACCCTCCTGGAGCTCTGGGCCGCCGTCGAGCCCGAGGTCGCGGCCCACAACCGTCGCGTCGCAACCCGCGAGGGCGCCGACACGCGGTACGTCGTCCCCCTCCTCGTCTTCCTCGACAACCACTACTCGGTCAAGGCACCCGAGCCGGAACTCGACCCCCTGGACGAACTCGTCGCCCCTCTCGCCGGCAGGAAGGCAGCCGAGGTCGCCGCCCGTACGACCACCCTGCAGCAGGCGGCTCTGATTCGGTTCTCCGAACCCGTTCCCGGCCTGGACCCCGGCACGAAGGTCGCGGCTGCTGGACAAGCGGCTTCGGACGTCCGCACCTTCCTCGTTGCCCCGCGCTCCCAGCCGGAAGTGACAGCGCCACTGGGCTGGGTCCTCTCCGACCTGACCATGTCCTCGATGGACCGCCAGATGGACGCGCTCGCTGCCGGAAGACCCCCGCAGCGCGAGGACGTGGCGTACGACACCACGTCCTCGCGCACGGCCGGCGATCTCTCCACCGCACGCCGACTGCTCAGCGGGCCGCTCAACGTCACCGTCCCCTGAACCTGACCCTGAGCGCCTCAACAGACCGCCCGCTGCTCGACCCGGGCAGGGGCGGTTTTGTTGCGCCTCCTCACGAAATCCTGGTCCGGCCCCGGGCCCGGGGAGTCCTGGCGGTACGCGGCATACCGGGTCGTGGGCGGTGTACAGGGGTGGACGTCAGCGCGCACACGGCCCGGCGGCACGCCGCCGCCCCCGGGACATTGGGTCCGCGGCGACGGCATGCCAGTTCAGCGAAACCTTCACGGAAACGACAGCGACCTTCACCGACGCAACGACAGGCCCTGCCTTCGGAGCCGAACAAGGCCCACCCTGCGACTTCACCAATCCTGAGGGCCTCGCCTTGGACTTCGAGCGGCTCCACAGCTCTGTACCTGCTGCCCCGCCGCGCTCCAGACGGTCTCGTCGACCTCAGTCACGCACTCTTCACGACGACCCGGCTACGTGGTCCACCCATCTTGACTTGCGCGGACTCGCTTACCAGACGCTGATCAACGACGAGGTTGGCGTGCGTGCCCGGCTGGACTGGCTCCAGCGGCAGCAACATGGCTACGCCCCGCAGCCCTACGACCAGCTCGCCGCCGCCTATCGGCAGGCCGGCCAAGAGGAATGCCGTCCGGCTCGTGGCCATCCACAAGCAGCGACGCCCTCGCCGCACGCTCAACCCGGCCGGGCAGCTGCTCGACTGGCTGCTGTGCTTGACCGTCGGCTACGGCTACCGGACCTGGTTGTCCGCCTTGTGGCTGCTCGCCCTGCTCGCCCTCGGAACCGCTGTCTTCGCCCACGCCTACCCGTCACACATGACTCCCACTGGCACGCCAGCCCCGGCTTTCCACCCGATCGCCTACACCTTCGATGTTCGGGTGCCCAATATTGATATCGGGCAGCAGAAGGCATGGCTGCCCACCGGTAGCGCCTTGTACTGCTCGTGGCTGCTTTCAGTCGCAGGCTGGATTCTGACCACAGCCGTGGTGGCAGGACTGAGCGGGGTACTCAAGCGGAATTAACACTGCTGACTGTGACCAGCTGCTGCCCGAGCCGCCGAAGTGCGTCGACCCAAGAGCCGCAGTACGACCGGGCCTTCGCGGACCGGCCGGTCACCGATCCGCTCGAAGGTGTCGTCCAGTGGTTCGCGAACGAACGCGGCAGGCCGGGATCGCTCCTTGTCGGCAACCTGCGGTCGAAAGCGGGTGGGGCATGTCGAGCTGGCAAGGGTGCGCCCCGTTGAGCAGACGGAACCGGTAGCGGGTGTTCGCCACGTCGAGGAACGGCCACGGTGCGCCGTTGACGAGCTGGACGTCGCCGAGCACGCCGTCCATGTACGCCTCGTCCACGCCCGGTTCGCCCGCGCAGTCCGGGGACTTCGCCGGATAGCGGAAAGGAGCCGTCCGCTTCGAAGGAGCGGTCGCAGAGCATCAGCGGGACATCCTTGTCGCCCCCGGGCAGCGGGAGCGCGTCCTCTTCGTCGTCGTGCACGAGGAACATGCCAGCGAGACCGCGCCAGACCTGCGGGGCGCTGAAGTCCATCCGGTGGTCGTGGTACCAGAGTGTCGCGGCGCGCTGCTCCAGGGGGTATTCGTACGGCTTGAAGCCCTCTTCACCTTCCAGTCGGAGGCTGGGACGTGCATCCCGTGCTCGCCTTGATGGGCGCGGTAGGCCCCCTTGCGCATGGCCGTGTCGGCCGATCTATGCAGCAGCGGCTTCCGTCGCTTCGGGTGAAGCCGGAAAGGCCAGGCTCTCGTCGAAGCGTCGACGGTGCTGGAGGCAGGAAGCAGCTCGCCGAGCGTCTGGAAGAGGCGGGGCCGGCGGCGAAGGCCTCCATCGAGGTGCAGGACGACGGGTGGGTGAAGCTGAACGTCGACAAGCTCGGCGCGCTCGGCGAGCCGAAGCCCCTGACCTGGCTGCGCAAGCGGGTCGAGAGGATGCTCCCGAAGATCGACCTGCCGGACCTGCTGTTCGAGGTGAACGCCTGGACCGGGTTCCTCGACGCCTTCGTGCACCTCGGGACGGCCCCACCCGGATGAAGGACCTGTCCACCTCGGTGGTCGCGCTGCTGGTGTCGAGGCCAAGGACACGGTCGCGGTCATGGTCGGTACCCGTTGGCTGCACGAGCTGGACTCGGTGAAGCAGCTGTGGGCTGAGGAGGTACGGGCGCGTAAGGGCGGTGCCGCAGAGCGCAGAGGACTGTGCCTGGTGTGCGGGGAGCACCGGGCCCTGCTGGCCACGATCCCCGAACCGGTGAAGAAGGGTGCCGTCCCGACAGCGGGCGGCAGCAACGAAGGCCAGCTCATCAGCATCAACGCCCCCGCCCAGGGACGCGACGCAATGACGCAGCTGGTGAACACACCGATCTGCCACCGGTGCGGCGGCCGAGCCATGGCGGTCCTGAACCACTTGGTGGCCTCCGAGCGTCACCGGCGCCGTTTCCGGGACGACGGAGTACTGCTGTGGTGGACCAGGAAGCCCGATCCGGATTCCGTCCTGGCCATGTTCTTCGACGACCAGCCGGAAGCGACCGACATCGAGCACCTCATCGACTCGATGAACAAAACCCCGAGCCCCGCGGCCGCGCAGCGGACCGACACGGATGCTTTCTACAGCCTGTCCCTCGGACTGAACAACGCCCGCCTGGTCGTCCGAGACTGGATCGAGGTCCCCCTGACCGAGGCGAAGAAAAACCTGGCCGCCTGGTATGCCGACCACGGCGTCTGGGACGGATGGACACGGCGCACCCGCTATTTCCCCCTGTGGCAGATGGCACTGTCCTGCGGCCGCTGGCAAGGCGAGCGCTACGCACCCGACAGCGCCCCCCACGGCCTGGAGGCCGAACTGCTCCACAGCGCCCTGCACCATCTGAGCCCACCCGCCCGCGCCCTGCCGCTCCTCCTGCAGCGCATCCACGCCGACCGGCGCGTCGACGCTCCGCGTCTGGCGTTGCTGCGGCTGCTCCTGACCCGTTCCTCCAACCCCCAGGACCGCCCGATGCCCCAGCTCGACAAGGACAGCGAAGACCCCGCCTACCTGTGCGGCCGGCTCTTCGCCGTCCTCGAATCCGTACAGGAAGCCGCCCTCCCCGACATCAACACCACGCTGCGCGACAAGTACTTCAGCGCCGCCGTCGCCGCCCCCGGGGTCACCCTGCGCCGGCTGTTCACCGATTCGGGAGCGCACTTCAAACGGCTGCGCCGAGACAGGGCAGCCGCGCACAAGGCGCTGGAGAAGCGACTGTTCGAGATCTACAGCAAGGTGAGCGACGACCTGCCCGGACATCTCACCGACGTCCAGCAGGGCCGCTTCATCATCGGCTACGCCCACCAGCGGCACGACGACATCCTCCAGAGGCAGGCCGCCAAGGAACGCAAGCAGGCCGCCATCCCCGCACAGCAGGACGTGCCCGCCCACGAACCCGCAGCCGTCTGAGAAGGCGCACCCCGCTTCCGACCGTACTCAACCCACTCGAGGAGTTGCTCCCACCATGACCGCTCCCCATCTGGACCCCACGCGTAAGCACGACTTCGTCTTCCTCATCGAAGCCGTCGACTCCAACGCCAACGGCGACCCCGACAACGGCGGCCTGCCCCGCACCGACCCCGTCAGCGGACACGGCCTGATCACCGACGTCGCCATCAAGCGGAAGATCCGCAACACCGTCGCCCTCATCAACACCCTCGAACCCCGCGAAGGCCGCGAGATCTACGTCGAGGCCGGCACCGCCCTCAACACCCAGCACGAACGCGCCTACACCACCGGCTCCGCACACGACCAGAAGTCCGCGCAGGAATGGATGTGCCGCAACTTCTTCGACGTGCGCATGTTCGGAGCCGTCATGACCACCGGCAAGCGCGACAAGCAGGCCGGACGCGTCCAGGGCCCCGTCCAGATCGGGTTCTCCCGCTCCATCGACCGCATCACCCCCCTCGACATCGGCATCACCCGCGTCACCCCCACCAGAGAAGAAGACCTCAAGGCGTGGCTCGAACGCGGCGAGAACACCGACGGCAAGAACAAGGGCAAGGAGACAGAGATGGGCTCCAAGCACGTCGTGCCCTACGCCCTATACCGGGGCACCGGACACTTCAGCGCCCCCCTCGCCAAGCGGACCGGCGTCACCACCGACGACCTCGCCCTGTTCTGGCGCGCCTTCGAGATCATGCTCGAACACGACCGCGCCGCCGCTCGCGCCAACCTCGCCCTGCGAGGTCTGTACGTCTTCACCCACGACGACGCCTTCGGCCGTGCCCCCGCCCACGAACTGTTCGAACGGATCACCGTCAAAGCCCGCGACGACGTCAACGCACGCAGCTTCTCCGACTACGGCACCGTCGAGATCCGAGACACCGACCTCCCGCCCGGCGTCACCCTGACCACCCTCGCCCCACGCCCCCTGGGATGACGCCACCCGACCCCGCACAGGGCGGAGAGAGACACCGCCTGCAGGTCTCCCTCTCCGCCTTAGAGCGTGGCGGTCGTCTTCTACGGCGACCGAGGATCGCAACATCGGCCCCTGGGAGCCTGAGGAGGGCGAGTCCGACGGGTGGCGGTCGTCCTCTACGGCGACCGAGGAGGGTCCTGGCTGAGCCGGCCAGCAAGGGCAGGTGCCCGCTGCGACCTCGCCGCCATCGTCTTCCACGACATCGAGGACGGCCAGGGGACAAGGTGCCGATGCCGCTCAAGGACGTCCGCGCCCGGCAGCGCCAGACCCGCCGCTCTCGCCCTGCGCCCACGTTCGCCGTCAGCTGCCCGCCGACCACGTGCGCCGCAAGGAGAGGCGTACGACCGGGCCTTGCAGAAGCGGCGCACGAGTACCACGACTACAACAGTCCGGATGCAGAGGAGAGGTACAGCCCTCAGCCCTCACCTGCGGCTCTACCCCATGAGCCCAGCCAAGGCCCGCCAGTGGACTGCCGCGAACATCGGACCGCGCGGAGGACGGGACTACCGGGTGTGTAAGGCGTGCCGACCGAGCGAGCCGTGACGGTCGAAGTATGCCGCCGCGCGCTATTCGGCCAGGTCCGATGGCTTTGTGCCATTCATCGGTAACCCGCCTCCAACATCACAATGTGCCCACCGGGGAGGTCACGAGCGGCCCTCACGTGACCTGTCAGAGAGTCGTGCTAAGCCAGGGGCAGGGCCCGAAGGGCTCGAGGAAGCAGGACGACACTCGGGAGAATTGCTTGATAACCACAGGTCCTGCTGGCATACGGGTCTGCTCGAAGGCCGACGACCACCGCTGGCCTGATGACGGCCGCGGCCGGGGCTGCCCGTTCTGCGCCGGACACCGAATCTCCTCGACCAACAGGCTCTCGGACCTCTACCCGGAGGACGTCGCGAGGTTGGACGCTCGGAGCTCGGGCATCACCGCGGATGAGTTGAGCGTCGGCAGCAGCCGTGTGGTGCTGTGGTTCTGCGACATCAACCCCGCGCAGCACCCTTCGTTTCCACGGAGCGTGAACGCCTTCACCGGTGGGAAGAAGGGCAACGGCACCAAGGCCTGCCCCAAGTGCCGCCTTGTGGGAACGTCTGTACAGGAACTCCTGCTGAAGGCTGAGCTGGCAACAGTGCTGCGCATCGACCCAGACTGCGACCAAGTGCTGGATACCGACGATCGCCCCGCGCGGGTGGACATCGTCGCCGTCGACGAGCACGGCAACCCGTTCCTCGTGCTGGAGTTCGACGGAGTCTGGTGGCACGAGGGCAAGGAGGACAAGGACGCTGCTAAGGCCGCGCGTCTCCGCGCCGCGGGGCTGGCGGTGGTACGGATCCGCGAGACGCGCCTTGAACCGCTGGATCCGCGGTTCGATGTGGTTGTCGGGTTCCTGACGGCTGCCGAAGACGTCGCAGCCGACGTACTGGACCACTTGGCCGGGCTAGGCATGGTGGCCCGCGCCGAGGCCGACCGCTACCGCGAGGCCTCGTTAGCCGGTCCGCGGAATCGGGCGCTGGCCAAACAGTGGATCCGCGACCGGCTCGGGGAAGCGGCGCTTCGAGTCGAACGGAACCTGCACAAGGAGCGGTGGGCGCGCATGAACGCGGCGCTCGTCGACTATGAGGCCGTCAAGGGTGACTGTCACCCGGCCGATCAGGAAGTCATGGTCGCCGGTGTGAACCTTGCTCGGTGGGTCCGCAAGCAGCGCGCTCTGGCGGCCAGCGGCCGGCTGGACCCCGAGCGTGCCCGGCGTCTGTCCGACATCCCCTCGTGGTCGACCGAGAACGCCTTCGACGCATCGTTCCGCCGTCAGTGCGACCGCTACCGGGCCGCTGTCTTAGACGAGGGCGGCACGGAGGGCAGCGCGATGGAAGCACGCGAAGCCACCGTGTGGGCGAACAACCTGCGTACGACCCGCAAGCGGCTGACCGCTCAGGGCGTGGACCTGCCGGCCTGGAAGCTCGAGGCCGTGGGCTCGCTTCCGGGATGGAGGTGGGATCCGTTCGAGGAGGCGTTCCTGGCCAAAATCGTGATCCTTCAAGACTTCGCAGCCGAGACACAGCGGAGCGTCGGCAGCATCAAGCAGCGAGAGCAATGGAGGGGACACCGGATCGGCAGCATGGTCAACTCCTTCCGAAGCCTGCGAGCCACCTACGGCGCGGAACGCATGGCCGCTCTGGAAGAGCTGCCCGGCTGGGCGTGGACCCCACAGGACGATGCCTGGAACGCCACGCTGGCCGAGTTGCGCGTCTGGGCTGCCGAGCACGACCGTATGCCTCAGCCGCATTCTGCCGACGGAACCGAGAAGCGGCTCGGGGTGTGGAAGAGGAACAACAAGAGCAAGCGCAAAGGCCGCACCGACGACGACCAGGCAGTCCGGCTCCGCACGCTCCTGGCCGAGTATGGCGAGCACATGCCCTGAGAGAGTCGAAACCAGACAGGAGTTCGACTCGCTGCCCTGTCCCTTGGGCCAGAAAAAGGCCCCATCCAACGACATCCTCGCCGACGTCATGCCGGAGCTCGTCGGGCACGTCCAGGCCGTGAAGGTGACCCGAACACCCAAGGTCCGCATCTCCGCAGGAATCAAACAGGTCCCCGGAGGCGCCACCGTGTTCCCCGGGGCCGCCGAGTTCGCGGATCCGGACTTCCGCCCGTCCTTACGTGACCGTGCACGTCGCCGACTGATCCGCCGCGCAGGATTCGGCCAGGTCCGATGGCTTTGTGCCATTCGTCAGTAACCCGCCTTCAACATCACCGACGCGCCGCTACACAAGAAGGCGGGGGGTGGCGCTGCCGTCCCGTGGTGATGGCCGATCGTTGGGGGAGGTCTGGACGGTTGCTGACCATCAACGTGGCCGTGCTGCTCGCAATTATCGTCTTCTTCCGGCTGCGCCGCCGTACGCAAGCCCGCAGCCGAAACGAGGAGAGGACCACTGCCATCATCATCCTGGCGCTGGGCGTTCTGCTCGCTCCTACCGCAGTGGGCCAGGGAATAGTGGACATCCTGGGGCAGCTGGCGAGCGGCGTCACTCAGGCCAGTCGATGAGCCCCCGCCCACACACCGTCCGGACAGCATGCGCCGGCGCGCGCTGCGGATCACGACCCCAGGGGGCGGGGGAGTGATGGCGGCACGTCGACGGCGCCGGCACTTGAAGAAGCAGACCCGCAGGCAGGTGCAGGGCTGGGGCGCGGTGGCGGCGCTGGCCGCCGTGGTGTGGGTCGCCGCGAACTGGTCGACGGTGTGGCCCGTCCTGGTGACGGTGCTCGCCGCGGCCGCGCTGGGTGGGGCCGGCTGGGTGCTGCTGCGGGCGCACCGCCAGGCGGTCGGCCAGGACCGCGCGTGGCGGGCGCAGGAGGAGGCCCGGGCGCGCGAGTTGTCCATGGCTCAGGTCGACGCCCTGACGTGGCAGGAATTCGAGACGTACATCGCGGAGCTGTGCCGGCGGGACGGCTGCAGAGACGTCGTCGTCAGCGGCAAGAGCGGCGACCTGGGCGCGGACGTCGTCGGCTACCTGGCCGACGGCCGCAAGCTGGTCATCCAGTGCAAGAAGTACGCGGCGCATCGGAGCGTGTCCTCCCAGGACATGCAGAAGTTCGTCGGCACCGCCCGTCTCGAGCACGGCGCGGACGTCGCCCTGTTCGTCACCACCTGCCGCGCGTTCACGAGAGACGCGCTGGGCCTGGCGCTGCGCCAGGACATCGTGGCCTTGCATCGCGACCTGCTGGGCTCCTGGGTCAAGGGCGCTCACCTGGAGAGCCTGATCCCGCTGAACGGCAGCGGCGGCGGCACCAGGCGACGCCCCTCTGCCTGACCGCGACACGCTGCTGCGGGTTTCTGGTCTGCCCCGGCGGATTCGTCGGTGTGGGCGACGAAGGCTTGGCTTGAGCAGACCCGTGTCATTGCGGCCGCCAACAAGGCGGCGGGCCGGACCGTCGTGCGCGCCCTGCGGATCCTGCCGCCCGGCGCCGCACCCGTCCCAGGACCGGCCGATGCTGTACCGGCAGACCCGGCCCCGGCCGCGCCCACCGGTCCGGCGAGGACCAGGGAGACTGCGTGCGAGGGCTACCGCCGCGCACTCGCCGCCCACCAGGAGGTCGCGCCGCCGCGCCGGGTGGACCCGGGCATCGCGGAAGCAGTGGAACGGCAGACCGCCGCGCTGCGGGAGCTGTCCCGCCGCGCGTTCCCCGAGACCGACGTCGTGGTGTCGGACGATGCGCCGACCCCGTTCGACACCGGCCGTTCCGAGCGGCGCCGCCAGGCTGAGGTGTCCCGCGCGGCCGCGCTGCGCCGGGCCCGTGCCGAGCGATCTCGCAGTGCTCCAGCGTCGGGAGCTGTGCCACTTCAACAGCGGACACCGGTCGACGAAGTGGCGTGAGCGGCTCGCACGCGACCGTAGAGCTTGTTCCTGACCGCTTCTGTTCCTCGAGGGCCCTGCTTCTACGGTTGCAGGGCCCTCGCTGTGGATCAGTTTCCCTGTCTTGGCAGGTTCCTCCGGCGTAGCGTGACGGGTACACGCCTGGTACACCGTGCGTCGCGGTGCGTACCGAGAAGGGGGAGTCGTGCAGGCAGGGACCGTGCTGGACGGCCGCTACCAGCTGATCGAGGCGATCGGAGCGGGCGGGTTCGGGCAGGTCTGGAAGGCGCACGATCCCAAGGTCGACCGGCTGGTGGCGGTCAAGGTCCTCACCGGCGACGGCAGCGCGGACAGCAGCCAGCAGTCGGCCCGCTTTGCCCGCGAAGCTGCGGTCGCCGGCAGCCTGTCCCATCCGCACATCGTCACCGTGCACGACTTCGGCTCCGCGATGTACGACGGACGGTTGCACGCCTACCTGGTGATGGAGTTGCTTCGCGGAAAGCCCCTCAGCGTTGTGTTGAAGGACGGCCGGCTGCCTCTGACTGATGCCGTTCGCATCTTCCCCTCGCTCGCATACAGCGCCATTGACGGCGAGGGGCGGGGCGGCCGCCGAACTGGCCTCGCGGCGGCTGATCGACGGCATACGGGTCCGGGCGTACCGCAGTTGGCGAGACGTGCCTGCCGAGTACGGGGCCGTGGGGTCGGATCTATGACCTGTAGCGCCGTAGCCCGCCGTCTCGCGTGACGGCGGGGCTTTGGGGGATCGGCGGGGCGTTACCCGCGGACGAGGGCGATGCCTCGCCGAAAGCTGTCCGCCAGGCGGACAGGTCAAGCTGCAGGAGAGGGCGACCCGGCAGGAACCGATGTACTGCGCCTGAAGGCTGGCTGACATGTCGTCACCCTCGAGGGCTGGATCGTACGACTCTCCGATGATCTTGATACCTGATGACAAGCCGCTGGTACGACACGTTCGGAGGGGAACTGGGCAACCGGCGATCTCAACAGATAGGCTTCGCCTGGCGCCAGACGAGCACTCAGCTCGACGTCGGTCCGACGAAGCCGCCAAGACAAAGGAAAAGCCCCGCTGTGACCCCCGGTGTGCGACCACCGAGGAGCGGGGCTGGACCACACACACCAGTTTCGACACAAGTGAAAGCGTGGCCGCTATGCCGAAGAGTACCCGGGCACCCGGGCAAGCAACCAGTGGGACCCAGCGCTCCGCCGTGAAGATCACACCGGCGTCGAACGCGGGCCACGCCACGCCTATCCACACCACACGATGACCAGGGCCGGCGGATCCACCGCCGCGTCCAACGGAGCCATGCCCCGTGCCGTGCACTCCCCCGGCTCGGGCTTTCCGTGCATCCAGACCATCCCCACAGAACTACCGCCCAGGAAAGACACCTGGCGGCCATCTGTCGCGGGACTCCGCCGTCGCCGCCGATTCACTCCGGGCGGGACGCACCTCAACCCCTCTCCGCACCATGCGCACAGAAGCGCAGCCGCGGGGAAATCCCCAGCAACTGATGAGGGAGCGATCGTGACGTAACTCCTGCAAGGCGGGAGTCCATGGGCCCCTTGGCGGGGGCACATCCTCTACCGCCGGCCGCTGGTGTTGGCGCACCGTGCGCGGCCACTTCCTACGGCTCGGTTTGGCGACCGAGCTAAGGCCCGAACTTCGAATCCGGTTTGGCGACCGGGCCCGAGTGTTCGAGCGATCTTCAGGTTCTGCGCGAACCAGCGAAGTCCCCACCCGGGGTTTTCGCGTGCCTCCACCTCGCAGTGAAAGCAGGTACATAGTGCAGCACGGCACGGCCTCTTGTCAGCTTCCGCGCGCCCGCACGGGCGATTCGCGCCCAATGTCCGTTCCCTCGGGTGACATCCCGCGCCAACGGGACGCCTCCAGCAGCCCCTCCGCCGCCTTGCTCCACGTCCCTCCAGCTCGCCAATGGCTCTCCACGACGACCGGCCGGATCGCTCCGGGCCCGTATTCGTGGATGCAGGCCGTGCACTGGGTCGGCGGCACCGGGCTCTACACCCCGTCGCGTCGGCACGGCCCGAAGTGGGGCCCCACGACCGTCGCCATCGCTCAGGAGATGTCCGCACTGACGGAGTGCCGGCCCGGAGTGGACTACCTCGTGCGGAAGCTCGGCATGTCGGAGCGCACCGTGCAGTACCACCTCGACATGCTCCGGGAGGCCGGACTGCTGGTCTACCGCTCCAAGGGCACCCGCGCGAGGGGACGCATGCGCCTCGCTTCAGTCTTCGAGCGTGTCATCCCAGTCGAGTTCGACGAGGCGCTCGGTATCCGGACCCGGCTGCGCAACGAGGCAGCGCCCGCATACGAGCGGGCGCCGGTCGGGATCGCCGAGCAGGGCCGGAAGCTGATCGGGAAGCTGGCAAAGAAGGCTGCGCGGAAGGTGCGCTGGAAGCGCTCAAGGACCTCCCGGCCAGCAGGGTTGGATTGCACCCCAATGCAGGTCGGTACCTCAACTGTCTCCCCTACCGCTCTCACTCGTCTTCCCTCTGAGAGCAAGCTCGCAAGCGGGAAGAAGCCGTCCCCCACTCCCAAGCAGCAGAAGCCGAAGGCCCGGAAGCTCAACCCTGTCGGTCGCCGGTACCAGCTCGCTCGCGAGCTGATCTCCCTGGTGCCTTGGCTCGGGAACGCCTCCATCGCCCGGATCGCCTGGGTCATCCGGCATGTATCCGACGCGGGTTGGACCGTGGACTCCGTTCGGGCGTTTCTCGACCTGGCCGCTGAGCCTGATCCCCGTCGGCCCTCCGCGCTACTCGCCTACCGCCTCCGGGGCGCGCACTTGCTGTGGGACACCCAGGAAAAGCGTGCCCGTGCCGTCGACGCGTGGCGGGACTCCCGTACGGCGACGCGACGCCGCCACCAGGAGCAGCCCGTGGAGCAGCCCGGGCCGGTCTCGCGCATTGTGCGGCAGCGGGTGAACGAGGCTTTCGCCGCGGTGGCCACGCAGCAGGCCACCGCCGGCGACACCGTCGAGATTTCCGCCGACACGAACGTCGTCATCGAGGACCTGGACCGCGAGCTCATCGTCGACCTGCGCGCGGCGGCCCAGGCTGACCCCGCGCTGATCCTGGCCGCGCTCGACTGCGGCATGAGCGAAGCCGACGCCCGTCGCCTCTACACCCGCCCCCTCGTCGACCGCGCTCTGCGCCCCACCTCCCCGACCCTCCGCCTGAACAGCACCTGGAAGGACGCCAGTTATGCCTGACCCTCAGCCCACGGCATCCGAGGGGACCTCGTCCGCCAGGCCCCGGGAGCTCTCTTACGGATCACTGGGGAAGGCTCGGTCTCAGGGCCTGCGGGCACCAGTGAAACTGCTGCCTGCGACGATGCACGCGTGAGCTTTGACCTTGCTGTGTGGGACGGCGACCGTCCACTCGACAACCGGCAAGCGGGCTCGACGTATGACGAGCTCTACGAGCGCTACCTGGAGTCGGACGATGTCGCCGTGCCTCCGGCGCCCCGCATGACGGCGTACGTGGAAGCACTCGTCGCGCGGTACTCGGATGACGTCGACCATAGTGTCGTGTGGGCGTCGACACCGGTCATCGATGAGGCCTCGGGCCCGGTCGTGTACCTGCTCATGTCTTACGACAAGGCAGAGGAAGCGTCCGAGTACGCCGCTGAGCTGGCCCGCGAGCACGGACTCGTCTGCTTCGATCCGCAAGGAGAATGCCTCCGACCGTAAGCTGCTTGTTCCTCAGCGGGCGGACCACCGGAAGCCGGAAGCCGGCGCGATAGACCATGGGGGCCTCCTCGAACCGGGAATAAGAACTCATAACGAAATGATCTTTCGGGTCAGGAATCGATCTCCCAGTGGAGGGCGCCAGCCTGGGCAAGGGGTTCCAATACCTGCACGAAGGGCGCCTCATCCGAGCCAGGCGGGAGGTCAACGGCAAGGTAGGTGCCCTGAAGCCACTCATGTGGCAGACCAGCGTCAACAGCCCTGCCGTGCAGCAGCTCGTGTACTTGGTCTCGGTCTGCGTGTTCCACGACGAGTGCGACGCGAAGGGTCCGGTGGCCGGACTTGCGTACGACCCTGGTCACCAGGTGGTCGCTGTCGATGGTCACGACGTCGCGGTAGCAGATTCCGTAGGTGAAGAAGGGCAGACAGGCCACCTCGAACGTGTCCTCGGTAAGCCGGCGGGTCCACAACTGCTCGAGCCAGCCGTCCTGCCGGTCCGACAGATCGGCGTGGATCATGTAGTTCGTGGGACCCCGGCCGACCGGATCCTCGTGCGTGATGATGGTGATGGGGGGCCTCCCGGAGCTGGGTCCTGACGCCCAGATCCTGCAACAGCTTCCTCGGCCTCGATGCAGCGGGGCGCGTCCAGGCATCGCCAGCAGATCAGTGCGCATCCGAGGGTGAGGAAGGTTTCGTGGATGTCCTCGCGTATCTCCCAGCGGATCCGCAGCCGTCGGAACCAGTGCAGATAGGCGAAGGCGCGCTCGACGACCCAGCGTTGGGTGCCCAAACCGGAACCGTGTTCGGTGCCCCGCCGGGCGACCAGCGGTTTCACTCCGAGTCCCCAGACCAGGCGACGGTACTTGTCGTGGTCGTACCCGCGTTCAGCAAGGACGACGTCGGGGCGCCGCCGTGGACGGCCGCGCTTGCCCCGCACGGGCGGAACGGCCTCCAGGAGCGGGATGAAGGGGTGACGTCGTTGCGGTTGCCACCGGACAGCGCGACGGCGAGCGGGATGCCGGTGGCGTCGGTGATCAGGTGGTGTTTGCTGCCCGCCCTGCCCCGGTCATCAGGGCTTCGTCCTGTCTTGGGGGCCCCTTTTAACGCCCGGATGTGGGAGCTGTCGACCGATGCCCGGGAGAAGTCCAGCACGTTCGCTCTGCGGAGCTCGGCCAGGAGGACCTCGAGGAGCCGGGGCCAGACGCGTACCTCAAGCACGACCGCCCCGGGGCGCGAGAGGCGCCGGCGTACCAGGCCACCCCTGAGCGGGAGACGCTTGACCGGCCCGCGGCCTGAGAAGAGCGTCCCGAGCGGGTATGACGCGGTGTGCCGGCGGAAGCAGCTCCTTCATTACCCGGTAATGGAGAAGCTCGCGCCCGAGGCGTTCGCGCGGAGGAACCGGTGAGGACGACGACGCCCGTGACCGCGTCTTCATTACCCGGTAATGAGGAAGCGGTCACGCTCACGCCGCCCGGCGTCTGCGGGTCCCCACCCCGCCCGTCTGCTCGCCCTGGCAGGCCGGAAGCCGCAGGGCGCTCCGGCATTACCACTGAGCCTCTTTCATCCTGTGCTGGTGGGTGAAACGGGCTGGTCAGCGGGTGTGGTGACGAGGCAGGGCCCCTCGTCGTTGGCGTGGTGATTCCACTCATCACAC
>NZ_BMTO01000029.1:0-18796 GCF_014649715.1 Streptomyces lateritius
TCAAGCACAGCCCGCTGGGCACCGGTCACCGACAACGGCGGAATCTTCGGACCCGGACGACTCATACCGAACCAACGACGAATCTCCGACTCAGGTCACTAGGCGTTCGGGAGGAAGCGGAGGGCCCATTCGGCGCGGTTGGCCACTGCCAGATCGTCGTCCTCGGTCAGGGGCTGGAGGACCGTGCGGGAGGTGTGGGGGTCGGACTGGACGATCTCGACGATCTCGGTTGCCAGCGCGTCCTGGTCGTCCCCGAGGTCGACCGAGGAGGCCCGCAGCAGCGCGGGGAGGGCGTCCGGGCCGCCGATGGCGGCGAGGACACCGCCCAGGAGCTCACGGGCGTAGGCGTTCCGTTCGGCGAGGGCGCGGTCCAGCTCGGCCTGCAGACGCGGCAGGAGACCCGCGTCGCCGGAGGCGGCGATCTCGTCGGCGAGGTCGATCGTCTCGTCGACGTCCGCGTCCAGATCGTCGAGCATCTCGGTCAGCCGGGTCAGTAGATCGGTCATGGTGCTGCCTCCTGGAATGCGCCGTCCCTCAGAACGGGGACCGTCTCCGAGGTGTCGACCTCGGCGGCCACCGCCACGTCCTGCGGATGGCCGTACTCGTACAGTTCACGCCCCGAATCGCATCGGTGCAGGGCGGCGACGGGGTCGTCGGCCGCCTCCCACAGCGTCGCCGCCGCCGTCGCCTCCGGGCTCAGCTCGCGCGCACCGGCCGCTCCCGGGGCCGCACGCAGGGCCGAGAGCACCGCTCCGGCGCCCAGCAGGTCCTCCAGGGCGGGCCGCAGGGAGCCGTCCGGCCACCGTTCGCCCGATGCGATGACGACGAGGGGGCGGGACTCGGAGCCGTACCCCCGTTCCGCGAGCCAGGCGGCGACCGCCGTGCGGTTGCGGAGCGAGGCGGCGACCACCGGTGCGTCGCCCGCCTCCGCCGCGATCGTCGAGCCGTTCGGGGAGGGCAGGACGAGGCACGGGGCCGGCGGGGCCGCCCGCAGGGCGGCCGGGGAGAGCGACCACGGATGCTCCGGCGTCGCCTCGCTCCGGCCGACGGCGAGGACCGCGTCGCGCCGGTCCGCGTACGCCCGCGCCGTCGCGTCCCGCCAGCGGTACGGGTACACCGCGGTACCGGCCTCCACGGCGACGCCGACCGACGTCGTGAACGAGAGGACGTCCACGACGACGACACATGCCGCTCGCGGCGCGAGGACGCGGGCCTCCGTCGGGCCCCACCCGAAGGTGACGGCCATCAGAGCTCGGTCACCTTGCCCGCGGCGACCTCGATCCGACGGGTCGTGCGGACGGCGTCCAGCATGCGCCGGTCGTGGGTGACCAGGAGCAGGGTGCCCGTGTAGGTGTCCAGCGCGGCCTCCAGCTGTTCGATGGCCGGCAGGTCCAGGTGGTTGGTCGGCTCGTCGAGGACCAGCAGGTTGACGCCCCGGCCCTGGAGAAGGGCGAGGGCGGCGCGGGTGCGCTCGCCCGGGGAGAGCGTGGTGGCGGGGCGCAGCACGTGCTCGGCCTTGAGACCGAACTTCGCGAGGAGGGTCCGCACCTCGGCGGGCTCGGTCTCCGGGACGGCCGCGCAGAACGCGTCGAGCAGGGACTCCGAGCCGTGGAACAGTTTGCGGGCCTGGTCGACCTCGCCGACGACGACGCCGGAGCCGAGGACGGCGTCCCCGGAGTCCAGCGGCAGGCGGCCGAGGAGCGCGGCCAGCAGGGTCGACTTGCCGGCCCCGTTGGCTCCCGTGATGGCGACCCGGTCGGCCCAGTCGATCTGGAGGGTGGCCGGCCCGAATCGGAAGTCGCCGCGGCGGACCTCCGCCTCGCGCAGCGTCGCCACGACCGAGCCGGAGCGCGGGGCGGCGGCGATCTCCATCCGCAGCTCCCACTCCTTGCGGGGTTCGTCGACGACGTCGAGCCGCTCGATCATCCGCTGCGTCTGGCGGGCCTTCGCGGCCTGCTTCTCGCTGGCCTCGCTGCGGGCGTTGCGCCCGAGCTTGTCGCTGTCGGTGGCCTTGCGGCGGGCGTTCTTGACGCCCTTGTCCATCCAGGACCGCTGCATGTGGCCGCGCGCTTCGAGGGCGGCCTTCCTGCCCGCGTACTCCTCGAAGTCCTCGCGGGCGTGGCGGCGGGCGGTGTCCCGCTCGTCCAGGTACGCCTCGTAGCCGCCGCCGTAGAGGGTGATCTGCTGCTGGGCGAGGTCGAGCTCGAGGACCTTGGTTACCGTCCGGGTGAGGAATTCGCGGTCGTGGCTGATGACCACCGTGCCGGCGCGCAGGCCCCGGACGAAGGCTTCGAGCCGCTCCAGTCCGTCGAGGTCGAGGTCGTTGGTGGGCTCGTCGAGGAGGAAGACGTCGTAGCGGGAGAGGAGGAGTGAGGCGAGTCCGGCGCGGGCGGCCTGGCCTCCGGAGAGAGAGGTCATGGCCTGGTCGAGGCCGACGGTCAGGCCCAGCGAGTCGGTGACCTCCTCGGCGCGCTCGTCCAGGTCGGCGCCGCCGAGGTCGAGCCAGCGCTCCAGGCTGACGGCGTACGCGTCGTCGGCGCCCGGTGTCCCGTCGACCAGGCCCTGGGTGGCCTCGTCCATGGCGGCCTGGGCGGCCGCGACGCCGGTGCGGCGGGCCAGGAACTCGCGTACGGTCTCTCCCTCGCGCCGCTCGGGCTCCTGGGGGAGGTGACCGACGGTGGCGGTCGGCGGGGAGAGCTTCAGCTCTCCCTCCTCGGGGGTGTCGAGGCCGGCGAGCAGGCGCAGCAGGGTCGACTTGCCGGCGCCGTTGACACCGACGAGGCCGATGACGTCGCCGGGGGCGACGACGAGGTCGAGGCCGGCGAAGAGGGAGCGTTCGCCGTGGCCGGCGGCGAGGTCCTTGGCGACGAGAGTGGCAGTCATCAGGGAATGAATCCTAGGTCAGAGGGGCGACCGGATGCGTTCCCCGGCGGTGCCCGGCCCGTAGGGGGCGGCCAGCGGGTCGAGGGGCGGCTCCGGTCGACGACGCGCTCGGCCCGCACGACCGGGGTAGGAGCGTCGGTGGCGACGGGATGTTCCACGGGTCGGGGGACGGGTTACGGTCCGGGCATGAGCGCTGAGGTGATCGTGGTGGGTGGCGGGATCATCGGTCTGACGACGGCGGTGACCCTGGCGGAGCGCGGCCGGCGGGTACGGGTGTGGTCGCGGGACGCGGTGACCGGGACGACCTCGGCGGTAGCGGGCGCCCTGTGGTGGCCGTACCGGATCGAACCGGAGGCGGAGGTCGGCGGCTGGTCGCTGGAGTCGCTGCGGGTGTACGAGCGGCTCGCGGCCGATCCGGTGGCGACGGGCGTCCGGATGGTGCCCGGGGTCCACGCGGACACGGTGCTCGACGGGCTCGGCTCCTGGGCCGGGGAGGTCGCCGGGCTCCGGCAGTTGGCGGCGGCGGAGGTTCCGGGGCCGTACGTGGTGGGGCTCGCGGCCCGGCTTCCGCTGATCGACATGCCGGTCCATCTGCGGTGGCTGCGGGCGCGGTTGGAGGCCGCGGGGGGCGTGGTGGTGCGACGGACCGTGACCGGGTTCGCCGAGGCCGCGGCGGAGGCCCGGGTGGTGGTCGACTGCACGGGGCTCGGAGCGCGGGAGCTCGCGTCGGACGAGCGACTGAGGCCGGTGCGCGGGCAGTTGGTGCTGGTGGAGAACCCGGGGATCAACGAGTGGTTCACGGCGGCCGACGCGGCGTCGAGCGAGACGACGTACTTCTTCCCGCAACCCGGCCGGCTGGTCCTGGGCGGGACCGCGCAGGAGGGCGACGAGCGGCTCGACGCGGATCCGGCGACGGCCGAGGAGATCGTGGCGCGGTGCGCCCGGATCCGGCCCGAGATCGGGGACGCGCGGGTTCTGGGTCATCGGGTGGGTCTGCGGCCCGCACGGACGGGCGGTGTCCGGGTCGAGGCGGAGCCGCTGCCCGGCGGCGGGCTGCTCGTGCACCACTACGGTCACGGTGGCGCGGGGGTGACGGTCGCCTGGGGCTGCGCCCGGAAGGCGGCGGACCTGGCCTGCGCCGCGGACTGACACCGGCGGGCGGGAACGGCCGGCGGGCGAGGCGGACCGGAACGGCCGGCGGAGGCGGGACGGCGGAACGGGCCGGCGGCGGAGGCGGACCGGCCGGCGGGACGGGCCGGCGGCGGAGGCGGACCGGCCGGCGGGACGGGCCGCCAGGGCACAGCGCCCCGGAACGGCCGTTCGGCCCGATCCGGGGATCGGGCCGAACGGTGTGGGGTCAGTTCCAGGGCTTGTGGTTGTTGTCCGCGTCGATGCAGTTGCGGATCCGGCGGTCGAGGGCGTCGGCCTGCGCGCGGGCCTTGCGGGCCTCCGTCGTGGCGCCGAGGCGCTGGAGCTTGGCCGCCTTCGCCCGGAGTTCGTGCGACTGCTGGCGCATCTTGTCGATCTCACAGACGATCTTGGTGCCACCGGCGGCCGCCGCGGGCGTCGCCGTCACGGTCTGGCCGAACAGCAGACCCCCGGCCAGCAGAGTGGTCGCGGTGAGAGCGGTCAGGGTGCGCCGCAGGGGCGTCGCGTTCTTCATGTGTTTCTCCAACTTCCCGGCCGTGGGGACCGGTTCACAGGCATGGTCAGTACCGGTCGGTAACCTTAGCGCAGCCATGATCAACGCCCGTCACCCGGCGTGGCGCCGGGGCCCGTCGTCGTTCCGGTGCCTCCTCCCGTCCCCGGGGTGGCGGCCGTAGAGCCCGAAGTCCCCGTCGTACCGGGGCCGATCCGGAGTTCGAAGTCGCCGGCGTACTTCTCGTGGCCCGCGATCACGGCGGACTCGACGACCTCCAGCCCCACCTCCCCGCGGACGATCAACGGGTCCTTGCGCAGGTCCCGCATGAGCGCCACGCACATCCCGATCATCACGAGCAGGAACGGCGCCGCCACGAGGATCGTGAGGTTCTGCAGACCGGCGAGCGCGTCGCCCTGGCCGTCCCCGATGAGCAGCATGATGGCCGCCACGGCGCCGGTCACCACGCCCCAGAACACGACCACGGGGCGGGTCGGTTCGAACGCGCCGCGCTGCGAGAGCGTGCCCATGACGATCGAGGCGGCGTCCGCGCCCGACACGAAGAAGATGCCGACGAGGACCATGACGAGCAGGCTCATGGCGTCGGCGATCGGGAACTCCTGGAGCACGCCGAAGAGTTGCCCCTCCGGGGTGGTCTCCCCCGCCAGCTCGCCCCGCTCGGCCAGCTTCATCGCCGTGCCGCCGAAGACCGCGAACCAGACGAGGCTGACCGCGCTCGGCACGAGGATCACCCCGCCGATGAACTGGCGGATCGTCCGGCCCCGGCTGATGCGGGCGATGAACATGCCGACGAACGGCGTCCAGGAGATCCACCAGGCCCAGTAGAAGACCGTCCAGCTGCCCAGCCAGGCGTGGATGTCCTCACCGCTGGTCGCCTCGGTCCGGCCGATCAGCTGCGGCAGGTCGCCGAGGTAGGCGGCGACGGAGGTGGGGAGCAGATCCAGGACGATGATGGTGGGGCCCGCCACGAAGACGAAGAGCGCGAGCACCAGGGCGAGCACCATGTTCGTGTTGGACAGCCACTGGATGCCCTTCTCGACACCGGATACGGCGGAGACGACGAAGGCCACGGTCAGGACGGCGATGACGCCGACCAGGAGGCCGGTGCCGGTCTTCTCCAGCCAGCCCAACTCCTCGACACCACTGCCGATCTGGAGCGCCCCGAGCCCCAGCGAGGCGGCCGAGCCGAAGAGAGTGGCGAAAATGGCCAGGATGTCGATGACCCGGCCGGGACCGCCGTACGCCCGCCGCTCCCCCAGCAGCGGGACGAAGACGGCGCTGATGGTCTGGCGGCGACGGCGCCGGAAGGTGGAGTACGCGATGGCGAGCCCGACCACGGCGTAGATCGCCCACGGGTGCAGCGTCCAGTGGAAGAGGGTGGTGGCCATCGCGAGCTGCATCCGCTCGGCCGAGTCGGCGGGGTGGGTGCCGGGGGGCGCGGTGCCGTAGTGGGCGAGCGGTTCGCTCACCCCGTAGAACATCAGCCCGATGCCCATGCCCGCGCTGAACATCATCGCGACCCACGACACGGTGCGGAACTCCGGGCCCTCGGTCTCCTGGCCGAGGGTGATCCGGCCGTACCGGCTGACCGCCAGCCACAGGGCGAAGACGACGAACCCGGAGGCGGCCAGCATGAACGCCCAGCCGCCGTCGCGGATCAGACCGTCGAGGAGGCTGCTGGAGACGCTCTGCAGACCCTCCGTGGCCGTGGCTCCCCAGACGACGAAGGCCACGGTGAGGACGGCGGTGACACCGAAGACGATCCGGTCGGTACGGGCGCGGTGGTGGTGCTCGGGGAGGCCGGGAAGGTCCGCCGTCACCGGCAGCCCTTCCCGTCCTCCCCGGTCGGCGCCCTCGGGACGGTCGTCCGGTCTCTGGTTCTCCTGCGTCACAAGTGGCACCTTTCACGGCATCTCACGACAAATGCTCTCGCCGTAAGGCAGTACCACACGGGACGCCCGAGTCAGCGGATCAACAGACCGCCACCGGCTGCCCGCTGGTGAGACGGTAGGCGGCCCGGCCGTCGAGCAGCAGCGGGACGAGCGCGCGCAGCGACTGCCGCAGGGGCACGAACCCGCCGTCGCCGTCACGGCGGACGGTGACCCCGTGCAGCGCGAGTTCGTCCCCGAACTCGGCGTACTGCGCGGGATCGAGCCGGTAGCCGCAGGGCGGGTCCGCGATGATCTCGGCGGGCTCGGCCGGATCGTTGTCGGCACCGCCGAGCAGGACCGGACCCCGGTCGGCGTACCCGCTGTGCCGGGCGGCCGCCGTCGCGGCGAAGAGCGGGCCGCGCCGCTCCTCGACGTAGGAGAAGGCTCCCTTCAGCGCGGCGAGTTGGGTGTCGACCCGGCGCCGCTGGTTGCGCGCGTGGTCGCCCTTCTCCGCCTCGGTCAAGGCCTCCACCCGGGTCTCGACGAGCAGCCCGACGGCGTGCTTGACGCCGACCGTGTTGCGCAGGATCCGCTCCTGGCCGTCGCCCGCGACCTGCTTGAGGGGCTTCCCGGTGAGCGGGTCGGTCCAGATCCCGTAGACCCCGCTGGTGAAGCTGGCGGCTCCGGCGGCCGGACGCACGTACGACTCCGAGAGGGTGTGGGCCTCGTCGTGCACATGGGCGTCGGTGTTCAGGTTGCGGGGCCAGAGCGCGAGCAGGTCCTTGTCGTAGTAGGGCGAGGTGCCGCCGTACTCGTGCAGGTCGTAGACGACCTCCGGGCGCCGGTCACGGATGAGCGCGGCCAGTGCGCGGCCCTCGGCGGTCTTGAGGGCGATGTGGTCGCGGTTGATGTCCACCCCGTCGGCGTTGCCCCGGGTGTCGGCCTCCCGTCCGTCGGGGTTGGCGGTGGGAACGACGAGGACGGTGGTACGGGAGAGGAAGCGCCGGGTTCCCGGGTCCTGGGCGTACGCCAGGTCGCGGACGGTGGTCAGACAGGCCTCGCGGCCGGACGGCTCGTCACCGTGCTGGCTGCACACGAGCAGCACGGTCGTGCGGGCGCCGGCCGCGCGGGCGTCGGTGCCGGCGCCGGCTCGGCCGGCCGCGCCCACGGTGGCGAGCCGGATCGGGCGGCCCTGCCGCGTCGTGCCGATGGTGCGCACCGAGACGCGGTCGCTGCCGCGGTCCACGGCGGCCAGGAACGCCGACTCCTCCCCCTCGGTGGTCCATCGGTCGCCGCGGCTCGTCTCGAAGCCGGTCCTCGGGGGCGGCGCCGAGGCACCGGTGTCGGCGGCCTCGGCGGGGACGGCGAGGAACGGCAGGCCGAGGGCGGCGACGGTCGCGGCGAGGACCGCCGCGCGACGCGTACGGGTGGGGGTACGGGCGCCGGAATCGGTACGGGCACGGGTGCTCATCGGGCATCCTCCGGGATCGGGTGGCCGGAGCGGGGATGCCCGACACCGGTGAGGGCTCCCCCGGTCGGCGCCAGGCGCGCGTCGACCGTACCGGCCGTCGCCCGCCCGAAGGCCTCCGCACCGCCGACCAGGGGCAGTTCGGCCGCCGTGCGGGCGAGGTCGAGAGTGAGGGTCGGCCTGGTCGACGGGGGGTCGAGGAGGTCCTTGTCCGTGCCGCCGACGATCAGGGCGAGCCGGTGGCCGGCCGGGACGACATGGTCGGTGGCGGCCAGCTTCAGCGTCATCGTGTACGCCGTGCCGGGGGTGAGCGGACGCCCCCTGCCCGGATCCGCCCACGTTCCGAGATCCGCCCAGCCGCGGCTGACGATCGTGAAGTCGACGTCCGCCGTACGGGCCTTGGTCTCCTTGAAGCAGGCGCTGTCGCCGACGGTGCTCGCGCCCCAGCAGCTGCGCTCGGCGAGGGTCGTGATGCCCTCGCCCGCGGCCGTGTAGTCGCGGATGGTGTCGGGGCCGAGGTCGACGAGGACGGCCGTCAGATGCGCGCTCGTGGTCGTCGGGGTGGCGGTGACGGTCACCTTCGATGAGCCGGAGAGCCGCAGGTCACGGGTGAGCGGCCGGGTGACGAAGCCGGCCTTGGCGGGTGTCCGCGTGTCGATCCGGGCCGCCCAGTCGCTCTCGCCCAGGCTCGGGTCGTCGGTGAAGGTCTCGGTGGTGCCGGGCGCGGCGGGGGTACGTCCGAGGGTGCCGGCGCCCGCCACGCCGCCCGGGCCGGGGCGCAGGGTCGTGCGCCCGGTGGCGCGCGGCGGCCAGACCCGGTCGGTGGTCCAGCGGTCCGGGGCGCGCTCGATGTCGGCCATCGGCTCGCGGTCGATGCCGTTGTCGTAGCCGAGCAGGTAGTGGTCGAACCAGCGGTGCAGGGTGCGGACCCAGTCGGCGCGCCGGAAGTCGAAGGGGTCGACGTGACCGGTCTGGGAGAGCCAGATCTTCCGCTCGACGCCGTGGGCGGCCAGGGCGTCCCACCACTGGCCGAAGTGGTTGGCGCGGACGTTCAGGTCCTGCTGCCCGTGCACGACGAAGACGCTCGCCTTCACCTTTCCGGCGTCCGGCACGTGGTTCCGCTCGCTCCACGCCCGGGTCCAGTCGCCGCTGTAGGGCGTGGCGGCGGTGATGCGGTCCTGGACGGCTCCGCAACGGATCTTCGCCTCAGGGCTGTTGACGTAGTCGGAGAGCCAGCTGGGGTTGGCGTCGTAGAGCGGGGCGCCCTGGGAGTGGAAGTAGTCGTACCAGGAGGAGATCGCACCGATCGGCACGATCGTCTCCAGCCCCTCGACCCCGGTGGCGGCGACGCCGTTGGCGACGGTGCCGTCCCAGCTCTTGCCGATCATGCCGACCTTGCCGGTGGTCCAGCTCGTGGCCCGGGCACGGTCGGAGCCGGTACGGGAGGTGTAGCCGCGCGCCCTGCCGTTCAGCCAGTCGACGACGGCCTTGGCGGACCGGACGTCGGATCGGCCGCCGACGTCGTCGCAGCCGTCGGAGCGGCTGGTGCCCGCGAGGTCGACGGCGACGAAGGCGTAGCCGCGCGGGACGAAGTAGTTGTCGTAGAAGAGCGGGAACTGGACGGGGTTCCCGGCGGCGTCGTACGTCTTGCGCTGGCCCTCGTTGCCCCGCCCGCAACAGGCGTAGTAGGGGCTGGCGTCCATGATGACGGGGATCTTCCGGCCCTCCGCGGCGGTCTCGCGGGGACGGACGATGTCGACGGCGACGCGGTCGGTGCGACCGTCGCCGTCACCGTCGAGCCCGGTGTCCACCCAGACAGACTCGCGGATGGCGTCGGCGTAGGAGTGGACGGGCCGCGACTCCCCTGCGGGGGCCTTCGCCTGTGCCCCGGTCGGGGAGACGAGGGCGGTCAGCAGAGCCGCCGTGGCGGCGGCGACCAGGGTTCTGCACGACAGACGAGCTCTACGGGTTCTCCGCACAGGTATCGGCATGGGGCGGAACGTACCCCGGTCAACTCCCGCACAAAAGAGTGCAGTAGCGATCCGTGCGGTGCGGGTGTGTTCGTGTCGGCCGAATGGCGATCGTGTGACAGGAGTGCCCATGGACATGACGGTGCTTCAGGGGTCTGATTAGTGTCGGCAAGGACCGACGACCACCCGCGCGTCTTACGCCTCTTTGACGTTTGGAGCCCCTGTGCACCGCAGAATCATCGTTCCGAGCGCCCTCGCCGCCTCTCTGCTGCTGGCGATCCCGGCATCGGCGGCCGACTTCACCCCCGGCGCCCCGGGCATCGGTGACTCCTACTACCCGGCCAGCGGAAACGGCGGTTACGACGTTTCCCACTACGACCTGCGGCTGAAGTACCAGCCGGAGACGGACCTCCTGGAGGGCACGGCGACGATCGTCGCCACCACGAAGCAGAACCTCTCCCGCTTCAACCTGGACCTCGGCCTCGATGTGAGCGAGGTGCGGGTGAACGGCAAGAAGGCGAGGTTCGCCGCGACCGGCGAGCAGGAGCTGGAGATCACCCCGGTCGCGCCGCTGGAGAAGAACCGGACGGTCTCGGTCGTCGTGCGGTACGCCGGCAAGCCCTCCGAGGTGAAGATCGGCGGCTGGACGGCCTGGCACCGCACTCCCGACGGCGGCGTGGCGGCCCAGGAGCCGGACTCCGCCGCGTGGTGGTTCCCGTCCAACGACCACCCGCTCGACAAGGCCACCTTCGACGTCTCGGTCTCCGTACCTGACGGCACCCAGGCGATCAGCAACGGCGTGCTCCAGTCGCAGTCCTCACGGCTCGGCTGGACGCGGTACAACTGGCGCTCCAACAAACCCCAGGCGACGTATCTGACCACGCTGGCCGTCGGCAAGTTCGACATCACCACCGACAGGACGGCGGGCGGCCTGCCGGTCCTCAACGCCTACAGCAAGGACCTGGGCGACAACGCCGGCGCGGCCCGGGCGAGCATCGAGCGCACCACCGAGGTCGCGGAGTGGCTGGAGGAGGTCTTCGGGCCGTACCCCTTCAACGCCCTCGGCGGCTACGTCCCCAACGTGACCAGCGGCTACGCCCTGGAGACGCAGACCCGGCCGTTCTACAGCCCGCGGCAGTTCAACAACGGGGCGAACGTCTCGGTGGTCGTGCACGAGCTGGCCCACCAGTGGTACGGCGACAGCGTCTCGGTCGACAACTGGAAGGACATCTGGGTCAACGAGGGCTTCGCCCGCTACAGCCAGTGGCTGTGGTCGGAGAAGGAGGGCGAGGGAACGGCCCAGGAACTGGCGGACTACGTCTACGCGACTCGCGCGGCCGAGGACCCGTTCTGGACGGTCAAGCCCGGTGACCCGGGGCCGGAGAACCAGTTCCACATCGCCGTGTACGACCGGGGCGCGCTGGCCTTGCAGGCGCTGCGCAACGAGATCGGCGACGAGGACTTCTTCGCCGTGCTGAAGGGCTGGCCGACGGAGTTCGCGTACGGCAACGCCGAGGTCGGTGACTTCGTGCGGTACGCGGAGCGGATCTCGGGCAAGCCGCTGGCCGGGCTCTTCGACACCTGGCTCTACCAGCCGGTGAAGCCGGCGGCGCCGGCCGCGGCGGAGGCGGGCGTGGCGGCGCGCTCGGCGGGTGCCGCCACGGCGGCGAAGCCGGTGCGGCCGGCGCAGCCCAGGTCCTGGAAGAAGATCGCGGAGACGAACACGATCCACGAGCACGAGGAGCACACCGGCCACGTCGGGCACTGATCCGCGCCGTGCGCCCTGTCCCACCGCCTTCCGGGCGGCGGGGCGGGGCGTACGTCCGTTTCCGGCTGAGAGCGCTCTCCCCGGCGGTTCCCGGCCGGTTCTCGTGTGGGGGCCACGCGTTACCCTCGTCCCTGTCGGCACCGTGATCCACCGTGCCGCCGCAGGCCATCAGCACCGGCCGTCAGCACAGCCCGACCGCACCGCCCGTGAGGAGCAAGCCTTGAGCGAACCGACGTCCGGGACACGCCCCACCCTGGAAGCCGTCGCCGAGCGCGCCGGGGTCTCCCGGGCGACGGTGTCCCGTGTCGTCAACGGCGGGGCGGGCGTCCGCCAGGTGCTGGTGGACAAGGTGCGCAAGGCCGTCGAGGAGCTCGGCTACATCCCCAACCACGCCGCGCGGACGCTGGTGACCCGGCGCAACGGAGCCGTGGCGGTGATCATCGCCGAGCCGGAGTTCCGGATCTTCTCGGACCCGTTCTTCGAGCAGCAGGTCCGAGGGATCAGTCGCGAACTCACCGCGCATGACGCCCAGTTGGTACTGCTCTGGGTGGAGGGACCGGGCGACCACGAGCGGATCGCCCGCTACCTCGGGGGCGGCCATGTCGACGGGGCACTGGCCTTCTCGCTGCACAACGACGACGAGCTGCCGGAGATCGTTCGGCGCGTGCAAGTCCCCACGGTCTTCGGGGGACGCCCGGGGTGGGAAGAGGCGGACGGCGCGCTCACGGTCCCGTACGTCGACTGCGACAACCGGGGCGGCGCCCGCGCCGCGGTGCGCCATCTGCGCGGGCTCGGCCGCCGGAGCATCGCGCACATCGCGGGACCGGGCGACCAGACGTCGGCGCTCGACCGGCTCGAGGGGTACCGGGACGAACTGCCGGGCGGCGATCCCGGCCTGGTGGCCGAGGGCGCGTTCACGGAGGAGAGCGGGGCGCGGGCGATGGGCGAGCTGCTCCACCGGCGCCCCGACCTGGACGCCGTGTTCGCCGCCAACGACCTGATGGCCTCCGGCGCTCTGCGCGTGCTGCGCGAGCGGGGTCTGCGAGTGCCCGAGGACGTGGCCCTCGTCGGCTTCGACGACGTGCTGTCGGTGGCCGAGGCGACCGATCCGCCGCTCACGACGGTCCGTCAGGACATTGAGGGAATGGGCCGGTTGATGGTCCGGATCCTGATGCGCCTCCTCGACGGCGAGGGCGCGGAACCCGTGATCACGCCGACCGAGCTGGTGCGGCGCGCCTCCGCGTAAGGGATCTGAATCCGGCGGTGAACCGACCGCGTACATCGAGCTGTTACGGGTTCGGCTCTTGACGGGGACCGCACCGGGGAGGCACGCTCCTGACGCATTCCTGAGAGCGCTCTCAAGAAGCGGGCGGCAGCGCCCGGGGAGCGGTTCTCGACGGACCCCGAAGCCAAGGGAGGCTTCCCATGCCCACTGCCCGAGCCGCCAGAGGGGCCGCGCTCCGCCTCGGAGCGGTCGCCCTCGCCGGGGCACTCCTCGCCGCCTGCGGATCCGGTGGATCCGACGGCGCATCCGACAGCGCGGGCGGAAAGGTCACGATCACCGTCGACCTGTTCGGCTCGTTCGGCTACAAGGAGGCCGGGCTGTACGCCGCGTACGAGAAGCTCCACCCGAACATCACCATCAAGCAGACCGACACCGAGGACGAGCAGGACTACTGGAAGTCCCTTCAGACCCGGCTGGCCGGCGGGGGCGGACTCGCCGACGTCCAGGGCATCGAGGTCGGGCGGATCGCCTCGGTCACCCAGCAGCAGGCGGAGAAGTTCGAGGACCTGACCAAGTACGGGGCGAACGACCTGAAGGGCGGGTTTGCCGAGGCCAAATGGTCCGCCGCGACCACGAAGGACGGCAAGGTGCTGGGCCTCGGCACGGACGTCGGCCCCGAGGCCATGTGCTACCGGACCGACCTTTTCGAGCAGGCCGGACTGCCCACCGACCGCACGGAACTGGCCCGGAAGTGGTCCACCTGGGAGGGTTATCTGGAGCTCGGCAGGCAGTACAAGGCCAAGGCCCCGGCCAAGAGTGCCTGGCTGGACAGCGTCGGCAGCCTGTACACGGTCATGATCGGCCAGGAGAAGGAGCGCTACTACGACGCCTCCGGCAAGCTGATCTACGCCGAGAACCCGGCGGTCAAGACCGCCTGGGAGACTTCGGCGCAGGCGGCGAAGGACGGACTGAGCGCCAAGCTCGACCAGTGGTCGCCGCAGTGGAACCAGGCCTTCTCCGCCGGCTCCTTCGCGACGCTCCCCTGCCCCGCGTGGATGCTCGGTTACATCAAGGGCCAGGCCGGGGACGCCGGCAAGGGCAGGTGGGACATCGCCAAACTGCCCGGCGGAGCGGGGAACTGGGGCGGTTCGTACCTCTCCGTACCGCGTGCGGCGAAGCACAAGAAGGAGGCGTACGAGCTGATCAAGTGGCTCACCGCCCCCGAGCAGCAGGCCACCCTCTTCACGAAGCAGGGCAACTTCCCCTCCTCGACGGGCGCCATCGCACAGGTCGCGTCGGCGACGGACCCGTACTTCTCCGGCGCGCCGATCGGCCAGATCTTCGGTGACGCGGCGAAGCAGGCCCCCGTTCAGGTGCTGGGGGTCCACGACAAGAACGTCGCCGACCAGATCACCAACGCGCTGAGCGAGGTCGAGCGCAAGGGGACCTCCCCGGAGAAGGCGTGGTCGAACGCGCGGAAGGGCGTGGAGAACGTGATCGGCTGACGGCCGAGCGCCCGGGAAGGCCGTGCCGGTCCAGCCCCCGACCGGTGCCGGACCCGGCCGGCGATCCGGCCCCGGCACGGCCGCCCAGTCTCCTCCCCTCGTCCGATCCCGCCACCCCGCCACCCCGAAGGGCCGCACCGTGACCCTCACCGCCTCCGGGCCGACGACGGCACCCGTCCCGCCGCCGTCGGCCCGGTCCACCGCCGGGGCGCGCCGCCGCCGGTGGGCCGCCGTCGTCCCGTACGTCTATGTCGCCCCGTTCTTCACTCTGTTCGCGGCCTTCGGCCTCTTCCCGCTCCTCTACACCGCCTTCGTCTCGCTCTACCGCGTCGAGTTGCAGACGCCCGGCGACATGGAGTGGCGGGGGTTCGGGAACTACGCGGCCCTGCTCACCGACGAGTTCTTCTGGACCGCGTTGCGCAACACGTTCACCATCGGGGTGCTGTCCACCGTCCCGCAGCTCGCGATGGCCCTCGGTCTCGCCCATCTGCTCAACTACAAGCTGCGCGGCCGGACCTTCTTCCGTACCGCGATGCTGCTGCCGTACGCCACCTCCGTGGCCGCCGCCACGCTGGTCTTCGCCCAGCTCTTCGGGCGCGACTTCGGCCTGGTCAACTACGCGCTCTCGCTCATCGGCGCCGGCCCCGTGGACTGGCAGAACGGCACCCTCGCCTCGCAGATCGCCGTCTCCTCGATCGTCGTCTGGCGCTGGACCGGCTACAACGCGCTGATCTACCTCGCCGGGATGCAGTCGATCCCCTCCGAGCTGTACGAGGCGGCGGAGATGGACGGCGCCTCCCGGTGGCGGCAGTTCTTCCACGTCACACTGCCCGGCCTGCGTCCCACGATCGTCTTCACCGCCGTCGTCTCCACCATCGGCGCGACCCAGCTCTTCGGTGAGCCGCTGCTCTTCGAGGGCTCGGCCTCGGGCGGCATCTCGCACCAGTACCAGACCCTCGGGCTCTACCTGTACGAGCAGGGCTGGGGCTTCTTCCACCTCGGCCGGGCGGCCGCGATCGCCTGGCTGATGTTCCTGCTGATCCTGCTCCTTGTCGGCATCAACGCCCTGATCGCGCGCCGCCGTTCACGCCGAGAGGAGGGCCGGGCATGACCCCGCGCCGTACCCCGCGCACGGGCCGCGGCGGCACGATCACATACGCGATCCTCGTCCTCGCCGTGCTCGTCTCCGCCTTCCCCTTCTACTGGACGATCGTCGCCGCCAGCCGCTCCAACGCCGATCTGGCGCAGGTCCCGCCGACGCTGCTGCCGGGCCCGAACCTCATCCGCAACTTCGAGGCGGTGATGGAGGAGGCCGACATCGGCACGGCGCTCCTCAACTCCCTGGTCGTCTCCGGCTCCATCACCGTCGGCACCGTGCTGTGCTGCACGCTGGCCGGTTTCGCCTTCGCCAAGCTGCGCTTCCGGGGCCGGGGCGCGCTCCTCGCCCTGACGGTCGGCACGATGATGATCCCGCCCCAGCTCGGGGTGATCCCGCTCTTCATGCTGATCGCCGAGCTGGGCTGGGTGAACCAGCTGCAGTCGGTGATCCTGCCCGGCCTGGTCTCCGCGTTCGGGGTCTTCTTCATGCGGCAGTACCTGGTGCAGTCGCTGCCGGACGAGCTGATCGAGGCGGCCCGCGTCGACGGCGCCTCCTCGGCCCGGATCTTCTGGTCGATCGTGGTGCCGATCGCCCGGCCCGGGATGGCGGTGCTCGGGCTGCTCACTTTCATGGCGGCCTGGAACGACTTCTTCTGGCCGATCATCGCCCTCTCCTCGCAGGAACCCACCGTGCAGGTCGCGCTCCGCCAGCTCGGCGGCGGCTACGTCCACGACCAGTCCGTGATCATGGCGGGCACGCTGCTCGGCACCCTGCCCGTCCTGCTCGTCTTCGGTCTGCTCGGCCGGCAGATCGTCGGCGGCATCATGCAGGGCGCCGTCAAGGGCTGAGCCCGGCCGGCACGCCGCCGGCAGGGACGGCGCCTGCGCCGAAACCCGACCGATACCGATACCGATTCCGGGAGTTCTCCTCCATGAACGCTCTCTTCCCCGCCGGTTTCCGCTGGGGTTCGGCCACGGCCGCCTACCAGATCGAGGGTGCGGCGCACGAGGACGGCCGTACACCGTCCATCTGGGACACCTTCAGCCGTACGCCGGGCAAGGTGCGCAACGGGGACACGGGGGACATCGCCGCCGACCACTACCACCGGATGCGCGAGGACGTGGCCCTGATGAGGGAGATGCGTCTGACCGACTACCGGTTCTCCGTCTCCTGGTCCCGGATCCAGCCGACCGGGCGGGGTCCGGCCAATCAGAAGGGGTTGGACTTCTACCGCGCGCTCTCCGACGAGCTGCTCGAGGCCGGGATCCGGCCGGTCGCCACGCTCTACCACTGGGACCTGCCGCAGGAGCTGGAGACCGGTGACGCGAGCGGCTCCACCGCGGCCGGCGGCTGGCCTGAGCGATCGACCGCCGAACGGTTCGCCGAGTACGCGGGGCTGGCCGCCGAGGCGCTCGGCGACCGAATCGCCACCTGGACGACCCTCAACGAACCCTGGTGTGCGGCCTTCCTCGGATACGGATCCGGCGTGCACGCCCCGGGCCGGACCGACGATCGGGCCGCGCTGCGCGCCGCCCACCACCTCAATCTCGCCCACGGCCTCGCCGTCCGGGTGCTGCGCGAGACCGTGCCGTCCTCCACGGAGCTCTCGCTCACCCTGAACCTCCATGCGGTCCGAGCACTTTCGGATGCGCCGGAGGACGTGGACGCGGCCCGCCGGATCGACGCCGTCGGCAACCGGATCTTCCTCGACCCGGTCTTCCACGGCCGCCTGCCGGACGATCTGGTCGAGGACACGCGGCACGTCACGGACTGGTCCTTCGTCCGGGACGGCGACCTGGAGACGATCTCCGCGCCGATCGACTCGCTCGGCATCAACTACTACTCCCCCTCCGTCGTCGCCGCCGGCACGTCGGAGACCCCGTCCCCATGGCCGGGAGCCGCCGACCGGGTACGGTTCCTGCCCGCGCCGGGGCCCCGGACGGCGATGGACTGGCCGGTGGACGCGACCGGCCTGCACGAGCTGCTGGTCCGGCTCCGCGACGAGCTGCCGGGCGTGCCGCTGCTGATCACGGAGAACGGCGCCGCGTACGACGACTACGCCGATCCGGAGGGCCGGGTCCACGACCCCGAGCGGGTGGCGTACCTGGACGCCCATCTCGCGGCGACGCACCGGGCGATCGCCGACGGGGTGGACGTCCGGGGGTACTTCCTGTGGTCGTTGCTCGACAACTTCGAGTGGGCGTACGGCTACGGCAAGCGGTTCGGGATCGTCCACGTGGACTTCGCGAGTCAGCGCCGTACCCCGAAGGACAGCGCGCGCTGGTACGCGGAGGTCATCGCGCGCGGTGGACTGCTCCGCTGAGCCGGCCCCGCCGCCTCGCCTCGGCGCGGGCCAGGCGCGCCGGGGGCAGATAGCGCAGCCGCTCGGGGAGTGTGGGCACGACCGTCCTCACGACCCGGGCGAAGCGGCGCAGCGCTCGCTCCTGTCCGTCCGTCCACTCCAGGCCGATGGCCTCACGTGCGTCGGGCGGCATCAGGCCGACGGTGATGAAGCGTCGGAAGCGGGAGAGCGGGGGCTCGACCACCGGCCACACCGCCCTGAGCAGCAGCCGGAGCGGCAGCGGGCCACGGTCGGGCGGCGGCACAGGCCGGCCGGGATCGACCAGCTCCCGTACGACGACGGTGGCCTCCAGCTCTTCGGCGAGCATCTTGCGGTAGTACGGCCAGAACTCCTCGATCGTCTGCGGCATGTCCCGGTCGTGGATGCCGAGGACGCGGCCGACCTGGAGCCACTCGGCGTAGAGCCGCCGTTCCTGGGCGTCCGTCAGCGGGCGGTGGAGGTAGCGCAGGGCGTGCTGGTAGACGGGGAAGCCGGTGGCGTGCACCCACGCGTAGTTGGCGGGGGTGAGCGCGTGGTAGCGGCGGCCGTGGGCGTCGGTTCCCTGGATGGTCCGGTGGAGCAGCCGGAGCCGGCGCCCCTCCTCGGCGGCCGCCTCACCTCCGTACACCCAGAGCAGGGCGGAGCGCAGGGAACGCTCGCCGCGGCCCCAGGGGTCGGTGCGGAAGACGGAGTACGCGTCGACTCCGGCGCCGACGGCGGGGTGGGCGACCTGGAGGGTCAGCGCGGCGGGCAGCATGAGGAGCCCTCGCAGGTCTCCGGCGACGCTCCAGAGCACTCCGCCGACGGGCGGCGGCGCGGGGTCCCTGGGCCCGGGCCCGGGGGTTTCGGTGGTCTCGGTCGCTCCGGTCATACGGGCGTTCTCCTCATGTTCCCAGCCTGCCCCGACCGGACGTACAGCACAAAAGGGTCGGGGCCACGTCCCGGGCCTCAGCCCGGGACGTGGCCCCGACTCGCGGTGCGTGTCTGTCAGGCGCGGTCGGCGCCG
>NZ_BMTO01000029.1:18871-23967 GCF_014649715.1 Streptomyces lateritius
CCCAGGCGTCGACGTCGGCGGTGAGCTCGCGCTCGGCGGCGGCCCGCTCGGCGGCGATGCGCTCGGCACCGGCCGCGAGGATCGCGTCGCGCTCGGCGATGCCCTCGGCGCGGGCGGCGGCGATGGCGGCCGCGCCCTCCTCGGTGGCCCGGGAGCGGATGCGGGCGGCCTCGTGGCGGGCCTCGGCCAGCTCGGCCTCGTACTGCTCGCGGATCTGCGTGGCCTCGGTGCGCAGGTCGTCGGCGCGCTCGGTGCCGCCCGCGATGGCGTCCTCGCGCTCGGCGAGGGTGCGGTTGATCTTCGGCAGGATGCCCTTCGCCAGGATGAGGAAGGTGAGGCCGAAGATCACGAGGCCGAGGACGAGCTCTGCCGTGACGGGGTTGAGCGGACCGAGGTCCATGTTGAAGATCGTCGAATTCTGCGCGAGGGTCATGCGCGCATCTTACCTGGTCGCAAAACCGACAATTCATGCGAATGAACCAGGCCGTACGAGAGTTGGCGCGTTCGTGCGAGCGAGGCAAGATTCCCGGCATCCAATGGCTACCGGAAGGTAACCCGGACTGCTTTGATGTGCGGCGCCGGTTCAACCCCCCACCACCTCATGGGAGTTCCAGTGCCGCTCGTCCCGCTCCACCGCCGTACCCTCGGCGCAGCCCTGTCCGGTGCGCTCGCCGCCGCCACCCTGGCCGCGATCGCGCCGGCCGCCACGGCCACGACCGCCGCGGCTTCCACCGCCACCGAGACCCCGGCGCTGAAGGTGCTCTCGTACAACGCGTTCCTCTTCAGCAAGAGCCTCTACCCGAACTGGGGCCAGGACCACCGGGCCAAGGCGATACCGGCCGCCTCCTTCTTCCAGGGCAACGACGTCGTCGTGGTCCAGGAGGCGTTCGACAACTCCTCCTCGGACGCGCTGAAGGCGAACGCGGCCGCCCACTACCCGTACCAGACCCCGGTCATGGGCCGTGGCAAGACCGGCTGGGACGCCACCAGCGGGGCGTACTCCGCCACCACGCCCGAGGACGGCGGTGTGACGATCCTCAGCAAGTGGCCGATCGTCCGCAAGGAGCAGTACGTCTACAAGGACGCCTGCGGCTCGGACTGGTACTCGAACAAGGGCTTCGTCTACACCGTCCTGAACGTCGGCGGCGCCCGCGTCCACGTCGTCGGCACCCACGCACAGTCCACGGACCCGGGCTGCTCCGCGGGCGAGGCGGCGCAGATGCGCAGCCGCCAGTTCAAGGCGATGGACGCCTTCCTCGACGCCAAGAACATCCCGGCGAACGAGCAGGTCGTCGTGGCCGGCGACTTCAACGTCGACTCCCGCACGCCCGAGTACGGCACGATGCTGGCGGACGCGGGGCTGGCGGGCGCGGACACCCGCACCGGCCACCCGTACTCCTTCGACACCGAGCTGAACTCGATCGCCTCCGAGCGCTACCCGGACGACCCGCGCGAGGACCTCGACCACGTTCTGCACCGCGCGGGCCACGCCCGCCCGGCCGGCTGGACGAACAACGTCGTCCTGGAGAGGAGCGCGCCCTGGACGGTCTCCAGCTGGGGCACGCAGTACACGTACACGAACCTCAGCGACCACTACCCGGTCACGGGCTACGCGGCCCGCTAGTCTCCGTCCGAGCGGGTCGAGCGGCGGGCCGGAGCCTTCGGGGCCCCGGCCCGTCACCCGTCCGCGCGGGTCAGGACGCGTATCGGGTGACGTCCTTGATCCGGCAGGTGATCTTGGCCGTGACCTGGTCAAGCCCCTGTGCCGTGACCTTCGACTGCTGTCCGGGCGCCACGTCGTTCGTCGACGCGTACGTCTCGCTCAGCCGCGTGCCGGACGCGTCGACGAACTCGACGTGCACGATGTAGTCGCTCGCTTTGCTGGAACGGTTGGTGACCAGCAGCTCCGCGGCGGCCCACTTCGTGACCGGGTCCACCTCGCACGTCGTGATCTTCACATCCCCGCGCGCCCCACTCTCCTCCTGCGGTCGCCCCGAGGGGCTCCGCGGCACAGGAGTCCTCCGCTCCGGATCGCCGTCGCCGCCCCCGTCCCCGTCCCCGTCCCGGGCGACAAGCGTGATCGCGACGATCAGGGCCACGACCAGCAGAACGGCACCCAGACACGAGAAGCCGATGATCTTTCCCGCGTTGCCCTTCCGGCGAGGTGGCGGCCCACCTTCCGTCCCGGGCGGCGGGCCCCAACCGGCCGGCGGCTGCTGATGCGACATGGGGAGAGCGTCCGCTCCCGCTCTGCCAGGCGCATCCGTGTTGCTCCGCACGGGCGTAGGCGGCCCGAGGGCCCCCGGGGCCGTACGGGAACGAGCGTACGCTCCGAGTCGGGAGGCCCTATGACCACCAACGCCGGACCAGCGACGCCCCACGGGAAGGGCCTGCGGAGCGACTCCGTCGGCCTGCTCGCCACCGTCGCGCTCGGACTCGCCTCCGTCGCACCCGCGTACAGCATCGCCGTCACCCTGGGCCTGGTGACTCTCACGGCCGGCGAACTCGCCCCCGCCGCCCTGCTCCTCGGTTTCGTGCCGGTCCTGCTGACGGCCTTCGCCTTCCGGGAGCTGAACCTCCGGATGCCGGACTGCGGCACCACCTTCGTCTGGAACACCCGGGCCTTCGGGCCCGCCACCGGTTGGCTGGTCGGCGGCTGGACGCTCCTGATCGCCACCGTCATCGTGATGACCACGCTCGCCCAGGTCGGCGCGGCCACACTCCTCGGATTCCTCCGTCTCGACGCGGCGGCCGCCAGCACCTTCGTCGTCACCGCCGTCGCCGTGCTGCTGATCGCCCTGGTCACGACGGTCGCCTACCGGGGCGTCCAGCTCGCCGCCCATGTGCAGTACGCGATGGTCGGCCTGCAGCTCCTCGCGCTGCTCGCCTTCGGCGTCGTCGCCTTCGCACGGGACGGGGCGACGGCCCCCTCCCTGGGCTGGATCAACCCGTTCGCCTTCGAGGGCCTCGGTTCCTTCGCCGAGGCGGTGCTGCTGTGCCTGTTCATCTACTGGGGCTGGGACGCCCTGATCACCTTCAACGAGGAGACGGTCGACAGTGGGCACACGCCGGGGCGGGCGGCGGTCGTCTCGACCCTGATCCTGGTGGTCACGTACGTCTTCACGGCCTTCGCCGCGATCTCCTTCGCCGGGACCGGCGGCGTGGGTCTCGGCCTGGGAAACGAGGAGACCGCCGCCGACGCCCTCGGACGTCTCGCGCCGGAGGTGCTCGGCGACGCCCTCGGCCGGGCCGTCGCGCTCGCCGTCTCGGTCTCGGCTGTCGGCGCCCTGCTGACCGGCGCGAGCGCGGTGCCGCGGACCGCGCTCTCGATGAGCGCGCACGGCGCCCTGCCCGCCGCCTTCGCGCGGACGCACCCCCGCTTCCGCACGCCGGCGTTCGGCACCGTCTTCTTCGGGATCGCGACCGCCGTCGTCCTCGTCCTGCTCACGCTCGTCTCGGCCGACTTCCTGGGCGACGCCGTTCTGTCGATCGCCCTGCTGATCGCCTTCTACTACGGCATCACCGGCCTCGCGTGCGCCTGGCACTTCCGCCGGGAGCTGCGGAACTCGTCCCGCGACCTCCTCATCAAGGGCGTCCTGCCGGCCGCGGGCGGGCTGATGATGCTGGCCGCCTTCGTGCGCAGCGCGTACGACATGGTCGACCCCGGCTACGGCTCCACGTCCGTGGGCGGCGTCGGCGGGGTCTTCCTGCTGGGCGTCGGCTCGATCCTGCTGGGCGCCGGCGCGATGCTCCTGGCCCGCACCCGCTTCCCCCGCTTCTTCCGCGACGGCCGTACGTCCGTCGCCGGCCTGTCCGTCCCGGAGAACCGAGCCCGGCGGCGCGGCTAGGGCCTGACGGACGAGCAATGGACGGTACTGGAACCACTGTTGCCGAAGGGCAAGAAGCCCGGACGCCCGCGGACATGGGCCAGGCGGCAGCTGATCGACGGCATACGGTTCCGGGTCCGCACCGGCATCCCATGGCGGGACCTGCCCGCCGAGTACGGGCCGTGGGGTCGGGTGTACGACCTGTTCCGCCGGTGGCAGCGGGACGACTGGTACCGCATCTTCGAGCAGCTCCAGGCCCGGGCCGACGCCAAGGACCTGATCACCTGGGACATCAATGTCGACTCCACAGTGTGCCGGGCCCACCAGCACGCCGCCGGGGTGAGAAAAAAGGGGGAGCTGCAGAAGGAGCCGCCCGGCGGCGTCACCGTCGAGCCGGACGACCACGGGCTCGGGCGCTCGCGCGGCGGCCTGACCACCAAGCTCCACCTGGCCGTCGAACAGGGCCAGAAGCCCATGTCCATCGTGATCACGGCCGGGCAGCGGGGCGACTCCCCACAGATTGAGCCGGTCCTGAACAAGGTCCGCGTCCCGCGTCTGGGGCCGGGCAGACCGCGTATCCGGCCCGATCGCGTGCGTGCTGACAAGGCGTACGCCTCCCGGAAGAACCGCGTCTGCCTGCGGCGGCACGGGATCCGCTGCACCATCCCGGACAAGGCCGACCAGGCCCGCCACCGCAAGAAGCGCGGCTCGCTCGGTGGCCGGCCGCCAAAGTTCGACCCGCAGGACTACAGGGCTCGGCAAGATCATGCCGCTGAGCAGCTTCCGGCACCAAGCAGGTCGCAATCACTTTCGATACACCCCCAGCCCCCGGGGCCCCGCCGGCCGCCGCCGTCGGGGCCCCGGACCCGTCAGTCGTACGAGAGGTCGGAGGCCGTGTAACGGCAGGTCACGCCGTCGGGGCCGGTGCCGATCTGGGTCGGCTCCTTGCCCGTGTTGTTCCCGGTGAACCGGGTGCACGGCTTGATCTTCTTCTTGGTGTCGCCGTGGACACGGACCTCGCGCAAGGAGGCGGTGTCGCCGTAGTTGGCGTTGACACCGACGATCGACGTGCCGGGTGCGGTGATGTCCACGTCGTTGATGATGATCGTGCGCTTGTACTGCTTCTTGCAGTTGCCGCAGGACCGGACCAGCTTGCCGAACTCCCACACCTGGAACTTGGTCACGACCAGCTTGCCCGCGCCGTTGAACTGGAAGACCTTGTCCGAGGCCTTCCGCGCGCCGCCGCCGTACACCGAGTACACCGCGGAC
>NZ_BMTO01000030.1 GCF_014649715.1 Streptomyces lateritius
CGCGCTTCCACATGCACTTCACGCCGACGAGTTCGTCCTGGCTGAACCTGGTGGAGCGGTGGTTCGCCGAGCTGACACAGAAGAAGCTCAAGCGCGGTGTCCACTGCTCCGTCCAGGCCCTCGAACGCGACATCCGTTCCTGGCTCGCCGACTGGAACGAGCACCCCAGGCCGTTCGTCTGGACGAGGACCGCCGACGAGATCCTCGACAAAGTAGCCGCCTACTGCCGACGAATCTCCGACTCAGGTCACTAGGCCGCCAGGGACGTGCCACGGGCCCGGCCTTCCGGCCGGGCCCGTGGTGTGTCAGCGGCTACGGCGCTTGCCGCCGCCTTCGTTCAGGAGGCCCGCCTTGCGGAGGGCGTCCGCCATCGCGCTGTTCGACGGGGCCGGGGCCTGGGCGCGACCCCGGTCGCCCCCACCGCCGCCCCCGCGGCGCTGCTGCGGCGGGCGCCCGCCGCGCTCCCGCTTCGGGGCGGGGCCGCCGCCGGTCTCCGCCGTCGCCTCGTCGTCGAGTCGCAGCGTCAGCGAGATGCGCTTGCGCGGGATGTCCACCTCCATGACCTTCACCCGGACCACGTCACCCGGCTTCACCACGTCCCGCGGGTCCTTGACGAACGTCTTCGACATCGCCGACACGTGCACCAGACCGTCCTGGTGCACACCGATGTCCACGAACGCGCCGAAGGCCGCGACATTCGTCACGACACCCTCCAGCACCATCCCCGGCTCCAGATCGCCGATCTTCTCGACGCCCTCCTTGAAGGTGGCCGTTTTGAACGCCGGACGCGGGTCGCGGCCCGGCTTCTCCAGCTCGCGCAGGATGTCCGTGACCGTCGGCAGACCGAAGGTCTCGTCGACGAAGTCGTCCGCCCGCAGCGACCGCAGCACCCCGGTGTTGCCGATCAGGGACGCGACCTCGCCGCCCGTCGTCTTCACCATCCGCCGTACGACCGGGTATGCCTCCGGGTGCACGGCGGACGCGTCCAGCGGGTCGTCGCCGCCCCGGATCCGCAGGAAGCCCGCGCACTGCTCGTACGCCTTCGGACCCAGCCTGGCCACGTCCTTCAGCGCCTTGCGCGAGCGGAAGGGACCGTTGGCGTCCCGGTGCGCAACGATGTTCTCGGCGAGGCCGGCGCCGATGCCCGACACCCGTGAAAGCAGTGGTGCCGAGGCGGTGTTGACGTCGACACCGACGCCGTTCACACAGTCCTCCACCACCGCGTCGAGCGAGCGGGACAGCTTCACCTCGGACAGGTCGTGCTGGTACTGCCCGACACCGATCGACTTGGGGTCGATCTTCACCAGCTCTGCCAGCGGGTCCTGCAGCCGCCGGGCGATGGAGACCGCCCCGCGCAACGAGACGTCCAGACCGGGAAGTTCCTGCGAGGCGAACGCGGAGGCCGAGTACACCGAGGCGCCCGCCTCCGAGACCATCACCTTCGTGAGCTTCAACTCCGGGTGACGGGCGATGAGATCGGCCGCCAGCTTGTCCGTCTCGCGCGAGGCGGTGCCGTTGCCGATGGCGACCAGTTCGACCGCGTGTTCCTTGGCGAGCCGCGCGAGCTTCGCGAGCGACTCGTCCCACTTGTTCGCCGGGACGTGCGGGTAGATCGTGTCGGTCGCCACGACCTTGCCCGTGGCGTCGACGACGGCGACCTTCACCCCCGTACGGAAACCGGGGTCCAGGCCCAGCGTCGCCCGCGTCCCGGCCGGCGCCGCGAGCAGCAGGTCCCGCAGGTTCGCCGCGAAGACCCGTACCGCCTCGTCCTCAGCCGCCGTGCGCAGCCGCAGCCGCAGATCGATCCCGAGGTGTACCAGGATCCGGGTCCTCCAGGCCCAACGGACCGTGTCCTGGAGCCACTTGTCGCCCGGACGCCCGCGGTCGGCGATCCCGAAGCGATGCGCGACCATTCCCTCGTAGGAGGACGGGCCGGGCGTCTCGGAAGGCTCCTCCGGCTCCAGCTCCAGAGTGAGGACGTCCTCCTTCTCGCCGCGCAGCATGGCGAGGATCCGGTGGGAGGGAAGCGCGGTGAACGGCTCGGCGAAGTCGAAGTAGTCGGCGAACTTCGCGCCGGCCTCCTCCTTGCCCTCCCGTACCTTGGCGGCGAGCCGGCCCCGGCTCCACATCCGCTCCCGCAGCTCGCCGATGAGGTCGGCGTCCTCGGAGAACTTCTCGGTCAGGATCGCGCGGGCGCCCTCCAGCGCGGCGGCGGCGTCCGCGACTCCCTTGTCGGCGTCGACGAAGGCCGCGGCGGCGGCCGCAGGTTCCACGGACGGGTCCGCGAGCAGCCCCTCCGCCAGCGGCTCCAGACCGGCCTCGCGGGCGATCTGCGCCTTGGTGCGGCGCTTGGGCTTGAAGGGCAGATAGATGTCCTCCAGCCGCGCCTTGGTATCGGCGGCCCGCAGCGCGGCCTCCACCTCGGCGGTCAGCTTGCCCTGCTCGCGCACCGACTCGAGGATGGCGGTCCGCCGGTCCTCCAGCTCCCGCAGATAACGCAGCCGCTCCTCGAGCGTGCGCAGCTGCGCGTCGTCGAGCATCTCGGTCGCTTCCTTGCGGTAGCGCGCGATGAACGGCACGGTCGAGCCGCCGTCGAGCAGCTCGACGGCCGCCCTCACCTGTCGCTCGCGTACGCCGAGTTCCTCGGCGATTGTGCTTTCGATGGACGTCGTCACGGTGTTCCGACTCGCCTTCTCGTGCCTCAAGCTTGCGACTGCATTGTGCCGGGTCGCCCCTCGGAACGCCGCACGCGCCCCGCCCCCGCGCGGCGAGGCACCCCGAGCGCGATCCGGCCCCGGTCCGGAATTCAGCCCTTGCCGGTCAGGTCCTGTGGGAAGGCGCCCGCGCCGGCCGCCGCGAAGAGGAAGCCCCGGCCCAGTTCCGTGAGCCGCTCCACGCCCGCCGCGCCCAGATGCTCGTACGGGGCGCGGTCCAGCCGGTCCGTCATCTCCTCCAGCTCGGCGCGCAGGTCGGTGCCCGCGGGTGTCAGCTCGCCCTCGGCGTCCAGCACGCCCCGGTCACGCAGCCGCTCCGCCGCCGCCTCCCAGTCCGCGCGCCGCCAGCCCCGGGAGCCGAGGACCCAGCGGGGTGCCATGCCCTTGCCGGTGGCGGTGTGACTGACGAGCGCCTCCACCGGGTCGAGGTCCAGCGAGAGCAGCGCCGCAAGGTGGCCGTCGCCGCGGTGCTCGCGCAGCAGGGTGGCGGCGTGCCAGTACTTCAGGTGGGCCTCGTCGGGCACGGGCAGGTCGGCGTTGGCCGAGTACAGCGGCCGGGCGTGCCGGGTGCAGGCCTCCGTGGCGCGCAGCGCCAGCTCGGCGGCCTCGGCCATCTCCGGCGAGGTGACCGTCTCCTCGCCGAGCAGCCGGCGCAGGGTGGTGTCGGCGGTACGCAGCCGGGCGGCCAAAACGGCCTCGGGCGCCGCGGTCTCCCAGACGGCCGGCAGGTGCTTCGCCAGCAGCTCGACGTTGTAGTTGTAGAAGGTCGCGGCGACCGTTCCGGCCCCCACCGCGCCCAGCGGGGCGCTGCGCGCCGCGAGCCGCACGGCCGCGGGGTCCTCGATGCGGATGCCCTGGAACTCGCGGTCGAGGTCCGGCGAGAAGTAGAGGGTCGAGTGGAGCGGGTTGAGGGCGTTGTGGCAGCGGCGTCCCGCGCGCGGCGGCAGAGCAGTCGTCATGGGCCGAACGTTACCGACTGGTCGGTACGACGGGAACCGCCGGGCCCGCGATGGCAGGAAAGGTGGGGTGCTCGTCGTTGCGGACGTCCCGCCCTCCGCGAAGGATGGGGGCATGACGCAGCGACCCGTACTCGTCGTCCTCTTCGACGGCGTGCAGAGCCTGGACGTGACCGGACCGGTCGAGGTCTTCGCCGGGGCCGACCGCTTCGCAGGCCGCCTCGGCGGGCAGCACGGCGACGGGAGCGGCGGCGCCTACCCGATCCGTACCGCCTCGCTCGACGGCGGCCCCGTCCGCACCCACAGCGGACTGTGCCTGCTGCCCGACACCGCGCTCGCCGCCGCGGACCGCCCGCACACCCTGCTCGTCCCGGGCGGCGAGGGCACCCGGAACCCGGACCCGCGGCTGATCGACTGGCTGCGCGCGAACGCCCCGCACGCCGAGCGTCTCGTCTCCGTCTGCACGGGTGCGCTGCTGCTCGCCGAGGCCGGACTGCTCGACGGACACCGGGCCACCACCCACTGGGTCGCCTGTGACCACCTCGCCCGCTGCTACCCCGAGGTGGAGGTCGACCCGGACCCCATCTTCGTCCGGGACGGCAGGCTCTCCACCTCCGCAGGAGTCACCGCGGGCATCGATCTCGCGCTGGCCCTGGTGGAGGAGGACCTCGGCCGGGACGCGGCGCTCACCGTCGCCCGCCATCTGGTCGTCTTCCTGCGCCGCCCCGGCAACCAGGCGCAGTTCAGCGCGCAGCTCGCCGCTCAGACGGCCCGCCGTGAGCCGCTGCGCGAGCTGCAGCACTGGATCACCGAGCATCCCGACGCCGACCTCTCCGTCGAGGCGCTGGCCGCCCGCGCCCGCCTGTCGCCCCGCCACTTCGCCCGCGCCTTCCAGGCGGAGACGGGCACCACCCCGGGGCGGTACGTCGACCGGGTCCGGCTCGAACACGCCCGCAGGCTCCTGGAGGAGTCCACCCACGGCGTCCAGGAGGTCTCCCGGGCCGCCGGCTACGGCACTCCCGAGGCCATGCGCCGCGCTTTCGTCAAGGCGCTCGGCACGGCTCCGGCCGACTACCGACGCCGCTTCCACGCCCCTGTTCCGACCACCGACCGATAAGGATTTCCATGCAGATCGCCGTCCTTCTCTACGACCGCTTGACCGCCCTCGACGCCGTCGGCCCCTACGAAATGCTCGCCCGCCTCCCCGGTGCCGAGACCGTCTTCGTCTCCCGCGAGACCGGTCCGGTCCGCAACGACCAGGGCAACCTCGCCCTCGTCGCCGACCGGACCCTCGCCGACGTGCCGCACCCCGGCATCGTCCTGGTGCCCGGCGGACCCGGCTCGCGCGAGGCGATGCACGACCCGGAGATCCTCGCCTGGCTCCGTACCGCCGACGCCACCAGCACCTGGACCACCTCCGTCTGCACCGGCTCCCTGATGCTGGCCGCCGCGGGACTGCTCGCCGGCCGCCGGGCCACCAGTCACTGGCTCGCGCTCGACGAGCTCACGCCGTTCGGTGTCGAACCCACCGGTGAGCGGGTCGTCTTCGACGGCAAGTACGTCACCGCCGCCGGCGTCTCCTCGGGCATCGACATGGCCCTGCACCTGATCGGCCGGATCTCCGGCGACGCGACGGCGCAGACGGTCCAGCTCCTGACCGAGTACGACCCGCAACCGCCCTACGACGCGGGCTCGCCGGGGAAGGCCCCGGCCGAGATCGTGGCGCACTGGCGTGCCAAGGCGGAGAGGGTCCTCGCCCGGCAGGACTGAGCAGAAGGGCTCAGCGAGGGACCGGCCGGTCCGGCGAGAAGCGGGGCCGGGCCCCGGGCCGGTTCAGATCCCGTACGTGAAGCGGGGCGCGCGGCGCTCCAGGAAGGCGGTGACACCCTCCGCGGTGTCGCCGCTGCCGCGCGCCTGCTCCGCCCAGTGGGCGTCCCGGTCCGTGCGGCCGTCCACGAACTCCTTCGCCGCCGCCTGCGTCAGCTGCGAGCGACCCACGAGGACGCGGGAGAACTCGGCCACCCGCTTGCCCAGTTCGCCGGCCGGGAGCACCTCGTCCACCAGACCGGTGCGCAGCGCCCGCTCCGTGTCGATCAACTCGCCGGAGTAGAGCAGGTACTTGGCGGCCGAGGGCCCCACCAGCGACGTCAGGCGGCGGGTCGAGGAGGACGGATAGACGATGCCGAGCTTCGAGGGCGTGACCCCGAAGAGCGCGCCCTCCTCGGCGAACCGCAGGTCACAGGCGGCGGCCAGCTGGCTCCCGCCGCCGACGCAGTAGCCGCGGACGGCCGCGAGCGTGGGCTTGGGAAAGGCGGCGAGCGCCTCCTCGGCCCGTACCGCGAGGGCCTGCTGCTCGTCGCCCGGCTCCCGCAGTGTGGAGATGTCCGCGCCCGCGCAGAAGGTCTCGCCCTCGCCCGTGAGGACCAGCGCGCGGACGTCGCGGTCGGCGGCGAGATCGGCCAGGAGACCGGGCAGAGCGCGCCACATCGCGGCCGTCATCGCGTTGCGCTTGGCCGGGTTCGAGATGACGACGGTGACGACCCCGGCGACCCCGGCGACCCCGTCGGCGGGGACTGCCTTCAGCTGTGGCTCCATGCGCCGGATGCTATCCACAGGACCCGAACGTACGATCAGGAAGGGGGTGCGAGGAGGAGGCGCCGATGGCTCAGGACCCGCAGGGCCGGGACCCGCACGGCCCGGTCCGGGACCACGACCCCGACCCCGTACGCGAGGGCAGGAAACTCGTCCGGAGCTTCGGCTGGCTCGTCGCCCTGGGAGCCGTGCTCGCCGTCGGCGGGCTCGTCGGTCTCGTCTACACCGGGGTCGCCACCCTCACCTCGATGCTCCTCTTCGGCTGGCTGCTGCTCATCGGGGGTGTCGTGGGCCTGCTCCACGCCATCGAGTCGCGCGGCACCGGTTACTTCTGGCTCGCGGTGGTCGTGGCCGCGCTGAACATCGCGGCCGGACTGGTCGTCATCCGGCATCCGGAGGGGTCGGCCGAGGCGCTCACCATGTTCGCCGCGCTGCTCTTCCTCACCGGCGGGGTGTTCCGTCTGGTCGGCAGTGTGGTGGTGCGCGGACCGCAGTTCGGCTGGACGCTCCTGCAGGGGGCGTTCGGGCTGCTGCTCGGTCTGCTCGTCCTCTTCGACTGGCCGGACAGCAGCCGCTACGTCCTGGGCGTCTTCTTCTCGCTCGCGCTGCTCTTCGACGGTCTGGGCCTGATCGCGATCGGTGTCGGCGGCCGGCGGATCGTCAGTATGGTGGCCCCGCAGACCGCTGTTGACGGGCCCCTTCCGAAGCCGTCAGAAGAAGGTCAGGAGCAGTCGAACAACTGACGTTGGCATACTCAATCGGTCGAAGGCGGTCGATAAGTGTCGACTTCTGGTCAGTGGCCCGTCCGGACCTGCGGAGTACCAAGACTCGACCTCGTGGCGACAATCGAGCACGACGGTGGGAGCCGGACTATGGAGAGCCGCGGGAGCGTCCCTGCCCGGCCACCGTCCTACGAAGGGGTCTGGCGCTTCACCGCTCCCGCGGTCGACGTCTCCGTCCCGCGGGCCCGGCACGCCGTCCGCGACCTCTTGACCCGGCAGGGCGTACCGGCCCACGACGACACGGTCCAGGGCCTGCTCCTGATCGTGTCGGAGCTGGTCACCAACGCGGTCAAGCACGCGGCACTGCTCTCCCCCGAAGTGGCGGTGGAGGTGGCGATCGGCGCGGAGTGGATCCGGGTGTCCGTCGAGGACAACCATCCGTACCGCCCCAAGGCCCTGGTGGCGGACTACGGCCAGACCGGTGGCCGAGGGCTGCTCCTGGTGCGGGAGATCGCGCTGGAGGCGGGCGGGGCGTGCGACGTGGAGCACACCGCGAGCGGCGGCAAGATCATCTGGGCCGCGCTGCCCCTCGTTCCGCGAGCGGCGGCGACGGCAGGTCAGGCGCCGGGAAACGTTCCGCCAGGGGGCATCGGCCCCACGCCGGGGACGGGACCCGCCCCCGGTACGGGCTCGGCGCCCGGGCCCGTACCCGCGACGGGGCTGCCCGCACCGGGAACCGGGCCCGTGCCGGCGACGGGGATCACCAGCCCCCGGCCGGACCCGTCAGCTCCTTGACCGCCGGGCGCGCCGCGTCCAGCACCGTCATGAACCAGGCGGAGAACGGCGCGACCGCGTGGCGCTCGGCCAGCTCCTCGGCGGTCACGAAGGCGGTCTCCTCGACCTCCTCCGGGTCCGGCCGCAGCTCGGCCTGCACCATGCCGACGAAGAGGTGGTTGTACTCCTGCTCCACCAGGCCCGAGGCCGGGTCCGGGTGGTTGTAACGGACGGTGCCCGCCTCGGCGAGCAACGAGGGCGAGACCCCCAGCTCCTCGTACGTCCGCCGGGCGGCGGCCGCGAACGGCGCCTCGCCCGGGTACGGGTGACCGCAGCAGGTGTTGGACCAGACACCGGGGGAGTGGTACTTGCCGAGCGCGCGGCGCTGCAGCAGCAGCCGGCCCGACTCGTCGAAGAGGAAGACGGAGAACGCCCGGTGCAGCTGCCCCGGTGGCTGGTGGGCGGCGAGCTTCTCCGCCGTGCCGATGGTGTTGCCGTCCTCGTCGACCAGCTCCAGGAGGATCGACGCCGGGACGCCGTCCGCGGAGATCCCGTCCGGAGAGAACCCGGTCGCGGAGACTCCGTTCCGCGAGCCGTGTGCCGCGGTGTCGTGTGTGGTCGGCATACCCATCCTTCGCTTCGGTCCTCGGCCCGGTGGGGCCCCCTCAGTCTGCCGCACAAAAGCGGCTTGTCCGTACTTCGGAGGCCGGACATGGCCGCTCCCACCACACCGGAGTACACCCGGGTGCGGTGGGAGCGGGAACCGCGTCAGACGCCGAAGGCCGCCGGATAGTGGATCATGCCCCGCGGGACCTCGCCGGAACCGTCGAGGACCAGCGCCATCACGGCCTCGTCGGGCACCTCGCAACCTGGCGCGATCCCGTACTCCGAGGCCCGGACGAAGCCGAACCTCGGGTAGTACTCCGGGTGGCCGAGCACCAGCACCAGCCGCTCCCCGCGCAGCCGCGCCGCGTCGAGCACGGCCCGGACGACGGCCTGCCCCGCGCCCCCGCGCTGATGCGCCGGGGCCACGGCGACCGGGGCGAGCGCCGCCGCCGGCGCGTCCCCGACCCGGCAGCGGGTGATCAGCGCGTACGCCACCACGGTCCCGTCGGGCGCCTCGGCGACGTACGACAGGCCCGGCAGCCAGGCCTCCGTGTCCTCGCGCAGGGCGTCCACCAGCGCGGCCTCCTGCGCGGTCGCGAAGGCCGCCGCGTTGATCTCCCGTACGGCGGGGATGTCGGCGGCGGTCTCCTCCCGGGTGCGCCACCGGGCGTCGGCAGGCCGCAGGACGTAGCCGGTGTAGCCGTACTCGCCGCCGTGGTCACGGCGCATGGCGATCTCGGCGCGGGTCGAGGCGAGAGCCTCGGCCATGGTCGGGGACGCGGGGTCGGCGGCGTCGGCCCGCTCGGACAGCGGGCCGTAGTACTCGTCCCAGTCGCTCTCGGGCTGCGGCACGACCCCGAGGACGTGGTAGCCGCCCTCGACCGCCGCCGCGGTGTTCTCGGCGGTGGTGCGCAGCCGGTAGTGCTGTTCCCAGAAGGCGCGCGCCTCCGGACCGGGCCGGTCGACGGTCCACTCGCACTCGGTGAGCACGAGGGTGCCGCCGGGCGCGAGGAGCCGGCGCCACTCGCGCAGCGCGGTGTCGAAGCCGAGGGCGTAGGCGGAACTCTCGGCCCAGACCAGATCGAAGGATCCGTCCGGGAACGGGAGCCTGCCCATGTCGGCGTTGAGGGTGCGGACGGAGTCGCCGAGCCCGCGGGCGGCGGCGGCGAGCCGGAGTTCCTCCAGGAACGGCTCGTGCAGATCCACCGCCGTCACCTCGGCGCCGGCCTCGGTTGCCAGGAGCAGCGCGGAACGGCCGGGCCCGCAGCCCAGGTCGAGGACGCGCGGACGCTCGGGGAGCGGGCCGGCGAGGGCGAGCAGGCGGCGGGTGGTGGAATCCGAGCCGGGGCCCTGCCGCGGAAGACCGTGGTGCAGGGCGAAGAAGGCGTCGTACAGAGCGTTGTCGGACAACGTGAAAAGCCCTTTGTGTGAGAGGGCCCCGGGCCGACGTGATGACGAACGGTTCGGACGGACGAACCGGGATCAGGTCAGCCAGAGACCCGGGAGCTGAAGCTGGACCGGGCGCTGCCGCACTGGGCAGCCTCCATCGCGACGGTCATCAACCTCAGCTCCTCTCCCACCTCACGCTTGTACGAAGAGACTAACAGGGCCGCGGACAAGGCTCACGGGCTCAGGCGGCTCACAGGCAGAGCTTCGCCTCGTGCGCCGCGTGACCGGCCGGCTCCAGCTGGAAGGTGCAGTGCTCCACGTCGAAGTGCGAGCCGAGGCAGCCCTGCAGGTCGTGCAGCATCTTCTCGTGGCCCACCGAGTCGAGGGCCGCCTGGTCCACCACGACATGGGCAGAGAGCACCGGCATCCCGGAGGTGATCGTCCAGGCGTGCAGGTCGTGGACGTCCTCGACGCCCGGCAGCGCCAGTATGTGCGCCCGTACCTCCGCCATGTCGACGCCCTTCGGGGCCGCCTCCAGGAGCACGTCCAGGGTCTCGCGCAGCAGCTTGACCGTGCGCGGCACGATCATCAGGCCGATGAGGATCGAGGCGATCGGGTCCGCGTACTGCCAGCCCGTGGCCAGGATGATCCCGGCCGAGATGAGCACGGTCACCGAGCCGAGCGCGTCCGCGAGCACCTCCAGATAGGCGCCGCGCACATTGAGGCTCTCCTGCTGGCCCCGGACGAGCAGCGAGAGCGAGACCATGTTGGCGACCAGACCGATCAGCGCGAAGACGATGGTCAGCCCGCCCCTGGTCTCGGCCGGCTCGACGAACCGCTGGATCGCCTCGTAGAGCACGTATCCGCCGACACCGAGCAGGAGCAGACAGTTCGCGAGGGCGGCGAGGATCTCGGCCCGTGCGAACCCGAAGGTGCGCCTGTCGGTGGGGGGACGGCTGGCGAAGTGGATCGCGAGCAGCGCCATCGCGAGACCGACCGCGTCGGTCGCCATGTGGGCGGCGTCGGCGATCAGCGCGAGCGAGTCGGCGACGATGCCACCGATGATCTCGATCACCATCACGGACAGCGTGATGGCCAGCGCGATCCGTAGCCGGCCCTTGTAGGCCGCCGCTGCCGTTCCCGTCGGCGGCGATCCTCCATGGCTGTGCCCGTGGTCGTGTCCAGCCCCCATGAAAAGGCCTCCCGCTCCTGTCGTCTCTGTGCCCCGGCTCGCAAGTGAACTACGGGAGGGGGGTATCCGCAACACGGCACTGAACACCGTTGTCATATGCCCTGACCTGCGGTTATGTCCGCAGGTCAGAGTGGGGTGACGATCAGCCCCCACCGGCGGGAGAGCGGCGGGCCCGGGCCCGGGCACCGGCGGTTTGTGGGGCGGGGCGTCGATCACCCATGATGATCTCCGCAGGGCGCGGCGCACTCACGCGGAGCGGAGTGGGCCCGGGGGCGTCCGCACCGCAAAGCCTCGGTGAACTCCCGCTTGGTTCATCCGATAGCCTCAGCCGACGTGCCGCCGCCCATGCCGGGCCGAGCCGCCGTGCCCCGGGGCGCGCCATGGGCCCCGCCGGCCCGCCCGTCAGCTCCAAGGAGTGAGTTCGTCTGTCGACCGCCATCCTCACCGGTCAGCCGGTACCCGGATCGTCGCTCGACGGCGATCTGCGGTCGCTGGGCTTCGACGTCAAGGTCGCCTCCGGTCCGGACGAGACGGGCACGCTGCTCGCCGCCGTACCGGCGGGTGAGCGGGTCGCCGTCGTCGATCCCCGGTTCGTCGGACACCTCCACGCGCTGCGCCTGGCCCTCACGGACCCCCGCTTCCCCGCCGCCGCCGTTCCGGGCGCGCTCGCCGCGCAGGGCGAGGCGCGGCCGGCCCTGGCCCGTGCGCTGAACGCCCCGCGCGCGGGCGTGCCGGGCCCCGGATCCGGCCCCGACGCCGCCCTCCCGGTCCCGGCCGTCGTGCCCGGCACCGAGAACGCGTCGGCGGACGCTTCGACGGACCCCACGCGGTCCGGCGCCGCCACCGACGCCCGTGTCGAGGCGGCCTCCCAAAGCCCCGGCGGCACCCGCGGCCCCGACAGTCCTGCCGGCGGCGCCCCGGAGCCCGGCGACCCGACCGAGCCAGGCGCCCCGCGCGACACCGACGACCTCCCCACCCTGCTCGCCGACGCGCTCGACGCGGACGGCGTCGCCGTGCACCGGCCCCAGCTCGGCACGCTCGTCGCCGCCGTACCGGCCGACGCGGAGGCCCGCCACCGGGCGCGCGCCGACGTGGCGGCCGTCGACGACGAGGCCGTACGCCTGCGCTCGGCGGTCAAGGCCCACGACGGCTTCTTCACCACCTTCTTCATCAGTCCGTACTCGCGCTACGTCGCCCGCTGGTGCGCGCGGCGCGGGCTGACCCCCAACCAGGTCACCACCGCCTCGCTGCTCACCGCCCTGCTCGCGGCCGGCTGCGCCGCGACGGGCGAACGCGGCGGCTACATCGCCGCGGGCGTCCTGCTCCTGGTCTCCTTCGTCCTGGACTGCACCGACGGGCAGCTCGCCCGCTACTCCCTGCAGTACTCGACGATGGGCGCCTGGCTCGACGCCACCTTCGACCGCGCCAAGGAGTACTCCTTCTACGCGGGCCTCGCCCTCGGTGCGGCGCGCGGCGGCGACGACGTGTGGGCACTCGCGCTCGGCGCGATGGTCCTGATGACCTGCCGCCATGTCGTGGACTTCTCGTTCAACGAGGCCAACCACGACGCCACGGCCAACACCAGCCCCACCGCGGCCCTCTCCAGCCGTCTGGACAGTGTCGGCTGGACCGTCTGGGTCCGCCGGATGATCATCCTGCCCATCGGCGAGCGCTGGGCCATGATCGCGGTCCTCACCGCGGTCACCACTCCTCGGATCGTCTTCTGGGCGCTGATCATCGGCTGCGCGTTCGGCGCCTGCTACACGGCGGCGGGGCGCGTCCTGCGCTCGCTGACCCGCAAGGCGAAGCGGACGGCCCGGGCCGCACAGGCGCTCGCCGACCTCGCGGACACCGGCCCCCTCGGCGAACTGGTCGCCAAGGCCGGCCGGCGCCTCGCGCCGCCGCCGCTGCTCCCGGCCGTCGCCGGCGCCGCCCTGCTGATCGCCGTCGCCTGGACGCAGCCGGTCGGCAGCGCGCTCACGGTGATCGCCGCCCTGGCGTACGCGGTCCTCACCGGGCTCGCCGTCGCCCGCCCCCTCAAGGGCGCCCTGGACTGGCTCGTCCCGCCCGTCCTGCGGGCCGCCGAGTACACCACGGTGCTGATCCTCGCGGCCCGCTCCGAGGTCCCCGGGGCTCTGCCCGCCGCATTCGGGCTGGTCGCGGCGGTCGCCTACCATCACTACGACACGGTGTACCGCATCCGCGGCGGCACCGGCGCGCCGCCCGCGTGGCTGGTGCGCACCATCGGGGGTCACGAGGGCCGCACGCTTCTCGTGACCGTGCTCGCCGCCCTGCTCGTGAACCGCGGCACCGATTTCACCCTGGCGCTCACCGCCCTCGCGGCCGCCGTGGCGCTCCTGGTGCTCGTGGAGTCCATCCGTTTCTGGGTGTCCTCCGGAGCACCTGCCGTACATGACGAAGGAGAAACAGCATGATTGGCCTCGTACTGGCAGCCGGTGCCGGACGGCGTCTGCGCCCCTACACCGACACGCTCCCGAAGGCCCTCGTGCCTGTCGACGGTGAGACCACCGTCCTCGACCTGACGCTGAAGAACTTCGCGGAGGTCGGCCTCACCGAGGTCGCCGTCGTCGTCGGCTACCGCAAGGAGGCCGTGTACGACCGCAAGGAGGCCCTGGAGGCCAAGTACGGCGTCTCGATCACCCTGATCGACAACGACAAGGCCGAGGAGTGGAACAACGCCTACTCCCTGTGGTGCGCCCGTGAGGTCTTGAAGAAGGGCGTCATCCTCGCCAACGGCGACACCGTCCACCCGGTCTCCGTCGAGAAGACCCTGCTCGCCGCGCGCGGCGAGGACCGGAAGATCATCCTCGCCCTCGACACGGTGAAGAGCCTCGCCGACGAGGAGATGAAGGTCATCACCGCCGAGGGCAAGGGTGTGCAGCGCATCACGAAGCTGATGGACCCGGCCGACGCCACCGGTGAGTACATCGGCGTCACCCTCATCGAGCCCGAGGCCGCCGAGGAGCTCGCCGACGCCCTGAAGGCGACCTTCGAGCGCGACCCCGACCTCTACTACGAGGACGGCTACCAGGAGCTCGTCAACCGCGGCTTCACCGTCGACGTCACGCCGATCGGCGAGGTGAAGTGGGTGGAGATCGACAACCACGACGACCTGGCGAAGGGCCGTGACATCGCGTGCCAGTACTGACCCGGCTGATCCCCTCGCCGGTCGTCGTCGACATCCGCCGGGGAGCGCTGGACGACCTGTCCGCGCTCCTCGCGGACCAGCGGATCTCCAGCAACGGCAGGATCGCCGTGGCGATCAGCGGCGGCTCCGGTCTGAAGCTGCGTGACCGGTTCGCCGCGGAACTCCCCGGGGCCGACTGGTACCCGGTCGACGGCGGCACCATCGACGCGGCGGTCAAGCTCGCCGACGCCATGCGCGGCAAGCGGTACGACGCGGTGGTGGCGCTCGGCGGCGGCAAGATCATCGATGTGACCAAGTACGCGGCGGCCCGGGTCGGGCTGCCGCTGGTCGCCATCGCCACGAACCTGTCGCACGACGGCATCTGCTCGCCGGTCTCCACCCTGGACAACGACAACGGTCGCGGTTCCTACGGTGTGCCGACCCCGATCGCGCTGGTCATCGACCTCGACGTGATCCGTGACGCGCCGGTGCGCTTCGTCCGCTCCGGCATCGGCGACGCGATCTCCAACCTCTCCGCCATCGCGGACTGGGAGCTGTCGCACCGCGAGACGGGCGAGCCCGTCGACGGCCTGGCCGCGGCCATGGCGCGCAGCGCCGGCGAGGCGGTCCTGCGCCACCCCGGCACCGTGGGCGACGACGACTTCCTCGTCACGCTCTCGGAGGGCCTGGTGATGTCCGGCATCGCCATGTCGATCAGCGGCGACACCCGCCCCTCCTCGGGCGCGTGCCACGAGATCAGTCACGCCTTCGACCTGCTCTTCCCCCAGCGCGCCGCCAGCCACGGCGAGCAGTGCGGCATCGGCGCCGCCTTCGCGATGCACCTGCGCGGGGCCGCCGAGGGCTCGCTGCGGATGGTCGAGACGCTGCGCCGGCACGCTCTGCCCGTGACCCCGGAGGAGATCGGGTTCACCGTGGACGAGTTCGTCAGGGCGGTGGAGTTCGCTCCGCAGACCCGTCCCGGCCGCTACACCATCCTCGAGCACCTCGACCTGTCCACCGACGAGATCAGGGACGCGTACGCCGACTATGCAAAGACCATCCGTAGCTGAGCTGCGCCCGGTCGTCCACCCGGCGGGAGTGAAGGACCGGCGCAGCGGTGAGCACTGGGGCGGCCGCCTGTACATGCGGGAGATCTCGCTGCGGATCACCCGGCATCTGGTCGGCACGAAGGTCACGCCCAACCAGCTGACCTATGTGATGACCGTGTGCGGCGTCCTCGCCGCCCCGGCCCTGCTGATCCCGGGGATCTGGGGCGCGGTGCTGGGTGTCGTCGCGGTCCAGCTCTACCTGCTGCTCGACTGCGTCGACGGTGAGGTGGCCCGCTGGAAGCAGCAGTTCTCGCTGGGCGGTGTCTACCTGGACCGGGTCGGCGCCTACCTGTGCGACGCGGCGGTCCTCGTGGGCTTCGGCCTGCGCGCGGCCGACCTGTGGGGCTCGGGCCGGATCGACTGGCTGTGGGCCTTCCTCGGCACCCTCGCCGCCCTCGGCGCCATCCTGATCAAGGCGGAGACCGACCTCGTCGGCGTCGCCCGCCACCAGGGCGGACTGCCGCCCGTCAAGGAGTCGGCGTCCGAGCCCCGCTCCTCCGGCATGGCGCTGGCCCGCCGGGCCGCCGGCGCGCTCAAGTTCCACCGGCTGATCCTCGGCATCGAGGCGTCGCTGCTCATCCTGGCCCTGGCCGTGGTGGACACCGTCAGGGGAGACCTGTTCTTCTCGCGGCTCGGTGTCGCGGTCCTCGCCGGGATCGCGCTGCTCCAGACGCTGCTGCACCTGGTGTCGATCCTGGCGTCGAGCCGGCTGAAGTGAGGAAGAGTGTGAGTACGCCGATGAAGCTGGGCGCCGTCATCATCACCATGGGCAACCGGCCCGACGACCTGCGTGCGCTCCTCGACTCGGTCGCCAAGCAGGACGGCGATCCGATCGAGGTCGTCGTGGTCGGCAACGGCGCCCCCGTGACAGGGGTGCCGGACGGCGTGCGCACCATCGACCTGCCCGAGAACCTGGGCATCCCCGGCGGCCGCAACGTCGGCATCGAGGCATTCGGCCCCGGTGGCACCGATGTGGACGTCCTGCTCTTCCTGGACGACGACGGCCTGCTCGCCAACACGGACACCGCCGAGCTGGTCCGGCAGGCCTTCACGGCCGACCCGAGGCTGGGCATCATCAGCTTCCGGATCGCGGACCCGGAGACCGGCCTGACCCAGCGCAGGCACGTGCCGAGGCTGCGCGCCGCCGACCCGATGCGCTCCTCGCGCGTGACCACCTTCCTCGGCGGCGCCAACGCCGTCCGTACGAAGGTGTTCGCCGAAGTCGGCGGTCTGCCCGACGCGTTCTTCTACGCCCATGAGGAGACCGATCTCGCCTGGCGGGCGCTCGACGCCGACTGGATGATCGACTACCGTTCCGACATGGTGCTGCTCCACCCCACCACCCCTCCCTCCCGGCACGCGACGTACCACTACAACGTGGCCCGCAACCGGGTGTGGCTGGCCCGGCGCAACCTGCCCGCACCTCTGGTCCCTGTCTATCTCGGCGTCTGGCTGCTGCTCACGCTGGCGCGGCGGCCCTCCGTCCCCGCCCTCAAGGCATGGGCCGACGGCTTCCGGGAAGGCTGGACCACCCCCTGCGGACCGCGCCGGCCCATGAAATGGCGTACGGTGTGGCGGCTGACCCGACTGGGACGCCCGCCGGTCGTCTGACACCGTGGTACCCGACTTGCCGCGCATCTTGGATACGAAAGTTTCGACTTGTGAGTGACACAACCCACGACGGTGCGGTCGCGACGAGCGCCCCGCCGTCCGTCGACGACGGCCTCACCCCGGCCGAGCTGGCCGCGAAGTACGGTCTGTCGGTCAGCGGCGCCCGGCCCGGGTTCTTCGAGTACATCCGCCAGCTGTGGGGCAGACGCCACTTCATCCTCGCCTTCTCCCAGGCGAAGCTGACGGCGCAGTACAGCCAGGCGAAGCTCGGCCAGCTCTGGCAGGTGGCGACCCCCCTGCTGAACGCGCTGGTCTACTACCTGATCTTCGGGCTGATCCTCAACGCCGACCAGGGCATGTCGACCGCGGTCTACATCCCCTTCCTGGTGACCGGGATCTTCGTCTTCACCTTCACCCAGAGCTCGGTGATGGCGGGCGTACGCGCGATCTCCGGCAACCTCGGACTGGTCAGGGCGCTGCACTTCCCGCGCGCCACGCTGCCCATCTCGTTCGCGCTCCAGCAGCTCCAGCAGCTGCTGTTCTCCATGATCGTGCTCGCCGCCGTCGCGATCGCCTTCGGGAGCTATCCGTCGCTGAGCTGGCTTCTGCTGGTCCCGGCGCTGTTCCTGCAGTTCGTGTTCAACGTCGGACTCGCGATGATCATGGCGAGGATGGGTGCCAAGACGCCCGACCTCGCCCAGCTGATGCCGTTCGTCATGCGCACCTGGATGTACGCCTCCGGCGTGATGTTCTCCATCCCGGTGATGCTCGCCGACAGGCCGGCCTGGATCGCCGACACGCTCATGTACAACCCGGCGGCCCTCTACATGGACCTGATCCGGTTCGCCCTCATCGACGACTACGGCTCCCAGAACCTGCCCGACCACGTCTGGATGGCCGCGCTGGGCTGGGCCCTGGCGATCGGCCTCGGGGGCTTCGTCTACTTCTGGAAGGCCGAGGAAAGGTACGGCCGTGGCTGACACCACTCAGGAACGCGTTCCCACCGTCATCGCCGACGAGGTCCACATCGTCTACCGGGTCAACACCGGCGGCGGCGGCAAGGGCAGCGCCACGGCGGCGCTCAGCCGGATCCTCGGCCGCGGCAAGGCCGAGGTCTCCCGCGGCGTCCGCAAGGTCCACGCCGTACGCGGTGTCTCCTTCACCGCCTACCGGGGCGAGGCCATCGGCCTGATCGGCTCCAACGGCTCCGGCAAGTCGACGCTGCTGCGCGCCATCGCGGGGCTGCTCCCCACCGAGAGCGGCAAGGTCTACACCGACGGCCAGCCCTCGCTCCTCGGCGTCAACGCGGCGCTGATGAACGACCTCACCGGTGAGCGCAACGTCATCCTCGGCGGACTCGCCATGGGCATGAGCAAGGAGGAGATCCGCGAGCGGTACGACGGGATCGTCGACTTCTCCGGCATCAACGAGAAGGGCGACTTCATCAGCCTGCCCATGCGCACGTACTCGTCCGGCATGGGCGCCCGGCTCCGCTTCGCCATCGCGGCCGCCAAGAACCACGACGTCCTCATGATCGACGAGGCGCTGGCGACCGGTGACCGCAGGTTCCAGATCCGCTCCGAGGAACGCATCCGCGAGCTCCGCAAGGAGGCCGGCACGGTCTTCCTGGTCAGCCACAGCAACAAGTCGATCAGGGACACCTGCGACCGGGTGCTGTGGCTGGAGAAGGGCGAACTCATGATGGACGGGCCGACCGACGAGGTCCTGAAGGCCTACGAGAAGGACACCGCGAAGTAGCCCTCGCACCGCTTCACGACGGCCCCCGCCGACCTGGCGGGGGCCCGCCCGTCTCGCGCCACCACCCTGCCGGGGAAGGCGCCGCGCACCAGCCTCCTCTTGTCGCCCCGACCGGCCTGCGGCGAGGAGTGGGCGTCGGCCGGGCACCCGAGCCGGAGCCCGAGATCCGCGCGTTCCCCCTGCTCACGGACGCGCTGAACGCTCTGGCCCGCACCGGCCGCATCCCGCGCCGGGCCCGTCCGGCCGTCGAGGCCGCCGCGTGGTCGGCCGTGCACGGACTGTCCCTCCCGCTGCTGGACGGCCCGCTGCGCCGCCTTCCCGAGCAGCGCCGGGCGGACGTCGTCGAGTCGACTCTGGCCATGGTCGTCTCCGGGGCGCGCGCCGACTGAAGGTCCGGTTCCGGCAACTGCCGCCGGGTGAGGGAAAGTTGGCGCGCCGGTGAGGTTTTCGCCGTGTGCCCGGCACCCCGACGCGGCACCGGGCGTTGTACAACGTAAGCTGTAGCGGTGCCGATTCGTGGCAAGTGGGGCGATACCCCCTGGGCATCCTGCCGTCGGGCGGCGATTTCCCCGGGGAGGCCCATCCCTCCGGGGCGGCCCGGTGGCGTGTCCGAAATGGGATGGATTGGATCGGCAGTGTAGAACAGGAGATGTGACGGCCATGACGCGAAATCTCCAGCTCCACGAGGGTGTCGCCGTCCCCGCGTCGGGCAGACCCCGGTGACGCGATCCCGGCAGGTGCGCCCCGCCTCCTCGCGCACGACGCTCGACAAGGCCACGGACGAGAACTTCCCCGTGGCCCCCTTCTTCCTGCCGCGCGCCTGGCGCGACGACCTCATGGCCGTCTACGGCTACGCCCGCCTCGTCGACGACATCGGCGACGGCGACCTGGCCCCCGGCGGCGCCGACGCCCGCCACCTCGGCGTCGGCCCCGAGCGGGCGGGGGACCGCCTCGCGATGCTGGACGCCTTCGAGGCCGATCTCGCGCGGGTCTTCGACGGAGCCCCCCGCCACCCGCTGCTGCGCGCCCTCCAGCCGACCGTACGGCGGTGCGGGCTGACCCCCGAGCCCTTCGCCGGCCTGATCGAGGCCAACCGCCAGGACCAGCTCGTCCGCCGCTACGAGACGTACGACGACCTCGTCGCGTACTGCGAACTCTCCGCGAACCCCGTCGGCCGTCTCGTCCTCGCGATCACCGGCACCACCACCCCGGAGCGCGTCCGGCGCTCGGACGCCGTCTGCACCGCGCTGCAGATCGTCGAGCACCTCCAGGACGTCGCCGAGGACCTCGGCCGGGACCGGATCTACCTGCCCGCCGAGGACATGAAGCGCTTCCATGTCACCGAGGACGACCTCGCCCGGCCCACCGCGGGCGCCTCGGTACGCGCCCTCATCGCCTTCGAGGCCTCACGCGCCCGCGCCCTGCTCCACGACGGCACGCCGCTGGTGGGCAGCGTCCACGGCAGGCTGCGCCTGCTGCTCGCGGGATTCACCGCCGGCGGGCTCGCCGCGCTCGACGCGATCGCCGCCGCCGGTTTCGACGTCCTGCCGAACCCGCCCAAGCCCACCAAGCCGAGTCTGATGCGCCATGCGGGAACGGTCCTGCTCAGAGCGCGGAGAGAGGGGTGAGCCGGACCGTGGAGGGACAGACGGAGACGTCCGCGCCGGTGCAGGCCGCGTACAGCTACTGCGAAGCCGTCACCGGACAGCAGGCCCGCAACTTCGCCTACGGGATCCGACTGCTGCCCACCGAGAAGCGGCAGGCCATGTCGGCCCTGTACGCCTTCTCGCGGCGCGTCGACGACATCGGCGACGGCATCCTCGCCCCCGAGGCGAAGCGGGACAGGCTCGAAGCCACCCGGGCGCTCCTGGAGCAGATCCGGAAGGGCGCCGTCGACGAGGACGACACCGACCCGGTCGCCGTGGCCCTCACCGACGCGGCCCGCCGCTTCCCGATCCCCCTCGACGGCCTCGACGAGCTCATCGACGGCGTCCTGATGGACGTGGGCGGCGAGACGTACGAGACGTGGGACGACCTCAAGGTCTACTGCCGGTGCGTCGCCGGCGCCATCGGGCGGCTCTCGCTCGGCGTCTTCGGTACCCAGCCCGGCGCGCAGGGCGCCGAGCGCGCCCCCGAGTACGCCGACACGCTGGGCCTCGCCCTGCAGCTCACCAACATCCTCCGGGACGTCCGCGAGGACGCCGGGAACGGGCGCACCTACCTCCCCGCCGACGACCTGGCCAAGTTCGGCTGCGGCGACGGCTTCGAGAGCGCCCCCCCGCCGTCCGGCGCCGACTTCGCCGGGCTCGTGCACTTCGAAGTGCGGCGCGCCCGCGCCCTGTTCGCCGAGGGCTACCGCCTGCTGCCCATGCTCGACCGGCGCAGCGGCGCCTGCGTCGCCGCCATGGCCGGCATCTACCGCCGCCTCCTCGACCGGATCGAACGCGACCCCGACGCGGTGCTGCGTGGCCGCGTCTCGCTGCCCGGCCACGAGAAGGCGTACGTCGCCGTTCGCGGCCTCTCCGGGCTCGACACCCGGCACATCTCCCGACGAACCGCCAGGAGGCGTGTGTGAGGTGCCCGTACGAGAGCGTCGGCCGGGCAACCCCGCGCGGCGCGGCGGCGTCCCTGACTGCGACGACCCGAGGGGAGGCCGCGTGAGCGCGGACGACATGGGTACCCCCGCGCCGGCGGCCGACGCCGGTGGCGGCCGGCAGCCGAGGGACGGGACGGACACCTCCACGCGGCCCACCGCACCCGCGGCCGACGCCCGGCCGCCGCACCCCGGCACCGCCGGCCGCGGCGACGGCACCGCCGGCGGCCGGCAGCCGCACGCCGTCGTCGTCGGTGGTGGCCTCGCCGGGATCACCGCCGCGCTGCGGCTGGCCGACGCCGGCGCCCGGGTCACGCTCCTCGAAGGGCGGCCGCGGCTCGGTGGGCTCGCGTTCTCCTTCCGGCGCGGCGAGCTCACCATCGACAACGGGCAGCACGTCTACCTGCGCTGCTGCACCGCGTACCGCTGGTTCCTCGACCGTGTCGAGGGCGCCCACCTGGCACCGCTGCAGCCGCGACTGGACGTCCCCGTCCTCGACGTGGCCCACCCCCGCGGCCCACGCCTGGGACGGCTGCGCCGCAGCGCCCTGCCCGTACCTCTCCACCTCGCCGGCAGCCTGGCCACCTACCCCCACCTCTCCCTCGCCGAACGGGCGAGCGTCGGGCGCGCCGCGCTCGCGCTGAAGCGGCTCGATCCCGCCGACCCGGCGCTCGACGGGATCGACTTCGCCACCTGGCTCGGCCGCCACGGCCAGTCGCCGCGCGCCATCGAGGCCCTGTGGGACCTCGTCGGCGTCGCCACCCTCAACGCCACCGCACCGCACGCCTCCATGGGCCTAGCCGCCATGGTCTTCAAGACCGGGCTCCTCTCCGAGCCCGGCGCCGCCGACATCGGCTGGGCGCACGTCCCGCTCGGCGACCTCCACGACACCTTGGCCCGCAAGGCCCTCGACTCCCTCGGGGTCCGCACCGCACTGCGCACCAAGGCCGAGCGGATCTCACGCACGGAGGACGGCCGGTGGACCGTGGAGGTGCCCGGGGAGACGCTCGACGCGGACACCGTCGTCCTCGCCGTGCCGCAGCGCGAGACCCGTGACCTGCTGCCCGAGGGCGCCCTCGACGACCCCGACCGGCTCCTTGACATCGGCACCGCCCCCATCCTCAACCTGCACGTCGTCTACGACCGCAAGGTGCTCAGGCAGCCGTTCTTCACGGCCCTGGGCTCCCCGGTCCAATGGGTCTTCGACCGCACCGACTCCTCGGGCCTCAAGGGCGGCGGCCAGTACCTCGCCGTCTCGCAGTCCGCGGCCCAGGACGACATCGACGAACCCGTCGCCGTCCTGCGCGAGCGCTACCTCCCCGAGCTGGAGCGGCTGCTCCCCGCCGCCCGGGGCGCCGTGATCCGGGACTTCTTCGTCACCCGGGAGCGGACGGCCACGTTCGCCCCCACACCGGGCGTCGGCCGGCTCCGCCCCGGCGCCCGCACCCACGCCCCCGGCCTGTACCTGGCCGGCGCGTGGACCGCCACCGGCTGGCCCGCGACCATGGAGGGCGCCGTCCGCAGTGGCTTCAGCGCCGCGGGTGCCGCGCTCTCCGCCCTCGGCCGCCGCCATGAACATCCGCTGCAGGAGGCGGCATGAGTGTGAGTACTGGAACAAGAGGAGAGACCGTGCCGACTGTGCCCCCGGTGAATCCGGCCGTCGACACCGCGGACGTCACCGCTCTGCTGGAGCGCGGGCGGACCCTGTCCACCCCCGTCCTGCGGGCGGCCGTCGACCGGCTCGCACCGCCCATGGACACCGTGGCCGCCTACCACTTCGGGTGGATCGACGCGCAGGGCAACCCGGCCGACGGCGACGGGGGCAAGGCCGTCCGCCCGGCCCTCGCGCTGCTCTCCGCCGAGGCCGCCGGAGCCGCCCCCGAGGTCGGCGTCCCGGGCGCCGTCGCCGTGGAACTCGTCCACAACTTCTCGCTGCTGCACGACGACCTGATGGACGGCGACGAGCAGCGGCGGCACCGCGACACCGTCTGGAAGGTGCACGGCCCCGCGCAGGCGATCCTCGTCGGCGACGCGCTGTTCGCCCTCGCCAACGAGCTGCTGCTCGAACTCGGCACCGTGGAGGCCGGCCGCGCCACGCGCCGGCTGACCACCGCCACGCGCAAGCTCATCGACGGGCAGGCCCAGGACATCTCCTACGAGCACCGCGAGCGGGTCACGGTCGAGGAGTGCCTGGAGATGGAGGGCAACAAGACGGGCGCCCTGCTCGCCTGCGCCGTCTCGATCGGCGCCGTCCTCGGCGGCGCCGACGACCGCACGGCCGACAAGCTGGAGGAGTACGGCTACCACCTCGGCCTCGCCTTCCAGGCCGTCGACGACCTGCTCGGCATCTGGGGCGACCCCGAGTCCACCGGCAAGCAGACCTGGAGCGACCTGCGCCAGCGCAAGAAGTCCCTGCCGGTCGTCGCCGCACTCGCCGCGGGCGGACCGGCCTCCGAGCGGCTCGGCGAACTGCTCGCCGCCGACGCCAAGAGCAGCGACCTCGACTCCTTCTCCGAGGAGGAGTTCGCCACCCGCGCCGCTCTGATCGAGGAGGCCGGCGGCCGCGAATGGACCTCCAAGGAGGCCCGCCGTCAGCACGCCGTCGCGATCGATGCCCTGCACGAGGTGGACATGCCCGAGCGGGTCAGGGCGCAGCTGACCGCACTGGCCGATTTCGTCGTCGTACGGAAGAGATGATCACCATCACTCTGATATGAGTTCGCAGTCGCCGGGCGGGGGC
>NZ_BMTO01000031.1 GCF_014649715.1 Streptomyces lateritius
TGCCGTACGGCCCGCAGGGACATGAGGTGTTCAGTCTTCGGTGCCATGCCGGCCCGTGTACCCCGATGTGCGCCGTCTATCGGCGGTTCGCCTACTTCTTCCGCTTGCCTATGCTGCGGTGGGGGTCGCTCGTTCGTGTCGGGCTCTGGTGTATCGCGTGCCTCATCTTGATGCAGCATGTACCGTTGGCAGAAATATGGGATACCTGCAGTCCTCCCGGAATCTTCCCTAAATTCTGATAGGAACGGCCGCAGATGACCGGTCACCACGAATCTACTGGACTCGGGTCCCGCGCTGAGCAGCGATTTTTTGCACCGGGTGACGCAGCACCAGACGACAGGCGCGAGCGCCCGGTTGAAGCGGTTCGCTCTCCTGGCGGCCCGGGGTGTGCGCGCGGCGGAGGTGGACGACCTGGTGGCCGCAGTGGAGGCCGAGGCGGTCGCCGGGGCACAGAGCGAGGTGGTCGAACGGGACGGGATGGTGCCGGCTTCGCGGAGCGAGGTGTTCGCGGAAGGTTTGGGACGAGGGCGTGATGGCCGTGGGTGCGGCGTGGCGGCCGGTCGTCTGAGGCCGGTGAACTGACCGTAGCTGTCGCGGATGTGAGGCAGTGTGGGCGGGCGGAGCTGGTACTCCTTGAGGCGTTCGTCCGGGAGACCGTGCTGCCGCGTACTCACCCGAGCACCACGGAGCGGCGGCGGGTGCTGGAGGCGCTGGGTGAGGCGGGCGATCTGTGCACCGCGCGGACGGTGGAGCTCTCCGCCGGGGACGTCATCTTTTGCACGCGCGAGGCCGGGCACTACGACGCGGACGACAAGCCGTCCTTCGGGGACGGGAAGCTGGGCGGTTGGCACGTGGCGAACCGTCTATCTGGGACGACTCATCCGCATATTGGCACCCGGGCGTAGCCGTCTGAGGAACCGCCGGAATATCCAGCAAGGGGAGGCAAGGAATGTCTGCAATTCCGCTCAAGGAACATCAGGTCGATCAGAAGGCGAGTTTCCGTAAGTGGGTGGGATTCCCTGCAAGGTCATCTGTGCCCCCTCAGGGGGCCCGAGCCACGGGGGTGTCCGCGACCGGGACAGGGAAGACGATCACCGCTGCCGCCTGTGCCTTGGAGTGCTTCCCGGGCGGGCGGATCCTCGTCATGGTGCCCACCCTGGATCTGATCGTGCAGACAGCTCAGTCCTGGCGCCGGGTCGGGCACCGCGCGCCTATGGTCGCGGTCTGCTCGGTGGACAAGGACGAGGTCCTGGAGCAGCTCGGGGTGCGCACCACGACCAATCCGATCCAGCTCGCTCTGTGGGCAGGAGCGGGGCCGGTGGTCGTGTTCGCCACGTACGCCTCCCTGGTCGACCGGGAGGACCCCGCCGACGTCACTGGGCGGCGGACGGTGCGGGGGCCGTTGGAGGCGGCTCTGGCGGGCGGGGAGGGGCTGTACGGGCAGCGGATGGCCCCGTTCGACCTGGCCATTGTGGATGAGGGGCACATGACTGCGGGGGACATGGGGCGGCCGTGGGCGGCGATCCACGACAACAGCCGGATCCCTGTCGACTTCCGGCTCTACCTGACCGCGACTCCGCGGATCCTCGCCGCGCCTAAGCCGCAGCGGGGCCGGGACGGGCGGGAGGTGGTGATCGCGTCGATGGAGGATGACTCCAGCACCTACGGCACCCGGATTTTCGATCTTGGGCTGGCGGAGGCGGTGGAGCGGTCGGTCCTTGCGGGGTTCGAGATCGACGTGCTGGAGATCCGCGACCCGGACCCGATCCTGGGTCTGTCGGAGGACGCGCTGCGTGGCCGGCGCATGGCCCTGCTCCAGGCGGCGCTGCTGGAGCATGCGGCGCAGCAGAATTTGCACACCACGATGGTGTTCCACCAGCGGGTGGAGGAGGCGGCCGCGTTCGCCGAGCAGATGTCGCGCACGGCCGCTGAGCTGTATACCGCCGAGGCCTCCGCGGCGGCGCTGGCCGGCGCCGAGGAACTGCCCGCGTCCTCGATCGATGCTGAGCTGTACGAGCTCGAGCCGGGCCGCCACGTGCCGCCGGGCCGAGTGTGGGCGGACTGGCTGTGCGGGGACCACCCCATCGCCCACCGGCGTGCGGTGATCCACCGGTTCGCCAACGGCATCAATGCTGAAAACCGGCGCGTGCACCGGGCGTTTCTCTCCTCCGTACGGGCGCTCGGGGTCGGGGTCGACATCACCGGACTACGCGGCGTCGAGGCCGTGTGCATCGTCGGCTCGCGCAGCTCACAGGTCGACATCGTCCAGAACATCGGACGCGCCCTGCGCCCCAACTCCGACGGCACGACCAAGACCGCACGGATCATCATCCCCGTCTTCCTCCAGCCCGGCGAGGACCCGAAGGACATGCTCGCCTCGGCCAGCTACCAGCCCCTGGTCGACATCCTCCAAGCCCTGCGCTCGCACTCGGAACGCATGGTCGACCAGCTCGCCTCCCGCGCCCTGACACACGGTACCGAGCGGCGGCGTATCCACGTCCGGCCCGCCCCCGCAGCGGGAACTGACGGCGGTGACGGTGCGGAGACCAGCCAGGCGCAGCAGGAGGCCGACCGGGTCACCTCGGTCGTGGTCAACTTCGCCTCCCCCCGCGACGCCGCCGACATCGCCGCCCTCACCCGCTGCCGCGTCATCCGCCCCCAGTCCCTGGTCTGGCTCGAGGGCTACCAGGCCCTGATCCGCTGGCGTACCGAGAACGAGATTGCCGGCCTGTATACCGTGCCGTATGACGTCGAGACCGAGGTCGGGACGACGAAGACGTTCCCGCTTGGGCGATGGGTGCATCAGCAGCGAAAAGCGCTGCGCGCCGGAGAACTCGACCCCCACCGCAAACAGCTCCTCGACGAAGCCGGGATGGTCTGGGAACCCGGCGACGAAGCATGGGAAACCAAACTCGCCGCACTCCGCTCCTACCACCGGGCCACCGGACACCTCGCACCCCGACAAGACGCCGTCTGGGGCGAAGGCGAGGGAGACGGGGAACAGCTGGCCATCGGACAGCACATGGCCAACCTCCGCCGCAAAGACGGCCTCGGCAAAGACCCAGAACGGGCCGCCTCACGCGGGGAGCAGCTGGGGGAGATCGACCCGGACTGGAACTGCCCCTGGCCCCTCGACTGGCAACGCCCCTACAAGGTGCTTGCGGACCTGGCCGACACCGAAGCCGACGGCGTGCTGCCCGACATCGCACCCGGCATCGTCTTCGAGGGTGACGACATCGGACGATGGCTCCAGCAGCAACGCAAGCCAGGCACCTGGAAGCAGCTCTCAGCCGAGCAGCAAGAACGACTGTCCAGGCTGGGCGTGAAGCCCGTCGAACGGCCCGCTACAGCCCCGGCGGCCAAGGGTGGTGCCGGGAAGGCGTCGGGGAAAGCAGCAGCGGCCTTCCAGAGAGGCGTAGCCGCCCTCGCACAGTGGGTCGAACGGGAAGGCGCGGACCGGCCCGTACCCCGGAAGGCGGTGGAGGTCCTGCCCGATGGGACCGAGACCAAGCTCGGCATCTGGTACAGCAACACCAAATCGAGGCGGGACAGGCTCACCGCGGAGCAGCTCGAGGCACTCCGGGAGCTGGGTATGGAGTGGGCATAGCGCTGTGTCCGTCTGAACGTTGGATGATCCGGCTGCACCGACGGATACGCCGGAGAGGATCGGCGGATTCGGAAGGGCCATCAGTCCTATGGAGAAGGTCACCGCTCTCTTCGTCCGGCATCTGCAGGCCCGGCCGCTGCTGGCACCGCCCGCGCCCATCATCGGCTGGAGTCCCGCCCGGCCGGAGGGGGTGCGACCGCTCCGGTGCTGCGTTCCGGGGCACGGCATCTGTGCACGCACGCCGCGAGCCTTCCTCACTCGACGTGACCGTAGTTGCCAAAGCCCTCGTTCCTTGAGCGAAAGATGCACTTTGAGGGTGCGAGGCGCCTTGTCAAATCTCCCTGGGGTAAGGGGAGATGTCGTCTAGCGTCTGTTCTGGGGGGGGGAGAGACGGAGGCAGTGTTGATGAGCGGGGGCGGCGGAAAGCGGAGCCGTCTTTCATCCAAGACGGTTCTCGCCGTGTGGGTGCGCAGTGGAGGCAGGTGCATGCTGTGCAATGCGTATCTGCTGGAGGGGGCGATGTCGGCACGGACGCTGCCTTTGGGGGAGGTCGCGCACATCGTCGGGCAGAGCACTGATCCGCGCTCGCCGCGGGGCGGGGATCCGTTGGAGAAGGAGCTGCGAGACGAGGCGGACAACCTGATGCTGCTGTGTGCCCAGCAGCATATGGAGATCGATGCGAAGGCCGCGCTGGACGTCTTCACGGTCGAGTGGCTGCGCCGTGTGAAGCAGGAGCACGAGGACCGTGTCAGGCACCTGACCGCGCTAGGGCCGGAGAGGGCCACCACGGTGGTGCGGATGGTGGGGTCGGTGCACGGAAATGCGGTGGAGCTTTCGCGGGAGACCGCTGCGGACGCTGTGACGGCGGGCCGCCGTTTTCCTTTGTACTTGGAGTCCTACACCCGGCACGGTGTGGAGATAGATCTGCGGCATACTCCCGGCGAGCAGGCAGCCGCTGCCTGGGACGCGGAATCTGCCGCCGAGGCCAGCCGTCACTACTACCGGCAGGCGACCGAGGTCATCGGTGACGTGGTCCGCAACCGGCTGCGGCCGGGGATAGAGCGGGAATCCGTGCAGCACGTGAGCGTGTTTGGGTTTGCGCGTCTGCCGTTGCTGGTCTATCTCGGGTCGCTCTTGGACGACACCGTGCCGACGGAGATCTACCAACGTCACCGGCACGAGCAGTCCTGGGTGTGGCCTGCCGAGAGCAGCCCGGTCACCGAGTTCGCCGCGCATCCGGTTCAGGCCGGGCCGGACGGGGACGAGGCTGTCGTCGTGGTGAACGTCTCGGGGGTCATCGCCCCCTATGAGGTTCCGCGGGAGCTTTCAGCGCTGCGCCGCTACGAGGTCAGCCCGGTGGGCGCGCAGGCCGGTCCGGACATACTGCGGTGCCGGGAGTCACTGCGGCAGCTGGAGGCAACGCTGCGGATGTTTCTCGCGCGGCTGGAAAGGGTGGCGAAGTCGCTGCGCCGCATGCATGTCCTGCCTGCCGTTCCCCTCTCCGCGGCTGTCGCCCTGGGCCGTGCTCACCATCCGCAGGTGCACCCGCAGCTGGTGCTCTACGAGCGTCTGGCGGGCAGCTACGTACCCACTTTGGAGGTGGGGCAGGTTCCCGGCTGACCTGCGTACGGCGGCCCGCCGTACGGCGCCTTCTCCTCAGGGGCTTGGCGGTGTGTGGCCGCGGCGGGCTGTGCGGGTTTCTGCCGGAGCTGCGCTGGGGGTGTGGCCCGGGTAAGCGGCTTGTTGCCGACGCCCGGCGGCCCTGCCTGGGAATGCAGGGCCGCCGGCATCGACGCGGGGATTGCTCCTTACGCGGTTGCGTGAGGGATGAAGCGGTGTGCCGGGGCTGCCCCGGTGTGGGGCTGGGCGCACAGGTGGGTTCCTGATACGGGGTGGCACATCTGGGTGCCCAGCAGGGTGACCAGGGTGGCGGTGGTTGCCATCAGGTCGGCGGCGGAGCCGTGGAAGGTGGGAGTGGAGCAGCCTCTTGTGGGGCGCAGTTCGTCGCCCGAGACCGGTTCGGCCCACAGTGCGTGGTACGCCTCAAGGCTCGGGTCGTTAAGGACGTGGCCGCCGGCAGTGTGATCGATGGTGGACAGGGGGGTCGGGGTGCCGGGGGCGGCGATAGTGAGGATTCCCAGGCTAGCGGTGAGGCTGTCCGTGGCGAGCTGAGCCAGGACGGCTTTGCGGTGGGGCTGCTGGGCGAGGAGGTCGAGGAAGCGTTCGGCGGTGATGCTGACGGTGGCGTCGATGATGAGGTCGGCGGGAGACGGGTTCTCGTACGACGAGGGTGGGAGCGCCCGGGGTGTGGTGCAGGACACCGCCGACGGGGTGGTAGAGCGCGGTGGCGGGATCGAACGTGCCGGCTGCGGCGTCGGAGAGCCACTGCCACAGGCGGTTGATGACGGGGGCGATTCCGGCGACGGGATCCCATTCGCGAGCCGGGTCGAGATAGAGGCACAGTCGATCACCCTGCAGGACGTGGGGAGTGCCGGCGAACCGGATGTGGGAGGTGCGCACCTGGGGCGGAATCATCGGGGTGACGGGCAGAGTGAGGAGGAAGTCCTCACTCTCCTTGAGCTGCAGTCCTCCTGAAGCGTGCGGCATGCTGCCGGTGCAGACGCTGATGGGCACGGTGACCAGACCGTCGGCGTCGGTATGGGCGCGGCCGGTGATACGCAGGTCCGGCTCGTGCGCGGCTGCCAGCGTGGTGAGCTGGTCCAAGAGGCGGCGCTGGCAGCGGCTGGGGCGGGCCGCGGGCGGCTTGTACTTGCTCATCCGGCACGCCCGGTGCGGGAGGTTGTGGTGACCAGCAACGGGGAGGCGAACTTGGCCGCCGTGGGGGTGAGGGAGGCAGTGGCACGCGGCTGGTCAGGGAAAGCGTCGCCGAACAGCTTGCGCCACAGCCGCACGCTCCGGTCGTAGTCCGGCTCGTCGTAGGCTTCGCGGACCTCGCGGGCGTGGGTGTGGATGCGGGCCCGGAAGTAGCTGTAGGTCGTCTGGTCCCAGCGGTGGTCGAAGGTGACGCCCGATCCGGAGGGGTCGGCAATGGAGGGCTTGTAGGAGCGCTCCTGCAGCCAGCGGTCGAGGTCCTCGACGATGGTGAGCAAGGTGGTGGGCACGTCGCTGTAGCAGCCGGGGTCCGTGAGCGGCTTGATCTCCTCGACGCGCTCGCCGAGCAGGGTGGTGAGGATGATGGAGCGGGTACCGGTGAAGGATCCGCGGTGGTTGCGCAGGTACTTCATCAGGCGGATGACCTTGCGCAGGTTGCTGTTGGCGATGCCGTCCTTCTTCTGCATCCAGGCGGTGAACCCGGCCGGGTTGGTCTGCTCCCACGTGTTGGCGTCACGGTTGACGATCACCTCGCGGCCGTCGGCCAGCTGAAGGTAGGGGACGATGTCGACGTGCATGGAGTTGGCGTAGCTGAGCTGCACACAACGGCACTTGCGGGTGTGGGGCATGGTGCCGTAGATGCTGTGTCGGTGGATCGCGGCGTAGACCTTGTCGATGTAGGTCTTGGGGCTGTCGGCCCACTCGGTGTTCTCGGTGAGGTGGAGCATGAAGTCGGCGTCGAACTCGCTGTCGCCGACCGGGTTGATGATGGTGCGCTGCGCCCAGGAGCCCTGGGGCTTCTTGCCGCGGATGAGTGGGCCGAGTTCGGGGTCGGCCTTAAGGGCCTTGTAGATGGCCTCGACGCGTACGTCGAGGAGGGTGAGCTTGGCCTGGCTGAGGTTCACGGTGTTCTTGAGGAAGGTGTCGAAGTTCTTGCGGCACTGCATGGTGAGGGTTCCTTTCTGCGGCGAGCTGGCTGAGGGCTCAGGGTGACGAAATGGGTGTGGGGGCATGCCGGCGGGAGACGTGACGGCATAGGGCACGAAGGGACCGGGAAGGCACGTGGGCTTGCCCGTGAGGGGGCGCACGGCTGCGGACATGGGTGTGCTTGCGAGTTCCTGGTGTGGGCTCGCGGAGGGGGCCGGCCATGGCACTGGGCAGAGGGTCGGCCGATGCGCGGCATCAGCGGATGGCCTTGGGTGACGGCTGGCCATCGAGGGGAGCCGGTGCGGTCCGGTTGACGATGCCGGCCATCATGGCCAGGCACGCGCACTCGGTACCGCCCGGGGGTGGACTGTGCCGTCGGCCTCACGCCGAGCAGGGGCCACCCGTTATGCACAGAGACCGGTCACTCTCTGCGGTAACAAGTGCACCACACACAGCGACACTGATGCAAGACACTTTTTGAAGGTCAGTTTGGCTGACGTCTCTTCAGTGTGGTTGAGACGGAGACGGGTTCGGCTCCTCTCCCGTCGGCCCTTCGGGCGGCCGGGGCGGGAGGGGTAAAGAGGGCGCGGGCCCGGAGGGCGCACAGCAGGGCGGCGCCCGGGGGTGCGCGGCGGAAGCGGGGCCGGGCCGGCAACCCGGCCCGGTGGCGTCAGTGCGCGGGGCCGGAGACGATGCCGAGGTTCATCAGGCGGTAGGTCATGGCCATCTCGCTCAGCTGAAAACGCTTGGCCAGGACCCGCACCAGGTCGTCCGTCGTGCGGAAGCTGATGTGCTGCGCCGCCCGGCGGACCATGTCCTCAGGAGCCAGCAGCGCCGCGGCGAACCGGTTGGCGTCGATCTCCTCGCGGTCTGTGGCCATACTCGAGACCGTGTTGCGGTAGTTCACTCGGGCATCGGTGTCCAGGATCAGTGGGCGTCCTTCGTGCAGGCGCAGGTGCCCCAGTTCGTGTGCCGTCGTGAAGCGGCGTCGTTCGAAGGAGTGCGCCTGGTTGACGCCGATGACGCAGGCGCCGTCTTTACGCAGGAGCATGCCGGAGACGTCGTCGTCCATGCGCTGCGGGACGACTAGGACGCCGAGGTGCTCAGCCAGGGCGAAGGGATCGACCGGTGGTGCATCGATCCGGAATTCCCGCAGCAGCCCGCGGGCCGCCAGGTCAGCCTTCGCCACCGGCACTCCTGCTCTTCGAGGCCTGCGCCCACACCGCGGCAACATCGGCGGCATGACGCGCGGCAAGACCGGAGGCTTCGTCCAGGTGGAGCGAGGGAAGCAGGTCGGTGGGTTCCGCGTTGACCGCTGCGGCGATCAGGGCAAGCCGGTAAAGAGGCGGGGACTGGGTTCCGGACTCGATGTTCGTGATCGAACCGCGCGTCAGCCCCGCTCGTCGCGCTACGTACTCCTGTGTCACCCCGGCACGCATCCGCGCCTCACGGATCAGCCGGGCAACGGTCTCGTTGAACTCCCGCTCGTCCACATATCCCCCAAGCGCTGCCAGTCTCACTGACAACCTAGTTCCCTGCTCTGCACCCGACCAGCCCTGGGCCGTGACACGCTCGGGTTGCGGCCTCGTCGATCTCAGCGTGAGGACAGCCTGGGATGGCGGGTGTCTCGCCGCGGGGCTGGGACGTGGGGCGTCCGGCGCACCGTGGAGCCCACCGGTGAGAGGGAGGTCAGAAGCGCACCTTCATAGGGGCAAGGGGACGAGTTTCGGTGACGTCCCCAGACCCGTCAGAAGGCGGACCTTGGGCACGGGCTTGTTCGCCGTGCGGCGCCCTAGTACCTCGGTTCTTACGGCTTCCACGGTCGTTTCTGCCCAATGGCTGTGGGCAGTGGCCAGGATCAAGCCGGCTGCTCCGGTCAGGGCACACCCCCGAAGAAGCTTGCCTGCCTCCCGTTGCCGTTCTCTCTGCGTATTGCCGAGCGAGTCGTTGCTCTTGGCTTCTCCCAGCCACAGTTCCTGGTCGGTGGCGAGTGCGAAGTCCATCTCGACACAAGGGTTGCCGTCCATGAGGAGCTCGAACTCCTCGCCAACCAGCGCCTGACGCGCCCAGTACTCACTACGGAGGAATCGTGTCGCCAGAAGGGGTACGTCCCCATCGTTCTTGACGAGTTCCAGTACTGCCGGATGCAGGTCGTAGAACCAGCGGGGCTCTGGTGCTACGGGTCTCCAGCGGTCACCTGTCAGCTGGTTGGTCCCACCGCAGCGTCGGCACAGATAGCTCTGGCTGATCTCCGACAGGGGATAGAACTCGAGGATTGGGCAGTGGCCGCAGCCCAGGATCAGCCCTCGGCGCAGTACGCCCTGGGACGTCCACTGATCCACCTGCTCTCGCCGCGCCTCAGGCTCCCATCCGTTGTCATCGAGGGCAGCGATCGCCTCCCAGGACAGAACCGTTGCCGACTTGAGCTTCCACCAGCTTCCTGCCGGGCAGCCTCCAGGGGCGACCGCAGGCATGAACATGCGCAGCAGCGCCCACCCCGGGCTGGCAGCAAGCTCTTCCAGCGCCGTCCTGGAACCGAGGAGGCGTTCGGTGATGGCCGCCCGCTTTCCGGCGGGACTCGGACGGACGTCTGCGCCTTGGGCGGATGCGGCGACCTTCAGGATGCTCCTGATACCCGGCCAAGACAGCCGTGGGGAGGCAAGGGAACCCGCCAGGGAAGCCCCGCTGGGGACAAAGTCGAAACGGTGGGACCAGTAGGTGACTCCCCCGTCCGCAGCTCGTACAAAGGTCTCCCACGGGTTCTGCCCAGTGGCAATCACGGCGTGCGAACCCAGTACAGGAAGCGGCGGCACCGGGTGACTGGGGGCGGTAAGGGTGACCTGCCAGCGGTGCCTGTCGGGATCCAGACCGTTCGGGACTTCCGCAGCCAACGAGAGAGATGCCTGAAGGGTGCCATCAGGTTCCCTGGTGACGGGCAGGGAACGCGGTTGGTCCCAGCTGTCCTTCAGGACCACCATTAACGGGTGGTCGATGTCGATGGCGTCAGGGTGCACCACGTCGAAGGGATGTTCTTCCTCCTTTGGTTGAATCGACCTGACGGGGCGCTTCTGCCACTTCTCCTCGATCTGCTGTCGAGTCTCGTCGAGGGTCAGCGACGCGCTCGTCACCAGCAGGCGATTACGAGGCGAGAACAACCACATGTCGTGCAGGCCAGGGTCAGCCCACGGAATCCATGTCACCACGCCACGGATCTGGCGCAGCACTTCAGAAAGGGCAAAGTCTTCCGGCCGGTCCCCCAGGACGACAACGGGTTCCCGTCGTTGGAACGCTCTTGAGACCGAGACGCAGAGTGCCGCCTCATGCGAGCGGATAGGGCAACAATCCTCAAGTGCATCTGCATGTAGTTGCTAGAGCAGAGGCGACTCATTGCCGCGGGCGGCGGCCTCCTGCCATTGACTGGCCCCAATCTGGCCTTCCACTTCGGATTCACCGACACCCACGTGCATCGCATAGGCGAGGGACTCCACCGTCGTCACCAGACGCCTCGGGATACCGACGGCCGTTGCCTTCGTGACCGCAGACAGTGGTGTGAGGTCGCGCACGTCATCGGCGTCGAACAGGTAGCTGCTCTGTACGTGCTCGTCGCGCCTGTTCGTACCACACAGTTCACGGAGCTTGTCGGCCGCTGCCTCGGCCGCTTGAACGATGGGCGCGTTCCACGGTTCCTTACGCAGCATCTCCTCGAACTGCTCACCAGCAACCTCGCCGCCGGCCCTGGCAGTTCGAACAGCCATCAGCCTATCGATGGTGCCCGGCCGCACCCCGTCGGCCGTGGCCCACGAGGGCAAGTAAGCGAGGACGTGATCAGGATTGAAGCGCGCCAAGCAACGCTCCACAGCCGGGTTCGCGACGGCGACAGACGGGATGACCACGCTTCCGCTACAGCCCCACACCGTGGAGAGCCGTGCCAGACCCGCCGCAGTCCACGCAACCCACTCCTCATCATCGTGGGGTGCCACCAGGACAACCCTGGGGGGCCTGGCCGCGTAGGACAGGGGCAGGAAGGCGAAAGGCTGCTCAGACACTCGCCCAGTGTCTCTCATGCGAAGCCTGCTGATCCGGGCGGATCACCGCCCAGGATTCCACCCTACAGACGAGAGTTCATTGGATCTGCTGGGCAGTGCGTCTGCGGGAGAGGGACGGCTGCGGCAGTGTGGTCTCCCGCTATTCGGTCTTGTTGCCATGCAAGAGTCTGGCAGGCCCGTCATCAGAGGCGCGCCACATCGGGCGGCGTGGCCTGTTGGCCTGTGACCTCGCGCACGAGGACCTCTGCCGACACCGCCAGCAGAGCTGGCTTGCGCCGCGGTTCCACTACGTGTCGAGACCTGCTCCGGCCTTCCAGTCGCGTGGTGTGCCTCGTATGAACGGGCCACCCAGTCCGGTTGTCCTTCACCTGTTCATACTCTCGGTGCGCAGACATCGCAGCCAGGTGGTGAGAAGGGGGCCGGCGAGGGCGATTGCGCCGCCGATCATGACGGCGATGAACGGTGGGATGGACCCGCCGGGAGACGCTTGACCCGCCCGCACCGGGCCCAAACCGAACAAGCTCTTCCGCCTGATCATCAACGTGATCGGCCCGCACTCCGACCTGGCTCCGAAGAACGAGTGAGTGCAACTCGCTCTCCACCACTCCGCTGACAGGCCTGCGGTACGAATCGCGCACGCTGCGAATACTGCCTATCCACCAGTGGAAAGGCGGCGTGGAAGCGGCGGAGTACGGGGGGGTGGGCCCGGGGCCCGGTCGACGGCGTCGACTACGACCAGGACGCCACCGAGCGGCTGGAGCCTCCGCCACAGTCGGTGGCCGCCAGGCGCTCGGGGAGCGTCGGCCTACGGGGTGGGTACTGGCGAAGGTGCGCGAGGGGCCGGGCCCGGCGCAGCGTAGGCCTGGCCGGCAGCCTGCGGAACCGTTCACGAAAGTAGGGCGGCTTTCGCGTCGCACAGGGATGGTTCGTCAGGCGCGAGAGGTCGGCACTGCCAGAGGCGTTGCGGCAGGTCGGTCCCCAGGGATACTTCTCATGCATGGTGATGCGATCACGGCGCTTGGAAGATCTGTTCGGGGCCCGGCTGGATGCCGTGAGCTACCAGGACGTCGAGACCCTGGTGGGGAACCCCGAAGCCGCCGAAGCCGAGGATCTCGACTACAAGCGGGCTCACTACGGATCCGATGACAAGGGCAAGGAGGAGCTGGCCAAGGACGTCGCCGCACTGGCCAACCACCGAGGCGGGGTCCTCGTCATCGGCATGGCGGAAACGAAGGGCGTGCCGAGCCGAGTCTTCGACGTTGACCTAATGAACTCCTTCACGCCTACGGCATCCCGGAGACGGGCCTGATCATCATGCACGGAGATCTCCGCACCGAGGGCTTCACCGACCGCAACCGAGGAGCCGTAGCCGCCTGGGCGCGGCAGTGCGACCTCTTGGAGGCAACGTGACGGCCCTACGGCGGGCAGCTGCAAGCTCTGTCGCACCGGTCCTGCTGGTCTCCGTCGGCGACTGCGCTGTGGATCCGGCCGTCCTCGTCCTGCCAGACACATTCGACGAGTCCCTCGGTCGGGAGGGTGCCGAGGACCGCGCCGGTGTCGGAGGACATGTCCGGCCACACGGCCAGCCGGGCACGGGGAGCGAGCCCGGCGCTAACCGTCTCGATGGTGTCTGTCGCAGGTGAGGCGGTGCCATCGTGAGGCGCCTTCGACGTATATCTCTTCCAGAAGTCCGGCACGTCCGGCGACACACGGCCCCCCTCGCCGGGGCGGCTCGGGCGGGGCGCTGGCGGTCCTCGATGCGGTCGTGAAGCCGGCTTGACGATCTATAGGACCTTCAACGGGGAACCAAGGGCCGCAAGTCGCCGCAGGAGGCGACAGCCGACCAGGGCGTCCACGAAGCAGGCGCCGGGAAGAGCGAGCGTCCCTTCGTCCCCGCCGGCCCTATGGTCGCGAATCCGGGAATCCGCCCGCCGGGCTGCACGAGCAGCACGGCCTCAGCGTCCTCTGGGTCAAGTGGTGCTTGCTGCCAGGGCGGCCGCGGTCAACCGGCGAAGGTCCGGTGTGCCCCCCTTCAGGGCCCTGACGTGGGAGCCGTCGATCGCGGCATCGTCCATCTCGAGCAATCCGGTCTTACGGAGTTGCGCCAAGAGGAACTCGTGCAGGCGCGCGCGGGCCACCCAGGACAGTTACCCGGACGGCGGTTTCACCCGATATGACGCCGTTTTAGGCTGCCGGGACACGGGACGGATGCAGTCCGTTCCGACAGCCCCGGATCGGGAGGCTCCATGCGCGGCCGGACAACTCGTCGTCGGAGCAGGACCAGGGGCGCGCTCCTCGCGCTCGTTCTCCTCTGCGCCGGGGCCGCCCCGCTGACCGGCTGCTCCTCCGGGTCGGAGGGGGAGGACCGGACCCCCGAGACCGGCGTCGTCTCGGACGCGACCAACACCACCGACGCCACGGCGACCGCCGGGACGACGGGGGGAGGCGACCAGGACGAGGACGCCCAGGAGCGGCGGAGGCGGGAGAAGGACAGCGGGAACTTCAGCCGCGCGGGCCGACTCTCCGACGCGTTCGGTGGCTTCTTTCCGGAGCACTACGAGAAGTTCGTGGTGAATCCGTCGTCCGAACCCTACGTGGGCACGGTCTCGGTCGTGGACTGCTCTCCGGACGGGAAGCGCCAACCCATGTCCCCATCGAGCCGGACCGTCACCGTCCCGCCGAAGACGGAGGGGAAGACCTTCGGGGTGCCCTTCAAATTCCCCCGGAAACAGGGAAACGTGACCTCCAACAAGCCGCGCATCATCTGCGTGACCCTTAGGGACGAGGGTGGGGTCAGGGGCCAGGACAAGGACCCGCTCTCCGTTCAACTGAACCCCACCAGCGAGACCACCGGCGAAGTGACCGGGGAGACGACCACCGGCGAAACGACCGGCGAAACGACCACCGGCGAAACGACCGGCGAAACGACCACCGGCGAAACGACCGGCGAAACGACCACCGGCGAAACGACCGGCGAGACGACCACCGGGGAGACGACCACCGGCGAAACGACCGGCGAAACGACCACCGAGGAGACCACGGGCGAGACCACCGGGGAAACCACCGACGGGGGCACCGGTGAGTCCGGCGGGGTCGGCTGAGCCGCCCGAGCGAAGGGGGCCGTATGGCCGAAGGGAACCGGAGGAACGACGGGGCCCCACGGCCGACGGGCCCCTCACAGCCGAGGGGGATTCCGACAGCGACGGGCGCCCCTGGAGCAACTGGGCCATCACGCTCGCCACGCTGCTCGCCCCGACCACCTTCATCGGCGCCCTGCTGCTGTACTTCGGCTTCGCCTACACCGACGCCCTCTACGCGCACTTCGGCGTCGACGCAGCGACCCTCGGCTTCTCCACCCAGGACTACGCGCTGCGCAGCGCGGGCGCCCTCTACGTACCCGCCGGCGCCGCGCTCACCATCGCGCTGGTCGCCGTCCTGGTCTACTACGCGGCACGCGCGCTGGGAGCCAGGAACGGCCGCCTGCCGCCCGGCGGCCGGTTCGCGCCGTACCTGCTCTCGGTCTGCGGCCTGGTCCTCTTCACGCTCGGCATGCTCGGCGGGCTCGGCGCGTGGGACGCCGGGGCGATGGACACCCCACTGCTGCTCGGCAGCGGACTGGTGCTGGTCGTGTACGGCAGGGCCCTGTTCTTCAAGCTGAACGGCGCCGACTACCCGGTGGCGCGCGAGCGGCTGGCGCTCGCGCTCGTCGCCGCGCTGGTCGGCCTGTCGTCCTTCTGGGCGGTCCACGCGTACGCGAAGCAGCACGGCGACGACGACGCCCGGTATCTGGCGCGCAATCTGTGGCTGCGCCCGGCGGTGACCGTCGACACGGCGGAGCGGCTCCACTTCCCGCCCCGGCAGGCACGTGAGACCGTCCTGCCCGTCGCCGACCACCCGCAGCGGTTCCGGTACCGGTACGAGGGCCTGCGCCTCCTCGCGGAGGTGAACGGCCGGATGTTCCTCATCTCCGAGAACTGGTCCGAGACGGGCGGCAGCGTGCTCGTGATCCCGGCGGGCAACACGGTCCGCGTCGCCTTCCGCGCGGACTGAGGCGTCCGGGTGGCTCCGGGCGTGTCGCTGCCGTGATGCGCTCACGACGGGTGCACCGTGGGAGCAAGAAGCCCGTCATCGCGGAGAAACCTTCCTGCGGCCACGGGCGGTGGTGGGGCGGGTAGGACTCGAACGCAACGCCCCCTGGTCCGAGCAGAAGTCCCGGGTGTTCGCTGATGTCACGGGCCGGACGCTCCAGCGGATCGAGTCGCTGCCGCCGTAGATGCGGGACGCCTCGCGGTAGGAGCTGGCCGCGGTCGTCGAGCTCGCGCGGCCGCTCGTACACCCTGCCGCGCTTACGGCGATGCAGCGCTCGCTCGGGCCACTGTGACAGCTGACGACGGCGCCACCCGCAGTCCTGGCGGCCGCCGCGAGGAGCCGTTCCACGACTGGGGCCAGAGGAACAGTGGTCGGCGGGCCGCGCCACGAGAGCGCACCGCGACCGACCGGAACCGATCCGCAGCTCCGCCAGGGCTTGGGCCGCTGAAGCCTTCGTCCCCCGCGAGCCCGGTGAGCCAGCGCGGAGCGTGACGTCGAGCCGTCATACCCGCGGGTCGGCTCGATTCTGTGACGGCTGCGCGTCACGCCTGGCGCCTCGCGCGACGGGCTGCGCGTCGGCGCCACGCTCTCGACGAGAGCCGTCCCGCCGGATTTCTCCGTGCTGGCGGGACGGCTCCGTGTACGGCCAGGCGCCCTCGTCAGCGACGCGGAACCGCGTCGCTCGGGCGCAGCTCCTCCAGGACCTCGTCCAAGGTGTCGAGCGTGACGACGGCGGCTGCCATGCGGGCCTGGTCCTCCTCGTCCAGCACCACCTTGGAAACGAGCCGGTACACCCGCCTCGCCTCCTCCCGCGCCTCCTCGACCTCCGTGAGCGTCTTGCCCTCCACCGATCGGCGGGCCTGCCGCGCGAGCATGGCCTTCTGCACCGGGGTGAGGGCGTCGGGGACCTCGACCGTGGGGATTTCGATCAGATCGGCGCCAGATGCCTGCCGCCACCGGTCCAGCTCCTGCTCGTGGGAGCCGGTCGCGGTGGCGGCCCCCACCGACTCGGCCTCCTCTGGCTTCGGCTCCATGTCCAGCCGCTGAGTGAGGGTCAGCGGCCACACCGGTCCCCCGGTTCTCGGACACCCGAGTTCGGTTAGTCCCACGTGGGTTAGTGGGCCCCGGTGGAGCGGGTAGCGTTCCGGTGGGGAAGCGGGGACGACACCGGGGGGAGACCGCGATGGCCCATGAGAGCGCAGCCGACCGGCGGGTGCGGACGAAGGACGCGCTGGCTCGCGTGTGTGCTGAGCTGGAGGACCGGCGGGCGCTGCTGCGTGAGACCGGCGGGGAAGCCGTACTCGACCGGCTCCTGACCGCTGTAAGGGCTGGAGGCGATGTCGAGCGGGAACTGGACGAGCTCCACGACACGCTGCTGCGGTGCGGTGATGCGGCGGGCGTGTACGGGGACGGCCTGCGCGCGCCGGGGGCCCGTCCGGACGTCCTGCCGGCGGCGGACCCCGTCGACGTCGTGTTCCTCTGCCCGGCGGGCCGCTGCTCGCGCCTGTGGTGGCCGGACGACACCGGGGAGGAGCCGCCGATCTGCTCGCTCTCCGGGGAAGCACTGCGCTGGGCGAGGGTCTGACGTGGGCGGGCTGCTGGCCGAGATCGGCAAGCGCCTGGCCGAGCGCTGGGTGTCCATACTGGTCCTGCCTGGAGCCCTCTACCTGGCGGTACTCGCTGCGGGACGGGTCCTCGGGCACGGGCACGCGCTCGACGTGGCACGGCTGGTCCGATACGTCGATGCCCTGGCCGCGTCGCCGCGCGCGGGTTCGGTTGGCAGTCTGGCCGTGGTGCTGGTCGCCGGGCTGCTAGGCGCGGCGGCCGCGGGCGTGGTCGCCCAGGCACTCGGCTCCGGTGTCGAACGGGTCTGGGTTGCGGTCGATTGCGACGCCTGGCCCGCCCCACTGCGCTGGCTAGCTCGCCAACGGGTGGCCGCGCGCGCTGCCCGCTGGGACGAACTGGCCCGGCGGCGCAGAGTCGATGTCGAACGGCACGCGCGGCAACGGGCCCTCGAATCCCAGGCGTCCACCACCACCTCGCCACCCACCGCCCCTGCCGACATCCCGTCGCTGACGGACCAGCAACGCCGCATTGCGCGCATCGCCCTCGAACGGCCAACCTGCCCCACGTGGATGGGCGACCGCGTCGCCGGTGTGGCGGTCCGCCTGCGCCGCGAGTACGACCTCGATCCCGCCACCGTCTGGCCGCACCTGCGGCTGTGCCTGCCCGACACGACACGCGCTGAGCTCACCGAGGCCCGCAGCGAACTGGGCCGTACGACAACCCTCACCGGCTGGGGCGTGCTGTACGTGGGCGTGGGCGTCGTGTGGTGGCCCGGGCTGGTCGCCGCGGCGGTCCTCGTCCTCACAGGCTGGCGGCGTACCCGAGCCGCGACGGACCTCTACGCCCAGGTCTTGGAGGCGGCGACGAGGCTGCACGCCGTCGAACTCGCCCGGCTGCACGGCCTGGTGCGGGGTGAGGAGCCGCGGCGGCTGGACCGGCGCATCGGCCGCGAACTCACCTTCTTGCTCCAGGGGCAGGGGCACCTGATCTCGTTGACAGCCCCGCGGAGCGAGCCCGTCCCGGGCCGGACGGGCGAGACACCGGCACTGTGATGCCCCCGGGCGACGCCCAGGCAGCGTGCCGGCGCCTCCTGTCTGTCCGGTCGCGCTACCTGCCGGAGTGGAGGTGGGCCGCCCACAGGGAGGGCGTCGCCGGATAGCGGTCCCGTACCGCCCGTACGGCGTGGTGCAGCGCAACGGCGGCGCGATCCGGGCCCGGACCGGGGTCGGCGGGGCACGTGGGGGCACCGGGGAACAGATGCCGGTAGAAGGACTCGGCGATCTCGGCGGCCATCTGGTCGTCGACCGACCACAACGTCCCCACCACGTGCGGGAAACCGGCGACTCGCAGCGCGCTGGTGAGGTGAATGGCCTCCTCCAGCAGGTCGGGCCCGCCGGGAGTCGCGGTGCTGCAGGCGGAGAGGTAGGCCAGCCGCGCATGGTCGAGGTCGGCTGACGCGAGAGCGGACACCGTCAGCGGCGCGGTGTCGTGGTCGTGGAGGAACAGCCGGCTGCGCGAGGGATCCGTGTGGTCGGTGGCGCCGTGGCACGCGAAGTGGACGATGGCGCATTCCGGGAGGCGGGCCAGGACGGCGGCCGTGGTGGGGACGTCACCGCCCGGTGCCGGACGGGGCCTCTCGTCGTGGGGCTCAGGGGCGGTGAGGTCGATCGGGCGCGGCAGCAGGGCCCGTACGCGGCGCGCCTCCTCCGCCACGTGCGGCAGCGGGGGGAGGCCTGGGGCATCGGAAACGGCGACGACCAGGGACCGGACCTCGCCGGCGGCCGTCGGCCGGGGCCGCCGGGCATGGTGCAGCATGCGGACGGTGGGGGTGTAGGAGGAGACCACCCGGTCCATGACGGTGCGGCGGCGCGCGCCCGGACCGGTCCCGGTGGCCGTGTCCGTGTGGAAGCCCGCGGCGTGCAGGGGCAGGAGGCCCAGGAGCCCGCCTGGTGCCCACCACACCCGTGGCAGCTCGTCCTCGTTGTGCGCGGGTGGGAGGGCGTGCCCCAAGGCTTCGAGGGCGGTGAGGACCGGTTCGGCCGCCGCCTCCCACAGCCATTCCAGTACTCCGCGGAGCGTCTTTTGCGCAGCCACGCGGTCGCGGTCCGGTGCCGTGGCGTCCTCCAAGGCCCGGTAGAAGCTCTCGGCCTGGTGCAAGACGGCTTCCAGGGTGAGCCGAGGCAGCGAGCACGAGGAGACGCCGTCCGGAGTGAGGAGCAGCGCGTCGCTGCGATGAGAACTGACCGCAAACGTCACCACGGGGCCGTGCGCGGCCTCGGCCAGGAGCTCATCGAGGCGGGGCGGCAGCCCGAACCCGGCGAACCCGTCGCAGGCACGGATGCGCTCCAGCACCCGCGACAACTCCTCCGCCAGCCGGTGCCGTTCACCACTGTGCCATGCGCCATCTCCGCCGCCCTCCGCAGGGCCACCGCCGGTCGACGGCACCGGCTCAGCGTCCCGGTCCAGCGCCTCGCGCAGACCCACGAATTGGGCGGCGAGGTCTGGGTGCCGCTTCCGCAGGGCCGTCAGATCATCCCGAGTGTCCAATGCCTGCGACAGGAGCACCGCCCGCCCGCCCTCGACCAGGCGCAGCGCCCTCACGGCCCGGTCCGGTGCGGCGACGCTCGTGTCGGCCAGGGCGAGGGCGGCCGCGTCGACGGCCAGACCGGCGGCGAGGGTACCGAGCGCGTGCTGCCGGTCGCCCCGACCCAGGCGGCGTGGCACCACCTCGGGGAGCGTCATAACGGCCTTCTCCAACAGCGCAGCGGAGCCGGACGGATCGGAGGCGGCGGTCAGTTGCGCCACCAGGCGGGCCGTGGTGACGCGAATGCTCGGGGGTGCCGTCGCGTGTTCGGCCACCTGTCGCAGCTCGGCGAGCGCCCGCTCTCGATCCCGCGCGCTGTTGGAGAACTTCGACCGCTGGAGCAGGGCGCCACCGAGATGGGCCCGGTACACCGTCCCGTGGAGGTGGCCGTCGCGCGTACCGTCCAGGGCGGCTCCAAGGGCCGCCACCGCCTCGTCGAAGTCGTCGGCCGCCGGGGTGTGCTCGGCCCGCACCAACAGGATGCGCGCGAGGATGGATAGGTACAGAGCGTGATCGGCGGCAGGGTAGTAGGCGGGGAGGCTCCGCACGGCGGCGCGGCTCAGTTCGACGGCTTCGTCGAGGTCGGCCTGTACCGACGTGTGCTCGAAACGCATCAGCAGGATGGCCGCCAACGTCGAGAGGTCCGGGGCCACGTGCGGCCACCCCTTCGGGACACATTGGAGGGCGGCACGACCGGTCTCCACCGCCTCGTCGAGGTCCGCCAAGATGCCGGTGCGTTCGTACCGCATCGCCAAGCAGCTACCGAGCGTGGTCAGGTGGGAGGACAGGTTGGGATGGTCGGGGGCGATGCGAAGGGCGGTGCGGGCGGTCCTGACAGCCTCGTCCGCGTCTGTCAGTGCTCTGGTGTTCTCATATCGCACCTTCAGGGCGCGGCTCAGCTGGATCAGGCTGTTTGCTCGGCCGGGCGCATCGTCGGCGGCGGCTTCGACGGCGTCCCGCAGGGCGTCCACCGCCTCGTCCAGGTCCGCCAGCACCCCCATGTGGTTGAAGCGCGCATGGAGGACAAGACCGAGGTTGTTCAACGAGTTGGCCAGCAGGGGCGGATAGGGCGCGGCGGCCTGCACGGCTGTACGCGCCGTCTCCACCGCCTCGTCCGCGTCCGACGCCGCGAGGGTGAGGCCGTACTTCAGCAGCAGCGCGATGCTGAAGTGGGAAAGGCACAGCGCGCGTTCAGGATCTGCCTCGGGGAGGCAGACGAGGATGCGCCGGTAGAGGGTTTCCGCCAGCTGTTGCCCCGCCGGGTCCATGGTGTCCCGTGCGCGCTCCAGCGTGCTCGCCGCGAACGGGAGCACCGCCCCGGCGAGCGGGGCGAGCAAGGACCGCGGTATCTCGCCCGTTTCTCGGGTCCCCTTGATGAAGCACCAGGCGAAAAGCCGGATGGCCAGTTCGCGGTTGGCCGCAGCCTGCTCCGGGGGAAGGGACTGCGCACGGTGGAAGTGCAGCCACCCCAACGCGTACTCCACCTCCAGATCAGCCCCGCTGCCCGCGTCACATACGGTCGCGAGACTCCGTGACAACACCATCGCAGCCGGGTCCAGCACCGCGGACCCGTCACCCGTAGCGGTGACGCGGTCCACCCGCTCCCTGACCGCAGCAAGCATGTCCTCACGCTCCCCCATTGCACCCTCCCCCTGCCGTCAAGCCCCTGCGGCCGTCGATGCTTCGATGATGGCCCCGCCGCCCCGCCGCTGTCGCTCGACTTCGGACGTTTGGCCGCGGACAGCGTCACCGGCGACGGCCCGCCGGCCGGCGGCACGAGGCCACGGGCTGGGCCGCGGCGGGCCGGGCACTGTGTACGGGGCGGGGCGAAGCGGCAGGACGGTGAATCCGAAGCCGAAGGGCGGAGGGCGTGTGCGGTAGCCGAAGCCGTGCAGAACGATGCCGAGCGCGGTGTGCATCGCGGTGCGGACGGTCTCGCAGCAGGTGACGGCCTCCTCTTCCACACAGCTCCCGGCGGGTCTCAGCCTCCTTCTTCACCCAGAGGAGGGCGTTGTGCCGGGCGGCGTCCAGCTGGTGCTGGAGCTGCGGGCTCACCCCGGCCCGCTCGGTGATCTCGCGGCGCACCTCTTCCGCCAGGTCGGTGGACTTGGTCCGGTGCGCAGCTTCGTCTGGGCAGGCAGCGTGGACCATCCGGGGCCGCGGACCTGGCTCGCCGAGATCGTCTCGGGCGCTCCCGGATCGGGCGCGTCGGCGAATCTGTCCCGTGCCGGGGGAACCAGGGAGCGGACGACGGGGACGGCCGACTCCCCCTGCGGTACACGGGCCGGCCGTGGCTGGTGCCCGGCGACGCGCACGCTCAGCGGCGTGTGGAGGACATCGGTTTCTCCCAGGACTTCGAGCGGGCCGCCGACCAGTACCCCGACATGTGTGCCCGAGGCCCGCCGGTATCCGGCGGGCGCACCACCGTGTCAGGCCGCGGTCAGCGGGTTGGCCGCTTCAGCGCCGGCGGTACTCGGCGGTGACGCGCTGAGTTTCCTCGAGCTGGTCGTCGAGGACGATGATGCGGCAGGCGGCCTCGATGGGCGTGCCCTGGTCGACGAGTTCGCGGGCCCGAGCAGCGATGCGCAGCTGGTAGCGGCAGTAGCGGCGGTGGCCGCCCTCGGAGCGCAGCGGGGTGATGAGGCGGGCGTCCCCGAGGGCGCGGAGGAAGCTCGGTGTGGTGCCGGGCATGTCGGCGGCCCGGCCCATGGTGTAGGCGGGGTAGTCGTCGTCGAGACGGCGGTGCGAGTCGTCTGCTGTCATCGCACCTCTCTGTGGAACGCGTGGAGGGGCCCTGGTGCCGTACGGCACCAGGGCCCCGAAGGAACTACACCATCTGCCGGCCCTGATACTGCGCCGGCCTTCTGTGTCCGCCCACCCGACCTGACTGCTGTCGGGGATGCGGGGATCGCGGTTGCTTGACCGGAGACCACCTCACTATCGATGTCCTGCGGTACCCGGGCCCAAGATGTCCGCCCGGGCGATCCCGATGGCGCTTCGTTCCTCCGTTCTTCCCTCGATGATCAACTGCTTACCGAAAGGGGGACTCGTACTGCTGGAACTGCGGGTGTTGCGAACTGCTCAGTGGCCTGTGACAGCGCCACTCTTCGGCAGCCAGCCCCGTCGCCCGCCAGGCGTCTGCTCTGGCTT
>NZ_BMTO01000032.1 GCF_014649715.1 Streptomyces lateritius
GCCTCGGGCCAGGCCGTCGCCGCGCCGGCCGGGGACAGCAGGCCGCCGGCGACGACGGCGGTACCCGTGACGCCCAGGGCGGCCAGACCACCGATCAGCGCCCGGCGGCGGCCGACCCGCCGACGGTGTCGTACGCGCTGTTCAGCTCGTGGAGTCATGACACGTCTTCCTTCTGTGGGGGAGATCTCGCGACTCCTGGTCGCCACAGGAAGGGGAGGGGTTGCCGCCTGACGGGAATTCCTTCTCTCAGACCCTTCAGGCCTCTCAGGCCCTATCGGCTGGTGACGTGCGGCGGCTTGGTCCAGTTCGTGCCACCGGGCTGATCACCGCCGGGCCGACGGGCGTCTGTCCGGTCGTCGCCGTCCTGGCCTTCACCCGCCTCGCCGGTCAGGTCCCGGGCCATCAAGGTGGCGCCCGCGACCGCGCCCGGCATGAGGAACACCGCCACGAACGGCACCAGGAACGCCAGCGTCAGTGGCACCCCGAAGCCCAGAGTCAGCATCCGCCGGCCGCGCAACAGACCGAGGCGCTCCTTCAGTTCGACGCCCCGGCGCTGAAGGGCGACGGCCGTCAGCTCCTCGGCGAGAAAGAAGCCGGAGACGCAGAAGCCGATCACCGGGACGACCGTCTGCCCGATCACCGGGATGAAGCCGCAGGCGAAGAGCAGGACGCCGTACAGCACGACCCGGAACAGGACCCGGAGGCTGTCGCGCGCCGAGATCCACAGCTCGCGCCAGAGCGGCAGACCCGACTCGGGGACGTCACCGCCCTCGGTCCGGTCGACCTGCTCGGAGAGCGACTCGTAGAAGGGCTGGCCGACCAGGAGGGTCACCGCGGTGAAGGTGATGACGGCGAGGAAGAGACCGAAGGCGAAGACGAAGGCGGTGAAGAAGCCCCGGAGGATGCCCTGCCAGGGCGAGCTCCAGTCGTCGGCGAACGGGGTCGCCCAGGCGGTCAGGTCGTCGGCGCCGTAGCCGAGGCCGATCAGCGCCCCCACGTAGAGGACCAGGGTCACGAGCCCGGGCAGCAGCCCGAAGCCGAACCACCGGCCGTGCCGGCCCACCCACTTCTGACCTCGTACCAAGTAACCGAAACCAGCCCCGAAATCGCGCATGAGGATCACCCTAACCGGGCGCCGCGCGAGGCCCTCTTGTTGTTCCCGGGTTGAGACGGTAGACCGCTCCGTACTGATCACGGCACCGATCGCGCGTCGGTCACGGCCGATCACCTACGGAGGTTGCGTACGTATGGCGAAACCCGGTCCCGTCCTGCTCACCGCCGCCTGCACCGCCCTCGGTGCCCTTCTCCTCACCTCCCTGCCCGCGAGCGCCGCTTCCCCGCCGGGGCCCCGCGATCCGCGTCCCGTACGGGAAGGCGCCGGACGCGACGACACGGCCGCGCCGCCCCGGGCCCCGGGCGCGGCCGGCGCGCGGGGCGGCCTCGTCACGACCGAATCGGGACCGCGGGGCGACGGCGGCTATCCGCGCCGGACCACGCTGGCCGTCCCTCCCGCCGACCCCGCCGACAAGTCGATCAAGCTCGGCCTCGCGCCGTACCACTCGCTCGCCCCGCGGCTCAACGCCCTGCAGAAGCTGGGCGACCGGGTGAGCGTGGAGGTGGCCGGGCGGTCGGCCGGCGGGCACGAGCTGTATCTGGTCACGGTCACCGCGCCGGAGAGCGCGCGGCAGGCCCGCGAGCAGGAGCGGATGCGGGAGCGGATCGAGAACGCGCCCGCCGTGGCCGCCAAGGACTCGCGGATCAAGGCCGCGTACAAGACGCCCGTCTTCATCAACAACAACATCCACGGCAACGAGTGGGAGGGCACGGACGCGGCCCTGGAGCTCATCGAGGAGCTGGCGACCGCCACCGACCGCAAGACGGCGGGACTGCTCGCGACGACGCGGGTCTACCTCAACGTGACCGCCAACCCCGACGGCCGGATCGCCGGCACCCGCGCCAACGGCGACGGCTTCGACCTCAACCGGGACTTCATCACCGCCTCGCAGCCCGAGGCCCGGGCGATACGGCGGATCGCCATCGACAAGCAGCCGGCGGTGATGCTCGATCTGCACGGGTACGTCAACGGCACGCTGATCGAGCCGACGACCCCGCCGCACGGTGAGAACTACGAGTACGACCTCTTCCTGAAGAACTCCTACGCCAACGCGCTCGGCATGGAGAAGGCGGTCAACGGCCTCGGCTACACGGAGGCCGAGGACGGCGTGCGGCCGGCGGTCATCCCCTTCCGCGACGAGGAGGAAGGCTGGGACGACTGGCCGCCGATCTTCACACCGCAGTACATGCCGTTCCAGGGCGCGGTGGCCGCGCACACCATCGAGTTCCCGATGACCGTGAACAACCGGGCCTACGACACGCTGCCGGAGGCCGAGCTGCGCCGCCGGGCCGCGATCAACGTCGACATCGCGGGCGCGGCGATGCGGGCGACGCTCGACCACACCTTCGCCCACCGCGCGTCTCTGATCGCCGACCAGATCGAAACGTTTCGGCGGGGCGCGGCCGGAGAGGCGCAGCGGCCGGTGTCCGAGGAGACCGTGCCCGGGGTGCCGGGGATCGGCCCGGAGGACGTCTACACGACGTCGTTTCCGCGGGGGTACGTGATTTCGGCGGGCCGCTCACAGAGGTCGGCGGTGGCGGCGGCCCGGCTCGTGGACCATCTGGCCGCCAACGACGTACGGGTCGGGCGGGCGGCCGACGGCTCGTACGTGGTCGATCTGCGGCAGCCGAAGCGCGGGATGGCGAACGTGATCCTGGCGGAGGGCCGGGACATCAGCGCGGACGTGTCGACGATGTACGACATCTCGGGCTGGAGCCTCGGGCTGCTGTGGGGTGCGACGGTGAAGAAGGTCGGCGGCGGCCCGCTGCCCGTCGCGGTGCGCACCGTCCATGCCGCAGCGCCGACAGGTTCGGTCGCCCCGCACGGGGACCTGCTGCTGCGGCTCGACGATCCGAAAGAGCTGGCGGCGGTCAACGCGCTGCTCGCCCAGGGGGTGAAGGTGCGGCGGACGGCGGACGGGTCGGCGCTCGTGCCGGGGTCCGCCCGGGGTACGGCGCGGGTCCTCGCGGACCGGTTCGGAGTGGCGTTCCGGGCCACGAAGGGGCGGGCCGGGCAGGAGCCGGGCACGGCGGCGTTGAAGCGGATCCGGGTCGCGGCCTCGGCCTCGGCGGGCGAGGTGTTCGCACTGCGCGAGATGGGCTTCGAGGTGGTTCCGGTGTCGACGGAGGTCCTGAACGCGGGCTTCGACTGGTCGGACGCCGATGTGCTGTTCGTCTCACGGGGCCTGGATCACGGGCTGCTCACCCCGGCCGCGCGGGAGGCGCTGCGGGCCGGCAGGGTGGGTGTGGTGGGTGTCGGCGCGGTGGGCGCCGCGTTCAACGCGGCGGCGGGGCTGCTGCCGGTCACGGCCGTGGAGGGCAACGGGGACGCGAACGGGGTGGTCGCGGTCCGCAACGGGGGCGGCGCCATCACCGGCGGCGCCCCGGCGCACACCTTCGTCTACTCCCCGCTGTGGTTCACGGAGCTGGGGGCCGGAGTGCGGGTCGACCAGGCGTACGGGACGGGCGTTCCGCTCGTCTCCGGGCACTGGCGGGCCACCGGACCGGACGGCCGGGGCGGTCCGGCGGACGCGGCGGGCAAGGCGTCGGTGATCAGCGGTACGGCGGCCCAGGGCGCCCCGGTGGTCCTCTTCGGTACGGAGCCGCTCTTCCGTGACCACCCGAAGGGAGTGTTCGCGCAGGTCGGACGGGCTCTGCTGGCCGGACGGCAGGCCCGGTAGGCCCGGTAGGCCCGGTAGCGGGCAGCGGGCAGCGGGCAGCGGGCAGCGGGCAGCGGGCAGCGGGCCCACGACAGCGGACGAAAGCAGACGGAAAAGGCCGCACCCCGGTCGGTCGGGGTGCGGCCTTCTCCTAGCTTACGCGCAACTCAGACGGCCAGCTCGACCGTGATGTTGCCGCGGGTCGCCTTGGAGTACGGGCAGACCTGGTGGGCCTTCTCGAGCAGGCTCTTGGCGGTCTCGACGTCCACGTTCGGAATGGTCGCCGAGATCTTGACGATGATGCCGAAGCCGTCGTCGTTCTTGCCTATGCCGACCTCGGCGGTGACCGTCGAGCCGGTGATGTCGGCCTTCTCATTGCGGGCCACGACGACGAGCGCACCCTGGAAGCAGGCGCTGTAGCCGGCGGCGAAGAGCTGCTCGGGGTTGGTGCCGGCGCCGGAGCCGCCCATGGCCTTGGGCGGGTTGACGACGACATCGAGCTGACCGTCGTCGGTGGCGACCCGGCCGTCCCGCCCGTTCTCGGCGGTGGCGACGGCGGTGTACAGGACGTCGGACTGCTGAATGGACATCTGGTCTTCCTTCTGCTGGTTCGCCGCGACTCGCGCCCACGATCGCGACGGCTGAGGAGAGACTAGCCGGTCACCGAAACGATCATCTTTCCGGTGTTCTCGCCGCGGAGCAGGCCGAGGAAGGCGTCCGCGCCGTTCTCGATGCCCTCGACGAAGGTCTCGCCGTACTTCAGCTCGCCGGAGCGCAGCCAGCCGCCGACCTCCTGGACGAAGCGCGGCTGCAGGTCGTAGTGGTCGCCGACGAGGATGCCCTGGAGGCGCAGCCGCTTGCCGATGATCATGGCCATGTTGCGCGGTCCGGGGACCGGCTCGGTGTCGTTGTACTGCGCGATCATGCCGCATATGGTGGCGCGGCCGTGCACGTTGAGCGAGGAGATCGCCGCTTCGAGGTGGTCGCCGCCGACGTTGTCGAAGTAGACGTCGATGCCGTCGGGGGCGGCCTCGCGCAGCTGGTCGCGCACGGGTCCGTTCTTGTAGTTGAAGGCGGCGTCGAAGCCGTACTCCTCGACGAGGAGCTTGACCTTGTCGTCGGATCCGGCGGAGCCGATGACCCGGGAGGCGCCCTTGAGCTTCGCCATCTGGCCGACCTGGCTGCCGACCGCGCCGGCCGCGCCGGAGACGAAGACGGCGTCGCCCTCCTTGAAGGAGGCGACCTCGAAGAGACCGGCGTAGGCGGTCAGGCCCGTCATGCCGAGCACACCGAGGTACGTGGAGAGCGGGGCCAGGTCGGGGTCGACCTTGGTGGCGTGCTGGGCGGGCACGTCGGCGTACTCGCGCCAGCCGAGGCCGTGCAGGACGTGGTCGCCGACGGCGAAGCCCTCGGCGTTCGACGCGACGACCTCACCGACGGCGCCGCCGTCCATGGGGTGGTCGAGCTTGAACGGGGGGATGTACGACTTCACGTCGTTCATCCGGCCGCGCATGTACGGGTCCACGGAGAAGTGCAGGTTGCGCACCAGGACACGGCCTTCGGCCGGTTCGGTGACGGCGGTCTCACGGAGGGCGAAGTCCGCGGGAGTGGGCCAGCCGTGGGGGCGGGCGACGAGGTGCCATTCACGGCTGGACGCGGGAAGTACGGACATGTGCACAGCCTCCTGGAAAACTACTTCACTACCTGAAACAACCATGCCTCTGGATATTTCATGTTGTCAAGTATCTGGGTACGATGAGCCCCATGGCCACCTCACGCACAGACCCCCTGACCCTCGAAGTCGTCGAGCTGATCGGCACGGTCGTGGCGCGTTACTACGAGGAGTACGAGCAGGCGGCCGCGCAGCACTCGCTGACCGGCGCCCAGGCGCGGGTCCTCGGCCTGCTCTCCCTGGAGCCGGTCCCGATGCGCAAGATCGCCCAGAAGCTCAAGTGCGAGCCGTCGAACGTCACGGGGATCGTCGACCGGCTCGAATCCCGCGGCCTCGTGGAGCGGCGCCCCGACCCGGCCGACCGGCGCGTGAAGCTGGCCGCGACCACGCCGGAGGGACGGGACACCGCCCGCCGGCTGCGCGACTCGCTGGACTTCGCGCGCGAGCCGCTGGGTCAGCTCACGGAGGTCGAGCGCACCCTGCTGCGAGACCTGCTGAAGCGGATGCTGGGCGAGGACATGGCGTAGGCGCCGCCGCACCGGAGAGCCGGAGGGCCTACCAGCACCAGAAGAGGACGCAGGTGCTCTTGGTGGGCTCCGGGGTGCGCGTCGGCGGGGGCGGCGTGGTGGGTCCGCCATCGGGCGGCCCCGTCGGCGTGGCGCCCGGTTGCGAGGGGCTCTCGCTCGGCGTCGGACCGGTCTCCGACGACGAGGCCGACGGCGAGCCCGACGGCGTGGCCTCCTCCGACGGCCCCGGCGCGCCGTCGCCCGAGCCCTGGGCGTTACCGCTGCCCGCCCCACCGGGCCCCGCCACACCGGAGCCCGAGCCCGATCCCGAGCCCGATCCGGCGGAGTCCGCCCCCGTCGCGCCGCGCGAAACCGTCGGACGGACCGAGGCCGGCCCGTCGACCGGGCTCGGCCCGTCCGACGGCGCCGAGGTCTCCGAGGGCACCGGCGGCAGCGAGGTCTCGACGACCTCCTCCTCCCGTACGGCGGTGGCGGCGCCGCCCTCGTTCGGCGGTTCAAGAGCCACCTTCGCCAGGCTCAGCGTCCCGGCCGCCAGGACGAGCCCGAGGGTGCCGACCAGCACGTTCCGGCCCCGGCGGCTGCGCGCACGCCGGCCCTTGCGCGACGTGGCCCGCCCGGACGCGGCAGGCCCGACGGCGGCGCGGCGCGCGGCACGACGGCCTCCCGGTGCGGGGCGCGGGGGCTCGACCAGGTCCAGTTCGTAGACGTGCTCGGCCGCCGCCCCGTACTCGGTCGTCTGGGGGGTTTCGTACCGCAGCTCCTCCACGGGGGTTCCGCACCCCGCACAGGCCAGGGCTCCGTTGAGATGCCGTCGGCACTGATGGCAGTAGTCCATGGCGCCCGCAGGCTACGTGTCCCCCGGACAGCAGAGGTAGCCGTGAACGTGAGGATCCTGTGAGGAAACCCCAGGTCCACGGCGCGCCGTCGCGATTCTCCCGCTTCGGGCAGGATGGGCTCATGACCTCAGACGCCTCCGGCACGCCGTTCGGGCCGCTGGAGTTCCAGCTCGTGCTGCTGCGCCGGATGGCCGACCACCAGCCGGGTCTGGTCGAGGACGCCGTACGGGAGCTCGGCGCCACCCGGTCCGAGCTGCGCGAGGCGAATCGGCGCTGGCAGGCGTGGGCGCACGCCCGCCGGGGTCCGGGCGAGCTGAGGCGTTACCGCTCGGTCCTCGGTGAGCCGGTGGCCCGCCGTACCGTGGCGGAGTTCGACTCCGAGATCCTCCAGTGGGACCTCCCCCTCTGGCCCGAGCTGCGCTGGGAGGTCCTGATCGGCCCGCTCGACCGCCGCACCCCGCCCCACGTGTGGGGCAGCGGCCTGGTGCGCGCCCCGGGTCACCCCGGCCCCGGGCTGCGCACCGAGGCCGACCTGCGGCCCTGGAGCTGCACCCTCGCCGAGGTCGGCAACGCCTTCCCGCCGGCCCGCGTCCGCGACGGCAGCGCGCCCACCCGGCTGCGGCTCGACTTCACGCTGCCCGACGGAACGCCGCGCGCCGCCGAGTTCACCTGGGGTCTGCTCCAGCGCCTCCTCTGACCTGGCGTCAGCCGCTCCGCGCCCCCCGGGCGGCGGATTCCAGCGCGCGCCGCGCCCCGCGGAAACGCACGATGCGAACAGGTGCCCCGAGCACGCCGAGTACTCCCGTACCCCGATCACCCCGGGTACTCGAGCGTCCGAGGCCCCGCGTGTACCCGCACCACCTCGCTTTGTGCCAGCACCGCACTCCGGAGGAACTGCCGTGACCGTCAGTCTTGAGCAGCTGCGCCGTTGCCATGTCGCCGTCGACCTGGGGGCCGCGCGGACCCGGGTCTTCGTCAAGGGCTCCGGACTCGTCGTCGACGAGCCCAGTGTCGCCGCCGTGAACACCCGTACCGGCGCGCTGATCGCCGTCGGCGCCCTCGCCGAGAAGATGACGGGCCGGACCCCCGACTACATCCGCGTCGTCCGACCCGTCTCCGGCGGCACGGTCGTCGACATCGACATGGCGCAGCGGATGCTCCGTCTTCTGCTCGGCGAGAAGCTCCGCCGCCAGTTGCGCCGCAAGCCCCGGCTGCGTGCCGCCGCCTGCACCCCGCACGACAGTGACCCGCTCGCCCAGCGCGCCGCCGTCGAGACCCTCGTCGGGCTCGGCGCCCGGCGGGTCGAGCTGGTCGACACGCTGATCGCGGCGGCGGTGGGCTGCGGACTCCCGGTCGAGCAGCCGACCGCGACCATGATCATGGTGTGCGGGGCGGCGACCACGCAGGTCGCGGTGCTCTCGCTGGGCTCGATCGTGACCGCCGAGCGCATCCCGGTCGGCGGCAACGCGATCGACCACGCCGTCATCCAGCACCTGCGCCACGAGCACGAACTGATGCTGCCGAGCCAGTCCGTGCGCCCGCTGCAACTCGCCCTCCACGGCAACGGCCTGACCCTCGACGGTCCGTCCTCCACGGAGATCCACGGACGGGACGTGGCCACGGGCCTGGCCCGCTCGGTGACCGTCGACACCGCCGCCGTACGGGACGCGATCCACACCCCGCTGACGGCCGTGCTCGACGGGATCGGCAAGATCCTGCGCGAGTGCCCGCCCGACCTGGTGGCCGACCTCGCCGAGCGCGGCATCATGATGGTCGGCGGCAGCGCGCTGCTGCCGGGGCTCGACCAGATGCTGCGCGAGGCGACCGGGATGCCGGTGCACATCGCCGAACGGCCGGACGTGTGCGCCATCCTCGGCCTCGGGGCCATGCTGGAGGGCAAGATCCAGCCGATGGTCCTCGACCCGCTGTCCGAATCCGATTCGGATTCGGAATCGGCATCGGCATGAGTGCGACACTGTTCCGTTTTGTACGACAATGTGGTCATGCCGCTCTCCGGCCGGGGCGGGCCCGCTCCCCGCCTCCCGATGCTGCTGGAAGCGGTCCTGAGCGTCGGGACCGACCTCGAACTGCGGGCCACTCTCCAGCGCATCGTGGACGCCGCGACCGGACTGACCGGGGCGCGCTACGGAGCGCTCGGGGTGGTCGACCCCGAGCGCCACCGGCTCACCGAACTGTTCACGGCCGGGATGACCGACGCCGAACGGCAGCGGATCGCCCGGCTGCCCGACGGGCGCACCGGTCTCCTCGGCCTCCTGGTCCAGGAACCGCAGCCGCTCCGGCTCGACGACCTGACGGCCGATCCGCGCTCCGGCGGCGTCCCCGAGGGCCACCCGCCGATGCGCTCCTTCCTCGGCGTCCCGATCCGCGTGCACACAGAGGTGTTCGGCAACCTCTACCTGACCGAGAAGCGTGGCGGATCCTTCACCGAGGCGGATCTGGCACTCCTGCGGATACTCGCCTCGCAGGCCGGGATCGCGATCGGCAACGCCCGGCTCTACGAGACCGCCCGTCAGCGCGAGCGCTGGATCGAGGGCGCGGCGGCGGTGACGACGGCCCTGCTCACCGGAGAGCCGGCGGCGGACGCCCTGATGACGGTCGCCGAGCAGGCCCGGCTGCTCGCGGACGCCTCGGCCGGAGTCGTCCTGCAGCCCACCCCCGAGGGCGGGATGGAGATCGTCGCCGCCTCGACGGTGGACGACCCGGGCGACCTGGTCGGCACGTCGATCGCGCCGGGATCTCCCGTCCTCACTCAACTCCTCGGCGGGGAACCGGTCTTCGTGGAGGACTCGGCGACCGATCCACGGATGACGACACACGTACGGTCGCGGTTCGGCCCCTCGATGATGCTGCCGCTGCAGAGCGGCGGCCGGCTCATCGGCACCCTCGCCCTCCCCCGGCGGCGGGGCGGAGGCCGTACACCGCGGTGGACCGGCTGCTCGCCTCGCAGTTCGCCTCCCAGGCGGCGCTGGCGCTGGTCCTCGCCGACGCGCAGCACGACCGGGAGCGGCTGGCCGTGTACGAGGACCGCGACCGGATCGCCCGCGACCTGCACGATCTCGTGGTCCAGCGGCTGTTCGCCACGGAGATGATGCTGGAGTCGACGCGGCGACGAGCGGCGGCCGAGTCCCCCGAGTTCGGATCCCGGTCCACCTCCGGGTGCGGGTCGGAGTCCGGGTCCGGGTCGGAGTCCGAGTCCGAGTCCGAGTCCGAGTCCGAGTCCGACGAGAACGCGCTCCTGGCGCGGGCGGTGGACGAACTGGACTCCACCATCCACGAGGTACGGACCACCATCTTCGCCCTCCAGCAGCCGCCCGCCGACGCGCCGGCCTCCTTCCGGGGGCGGGTCCTGCGGGAGACGGGCGGCGCGGCGGCCCTGCTCGGCTTCCAGCCCTCGGTCCACTTCTCCGGCGCCGTGGACACCCTGATCGAGGCCGCGGAGGCCGACCGGCTCCTCGCCGCCCTGCGCGGCGCGCTGACGGCCGCCCACCGCCGGACGGGCGTCACGGCCATCACGGTCGAGGTGGCGGCCGGCCCGCAGGGGCCCCGGCTGCGCGTGACGGACGACGCCGACCCGCCGACGACGGTCAGCTGGCCCTGACACCTGTCTCATCGAGCGGGAGGCATGCCCGTACGGCCCACTCCCGCGCGCTCCGCCGCCCGGTGCGATCTTGACTGGTGACGTGGACACCGTCACGAAGCCCTCCCCCGCCGTCACGCGGCCCTCGTACGCGATCGGCTTCACGCTCCTGAGCGACCTGCCGCTCGCGGGCTGTGTGTACGCGTACGGGCGGATGCGGACGATCCGCCCCCAGGAGAGCTGAAGGTGGGTCGGGCGGGGCGTGAGAAAGGTCGCAGCACCCGGCGGGCGGCACGCGGGGAGAATGCCCCTCGGCAGGAATCGACGCGAGGAGGACGACCGTTGAGCACGCTCTTCCCGGCCCTGGTGGCCGGATCGGACCGCCCCGCACTGCGCTTCGGCGCCGATGCGCTGACGTACGACGAACTGACCGCGGCCGCCGGGGACCTGGCCGCCCGGATCTCGGACACGGGCGCGGGCCGGGTGGCGGTCTGGGCGACGCCGACCGCGCGCACGGCGGTCGCCGTCGTGGCGGCGCTGCTCGCCGGGGTGCCGGCCGTTCCGCTCAACCCTCGCACCGGTGCCCGTGAGTTGGCGCACATCATCGGGGACAGCGCGCCCGCCGTGGTGCTCGCGGGCGCGGACGACGAACTGCCCGCGGGGCTCTCCGCTCTGCCCCGCGTCGCGGTGGACGTGACCGCGCGGGGTGCGGCGGTGGCCGAGACCGCCGGACCGGAGTCCCCGGCCCTGATCGTCTACACCTCCGGCACGACGGGGCCGCCCAAGGGCGTCGTCCTCTCCCGCCGGGCGATCGCCGCCTCCCTCGACGCCCTGGCGGACGCCTGGGCCTGGACGGCGGACGACGTCCTCGTCCACGCGCTGCCGCTCTTCCACGTCCACGGCCTGGTCCTCGGCGTCCTCGGCCCGCTCCGGCGGGGCGGCTCGGTGCGCCACCTCGGCACCTTCTCGGTGGCGGGGGTCACCCGGGAGCTCGGCGCGGGCGGCGGGACGATGCTGTTCGGCGTACCGACGATGTATCACCGGCTCGCCGACGCACTGGCCGGGGACCCGGCGCTGGTGGAGGCGCTGACCGGGGCGCGGCTCCTGGTCTCCGGCTCGGCGGCGCTGCCCGTCCACGACCACCAGCGGATCACGGCGGCGACGGGCCGGACGGTGATCGAGCGGTACGGCATGACGGAGACGCTCATGAACACGTCCGTCCGCGTGGGCTCCCCGCCCCGGCCCGGGTCCGTCGGGCTGCCCCTGCGGGGCGTCGAGCTGCGCCTGGTGGACGAGGACGGGACGCGGATCGAGGCGTACGACGGGGAGAGCGTCGGCGAGATCCAGGTGAGGGGTCCGAACCTCTTCTCCGGGTACCTGAACCGGCCGGAAGCGACGGCGGCGGCCTTCGACGGAGACTGGTTCCGCACCGGGGACATGGCGGTCCGGGAGGCGGACGGCGGCGTCCGCATCGTGGGCCGCAAGGCGACCGACCTCATCAAGAGCGGCGGCTACAAGATCGGCGCGGGCGAGATAGAGAACGCGCTGCTCGACCACCCGGGGATACGGGAGGCGGCGGTGACGGGCGAGCCGGATCCGGACCTCGGGGAGCGGATCGTGGCGTGGGTCGTGCCGACGGACGCGGCGAACCCGCCCTCGGCGGAGGAGCTGGCCGCCCATGTCGCGGACCTGCTCGCCCCGCACAAGCGGCCGCGGGTGGTCCACTACATGCAGGCGCTCCCCCGCAACGACATGGGGAAGCTGATGAAGAAGTCGCTCCCGGGGGCGGCCCTCCATGGCTGAGCGACTCACGGCCCGCGAGGCGATCGCGCTGGTGACGGACGACTTCACCCCCTTGTCCGTCCCTGGCGGGGAGAGCTCCGGCGCCGACGGGCCGATCCGGTGGGCGGGTTACGACGCCTCACGCGCGCGTGCCGCCGCGTCGACCGGGGAGGACGAGTCCGTGCTCCATGGCACGGCGACGATCGGGGGGCGCCCTGCCGTCCTGGTCGCCTTCGAGTTCGGCTTCCTGGGGGGTTCGCTCGGGCGGGCGGCCGGTGACCGGCTCGTCGCCGCGTACGGCACGGCCGAGGAGCGGCGGATTCCGCTGGTGTCGCTGGTCGCGACCGGCGGCAGCCGGATGCAGGAGGGCATGGTCGCCCTGACCCAGCTCCAGCGCGTCGCGGCCGCGACGGTGCGGCTACGGGAATCCGGTGTCCCCCATGTGGCGGTGCTCCGCGACCCGTCCACGGGCGGCGGCTGGGCCACGGTCGGCGCGGGCGCGGACGTCGTCCTCGCCCTCCCCTCCGCGCAGGTGGGCTTCGCCGGCTCGCGGGTCCGCCCGCAGGACGCCGACCCGGCGGCGTACACGGCCGAGGACCAGTGGAAGCACGGCCACGTGGACGCTCTCGTCCGCCCGGAGGAGCTGCCCGGCACGCTCTCGCTGTGGCTGCGCCTGCTGTCGGGTGATCCGGCTCCTGGGACCAGCACCGCCCCCTCTCCTGGAGGGCCCGCCTCCACAACACCCGCGCCCCCGCCCCACGCTCTTGTCGACGGCGGGCCGCCCGGGACGGGCTGGGCCGCCGTCAGCCGGGCCCGTGATCCGCGGCGGCCGCGCGCCGGGGCGTATCTGGACGCGTACTTCGAGGAGCGGGCGGCCGTGCGCGGCGACCGGGCCGGTGGAGTGGACCCCGGGGTGGAGTGCGGGTTCGGGATCCACGCCGGCCGGGTCGTCGCGTACGCCGCTCAGGACGGTTCCGCGACCCGCCCCGCCGGGTTCCGGACGGTGGCCCGGCTCGTACGGCTCGCGGACCGGCTCGGGATTCCCGTCCTGACCCTGATCGACACCCCCGGCGCCGCCAACGACGCCGAGGCGGAACGGTCCGGTGCGGGCCCGGCCATCGCGGACGCGTTCGCCGCGCTCGCGGGGGCCCGCGTCCCGGTGACCTCGCTGCTGATCGGTGAGGGCGGCTCCGGCGGCGCGCTCGCGCTGGCCGCACCCGGCAACACCTGGGCCGCCCCGGACGGTTACTTCTCCGTCATCGCGCCGGAACTCGCCGCGGCGATCCTCAAGAGGCCGCCCGAGCAGGCTCCGGCCACCGCCGACCAGCTGTGGCTGCGCCCGCAGGACCTGGTCGAACTGGGCGTGGTCCGTGGGATCGTGACCTCCGAAGCGTGAAGGGTGGGACGGAAGGGTCCGGTAAGGCATCACACGGCACGCCGTACCGGGCCCCTCCCCGTGCGCCGGGGCTATCTCACCCCCACCGCCCGGATGATCTCCTGTTCCACCGAACCGCCCCGGTCGTCGTTCGCACCGGCCCACAGCGCCACGGCCGTCGCCTCGTCCGGCACCCGCACGTCACCGGCCCAGCGGCTCCCGCCCCGGACGTCACCGTTCAGGTCGGTGTCGGCGTCGAAGCCGAGATTGATCAGCGGCAGGTACGTGTTCCGGCCGGCCGGGGTCTCGGCGGAGCGGAACCTCGACTCGGCTCGTCCATGTGCCGTGGCGTCAACCGCCGGCCGGCGCGGGGAGGTTGATTCAGGCAGTCGGGTTCAGCCCGTCGTACCGGCGGAATTCCCGCCCGTACAGGGCGAGTACGGCGATGGCGAGAACGCAGGCGATGCCGCCGCCGGTGATCGCGACGGCCGGGGAGGTGAGGTCGGCGACCGATCCGGCGAGGAAGTCCCCGAGCCGCGGTCCGCCCGCCACGACCACGATGAAGACGCCCTGCAGCCGGCCGCGCATCTCGTCCGGGGCCGCGACCTGCATCATCGTGTTGCGGAAGATCATGGAGACGGTGTCGGAGTAGCCGGCGAGGGCGAGCAGCAGCAGCCCGAGCCAGAGGTTGCGGGTGAGCCCGAAGACGGCGATCGCGATGCCCCAGCAGGCGACGGCGAGGAGGATCGCCTGCCCGTGGTGGCGGATGCGCCCCTGCCAGCCCGAGAGCACCCCGCCGAGGAGCGCCCCCACCGCCGGGGCGGCGGCGAGCAGTCCGGTGGTGCGGGCGTCGCCGTCGTACCAGACCACGGCGACGACCGGGAACAGCGCACGGGGGTGGGCGAGGATCATCGCGCAGAAGTCCGAGAAGAACGTCATACGGAGGTTGGGGCGGGTGGCGAGGAAGCGCAGCCCGTCGAGGACGGAGGCGCGCTTGGCACCGGTCCGGTCGGGGAGCATCGAGGGCAGCCGCCACATGGCGTAGAGCGCGGCGGAGAAGGCGACGGCGTCGACGAGGTAGGCGATCTGGTAGCCGCCGACGCCCACGACGAGACCGCCGAGGCCGGGGCCGACGAGCATGCCGAAGGTCGTCGTCATGGAGTTGAGCGCGTTGGCGGCCCGCAGCTGCTCCGGCGGCAGCAGCCGCGGGATCATCGAGGTGCGGGCGGGCGAGTTGAGCGCGGCGCAGACGGACTGCAGGGCCACGATCGCGTAGAGGAACCAGACGCGGTGGAAGCCGGCGAACGCGGCCGTGGCGAGGGCGGCGGACAGGACGGCGGATCCGGTGGCGCTGGCAAGCCCGAGCTTGCGGCGGTCGACGGTGTCGGCGACGGCGCCGCCGTACAGGCCGAAGACGATCAGCGGGACGAGCGAGAAGAGTCCGACGAGCCCGACCGAGAACGGCGAGCGGGTGATGTCGTACACCTGGAGCGAGATCGCGAGCGCGGTCATGCCCTGGCCCACCCAGGAGACCGTGTTGCCGAACCAGAGGCGGCGGTAGTGCGGGGAGGTCCTGAGCGGGGTGAGGTCCGCGAAGACCCGGCGGCGGCTCTCCTCCCGAGTGGCCGTCACGCGACGTCGTACCGCAGTTCGGGGCGCTCCCAGTGGATGTGTCCGGTGGGCCGGACGGTGCCGGTGCGGCGGGCGCCGGTGCGCAGGTAGAAGTCCTCGGCGGGCGGGTGGGCGACGACCCGCACGGAGTCGAGCCCGGCGGCGCGGGCCTCTTCCGTCATGTGCGCGATCAGCATCCGGCCGATGCCGAGCCCCTGCGCCTCGTCGGCGACGAAGGCGAGGTCGAGCTCGGCCTCGTCGACGAGCAGGGCGTAGAACCCGAGGACGCGCTGCCGCTCGTCGACGGCGACGAAGACGGGGTGGTGCTCGATGTACGTGCCGCCCACCACGTATCCGTCGACCATGGCGGCGTAGCCGCCCCGATAGGCGGCCGATTTCCGGACGAGCCGGGTGAGCGGCTTGGAGTCGTCGGCGGTGGCGCGCCGGATCGTGAGCGTGGACATGGGGCGAGTATAGGGACGTGACCCGGGGTGGGTCCTTACGGTTTCGCTTCCCTAGCCGCAGACGGTCAGGTCGTCCGGGTCGACCTCGTCGAGCCGGGCGGCCAGCCGGTTGAGCTGGGCACGCAGGTCGCGGATCTCCTCCAGCGACATCCCCGTCGCGGCGGCGATCCGCCGGGGCACGCCGAGCGCCTTCTCGCGCAGCGCGGCGCCGTCCTCGGTGACGCGGGCGGTGACGGACCGCTCGTCCTCGGCGCTGCGCCGCCGCTCGACGTATCCGGCCGCCTCCAGCCGCTTGAGCAGGGGCGACAGGGTCCCGGAGTCGAGGCGCAGATGCTCGCCGATCCGCTTGACCGGGAGTTCGCCGCGCTCCCAGAGCACGAGCAGGACCAGGTACTGGGGATAGGTGAGCCCGAGTTCCTTGAGGGCGCCGCGGTAGACGCCGTTGAAGGCGCGGGTGGCGGCGTGCAGCGAGAAGCAGATCTGGTGGTCGAGCCGGAGGAAGTCCTCGTCCCGGGTCGTGTCGAGCGTCTCCATGGTCTCCAGGTTACGCGAGGGCCATTCAGTTGTGCACAACTGAATTGTGCGATATCAATGACGGAGCACTTCGCCGCATCGACCGAGGACAGGAAGAGCCACCCATGAACGCGATCTACACCGCTGTCGCCACCGCCAACGGCCGCGAGGGCCGCGCCGTCAGCTCCGACGGCCACATCGACCTCCCGCTCGCGCACCCCCAGGCCCTCGGCGGCAACGGCCAGGGCACCAACCCGGAGCAGCTCTTCGCCGCCGGCTACGCGGCCTGCTTCGCCAGCGCGATGGGCGTGGTGGCGCGCCAGGAGAAGATCGACGTCAAGGACGCCTCGATCACCGCCGAGGTGAGCATCGGCAAGGACGAGAAGGACGGCGGCTTCGGCCTCGCGGTCGTCATGCGCGCCGAGTTCCCCGACCACCTCCAGGGCGAGCCGGGGCGCGACCTCCTGGAGAAGACCCACGCCTTCTGCCCGTACTCCAAGGCCACGCGAGGCAACATCCAGGTCGAGCTCGTCATCGAGTAACGCGGAACATCAGCCGTCCGGGCGACGGCGCGAAAATGCCCCCGGCGTGTCGTACGTGTCGTACGTCACGCCGGGGGCATTGTGGTCGCCACAGAGGTGGAAACGTTCCTGCTGCACGACTCCCGGTGGGGCGGGTGGGACTCGAACCCACGGCCGACGGATTATGAGTCCGCTGCTCTAACCGGCTGAGCTACCGCCCCTCACGGCGTGGCGCGTACATGTGTGCGCGCCGTCTGCCGCAGCATAGCCGCTCATACGATCTCCTGCTCCGGATGGTCGACAACGCTCGACCATGAAGACCGCGCGGCGTGGCGCATGGTTCCCGGGCACAAGAAAAAGGACCCCGAAGGGTCCTCTTCCTCATCGCTCCCCCGGCTGGACTCGAACCAGCAACCCTCCGGTTAACAGCCGAATGCTCTGCCAATTGAGCTACAGGGGATCGCGCTCCCCCGACTGGACTCGAACCAGTAACCTGCCGGTTAACAGCCGGCTGCTCTGCCAATTGAGCTACAGGGGATTGCTGCGTTTGCATCGAACGTACCCACCTCGGGTGTTCCGAGCGGGCGCTCGTTCGCTGCGACACATACATTAGCGCAAGCAGGGGGGTGCTCCGCCAATCGGTATGCCGTGGGCGCTCGTGGGCACCAGTGAGACATCAGGGAAGCTCCAGGGAAGGGTGGTGCCGCCGTGCGGTACAAGCTGACGTTCGTCGTGGGAGTGGCCCTCGGTTACGTCATCGGCACACGGGCCGGACGCGAGCGCTACGAGCAGATGAAGAAGTCGGCGCGGGAACTCTCGCAGAACCCCGCCGTACGCAACGCCGCCGAGTCGGCGGCACAGACCGGGCGGGAGGTCGCCGGCAAGGCGCTGCACGCCGTGAGCGACAAGGTGGGCGACCGGCTGCCCGCATCGGTCACCGACCGGATCCACGCCCTGCGCCACCACAACGGCCAGGTCACCGAGGACGAGTGGGGCGTGAGCAACACCTGACGCCCCGCCCCGCCTCCCGGTCGGCGATGGACGGCCTCTGACCCCCGGCCCGTCGCGGGCCGGGGGTCAGAGGCCGTCGCCGCGACGGGCCGGATGGCCGCTCCCCGTCGGCGTAGCCACGCCTGGCCGACCACCGCGTGAAGACCGGGCGCCGCCATCGCCATGACGGCATACGACCGCGTCGGGGCCGGGGCACAGTGAGCCTCACCGCCCTGGCGGCACGCGGCCGGGCGCCGCGGCGGGGCCGGGAGGCTCGGCGCCGTGAAGGCGCGGGCGCCGGTGCCGTCGGGCGGGCGGTTCGAAAACGCGTCCCCCGCCCCTCGCGCGATCCTCCACTCCCCCGCGTGCGGCAGAATCTCCCCCATGGGGATAGTCGCCGGTCTGGACAGCTCTGCCGATTTCACACGCATCGTCGTCTGCGACGCGGACACGGGCGCCGTACTGCGGCAGGGCTACGCCCCGCATCCCGGGGAGCCGAAGGCCACCGACGTCGACCCGCAGGCGTGGCTGCTCTCCCTCGGCGAGGCCGCCGGTGGGGGCCTGCTCGAAGGGGTGCAGGCCATCGGCGTCTCCGCCCAGCAGCACGGGCTCGTACCGCTGGACCCGCAGGGCGCTCTCGTACGGCCCGCGATGGTCGGGAACGACAAGCGGGCGCAGGTGGCCGCGGCCGATCTGATCGAGGCGTTCGGCGGCCGGCAGGCCTGGGCCGAGGCCGTCGGGTCCGTGCCGCAGGCCGGGCAGCCGGTGGCCAAGCTCCGCTGGCTGGCCCGCTCCGAGCCGGAGAACGCCCAGCGGGTCGCCATGCTCCTCCAGCCCCACGACTGGCTCGTCTGGCAGCTCCTCGGCCGGCCGGTGCGCCGCACCACCGACCGCGGCGCCGCGTCGGCGACCGGCTACTGGTCCGCGGGCGCCGGCGCCTACCGCCCCGACCTCGTCGAGCTGGCGCTCGGCCACCAGGCCGTACTGCCCGAGGTCATCGGCCCCGCCGACGCCGCCGGGACGACGCCCGAGGGCCTGCTGATCTCCGCCGGTACGGGCGAGACGATGGCCGCCGCCCTCGGCCTCGGCCTCGGGCCCGGCGACGCGGTCGTCTCCCTCGGCGCCTCGGGCTCCGTGATGGCCGTGCACCACGAGGCGCTCGCCGACCCCCGGGGCCTGATCACCTCCTTCGCCGACGCGACCGGCATGCACCTGCCCGTCGTACACACCTCCAACGCCGTACGGGCGCTGCGCGGCACCGCCGAGATGCTCGGCGCGGAGAGCCTGGAGGAGCTGTCGGCGCTCGCCCTGAAGTCGACGCCCGGCGCCTCCGGCCTCGTGCTCCTGCCCTACCTGGAGGGCGAACGCACCCCGCAGCTGCCGCACACCGCCGGCACCCTCAGCGGCCTGCGCCGCGAGTCGATGAAGCCCGAGCACCTCGCGCGGGCCGCCTTCGAGGGCATGCTCTGCTCGCTCACCGACGCCATGGACGTCCTGCGCGGGCGGGGGGTCGAGGTGCGGCGGATCTTCCTGCTCGGCGCGGCGGCCGAACTGCCGGCCGTCCAGGCCATCGCGCCGACCGTCTTCGGCGCGCAGGTCGTCGTCCCCCAGCCGGCGGACTACGCGGCGCTGGGCGCGGCCCGGCAGGCCGCCTGGGCGCTCGGCGTGTCGCGCGGGGCGCTGTCGCCGGCCGCTCCCCCGGCCTGGCAGGGCGCGGCGGCCCAGCTGTTCGAGCCGGGCGAGGAGCTGGCGGTGGGTCAGGCGGTGCGGCAGCAGTACGTGGCCACGCGCGAGCAGATCCACCCGGGCGCCTTCACGTCGTGACGGGCCTCGTGCAGGGTTCCACTTCGTGAAGCGTCCGTAGGTTCCGGCTCGACTCGCGGAAATTCGAGTCGTAACGGCGCAGGGGTGCGGGCGATAGTAGAACCCGTGCTCATAAGACTCCTCCGAACCCACCTGGGACCGTACAAGAAGCCCATCGCCCTGCTGGTGCTGCTGCAGTTCCTGCAGACCTGCGCCTCCCTCTACCTGCCCACCCTGAACGCGGACATCATCGACAACGGTGTCGTGGACGGGGACACGGGTTACATCCTGCGGTTCGGTGCCCTGATGATCGCGGTCTCCGTGCTCCAGGTCGTCTGCAACATCGGCGCCGTGTACTACGGCGCGCGGACCGCGTCCGCCCTCGGGCGGGACGTCCGCGCCGCCGTCTTCGGACGGGTGCAGTCCTTCTCGGCGCGGGAGGTCGGGCAGTTCGGCGCCCCGTCGCTGATCACCCGTACCACCAACGACGTCCAGCAGGTCCAGATGCTGGTCCTGATGGCGTTCACGCTGATGGTGTCCGCGCCCATCATGTGTGTCGGCGGCATCGTCATGGCCCTCGGGCAGGACGTGCCCCTCTCCGGGGTGCTGCTCGCCGTGGTGCCGGTACTCGGCATCTCGGTCTCGCTGATCGTGAAGAAGATGCGGCCGCTGTTCCGGACCATGCAGGAGCGGCTCGACACGGTCAACCGGGTGCTGCGCGAGCAGATCACCGGCAACCGCGTGATCCGCGCGTTCGTGAAGGACGCCTACGAACGCGAGCGGTTCAAGGTCGCCAACACCGAGCTGACGGACGTCTCGATGGCGACCGGGCGGCTGATGGCACTGATGTTCCCGACCGTGATGACGGTCGTGAACATCTCCAGCATCGCGGTGGTCTGGTTCGGCGCGCACCGGATCGACAGCGGCGGGATGGAGATCGGCGCGCTCACCGCGTTCCTCGCCTATCTGATGCAGATCGTGATGGCCGTGATGATGGCCACCTTCATGTTCATGATGGTGCCGCGGGCCGAGGTGTGCGCCGAACGCATCCAGGAGGTCCTGTCCACCGAGAGCAGTGTCGTGCCGCCGGCCGAGCCGGTGCGCGAGCTGCGGCGGCGTGGGCACCTGGAGGTCCGGAGCGCCGACTTCCGCTACCCGGGCGCCGAGGAGTCGGTGCTGCGGGAGGTCGAGCTGGTCGCCCGGCCCGGTGAGACCACGGCGATCATCGGCTCGACGGGCAGCGGCAAGTCCACCCTGCTCGGCCTGGTGCCGCGGCTCTTCGACGTGACCGGTGGCGAGGTCCTCGTCGACGGCGTGGACGTGCGGACGCTCGACCCCGAGCTGATCGCGCGGACCGTCGGACTCGTGCCCCAGAAGCCGTACCTCTTCTCCGGTACGGTCGCCACCAACCTGCGGTACGGAAAGCCCGACGCGACCGACGACGAGCTGTGGCACGCGCTGGAGGTCGCCCAGGCCGCCGACTTCGTGAAGAAGCTCGAGCACGGTCTGGACGCGCCGATCGCGCAGGGCGGCACCAATGTCTCCGGCGGTCAGCGCCAGCGGCTCGCCATCGCGCGGACGCTGGTGCAGCGGCCGGAGATCTACCTCTTCGACGACTCGTTCTCGGCGCTCGACTACCGGACGGACGCGTTGCTGAGAGAGGCACTCAAGGAGGAGACGGCCGACGCGACCGTCGTGATCGTCGCCCAGCGGGTGTCGACCATTCGCGACGCCGACCGGATCGTGGTCCTCGACGAGGGCCGGGTCGTGGGCACCGGACGCCACCACGAGCTGATGGCGGGCAACGAGACGTACCGGGAGATCGTGCTCTCCCAGCTGACCGAGGCGGAGGCAGCCTGATGGCCGGTCCTGGCGGACGAATGATGGCCGGCGGCGGCCCCGACCAGCGCTCCATGGACTTCAAGGGCTCGGGCAAGCGGCTGCTGAAGCAGCTGGCGCCGGAGCGGGGCGCGCTGTGGCTGATGCTGGTCGCCGGTGTGCTGAGCGTCGCGGGCGCCGTGGTCGGGCCGAAGATCCTCGGCAAGGCGACGGACCTGGTCTTCGCGGGTGTCGTCGGGCGGCAGATGCCCGACGGCACGACGAAAGCGCAGACGATCGAGAGGCTGCGGCGCGAGGGCGACGGCGGGATGGCGGACATGCTGTCCGGCGTCGACTTCACCCCCGGCCGTGGCATCGACTTCACCGCGGTCGGCGAAGTGCTCCTGTGGGTGCTGATCATCTACGTGGCGGCCGGGCTCCTCATGCTGGTCTCCACCCGGATGTCGATCAAGGTGATCAACCGGACGGTCTACCGCATGCGCGAGGACGTCCAGGCGAAGCTGGCACGGCTGCCGCTGTCGTACTTCGACAAGGCCAAGCGCGGTGAGGTCCTCAGCCGGGCGACCAATGACATCGACAACATCTCGCAGACCCTGCAGCAGTCGATGGGTCAGCTGATCAACTCACTGCTCACCATCGTCGGCGTGATGGCGATGATGTTCTGGATCTCGCCGCTGCTCGCGCTGGTGGCGCTGGTGACCGTGCCGGTGTCGGTGGTCGTGGCGACGAAGGTCGGCAAGCGGTCGCAGCCGCACTTCGTGCAGCAGTGGCGGTCCACGGGCAAGCTCAACGCCCATGTGGAGGAGATGTACACCGGCCATGCGCTGGTGAAGGTCTTCGGGCGGCAGGAGGAGTCGGCCGCCGACTTCCGCGAGCAGAACGATGCCTTGTACGAGGCGGGGTTCAAGGCCCAGTTCAACAGCGGTGTCATGCAGCCGGTGATGTTCTTCATCTCGAACATCAACTATGTGCTCGTCGCGGTCGTCGGCGGGCTGCGGGTGGCGTCGGGCACGCTGTCGATCGGTGACGTGCAGGCGTTCATCCAGTACTCCCGGCAGTTCTCGATGCCGCTGACGCAGGTCGCGTCGATGGCGAACCTGGTCCAGTCGGGTGTCGCCTCGGCCGAGCGGATCTTCGAACTGCTCGACGCCGAGGAGCAGGAGCCGGACTCGCCGGCGAGCGAGAGGCCTTCGGAGTCGCTGGGCAAGGTGGCTCTGGAGCAGGTGGCGTTCCGTTACGAGGCGGACAAGCCGTTGATCGAGGATCTGTCGCTGACGGTGGAGCCCGGACAGACGGTCGCCATCGTCGGACCGACCGGCGCGGGCAAGACGACCCTGGTGAACCTCCTCATGCGGTTCTACGAGGTCACCGGCGGCCGGATCTCCCTCGACGGCGTCGACGTGGC
>NZ_BMTO01000033.1 GCF_014649715.1 Streptomyces lateritius
ACCGGCAGGTTGCGACTTCGAACACCTAGCCCAACGGCACGGGAGCCCTGTCCGTTGCGGCACCAAGGTCATCACCCGATCGGTGGCCACGCTGAAAAGGCTCACTGACTAGGAGAGAAAAGCACGACCACACAATTCCTGCTGTTGAGTCGAAGCGCGATAGTTGCCACATAGGCGGGATCTTGTCACCGCCTGCGGGGCTGTACACATCGTGCCCGACTTCAAGGCCGGTGGCCTCGCCGACAGTGAAATACGTGTCGCACACACAAGCGCACCAAAGAGCTCACTCCATCAGGACGATGCGAGCCCCGCCCAAAACCAGCGGCTATCAGCAGAGGTTAGCGTCGATCCTTCAAGCGTGATTGCTGTCAGTTGAGATGATCGGTTCATCCGTTTTTCCCGGCCGGTGCCGGGTGAAATCTTCACATGTCACTGCGGCTACGCCAGGCCTCCACGGTTGACTCTGGGTATCCATTCCTTTACCCTCCGTAGGGCTTGCATGACTCGGAAAGTAAAGGCTGGCAATGCGAATCTCCCGCACCCTCCGCACCGTCGTAGCAGGAGCCCTTGCGCTTGGCGGCGCGTTCACCGCCCTCCCGTCCGCCGACGCCGCCACGCCTGGATCCCTGCACGGCATCAAATCCGCGACCACGGCCAGGGCGAATGTCACCGTCATCGCGGAAGTGCAGAACGCAATGGACTATCCAGCATGGCTTTATATCGGAGAGACTAACTCCTGGTTCGGCCCAATCGACGCCCACAGCACAAAAACCAGCGACATTCGGGTTCCCTGGGTCGGCCCAGACGAGATCGGGAAGAGCATCAGGGTCTATAAGGACGGCATTACCTGTCCACCTAGTGAACCTTGCCGCCCACAAAAATTTCATCTCTACTACATCTTTCAGGATTACTGGCAGCCAAACGACCAGGTCAAGTGGACCCCTATCGGCGTCTACGACACTGCCCCGCCCGTACCTGGCGACAGCACCGGCGGCGGCAATAAGCGCCTCATCATCGCTTCCGACAAGCCATCCATGTAGGCAATGCGATTAGCGTCGATTTTTCGTGACAGTCCATCGGATTGCCCGATGGGCCGTTTCGGCTTGTCGGGGTGGTGGTGGGCAGGCTGAGGGCCCGGCTGTCGCGTCGGGTGGGCGCCGGGTTCCACGGTTTCGGAGGTGTTCGGCTGCTCGTCGGGGTGGGTCGTTGTCGCTGGTCAGTCGGGGTTCGGCAGGGCTTTCAGCCGAGTGAAGGCGCTGTTGATCGTGTCGGTCCAGGGCCAGTAGTGAGCCAGCCGCAGGATGCGTCGACGGCCGGTGGTGACCAGGCGGGCGGCGTCCTCAGCCCCGCCGCGTGACCCGGTCGGCACACCACGGGCCGGGCCCCGGCATCGCAACTGCCGGGGCCCGGCCCTCGTGCCGCCGCTCACCCCGTAGAAGGGATCTGCCCATGACCGCATCCGCGGCGATCCGGCGCGCGTACCGTGAGGTGACGACCCACCGGGAGGACCAGATGAGCGCGCAGCCCGACCACGCACCCGTCACGCCGTACGCCCCCGCGCCCGGGGCGCCAGCCGAACTCCTCGCCCAACTGCGCGCCGACCGGCGCGCGGGCCGGTGGGTGCCGGCTTTCGAGCAGGAGTGGACGGCGGCCCTCGAGGAGTCTCGCTGTACGTTCTCCCTCGCCGGGCTGTACGAGGTCGTCCAGGTCTGGCAGGCCCGCGTCGCCTCCGCCCCAGCGGTCGACGCGTTCCTCGCCTCCGGCCGTGACGAGTCCGGGTTCGTGGACCTGGAGGAGATCCGGAGAAGGCGCCGGTGAGCGGACAGCAGCTGTACGCGGTCCGGCTGTCGCCTCCGGCCGCGAAGGTGCTCGATCCCCTGCCCGAGCACGCGGAGCAGATGGTCTGGGACGTCCTGGACGCTGCGGCCGGGGACCCGTGGGGCTTCCCTCAGTGGGACGCGGGCGACCCGGAAGGCGAGGACGTCCGCGCCGCCTCCGTCGGACAGCTGTCCGTCATCTACGTGATCAACCGGCTCACCCGGCACTTGTCCGTCCTGGACATCATCTGGATCGGGTAGCCACCCGTGACAACGTTCTGTCCCCGGCATTGCAGCTGCCGGGGACAGAACGTTGCGCATCGTAGTCACGGCCGTATCCACCGGTAGCCACGCGGGCGGCAATACTCAAGGCGCGAGCCAACGTGCAGGGTAAGGCAGGGAGTTGGCCGTCTATGGCCTGTCCGAGGGTCGGCAGATTCTTGGCACAAGTGATCGAATCTCCTCCCCCAATCGGCTGAATAAATGGCTTACTGCAAATGCCGTTCACGGACGTGTGCACGCGCTCCCCTGAGCGCTTCCGCATGCTTTGGAGGTCCCTCCTCTGCGACGCGCTTGACCACATGCAGATCAGTTAGGAGAACAACGTGACGAAGTACCTTGCAGCGCTTCTCTTCGCTCTTGGCGCAGTCCTTACGGCGGCACCCGCGGCTTCCGCGGGGGAAAGCTGCAGCTGGTACGGCAACGGTGACTACGTCGAGACGGTGCCTGACGGAGGTGTCAGCTCCTTCGGCGCACGGTGCAACGACGGTGAATGGAACTATGGCATGGGTTAGCCCGCCCCGCCCCGTTTGCGGCAGCGCGGGCGGGCGGCGAAACGCTGAGCAGGTTTCCAATCCGGTGCCTCGAGTGATTGTGGCTCCGGGTTAAGAGTGCTTTTGCTGTCCCGAAGGTTCTCGCCCCCCACGAGGTCCAGCAGCCCTCGGAGAACTGGCCAGCCGTCACGTGCGGAGCAAGCTCGTGCACGTGTTCCTCTTGCCTGCAAGGGCCTTACGGCATGAGCCAGCACACGGCTGGGCTCAGCACGAAGAGGAGAGCTGGGCCGTATGCGCATCGCCGCAGCCTGGTACCAGGTCCTCGCCCGTACGCCGATCGGCTTCGCCCACCCCGCTCGCCAAGGCCGCCCTCGAGGACCCCGGCGCCTTCACCTTCACCCGGCTGCCGGAGCTCCCGCACCGCGACCTGGTGGCCGACGTCGTAGCCCAGCTCCACCAGGTCGCGGACGGCCCCCTGCTCTCCCTGCGTGCCCGCACCCGGCCCGAGGACTGCACGCCCGGCCCCACTTCCCCGGTACGCGGATCACCGCCGACGCCGACCTCGTGGTCGACGGACTCCTCATCGACTTCAAAAGCGACAAGCACCCGCACCGCTTCCCCAAGGCCAGCGCCTGGCAGCTGCTCGGCTACCTGCTGCTCGACACCGCCGACCGCTACCGGATCGACACCGTCGGCTTCTACCTCTCCCGCTCCGCCGTCCTGGCCACCTCGCCGGTGGAGGAGTACCTCGACCTGCTCGGCACCTGCCGCCGCGACCTGCCCACACTGCGCTCCGTCTTCGCCGAACTCCTCGCCGGATGCCGTGCCGACGCAGAGCCCTACACCCCGGAAGACGAAGACCGCGTCCGGCGACTGCTCCAGAAGCTGGCCCCAGTCATCGAGGCCGGCCACTGCCCCACCTGCGCCCAGCCGCTGCCTGAGTCCACCCGTCGTCCACGCAAGTTCTGCACTGCCCGGTGCCGCAGCCGCGACCAGGCCATGCGCCGCAGGGGTCTCCTTCCTGGCGGCCCCATCCCGGCTCTGCCGCGTCCGCGAAAGTTGAGCGCCTGGAGCCCGGCGAGGGCTGGCAGGTTGTGAGCCTCACACCCCGTTTGGGCAGGTAGACGTTCGACCAGGCTGTCGAAGAGGTCAGCGAGCAGCCAGAGCACGAAGTTGTGTACCAGGGCCTCCGGCGGCGGGATCGTCCGGCCGTCATCAAGCAGCAGCCCGCCCCCTGCGCCGCCTGTCCGTCCTCTCCATCACCTGGCTCGGATAGCCAGCCTGTGAACAATGCGTCGTCCCCGGCATTCCAGCGGCCTGGGGCGACGCATTGTCTGGTGGTGGGGTGGGGTGGGATTACTTGAGCAGGGGCCACAGGGCGGCACCGGTGCCGATCAACGTCGCCAGGCCTACGAGGGCGGCGCCGATGCGGCGGCCGGCCGTGCCTTCTCCGCCCGTTCCGGCGACGTCGCGGAGCCTGACACCCGCCGCCTCGCCACGCTCGCCCACAGCGGCCTCCAGGCCCTCGACACGGCCACGGTGCGCGCCGTGGTTCGTCAGGCCGTCCGCGACGTCCGCACCGCACCGGCTCCGCCACCCGCCGATCCGTCGGCGGACCCGACCGTCGCCGCGCTGCGCCGTGTCGTCGACGACCTCGCCGCCAACAGCCACGCAATCGGGGAGCTGATGCTCGAAGTCGCCCCGGCCTACCTCTCCGACACCGACGCCGCCGACGTCCTGGCGCTGCTGTGCGACCAGATCGGCGAGCCCCTCGAGCACGGCCTCGCCGCCCGCCGCTACGCGATGTCCGGCGACCGCCGCGCCCTGCACGGAACCGTCCTGTGACGGCTGCTGCCCAGCTGCTGCTGTGAGGCTCACACCCTGTTTCCCCAGGTGGGCGGGGTGTGCTGTGAGGCTGTCAGGTGTGAGGCGCGGGCCTGCGACGGCGATCTCGTGCTGCTCCTGGTCCTGCTACACACAGCCGTATGCAGCAAGTTGCCACCCGGCGCTTCGTCGACTGCCGACGTGTCAAGAGCGCGAGCGTGCTCGACCCCGGATGCGGGACCCCGTGCCTGGAGCCGCAACCGAGGACTGACCGACCTCCGGCGGATTCCACCGGCACACGTACGAATCCGGCTATGTCTCGGAGAGACCGCGGAGCATCACGGCGTACACGGGGGAGTCGGCGAAGGGCTGGCGTTCGCCGATCTTGCGGTAGCCCCAGCTCTCGTAGAGGGCCTGGACGCGGGGGTGGGTGGTGTCGATGAGGAGGACGGCCAGCGGTTCCGGGCGGTGGCCGACGAGCTCGGTGTGCAGCTGGGCCGACAGGCCGGTCCCTCGCCACTTCGGGCGGACCATCAGCTCCGACAAGGAGAACGTCGCGGTGTCGGCGGGAGCGGGGGAGAGGTACTCGCGCCACCATTCCCGGCCGTCCACCGCAGGAGCACCGTAGGCGTAACCGGCGGGCTCCTCGCCGTCGTAGGCGATGACGCAAAGGAGTAGCCGCCGGTCTCGGGGTGGTTCTCGTTGGTGGAGACGCGGACGCGGTCGCTGGCTTCCAGCTTGGCTTCGGATGGGAAGGTGAACTCCTTGTCGGTGTTCGGCCCCGAGATGGTGTAGCCGGACAGATCCAGCGGGGCATCGCCCACATTGCGGATCTCGACGTACTCGTCCGGCTCGCCCGGCTTGGACCCTTGGCGGTTGACGTTCGCCTCGACTACTTCCTGCCGTCGATGTCAACGGCCTTCTTCAAGACGATCATCTGCAGGTCCACGACGTCGTCCTCCGACCCGTTCGGGCCTTCCCCGGGCAGCGTCTCGAAGTGGCCGAAGGTGAAGGGGAAGGTCTCCTGGATGTGCACCGCGCCCTGGACGGACTTCACCCACCCAGCGGGCATCGTTCACTGCGGAAACGAGCCCCCGAGCCTCCATCCGGCAGGGGCGCATCCAGCCGCCCTCATCCGCGCCCCTGCCCCTGCCTCCCACCCCCGCGCCCGCAGGGGATCGCTCCTGGGTCCTCAAGCTGCACCCCTCCGACGTGAACGAGCTCGATAAGCTCCCTGACGCCGCCGACTACAAGGCAGCAATCGGCGAATGACCCCAGACTTCGGGGGCGGACCGCGAGGCGCTCAGGTGGTACGCCGCCCCGCGCGGCTCCTCCCGGCCTGACCCCGCCGCGCTATCGCGCGATCCCGCCGAAGCGTCCGCTCCCGGCAGGGGGGAGACGATCATTCCCGCTTCAGTTCCCACAGGCGCCAAACGCCGCTGTGGTCGGCGACCAGATAGTGGCTTCCGGTGATCGCGGGACGGGCTACGACGTAACTCTTCTTCTGCCAGAGAGGCACCAACGGGACCTCCTTCGCCACCACCCTCTGGATCGCCTGGAACTGGGGGATGCTCCTGTTCCTGTCGGCGAACTTCTCCGCCTCCTCGATCAAGCGGTCGATCTCGGCCGAGGAGTAGCCGTTATGGAGGGTGTTGCCGCTTCCCACCAGTGGCTGGACGAACGTGTCGGGGCCCGGGAAGTCGGGCGTCCACTGGAGGATGTAGGCGTCGAATTCGCCGCTCTTCTGCCGTTCCTGGTACCTGCCCCAGTCGGACTCTTCGATCAGCTCGACCCTGAACAGACCCTCTCTCTCGAGTTGCGCCTTCAGCGCGCGCGCTTCGGCGGCGGCGCTGCCGACCTGGTGGCCCAGCTTGATGCGCACCGGGGTGGAGATGCCGGCAGCGCGCAGACGCTGCGCTGCCCACCGTGGATCCGATTCGGGGTAGAGGTCGTAGAAGTCCGTGCTGTGCGCCGTGACGCCTCGTGGGACGAGTGAGTAGAGCGGTGACACGGTGCCTTCGAACACGTCTGCCGCCAGGCGCCCCCGGTCGACCAGTGCGGCAATGGCTTTGCGGGCCTCGATGTCCGCCAGAGGGTGCTGCGGCGAGCGCATGTTCAGGACGAGGTAGCGTCCCACTCCGCCTTCTCCGCTGGAGAGGCGGAGATTCGGGTCCTTGCTGTTCTCGATGGTTGCCAGTGTCGGGGCGGTGAGCCCGGAGTAGGCCACCTCGATGCGTTTCGCCTTCCACGCTCTCTCCACGTCCTGGGACGTCTCGTAGTAGTGGATCTCGACCGGTCTGCCTCTCCTGGGTATGGCCCCCTTGTACCTCGGGTTCGGGGTGAGATCGATCCGGACACCTTCCTTGTAGGAGGAGACCGTGTAAGGGCCTGATCCTGATGCGGTCCACTGCGGCCGAAGTTTACGGTGCGGAAACTCGGCCGGATCGACGATGGACCCTGCCGGTGTGGCGATCTTGGAAGGCCAAGTGGCGTCCGCTGTCGCGAGGTGAAAGGTCACCTCGGAATCGTCCGCCTCAACGGAGCGGAGATTCGCGAACAGCGGCACAGGTCCGAGGGGGTCTCGAATATGGAGGATGCGTTCGAACGAATGCTTCACGGTAGCGGCGGTGAGCGGACGGCCGTTGGAGAATGTGAGACCCTCGCGCATCTTGCAGCGATAGGTGGTGAGGGACACGGTGAACGCGCATGATTCGGCCGCGTCGGGCCGGGGTGCAGTCGCCCCCGGGTCGAAGGTGAGCAGCCCCTGGTAGATGTTGCTGTAAATCGCCCAGGATCCCGCGTCATAACCCCCTGCGGGGTCGATGCGAACCGGCCTGTTGGCGGTTCCAATGATGATGGGAGCTTCCGCTGACCGTGGGGACGGCATGAGCTGGTAACCGCAGGCAGCCGATAAGACACAAGCTCCTGCAGCGATTCCGAATCGTTTGAACTTCACGAGGTGGTTTTCCTTTCCTGGACTCGCGGACTGTCGGCCGGCCGCGAGCGCGTGGGCGGGACGCCGGACGGCCCCGGCACAGAGAGCTGCCGGGGCCGTGGAGATTCACTGCGCGGGCGCGGGCCGAAGTCGATGGGGGCGTATGAGCCCTTGGGGAGGACGGCGCCGACGGCCTTCACTGCGGGGGGAGTGGCCGCGGTCGTGACGGACGCCCGCAGGGAGGCGAAACCACGCATCTCGTTCCTTTGGATCCGATCGGGCAAAGGCGGCTTTGCCAGATCGGATATGGCCAGCGGCGAAGTCCCGGCACATGTCCGCGCAAGCACGCTCGCGTGCCCGGCAAAAACGCGTATCCCCACTGGCCCCTTGCCCCTGGGTGGGGGTGAGGGAAGGGGATAGTGGGCGCACCGCGAAGAGCACAAGGTCGGTACGCCTACGGCCTGTCGCGGCACGGCCGATCGCCATGGGTGGCGGACGATCGGCCAGTGGCGAAACCTACGGACACAGGCACCGGCAGAACTATCCAGGGACCCGAATGTACGGACACCTATTTTATCCCAACCCCCGTTCCCACCTGGCGGATTCGCCCTGAAGCGGCACAGGAGAAGGCCCGCTGCCTGAGGGGCGCCCCGGCGTCCGGGCGACCTCGCGTCCGGCGCCCCGGTCGTCTGTCATGCCGCAGAGCTGGCTGCGCGGCCGCGCGCCGCGCTGCCTTGCGCGTCCGGACGGTTGTTTGCGTATCAGGGGAACCGGCCTCCGGATGTTCCGGGGCAAGGAGAGGGGCGTAGCTTGAGGAGTCGGCCAACCGGACTTGCCGGGCCGCTGCGACAAAGACGCGAGCTCCGCGTCGCCTCGGTTGGCCGACGTTGTGCACGGACGGGCGGAACGAGCTGTGCGCGCCGCCATCGGGCAGTCCCGGCCCGATGACACCGCGCCCTGCCTTTCGGCGGTCGGCCGGGCGTGCTCCGCAGTGCGCCTCGGACGCCGAAAGCTCTTCCGCCCGTCTGGTCACCCGGGTCCGCCGAATACCCAGGATGCATACGTGTAACCACCATTGAATATGTGCCGAACGGTCGCTGATTCGCGCGGCGGCACTCCGCATTTCGAAAAGGGCGGTCATTCCGAAGGGCGAAAACGCCGGAATTCTGTTCCAGGGCCCGCGCGCTCATAGCGCCGCCCTGATGCGGTGTGACAATCTACTCGCGCGGGCCGGCGATCCGGGTGCAGGAGCAGGAACGTGTTTTCCGGGAGCCCTGCCACCGAGGCGGCGCCGACTCCGCGCCCACCTGACCCACCGACGGCGAAGCCGAGAGGCTCTGGCGAGCTGTCGGGCGCGGTGGGTCCGGACCGTCTGGGAGAAGGAGAGCGGGGATGACGGCGTGATCGAGGCGCGGGATTCCGCTCTGCGGCCTCTGGCGCGCGCCCTGGGCGATGAGCGTGCCGAGCCGGTGCTGCTGTTCGTCGAAGGTGCCGCCGGCCGGGGAAAGAGCCACCTGCTCCACGAACTGGCCGACCTGCCCGGGACGGCGGACGCGACCCGTGTGTGGTGGAGGTGCGGAGACGATGACGGGCCCGAAGAGGATGGGCACCGGCGGCAAGCGACCCTATGGCTGGTGGACGACCTCCAGCGGGCAGACGACACCGAGGTCCGGCGGCTGCGCCGGGTGCTGGAGGGATTGCAATCGGGCTCGGCGGCTGTGGTGACCTACCGCCCCGAGGAGGTTCCGGTCCCAGGTCTGCCGCTGGGCAGCCCGCCGGTGACCTACCCTCCCCGGCTCACGGTGCTGCGGCACCGGCTGGAGCCGTGGGACGAGGAGCGCGTCCGCCGGGCCGTCGGGGAGATGCTGGGCGACAGTTGCACGGCCGAGGCGGTACGGACACTGCACGAGCGCACCGGCGGAGAACCCCAGGTGGTCGTCGACCTCCTCGCCGTACTGAAGGACCGACAGCCCGCGTTCACCGGCACGGCCGCCGAGGTGGAGGCGGCCGGCGTGCCGACCCGGCTGGCGGAGCTGGTGCTGAGCCGTACGCACGCCCTCTCCCCGGCGCACCGGCCGGTGGTCTGGGCGGCCGCCGTCCTCGACGGTCCCACCGGCCGCGACGAGCTGATCGCGGTGTCGGGGCTCGGAGCCGTCACGGGGAGGGACGCACTGCTGCGGGCTCTGGAGGGTGCGGTCCTCACGGAGCTGGGCGAAAGCCGGTACGGCTTCGCCGTACCGCTGGCCGCATCGGCCGTACGGGCCTGCGTGCCCGGACCCGTCCGCCAGGACCTGCACGAGAGGGCGGCGAACGTGCTGGGCCGCAGACAACCCGTGGCGTGGGACGCCGTGGCAGAACACCACAGGGCAGCCGGCGAGACACACAGATGGCTCAGAGCGGTGGAGAAGGCGGCCGAGTCCGCGGCCGCCGTCGGCCGGCACCAACAGGCCATCGCACTGCTGGAGCGGACGCTGGCCACGCCTGGTCTCCCGCCGCAGGCCCGAGCCCGGTTGGCACCGCTGCTGGCCCGCAGCGCGGTGACCGGACTGCGCTCGGACCAGACCGTGGAGGTGCTCGCGCAGATCGTGCAGGACACGTCCCTCCCTCCGGCCGTGCGCGGAGAGCTGCGACTCGACCTGGGGCTGATGCTGTGCAACCAGATGGGCCGGTTCCCCGAGGGGTGGCGGATGCTGGAGACCGCCGGCGCCGAACTGAACGAGGCCCGGCCCGACCTGGCCGCACGTGCCATGGCAGCGCTGGTCACTCCCTACTGGCCGGGCAACTCCATCGACGTCCACCGCGGATGGCTGATCAAGGCCATCGCCGCCGCGGACGCCAGCGGAGACGACGCCATGCGCACGGCCGTCCTGGCCAACCGGGTGGGACTCGCCATGAGCTGCGCCGACCCGGACGCGTGGGAACTGGTGGAGCGCCTGCCGGTAGAGACCGCGGATCCCGCCTGTGTCCGGCAGGCGGCACGCGGCCTGTGCAACGCCGCGGACTCCGCGGTCTGGCTCGGCTTCTACGACCGAGCCGAAGACCTGCTCGCGGAGGGGCGCGACCTGTCCGCACGGAGCGGCGCGCCCTACACCAAGTACAGCGCGCTGGGAACACGACTGCTCCAGGAGTGGTGGACGGGCCAGTGGCAGGGCCTGGCCAAACGGTGCGAGGACTTCATCACTGCGACCGCCGACATGCCGTTCATCGCCGCCGACGCCTACCTCGTGCGGGGCATGCTCGCCGTCGCCCAGGGGGACTGGGGGGAGGCGACCTCCTGGCTGGCCCAACGCGGCACATTCGGCACCGAGGACTTGCCCGTGCCCGTGACCGCGACCGCCTCCGGCGCCGTGATCCGCATGGCCCTGGCCCGCCAGGAGATGACGGCTGCGGCGGAGCGAGCCCGCGCCGCGTGGAGCGTGGTCGCCGGAAAGGGAGTGTGGCCGTGGGCCGCGGAACTCGCGCCCTGGGCCGTGGAAGCCCTGTCGCGTACGGGTGACAGGACCGCGGCCCACACCATCGTCCGGGACTTCGCCCAGGGCCTCGACCGGCGCGACGCGCCCGCCGCCAGAGCCGCGTTGCTCTGGAGCCGAGCCGTACTCGCCGAGATGGAAGCACCGGCTCGGGAGCAGCGGAACGGGCTGCTGCGGGCCGCGGAGCTGTACCGGGAGGCCGCGGCTGCCTACGCGGAGCTGCCCCGCCCGTACGCCCATGCCCTGACCGGGGAGGGTGCCGCACGCTGCGTGCTCGCGGCGGACACCGAAGCGGATGCCGACCCGGCCGCCATGGCCAGGGATTCCACAGCGCCGCTGTGTCCGGTGCCCGGTCCTTCCACCGCCACGTGGGCGATCAGCGAGCTGGAGTCCTGCGCCCAGCGCTTCACCGAGCTGGGGGCCGTCTGGGACGCGGCGCGGGCCAGGGCCTTGCTGCGCACGCGTCAGCCGGCGAAGAAGGGCCGCCCTCCCGGCCGCCCCTCGCACGCCAACGAACTGTCCCCCCGGGAGGCGGAGGTGGCCCAGCTCGCGATCTCCGGTCTGACCAACCGGGAGATCGCCGCGACCTTGCACCTCTCTCCCCGGACGGTGGAGCAGCACATCGCGCGCGCCATGCGGAAGACCGGGGCGCTCTCCCGCCGTGACCTCGCCCACGGGCTGGGGCAGTCCTCCTGAGAGGGGAGCCCGCGGACCGGTGCGCCCACGGACGGACGAACCCCGCGCGTCAGCGCCGCGGTTACCAGGGGCGCCCTTCCCATCGGGAGGGGGGAGGGTTTTCAGGCCGGAACATCCTGTCGTGCTCCCAGGCGTCCACGGTTGCGGCCGGCCAGTCGAGGACCCAACCGGGGCGCAGGCCGCGTGCTCCCCAGCCGTCCGGTCGCCGGCGAGGGACCGGGACGCCTGCCTCCTGGGCGGCGACCGCCGTGTCACAGGTCTCGCGCGCGATGCGGAGGGCTTCCAACCAGGTGTCGGCCGGACCGGTGAAGACGTGCAGCCCGCACTGCTCGGGCTGTACGGAATTCCGTATGGGGACATTGACCTGGAAGTAGACCTTGGCCATGACGCCGTCTCCTTGGCTCTGCGCATTCCCGCTTTTCCGGCGCGGACCGCACCGGGGTTCACCGAGCGGGCTCGTCCCACCCCGACTGCTCGACGCCTGATCGAATAGCACCAACCTAGGGGCTGGCCTGAGCCCTGAATATTCGGAAATGGCCAAGTACCTATATGTATTCCGCTCGCCCAAGGGCGGGTGTCGCTCCGGGACACGAACGCGGGGCTGCGTCGGCGTCGGCAACCGGTGACCCTCGCGGCTGGGACACTCGGTTCACTGCGGAAAGGACGGCGCGGGACGCCGGGAGACGATGACACACGCGACTGGCCTCAGTCGGTTCGGCAGCTTCGATCCCGGAGTGGTTCCGGCGAGCGAGCGCGGAACATCCCGAATGGCCGGCGTCCGCAGCCTTGTTGGGTTCTTTGCGTATCCGTGGATTCGCTCGCCTTATACAACGACTGACACGGTGCCTCTAGGGTGCCGGTCAGGGCCGGACGCCTCGGCGGGACCGGTCGGCGTTCCCGTCGAACGGACCCCTCCCTGCGCTGAAGCACTGATGCTCGGGCAGCGGACGAGGCGGGCGCATTCCGAAGGATATCGAGCGCGCCGGAGATGCAGGGCAAGCGCCTGAATCGAGGCGCGACAAGAGCGGTGACCGATACCATCCACCCCGGCTGACGTTCCATAAGGTGCCGTTCCAATCAACAGAGAACTCGGTGTTTCTGTTAAAAGATTCTCTCCTCCTATACCTCTTGAAGTTCAGTCGAGCGTTACGCAATAGTTCGGGTCGCGGCGAGTTTCCAACTCTCCGTCAGACAGGAACCACCCTTCGCCGGTGCGTTGTTGGCACATTTCGGCGATTACGCCCCCATAGGGTTCCTGGCTGCCATCCGGAAGGAATCAACGTGCGTAACTCTCGTAAGTACCGCCTGGCCGCGGTGGGCATCGCTCTCTCGGCCTCTGCGGTCCTAGGGACCCAGTCCATGGCGCAGGCGCAGGACACGGCCTCCACCCCTCGCTACCAGCCTGAGATGGTACGGGCGTTGGCCGCATCGCTCGGTGTGAGCGAAGCCGCCGCGGTCGAGCGTCTGGACCGGCAGGACGCCCAGCAGGCCAAGCTGGCCCAGCTGAAGAAGAGCGGGATAGCCGGCGACGGAGCGTTCTTCGACGCCTCCGGAAAGCTGACCGTGAACGCCGACGACGCCACCGAGGCGGCGAGAATCGAGAAGGCCGGGCTCGCCGCCCGGGTGCCCGCCCGCGGCCAGGCCGAGCTCGACAAGGTCAAGGCCGAACTGGATGCCCTCGCGGCGAAGAAGGTCCCCTCCGGGGTCGTCGCCTGGTCCGTTGACCTGGCCTCCGACAAGGTGACCGTCAAGGTCGCCGACGACCGGGGCGCCGCCGCCAAGGCGTTCCTCGCCCGGGCGGCCAAGCACGGCGCCGCCGTCCAGATCGTGCGGGGCCAGGAGAAGCTCGAGGCCAAGGCCGCGATCTACCCCGGCAGCAAGATGACGTTCAACAACACCTCCCAGTGGTGTTCCGTCGGTTACGGAGCCCGCGACAGCGCCGGCCGGCAGTACCTGGTGACCGCCGGGCACTGCGTCACCAACACCCTGCGCTACGACGGAACGGCCTTCGCCCAGGGGTACAAGACCCGCTACGCGCTCGGCACCCGCAGCGTCGACATGGGCCTCCTGACCGTCAACTCCGGCCACTCGATCGTCACTGCCGTCGGCACCTGGGGCCAGGGCAGCACCAGCACGGTCGCCGTCAAGGGCGTCAGCCGCGCCGCGTCCGGCGCCGCGCTCTGCAAGTCCGGCGCCACCACTGGCTGGACCTGCGGCACGGTCGGCTCCTACAACAACACCGTCACCTACATCGACCGCAACGGCGGCCCCGACACGGTCGTCAGCGGCCTGGCCTCCTCCACGGTCTGTGTCGAGGGCGGTGACAGCGGCGGCGCGTACATCTCCGGCAACCTGGCGCAGGGGATGACCTCCGGCGGCCCGACCGACCAGCAGTGCACCGGCGGCGTCTACTCCCGCGGCACCTCGTACTTCCAGCCACTCGACGACGCCCTGCGCTACTACGGGCTGACGCTCAACACCAACTGAGCACGTCCACTGCAGGACCGGCCGGGGGGGGCTCGCGGGACAAGGCGAGCGGCCCCCGGCCGCTCTCCGACGGAGCCGTGCGTCCCGCCCGCCCGTCGGCCCCGTCCGCCGTCCCCGCCCGCTGGAAGACGCCATGCCCAACGCCCCTCACACCGACGATCCGGACGCGATGTTCGCGGCCGTGTTCAAAGAGGCCCTGCGGCGGCGGGGCCTGCCGCTGGACCTTGTACGCGATCACCTCCAGTCCCATGGGGTCACTCTCAGCCTTGCCACCCTCAGCTACTGGCGGAGCGGCCGCAGCCAGCCGGAGAAGCCCCAGTCCCTGCGCGCGCTCGACATCCTGGAACCCTTCCTCGGCCTTCCGTGCGGCGCCCTGCGCTCGCTGGTGAGGCGCCGGCCGCGCGGCTGGGTTCCGCCGCACGATCCCGCCGCCGTCCGCGGCGTCTACGGCGAAAACTCCGACGTCGAGCAGGTCCTCGGCGACGCCTTCCAGCACTTCGATGCCGATCTGCGGCGACTGGTCGTTTACGAAACGGTGAGCGTGAACGAGCACCGCCTCGTCGGGGAGTTCCACGTCACCGTCGCCGTCAGGGCCGTCCGCGACAACGCACGACACCTGACCGTCATCCACACCCTGGACGCGCTGAACCCTGACGAGGTCGACTTCACCGTCCCCCACGGGCCGCCTCCGAGCACCCGGTACCGGCCGGAACTGAACTGCGTGGTCGCCGAGGTCCCCCTCGGCCGCCGGCTGGCCAGGAACGAGACCGCAGTCGTCGAGTACACCCTGCGCTCCGCCTCCACCGCGGGCATCTCTCGCTGTCACGAGCGCCGCCTCACCACCCCCCTGCAGTCCTACCTGCTCCAGGTGCGCTTCCACCCCCGGGCCGTGCCGTCGACGTGCTGGCACTACTACCGCAGCCACATCGATGCCAAGCCCCAGAGCCGGCACCCCGCGCCCCTCGACGGCTTCCATACGACGCACCTGCTACCGATGAAATGCAGACCGGGTGTGTACGGCATCGAATGGCAGTGGGCGGATTGAGACTCACACGCCCTCGCGCCCCCACCCGTCACAGCGACCGCCGCCGCCCGTCAGATCAGCGGCGCCATCCCCGCCTGACGCGGTCTCGGCGCCGCTGTGTAGGCCTGTCAGAAGTCCTTCGGCTCGCTCGACAGCTACGCGGCGGCCGGAAAGGCGCCGCCGACTCCGGTTCTGTAGGTCGCTTATTTACCATACGGGTCGAGCCGTATGGTAAATGCCATGAGTCCCTCTCCGCCTCCCAAAGGGCGTCCCAGAGACCCCCGGTGTCGGCAAGGACACGATCTACCGGCGGTGGCCGGGCAAGCCGGAGTCGGCGCGTACGTCGTCGATGAGCTCGGCGGACGTGCCCCCGGTCGTCACGGCGTCGTCCCAGGCTGCCTGGAAGTCCTGGAAGTTTGACAGGAGGTCGCCCACGTCAGCTTCGGGGCGTTCGTCGAGACCGCCCTCCCCGGCTGCGTACGCGGATACCGGCAGTTCGTCCGTACCCCACAGCGGCGCGGGTGTTGCCAGTTCCGGGTCCTCGGTGGCGGGCGTCACGAGCGGAGGATCCTCGGGCGGCGTCGCGACGTCCGGGACGCCAGGCGCCGGGGGCGCCGGCTCGCCCTCGAAGCCGGTCATGACGTCGTCTGCGAGGTCGTCCTCCTCGTCGGCCGACCAGGGCTTCCAGACAGGCTCATCGGCGGGAGCCGTGTCCGGCTGTTCTCCATCGCCGGAAGGCGCCGGGGGCGCCTCCAGTTCTGCGGGGGCCTGCGCCTTGTCCGTGGACGGCTCGCCGCCCTCGGCGGCAGGGGGGCCTCGGCTGCGGCCTCCGCTAGATGAGTGAGTCCGATGTTTTCAGTGGTCGTAGGCGATCAGGGAGCGTTTGACTGTGGCGTCGGTGGTCCAGTTGTGCCAGATGCCGGCGGCGAGGGCGAG
>NZ_BMTO01000034.1 GCF_014649715.1 Streptomyces lateritius
CGCCTCTCCCACGGCCGCACCTCGTTCGTCATCGCCCACCGCCTCTCCACCATCCGCGACGCCGACGTCATCCTCGTCATGGAGAACGGCAGAATCGTCGAACAAGGCACCCACGACGACCTGCTCGCGGCCGACAGCTCCTACGCCCGGCTCCACGCCGCCCAGTTCGCGCGGGCCTGAGTACGGTGGGAGACGTGACCGTCGCACCCACCGCACTCACCGTCCTCACCACCGTCGACAGCGCCGAGAAGGCCGAGGCGCTCGCGCGCGGGGCGGTCGAGGCCCGCCTCGCCGCCTGCGCGCAGATCGTGGGACCGATCACCTCGGTCTACCACTGGCAGCGGACGATCGAGGCCAGCCAGGAGTGGCAGGTCGTCTTCAAGACGACGCAGAGCCGCTACGACGCCCTGGAAGCCCACCTGCTGGCCGTCCACGACTACGAGACCCCGGAGATCGTCGCCACCGCGATCGTCCGCGCCTCGGCCGCCTACCTGAAGTGGATCGAGACGGAGACCGGGACCGGGACGGAGACCGGGACGGCCGTTTCGTGACGCGGCCGTTCTTCGTCTACGGCACGCTCCGCCCCGGCGCGTACAACCACGACCGCTTCCTCCTCGGCCGCACCGTCCGGGAGGAGCCCGCCCGGCTCCCGGGCGGGCTGCTGTACGAAGGACCCGGCTACCCGTACGCCGTACCGGGTGAGGGAGAGATCGCGGGCGAACTCCTGACCGCGGCGCCCGGCGCGTACGGCGAGCTGCTCTCCGTACTGGACGCGCTGGAGGAGTACTTCGGGCCCGGCCATCCGCTCAACCTGTACGAGCGGGCCGAGCGCGAGGTGGTGCGGGTCGCCGACGGGACCTCCGTCCTGGCATGGGTCTACTTCGCCGCTCCCGGCACACTCCTCGGTGAGCCGGTCGCCGGCGGCGACTGGTTCAGGAGGGAGACTGCTCCACGGTCTCCAGGCGCACCGCGCACACCTTGAACTCCGGCATGCGCGACACGGGGTCGAGGGCGGGGTTGGTGAGCGTGTTCGCCCGTCCCTCGCCCGGCCAGTGGAACGGCATGAAGACCGTGTCCGGCCGGATGGCCGTCGTGACCCGGGCGGGCGCCACCGACCGGCCGCGCCGTGAGACCACCGCGACGCGTTCCCCGTCGGCCACCCCGAGGCGGGAGGCGAGCCGCGGGTGCAGCTCCACGAAGGGGCCGGGCGCGGCCGCGTTCAGCTCGTCGACCCGCCGGGTCTGGGCGCCGGACTGGTACTGGGCGACCACACGGCCGGTCGTCAGCACGATCGGGTACTCGGCGTCCGTCTCCTCGGCGGCGGCCCGGTGCACGACGGGCACGAACCGCGCCCGCCCGTCGGAGGTGGCGAAGCGGTCGAGGAACAGCCGGGGTGTGCCCGGGTGCGGCGTCTCGCCCCCGGCGGGCTCGGGGCACGGCCAGAAGACGCCGTCCTCCTCCCTGATGCGCCGGTAGCTGATGCCCGAGTAGTCCGCGGGGCCGCCGGCGGAGGCGCGGCGCAGCTCGTCGAAAACCTCCTCCGGATCGGTGGGGAAGCCCTTCTCCCAGCCGAGCAGCCCGGCGAGGGCGTGCAGCACCTCCAGGTCGCTGCGGACCCCGTCCGGCGGGGTGATCGCCCGCTGCCGCAGCAGCACGCGCCCCTCAAGATTGGTCGTGGTCCCGGTCTCCTCCGCCCACTGGGTGACGGGCAGCACCACATCGGCCAGTTCGGCGGTCTCCGACAGGACCACGTCCGCGACCGCCAGGAAGTCCAGCGAGCGCAGCCGCTCCTCGATGTGGGCGGCGCGCGGCGCCGACACGACCGGGTTGGAGCCCATCAGGAGCAGGGATTTCACCTCTCCGCCCAGGGCGTCGAGGAGTTCGTACGCGCTGCGTCCCGGGCCCGGCAGCGACTCGGGTGCCACACCCCACACCCGGGCGACGTGCGCGCGGGCGGCGGGGTCGTCGAGTTTGCGGTAGCCGGGGAGCTGGTCGGCCTTCTGGCCGTGCTCCCGGCCGCCCTGGCCGTTGCCCTGCCCGGTGAGGCAGCCGTAGCCGGAGAGCGGCCGTCCGGCGCGGCCCGTCGCCAGGCAGAGGTTGATCCAGGCGCCGACCGTGTCGGTCCCCTTCGACTGCTGCTCGGGGCCGCGCGCGGTGAGCACCATCCCGCTCTCCGCGTCGCAGAACATCCGCATCGCGTCCCGGAGCAGGGGAACCGGCACGCCGGTGATCCGCTCGACCAGCTCCGGCCAGTGGGACATCGCCCCGGCCCGGGCCGCCTCCCACCCCTGCGTACGCTCGCGGACGAAGTCCTCGTCCACCCGGCCCTCGGCGACGACGAGGTGGAGAAGACCGAGGGCGAGCGCGAGGTCGGTGCCGGGGCGGGGGGCGAGATGGAGATCGGCGTGCTCGGCGGTCCGGGTGCGGCGCGGATCGACGACGATCAGCTTTCCACCGTTCTCCTTCAGTTCGGTGAGGTAGCGCAGCGCGGGCGGCATGGTCTCGGCCAGGTTGGAGCCGACCAGGATCACGCAGCCGGTGCGCGGGATGTCCTCCAGGGGGAAGGGGAGCCCGCGGTCGAGCCCGAAGGCCCGGGTGTGCGCGGCCGCCGCCGAGGACATGCAGAAGCGGCCGTTGTAGTCGATCTGCGAGGTGGCGAGGACGAGCCGGGCGAACTTGCCCAGCGTGTATGCCTTCTCGTTGGTGAGACCGCCGCCGCCGAAGACTCCCACGGCATCGGGTCCGTGGTCGGCGCGGGTGCGGCGCAGCCCGTCGGCGACGGCGGCGAGAGCCTCCTCCCAGGTGGCGGGCTTCAGGGCACCTGTGTCAGGGCAGCGGACCAGGGGCCCGGTCAGCCTGACCCGGGAGGAGAGCACGGCCGGGGCGGTGCGGCCCTTGCCGCAGAGCGCGCCCCGGTTGACGGGGAAGTCGGTGCGTTCCACCACCTCGACCGAGCCCGCCGTGGGGCTCAGCGACATACCGCACTGGAGGGCGCAGTAGGGGCAGTGCGTGGGGGTGGTGACAGCCTCGGACATGTACAAGAGCGTGCGACGCGCGTGTTACGGGCGGGGTCGCGCCCGATTACGAAAACGGTGCATCGTGCTCCGCCGCGCACTCCGGGACGGGTGAGGGGCCGGAACGGGCCGGGACGGCACCTCCGGGCAGGGGCGGAGGGGCGTCCCCCGGGCCTCCCTACCGCGCCGAGGCGAGCGCCTCCGTCACGCCCTTCTCGCGCTCGCCGAGGAAGTGCGGGTCGGGCCGCAGGGCCGCGTCCAGGGCGGCCTTGCCCGCGGCGAACAGCTCCCGGGTGCCGCCGTAGTAGAAGGTGGCGTCGTGGGGTTCGACGACACCGACGCCGTACGACTCGATCCCGGCCGCGCCGCACAGCGCCACGGCCCTCTTGATGTGGAAGTCCTGGGTGACGAGGACGGCCCGGTCGACGCCGAAGATCTTCTTCGCCCGGACGCAGGAGTCCCAGGTGTCGAACCCCGCGTAGTCGCTGACGATCCGTCCGTCCGGCACCCCGCGGTCGGCCAGGTAGGCGCGCATGGCGTCGGGCTCGTCGTACTCGACCCGGCTGTTGTCCCCGGTGACGAGGACGACCTTGACCTTGCCGGCGCGGTAGAGCTCGGCGGCGGTGTCGAGGCGGTGCGCGAGGTACGGCGTGGGGCGGCCGTTCCACAGGCCGGCGCCGAAGACGACGGCGACGTCCTGGGCGGGGACGTCGGCGGTGGTGCGCAGCCGGCCGTCGGCGACGGCGTGCGTCCAGGTGGCCGGGGAGAGCGCGAGGACCGCGCCGAGCATGAGGGCCCGGACGGTCCGGCGGCGGGCGCGGGTGGTGCGGGGGAGCAACGGGACCCGTCCCGCCGGTTTCAGCCGGGCGGGTGTGCGAACCCGCATGTGAACCCGTGCGCGCCGCATGGACGAACCTCCGTGGATCTTGCCTGCCCCGTCACCTCGTTCGACGCAGAACGGGCCCGGTCGGTTCGCCCGCGCCGTACAGAACCGTGGCGAGGGCGACGCCGAACAGGGCGCCGAGGAGCTGCGCCCCGATGAAACCGGGCAGGGAGCCCGGGGCGATTCCGGTGAAGGAGTCGGAGAAGGCGCGGCCGACGGTGGCCGCCGGATTGGCGAAGGAACCCGAGGAGGTGAACCAGATCGCCGCCGCGATGTATCCGGCCACGGCGACGGGCGCGAACGAGGCGCGGCCGATGTGCCGCAGGCCCCGGATGAGCAGGACGAGCCCGGCGGTGGCCACGGTCTCGCCGAGCAGGAGATGGGTGTCCGAGCGCACCTGGGTCGACCAGGTGCCCGGCGCCCGCCCGAACATGGCCTCGGCGAGCAGGGCGCCGGCGACGGCGCCGGTCAGCTGCGCGGCGAGGTAGAGGGCGACCTCGCGGACCCCCGGCGCGCCTTCCTCGCCCCGTCGGGACCACCAGTCGGCGAGGGTCACGACCGGGTTGAGATGGCCTCCGGAGAGGGGGCCGAAGAGGGCGATGAGCAGACCGAGTCCGATGGCCGAGGCGAGGGAGTTGGCCAGCAGGCGGACACCGACGTCCTGGCTGAGGTCGCCGGCCCGGATGCCGGATCCGATGACGACGGCGAGCAGGGCGGCGGTGCCGACGAGTTCGGCGACGAGGCGCCGGGGGAGGGACGGGTGCACACTCATAGTGGAAAATATATTCCGGTGTACGGAAGATTTAAAAAGGAGGGGTGGGGGACGCGGCTGCCCCCGTACGATCCGCGCATGATCACAGAAGCCGCCCTGGACAACGCCCACTGGTGCGACGCCATGTGCCGCGCCCACGGCAGGCCCGGCGCCTTCGGCCCGCGTGCCTGGACCAACCCCGTCCGGACCCCGCTGTACTACCCGGACGCGGTCACGCTCACCGAGGACGCCTCGGTACGGGACGTGCTCGACGGCATCGACCGCAGCGCCCCCGGCGCCTCCGTCAAGGACAGCTTCGCCCGCCTGGACCTGGCACCCGAGGGGTTCCAGCTCCTGTTCGAGGCCCGCTGGATCCACCGGCCGGCCGGAACTGCGGCCCGGTCGCCGCGAGGGGCGCGGTGGCGGGCCGTCCGCACCGCCGCGGACCTCGCGGCCTGGGCGAGCGCCTGGAGCGGCGGCGACGCGGACGAGGCCGCCCTGTTCCGCGCCGAGCTGCTCGCCGACCCGACGACGACGATCGTCGCGGGCTACGAGAGCCACGAGGACGAGGCGGACGAGGGCCGGATCGTCGGAGGAGCCGTACTGAGCGAGCGCGCCGGCGGCCGGGTGACCGGCGTGTCCAACCTCTTCGCGGCCGACGGCACCGACCCGGCCGAGGCGTGGGCCGGCTGCCTGAGCCTGGCGGACACGACCCGCCCCGTCGTCGGCTACGAGTCCGGCGACGACCTGCTCCCCGCACGGGCCCTCGGTTTCGAGGAGACCGGTCCGCTGCGGGTCTGGCTGGACACGGGCGCCTGACAGCCGGGCGGGAGGGGTGGTGAGCCCGCGGAAAAAACTCGTGACCCGCACGCAACGGGGAGGCAACGAGCGGCCGTCAGGATCGTTCCATGACGGAGCCGGACAGCACGTTCGACAGCACCGCCGGGTTGCTCGGCCGGATCACGGCGCAGCTCGGCAACCAGCTGACCCTCCTCCACCGCGACAGAACGCGCAGGCCGCCCATGAGCACGCCAGTGAGCCCGTCCCTGAGCCCGATCCCGAACCGGTCCCGGAGCACGGCGATCAGTCCGTCCGTGAGCGAGGCCATGAGCCCGTCCATGAGGCCGTCCACGCGCCCTCCGACCCTCATAGCCGTCGGTCACGGCAGCCGCGACCCCCGGGCGCGGGCCACCCTCGCCCTGCTCCTCGACCGGGTCCGCGAGCTCCGCCCCGGCCTCGACGTCCGCCTCGCGCACATCGAGCTGAACGCCCCGCTCCTCGACGACACCCTCGCCGGCCTCACCCGGGAGGGCGGCCGGGACGCCGTGCTCGTCCCCCTCCTCTTCGGCCGCGGCTACCACGTCAAGCACGACCTGCCCGCCGCCGCTGCCGCCGCACCCGCCCTCCGTACCCGGATCGCCGCCCCCCTCGGCCCGCACCCGCTGCTCGTCGAGGCACTGGCCGACCGGCTCGCCGAGGCCGGCTGGACCCCCGCGGACAGCGCGTCCCGCTCGGCCGCCGTCGTCCTCGCCGCCGCCGGCTCCCGTGACTCCGAGTCCACCGCCGACATCCGCCGCACCGCCGCGCTCCTCGGCGAACGGCTCGGCGGGGTCCCCGTCGTCGCCGCGTACGCCTCCGCCGCCACGCCCACCGTCCCGGAGGCCCTGCGCGCCCTCGCCGCCCGCGGCCGCCACCGGATCGCCGTCGCCTCCTGCTTCACCGCCCCGGGCCTCTTCGCGAGCCGCACCGCCGCCCACGCCCCCTGGATCGCCGCGGCCCCCCTCGGCGCCCACCCCGCCATGGCCCGCCTGATCCTCCACCGCTACGACCGGTCCCGCACCGCCCCGCACACGGCCCACCCCCGGGAACTCGCCTCCGCCTGAGGGCGTAGCCGTCGGTCCGGCCGGTTACCTTCGGTGCATGGAAGGCATCACGGACACCCTGGGCTACGACGACACCGCGACCGAGCGCTGGGCCACCGAGCCCGACAAACGGCCGGGACGGACCGCCTTCCAGCGCGATCGCGCGCGCGTGCTGCACTCCAGCGCCCTGCGCAGACTCGCCGGGAAGACCCAGGTCGTCACCCCCGGAACCCGCAGCTACGCCTGGGACGCCAGCCCCCGCACCCGGCTGACCCACTCCCTGGAGTGCGCCCAGGTCGGCCGCGAACTGGGCGCCGCGCTCGGCTGCGACCCCGACCTGGTCGAGGCCGCCTGCCTCGCCCACGACATGGGGCACCCGCCCTTCGGACACAACGGCGAACAGGCGCTCAACGACTTCGCCAAGGACTGCGGCGGCTTCGAGGGCAACGCCCAGTCGCTGCGGCTCCTCGCCCGGATCGAGCCCAAGCGGTTCATCTCCGACCCCGCCACCGGCGACCCCGTCAGCGTGGGCCTCAACCTCACCCGCGCCGCCCTCGACGCCGCCACCAAGTACCCCTGGCCGCGCGGCGGCCACCCCGAGGACCCCGACTCGCCCAAGTTCGGCGTGTACGAGGACGACCTCCCCGTCTTCGACTGGGTCCGGCAGGGCGCCCCCGCCCACCGCAAGTGCTTCGAGGCCCAGGTGATGGACTGGTCCGACGACGTGGCGTACTCCGTCCACGACTTCGAGGACGGCCTGCACGCCGGACACATCGACCCGAACATGCTTTTCTCCGAGCCCGAGCGCGCCGACATCTGGACGGTCGCCGTCGGACGGTACGTACCCCGGGACACCGACCCGCAGGAGCTGGCCGACGCACTCGACCGCCTGGTCGGCCAGGAGTGGTGGCCGCACGGCTACGACGGATCGGCCGTCGCCCAGGCCCGCCTCAAGGACGCCACCAGCCAGCTGATCGGCCGCTTCTGCCTCGCCGCCGAGGGCGCCACCCGCCAGGCCTACGGATCGGGCCGCCTCACCCGCTACGGCGCCGAACTGGTCGTCCCCCGCGAGACCCGCAACGAATGCGCCGTCCTCAAGGCCGTCGCCGACCGGTACGTCATGCAGCGCGCCGAACAGGAGGCCCTCCGCGCCGACCAGCGCGTCGTCCTGGCCGAACTCGCCGAGGCGCTCACCACCCGCGCCCCCGAAGGGCTCGACCCCCAGTTCCGCGCGCTGTTCGACGCGGCCGGCGACGACCGCTCCCGCAAGCGGGTCATCGTCGACCAGATCGCCTCCCTCACCGACTCCTCCGCCCGCACCCTCCACACCCGCCTGTGCCCCCGCCGCCCGTAGGGGGCTGTCCGGCCCCGATCCGCCGGAGAGCCCCTGTGGGCTCTCCCCAGGTCGGGGCCGCCCCCTTTCGCCATCACACTCCGTGCGGGACGCTCGGCTGAGGGCCCGAGGCGGTACGGCTCGCCGAACGCCCGGAGGCGTAGCTTGGAAGCGGTCGCAACGAGGAGGCATCAAGTGGTCGACGCAGATCAGACCTTCGTCATCGTCGGCGGGGGCCTGGCCGGGGCCAAGGCGGCGGAGACGCTCCGTGCCGAGGGGTTCAACGGCCGAGTGATCCTCATCGGTGACGAGCGCGACCACCCCTACGAACGCCCACCCCTGTCCAAGGGCTACCTCACGGGCAAGGAGGAGCGCGACACCGTCTTCGTCCACGAGCCCGCCTGGTACGCGCGGAACGACATCGAGCTGCACCTCGGGCAGCCCGTCACCGCCGTCGACCGCGAGGCCCGCACCGTACGCCTCGGCGACGGCACCACGATCCGGTACGACCGGCTCCTCCTCGCCACCGGCTCCGAGCCGCGCCGCCTCGACATCCCCGGCACCGACCTCGCCGGCGTCCACCACCTGCGGCGGCTCGCCCACGCCGACCGGCTGCGCCACGTCCTCGCCTCACTCGGCCGCGACAACGGCCACCTGGTGATCGCCGGAGGCGGCTGGATCGGCCTGGAGGTCGCCGCCGCGGCGCGCGGCTACGGCGCCGAGGTCACCGTCGTCGAGTCCGAGCCCACCCCGCTCCACCACGTCCTCGGCCCCGAACTCGGCCAGCTCTTCGCCGACCTGCACGCCGAACACGGGGTCCGCTTCCACTTCGGCGCCCGGCTCACCGAGATCATCGGCCAGGACGGCATGGTCCTCGCCGTCCGCACCGACGACGGCGAGGAACACCCCGCCCACGCCGTCCTCGCCGCCGTAGGCGCCGCCCCGCGCACCGCCCTCGCCGAGGCCGCGGGGCTCAACCTCGTCGACCGCGCCCACGGCGGCGGCGTCGCGGTCGACGAGTCGCTGCGCACCTCGGACCCGGAGATCTTCGCGGCCGGCGACATCGCCGCCGCCCACCACCCGCTCCTGCACACCCGGCTGCGCGTCGAGCACTGGGCCAACGCCCTCAACGGCGGCCCGGCCGCCGCCCGCGCCATGCTCGGCCGGTCCGTCTCCTACGACCGCGTCCCGTACTTCTTCTCCGACCAGTACGACCTAGGCATGGAGTACTCCGGCTGGGCGCCCCCCGGCTCGTACGACCAGGTGGTCGCCCGCGGCGACGTCGGCAAACGCGCGTTCATCGCCTTCTGGCTGAAGGACCGCAGGATCCTCGCCGGGATGAACGTGAATGTGTGGGACGTCACAGAGCCCATCCAGCGGCTCATCCGATCCGGTGCCCAGGTGGACCCGGAGGCCCTCGCGGACCCCTCCGTACCCCTGGAGAACCTGATCTGATCACCCCGCCGCCGCCGTAGACTTCACGCGTGGCAGGCAGGATCAACGATGACGACGTGAAGGCGGTACGGGACGCGGTCCCGATCGACGCCGTCGTGTCCGAGTACCTCCAGCTCCGCAACGCCGGCGGCGGCAACCTGAAGGGCCTGTGCCCCTTCCACGACGAGAAGTCCCCCTCCTTCCAGGTCAGCCCCAGCAAGGGCCTCTTCCACTGCTTCGGCTGCCAGGAGGGCGGGGACACCATCGCCTTCGTGATGAAGATCGACCACCTCTCCTTCTCGGAGACGGTCGAACGCCTCGCCGCCAAGGCGGGCATCACCCTGCGGTACGAAGAGGGCGGCTACAACCCCGGCCACCAGCGCGGCGAGCGCATCCGCCTCGTCGAGGCCCACCAGGCCGCCGCCCGGTACTACATCGAACAACTCGGCAGCCCCGAGGCCGAGATCGGCCGGAAGTTCCTCGCCGAGCGCGGCTTCGACCAGGCCGCCGCCGAGCACTTCGGCGTCGGCTACTCCCCGGCCGGCTGGGACCACCTCACCCGCTTCCTGCGCGGCAAGGGCTTCTCCGACAAGGAGCTGATCCTCTCCGGACTCTCCCAGGACGGCCGCCGGGGCCCCATCGACCGCTTCCGCGGCCGGCTCATGTGGCCGATCCGGGACGTCGGCGGCGAGGTCGTCGGCTTCGGTGCCCGCAAGCTCCGCGACGACGACAACGGCCCCAAGTACCTCAACACGCCCGAGACACCGATCTACAAGAAGTCCCAGGTGCTGTACGGCATCGACCTGGCGAAGAAGGACATCGCCAAGGTCAGCCGGGCGGTGGTCGTCGAGGGCTACACCGACGTCATGGCCTGCCACCTCGCCGGCGTCACCACCGCCATCGCCACCTGCGGCACCGCCTTCGGCGGCGACCACATCAAGATCCTCCGCAGGCTCCTGATGGACAACGGGTCGGCCCGGGTGATCTTCACCTTCGACGGCGACTCCGCCGGCCAGAAGGCCGCTCTGCGCGCCTTCGAGGACGACCAGAAGTTCGCCGCCGAGACATACATCGCCATCGCCCCCGACGGCATGGACCCCTGCGAACTGCGGCTCGCCAAGGGCGACCAGGCCGTGGCCGAACTGGTCGAACCGCGCACGCCGCTCTTCGAGTTCGCGCTGCGCCAGATCGTGAAGCGCTACGACCTGGAGACCCCGGCCGGCCGGGCCGCCGCCCTCGACGAGGCCGCGCCGATCGTCGCCCGGATCAAGAACGTCGCCTCGCAGCACGAGGTCGCCGTGCAGCTCGCGGGCATGCTCGGCATCCTCGACACCCAGTTCGTCGTCAAGCGCGTCGCCCAGATCGCCCGCTGGTCCCGCGACCGCGGCGGCCGCGGCCCCGCGCCCGCCCCCGGCCAGAACCGGCAGACGGCCGCGCCCGTCCAGGCACCCGCCGGCCCCGCCGGCCCCGCGCTCAACCTGCGCAGCCCCGCCCACCGCACCGAGCGCGAGCTGCTCAAGCTCGCCCTCCAGCGCCCCGAACTGGTCTCCCCGGCCTTCGACGCGTACGGCATCGACGAGTTCACCGCCCCGCCCTACGCCGCCGTCCGCCAGTGCATCCAGGACGCGGGCGGCGCGACCGGCGCGCCCCCGGACTACCTGGACGCGGTCCGCGAGGCCGCGCCCAACGACACCGTGCGCGCCCTCGTCACCGAGCTCGCCGTGGAGACGATCTTCGCCAAGACGGTCGACGAGGCGTACGCGGGCGACCAGCTCGTCACCGTCCGCCTGCGCGCCGTCGACCGCCGCATCCGCGACGTCCAGGGAACCCTGGCCCGCCTCGGCGGCAACGGAGACCCCGAGCGGGTCGCCGCCGTGCAGAACGAACTGTGGGTCCTCACCCAGTACGGCCAGTCGCTCCGGAACAACGGGGCCGCGGCGCTCTGAACGGCAGGGAGCGCTCTGACGTTCGGTGACCCGCCGAACTCAAAAAGTCACCGCACGCCCCTCGTGGCGGCGATGTGTCGTACCCCACACTGGGGAGCGGTGCCTGAGCCCCCGGAGCACCGGCAGCGATCACCCTGGAGGTCGCCCCCGTGCAGACCCAGACCCTGTCCCCGACGGACGTCGTGCCCGGGCAGCGCCCGGCCGCCCACCACCCGGAGGCGCGTCCTCCCGGCGAACCGGGAGAGGCCGTCGAGAGCCCCGAGCCGGCCGAGCCCGTGGAAGGGCGCGAGTTCGTGGACGAGGAGCCGGAACCGGAGCCCGTCCCACGGCGTGCCGATCCCGGGGGCAGCGGACCCTCCTCAGACCTCTTCCGCCAGTACCTGCGGGAGATAGGCCGCATCCCGCTGCTCACCGCCGCCGAGGAGGTGGAGCTCGCCCGCCGTGTCGAGGCGGGGCTCTTCGCCGAGGAACGACTCGCCTCCGCCACCGACCTGGACTCCCAGCTGGCGCTCGACCTCGACCGGATCGTCGTCATGGGCCGCATGGCCAAGCGCCGCCTCATCGAGGCCAATCTGCGCCTGGTCGTCTCCGTCGCCAAGCGGTACGTCGGGCGCGGCCTGACGATGCTCGACCTCGTCCAGGAAGGCAACCTGGGCCTGATCAGGGCCGTGGAGAAGTTCGACTACGCGCGCGGCTACAAGTTCTCGACCTACGCGACCTGGTGGATCCGCCAGGCGATGTCCCGGGCCCTCGCCGACCAGGCCCGGACCATCCGCGTGCCGGTCCATGTCGTCGAACTGATCAACCGGGTGATCCGGGTCCAGCGCCGGATGCTCCAGGAGCGCGGCTACGAACCCACCCCCGAAGAGGTCGCCGCACAGCTCGACCTGGTGCCCGAGCGGGTCAGCGAGGTACTGCGCCTCGCCCAGGAACCGGTCTCCCTGCACGCCCCCGTGGGCGAGGAGGACGAGGTCGCCCTCGGTGACCTCATCGAGGACGGCGACGCCGCCAGTCCCGTGGAGTCAGCGGCGTTCCTGCTGCTGCGCGAGCACCTGGAGGCCGTCCTCTCCACCCTCGGCGAGCGCGAACGCAAGGTGGTCCAGCTCCGCTACGGCCTCGACGACGGCAGGCCCCGAACCCTGGAGGAGATAGGGCGCCTCTTCGGCGTGACACGCGAACGCATCCGCCAGATCGAGTCCAAGACCCTCAACAAACTGCGGGACCACGCCTACGCGGACCAGCTGCGCGGCTATCTCGACTAGCCAAGCTCCTTGACCGTGAACGTCCACGAGCCCTCGGAGCGGAGGCACAGCAGCTGCGGTCCCCGCGGGACCGGGATGGTCTGCTGCAGCGACCCGGTCTCGTTGAGGAGCAGGTCCATGTCGGGCAGACGTCCGCCGGTGCGACCGTCGACTCCGTAACTCTGGAGCCCGGAGCCGTACGCCTTTCCCAGCGGGCCGAACTTCCAGCCGCCCGAGTCCCGGAAGAACTCCGCGAAGGCCACGGCCGTCGCGTCCGGTGTGCCCGTCACCGTGTACGAGGCGACGGGCGCCCCGTCCGGGGCGACCGTCGTCAGGGTGCCGCCGTCCGCCGAGCCGGCGATCACGATCCGCTCGACCGCGGCCTCCACCTCGTTCAACTCGAGGACCAGCGCCGCCGAGTCATGCCGGACCGACCCCGGACGGATGGACCGGCTGCCCGTCGAAGACCATGTCCGCGTCCCCCCGGACCCGGCCGTCCGTGCCGAGCAGCAGCGCCGCCACGTCCACGCCCTCGGCACCCACGCGGAGGGTGACCGACGGCACCCAGGAACTCTCGGCTGTGTGACCCATGCCGTACATCACGCGGCACGGGTCACCTGCCGGTCAGTCGACTTCGGCGACCGCCTGCGCGAACTGGGCGGCGTACAGCCGCGCGTACGCACCCTCGGCCGCCAACAGCTCCTCGTGCGTTCCCTGTTCGACGATTCTGCCGTTCTCCATGACGAGGATGACGTCGGCGTCGCGGATGGTGGAGAGGCGGTGGGCGATGACGAACGAGGTGCGGCCGTGGGAGAGGCG
>NZ_BMTO01000035.1 GCF_014649715.1 Streptomyces lateritius
CTCGTACTGCTGGAACTGCGGGTGTTGCGAACTGCTCAGTGGCCTGTGACAGCGCCACTCTTCGGCAGCCAGCCCCGTCGCCCGCCAGGCGTCTGCTCTGGCTTGGAGCGATGCGGAGTCCTGCGCCTTGTCGGCCGCTGTTACGGACGCTGCCCATCTCATCGGGTGCCGCCGGGTCCTCCCTGGGACAATTGAGCATGGGAGTGGACCGAACGTCTTCTCCCCCGTTCCCGTCGTGATCGCCGGCGCACGCGGTCCCGCCGCCGGGGATCCTGCACAGACAGGACGAGCCGTGTCCACTCCAGCACTTGACGCAGGGGTCGTAACGTCGCTGGTCGAGGACGCCGCGAGGGCGCCCTCCATGCACAATGCCCAGCCCTGGAGGTTCGTGCACCGCAGCGGCGGCCGTTCCCTGGCCCTGTACGGCGACCCCCAGCGCACGCTGCCGTTCGCCGACCCGGACCACCGCGCGCTGCACCTGGGCTGCGGTGCCGCCTTGTTCAACCTGCGCGTGGCCGCCGCCCACCACGGCTGGGCTGCCGAGGCCCGGCTGCTTCCCGACCCCAACGACCCGTGGCACCTGGCGGATGTACTCCTGCGGCAGAGCGACAGCGCGGACCGCGGTCTCGCGGACCTCCATCCCGCCGTACGACGGCGGCACACCAGCCGTTTCCCCTTCTCCGAGGAGCAGATTCCCGAGCCCGTACTCGACGGACTTCGCGCGGCCGCTCTACTGGAAGGCTGCCGGCTGATCACACCTGGCGCCTGGCACACCGATGCCGTCATGGAACTCGTGCGCGACGCCGCAATGCTTGAGGCAGCCAGCGAAGCCGTGCGCGCGGAGATCGCCTCGTGGACGCGCACCGGCAGGCCCGGGGAAGGCCCCGCCACCGAGGGCATACCGGTGGACGCCCTCGGTCCACGACAGTACGGCGTGAGCGCCCCCGCACGGGACTTCGACGCCCAGCGGCACCTGCCGGACCGCGAGGTGGCCCTCTTTGAGGAACACCCCCAGATTGCGCTGCTCGGCACGGTGGAGGACGCCCCGGCGGACTGGCTGCGAGCAGGCCAGGCGATGCAGCGCGTGCTCCTACAGGCCACCCTTGACGGCCTCGCCGCCTCTCTGATGTCGCAGCCCCTCGAATGGCCCGAGCTCCGGCCGTCCGCACGCGATCCGAGCGTCGCGATCGGCTTCATCCACATGGTGTTCCGTCTCGGCTACGGCGCCTCAGGTGAGGCGACACCCCGCAGGCCCGTGGCCGACGTCCTCGCTTTCCAGTGACGGACCCGACGCCTCACCGTCCAGCCCACCTGGTAGGTCCCCGGACCGGATCGGTGCCGGCGCCGTCGAGCAGCGGAGAGGACCGGCAAAGCCTGTGGAACCGAGCATTGACTACAAAGCGTTGTTCATCGCCACCCCCAGTCCGTATCTGGTGCTGGATCCAGATCTGGTGATCGTCGACGTCAATGAGGCATACCTGCAGGCCACCGGCCGGAGCCGACAGGACCTGGTCGGCCAGTACGTGTTCGACGCCTTCCCGGACAACCCGGCCGATGAAGGCGCGGACGGCGTGCGGAACCTGAACGCCTCGCTGCACCGGGTCCTGCAGTCGAGGCAGCCCGACACGATGGCGGTGCAGAAGTACGACATCCCTATCCCGTCTCGGGCCTGGACGTTCGAGGAGCGGTGGTGGTCGCCGATCAACACCCCCGTCCTCGGCCCGGACGGGCAGGTGGCATGGATCATCCACCGGGTGGAGGACGTGACCGAGTTCGTCCGCTCCCGCCCGCCCGGCCCCGCAGGAGGACCCCTGGGCCGGCTAGAGGCGATCGAGGCCGAGCTGTACGCGCGTGCGCGGGAGCTGCAGAGACTGAACGAGGAACTCCGACAGGCACACGCCCGGGAACGCCAGATCGCCCTGACCCTGCAGGAAGCCATGCTGCACTCGCCCGACCTGGAACGGCACCCGGATATCGCAGTGCGCTACGTGCCTGCGGTCGGATCGCTGAACGTGTGCGGCGACTGGTACGACGTCGTCGACCTGCCCGACGGCGCTTTCGCTGTCGCCGTCGGAGACGTCGTGGGCCACGGCCTGGAAGCCGCCACCGTCATGGGCATGCTCCGCAGCGCCCTGAGCGCCGCCGTCAGAGCCCTGCACGAACCGGCCAGGTCGCTGGAGGTGCTCGGCCTGTACTCACGGTCCGTCGAAGGGGCGCTCGCCACCACCGCCGTCCAAGCCGTCATCGACACCAGCCGCCGGCAAATCTCGTACAGCAGCGCAGGCCACCCGCCGCCAGTCCTGCTGCACCCCGACGGCACCTGGGACCTGCTGGACCAGGCCACCGACCCCCCTCTCGGCGCGCGCCCCGACCACGTCCCGCGCCCCCAAGCCGCCGTGCCCTATACCCCGGGCGACCACCTCGTGCTTTATACCGACGGCCTCATCGAACGCCGAGACCAGGACATCGAAGCCGGCCTGCAGCAGCTCACCGAAGCCCTCGCCCGCCATGTCGGCCTTAGCCCCGACCGCCTCGCTGACGCCGTCCTGGCCCGCCTCGGCGTCGCCGGCGGAGCCCGCGACGACATTGCCCTCATCACGGTCCGCCTCTGACGTAGACCAGCCCATCGCGTCCCGGCGCAACCGCGACCGAAGCAGGAACACCGCCCGGGGGTCCTCTGCCAAACAGGCGAAGCGTTCGAGCAGAACCTCCGCCCGGGGGTCGTCGCCTTCGCGTACCACCGACACAATCTCGTCAATCACTTGGCGTAACTCAGGCGACACAGCCTGTTCGAAAGTCTCCACCACCCTCACTTGGTACCCAGAACAGGCTTCGCGAGCTCTCACACGATTGAGTGACGCTCGCGGAGCGGGTGGCTCGACTCGACGGCACTGTCCTCCCCTTCGCGGAGAGCCTGCACCTCAAGTGACGCATGTCACCGGCACACTTGTCGGTTCGGCGTCCGGGACCGGCGGCGCACCGGGGTGGCTCTGTGCGGCGTTCACTTCGTGGCGAGGGGAACGCCGACGAGATGTCGCGTGTCGTCCAGTTCGCGGGCCGGACACTGCCCCTTGGGCCGGGTGACGACGACGGGCTCGTCCAGAGTGCCGCCCACTGCGGCTCCGGTAAGCGTCCCGACGCACTCCTTTTCCAGCCGGTGCGTTTTCGGCGGGCGATGATGCTGCTGGCCTCGGCCGGTGGCAGTACAGTCCCGGTCATCGCGCGTCTGGTCCAGGCGGACGAGGACACCGCCCGCGACGTGATCGCCGCGCCCACCAGTACCAGCAGCCAGAAGCCGACGACCACCACGAGTGCCGCGGTGAACAGCACCGTGGGGAACGTGGTGGCGGCCTGCCAGAACTCGCCCATGATGCGGGTCCCCCTTGCGTCGTCGGCGCGGCACGATGACTTCCGGGTTACGGCATCGGTCTGGTGCACCGGCCCCGGTCCGGTCATGCTGACAGGGGGGGCACGCCTGTTCGTATTGCCTTCACCCGGCAGTCTTTACGCGCCCTTGATGCCGGTGGCGGTCCCTCGGCCGACCCGTGTCACCCTTGAGGCCCACGCGTCAGGAAACCGTCAGCGGCGCGTCAGGAACCGGGGAGGGATCATGGCCGAGCAGGGCGGAGTCGAGCAGTATCTGGAGGGGTATGCCCGGATACTGGTCGGGGTCTGCGCCACCGGCCGGCGGCTGAACCGGGACGAGCTGGAAGCGCTGCGCGGGCAGGGCGAGCGAGCCGCGGAGGCCGGCATCGGTCTCCGTCTCCTGGTGCGTGCGCACCTCGCCGCCGCCCAGGACGTACGGGCGGATCTGCGTGGCGCCGCCGCCGACCACCTGCTGTCGGCGGTGGAGCAGGCGGTGGACGCCTTCGCCGAAGGCCACGAGCGGGCGCAGCGGCTCGCGATCCGCCAGCAGGAGGCGGCCCGGCGGGAGTTCATCGACGACCTGCTCCACGGACGCAGTGACGTCGGCCGTCTCGCCGAACGGGCCGAGCGCTTCGGCCTGTTGCTGTCCCACGCCCACGGGGTCGCCGTCGCGCAGGGGCGCGAGCCGTACGACGACGGCTATGCCGTCACCCGTAGCGTGGAGTCGTCCCTCGCGGCTCGTTTCGGGGACCGCCGCATCCTGCTGACCACGAAGAACGGCCGGCTCATCTGCATCGCGCCGGGCGACCAGGCCGACGTCCTGACCTTCTTCGCCAAGCAGGCGCACGCCGCGACCGACGGCGGCCGGGTGGCCATCGGCCGGGCACACCCGGGCGTCGGCGGAGTCGTCCACTCCTACGAGGAGGCGCTCAACGCCCTGGACCTGGCGGAGCGCATGAACCTGGAGGACCCGGTGCTGCGCGCCGCCGACCTCCTCGTGTACCCGGTACTCACCCGCGACCGGCAGGCCATGGCCGACCTCGTCCGCACGGTGCTCGGCCCGCTGAAGGAAGCGCGCGGCGGCGCCCAGCCGCTGATCGACACCCTCACCGCGTACTTCGACACCGGCTGCGTTGCGGCCGAGGCGGCCCGGCGGCTGTCGCTGAGCGTCCGGGCGATGACGTACCGGCTGGAGCGGATCCACCGGCTGACGGGCGCCGACCCCGGCAACCCCGTCGACCGCTACACGCTCCAGACCGCGGTCGTCGGCGCCCGCCTGCTGGACTGGCCGGAGCAGGAGCTCTGAGCGGGCCTGGCGGTCCCCGGTTCGGCCCGGCGGCGGGATGCGGAGCAACGGGGCCGGCGTGACACTTCGCTCCGTCGGTCACCGAGCGTCACGACAGAGAAAAGGACAAAGCGGCTACGCGGATTACTCGCTTTCCGGCCACCTCGGCAGCTGCAGGAGATCGTCCGCTGGCGTCCGTCGGGACGTCGTGCATGGCGGCCTGCTTCCGTTCACGCGCCACGAGCAATGTGTGTGTCGGGTGCACGCCTCATAGTGCCGTCACGGCAACTCCATTTCACTGCCATACTCCGGCAGCAAAATGGCCAATATGTTGCCAGTCACCGGCAAAGAGAGCCTCTGCGTGCCCTTGAGGGTGTGAGCACCCGGAGCAGCGCCCCCAGAGACGCCCCGAGCCGGGCGGTCGAAGCATCGCGGAGCGGGACCCTCGCCTGAGCACCTGACAGACCGACGTCCGATGAACGGATCAAGCCATCCGCATAACGGTCTGGTCTCGCTTGCTGGCACTTCGAAGATTACTCATGGTTATGTGACTTGAATCACTAAAGAGGACGTAAAGAGCGTGGTAGAACTGCGCAACTCCGCGGGTGGCACCACCCCTCGCCACGACGCGGAGCGGCCGGCACGCGCCGGCAGCACGACCAGGGTGATCACGTTCCGAGTCCGCGGCACGTGAACCCAAGGGTCGCCGATCGGACAACGGCGTTCGCTCAAAGACCGCACACCTTCCCGGCGCACCCTCCCGCGCGCCGGTCCCTGCGCCATCGAGGTAACCACCGTGTCACTCGACTCCATCACCACGTCCGTCGACGAAGCCGTCAGCGGATTCTTCGAGCCCATAGCAACCTGGCTCGTGGACGTCGTCTTCTACTCCGTCCCCGTGGGCGGTACGGAGCTGCCCCTCATCGTCGCCTGGCTCGTCGTCGCGGGTCTGGTCTTCACCGCCTGGTTCGGGCTGGTCCAGGTCCGCAAGTTCAAGCTCGCCGTCGACGTGGTGCGAGGGAAGTACGACGAGAAGGGGTCGGCCGGTGAGGTCAACCACTTCCAGGCGCTGACCGCTGCCGTCTCCGGCACCGTGGGCCTCGGCAACATCGCCGGTGTAGCCGTCGCCGTCTCCATTGGTGGCCCCGGCGCCACGTTCTGGATGATCCTCTGCGGTCTGCTCGGCATGGCCACCAAGTTCGTCGAGGTGACCCTGGGAGTGAAGTACCGCGAGGTGCACGCCGACGGCACGGTCTCCGGCGGCCCGATGCACTACCTGCCCAAGGGGCTGGCCGACCGCTTCGGTAAGAACGGCAAGACCCTTGGCAAGGTCCTCGGGGTCCTCGCCTCCTTCTTCGTCCTGTTCTTCGGCCTCTTCGGCGGCAACCTCTTCCAGGTCAACCAGTCCTACGCGCAGCTGGTCTCCGTCACGGGTGGCGAGGACGGCCTGATGGGCTCGTCGGCCGGAGCGCTGTTCTTCGGCATCCTGATCGCCGCGCTCGTCGGCATCGTGCTGCTCGGCGGCATCCGCTCGATCGCCAACGTGACCAGCAAGCTGGTCCCGGCCATGGCCGGCATCTACATCGCAGCCTGCCTGGTCGTCATCCTGGTCCACGTCTCCGCCGTCCCGGCCGCGATCGCCACGATCATCGAGGGCGCGTTCAACCCCCAGGGCGTCGCCGGCGGTGTCCTCGGCGCGCTGATCATCGGCTTCAAGCGGGCCGCGTTCTCCAACGAGGCCGGTCTCGGCTCCGCCCCGATCGCGCACTCGGCGGTGAAGACCAAGCACCCCGCCAGCGAGGGCCTGGTCGCCCTGCTGGAGCCGTTCATCGACACCGTCATCATTTGCACGATGACCGCGCTGACCATCGTCATCGCCAACCCGGCCAGCTGGGGCGAGGCTCGCAAGGGCGAGTCCATCGGCGGTGTCACCATCACCTCGGACGCCTTCGCCACGGTGCTGCCCTGGTTCCCGTACATCCTCACCATCGCGGTGATGCTGTTCGCCATCTCCACGGTGCTGACCTGGGGCTACTACTGCATGAAAGCATGGACGCACCTCTTCGGCCGCAGCCAGGCCAGCGAGCTGACCTTCAAGGTCTTCTACACGCTGTTCGCGGTGGGGGGTTCCCTGTTGACGCTGCAGACCCTGATCGACATGGCCGACGCGGTGCTCTTCATGCTCGCCGTCATCAACATCATCGGCCTGTACCTCCTCGCCCCGGTCGTCAAGCGCGAGCTGAACTCCTTCCTGGAGTTCGTCCGCGCCCGCGACGCCGGTGAGATCACCGAGGACGATGAAGACCAGGAGTCGGTGAAGACCACCGTCTGACCGCCCCCGCGGCCTGGCTCCTGAGCGGGCCCGTACACACCTCGCGCCTTGGTGTGGACGGGCCCGCTCGTCATGCCCGTGTACCGCGTTTCAGCAGGTGAAACAGGGTATGGCGGGTCACGCGGCAGGCGGTTAGGGTGTAAACAACGCGTCAAAGCCTTCTGTGGCGGCTTGATCACGACGCGCGGTGTGCCGGGAAGTCTGGTCGGCGTCCTTGGGCTCTTATGCCCTCAAGCCGATCTCTTGGAGGCATATCCATGGCTGCCGCCCCTCGCGAGCGTTCCCCCTTCCTCGGCCTGCTCCCCCTCCCGGAGCGCAACGCCGTGGTCCAGGCACTGAGGACGGAGACCGTCGGCGGGCTGGTGCTCCTCGCCGCCGCCGTCGTGGCGCTCGTGTGGGCGAACACCCCGTGGAGCGGGGCCTACGAACAGATACGCGACTTCCACTTCGGCATACCCGCCCTTGGCCTGGACCTCTCGGTCGAACACTGGACAGCCGACGGGCTGCTGGCCATCTTCTTCCTCGTCGCCGGCATCGAGCTCAAGCGCGAACTGGTCGTCGGCGAGCTCCGCACCCCCGCCACCGCCGCGCTCCCGGTCCTCGCCGCGCTCTGCGGCATGATCGTGCCCGCCGCCGTCTACGCCGCCACGGTCACCGCTGGCGGCGGAAGCCTCGAGGGCTGGGCTGTGCCGATGGCCACCGACATCGCCTTCGCGCTCGCCGTCCTCGCCGTCCTCAGCACCCACCTGCCCGCCTCGCTGAGGGCCTTCCTGCTCACTCTCGCCGTCGTCGACGACCTCGGCGCGATCCTGATCATCGCCATCTTCTTTACCAGCGACCTGAACTTCGCCGCCCTCGGCGGAGCCTTCGCCGGACTGGCCGTCATCTACCTCCTCCAGCGCTTCCGCGTGCGCGGCTGGTGGTGGTACGTCCCGCTCGGCGTCGTCACCTGGGCACTGATGTACAACGGCGGCGTCCACGCCACCGTCGCCGGCGTCGCCATCGGCCTGATCCTGCGCACCACCCGCGACAAGGGCGAAACCGCCTCCCCCGCCGAGCGCACCTCCCACCTGCTCCACCCCGTCTCCGCGGGCGTCGCGGTACCCCTGTTCGCGCTCTTCGCCGCCGGCGTCGGCGTCTCGGGCGCAGCCCTGGGAGAAGTCTTCACCCGACCGGAGCCGCTGGGCGTCGTGCTGGGCCTCGTCATCGGCAAGACCCTCGGCATCTTCGTCGGCACCTACCTGGCCGCCCGGTTCACCAAGGCCAGGCTGAACCCCGAGCTGGCCTGGGCCGACGTCTTCGCACTCGCAGTACTGGCCGGAATCGGATTCACCGTCGCCCTGCTCATCGGCGAACTCGCCTTCCCCGACCCGGCCGCGTCCGAGCACATCAAGGCCGCGGTCCTGATCGGCTCCCTCATCGCCGCCGTCCTCGCGGCCCTCCTCGTCAAGCGGCGCAACGGCATCTACCGGCGCCTGTACGAGGAGGAGAACCGCGACGACGACAACGACGGCATCCCGGACATCTACCAGCGAGCCGACACCGCCGAGCGCTGACAGGGAGGTCCCTCATGGATGTCTCCGTGCTGACCGTAGCGGTCATCGCCGCCGCCCTGGTCATCAGAACGGCCTTGAATGAGATCCGGACCCCTGGCAGCGCTCGCCAGGAACCTCACCGATGGTGTGGCCATGCTCTCCGGTGCGGTGGCAGCTTTCTGCGTGGGAGCCATGGGCTGGCCCTACGCGGGATACGGCGCGGTTGCGTGGGCGGGACTGGGGGGCCTCCTGGTGGCTCACCTGACCGGACGGCACCACCCCGGAGGGTGATCTCGGCGGGACACATCGCAAGAAGTCTGAGGGGCGCGTCAGCTCCCTCTACGGTCCCGAGTCGGGATGGCTACGGTTGGGCATGCCTCGAATGGGCGGTTCTGGTCACTCGACGGTGCTGTTCCCACCATCAGCTCGCCGCCTGCGCCTCATGCCGGAAGAGCGGGTGAAGGAACCACGCCTCCTGATCCGCCTGCGTGGGAGTCTCGACCCGCGGGAGCGCCGCCATGTTCGAGTGCTGCGGACGCGGCGGTACGAAGAGCGGGTTGGTCGCGCGACGCTACGGCGACCTCCCGGCCGACGGGTTCTCCGACCTCCTCGCCCTCGACGGCAAGGGCGACCTGTGGTTGTACGGCGGGGACGGTCGCGGTGGTCTCAAGCCGCGCGTCAGGCAGGGCATCCTCTACCAGGGCTACCGGGTGACCGGCGTGGGCGCCCTCTCCGCGGCCGGCCACCAGTCCTACCTCGGACAGAAGTACGACGGTGAGCTGCGCCGCTACGACAGCGTCGTGGGAATCACGAAGATCGGCTGGGGCTGGAACGGCCTCGCCACGTTCTGATCCCCTCCCCCGGCATCAACAGACGCCCCGCCCTCTCCCCTGGGGGCCGGGGCGCCGTCGTAATCTCGCGCTCGACCTCGCCGCCGACCTCGCCATAAAGGGACAAACTCAGTACGGAGCAGCTGGATGCCCTCGCGAAGCTAGATGAGTGAGTCCGATTTTTGTGCTGGCCGCGACCATGGCGAAGGGCGCCCGTTGGCTCGTGTGTGAAGACAAACCTGGACGCCCTTCTGGCGGCACTGTACGTGTTCATCGACGACCATGTGGCCCCGCGTCGCCGGATCGGGCGACCTCCGAGACTGACGGACGCCGAACTGCTGTGCCTCGCGGTCGCCCAAGTGCTGCTCGGGTTCCCCTCGGCCCGGCACTGGATCCGCTTCGCGCATGCCCGGCTGGGGCATCTGCTCCGCTACCTGCCCCAGCAGTCCGCCTACAACAAGCGTCTGAACGCCGCCGGGCCGCTGATCTCCCACGTGATCGAGGCCCTGGCCCGGCAGGTGCCGACCTGGGACGACGACCTGCGGCTGATCGACTCCACCCCGCTGCCCTGCGCGGCATCGAGGGAGACCGTCAAACGATCCGACCTGGCG
>NZ_BMTO01000036.1 GCF_014649715.1 Streptomyces lateritius
TCGTGCAGCCTGCCCCACACGCCCGCCCTGGACCAGATCAGGAACCGGCGATGCGCTGTCGACTTCGATATCCCGAAACAGGGCGGCAGAGCCCGCCAGGCGCAGCCGTGGCTGCCTAGTGGCCAAGGGGCCACGCCTGAAGGGGACGCCCCACCTTTCTCAAGGTCTGGTCGAGTGGGCGGAGGGTGGAGCCCTGGGCGGCTGCCCCCGGCCGCCGGGCAGTCGCAGGACGTACCTCCGCATATGGGTTCTGCCTCGCCAACGCTCCCGCCAGAGAACGCGCATGAGGGGGCTGCCGAGGGGCAGGTCCGTGGTTTGATGTCCCGCTCTGAGCTAGGCGGCAGGGAGTCCGAACCAGAGGTGGTTTGGACCTTTAGGGTCGAGAGGTTCGACCAGATGGGCAACCGGGTGCAGCTCGTGCCCGTAGAGATGCGCGGCCGCAGGTTTGAGGGTTCGGTCAGCGACGGTGACTGGGTCCGTGCCCGGGGACGTATAAGGAACGGAACCCTGCATGCCACCCGGATTACGAACGTCACTACGGGAGCCGTCGTTCGAGCCAGGAGAGTTTCCAAAGTCATGATCTTCCTGGGGATTCTGGCACTGCTTGCCTGGATCGCCTGGATGGTGTTCGTGGTGATGGGAATTGACTCCGGCCCGCCGCCAGACTTCCCCGAGCCATGAACGAGTACGACACCACCTCCGAGGATCTGGACCGGCTGCAGCGGGCCGGGCCTCTTCCGCCAGTGCCTGAGGCGGGCAGCTGCTTTACCGAGGCTCCTGCCGATCTACGCGTGGTGATGAGGGTCAGAGGAGTCGGGTGCACCAATAAGGCTCAGGCTGCGTCGTCGGCCACCCGCGATCTTCTTGTCAGCCTCTACGGCTACCAGGTGCCGCTGGCATTCATCATCACTTCGGAGCCCGGACAGATCTCCATCCGAGTTGGCACCTGGTTGCCTGCTCAAGCCATACCGTCCGATGTCAAGGACAACGGGCGACTGGTGGAGACCGGCCTGCGGAGTCTGTATCCGGCGATCAATCTCCAGGCTGACGAACCCTCTGCCGGATCGTGGCCGCTGGGCGGCATCGTTATGGGAGTTCCCACACCCGACCCGCCTTCCGTCGCCACCGGGGAGCGTCAGCTCGACAGACTGCTGAGAGCCTTGAGCGACGTGCGCTGGGGCGCCCTTGTCCTGGCGCAGCCGGTAGGCGAGCCGCTAATACGCGACCTGAAACTGAAACTCATCAACGAGATGCGCTCGGTTCAAACGTCGGCAAGGCTGGGCGGTGTTCCGAGTCCGCTTGCCGATCACTACAGTGAGCTGCTTGGCGTCCAGTTGAGAGCCTTCACCGATGCCCAGGGAACAGGTGCCTGGCGCACTGCCGTGTACCTATACGGTGACAACGACGGATACCCCCATGCGGCGAGCCTGTGGCGGGGCGTCTTTTCTGGCGAGCATTCGTTGCCCGAGCCCGTGCGCGTATGGGACCACGTCGACGCGCCTATGTTCGCGGAAGCGTGGTCAATGCCCGACCCGGTCCCCGACCTCAGTGAACGCCGCTATTGCCCCCCATTCCAGCACCAGACCCTGCTCAGCTCCGCGCAGCTGGCCGCGTACGTCGCTTTCCCGACCGTCGAAACCAACGGCTTCACGGTCACCGAGGTACCGTCCTTCGACAGCGTTCCCCCACCTTCCACAAGCGGTTCACTGGTCTTGGGTACGCTCGTGGAGCGCCAGCGTGTCACTGCGACGCCCTACGGGCTGGACCCGGACAAACTGACCCGCCACGCTTTCGTCACCGGAGTCACCGGCTCGGGCAAGACCAACACCGTCTTCAACCTGCTGCGTGCACTCGACGCCCGCGACGTTCCCTTCCTGATTCTCGAACCGGCCAAGACCGAATACAGAGCGCTACTGCACGACCCTGGCCTCGGACGGCGCCTGCAGGTGCTCACGCCTGGCAACGAGACCGTGGCCCCCTTGCGCCTTAACCCCTTCGAAGTCCCGCGCGACATCCCACTCGCCGTTCATCTCGACCTGCTCAGGTCCGTGTTCAACGCCAGCTTCGGCATGTGGACCCCACTCCCCCAGATCCTTGAGGTCTGTCTGCATGACATATACACCGACCACGGCTGGGACGTCACAACAGACACCAACCGTCGCATAGATGGCAACGACCGATCATCCGCCTTCCCGACGCTGACCGACCTGGTAGCCAAGGTGGAGTACGTCGTCCCCCGGCTCGGCTACGAGGACAAGGTCACCGGCGACATGAAGGCCGCCCTGTCCACACGGCTCAACAGCCTGCGCACAGCAGGCAAGGGACACATGCTAGACACCCGCTCCTCCATACCCGTCGAGCAACTTTTCACCCGGCCGACCGTCCTTGAACTCGAGGGCATGGGGGACGACGACGACAAGGCCTTCGTGATGGGCCTGTTGATGATCCGACTGGCCGAGTACCGCCGCACCCAAGGGGACGCTGCCGGACTGCGACACCTACTTGTGGTAGAGGAGGCCCACCGGCTCCTCGCCAATACCTCCCCAGGCCGCGGAGGAGAAGGGGGCGAGGCCGACGCACGCGGAAAGGCAATAGAGACGTTCATGCACCTCTTGTCCGAGGTCCGCGCATACGGCCAAGGCGTGGTCATCGTCGACCAGATACCCACCAAACTCGCACCGGACGTCCTCAAGAACACCAACCTGAAGATCGCCCACCGCATTGTCGCCGGCGACGACCGCGAGGCCCTCGGCGCAGCCATGGCCATGACGCAGCATCAAACCGTCGCCTTTGCCACGATGCCCGTCGGCCGAGCGGCCGTGTTCACCGACGGCGAGGATGCACCCCTCCTCTTGCAGATACCGCTCGGCAAGGGCGGCACAGCCACATGGCCCACGCATCAGGAAGTCCGCGAGCACATGTCCCAAACCGGGCCGGACACCGCTGGCCCGCTTCTGCCCACCTCGGACTGCGACCTGCGCTGCCTACGGGCCCCAGAAGCCTGTCAAACCGCCAGATCCCTCCTCCAGGAACCAGTCATGAGGCGCTGTCTTGGCCGGCTGATCTACTCAGCCGTGCAGACCCAGGATGCTCTCACCAGGGTCTGGCCAGACGTCCTCGCCACTATCGAGCCTCGGCGCCCCCGGCACATCGACAGTCAAGATTTTTTCCGCTGCTTTGCACGCCACGGCGCCCGCCGTATCGCCGATGACCGCGGGGCACGTTCAGGGTGGACGTACGCCGACACCGCCGCCGTTGCTGACCTGATCGACCAAACCGTCCTCAACCACCTGGACGACCGCGACACAAACGACGACACAGGCAGACTGCGGATGCTGCTGCTCACCCTCCAGGGCGGCCACGGCCCCTTCCAGGCATGCCCACGCATCTGGGAAAACAGGCCCGGGCCCTGCCTGTGCCGACTACCCGTCGCCGAACTCGTCGACACGGGCGCGCACACTCAACCCTGGAGGGAGGCACGCGACACCGACCGGGCCTCACCCGATGGCGGACACCCCAACCTATGGAACGTGTGCCAGGACGCGGCCTACCACCTTGTCGAATTCCCAGTCGACGGACAGCCGACCGCACTCACAGCCCGGCTCAAAGACATCGTCGACTGCACAGCCCTCTGCTTCGCCCAGCACATGCTTGCGGCCGAGAAATGGGCGCACCCTGCCACCGAGCGGCGGATCCTGAACGCGCTGCTCACCGAAGCCGGCGGCCGGACGACCCATTCCGAAGAGGAAAACCCCGATGCCTAGGACAGATCGCTCATCGGACACGGGCGACAAGATCAAGGACTTTCCCCGCTCGAGCGCAACCGACCGCGGGACGAATTTGGACAGACTCATCGATACGCTGAGCAGCCCGCAGAAGGGCTCGCAGAGCGAGCCCCACGAGGCGCACGGTGAAGACCAACACGCCACCCGTCCCGAAGCTGGCCTTGGGGACGCACAACCTCAGCACCAGCACGCGACTGGCAACGACGATGTGTCTCCAGCCAGTCAACCGACGCAGCCTGTGGCAACAGAAGATCAAGCAGGCGACCCTCACACCACCGTCGCCTTCTCGGTGGACGCCTCTGCGGCTGCGAGCGGAACTGCTTTCCACCCGACACCGGCGCCGCCATACACGCCGCCGCAGCCGGAGGCGCCGTATGGACCGCCTCCACCGCCGCAGCCGGAGGCGCCGTATGGACCGCCTCCACCGCCGCAGCCGGAGGCGCCGTATGGACCGCCTCCACCGCCGAAGCCGGAAGGGCCGATTGGCCAGCCTCCACCGCCGAAGCCGGAAGGGCCGGACAGCCGTACGGACTCGGACGTCCGTGAGGAACTGGAGAAGAGGACGGGAAAGAGCTTCAACGACCTTGTCCTGGGGCTGGGCCGAGGCCCGATCGACCCCAGCAAGGTGTCGCCAAGGGAGGTCGAGCGCGAGCTCGGTCTCCGACCGATCCAGATGGAAACCAAAGAGCCCGTCGTCATCGACGGGGTGCCGACTCCGCATCGCTCCCAGCCGGATCGGTTCATCACCGTAGGTCGCGTCGGCCCCAAAAGCGAGATTGATGCGAAGAAAGCCGCCGGACAGCAAGCCGTCAGAGACGCCTCGTTCCAGGGGCTCGCGTCCGGAGTCGCCGGCACCAAGCCCGGTTCCGCGTCCGAGGGCCTGGTGAAGCCAGCGCCCGAGAAACGGCAGTACCAGCCCCGGCGGCCGTCGACCTACGAGCCACGCGAGGGTGGCTACCACCCCGAACCCCCTAAATGGGCAGGCGAAGGGCCTCAAAGCCCCGAGAACAACAGCCAGCTAACAGTGCCACGCGTTGTCGCGGGCGAAATCAAGTCTGCCAACTCGGCCGAGAAGGCCAAGAACAAAGCTCTGACGGACTGGGCCGCCCAACACCCGGATCAGTCCTGCGTGGCCGTCGTGACGTACGACGCCGATGGAAATATCAGCATGGACATCTATCTGGCAGGAGGAAATCAGGACCTGGTCTGGCACAACGGAAACATCGGTCACATCGACCCGTCGAAACTACCAAAAGATCCCTACGGAAAAAGCGCATTTGGCAACAAGATCGAAGCGGCCGTGAGGCAATACGTGGGTGAATACCTCGGCCAGCGTTTCCAGCCCAAGGCGCCGAGCGTAAAAGGCTCTGATCTCATACCGGGTGCCTCGATGGTTAAGATCAACCTGATCACGAAATAGCGGACAGCAACCTGACGCCGCCATCGGCAATCCACGTCGAGTACTGAGCATCTTCAGTGAGGGCTGGCAGGATCACCGCATGCTCATTACACCGCGCCCCGGCGCAGACCGGAAGAACATCCGGCAGGTCCTTAGCGGCGTCCAGACTACGGCGATGAACCTGCAACGGCCGTACGAGAACGCCTTCGAGGGGCTGCTGGCGTATCTGGATTAGAAGTCATCTCATTTGGCGAGCCTGCGGTAGCAGATGAGGGTGCAGGCGATGCTGGTGAAGGCGAGGAAGTGTTCGGCCTTGCGTTCGTAGCGGCGGTGGAGGCGTCGGCAGCCGGCGAGCCAGGCCATGGTGCGTTCGATGGTCCAGCGGTGGCGTCCGAGCCGCTGCGAGGACTCGATGCCCTTACGGGCGATGCGGTGCTTGATGCCGCGCTGGCGTAACCATTTCCGCAGGTGAGCGTAGTCGTAGCCTTTGTCTGCATGGAGCTTGCCGGGCTTGCGCCGTCGGCGCCCGCGGCGAGAGCGGATGGGTGGGATGCCACGCACGAGAGGTTCGAATGCCTGGCTGTCGTGCAGGTTCGCCCCGGAGATTCCGACGGACAGGGGCAGACCCGTCCGCTCGGTAATCAAGTGGATCTTCGAGCCGAACTTGCCCCGGTCGACAGGATTCGGACCTGTCAGGTCCCCCTTTTCAGGGCTCGCATGTTGACGGAGTCGATCGCGCAGCGGGACCAGTCCAGCTCGCCCCGGGCGCCGAGCTCGTCCAGGACCAGGCGGTGGAGCTTGGCCCACACCCGGGCCTTGCTCCACTCGGAGAACCGCCGGTGGGCTGTCGCCCCCGAGGGCCCGAACGACGCCGCGGGCAGCTGCTGCCAGGTACAACCCGAGGTGGCCACGAAGACGATCGCGGCCAGTACTTCACGGTCACCATGCCGACGCCGGCCACCGCCCTGAGGCCGCGATGGCGCCTCCGGCACCACCCGCTGGAACAGCTCCCACAACTCATCCGGCACCAGCCGCTCAACAATCCCCGCCACAACCGTCAGCCTACCCAACGACCCAAATGAGATGACCTCTAAGAGCTCGTAACACGATCATGAGCGGGATTTCTTGAGGCGTCGGTAGCAGATGATGCTGCAGGCGAGGGAGATGAAGGCGTCGTGGAGTTCGGTGCGGCGTTCCCAGCGGACGGCGAGACGCTTGAAGTGGTGGAGGAGCGCGAAGGTCTGCTCCACGACGTAGCGGAGCTTGCCCATCCCTTTGATGTTCGGACAGCCCTTGCGCGAGATGACCGGCAGGATCCGTCGCCTTCCGTAGCGCATCGCGGTTCGGGTTGGAGTCGTAGCCCTTGTCGCCGAGCATGGCGTCGGGCCGGCGGCGGGGCCGGCCCGGGCGGCCTGCGACGGGCGGGATCCCGTCGACCAGGGCGAGCGTCTGGGTGACGTCGTTGACGTTCGCGGCAGTGGTGAGGACCTTGAGCGGGGTGCCACGTCCGTCACAGATCAGGTGGTGCTTGCTGCCCGTCTTCCACCGGTCGACCGGCGACGGGCCGGTGTCGGGTCCCCCCTTTTCGCGCGGATGTGGGAGCCGTCCACGCACGCACGTGACCAGTCGAGTTCGCCGGCCGCGTTCAGCTCGCGAGCAGGACTTGGTGCAGTTGGTCGAAGACGCCTGCCTTCTGCCACCGGTCCAGGCGACGCCAGCAGGTCTGGCCGGAGCCGAACCCCATCTCAAAGGGCAGCAGTTGCCAGGCTATGTCGTTGTAGAGAACGAACAGGATGCCTTGGAGACAGAGCCGGTCCAACACCGGCCGCGGCCCCGGCGACCGCTCCGGCCACGGCGGCAGCAACGGCTCGATCAGCGCCCACAAGTCGTCGTCCACGATCCACGGTCGAGTACTCACATCATCACGAACGGCCGAATGCTCACACCGGGCACGGCCAACCAGCACACTTCAACAAGATCGTGTTACGAGCTCATAGCCACGCGGGCTCACATTTCTCGAGGCATTCGCCGCGCCCCCATACGCAGCAGCCGTGCTCGCGCGTGGGGTCTCGGTCTACGTATTCCGTGATGAGGCGGCCGTCTTCGATGTGGGACACGCCTATTTGCTTGCTGAAGTCGATCTTCAGGACGTCGCGTTCCAAGGTCATGCATTTGATCGCGTACTTATCGGCAGCCCGGGGGTACTGGGCGAACAGTTTGTCGAGTGCATCGAAGAACTCGGGGTCGCTTTGCGGCCCGCAGCTGGCTTTGGCGTTCATCGCAATGCTCCGAAGTGTCGAGTGCCCTGAACCCCCCAGGCGAGTGCGTTGAAATCCTCAACTGCCATCGTCTCGCGGGTTTCAGACCGACGCCACTCGAGCACCGTGGTTCCAGCAGCGACAGGTGAGGACTGGCGCTAAACGGGGCTCTGACGCGTGCCAGCAGCCATGCGTCTGCACCCCTCTCAGATGTCAACTATGTGACCCCCTACATGGCGCCCCTGCCCTCAAGTATTCCCGCCTACAGGGTGTTTTCACGATTTGCGTGGGTTCAGAACCTGGGCTTGTATGGGAGTGCGGCGAACACAGGTCCCACGATTCGGATCGTGACGTACCTCCGCCCCCACAGGCGCCGACGCCCGCGCACATCCAACTGCCGTCACTGCTCCGTATGCGGGCGCGCCGGAGGGGTGCGCCATGTGTAGTGGAAGGGCGGTCCGAGGCTCAACTGATCTGGAAAGCACGGAGAAATGTCATGGCTGAAAAAATCATTGACGTTACGCTGGCAAGCATCACTAACACGGGAAATCGCTCGGTATCCCCGTATGGGGGTATATCCGCTCGCTCGGTTCGCGTCAAAGATGAAGAGCATACACTTCAATCCGGGCTCCTCTATAACGTAGATGCGGGGCAGCCGATTCACGACAGTGGGGCACTATCCATCAAGCCAGGAAAGAGCCTGACATACAATTCCACAGTACGGCTCTCCATTTCCGCCTTCGAAGTATCGGAGACTAGCAATCTTAATCAGATGCTAATGATTGACAGTAGCCTTTGGCAGCACATGGTAATCAAGGGCGGGTCCAATGAAACTTACTATTTCGCAGGTCGAAAAAAGGTGTTCTTTATCGACCTCGAAGGATTTTTTGATTTCCCGTGGTCGTATAGAGCGCAATATCAAGATGATGTGCGCACCTTCGAGGCGAATTTTACAGTGAACCTTATTTCTTCCTCCGGGTGACACCGTCGCGATGTCTCGGGCATGGTCGTTCGCCCGCCAGCGCCTGGCGGTGTTGGAGATCCCGCCCGCGACCAGGTAGCGGATTGCGTCCAGCAGCTGGCGGTGGCAGTAGCCCTCGGGGCGTCCGCCCCGCCCGTTCAGCCAGGCCGGCACCGGCAGCAACGGCCGCACGGCCGCCCACTCCGCGTCAGTCATGTCCGACGGATACCGGCGCACCCGATGGGCGGTGACCAGCGGCGGGCGGTCCCGTCAGCCGGGCTGTCCCTTCACCACCTACCCACCGCCACCGCCCCCACCGCCCCGGACCCCCGCGAGCCGTGGACCGGCGAGAAGGAAGCTCTCGCCACCGGCGCGGCCGCCGGCAAGCGCGCGGCCGCGTGGATCCGGGCCCTACCCCCCGGCGATCCCTGGATCGTCGGCGCCCTCGCCGACGCGGTCGAAGACGCCGTGACCACCCTCGACCCAGGCGACGAAACCGCCCTCGACCCAGACGCCCGCGGAGGCCTGTCCGAAGCGACCGATTAGACGCTCAGCGGCCTCATCTACGCCATGCCCGAGGCCTCCACCCGGCTCTCTCCCGCACAACAGATCGCGCTCCTGGCCATCGTCCACTGCGCCGCCGGAATCCCGAAGCTGATGGCGAACGACCCGGGAACCGTCATCGAGGAAGCCGCTGAAGGGCTGCGTCGGGCAAGCTCGAGGGTCACGGGGACGATCTGCACGTCCGAGACGCCGGGCCGCGCCTCGTAGGCCGCCTTGTAGGTCTCGGCGGCGGCAGGGCTGAACGCGACTGCGGACTCCCGCCGCCCATCGATGCCGTCCTGTTTGAGAGCGGAGCAGAATGACGACGTCGAGGCCGCGCACTTCCAGCGGCGCATCCGTGCGTCCTTGTCGCGGCTGCCGTTCTCGCTATCGCCGCTGATGACCGCCGACGACGTCCGGGCCGCCGAGGTGTCCGGGACGTTGCCAGGGTGGTGATGACTTCCCTGCTTGGGATCGCCGCGCTCCGTCCGTGCCTCCAGTCACGGCCCTTCCGCCAAGCGTTGGATCGTCCTCCAGCGTGGGGCGTCGTCATCAGGGACGTCCGGAGACGCGAAGTGGAAAGGAACGCGAAGGTGGCCGGCCAGCACCCGGCCGGCTTCGGCCGCGGCAACACCAGGAGGAGGGCCGTCAGATCGGTGGTAGACGGTCGCCAGGTGGCCCTCCCCATCTGGGGCGTCCAGGACCGCGACCAGGAGCACGAACCAGTCGTGCACCGTATCGCCGTCCCAGAGCAGCTCCACTGCCGCCACACGGCCAGTCCTGGGCAGCCGCACCCTTCCGGCCTGCCCGATCTGCCGCCCGGACAGCGACCTCGGCATCCTCGAATAAGACCGTGTCCTATGTGGTGAGGCGGACCAGTCGCTTGTAGCAGCAGATGGCTGCGGCGAGGCCGAGGAAGGCCAGGTAGTTGCGGGGGTGTCGTTCGTAGC
>NZ_BMTO01000037.1 GCF_014649715.1 Streptomyces lateritius
CCGCCCTGTCCACCAACAGCCGCGCCACCCTCCACCACGCCAAAACCCACACCGAAACCCTCACCGCACCCCACCCCCACACCCGCCCCGAGAGAAACCGCTGATGGGGTGGGAGAACGTGCTGTCCGTCGGCGAGGGCGGGCTGGACGTGTGGCTGCTGCCGCCGCCGGCCTCCCCCCGTGACGTCCCCATCGGTGAGCTCGACGAGCAGGAGAGACGGCGGGCCGAGGCGTACCTCAAACCCCAGGACCAGCGGATGTACGCCGCCGCCCACGTGGGGCTGCGCCGGGTGCTCGCGGTCTACACCGGTGTCGCGCCGCACCTGCTCTCCATCGCGGGCGAGCGCTACGACGGGGAGGGCGGCCGCAACGGCCGGCCGCGGGTGCTCGGGGTGCCCGGTGCCCCACAGTTCTCGCTCTCCCACAGCCACGGCCTGGCCCTGGTGGCGGTGGCGGAGTCCCGGATCGGCGCCGACGTCCAGCGCCTGCCGTCCACCGAGACCGCCGAGGCCTGCCTGCCGGCGCTGCACCCGGCGGAACGGGAGGAGCTCGGACGGCTGGCCGTACCCGACCGGACGGTGGCCTTCGGCCGGCTGTGGACCAGGAAGGAGGCCTATCTCAAGGGGCTGGGCACCGGTCTCGCGCGGGGCGCGCACCTGGACTACCTCGGCGAGTACGGGGCCGGCGAACGGCCCGCCAGCTGGGTCGTCGGCAACCTCCCGCTGTGCGAGAGCCATGTGGCCGCCGTGGCGATCCTGGGCAGCGGTCGTCGGCGCGTGGTGGTGCGGGCGGTGCCGGACACGCTCCTGTACGCCAGGGAGGCCGCGGACCGGATCGCCGGCGTCGAGCCGGGTCTGCGGACCGTACTGCGGGACCACGCCGACCCGCGGGACCGGCCGCGCTCCTCACGGGCGGCCTGACCACCACCGACCGGGCAGGAAGAACACCGAGGGGCCGGGGGAGGAATCCCCCGGCCCCTCGGCGCGTATCCCGTAGGCCGCCGTGCGCCGACGCGTCCTGGCCGTGTCCGTGAAGTCCCGCCTGCCCCGCGGGCAGACGGCGCTACTTTCCGGACACGACCTAGCCTAGGCCGCGCGCGTCTCGGGCTGCCGGACCGCCGAGCGCCAGCTGCGCGGGCCGTCGAAGCCCGCGACCCGGTCGGGGCGCCGCCACAGGGCGACCGCCTGCTGACGGCGCGCCGTGTCGTCCGGCTCGACGCAGGCCGCGGCGGCCCGGGACATCAACACCGCGGTCAGAGCGGCCAGTTCCCCCGGGGTGGGGCTGCCCTTGACGACTCGTATGAGCTGCTCGCACTGTCCGTCGCTCATCGCTGCTCCCTCGCTGCTCACTGGGGCGGGTTGCCGTGCTTGCGGCGCGGCAGGTCGGCGTGTTTGGCGACGAGCATCGCCAGCGAACGGGCCAGTACCGCCCGGGTGTCGCGGGGGGCGATCACGTCGTCGAGCAGGCCGCGTTCGGCGGCGTAGTACGGGTGGACCAGCTCCCGCTTGTACTGCTCGATCTTCTCCTGGCGCATCGATTCGGGGCAGTCGGCGGCGGCGATCTCCCGCCGGAACACCACGTTCGCTGCGCCCTCCGCGCCCATCACGGCGATCTCGTTCGCGGGCCAGGCCAGCGCGATGTCCGCGCCGATCGACCGTGAGTCCATGACGATGTACGCGCCGCCGTACGCCTTGCGCAGCACCACCGAGACACGGGGGACGGTCGCGTTGCAGTACGCGTAGAGGAGCTTGGCGCCGCGCCTGATGATGCCTTCGTGCTCCTGCTCGACACCGGGCAGGAAGCCGGGCACGTCCACCAGCGTGACGAGCGGGATGTTGAACGCGTCGCAGAACTGCACGAACCGCGCGCCCTTCTCGCTCGCCTTGATGTCGAGGACGCCCGCCATCGAAGCCGGCTGGTTGGCGACGATGCCGACGGTGTGCCCGTCGATCCGGGCCAGGGCGCAGACGAGGTTCTGCGCCCAGGCGGCGTGCACCTCCATGAAGTCGCCGTCGTCGACGAGCTCCTCGATCACCCCGCGTATGTCGTAGGAGCGGTTGCCGTCCACCGGCACCAGGTCGAGCAGCGCGTCCCCGGGCCGGTCGGCCGGGTCCCCGGTGAGCACCGTGGGCGGCAGCTCGCGGTTGTTGGAGGGCAGCAGGGAGATCAGGTAGCGGACCTCCGCCAGGCAGGTCTCCTCGTCGTCGTAGACGAAGTGCGCCACGCCCGAGGTGCCGGCGTGCACGTCGGCGCCGCCCAGGCCGTTCTGGGAGATCTCCTCACCCGTCACCGCACGCACCACGTCCGGGCCCGTGATGAACATCTGGGAGATCTCACGGACGGCGAAGACGAAGTCGGTGAGGGCGGGGCTGTAGGCCGCGCCGCCGGCGCAGGGGCCGAGCATGACGGAGATCTGCGGGATGACGCCGGACGCCTTCGTGTTGCGCTGGAAGATGCCGCCGTACCCGGCGAGGGCGGAGACGCCCTCCTGGATCCGTGCGCCCGCGCCGTCGTTCAGCGAGACGAGTGGGGCACCGGCCGAGATGGCCATGTCCATGATCTTGTGGATCTTGGCGGCGTGGGCCTCGCCCAGCGCCCCGCCGAAGACCCGGAAGTCGTGCGCGTAGACGAAGACGGTCCGGCCCTCGACCGTGCCCCAGCCGGTGACGACGCCGTCGCCGTAGGGCTTCTTCGCCTCCAGGCCGAAGCCGGTGGCGCGGTGCCGGCGCAGCGCCTCCACCTCGGAGAAGCTGCCCTTGTCGAGGAGCAGTTCGATCCGCTCGTGGGCGGTCAGCTTGCCCTTGGCGTGCTGGCGTTCGGTGGCGGCGGGGTCCAGGCCGTTGCGGGCTTCGTCCTTGCGGACCTCCAGTTCGCTCAGGCGGGCGGTGAGGGTGGCCTCGGGTGTCGCGGGCGGCATGTGCGGTTCTCCTGTCCGGTTCGGCGTCGGCGGTCGGGACGGGTCCGGACGCGTCCGATCGGGCGGTACGGATCTGATCGAGGCGGTACGGAGGCGGTACGTACGGAGGGGCGGCGTTCACCCCCGACCGGTGGCTGGCCGCCCGGCCGCGGCCGCCGACGGTCGCGCCCCGGCCCAGGCCATACGGGCGTCGAGGAGCGCCGCGAGTTCGGCGACGGTCCCGTCCAGGAGCGTCTGGGCGCCCAGCTCGACGCCCAGGTCACGGCGGATCCCGTGGCTCAGGTTGAGGGCGTTGAGCCAGTCGAGCCCCTGGGTGCGCAGAGGCTCGTGCGGGCTGGTCCGGTGGCCGGAGGGCACATGGAGGAGCCCGTCCAGGTGCAGGCGCAGACAGTGGGCGAGGGTGGCGGTGCGCACGTCCGGGCTCATCGCGCGCAGGTCGGCCAGGCCGGGCAGGTGTCCCAGCGTGCTGCTGTTCCCGATGTCGTCGGTCATGTCGGTGCCTTTCGTCGGATGCGGCGGTGCGGGCCGGTCCCGCCGGTCGTCGGGGACGGCCGGCCACGTCGGCGCGGGCGTCCCAGGAGGGCCGCGAGGGCTGCCGTGGCCGACGCGGTCCCGCCCACCCACAGGCCGGCGCGGGCGCCGTGACGGGCGCTCAGCCAGCCGACGAGGAGGGCTCCCAGCGGGGTGAGTCCTTGCAGGATCAGCGTGTAGAGAGCCAGCACCCGGCCGCGGTAGTGCGGGGCGCTGCCGAGCTGGACGCGGTGGTTGGCGGCCTGGGCGAAGTAGATGCCCGCGAATCCGGTCAGGGCGAGGAGGACGGCCGCCGAGGCGTAGTCGGGCGCCCAGCCGGCGGCCGTCTCCGCCACTCCGAAGGCCAGCGCCGAACCGGCGACGGTACGGGCGGTGGGCCGGCCCCGCCGGGCCGTGGAGGCGAACGCGGCGAGCAGCGAGCCGGCCGCGAAGGCGGTGGTGAGCAGGCCGAAGGCGGTCGCGTCCGCCGCCAGGACGGTCTTGGCCAGGAGCGGCAGGGTGAGCTGGAAGTTGAAGCCGAGCAGGCCGACGACCGCCAGCAGGCCGAGGACCGCCACCAGGTCGGGCCGGGTGCGGACGTACCGCAGCCCGTCCCGTACCCCGGAGGCGCGCCCGGCGGGCCGGGACCGGATCAGCTCGCCAGGACGGATCATCCGCAGGGCGGCCACGGTGGCGAGGTGGCTCACCGCGTTGAGGACCATGACGGGGCCGGTGCCGGACGCGGAAATGAGCAGTCCGGCGAGGGCGGGGCCCGCGACCCGGGCGGTGTTGAAGTAGGCGGCGCTGAGCGCCGAGGCGTTGGGCAGCAGCTCGGGACCGACGAGTTCGCCGACGAAGGACATGCGAGCCGGGACCTCGAAGGCGTTGACCGTGCCGAGGCCGAGCGCGAACAGGTACAGGTGCCACAGTCGCACCGCGTCGGCCAGGACCAGCACGGCGAGCGCCAGGGCCAGGGCGCCGGAGACCAGGTTGGCCAGGGTCAGCAGCAGCCGCTTGTCGTACCGGTCCGCGAGCCGTCCGCCGTAGAGCGTCAGGAGCAGCATCGGGGTGAACTGCAGCGCGGTCAGCGTGCCGAGCGCGGTGGCGGAGTCGCCGGTGAGCTCCAGGACCAGCCAGTCCTGGGAGACGACCATCATCCAGGTGCCCGCCACCGAGACCAGCTGACCGGCCGCGAACAGCCGGAAGTTGCGCACGGTGAGCGAACGGAACGTCGGCGTACGGGTCGTCTTCACGAGGCCGTTCAGGAGGGGACCCCCGTCCGGGCCAGGCACTCCTCCAGGAAGGCCAGGGCGCGCAGATGGTAGGCGCGCGCGGCCCAGCCGAGGCTGATGTTGTGGCCGGCCTCCGGCTGCCGGTCGACGGTGACGAAGGGCGCGGCGGTGAACAGACCGGCGAGCTCGGCCAGGTCCTGGTCGCCGTGGCGCCACCACAGCTCTCGCTCGGCGAAGGTGAGGCGGACCGGGACCGCGACCCGGCCGGCGGCCGCGGTGAAACGCTCCGGCCAGGACGCCGCCTCCGTCCGCTCCCGTACCGGCATGGGGGCGACGAGGTCGGCGGCGTCGCGGAAGGTCTGCGGCGGGTAGTAGCGCAGGGCGCCCCAGTTCCGCTTCCACTGGCCGTGCCGGTGGGGGTCGACCAGGTCCTCGGGGTCGACGGCGTAGTCGCGGCCGCAGCCGGAGACGTCCAGGCCCAGCAGCGGGGCCGGTGCTCCGTCACCGTCACGGGTGGCGTGGTCGGTCTGGCCGGCGGCGTAGGTGAGGGCCAGCTTGCCGCCGAAGGAATGGGCGACGAGGAACGTTCCGGCACCGGCCGGGTACCGGGCTGCGAGATCGGCGAGCGCGGTCCGCAGGGCGGCGGCCTGCTCGGCCAGGGTCTGACCGCTCGGCAGGTGGGCCGCGGACAGGCCGTATCCGGGGCGGTCGACGGCGACGACGGTGTAGCCGAGGCGGGCGCCGAGGGTCAGGAGGGAGACGTCGGGGTGGGCCTGCCCGTCGAAGTAGCCGGCGCGCATGCCGCCGCCGTGCACCGCGACGACGGTGGCGCGGGACGGGCCCTCCGGCTGGGCGACGAGCGCGGAGAGCCGGAACGGACCGGCGTCCAGGGTGACCGGCCGGACCCCAGGGGACATCGCGGGCGCGACGACCGGCGCGAGGGTGGGGGCGCTCACGCCGTGCCCCGGTGGCGGGCGGGCGGGCAGGCGCGGCTCATGTGTTCTCCTCCTGGTGGAAGCGGCGGGCCACGGCGTGGGCGGCCCGGTGGCACGACATGGGAGGTGCCGGGTGTGCCGGGGGCGCCCCGGCCCCGGACGAGCGACGAGCCCGTCCGGGGCGGGGCGGTGGGTGTGTGGGGGGTGACGGCGCCGTGGGGCCGGGGCCGGGTCGTACGGCACCGGGCATCGGGCGCGGCGGCGGGGCCGGGTCGCCCCGGGCATCGGGCGCGGCGGCGGGGTTGAGGGGCACGGCCCGTTGAGCCGCGCCGGGCCCGGCGCCGGGGGGTGTACGGTCCCGGGCGGTCGGGCGCGGCGGCGGGCCGGGGGCGTGGCCCCGTGACCGGGCCGGGGCCGGGGGCCGGGGCGCGGCCCTGGGGGTCAGGCCGGGGTGCCGAACCAGTGGTGGAGGGCCGCGGCGAGGGAGTCGGTGTTCGTGCCCGCCCAGGCGACGTAGCCGTCGGGGCGGACCAGGACGGCCGTCGCGCCCGCGAAGACTTCCGGGTCGCGCGGCACGCCGGTGACCGTGGTGACACGGTCCTTCCAGCCGGCCGCCGCCTCCCGCACCTCCGGGTCGTCGGCCAGGTCGAGCACGAGGCCCTGCGCCGGGTGCAGCAGCTCCGGGGTGCCGACCGGGCCGGCCGCCGTCGTCAGGACGCGCGGGGGCAGCCGGCGCCCGAGCAGCGGGTGGTCGCCGTCGCCCATGTTGTAACGGACGTCGAGGTGGCTGACCACCCCGGCGAGGTACCGCTTCACCGGGTCGAGCCCGATCAGCTCGGCGAACAGCGCCCGCAGCGGCTCCGACTCCTCTCCGCCGAGGAACACCGTGCCCTGCGCAAGGGTGTTGGACAGCAGCCGCGCCCCGACCGGGTGCCGCTCGCCGTGGTACGTGTCGAGCAGCCCCTCCGGCGCCCAGCCCTGGACGACCGCGGCGAGCTTCCAGCCGAGGTTGACGGCGTCCTGGACGCCGGTGCTCAGGCCCTGCCCGCCCGCCGGCAGGTGGATGTGCGCGGCGTCACCGGCCAGCAGCACCCGCCCGCGCCGGTACTCGCTCGCCTGCCGGGTGGCGTCGGTGAACGAGCTGACCCAGTCGGCGCCGCCGCCGGAGATGTCCTCCCCGGTGAGCCGCTGCCAGGCCGCCGCGACCTCGGCGAAGTCGGGCGTACGGCTCCGGTCGGCGGGCGGCGCGCCGTGCTCGCAGACGATGATGCGGTCCACGCCCTCGCCGAGCGGCGCGGCCATCACCATCCCGGCCGGCACCCGCTCCCCCAGGAACCGGGGCGGGATCGAGCAGCCCACCACGTCGGCGAGGTACATGCCACGGGTGGCGTCGGTGCCCGGGAAGGAGAATCCGGCGATCCTGCGGACCAGGCTGTGCCCGCCGTCGGTGCCCACGAGGTAGCGGGCGCGCAGCCGCCGCTCCCCGTCCGGCGTGTCGATCGTGGCGGTGACCCCGTTCTCGTCCTGGGTGAGGTCGAGGAACTCCCAGCCCCGGCGTATGTCCGCGCCGAGTTCGAGGGCCCACTCCTCCAGGACCGCCTCGGTCCGGGACTGCGGGATGCCGCGCGCCCCGAAGTGGGCGTCCTCCAGGACGGTGTAGTCGAACTGCACCCCGCCGAAGTGGCCCATGGGGCTGGTCTCCAGTCCGCCGAAGCGGGGCACGAGACCGCGCTGGTCGAAGGACTCCAGCGCGCGGGCGGTGAAACCGAGACCGCGGGACTGGCCGGTGGGCCGCTCCAGGCGTTCGGTGACGATGACGTCCGCCCCGCCCAGCCGCAGTTCCCCGGCGAGCATCAGACCGGTGGGCCCGGCTCCGACAATGATTACGTCCGCGTCCGTGACGTCGGCATCCATGGATGTACCTTCCTCGTTCCTGCCGCTTCCTCAGCGGACGGCGGCGGTTTCGGTGGAGTGGTGCGCGGCGGAGGTACGGGGAGAGGTGCGGGCCGGCTCTCCGAACCAGCGGTGCAGCGCGATGCGCAGGCCGTACGCGTCGGTGGCCGGGCCCACCCAGGCGACATGGCCGTCGGGGCGTACGAGCAGGGCCTCGCCGGTGCGCAGCGGGCCGCCGGGCACCGACGTCCGGGCGCTGACGCCCGCCACCCGGTCCGCCCACGGCGCGGCGATCCGTTCCGCGCCCGCGCCGAGGTCGAGCAGCAGCCCCCGACCGGTGGCCAGGAGTTCCGTGGTCGCCGTCGTGGCGCCGTCGTCGTCACCGCGCCCGTCGCCGGTACGGACCAGCTCCACGGGCGGCAGTCGTCGGCCCAGCAGCGGATGGCCGTCGGTGCCCCCGACGTCGTAGCGGACGGAGAGCCCGCTGATCATTCCGGCCAGGTGGGCCCGTACCTCCTCCACGGCGATCAGCTCGGTGAGGACGGCGCGCACCGGTTCGATCTCCGGTCCGCCGAGGAGCAGACGGGTCTGTGCCCGGATGTTGGCCAGGACATCGGCGCCGACGGCGTGGCGTTCGGCGTGGTAGCTGTCCAGCAGGCCGTCCGGAGCGTCGCCCCGGATCTCGGCAGCCAGCTTCCAGCCGAGGTTGAAGGAGTCCTGGACCCCGAGGTTGAGCGCCTGCCCGCCGCTGGGCATCTGCTGGTGGGCGGCGTCGCCCGCGAACAGGATCCGGCCGTGCCGGTATCGCGCGAGCTGGCGGTTGACGTCGCCGAAGGCGTTGATCCACAGCGGCACGCCGTGGCTGATGTCCTCGCCCGTCACCCGCTGCCAGGCGTCGACGACCTCGGCGAACTCCGGTGCTCCGGAGCGCTGTCGGGCCGGCGTGCCGAACTCGTGGACCATCACGCGGGTGACCTCGCCCCGGGTGGCGGCGATGGCCAGGCCGTTCGCGAGGCGCTGGAAGCGCCGGTCGGGGGTGTCGACGCCGGAGACGTCCGCGCGCAACAGCTCGCGCTCGGCGTCCCGGCCGGGGAAGTCGGCCCCGGTGAGCCGTCGTACGGTGCTGTCCTCGCCGTCGCAGCCCACCAGGAAGCGGGCGGTGACCCGGACCGGCCCGGCCGGGCCGAGACACTCGACGGTCACCCGGTCCGGTCCGTCCGTCAGCGCGACCAGCTGGTGGCGGCGGCGCACGTCGGCGCCGAGTGCGACGGCCCGGTCCTGGAGGAGTTCCTCCGTGCGCTGTTGCGGGACCTTCCACTGGCCGGGGTGGGAGCTGGGCAGGGTGAGGTCCAGTCCGATGCCGCCGAAGTGGCCGCGCGGCTCGCACGGCGGGGTGCCCAGCTCGGCCAGCAGCCCCCGGGCGCCGAGGATCTCCATGGTGCGGGCGTGCAGGGTGGAGGCGCGCGATTCGGTGGTCGGGCCGGGGCGCTGGTCGAGGACGAGCACCTCGGCGCCGCCGAGCCTGAGCTCGCAGGCGAGCATCAGTCCGGCGGGGCCGGCTCCGACCACGAGGACATCGGTGCTCAGGGTGTCCTGGGTGGTGTCCTGGTGGTCCGGTGCCATGTCAGCGGTTTCTCTCGGGGCGGGTGTGGGGGTGGGGTGCGGTGAGGGTTTCGGTGTGGGTTTTGGCGTGGTGGAGGGTGGCGCGGCTGTTGGTGGACAGGGCGG
>NZ_BMTO01000038.1 GCF_014649715.1 Streptomyces lateritius
ACAACCCCTCAACGCCCACCGCTCCGGCACCATCAAGGGCCTCACCGCCGAAATCGGCGCCTCCATCACCTCCGGCGCCCCCATCTGCGAGATCAAGGACTGATACAGGGTTCCGTGTGCTCCCGTACCGTCCGGTGAATTCTTCTGCGCAATTCTTGAGAGCCCTTGCACAGTCCTGACGTAATCACCGTTGAAAACGCCTTTTCGGCCTCGGATACTGAATTCACATTCGTGGGTCGTAGGAGAGGGAAAACGCATGCACAGCACTTTGATCGTGGCTCGTATGGATCCCGGTTCCAGTGTCGACGTCGCCAAGCTCTTCAGTGACTTCGACCGTACGGAAATGCCTCACCGTATGGGCACGCGGCGACGTCAGCTCTTCGAGTACCGGGGTCTCTACTTCCATCTGCAGGACTTCGACGAGGACCAGGGCGGACAGCAGATCCAGGAGGCGCGGCACGACCAGCGCTTCATACAGATCAGCGAGGACCTGAAGCCCTTCATCGAGGCGTACGACCCCACCACGTGGCGCTCTCCCGCCGACGCGATGGCGCAGCGCTTCTACAACTGGGAGGCGTCCGCGTGACCGGCCGACGCGTGGTCATCACCGGCATCGAGGTGCTCGCCCCCGGTGGTGTCGGGGTCGACAACTTCTGGAACCTGCTGAGTGAGGGCCGGACCGCCACCCGCGGTATCACCTTCTTCGACCCGAGCCCCTTCCGCTCCCGGGTCGCCGCCGAGATCGACTTCGATCCGCAGGCGCACGGCCTGAGCCCGCAGGAGATCCGGCGCATGGACCGGGCCGCGCAGTTCGCCGTGGTCGCGGCGCGCGGGGCCGTCGCCGACAGCGGCATCGACCTCACGGCGTACGACCCGTACCGCGTCGGTGTCACCATCGGCAGCGCCGTCGGCGCCACGATGGGACTCGACGAGGAGTACAACGTCGTCAGCGACGGCGGCCGGCTGCACCTGGTCGACCACGAGTACGCCGTCCCGCACCTCTACAACTACCTGGTGCCCAGCTCCTTCACCGCGGAGGTCGCCTGGGCGGTCGGGGCGCAGGGCCCGAGCACGGTGGTCTCCACCGGCTGCACCTCCGGCATCGACTCGGTGGGCCACGCCGTCGACCTGGTTCGCGAGGGATCGGTCGACGTCATGATCGCCGGCTCCTCGGACGCGCCGATCTCGCCGATCACCATGGCGTGTTTCGACGCGATCAAGGCGACGACGCCCCGGCACGACGACCCGGAGCACGCCTCCCGTCCCTTCGACGGGACCCGTAACGGCTTCGTCCTGGGCGAGGGTGCCGCGGTGCTCGTCCTGGAGGAGCTGGAGAGCGCGAAGAAGCGCGGCGCGCACATCTACGCCGAGATCGCCGGCTACGCCACGCGCTCCAACGCGTACCACATGACCGGTCTGCGGCCGGACGGCAAGGAGATGGCGGAGGCGATCCGGGTCGCGCTCGACGAGGCGCGGATGAACCCCACCGAGATCGACTACATCAACGCGCACGGCTCGGGCACGAAGCAGAACGACCGGCACGAGACCGCCGCGTTCAAGCGGAGCCTGGGCGACCACGCGTACCGGACGCCGGTCAGCTCCATCAAGTCGATGGTGGGGCACTCGCTCGGGGCCATCGGGTCCATCGAGATCGCCGCCTCCGCGCTGGCGATGGAGAACCACGTCGTGCCGCCGACGGCGAACCTGCACACACCGGACCCGGAGTGCGACCTCGACTACGTGCCGCTGGTGGCCCGGGAGCAGCTCACCGACGCGGTGCTCACCGTGGGCAGCGGCTTCGGCGGATTCCAGAGCGCCATGGTGCTGGCGCGTCCCGAGAGGAGCGTGGCATGACCACCTCGGTGGTAGTGACCGGCCTGGGCATCACCGCGCCCAACGGGCTCGGCACCCAGGACTACTGGGCCGCGACGCGAACCGGTAAGAACGGCATCGGCCGGGTCACCCGCTTCGACTCCTCCTCCTACCCGGCGACCCTCGCCGGCGAGGTCCCGGGGTTCGCCGCGGAGGAGCTGCTGCCCAGCCGGCTGCTGCCGCAGACGGACCGGATGACCCGGCTCGCCCTGGTCGCGGCCGACTGGGCGCTGGCCGACGCGGGCGTCGACCCGGAGAACCTGGCCGAGTACGACATGGGCGTCGTCACGGCCAGCTCCTCGGGCGGTTTCGAGTTCGGTCAGAACGAGCTGCAGAAGCTGTGGAGCCAGGGCAGCCAGTACGTCAGCGCGTACCAGTCCTTCGCCTGGTTCTACGCGGTCAACAGCGGCCAGATCTCCATCCGCAGCGGGCTCAAGGGGCCGAGCGGGGTCATCGTCAGCGACGAGGCGGGCGGTCTCGACGCGCTCGCGCAGGGGCGCCGGCTGATCCGCAAGGGCACCCGGATGATCGTCTCCGGTGGCGTCGACGCGTCGATCTGCCCCTGGGGGTGGGTGGCGCAGCTGACGGCCAAGCGGCTGAGCACGAGCGACGAGCCGTCGCGGGCGTTCCTGCCGTTCGACGCCGACGCGTCGGGCTATGTGCCGGGTGAGGGCGGCGCGATCCTGATCATGGAGTCGGCGGAGTCGGCGCGCGAGCGCGGCGCCCGCGTCTACGGCGAGGTCGCCGGGTACGGCGCCACGTTCGACGCGGCGCCCGGCAGCGACCGGGAGCCCGCGCTGCGCAAGGCCGTCGAGTTCGCGCTCGCCGACGCGGGGATCGCCCCGGAGGACGTCGACGTGGTCTTCGCGGACGCCGCCGGCGTGCCCGAGCTCGACCGTGTCGAGGCGCAGGCCCTCGTGGAGGTGTTCGGTGAGCGGGGCGTCCCGGTCACCGCGCCCAAGACCATGACCGGGCGGCTCTACTCGGGCGCGGGGCCGCTGGACGTCGCCACCGCCCTGCTGGCCATCGAGGAGGGGCTGATCCCGCCGACGGTCAACGTGCACCCGGCGGAGGAGTACGGGCTCGACCTGGTCGTCGACCAGCCGCGCACCGCCGAGGTCCGTACCGCCCTGGTCGTGGCCCGCGGCTACGGCGGCTTCAACTCGGCCGTCGTCGTCCGCGCGGCCGCCTGACCCGCCCTCCGAACCCCCACCCCGCCACACCCCCACCCTCATGCCGCGCCCCCCGCTCACGGCCACATCCCCCGCGCCCGCGGCGGGGGGCGCATCGACCGACCCACCCATCACGAGTCACCAGTCAACGAGTCACGAAGGGGCCCACGTGTCCACACAGGAATTCACTCTCGACGACCTCCGCCGGATTCTCCTGGAGGGTGCCGGTGCCGACGAGGGGGTCGACCTCGACGGCGACATCCTCGACGTGCGGTTCGAGGCGCTCGGCTACGAGTCCCTCGCCCTGCTGGAGACCGGGAGCCGCATCGAGCGCGAGTACGGCATCGTCCTGGACGAGGACCTGCTCACCGACGCCGACACCCCGCGCGCCCTGATCGCCGCGGTCAACGAGCACCTCGCGGCGGTCCCGCGCGCCGCCTGAGCGGCCAGCACGCCCTTCCTCTCCCCGTCCGGGCCGGCCGACGGCCGCCCTGTGCGCCGGCCGGCCCGGACGTCCCACCCACGGACATCCACGGAGCAGAAAAATGTCGTTGCAGGAGAAGCGGGTCGCCCTGATCACGGGCGCGACCAGTGGTATCGGTCTCGCCGCCGCACGGGCGCTCGGCGCCCAGGGCCACCGGGTCTTCATCGGCGCGCGCAACGCCGACAATGTCGCCGCCACCGTCAAGGAGCTGCAAGGGGAAGGGCTCGAGGCCGACGGCGCCGTCCTCGACGTGCGGGACTCGGCGTCCGCCGCCGCCTTCGTCCAGGCCGCCGTCGACCGGTTCGGCACGGTCGACGTCCTCGTCAACAACGCCGGCCGCTCCGGCGGCGGCGTCACCGCCGACATCGACGAGGAGCTGTGGGCCGATGTCATCGACACCAACCTCAACAGCGTCTTCCGGCTGACCAAGGAAGTTCTCAACACCGGCGGCATGCGCCACAAGAGCCGCGGCCGCATCATCAACATCGCCTCCACCGCGGGCAAGCAGGGTGTCGTCCTCGGCGCCCCGTACTCCGCCTCCAAGCACGGCGTCGTCGGCTTCACCAAGGCCCTCGGCAACGAGCTGGCCCCCACCGGCATCACGGTCAACGCCGTCTGCCCCGGGTACGTCGAGACGCCCATGGCCCAGCGGGTCCGGGCCGGTTACGCCGCCGCGTACGACACCTCCGAGGACGCCATTCTCGACAAGTTCCAGGCCAAGATCCCGCTCGGCCGCTACTCCACCCCGGAGGAGGTCGCCGGCATGGTCGCCTACCTCGCCTCCGACACCGCCGCCTCCGTCACCGCGCAGGCCATCAACGTCTGCGGCGGACTCGGCAACTTCTGATCCGTACCCGTACGCGTACCCGTATCCCGAAGAGGAAGTCGTCATGACAACCCGTGAGGTTGAGCACGAGATCACCATCGCCGCACCGGCGCCGGACGTGTACCGGCTGCTGGCGGACGTCACCAACTGGCCGCGGATCTTCCCGCCGACGATCCATGTGGACCGGGTGGACGCCAGTGGATCGCAGGAGCGCATCCGGATCTGGGCCACCGCCAACGGGCAGCCGAAGAACTGGACCTCACGCCGCGAACTCGACCCGGAAGGGCTGCGCATCACCTTCCGCCAGGAGGTCACCACCAAGCCCGTCGCCGCCATGAGCGGTACGTGGATCGTCGAGCCGCTCGGGGAGAACTCCTCGCGGGTACGGCTCCTGCACGACTACCGGGCGATCGACGACGACCCGCACGATCTGCTCTGGATCGACGAGGCCGTCGACAAGAACAGCCGCTCGGAGCTCGCCGCCTTGAAGGAGAACGTGGAGCTGGCGCACGCGACGGCGGACGTGACGTTCTCCTTCGAGGACTCCGTCCACATCGACGGCTCCGCCAAGGACGTCTACGCCTTCAT
>NZ_BMTO01000039.1 GCF_014649715.1 Streptomyces lateritius
ATCAGTCCTTGATCTCGCAGATGGGGGCGCCGGAGGTGATGGAGGCGCCGATTTCGGCGGTGAGGCCCTTGATGGTGCCGGAGCGGTGGGCGTTGAGGGGTTGTTCCATCTTCATGGCTTCGAGGACGACGATGAGTTCGCCTTCCTCGACCTGCTGGCCTTCTTCGACGGCGACCTTGACGATCGTTCCCTGCATGGGTGAGGCGAGGGTGTCGCCGGAGGCGGTGGGGCCGGACTTCTTGGCGGCGCGTCGCTTGGGTTTGGCGCCGGCGGCGAGGCCGGTGCGGGCGAGGGTCATGCCGAGGCTGGAGGGGAGGGAGACTTCGAGGCGCTTGCCGCCGACCTCGACGACGATGGTCTCCCGGCCGGTCTCGTCCTCCTCGTCGGTGTCGGTGCCGGCGGGAGCGAACGGCTTGATCTCGTTGACGAACTCGGTCTCGATCCAGCGGGTGTGGATCGTGAACGGGTCGGAGGTGAAGGCGGGGTCGGTGACGACGGCCTGGTGGAAGGGGATGGCGGTGGCCATGCCTTCGACCTTGAACTCCGCGAGTGCGCGGGCGGCGCGCTGGAGGGCCTGTTCGCGGGTGGCGCCGGTGATGATCAGCTTGGCCAGGAGGGAGTCCCAGGCGGGGCCGATGACGGAGCCGGACTCGACGCCGGCGTCGAGGCGGACGCCGGGGCCGGTGGGCGGGTTGAAGGTGGTCACCGTGCCGGGGGCGGGGAGGAAGCCGCGGCCCGGGTCTTCGCCGTTGATGCGGAACTCGATCGAGTGGCCGCGCACGGCCGGGTCGTCGTAGCCGAGTTCCTCGCCGTCGGCGATCCGGAACATCTCCCGGACCAGGTCGATGCCGGTGACTTCTTCGGTGACGGGGTGTTCGACCTGGAGGCGGGTGTTGACCTCGAGGAAGGAGATGGTGCCGTCGGTGCCGACGAGGAACTCGACGGTGCCGGCGCCGACGTAGCCGGCCTCTTTGAGGATCGCCTTGGAGGCGGCGTAGAGTTCCGCGTTCTGTTCGGGGGTGAGGAACGGCGCGGGGGCTTCCTCGACGAGCTTTTGGTGGCGGCGCTGCAGCGAGCAGTCGCGGGTGGAGACGACGACGACGTTGCCGTGGGTGTCGGCCAGGCACTGGGTCTCGACGTGGCGGGGCTTGTCGAGGTAGCGCTCGACGAAGCACTCGCCGCGGCCGAAGGCCGCGACGGCCTCGCGGACGGCGGAGTCGTACAGCTCGGGGACCTCTTCGAGGGTGCGGGCGACCTTCAGGCCGCGGCCGCCGCCGCCGAAGGCGGCCTTGATCGCGATCGGCAGGCCGTGTTCGCGGGCGAACGCGACGACCTCTTCCGCGCCCGAGACCGGGTCGGGGGTGCCGGCGACCAGGGGCGCGCCGGCGCGCTGGGCGATGTGGCGGGCCGCGACCTTGTCACCGAGGTCGCGGATCGCCTGCGGCGGCGGGCCGATCCAGGTCAGACCGGCGTCCAGCACGGCCTGGGCGAACTCGGCGTTCTCGGAAAGAAATCCGTAACCGGGGTGGATGGCGTCCGCACCGGAGTCCTTGGCCGCTTGCAGCACCTTGGCCATGTCCAGATAACTGGCGGCCGGGGTGTCACCGCCCAGAGCGAACGCCTCGTCGGCCGCGCGGACGTGCAGAGCGTCCCGGTCCGGATCGGCGTAGACGGCTACGCTCGCGATTCCGGCATCCCGGCACGCCCGGGCGACGCGGACAGCGATTTCGCCACGGTTGGCGATGAGCACCTTGCGCACGATG
>NZ_BMTO01000040.1 GCF_014649715.1 Streptomyces lateritius
ATGCTGCAATGACACGACTTCGGCGGTACGCTTGAGCCCCGCTACATTGTCGGCGCGGAATCACTTGACCAGTGAGCTATTACGCACTCTTTCAAGGGTGGCTGCTTCTAAGCCAACCTCCTGGTTGTCTCTGCGACTCCACATCCTTTCCCACTTAGCGTACGCTTAGGGGCCTTAGTCGATGCTCTGGGCTGTTTCCCTCTCGACCATGGAGCTTATCCCCCACAGTCTCACTGCCGTGCTCTCACTTACCGGCATTCGGAGTTTGGCTAAGGTCAGTAACCCGGTAGGGCCCATCGCCTATCCAGTGCTCTACCTCCGGCAAGAAACACACGACGCTGCACCTAAATGCATTTCGGGGAGAACCAGCTATCACGGAGTTTGATTGGCCTTTCACCCCTAACCACAGGTCATCCCCCAGGTTTTCAACCCTGGTGGGTTCGGTCCTCCACGAAGTCTTACCTCCGCTTCAACCTGCCCATGGCTAGATCACTCCGCTTCGGGTCTTGAGCGCGCTACTGAATCGCCCTGTTCGGACTCGCTTTCGCTACGGCTTCCCCACACGGGTTAACCTCGCAACACACCGCAAACTCGCAGGCTCATTCTTCAAAAGGCACGCAGTCACGACGCATCGAGTAAACTCGATGCGCGACGCTCCCACGGCTTGTAGGCACACGGTTTCAGGTACTATTTCACTCCGCTCCCGCGGTACTTTTCACCATTCCCTCACGGTACTATCCGCTATCGGTCACCAGGGAATATTTAGGCTTAGCGGGTGGTCCCGCCAGATTCACACGGGATTTCTCGGGCCCCGTGCTACTTGGGTGTCTCTTAAACGAGCCGTTGATGTTTCAGCTACGGGGGTCTTACCCTCTACGCCGGACCTTTCGCATGTCCTTCGCCTACATCAACGGTTTCTGACTCGTCTCACAGCCGGCAGACTGTGAAAAAGAGATCCCACAACCCCGTATGCGCAACCCCTGCCGGGTATCACACGCATACGGTTTGGCCTCATCCGGTTTCGCTCGCCACTACTCCCGGAATCACGGTTGTTTTCTCTTCCTGAGGGTACTGAGATGTTTCACTTCCCCTCGTTCCCTCCACATGCCCTATGTGTTCAGGCATGGGTGACAGCCCATGACGACTGCCGGGTTTCCCCATTCGGAAACCCCCGGATCAAAGCCTGGTTGACGGCTCCCCGGGGACTATCGTGGCCTCCCACGTCCTTCATCGGTTCCTGGTGCCAAGGCATCCACCGTGCGCCCTTAAAAACTTGGCCACAGATGCTCGCGTCCACTGTGTAGTTCTCAAGCAACGACCAGCCACCCATCACCCCACCAGACAAGCCGGTGAGTTCACTGGGGCCGGCATCGCGAAGATACAAACCTTACGGCCGTACCCTCAGACACCCAACAACGTGCCAAGCACGA
>NZ_BMTO01000041.1 GCF_014649715.1 Streptomyces lateritius
AAGGCTGAGACCTGATGCCGAGCCGATTGTGGTGAAGTGGATGATCCTATGCTGTCGAGAAAAGCCTCTAGCGAGTTTCATGGCGGCCCGTACCCTAAACCGACTCAGGTGGTCAGGTAGAGAATACCGAGGCGTTCGGGTGAACTATGGTTAAGGAACTCGGCAAAATGCCCCCGTAACTTCGGGAGAAGGGGGGCCATCACTGGTGATTGGATTTACTCCATGAGCTGGGGGTGGCCGCAGAGACCAGCGAGAAGCGACTGTTTACTAAAAACACAGGTCCGTGCGAAGCCGTAAGGCGATGTATACGGACTGACGCCTGCCCGGTGCTGGAACGTTAAGGGGACCGGTTAGTGACCTTTCGGGGTTGCGAAGCTGAGAACTTAAGCGCCAGTAAACGGCGGTGGTAACTATAACCATCCTAAGGTAGCGAAATTCCTTGTCGGGTAAGTTCCGACCTGCACGAATGGCGTAACGACTTCTCGACTGTCTCAACCATAGGCCCGGTGAAATTGCACTACGAGTAAAGATGCTCGTTTCGCGCAGCAGGACGGAAAGACCCCGGGACCTTTACTACAGTTTGATATTGGTGTTCGGTTCGGCTTGTGTAGGATAGGTGGGAGACTTTGAAGCCGTGACGCCAGTCATGGTGGAGTCGCCGTTGAAATACCACTCTGGTCGTGCTGGATGTCTAACCTCGGTCCGTGATCCGGATCAGGGACAGTGTCTGATGGGTAGTTTAACTGGGGCGGTTGCCTCCCAAAGGGTAACGGAGGCGCCCAAAGGTTCCCTCAGCCTGGTTGGCAATCAGGTGTTGAGTGTAAGTGCACAAGGGAGCTTGACTGTGAGACCGACGGGTCGAGCAGGGACGAAAGTCGGGACTAGTGATCCGGCGGTGGCTTGTGGAAGCGCCGTCGCTCAACGGATAAAAGGTACCCCGGGGATAACAGGCTGATCTTCCCCAAGAGTCCATATCGACGGGATGGTTTGGCACCTCGATGTCGGCTCGTCGCATCCTGGGGCTGGAGTCGGTCCCAAGGGTTGGGCTGTTCGCCCATTAAAGCGGTACGCGAGCTGGGTTTAGAACGTCGTGAGACAGTTCGGTCCCTATCCGCTGTGCGCGTAGGAATATTGAGAAGGGCTGTCCCTAGTACGAGAGGACCGGGACGGACGAACCTCTGGTGTGCCAGTTGTCCTGCCAAGGGCATGGCTGGTTGGCTACGTTCGGGAGGGATAACCGCTGAAAGCATCTAAGCGGGAAGCCTGCTTCGAGATGAGTATTCCCACCTCCTTGAGAGGGTAAGGCTCCCAGTAGACGACTGGGTTGATAGGCCGGATGTGGAAGCCCAGTAATGGGTGGAGCTGACCGGTACTAATAGGCCGAGGGCTTGTCCTCA
>NZ_BMTO01000042.1 GCF_014649715.1 Streptomyces lateritius
GCCGTGCAGGGTGAGTTCGCGCTCCCCAGGACGATCACCCCCGCGTTGCCCGCCGTCGAGGCGTTCGCCGATCTCGACATGCCCGCGCCGCTGCTCGCCGCGCTCGGCGCCCAGGGCGTTTCCGTGCCGTTCCCGATCCAGGGCGCGACGCTGCCGAACACGCTCGCGGGCCGTGACGTCCTCGGGCGTGGCCGTACCGGCTCCGGCAAGACGCTGGCCTTCGGGCTGGCGCTGCTGGCCCGCACCGCAGGCCGGCGCGCCGAGCCCCGCCAGCCGCTCGCCCTGATCCTCGTACCGACGCGTGAGCTGGCGCAGCAGGTGACCGACGCGCTTTCCCCGTACGCCCGCTCCGTCAAGCTGCGGCTGGCCACGGTGGTGGGCGGGATGTCGATCGGCCGGCAGTCGCACGCCCTGCGCGGCGGAGCCGAGGTCGTCGTCGCGACCCCGGGACGGCTCAAGGACCTCATCGACCGTGGCGACTGCCGGCTGAACCAGGTGGACATCACGGTGCTCGACGAGGCCGACCAGATGGCCGACATGGGGTTCATGCCCCAGGTCACCGCGCTGCTCGACCAGGTGCGCCCGGAGGGACAGCGAATGCTGTTCTCCGCCACCCTGGACCGCAATGTCGACCTGCTGGTACGCCGCTACCTGAGCGACCCCGTCGTGCATTCGGTCGACCCCTCGGCCGGTGCCGTCACGACGATGGAACACCACGTCCTGCACGTCCACGGCGCCGACAAGCACGCCGCCACGACCGAGATCGCCGCCCGTGACGGCCGCGTGATCATGTTCCTGGACACCAAGCACGCCGTCGACCGGCTGACCCAGGACCTGCTCAACAGCGGGGTACGGGCCGCCGCCCTGCACGGCGGCAAGTCGCAGCCGCAGCGCACCCGCACGCTCGCGCAGTTCAAGACCGGGCACGTCACCGTGCTCGTCGCCACGAACGTCGCCGCACGCGGTATCCACGTCGACAACCTCGACCTCGTCGTCAACGTCGACCCGCCGACCGACCACAAGGACTACCTGCACCGCGGCGGACGCACCGCCCGCGCCGGCGAGTCCGGCAGCGTCGTCACCCTCGTCACCCCGAACCAGCGGCGCAGCATGATGCGCCTCATGTCGGACGCCGGAATCCGCCCCCAGACCACCGAGGTCCGCTCGGGCGACGAGGCCCTGAACCGGATCACCGGCGCACAGACCCCCTCCGGCATCCCCGTCGTCATCACCGCACCCGTCGCCGAACGCCCCAAGCGCAGCGCCTCCGCCCG
>NZ_BMTO01000044.1 GCF_014649715.1 Streptomyces lateritius
ACTGAGCCTTTTCAGCGTTGCCTCTCCAGGGTGAGGACCGCGGCGGCGATGTCCGTCATGCGGTTCGGGCTGCAGCGGCTCCGGCGGAAGATCCGCCAGGACTTCAGGCGGGCGACGCCTCGTTCGGCAGGAGCGCGGGCCTGGGCGAGTGCCCGGTTCAGCGTCCGTTCGGTCGGTGACAGTTCGCCGTTGGGCGGGTGGCGGAAGGCGGTGGTGACCCAGGAGCCGGCGCCGATGTAGGCGCGGTCGGCGACGATCGGGACGCCCTGGCGCTCGCAGATTCGGATGATGCGGTGGGTGCGTGCGGCGGTCAGATCGTGAGCGCGGCCCGGCAAGGCCGGCGAGATCCACAGAAGCTGGCCTTCGGGATCGGTGACGACCTGCACGTTCACTCCGTGGCGCCGGTGCTTGTGGGAGTAATCGGCGCGTCCGTCGCCCAGGCGGTCGCACTCGCTGAGGGTGCCGTCCAGGAGCACGTAGTCCGGGTCGTGCTCGCGCAGGGTCTTGAGCAGGCCCGGCGCCCGGTCGGCGAGTAGCCGCACGACGGCGGTGGTGTAGGCGTGGGCGGTGCCTACGGATATGCCGAACCCGGAGGCGATCTGCGCGAGAGTGTCGTGCTTGCGCAGGTAGGCGAGAGCGACGAGGGCGCGCTTGTGCGGCGGAAGCTTGCAGCGGCGGTCACCCTCACGGGTGACGATAGGCATCGTGACCCACTCGACCAGCGCATGAGGCAGGTCGAGTGCGGCAGGATAGGGAACCAACAGGGCTCCTGGACCGGCAGGTTGCGACTTCGAACACCTAGCCCAACGGCACGGGAGCCCTGTCCGTTGCGGCACCAAGGTCATCACCCGATCGGTGGCCACGCTGAAAAGGCTCA
>NZ_BMTO01000045.1 GCF_014649715.1 Streptomyces lateritius
GCGCTACGTTGACGAGGCATTGGACGTTCTGGCCGGCTGGGCGCCGGGCCTCCAGGAAGCCCTCACCGGGCTCGGTGAAGGCGACCATGTCATCGTTGACGGCACCCTGATCCCTACCGACCGGAGTACGAGTCGTTCGCCGTCCAGGCTTTCGCCGAACGCGTCTTGGCCTTGTCGGCCAACCTCGACGACGACGGCACGGTGCCCGTGATCTTCTCCAGTGGGCGAGAGCCGTTCTTGGAGGAGATCCGGCTGGACAACTACCGTGGCCGTATCGGGCAGCTGCATACCCAGGTCGACTGGGGCTGGGGAAACGTCGCCGACGCGATGCGTCGCGCGGTCAGCCACTATCAGGAGTCTGGCGCTGCAGACCCCGCCTTCATCGTGACTCAGGTTGGTGATGAGCCCTGGGACAAGGCAGAGGTCCGATCCATGCTCCAGAACACCGCCTCACTTGGCGTCTTCTGGCTGTTTGTCGGATTCGGCCGCGGCAAGCTCGCCTTCTACAAGAACCTCAACGCCTCCGCCTCTGCCAACTTCACCAATGTCGCGTTCTATGACGCCAGCAAAAACCCGGGATCGGTACCTGGCGAGCGGTTTTACACGGGCCTTGTCGATGCCTTCGCTGCCTGGATGCGATCGTGAGGCCGTACATCCGGCCAAGCCTCACGACATCATCGCGACCGGCAGGGTGCCCGCCATTAGCGGCTTGGGTGACCGTCGCAGCGGGGAACCAGCCGATGTGCTGCTCTATGCCCAGTGGACGCCTAGATGAGTGAGTCCGATGTTTTCAGTGGTCGTAGGCGATCAGGGAGCGTTTGACTGTGGCGTCGGTGGTCCAGTTGTGCCAGATGCCGGCGGCGAGGGCGA
>NZ_BMTO01000046.1 GCF_014649715.1 Streptomyces lateritius
CCTAAGAAGCCATCTCATTTGGATGCCTCGGTATTCTGTGAGTCATGGTGGGCATCGTTGAGCGGTTGGTGCCGGACGAGTTGTGGGAGTTGTTCCAGCGGGTGGTGCCGGAGGCGCCGTCGCGGCCGCAGGGCGGTGGTCGGCGTCGGCACGGCGACCGGGAAGTGCTTGCCGCGATCGTGTTCGTGGCCACGTCTGGTTGTACCTGGCAGCAGCTGCCTTCGGCGTCGTTCGGCCCGTCCGGAGCGACCGCCCACCGGCGGTTCTCGGAGTGGTCGAAGGCCAGGGTGTGGGCCAAGCTCCACCGCCTGGTCCTTGACGAACTCGGTGCCCGCGGCGAACTGGACTGGTCGCGGTGCGCGATCGACTCGGTGAACATGCGGGCCCTGAAAAGGGGGACCTGACGGGTCCGAATCCTGTCGACCGGGGCAAGTACGGCTCGAAGATCCACCTGATCACGGAACGGTCGGGTCTGCCCATATCCGTCGGCATCTCCGGGGCCAACCTGCACGACAGCCAGGCCCTGATCCCGCTCGTGAAGGGCATCCCGCCGATCCGCTCGCGCCGCGGCCGACGACGGCGCAAGCCCGGCAAACTCCACGCCGACAAGGGCTACGACTACGCCCACCTGCGGCGATGGTTACGCGAGCGCGGCATCACCCACCGCATCGCCCGCAAAGGAGTCGAGTCCTCGCAACGGCTGGGCCGCCACCGCTGGACCGTGGAACGCACCATGGCCTGGCTCGCCGGCTGCCGCCGCCTCCACCGACGCTACGAACGCAAGGCCGACCACTTCCTCGCCTTCACCAGCATCGCCTGCACCCTTATCTGCTACCGCAGACTCGCCAAATGAGATGGCTTCTAAG
>NZ_BMTO01000047.1 GCF_014649715.1 Streptomyces lateritius
CCTAGTGACCTGAGTCGGAGATTCGTCGTTGGTTCGGTATGAGTCGTCCGGGTCCGAAGATTCCGCCGTTGTCGGTGACCGGTGCCCAGCGGGCTGTGCTTGAGGGGTGGGTGCGTCGTCGCTCGACAGCTCAGGCGCTGGCCTTGCGGTCGCGGATCGTGCTGGAGTGTGCCCAGGGGCACTCGATCATGGAGGTGTCCCGCCGCCTGGGTGTCTCTCCGGACACGGTCCGCACCTGGCGACGGCGCTTCCTGGAACGTGGCCTGGACGGCCTGTCCGACGAGCCCAGGCCGGGTGTTCCGCGGAAAATCACCGATGCGGACGTCGAGCGGGTCATCGTCAGGACGCTGGAGGAGAAGCCGAAAAACGCCACCCACTGGTCGACGAGGTCGATGGCGGCGGCCACCGGTATGTCCCAGTCCGCGATCTCGCGGATCTGGCGGGCGTTCGCCCTGGCACCGCACCGCTCACAGACGTTCAAGCTGTCCACCGACCCGTTGTTCATCGACAAGGTCCGTGACGTCGTGGGGTTGTATCTGGATCCGCCGGAGAAGGCCCTGGTGCTGTGCGTGGACGAGAAGTCGCAGATCCAGGCCCTGGACCGGTCCCAGCCCGTGCTGCCGATGATGCCCGGGGTTCCCGAGCGCCGCAGCCACGACTACGTCCGGGCCGGCACCACCACCCTGTTCGCGGCCCTGGAAGTCGCCACGGGGAAGGTGATCGGTTCCCTGCACCG
>NZ_BMTO01000048.1 GCF_014649715.1 Streptomyces lateritius
TGCGCCTGGCGGGCTCTGCCGCCCTGTTTCGGGATATCGAAGTCGACAGCGCATCGCCGGTTCCTGATCTGGTCCAGGGCGGGCGTGTGGGGCAGGCTGCACGAGGAGATCCTGCACCGTCTCGACGACGCCGGCCTGCTCGACCTATCCCGCGCGGTCCTCGACTCCGCCCACGTCAGGGCGAAAAAAGGGGCGAACTCACCGGTCCGAGCCCCGTGGACCGGGGCAAGGCGGGTTCCAAGATGCACGTCCTGTCGGACGCGAACGGACTGCCCCTCCTCGTCGGCCTCTCGGCCGCCAACACCCACGACAGCCAGGCCCTGAAGCCCATGATCACGGGTCTCCAAACGAGACACGACCCCCACCGCGGCCGTCATTTCAAGCCCCAGCGCCTGCACGCCGACAAGGCCTACGACATACCTGAACTGCGGAAATGGCTCCGCGGCAAACGCATCGGCGTCCGCATCGCCCGCAAAGGCGTCGAATCGTCAGAACGGCTCGGACGCCGCAGGTGGGTGATCGAGCGGACCATGTCCTGGCTGACCGGCTACCGCCGGCTCAACCACCGCTACGAACGACACCCCCGCAACTACCTGGCCTTCCTCGGCCTCGCCGCAGCCATCTGCTGCTACAAGCGACTGGTCCGCCTCACCACATAGGACACGGTCTTA
>NZ_BMTO01000049.1 GCF_014649715.1 Streptomyces lateritius
AGAACTCCTATCGGAATGACTTCAGGCGTCGCCAGCAGATGAGTGCACATCCGAGAGTGAGGAAAGCTTCGTGGATGTCGTCGCGTATCTCCCAGCGGATCCGTAGGCGACGGAACCAGTGGAGGTGGGCGAACGCACGTTCCACGACCCAGCGTTGGGTGCCCAGGCCGGAGCCGTGCTCGGTGCCGCGGCGGGCGATCAGCGGCTTCACGCCGAGCCCCCGGACCAGGCGGCGGTACTTGTCGTGGTCGTAGCCGCGGTCGCCGAGCACGACGTCGGGGCGGCGGCGGGGCTGGCCGCGTTTGCCCCGCACGGGCGGCACGGCCTGGAGGAGTGGGATCAGCTGAGTGACGTCGTTGCGGTTGCCGCCGGTGAGTGTGGCGGCAAGCGGGATGCCGGTGGCGTCGGTGATCAGGTGATGCTTGCTGCCGGTTCTGCCCCGGTCAACAGGGCTTCGTCCCGTCTTGGCGCCCCCTTTAACGCCCGAATGTGGGAGCCGTCGACCGCTGCCCGGGAGAAGTCCAGGGCGTTGGCGCCGCGGAGCTTGGCCAGGAGGATCTCGTGGAGCCGGGACCACACACCGGCCTCGGTCCATTCG
>NZ_BMTO01000050.1 GCF_014649715.1 Streptomyces lateritius
ATCGTCGGACCGACCGGCGCGGGCAAGACGACCCTGGTGAACCTCCTCATGCGGTTCTACGAGGTCACCGGCGGCCGGATCTCCCTCGACGGCGTCGACGTGGCCACCATGAGCCGCGAAGACCTCCGCTCCGGAATCGGCATGGTCCTCCAGGACACCTGGCTCTTCGGCGGAACCATCGCCGACAACATCGCCTACGGCGCCGGCGGCGAGGCCACCAGGGAGCAGATCGAGGAAGCCGCCAAGGCGGCCCACGCCGACCGGTTCATCCGCACCCTGCCCGACGGATACGACACCGTCCTCGACGACGAGGGCTCCGGCGTCAGCGCCGGCGAGAAACAGCTCATCACCATCGCCCGCGCCTTCCTCTCCGACCCCGTCATCCTCGTCCTCGACGAAGCCACCAGCTCCGTCGACACCCGCACCGAAGTCCTCATCCAAAAAGCCATGGCCCGCCTCTCCCACGGCCGCACCTCGTTCGTCATCGCCCACCGCCTCTCCACCATCCGCGACGCCGACGTCATCCTCGTCATGGAGAACGGCAGAATCGTCGAACA
>NZ_BMTO01000051.1 GCF_014649715.1 Streptomyces lateritius
TTGAAGGAGAACGTGGAGCTGGCGCACGCGACGGCGGACGTGACGTTCTCCTTCGAGGACTCCGTCCACATCGACGGCTCCGCCAAGGACGTCTACGCCTTCATCGACGAGGCCGGCCTGTGGTCCGAACGCCTGCCCCACGTCGCCACCGTCCGCCTCACCGAGGACACCCCCGGAGTACAGACCCTGGAGATGGACACCCGCGCCAAGGACGGCTCCGTCCACACCACCAAGTCCTACCGGGTCACGTTCCCCCACCACAAGATCGCCTACAAGCAGGTCACCCTGCCCGCCCTGATGACCCTCCACACCGGCCGATGGACCTTCGAGGAAACCCCCGACGGATCCACCCTCGCCACCTCCCAGCACACCGTCACCCTCAACACCGCCAACATCACCCGCATCCTCGGCCCCCACGCCACCACCGAAGACGCCCGCGCCTACGTCCACACCGCCCTGTCCACCAACAGCCGCGCCACCCTCCACCACGCCAAAACCCACACCGAAACCCTCACCGCACCCCACCCCCACACCCGCCCCGAGAGAAACCGCTGA
>NZ_BMTO01000052.1 GCF_014649715.1 Streptomyces lateritius
CTGAAAGAGGTTTACAACCCGAAGGCCGTCATCCCTCACGCGGCGTCGCTGCATCAGGCTTTCGCCCATTGTGCAATATTCCCCACTGCTGCCTCCCGTAGGAGTCTGGGCCGTGTCTCAGTCCCAGTGTGGCCGGTCGCCCTCTCAGGCCGGCTACCCGTCGTCGCCTTGGTGGGCCATTACCCCACCAACAAGCTGATAGGCCGCGGGCTCATCCTTCACCGCCGGAGCTTTCAACCAGCTTCCATGCGGAAGCCGGTGTTATCCGGTATTAGACCCCGTTTCCAGGGCTTGTCCCAGAGTGAAGGGCAGATTGCCCACGTGTTACTCACCCGTTCGCCACTAATCCACCCCGAAGGGCTTCATCGTTCGACTTGCATGTGTTAAGCACGCCGCCAGCGTTCGTCCTGAGCCAGGATCAAACTCTCCGTGAATGTTTACCCGTAATCGGGTTCGCACACACGAGAGCGGAACGATCGGTCGGAATAGGACCGGTCGTTCACAGCGTCCTCGCTGTGTTGTTGCCTACCCGCC
>NZ_BMTO01000053.1 GCF_014649715.1 Streptomyces lateritius
CGGCTACGGCTTCTGCCGCTCCCACTCCCGGTTCTTCTGGGGATTCCGCCTCTACCTGGTCACCACAGCGGAGGGCATGCCGGTCACCTGGTGCCTGGCCAACCCGAAGATCGGGGAACGGGAGGTGATGGCCGCGCTGCTGGAACGCGACCACCACCTCGTCCGCAGAGGTCAGGTGATCCTCGCGGACAAGGGCTTCGCCGGGAAGGAGTTCGAGGCCTTCCTCACCGAGCGCCTCGGCGTTCACCTGGTGCGGCCCGACCGCAAGGACGAGCCGGTCCGGCACGGGAAGATCGCCCGCGTCCGGCAGTGGATCGAGTCCGTCATCGACACCCTCAAAGGCCAGCTCAGCCTCGAACAACACGGCGGCAGAACCCAGGCCGGCGTCTACGCCCGCACCGGACAACGACTCCTCGCCCTCGCCGCCGGCATCTGGCACAACTGGACCACCGACGCCACAGTCAAACGCTCCCTGATCGCCTACGACCACTGAAAACATCGGACTCACTCATCTAG
>NZ_BMTO01000054.1 GCF_014649715.1 Streptomyces lateritius
TACGCCGATGTGTTGCCGGACACCGATGTGCAGCTGGTGCCGCTGGCGGAGGGCTTCAAGGAGAACGTCGTCCTGCGCTCGCCGCAGGCGGCGAACTCCTGGACGTTCCCGCTCGCGGTGAAGGGGCTCACGCCCCGAATAGCCGCCGACGGTGATGTGGAGTTCACGGACGCGGCGGGCGAGGTCACCGCGACCATCCCGCACGCGTTCATGGAGGACTCCAAGATCGACCCGCGTTCGGGCGACGCCGCTCAGTCGCGGGCCGTGTCCTATGAGCTGGTCATGGTGGACGGCAAGCCCGCCCTGCGGATGACCGCGGACCGTGCGTGGCTCGACGCGCCCGAGCGGGTCTACCCGGTGACCGTCGACCCGACGGTGACGGCGTCGAACTCGACGTACGCGCAGAACACGATCGGTGGTGACCACTCCACCGAGACGCAGATCAAGGTCGGCTCCTACGACTCGGGCACGAACAAGGCGAACTCGTTCCTGCAGTTCTCCTCGCTGGGCAC